>OY969707.1:0-4003453 GCA_963702085.1 uncultured Solirubrobacterales bacterium | reverse complement strand
TCGTCGAGCTTGACCTAGCCCGGATCGTGCAGTAAAGACCGCGCCCCCGGGGTGAGCGGGGGCGCGGATCCGTCCGGTGGAGCGGGGATTCTTGGGGTGTTGAGTCCTGGAATCCCGAGTTTGGAGGTTCACCTTGAGGGTGACGCGTAATGGACGGTCTGTAACGGTAGAGGTCACGGCGGACGGAACGGGGCTGGTGTCGCACGCGGGCAGCGTGCTGTTTGCCCAGGTGGCGGACAAGCTGGGGTTGACGAGGTCGCTCTCGTCGGGGCTTGCTGGGTGCAAGCAGCGGCGTCGTGGGCATGACGTGGGGAGGGTGTTGCGGGATCTCGTGGTGATGCTTGCCGATGGCGGGGAGTGCGTATCCGATCTCGGGGCGGTGCGTGACCAGCAGGAGTTGTTCGGGCCGGTCGCGTCTGATTCGACAGCGTTCCGGGTGATCGAGAAGATCGCTCGTGAGCCGGGAGCGCTGGAGGCGCTACGCGTGGCGCACGCCAGGGCACGGGAGCGCTTCTGGGAGCAGCACGGCGCACCTGAGTCCTTGACGATCGACGTGGACGCCACGCTCATCACCGTGCACTCCGAGAAGGAGAAGGCGGCCGGCAACTACAAGGGTGGCTTCGGGTTCCACCCGTTGCAGGCCTACGCCGATGAGACACGCGAGGCGTTGGGTGGCGTGTTGCGGGCGGGGAACGCGGGGTCGAACACCGCGGAGGATCACAAGACGGTGCTCGACCTCGCGCTCTGTCAGATCCCCCCGCAGCACATCGAAAGCATCGCGATCCTCGTGCGCTGCGACACGGCCGGCTCAACGCACGGCCTGGCCTGCCACTGCCGCGATCACGGCATGCGCTTCTCCGTCGGCTACGATCTCACAGAGCCCGTCCGCGCCGCGATCCTCCAGATTCCCGATGATGCTTGGGTTTCGGCGCTCGACCAAGACGGCTCGCAGCGCAAGAACGGCCAAGTGGCCGAGATCACCAGCGGGGTCGACTTGTCCTCCTGGCCTTCGGGGTCCAGGCTGATCGTGCGCCGCGAGCGCCCGCACCCCGGTGCGCAGCTGTCCTTCACCGACCACGATGGGCACCGCTTCCAGGCGATCCTCACCGACCAGGCCGATCAGGATATCGCCGTGATCGAGTGCCGCCACCGCCAGCACGCGCACGTCGAGGACCGCATCCGCGACGACAAGGACACCGGCCTTTCCAAGTTCCCATTCAAAGACTTCAAGCTCAACGAAGTGTGGCTCGAGCCTGGTCATGCTCGCGCACGATCTGATCGTCTGGACACAGGCGCTCTTACTCGAAGGCAAGCTTGCCAAGGCGGAGCCCAAGCGCCTGCGCTACACACTCCTGCACGTCGCTGCCAGGCTCGCGTTCCACGGACGCGCCGCGAAGCTCCACCTGCCCAGCACATGGCCGTGGGCTACCGCGCTGCGCGCGGCGTTCCAGAAGCTCCGGGCGCTTCCAGCGCCCGCCCGCTGACACACCCACCAGTGAATGACACAACCGAGGCAGACCCACGGCGCCAGCGCCCGATCAGCGCTGCCTTAAAACACGCCTCTCGCCGCCGGTGCGACGGCACGACCCTCGATTCTGACAGCCTCATCACCCCGTCAGCGCGGCCTGCCGTGCCCGACGGCCGATTTCAGCGACGCCCAGGCGCCTACTGCACGATCCGGGCTAGTTGGCACCCGCTCAAGGGAGGGGCAGCCCGGCTGGAACCTGCTCGCCGCACGAGGCCTCTCCAATGACGCGCGGGAGCGGCGCGTTGAGGCGATCGTGGACTCGTTCGC
This sequence comes from uncultured Solirubrobacterales bacterium, assembly GCA_963702085.1. GTDB lineage: Bacteria > Actinomycetota > Thermoleophilia > Solirubrobacterales > Solirubrobacteraceae > Palsa-744. Next base: position 4,001,658 of record OY969707.1, on the reverse strand, counting down.
CTCAGCTCTCCAGTGGGGCGAGCGAAACAACCGGGCGCTCACCCTCACCACGCAGGCGGCGGCCGCGCTGATCGAGCTATCGACCGTCCTGCCCGCCGAGCTTGCACCGACGATCTTTCAGATACCAACGCTGCTCGGAAACCCCGAGTGGCTAGAGGCGATCCTGCCGTACCTCTCGGTCCCGCGCCGCCAGTTCTTCTCAGAGCGGTTCCCGCGCATGGCCGAAGAGGCCATCACTCCTGTAACGAACCTGATCGACCGGCTGCGCTCCTCCACCCAGCTCGCCGCCTTGCTCGGCTCCCAGCAATCTACCTATGACATCGCGAAGGCGATGAACGAAGGGCGGATCGTGCTCGCGTGCCCCGGTGCCGGCGGTGCCCGCGACCGGCTCATGGCGAACCTCTTGGTGTTCGACCTGCTGCACGCCGCGAAGGGCCGCGCGCACATACCGCCAGCCTCAGCGGCGCGAGTTCTACGTCTTCCTTGATGAGGTCCAGACATACGACGGCGCATCGTCGGGGAACCTCGCGGCGCTCTTGGAGCAGACCGCGAAGTACGGGGTCCGCGCGACCCTCCTTAATCAGAATCCCGAGCGGCTGACCAGCGCGACGCTCAACGCGCTGACGACCAACCGCTCGCACCTGATCGCGACCGCGCTCAACGCGCACGCCGCCGCGCTAATCGCCCGCGAGTGGACCTCAGACCCGCCAGCCAACGCGATCACCGGCCTACCCCGCTGGACATTCATCGCGCAAGCCACCCATCACGGCGAACTGACCCGGCCGTTCCAGTTCGAGAACCTCGCGGTCACAGACCTGTTTGCCGACGCCTACCGGCCCGAGCAAGTCCCGACCATCCAGCCCACGATCGACAAGGCATCCGGCCGCGTCAACTCGCAAGACACGATCCGTGCGCTTGACAGCCTCGACGAGCGCATCCGCGCTCACCTCGCGAGCAAAGCCGACAGCAAGCCCGCCGAGGTCACGACACCGGAGCGCTCGGCAATGCCAAGGCTCCCCGACCCCGAGGACGCAGAAGCATGATCGCGCCCCAGCGACATGTCAAGGCAAGAGCGCTGTCCACCGTCGCGGTCGAGGTGCTCGAAAGCCTGCACCAACACCGGCTGCTCACAGTGCGCCAGATACATGCGCTGCACACGCCCTCGACACGGCCGCGTTGGACCTATCGCATTCTCGCCGGGCTCGCCGAGCGCGGACTCGCCGAACGGGTAGCCGGGCCCCACCGCCAAGGGCTCTGGTTCCTCACAGCCCACGGCGCGGACACGATCCAAGCAGCGGGCACGCTCGCCGAGCCACGGCGACGCATCACGACTCCGGAGCAGGCGGCAGGCCCGTTGCGCACACATACCCTCGCGGTCAACGACACAGGGATCGCGTTCGTCAAAGCCGCCCGCGAACGCGACGATGACGGCTGCGGCCCGCTTTCCTGGCGACACGAGATCGCCCACCCATACACCGCCGGCCGTGGCCGCCACGGCGCTCACCTGCTGATCGCCGACGCGCTGCTCTCCTACCTGCAAGCCGCGCCCGATGAGTCGCTGATCCTTCACCAGCGGTTCATCGAGCTTGATCGAGGGACGATCCCGCCCGACCAGCTCGCCGCGAAGCTCGCTCGCTATGCCCTGCTGAACCACTACAGCGTCGCCATGGACGCGCCCGAGGGGCCGCTGTGGCGCGCCTACTACCGCACGTTTCCCCCGGTGCTCGTCGTGCTCGCCGACCAAACACCAGCGGCGGCACGCAGGCGCGTGCAGAAGACGATCGCGCTGTACCGCTCCGATCCCTCACAAGGCCGCTACGGGACCGTACCCACCTCCTTCACCACGCTCCCCGAGCTAACCGCACGCGGCCCATTCGCACCCATCTTCATACCCGCCGACAAGCCAGACCACTACCGGGACTGGCTCGGCAACACCCACCAGCACCAACCGAAAGGCGAACACGATGTCCCCGCATAGAACGACCACACCCGCACCGCAAACCCGCCGCACACGAGACCAGGTCTGCCCGGCGACACCGCAACACCCGCGACGCCGAACACGGGTAAGAACCCGCGCGCCCTATCGCACCGCCGACCTGCCACTCGCCATCTGGCCGTGCGCACAGACCACGAGCCAGTGGCAGCGCCACGGCCGCTACCTACCCGAGTCAAACCGACACCCCGGCAAGATGCTCCCCGCGCTCGCCCGCCGCGCAATCGAGGCATACAGCGACCCCGGCGACCTCGTCCTCGACCCGATGTGCGGGATCGGCACGACACTCGTGGAGTCGATCCACGCCAGCCGCCGAGCAGTCGGGACCGAGCTAGAGCCCAGATGGGCGACACTCGCTCGCGCCAACATCCAGCACGCCCAGGATCAGGGCGCGCGCTCGTCCGCGCACGTCATCGAAGGCGACGCACGACAGCTACCCCGACTCCTCGCCACACGCGCGCCCGTCGATCTGATCCTCACCTCGCCGCCCTACGCCTGCGAGGTCGCGGACGTATCCAACGCGAACCTCGTCAGCGGCGTCGGCCCGATCCGCCGCGAGGACACCAGCAACTACAGCACCGACAAGACCAACCTCGGACACGCTCGGGGACGCGCCTACATCGCCGCTATGGCAGAGGTGTACGAAGCGTGCACGGCCGTGCTGAAGCCCGGCGGGTACCTCGTGCTCGTGACCAAGGACATGCGCTCCGGCGGCAAGCTGCACAACCTCAGCGGCGACACGATCACGCTCTGCGAGAACCTCGGCCTGAACTACTGGCAGCGCGTCATCGGCATGCTCGCCACCGTCCGCGACAGCGAGATCGTGATGCGCCCGTCGTTCTGGCAAACGCTGCACGCCCGCCGGATGCGCGCACGAGGCGAACGCGCCCACGTCGTAGCGCACGAGGACGTGCTCGTCTTCCGCAAGCCCAACCCGCCCTCAGCATGAGCCCTCAACCCACGGAAGATCCCTTGAAAACGGCCCAGACACGCCAGATTGGGCAGGCCAAGAAAGGCCGCCGACCCTGCAATCAAGCCACCCGGACGCGCTCTCCTGCCAGACCCTTGAGATCACCGCCCGGGTCTGGTCTGATCGAAGACGATGACGCGAGACCGATCGAGATCCCCGATGCCTTCCTCGACGCCCTGGCGCGCAGGCTCGCTGCGCGGCTTGCCGAGCAGATTGCCGACCAGCTCACAGCACTGCATGAGGGTTCGCCGTGGATGACCTTCGAGGAAGCCGTCGAGTACACGAGAGTACCCGCAGGCACGTTCCGCAAGCTGAGCGCCGACGGAACGTTCACCGCGCACGGCGGCAAGAGAAAGATCTACCACCGCCAAGAGCTGGACGCCGCGCTGCTGAGCCTCTCCGCACGCACACGCCGCTGAGACAGGCGAACTGATGGCGCGCAGCGAGCGGATACGCATAGAGCGAGGCCTCTACCGAATCGACAAGACGTACATCGCCTGCGCAACATCGCCAGGCGCACGCAAGGCGAAGTGGAAGACGATAGGCGAGGTCGGCCTCATGGAGGCCCGCCGCGAGCGCGACGCCTGGGCCGTCGAAGTCCGCTCCGGCGGCCTCCCTGAAACGGGCGGCAAAGAGAAGGTCGAGGAGGTAGCGCTCGCATGGCTGCAATACATCGAAGGCCTTGTCGAGATCGACGAGCTGCGACCGCGCACCCTTGAGGCATACAAAATCGGCGTGATGCTGCACCTCATCCCCGACTACGGACATCGACGCATCCGGTCCATGACGACAGACGATCTCGTCGAGTGGCACCGCAAGCAGCGGAAGCTCAAAGCATCGACATGGACAATCCGCGCACGCTGGATGGCAGTAAGAGGCGTCTTTGGCTACGCAGCACGCCACAACATCATCGCCGCAAGTCCAGCGGACAAGCTGCTGCCCCGCGAGCGCCCAGGCGCCGGAGAACCCCGCCAGCGGTTCCTCTCCCGCGATGAGATGGACAGGCTGCTTGAACACGCCGGGCCAGCCCTCCCGATCATCGCAACGGCACTATTCACAGGCATGAGAGTGATGGAAGTCCTCGCCCTCCAATGGGGCGACATCGACTTCACCGAGGGAGTGATCCACGTGCGGTTCCAGCTCAGCCGCCAAGGCAAGCGAGTGTCCCTCAAGACAAAGGCAGCAAAACGCGACATCGTGCTAATGGACGCCCTTGGCAAGCTCCTACGCCGACGCCGCCTCGCCGAAGAGTTCTCAACAGACACCGATTTCGTCTTCCAGAGTTCCGTGCCGCGCCGGCCGATGACCTACAGGGGGGCGCTGCTCGACCTCTTCCACGACGCCCGCAAAAACGCGAACCTGGACGACGTGACATTCCACTGCCTACGACACACCTTCGCCTCGATCCTGATCGCCCAAGGCCGCGACGTGCAATTCGTCTCCCGCCAACTCGGACACACAAAGACCTCAACGACCTGGGACACCTACGTCCACTTGTTTGAAGCTCACCGGCACGCCCACGACGCACGCGAGCAGCTAGAGGCAGAGTACGGCGAGATGCTCGGGGCAGCCGACGCCTGAACTGACGCATGTCGTGCGCGCAGGCGACGGGCGTAGGATTAGCGGGTGCAGCGTGAGGCGATCGTTCCGTGACGACCCCCGACTACTTCAGCGATCGGACACGCGGTCCCCGGCCTCGTACAGAGGACGAGATCGACGAGACTCTCTGGGCGGCGATCCTGGCGTTGCTGGAGCGTGGCGTCGAGAGTGGAGCTCTCGCCCGAGACTTCCCGATCAGCTGCGACGACGGCAAGGGCATCTACGCCTGTGACCGCGATGGGCTGATGGCAATGGTCAGGGCTGAAATCCCTGACCTTGGCTGGCCTCTGCCTACCTATTCAGTCCCGCCGACGCTGGCTGTACTGGACCTGTTGGAGTTCATGCAGCGGCACGCCTACGGTGTGACAGAGGGGAGCTACCACGGCTTTTTCGATCACCATCACTTGCGCTTCGAGCGTAACGAGGGCTATCGGGAGTTCCGGGATGCGATCAACCGTTTGCTGGCACGCTCAGGCACCGTCTACAAGCTCAATAAGCGCGGACGGATAGAGCGCGTAGTGCCGGAGGCGGTCGCTGCCGCTTTGCGTAGCGAGCTGCCGCCGACACGCGACCGCGAGTTCGACAAGCTGCTGGATACCGCCGCGAGGAAATATCTAGACCCTGACCCTGACGTGCGCCAAGAAGCATTGGAAAAGCTCTGGGATGCCTTTGAGCGAGCCAAGACGATGTTGCACAGCAACAAGAAGTCAGGCGTCGCCAAGCTAGTCGAGGCGGCAACCAAGGGCGCCCCGCCTGAGGAGGCGGAATTGCTAAATCAAGAGATGAGGGCGCTAACGGACATCGGGAATCAGTTCCGCATCCGTCATCACGAGACCAAGGCGATCCCACCCAGCGCTGCCTTCGTCGACCAGCTCTTTTGCCGGATGCACGCATGTCTGCTACGGGTGCATCCGGCGCTTCGGTAAGCCGCCCGCCCGCGCCGACCATTCAGAACCCGTCTAGGGGCTCCGCCCATCTAAAGTGGTCGCCGTGGCGTCGAGCACTGTCGCGAACCCGCCTGCCGGCCATCAGGTCCAGTTCCGTAGCGCCCTGCTGGCGGGAGCATGTGTTGTGCTGCCAGGCTTTGTCACGCTCGCGCTTCTCGGTTCGCTGCGCAGGTATCCAGCGGGCCTGCCGGGGTTCTGGGCCTACCCGAGTGGCACGATCGGTGATGCGCTGCTGGTCCCGACCATCATCGTCGGGCTACTCGTCCAAGCACAAGCGCTGCGTCAGTGGCGGACGTCGAGCGAACGGCCCTGGCAGATCCTGGGCAGCGTCGTTGGCGCCGTCGGGGGCGCCGCCGTACCGCTCAGCTGGTATCTCGACCCACACACGAGCCATATTTGGATGCTGCCGCGAGCGCATCACTATCTGCTCGCGGGCTGGTGGCATTTTGGCTATCTCACTGCATCGACGGCGCTGTTGGGCTACCTGATCGTGACGGTGCTCGGACGGCTTCACAGGGCTCCGAGCGCCGCAACGGGACTGCCGGATGGCTATTTACCTACCGCGATGACGTTCATCGTGGGTGCTGGCCTGGGAATGTTGATGCTGATCGGGCGGGATGCGGTGGCTGGCGGGAAGACGGCCGCAAGCGGGACCACGATCGCTTCCCTGGTGGTGGTTGCCGTTATCTTCCTCGGCGGACTAGCGTGGGCCGCAGGCACGGTGAGGTGGCGTCTGCTGTGGACGCCAGCCATGATCGTGGCTGTGTTCCTGGTGGGCCTGCTAGGCGTGATCGTGCGCTGGGAGCCCCACGATCCGGCGATCATTGGAGTTGGAGCAATCACCGCGGCACTCGCGTGCGTCGCGGCTACCTCGCCACTTGGCTCCCATCCCGAGCACGCGCAGTATCGCTGGCCGACGGCGATCGCGATGGGGACTGTTGTGATCGCCGGTCTGATCCGGTCGGCTGACTCATTGCTGCGTGGCCAATCAAGGCCGCTACTTTGGCTAGTCGCTGGTGTCCTGCTCGCGTTCGTGCTCCTGTTCTTTGTTGACCGGGGTCGGAACGACCTACGCCGAGCAATCCGCTACAGCTTCTTTGTCGGCTACTGCATGTTCATGTATTACCTCGCGGTCCGCATACGGTCATCGCTTGGTGAGCACAGCGTGGGCGCGTCCGTGAGCGTCGCGGATACCGCGTTTGACGTGATGGTCTTTACGCTCATCCAGACCCGGTTCGCGGATCTGGGTGAGGCTGACAAGCGTCGCGTCGAAGCCGAGTTCGTCTCTTCACCGGGGGAAGCCTCAACGTCCGCTCCGCCAGATGTGAGTTCGGGGCCAAGCGCTGTCGTCATCGATATGCTGTTTCTCGGGATTGCGGTCGGCTTGTCTCTGTTCATGCTGCTCGTCATCGCAGCAGGCCCGCTGGGGCTCGATCGAAATGCTGTCGATCTCTCGACCGTTCGGGTTGTGCTTTTGGCAGGCGCGGTCGTGGCAGGGATCCTGGGATGGTTGAGCGACCTTCTGGTGCGTCGATGGCGCGCGCGCGACGGTGAGCCACCGGCCGACTCGCGGCTGCTGCATCACGGGCTTTACCTCCCGCGTTGGTTCGGCGTCGCTGCGATCGCGGCGGCGTTGGTCTGGGCAGCCACGGTGCTCGCGCTCTCGGGTGGTCCGGTCCATTTGCCGCTGCTGGCTTCGCTAGCCGCTGCCGTTGTGTTCGCGTTTGCCATGAGAACTTTGCTCTCCAACACTGTGCTGCTTCAGATGCTGCGACCGACGCCCGGCCAGATAGCTCTCTGTTTCACGGCAGCTGCGGCGGTGGCGCTTGGAGCGTTTTGGTTCGTTAGCTGGGGTATTTGGCAGGGGTCGCATCCCTTGACGGGGGCATGGCTTGCCGGTACGACGGCCTGTGTCTTCGCGGGCACCACGATCGTTTACATCACTGCCGGTCTTGCGCTGACGGCCGGCCTTCCCCGTGCTGAGCGCCCAACAACTCAGTACATACTTTCCAGGGAAGCCGTCCGCGGCTACGTCGGGTTGGATGGGATCAACCTAGGAATCGTGTTCCTGATCGGAGTAGGCCTTCCGCTCTATGCGGCGACTCGGGACCAAGAGCTTCACGCTTCATCGCTGAACGTCGTTGCGTCGATGGTGTTTCTGCCGGGTTTGATTAGTGCCATTTTCTGGGGACTCCACAACTGGCACAATTGGGAGGAACTAAACGCCCAAGCCAGTCGCACCCGCATCTCGCGGCCGATCCTTGCGTTGGCCGACAACGATTGGGACCAAGCTAAAGCCCTCGACGCGCGCCGAACTAAACGTTTTCTCGTCCACGTAAGGCTGAACCGTTACTCGATGGTCGCGTTGATGGCGTGCGGCCTCACGTACCTCGCGGAGGTCTTGCTGCGGTAAGCGCTTTTATTGCAGCCGCCACCAATTCGTTCGGAGCGTTCATCGCAACCATTTGCGCTCTATTCACCCAGTTGATTCGGCGCTGGCGCCGCCTGCCCCAATATGGTCGTGACGAGACTCCGCGCGATTACCAAAGCGCGACCCGCAGAGGCATCTTCAACTGGGCTGCCGGCATGAACAGCACTGTTGCGGAGCTTGGCGAGTTCCTCTATAGCGGACTTTTCGACTCCGCAAGCGAGGCCAAGTTGGCTGATCGTCTCGTGCGCGCGCCTGATGCCTCGTGCGCCGCGTGCGACTGCCAGAACGAAATCGGCTGGACAGCCGTACTGCTCGCCAAGAGCCCGTTCGATAGCGACAGCGGCGGCTACCTCGGCTGCGCCACACGCCTCGATAACAGCGAGTCGCATGTCTCTCTGGCCGTAGGCCGACTCGCCTCTTACTAGGAGAATGTAAGCGGTCGGTAGCTCGGCATTTGTACCGGCGAAATCGAAAGCGCGGGCAAGTTCTTCGCTGGTTGCGTGTGTCTCGCCCTCAAACCCATAAAACTGCATGACACCACGTGGGCTTGGTTCATCCGAGGTCTGACTGTCGAGCGGTAGAGCAAGACGCTCCAAGGGTACATCGGCTCCGGGTGGAGCACCTAGCCACGCGGCGAGCCAGTCCGTGGTGCGTCTCCACCATGCCTTTAGTTGGGTGTGGATCTCCGGGCCCTCCAAGTCCAGGCCCGCAGGGCCCGTGAGTTCTAGCCAGCGGGGCACGACCCACTCGACTCCGCTCCCGGGCGCGGTTCCGCCTCTCGGTTGTAGCCCGTGGCGCGGCGAATCGGGCACCCGGATCTCGATCGGGTAGGCACACAGGTGTGAGTGGAAGACTCGGTTCACAACATCTGGGGCTAGCGTGTAGAGACGCGGTAGGAAAAAGCGAAATCTCTGCTGGCCGTCACTGAATTGTACGGTTTCAGCCGGTGCTAGCCCGGATCGTGCAGTAGGCGCCTGGGCGTCGCTGAAATCGGCCGTCGGGCACGGCAGGCCGCGCTGACGGGGTGATGAGGCTGTCAGAATCGAGGGTCGTGCCGTCGCACCGGCGGCGAGAGGCGTGTTTTAAGGCAGCGCTGATCGGGCGCTGGCGCCGTGGGTCTGCCTCGGTTGTGTCATTCACTGGTGGGTGTGTCAGCGGGCGGGCGCTGGAAGCGCCCGGAGCTTCTGGAACGCCGCGCGCAGCGCGGTAGCCCACGGCCATGTGCTGGGCAGGTGGAGCTTCGCGGCGCGTCCGTGGAACGCGAGCCTGGCAGCGACGTGCAGGAGTGTGTAGCGCAGGCGCTTGGGCTCCGCCTTGGCAAGCTTGCCTTCGAGTAAGAGCGCCTGTGTCCAGACGATCAGATCGTGCGCGAGCATGACCAGCTCGAGCCACACTTCGTTGAGCTTGAAGTCTTTGAATGGGAACTTGGAAAGGCCGGTGTCCTTGTCGTCGCGGATGCGGTCCTCGACGTGCGCGTGCTGGCGGTGGCGGCACTCGATCACGGCGATATCCTGATCGGCCTGGTCGGTGAGGATCGCCTGGAAGCGGTGCCCATCGTGGTCGGTGAAGGACAGCTGCGCACCGGGGTGCGGGCGCTCGCGGCGCACGATCAGCCTGGACCCCGAAGGCCAGGAGGACAAGTCGACCCCGCTGGTGATCTCGGCCACTTGGCCGTTCTTGCGCTGCGAGCCGTCTTGGTCGAGCGCCGAAACCCAAGCATCATCGGGAATCTGGAGGATCGCGGCGCGGACGGGCTCTGTGAGATCGTAGCCGACGGAGAAGCGCATGCCGTGATCGCGGCAGTGGCAGGCCAGGCCGTGCGTTGAGCCGGCCGTGTCGCAGCGCACGAGGATCGCGATGCTTTCGATGTGCTGCGGGGGGATCTGACAGAGCGCGAGGTCGAGCACCGTCTTGTGATCCTCCGCGGTGTTCGACCCCGCGTTCCCCGCCCGCAACACGCCACCCAACGCCTCGCGTGTCTCATCGGCGTAGGCCTGCAACGGGTGGAACCCGAAGCCACCCTTGTAGTTGCCGGCCGCCTTCTCCTTCTCGGAGTGCACGGTGATGAGCGTGGCGTCCACGTCGATCGTCAAGGACTCAGGTGCGCCGTGCTGCTCCCAGAAGCGCTCCCGTGCCCTGGCGTGCGCCACGCGTAGCGCCTCCAGCGCTCCCGGCTCACGAGCGATCTTCTCGATCACCCGGAACGCTGTCGAATCAGACGCGACCGGCCCGAACAACTCCTGCTGGTCACGCACCGCCCCGAGATCGGATACGCACTCCCCGCCATCGGCAAGCATCACCACGAGATCCCGCAACACCCTCCCCACGTCATGCCCACGACGCCGCTGCTTGCACCCAGCAAGCCCCGACGAGAGCGACCTCGTCAACCCCAGCTTGTCCGCCACCTGGGCAAACAGCACGCTGCCCGCGTGCGACACCAGCCCCGTTCCGTCCGCCGTGACCTCTACCGTTACAGACCGTCCATTACGCGTCACCCTCAAGGTGAACCTCCAAACTCGGGATTCCAGGACTCAACACCCCAAGAATCCCCGCTCCACCGGACGGATCCGCGCCCCCGCTCACCCCGGGGGCGCGGTCTTTACTGCACGATCCGGGCTAGCGCCTGCTGCCGCTCATCGGCGCTACCGGCCACAACGTAAAGCTGTTGAGAAGTCATTGGCTCAATATGCCACGAGTCGCTGATGTGCACTGGGCATATATGGCTTGAGGCCGAGTACGGCTGGGGCGACCGACGCTTGATTGCGCGAGGTCGCCCGGTCGATTCCGGCAGCGCCGAAGCGGGCCGATCTTGAAGGCAATCGAGCCTGCGGTGGAAGTCGCCGCCCGGAGCCTCATCGAGTTCGGCGGCTCGTGAAGCCCATGCCTGAGGTTGCTCAGGCGGCGACCACTTCCCTAGCCGTCGTCGTCCTCAAGCTCGACGGTCGCCAGTACGTCTCCCCTCGGGCCGTAGATCGTCGCGGTGCGCTGCTCGCCCGACGGCGGTCGGCGGAGACCGCGCAGATATCGTTTGACCAACGCGATGACGCCTCCGGCCGCCGCATCCTCGCCGATGTGAATGGCCAACTCGATCATCACGTGCTCGACCGAGCGCTTCTCCATCGGAAGCTCCACCGTGGCGTGATGGCCGTCGGCCTCCAGGGCGGCGCGCAGCGCCTCGTAGTGTGCTTTGTGCATCGCCTGGTCGCGGGGTCCGACAGGCTGGATCAGGACGGTCGTCATAGCTGGCACATGCCAGCCTAACCGCCATGCCTACGCAGCGTGGCCGCGTTCGTTGCCGCCGAGAGGTAGGCGTCAAGGAGTCCGACCCGGCTTTTTCCTTCTGCTCCTCGCTCGCTGGGTGTGCGTAGCTTGCGTGCAGAGTAGTTCCGTTCATGGGCGGTCAGGTTCTCAGCCCGCGCGGTGGTGTTGGCGGACTGTTCACTCGTCGTGGTCGCTCGATCGGCTCAAGGCGACTTGGCGTCTGGCCTGCATGTGTGCGGAAGATGCATAGGCACAGCCCATCCGGACGAGCGGCAGAGTGATACAGCAGGCCGTCACAGCCGGCGGCGTGTAGTTGCTCGCCGACATCCTGGAACGCCGGCCACTGCGCGCGTGTTGGCTCGGCGTTCGGGAGCCCGAAGGCGTCGAGTGTCTCGGCGCGCGTGAGGTCGGCGACCGAGGACAAGCTTGCTCGATAGCGCCAGAGCTCGCGTGGCAGTCCGTGCAGCGGCTCTATTTCCAGCTCGGCGAGCCACCTGTACCACTCGGCCCACACGGTCGCCTCCTCGGCAGCCAGATAGATCCCCTCGACGTTCGTGCCGCGCTGCCAGCGTCCGTCAGCGGGTGTAGGCGGACGGTACAGCGGGTCGCTGCCAGCTGGGATGTGACGCAACCATGTGCCCGTCACCGGCACGCGCGTCACGGACAGCGCGCCCACGACGACTACGTGAAGGTCGGGGACTCAAGCGCGGCCACGAGGCGCGAGATCTCTTCGTAGCCGCCGTCGGCGAGCACGTCGATCGGCTTGCGATGCCCGAGCGCAACGAGCGGACGGTTCAACCACACCGGGACGTATTCGGCCTCCAGTACCGTCGCGAGACGGTCAATGATCGCCGAGAGCTCCACTAGCCGTTCCGCTCGCCGTCCGGTGGGTGCACGGGTGCGGTGAAGCCACGCGCTGACCGTAGAGACGCCCGCTCCAGTAGCCCGAGCGATATCGCGCTCAGTCAGCGGAGCAAGCCGTCTGATCCGGATCGCCTCATCTGCATAGGCCAAGCTCATAGGAACAGTGTAGCGAGAAACGGAGGCTAAACGGAAGATATACAGAAGACCATTTAGAAGTGCCGCCTATCCACATCGGCCCACGCTACTTTTGCTCGATGAGCAGGATTGGCATAGCTGGCGCTCTCGCCTCCGTAACTGCCGCAGTCGCTGGCCCTGTTGTCGCTCACGTCAAACGCACCTGGGATGCACCAGCCTCAGACTGGCTCCGAGCGCTGACGCGCCTGTTGTTCACAGTGCTCCTTGCGATCGCTCTCAACGTCGGCTTGGTGTTGGCCGTCATCTGCCTCGCGATACCGGGCCTGTCTTGGTTCCAGGTGCTGCTCGGGGTTATCGCGATCCTTGGGCCCTGGGTCATGCTTTGGGGTGTTCTAAAGGCCCAACGGTCGCGTCTCAATGACACTTGCCGAAACCGGCGCACGGCTCAGGGACTTCTTCACCTTTGGCTGGCCGTTGAGATCGCGGGAGCGATGACCGCTTCCTTTCTGCCGAGTTTGGCTCCCGGCTGGAACGGGGTCTCTGCCGGGCCGGCGATCATCATGGGCCTTGCGTTGGTTTTCCTGCCTACGTTCCGTCGAGCAACCCTTGAGTTGTGGACTCCCCGTGCCCACGTTGAGATCAAGCGAGCATCCCGACGAGCGAGCGGCGCCATTTTCGGTTCTCTTTGGCTCTGGGCCTACCTCAGTCCCATGGCATGTCCACACAGACAGTGTGCAGCCGGTGGAAGTCAAGGGCTTATCTGGGTTCTCGTGTTCAGCCTCGGCTCTGGATGGTTGCTTGCCACCATGCTGGTCCAGCTCGGATCGATCCTTTGCTGGTTGGAGGATCGAAGCCGCAACCCGGTCCGCCGTCCTACTTGAACCGGACGGACGTCCGCGACAGCTACAGCACGAGCAGTCAGCGCCGGAAATCACACCGCTGATCGATCTCTGAGTCTCGTCTGAGGCACCCTGCTAGCCGCGCGGGCCCATCCTGTGCGGGTCGTAGTGAGTTGGCAGATTGCCCGAGGACGGCGGGGACTAGACGGGCCCGAGATCGGTTAGGATCTCCACGGTATTCACGAATTCTCGCCCTTGGACGCTTGCTAGAAACTGCTGTGCCCCGGCCCGCCGCGCGGAGCGCAACAACGCTTCGCGATCGTACGCCGGCTCGATGAGGCGGGAAAGCGGCTCCAGTGGGCCGGTTGCGAGTTCGGGCTCGGCTCCCGGCCGGTGCATCCATTCGCAGTCGGCTTGCGCTACGGTGAACGCATTGAGGTCGGCCGCCGCCGTCAGGTCGAGCGAGATGGTGTCCTGGTCGGTGCGGTCCACCCAGTCCATTAGCAGCGCGACCGTGGGGGCGAGAGGCACGCGCACCTCAAGCGCAGACACCGGACCGAACTGCTGGCCGGCGAGGGGCCGCATCGTTACGGCGTCCATCGGCCACATGACTACGGGGTGATCGGAGTAGGCGAGTGCCGGTCTGTCGAAGCGGAGAGTGTTCCAGCGCATGAGCCCGAGCAGACTCGCGAGCTTTTGCGACCTGGTGAGCATCGAGAGCAGGGCCTGCGTGGCATCCATGTATTTGTCCATCGCGTTCTTGCGCGCGGCCTCTACGTTGCCACCGGCCGCAGCCAGCCCCTCGGGGGTGAAGTGCTCGGCCTCGAGTGCGTCGATCATCGGCGTGAGCAGTCGCTCGCGCTGCTCAAAGAAGGCCGGCCCGCGCAACATCTGGACGGCAAGAAACTGCGTGAGGATGCCCTTGCGCTCGGCGGTAATCGGCTCACCGGCGATGAGATCCTGCAGCGGCTGGGCCGCCTTGTCCTCGATGACTGACAGCGACGCCTCGACGTCGTCGATCGGCTGGCCGTCGGGACGATCACGCCGGTAGTACGCCGGGCGTGTTCCGGCGACCCTTGTCGACTTCAGGACGCACTCGCGAGTGCCGGCGACATGCACGGCGACCTTCCCGTCGACCGCGAACGCCTTCTGGTACATGCGCGGGACGATGTGCGCTCTGTCGACCTTCGGGTAGCTGACGCGGTCGAGCACGAAGCTCGGCCGGTCCGGCTCGGGCTGCTCTTTGCGCGCGTCGTGATCCTCGGACATTTACACAGGACAGCAAACCCAGCGGCGCGGCGCGGGTCCCTGACCAGACGGCCCCGTCGTGTGCCAGAGCGGGCATCGCATCGCTCGATGCCCGGCTTCTCCTACGGGAGTCCGAGCGCGTTTCGAGCGAGTCTGTCCGCCCGCCCCAAGGACCAGGCTCCTGAAGGCCGTCACCGCGACCGACCGAACGATGTCGGCTGCATGGTGCATGGATTTCGCCTCGTCCTCGGGCGCGTAGTCTGCGAGAGCATCGAGCAGCGCGGCAAAGGTCAACGGTGAGATCAACAGCTCGAAGCGAGGCCACTGACCGAGTACCTGCAGCCCACGCCCCGTAACGCGCAGTCCCAGGAAGTGCGCACTACGCCCACCCGACCGGCTGAGCTCGTCCCACGAGACATATCCCGCATCAGCGAGATGCAGGATCGTGTCAAAGACGACGTCGTCTGTAAGGGCCACGCCGAGTGCCTCAGCGCCTCCGTGTCCCAACGAGAGGATCTTGCTCTGTACCAGCTGCGGATCGGTCGGAGTCTCCAGCGCCTTGAGAATCGGCACCGCCCGGTCTGTCCAGTAGTCGCTCATCCGGCGAGCTCCCCTCCAACCGATTCAAGCGCCGAGTTCACGATCTCCTCGCTGAGCCGTCCAACCGCGCCGGCGGCTTTCCTGAGCGACTTCTGGTCCTCTGGACTAGTCGTCTCGGCAGCGAGCTCTGTGAGCAGCGTCACGACGCCTTGTGCGGAGGCGACACGATCCAGATCCGGCCACTCGCCAAGGATGATGAGCCCGTCCGCCTTGACCCGGAGCCGAGACCAGATCGCATAGTGCGTGGTCTCCCCACGTTCCGCCTCAATCATCCCATGCTCTCCGAGCCGCGTAAGCGCTTCATCGACTTGGAGCGAGTCAAGATCACCGTCGAACGCCGACTGAGGCTCCGGCTCCGGGCGCAAAGTGAGGTCCCGAAGCATCCCGGTCCATCCTGGGTCGGCTTCTTGCGCTAGCAGCCAGCGGAGCACTGGCTCGTCGATCTCATCCCAAGTGCTCACATTGACAGTCTGACCTCGGTGTCGGCTGGACCTGTCCCAGCCATGAACGGCCAGATTGCTGCATGCGGTGCACCACCAAAGGGATCAGTACGTCGCCGTAGCGGCGACACCGGGCAGCCCACCGACCGTTAGCGAGGTGACTACGATCAGTCTCATGGAGGAGGACGGGCAAGTCACTCCCGGTTCGTGCGTCCGCTGTGGCGCGCAAGGCCCTTGGGACGACATGCGGCCGGGGATGCAGTACGGACCAGTCCTCGAAGAGCGTGAAAGTCGTTGGTACTTCGAGCCCAAGAAGGACGACCCAGACGGCCTGCACGATCCCACACGGCCAGTGTGCCCCGACTGCACAACCTGGGAGGACCGTTGGGAGCAGTCAAAACCGGCACGGGACATGATCGAAAGTACTCGCGCGCGAGGATTGCCGCTCTCAGAAAACGAGAATATGTGGCTCGGCGAGATCGCCGAGATCGCGGCGCATTTGAGGCTCGACGCCGAGGAGAGAAAACGTCTGCTCGGTGAGAACAACTAGCCACCGACGAGTCTGGTCGGCGCTGGGTAGCACAACGCCACTTGGCAGAAGAGATCAAGCAGAGATCAAGCAAACGCCGAAAACAGCCGCCACCAGCGATCACTAACGAACACGCGAACCCTTGTTTTATAGGCATACGCGCCCTGCCGACACCATCGACCAAGCTTCAGACCGCCTTTGCAAGCAGGAGGTCGCCGGTTCGATCCCGGCTGGCTCCATTCGTAAAATGCCCGCTAATTGGCCTGTTTTGGTAAGCGTTCAGTGGGTCAGGGGACTCGTCCGCGATGTATGCGATGAGCTTCTGTCCGAGGATCTCCTGCAGGTACCCCGTGATTTCGGAGATGCCCGGTTCGACGGCCTTTCGACGGTCTGCCCGCGGGGCTATACGTGGTGATGTCATGGGCCTCTACGTTATGAAGACGCCCTCGGACAGAGCGTCGATCGCACCCTGCACACGTCGGAACTCGCCCGTGCGCAGCAGGTCGGCCGGCTTGCGGTGGTCTAGCGAGTCGTTGGGGTGAACAGCCAGTCGCGGGCCGGTTCGGGCCGTAGAATGCCTGAGAGCTTCTCGAGGACCACGATAACCTCTCGCAGGCGCTCGCGCAGAGGTAGTCCACGAACGTCACCTGGGAGGGGGCATCGTCGAAGCGCAGCTTGCCGCGGGCTGCTCACCGGGTTGGGCGCTTTCGCGCTGTTCTGCTTCACGCTGGCCGTGCCTCTGCCCAGGCTGGACACCGCGGCCGCGTTCGCCCTCGCCACCGCGCTAGCACTGCTCACGCAGGGGGTGGTGCACGTGCTCCTACGCGGCGACCCCGCGCCACGCGCGCTCGCAGAGTACTGGCCGGCGGAGACCCAGTGGCAGACGAACAAACACTGACAGTCCCCGACGCCGCCGCGTGGCGGGCGTGGCTGGCCGAGCACCATGAGGAGTCGCAGGAGGTGTGGTTGAGCCTCGCGAAGAAGGGCCAGACCGACCCGACCAGCCTCACCTACGACGAGGCGCTCGAGGAGGCACTGTGCCACGGCTGGATCGACGGCCAGGTGCGCCGCGGCGACGAGCGCACGTACCGCCAGCGCTTCACCCCACGGCGGGCGCGCAGCGCGTGGTCGAAGCGCAACGTCGCCCTCGTGCAGCGGCTGACGAGCGAACGCCGGATGCGCCCGGCGGGAACCGCCGCAGTCGAGCGGGCCAAGGCCGACGGGCGGTGGGAGGCGGCGTACGCGGGCCAGGCCACGATCGAGGTGCCGGCCGACCTCGCGGCGGCGTTGAACGCGGAGCCGGCGGCGAAGGCGATGTTCGACAAGCTCTCAAGTCAGAACCGCTACGCGGTGCTGTACCGGATCGAGCAGGCCAAGCGCCCCGAGACTCGCGCGCGGCGCATCGAGCAGTTCACAGCGGGGCTCGCCCGGGGCGAAACGCTCCACCCGCAGAAACGCACGCCCCCCAGCTGACCCCCGCGGGCGCCCCTCACGCGGGGCTGACGACGACCAGCGGGATTGGGCGCGCGGTGCCGCGCTGGTAGGCGTCGTAGCGCCTGTGGTTGTTGTCGTTGACGAGCCGCCACAGCCGGTCGTAGTCGGCGTCGCCGGGTTCCAGGACGCGCGCGGCCCCCGGGTTCCGCTTGCGCCCGATCTGGATCTCCACCTCAGGCTTCGCCTTGACGTTAAAGAGCCACCCCGGCGGGTGGTCGGAGCCGCCGTTGGAGGCGACGAGCACGTGGTCCGCGCCGTCCGCGGCGTAGACGAGCGCGTTACAGCGGGACGCCCCCGAGCGCCGGCCGGTGGAGCGCAACAGCAGCGTGGGCACCCCGATCATACGGTGACCGACACGCCCGTCGGAGCGCTCGTAGAGCCTGCTGGTGGAGTCGCAGGGCGGGGCCCTGGATCGCGTCGGTCAGACCCACACCGGCAGTGTAGGGGAGCCGGCGCCGTCACGGCCGGCGGGCGCGCCGAGGCGGGCCGGCGTGGAAAAAGTCCCATGACGCACGCGAGGGCTCCCGCGTGAGGGTCAGCGCCTCCCCGGGCGCGGGCCACCCTCCACCAGCGAGCCCCACAGGTGAAGCAGCGCGTAGGCGCGCCACGGCCGCCAACCCTCCGCCACGCGGGCGACCTCGCGCGGGGTGCAGCCGTCGCGCAGGGCGAGTGGGACGCGACCGGGGTGGGCGGCGCAGAGCCGGGTCAGCGCGCGGCGCACGCCGAGATCGGTGGGCAGGAACGCGTCGGGGTCGGTGAGCGCGCGCAACGCGATGTAGTCCGCGGTCCACGGCCCGATCCCGGGCACCGCGAGCAGGCCGGCGCGAACGGCGGCGCGGTCAGAGCCGGGGTCGATCGCGAGGTCCCCGGAGGCGAGCAGCCGCGCGAGCGCCTGCAGCGTCGCGAGGCGGCGCGCGGGGGCCCCAGGCATTGCGTCGCGAGGCGCGACGGCGATCGCAGCCGGTGAGGGGAAGAGGTGGGTGAGTGTCGGCGGGGTGGGTGTGACGGGCGGGTCCCACGCAACCCCGTCAAGCGGCTCCCCCAGCGCGCGTGTGAGGCGCGCGGCGGCGGTGCGCGCGGCGGCGACGGAGACCTGCTGGCCGAGCACGGCGCGCACGGCGAGCTCGGCGCCGTCCACGGCCCCGGGGAGGCGCAGCCCGGGGGCGGCGCGCACGAGCGGCGCGAGCAACGGGTCGCCGGCGAGGTGCTCCGCGGGCGCGGTGGGATCGGCGTCGAGGTCGAGCAGCCGCCGGCAGCGCTGTACGGCGGCGGTGAGGTCCCGCAGGTCGGCGAGGCGCAAGCGGCACTCGAGGTGGCCCCCGGCGGGGGCGAGCGCAACGACACCGTGGCCGCGGGGCAGGCGCAGGGTGCGCCAGTAGCAGTCGCCCACGACAGCCTCCACGCCGGGCACGGCGCGGGCACCGAGGAACTCCAGCAGCCGCCCCCAGTCGAACGGCTCGCGGTAGGGGAGGCGCACGACGAGGGGCAGCCCACCCACCCCCGAACCCACGTCGGCGAGCGCGGCCGACCTGTCGCCCCTCACCCGCGGGGCGGAGAGGGATGGGCGCGGGCGGGCGGGGTCCCATCCAGGGCTCCGCTGCGCGGCGTTCGCAGTGCCGCTTCCGCCGCCCACGCGGCGGCCGGGCGCGGGTGCCCGCCTGCGGCGCAGCTCACTGGGGGTTCGCGCGTAAACGGCGCGGACGGTGTCGTTGAACTGGCGCACGCTCGTGAAGCCCGCGGCGTGCGCGACGTCGATAAGACGTAGGTCGGTGGTCTCGATCAGGGCGCGGGCGGCCTGCGCGCGCTGCGCGCGGGCGAGCGCGAGCGGGCCTGCGCCGAGCTCCGCGGTGAGCTGGCGCGTTAGATGGCGCTCGGAGTAGGCGAGGCGACGCGCGAGGCCGTGGACGCCCTCGCGGTCCACGAGCCCGTCGGCGATCAGCCCCATCGCCCGTGCGGCGAGGTCGCCGCGGCGGTTCCACTCAGGTGAGCCCGGAGAGGCGTGGGGGTGGCAGCGCAGGCAGGCGCGGAAGCCCGCGGACTGGGCGGCGGCGGCCGTCGGGTAGAAGCGGACGTTGCGGCGACGGGGCACGATCGCGGGGCAGCTCGGGCGGCAGTAGATCCCGGTGGACGTGACGGCCACGAAGAAGCACCCGTCGAAGCGGTGGTCGCGGCTGCCGAGCACGCGGTAGCGCGCCTCGAAGTCCGCCGCGTCCGTGCGCGCGGTGGAGGAGGCGAGCCGGGCCGGCGCCTCTTGGGCGGCCCGCGGGTCGCGCGCCTCGTGGGTGGCGTGCACGGTTGGCACAACCCGCAGTATGCACACCACGCCTAGCGGTTTTCGGACAGCGACACCCGCGGGTGGATGGCGCCTCTATTCCCGTCCGATTTCCGCCAGACTCTCACACGCGGACGTGGCAGAGTGACGGAATGACAGATAACGGATCACCCACAACGACCAGCTACACCGTGCTCGAAAGCCCCGTCGGGAAGCTGCTCGCGAGCGCGGACGCCGCCGGGCGCGTCACCGGCCTGCACTTCGACGGCCACCGCACGCCCACGCCCGACCCGGGGTGGGTGCGCGACGAGCGGGCGCTCGCGCCGCTGCGCCGCCAGCTGGAGGAGTACTTCGCGGGGGAGCGCCGCGAGTTCGAGTTGGAGCTAGCCCCCACCGGGACGCCCTTCCAGCTCAGTGTGTGGCGCGCGCTGCGCGCGATCCCCTACGGGGAGACCGCCTCCTACGGCGAGATCGCGGCCACCGTCGGGCAGCCCGGCGCGGCGCGTGCGGTGGGGGGCGCGAACAACCGCAACCCGATCGCGATCGTCGTCCCCTGCCACCGCGTGATCGGCGCGAGTGGGACGCTCGTCGGCTACGGCGGCGGGCTTCCCCGCAAGCAGCGCCTGCTCGCGCTCGAGGCCGGCGTCCAAGCGCTCGCGTAGGGGACCTATAGTCTCCCGCGTGCCCCGTCACCTGATCTCGATCGACCAGGTCGACGACGCGTTGGCGCGCGAGATCTTCGCGACCGCAGACGACATGGCCGCGGCACTGCGCCTCCCCACGCGCCTCTCCAGCCTCACCGGGAGAGTCGTGGCGCTGCTGTTCTTCGAGCCCTCCTCGCGCACGATCCTCAGCTTCAGCGCCGCCGCCGCGCGCCTCGGCGCGGCGGTGATCTCCCACCGCGGCGTGGAGTCCTCCTCTCTGTCGAAGGGCGAGTCGATCGAGGACACGGTCCGCGTAGTGGGCTCCTACGCCGACCTGATCGTCCTGCGCCACGAGGCCCCCGGCGTCGCCCAGCGTGCGGCGGAGGTGAGCCCGGTACCGCTGATCAACGGCGGCGACGGCCCCAACGAGCACCCCACGCAGGCGCTGATCGACATGTACACGATCGAGCGCGAGCTCGGCCGCCTGCACTCGCTGCGAGTGGGGATGGGCTTCGACCCCCGCCACTCCCGCTCGATCCACTCGCTCTGCCGCGGCCTCAGTCGCTACCCCGACAACGACGTCCTGCTCGTCGGCCCCCGCGAGCTGTGGCTCGAGCGAGAGCGATCTAAACGAGCTGCGTGAGCGGGGCCTGCGGGTACAGCAGAGCGACGACATGCAACAACTGCTCGCCCGCGAGGTCGTCTACGTCAACCGCTTCCAGGTCGAGCGCATCGAGGATCCAGCGACTGCGGCCGCCTACCGCGAGCGCTACTGCATCACCGCTCAGGACGTCCGCGCCTCGGAGATCGAGCTGCTGCTCGACCCCCTCCCCCGCATCCACGAGATCGCCCAGGAGGTCGACGCCCTCCCCGAGGCCCTCTACTTCAAGCAGGCCGCCAACGGCGTCCCGATCCGGATGGCGCTGCTGTCGATGCTGGCGTAGGACAAAGCAAGACCCAGGCAGCAGGCGAATGCGGTCGGTGGGATAGCGCTCACCGCCAACACCGCCACGGACGTGACTGTACGCAACGCGTACTCGACGCGCGGACCGCCCGCAAGCGTCACCCACGCGGCCAGCGCCCGGCCGGTCTGCGGGTCGAAGGCGGCCACCGGGGTGCCGTTTGGGCCGGAGGGCGCAACCGGTTCGGGGGCCGCAAACGCCACTTCGCCGGCCCCCGCGTAGTGTCCCCGCGCCGCGAAGATCGCCCGTCCCCGAGCAGGGCGCCCGCCGCGGAGTCGGGGAGCCGTCGTCCACAGCGCGAGCGCTTCCGCGTGGGGGCCCGGCACGAGGTCGGCGAGCACCGCGTCGCCCTCGCACGCGGTGGCAGCGGGCGAGATCGTCACCGGCGCCCACGCCCCGCGGCGCAGCGAGACCGGGGAGGCCCGCACCACGTAGCGCCCACCGGCGCCGAGACCCGTCCACGCCAGCATCACCGCCTCGGAGGAGAGTCGGATCAGGCGCAGCGAGCCGGAGGGCGGCGGGAAGCCGGGGGAGTCGCGGAAGCGTTCGATCTGGCGGAGATTGCCCGGGTTCAGCCTCGCGCCGGGGCCGGTCGCGGAGAGGCTCAGCTCGACCGTCGTGCTAAGCGCTTCGCCGGGCGCGGCCGACTGGCTGCGCCACGCCACGATCGCGTGGCCGTCGTCGCTGAGCAGCGCCCCGATTTCCGGGTCCGCGCCAGCGCTCCCGAGCCTGCGCGCCGGGCCCGCCGCGCCGGCCGCCGGGAGCTCGCGCGCGTAGACCCCGCCGCGAGTGGCCCACACAAGCAGGATTTCCGCGCGGTAGTCGAGCGCGGCCGCCACCACCGTCACTGGGTCAGGCCCCGCCGGCACCAGACGCGGGCGCCCGAGCGCAGAGCTGTAGTGGCGCTGCACGCGCACCGCGAACTCCCAACCGCCACGCGGTGAGCGCACCGGTGAGACGAGCACCGCGTCGCCAAGGTACCCGCCAGCGGCCGCCGCAACGGAGCTCCCAACCGTGAGCACCTCTCCCGTGGCGGTGCCCGTGGCGGCAGTGGCCACCGCGAGGTCGCCGGCTGCCGGCACCAGTGCGCGGCCGGGACCGGGAAGGTCCTCCGCGCCGAGCGTCGCGGCGAGCGTCTCTGCCGCACCACCCACGCCCACGCCCCGCGCGACGCACCCCCGCGGGGCGGTCCACAGCAGCGCACCCGGCCCGCTGCGCACGAGGGGTTCGGCGGAGGGAAACACGACCAGCGGCCCCGGGGTCGCCAGCGCCGCCGCACAACCGGGAGGGCTCGCCGGCGCGGACCAGTCGGCGCGCGCGGCCGGCACGGCACAGGAGACCCACACCAGCGCCGCGCACACCGCCCCCACGATGGTCGGCGCGCGGGGAACGCTGCGCCCGCGCGTCACGGCTGCGTCGCTACCCGGGCCCGCCGGAGGTGACGACGGCCATCGACACCGTCGCGACGACCAGCAGAGCGGTGATCGCGATGACCGCGCGCTGCCCCGTCGCGGAGCCGGGGAACTCCGGTTTGCGCAGCCCCAGGCCGAGGGAGAGCAGCAGCGCCCACGAGACGAGCAGGCCGCCCGCGATGTAATAGGGCACCTTGCTCTTCGCCGCCGCAAGGACTGGCGCCAACTGCAGGACAGCCGCGTGCACGCGGGCGAGCGTAACACAGGCGCTCGCCAGGTAAGCTCCCCCAAGTGGACGAGGTGGTGCGCACACCGGAGGAGCGGTTCGAGGGGCTGCCGGACTTCCCGTTCGCCGCGCACTACCGCGAGGTGGAGGGCCTGCGCCTCGCGCACCTCGACGAGGGGGAGGGCGCGCCGGTGCTGTTCATGCACGGGGAGCCGACGTGGTCGTTCCTATGGCGCAGGGTGATCCCGCCGGTGCGCGACGCCGGCTTCCGCTGCGTGGCCGCAGACATGGTGGGCTTCGGGCGTTCGGACAAGCCGACCGACGTGGGGTGGTACTCCTACGACCGCCACTACGAATGGGCGCAAAGGCTGCTGGAGGATCTCGACCTGCTGGGGGCAACCGTAGTGGTGCACGACTGGGGCGGGCCGATCGGGCTGCGCCTCGCGGTCGCGCACCCGGAGCGGATCGAGCGCCTGGTGATCCTCGACACGGGCCTGTTCACAGGCACGCAGCGGATGACCGACGCGTGGATGGCGTTCAAGGATTTCACGGCGCGCACAGAGGATCTGCCGGTCGGCTTCCTGGTGCGGGGGGGGTGCAAGAACGACCCGGGGGACGAGGTCGTCGCGGCGTACGAGGCGCCGTATCCGAACGCGGCCTCGAAGGCCGGCGCGCGCGCGTTCCCGGCGCTGATCCCGTTCGACCCCGACGCCCCCGGCGCGGCCGAGGGCCGGGACACGCTGCACGCGCTGCGCGAGGACACGCGGCCCACGCTGATGCTGTGGGGCGACTCCGACCCGGTGCTGCCGCTGTCGGTGGCGGAGAACTTTGCGGGGGCGCTCGGCAAGCCCACGCCGCGCGTGATCGAGGACGCGGGCCACTTCCTGCAGGAGGACAAAGGCCCCGAGATCGGCGCGATCGTCGCGGAGTGGCTTACTCGGTGAGCTGCGGAGACTCCGGCGCCGAGGCGAGCGCGGGCTCGGAGCGGGCCGCGCGCAGTTCGTAGTCGCGGCGCGCGGCAACGTCGGCGTTAGCGAGCACACGGTCGGTCTTCGTGACGCGGCCGATGCCCTCGGTGACCGACCGCGGCAGCAGCGTGGAGAGCTGGTAGGTGCGACGGGTGCTCTTCGGCACCCACACTTCCACGGTCCCGTGCCGGAGCGCGTCGACGATCGCCTCGGCGACGTCGGAGGGCTCGAGGTTGTGGAAGCCGCGCGCCGTCCCGAGCCCGCCGCCGAGCTCGGTGTTGACGACGTAGGGCATCACGTAGGAGACGTCGAGGTGGGCGCCCATCAGGCGCAGCTCGCCGCGGACGGCCTCGGTGAGGCCGATGACGGCGTGCTTGGTCGCCGAGTAGGTGGCCCCGCCGGGGATCCCGAACCGGCCCGCCTGGGAAGCGATGTTGACGACGTGCCCGCGGTCGCGGGGGAGCATCCGCGCGAGCGCGAGCTTGGTGCCGAGGATCACCCCGTGGAGGTTGATGTCGACGGTGCGCTGCGCGGTGAGGTCGTCCTCGTCGAGGAAGCGGCCGACCGGCATGATGCCGGCGTTGTTGACGAGCACGTCCAGCGGCCCGATCTGCTCCTCGGCGGCGTCGAGAAAGCGCGTGAAGGAGTCGCGGTCTGTCACGTCGAGCGGGAGCGCCACAGTGCGCGGGCCGAGGTCGGCGGCAGTCCGCTGCGCCGCGGGGAGGTCCACGTCGCCGATCGCCACGCGCATGCCGGCCTCCAGGAACGCGCTCGCGGTCGCACGGCCGATCCCCCGCGCGCCGCCGGTGATCGCGGCTGACTGTCCGGCGAGGATGCGGGGAGGCTTCGCCACGACAGGAAAGCTAGCGCACCTTTCGCGCGAGCGCAGGGTTTGAACATTCGAACGTCCCGCCGAACCCGGGGGCGGAGGGACGTCCAAGGGGAGAGGGGACGCACTGCTCGGGCGATCCACGGCGTCGCCCGAGCGTGTGTGAAGCGAGGCGGGGGTGGGGGATCGTCCACGCGGGCCTGCACGCCGACGACGGCGGTGCGCGCCGGGCCTCCGTGCCCGGCGTCGGCGCGTCGAGCGCCACCCCGGACCTGCCGGAAGTAGGGGGGACAGGAAGATCGGCGACGCAAGTTCCGTTACCTTTGTGCCATGGCGCACTTCAAGTTCGAGGGCCAGCGGATCGCCTACACCGAGTACGGCGGCGGGCCCGCCGCGGTCACCCCGTCGGGGATCGATCAGGAGCCCCGCCCGCCCCCGCACCGCGACCTCGGCGCCGGCGTCGGCGCGGCCGCTGATCCTCGTCCACGGGCTGCTGCTCTCCCAGGCGATGGACCGCCCGCTCGCGCGGGACCTGGCGGCGAAGGGCAACCGGGTGATCACCGTGGACCTGCTCGGCCACGGGGAGTCCGAGCGCCCGCGCGACATGTGGCGCTACTCGATGCACTTCTTCGCCCAGCAGGTGCTCGCGCTGATGGACCACCTGGAGATCGAGCAGGCGGTTGTGATGGGCACCTCGCTGGGGGCCAACACGGCGCTGGAGGTCGCGCTGGAGGCGCCGGGGCGGCTGCGGGGGATGGTGATCGAGATGCCGGTGCTCGACAACGGGCTGCTCGCGAGCGCGCTCACGTTCACGCCGATCCTCGTCGCGCTGACGTTCGGAGAGCCCGTCATGAAGCTCGTCTCGCGCGGGACGCGCGCTGATCCCACGGCGGCTGCTGCCCCACTACGGCAACGTGCTGCTCGACCTGGTCCGCCAGGAGCCCGGGCCGGGGGCGGCGGTGCTGCAGGGGATCTTCTTCGGGCGCGTCGCCCCCCACCGCACCGAGCGGCGCACGTTCCAGACGCCCGCGCTGGTGATCGGCCACCGGCGCGATCCGGTGCACCCCTTCTCCGACGCGGGGGCGCTCGCCGAGGAGCTCCCCAACGCCCGCCTGGTGGAGGCCGACTCGCTGGTCGAGCTGCGCCTGCAGCCCCGAACGGCTGACCAACGAGATCGCGGCGTTCCTCGACGAAGCGTGGGACGGGCGCAAGGCCCGCGCCAAACAGCGCCCGGCGCGGCATAGCGCCCGCGCGGCGAGACCACCGGCTTCCGCGTAGCCGCCCACGTCTGTGCCCGCCACGGGCCTTCGTGCTACGGCGCGGGCGGGTAGAGCGCGACTTCGCTGAGCGCCACGTGGCCCGGCGCCGTGGCGGTGCCCTGCGAGACGGCGGGCGCCTTCGTGATCCACACGACCAAGTAGCTGAACGCCTTGCCCGCAGTGTGGAGCTTCAGGTGCGTGACCTTCTTCTTGAGCACGTGCGAGCTCAGCAGCATCCAGCCTGGTTCGGTGATCGTGGCGGGCGCCTTGGCGCCAGTGGCGCCGTACACCTGCACGGTCATCCCGCGGGTGGGGGTGACGAGTTCGAGGCGCCCCAGCTTCGTCGCGCTGCGAAGGTTGATCAGCAGGCCCTCGGCCAGGTTCGGGAAGGAGGCCGGCTGGATCTGCGCCGTCCACGCGGTGGAGGGTTCGCCGTCGATCGCGAGCCCCGGGTCGCCGAAGCCGGTTTCGGGGTAGTTGGAGGGGTTGTACGTGGTGGCCGCGTTGGTGTCCAGCAGGATCGGGTTGGGCTGTGAGCTCTTGCCCGAGGAGCCTTCCTTCGATTTTGGCGATTCGGTCGTCGTCGTGCCGGTTTCGGTGGTGTTGGTTTTCGCGGGCGTCGTCGTGGAGCCGGAGCCAGTCGATTCCGCGGGGGTCGAGCCACCGGACGGTATCGGGGTGGGCGCGGGCGAGGGCAGCTTGGGCGGCTTGGCGGTCGAGGAGGGCGGGAAGAGGAGGTTGGGAGAACCTTTGGAGGAGGTGTGCGTACCGGGCGTTCCCGCACCGGTGGCGCCGGGCGTCGTCGTGGGCAGCGGCGCGGCCGGAGTCGCCGTGCTGGCCCCCGGCGCGGGGCGAATCACGAGCGCCGTCGCGTGCGGGGCTGCCTTGGTGTGCCTTGAGAGCGCCGCCGCGCCGGCCACCGCGGCGCCGGCCGCGAGGAACGCGGCGAGCAGCGCCAGCACGGTCAGCGGCCGCCAGTTGGGGCGCTCGCCGAGCGAGCCGGGCTCACACGCCCCGCACTGCAGGCACCACTGCTGGCCCTCCTGCAGCGGGGCCCCGCAGTGCGCGCAGACGTGCTCGGGCGCCGAGGGTTGCGCGGGCGCTGCGGAGTCGGACGCCCCCTCGGGGGAGCCCGCCGGGCCGGGTGGGCCTCCGGAGGAGGGCGGCTGCTCGGTACCAGGCGCAGCCGGAGGTTCGGCGAGCAACGTGTTCACTGCACACCCAGTCTACCCCCACTTCATCGGTTCGGCGCCGGTGGGCCCCCGGGGACGATCTCCCGCCCGGTGGGACGCAGCTGCTCGTCGAGCTCGATCTGCCAGTAGTACCGGGTGAACGTGCACCCCGCGCGAAACTCCCCCACGTGCGGCTCGATCCGCTCGCCGGCGGCCATGCGCACGATCAGCTCGGGGTACGTGCGGCCCGGCAGCGCCGCGTACGCCGGCGCGGGGAAGGCGCCGCCGAAGCGGGTGTTGACATCGGTGATCCCGAGGCCCCGCTCGGGGTCGCGGAAGACCTGGATCGTGGCGGGCCCCCGCACTCGCAGGGCCTCCATCGCCCGGCGCCCCAGCTCGATCAGCTCGGGGTCGCGGACCACGGCGCCCTTGACCGACTCCCCCCCGCGAGACTCGAGCATCGTGCGCGGGATCGCGTTCAGGCAGCGCCCCTCCAGGTCGCCGAGGCAGTCGATCGAGAGCTCGGGGCCGCCCATCGCGCGCTGCACCATCACCGGCTCAGCCTCGTAGCCCGGCCGCCCCTGGGAGATGTAGCGCACGAAGAAGTCCTTCTCGGCCGCGTCGCGTGCGAGGTGGATCGAGCGCGCGCCGGAGCCTTTGCGGGGCTTGACCATCACCGGGTAGGACTCCGGCTCCTCGCCAGGCAGCACCGTCGGCGGGGAGGGCAGCCCCAGGCTCCTGAGCAGCAGGTGGGCCTCGTACTTGTCGTACGTCGCGCGCGCGACCTCGGGCGAGGACACGAGCGCCGGCAGGACACCGTCCTCGCGCGCCCGCGCGAGCACCTCGATGTCGAGGTCGGTTAGCGGCACCACCGCGCCGACCCCGTATCGCTCGCACAGCTCCCGCAGCGCCGGCACATACCCGGGGTCCGCAATCGGAGGGGCGCTCGTGCGCACCTGCGCGGCGTACTGCGCGGGGGCCAGCGGGTTCGGGTCGACGGCCACGGTCGTCGTGAGCGCCGCGAAGCACGCGACGATGTCGTAGCGCTTGCCGACCCCGGTCAGGAGGATCGCGGGGGCGCTTTCGCCACCCTCGCCCCCGCGCTGCGAACGCCCGCCGGCGGAGCCCCGGATGGGGCGGAGCCTATCCATCCTTCCCAGCCTCCTTCCAGCCGCCCGTCTCGCCCTTGTACAGGCCCGAGCCTCCCAGCACGATCGCGACGGTGCGCCACACGATGCGCAGGTCGAGCGCGAGCGAGCGGTGCTCGATGTAGTCGAGGTCGAGCTCGATCCGCTCGCTCCACGGCAGCGCCGCGCGGCCGTTGACCTGCGCCCAGCCGGTGATCCCCGGGCGCACCGCGAGGCGCCCGCGCTGGCGGGGGGTGTAGGTGGCGACCTGTCCCGGCAGAGTGGGACGGGGACCGATCAGCGACATCTCGCCCTTCAGCACGTTCAGCAGGTTCGGCAGCTCGTCGAGCGACGTGCGCCGCAGCAGCGCCCCCACGCGCGTGATCCTGGGGTCCTCGGCGTCGATCGCGAGGCCCGCCCCGATCCGCTCCGCGCCCGTGACCATCGTGCGCAGTTTGATCACCACGAACGGCCGCCCGTCCCTGCCGATCCGCCGCTGGCGGTAGATCGCGCTTCCGCGGGACTCCAGGCGGATCGCCACGACTGCCGCCGCCAACACGGGGGAGGCGAGCACCAACAGTGTCGCGGAGACCGCGATGTCCACCGCGCGGCGGATCATCTTCCGAGCACCGCTGCCGAGTCGGCCGGGCGTGTGCCCTCGGCGGCCTCCCAGGTCGCGTCCGTCCCGTGGCGCAGCCAATCCCACAGGCCGAGCGCGAGCGAGCCGGTGGTGAGCACGTAGTAGCGGCACACCAGCAGCGCGCGTGTGCGCCATACCCCGCCGAGCCCGGCGGCGGCGAGCAGCGCTATCTGCAATCCGAGCGTGACCGTATATAGGGAGCCCGCGGCAAGGACGACGAGCGCAATATTGGCGGCCAGCGCAATCGCGTGCAGGAATGGCGTCGCGTAGCGCAGCACGCGGTGGGAGAGGATCATCGCCGCATAACCCGGGGTATATCCGCGCGGAGAGAGCATCCCGCCCCGCAGCACGATCGGCCACGTGTGGCTCATCATCCGCCGCTTGCGCGCCCGCTCGCCCTCGATCGAGGGCACCATCCGCTCGCTCGCGCGCGCCTGCGGCACGTACACCGCGCGCCACCCGCGCTTGACCATGTTGTACGGGAATGAGAGGTCGTGGCCCATGATCGGGTCGACCACCATGTAGGCCGCGCGCCGCGTCGCGTATATCGCGCCATTTCCCGCGGTGATCGAAGAGAGCCGCGACTCCCACCCCCGCACCGCCATCTCATACCGCCAGTACACCCCCTCCTGGTTGGTCGCCGCCGCGGCTCGGGGCGTTTTTTCTGGGTCGCGAAAAAAGCGCACCTGCCCGCACGCGTACCCCACATGCGGGTCCGCAAAGGCCCCCACCAGCGCCCGCAGCGCCCCGGGCTCCCAGATCGAGTTTGCATCGGAGAACGCCACGACCTCACCCTTCGCGCGCGCGACCGCAGCGTCCTGCGCGCGGACCTTCCCCCCGCGCGGCAGCTCCAGCACGAGATCGGCCCCGGCCTCCCCCGCGCGCGCGGCCGTGGCATCCTCGCACCCGTCGCACGCAACAATGATCTCCAGCAGCTCCCGCGGATACTCGAGCGCGAGCATGTTCGCGACCTTCGCCTCGATCGACTCCTGCTCGTCGTGCGCAGCGACGATCAGCGAGATGGTGGGCGGCGGCCCCTTGTGCGCGGGCGTTGGAGCCGGCGCCCGTCCGAACAGGCGCCCCAGGACTGCGAGGGCGAGCACATAGCCGAGCTGCGTCCACACGATCAGGCCGGCGGCCAGCCAGAAGACGATCTCCAGAGCAGTGCGCATAGTGCGCATTCTCGCCGACGGCGGGGCGTACGGTCAGGCGGCCTGGGCCTGGAGCGTCTGCGTGATGTCGCGGCCGCGGGGGGTGAGCGACCAGGCGTTGGGCTCGCCCTTGGCGTGGTCGCCGCCCGTGTTCGCGATCAGCCCGAGCGAGTGCAGGCGGGCGAGGAGCTTTGAGATCTGCCCGGGGTCGGTGACGCCCGCGGCGCTGCCGACCTGCCGGTTGCTGGGATCGGACCCCCGCCCGCCCAGGTCGGCGATCGCGAGCAGCACCCGCACGGTGCGGTAGGTGAGGCGCATGTCGAGATCGCGCAGCGGGTCCGTACGGGGACGGGAGGCCCTCTGCGCTAGCGGTGCGGGGCGCCGCAGCTCCCGCTCCGCGGCGGCGGGGCCGAGATAGGGCAGCACGATCATCGCCATCAGGCGGCTGGAGAGGCCCTGCAGCGGCTGGGGGCTCTGCCCCTGCATACGGGAGTGGACGATCGCGAGCACGGCGCCGACGACCCCTTCGGCGACGAGCCGGTCCGGGCGCGTGGCGGCCTTGCCCTCACGGCGGCCTTCGTGCACCGCCGCGACGAGCGTCTGCGCAACGCGCGCGCGACGCTCGAGCGCCCTGGGGCCAGCGCCGAACGCGCCGACGACGCAGAGGTACCCCATCTCGGGCTCGGAGTCGAGGAACGCGAGCACGGCGTCGAGGCCCGCCGCGATCCGCTCACGCCAGGATCCGCCGGCCTCGTACGCCGGGAGCGCTGTCTCGGCTGCGCGCGCGACCGCCTTTCCAAACGCGGCGACGAAGCAGTCTTCGCGGTCGTCGAAGAGCTCGTAGAACGTGCGCCGCGACACGCCGGAGCGCGCGACCACATGCGCGACGCTCACACTGCCCGCGCCCCGCTCGCGCACGAGCTCGCCCATCGCGACGACGATCCGCGCGCGCTGGATCTCTCCTACGCCTGCGCGGCCGAGAACGCTGCGCTCGGCGCCCTTCGCCGAGGTTCCGTTGCGCATATGCGAGGACTCAGCCACATCGCCGCCTTACTTCTTCTTCCCGTGCTTTCCCCTCTTTGCCTTTCGCTTCTTCTTGTGCGAAGTCTTCTTGGCTTTGGGGCAGCCGGTGACGGCAATCTTCGTGGTGGTCTTGATGAGCGCCCCGTTCTGCCCGACGAATTCGGTGGGCATCGCGAGCTGCTGCTTGCAGAAGTTCCCCGTCGCCGCGAGCGCGGAGTACGGGCCCTGCGGGAGCGTCAGTTCGAACGTGCCGACCGGGACGTCGGGGATCGTCTTGAACGTGCTACTGGTAATCCCCGCCTTGCTGATGAACGTCGAACCGACGAGGTGCACGGTGACGCCGTAACCCTGCAGCACCACGATCAGGCTCGGAAATGCTTCCCCGCCGTGGCTGACGAAGTACGCCGGGCCGCTCAACGGGACGGGGAGCACCGGGGTACTCGCAGTCGCGTGCCCGACGATCGATGCTGCGGGGCAGCCCGCGGGGTTGGATTCGAAGACCGCAGCGGGGCACGCCTTCTGCAGCGTCGTCAGCCGGGAGGGCAGCGCCTTGGGGAGTTCGACTTTGACCTTGGCGATATTCGCGTCGTACGGCCCGGCGGGGTATGCAAGTTTGACCGCGAGGCTCGCGCCGTTCGCCCTGGAGGTCTTCCCAGACGTGGACGCGGCGAGGTGCGGCTTGAACGCGAGGACCGCGCAGTTGGTCACCTGGAAGGGCACCGAGATCTCATCCGAGGAGGCCCCTTCGCTGCTGGTCAGGCTACCGGTGATCGGGAGCGGGTCGCAGTTCGTCGGGTTGAACGTGAATTGGGGCCGGTCGATCGTGACGTTCACGAACCTGATCTCGAGAGGGATCCCGTCGAGGATCGTCGGGATCCGGTACGGGCCGCTCTGGTCGGTCGTGATCGTCAACTGCGAGGTCGTCGGGTCCACTTCGATCTTCGCTCGCACGATCACTTTCCCGAGATCCAGCGGGCCGGCCTTCGCGGGGTTCACGATCGACAGCCCGTAGGGGGCGCCCCTGTAGGGGCCGGTGATGAAAACTTCGCCACCCGCCACGCTGAACGGGTACTTCCCGACGCCGACACTGACGGTCGTGTGCCCGATCAGGCTTTCCGGGCCGCACGTCCCCGCGTCGGCCTGCGCTTCGCCGCACAGCTTGACCGTGGAGAGCGTCCCGAGGAGCCCCGGCGGCATCCGCAGCTGCACGGAGTTGAGGTTCTGTTCGCCATCTTGGCGGGTCATCGTCATCGTGAACGGGCTGAACCCGCCCGCCTGAATACTCGTCGTGCCCGCCGTCAGCGCCGCCGCGAACGGCAACGGGTCCTGGCACGGCGCGCCTTCGGGGCCCGTCGTAATCGCAAACGGGAACGACTGCGTCGCGGGCGGACCCGATTCAGGCGCCGACCACGGCGTGAACACGGCTGTCGAGTCATACGTACCGCACAGCTTTGGTGTCGCCAGCGGCGCGCGCGGCCCACCGAAGAAGTGCAGCCTGAAATCGCTGAAAGGCAGCTGCGGCGTGTCATCGAACGTCGTCGTGAGCTGCCCCGTGACGGGGTCCGGTTCGACCCTCCCCGCGACCTTGATCAACGCGCCGTCGCCGTGCACCGCGACGTACAGCGCCAGCAGCGACCCAAACGGATTTTCGTTCTGCGCCGCCAGATACACCGACCCTTCCAGCCTGTCCGGCAACAGCGGCGTTTCGATTTCCGCCGACCCGACCTTCGAAGCATCCGGGCACGTCGGCTGCGCATCGCTTTCAAGGCCGATCTGCGCCTCCGAGCACGCCTGTAGACCATTCGCGTCCGCCGGGTTCAACGCAACCCCCGCCGGCAGCATCACCACCACGTTCCTCAAGCTCGGCGTGCCAAGCGTCTGCGGGGATTCGCCGTTCTGCGGCACCAGCAGATTCACCGACACCCCACTCGGGGAATCCGCCGCGCTCGTATCCGGCAACACCGTGATCGACGGCGGGAAATACAGCTTGTCACAACCCGTCACCGGCGGCATCACCGACGTCGCCGTCACGAACGCACCCGGGTCCTGCCACGAATCCGCGCGCATCGTCGCCGTCCGCGGCCCCCCGCACAGCGACGGATTCGTCAAAAACGGCTTCGCCGGCACACCGGCCGCACAACCCCTCCCGTACGAACTGCCGCCACCCGCCCCCGGACAGAACCGTTCCGCGTCATGGCTCGGGTCCGCCGGCACACCCCACACTTCTACGGTCGACGACCTCACGTCAGCATCGGTCGAGGCGTTAAGCGCACCCGACGTCACACCGTAATCTCCCCCGGCGCGAACGTTAGAATCGATGAAGACATTGATTTTGTGGGCTACCCGTGTGCCGAACTCGACGGGTACGCCCGCCGGCGGCACCATGTTGTACAGACCTTCTTCGATGGTTTCTCCGGTGATCGCGAGCTTGAAGATCCCCACCTCGGTCGCCGGGCTGCAGAGTTCGGCGGTCAGATCCGCTCGCGTGCACTTCGGCGTGGCCGTCGTGTTCGCGAAGATCCCCGGCGGCAGTTCGGTCTGCGCGTCCTTCAGGTTCGCGTCGGTGTACCCGCTCGTTTCAGCGAGCGTGAAGGTGTTGATCAGCTTGTACGGATGGCCGCCGGCCTGCGTGTACGGCCTGCCTTCCTGGTCGACGGTCGCGAGCGTGAACGAGCTCACACCGAACGTCGAGAACGTTTCATCCGTGCCGGCCGTCGTCCCCGCCCCGCTGCTCGCGACGAACCGGTAGTGGTAGGTCGTCCCCACGCTCAGCCCACCGAACGCCGCTTCGGTCCCCTGGTCGCCGAAGCCCGACCCCAGGTCGGCCGGGACGCACGGCACGCTCGTCGCGTCCGCATACCCCGAGCTCTTGAAGCTCGCTTCGTCCACGTACTGCACCGTGCAGGTCGTGTCGTGGCCGTACGGGTTGATCTGCGCATGAGCGGTCGCGCTCGTCGTGATCGCCTTCACCGACTCGCTGTCCACCGCCGCCGGCCCCCGCGTCGTCAGAACCTCGCTTTCCCCCGTGCTGGCGCCACCCATGAGCGGCGGCACACCAGGATCGGACGCCGTCAGGCGGAAGTGGTAGGTCGTGCTCGCCAGCAGCGTCACATTCGCGCTGACAACGGTCGGTTCCGTGTACGGCACCGCCGGCGCGCACGCAGCGACCGCCGCGCCCTCATAGCCAGCCTCGTTGAACTGCGCTTCGGTCACGTATTCGAACTCGCACTTGTTCGTCGGCCCGCCGCCATCTTCGACGTCCGGGATCGCACGACCGTGGAAGGTCGCACTCCGTTCCTGCACCCCGCTCGCCGGTTCGCTCACCGCTTCCGGCGTGACGATCGCCGGACCGTAGACGCCGATCGTAGAGTCAGTCAGATACGGGCCGGCGGTCGAGTAAACCTCGCCGGTCGTGTCGTCCACCGCGAGGACGTTCTCGCCGTAGCCGAACTTGCCGAGCTTCTTGCCCGACGAATCGAATTCATCGACCTGTGCACCCGCCTCGCCGACCAAGACGTGATCGTTGGCCAGATCCACGGCCACGCTGTACGCTTCGGTGCCCACCGTCGCGAGGAACGCCCCGCCGGCGCTGAGCTCCACCACAGGCCCGGGGGTCGCCAGATTGCCGGGCGCGACATACAGGTCGCCGACGGAGTTGACCGCGAGCGCGCCCGGTTCGGCGATATGGGGGTCTTCGACATCGCCCAGGTATTCGCCGCCCGGACCGAACTCGTCGACGACGTCGTGCGCGAGGTCCGAGACATACACGTCGCCGTTGCGCGGGTCGACCGCGACCCCGGTCGGCTCCATCCGCGCTTCGCCGGGCTTTTCCCGTTCCTTCTGCGTCTCGCTGCCGAGCGGATCGCACTCGCTGATCCCCGGCGTCGCCGCACCCGTGATCTCACAGTCGAATTCGCCGCTCGGCTTGAACCTGTCGACCACGCCCTGTTCGATGCTCGAGACATACAGGTCGCCCGCGTTCGCGCCGCTGGACCCATCGACCGCGATACCGGCGAGGTACGGGAACGACCACAGCGAGAGCGAACCCTGCGGCGTTTCAGAACCATCGATCGTCAGGTCTGACGCCCCGCCCCCGGCCGGGAACCTGCGTATCACAGAGCCTGCTTCCGATTTCACGCTGACATATAGCTCGCCGCCTGCGGGGCCCGTGGAGTTGTCCACGGTAGCCGCGAAGGCACGGTCTTCGGCGCTTTCGAATGTCGAGATGAGAGGGCGCGTCACCAGCGCGGAGGCGGGCGCGCTCGCCAACGCCAGCCACGCGCCGATCATGAGCGCGAGCGCAAATCCCAGTCGCGTGCCCCGAGCACGACGGTCGTACCTGCGGACTCTCATCGCACACCCCCACGGTTGCCGTGAATAGATCGCCCTGTGCGACCGCGACCGCCGCGGCCCCTCCCGCGCTTCTTCCTTGCCGGATGCCGCTTCCTCTTCGTCTTGCGCTTGACCTGCTTGACCTTCGCGACCGTCGGCGCCACCGTCAAATTGCCCGCGCCCGCGAACGTCGCGCTGCTCGGCGCCACGAAAGCCGGCGAAGCGCTGAAGGTACCCTTGCAATCTTCTTCACTGCACGCAGTGATACCCAGCTGTTCGGGAAAACCGCCATCAACACGCGCGTCGTAGACGCTCGTCGTCGCCACCGGCCTGCCCGAAGGCAGTTGCTGCGCGGTCACGATGAACACATCTTCACCGCTTGGGCTCGCTTCATAGAAGAACGACGCGTCGCTGCTCGTACCAGTCGAGATCAGATGCGGCTGGCCACCCTCGTACTCATAGACGTCATACTGGTCGTTGGTATCGCGCGGCACAAGCGCCTCAGCAGTATCGAAGAACACCCGGCCATCGTCGAGCACATTGCGCTGCAGATCCAGCGGAGCGCGCCCCGCGAGATCCCCAAACTCAATGCCGGCGGGTCCAAGGAGACCGGCGGGCGCCGTCGGACGCGCGCCACTGGGATCGCACGACACGCACACCAGCCTGCTCTGGGCCGCTTCATAGAGGAAGATCTCCTGGCAGGGCACCGTCGTATGGTTGACCCCGCAGTCGATGCCTTCGGCCGCGGTGTTGTCATAGCCCGTCAGGCTCCGCAGCGAGTTGAAGGCTACGAACTGCCCATTGGCAGAGACCCTCGCGGTGAGACGCGACTGTTCTTCGGAGAAGTGCGAGCCATTTTCTTCGGACTGGACGCTCCAGTCCGAGGAGTCTTCGGGGTCGAGTGTCGCGATGAACGTCGGCCCGCCTGCGCCATGCACGAGATACAGGTTCGGCTGGCCCGCTTCGGCGTGCGCGCCCTGACTGTTGACCTGCGGCCCGCTCAGGTCGCCTTCAGCGACGAAGTAGACGTACGAACCGTCTTCGCTGACACCGCTCACCCCCTGCACCCCGGCCTGCGCGGCCGGCGTGAGATCGACGAGGGCGCCCGTTTCCAGATCGTACCGGTAGAGATTGGTCCCGCTGCCCGGGACCGTGTCGGCCGTCAGACCGGCCGACGCCCCGTCGGTGAAGAAGACCAGCGACCCGTCGGCGCTGGCCCACATGAAGCGCCCACCCCCACCGGCACCCCCCGCCTGCGAGGCATCGACCTGGACGGTGCAGGCATCCGCCGGATCGGCGCACCGCCCTTCGCCGTTCAGCGGGCTCTGTTCGCGGTCGGCGTGCTCACGCACGTAGAGGTCGCCACCAGCCTTGAAGAAGACACGCGACCCATCGTCGGAGACCGCGTGCGTGAACACCGCCGACCCGCTGGCGCCGCCACCACTGCCAAGGCCGCGTTCCCAGGGGAGCTCCTGCACTGTCCCGTTCGCCAGCGCGCCTTCGGTCGGCGTGCCGTCCGGGAGGATCGTGACGAGGCGCACGACGCCGCCCGCGAGCTCGTACAGGTCTTCGTACGGTTCTGTACTGCCCGTATCCGGCGGAGCGCCGGGGACGAGCGCGGCGCGCTCGCTGAACACGATGTGGCTGAGATCCGTCGAGGCGACCTGAAACCACGCGTCGTTCGGCGCGACACCCGCGGGCGTGAGATCGACCAGCTGGTGCGAGCCGCTTTCGTTGTCCTGCAGGAACAGGTTCTGATAGCCCTGCGGCTCACCCGCGACAAGTGACGGATCGTCACTCCCACAGGAGGCTGCTTCGTTATGCTTGTCGCCATCGGCCAGAACCGCGCTCGAGAGGTCCGATGTGAACGCCGGGGTGTACGCGGTCTTGCAGATGATCAGGTAGTTCGGGCTCTGTGGCGGGATCAGATCCTGCGTCGACCAGCCGTCCGGCCCCCGCGTCGACATGAAGTAGATGCCATCGCTCGGCGAGCCCGCCGGGGGTTCATTCGACGGGTACGCAATCCGATCTCCCGTCACCGCCGCCCAAACACCTCGGGTGGTACCAGAACCTTCCCCTCCTGAGACATTGACGAATTCGTTGGGGTTGAATTCCTGGAATTCGGGTTCGATCGACGTGACCTGCTCGTACGCGCGGCAGTCGGGCAGGCCTGCGGAGAACGCGATGCGCAGCGCCGCGTTCGGGCAGGATTCTTCTTCGGCGAGCGCCGCGGACGGGGCGAGCAGCACGCCGCCGGCGAGCGCGGACAGCGAAGCCAGCGCCGCCAAGATCGACCGACGCGCGCCCACGCGCGCGCGTCTAACCCACCCCCCCGCGGGGGTCCCTTCGGTCAGGCGCTCAGCAGTGCTCTGCTCTGCACAAGAGAGAGAGAGAGAGAGAGAGAGATGCGTCAGGCAGCTGACGCATCTGGATACCCCACCCATTCGGGGACCAGGAACCCCTGTCACGTATTTCCCTCTCGAACGCACGCGAAGACCAACTCCCTTAGTCACAGTCCAGCCCCTCTCCCAAGGTGAGATATTTCCCTGCCAGTTCTGAAATGAAGGTCGACCACAGGGGCCAGACCCAACCAGACGCTATGTTCAATTCGCCCGGTCAGCCATCGCGGATGACCGAGATAGGACTACTATAACCACACTGCGAGGCACTTGTCAAGTCCCAATCGACAATGGCTTGATAGCGCGCTCCGCGAGGGCGCGGCCGGGGTGGCGTCAGCGATGCGTGGCGCGTGGCCGCTCAGGCCAGCAGCCGCCCGTACAGCTCCATGTGCGCCCGCGCGACCGCCTCCCACGAGTACGGCCCCGATGCGGCCGCGCGGGCGCAGGCGGCCACCTCCGCGAGCGCGGCCGGGTCGCCGAGCATCTCGCGCAGCGCGGCCCGCAGCGCGATCGGGTCGCCGGCCGGAACAGTGCGTGCCGCGCCTGTCAAGGCGATCTCCGGGAAGCCGCCGACGTCGCTGAGCAGTAGCGGCTTGCCAAACGCCAATGCCGTGAACAGAACGCCCGACTGGTCGGCCTGCAGGTAGGGCAGCACGACGAGATCGGCGCGGCAGAAGTACGCGGGCAGCTCGGAGTCGGGGATGAAGCGCAGGTCGAAGCGAGTTGACCCATGCGCCCCCTGGCGGTCCTGGACCAGAGCCGCGAGATCCATGCGAGGCATTCCCGCGATCCACAATTGAGCGTCGTCAATGCCGATCCCCTCCGAATCGACCCCCCGCCAAGCCTCCAGCAGTACATCGATCCCCTTATAGGGTCGGATCAGACCGAAGCAGAGAACAACAGGCCCAGCGGCTTCATGGGGCGGCGGCGCGATAGGCCCCTCGGCGAGGTGCGCGAACGCCCCGTGCGGAATGACGTGGACGAGCTCCGAAGCGACGCCCAGCTCATCGACAAGCCGCGCACGCCCATTCTCGGAGTGCACGACGATCGCGTCGAAGCGCTCATATAGGCGCCGCTGCGCGCGCAACTGCCCCGCCCGCGGCTCGCGCGGCAGCACGTCGTGCGCGGTCAGGACCAGCTTGGGCCGCGATCCCACCGGCGTCAAACGGCGCCGCGGCAGCAGGTGAACGTCGAGCGGCTGCACGGTGAGCCACTGGAAGTGCACGACGTCCGCCCCCTCCGCCGCGCGGCGGTAGCGCACCATGTCCGGCACGTGCTCGAACAGCTTCAACGCCAGGCGCGCCCGCGAGCGCCGCCCGGCGGCCGATCCCCGGTGAGCGAGCCGATAGAACCACTCGCGCCGTATATACCCATCGGCCGGTGCAACCGCGCCGTACGCGAAGCGGCTCGTATAGAGCTCCACATTCGCCCCGGCCAGCCCTAATGCCCGGCAGAGCGCATGATCGTACGGCGGCGTGTAGGCCGAGGGGTCGACGACGTGCAAACGCATCGCCGGAGACAATAGGCGCGTGGCCGAGGAGATCCAGCTGAGCTTCTGCGTGGTCAACACCTCCCAGCGGGCGCTGCTGCTGCGCGGCCTCGACGCGATCGCGCGCGAGCGCGCCGCGCTGCCGTTCGCCACCGAGGCGATCGTGCTCGACAACGGCTCCAGAGATGGCTCCGCGCAGGCCGCGCGCGCGCACCCCGCGGTCGATGAGACGATCGCGGTCGGGGAACGGCGCGGCAAGGGCCTCAACGACTCCGATCTGCTGCGCCGCGCAAGGGGGCGGTACGCGCTGCTACTCAACGAGGACTCCGAACTGCAGCCGGGGGCGACGCTCGCGCTGTACGAGGCGCTGCAGGCGCGGCCCGACGCAGCCTGCGCGGGCGCCGCGCTGCGCCGACCCGACGGCTCGGGCACAGCTGCAGGAGGCAGTGCTCAGGCGTCGGCGTGGCGCTTCCCCACGCCGCTCACCGCCCTCGTGGGCGCTCTGTTCCTGCACCGTCGCCTGGTCGTGCAGAGCCGCGGGACCAACACCCGCGAGGTCGACTGGTGCCAGTCCGCCGCGCTGCTCGTGCGAACCGAGGCCGCCGCGCAGGTCGGCTACCTCGACCCCGCGTTCTTCGTCTACTCCGACGAGGTGGACTTCGCCCGGCGCCTGCGCGACGCCGGCTGGCGCAGCCTGTGGGTGCCAGCGGCGGTGGCCGTCCACCACGAGCAGCTCTCCACTGACAAGATCCCCGAGCGGCGGATCGTGGAGCTGGCGCGCAACCGCGACCTATATATGCACAAGCACCACAACCGCGCCGCGGCCCGCGCGGTGCGCTGGCTGACCGCCTGGGCATACGCGCTGCGCGCGCTCGCTGCGCTCGTGCTCCC
Organism: uncultured Solirubrobacterales bacterium; assembly: GCA_963702085.1. Taxonomy (GTDB): domain Bacteria; phylum Actinomycetota; class Thermoleophilia; order Solirubrobacterales; family Solirubrobacteraceae; genus Palsa-744. The sequence goes on along the minus strand of OY969707.1, from coordinate 3,961,512 downwards.
CGGCCACTCCCCGCGGCGGTATTGGCGCCACGTCACCGCGACGCTGCACCCCAAGCGGGGGGAGGGTTTGCGCGAGGCCGCGGAGGAGTACAACCGCCTATCGTGCCCGCGGCGCTAAAATTCGGAGCCGTGACCGCCAAGGAGAAGCTGTTGGAGCTGGCACCGCGTTTGAGCGAGGAGCAGGCCGAACGCGCGCTGCTCGCAGCCGAGGACAGGTCGGGGTCGATCATCGACGAGTGGGGCGACCTCGACGCGCAGACCGACGCCACGACCGCCGCGTCAATGCGCGACCTCGACGAGGAAGAACGCGCCGCGGGACTCCAGCCCTGGCGTCCGTGAGACCAGCGCGCGGAGAGGTCTGGTGGCACGAGCCGCCCGACGAAAAGCCGCGTCCTTACCTGATCCTCACCCGCAACGAGGCGATCGACCGCCTGACGAAGCTCGTGGCGGTTCCCAGCACACGAACGATCCGTCACCTGCAATCTGAGGTCCCCCTCGACCGCGAGAACGGCATGCCCGGCCCTTGCGTGCTCAGCACCGACAACATCACCGTTGTGCGCAAGGCGCTCCTGACCAGGCGGATCACCTCACTCAGCCCCGAGAAGATGACCGAGGTCTGCCGCGCGCTCAACGCCGCCGTGAGCCTGCTGAGCGTGGACCCCCTCACAGGTCGCGCAGCGGGTCCTCCGCGTACGCCTCGACGTCGCCCCCACCGGTGCGGAAGGCGGCGACCCGCCGGCGGGCGTCGGCGACCAGCAGGCGCGCCTGGGCGCGCTCGGTCGGGGGGAAGAAGCGCGTCAGAGCCAGCAGCGCCGGGATCAGCAAAAGCCACGCCACGCGCAAAGCGAGGCCGTCGAGGCCGGCGGTGGGCAGCAGCAGCTCGCCCGAGACCGCCACACCCGCGAGGATCGCCACCAAATGCGCGAGGCGCCCCAACTGGAAGCCGACGGCGAACACACGCCGCGTGAGCAGGTGCATGACCAGGAGCATCGCCACGTAGGACCCGCACAGCGCGAGGCCGCCGCCCGCGATGCCCAGGCCCGCGCCGGAGGACGGCACGAGCACGAGCAGCAGCACCACGTTGACCGCGAGCCCCACCAGCGCGGGCGGGAGGTTGCGCTGGGTCACCCGCGCACGGCCGGTGATCACGATCAGCACGAGGTAGAGCCCGTACAGCGTCCACCCGAGCGCCAGCCACGGCAGCGCGGTGTGCGCGCCGAAGTACGACGGCGCGGCGAGCAGCCGCACCATCCAGCGGCCCACCAGCGCCACCGCGCAGACGACCACGCCGGTGCCCAGGACGAAGTAGGTGGTGACCAGCGAGTACAGCCGCGCCGCCTCACGGTCGCTCTGCACCGAGTAGGCCAGCGGCGGCCACGCGTACTGAAAGCCGCGCACGAACACGAACACGACCGTCGCGAGCTGCAGCGCGACCGAGTATTCCCCCGCCGCTTCGTGGGAGTAGGCGCGGTAGATGTAGAGGCGGTCGACCACCTGCAGCGCGTACACGCTCGCGTCGGCCGGCACCGTAGGCAGCCCAAAGCGCAGCATCGCGCCCAGGTCCGGAGGGCGCACCCGCAGCGAGAAGCGTCGGCGCAGCACCCACCACAGGCCCAGCACGACCAGCGCCGAGGCGCCGAAGTTGCCGAGCAACAGGCCCCGCGCGCCCTCGCCGGCGAGGACCACCAGCGCAACGGTGAACACCACCGTCATCGCCACGTTGGCGCCCGACGCAAACATGTACGCCCGCGCGCGTTCGTCCACGCGCAGCTGCGCGTAGGCCATCTCCAGGTTCGTGAACGCCCACAGGCCGACCACGGCGCAGTCGAGCAGTTCCGCGTCGGCTTCACCGAGCAGCAAGCGTGAGAGCGGGTCCGCGAAGGCCACCGCGGCGAGCGCGGCCACGGTCGTCGTCCACGCCACGGTCGCGGTCGCCGTGCGCGCGATGCGCTTCCGCCGCGCCGCGTCGGCGTCCTCGAAGTAGAAGCGGACGAACGCCTCGCCGACGCCCAGACGCAGGACGATCGACGCGAGGATCACCGAGGTCAGCAGCGTGTTGTAGGCGCCGTATTCGCCGCGGGAGACGTGGCGCGTGTAGAGCGGCAGCGTGAACAGCGCGATCCCCTTGGCGACGATTTCCGCCGCCTGGTAGGCCGCGCCCGTCCTCAGGAGACGCCTCAGGTAGTCGCGCACGCCCTCAGCTTCTCAGGGCCGCCGGCTCCATGTCCGGCTTGACCCGGCGCTGCGCCTCGCTGGCATTCGTCTCGCAGGCGAGTGCAACTCCGATCCCCAGCAACAGCCAAGTCTCCGGGTCCTCGAGGAAGTCCGCGTAGGCGAAGGTGTGCAGCACCAGCGCGGCGAAGCACGCCGCGAGGGCGATCCTCGGCGGGGAGCGGCCGGCCCCGCGGAAGAGCACCGCGAAGGCAGAGACGAGCAGCGCGACGTACAGCGCGAGGCCCACGACACCCTGCTCCGCCGCGACCGTCACCGGGATCGTGTGCGAGGCCGAGGTCGCGGAGTCGCTCGTGACGTGTTCGTGGGTGCGGTACTCCTGCGCGAAGGAGCCCGGCCCGAAGCCCTGCAGCGGACGGTCGGCGAAGAGGCGCAGACCGCCTTCGACAAGCTTCGCGCGCCCGCTCGTCGCGTTGCTCGCGGAGCCTCCTTTGCCGGTCAATCCCAGGTGCAGGCTCGACGGCGCCGCCGCGAGCGCGACCACGGCAATCGCCGCCAGCGCCCCCACCACGTAGAGCGTGCCGCGCACGTCCCACCGGTACGCCGCGAGCACCGCCAGGCCGAGCAGCAGCGCCGCGAGGCTCGACTGCGAGAAGCTCGTCACGAGGCCCCCCAGCAGCCACAGCAGCACCACGGCTCCCGCGAGCACCTCGCGCCGGCGCACGCTCCAGAGGACCCCCGCCGTCACCGCCACCATCACGAGCGCCAGGAAGCGCCCGTAGATGTTGGGGTCGAAGAACAGCGAGTTCACCCGGAAGTAGTTGCCGTATTCGTCCGCGGCCACCACCTTCGGGTTGAGGAACAGCTGCCTGCGGTGGTACTCGACGAACCCGATCCCGGCGAACACGACAGCCAGCGCCACCGCCACAGCAAGGCACTGCAGCAACAGCTCGCGCGTCCAGCGCACCTCGCGCAGCAGCGCGAACAACAGTGCGAACGGCACGTAGAAGAAGACCATGTTCTCAAGCGCCTTGGAGAAGTCCGCCGAGTAGGCCGCCTGCAGCCCATACAGCACAACCGAGGCGGCGAGCAGCCATTCGACCGAAGCCGGGAGACACTCGCCTTCGGCGAGCATCCCCGTTTCGGCCAGCATCGGCGCCTGTCGTACGGGCGGTGTGGAACGACCAAGCAGACGCGGCGTCAGGTACGCCAGCGCGCCCGCGCCCACGACCAGGTAGAGCGGAATCAGCAGGTTCGACGTGCTGGCGCCCGTGGCGATCGGCAGACGGAACGGCAGCGCGAACACGGCCAGCAGCGCGAACGCCCGGGGGCGCTGGTGGATCAGCACCGCGAGCGCGGCCACGACCGCCAGGCCCAGGACGACCGCCGCGGCGGCCTTCGCGGGCTGATGGCGCAGGTGGGTCAACTGCGAGGTGTGCCAGATATCCACCGCCAGCAGTACCGGCGTGATGATCACAGCCCCCAGCATCGCCGCCGCCCGCGCCCGTTCGGAGATCCGTGGCGGGCGGGCGAGCACTGCCACTGCGGCGAGCAGCGCCACCGCGATCAGGCCGAGCTTTTCGACCGTCACGGGCGCCCTTCCAACCGGAAGCTGCGCGTGGAGTACCGCGTGAGGTCCTGGTCGTGCAGGTGCACCAGCAGCCGGTATTCCCCTGCCAGCGCCAGCCCGCCGCTCTCGGTCGGCCCCAACTGGCCGTTCCAGCAGAGCGAGACCGGTTTGTACCGCTGCACCGGGAGGTCGCGCACGACCCTCGCCACGTCGTGGCTGGCCGAGTTGACGATCTCGACCGTCACCTTGTCAGCCTGCGCGATCTTGAACGCGAGGTACTCCACTCTCTTGCTCGAGTTCACCAGGCTTGCCGGCACCCTCCCGCGGCAGGCCGCGGCGGGCACGCGGGTCGGTTGAAAGGCTTCGTCCATCTTGAATTCCTGTACAGGAGTCGGCGTGTGCTTGAGCCGCTGCGTCGCCACGAACGCTGCGAAGCACGCGACGACCAACACCGCAAACACCACGCGCGCTGGCCGATCTCCGATCGGTCTCTGCGCCTGCCCCGTCTCCTCGCGCGAACGCCGCTCGGCGGAGCCCCCTTGGGGGGCGGAGCCCTCTCCTATCAATCCTGCCCGTCCAAGGCGAAGCGCTCCACGGTGTCCGAGCGCAGCCCCAGGCGGAGCGTCTCCAGGGAGAGCACGTCGCTGGGGGCGATGTTGCCGAGGTTGCACTCCGAGCCGAAGAAGTCGAGCAGCCACACCTGCTGCTCCTTGCGCGGCGCCTCGAAGATCAGGCGGTCGGGCTCGACCGCGTGCGCAATCTCGTCGATCAGGCCGCTGCGCACCTCGCCGTCGGCGCGGTAGATGCCCGCGGTGCCCGACTCGCGCGCCTCGGCGATCACCTTCCACGCGCCGGCCTGCAGGTCGCGTTCGATCTGCTCCACCCACACGTACGGGGCCATGATGTGCGCGGCGTCCTTGCTGCCGACCTCCGCGAGCACCGTGAAGCCGGCGGCGGCGAGCGTGCGGATCAGGTGCGTCTTTACTTCGGGCTCCAGGGCGATCGTGCCGTCGGAGACCTCGACGTGGCGCAGCCCCAGCTCTTCCAACCACGCGACCAGCCTCTCGACGCGGCCCTGGCGCACCGCCAGCTCGGTGAGCGTGCCGCCGAGCACCACGGGGATGCCGTGTGCGGCGTAGCGCTCCAGCTTCGGCCGCAGGTTCTCGCTCACCACCGCCGTGCCCCACCCCAGCTTGACGATGTCCACGCACTCCCCCGCGGTCTCCACCAGCCCGTCGACCTCCGCGAGCGACAGGCCCCGGTCGAGCACGTGCGTGAGTCCCCGCTCGCGCGGCTTGCGCGAGCGCTCGGGGATGTCGAGGAAGCTAGCCTGCATTCGCGGGGGCTTCGCCGCTGCCCGAGCTTGCCAGCGCGGCCTGGTCGGCGCCCGCGATCACCACCACCGTCGCCGAGCCCGCCAGCGGCGTGACCGCGCCTTCCAGCGGCTGCACTTCGCCGATACCGAGCGTCTGCCCCACGTGCTGCGCTTCGGTGCGGTGGCCGTTCGCGTACTCCACCACCGACGTCGAGCGGGCCGGAGGAGTCCCGCTCAGCGCGGTCGCGAGCGTGTAGCCGCTGCGCTGCAGGTTCCCCGACAGCTGGTGGGCGAGGTCGTTTGTTTCGGTGGCGTTGAGCACCACCACGTGCGTTTCCGCCGGGCTTGCCACCGCCGGTGTGGTGTGGTGGGAGCTGTGCCCGCCGGAGGCGGTCGAGCTCCCCTGCGTGCTCCCCGGGGACTTGTTCGACGAGCCGCCACCGCTCGACAGCAGCACCGCCGCCAGCACCGCGACGCCGACCACGACCCCGACCACGATCAGCGCCGTCGCCCGCCGTGGCGAAGGCTCGTCTTCGCGCAGGAACTGGTACCCCGCCTCGCCACGTCCCGACAACCCCGCCGCGTCACCGCGGCCCCTGCCCACTCCCTCCCCCCCCGAACGCGCAGACGCCGACGGGCGGGCGGGACCGGGAGCTCCCGCGGGGCGCGGAGACACCGACGGACGGGGGGGCAGCGGGGGGCGCGTGGGCGGCGGTGTCGGAGCTCTCGCGGGGACCGGTGGAGCGGCCGCGCGCGCGGCCGCTGGAGGGGCGGTCTCCACGACACGCGACGCCACCGCGGCGGACCCTGTGGCGGCAGCGAGCGCCGCCACCGTCAGTGGGGCGGGGACGCTCGGCTCGGGCTCTTTCACAGCCGGCTCAGCCTCGGCGACAGCCGGCTCGACCTCGCCCGCAACAGGCTCGGGGGCACCCTCGGGCGCAACGGGCTTGCCCGGCGCACCGTTCGTCGCACCCGGCGCTGGCTGGGGAGCGCCCTCCTCGGCCGGCGGGGTGGGCGCGGGCTGCTCGGCGCCGTCGGGCTTTGGATCCTCCTCCGCCTGTTCAGGCGCGAGAGGCGCCTCCGGTTGGGCGGTCGTGGCCACAGCGGTCTGCGCGGTGGGCACGAACGCCGGCTGACCGGGCACAGGAGTCGCGGTCGGCTGGCCGGCGACGGCCTCGCCCGCGGCGGTGACCGCCACCCCGGCGGCGACCCCTGCCGCGGGTCCCGCGGCCGTCGCGCGAGTGACCACCGGAGTGGCCCGGGGTACGACCGCCCCGGCGGGGCGGGGCACCGGCTGGACGGTGCGCTGGATGCGGATCGCCGCCTCGGCGCCGACCCGCTGGCCGAAACGGGGATTCTCGCCGGAGGCGAGTGTCTCCAGGCTTCGGTCGAGCTCCGCGGCGCGCTCCGGCGCGCGCCCGGCCCACTCGCGCAGACGCTTGATCTCGCGCGCCTGTGAGAAGACGAGCAGCGAGAGCGCCGCGACCCCCACGAGGCCCGCGACGGCGGCCAGGGCGCCGGCCTTGAGCAGCGTGTTGGAGATCGAGAGCGCCAGCGGCAGTGCGGTCATGCGTCGCCAGAGTGTATGAGTGGGACAGGCGCCTCCGGCGCCGTTGCGGGTTCCCCCGCGGCAGCGGCCACCGGCTCGAGGTGGGTGGCCGGGTCAGCGGTCGAGTGGGCGGCTGGGTGGGTGGCGACCCGATCCACGCGTCTGCGCGCCTGCGAGGTCAGGTCCGCGACCTTCGCCGCGAGACCGGCGGCGTCCCCCTCCAGCACCAGCAGGTTGATCTCTGCGAACGCCTCCTCCACCGCCTCCGGCGCGAGCGGCGCGCGCTCGGCGAGCAGGATCTTCTCGGTCGCCGTCGGCCGGGCGCACTCGTAGGGGTTGAACAGCTCCTCGTGCAGCTTCTCCCCGGCGCGGCGGCCCACGATCTCGACCTCGATGTCGCGGTCGGGGTCGAGGCCCGAGAGCTCGATCATCGCGCGCGCGAGCTCCACGATGCGCACCGGCTCGCCCATGTCGAGCACCAGCACCTCCGCCGTGCGCGGCACGTGCGGGAAACCCAGCGAGCCCGCGCGGATGATCAACTGGACGGCCTCGGGGATCGTCATGAAGTAGCGCGTCATGCGCTCGTCGGTGACCGTCACCGGCCCGCCGCGCGCGATCTGGCGGCGGAAGATCGGCACCACCGAGCCGGAGGAGCCGAGCACATTGCCGAACCGCACCGCCTTGTAGACGGTCGCCGGGTGGCGCGCCGCCGCGCCCTCCAGCGCGAGCTCCGCGAGCGCCTTGGAGGCCCCCATCACAGTCGCCGGCGCGACGGCCTTGTCGGTGGAGACGAGCACGAAGCGCTCCACCCCGGAGTCCCCGCAGACGTGCGCCACCACGCGCGTGGCGATCGCGTTGTTGCGCACCGCCTCGACGGGGTTTGACTCCATCAGGCCCACGTGCTTGTACGCGGCGGCGTGGAAGACCACCGTGGGGCGGTGCTCGGCGAGCACCTCGCGCATGCGCTCCTCCTCCTTGCAGTCCGCCAGCACCGCCGCCAGCGCGCCCGGCGCCACGTGGCGCTCGTCCAGCAGCTCCCGCTCGATCGCGAACAGGTTGTCCTCGGCGTGGTCCACCAGCACCAGCCGACGCGGCCCCACGTGCGCGATCTGCCGGCACAGCTCCGAGCCGATCGAGCCGCCCGCGCCGGTCACCAGCACCACGGCCTCGTGCGCCAGGTAGGAGCCGACGCGGTCGAGCTCCATCACCACCGGCTCGCGGCCGAGCACATCCTCGACGCGCACCTCGCGCACCTGGCGGGCGACGGCGCCCGCGCCCGCCCCGGTCGGGCCGCGGTTCTGCAGCAGCTCGAAGACCGTGGGCAGCGTGCGCACCGGGATCCCCCGCGCGCGACACTCGCGCACCACGCGCGCGCGCGTCGAGCCCGGCGCGGAGGGGATCGCGATGATCACTTCCTCGGGCTCGGCCTCCTCGAGGATGCGCGGCAGGTCGCCCTGCGTGTCGCCCCGCACCCGGACCCCTTCGATCCGCAGCCCCCGTAGGCGGGGGTCGTCGTCGAGGAACCCCACCGGCGCGAGGCCGAGCCCGCGGTTGCGCACGATCTCCCGCAGCACCAGCCGCCCGCCGTCGCCCGCGCCGACGATCAGCACGCCGCGCTCCCCCTCGCGCACGCCGCGCAGCGCCCCCGGCAGACGGCGCTCGTGGGCCGCGCGAGCTAGCACCCGCACGCCGACCAGCGCCACCAGCGCCAGCAGGAAGAACACCACGATCACCCCCACCGGCAGACCCACCGCGACCACCCCTGCCGGCCGCCCGTGGTGGTAGGGGCCGTAGGGCACCTGCACGGGCCGCGCCACCGCCACCCCGACGACCGCGAGCACCACAACCGCCGCCGCGCCGCGCAGAACCGCCTCGTAGTCGCGCTGCCCCGAGTAGCTCCAGCTGCGCAGGTACACCCGCGCAAGCACCAGCACCGCCACGCCCCCGAGCACGACCCACCAGATCGTGCGTTCCCGCAGCAGCTCGTAGCGGTGGGGCAGCCCCTCGTCGAAGCGCAACTGGAAGGCGAAGTAGTAGGCGGCCGCGACCAGCACCCCGTCCACCACGAGCTGGGGCAGCATGTGCCGGTGGAAGCGGACAGGAGCCGCCGAGCGGAGACGTCGGCGCATTGCCCCGAATTGTAGGCGTCTACTTGAAGAGCGTCACACCCGACAGCGCCGCGGTTTCGCTGTGGGGCGGCAGGTGGGTGATCCACAGCAGGTAGTAGCGGAAGCGCACGCCGCGGGTGTCGAGCGGGATCGTGATCTGCGCGGAGACGGCCCGTGGCGGGGCGAGCTGCACCCAACCGCGTTCGGGGAGGCTCTGCGGGGCCCCGTAGGGCAGGTTCGCGTCGGATGCGTGCGCGGCGTAGACGGCCGCGGTGAGCCCGGGCGTGGGCGTTTGGATCTCGATCGCGCGGGCACTCAGACCGGGTGCTGCGTCGAGGTAGACCCCGGTCCCCGGCTTGGATCCGAAGGTGTCGTCCAGGTAGTGCTCGGTGCTCCACACGGTTTCGGGGTCGCCGTCGACCACGTTGGCCACTTGGGTGGGGTGTTCGGGTTCGTTGCCGTAGGGGTTGTAGTCGTGGGCGGAGGTCTGTTCCAGAGGTACCGGCGTGAGGCCCGGTTTGGCGTCCACGTCGGGGGCGATACCGCGGTGGGTGTGGCCGGCCGCCAAGGCGAGCCCCAGCGCGAGCAGGCCGCCGAGCAGCGCGAGCGAGCCCAACCAGCGGACGGGGTGGCGCAGGTGCCACGGCACTCGCCTGCGGGCGGGCGCGGGGAGAGTGCGCAGCACGGTCGTGACCTCTCCCGTGGTCCCCCCCGCGCGCGCGGCCTCGACCGCCAGCACCTCCTCGAGGTCGTGCAGCAGCGTGGGCACGTCGGGGTAGCGCCGGGCGAGGTCCTTGGCGGTTGCGCGCTCCACGACGGCCGCGGTCGCGGCGGAGACCTCCGGCCGGCGGTACTGCACGTCGGGGATCTCCTCGCGGACGTGGCGCATCGCAACCGCCACCGGGTTCGCCCCGGTGAACGGCACCGCGCCGGTGAGCATCTCGTAGAGCACCACGCCCAGCGAATAGATGTCCGACTGCCCCGTCACGGGATGCCCGAGGGCCTGCTCGGGGGAGACGTAGTCGGTGGTCCCGAGCACGCGCCCCTCCAGGGTGAGCCCCTGCTCGGTGAGCGTCCGGGCGATGCCGAAGTCGGTGATCTTGGCGGTGCCCTCCGCGGTCAGCAGCACGTTTTGCGGCTTCACGTCGCGGTGCACGATGTGGTGCTCGTGGAGCTGCCCCGAGCGCCCGCGCGATCTCGATCGCGTACGCGAGCGCCTCGGCGATCTTGAGCGGCCCGGTGTGGCGGACCATTGCCTTCAGCGTTTCGCCTTCGACGTACTCGAAGACGATGTACGGAGTTGGGGTTGCCGGGCGGGTGGGATCCCCATCCTCCTCGGCCTCCTCGCCGGCGTCGATCACGGTCACGATGTGCGGGTGGCTGAGTTGCGCCACCGCGCGCGCCTCACGGCGGAAGCGCTCCAGCTGGTCGGTGTCCGAGGCGATCTCGCGGTGCATCAACTTGATCGCCACCGGCCGTTCGAGCACTGTGTCGAACGCGCGGTAGACCGTCGACATCCCGCCCTTGCCGATCTGGGCGTCCAGGCGGTAACGCCCGCCGAGCGCGGTACCGAGCAGCGTTTCGGTCGTCATGGCTCTCTCTATTGTGCGCGGTCGGGTGGCGGCCCGGGCTACAGCGCGATCAGCGCGATCCCGGTGAGCGCCGCGGCGACCCCGACCGCCTGCGCGCGCGACAGCCGCTCGCCCAGCAGCGCCACCCCGAGGCCGACGGTGACGACCGGGAACAGCGAGCCGAGCACGGACACGAGCGAGAGCTGCCCGTGGGCGGCCGCGGTCGTGTACATCACCGTCCCGACCACCAGCAGCACGCCGGGAACCGCGAGCAGCGCGCTGGCGCGGGTGAATCTGATCGCGGCGAGCTCGCGCCCAGCCCAGATCGCCAGCAACGCGATCAGCGCGAGTCGCGCATCGAACAGCGCCCACGCGCGCCCGTGCGCCGACGCCTTGGGCAGCGCGGTGAGGAAGACCCCGAAGGCGACCGCCGAACCGGCCGCCCACAGGATGCTGGCGCGATGGTTGTGGGTCCCACCCACCCCTGGCGCGGCGGTGCGGTGGGCCGAGCTGCGACGGGCGACGAGCACCGCGCCACCCATCGCGAGCACCAACCCCACGACCTGTGGCGCCTTCAGCGAGTCGCCGCTCGCCAGCCCCCACACCACGGGGATCACGACTCCGGACGCCCCGATCGGCGCGACCACCGACAGGGGCCCGAGCTCGGCCGCCTTGTAGAAGCCGATCAGCCCACCCGCGTTTCCCACGCCCGCGAGCAGCGCCAACCACATGTCGCCCGACGGCAGCGCCCGCCCGCCGTCGAGCGCGAGATACAGCGCGCACACCGCGAGCGCCGCGACCTGCGACACGACCAGCACCGCGACCAGCTCGTGCTGGCGCACCAGCTGTGGGCCGAGGTAGTTCGACACGCCGTAGCAGAGCGACGCGCCGAGGGCCAAGGTCAGGACGAGCATGGGGGGAGTGTCGCAGCGGGAGGGGGGCCGGCCGCGTGGTCAGACTGAGCGGCGGATGGCAAGCAGTGCCAGCCCACCGCGGTAGAGCGCGACCGGCCACAGCGCACGGCCGCGCCTGCCGGGGCGTACCAGCGGCGCGCTCGCCAGGGTGGAGAGGAAGGCCGCGGTAGCTCCGACGGCGAGAGCGGGGCCCTCCCCAGCCGGCACTCCGCACTGGGCGAGCCGACGGGCCTTGAGCCCCGCCGCACCAGCGATCACCGGCAGGCCCACGCGCCAGGAGAGGGTCTGGGCGGACTCGCGGTCGAAGCCGCGGGCGCGGGCCGTCCCGAGCGTCGCGCCGTTGCGCGAGATGCCCGGGAGCAGGGCCAGGGCCTGCGCGAACCCGAGCGCGAACCCGTCGCGGGGGCCCGCATCGGCCGCCGGGCGCTCGCCCCCCTTGACGTCGACCAGCGCCATGGCGATGCCGCCAAGCGCGAGACCCGCGGCCAGGGCGCGCGGCGTGCTCGGGCGGCGCTCCAGCCGCCCCTCCAGAAGGTACCCCGCAAGCGCGGGCGGGGCAAGGGCCAGGGTTGCCGCCGTCAGGGCGCGGCCATTCAGTTCGCGCAGCGCGTCCACCAGCTCCCCGCGAAGGGCGATCAACAGCGCCGCCGCCGTGCCCGCGTGCAGCGCCACCTCCAGGGAGTTGCGCAGCTCGGCGTCGAGCTCCGCCTCGGACCAGCCCGCCAGGCGGGGGAGCAGCGCGATGTGCGCCGAGGAGGAGACCGGGAGCACCTCGGTGGGGCCCTGCACCAAGCCGAGGGCGATCGCGTGGCGGAGGGAGAGCCTCGACGGCATGGCGAAGACCTGGGCCAGGATCGCCGGGTGGGTCAACCCACCTCCGCGGGCGCCGATTCGCCGGTCTCCTCCGCGAGGGCATCCACGCCCGCCCCCGGTCCTCCACGACGGCGACGGACGATCACGTAACCGACGCCTGCGACCACGAGCGCGAGGATCAGGTAGTCGACGTACTCGAAGCCTTTGCGCACGCTCGTCCATTCGCTGCCGAGCGCATGGCCCGCGAGCGCCAGCGCGAGCACCCAGGGGATCGAGCCGATCGCGGTGAGCACCGTGAAGCGCAGCGGCGGCATCTTCGCCACCCCGGCGGGGAGCGACACGAAGGCGCGCACCAGCGGGATCATGCGGCCGAAGAGCACCGCGGGGTCGCCGTAGCGCTGGAACCAACGGTCCGCGCGGTCGATCTGAGCGGGGCCCATGTGCACCAGGTGGCCGTGGCGTTTCATCAGCTCCAGACGCCCGCCGCGGCCCACCCCGTAGGCGACCCACGAGCCCACCAGGGTGCCGAGCAGGCCGGCGAGCACGATGCCGGTCATCGTCAGGTGGTGGTGCGCTCCCGAGCCCCCCGGGTCGGCAACGGCGAAGCCGGCGAACAGCATCACCACCTCCGAGGGGATCGGGATGCACGCCGAGCCGAGCGCCATCAGCACGAACACCGCCGGCAGTCCTCCGTCGCGGACGAAGTGCCAGGTGGCCGTGACGACCGATTCGGTGACCGAGGCGAGGATCGGCATGGGGTGCGCCAACGATACCGTGCTCCCTGTCGTGCGCGTCTGGATCGACCTCACCAACAGCCCCCACGTGCTTGTGATGCGCCCCGTGATCGAGGCGCTGGAACGCGAGGGCCACGAAGTGCGGGTGACGGCGCGCGACTTCGCCCAGACGCTCGGCCTGCTGCGCCGTTTCCAGATCCCCCACACGGCGATCGGACGCCACCGCGGCGAGCGGCTCGCCGCGAAGGCCGGGGGCCTCGCGCTGCGCTCCGCCGCGCTCGTGCGCTGGGCGCGGGGGGAGGCTCGTGGGGGCCGGAGAGGCGGTGGCGAAGATGGCGCTGGGACGGGCCCCGACGGGAGGGTAACCCACTCCCCCGGGCGCTTGGAGATCGCACTCGGCCACGGCTCCAACGACGTGAGCGTCGCCGCCGCGTTGCTGGGGATCCCGAGCGCCACGATGTTCGACTACGAGTGGGCCACCGTGCAACACCACATCAACTGCCGCCTCGCCCGCGCGGTGGTGGTGCCCGACGCGATCCCACCCGAGCGCCTGGAGCGGTATGGGGCTCGCGGAAAGGTGCGCGCCTACGAGGGGCTCAAGGAGGAGTACTACCTCGCGGACTTCGAGCCGGACCCCACGATCCTCGTCGAGCTCCAACTCGACGCCGAACGGCCGATCGTCGTGGTGCGCACCCCGCCCGAGGTCTCGCTCTACCACCGCTTCGAGAACGACCTCTTCGCGCAGGTCTTGGAGCGCCTACGCGAGGCCGCGGCCGGCGCGGAGGGGGTGCAGTCGGTGGTGCTGCCGCGCACCGAGGCCCAGCGGGCGGAGCTCACTGGGGTGCCCGGCTTCATTGTCCCCAGCCAAGCAATCGACGCTCAATCGCTGATCGCCCGCGCCGACCTCGTGATCTCGGCCGGCGGCACCATGAACCGCGAGGCCGTCGCGCTCGGGACTCCCGTCTACACCACCTTCGAGGGTCGCCTCGGAGCGGTCGACGAGCGGCTCATCCAAACGGGCCGTCTGAACAAGCTGCGCGACCCCGCCCAACTCGATCTTAAAAAAAGACCCCCCGGTTCGGCGCCTCCTCGCGTCCGTCGCGACCCGCGCGTGCTCGTGGAGATGTTGCTCAGTACCGGTGCGCCCGCCGCCCCTCCCAGCGCTCGATAGCCAGCCGGCAGAGGCGGTCCACGAGCTCCGGGTAGGGGACCCCCGAGGCCTCGATCAGCTTGGGGTACACGCTCGTCGGGGTGAAGCCGGGCATCGTGTTCAGCTCGTTCACGAACACCCGCTCGCCCTCCACGAAGAAGTCCACGCGGGCGAGGCCCTCGCAGCCGGTGTACGCGAACACCTCCAGCGCCAGCTCCCGCACCCTCGCGCGCGCCGCCGGGGAGATGCGGGCGGGCACCACCAACTCCATCCCTCCCGCCTCGTACTTGGCCGCGTAGTCGTACCACTCCCCCGCGAGGACGATCTCCCCGGGCACGGAGGCGAGCGCGGGGCCGAGCACCGCGCACTCGACCTCGAGCCCGGGCGCAGCCGCCTCCACGATCACGAGCGGGTCGTGCGTGAAGGCCCGGTCCAGCGCCTCCCCCAGTTGCGCGGCGTGCGCGACCTTGGCGATGCCCACCGAGGAGCCCAGGTGAGCGGGCTTGACGAACACCGGGAGCTCGAGCGCGGCGACTTCCCCGAGCACCTCGGTCGGCACGCGCCGCCAGCGCTCGACGCGCGCGCCGACGTAGTCCACCTGGGGCACCCCCTCGGCGGACAGCAGCCCTTTGCAGAGCACCTTGTCCATACACAGTGCCGAAGCTGCCACTCCAGCCCCCACGTAGGCCACGTCGAGCGTCTCCAACACCCCCTGCACGGTCCCGTCCTCGCCGAAGGGGCCGTGGAGCATGGGGAACGCGACGTCCGCGCCGAGCAGTCCCTCGCCCGGGCGCAGGCTCAGCCGCTCCTCCGTGCAGCGCCACACACCATCCCGGCCGATCTCCACCCGTCGCACCTCGTGCCCCGCCCGCTCGAGGCCCTGGTGCACGGCGCACGCGGAAGCGAGCGACACGTCGTGCTCAGAGGAGCGCCCGCCCGCCAGCAGCGCCACGGTGAGCGGGGCGCTCACGGAGCGGCGCCTGGCGCCGGCGTGGCGGAGGGCGGCGTCGTGGCGGTGCTCGGTGCGGGCGTGGTCGTCGGGGTGGTGCTCGGCGTGGTCTGCTGCCCGAGCACGCCCACCGTGATCGTGACGGTGGCGCCGCTCTTGGCCTTGGTCCCGCCGGCGGGACTCTGCTGCAACACAAGCCCCACTTCCGCAACGCTGGAGACCGTGCGCACGATCGACTTCGAGGCGAAGCCCGCGCCGATCAGTTCGCCTTCGGCGCGTTCCTTCTTTTTGCCGACGACGCGCGGCACCGTGACTTCCTGCGGCGCCTTCGCCACCACGAGGTTCACGGCTTCGCCGCCATGCACCGGGACACCCCCGGCGGGGGACTGCGAGAGCACCGTGCCCGGCGCCTGGCCCGGTTCTTCGCGCTTGGTTACGGCCCCCGCGTGCAGGCCCGCGGCGCGCAGCGTGGCGCGCGCTTCGGCTTCGCTCTGGCCGGTCACTTCGGGCACGTCCACCTGCGGGGGCCCGCTGGAGACGAAGACCGTCACCGGGCTGCCCGCCACCACCGCCACGCCCTGGGAGGGTTCGGTGCCGATCGCGGTCCCCACCGGCACGGTGGCACTCGAGCGGTCCTGCGTCGTGGGCTTGAAGCCGGCCTTCGTGAGCTTGTGCACAGCCTGTGCGCTCGTCAGGCCCTTCACTTCGGGCACTCCGGCGGTGCCAGGGCCCGTGGAGACGACGAGACCCACGCGGGCGCCCCGCTGCACCAGAGTCCCCGCCGCCGGGCTCTCGCTGATCACGAGACCCACACCAACCTCTGCGCTTGCCGCCTGCACGGGGACGGGCGTGAGGCCCTGTGCTCTGAGCGCCTGCGCGGCGAGCGCTTCGGTGCGACCGGTGACGGAGGGCACGGTCACCCGGTGCTTGGCGGCGGGCGCCAGCAGTGCCAGCGCCACCCCGGCCGCCGCCAACGCCAGCAGCGCGGCGCCGCCGATCCACCACCAGCGGCGTCTGCGCCGGCGCGCATCCTCGTCGGGGCCGCCGTCCTGCGCGGAGGTCTCGCTCGCGAGGGGCAGCAGCAGCGCAGCGGTGGCCGCGGGGACGACCGGTCCGTTGCCGCCGGGGCTCGTCGGCGCCCGCCCGCCCCCGCCGGGCAGACCGCGACGTACGTGCTCGAGCGCTGCGATGAACTGCTCGGCGTCGGCGAAGCGCTCCGCGGGGTCCTTGGCGAGCGCCGCCAGCACGACTGCGTCGAGCTCCGGCCCGACCGCCGAGTTGAGCATGCTCGGGGGCGGGGGCGTGGCGGAGACCTGCTTGAGCGCGATCGTCACCGCGGTCTCCCCGTCGAAGGGGACGACGCCGGTGAGCAGCTCGTACAGCACGATCCCCACCGCGTAGATGTCCGAGGCAGCGCTCACCGCGTGGCCCTGGGCCTGCTCGGGGGAGAGGTACTGGGCGGTGCCCATGATCGAGCCGGTGAGCGTCATGTCCGAGGCGCCCGCGCGGGCGATCCCGAAGTCGGTGACCTTCGCGCGGCCCTCCTCGTCGAGGATCACGTTGTGGGGCTTGAGGTCACGGTGGATCACCCCGCGCCGGTGCGCGAAGCGCGCGGCGTGGAGGATCTGGACGACGATGTCGATCGCCGCCGCGGGGTCCGACGGGCCGCGTTCGCGCACCACCGCCTTCAACGAGCGGCCGGGGAGGTACTCCATCGCGATGTAGTACGTCCCGTCCCACTCCCCGCGGTCGAAGATCGCGACCACGTTGGGGTGCGAGAGGCTCGCGGCGGAGGAGGCCTCGCGGCGGAAGCGCTCCACGAACTCCTGGTCTTCGGCGAAGCGGTGGTGCAGCAGCTTGACCGCCACCTGACGTCCCAGCAACTGGTCGCGCGCGAGGTACACATCACCCATGCCCCCCGTGCCGATCCGGGAGAGCACCTCGTAGCGCCCGTCGATCACGGTGCCGGATTCGATCATCCCCGGGCCGTCCAGGTCGTACGAAGAGCCGCCTTCAAGCGGACGGCCCGGCGCAAGGCTACGCCTTCAACCATGAAGCAACACTTCCATCACCCGCTTGGCAACGGGCGCCGCGAACGCGGCGCCGTACCCGGGCACGCCCTTCAGTGTCACGGCGATCGCCACGGTGGGGTTGGCGGCGGGGGCGAAGGCGATGAACCACACGTTGTTGACCGCGGTGCCGATCTGCGTTTCGGCGGTGCCGGTCTTGCCGGCCACCTGCACCCCGGGGATCTGCGCGGGGGTACCGGTGCCTTCGTTGACAACGGCTTCCATCATCGAGGTGACCGCGGCGGCTGTCGAGGGTTTCATCACGACCGACCGCACGCGGGGAGCGACCTGCTGCACGGTGCGCCCTTCGGGGTCGAGGATGCGGGCGGTCAGGTGGGGAACCATCAGCCTGCCGTGGTTGGCGACGGCGGCGGCGACCTCGGCCATCTGCAGGGGGGCGACCTGCAGTTTGTCCTGCCCGATGCCCATGCGCCCCACGTCGACGAAGGGGCTGGTGGGGGGGATCGGCCGTTCGTGGCGGTACTCGCCGCTGGCGGACATTTCGTCGGCGGGGTAGTCGAGCTGGGGCTTTGCGTCGAACCCGAAGCGGCGCATGTAGCGGGCGAGCGTGTGCGCACCGAGGTGTTCGGCGACCTGAGCCCACACGGTGTTGACCGATTTCGCCAGCGCTTGAGTGAGGGTGAGCTCGCCGAAGCTTTCGTCGTTGTCGTTGCTGAGGGGCACACCGGAGACGACGATGCCGTTGCGCCCGTTCACCGTCGAGGAGGGTGTGAATTGACCGGTGTCGAGGGCGGCGGTGGCAGTCACGACCTTGAAGGTGGAGCCCGGCGCGTACCCGTACTGCACGGCGCGGTTGACCAGCGGCGCTTCGCTGTCGTCTTTCAGCTTGGCGGAGGAGGCGGGGGAGCGCAGCGCGTTGGGGTCGTAGCTCGGGGTGGACGCCATCACCGTCACCGCCCCGGTGGACGGATCGAGCGCCACCACGGCGCCCTGGTGGCTACCGAGCGCCGCGAGCGCCGCCCGCTGGGCGGCGGGGTCGAGCGTGGTCACCACCCGATCCCCGCGGTTGCTGCGCCCCTGGATCTGGTTGAGGATCGATTGGAGGTTGCTCTGCGACTCGCCGGTGAGCGCGGCGTTGCGGAAGCGCTCGAGGCCTGTGCGCGCGAGACTCAGCGGGTAGGAGTAGCCGATCGCCTGGGCGAACTCTCCGCCTGAGGGGTAGGTGCGTTCGTAGGTGCCTTCGCGGGTGCGCACGCTGCGCGCGAGCACGGTGCCGTCGGCGGCGAGGATCGCCCCGCGCTGGACGCGCTCCTGCTCCAGCAGGGGCCGGTGGTTGAGCGGGTTTTCGCGCAGTGAGGAGGCCTCGAAGACCGTCCAGCGCGAAGTGAAGGCGACGAGCAGCGCGAACAGTAGGACGACCAACCCGTACAACCGCAGGATCGGGCGGTTCATTCGCTGAGCTCTTCCAGTTCGAGGCTACGCACCAGCGAGCCCGCGTCGCCTTCGGAGCGAAGCGTGTGTTCGCGCAGTTCGCGCCGTCGAGCGGGGCTCAGCGTGGAGGCGCCGACCCCGGAGACGTAGTAGCTGCTGTAGAGCTCCAGGCCGCCGGGGAGCTCGTAGGGAAAGCCCTGGTACACGGTCACGAGGCCGCGGGAGTTGGTGGCGACGAAGTAGACCGACTGGGAGGCTACGTAGGCCCCGGCGGCGAGCACACCGAGCACGGTGAGTACGACCAGCGCGGGCAGCGAGCGACGAAGGCGGGCGCGGCCCCAGCCCCCCCGGGTCTCCGTGGAGCGCGCCGGGGCCGGGGCGCGGGGGCGCCGTGCGACCACGGTCTGCGAGGAGCGTGTCCGTCGAGCGTCGCCGAGCGCGGGCTGCGCGGCGGATGCCTGCCGACCGTCCCCGTCCGCGGCCGGTGCGGCCACGGCGGGGACGCCGACGAGCGTGGCGTGCCGGTCCGTTTCGGATCGGTCGTCCGCGTGGCCCTCGGCAGGGGCGCCAGGGGTGGGTGGGCTCGAGCCCACCTCCTCGAGGCGCAGCAGGATCACCGTGATGTTGTCGCGTCCGCCCGCGCGGTTGGCCTCGGCGATCAGCGCCTCGCCGGCGTCGCGCAGGCGTGCGTGGGCGTACTGGCGCAGGATCTCGGCGAGGCGGGCTTCGCCGACCATCGAGGTGAGCCCGTCGCTGCACAGCAAGTAGAGGTCTCCCGCGCGTGCGCGAAAGGAGCGGGTGTCCACCTCCACGGTCTCTTCGGGGCCAAGTGCGCGCGTGATGATCGAGCGTTGGGGGTGCTCCTCGGCTTCCTCGGGGGTGAGGCGCCCCTCGCGGATCAGCTCGTCCACGAGCGAGTGGTCGTCGGTGAGGCGCAGCAACTCCCCGTCGCGCAGGCAGTAGGCGCGGGAGTCGCCGACGTGGGCGACGGCGACCTCGGCCTCGCCGACGTACACCGCGGTGAGCGTGGTGCCCATTCCGGCCTGCTCGGCGTTTTCGCGCGAGAGTTCGTAGATGCGCGCGTTGGCGGCGAGCGCGTGCGCGACGAGGCCCTCCTCGGGGTTCTCGTCGTCGTCGAGGCCGGCGTGAAAGGACTCGACCGCGATCCTCGAAGCGACCTCGCCCGCCCGCGCGCCGCCCATGCCGTCGGCGACGACGAACAGCGGCGCGCGGGCGAGCAGCGAGTCCTCGTTGGCGCGCCGCTGCAGACCGGTGTCAGTCCCCGCGTACTGCTCGGCTACGCGCAACACGGTCACTCGACCTCGAAGACGAATTCGCTCTCGCCGATCCGCAGGTGATCGCCGGGGTGCAGGGGGCGGGGGGTGGTGTCGAGCAGCTCCTCGTTGAGGTACGTGCCGTTTGTGGAGCGGAGATCCTCGAGCACGAGCGTGCCGGCCTGCGCGTAGATGCGGGCGTGGCGCGAGGAGGCGAAGGGGTCCTCGAGACGGATCTCGGCGTGGTCGCCGCGGCCGAGCACGAGGTCGTCGTCGAGGTCGTAGATCATCCCGGGCTCGTGGCCGCTGGCGCGGGCGACGACGAGCCGGGGAGTGCAGTGGGAGAGGTCCGAGCGAGCGAGCGCGGAGGCCGAGTACAGACCAGTGCTTTCCGAGCCCGCCCTGCCCGTGGCGCCAGCCGCAGAGCCGCCCGCACCAAAGCCCGCTCGGCTGTTCCCACGCAGGTCCCGCAGGGCGCTGCGCGCGACCCACAGCAGGAAGAGGTAGAGCACGGCAAGGAAGCCGAACTTGAGCGCGACCGACACCGGCTGGAGCGTATTCATCGCAGCTCGAACACGATCTCGGTGGTGCCGAGCGCGATGCGGTCCCCCACACCCAGCGGGTGCACGCCACGGAGCGGCTCGCCGTTGAGGAGCACGCCGTTGGTGGAGTGGAGGTCTTCGATCGTCCATCCCGCGCCGGCCGGGCGGATGTGGGCGTGCCGACGGGAGACCCCGGCGTCGTCGAGGACGATGTCGCAGTCGCGGCTGCGCCCGAGCACCGCCCCCCCTGGCGCCACGAGCAGGCGGCGGCCGTCGAGCAGCAACATCGCGCGGACGGTGCGAGGGGCAGGCGAGCGTTCGAGCGGCTCGCGCAGGCGGCGGGAGGTGGAGTAGAGCATCGTCTCCCCGTGTGCGTCCTCGTCCTCGCCGGCGTCGGCGTCGGCGTCGGGACCCTCGGCGTGGCCCTCGGGCCGTACCAGTCGCGCCTGGATGCCGAACTCCCCGAGCGCGAGGTCGGGGTCGGTGTGGAAGGCGATCGCGGGGTGCGAGGCGAGCGTCAGATCCTCGCTGCGGGCGTGCTCAAGCAGGTAGGCGCAGAGCTCGTCGATCAAGTCGTCCTCGACGCCGTCGTAGCGGGCGCGGTCCTGCGGGGAGAGCCACACGGCGTACTCGTTGGGGGCGTAGACGCGCGAGACGGAGGCGGTGCGGTGCTCGTCCATCTCGCGGGCGAGCTTGCGGGCGAGCTCCATCGGGCGGACCTCCGCGCGGAAGAGGCGCCCGAAGGCGCCCTCGACGAGGGAGGCGAGCGTGGTCTCCATGGTTCGCAGAGGATTCATCGACGTAGCCCGTTCCGGATCGCGCGGACCAACGGCCATGCTAGTCAGACCTCAGACAGGACCGCGTAGTGCGCGCGCCGCGACGGCGAGCACCGCCCCGAGGGCTGCCCCGAGGATCACCGATTGGCCTCCCACTCCCCCGGGCTGAAGGCCGGCTTCCCCGGGGGCAAAGGGGAGGCCGCGGTCAAGGGATGGGATGCCCACCCACCCGCTCGCGGCGAGCGCAGTGGCCCAGAGGATCGCGGCGAGCGCGTCGAGCGCGGCGCTGCGCCCGCGCACGACCCACGGCAGGAGCGCCGCTGCCAGCGCCCAGAGCGCGGCGCCGAGCAGCAGCGCGAGGCCCACCAGGGGAACGAGGGCGTGGGTGGTCGTGGCGCTCAACGAACCGTCCCACGAAGGATTGGAAGTCCAGCCGTCCGCCCCACCCGAGGTCGGCCCGCCGAGCGCGGCGCGGGGGCCCTCGAGCGGCAAGGCGGCGAGACACAACCACCAGTAGCCGAGGGCGCCGAGCAGCGCGCGCGAGCGCCAGCGGGCGGCCTGTCCGGCGAGCGCGGGGAAGGCGCCGGCGAGGCTCGCGAGTCCGAGCACGGGTGCAAACACCACCACGAGCCACCGCGCGCCGGGTCGGCGCACAAGCAGGACAAGGGGCGCCACCGCGCAAAGCGCGATCAGCGCGACTCCGGACCGGCCGGCGGTGAGCTGCCAGAGACACACAGCGAGCGTCCCGCCGAGCCAACCGAGACGCGGAAGCGTGAGCCAGCCGCTCTCCTCGGCCTCGGCGCGGGCGTGCTCGAGGGAGCTTCCAGACAGCGGACCCTCGACCGTGGCGAGCGGCGCGCCGGAAGACGGGGATTGGGATTGGTCCGGCCCATCCGAGCCGGCCTGCGCGGGGCGTCGTGGCGCCGTTCCGGGAGTGCGCGCGTGGCGCCGCCACAGAGAGCGCCCCGGACCGCGCTCAAGGGCCTCGGAGAGCGCCCCGCGCAGTTCGGGGAGCGTCCCCCGCTCGCGTGGGGCGGGGTCGAGCGCACGGTCGAGCGCGCGGGTGAGATCGCGGGGAAGGTCGCGCCGGTGGCGCTCGAGGGGCTCAAGGCGCCGGCCGATGCGCCGCGCAGTGGCGGCGGGGGTGGGTCCGCGCACGGGGTTGACGCCGGCGAGCGCCTCGTAGAGGACGAGTGCGAGCGAGTAGAGGTCCGCCTGCCCGTCCACCTCGTGACCCTCGATCTGCTCGGGGGCCATGTACGCGACGGTGCCGAGGACGTCTCCCGTGCGGGTGAGGCCCTCCTCGCCGGCGAGCAGCGCGCCGCCGAAATCGGTCAGCTTGGCCGGGGAGCCCGAGTGTGGTGTCTGTCCACAAGGTTCGGGCCCGCCGGCGCAGTGGCGTCCGTCCGTCCGCCTTTCGTTTGCGCCCCGAACGTCCCAGCCCTCCGGCTCGAGCCGAGCCCCCAGCGGCACGAGCACGTTGTGGGGCTTCAGGTCGCGGTGGATGACCCCGCGACCGTGGGCGTGCAGGAGAGCCTCGGCGAGCGCGACGCCGATCTCCAGAACCTCGTCGTCGCAGAGTGCCTCCGCGGCGAGCAGCTCGGCGAGGGTCTCACCGTGGACGAGCTCGGAGATGAGGTAGAAGGCGTCGTCCTCGACGCAGGCCTCGTACAGGGCGACGATTGCGGGATGGCCGAGGCGCGCGGCGGCGAGCGCCTCGCGGGTTGCGCGCGCGCGGTCCTCGGCGGCCGCGTCGGCGGGCAGGGGAATCACCTTGACGGCGACCTCGCGCGCGAGCAGGGTGTCCTGGGCGCGCCAGACCACTCCGAAACCACCCGCTCCGAGGCGCTCCAGCAGCCGGTAGCGGCCGAGCACGGGGGAGCCGACAGGTGCTTGCCCACCCTCGAGGTGCACCCGTGCGCCACCGATCCGAGCCCGCGGTCGGGGGGGGCTTGGAAGCATCAGGGTATCGATCGAGTCCACCGCCTCCTGCGTTCGCCGTAGTTGCGCACCCTCCCTGCCGCCGCGAGGCAGGAGAACTCGCGGTGAGCGAGAAGTTGCAGAGGTCACTAGGAAGGGCGTAGGTGGCCGGGTGGACGGTCATACTGGTCCCCTTCCGCAAAGGTAAGAGTCCCTAAGGAGCGGACGGCTTGTCGTTCTTCGACGATGACGAGGGGGGAGCACCGCGGCCGGCCGCGGTGGGGGCCGGTCGTGGATCGGCCCCGACGCGCCCGCGGGCGCGTCGGCCACAGCGTCCCTCAACTGCCGGACCCCACCCGGACCACCACACGCTGATGGTGCGCCGGCGGGTCGCCGCCGGGGTCGGGGTGGTGGGGTTGATCGTGATCGTGCTCCTCATCAACGGCTGCTTGAAGAGCGGCAAGGAAGAAGCATTGAAGACGTACAACCGCGAAGCCGGCCAGATCGTGCGGGAATCCGACCAGCAGGTCTCAAGCCCGCTGTTCAAAGCGCTCGCGGGCGCCTCAGGCGAATCGCCGCTGAACGTGGAGGTGCAGATCAACCAGTTGCGGATGCAGGCACAGAGCCAGGCCGCGCGCGCGAAGGGGCTGAGCGTCCCGGGCGAAATGCAGAACGCGCAGCGCAACCTCACACTCGTGCTCGACCTGCGCGCCGAAGCGCTGGCAAAGATCGCCAACCTCGTGCGCACGGCGCTGGACGGACAGGGCAAGCAGGCGAGCACCGACATCGCCGGCGCGATGGAGGTGTTCCTGGCCTCCGACGTGGTCTACTCCCAGCGTGTCGCGCCGCTGATTCAGCAGGCACTCGCGGCGGACGGAATTCACGACCAGAGCACGGCTGGTACGCAGTTCCTGGCGAACCTCGGGTGGCTCGAACCGAGCACGGTCGAACAACGCCTGACCGGCAAGTCCTCGGGCTCCTCACAGAGCAGCCAGATAGCGCCGGGGACGCATGGCTCCGCGCTGACCGGGGTGAGCGTGGGCTCCACCACCCTGGAAGCGGAACCGGTGCTGAACCACATCAAAGCCGGGCCGAACCCGACGTTTACGGTGGCGGTCGAAGACTCGGGGAGCAACTCGGAGACCAGCGTGGGAGTCGAAGTCTCGGTGTCGGCGGGCGGAAAGACGTACAAAGCCGTCAGGACGATCGCCAAGGCCGAACCGGGCGTGACCTCGAAGGTGAACGTCCCCGTGGAAGGCGTCCCCCTGGAAGCGGCGGCGCGCGTCACGGTCTACGTCCGGCCGGTCCCGGGCGAGACGAACGCCGAAAACAACAAGAGCACGTTCCTGGCGGTGTTCGGGGGGTAGCTCGTTCCGAGCCGGCGGCTGCCTGCGGAGTGGTGTTGACGAGAGGTCGCCCCCTCGCGCGATAGCTTGTCCGCATGACCGCAACCAGCCTGACCGACACCCAGGGCATCATCGCGATCGCCGCCGCCGCAGTCGCGGTGGTGGCGCTGGTGGGGTGCGTGGCGCTGACGCTCAGCGTGCGCCGCCTGCGAGCCGCCCAGCGAGTTGTGTTGGGGGAAGGGAAGCGCGACGTGGTGGCCCACGCGGCGGCGCTGCAGGGAGGCTTCGAAGACCTGCGCGAGTACGTGGGGGAGGTGGCCGAGCGCCTGGACGAGCGTCTCACCGCAGCGGAGGCGGGGTTGGGGGGAGCGATCGCACACCGGGCCCTGGTGCGCTACGACGCCTACAACGAGTCTGTCGGGACGTCAGTCGGTGTCGATCGCGCTGCTCGACGGGATGCGCTCGGGAGTCGTGCTGTCCTGTATCCACCACCGCGACCAGGCGCGCGTGTACGCCAAGCAGGTCC
The DNA here is from genome assembly GCA_963702085.1 of uncultured Solirubrobacterales bacterium. Lineage (GTDB taxonomy): Bacteria > Actinomycetota > Thermoleophilia > Solirubrobacterales > Solirubrobacteraceae > Palsa-744. Next base: position 3,936,822 of record OY969707.1, on the reverse strand, counting down.
ACGAAGGTCGCAGCGAGCTGAGCTCTCCCCGGAGGAGGAGCAGGCGGTGCAGCTGGCGCTCTCCCCGGCGGGCGAGGACGTGGTTGTGAGCGAGCAGCGCTCTGCCTGAGCGATGTCGGACGGGCACCCCGAAGAGGAGCGCCCGCGGGTCGGCTACCTGGGGCCGGCCGGAACGTTCACCGAGGAGGCACTGCTGTCGAGCGCCCGCGCCGAGGCGGTGGAGCCGGTGGCGCTGGCGAGCATCTACGACACGGTGCTCGCGGTGCGCCGGGGCGACGTGCGGTGGGCGGTCGTGCCGATCGAGAACTCGCTGGACGGGTCGGTGACGGTGACACTCGATCTGCTGGCGGATGAGCACGGGGACCTGGAGATCGTGGGAGAGGTTCTGCTCGCCGTCAGGCACTCGCTGGTCGCCGCGGAGGCGGTGGCACTGAGCGAGATCGACACCGTTATCACCCACCCCCAGGTCCCCGGCCAGTGCACGCGCCTGCTGCGCGGGGAACTCGCGCACGCGCGAGTCCTCCCGGCGAGCTCCACCGCGGAGGCGGTGCGGCTGGTGGCCACCGAGCGCAGGCGGGGGCAGGCGGCACTCGGCACACGCCTGGCGGCAGACATCTACGGGGCCACGGTGGTGCGCGAGGGGGCGCAGGATCGCGACGACAACGTGACGCGCTTCGTGTGGCTGGCGCGGGTGGGTGGTGGCACCCCGGGACGAGCGGGGCTTGAGTCGGAGCCGCCGCTGCGCGTGGCGACCGAGAGCCCACCCACCCGGTGGAAGACGTCGGTGGCGTTCTGGGGTCCCGGCGCGGAGAGTCCCGGCTGGTTGGTGCGGTGCCTGGACGAGTTCGCGCGGCGGGAGATCAACCTGACAAAGATCGAGTCGCGTCCGCGGCGGGCACGACTGGGCCACTACGTTTTCTTCGCCGACCTTCAGGGCAGCGGGCGCGAGCCGCGGGTGGCACAGGCGCTGGAGGGTCTGCGCGCGGTCTGTGAGGAGGCGCGCGTGCTCGGCTCCTACCCCGCAGCCTGAGCGCGAATCGGGTGCAATCAAGCAGCGTCGCCGCTACACTGCGGCGCACGGATGGATACCACCGTTCCACCAGACTCAGTTCGGTCCGTGCCGTCCGAGCACCGGCGGCGCGGGCCTGACAGTGGCCGGGTGCTCGTACTGAACGCGACCTTCGAGCCGATCAACGTGTGCTCGGTGCGCCGTGCAGTGGTGTTGGTGCTCAAGGAGAAGGCGGAGCTTGTGGAGCGCGGGCGGTGGGAGCTGCACTCCGAGCGCACCACGTTCGCGCGACCGGCGGTGATCCGCCTGGTGACCTACGTGCGCGTGCCCCGCGACGCTCACCAGCGCAAGATCACGCGGCGCGCGGTGTTTGCGCGCGACGGGTGGACCTGCCAGTACTGCGGCTCGCGCTCGAACCTCACCGTGGACCACGTGATCCCACGCTCCAAGGGAGGGCCCTCGAGTTGGGAGAACATCGTGGCCTCGTGCGCCCCGTGCAATCGCCGCAAGGGCGACCGCCTGCCGCGGCAGGCGGGCATGCACCCGCGGCACGCCCCGCGAGTCCCGCGCGCGGAGGTCTTCATCCACGTCGCCAGCCCCTCGATTCCAGCGGCATGGCGCCAGTACCTAGCGCAGGCCGCCTGAGAACGACGTAGGGCGCCGCGACCCCCGCGACGCCCTACGCCAGAGCCTGCTGACTGGAAGACCGAGACTGCCTGTGCTGCCGGAGGGACCAGGGCCGGCGGCGGTCTCGGGGTGTCCCGGGTTGGATTCCGCTGAGCGGTCCAGCCTACCGACCTAGCGGCCGGTCACCTCCAGGGTCCCGCAAGAACTGTCAATCAACGTACGGACCACCTCCTTTCTCTGGTCTCGCCAGAGTAGCGGACGGAGGTGACGTTCGGCAAGGGCTTCTACTCAACTTCCCCCACTGCGCCGTTCCCGGTGGCGGCGGGTGGCGCGGGGGCATCGGCGGCAACATCATCCCCGCCGCCCTCCACGACAAGCGCGATAGCGCTGACGAGGTCGTCGTCCTTGAGGTTCATCACGCGCACGCCGGTCGCCGAGCGGCCCTGCTGGGAGATCCCGCCGGCGGGGGTCCGCTGAACCATGCCACCGACACTGATGAACACCAGCTCCTGGTGCTCGCGCACGACCAGGGCACCGGCGAGGGCGCCCTTCTGCTCGGTGAGGCCGATCGTCTTGACGCCTTTGGCGCCGCGGTTGGTCTTGCGGTACTGGTCGATGCGGGTGCGCTTGCCGTAGCCGTTCTCGGTGACGACGAGCAGGTCCATGTCGTCACGGGCGACGTCCATCGCGATCACCCTGCCCTTGCTGCCGACGTCCATCCCGCGCACGCCGGTAGTGTCGCGGCCCATGGGGCGAGCATCGGACTCGGCGAAACGAACGGTCAAGCCGGCGCGGGAGACCATGATGATCTCGTCGTCGGGATCCACGGCACGGACGGCGAGCAGCTCGTCGTCCTCGCGGATGTTGATCGCGATGATCCCGTCGGCCTTGATGGGGGTGTTGTAGGCGAGCAACTCGGTCTTCTTGACGGTCCCGCCGCGGGTGGCGAACACGAGGTACTTGGTCTCGGTAAAGTCGCGGGTGGAGAGCACCGCCTGGATGCGCTCGCCGTCGCGCAAAGGCAGGATGTTGACCAGCGCACGGCCCTTGGCGGTGCGGGAGGCCTCGGGCAGTTCGTAGACCTTGGAGCGGTAGACCTTGCCGCGGTTGGAGAAGAACAGCAGGTAGTCGTGCGAGGAGCACACGAACAGGTGCTCGATGAAGTCCCCGTCCTTCATGTCCATCCCCGTCACGCCGCGCCCCCCGCGCTGCTGCTGGCGGTAGGTCGCCAGGGGCAGCGACTTGACGTAGCCGCTCTGGGTGATCGCGATCACCATCTGCTGGTCGGCGATCAGGTCCTCGATGTCGATCTCGTCCTCGGAGTGGGTGATCTCGCTGCGCCGGCCGTCCGCGAAGCGCTCGCGGATCTCCCCCAACTCCTCCTTGATGACCGCCAGCACGCGGGTCTCGTCGCCGAGGATCGCGCGCAGCTCGGCGATCCGCTCGGTCACGTCGGCGTGCTCCTGTTTGATCGAGTCGGCCTCCAGCGCGGTCAGCTGGGAGAGGCGCAGGTCGAGGATCGCGGTGGCCTGGATGTGGCTGAGTTCAAAGCGGGCCACGAGCTGCTCGCGGGCGGCGTCGCGGTCGCGGGAGGCGCGGATCAGCTCGATGATCGCGTCGAGGTTCTCCAGGGCGATCAGGAGCCCCTGCAGGATGTGAGCGCGGGCCTCCTTCTCGGAGAGCTCGTGCTTGGTGCGGCGCACGATCACCTCGCGCTGGTGGGCAACGTAGTGGTGGATCACTTCGCGGAGGTTCAGCGTGCGAGGGACGTTGTCCACCAGCGCGACCATGTTCACGCCGAAGGTGGTCTGCATGGGGGTGTGCTTGTAGAGCTTGTTGAGCACCACCTTGGGGATCGCGTCGCGCTTGAGCTCGATCACGAGCCGCATGCCGCGCTTGTCGGACTCGTCGCGCAGGTCGGAGATCTCGGGGATGCGCTTGTCGTTGACGAGATCCGCGATCTTCGTCATCAGGTTGCCCTCGCCGCCCTTCTTGACCATGAACGGCAACTCGGTGACGACGATCGCCTCCTTGCCGTGGCTGAGCGGCTCGATGTGGGCGCGCGCCTGCACGCGCACGCGGCCGCGGCCGGTCTCGTAGGCGTCGCGGATGCCGCCCCGTCCAAGGATGATCCCGCCGGTGGGGAAGTCGGGGCCCTTGACGTGGCGCATCAGGCCGTCGATGTCGATCTCGGGGTCGTCGATGTAGGCGATCGTGGCCCCGATCACCTCGCTCAGGTTGTGCGGAGGGATGTTGGTGGCCATGCCGACCGCGATCCCCGAAGAGCCGTTGACGAGCAGGTTGGGAAAGCGCGCGGGCAGCACCAGGGGTTCCCGGCGGGAACCGTCGTAGTTGGGCGCGAAGTCGACCGTGTCCATGTCGAGGTCGCGCAGCATCTCGGTGGCGATGCGGGCGAGGCGAGCCTCGGTGTAGCGCATGGCCGCGGCGGGGTCGTCATCGACGGAGCCGAAGTTGCCCTGGCCGTCGACGAGCTCGTTGCGCATCGAGAACTCCTGGGCCATGCGCACGAGGGTGTCGTAGATCGCGGAGTCCCCGTGGGGGTGATAGTTGCCCATCACCTCGCCGACGATCTTGGCGCACTTGGCGTAGGACCGCGTGGGCCCGAGGCCGAGCTCGTTCATCGCGTAGAGCACGCGGCGGTGCACGGGCTTCAGCCCGTCGCGCACGTCGGGCAGCGCGCGCCCGACGATCACCGACATCGCGTAGTCGAGGTACGCGGTGCGCATCTCCTCCTCGAGCGCCCGCGGTTCGATGTTGCCCCCGCTGATCACATCAGCACTAGCCATCATGGGTCCTCATCGCCGGCGCATATCGGCGTCCTCGGTCGCTCGCGTGCAGAGCACGCCACGCTCCCTGCGTCCTTGATCTGCTTGGCGCTGATGCCCCATGAGGTCTTCGTACCTCACACATCGAGATTCGCCACGGCGCGGGCGTTGTCCTCGATGAAGGCGCGGCGCGGCTCGACCTGGTCGCCCATCAGCATTGAGAAGATGCGGTCGGCGGCGGCGGCGTCCTCGAGCGTGACCTGCGCGAGCGTGCGGGTCGCGGAGGCCATCGTGGTTTCGCCCAGCTGGTCGGCGTTCATCTCGCCCAGCCCCTTGAAGCGCTGGAGTTTGACGCCCTTCTGCGCGACGGCCATCACGGCGGTGCGCAGCGCCTCGAAGGAGGGTGCGGTCTCGTGGGCGTCGCCGAGGCGCACCTCGAAGGCGGGAGTCCCGGCCAGCTCGATCAGCTGCCGGTGCAGCGCCGCCAGCTTGCGGTACTCGGGAGAATCGAACAGGGTGCGCCTGATGCGGTGGGTGCGAGCGAAGCCGGTGCCCGCCTCCACGGCCCTGACGCGCAGCTCGAGCGGGTCCTGCTCGAGCATCTCGGTGGCGTGGGTCTCCCCCTCCAGGCCAGCCCGTGAGAGCAGCCGGATGGCGTCCTCGGCGCTCATCACCTGCTCGTCGAGTAGCGTGGACTCCTCCAGGAACTGGACGACGTCGTGGCCGTGCACGGCGCGCAGCGCGGAGGACCAGCCCTCGTACTCCTTCAAGCGCCGATTGAAGAGCTGCCAGCGGGACTCGGTCAGCTTGAACTGGGTGCCGTGACGGTCGAAGACGGCGAGCTTCTCCCACTTGTCCGAGAGGAGGATGCCCTCGAGCTCGGAGTCCTTCTCGATGTAGCGCTCGCGCGAGCCCTGCTTGAGCTTGTAGAGGGGTGGCTTGGCGATGTAGACGTAGCCTTCCTCGATCAGCTCTTTCATCTCGCGGAACAGCAGTGTGAGCACGAGCGTGCGGATGTGGGCGCCGTCGACGTCGGCGTCTGTCATCAACACCACCTTGTGGTAGCGCGCGTTCTCGATATTGAACTCATCCCGCACACCGGTCCCGATCGCGGTGATCAGCGCCTGGACCTCCGTGTTCTGGAGGACCTTGTCGATGCGCGACTTCTCGACGTTGAGAATCTTTCCCCGCAGCGGCAGCACGGCCTGGGTGTTGCGGTCGCGACCCTGCTTGGCGGAGCCGCCGGCGGAGTCCCCCTCGACCACGAACAGCTCGGCTAGCGAAGGGTCCTTGACGGAGCAGTCGGCGAGCTTGCCGGGCAGGGTGGAGTTCTCAAGGGCGGACTTGCGGCGGGTGAGGTCGCGCGCCTTGCGGGCGGCCTCACGGGCGCGCTGGGCCTGCACGGACTTCATAATCACCGCGCGCGCCTCGCTCGGGTTCTCCTCCAGAAACTCGCCGAGGCCGCCGTTGACGATCGACTCCACGAACCCGGCCATCCCGGGGTTGCCGAGCTTGGTCTTGGTCTGGCCCTCGAACTGGGGGTCGCGCAGCTTGACCGAGATCACCGCCGTCAGCCCCTCGCGGACGTCCTCGCCCGACAAATTGTCCTCTTTCTCCTTGAGCAGGGCGTGGTCACGCGCGTACTTGTTCAGCGTGCGGGTCAGCGCCGAGCGGAAACCCGACAGGTGGCTGCCGCCCTCGCGCGTCGAGATGTTGTTGGCGAACGAGTGGATCGACTCCTGGTAGGAGGAGTTCCACTGCATCGCCACCTCGACGGCTCCCTCCTCGGACTCGCCGGAGAAGAACACGACCTTGCGATGGACGGTCTCCTTGTTCTCGTTGAGGTAGCTGACGAAGTCCTCGATGCCCCCCTCGTAGCGGAACTCGGCAGAGTGGCCCTCGCCGCGCTCGTCGACGATCGAGATCTTCAGCCCACGTGTGAGGAAGGCCGTCTCGCGCAGGCGCTCTTCCAGGGTGTGGAAGTCCAGGTCGAGCGCCTCGAAGATGTCGGCGTCGGGGAGGAATGTGACGGTGGTGCCGGTGGGGGCGCCCTTGGCCAGCGGCTCGCCCCTGTGCAGCTCGCCCTGGGGGGCGCCGCGGGAGTACTCCTGCGTCCAGACGTGACCGTCGCGGCGAATCTCGACAGCGAGGTGCTCGGAGAGCGCGTTGACGACCGAGACGCCGACGCCGTGCAGGCCACCGGAGACCTTGTAGCCACCGCCGTCGCCAAACTTTCCCCCGGAGTGCAGCACCGTGAGGACGACCTCGATCGCGGGGCGGCCCTCCTTCTCCATGATCGCCACGGGGATCCCGCGGCCGTCGTCCACAACCGTAACGGAGTTGTCGGGGTGGATCGTGACGGAGACCTCGGTGCAGAAGCCGGCCAGGGCCTCGTCCACAGAGTTGTCCACAACCTCGTAGACGAGGTGGTGCAGACCCATAACTCCGGTCGAGCCGATGTACATGCCAGGGCGCTTGCGGACCGCCTCGAGGCCCTCGAGTACCGTGATGTCCTGCGCGTCGTAGCTGGCGCCGGCGCCGACCGATGGGTCGTTGGCAGCGCCCGACGCGGAGTCGGTGCGCTCGTCCTCGTTATCGCTGCCTGCGGCCAACTAGCCTCCACTCCATGACGTGAGAAAGCCCCGGAATCCGGGTGCGACTGACCGCGGACCGGGGCGTGTACGTGTGGACTCAAACAATAGCACAAGAGCCCCCTCCCCTCGGCTCGCCGAGGGGCTCAATTGCCTGCAAAAACCAGGAAAAACATGGATGGAGGCTCAGGCAGCGCGGCAGCGCAGCTTGTGCAGAAGATCCTCGCCTAGAGCGGCGTTCAGACGGTCGAGCAGCTCGGGTGCCATCAGGTCGAGCTCCTGTGCCCACACCGCCGCCTCGCACCGCACGGTCAGCACCCCCTCGCGCTCAGCGGTCGGGCGGGCGGCGGTCGCGATCGCATCGCCCACGGCCCCCTCCCAGCAGGCCTGGACACGGGCGAGGGTGCTCGCCGGCGCCAGCGCCACAGTGAGACCCTCGAGCGCCCACGAGATGGGACGGGGGGACGGGCGCCTCACGCAGCGAGCGCCTCCTGGAGGATCGCGCCGGAGGCAACGCGCAGGCGCGTGACGTCCCCTGCGGCGGCACCGGGGACGTGGGCGAGGTCCGTGGTGGCGATCACGCTCTGCCCGCCTGCCGCCAGCTCGTGCGCGAGCAGCTCTCGACGCTGTGGATCGAGCTCGCTCATGACATCGTCGAGCAGCAACAGTGGGGTACGCCCGCGGTGGGTGGCGAGCACGGAGCGCTCGGCCAACAGTAGGGCGAGCAGTGTCAAACGCAGCTCGCCCTGCGAGCCGAAGCTGCGCAGCTCGCGGCCGTCGCGCAGGAAGGCAAGCTCGTCGCGGTGCGGGCCGTGAGCGCTGAAGCCGCGCTCGAGCTCGCCGGGAAGTCGCTCCTGCAGCTCGGCCACGAACTCGTCTGGGTGCGTTGCGCGGGAGCGCGGGCGGTACTGCAGGGCGACCTCGCCGCTCACTCCGAGCTCGCTTACACGGGCCGCGAATACACCGCGCAGCAGATCCACCACACGGGACCGGTCGTCACGCAGAGCGAGCGCGGGGACGGCGAGCTCACGATCCCACGTAGGCAGGGTGGAGCGCGAGGCGTGTCCGTTGCGGATACGCGAGAGCAGCGCGTTACGTTGCACCAAAGCACGGGCGTAGGCACGACGAGTTGCGGCGCGCGCAGGCCAGAGCGCAGCGACCAGGCGGTCGAGGTGAGCGCGGCGCGGCGCGGGGGAGCCCTTGAGCAGTTCCAGGCGGTCGGGGACGAAGACGCTGAGCAGCGGCCGGGTCTCGACGTCGAGCAGCCGCTCGACGGCCGCGCCGTCGGAGTACATGCGCTTGACGGGCTTCTCGGCGCCGTCGCCGGCGGCGTAGCCGACGCTCAACTGGTGCGAGCCGTCGCCGTCGCTGACAGCCACCGTGACGCGCACCGCGCGCTCCCCGAAGCGCACCAACTCACGCTCGTTGCGAGTGCGCAGCGCGTGGCCTGTGCAGCCGAAGTAGAGCGCTTCCAGGAGGTTGGACTTGCCAGCGCCGTTGGACCCGTGGACGATCGTCAAACCCTCGCCCAGGTGCGCCTCTGCGCGAGCGTAGGTGCGGAAGTCGCGCAGCTCGATGCTGACCACACGCACGGCCGCCTCCCGGGCGTCAGGTGTTGAGGCGGATGGGCATGACCAAGTACACGAAGTCGCCTGAGTCTGGGGACTCGATCAGCCCGGGGCGCAGTGGGCTGATCAGCTTCAGAACCAGCTCGTCGGTGTCGATGCTCTCCACGCCGTCGCGCAGGAACTCGGGGTTGAACCCGATGTCGAAGGGCTCTCCGTGGAAGGGAACGGGAATCGTCTCGCTCGCCTCGCCCACGTCGGGGGTCTGGGCTGAGACGGTGAGCTCTCCCTCGCCGAAGGCGAGGCGCAGCGGGGCGTTCTTCTGGGCGAGGAGGCTCATGCGGCGTACGACGTCGGCGAGCTCACCGGTTGCGAGCCTCAGTTCGTGCTCCACGGACTCCGGAATCAACTGGCGATAGTTGGGAAATTGGCCGTCGATCAGCCTGGAGGAGAGAACCACTCCGTCGAGCTCGAAGACGACCTGGTTCTGCCCCACCCCGGCGGTGAGCTCAGCGCCGTGGGACTGCTGGGCGATACGCGCCAGCTCCTGCAGAGCGCGAGCTGGTACGTTCGCCTCAAGACTGCCCTGGAGGGGCGCCTCGAGCTCCGTCCGCTTGACGCTCAGGCGATAGGAGTCGGTCGCGACCATCCGCAGCTCCCGGTCGGTCGCGGAGATCAAGATGCCGGTGAGGACCGGCCTGGTCTCGTCGCGCGAGGCTGATCGGGCGACTCGCTCGACGGTCTGCACGAAGGCGTCTGCAGGCAGTGTCACACGGGTGTCGGTCCCGGCCGTTGGGAGTGAGGGGAAGTCCTCCGCCCGCAGTGTCCGCAGGTGGAAGAGAGCCCCTCCACAGAGGAGCTCCACATCCTGCTCGGTGGGGCGCAGCTCGAGAGTGAGCTTCTCGGCCGGCAGCGTACGGACGACGTCAAGGAGCAGCCGGGCAGGCAGCACAGCCTCGCCAGGGCGTGTGACCTCCGCGGAGAGTGGTACCCGAAGGCCGACCTCCATGTCGGTAGCCAGTAGCTCGGTGCGGGTGTCGGTGGTAGAGATCTTAACGCCCGACAATGCCTGCACAGCGCTACGGGTCGAAGCAACTCGGGTCACGGTTTGGAGCTGGCTCAGCAGGCTCAGATGTTGGGAGCGTGAGCTTCATCTAGCAATCATGATCAGGGTAGGAGTTTTGTTGTAGTAGGGGCTGTGGAGATGTGGGTTGGGCGTAGGTGCAGGCGATTGGGATGGGGATGGGTGTGCGGTGGTGTGGAAGTGTCGCAAGCCGGCCGGTCAGCACGCAGCGCTGTCGAGCTGTTTGCGTAAGGTCTCCACAGCCTGCCTGGAGGTGGAGTCTTTATGGATCTTGGCTGCTGTTCGTTCCCAGGCATACAGAACTGCCGTATGATCACGGCCCCCGAAGTGCCGGCCGATGGCTGGCAGGGATTCGCTGGTGAGCTCCCGCGCGAGGTACATAGCCACGTGTCGTGGCCAGATAACCCGTTTGGCGCGGGATCGGGAGAGGAGCTCGTCGGGGGAGAGGTCGAAGTGCTGGCAGGCTGCGGCCTGAATTGCTGCGAGCGAGTGTCGCTGGGAAGCTTTGTGGGGGTAGAGGGTGTCGAGCACCTCTGTGGCGAGCTCGCCGGTCAGCGGCCGTCCGGTGAGGGAGCTGTAGGCCACTATTCGGATGAGGGCCCCCTCGAGCGCTCGCACGTTGAGCGCCACGCGTGTAGCGATGACGTCCAGAATGGCGGGGTCGGTGAGCTCGATTCCGTCGTGCTGGACGCGCTTGCGGAGGATCGTGAGGCGCGTGTTGACGTCCGGGGGGCGGATGTCGGCGACGAGACCCGCGTCAAAGCGCTCGCGCAAGCGGTCTTCCAGGGCCTGGAGGTCGCGTGGAGGGCGGTCTGAGGTGAGCACCAACTGAGCTCCGGCTTCGTGGAGGGTGTTGAAGGTGTGGAAGAACTCTTCCTCGGTGCGGGCCTTGCGCTCGAGGAACTGGACGTCGTCGACGAGCAGGACGTCTACACGCCGGAAGCGGGCCTTAAAACTGTCCATCTGACCTTGTCCGAGCGCGAGTTGGAACTCGCTGGTAAAGGACTCCCCGGTGCTGGCGCGTACGCTAAGGCCAGGGCTGTAGCTCAGCACCATACTTGCTATGGAGCGCAACAGGTGGGTCTTGCCGACTCCGGGTGGACCGCAGATGAAGAGGGGGTTGTAGACCTGACCGGGCAGCTCTGCGACCGCCAGCGCTGCTGCGTGTGCGAGGCGGTTGGAGTCGCCGATGACGAAGTGCTCGAACGTAAATCTGGGATTGCCGAGCGGGTCGGGCGCAGGGGCGCCCTGCTCCTCGTGGTGTCGCTTTCCAAGGCCAGCCAGCGCTTTTCTTGTAGGTCTGGAGCCAAGTTGGTGTCCGCCCCGGCGGTGATTGGGGGGGGTGGCCTCGCTTCGCACGAGGCCGACGGTGATCGTCGGTCCGAGAACTGCCGTGGCGCACGTTTGCAGCAGTCGCCCGAAGCGTTCGCAAACCCAGTCGAATGCCTGCGGGGAGGCCTCGACGATGAGCGACTCGCCGGTGAGCTCCCTGGCTCGCAGGGGCTCGAGCCAGACTCGGTAGGTGGAGTCGTCGACAGCAGCCATGAGCTTGCCCTGCACCTGCGACCAGATCTGCTCCAACTCGGTGTTCACGGCAGCGTCGATCCGCTCCTTCAGGAGAGTGGTTGGGGAACTTTCGAGAGGGCCCCGAGGGCCAGGCTCGCCGAATATAGCCAAAGCCCACCGCCGCCTTGCGGTCGGGCTTGGACGCGGTCCGCAATTGGCGAGAAAATCCGGCTTTGAGGGGAGGAGCACCCGCCGCAGGCCCGCGATGCCGACGTGAGCGGCGTGGCTCTATACTCCGAGCTCGTACGGGCGCTGACCCTGCCCGGTCTCCCGTGGGGGGACCGGTGTGGGTGGCGAGGCCCGGGACCCAAAGGCAATCGATGAAGCGTACTTATCAGCCCAAGAAGCGCAAGCGCGCACGTGCGCACGGATTCCGCGCGCGTATGCTCACGCGGAGCGGCCGGCTGGTACTCAAGCGCCGCCGCAGTAAGGGCCGCAAGCGCCTTTCGGCGTGACGAGATGCCGCCGCGACCGAGCCGCCGCGCTGCCCACGGGGGACGTCTCTCCAGAAGCGCGGAGTTCGAGCGGGTCTACCGTCATGGGCGCTCCTCAGCCAACCGTCACCTGGTGTTGTACAGCTTTCCCAACCCCACGACGGAGCGCCCCCGGTTGGGGCTGTCGGTCTCCCGCAAGGTCGGAGGCGCAGTCGAGCGCAACCTTGTGAAGCGCCTTTTGCGCGAAGCGTTCCACGGGGTCGAGGACGAGTTGGGCGACGGCCAGGACGTGGTGTTGGTGGCCCGCCCGCCGGTGAGCGAACTAGCCGAGCGCGAGGGGTTGGAGGGGGTGGGCGCAGCGCTTGGGGACCTGCTCGAGCGCGCCGGACTGCACGGGGGCGCCCCCCCCAATCGCGAGGGAGGGCCGCGCCGGTGAGCACCACGGAGGGTGGTGGGCCGAAGGCCCCTCCCAGTCGCGTCGCTCGCTTCGTGCGCAACGTGGCGCGTGCCCCGATCGTCGTCTACCAACGTGTGATCTCACCGGGTCTACCGCGACGCTGCCGGTATGAGCCGACGTGCTCGCGCTATGCGTCACAGGCGATCGGCGAGTACGGCATACTGAAGGGCTTGGTGCTCGCCGCTTGGCGCCTACTCAGGTGCAACCCGTGGAGCCCCGGCGGGTACGACCCGGTGGGGGCCCAGCGAGTGTTCAAAGCAGGACCCCCGGCCCACGCGGGTCGCTGACGCGGCCCGCCGGGGCGACGACGCGGACGGAGAGCCCTCCCACACACATGCCGATCCTCGCGAACATCATCCAGGAAGCGTTCTCGCCGCTGATCAGCCTCTTCGAAGCGGTCTTGGTGTTCCTCCACGAACACGCCGGCCTCAGCTGGGGCCTTGCGATCGTGGGGCTCACGGTGGTGGTGCGTGCGGTGATGATGCCGCTGACGTTCAGCCAGTTCCGCTCGATGCGCAAGATGCAGCTGCTCGCCCCGGAGATGAAGGCGCTGAAAGAGAAGTACAAGGAGGACAAACAGCGCCAGAACGAGGAGATGATGAAGCTCTACCGGGAGAACAAAGTCAACCCGTTCGCGTCCTGCCTGCCGCTCGCGCTGCAGCTACCGGTGTTCATCTCGCTCTTCTACATGCTGCGCACCGACCTCAAGAAGCACATCTGCGGTCAGAGCCTCGTGTCGCACTACAACGCGATGCACCACGCGACGGTCACGAGCGTCTCACATCTACCGACCAAGTACATCGAAGCCACCAGTTGCCAGAGCGTGGACCCGGGGTCGGCCAAGTTCCTGTTCGTGCCGGACATCACGGCGAAGGCCACAGGCGTCGTACTGGTGGCCCTGATCCTGCTCTATCTGGCCTCCCAGATCACCTCGACCCTGCTGATGAGCGCCAGCGCCGAACCCAGCCAGCGCTGGATGATGCTCGGCCTCCCCCTGGTCTTCATCGTGTTTCTATTTCGCTACCCGGCGGGCTTGTTGGTCTACTGGATCACCACCAACTTGTGGACGATCGGGCAGGGCTACTTCGTCCGACGCAGCTACGGACCACCCCCTGCTCCACCCGGTAAAGCGGACTCTACCTCCGGCGGAGGGGCGTCTCCCTCGGCCAATGGCAAGGGCGGCGGCCCGAAGGGAGAGCACGCTCTGGCTGGTGTGGGCGTGGCCGGTGCGCCACCCCCGCCCCCCCGCAAGAAAAAGAAACGCTCCGGACGACGTCGATGAGCGAGTGGGCAGACGACGAGCAGGACACGCAGGAGGATCCTGCCGAGCTGCTGGCTGAGCTGTTGGAGGAGGTGGCGGAGGGCCTCGGCTTGGAGTGCGAGGTGAGGGTCGAAGCGCAGGAGGATGTGCTGCGAGGCAGCCTGGATGGCGAGGATGTGGGCCTCTTGATCGGTCGCCGTGGCCAGACGATCGACGCGGTCCAGCATTTGGCGCAGCGGATCGTTTTTCAAGGGGGGGAGTCGAGGACGCGAGTGATTGTTGACGCCGGCGGTTACCGCGAGCGGCGGGCGCACGCCTTGCGTGAGGATGCAGAGGATGCCGCGGCGGAGGCGCTGCGATCGGGTGAGGCGGTGGAGCTCGACCCGATGCCGGCCGCGGAGCGACGGGTGGTGCACGAACACCTGCGCGACCGCGGTGACGTGCGCACCCATAGTGAGGGCGAGGAGCCCGAGCGGTATCTGGTGGTATCCCCACTGGAGGAGGAAGAGGGCTCGTAGCCGCAGTCGCCGTACTGGAGAGCTCGTTTCACGTGAAAACAGGTGAGTCCAGCGTCTCTGTGTCGGCACGACTGGAGGGCCTCCGCGAGCGCTACAGCTTGAGCGGGCGTCAGCGCGAACAGTTCGCCGCGCTCTTGCGTGGCTTGGCGGCGGATGCCCGGGCACCAACCGCTGTGCGCGATCCGGCGCGAGCGGTGGACGTGCATCTGGCTGACTCGCTGGTAGCGCTCGAGTTGGGGGTGCTCCCCACAAAGGGAAAGATCGCGGACCTCGGCACCGGCGCCGGTTTCCCCGGTCTGGCTCTGGCGGTTGCGCTGCCCGAGAGCGAAATCTGGCTCGTGGAGGCGCAGGCGCGCAAGTGCACCTTTGCCGAGAGCCTCCGCGCCTCGGCCCAGGTCGCCAACGCGCGGGTCGTCTGCGCCCGGGCGGAGGAGTGGGCTGAGGGAGTGGCGGCCAACGACGTGGTGCTCGCTCGCGCCTTGGCGGCGCAGGCAGTCGTGGTCGAGTACGCGGCGCCACTTCTGCGCGTGGGTGGGACCCTGGTCGACTGGCGCGGGTGTCGCGGTCATGCGGCAGAGCGCGCCGGGGAGCGCGCCGCCGAGCGGCTGGGCCTGAAGCGGGTTGAGATCCGCCACGTGGAGCCCTACGCAGGGGCACGAGACCATCACCTCCACCTCTACCTGAAGGTTCGTGCGACACCGGAGGGATTCCCGCGCCGGGCGGGGATGGCCCAGAAGCGGCCGCTTGCGGGGTGATCGCCGCGGGCCGTCGGCCGGGCGACGCTCCGACCGCGATCGGCGCTAGCGTGCGGACTACGTGGGCACGGTTTACGCGATCGCCAACCAGAAGGGCGGAGTGGGCAAGACGACCACTGCCGTGAACGTGGGGGCGTGCATCGCGGAGGCCGGCTATGAAACCCTCTTGGTGGACGTCGATCCGCAGGCGAACGCGACGGTGGGACTCGGACACCAGCGCACGCGCACGCCCGGCCTGTACGAAGTTCTGACGGGGGCGTGCACCGCTGGGGAGGCGCTGGTGGAGACGCCGATTGCGGGCCTGCGACTGCTGCCGGCTGGTCCCGGTCTGGCGGGCGCCAATGTGGAGTTGCCCCGCCTGGGGGGGTTCGAGGGCGTTCTACGCGAGAGCCTTCAAACGGTCAGGGGGGAGTTCGAGTATGTCCTGCTGGACTGTCCGCCGTCGCTGGGTCCGCTGACGGTGAGTGCACTGGTGGCGGCAGACAAGGTGATTGTGCCGGTGCAGACCGAGTACTTCGCGTTGGAGGGCTTGGCGGGTCTGTTGGATACGCTTGAGCTGATACGCCGCGAGCTGAACCCTGGGCTCAAGGTGGCGGGGATGCTGCTGACGATGCACGACAGTCGCACCCGCCTGGGGCGCGACGTGGAGCGAGAGGTACGCGAGCACTTCCGAGAGTTGGTGTTCCGAACGGTGATTCCGCGCAACGTGCGCGTCGGCGAGGCCCCGAGCTACGGCCTGCCGGTAACCCACCACGACCCGCACAGCGCCGGCGCGGAGGCTTACTTCGAGTTGGCCAAGGAGGTGGCGGCCCGTGGCTGAGAGGGCTGCTGATCACGCCCTCGCGGCGTCATCGGGCCGCGCCCGTGCTGAGCACTGTGCCCGTCCCTCTTCCTTGCGAGGCCGCGCCAGCAGCCCTCTCGGGGGGCTGGGTGGAGGAACAGCGCGTGGCTGAGCCGGCCGTGGATCACCGCCTGGCGGCGTCCCCCCTCGCTCGCGTGCGTCCGCACGCCACGCTCGGTGCGTCCTTGTCAGCTGGTGCCCACAACCGGCTCAGGGGCTTGGATGGGATCCCGATGCCTTTTTACGCAAGCGTGTGGGGAGCGGTTCGGTGAGCCCCCCCAAGCGCGGGATGGGTCGGGGGTTGGAGGCGATCCTGTCGGTATCGGCCGCCGGTACGGCGCAGGAGGAGCTGCGTGAGGTGCCGGTGGAGTCGATCTCCCCCAATCCCCGCCAGCCGCGCAGACACTTCGAGGAGGAGGCGCTGAACGCGCTGGCGGGCTCGCTGGGCGAGCGCGGGGTGCTGCAGCCGGTGTTGGTGCGCCCCAACCCACAGGGAACGTACGAGCTGGTCGCCGGCGAGCGACGCTGGCGGGCGGCGCGGATCGCGGGCATGAAGACGATTCCCGCGCTGGTGCGACCCCACGACGACGCAGAGGCGCTGGAGCTGGCGCTGATCGAGAACATGGCGCGGGAGGATCTCAACCCGGTGGAGGAGGCGCGGGCCTGCACGGCGCTGGTGGAGGAGTTGGGCCTCACGCGCGAGCAGGTGGGCAGGCGCGTGGGCCGCGGCAGGGTCGCGGTCTCCAACCTGATGCGCCTGCTTGATCTGCCGGACGAGGTGCTTGGGCTGCTCGAGGAGGGGACGCTCAGCGAGGGCCACGGCCGCGCGTTGCTGCTGGCCAAGGACCACGCCGCCCGCCGTGGCCTGGCGCGCAGCGCGGTCGCCGACGGCTGGTCGGTGCGCACGCTGGAGGAGCGTGCGCGGCGCAGCGACGAGGGGGCGCGGGTCGGCCCGGGGCGGGAGAAGCCAGCCCGGACCAGGAAGCTCCGTGGCGTTCACCCTGACCAGGCGGCGGTCGCCGAGGAGATCGAGACGGCACTGGGGGAGGCGCTGGGCGCAGAGGTCAAGGTGCGTCCCCAAGCGGACGGGGGCTACAGGGTCGAGCTTGCCTTCGACTCGCGTGAGGACGCGCTGGCGCTCGCCGTGCGCCTTGGCGGGCGCACGCTGGCGTGACCACCGGGATGGGTCCAGGCGCGACCGGCGTCGAGCGATCCCTGATGGCCGCACTGGGGATGAGACGGCCGCTAGAATCGGGTGCGCGGGCGATTAGCTCAGTCGGTTAGAGCGCTTCTCTGATAAGGAAGAGGTCCCTGGTTCGAATCCAGGATCGCCCATCACTGAATCCCCTGTGGTGGAGCGGAGTTACGGTGGTGACGCGAGGTCCCCGGAGGCGCCGTGGAGGCTCTATGGAAGCGTTATGGAAGCCTTTGGTGTCTCGTGATTGGAGGCCCCGCGGGAACTACACCTAGCGACTGCGGATCGCCTCGGCCCGCGCGAGTACCGCCGACGCAGGAACGCCGAGCGCGTCCGCGATCATGACGATATTGGCGAGCGAGACGTTGCGGACCCCGCGCTCCACGCCGCTGTAGTAGCCGCGATTCAGGCCAGCCTCCAGCGCCACGGCTTCCTGCGACATGCCGTGCTCGGCGCGTAGCTCCCGGAGCGCATCGCCGAATGCAGCGTGAACGGGAGACATAGGGGGCATGTAAGTAGCCTCCCCGCTTGACTGCTATGAGTCTATACACTATAAGTCGCAGAGACCATACCAATCGGCCCCGGCGCGGGCTGGAACCCAACGCCGGAGCCTGCGTGGCGCTACGTGCCACGGCGCCCGGAGATCCTACCCGCGCGAGCTCCGCTCTTATCAGTGAACCTGCGAAGTGTAGCGCAGCAGTGCGTGGATGATCTCGACCGCGCCCGGGACTGCATCGGCAGCCCCGCGCTACCGGGCTTGTCGGTCGTAGGCCGCGCCGATCTCCGCAAGCGTGGCGCCAAGCCCGCCGGCGAGGCGCACCAGCACGGCAAAGCTCGGATTCCGTGCTCCACGCTCGATATCGCTGATATACGTGGCGTGCAGGCCGGAGCGTGCCGCCAGCTCTTCCTGTGTGATGGCACGGCTCGCGCGGACCTCCTTGACGGCCTTGCCGAGGAGCTGTTGAATCTGTGGCTTGTCTGGCATCGCCCTTGGACCTTCGCGGTTACGGCCCTCCTACGCCATAGGCGATCAGTGAGTCTGTGCGGTCCGCCTCGTAGATGCGTTGGCCTCACTCGCAGCCCGCGGGAGGCTCTGAGCGCAACGGCCGCGCGTTGGGGATGCTCGTGCAGTGATCGACACCACCGGGCGGGTTCCCTAGACTTACAGCCATGAGTGCTCTCAACGGTTCGCGGCGCGTGCGCGTCGAGGCAGCTCGCCGCGCTGGCTTCTCAAGCGGCGTGGCCTCCGTCTTCCGGGTGCTCGGCCGTGGCCAGCCGGCCCCCCCGCTTGTCCGCCGGGGGCTGGGGTCCCTGCGCGAGGACGCCCACGCGCTCCGGCGCGACGGCGAACGACTCTTCCGTGACGACGCAGCCTAGCGGCGCCTCGTCGGGCGGATCGCCGGGAAGCTCCCGTGGGCCGGAGAGCGGCGCTCAAGAACTCGACAGGGCCGAGGATGTCATCGATGGCGAGCCGGTCGGCGATGACCATTCGCATCCCGACCGCCGCCTGGCATGGTCAGCGAGCTTCAGCGGCCCGCTGCCCCCTCCCGTAGCCCTCGCGGAGTACGACAAGACAGTCCCGGGCCTCGCACGCGAGATCGTGGACCAGTGGAAGGCGGAGACGGAGCATCGCCACCGGATGATCGACGGACTGCGGGAGATCGACCAGGAGTCGATGCGTGCCTACTACGGGAGCGAGCGCCGCGGCCAATGGCTGGCTCTCGTGGTCTTCCTCGCGGTGGTCGCCGTGGCCGTCGTGGCGATCGCCTTGGACCACGAAGCGGTCGGCGTTGCCGCTATCGTCACCGGCGGCGCCTCGGCGATTTGGGCTATGCGCCGCCGCAGCGATGGTCCGGGCAACACGACACCCCCGACGGACCTCGGGGAGAGCGACGCAGTCGAGACCCCTGGCCGGGCACGTTAGGACCATCAGCGTGTCCCCCATGTGGCGCCTGGTAACGACCAGACACGCCAGCCTGATCCAAGCACGTTGAAGGAAGGGTCTACGCAAATCCACACGGCGAACCCGGGCGGGTAAGCGGCCAGGGGCGATGCTTCGCCCCGGCTCACCCGCCGCGGGGGCGGCGCGCAGCTCGGGCGCCGGGTAGTGGGTCAGTTTTGAGTGCGTATCATGTCGGGATTCCTATCAATCCTAATCTTTGGCAGGGACCTTGGCTGTCGCCGCGGATCATCTATGCCTTCCGCCGTAGTCAGCGAGAGGCAAGAGACATGGTGCTCCGTCGCGGTGCGTCTGACCTGAAAACGATTCGTGAGGATACCGCTCTGCGATTCCTGCGGGGCGAGGGAATCGAGATTGGGGCGCTGGATTTCCCGTTGCGGCCGCCTTGTGGTGCTTCGGTTCGCTACGTTGACTATCTCGATGAGGCCGGGCTGCGTGAGAGCCACAACGGCACTCTGCGCGGGGGGGAACGGCAGAGGCGTCCGCTCGTCGTGCCGGATGTGGTGGATGATGGCGCACGTCTCGCCTCGTTCGCGGATGCTTCGCTGGATTTCGTCGTAGCGAATCACATGCTTGAGCATGTCGAGGACCCAATCGCCGCCCTCCAACATCAACTACGTGTGCTCAGACTAGGCGGCATTCTCTATCTAACGTTGCCCGACGCTCGCAAGAGCTTTGACGCGCCACGCGAGCGAACCACGACGGAGCACCTTCTGCGAGATCACAGTGAAGGCCCACAGATATCGCGCGGCGAACACTATGAAGAATGCGCACGACACATCGAGGGTCATCGCGGCGAGATTCTGACCAAGCGCGTGCGCGAGATGGAAGCCGAACGCCTGCGCCCGCACTTCCATGTGTGGGAGCCGATCACCTTCGCCGGATTCTTGGCTGCCCTCGACCTGCCATTCACCCTGGAGCTGCTTCAAGCAAGCGCGGGTGAGTTCATTGTAATCCTTCGCAAGCGATGACTCGAAGCCATCCGCTTGTCTTGCGTGTTCGTCAGGGTGTTCGTCTATAGGCCGAACCCCCAAACGAACACCCTGGCCGCCCGCTCGATGGTGGTTTGTGGCTCTGCGCCTGGCCTTGAGGAAGGGGGTCTCCGCCTCTCCGCTTCGCTCCAACCCGGAGACCCCCTTCCTCGACCCACCACAACACAAATGTGCAGGGTGGGGCCAGGTGCAGAGTGAGCGTTGGGAGCGAGCGGGCGGCCAGGGTGTGAGATAGCTGATGGAAAACGAAGGAGGGCAACCGGGGGGCGATGGAGCTGGGTTGATGCTGGGGACGGTGTGCCGGACGCCCACGGCGCCGACCCATTGGCGTTGGTCGATGATCTGCTCGACCGGCTTGCCGACCGTGTAGCCGACCGCATCGTCGCCGGCCTCGGTCCCCACCGTGAGCAGGACGCTTGGCTTGACCTCGCCACTGCGGCCGAGCGCCTTGGCATCCACCCCGACACGTTGCGCAAGCGAGCGAAGGCGGGCCTTGTCCCCTTCGAGCAGGACGGGCCAGGATGCCGCATGTACTTCCGCCCCTCGGACCTCGACGCATGGCGGCACTCGGGCGGGGCTATTGCGTGGCGGTCGAATCTCGCCGGCCAAGCCTTCGGGCGTGCGGGGAAGGCCGCATAGTGGCTTCCAGGTGGCTTCCATCCCCATCGAAACCGGTATGCGTTCAGTGGGTCGGTGCCCTCAGGTGAGTAGGGGAACGGGGTCGCCGCGGGCGTGGGCGGTGATCGCGTCGGTGAGGTAGACGAAGAGCGAGCGGCCCTGTAGGCGGCAGGTGGTGTGCGCGGAGAGCAGCCGGGTGGTGCGTTGCTCGCCTACCTCGGATTGGTTGCCGAGGCTGATCTTGCGGTGGATGACGGCGCCCCTCAGGCCGCGCTCGGCGTGGTTGTTGGTCGGCTCTACGCCCTGGTGTTGGGCGAAGGTCCAGAGCGCCGGCCAGACCTTCAGGAGGTTGCGTGCCCGCCGTCGGGTGAGGCGGTAACGCGCCGCTTGGCCGCCGTAGCGGCGTAGGATCGGCTTGTACTGGCGGCGCAGCGCCTGGATGCGTCGCTTCAGAGCTTGCCGGTCTCCTGTGTTCTGGTAGCACTCCCAGTCCCAGAAGACGCGCTCGCAGAGGGCGAGGCCGTGCTCGCCGAGCTCTTTCTCGCCCGCGAGACCATCGGTCATCGCGATGAAGTCGCGCTGCAGATGCGACCAGCAGACTTGGCGGCGCGAGAGCGGCAGGTGCGAGTAGGCCCACCAGCGATCCGAGGTCACTACGGCCGTGGTGTCGCCGAGCAGTTCCTTGGCGTGGTCTTCGTGGCGGTCGGGGGCGACATGCAGCACGGCGTGACGGTCGGTGAACATGCCCCACAGGGCGCGCTGGGTGCCTTTCAGCCGCCAGCCCGTCTCGTCCATGTTGAGCGCCGGGGCTCTACGGACCCGCTCCAGCAGATCCGCGTAGGGCTCAAGGAGCGCCTCGGCGGTACGAGCGAGGATCGCATCGGCCGTCCCGGTGCTGATGCGGGCCGCGAAGAGCTGCTCGCAGAGCTCCACGACATCACGGCGGCTGATGCGGTTGCGGATCGAGAGCGTCGCGAGCGCCCCCTGAAACCTGGGGCCGAACGCGCTCGCGGCGACCTCAGCGGGCAGCTCGGCACGCCGGCGTCGCCCACAGCCCGGGCAGCGCGTCCGCTGGCAGCGATGCTCGATCACCTTCACCTGGATCGCCGGCAACTCTTCGACCTGGTGGCGCACCGGCTCGCCCACCGCCAAGTGCTCGTGCTCGGCGAACACGTGCCCGCACCCACAACCGGCAGGCCAGTACTCGACGACCTCATCGACCATCCACACCGGCAGCAGCGGCCGGCCCTTACCCTCATGCCCGCTCTGGGCGCCCTGCGCTCGACCGGAGGGGTCCTTGCTCCGCCGCGGCAGCACACTCGGCGGATCGGCGCTCGGAGGCTGCGAGCTGTTACGCGAACTGCGGTTCAGGCGACGCTCCAGCTGCGCGATCCGCTCATCCTGCCTGGCGACCCGCTCGGTAAGCGCCTGGATCTGGCGATCCATCCGCAACAGCACCTCGACCACCACCTCACGGCCCTGGTCATAGATCGCCTCCGCCTCGGCCCGCTCCATGCCCATAGGTTCGACGCGGCACGATTATGTCCCCCTGACCCACTGAACGCATACCAAAACCGGCATCTATGCGGGGACTTTGCCTTGATCCCTTGCTATAGCGTGAAGGGTCAGCTATACTTCACTCATCGACTAAGTGGCCCGGCGGTGCGTCAACACCCCGGGCCGTGGCCACTCGACACTGGAGGTCGAACAGCATGAGCAAGAGTAACCCTGCGCCGCGCCGTGAGCGCGTGGAGCGCAACATCTACCGCCGGCCCACGGGCGTCTTCGAGGTCGGCTTCAAGGACGGGGCCGGTGTGCAGCGCTGGCGCACGGTCGAGGGGGGCATCACCGCCGCTCGGGTCCTGCGTGACGAGCTGTTGGCCCGACGTGGCCGCGGCGAGCGCGTGGCGCCCAACCCCCGTCTTCGCTTCGGCGGGGCGTCGGAGAGGTGGCTCGACGGCCCGGTGCGCGACCTGCGCGCGACCACTCAGGCCGGCTACCGCAACGCCGTGGAGCGCCACCTGCGCCCGCGGTTTTCGACGCGCCGCATGGACACACTCACCCCGGATGACCTCGCCGTGCTCGTGCGCGACCTGCGCGCGGAGGGATTGTCCGAGGCATCGATCGTGGTGGTGCTCGGCGTCACCGGGCGCATCTACCGCTATGCCGCCCGGCGTCTCGGGTGGTTGGGCACCAACCCCATTGCGCTCATGCTGCCATCGGAGCGGCCGAATCCCTCGCGCGCTCCCCGCCGCCGCATCTTCGAGGGGCGGGAGTTGGAGCAGACCATCGCCGCCGCCCATGAGCCGCACCGGACCATGCTGACCGTGGCGGCGCTGACCGGCGGGCGTATCTCCGAGTTGTGCGGGTTGACCTGGGCGGACGTGCGCCTCGATGACCTCGCAGACGCCGAGATCGAGTTTGGCTGGCAGGTCGATCGCAAGGGCAACCGCATCCCGACCAAGACCGACGGTTCGGCGAGGACCGTGCCGATCCCGCGGGCGCTCGCGGTGATCCTCGCCCGCCACAAGCTCGCCAGCCGCATCAGCGCACCGGACGGCTACGTGTTCGCCACGCGCACCGGGCGCCCGCTCTCCCAGCGCAACGTCGCCCGCGCGCTGCGTACCGCTCAACGCGCCGCCGTAGACGAGGACGGACGGCCCACGTTCCCGGCCCTGCACGAGCGGGACGCCGCCGGCAAGCCGGCCAAGGTGCCGCGTGGCTCGATTCCCTCGATGCACTCCTTTCGGCATACGGTGGCGAGTCGAGCGCTTCTCGCGGGCGAGAGCGTGGACGAGATCGCTTTCCTGCTCGGGCACCGCGACGCCAACGTCACCCGGGCCGTGTACGTGCGGGAGCTGGCGGACACGCGGCGCCGTGCTATGCGCCGTACCAGGATGGCGGCGGAGTTCGACGGCGCCCTTCGAGCGGGGGGCGAAGAAGACTCACTCGACCCCCGGCCGCAACCCCGCGACGGACAGGTCCGCGGGTTGCGAGGAGGCCCAAGCGCAGCCGCGCCGGCCGCGCTCGTGGAAGCGTGATGGAAGCCTCAGCCGCCCGGATCGCGCCCGCAGCGGTCCGCGTCAGGGACGCGAAGCCCTACGGGTGCGGGCGAAACCCGGACACGACCCACGCAGACCCGCCCCCGCTCGCTCCTGATAAGGAAGAGGTCCCTGGTTCGAATCCAGGATCGCCCATTGCAGGTTTGTCACCTTATAGAGCCACTTTTCGTCGGGTAACGACAGCGGGAGACCTGAGGGGTGGGAGTCGATATCGTCGCTGCTGCCCATTCGAAGTTGCGAAGCGGACCTTCTGATGTCAGCTTCCGGCTGGGCAATGGACAACCCACCACCAGATTCCGTGCCGTCAGCGACCCCCCAACCGGCTGTTGATGTCCGCGATCTCCGCCCGGACTGTCGCAGCGCATACTGGCCAGTCGAAGAAGCCCATCGCCGCCAGCTCAGATGCCTCCCAAGCCGCGTCAAGATAGCCGAGTAGAAGTTCAACCCGCTCAAGCCGTGGACGTACAGCATGGACATCTTTGAGCAGACCTCGAACCTCTGCATCGGCAACCGGTGTGTCAATGATCACCGCGTCGAGGTACTGATATTCCGCCGACAGATGCTGATGGGCATATGCGCCGACCGTTGCCAAGCGCAAAGCGCGAATATCACCTTCGGGCGGGATTTGCTCGCTTAGTTCACCGTCCCGTGTGCGATGCAGCGCGAAGTCGACCTGCTCGGGCGCGAAGCCGACGTCCTGAAAGGTTCTGAACACCTCTTCGATTGGAACATATCCCTCGCCATCTTGCTGCTCTGAGGCACGGCGAAGCAGCCCTAGCACAGGTCTGCTTCCACGTTGCTGTTGACCTGGAGGTTCCAGTGCGGGTCGAGCGGGCCGCGTGCGGGGAGTGCTCGAACGAGGCGTGTCGGGTAACCGCCGCCCGCACACGCGACCTCGCGCAGCGGCTCGAGGTCGAGATCGTCGCGGTGTTGGTCGAGCAGCCACCCAAGGCGCCGGGCGACCGAGCGAGAACGAACCGCCGCGAGCCGGGCCAGCTGCGGCACGTCGAGGTCGCCGATCTCGACGATCACGGTGGCGACGTTGCTCAGTCCTCCCGCGTCGTCGGGGTGGATGACGAGGTCCACGAGGGTTGTCTCGCGTGTAGCGAGTCTGGATGCGCCCGGTGTCCACCTGGCGTTCTTCGGTCGCCATCTCGCTGAGGTGCTCGTTGGTGTAGAAGCGAAGACGGACCCGCTCGACGTTGCGGCTGGCGACGTGGCGGTCCACCATCACCTGAAAGACCTGCGGCGCCTGATGTGCCGCTCCGTGCATCGCCGCCGCGGTGAGCAGGCTGACGTAGTACGCGCGTCCGAGCGCTCGCATCATCCCGTCGATGAACAGCTCACCCGGCAGGGCGCCCCACGCGCGGTACTCGGCCGGGATTACGACATGGAACCCGCGCGCCGGGGAGAACATCGCGCCCCGGTGACGCAGGCGCTGCAGGCCGGGATAGACGTGCGCGGTCGGGATGCCTGCGAACTGGGCGGCTTCGTCCGACGTGACCCAGTAGCGTCCCTCGGCGAGCAGCGCATCGGGAAGGTCGGCCATAGACGGCATATCGGCTAGTCTAACGCCTGCCGTTAGCCCGGATCGTGCAGTAGGCGCCTGGGCGTCGCTGAAATCGGCCGTCGGGCACGGCAGGCCGCGCTGACGGGGTGATGAGGCTGTCAGAATCGAGGGTCGTGCCGTCGCACCGGCGGCGAGAGGCGTGTTTTAAGGCAGCGCTGATCGGGCGCTGGCGCCGTGGGTCTGCCTCGGTTGTGTCATTCACTGGTGGGTGTGTCAGCGGGCGGGCGCTGGAAGCGCCCGGAGCTTCTGGAACGCCGCGCGCAGCGCGGTAGCCCACGGCCATGTGCTGGGCAGGTGGAGCTTCGCGGCGCGTCCGTGGAACGCGAGCCTGGCAGCGACGTGCAGGAGTGTGTAGCGCAGGCGCTTGGGCTCCGCCTTGGCAAGCTTGCCTTCGAGTAAGAGCGCCTGTGTCCAGACGATCAGATCGTGCGCGAGCATGACCAGCTCGAGCCACACTTCGTTGAGCTTGAAGTCTTTGAATGGGAACTTGGAAAGGCCGGTGTCCTTGTCGTCGCGGATGCGGTCCTCGACGTGCGCGTGCTGGCGGTGGCGGCACTCGATCACGGCGATATCCTGATCGGCCTGGTCGGTGAGGATCGCCTGGAAGCGGTGCCCATCGTGGTCGGTGAAGGACAGCTGCGCACCGGGGTGCGGGCGCTCGCGGCGCACGATCAGCCTGGACCCCGAAGGCCAGGAGGACAAGTCGACCCCGCTGGTGATCTCGGCCACTTGGCCGTTCTTGCGCTGCGAGCCGTCTTGGTCGAGCGCCGAAACCCAAGCATCATCGGGAATCTGGAGGATCGCGGCGCGGACGGGCTCTGTGAGATCGTAGCCGACGGAGAAGCGCATGCCGTGATCGCGGCAGTGGCAGGCCAGGCCGTGCGTTGAGCCGGCCGTGTCGCAGCGCACGAGGATCGCGATGCTTTCGATGTGCTGCGGGGGGATCTGACAGAGCGCGAGGTCGAGCACCGTCTTGTGATCCTCCGCGGTGTTCGACCCCGCGTTCCCCGCCCGCAACACGCCACCCAACGCCTCGCGTGTCTCATCGGCGTAGGCCTGCAACGGGTGGAACCCGAAGCCACCCTTGTAGTTGCCGGCCGCCTTCTCCTTCTCGGAGTGCACGGTGATGAGCGTGGCGTCCACGTCGATCGTCAAGGACTCAGGTGCGCCGTGCTGCTCCCAGAAGCGCTCCCGTGCCCTGGCGTGCGCCACGCGTAGCGCCTCCAGCGCTCCCGGCTCACGAGCGATCTTCTCGATCACCCGGAACGCTGTCGAATCAGACGCGACCGGCCCGAACAACTCCTGCTGGTCACGCACCGCCCCGAGATCGGATACGCACTCCCCGCCATCGGCAAGCATCACCACGAGATCCCGCAACACCCTCCCCACGTCATGCCCACGACGCCGCTGCTTGCACCCAGCAAGCCCCGACGAGAGCGACCTCGTCAACCCCAGCTTGTCCGCCACCTGGGCAAACAGCACGCTGCCCGCGTGCGACACCAGCCCCGTTCCGTCCGCCGTGACCTCTACCGTTACAGACCGTCCATTACGCGTCACCCTCAAGGTGAACCTCCAAACTCGGGATTCCAGGACTCAACACCCCAAGAATCCCCGCTCCACCGGACGGATCCGCGCCCCCGCTCACCCCGGGGGCGCGGTCTTTACTGCACGATCCGGGTTAGTTAGCCCCAAATACCGACGCCAGCATCATGACCCCTGCTGGCTGCGTGGTTGCCTTGCGATCCGGCGTAGACAGGGCTCGTGGGGAACCCCGACGTGCTCCATCGCAAATGGCAGCGGACGGGGCGCCGGCCGCGTAGCGTTTGGCCCGCGCTCTCGTTGCCGGTCGTCCTGCGTGTGGGCGCCATCGGCGCAATACTTCCGCAGGGTGGATGTATGCCAACCTTGACGCAACAAGCCGAAGCGGCTCTCGGCGAGACCTTCGCCGTGCCAGCGATGACGCGCGTCACCCAGGGGCTCAATATTGCTGTAGCCCTGCTCGTAGGTAGTCCACTTGCGCGCCTTCTGTGGGAGACTGGCTTGTCGGTCCTCCTGTACGTCGCGCTCACTGATGTGGCGCGCGTGGGGGCTCCCTGGTGGGTCGAGTGGCTGCTCGTGATCGCGTTGTTGGCGGTTGGGTATGTCCTCGCACTCTACCTTTGGCCGCGACTGAAGCGTGGCAACTGGTTGTACAAGCGGATCTTTGGGCCGCCCGAGTTCGGCGCTTTGGGTGGTCCTGACCAGCGACTGTTCCGGCTGGTCCTGAAGAGCTATGGAGCGATTCGTTTGAACTTCCGGCCGGAGGACGAGGCGTTTCTCAAAGACCAACAGAACCTGGACGAACAGTTAATCGAGCGGTTGTATCGGCAGGCTTACGAGAAGGCGGTCAGCGAGGGAAAGTTTGATCCAGCGGGACTCGACTGGACGACTGCGTGGGATAAGCTGCTCGGGCGACGCGTCGACGGCGTGAGCTACGCCGATACCATCCGGTCGCGGACTCCGGTATGGGGTACCCTTGGCCCGCGAATCGCGGTCGAGTACCAACTGCTGTTACCCCTGGCTGCGCTATATAGCCTTCTCATGGCGTGGCTTGTCGCCCGCGCTGCGAGTAATCCAGATACCGCACACCTGCTCGTGGTTGCCCAGGTCGGTTTGCTCGGCGGTTTGTTCACCTCGCTCATCGTCTATGTTAACCACGTCTATATGTTTGCGCAGTTGAAGGCGTATGGCGACGAGAGAATGAAGCAGGCTGAACGCGAGGTGATACCAGAGGAGTTGCGCGAGATCTGGGATGCCCACGTCGACCGTTACGAAGGACGAGTGGTGCAGCCCACCTCGTTTGAATACGACCCCCCCTTTGTGAGGGCAGCCGGCGGTTACTTTCGCCGGCTTGCCACTGCGGTAGCGTTTCTCAATGCAGTTGAGGTCCTCGGGTTCGGGGTGATCGTCGCTCTCGTCGGGATCGTGACGTCAGATCGCTCGGTGGAGGCGCTCTTCTCCTACTGTGGCCGCGTGGCCTTGGGGTTGGTTGCCCTGCCAGCCCTGATGTTCCTTGGCTCGTCTCTCGGGTTCGCGCTCATGCAGGATCTTCGACGCTTTGCGAGCCTACTTGTCGCCGCCGCCGTACTGGCGGTGGCTCCGCAGCTCATCGCCCTGGTCTTGACGGGCTCGCTGGCGGGCGGGTACGTGGGGCTGATTTCGTCGGTCGTGACGGCTCTGCTTGGGGCCATGGGGACCGCAATCGCCGAGGCGGTCAGGAAGCCTGCAGCGACAATGACCGGGAGCTGACACACACGGCTGACATCCCGGCTGTGGCGGCTCGTGCAACGCGACTGCGATCGCTGCCCTGCGCGGAGGTCTTCGACCCGAGCTCCACTCTCGAGACGGCCCGGCCGAGCGCCGGTTGGCCACTGCGCGAACCCAAGGATGGACGCCAACGCAAAAGATCCCTGCGCACCGCCGCGTTGGATTCCACTACCTGTTCGTACGCGGGCGCAACCGGGGAGTCGATGACGCTTACAACTGGACGGCTGGGATGGTGGCTGGCGCTGGCGCTGTGTGGGGCAGCCGCGCTGTGGGCTGCGCAGGGGCCCGCCGCCGCTCAGGCGGGGACGGCGACGCCGACGTTCGTGCAGGCCGCGACCGGACACTCCAGCTCCGTGGCCAGCCTGGCCGTCACGCCGGGGTCGCCCGTGACTGTGGGCGACCGGCTGGTGGTCGAGGTCGGGGTGTGGAGCGAAGCGTCGGCGACCGCCGCGAGCGTGACCGACTCGGCGGGCAACGCCTACGTCGAGCTGCTGCACTTCAAAGCCGCCGACAAGACCGAGATGAGCATCTGGACGGCGCCGGTCACGGCCGGTGGGGGCACCCGCCCGACGATCACGGTCAAACCTACGAACAAAGCCGACGTGGGCGTCGTGGCGCTTGAATACGCTGGGGTCTCGACGGTCTCGAACGCGACCGTCGTCGACCAGTCGATCTTCAGCACCGGTACGACCGGCGCGGCGGAAACCGTCCTTTCGGGGCCAACCCAGCCGACGACGGGGGCGAACGAGCTGGCGATCGGGTTCTACCTCGACTCCGGCTTCGGCGATACGCTCGCCGGCGGCTCGGGGTACACCACACGAGCCAACGTCTCGCCCGACGGCAACATCGAGCTCCTCGCGCAGGACGCCGTCGTCGCCGCCGGGGCGACGCCCAACCCCGCCTTCAACACTGGCCCCCTGACCAAATGGCTGACCTCGACGGTCGTCCTCAAGGCCGGCGAAGCGGGCCCGCCGACGGCACCCGGAGCGCCGACCGCCGTGGCCGCGACGGCGGGCAACGCGAGCGCGACCGTGAGCTGGACGCCGCCACCGACCGGCAACAGCCCGATCACGAGCTACTCCGTCACGCCCTACGTCGGCTCGGCCGCGCAGACGCCGACCACGGTGACCGGTTCGCCCCCCACGCCGAGCGCCACGATCGGCGGGTTGACAAACGGGACCGCCTACACGTTCACAGTCTCCGCCACGAACGCGATCGGTACTGGGCCGACCTCGGAAGCGTCGAATCCGGTCACGCCCACCGCGCAGCCCGGCGGGGAATGGACGTCGCTGGCGAGCTGGCCGTTCGTGGCGGTCCACCTGTTCCTGCTTTCGACCGGCAACGTCCTCGCGTTCGACGGTTGGCAGCAGCCCGAGCCCACGTACGTGTGGAACCCGAGTACTCAGGTGTTCACCTCGAGCACCGCGCCGGACAGCATCTTCTGCTCCGGGATGGCACAGCTGCCCAACGGGGACGTCGTGACGGTTGGCGGCTACGGCGAGCTCACCACCGGGAAACTGGGGATCGTCGACACCTCGGTCTTCGATCCCTCCACCGGGAAGTGGACCCGGGTCGCCAACATGCACACCCCGCGCTGGTACCCGGACGTCACGGAGCTCGCCAACGGCGACTACGTGGCGATCAGCGGCAACTCGACGGACCCCAACACGTGGGCCGACACCCCCGAGGTCTACGACCCGGTGGCCAACACCTGGACAGCGCTCTCGAAAGTGTCCACCTCCCAGGTTCACGAGGAGGAGTACCCGTTCTCCTACCTGGCGCCCAACGGGAACGTCTTCACGATCGGCCCCTCCGAGGACGTCTCCTACGAGCTCAACGTCGCCAACCAGACGTGGACGCCGGTCGGCGGGGCGAGCGGGATCGCCAACGGCTCCTCGGTGATGTACCGGCCCGGCAAGATCCTCTACAGCGGCGGCGCGCCGAGCGTCATCAACACCACCGCTGCGACGGCGAACACGTCGATCGTCGACCTCACGGCTGCTACGCCAAAATGGCAGCAGGTCGCGCCGATGCACAGCGCGCGCGTCTACCACACGCTCACGATGCTCGCCAACGGGGAAGTACTCGCAGTCGGTGGCGAGCCGACCAGCGACCAGACGATCGTCACGAGCGGCGTGTTGCCCACCGAAATCTGGAATCCGAGCACCCAGACGTGGTCGACGGCGGCGCCGATCGCGGCGGCGCGCAACTACCACTCCACGGCGATCCTGATGCCAAACGGCACGGTGCTCGTTGCCGGCGGAGGGCACCCGAACGGGTCCGGCGACCCGGGTGAGTTCTCGGCCCAGACCTACTCGCCGCCCTACCTGTTCGACGGGCCGCGGCCGACGATCTCCTCGGCACCCACGGCGTCCACGTACAACACGCCCATAACGATCTCTACGCCCGACGCCGCGTCGATCGGCGCCGTCAACCTGGTCTCCCTCGGCGCGGACACCCACCAGGGCGACCAGGCCCAGCACTTCGTGCCGCTGTCGTTCACCGCGTCCTCCGGTTCACTTACGGTGCAGACCCCGGCCAACTCGGCCCTTGCCCCCTACGGCAACTACATGCTGTTCATCGTCAACTCCAAGGGCGTGCCGTCCGTCTCGGCGCCGCTGAACCTCAGCGCCGCCCCGGCCGCGCCCGCCGCCCCGACCGAAGTGAAAGCGACCGCTTCGGCGGGCAGCGCGACCGTGACGTGGACCGCTCCCTCGCCGGGGACGAGCCCGATCGCCACCTACACCGTCACGCCGTACGTCGGCTCTGTCGCGCAGACGCCCACGACGATCACGGGCTCCCCACCCGCCACGAGCGCGACGGTCACCGGGCTCACGAACGGCACCACGTACACGTTCACGGTGTCTGCGACCAACGCCGTGGGGACCGGACCGGCCTCGGCGGCCTCGAACGCCGTGACGCCCTCCGCGCCCACCGCCCCGGCGGCGCCGACGGCTGTCACCGCGACCCCGGCCAACGCGAGCGCGACGGTGACGTGGAGCGCGCCCGCGAGCAACGGCAGCCCGATCACGAGCTACACCGTCACACCGTACGTGGGCACCGTCGCGCAGGCGGCGACGAAAGTCGCAGGCTCGCCGCCCGCCACGAGCGCGACGGTCCCCGGCCTCACGAATGGCACCACGTACACGTTCACGGTGTCTGCGACCAACGCCGTGGGGACCGGACCGGCCTCGGCTGCCTCGAACGCCGTGACGCCGACCGCCACCACCGCCCCGGCGTTCGTGCAACAGGTGTCCGGGCACGCGCCCAAAGTCGCAAGCCTCGCCGTGACTCCCCCGGCGAGCCTTGTCGCCGGGAACCGCCTGGTCGTCGAGGTCGGCGTTTGGAACAGCGCCGGCGCGACGACTTCGAGCGTGAAGGACTCGGCCGGCGACACGTTCACGGAGCTGCTGCACTTCAAGGCATCCGACGGCACGGAGCTGAGCGTGTGGAGCGCGCCGGTGAGCGCGGGCGGCGG
This sequence comes from uncultured Solirubrobacterales bacterium, assembly GCA_963702085.1. Taxonomy (GTDB): domain Bacteria; phylum Actinomycetota; class Thermoleophilia; order Solirubrobacterales; family Solirubrobacteraceae; genus Palsa-744. The sequence continues at coordinate 3,905,147 of OY969707.1, read as the reverse complement.
CACTCGCCCGACGATCACCGCGACGCCGACCTCCACCGCCGATGTCGGCCTCGCCGCCCTCGAATACTCGGGGCTCTCGAGCGCCGCAGGCACGGCCGTCGTCGACCAGACGGCGCAGGCCACGGGCAAAACCACGGCGGCGGCGGTGGTCGCGACCCCGGCGACCGCGCCGACGACGGGTCCCGGCGAGCTGGTGCTCGGCCTCTACGCGGACTCCGGCTTCGGCGACGCGCTGATGGCCCGCATGGGCTTCAACGGCCGGGTGAACGTCTCGCCAACGGAAGAAATGGAGCTCGTCGCCGAGGACACGCTGACCGGCGCCACCGGCGCGACTCCCAGTGCAAGCGTGCAGACCGGCACCTCGACGGTCTGGCTGATGGCGACCGTCGTCCTCAAGCCGGCGCCCGCCGCCGAACCCCCGGCGGCACCCGCCGCGGCACCGGCGCTGCTGGTGGCGACACCAGGGAACCGGAGCGCGACGGTCACGTGGAGGGCCCCGCCGAACGGCGGCAGCCCGATCACGACGTACACCGTCACGACGTACCGCGGCGCGCGGCGGCTGCGCACGAGCACGGCCTCGGGTACGAGCGCCGCGATCGGCGGCCTGCGCAACGGCGTGCGCTACCGCTTCACGGTGGCCGCCCGCAACGCGCTCGGCACCGGGCCGACGTCCGCGTTCACGAACGCGACCCGGCCCTCCGCGTCGCGGGTGTGGGCCTTCTGGTGCACCCTGCTACCGATGGAAACGATGCACCTCGGGGCGCTCGGCATCGCTGCGCCGTGGGCCGGCGAGAGACTGCTGCCGAGCAACCGGGCGAAGCGCGCAGCCGAGTCCCCCCGCTGACGGCCCCGCGTGAGGAAGTGCTTGGCCTGTACGGGTCCAAGGGCCCACGAACCCCAAGCCGGGAGTCCGGGCGAGTGGAGCTAACCTGGTCCCGTGGCGTACACAACCGTGGAAGCGAGACAGCACCTGCTCGACCAGCTCGCGGGCGCGGGCGAGAAGCTGGGCCTCGCGCTGGCCTACCTGGGCGAGGCGTACGAGCAGCTGGACGAGTACGCCGGGGAGCGGCTCGAAGACGATCTGTTTCGGCCCATCCGCAAAGCCTACGGCCTGCTCAAGCGCGACCACGCCGCGTTCGCGGGCCGCCACGGACTGCCGCCCGGCATGCCCGAGCCCGAGCCTCCACAGGTTCTGCCGGACAACCCGAAGGGCGCGATCGACCACGCGCTCGAGGCGGTCGGCGAGGCGGACGGCATCCTCGCCGAGCTCCAGGATTCGATGTTGCCGGTCGAGGTCGGCGACCCCGAGCTGCGCGCAGCGCTCGCCCAGGTTCGTCAGCTCCTCGGCGGCCTCTCTGAGCAGGCCCGCCAGCTCGTGCGCACCCTGGGACGCTGACACGGGCGCGAGCCGCTAGCGTAAAGCTGCGGTAGCGGATGGCTGTACGACTCACCTACACGAGCGGTGGCCTCGACTCGGCGGCACACGCAGAGTTCGAGCGCCGCCTGCGCGACGCGCGGGCGGCGGCACCGGAGCCCTGGCCGCACCTGATCGGCGGGCGGCTTAGCCCCGAGGGGGACGTGTTCGAGCGGGTCGACCCCTCCCACACCGACCGGGTCGCGAGCCGCGCCCACGCCGCCGGCTCGGAGACCGTCGCGCTCGCGGTCGAAGCCGCCCACGAGGCCTGCGCGGAGTGGCGGCGCACGCCCCACCGCGAGCGCTGCGCGCGGCTCGCCGCTGTCGCGCGCGCGATCTCCGAGCGACACCTGGAGCTCGCCGCCGTGATGAGCCTCGAGACCGGCAAGTCTCGCCTCGAGGCCGTCGTCGAGGTGCAGGAGGCGGTTGAGCTGATCGAGACCTACTCCGAAGAGATGGAGCGCCACGACGGGTTCGTGCAGCCGCTCGCCTCCTACGCCCCCGCCGAGCACGGCACCGAGATCCTCAGGCCCTACGGCGTCTTCGGGGTGATCGCTCCCTTCAATTTCCCGCTCGCGCTCACCGTCGGGATGACCGCCGCCGCGCTGCTCGCCGGCAACACCGCGGTCGTCAAGCCCTCCGAGGAGGCGCCCTGGACCGCCGCGCTGCTCGCCGAGGCGCTGCTCGCCGCCGAGGTGCCACCCGGGGTCTGCAACCTCCTGCACGGAGGGCCCGCCACCGGCCGCGCGCTGGTCGCCGCGCCCGTGGACGGAATCGCCTTCACCGGCTCCGCCGCCGTCGGGCGGGAGATCGCACGCAAGCTGGTGGACGGCCCCTACGCGCGGCCGGCCCTCACCGAGATGGGCGGCAAGAACCCCGCGGTCGTCACCGCCTCCGCCGACCTCGACGCCGCCGCCGAGGGCCTCGCCCGCGCGGCCTTCGGGCTGTCCGGGCAGAAGTGCTCAGCCTGCTCGCGCGCGATCGTGCTCGACCCCGTCCACGACGAGCTGCTGGAGCGCCTGCGCGCGTTCACCGCGACGCTCCCCGTCGGCGACCCCGCCGAGCGCGAGACCTTCCTCGGGCCGGTGGTCAACGAGCAGGCCCACCGGCGCTTCCGCGAGAGCGTCGCCGCCGCCCGCCGCGACGGCCAGGTCGCGATCGGCGGCGGGCAGCCCCGGCCGGAGGGGTGGTTCGTGGAGCCCACCGTCGTCGAGGGCCTCCCGCTCGGGCACCCGCTCACGCGCGAGGAGCTCTTCCTACCTTTCCTGACCGTCACCCGGGTCGCGACTGTGGAGGAGGCGCTCGCCGAGGTCAACGCCGGCGACTACGGCCTCACCGCCGGCATCTTCAGCTCCGAGGAGAGCGAGATCGAGCGGTTCCTCGACGAGACGCAGGCTGGCGTGCTGTACGTCAACCGCCGCGCCGGCGCGACCACCGGCGCGTGGCCGCGGACCCAGTCCTTCTGCGGCTGGCGGTCCTCCGGCACCACCGGCAAGGGCGGGCTCGGGCCCTACTACGTGCCCCAGTTCATGCGCGAGCAGAGTCGCACGGTGGTGAGCTGATGCCCGCCCCGCCGGATGCCCACCCCGCCCCGCGCATGGCGGTCTCACTGGAGGAGTACGGAGAGCGCCTGGCCAAGACCCGCCGGTGGATGCACGCCAACGACGTGGACCTGCTGATGCTCAACCAGCCCGAGCACTACAACTGGCTCTCCGGCTACGACCCCACCTCCGTTTTCTACCACCAGTCGCTGCTGGTCCCTGCGGCCGAGGAGCCGCTCACGCTGATCTGCAACAAGGCCGAGCTGGCGCTCTGTGAGGAGACCTGCTGGGTGGGCGACGTGCGCGTCGTGTGGACGCACGAGGACCAGGTCGCGCGCACCCTCGACATCCTGCGCGAGCGGGGCCTGCTCGGCGCCCGCCGCGTGGGGCTGAACCTGATGAGCTACCACCTGCGCCCGCGCTTTGCCTTCGAGCTGCGCGAGGCGCTCGCGCCCAGCGAGATCGTGGACGTGACCGCCGCGCTCGACGACCTGCGCCTGGTCAAGAGCCCCGCCGAGATCGAGTACCTGCGCCGCGCCGCGCACGTCGCCGACCTCGGGGTGGGCGCCGGCATCGACGCGGTGCGTGCCGGGGCCACCGACTGCGAGGTGATGGCCGCGATCCAGCACGCTGTGGCCCTGGCCGGAGGTGAGTTTCCCGCCTACCCGTTTCTCGTGGACGCGCGCGGGACCCTGCACGGGACGCCGATCGGCAAGACCCTCGCGCCGGGGGACACCGTCTACATGGAGGTCTCCGGCGTCGTGCGCCGCTACCACTGCAACGTCTCGCGCACGGTCGTCGTCGGCGAGCCCTCCGCGCGGCTGCGCGAGCTCTACGCGCTCGTCCACGACGCGCTCGACCGCGCGACCGACCTGCTGCGCCCGGGGGTGTCCGTGCGCGAGATCGTCGAGCTTGTGGCCGCCCTGCACGGCGGCCACGAGCCCCACACGTGGGGGCGGTTCGGCTTCTCGATGGAGATCGCCTACCCCCCCATCTGGATCGGCGGCCTGAGCCTGATGCGCGGGGACGAGCACGTGCTGGAGCCCGGCATGGTGATCACGATGGAGCCCGGCCTCGCCTACGCCGACGGCGCCACGATGATGCTCGGCAACAACGTGCTCGTCACCGAGGGCGACCCCGAGGTCCTCAACGACGTCACCACTGACCTGATCTGGAGGTAGCTATCGTCAGTCCGTCTGGTGGGAGTTGGATTAGCGCCTTCGGCGCGGGCTCCCTGGCGTGCGGGTGACCCGGGGTAGCGCACGGGGCAGCGAACGGCTATGACGAGCGGAGACCAACGGCAACCGAGTCTCGCCGCCTACTTCATGAGCGACGACTCCCCCCGGCTGATCGAGTCGGTGCAGGCCGCCGAGCGCGCGGGCTACCGGCGCGCGTGGCTCAACGACGCGCACACGCTGTGGCAGGACGTCTACGTGCACCTGACGCGCGTGCTCGACGCGACTGAGCGCATCTCCGTCGGCTCGGGCGTCACGAACCTCGTCACGCGCCACTTCTCCGTGGCCGCGAGCGCCCACGGCACCCTCGCGCAGATCCACCCCGGCCGGGTCGTGCTGGGTCTCGGCCGCGGCGACGCCTCGGTCCACACGATGGGCGTGGCGCCGATGGCCACGGCCGAGTTCGGACGCCAGACGCGGCTCGTTCGTCGTCTGTTGCGCGGCGAGGAGGTCTCCGCGGTCGAGGGCGGGGAGAAGGTCTTCCGGATTCGCTGGCTGCAGGGCGACCCTGTGCCGATCATGATCGGCGCGACCGGGCCGCGCAACCTCTACCTGGCGGGCGGCGTTGCCGACATCGTCCAGCTGGAGGTGGGCGTCACCGAGGCCGCGGTCCGCTGGGGCCTCGAGCACGTGCGCGCAGGGGCCGAGGCGGCCGGGCGCGATCCCGACGAGGTCGAGATCTCGCTCGTCTGCGCGCTGTGGGTCGCCGACGAGCGGGACGAGGCGCGCGCGCGCTGCCGGTGGGCGGCGGAGAGCGCCGCGAACCACATCGAGGAAGTGATGCGCCGCTCCGGCCACGGGATGCCGGAGGAGCTGACGAGCGTCGTCGAGCGCCGCCGGGCGGCCGCTCACCGCCACGACTTCGACTCTCACCTCGACAGCTCGCAGGCGGCAACCGCCTTCCTCACCGACGAGCTGATCGACAACTTCGCGATCGCCGGCCCCGCCGCGCGCTGTCGCGAGCGCCTGCAGGCGCTCGCGCGCCTCGGGGTCTCCGAGGTGGCGAGCGGATTTCTCAATGGCGAGCTCGAACAGATCAGCCGCGTCGGAGCTGAGGTGATCGCACCGTGAGCGAGCTTCACGACCGCGTCGCGGTCGTCACCGGCGCGGCACGTGGCATCGGCGCCGTGACCGCGAGGCTGCTCGCCGAGCGCGGCGCGACCGTCGCGCTGCTCGACCGCGACGCGCGGGGCGTCGAGGCCGTTGCCGCGGAGATCGGGGCCGCTGGTGGGCGTGCGCTCGGCCTCTGCGCCGACGTCGCGGACCGCGAGGCCGTCGATGGCGCGTTCGCGCGCATACTCCGGGAGCTCGGCGGCTGCGACGTCCTCGTCCTCAACCACACCGTCCACGCCTGCGGCTCGGTCACCGACACCGAGCCGTTCGAGTGGGAGGAGACGATGGCGGCCAACGTCGGCGGCGCCTTTCTCTGCGCCCGCGCAGTGCTGCCCGCGATGGTCGCCCGCGGTGGCGGCGTGCTCGTCGGGCTCGGCTCCGACTGCGTGTTGCGCAGCTGCCGCGACGCCGCCGCGTACGTCGCCTCGAAGGCTGCGCTGGTGGCGCTGATGCGCTCGATCGCCGTCGACTACGCCGCTCACGGGGTGCGCGCGAACACCGTGACGCCGGGCGCGACCGACACGCCGGGTCTGCGCGAGGCATTTGCCGGCCGCGACGTCGAGCAGAGCCTCGCGCGAGCGGCCCGTCAGAGTCCGCTGGGGCGCCTCGCGACGCCCGCCGACGTCGCCGACGCGGTCGCGTTCCTCTGCGGCGACCGCGCGCGCTTCATCACCGGCACGGAGCTCGTGGTCGACGGCGGGATGACGCTCAGCTACGGCGCCGACTGAGGGTGTACGCTGAGGCGGGTATGAAGCGTCCTAGAGTACGGGCTTTACTTGTCGGCGGCACCTGCCTGCTCGCCACGGGGGCGGCGCTCGCCGGTTGCGGGAGCAGCGGCTCCTCGAGCGCCGGCCCCGGACCGCTCGTCGTCGGCAGCTTTGTGCCCTACACCGGGTCCAACGCGTCGTTCGGCCCCGAAGGCTCGGCGATCTGTTACGCGGGCACCAAGGCCGTCAACGACGACGGCGGCGTGCTCGGCCACACGTTCTCCTGCAAGCCCTTCGACTCCACCGAAGACCCCGCCGACGCCCTTCCAGTCGCCAACCGGATGATTGCCTCGACCTCGAACCTGGCGCTGATCTACGGCCCGGCGGCGGTCGAGCCCGCGGTCGAGTCGGTGCTCAACAACGCAAAGCTCGTGCACCTCTCGGTGACCGGCGACCCGCGCTACGAAAACCAGACGAGTCCCTACTTCTACCGCCTCTCGCCCTCCGACGCGGTCACCGGCACCGCACTCGCGGCCTACGCGGTGGCCCACGGCTACACGCACGGGGCGGCTGTGTTCACCAACGACCAGTCCGCGCAGACCTCGGTGCCATCGCTGCTGAAGACCTACCCCAAGCTCGGGGGCACCTTCGCAGCCAACCTCACGCTGACGCCCGGCCAGTCCTCATACCGCACCGAGGTCTCGCAGGTTCTCGCCTCGCACGCCGACGCGGTGATCGGCGAGATGGAACCGCAGACCGCAGCGACGTTCTTCTCGGAGATGCTGGAACTCAACAACGGCAAACTGCTGCCGATCGTCACCACCTCGCGGGCGATCGAGTCCGACTGGATCAACGCCGTGCTGAAGGTGATCGGCCCGGCGGCGTTCAAGAAGTACGTCGTCGCGGTCAGCTTCAACGTGCCGACGGAAGGCCCTGGCTACGCGGCGTTCGTGCACGACCTCAACACCGCGCCGCAGTCGATCTCCGAACGCTCGCAGTACCTGACCGACCCCTTCGCTCAGTGGAACTACGACGGCATCGTCATGTCCGCGCTGGCGATGCTGCAGGCGAAATCGACCGACTCCACGAAGTGGGCGCCGTACGTGGCGCAGATCGCGAACGGTTCGCCAGGGGCCGTGGTGGTCCACACCTTCCCCGAAGGCCGCACCGCGATCCTCGCCGGCAAGCACATCCACTACATCGGCGCCGCGGGCCAGCTGGTGATCACCCCCTCGCACAACAACGCCGCGCCGTTCGCGGGCTTCGTCTACAGCGGCAAGGGCACCGGGCCGGCGTCGCTGCTGCCCACCGGGGGCACGATCACCCCGCAGCAGCTCGCGCAGGACGAGCGCTAGGACGCCGCTGAGCGGCGCGCTGCGGCGTCCTCAGTCGCTCGCGTGCGTAAGCACGCCACGCTCCTTGCGTCCTTGCATCGCTTGCTCAGCGACGCCCTAGCCGGAATTGTCCCTAAGGCGGCGGCCGGGGAGAGCCTGGGCGGGGCGCGGGCTCGGCGTGGGGTCGGAGCGGGGGCGTAGGCTCGGGGGGTGAACACCTTCACGCTCACGCTGGGGTTCGGCCTCGTCACGGCCTCGACCCTCGCCCTCGGCGCCGTCGGCTTCACGTTGCAGTTCGGCATCACCAACATCTTCAACCTCTCCTACGGCCAGGTGATGACGGTCGGCATGTTCGTCGCCTACCTCGTCAACGTGACCGCCGGAGCGAGCATCTGGGTGGCGCTGCTCGCGGGAGCCCTCGCGGGCGCAGCCCTCACCGTTCTCATCAACCGCGTCGTGTTCGTGCCGTTCCTGCGCCGTGACACCTCGCTCGGGACGCTCATCATCGTCACTCTCGCGCTGGGCATCGCGATCGAAAACCTGCTGCTCGTGATCGCGGGGCCACAGTTCCGCTCCTACCGCCAGAGCCCCGCGCACACGCTGCACGTCCTCGGAATGGTCCTGACACCTCAGCAGCTCGCGATCATCGCGATCGGGGTCGCGTCGATGGTCGCGCTGCACCTGCTGCTGCGCTACACCCGGCTGGGCAAGGCGATGCGCGCCACCGCGACCAACGTCGGCCTCGCGCGCTCCTGTGGCATCTCGACCGATCGCGTGACGGCGCTCGCGTGCCTGCTCTCGGGGCTGCTGTGCGGTGCCGCCGGCGTGACCTTCGCGATCAGCATCACGACCTTCCAGCACACCACCGGCTTCGAACTGCTGCTTGTCGTGATCGCGGCGGCCGTGCTCGGCGGGGTCGGGCAGCCGTACGGCGCGATGCTCGGCGCGCTGGTCATCGGCGTCGCCAGCGAATTCGCGGCGCTCGTCAGTCCGGACCTCAAGCAGGTGATCGCCTTCGCGATTCTCGCGCTGACGCTGCTGCTCCGGCCCAACGGTCTGGTCCCGGCCCCCGCCGCACGCACGGAGCTCGTTACGCAATGAGCCAGGCGTGGCAGTTCTACTTCATCACGCTGCTCGTCTACACCGGCGTCGACGTGATCGCCGTGCTGGCGCTGAACCTCCAGTACGGCGTCGGCGGGATCCTCAACTTCGCGTTCGTGGTCTTCATCGCGATCGGGGCCTACGTCGCAGCGGTGCTAACGGCCGGCCCGGCCTCCGCGTCCGGCGGCTACGAGCACTACATCCTCGGCGCGACGCTCCCCTGGCCGCTGCCGCTGCTCGCCGCCTTCCTCGCCGGCGGCGCGCTCGCCTTCCTCGTCGGTCTCTTCGCGCTGCGGCCCTCCCGCAGCGACTACCAGGGCATGGTCCTGCTTGCCGTCTCGCTGATCGCCTCGGTGCTCGTCACCTCCGAGGTCAACCTCTTCAACGGCGCCTCCGGCCTCTCGCTCGTGCCACAGCCGCTCAACTCCGTGCTGCACCTCGGCCTCGTCGACTACGGCTGGTTCTACTGCGCCCTCACCGCCACCACCGTCCTCCTCGTCGTCCTCTTCGTCCACCGTCTCACCGCCTCCCCGTGGGGGCGGCTCGTGCGCGCGATGCGCGAGAACCCGACCGCGGTGCGCTCCCTCGGCGGCAACGTCGAGCGTCTGCGGATGGAGGCCTTCGTCCTCGGCGGCGCGCTCGCCGCCCTCAGCGGGGCGCTGCTCGTGCAGTTCCTCGGCGCCTGGGCGCCGACCAGCTGGGAGACGACCGAGACCTTCTTCTTCTTCGTGTGCGTGGTCGTCGGCGGGCTCGGCTCCAACCTCGGCGCCGCGCTCGGGGCGGTCCTCGTGCTGACGGTCCTCGACAACGGCCTCCAGTACCTGCCGATCCTCGAATACTCCTCCGACGTCGGCGCGCTCCAGGCGATCTTCTTCGGGCTGGTCGTCATCGCCTTCCTCTGGTTTCGCCCGCGCGGCCTGGTGCCCGAGCGCCGGCGGCGCTTCGGCGGGCGCGTCGAGGGCGCGACGAGACCTCCCGGGACTCCGGCAACTACGGCAAAGAGCGCGCCATGAGCGCGGCAACCGCCGCCCCGCTCGTCGAGGTGCGCGAGCTCGTGCACCGCTTCGGCGGCGTGCTGGCCGTGAACGGCGCGACGTTCACGGTCGCCCGCGGCACGATCACCGGCCTGATCGGCCCGAACGGCGCGGGCAAGTCGACGGTCGCGGGCGTGCTCTCGGGGTTCCTCTCGCCCTCGGGCGGGCGGGTGCTCTTCGACGGGGAGGACATCACCGGGCGGCCCGCGCACCGCGTCGCGCGGCGCGGGCTCGTGCGCACCTTCCAGCTCTCCTCCGAGTGCCCACGGCTGACGGTGCTCGAGAACCTCCTCTTCGCCGCGCCCGATGTCGACGGCACCACGCCCGCGGGGGGACTCTTCCGCCGCCGGCGGTGGCGGCGCAGCGAGGCGCTCGCGGTCGCGCGCGGGCGGGAGCTGCTGCACGACTTCGGGCTCGCCGACGCCGAGGACGCCTACGCCGGGGAGCTCTCCGGTGGACAGAAGCGGCTGCTCGAGATCGCGCGGGCGCTGATGGCGCGACCCTCCCTGCTGGTGCTCGACGAGCCGTTCGCGGGGGTCAACCCGACACTCGGCCTTTCCGTCCAGCGACTGCTCGGCGAGTCTGCGCGACACGGGGCTGACGATGGTCTTGATCGAGCACGAGCTCGGGGCGGTGGAGCGCCTGTGCGACACCATCGTCGTGATGGCGCTGGGCCGCGTGATCGCGCAGGGGACGATGGCCCAGCTGCGCGCCAACCGCGAGGTTGTTGATGCATACCTCGGGGGTTGAGGGCCCGGGGCCTGGGGACCCGGCCTCTGGGGACCGTGAGCGGGGCGCGCACCTGAGCGTCCGCGGCGTCACCGCGGGCTACGGGGGCCTGCCGATCATCCGCCACGTCACCGCCTGTGTGGGGCGGGGCGAGGTGGTCAGCGTGATCGGGCCCAACGGGGCCGGCAAGAGCACGCTGCTGAAGGCGGTCGTGGGCGTGCTCGCCCCGATGGCGGGCGAGGTCACGCTCGCCGGAGCGCGCCTCGACGGTCTGCGCGCCGACCGGGTGGCGCGCCGCGGGGTCGGCTACGTGCCGCAGGTCCGCGACGTGTTCGAGCCGCTCACGGTCAGGGAGAACCTCGAGATGGGGGGCTACCAGCTGCCGCGGCGCGCGGTCGCCGAGCGAGTCGATGAGGTTGTCGCCGCCTTTCCGCAGCTCGCGCCGATGCTGGGGCGGCCGGCCGGCAACCTCAGCGGCGGCGAGCGCAAGATGGTCGCGATTGGCAGGGTGCTGATGATGCGACCCACCCTCGTGCTCCTCGACGAGCCGACGGCGGGTCTGGCGCCGCAACTGGCCGACCGCCTGCTCTCCGAGTACGTGCGCGCGCTCGCGGCCCGCGACGTCGCGGTGCTGGTCGTCGAGCAGCGCGCTCGGGAGGCGCTTGCGATCTCGGACTTCGCCTACGTGATGGCCGCAGGTGTGGTGGCGATCGCCGCGCCGGCGGCCGACATCCTCGCTCGCGGCGACCTCGGCGACGTGTTCCTCGGTCGCGCCGGGGCTCGCTGAGCCTCTATCGTGGCGTCCGTGAGGGCAGCCGAGGCTGGCGTGGCCGGCATTCCGGGAGCGCCTCGCGGCCGGAGCGCCGCTCGTGCTGACGGTCGGCGCGTTCGAGCAGCACGGGCCGCATCTGCCGATGGCCACCGACTCGATCATCGCCGAGCGACTGGGCGAGGCAGTCGCCGAGCGCGTGGGGGGGGTGACCCTGCCGACACTCATGTTCGGCGCCCCCTCGCGCCCGCGGTCGGGCGGAGGAGACCTGTTTCCGGCGCCCGCCCTGAGCCTCGGCACACTGCTGGCGGCGCTCGCGGCACTCGCCGACGGGGCCGTGCGCGCGGGGGCGCGCTCGTTGGTGGCGATCTCCTGGCATATGGAGAACGCCGCCGTATTGTGGGATGCGCTGCAGGGCCCGCTGGAGCGCGGCCGCGGCACGGTCGGGCTGCTGTTCGGCGCTCCGTGGGACTTCCTCGGCGCAGGCCTCGAGCGCGAGCTGTTCCCCGAGGGACCCGCACCGTGGTCCGACGATCACGCCGGCCGCCTGGAGACCGCGCTGATGCACCATCTCGCCCCCGCGCTGGTGGGAGACCCTCCCGAGCCGGCGCCGTTCAGGCCACGAAGGGGCTACGACGTGCTGCCGACGCCCCCTGACGCCGTGCCCGCGACAGGGGTCACGAACGACGCCCGCCACGTGGACGCCGGGGTGGGCGAGCGGTGCTTCGAGGCGATGGTTGCGGGGATCGTCTCCGCCGTGGGGACGGAGCTGCGCTGATGGGGCAGGACAGCGAGGCGCTCTACGAGCGCGCCCTGCGAGCGCTGCCGGGCGCCAACACCCGCAGCACGCTGTACGTGCCCCCGCACCCGCCCTACGCCGCCCACGGCGAGGGGTGGCGGCTGCTCGACGCGGACGGCCACGAGCTGATCGACCTGCACGCCAACAACAGCTCGCTCGTCCACGGCCACGCCTTCGCACCGGTCGTGCGCGCCGCCGGCGAGGCGCTCGCCGACGGCACGGCCTTCGGGCTGCCCACCGCCTCGGAGGTGCAGCTCGCCGAGCGCCTGGCACAGCGCCTGGGGTGGGCCGAGCGCTGGCGTTTTGCCGGCTCCGGGAGTGAGGCCGTGATGATGGCGGTACGCGCCGCTCGCGCCGCGACCGCCCGCGACGGGCTGCTGCGCTTTGCCGACTGCTACCACGGCAGCTGGGACGCCGTCGTGCAGCCCGGCACCCGCGGTGTGCCGGCCGCCGCGCAGCGGGACGTGTTGACGGTGCCACTGGGCGACGAGCAGGCGTTTCTCGCAGCGCTCTCCGAGCACGGCGAGCGCCTGGCGTGCGTGCTGCTCGACCTGATGCCCAACCGCGCCGGCCTGCGCCCGGTGGAGCCTGCGTTCGCGGCGCTCGTGCGGGAGGAGACGGCCCGCCGCGGGATCGCGTTGATCCTCGACGAGGTAATCACGCTGCGGGCGGCCGTCGGGGGGCTGCAGGAGACCTACGGGATCGAGGGCGACCTGGTCGTCCTCGGCAAGCTGATCGGCGGCGGGCTGCCGATCGGGGCGCTCGGCGGGCGCGCGGAGCTGATGGACGTGTTCGACCCCCGCCGGCCCGACGCGGTGACGCAGAGCGGCACATTCACGGCCAACCCGCTCTCGATGCGCGCCGGTGCGGCCGCGTTGGATCACCTCGACGCCGCGGCGATCGCGCGGATCGACGCGCTTGGGGAGCAGCTGCGCACGGGGCTGCGTGAGCTCGGGTACGCCGTGACCGGCCGCGGCTCGCTGCTCAAGGTCCACGTCGAGGACCGGGTGGACCTCTGGTGGCGGCTGTACCGCAAGGGAGTGCTGATCGCGGGGAGCGGGCTGGCGTGCGTCTCCACGCCGATGGACCCCGCGGTGATTGAGCGCGCGCTCGGGGCGTTCGAGCGGGCGCGGCAGTGAGCGCAGCCGCCGCGCCGGGACCATCGGTCTGCGTGGTCGGCGCCGGAGCGATCGGGCTGGCGAGCGCGCTCGCGCTCGCGCGGCGCGGCGCCGGGGACGTGACGGTGCTCGAGGCCCGGCACGTGGCCGCGGGCTCCTCCGGCCTGTCGGTGGGGATCGTCGAGACGCAGTACCTCGACCCGCTCGCCATCGAGCTGCGCGTGCGCTCGATGGCGCTGTTCGACGAGCTCCAGCGCGACCACGGCCTGCGCGTCGTGCGCAACGGGTACCTGCGCCTCGCGCACTCCGCCGAGGCGCTCGCCGCATTCGAGGAGAGCGTGCGGGTGCAGCGCTCGCTGGGCGTGCCCGACGCGTGCGTGCTCGACCGCGAGGGAGTCGCCCGGCTGGTGCCCGACATGGCGGTCGAGGACGTGGCCGGCGGGCTGTACGGTCCGCGCGACGGGTTCCTCGACGGCCATCTCTACTGCACGCTGCTCGCGGAGTTGGGGGAAGCCCGAGGGGTCAGGGTGCTCAGCGGCTGCGAGCTCCTGGGCTCCCACCGCGTGGTCGGCGAGGAGGAGCGGGCCGGCGGCCTCGGGGGGCAGGCGCTGAGCGGGCGCGAGCTGCTCGACGCGGGAACCGACGCCTCCGGGGGGTGGCGCCTGCAAACCAGCCGGGGCGAGCTCGCCTGCGACTGGGTGGTGGACGCGGCCGGGCCGTGGGCCGCCCGTGTCGCGGACCTGCTGGGGGCGCGGATCGCGCTCGAACCCCAGCGCCACCAGGCTGTGGTCGTGCACCTACCGCGCGAGCTCCCCTACACGGTGCCCTCGGTGATGGACTACACCCCCGGCGCGGGCACGCCCGGCCTGTACTTCCGCAACGAGCGTCCCGGGCAGCTGATCGCCGGGCTGCACAGCGAGGAGGCGACGGAGCCGGTGGCGGACCCCGACCGCTACGCCCGCAGTGCCGACCCCGAGTTCCTGGAAGCGGTGGCCGAGAAACTCGCCGCCCGCCTACCCTCGCTCGCCGCCGCGCGCCTCGCCCACGGGTGGGCCGGCCTGTACCCCGTCAGCCCCGACGGGCTGCCGCAGGTGGGCCCGCTCCCCGGCCGCCCGGGCGCGATCCTCGCGGGCGGGGCGGGGGGGTCGGGGATTCAGCTCTCCCCGGCGCTGGGGGAGCTCGTCGCCGACTGGATCCTCGTGGGCGAGCCGCGCGCGGTCGCGGGGGCCGCCCGCCTCGCGCCGGGTCGATACTCTGGCGGCCTCCGATCTGTGGAACCGACCGTGGAGCCCCGACGATGAACCCCGAGCCAGTGATCCTCGCCGCCGTGCGCACCCCCGTGGGGCGCTACGGCGGCGCGCTGTCCCACGTCCGCCCCGACGACCTTGCGGCGATCGCGGTGCGCGCCGCCGTGGAGCGCGTGGGCGACCTCGACCCCGCGGCGATCGAGGAGGTGTACCTCGGCTGCGCCAACCAGGCGGGCGAGGACAACCGCAACGTCGCCCGTATGGCGCTGCTGCTCGCCGGCCTGCCCCAGGAGATCCCTGGGGTCACCGTCAACCGGCTGTGCGCCTCGGGGCTCTCCGCGGTGGTGTGCGCCTGCCAGGCGATCCGCGCGGGTGAAATCGAGCTCGCGGTGGCCGGCGGCGTGGAATCGATGACCCGCGCCCCGCTGGTGCAGGGCAAGGACGAGAAGGCGTTCGCGCGCGGCGAGCGCACGGTGTACGACACGACGATCGGCTGGCGCTTTCCCAACCCGCGCATGGCGGAGCGCTTTCCGCTGGAGAGCATGGGCGAGACGGGCGAGAACGTCGCCGAGCGGTGGGGGGTGAGCCGTGAGGACCAGGACGCGTTCGCGCTGGAGAGCCAGCGCCGCTGGGCGGCGGCCGACGCCGCGGGGCGCTTCGCCGAGGAGCTCGTGCCGGTGGGGGAGTTCGAGCGCGACGAGCACCCCCGCCCGCAGTCCACGCCCGAGGCGCTCGCCAAGCTGCGCCCCGCCTTCCGCGAGGGAGGCACCGTCACCGCGGGCAACTCCTCCGGCGTCAACGACGGCGCCGCCGCGCTGGTGATCGCCTCCGTCGAGGCCGCCGCACGCCTCGGAGTGCAGCCGCTCGCGCGCTTCGTGGGCTCCGCTGCGGCCGGCGTGGACCCGCGCGTGATGGGCATCGGCCCCGTCCCCGCCGTGCGCAAGCTGCTCGCGCGCACCGGCGTGGCGCTTGAGGACGTGGACCTTGTCGAGCTCAACGAGGCGTTTGCCTCCCAGAGCGTCGCGGTGGTGCGCGAGTTGGGACTCGACCCCGAGCGGGTCAACGTCAACGGCGGCGCGATCGCGATCGGCCACCCGCTCGGCATGAGCGGCGCGCGGCTGGTCGTGAGCCTCGTCCACGAGCTGCGCCGCCGCAACGCGCACCTCGGCCTCGCCACGCTGTGCGTGGGCGTGGGGCAGGGGCAGGCCGCGCTGTTCGCGCGCTAGCCAGGCCTCACCTCGCCTGCTCAGCAGCCGCCCTGGTGGCGTAGCTCCGGCCACCGGGCTAATGCCCCCGGGGCTCGCTGCCGATGAGAGCCTCGTGACGCTTCACCGCACCTCCAGCCCCCCGCATGGGCGCGCGCTCACACTCCTGCTCGGCGCCCTGGCCGCGGTGCTGCTGCTTGTGCCCGCGGGCGCGAGCGCGCTGGTCGTCAAGGTCAAAACCGGGGCGGGCGCGGCCACGACCACGGTCGGCGTGCAGCCGACCAGCATTGCAATCCCCACCGGCGGCTACGCGCAGAGCGAAAAGGAAAAAAAAGAAGGGCCGAACGCGGCTAAGTTCAACAACCCCGAAGGCCACGCGGTGGTCGAAGGCAACCCGACGACGCACGCCGTCAACACGTACCTGATCTACTGGGACCCGGAAACACCATTCCCGCTCAACTACCCCGGCGAATGGCAGGCGCTGATCAACGGCTACATGAGCAACCTGAGCGGCGCGAGCGAAACCGGCGGCAACGACGTGTTCAACGTCGACGCCCAGTACGCCGACCTGAGCGGCCACGCGACCGCGCAGACGCGCTTTGACGGCTCCTACGTCGACACCAACCCGTACCCCAGCGCGAACTGCACCGATAAGTACCTCTTCGAAGACCCTTTTATCAAAGAAAACCCGTGTCTCACCGACGCGCAGATCCGTGAACAGCTCCATACGTTCATCGGCACGCACGAACTAAAAGCCGGGATGAACACGATCTTCTACGTGCTCACCCCCCCCGGCGTGGGGGTGTGCGTGGACGAAGGCTCGAGCGCGTCGCACTGCTCGACGGACAACGAAGAAATCCCGGCGGGCACCTTCTGCAGCTACCACTCCTACTACTCCGACCCCCAGTTTGGGACCGTGTTGTACGCGGCCATCCCGTGGACGTTCGGCGAAGCCTCGTTCTTTGGCGGGTACGCGGGCCTTGCGTGCCAGGACGGCGGCTGGAACGAAAACGCCGAAAAGGGCGGGCCGATCAAGCAGACAGAAGTGATGCAGGAGCCCAACCAGCTCTCCCACGTCGGCGCCGACGGCATCTGGAACGAGGGCCTGGCCGACCTGGCGATCGGTCAGATCGCCTCCGAGCAGCAAAACACGATCACCGACCCGCTGCTCAACGCGTGGCAGGACAGGGAGACCGTGGGGGGCGAAGAAGTCGGCTACGAGAACACCGACGAGTGCCGCAACGACTTCCTGCTGATTTCCGCAGGCAGCGCGTCCAAGAAGGAACACACCGAAGCGGGCGACCTTGCCAACCAACTCGTGTTCGGCGCCAACTACTACGTGAACGACGCCTTCAACCTCGCCGCGTGGAAGCTCGCCTACCCGGGGATCGCGTGCATGCCGGGGATCGACCTCGTCCCCTCGTTCACCGTGCCGCCGACGGTCAACGCCGGTGAAGTGGTGGGCCTCGACGGGATGGAGTCGGACATCACGCTGAACGCCGCCGAGAAGTTCAACGCCAAAGGCGAAGAAGAACTCACCTACCCGACGTACACGTGGAACTTCGGCGACGGCTCGCCCGAAGTGACCGGCTATGCCCCCGGGTCGCCTCCGGGCAACCCGCCGTCGCCGCTATGCGAAGCGCCGTGGCTGGCACCCTGCGCCTCCAGCACCTTCCACTCCTACAAGTACGGCGGCGTGTACAAGGTCGTCCTCACGGTCAAGGACGTCGCGGGCGACACCGCCACCGCCGAACGCACGATCAACGTCGTGGGCCCGCCCCCGCCTGCGCCTCCCGCACCGCCCACTCCGTCGAGTGGTGGAGGCTCGGGCGGCACCTCGGGCACCTCGGGTACCTCAGGCGGGTCTGGCGGCTCGACGGCGCTGCCTCAGCCCGTCGCCACCGCGGCGGCCGTCTCGAGCTCGCTCAAGAAGGTTGCACGCAACGGCCTCGTCGTCCGCTACTCGGTCAACGAGCAGGTGACGGGCCGGTTCGAAGTCCTGCTGGAATCCGGTGTCGCCCACCACCTGGGGATCTCCGGGCCGCTGGCCACCAACCTGCCGGCGGGCTTCCCCAAGTCGCTGGTGATCGGCCGCGCGCTGCTGGTTACGCTCAAGGGCGGGGGCAGCACCGTCCGGATCAAGTTCTCCAAGAGCACCGCCAAGCACCTGCGCCGTGCGCACAAGGTGACGCTGACGCTGCGCCTGATCGTCCGCAACGCCTCCTCGCAGAGCCCGCTCTTCACCACGGTGATGAGCTCCTCGGTCCTGCACTGAGGCTCCACAGCCGCCGGGGTCCCACCGGACCTACGACCCAGCACCTGGAGGGACTACAGCCCCGGCCAGTGGCGCGCCACGAAGCCCGCGTTGGAGCGGATTTCGGGCTGCCAGCGGGAGGCGTAGGGCCCCGAGCGCCCGACCGTGTCGAAGCGCATCCAGCGCCCGCCGACGTTCACGTACATGTAGACGTGTCCGGCGGCGGCGTACACCGTGATCCACTGGCCCGGCCCCGCCGCCCCCCAGCTCTCCAGCGATCCGGAGGTCTCCGGGGCGGACAGCAGGCCACCGGCGGCCAGCGCGTAGGAGACGGAGCCCGAGCAGTCGTAGGCGTCGTCGACGAATGAGCCGTGCCCCCCGCCGTACACGTAGGGGAAGTCGGTGATCGCGTTGGCCCCCGCGATCGCGCGCTGCACGACTTCGGGAATGCCCGCGGGGATCGGGATCTGCCCGTCGCCCCCGACGGAGTCCCCGCCGGGAACCGTCGCGGCAGCAGCCGTCGCGTGCGAGCGCGCCGTGCGTTCGAGCGCGTGCATGTGGCCGAGCTCGGCGCGCACTTCTGCGTTTGACTGCGCGCCGGGGGCGACGAATTCTTCGGCGACCTTGGTCGGGCGGGCCGCGGCGGAGTGGTGCACCGAGGTCACCGGGAAGCTCTTGGATTCTTCGGGGTCGCGCACCTCGGCGACGGGCTTCGTGGAGGCCACCTCGCCCGAGGGCAGCGTTTTGGGCGAGGTCCCCGCCCGCGCGCCCCCCGCCTGTCCATTCCCTGCCCGCGCCCCCGTCTGCACTGGGTCTGCCGCCCCGGTCGAGCTTGCCCCCCCGGCCGGCTTACCCGCGTGCGCGGCGGCGTGGTGGGCGCCGCCGAGGGTGAGCGCGAGCACCGCCGCGATCACCACGAGCCCGCCGCCCGCGGACCCACCCGCGAGCACGAGGCGCGAGGGACCCGACCGCGCCGAAGACCGGGTCGCGCCGTCTAGTTGCTGCGTGCCCACACCATTAGGCTAGCGAGGCCTGCCGACCCCCTGCGGCGGACTGACGCCGGGGTCGGCTACCCTGAGCGGATGCAGGACGAGGCCACCGTGGCCGGGATCGCCCGTGCGAGCATCCCGGCAGCAGCAGACGCGCGCGCGCACAAGCGCCTGTGGCACGGGATGCGCAAGCCGGCCAACTGGCTGCAACTCGTCCGCTTCGGGCTCGTAGGGGGCAGCGGGTTCGTCGTCAACGTCGCGGTCTACGCGGTGTGCGCACAGGCGCTGGGGATCGAGTACCGCGTGTCCAGTGTGCTGGCGTGGCTGGTCGCGGTGGCGAACAACTTCCTGCTCAACCGCCACTGGACGTTCGACGCGGCCGCGGGCAGCGCGCACCTGCAGGCGCGGCGCTTCTTCGTGGTGAGCCTCGTGGCGGAGGGCTTCAGCCTGGGGCTGCTGACGGTGTTCGTGGAGGACGCCGGGATCGCCAAGGTGGCGGCCCAGGCGCTGGCGGTGGCGGCCGTGATGCCGCTCAACTTCCTCGGCAACAAGCTGTGGAGCTTCCGCGCCGCGGCGTGAGCGGCCCACCAGCGGGTACCTATACTCTGAAACCCCCCGCTGCGGAGGACTGAGCGTGCAGGAGATGGTCATATACGGCGTCAGCTTCGACATGGTCGGCAAGCAGCCGATCGTGTTGCTGAAGACGGTCGAGGGCAACCGGTTCCTGCCGATCTGGATCGGCCACCCCGAGGCGGCATCGATCCTGATGAAGCTCCAGGGCGCGAGCACCCCGCGGCCGATGACCCACGACCTGCTGTGCGACGTGCTCGGCGAGCTCGAGGTCCGCTGTACGCAGGTCGCCGTGACGGAGCTGCGCGAGAACACGTTCTTCGCGCAGATCACCCTCAGCGTCAACGGCCGCGAGCTCGAGATCGACTCGCGCCCGAGCGACGCGATCGCCCTCGCAGTGCGCAGCGGCGCGCCGATCTACGCGGCGGAGGAGGTGATCGCGGAGAGCGCGATCGAATTCGAGCAGAACGAGGAGGAGTCCGAGGACGTGGTGGAGCAGTTCAAGGAGTTCCTCGACCAGGTATCGCCCGAGGACTTTGCCGCAGGCGATTCCTAGTGTCCCGAGTCACAAATTCGATGGCATTTCCCGGCACCTGCCCGCGCCTGACGCCCGCCGACATCGACTCATGTGCTACCGGCACACACGCCGATGCCGTCGAACGCCAGGCACGCGCAGGCACTCGGCAAATACTCACCGAATTTCCGACTCGGGACACTAGCGCGTGAACGCGCTCCGAAGGATGCGCGTGACCAGCGCGTCGAAGTCGAGGCCCGCGGCGTCCGATGCCATCGGCAACAGGCTCGTTTCCGTGAGGCCGGGTCCGACGTTCGCCTCCAAGACCTCCGGCTCGCCGGTCTCTTCCCCCAACATCAGATCGATCCGCGCAACCCCGTGGCAGCCGAGCAGCCGGTACACCTCGACGGCGAGCTCCCGCGCGCGCGCGGTGGTCTCGGCGGGCAGCTCGGCGGGGCACACGTAGGTGGTCATCCCGATCTCGTAGCGCGACTCGTAGTCGTAGAACTCCCGCTCGCGCGGGATCGCCTCGACCACCGGCAGCGCCACGGGGTCCCCCTCGGGCTCCTCTGCGTCGAGCACCGACACCGCCAGGTCGCGTCCCTTGACGTAGCGCTCCAGGAGGACCTTGCGGTCGTAGGAGAGCGCCCCCACGATCGCCGCCGGCAGCTCGTCGCTGCAGTGCGCAAAGTTCACGCCGAACGCGGAGCCCTGGGAGGCGGGCTTGACCACCATCGGAAACCCAAGCTCGCGCCCGATCGACGGCAGCGACGCCGCGACGCCGAGCTCCTTGACCGCGCTCTCCTTAAAGGCGTGGAAGTCCGGCGTGGGGACGCCCGCCCCGCGCATCAGGTGCTTGGCGAGCGCCTTGTCGGTACAGAGCATGCAGGCCGCCGGCCCCGAGCCGGTGTAGGGGACGCCGATCGCCTCCAACAACCCCTGGACCGTCCCGTCCTCCCCGTCGCGTCCGTGCAGCGCGAGGAAGGCCGCACGGGGCTGGCACTCGAGCAGCTCGGCCACGAGCTCTGAGCCGACGTCGATCCCAACCACCTCGTGCCCCAGGCGCTTCAGCGCGCTCTCTGCACGCGCGCCGGACCGCAGCGAGACGGTGCGCTCCAGCGAGCCTCCACCCTTGAGCACCGCCACTGGCCCGGGAGCTTTCGCGACGCGGAGGTGCCCACCGCGCCGCCCTCTGTCCCTTTTCGCGCCGGTTTTCGCGGGTTTGTCCGCGCTCATCGCTTCTGCCGCCGCAAGCCCTTCCCCTGCTTCTCGGAGATGGGGTCTGGACCCGCCGCCGCATCCCTGCTCGCGAGGCCCGTGCTCGAGCCTGCGTTCGTGCGGGTCGGAGATCCGCCTGGAGCACGTCGAGCGGGCCTTGCAGGTGGAGATCCCGTCAGGGCACTGAGCAGGCCGGTGTCTCCTCCCATGTTCTCGCCGATCCGCCGGACCCCCTCGCGGATCTCCTCCTCGCGCAGGCCCGCGAAGTTCAACCGCATCGAGGATGCGCCGCGGCGTCCGTCCGCGTCCACGTACGCGGCCCGGCCCGGGACGAACGCGACATCCTCGCACTGCGCGAGCAGGCTGGTGGTGTCGATGTGCTCCGGCAGCGTCACCCAGATGAACAGGCCGCCCTGCGGCGTCGTCCAGTGGGCGTCGGCGCCGAAGTGCTCGCCGAGCGCCTGCAGCATCACTTCGCGCCGGCGGCGGTAGAGATCCTTTAGCTCGCCCAGGTACCCGCGCCAGTCGTGCTCGGCGAAGTACCTCGCCACGAACAGCTGCGTGACCGGCGAGGAGCACAGGTCGACGCCCTGTTTGCCGAGGTTGAGCTTCTCCAGCACCGGCCGCGGTGCCACCGCCCAGCCGAGGCGCAGGCCCGGGGAGAGGATCTTCGAGAACGTCCCCAGGTACATCACGAAGTCCGACTTCCCGCCGCGGTCGGCCGCGGCGGCGTCCAGCG
The DNA here is from genome assembly GCA_963702085.1 of uncultured Solirubrobacterales bacterium. Taxonomy (GTDB): domain Bacteria; phylum Actinomycetota; class Thermoleophilia; order Solirubrobacterales; family Solirubrobacteraceae; genus Palsa-744. Next base: position 3,883,517 of record OY969707.1, on the reverse strand, counting down.
AGTACAGCGTCGGCAGCGGCTTGCCTTCGTAGCGCAGCAGGCCGTACGGGTTGTCCTCCAACACGAGTAGCTCCCGTTTGCGCGCGATCTGCACGAGCCGCTGGCGGCGCTCCAGCGACAGCGTCACCCCGCCGGGGTTCTGGAAGTTGGGGATCGTATAGATGAACTTCGGCCGGCGGCCCTCGGCTTGCAGACGGTCGAGGGTCGCCTCGAGCTCGTCGACGGGTAGCCCGTCGTCGTCCATCTCGATCTGCACCACGTCCGCCTGGTAGGCACCGAAGGTCGGCACCGCGCCGGGGTACGTGGGCGCCTCGGCGACGATCACGTCGCCGGGGTCCACCAGCGTCTTGCAGACGAGGTCGATCACCTGCTGGCCGCCGGTGGTGACGATCACTTCCTCGGCCTGCACCGCGGTGCCCTCCTCGGCCATCACCTGCACGATGCACTCTTTCGTTGCCGCCAGCCCTTCGGTCGGGCCGTACTGCAACGCCCGTGCGGTCGAGTCGGCGGCGACGTGCGCCATCAGCTTCGCGTACACCTCCGGCGGGAACGTGGAGGTGTCGGGCAGCCCGCCCGCGAGCGAGATCACGTCGGGCCGTTCGGTGAGCGCCATCATCTCGCGCATCGCCGAGCTTCGCATACCCCGTGTGCGCGCCGCGAACAGCCGCTCGTAGCGGGCGAGCTCGTGTGCGGTGGAGCGAGCCCTGGGTGCTCCGTCGTCTATCGTCATGGCGCCTCGCACGGTAGCGCACGGGCTCCCGCGCGATGCAAGTGTGCTCCCGCGAGTGAAACCACCCCCCGGAATGACACGGCGCAACTCCGCTGCTCGCAGCCGCTCCGCGGCGGAGAGCCATCCCAACAAAACCCGCCCCCGGGCGGTGGGCGGCCTCCATAAGAGCGGGAAGGGGGCAGGCCCCCCTCCCGACCTCCCCCCCGGACAATGAACGGACTCGTCTTCTACGTCGGCCTCGGCCTCGGCCTCGCGCTTGCTGCCGGCCTGCGCCCCTTCCTACCCGCGCTGCTCGCCGGCGCGCTCGCCTCCAGCGGGGCGCTTGGGGTCAGCTTCGCGCACGACCCCTACCGGTTCCTGCAGTCGCAGTGGTGGCTGCTCGGCGTGTCTGCTGCGCTTGTGCTCGCGTACGCCCTGCAGCTTCTGCTCGAGCTCGCGCCGGCGGTCGACCAGCGCGACCGCCTGCAGCGCTCCGAGCCCTTCGCCGCGGCGCTCGCCGGCCTGGGGCTCGGCACGGGGGCCATCCTGTTCGCGGGGACGCTCGCTGCGCACGGCGACTCGCCGTGGCCGGGGCTGCTCGGGGGCCTGCTCGCGGCGGGCCTCGCTCAGCGCGCGTCCTGGCCGGTGATCGCCCGCGCGCGGGCACGTCTGACCGACCGTGCGGCGCGCGAAGCGCTGACTGTCTACCTCGACGCGGCGTCGCTGGTGCTCGCGGCGCTCGTCGCGCTGCTGCACCCGCTCGGGTACGTCGCGCTCGCGCTGTTCGTGTGGCTGTGGCTCGCGGGCCGGCGGCGTTCCGGGGACAAGTACGCCGGCCTGCGCATCCTCGGACGATGAGCGGCGCGTATGCCGGCGCCTCGCGGCGTCCTCAGTCGCTCGTGTGCGTAAGCACACTTCGCTCCTTGCGTCCTTGCGAGGCTTGGCCTACGCACCGCTCATGAGGGCGCCGTGTATCTAAAAAATGACGACCTATATATAGGCGCGCAAAACGACCTGTCCACACACGCGCGCCTGCCTGCGAGCGGATGACCCCCCGCAAGCTGGTCCTCTGCGTGATCGACGCGATGGCTCCCGCGCAGCTCGAGCGGGCCGTCGCCGAGGGCGCGGCGCCCGTGCTGGGGGAGCTGATGCGCCGCGGACTGTACGTCCCCGACTGCGCTGCCGCGTTTCCCTCGGTGACTCCGGTGTGCGCGGCGTCGATCGCGACCGGCGCCGGGCAGGAGCGCCACCTGATCCCCGCGATGAACTGGTACCTTCGCGAGGAGGCCCGCTACGTGGAGTACGGCTCCTCCTTCCGCGCCTCGCAGCGTTCCGGGCTTGCGCGCCAGTTGACGGACACCGTCTACAACATGAACCGCGCGCACCTCGCGCCCGAGCCGCTGACGGTCTTCGAGGCGCTCGACGACGCGGGGGTGCGCACCGCCGGCACCACCTACCTGATCTACCGCGGGCGCCACCGCCACGAGCCCCAGCGCGACTCGGCGCTCACGCGCCTGGCCTCCGCCACGCTGCTGCGCCACGCCGTGATGGGGCCGCGGGAGCTGTTCTACGCCGACATCTTCGCCTCGCGGCGGACCGGCTGTCGCTCGGGGCTGGGGATGCCGGGCGTGCGCGATCAGCACTCCGGCTGCGTCGCCGCCTACCTGGTCGAGCACGACCTGTTTGACTTCCTGCTGCTCTCGCTGCCCGACAACGACTGGCACTCCCACAAGCACGGTCCCGAGGGGCAGGTGCGCTCGCTCGCGCTCGCCGACCGCCAGCTCGCGCGGATGATGGAGCCCGCGGGGGGTGTGGACCGCTTCCTGGAGGACCACGCGGTCGTGGTGATGGCCGACCACTCCCAGGCCCCGGTGCGCGCCACGGTGGCGCTGCAGGACGCGCTCGCCGAGCTCGACGTGCTGGAGCCTGTCCACCGCACGCGCAAGCAGTCTTCGCGGATTGCCGTCTGTCCCACCTCGCGCGCGGCGATGGTCTACGTGCTCGGCGACCGCCGCCACCACGAGCTGCGCTCGGACGTCGTGCGCTCTGCGCTGCAGCTGGACGGCGTGGAGCTCGTGGTGTGGCTGGAGCGCGACGCCCACGACGCCCCGGCCGAGGGGGTGCTCGCGCGGCCCTCGGTGGGGGAGCTGCGCTTCTGTCCCGGCGGCGCGGTCGCGGACGCGCGCGGGGGCCGCTGGAGCGTGGAGGGCGAGCTCGCCGTGCTCGCCGCGAGCGTGCGCGACGGCGTGCTGTACGCGCCCGAGTACCCCGACGCGCTCGCCCGGGTGTGGTCTGCGCTGACCTGCCCCACCTCCGGGGAGGTGCTGCTCTCCGCGAGCCCCGGGTACGAGTTCCTCGATTGGGGCCGCCAGGCCCACGTGGGCGGCGGCAGTCACGGGTCGCTGCGCGGCGAAGACTCGCTTGGGGCGCTGATCCTCTACGGGGTGGAGGCGCCCGTGTGGCCGGGTGGGCGGGCATTCGATCTCTCCGGCGGGGGACCCCCGCAGTGGTCGATCCGCGACGTCGCCCCGTTGGTGCTTGGGCACTTCGGACTGACCGGATGAGAACGGCCCCGGGTCCTCGGTCTTTCCCGCCGATTGCGCCACTGCTCTGACTGAAAGGATCCCGGCGCCTCGACTCCGATTGAGCCACAGGGGGCCGCGTGGCGGTTACCCTCGGTCGGGTGGTGCGCCTTGAAAGCTGGATCAGGCCGGCCGGTGTGAGTCCGGTCCGGGTAGACGCCGGAGTGCCCGGTAGCAGGCCCCGGTTCGTTGTCGAGAGGCGGCGGGCTGAGCGGGGCGTCGAAAGCCTTTTTGGAGGAAGCGAGCGCGTGGGCTGGGATTGCAGCCTCGTCATAGGAACAATCGGGGAGCCGAGCCGGTCACTTTGCGGCGAAGGCCATGTCCGCCAGTCCTGGTTCCGGATTGGGTGCGGCGGGTCCCTGCGGGGTAGGGAGACTTGCACGCGCGCAAGGTCTGGTCACGGAACAAGGGAGGCCCGTCTGCCCAGCCTCGTCAGCAAAGACCGCTTGTATAAGCCGATGGCGAAGTCGAGCGGAGGGCAGCGGGAGTCCGAGGGGGTCGTAGTAGTTGAGATCGGCGTGCAGAACAACGCGCCAGGAGCGAAGGACCCCTGCTTTGATCGCGCAAGCGCCGAGGGTAAGCGTTAGGGCATGGTCGAGACCGCTCGACCCACCGACCCTGCCGGGCATGAGCCTGGTGATCCCGCCAGCGAAATGGTCTTGGAGGCCACTGGTGGGGATGTGCGAGAACTTCAGCGCAAGCTATGGGTGGCCGCCAAGCGGTCGCCGGGTAGACGTTTCCACGCTCTGTTTGACCGGATCTTCAGGAGTGACGTCCTGTTGGAGGCGTGGAGGCGCGTGCAGAAGAACAAGGGCGCTGCCGGGGTCGATTCCCAGACGCTGGTGGCGGTGCAGGAGTACGGTGCGGGGCGGCTGTTGGCCGAGTTGCAGCGTGATCTGCGCGAGGGGTCTTATCGCCCGCGGCCGGTCCGGCGGGTGTTGATCCCTAAGCCCAAGGGTGGCGTGCGGCCGCTTGGCATTCCGACCGTCAAGGATCGGATCGTCCAGCAGGCCGCGCGTATCGTGCTTGAGCCCATCTTCGAGGCCGACTTCTTGGAGGTCTCGTTTGGGTTCCGCCCGCGCCGGTCGGCCACGGACGCCAAGGAGGTGCTGCGTCGATCGTACATCGATGGGTGCCGCTTCGTGTTCGAGGCCGACATCCGCGACTACTTCTCCTCGGTCGACCACGAGCGTCTGCTCGGGAAGGTCTCAGAGCGGGTCTCGGACCGGCGCGTGCTCAGGCTCATACGGCAGTGGCTGCGGGCGGGTGTGATGGATGAGGGGGTGCTCAGGCAGTCGGTTGCTGGGACCCCGCAGGGCGGCGTGATCTCGCCGCTTTTGTCGAACATCTACCTGCACGCGCTGGATCTCGCGTTCGCTGACGGTACTCACGGCAGGCTCGTTCGTTATGCGGACGATTTCGTCGTGATGTGCAAGAGCGAGGCGCAGGCCCACGCAGCCCGAGAGTTGGCCAGGCAGGTGCTGGCTGATCTCGGGTTGAAGCTGCACCGGGAGAAGACGAGAGTCGTTGACCTCACCGAGGGTCGGGAAGGTCTCGATTTCCTTGGCTGCCACTTCCACGCTCGCGTGTCGGGCAAGCTGCTGGAGCGCGGCATCCGCCGCTACTACCTCCAGCGTTGGCCCTCACAAGCGGCGATGAAGCGGGTACGCCAGCGGATCAAGGCGCTGACTGGCCGTGGTCGTGTCGGGACGGACATCCGCGAGGTGATCTCGTGGCTCAACCCGATCCTGCGCGGCTGGGGCAACTACTTTCGCACCGGCAACGCCGCCATCCGCTTCAACCAGATCGACTGGTACGTCGTGGGACGTCTACGCGGTCTAATGCGCAAGCGCTACGGCCGCAACCTGCGCCCCGGCCAGAGGGCCGTCTGGACGCGCGAGTGGTTCGAGGCTCACGGCCTCTACCGCCTGCGCGGCACCATCCGCTACCCGGCAACAGCGTCGTGACCATCATGAAGATCATCGGCAAGCCGTGTGCGGGAAAACCGCACGCACGGATTGAAAGGGGAATGGGGAAACGGACCTTCACGGCACCGCGCCCCTGACTACCAATGCGCAGTTCTCTCGCAGCGCTCTTGCTGAGCTCCGTGTGCCTGCTTCAGGCGGCGTCGCCCGCGGCTGGAAGCCCCGCCACGACCACGGCGACGAAGCGGACGTCCGCGCCGCTGACGCTCACAACAGGTCTGCATACAACCAGCGGCACGAGCGCGACCACGGCGACCAGCTCCGAAGCCCCGGTGCCGGTGGCGCCGTCGATCGTCCCGCCCACTGGCCGGCGACTATCCCCGGACGACGTCCTCGAAATAGCCAACAAGCTGCCGAAGATGCGCCGCGTGCGGGCCAAGTACCCGGGCTCCTACGGGGGCGCGTACCTGAAGGGCCCCGTCCACTGGCAGGTGAGCTACTTCTCGCGCAAGGGCTCCGAAATCGGGCAGGTCATCATCTCCGACGCCACCGGCCGGGTGCTCGAACAGTGGACCGGCTTCCAGGTGGCGTGGACGATGGCGCGGGGGTACCCCGGGGCGTTCGGCCGGCACGCCAACGCGCTCTACATCTGGCTGCCGCTGTGCGTGCTGTTCATGGTGCCGTTCATCAACTGGCGCCGACCGTTCTCACTGCGCCACCTCGACCTGCTGGTGCTGCTCTCGTTCTCGGTCTCGCTGGCGTACTTCAACCACGGCGAGATCTACAAATCCGTGCCGCTCACCTACCCGCCGCTGATCTATCTGCTGGTGCGGATGCTCGGGCTGCTGCGCTCCGGCCGTCGCCCGGGTGGGCGGGGATCGGGTGGGCGGGCATCCCATCTCCACCTGCTGATCCCCGCTCCGTGGCTGGCGATCGGGGTGGTCTTCCTGCTCGGTTTTCGGATCGGCCTGAACGTGACCGACTCCAACGTGATCGACGTCGGCTACGCCGGGGTGATCGGCGCGCAGCGGATCGCCGACGGGAAGGCGCTGTACGGGCACTACCCCTCGAACAACGAACACGGGGACACCTACGGGCCCGTCAACTACGAGGCGTACGTGCCCTTCGAGCGGGTTTTCGGGTGGAGCGGGCAGTGGGACGACCTGCCCGCCGCGCACGCCGCCGCGATCGCGTTCGACCTGCTCGCGGTGGGGCTGCTGTTCCTGCTCGGTCTGCGCCTCGGCGGCTCGACGCTCGCGGTCGCGCTCTCCTACGCGTGGGTCTCCTACCCGTTCACGCTGTACGCGCTGGAGAGCAACTCCAACGACACGGTCGTGGCGGTGCTGCTGCTCGCCGCGCTGCTCGTCGCGGGCTCGGCGCCCGCGCGGGGGGTGTTCGCAGCGCTGGCGGGCCTCACGAAGCTCGCCCCGCTGGCGCTCGCGCCGCTCTTCGCCACCCACGGCCTGCGCGAGCTGCCGACGGCGGGCCGGCGCCTGCGGGCATTGGTGCTATATGCCCTCGCCTTCTGCGCCACCGTCGCCGCCGTCTCGATCCCCGCGCTCGCGCACGACTCGCTGCACGAGATCTACGAGCGCACCGTCGCCTACCAGTCCAACCGCGGCTCCCCCTTCTCGGTGTGGGGGCTCTACGGCGGCCTTCACGGGTGGCAGACGCTCGCGGAGATCGGTGCGGTTCTCCTCGCCCTGGCGCTCGCCGCGATCCCGCGCCGGCCCGGCCTCCCCGCGCTCGCCGCGGCCGCTGCCGCGATTCTGCTCGCGCTCCAGCTGGGGATCGAACACTGGTTCTACCTCTACATCCCCTGGTTCTTTCCGTTGGTGCTGCTCGCCCTGTTCGAGGTCCCCGCTCGCTCCTCCGCCCACCTTCCGGTCAGCCTCCCCGCGCCCGAGCGCGAGCTGCCCTCCGCTACGCCCTCGGCGGAGCAGGCGGTTTTGCCATCAGCACCTGCTCGATCGAGTCCGCTCGCAACGGCTCCGAGCAGCGGATCACCACCCCGTTCAACCAGGGGTCCTCTTCGGAGGTCTGAAAGCGCACGGGCATCTGCGTGATCATCGCCTCCAACGCCAGCTCGCGCTTGACCCCGATCACCCCCCCGCGGGGGCCGGTCATGCCGACGTCGGTGATGTACGCGGTGCCTCCGGGCAGCACGCGCCCGTCGGCCGTCGGGATGTGGGTGTGGGTGCCCACCACCGCGCTCACGCGCCCGTCGAGGTGCCACCCGAGCGCGATCTTCTCGCTGGTCGCCTCCGCGTGCATGTCCACGAGGACGTGGTCGACCTCGCCCAGCTCTTCGAGCGCGACGTCGATCTCGATGAACGCCGAGCGGCCTGGGCGCAGGTAGAGGCTGCCGCTGAGGTTGACCACCCCGAGGCGCACCCCCTCCGCGCTCTGCACCACGCACACGCCGCGCCCCGGCTGGCTGCGCAGGAAGTTGGCGGGGCGCACGATCCGCGGCTCGGTGTCGAGGTACGGGTAGATCTCGCGCCGGTGGTAGGAGTGATTGCCGAGCGTGATCGCGTCCACCCCCGCCGCGAACAGCTGGTCGGCGGCCTTCGGGGTGATCCCCAGCCCGCCCGCCACGTTCTCGCCGTTGACGACCACGAACGTCGGCGCGTAACGCTCGCGCAGCAGCGGCAGGCAGTCGCACAGCGTGCGCCGCCCGATGCTACCCACGAGGTCGCCCACGAACAGGATGGTCGCCTCAGCCTCAGCCATACTGCGCCCATGGTGGGAGGCCTGTGAGTACTGGGGAGACTTCCGAGGCGGCGCCGCCTGCGGCCGAGCCTCCGCGTGCCGAGGAGCGCGAGGTGGCGGACTCACCCGAGGAGGCTGCGGCTGCCCAGCCTGCGGCGCCGCGCGTGGTGGTGCCCCGGTGGGTGCAGCTGGTGGCGCTGCCGCTGGCGCTGCTCGCGGCCTGGGCGCTCGCGCGCGCGGCCGGGAAAGTGCTGGTGGTCTTCGTCGTGGCGGCTCTCATCGCGCTGATCCTGAATCCGGCTGTCGCCTTCCTCCAGCGCTCGCGCCTCCCTCGCGGCCTGGCGGTGCTCTCCGTGTACCTCGCATTCTTCCTTACCTTGGTGGGGATCGGCTTTCTGCTGGCCAGCCCGATCGTCCACCAGGTGCAGTCCTTCACGCGCAACCTGCCCTCCCTGGTCGCCGAAGCGAACAAAACGCTGGCCAGCCTCGAACACTCGCTCAACCGGGACGGCCTCCCTGTGCACTTCATCAAGCAGGGCAAAACGGCGCTGCAGACGATCCAGGACAAAATCTCCAAGAGCGCCGGCTCGATCGCCTCGTTCGGCGGCGGGCTGCTGACCGAAACGGCGAGCGCGATCTTCGACCTCGTGCTGATCTTCGTGCTCTCCGTCTACATGCTGCTCTACGGCGAGCGCATCGGGCGGCTCGTGCGCAGGGCGATGCCCGACGGCGACGGCACGCCCGCCGACGACTACCCGACGCTGACCCAGCACGCGGTCTCCCGTTACGTGGGGGGCCAGCTGCTGTTCAGCTTCGTGATGGGCGCCTCCACGGGGATCGCGCTGTATGTGTTCGGGGTGCTTGGGATCTTCCCCGACGGGCGCAAGTACGCGGTGGCGTTTGCGATGTTCTACGGCGTGATGGAGCTGATCCCCTACATCGGCCCGATCCTCGGGGCGGTGCCCGCGGTGCTGGTGGCGCTCCTGAGCAACCCGATCTCCGCGGTGTGGGTGGCGCTGCTGTTCGTCGGCCTGCAGCAGCTGGAGGGCCACGTGGTCGCGCCGCAGGTCTTCGGGCACACGCTGAGGATCAACCCGCTGCTGGTGATCTTCGCGCTGCTGCTCGGGCTTCAGCTCTACGGCGTGGTCGGGGCGCTGGTGGCGCTGCCGATCCTCGCGGTGCTGCGCGAGACCTTCGTGTACCTCAGCCGCCACCTCACATTCGAGCCCTGGGAGCGCTCCCCGGGCGGGATGTTGTGACTGGGCCCAGCCTTGCGCCGGCCCGGCCGACTGCGCGCCGATTCATGAGCTGCCCGGACGGGCCGGCGTGAATGGATCTCCATCGGAGCCGCTGCTCAGCGTCCGCGGCCTCGGCAAGCGCTATGGCGAGCGCGAGGCGCTGCGCGACGTCAGCTTCGAGGCGCGCGCGGGGGAACTGGTGGCGGTGATCGGCCCCAACGGAGCGGGCAAGACCACGCTGCTGTCGATCCTCGCGGGCGCCCAGCGGCCGAGCGCGGGCAGTGTGAGCCTGCCGCCCGGCCGGGTGGGGTGGGTTCCACAGCAGCCCGCGGTCTACTCGCGGCTCTCGGTGGCGGAGAACCTCGAGCTGTTCGCCCGCCTGGAGGGGACCACGGACCCGCAGGGCGCCGTCGCGGCGATGCTCGAGCAAACCGGCCTGCAGGAGCGGGCCTCGGAGCGGGTCGAGCGTCTCTCCGGAGGCAACCGCCAGCGTGTCAACATCGCGCTCGGCCTGCTCTCCGAGCCCTTGGTGCTGGCGCTGGACGAGCCCTCCTCCTCCCTGGACCCCCGCCAGCGCGAGCGGCTGTGGCGGTTCATCTGCGCACACTCCGAGCTGGGCCGCTGCGTGGTCTTCTCCACCCACAACGTCGCCGAGGCGGAGCGCTACGCGCAGCAGGTGATCGTGCTGGCGGACGGGGAGCTCCTGTTCAGCGGCTCGCCGCAGGAGCTCGCACGGGAGGCCCGTACCGACGGTGGCCTCGGTTTCGAAGAGGCGTTCGTGGAGTTCCTGCGCGAGCGGGGACACTGATGAGGTGGATGCTGCGCAAGGACCTGCTGATCCTCGCGCGCTCGCGAGTGATGGTGGGAGTGCTCGTCCTCTACCCGATCGCGGTGGCGCTGCTGATCGGCCTGGCGATCTCGCGTGCGCCCTCCAAGCCGAAGGTGGCGATCGTCAACCTCTCCCCGCGCTCGGCGACGGTCGAACTGGGTGGCACGCGCCTGAACGTGGGTCACTACTACAGCCAGCTCTTCAGCCAGGTGCAGCCGGTGCCGGTGGCCACGCGCGCACAGGCCGTCTCCGCCGTGCAGAGCGGGCGTGTGCTGGCGGCGGTGGTGATTCCCGCGAACATCGCCTCGCGCCTCTCCTCCGTCACGAGCCAGGGACACGTGGAGGTGATCTACAACGGGGACGCGCTGGAGCAGAGCTTTGCGCACTCAACGATCGAAGCGGCGATCGCGCAGGCGAACCTCGAACTCTCAGACCAGATCAGGCGTGTGGCGGCGAGGGTGATCGGAGCGCTCGTGCGGGGCGGTAGCCTCGGCGTGCCGGGGGCCCCGCAGAACCTGCCTGGGCTGAGCGCCATCCCCGGCATCCTGCACCGCGTCATCGTCCGGGAGCCCCACGGCGCGGACCGCGCACAACTGGAACACCTCGCCGCGTTCTCTGAATTCGCCGCGCAGAACCTCGGGGTCAGCCAGGACGTGCTGAGCACCGTGAGCCAGCCGATTCAGGTGCAGAGCACGCTCCTGCACGGACGGCGCACGCCGCTGGACACCTACGCCGTGGTGGTCGCGGTCAGCATCTCGTTGATGTTTGTGTGTGTGCTGCTCGCCGCCGGGGGGATCGCACTGGAGCGCGAAGAGCACACGCTCGCGCGGCTCGCGCGCGGCCTGGTCTCGCGGGAGCAGCTGATCGCGGAGAAGCTGCTGCTGGCGGCGGGCTGCGCGGCGGCGGTCGCGTTTGCGATGCTCGCGGGGATCGGGGCGTTCGTCGGGCTCGACTGGGGCCGCGTGGGGCAGTGGGTGGCGGCGCTAGCCGTCGCCGCGCTGGCGTTTGGGGCGCTGGGGGTGGCGATCGGGGCGCTCGCCCGTGAGGTTCGCGCGGCCTCGCTGCTGGCTTTCCTGCTCTCGCTGCCGCTCGCGTTCCTGGCGCTTGTACCCGCGGGCGCGGTGGCGGGCGGGGTGTACGACGCGATTCGCGCGCTCTCGCTCGTGTTCCCCTACAAGGCTGCCCTGCAGGCGCTCGACGCGGCGGTCAACCGTTCCTCCCCCGGCCTCGCGGTCTCGCTTGCGCACCTGCTCGCGCTCACCGTGCTGTTCGCGGTGCTTGCGCGGCTGGGGCTGGGCCGCGCGGAGTGATCCCGCCCGGGTATCCTCGATAAACGATGGCATTTCCCCAGACGCGCATGCGCCGTCTGCGCGCGTCCCCCGCGCTGCGCGGGCTCGTGCGCGAGACGGACCTGCGGCCGGGGCAGCTGGTGCTCCCGCTGTTCGTCGAGGAGCGCGCGGGCGCCCCCGAGCCGGACGACTCCCCTGCGGCGCTGCCGGGCCTGCGGCGGCTGTCGATCGCAGGGGCCGTCGAGGAGGCCCGCGCGGCGGCGCATCTGGGGATCGGGGCGGTACTGCTGTTCGGGATCCCCGCCGAGAAGGACGCGCACGGCTCCTCGGCGTGGGCGGAGGACGGGGTGGTGCAGTTGTGCGTGCGCGCACTCAAGGCCGCGGTGCCGGAGCTGCTCGTGATGACGGACGTGTGCCTGTGCGAGTACACCGAGCACGGCCACTGCGGGGTGTTGAACGGGGACCAGACCGTCGACAACGACGCCTCCCTGGAGCTGCTGGCGCGCACCGCGGTCAGCCACGCCCGCGCCGGCGCCGACGTCGTGGCCCCCTCGGACATGATGGACGGCCGCGTGGGCGCGATCCGCGCGGAGCTCGACGAGGAGGGCTTCGCCGATACTCCCGTCCTCGCCTACTCCGCGAAGTTCGCCTCGGCCTTCTACGGCCCGTTCCGCGGCGCCGCGGGCTCGACCCCGGCGTTTGGGGACCGCCGTGCCTACCAGCTCGATCCCGCCAACGGCCGCGAGGCGGTGCGCGAGGCGCTGCTCGATGTGGCGGAGGGCGCGGACATGGTGATGGTCAAGCCGGCGCTCGCCTACGGCGACCTGATCGGAGCGGTGAGGCGCGCGACGGGCCTGCCGGTGGCCGCGTACAACGTGAGCGGTGAGTACGCGATGGTCAAGGCGGCAGCCGCGGCGGGCCACCTTGACGAGCGCGCGACGGTGCTCGAGATCCTCACCTCGCTGCGCCGCGCGGGCGCGGACGTCATCATCACTTACCACGCGAAGGATGTGGCGCGATGGCTAGCCGAATAGACAACCCCGTGATCCCGAAGATCCGCAGTCGCACCGAGGGCGCGGCGGTGGCGCTCGACGAGTTGGACCGCCGCCTGCTCAACCTGATGCAGGGCAGCTTCCCGCTGGAGCCCCGGCCGTACGCAGCGGTGGCGCGCGCGGCGGGGATCCCCGAGGAGCAGGCGCTCGAGCGTGTCCGGGAGCTGTTGGAGCAGCGGATCATCCGCCAGGTGACCCCTATCTACGACACACGCGCGCTGGGGTACTCCTCGATGCTGGTGGCGGCGAAGGTCGACTCCGAGCACCCGTGGCGCGCGGCGAAGATCGTCAACTCTCACCCCGGGGTCTCGCACAACTACCTGCGCAACCACGAGTTCAACATGTGGTTCACGCTCGCCACCGAGCCGGACTCGCCCCTCGGCCTGGAGGGGACGCTGGAGGTCCTTCAGGAGCTCACCGGCGCGGAGTCGATCCGCCAGCTGCCGACGCTGAAGCTGTTCAAGATCAGGATGGACCTGGAGATGGAGGGCGACACCAGGGCGCTCGCCAGCGAGGGGACCCCTCAGGAGGAGGTGGTTCTGGACGCGGTCGCCTACGACGAGCGCGACATCGCCGTCATCTGTGCCACACAGGGCGACATGCCGGTGGTGAGCGAGCCCTACGCCTCCGCCGCGCAGCGGCTGGGGATGGAGGTGGGCCCGCTGCTCGAGCACATGGCGGGGATGCGCGAGCGCGGCCTGCTGCGCCGCGTGGCCGCGATCCTCTTCCACCGCCGCGCGGGCTTCTCGGCGAACGGCATGGGCGTCTGGAAGGTCCCTGCGGAGCAGATCGCCGAGCTCGGCCCGCGGATGGCGTCCTACCGCGGGATCTCCCACTGCTACCAGCGTCCCACCTACAAGGACTGGCCCTACTCGGTCTTCACGATGGCTCACGGCCGCTCCAAGGAGGAGTGCGACGCGATCCTCGACGCGATCGCCGAGCAGACTGGCATCGAGGAGCGCGCCACGCTGTACTCCTCGACGGAGTTCAAGAAGGTCCGCCTGCTCTACTTCACCGACGACTACAAGCGGTGGGAAGACCAGCACGCCTGAAGACGCGGCTGGCGGCGGGCGTGCCGATCGTCTCCAAGCGCGCGCTGAGCCGGGGCCTGTGACGGCCTCGCTCACGGACACCCGTTCCGCGGAGCTCTACCGCCGCGCGCTGAAGGTGCTTCCCGGCGGCGTGAACTCGCCCGTGCGCGCGATGGCCGCGATCGGCCGCGACCCGGTGTTCGTCGCACGCGGCGCGGGCGCGGAGCTCGTGGACGTGGACGGCAACCGCTACGTGGACTACGTCTGCTCGTGGGGCCCGCTGATCCACGGCCACGCCCACCCGGCGATCCTCGAGGCGGTGCGCGCGGCGGCCGAGCGGGGGACGAGCTTCGGGGCGCCGACGGCGGGGGAGGTCGAGCTGGCCGAGGAGGTGGCGCGGCGGATGCCGGGCGTGGACATGCTGCGCATGACCTCCTCGGGGACCGAGGCGACGATGACCGCGCTGCGTCTCGCACGCGCGGCGACCGGCCGCGAGCGGATCGTCAAGTTTGCGGGCGCCTACCACGGCCACGTGGACGGGCTGCTCGCGCAGGCCGGCTCGGGACTCGCCACGCAGGCGATCCCCGCGAGCGCCGGAGTGCCCGCGGGCGTGGCGGCGGCGACGGTGGTGGTGCCGTGGAACGACCCGCAGGCGCTCCGCGAGGCGGTGCGCCGGCACGAGCCCGCGGCGATCCTCGCGGAGCCGATACCCGCCAACATGGGTCTCGTGCGGGCGCGGCCCGGCTTTCTGGAGCTGTTGCGCGAGCAGGCCGACGCGAGCGGTGCGCTGCTGGTCCTCGACGAGGTGATCAGCGGCTTCCGCGTGGCGCGCGGCGGCGCGCAGGAGCTCACGGGGGTACACGGGGACCTCACGATCGTGGGCAAGGTGCTCGGCGGCGGCCTGCCCGCGGCGGCGGTCGGCGGCCGCGCGGAGCTGATGGAACTGCTCGCCCCGGCGGGCGAGGTCTACCAGGCGGGCACGCTCTCGGGCAACCCGCTCGCGGTCGCGGCGGGCCTCGCGACACTCGAGCTGCTCGATGGAGCGGCCTACGTGCGTCTGGCGGCGATCACCGAGCAGCTCGCGGCGGGCCTGCGCGAGGCGGCGGGCGAGCGAGCGCCCGGGCGTCCAATCCAGATCGCGAGTCTCCCCGGCCTGCTGACAGTGTTCTTCAGCGAGCACCCCGTACACGACCTCGAGGGGGCGCGGTCCTGCGATCTGGAGGCACACGCCGCGTGGTGCCGGGGGCTGCTCGCGCGCGGGGTCAACCCGCCGCCCTCGCAGTTCGAGGCGTGGTTCCCCTCGCTGGCCCACACCCCCGAGCACGTGGAGCGCACCGCGGACGCCGCCGCCGCGGCGTTTGGGGAGATTGGATGACCCCATCCACACCGACCCCACCCACCTCCACACCCGCGCTGGAGCGCCTGGAGGCGCTGTTGCGGGAGCAGGGCGGCTTGGTGGCGAGCCTGCTTGCTGACGGGGGCGCAGCGCCAGCGCTCCCCAACGGAGCGGGGCCCGCCCAGATCGCGGCCTCCGGCCCGCGGGCACAGGCGCAGGCTGCCGAGTACGAGCTGCTGCTGGAGGCGATCTACGAGGGCTACCTGCTGCACTACGGGACCCCCCGCATCCTGCACCAACCCGAGGCCGACCTCGGTCTGCTGGCGGGGGACCGGCTGTACGCGCTGGGTCTCGCCCGCCTGGTTGCGCTCGGCGACGTGGCCGCGGTGGCCGAGCTCGCGGACGTGATCACGCTGACGGCGCTCGCACAGGGAGCGGGGGAGGCGGAGCTCGCCCAGGCGGTCTGGAGCGCCGGCGCGCGGGCGGTGGGCTGGGGTTCGAGCGACCGTCACCGCCGCGCCAAGGCCCTCGCCCGCGCGGGCCACCCGGAGGCGCTGGAGGCGATGCGGGCCGCGGCTGAGGCCGGGGAGCCGTCGGTGACCTGAGCGACGCGTCGATCGGCAGCTGCGCGCGAGCGCCCTGAGCGCAGAATCCCGCAGCATTTGTGACGATGGGCACCATCTCTACTGGGTCTACTGCGCGACAAGCGCCGGCCCGCAGGCGGTATCCTTAGCCGTCCTTGCCCAGTAAGCACGACAAGCACTCCTCCAAGTACACCGTCGACCGCCGGATACCGGGGGCGTTCGAGGGCGAGACGGTCACGCGGCGGCGTTTCATGACCGGCTCGGCCCACGCCGCGGGGGCGGTCGCGGCCGCCTCCTTCGTACTGCCCGCGCTGGGCTTCGCGATCGGGCCGATCTTCAAAACCACCCCCCACACCTGGGAGACGGTCGGCCCCACCGACATGTTCCCCGACAACAACTACATCCCCACGGTGATCACGCTCACCCCTGGGATCGGGGAGGCGGGCAAGGGGCTGGTGTACGTGCGCCAGAAAAACCTGAAGCTCGACACCGACCCCTACGACCGCAACATGCCCTACATCGCGATCACCTCGCGCTGCGCGCACCTCGGCTGTCCGGTCCGGTGGGTGGACGCCGCGGAACGCTTCATCTGCCCCTGCCACGGAGGCGTCTACGACCTGCTCGGCCGCCGCACGGGTGGTCCCCCGGTGCGGCCGCTGGACCGCTTCTACACGCGTGTGGTCGACGGCTACGTGCAGATCGGCGCGCGCTTCAGCGTCAACAGCGAGTTGCGCCGCTTCTCCCCGCGCGACCCCGGCGAGCCGATCGACGGCATCGGCCAGTACGCGTACCCCTCGCGTCCCTCGATCCGCCGCTAGGACGCCGTGCCCAAACTGCCCGCACCTCCGATCCCCGCGCCGCTGAAGGCGCCGCCACCGCGGCCGGAGGAGCAGAACGGCACGGCGCGCCCGGTCGATCACGCCGCCAACGCCGGCACCGCGCTCGTCGACTGGGTCGACGAGCGCACCTCGCTGAGCGGCGCGGCGCGGTGGATGATGTTCCGCAAGGTGCCGAAGGGCACCAACTGGTTCTACACGCTGGGGTCGGCGACGATGTTCGCGTTCCTCAACCAGGCGGTCACGGGGGTCTTCCTGGCGATGTACTACCGCCCCGACGCCTCCGGCGGGGCCTACGAATCGGTGCGCTACGTCACCAACGACGTGTTCCTCGGCCAGTTCGTGCGCGGCATGCACAAGTGGGGCTCGACGGTGATGGTGGTGCTCGTCTTCCTGCACATGGGCCGCACGTTCTTCTTCGGCGCCTACAAGTACCCGCGCGAGCTCAACTGGGTGATCGGCGTGGTGCTGCTGATCCTGACTATGTTGATGTCGTTCACCGGCTACCTGCTGCCGTTCGACCAGCGCGCCTTCTGGGCGACCACGGTGGGCGTCAACATCAACGGCACCGGCCCCCTGATCGGACCCTATCTGAGCGACTTCCTGCGCGGAGGGTCGGAAATCGGTGCGACCACGCTGTCGCGCTTCTACGCGATCCACATGCTGCTCGTACCCGGGTTGCTCGCCGCGCTGATCGGCGCCCACCTGTACCTGGTCGCCAAGCTCGGCACGACCGCTCCGCCGTGGATGAAAGCCGAGCAGGACCCCGAGCTGCGCGAGGCCGACGCGTGATGCGGCGATGAACCAGCGCCAGAAGGAGGAGTACCTCCGCGAGTACGCGATCCTGAAGTCCAAAGGGAAACCGTTCTTCCCCTACGCGGTGGTGAAGGACTCGGTCATGGCGTGCGTGGTGATGGCGTGCATCATCACGATGTCGCTCGTGCTCGGCGCGGAGCTTGGCTCCAAAGTGAATCCCACCACCAGCACCTACGTGCCGCGCCCGGAGTGGTACTTCTTCTTCCTGTTCGAGGTGCTGCGCGTGATCAAGCCGCCCAGCCTCGTGGGGCTGGCGACGATCGGCATCCCGACGCTTGCCATGATCCTGCTGTTCCTGCTGCCGTTCTACGACCGTGGCCCCGAGCGCCGCCCCGAGCGCCGTCCGATCGCCACGATCACGGGCATCGCGGTGATCGGGGCGATGGTCTTCCTCACGTGGGAGGGCGCCAGCACCGGCTCCCCGTTCTCGGTTGAAATCCCCACGCCGGCAGCCGTGCGCCAGGCCGGCGGACAGGCGCTCGCGCAGTTCGAAGAAGGCCGCCACGTGGTGGGCTCCAGCGGTTGCCTGGCGTGCCACAAGCTCGGCGAGAACGGCAACAGCGGGCCGGGCCCCGAACTGACGCACGTCGGCTCGCGCATCCCGCGTTACGGGATTGCACGCACGCTGGTAAACCCGACGGCACCGATGCCGTCGTTCAGGCACCTGCCGCCGAAGCAGTTCGAAGCGGCGGTCGACTTCCTCTCGCAGTTGAAGTAGGGGTCGGGCTATAGCTCAAGGCCATGAGCAAGGTGCGCTCGCCGGAGAGCTCGCGGCGGGGCAGGTGCAGGCGATGTTCGACCGCATCGCGGGGGTCTACGACGCGCTGAACAGCGTGATGAGCGCCGGCCTGCACCACCGCTGGCGCGAGCGCGCTGTGGACTTCGCGCGGATCGGCCCGGGTGCCCGCGTGCTCGACGTCGCCACCGGCACCGGCGACCTAGCGTTCGAGCTCGCCCGGCGGGTCGCCCCGGGTGGGGAGGTGGTGGGCAGCGACTTCTCCGAGGGGATGCTTGCCCGCGCGCGGGCCAAGGCGCAGCCGAGCGGCGCCACGGTGCGGTTCGAGTGGGGTGACGCGCTGGAGTTGCCCTACGCGGACGACTCCTTCGATGCCGCCACCGTCGGCTTTGGCGCGCGCAACTTCTCCGACCTGCACGGCGGTCTGGTGGAGATGGCGCGGGTCGTGCGGCCGGGGGGCAGGGTGGTGGTGCTCGACTTCACCTCGCCAACCCGTCCGCCGCTGTCGCTGTTCTACCGCGTGTGGTTCGATCGGATCGTGCCGGTGCTCGGACGGCTCGCGGGCGACGCCACTGCCTACACCTATCTGCCCGAGTCGGTCAAGCGCTTCCCGACGCCCCTCGTGCTGGCGGCCAAGATGGAGCGGGCGGGCGTCGGCGAGGTCCGTTGGCTGCTCACAGCAGGGGGCATCGTCGCGATCCACGCCGGCACCGTGTCGAGGAACGCTGCGGCAGCAGGCCCACCGCCGCCCGGCACGCTCGCGGCGAATGGCGCATGATGAGTACGATGAGCAGCGCCGCACAGGGGTACATGACCGGGGACGAGGGTGAGGATGCAGTCGCCGAGATCATGCGCCGTGGCGGCTCGGATCTGCGCGAGCGGATGGCCCGCACCGAGGAGCACCTCGGGCGGGTGGCCGCGGAGGCGGGGGCACCGTTGGCGGTGCATGCGACCTCGACTGTCCTTGCGGGAGGCAAGCGCCTGCGCCCTCTGCTGGTGGTGCTGGCGGCCACCGCGGCCGGTCGTCCCGGAGCAGGCGGGCCGCTGGAGACCGAGGCGGGAGGGCGTAGCCTCGTGCGGGCGGCGGTGGCGGTCGAGTTGGTGCACTCCGCGACGCTCGTCCACGACGACGTGATCGACGGGGCGCAGCTGCGGCGCGGGCACCCCTCGGTGGTCGCGCAAGCAGGCCGCCGCGCGGCGGTCGCGACCGGCGACCTGCTCTTCTCGCGGGCGTTTGCGGAGCTGACGCTCAACGCCGAGGTGGCGCAGCTGAGTGCCCTCTCGGACGCCAGCTCGGCGCTGGCCGCGGGAGAGCTCCTGCAGCGCGAGGACGCCTACGCCCCCAGGGTCGCGGTGGAGCGCTACCTGCACCGTTGCGAGCTGAAGACGGCTGCCCTGTTCGAGGCCGCCTGCCGTTTGGGGGCGCTCGTGGCGCGCGCAGGCGGGGATCGGAGCCCGCCCGTCCCGGCCGGGGCGCTCGCGGACGCGCTGGGGGCGTTTGCGCGGCGCATCGGGCTGGCCTTTCAGCTGCTGGACGATGTGCTCGACGTCTCCGGGCCGGTGGAGCGCACCGGCAAGACGCGCGGGACTGACCTGCTCGACGGCACCGTCACGCTGCCCCTGATCCTCGCCCGCGAACACGACGAGCGCCTGGCGGCGGTCGACCTCGCCTCCCTGACGGGACCGGAGCAGGCGGGCGAGCTGTGCGAGCGGATCGCAGCCACCGGTGCTCTGCAGCAGGCCCGCGAGCGGGCGCTGGCGCTCGTCGCCGAAGCCAAGGCGATGCTTCCCGAGATCCTCCCGAACGGCCGCGCCGTGCTGCTCGATCTCGTGGCCGACGCCGTGGTCGAGCGCTACCGCTAAAAGTCCGACGGGACGATTAGGTCGGCGTCGAGCGCGCGGATGAAGAGGTCGATCTCCTCGGCCATGTTCGCGTGTGTTACGCGCTGGAGGTCGCTCAGCAGCGCTTCGGCCGCGCGGTCGAGCTCGTCGTCGAGGCTTTCCACGGCCGCCTGCTCGAAGACGCCCTCGCGCGTGGCCTCGCACTCGGGGCAGCGCAGCAGGATCCGCCACTGGCTCGGACCGGCCTCGGCCCAGTCCAGCGGGTGGACGAGCTCCCCGGCGCAGTAGAAGCAGACGTGCAGCGGCTCGGTGGCCGGATCGGCTCGCCTGCGCCCCGCGCCCAGGGAGGGGGGGAGCGGGTTGTCGAGGTAGACGACCTCGATGCGCTTGCCGCTGGGCAGTTGCACGTGGTGGCGTGTGTGGTGGTGGCTCTTGTCGGGGTGCATCGTGGTCCTCGTGCGAGTCATCGACCCCCCTGCCGGCCGTCTTTAGCGCACGGCCACGAATACCGAGGTTTGCGCACGCTATTGCGGGGAACCCGCGGCCCGGCGGTGGTATATAGGTTGAGAGCCCTATGGCAACCGCGATCCGCACGATCGGCCACGAGGACCGTCTCAGCCTGGTGGAGCACCTCGACGAGCTGCGCACGCGCCTGATCGTCAGCGGGGTGGTGTTGGCGGCCGTGTTCGGTCTCTGCCTGTGGCAGAACCACGCGCTGCTGCGCCTGATCGGCCGCCCGCTGGAACGGGAGCGGCACGGGCAGCTCGTGAAGGGCCAGGACATCGCGGGTCAGACGGGCCTGACGCAGCAGGCGGTGATCAAAGTGGCACGGGACACGGAGGCGATCGTCGGTCTCCTCAGCGCCCCCGACAGCCACCTGCCGGCCGCCCTCCGCGCGCAACTGGCCGCGGAGCTCCCCCGCCTGCGGGCGGACACCGCGAAGCTTCCCGCCGTCCCGCAGAGCGAAAAGCTGTTGACGCTGGGGGTCGGCGAGCCGTTCACGACGACGCTCACGGTCACCTTCTTCTTCGCGCTGATCCTTTCGCTGCCGGTGATCCTGTTCGAGCTCTACGGCTTCGTGCTGCCCGCCCTGCAGCCGAGTGAGAGACGTGCGATGGGGCCGCTGCTCGCCGCGGTTCCGCTGCTGTTCGCGGTGGGGGTGCTGTTCGGCTACTTCGTCGTACTACCGGCCGCGCTGCGCTTTCTCGTGAACTTCAACAGCAGCGAGTTCAACACCCAGGTCCAGGCCGCTCCGTACTACCAGTTCGCAGCAACGGTGCTGCTGGCGATGGGTCTCGTCTTCCAGGTCCCCGTCGCGATCCTGGGGGCCACCCGCGTGGGGCTCGTGACCCCCAAGCAGCTCCGCGGCGCCCGCCGCTACGCGCTCGTGGCGTGCGCGGCCGTGGCCGCCTTCCTGCCGGGAGATGCGATCACGCTGCTCCTGGAGACGGTTCCCCTCTATCTTCTCTACGAGGCGAGTATCCTGGTGGCATCGTTCGTAGCGCGACGCGACGCGGCTCGCGGCGGAGCGCAGGCGGCGGGAGGGAGCTCCCCGCAGGACCCACCGTCCTCGCCGGGGGGGTCCGCCAGGGAGGGCGGGCCACCTGTCCCTCCGCCCGCAGGCAGCCCCAGCGCCCCGCCGGTGACTGCGAACGAGGATACGGACCCGAGCGTGAACACCATAATCGACCACATCGACAGAGGGCTCTCCTGATGCTCTTCGACCTACGCGGCCGCGGCCGCCGCCGTACGGTGCAGGGGGTCTTCCTGGGCATGGCGCTGCTCTTTATGCTCGGCTTCCTGGGCTTGGGAGTCGGCGTGGGCGGCGGCGGCGGCGGGATCCTCAACGCCTTCACCGAAAACAACGGGTCGAACAGCGCCAGCTTCGCGGGCAAGGTCGCCGCGGCACAGAAGCGCACCCAGAGCCACCCCACCGAAGCGGCCGCGTGGGCGGCGCTCGCCGAAGCCCAGTTGCACCAGGCGAGCGAACCGGAATACCTCACGGCGGTGGGCGAACGCGAACAGTACACCGCCAAGGGCAGAGAACTGCTCGCCAAGGTGTCCAGTGCGTGGAAAACCTACCTCCGCCTGGAACCGCATCGCGCAAGCGCGGAACTGGCCCAGAGGATCTTGATCATCTACGCCGAACAGGGTCTCAACCAGCCGGCGGAAGAGGCGCGGGCGCTGCGGGTGGCGATTGCCGGCAATCCGTCCAACGGGACCCTGTACTCGAGGCTCGCGGTATCCGACTACGAACTCCGCCACATCAAGGAAGGCGACGCGGCCACGCGGAAGGCCCTCAGCCTGCTACCCGCGGGCGCCGAACGCACGCAGGCGAAGAAGTACCTCGCGGAACTCAGGAAGAACCCCCTGAGCCACGTCCCCACCACCGTCACCAGGCTTTCGAACGGCACGTACCTGGCGACGCAGGCCGGCAAAACCTTCCCGGTCGCCAAAGCCCCGAACGGGACCTTCACGGGAGTGGTCACCACCCCCACCCCTGCGACAACCCCCGCGGGGCACGCGTCCACCGCCACCACCCCGGCCTCCACGACGACGCCCGCGGGAAAGACGACCGGCTCCAAGAAGTAGCCCGCCTGGAGGGGAGTTGGCGACCGGGTCTAATCTGAACCCCGTGTCCACCAGGATGGCCGACTTGCAGGAGGACTCCCCCCGCTACACCGCGCGCCTGCTGATCGCCTGCCCGGACCGGCCGGGCATCGTCGCGGCAGTCTCCGGCTTCCTGTTCGAGCAGGGCGCGAACATCGTCTCCTCCCACCAGTACTCCACCGACCCAACCGGGGGCAGGTTCTTCCTTCGTACCGAGCTGTTCCTCCCGGGTGTGCTCGAGTCCGCGCAGTCCCGAGAGCGCCTGCGGGAACGCTTCGGCACGGAGGTGGCGGAGCGCTTCGAGATGGAGTGGGAGCTGCGTTTCTGGGGTCGGCGGCGGCGCATGGCTGTCCTGGTGTCCCGCCGGGACCACTGCCTGGTGGACCTCCTGTGGCGCTGGCGCCGCGGCGAGCTCGACGCGGAGGTTGTGGCGGTGGTCTCCAACCACCCCGACCTCGAGCCCGAGGCGCGGGCCGTGGGTGTCCCCTTCCACCACGTGCCCGTCGAGCGGGACGGCAAGGCGCAGGCGGAGGAGCGGATGCTCGAGCTGCTGGCGGGCAACGTCGACGTGGTGGTGCTGGCCCGCTACATGCAGATCCTCAGCGGCGACTTCCTGGCGCACCTGGCGGCCCCGGTGATCAACATCCACCACTCCTTCCTCCCCGCCTTCCCGGGCGCGGACCCCTATCGCCATGCGCACGAGCACGGGGTGAAGCTGATCGGGGCAACCGCGCATTACGTCACCGAGGAGCTCGACGGCGGCCCGATCATCGAACAGGGCGTTGAGCGCGTGGACCACCGCCACACCGTCCGCGACCTCGAACGCGTGGGCCGCGACACCGAGCGTATGGTCCTCGCCCGCGCGGTCTCGCTGCACCTCGACGACCGCGTGATCGCCGACGGCGGACGCACGGTCGTCTTCTGAGTGCGGGTGGATGCCGCCCTCGGCCCTGGAAACCGTCCGCCGGATGGCCTGGGCTAGAATGCGAGGCTCCTGACGGACGCTCCTGACCCATAGGTGTCCTCCCGGGCCGTTAGCTCAACCGGCAGAGCAGGGGCCTCTTAAGCCCAAGGTTCCGGGTTCGATTCCCGGACGGCCCATTTCCTAAAGTCCCTGCTAATTGGCGGGTTTTGGTATGCGTTCAGTGGGTCAGGGGGACATAATCGTGCCGCGTCGAACCTATGGGCATGGAGCGGGCCGAGGCGGAGGCGATCTATGACCAGGGCCGTGAGGTGGTGGTCGAGGTGCTGTTGCGGATGGATCGCCAGATCCAGGCGCTTACCGAGCGGGTCGCCAGGCAGGATGAGCGGATCGCGCAGCTGGAGCGTCGCCTGAACCGCAGTTCGCGTAACAGCTCGCAGCCTCCGAGCGCCGATCCGCCGAGTGTGCTGCCGCGGCGGAGCAAGGACCCCTCCGGTCGAGCGCAGGGCGCCCAGAGCGGGCATGAGGGTAAGGGCCGGCCGCTGCTGCCGGTGTGGATGGTCGATGAGGTCGTCGAGTACTGGCCTGCCGGTTGTGGGTGCGGGCACGTGTTCGCCGAGCACGAGCACTTGGCGGTGGGCGAGCCGGTGCGCCACCAGGTCGAAGAGTTGCCGGCGATCCAGGTGAAGGTGATCGAGCATCGCTGCCAGCGGACGCGCTGCCCGGGCTGTGGGCGACGCCGGCGTGCCGAGCTGCCCGCTGAGGTCGCCGCGAGCGCGTTCGGCCCCAGGTTTCAGGGGGCGCTCGCGACGCTCTCGATCCGCAACCGCATCAGCCGCCGTGATGTCGTGGAGCTCTGCGAGCAGCTCTTCGCGGCCCGCATCAGCACCGGGACGGCCGATGCGATCCTCGCTCGTACCGCCGAGGCGCTCCTTGAGCCCTACGCGGATCTGCTGGAGCGGGTCCGTAGAGCCCCGGCGCTCAACATGGACGAGACGGGCTGGCGGCTGAAAGGCACCCAGCGCGCCCTGTGGGGCATGTTCACCGACCGTCACGCCGTGCTGCATGTCGCCCCCGACCGCCACGAAGACCACGCCAAGGAACTGCTCGGCGACACCACGGCCGTAGTGACCTCGGATCGCTGGTGGGCCTACTCGCACCTGCCGCTCTCGCGCCGCCAAGTCTGCTGGTCGCATCTGCAGCGCGACTTCATCGCGATGACCGATGGTCTCGCGGGCGAGAAAGAGCTCGGCGAGCACGGCCTCGCCCTCTGCGAGCGCGTCTTCTGGGACTGGGAGTGCTACCAGAACACAGGAGACCGGCAAGCTCTGAAGCGACGCATCCAGGCGCTGCGCCGCCAGTACAAGCCGATCCTACGCCGCTACGGCGGCCAAGCGGCGCGTTACCGCCTCACCCGACGGCGGGCACGCAACCTCCTGAAGGTCTGGCCGGCGCTCTGGACCTTCGCCCAACACCAGGGCGTAGAGCCGACCAACAACCACGCCGAGCGCGGCCTGAGGGGCGCCGTCATCCACCGCAAGATCAGCCTCGGCAACCAATCCGAGGTAGGCGAGCAACGCACCACCCGGCTGCTCTCCGCGCACACCACCTGCCGCCTACAGGGCCGCTCGCTCTTCGTCTACCTCACCGACGCGATCACCGCCCACGCCCGCGGCGACCCCGTTCCCCTACTCACCTGAGGGCACCGACCCACTGAACGCATACGGGTTTTGGGACGCACAATCGGGGCGCGGAAGAGGCGCTTTGGACCGTGGGTACCACTCGTGGGTACCAAACGGGCGGTCAGCGCGACGGCTGCGCCCGTGGTTCGTCGAGCAGACTCCGCTTCCACGCGCTGGCGGATGTAGAGGCGCCGCCGACCGACCTTGACGCTCGGCAGGACGCCTCGGCGGGCCCAATCTTCGACGGTGTTGACCGGCGCGTGTAGCAGTCGGGCGACCTCTGTGGCCGTCATCACGTCGTCGGCCGTGAGGCGGGTGGGTGGGGTGGGTGCTCCGAGCGAAACGGCCGCCATACTCCAAGCAAAATTAGCAAAACAAACATGCTATAGCAAGGGCACCCATTCCAAGTGGGTTGCCGAAGTCTGAATCACAGCTCCTGGGCGGGTTGTATGGGACCAGGTGGGCGCCCGCCTCGGTGTCGGCCTATCGTCGTCCGAGTCGTCTGCGGCGGTGATGGCCGTGAGCCTCGGTACGATCGTGCGAGGCGGGAACAGACTGACCCGAGGTGATGGCGACGAGCAAACAACCAAACGGCGCGAGTATCGGTATGGACGACCCACGAGTCGTGCGTGCGGCCTTTACGCTGCGCGAGGCAGCAGCCTACCTTGGGTTGCCCAGCTCGACGCTACATAGCTGGGCGCGGCCCCGCGGCGGAGCTATGCCAGTCATCACCTGCTTTCCGGCGCGTGGCAGGGAGGCGACCGTGCCGTTCATCGGCTTCGCGGAGGCGTACGTTCTCTCCGCGTTCCGTCGTGCGGGGGTGCCGATGCAGCGCATCCGCCCGGCGGTCGAGGTGCTGTCCTCCGGGATTGGAGTCGATCACGCGCTCGCTTCCCGGCGGCTCTATACCGACGGCGCTGAGGTGCTCTACGACTACGCCAGCAGCGAACACGACGAGGAGCTGCGTGGACTGACGGTCGTCAGGACCGGCCAGCGGCAATTCGCGGAGGTCGTGCGCAACTACCTCAAGCGCATCACCTACGGTGATGATGGATGGGCGGCGCAGGTGCGCCTGCCGGCGTACCAGCAGGCCGAGGTGATCGTCGATCCTCGCCGGGCGTTTGGGATGCCGCTGGTCGTTCACGGTGGCGCTCGAGTCGAGGACCTCGTTGATCGTTTCGTCGCCGGCGACACGCTCGCGGACATCGCGGAGGACTTCGGGGTGCCAGAGCCGGAGGTCGAGGACGTGGTACGTGTCGCCACCCGAGCGGCAGCCTGACGACTCCCCTGGGGCAACGTCGGAGGATCCGACGGAGACGGCCGGGCCGCCGGAGTTCTTCATCGACCGCAGCTTGGGACGCAGACATCTCGCCCAGGCACTCGCCGACCTTGGCCTCACGGTCCACACGATGGCGTCGGTCTACGGCGAGCAGGCCGCCCAAGGGCTTGAGGACGAGCGGTGGCTCGCCGACGTGGGCCAGCACGACTGGATCGTCCTGATGAAGGACGACGCGATCCGCCGCCGCCCTTCCGAGCGCGACGCCTTGGCGGCTGCGAAGGTGCGAGCGTTCTGCCTGACCAACGCCCAACTTCGCGCCTCGGAGCAGTCAGCCCGGTTCGTCGGCAACATCGAGCGCATCAAACGCCAGGCTGAGAAGCCCGGCCCATACATCTACGGGGTTTACGACGGCTACATCAAGAGGCTGTGGCCATAGATCCGTGGCCCGCCGCACCGCGGCAGTGCCGAGTTCACAGCGATCCTGGGAACGGCGGGGCGGATTCCAGCTGACGTTGCAACACCAACGCGGTATTGGAGGTTGCAATGCGGGACAGGAAACGGACGCCGGCGGGCGGGGTTCAGGCGGAGAAGCAGCAGCGGTATGCGCAGCTGATCGCGCAGGGGGTCAGCAACGCGGAGGCGTGCCGGCTGGTAGGGATCAACCGCAAGACAGGCACTCGCTGGCGGTATGGCCGGCGAGTCCGGAATTCCGCCGGGGTGCTCGTGCATTATCCGCCGGTGAAAATCAAGGAAACCAAGCCGCGTAGCCCGCGGTACCTCTCAGAGCAGGAACGGATCCGGATCGCTGACTTGCTCTCGGCTGGCACGACGGTCCGCGGTATTGCCGTCGAGCTGGGTCGTGCGCCGTCCACGGTCAGCCGTGAGATTCGTCGTAACAGCGACCCGGACGGGCGGTATCGCCCGCATCACGCCGAGCACGCCGCCCGGCTGCGGGCTTGCAAGCCACGGAAGCGACGGGTTGCAGTCGATCACGTGCTGGCCGAGGCCGTCAGACGGCTGCTGGCGAAGCGCTGGAGCCCCGAGCAGGTCGCACACGAGCTCCGCGAGCTGTTCGCAGGCCAGCCGTTGCGGTGGCTGTGCAAGGAGTCGATCTATCAGGCGATCTACGATCCTGCCGTCGAGTTGACTCGGCCAGCGCGTCGACGACGACGCCGTCGGCGGCTCCTTGGCCTACAGCGGCGCGGCCGGTTGACCGCGATGCGGATGATCGACGAGCGGCCGGCTGAGGTCGAGGATCGTCTGCAGGTCGGCCACTGGGAGGGCGACCTGATCATGGGAGCAGGGAACCGCTCGGCAATCGGAACGCTGGTGGAGCGCACGACCAGGTTCCTGATCTTGCTTGCCTTCCCTGACGGTATACCGACGGCTGAGACGGTCCACCAAGCGATCACCGCGGCGCTGGCTCGTCTACCTGAGGCGCTGCGACGAACGCTGACGTGGGATCAAGGCAAGGAGCTCGCGCTGCATCAGCAGATCACCGCGGCGACCGGCACCGGCGTGTTCTTCTGCGACGCGCACTCCCCGTGGCAGCGTGGCAGCAACGAGAACACGAACGGGCTGCTACGTGACTACTTCCCGAAGGGCACCGAACTCAGCATCCACAGCGTCGAGGACGTCATGCGGATCGCTACAGAGGTCAACGATCGACCACGCAAGACACTCGGTTGGCAGCGCCCGATAGCCCTGTTCAACAGCCAGATCGCGATGGTGTCTGCCTGACGTTCAAAGGGTGCTCGATATAGCTCCGCTGCGCGGGCCCGTAAAGGGCGCCGCTTCGCGGCTCGCTGCGCTCGGCCCTGACGGGCCGCCCTTGACCGGCCCGCTCCGCTTCGCTGATTCTGGCTCTCACGTTTTGCGCTGCGCGCAAACTGCCCGTCGTTCGGGCCAAACTCCGCCGGCGGATGACCGGCTCCGCGCCCCGGGACAAGGGCAAGCGACTACGAAGACGCGACGACGTGCGAGGGCACTGAGCACTGCCTCGCACTATGATCGCGACACTCACCTGTTGCGACGTTGACTGGCTTTCCCACCGCCGCGCCGGGGCCAGTGCAAACCGCCGCGCCCAGATCCAGGCTTGTACCGAACCCTGTCCTGCCTACGGTAGAAGATAGCTGCGTGGATACCGCAGACTTGGCCATTCTCGTCACGGGGGCAGTTGGGCTCGGTACTCCAGGCCTTTCCGCGCTGTTCCAGTGGCGGCGCGACAAAGGTGCAGCAGCGCGTGCACGGTCGGACCGTGACCTCGACGAGTTGCGTGGCCTACTCGACGAACTAACCGTGACGATGCACGAGCATACGACGAGCCTCATCGCGCTCGAAGGCTGGATGCGGCGATCGACGTTTGGGCCTCCGAACGCAGGCACGTCGCCCCATGTGGAGACGACCCGCGCCACCCTCTACACGCTGAATGCTCGCATCGTGATCCGCCGGGGACGGGATGATCAACTTGTAGAGGCTCTCGCTGCGTATCTCAAGCCTACTGATGACGCAATTGCGGAGATGGATGCACTATGGCCTAAGAACGAACCATTCGATTATACAGACGAACAGCTAGAAGAGCGCGCGCATCATTACTGGCATGTGTATGAGGGATTTGTCGACGCGTGTAAGGCTGAGGTCGGCTCCAGGATCATCGCGTGATCGCGTGAGGCCGCTGCCGAGGGGCCAAAGTCCGCCGCCAGGGCTCGCTGCTGGCCCGCAAAGTGGCCAGTTTCTTGACCAACCGGGCCAACGACCCCCGTAGATCATGGTTCGATAGAACTCCGATTAGGTCCATTCCTAACGTCAACCTGCTGCCGCGCTCTCCGCCCGAGCGGCCCCTAGCGCGCCAGCCCACCAGACGAGGTCCGTCGCCGCGGTGTCGAGCCGTCCGTCGAGCGGCGCGAGGAGCGTCTGCCTCGTCGACCGTGCGCCCCCAGCGGGCGGCCGCCTCGGTGGGGTAGTCGCGCAGCGAGCGAGCGGGCGACGCGGGCTGGTCGAAGATCGGCAGCGGGTGGTCGCGGAGGTCGATCAGCTCGGCTTGCAGGTCGGCTCGTGCGGACAGGCGGTCCATGACCCAGGCTGCGGGCTTCTCGCCAAAACGTCCCGGGCGGGTGCTGGCGAGGATCACCTGGATGCGGGGAGGAGCGGGCGGCACGGCGACACCTATCGACTGCGGTGTCGGGAGGCTCTACGGGCTCGCCTGCCGGTACCGCGACCTCGTGACG
The DNA here is from genome assembly GCA_963702085.1 of uncultured Solirubrobacterales bacterium. Lineage (GTDB taxonomy): Bacteria > Actinomycetota > Thermoleophilia > Solirubrobacterales > Solirubrobacteraceae > Palsa-744. Next base: position 3,854,280 of record OY969707.1, on the reverse strand, counting down.
CCGGAGGGCGACCACGCTGACCGGTGCGGGATCATTCGGCCGGTGCTCCCGGAACTCGAGAACAGGGCGACGCACACCCCCCGCCTGGTGGTGGAGGCCGGTCGGCCGCGGTGCGGAAGGCGCGTAGATCGGCGACTGCGATGAGCGAAGTCGAAGACGTAGACCCTCGCAGCAAACGACTGCGGATCAGCGGTGGGCTGACGATCCCGCTCTCGGAGGTGACCGTGCGCGCAAGCCGCTCCTCTGGCCCGGGGGGACAGCACGCCAACGTCACCGCTTCCCGCGTGGAAGCGAGCTTCGACGTGCGCGCCTCGGCCACGCTGAGTGACGCGCAGCGCGAGCGGGTGCTGGTGCGAGTGGGGCCGCGAGTGGTGGCGATCGCGCAGGACGGGCGCTCGCAGGCGCGCAACCGCGAGTTGGCGCTGGCGCGCTTGAGCGAGCGGCTCGCGAGGGCGCTCGTCGCCCCCAAGCGCCGTCGCGCCACCCGACCCACCACGGCCTCGCGCGAGCGGCGCCTGGCGGCCAAGCGCCGGGCGGCTGAACGCAAGCGCGAGCGCCGCCCGCCTGAGGACTCCTGACGCCCTAAACCCGCTCCCAAGCGGGCGAGTCCCCGCTGCCGGCGATCGTCTCGCGGCCCTCGTCGGTCCAGATCACCTGGTCGCGGCCCGGGCCCACCCCAACGAGCGCCACGGGCGCCCCGACGTGCTCGGCGATGAACCGCAGGTACTCCTGCGCTGCGGTGGGCAGGTCGGCGAGGGTCTCACAGGCGCTGATGTCCTCGCTCCAGCCCTCGAGTTCCGTCAGCTGCGCGGTGGTGTGGTGCAGCACGGTCTGGTGGTAGGGGAAGCTGTCGAACTCTGCTCCCTCGGCGCCACGGTAGCTCGTGCAGACCTTGATGCGCTCCAGCCCCGAGAGCACGTCGAGCTTGGTGATCGCGAGTGCCGTCAGCGTGTTCAGGCGCGTCGCGTAGCGCAGCGCCACGAGGTCCAGCCAGCCCGTGCGCCGGGGGCGCCCGGTGGTCGTGCCAAACTCGCCTCCCCGGGTGCGCAGGTAGTCCCCCATCGTGTCCTCGAGCTCGGTGGGGAACGGCCCGGCGCCCACACGGGTCGCGTAGGCCTTCGCGACCCCCCACACCTCGTCGATGTCCCGCGGACCCACGCCCGCGCCGACGCACGCCGCCCCAGCCACGGGGTTGGATGAGGTCACGAACGGGTACGTGCCGTGGTCGATGTCGAGCATCGTCGCCTGCGCTCCCTCGAAGATCACGCGCCGCCCGCCGTCGAGCAGCTCCCACATCAGCTTGGCGGTGTCGGCGATGTGCTGCTCGAGGCGGTGCCCGTACGTCAGGTACTCCTCGGTCATCGTGCGCAGGTCGAGCGTGGGGTCCTTCTCGAAGGGACGCAGCGACAGGCGCTTGGGCTCCATCGCCGCGACGATCTTCTTCTTGAGGATCTTCTCGTCGAGCAGGTCCTGCAGGCGGATCCCCAGGCGGGCCGCCTTGTCGGCGTAGCACGGGCCGATGCCCCGGCGCGTGGTGCCGATCTGCAGGCGCCCCAGCTTGGCCTCGCCGGCGGAGTCCAGCAGCAGGTGGTAGGGCATGATCAGGTGCGCGTTGGCCGAGATCCGCAGGCCGCTCACGTCGATGCGCCGCGCGCGCAGGGCGTCGAGCTCCTCGATCAGCACCCGCGGGTCGATCACCACGCCGTTGCCGATCACGCAGCGCTTGCCGGGGTACAGGATGCCGGAGGGGATCAGGTGCAGCTTCCACTCCTCTCCGTCCCGCACGATCGTGTGCCCCGCGTTGTTGCCGCCCTGAAAGCGCACCACCGCGTCGGAGTGCTCGGCCAGCAGGTCGACGATCTTGCCCTTGCCCTCGTCGCCCCACTGGGCGCCCACTATGACTATCCCCGGCATGTCCTGTGGAGTTTACGAGGCTCCGCAGCGTGGGCCCGCTACGCGTGGCGTTCGCTCGCGTAGTTCATGAACTTCGGGTACTCCTTGTGGAACGTCAGCGTGACTTTCCCCACCGCCCCGTTGCGGTGCTTGGCGATGATCAGGTCCGCCTCGCCGGGGCGCTCGGAGTCTTCGTCGTAGTACTCGTCGCGGTAGATGAACATCACGAGGTCGGAGTCCTGCTCGAGGTTGCCGCTCTCGCGCAGGTCAGAGAGCTGCGGTTTCTTGTCCGGGCGCGTCTCCACCGCGCGGCTCAGCTGCGAGAGGGCGATCACCGGCACCCCCAGCTCGCGCGCGAGGATCTTCAGGCCGCGGCTGAGCTCGCCCACGGCAGTGACGCGGCTGTCGTAGCGGCTGTCGGTGCGCATCAGCTGCAGGTAGTCGATGATTATCAGCCCCAGCCCCCCCTCGCACTGGGTGTGCAGGCGCCGCGCCTTGGCGCGGATCTCGAGCAGCCCCACGTCGCTGGAGTCGTCCACCCACAGGGGCGCCGCCGCGAGGCGCTGGCTGGCGGCGAGGATCTTCGGCCAGCGCTGCTCGGCCACGCGCCCCTTGCGCAGCTCCTCGCCCTTGATCCTCGCCTGGGAGGCCACGAAGCGCTGGGCGAGCTCCGCCTCCGCCATCTCCAGCGAGAACAGCGCCACCGGCCGTTTGTGCTCGACCGCGGCGTTCTCTGCGATGTTGCACACCAGCGCGCTCTTGCCCATCGCCGGGCGTGCGGCGATGATCACGAGGTTCCCCGGCTGGAAGCCGCCAGTGATCTCGTCGAGGTCTTTGAACCCCGAGGGGGTGCCCGTCAGCGAGGTGCCTTCGATCGAGAGGCGGTGGAGCTTGTCTAGCTCCTCATGCAGTACGTCCTCGATCGCGCGGAAGTCCTGCTTGCGGTCGTCGCGCGCGACCTCCAGCATCGCCTTCTCTGCCAGCTCCACGAGCTCCCGCGGCGGCGCCTGGTGGTCGAGCACACTTGCTTGGATCTCGTACGTGCTCGCCAGCAGGCGGCGCAGCAGCGCGTTCTCGCGCACGATCTGCGCGTAGCGGCGGGCGTGGCCGGCGGCCGGCACCACCCCTGTGAGCTCGTCCACGGCGGCGACCCCGCCGACCCCGTCGAGCTTGCCCGTCTGGCGCAGGCGAGCGATCACCGTCAGCACGTCGACCGGCTCGCTTTCCTCGTAGAGCGCGAGCATCGCCTCGTAGATCGAGCGGTGGCGGTCGCGGTAGAAGTCCTCCGGGCGCAGACCCTCCTCGATTACCAGCGCGTACATCGAGTGATCGGACAGCAGGATCGCGCCGAGCACCGCCTGCTCGGCCTCGAGGTTGTGAGGCGGGGCGACAGCAACCCCGGAGGCGCCTGCGCCATTGGTCGTCGAGACGGTGCTCACGGCCGACGCGAGTCTAGTCCGAGCCTTGGGCCCGCCGCGTGGGTCAACCCGCTATCTCGGAGAGAAAAGTCCTGCACGAACGCATGTTCCCATGCGTGACGGACGACGACCGCTACTTCTTCGGCACGACCAAGCCTCGGCCGGGGGAAGGCAGGCCGGGCGGGTGGGCCTTCAAACCCCCTCCCGGGTGTACGGGTTCTCGGGAGAGAACTACTTCTTGGGCACAACCATGACCTTGACGGTCGCCGTCACGTCCTCGACGACGTCAACCACCACTAAGGAGGTGCCGACGTTCTTGATCGGCTCCGGGAGGTGCACGGCGTGGCGGTCCAGTTTCAGCCCTCTCGCCTCGCGGATCGCCTCGGCGACGTCCTGCGCGGAGACCGAGCCGAACAGGCGCCCGTCCGCCCCCGCCTGCTGGGGGATCGTCAGCACCGTCTTGTTCAACAGCGCCGCGTTGGCGGACGCCCGCTCGACGAATTCCCGCTCCGCCCGCTCTTCGGCCTCCTGGCGGCGGCGGACCGCCTCGACCGCCCCGCGGGTGGCGGGTTGGGCGAGCTTGCGGGGGAGCAGGAAGTTGCGCAGGTACCCCTTGGAGACCTCCACCACCTTGCCCTGCTCGCCGAGCGTCTCGACGTCCTTGAGGAGGATCGCCTCGGGCACCCCGCTCAGCGCCCCCGGTCGCGGTCGCCGCGTTCGCGCCGTGGGTTGTCGTCGCGCCCGCCCTCGTTCACGTAGGGCAGCAGCGCGAGCTCCCGGGCACGCTTGACCGCGCGCGCCACCTGAGCCTGGTGGCGGCGGCACGCGCCGGTGATCCGCCGCGAGCGGATCTTGCCCTTCTCGGAGACGAACCGCCGCAGCGTCGCCACGTCCTTGTAGTCGACCTGCTCGACCTTGTCGCGGCAGTGCTGGCAGGGCTTGCGCCGGCCGCTGCCGGGCCCGCCTCGCTTCTCTCGTCTCCGGGCCGGCTTGCTGCGGCCTCGCGCCTTCGCCACTGGTCTACCTCGCTGTCTTCCTCGTCGCTTCGGGTCAGTGCTGGTGCTGTTGCCGTCGCTTGGCTGGAGGGGAGACTAGAACGGAATGTCCTCGTCGCCCGTCGCGGCGCCGACCGGTGCGGGCTGGAAGTCCCCCTCGTTGACGGGGGTTTCGCCACCCTGTGAGGCCCCGTTGCCCGCAAAGGCGCCCCCTCCTGCGGGGTCCTCGCGCGAGCCCAGGAACTGCACCGAGTCGGCAATGATATCGATTGCCTGGCGCTTCGTCCCGTCCTGGGCCTCCCACTCGCGCCACTCCAGGCGTCCGTCGATCGCCACCGGGCGCCCCTTCGAGAGGTAGCGGGCGGCGTTCTCGCCCTGTGCGCCCCACACCTTGACGTTGAAGAAGTTCGGCTTGTCCGTCCACTCCCCGCTGGCCTGGTCCTTGCGGCGCGTGTTGCACGCGATCCGCAACTCGCACACCGACGTGCCGCTGGGCAGCGAGCGCAGCTCGGGGTCTTTGGTCAGGTTGCCGGTCATCACGATCCGGTTGATGTTTGTTGCGGCCACGGCTTATCTTCCTTTCGGCTGTCTCGTACCCCCAAGGGGGCCCTCACCATCTGTTTGGAGGAGCCCCCGAGTCTAGACCCGCCCGCGGGCGCCACTTCGGCCCCGCGCGCCGTGACCCCGCTCGTTGCGCGATTTTAGGAGTCTCGGCGGGAGCGCGGGGAGGTGCGGAACACCTCATCCCAGTAGGGGGCGCTGATCCCGAAGCCCCGGGTGTCGTCCTGGAAGTGGTGGCGCATGTGGCGTTCGCGCAGCGCCCGACCCACGCGGCCGTGCGGGGTGAAGTGGTGCAGGTAGTAGTGCAGCATGTCGTACACCACGTAGCCCGTGAAGAAGCCCACCGCGAGACCCGGGGCGTAGCGTTCGTCGAAGATCGCGTACAGCACACCGAACACCACCGCCCCCAGCGGCACGCTCACGGCCGGCGGCATCACCAGGCGCATCGGGTCGTTGGGGTGCTCGTGGTGGATGCCGTGGATGATCCAGTGCAGGCGCGCGCCCACGCCGCGGTCGGGCTCGAAGTGGAACACCACCCGGTGCAGCCAGTACTCGAACAGCGTCCACCCCGCGTACCCCGCCACCGCCAGGCCCGCTGTCGCCGCGACGCTCACCTGCGCGAGGCTCCACGCGGCCATCACCCCGACCACCGGCACGAACAACAGCAGCGGCACCGCTGGGTGCACCCGCGAGAAGAAGTCCAGCAGCCGCGACTCGAACATCGGCGGGGACGCTCTCAGCACGTCCGTCCTGCCCGCTGCCTGTTCGCTTGGCTCCAACCCGCTCACCACACCGAGTGTAGCCCGCCGCGTGCGGCGGCGCCCGGTCGCGGGCTCACCGGCTCAGGCGGGCTCGCCGAGGGGCTCGGGCGCGGAGGGCGCCTCAGGAAGCGCAGGCGTGGCCTGCGACGCCGCCTCGGGCTCCTGTAGGGCCTCCGGCTCCGCCGCGGCTGCCGCCTCCGGCTCTGGCGTGGCCTCGGGCGCGGAGGGGGCCTCGGCCTGCGGGGGGGGCTGCGGCTCTGGTGAGGCCCCGGCCTCCGGCGCGGCCCCCGCCGCGGGGGGCGGCGTGGGCTCCTCCGCCCTCGCCGGCGTGCCCGGGGTGCTCATGTCCGGCGCCGCCGGGGTCCCAGGCTTCAGCTTGATGACCCGGAAGCGCACCACCTCGTCGGCGAACCGCAGCGAGCGGTCGAGCCGCTCGAGCAGCCCCGGGGCCGTGGCGTGGAACTGGAGCAGGTGGTACCGGGCGGTCGTTTTGTGGTCGATCGGGTACGTCAGCGCCCGATCCCCCCACGTGTCGTCGCGCAGCAGCTCCCCTTCCGCCTCGATCGCCGCGCGCGCCTCGCCGAGGATCCTCGTGTGCGCCTGTTCGTCGGCCTCCGCGTCGAGCAGCAGCACGAGGTCGTAGGTGGGTGCGGGCAGGGTCACGGCCCGAGAAGAGTAGCGTGTCGGCGCGGCCGGGTGTTCGTGTTGTGCCAGCCGGCGCCTGCGCCGGCTGGTCGGGCGGTGCATGCACCGCCCGAGGGACTGCACATGTGCAGTCCCTGGGGACGGCCACATGTGGCCGTCCCGGCAACGCCACATGTGGCGTTGCCCACCCTGCCACATGTGGCAGGGTGCCCCTTTCCCTACCGCGAGCGCCCCTTCGCGCGGATGTCCGCCAACTGCTCGTCGATCCAGTCCCCCGGGTCGCGCGAGGTCACGATCTGCGCCAGGCCCTCCGCGCGCCGGCGGCGCTCGGCCGGCGCCATCGTCAGCGCGGCGTAGATCGAGTCGGCCAGCTCCTGGATGTCGAACGGGTTGACCGACAGCGCGTACTCCCCGAGCTCCTCGTGGGCGCCGGTGTTCTCCGAGAGGATCGACACCCCCTCGCGCTCGTTGACGAGCGGGCCCTCCTTGGCCACGAGGTTCATGCCGTCGAACATCGCGTTGACGAGCAGCACGTCGTAGTGCTTGTACGCCGCCACGGCCTCCTCGAGGTCGTCGCGCAGCTTCAGCTGGATCGGCATCCAGTCGGGCGTGCCGTGGCGGTGGTTGACGACTGCCACCAGCGCCTCGATGCGCTCCAGGTACTCCGCGTACTCGGGCACGTCCGTACGGGAGGGCATCAGCTGCGCCATGAACGTCACGCGCTCGGAGAACTCGGGGTGCTGCTGCAGGAACAGGTCGAACGCGGAGAAGCCGCGCAGCACGTTCTTGGAGAGGTCCGCGCGGTCCACCCGCAGGATCAGGAAGTCCCGCCGGCGCGCCAGCAGCTCGCGCTCGAACTCCCGTACGCGCTCGCCCTGCGCGAGGCGCCTGGTGGCGCGGTGGTCGATCGGCAGCGGGTACGCGCGCACCCACACCTCGCGCTCCCCGTAGCGCACCGTCCCCCGCTCGTAGTCGACCTCCAGCTCCAACAGGTCCTCGCAGCACTGCAGGAAGTTGCGCCGGTAGGAGCGCGTGTGGAAGCCGACGATGTCGTTCGCCAGCAGGCCCGCGAAGATCTCCTCGCGGATCCGCGAGGGCAGCACCCGCCATGCGTCCGACTGGGTCCAGGGGATGTGGATGAAGTGGTGCAGGAACACGTCCGGGCGCGCGCGGCGCACGAGGTCGGGCAGCGTGTAGAGGTGGTAGTCGTGCACCATCACCACCGGCTCCTCGCTGTCCTTGAGCTCCTCCACGACCGCCCGCGCGAGATCCTCGTTGACGACGTTGTAGCCGAACTCGAACGCCTCGATCTCGTGGCGGCGGATGTCCGGGGCGTTGGAGAGGTCCCACAGGTAGTGCTGGATGAACCACAGCATGGGGTTCGCGAACACGTTGTAGAAGCGGTCGTACGCCTCCGGGTCGCTCGCCACCAGGCGCACCTGGAACTCCCCCCCGGCGGGGGAGCGCACGGGGAACGCGCCACCGCCGTGGGCGCGGGAGACCTCCACGTCCTGCTCGCTCATCGCCGAGGCGATCCACACCGCCTCGCGGTGGGAGGCCAGCCCGGTGAGCGCCGTCACGAGGCCCCCGGAGCCGCGCTGCACCTCGCCACCTGGCCCGAAGGTCACCGGCCCCCGGTTGGACACCAGCACCAGCGGGGCTCGTGGCGGGCGCTCGGGGTCCGACTCGCTCATGACTGCAATCTAATCTGGATGCCTATGTCGTATATGGGTCCGAAAAAGAACATGTGCCCATCGCCCGTTGTGGGGGTCCGTAAAGAAACATGTTCCCCGATAGCCCTTATAGGGTCCGAGAGAACACATGCCCACCGCCGCTATGGGGTCTGTCTCCATGGAAAGGCGAACATCGCCGTCATGGGCCCGCAGGGCAAGCTGGGCAAGGACGCAGGGAGCGAAGTGTGCTCGGCACACGAGCGACCGAGGACGCCGACCCAGCGCCGCCATGCGGGTTCATGACCCTCGCAGCTCGGTGAAGATGCGCAGATAGTCGCGAAGGTACCGCGGTGTGAGGAAGTGCGCGCGCACGTGCTCCTTGCCGCGGCGGCCCAACGCCTTGCCGAGCGCAGGGTCGGCGAGGACCTCGAGCGTCCTGGCGGCGCACTGCTCGGAGCTCGACACGAGGAACCCGGTGACCCCGTCTTCGACCTGCAGCGGAATCCCGCCGACGTCGCCGCCGATGAACGGCCGCGCCTTCCAGATCGCCTCCGTGACGGTCAGGCCGAAGCCCTCGCGCGTGGACTTCTGGATCACCACGTCGGAGTGCGACTGGAACGCGTTGACCTCGATCGACCCGACGTTGTTGAAGTTGTTGAGGATGTGTATGTCGGGGTCCCCGTCGGCGTGGGCGATGGTGGCGTTGAAGAAGTCCCACCCCTCCGGGTCGTCGGAGGCCATCGAGCCCACCAGCGCGAGCTGCGCGGCGGGAACCTGCTCCTTGACGATGCGGTAGGCGTCGATCACCCCGAGCGGGTCCTTCCAGGGGTCGAAGCGCGAGACCTGGCACATCAGCGGCCGGTCCACGTCGATCCCGAACTGCCCGCACACGTACGCGGCGTCTTCGGGGGAGAGGGCCATGTTCTTCGGGGTCAGCGGGTCGATCGCCGGCGGCACCACGTTGACGTGGCCGCTCATCCCGGGCGGCACGTACTCCTGCATGTGAAACAGCGACTGGGGGTAGTCCTCGATGTAGGGCATCAACTGGGCGATCGTGTCGGGGTTGGGCGTGGACAGGTCGATGTGGCAGCGCCACACCCACCCCCGTGCCTTGCCCGGCACCAGCCGGTAGAGCCCCGCGGGCTGGGGGTCGTGTACGAGGCACACGTCCCACCCGCCGGACAGCTCGCGGGCGTTCATCTCGTTGTAGCGTTTCCAGGTCTCCCACTGGGACTCGTCGAGGTCCTGCGGGGCGCCCTGCAGCGCGTTGTGCATGAGCTTGGTGGCGTTGAAGAATTCCTCACGCCCGTAGATCACCTGCCACTCGCACTCCAGGCCCACGTCGCGCATCAGCGGCACGAGCGTGTAGAGGATCTCCGAGACCCCTCCGCCGAAGGCCGTCGCGGAGACGTGTACCACCCGGTGACCCTTCAGCGGCTCCGCCAGCTCGCGGATCTCGTCGATCAGGTCTCGCCCGCAGATGTGCGTGTAGTCGGCGAGCGTCTTTGAGGCAACGGAGACGGGCTGGAGCACGCGCGCACGATACCTGCCCGCGAGGCGCACCGAGTCCCGAGGCGTGCCACAACGTTATGGTCTCGGAGTGCTGAACGGACGTATCTACCGCGCAGCCTTCCTGCCGCTGCTGGGCGCGGTGGTGATCGCGGGGTTCTCGCTGACCGGCCGCACCGCTCCGCTCACCTCCAACCTCACGCCCCAGGCGTTCGAAGGCACGCGTGCCTTCGCCACCCTGCAGGGCCTGGCCAAGCGGTTTGCAGACCGCAGCCCCGGTGGCGCGGACGACCAGGGTCTCGCCGCCTACGTGGCGGGGACCCTACGGGGGCTCGGCAACCCCGCCACGGGCGGCTTTGCGGTCACCGTCCACAGCTTCCGCGCACAGACGATCGACGGCGAGCGCACCCTCACCACGGTGATCGCGCAGCGGCCCGGCACCACCGGCGAGGCGCCGATCGTGGTGCTCGCCCACCGCGACGCCGCGGGCCGCGGAGCCGCGGCGGAGCTCTCCGGGACCGCGGTGCTGCTCGAACTCGCCCGGGTGCTCGCCGCCGGGGAGACCCGGCGCACGGTGGTGCTCGTCTCGACCAGCGGCGGCTCGGGTGGCAACGCGGGGGCGGCGGACTTCGCGGCGCACGCCGGGGAGCCGCTCGGCGGGGAGACGAGCGGCTCGGTCGACGCCGCGCTCGTGCTCGGCGACCTCGCCGGCACCAGCCTGCGCGCGCCCCTGGTGGCGGCTTTCTCCGACGGCCCCGGCTCCGCCCCCGCGCTGCTGCAGAGCACCGTGGCCGCGGCGCTCGCCGTCCAGGCCGGCGTCGAAGCGGGTGCTCCGAGCACGCTCGCGCAGCTCGCCCACCTCGTCTTCCCGCTCCCCGCCGGCGAACAGGCCCCGCTCGACGCTCGCGGGCTGCCCGCAGTGCTCCTCGGCGTCGGCGGCGAACGGCCGCCGGCGGCGGCCGAACCGGTCAGCGCCGCGCGCCTGGAAGGCTTCGGACGGGCGGCGCTCTCCGCGGTGTACGCGCTGGACGGCGAAGTCGAAGTCCCGAGCAGGCTCGAAGCGGGGCTGCTGATCCAGCACAAGGCGATCCCCGAGTGGGCGCTGCGCCTCGTGGTGGCCGCGCTGCTGGCACCGGCGCTGCTCGTGCTCGGGGACGGCCTCGCCCGTCTGCGTCGCCGTAACGAGCCTGTGGGGCGGTGGGCGGTGTGGGCGCTGGCGTGCGCGCTTCCGTTCCTCGCGGGCGCCCTCTTCGCGATCGCCCTGGGGCGCCTGCACGCGATCCCCGCGCCCCGTCCGCCGGTCTCCCCCGCGGCGCTGCCGCTCGACCGCGCCGCTCTGGAGGCGGTGCTCGCGACGGCGCTCGTGCTCGTGTTCGCCTGGCTGGGGTGGCCGGCGGCGATGCGCCGCCTCGGCCTGCCGCGTCGCCCGAGCGACGAGGACGCCGCGGTACTGGCCCCGCTGCTCGTGCTGGGCGCCCTCGCCGTGGTGGTGTGGGCGCTCGCGCCCCTCACCGCGCTGCTGCTGGTGCTCCCCCTGCACGTGTGGCTCGTGTTCGCCTCCCCGCTGCGCCCCCCGCCGGGCCGCGTACCGCTGGGGGCGTTTGGCCTGGCGGCGCTCGGCGCGGCCCCGCTCGCGCTGCTGGTGGCCTTCTACGCCGCGCAGCTGCAACTGGGCCCCGGGGGGGCGGCGCACACCGCCGTGCTGCTGCTCGCGGGCGGGCGCGTGGGGGTCGCGGGGGCCGCGGCGTGGAGCATCGCGTTTGGCTGTCTCGCCGCGGTCCTGCTGGTGGCGCTCGCCCCGCCGCCCGCGGAGCGGCCGTGGATTGGCGGACCGGACGAGGGGATCGGCGAGCGCGAGACGTTCACGGTCCGGGGGCCGCTGTCCTACGCTGGCCCTGGATCGCTGGGCGGCACCGAGTCCGCCCTGCGGCGGTGACCTTGTCCGAGCTCCTCTCAACCACCTCACCCGAAGCCCACCGCGGTCGCTCACGGCGCTTCGGGCGCCGCCCCCCCTCGGGACGCCGCACACCCGCGGGCCGCGCGCTGCGGGCGCTCTCGGCGTGCTGATCGCGGTGGGGGCGCTGGCGCTGCTCGACGCGGGCGTCACGCTCGTGTGGCAAGAGCCGGTCTCGGCGCTGTACGCAGAACTGCAGCAGGACCACCTCCGCGGGGCGCTGCGCGACCTCGAACGGGCGCGGCCGACCGCGCTCGAGCGCGCGCACCTCGCGCACCTGGCCGACGAGCGCCGGCGGGTGGCCTTCCTTGCGCGGCATCTCGCCCGCCACGCGACACTCGGCAGCGCGGTGGGCTCGATCCACATCCCCCGCCTGGGCGCTGACTTCGTGCTGGTCTACGGCACCGGCGTCGAAGAACTGGAGCAGGGGCCGGGGATCTACACCCAGAGCTCCTACGCCGGGACTCGCTTCCCGGGCCTGGGGGGCACCACGGCGATCGCCGGCCACCGCACGACGTTCCTGGAGCCCTTCCGCCACATCGACGCGCTGCGCCGGGGCGAGCGGATCGAGCTCGACATGCCCTACGCGCACTTCACCTACACCGTCACCGGCCACCGCGTCGTCGACCCCTCCGATGTAGCCGCCGCGATCGGGCACGCCGCCTACAGCCGCCTCGTGCTGTCCGCCTGCACGCCCCTGTTCAGCGCCGCGGAGCGCCTGCTCGTGTACGCGCGCCTCACCCGCACCGTGCCCGTGGGCGCGGCACTGGCGCCGCCGCCCCGCGCGCTCACGCAGCGGCGGTCTGTGCCACCGCCTCTGCGGCCAGCGCCACTGCCTCGGCTGCGAGCGCGAACGGCGCCCGTGATGGGGGCCCACCCACCCCGGGCGAGAGGGGTTCCTCCGCGGCCAGCGCCACCGCTTCGGCGGCCAGCGCCACCGCCTCGGCCGCGAGCGTGAACGGCACCGGACCCTCGGTGGCCGGGGTGAGCGCCCTCAGCATCTCCACTGCGACCGGAGCCGCCCCCTCGGACGCCGGCGTGAGCGCCACCGGCTGCTCGACGGGCAACTCGCCGGACGGTCCCAGCGGAGCCGGCGCCAGTGCTGCCACGGCGAGCGCCGCCCCCGGTTCGATACGCCGCCGTCCGAGCACCGTCAGCCCCGCGGCCGCCGCCACGCTCACGCAGCCCAGCACGAACGCTGCGCTGGCGCCGCGGGCGTCGATCAGCGACCCTCCCAGTGCCGACCCACCCGCCATGCCGGCGATGGTCGCGGCGCGGTGCCACGTGAACGCCTCCGTGACGGTCCCCTCCGGCGCGAGCGCCCCGACGAGCGAGAACTGGCAGGAGATCATCGGCGCCAGCGCGAGCCCCGCGAGCACGCTGAGCCCGAACGCCGCGGCGAGCGAGTGCACGGCGACCAGCGGCGCGACCGCGACCGCCATCGCGACTCAGCACCACGCTGTAGCGCCGAGTCGATCGGCAGCGCCCAGCTCCTCGCGGAGTAGATCAGGCCGCCGGCCATGCTCCCGAGGCTGAACAGGGCGAGCAGCGGGCCGGCCGACCAGCGCGCGCCCTGCTGCGCCGCCAGCGCGGGCAGCCCGACCTCGACCGCTCCGATCACCGCTCCCGCGAGCACGACCGTGTAGAGCAGCACGCGCAGGTTGGGGCCGGCGGTGAGCGCGCTGCCCCGCGTGCGCCTGCGCCCGGCGGGCCGCCAGCCGCGGGAGAGTCGTGGAGGTGGCGAAGTAGACGGTCCCGCAGACCGTGAGCGCGGCGCACAGCAGCACCGCCGCGGCGGGCGAGACGAACCCCGCCGCCGAGCCCCACCAGCAGCGGGCCGAGCGTCCAGATGGTCTCCTGGGTGGTCGCGTCGAGCGCGTAGGCGGTCTCGAGCTCCTCGCCGTGGGCGACCTCCGACCACAGCGCGCGCACGCAGCCCGCGATCGGCGGGAGTGGCGCCGCCCGCGAGCGCCGCCAGCGCGACGATCGCCGCCACCGGCGCACCGGCCTGGCCGACGAGCACCAGCGCGACCAGCAGCGCCGCCTGGCAGGCCGCGGCTCCCAGCAGCACGGGCGTCTGCCCGTGCCGATCGACCAGCGCCCCCAGCAGCGGGCCGATCAGGGCGCCCGCCATGCGAGAACGCTCCCACCGCGAGGCCCGCCGCCAGGAACGAGCCCGTGCGCCCGTGGACGAACAGCAGGATCGCCAGCGAGAACATGCCCGCAGGCAGGCGCCCCAGCATCGAGCTGACCAGCAGCCGGCCGACGCCCGGCGCGGAGAACAGAGCGCGGTAGCGGGCGATCACGTCGGGCTCACGATCGCGCCGTGGATCGGAGGACTTATGCCACCGACTCGCGCTGCGGGGCGCTCGCCTGCTCGGCTCGCTCCTGCTCGACGGGCCGCAGCTCGCCCAGTCCGGCGAGCTCCTCCAGCGCCGCGATCAGCGTGTCGATTTCGGCGTCGGTGTTGGCCGCGGTGACCTGCACGCGGAAGCCCACCTCCTCGCGGGGCACCAGCGGGTACGCGGCGAGCGTGACGTACACCCCGCGGTCGAACAGCAGCTGCCCCACCTCCCCGATGCGCTCGTGGTCGCGCAGCGGGATCTCGACGATCGGCAGGCCCGAGTGGTTGGGGGTGGCGACTTCCAGCCGCGCCAGGCACTCGAGCACGCGCTGGGTGTGCGTCCAGATCGCGCTCGCGCAGCTCCTCCCCGCGGCGCTCGTTGACGTCGAAGCCGGCGAGCGTCGTGGCCAGCGAGGCGACCGGGGAGGGCCCCGAGTACAGGTAGGGCGCCGCCGCGACCTTCAGCAGCTCCTTCACCTCGGTCGGGCACGCGATGAACGCGAGCAGCGAGGAGTATGCCTTGGAGAAGCCGCCCACCAGGATCGAGGTCCTCGTAGCTCTCGCCGTAGTAGCGGACGATGCTGTTGCCGCGCATGCCCGTACGGGCAGTGCTCGCCGGGGCCGCGCTCGCCGATCACGCCGAAGCCGTGGGCGTCGTCCACGTACAGCAGCGCGCCGTGCTCGCGGGCGACCTGCGCGAAGGCGCGGATGTCGGGCGGGTTGCCGGTCATCGTGTTGACCCCGTCCATGCACACCAGCCGCGTGCCGCCGGGCGCGCCGCGCAGCAGCTCCTCGAGGTGCTGGGGGTCTTCGAAGCGGAAGCGCTGCACCGCGGCGCCGCGCGCCCGCGCCATCTGGCAGCCGTCGTAGATCGTCTTGTGCGCGCGCGAGTCGAGGAAGATCGTGCCCGACCCCGCGAGCACGGGGATCGTCGAGAGGTGGATGTGGGTGATCGTCGGCAGCACCAGCGAGTCCGCGCTGCCCAGCAGCGCCGTGAGGCGCTCCTCGATCTGCTCGTACAGCACCGGGCTGCCCAGCAGCCGCGACCAGCTCGGATGCGTGCCCCACGCGTCCAGGTACGCCGGCACCGCCTCGATGATCTCGCGGTCGAGGTCGAACCCGAGGTAGTTGCAGGAGGCGAAGTCCGCCAGCCACTGCGACCCGATGCGGATCATGCGCCCGTCGATCTCCTCGATCACGGCGTCCATCATCGGGTGCGAGCGCGTCAGCGCCGTCAGGTCGTGCAGCGCCTCCGGGGGACTCTCGACCGGTTTGTGCCCGTTGTTGCCGTTGCTGCTCTGCCCATTCGAGGACGGCTCTGCGGAGGGCAGGGTCTCAAGCTGCGCGGCCGTGGCGGACGCTGTGTCGAGCTGCTCGTCCGTGCTCTCGGGCAGCGGCTGGGCGCGCAGGAGCATGTCGAGGTCCATTGCCGGCAGTGGCCGCGAGAGCGCGTACCCCTGGACGAGCTCGCAGCGGTTGGCCACGAGCGAGCTCCACGTCACCTGGTCCTCGATGCCCTCGGCCACGACGCGGATGCCGATCGAGTGCGCGAGCTGGATCGTCGCCTGCACGATCGCCGCGTCGACCGGGTCGGTGGTCATCCGCCCGACGAACGAGCGGTCGATCTTGACCTCCCCGACCGGCAGCGACTTGAGGTGGGTGAGCGAGGAGAAGCCCGTGCCGAAGTCGTCGAGCGAGAGGCCTAGGCCGAGCTCGCCGAGCTGCGCGAGGACGTCGCCGACGCGCACGGGGTCGGCGAGCACCATGTTCTCGGTGACCTCCAGCACGAGCGCCTCCGGGGGCAGCCCGTGGGCCTCGAGCGTCGCGGCGACCTCGGCGGGGAACTGCGTGTCCTGGAGGTCGGCCACCGTCGTGTTCACGGCGACGTGCAGGTCGAAGCCGGCGTCGCGCCAGATGCGAATCTGGGTGAGCGCGAGGTCGAGCATCCTGCGCGTCAGCGCCCGCCCCAAGCCGGCCTGCTCGGCGACCGTCACGAACTCCGCCGGGGAGATCAGCCCGCGCGTGGGGTGCTGCCAGCGCACGAGCGCCTCGACGCCGACGATCCTGCGGGTGCCGGCGTCGGCCTTGGGCTGGAAGTGCGCTTCGATCTCCCCCGCTTCGAGCGCGTGGGAGAGTTCGCCGGCGAGCGTGAGGCGCTCGAGCGAGTGCTTGTCGCGCTCGCGTGCGTAGGACGCGTACCCCGACTGCCCGGCCTTGGCCTCGTACATCGCGACGTCGGCGTGCTGCATCAACTGCTCGTCGTCTTCGGCGTGCTCGGGGAACAGCGCGATCCCGATGCTCGCCGTCACGCGCAGGCCCACGGTCTTGATCGGGAAGGGCTGCGCGATCGCCTTGAGGATCTTCTCCGCCACGAGCTCCGCGCTGGTGCCGTCGCTGGAGTCCGACAGCAGCACCCCGAACTCGTCGCCACCGAGGCGGGCGGCCGTGTCGCTGGCGCGCAGCACCCCGTGCAGCCGTTCGCCCACTTGGCGCAGCAACTGGTCCCCGGCGTCGTGGCCGAGCGTGTCGTTGAGCTCCTTGAAGTGGTCGAGGTCGACGATCAGCAGCGCGACGCTCTCGCCGGTCGCCCTGGCAGGCGACGATCCCGTCGCGCACGCACCGCAGGAAGTGGCGGCGGTTGGGCATCGAGCGTGAGGTCGTCGGTCATCGCCTGGCGGCGCGTTTCGGCGAGCGCGCGCACGTCGCGGAAGGTGAGCGCGATGCGCGCGAACGCGAACACCATCGTCCGCATCGCGAGCGCCAGCGCGATCGGGTCCAGGCGGCTGAAGTGGTCGTAGATCAAGCAGCCCGAGCGCGCTCACGGTGAACGCCGCGGGGATCGCGAGCACCGCGCCGCTCGGGACGGTGTCGGTCTCGATCGCTCGCCCCCGGCTGCCACGCCGCGAGTGCCAGCAGCGCCACGCCGACGTCGTAGGTCATGTTCGTCAGGGCGCTGGGAGCCGACGCGCCCCCGGCCACCTGCAGCGCGTACATGCAGTCCGCCGCGGCCAGCGCGATGAAGCCGATGCCGAGCATCGCCCACATGCGGTCCAGCCGCCAGCCGCGCAGCGCGAGCACCCCCACGACCAGCGCGGCGAGCAGCAGGTCGCAGAGCGGGTAGGCCATCTCGGTGATCACAGCTGCCGTCCCCCCCGAGACCGTCGCCAGCACCGGGCCGCACCACGATCGCCGCCCCGATCGCCGCGATCCCGACCCCGGCGATGATGCCGTCCAGCCACATCCGCGCCGGCACGCGCCGCTCCCGCAGCCGCGCGAGGCCCACGATCCCGAGGTAGCAGCACGGGTACAGCGTCAGCCACATCCCGTCGCAGATCGAGGGGATCGGGGGGTTGGGGAGGTGTTCGATCCACGCCGCCCACAGCACGTTGCCGAGGCCGTAGACGGAGATGCCGAACGCGAAGATCATCCACGAGTCTGCGCGACTCCGTGGTGCGCACGGCGCGCCAGCACACGATCACCCCCACGAGGATGTAGACCGCCGAGGTCAGCCAGTCGCGGATCGGTTCTTCGACGCTGTGCCCGCCGATCCCGAGGATGGCGTGCGCTCCAGTGGCCGCGACGATCGCGATCAGGAACCCTGTGGCGCCCGCCAACATTCGACGCTCGGTAGGCCGTAGCCCCGAAGAGAGCGGCAGCAGTGACGTGCCCATGGGCAGGAATATCGGACGCGGTGGCCATACCTTTACCGTTGGGATGTTCGGGTAGTCCTATGTATCCCACGCTGCCGGTCGTGTAGCGGGACGGCTGGGTGGCGATCGATCGATCTGCGTTCGTGCGCTCCCTGCCGGGTGAGTGGGCTTTTCGTTCAGGCCCACCACCCTCGACAAGTTCTCACCAGCGGTGTTCGAACCCCTCGACCCGCTGGGTTTGGCCCTTCCCGTCGAGCAACGCCACCCCCGGCGGGCCGAGCGGGCCTGCCTGCACCACCCGCCCGATCCAGGTCGCGCGCGCGCCTCCCGCCTCGGCGAGCGCCCCCTCGGCTCGCTCGCGCTGCTCGGGGTCGAGGCAGAAGCAGAGCTCGTAGTCTTCGCCGGCCCCTGCGGCCAGTTGCCACGAGGGCAGGCCCAGCTGCGCGGCGATCTCGGCAAGCCCCGCCTCCAGGGGGAGGGCGTGGAGGTCCACCTCCAGACGCACTCCGCTTGCGCGCCCCACGTGACCGGCGTCGGTGCCAAGGCCGTCGGAGAGGTCGATCATCGCGTGTGCTCCCGCGCCCGCGAGCGCTCGGCCCTCGGCGAGACGAGGGGTCGGCCTGCGCAGCCGGTCGAGCAGCGCCAGAGCCGCGCCCTCGCCGCCTGCGCGCCCTTCGAGCACCGCCAACCCCGCGCCGGCGCCGCCGAGGCGGCCGGTCACTCCGACCAGGTCGCCGGGCCGGGCCCCGTCGCGGCCGACAAGCTCATCCTCGCAGTCCACCCAGCCGACGGCCGTCACCGACACGGTGAGCACAGGCGCCGCGACGACGTCTCCGCCGAGGATCGCGGTACCTGTCGCGCCTGCCAGGTCACGGGCGCCGCGCACCAGCTCGAGCGCCTGCTCTTCGCTGAACCCCGTCGGTAGGCCGAGCACGAGGTACGCCTCCCCCGGCTCGGCGCCCATCGCGGCAAGGTCGGAGAGCGCGGCGGCGAGCGACCGCCACCCGACCTGTGCGGGCGTCATCCAGCCCTCTCCCAGGCGGAAGTGGACTCCCTCCACCACCGCGTCCACCGAGGTTACACACACCGCCCGGGCACGCACCACGGCGGCGTCGTCGCCGATTCCCCGCAGCACCCTCTCGCCTCCCGTGGTGAGTTCGGCCGCGATGGCTTCGATCAGGGAAAGCTCCCGACTAGCCACGGGTGGCTAGCGGTGCCGGTAGACGATCCGCGCCCGGTCCAAGTCGTAGGGGGAGAGCTCGCAGCGCACGCGGTCCCCGGGGAGGATGCGGATCCTGAAGCGGCGCATCTTGCCGGCGACGTGCCCCAGCACCACGTGATCGTTGTCGAGCTTTACGCGGAACATCGCGTTGGGCAGCGCCTCGATCACCTCGCCCTCGAATTCGACCTTGTCTTCCTTTGCCACGTATGCGTCCCATCTGGGTCCCTGCCCGCGCCCGCCTGCCGTCAACCGGTAGAGGCGGAGAAGTGGACCCTAATCTCGAATTTTCGACACTCAAGCTACCAGCGTTAGCCGGGAGGGGCGGTCCCGCCGCTCTTGGCGCCCCCGCCCCCGGCGTTGCCGCCGCCGCCGTTCCCTCCGCCCGCACCACCCGCGTTCCCTCCACCTCCCGTGTTCCCCGCGCCGCCGCCACCCCCTCCTGGGGTCGGTTCGCCCTGGGGTTCGGCGGGTGTGGGGTGCGGAGCGGCTTCGGGTTCGGCTGGGGCGCTTTCTCGGGGAGCTCCCCCCGCACCCGGTTCGGCGTGCCCGCCCGGTTCGGCGTGGCCCGTGCCGGGGGCCGGGACGTGGTGGCCGTGGCGGGGCTTGGCGACCGCGGGGCTCGCTGCCGATTCGCCAAGCGGCGCGGAGGCCTGGCCGGTGGTGGCGAATTTGCCGAAGAACGGTTGGTAGCTGATGCCCGCGTTCGATTCATCGAGCGGTGCGCACGGGTGGCCTTCGGCGACCGGCTGCATATATGCGTGCCAGATTTCCGCTGGCAGGTAGCCGCCCTGCTGCGGCTCGCCGTGGACGTCGGTCATTGCGATGTCGCGCTTGGGATAGCCCATCCACACGGCGGTGGCGTATTCGGAGTTGTAGCCGTCCAGCCACGCGTCGTAGAGGTTGCTCGTCGTGCCGGTCTTGGCCGCGGTCGGGCAGCCGATCGCCGAGCGCCCGGCGGTACCTTCGACGCTAATCGTGTTCAGATGCAGGATACGCGTCTCTTCGCCGGCCACCGGCGTGCTCAGCACGCGCACACGGTGCGGCGTGCCCCAGCTCGTGTCGACGTGTCCGTCGGGGAACAGCACCCTAGTGATCGCGATCGGTTCGTTGCGCAGCCCGCCGTCGGCGAGCGTCGCGTACACGTCTGCCATTTCGAGCGGGGTCACCCCGTATTCCAGGCCCCCGAGCGCCTGCCCGGGGTTGCCGATCAGGTGCGTCTTGACGCCCATCTTGTAGGCCATCTGCGTGATGCTTTCCTCGCCGAGGTCGGCGGCGAGCTGCGCGTAGACGGTGTTGTCCGATTTGAGCGTCGCGCGGACGAGGTTGATGCTGCCGTTCTGCTCGCCGCCGAACGTTTTCACTTCGTACTTCGGTTCGGCCGCCAGCCACCCCGGGAACAGCGTGTGGGAGTCGTAGTAGGTGCTGTTGGGATCGACGCCGCGGGAGAGCGCGTCGGCGAGGTCGATTGCCTTGAACGTTGACCCGGGCTGGCGGTGGCCTTCGGAGGCAAGGTTGAACTGCGACTGCTCGTAGCTCTCGGACTCGGCCATCGTCTCGATGTAACCGTTGTGCGGATCGATCGTGACGATCGCGGAGGCGGGGTCTTCGGGCTCGTTGAGCACTTCGGCGATCGCCTTGTGGGCGAGTTCCTGCATGTGCAGGTCGAGCGTGGTGTAGACCTTCAGCCCGCCGCGTTCCACAGCCCGCTGCCCGTAGCGGTGGATCAGCTGCTGGCGGACGTATTCGAAAAAGAAGCCTTCCCTGCGTTCGGAGTAGAAGTTGCCGTGGCGCAACTCCAGCGGTGCGCGCTCGGCGGCGGCGGCCTGGGCGCGAGAGACGTGGTGCAGTTCGGCCATCTTCGCGAGCACCTCGTTGCGTCGCCGGCGCGCGGCGGAGGGGTAGAGGAAGGGGTTGTATTCGGAGGGCGCCTGGGGCAGCCCGGCGAGCAGCGCGGCCTGCTCGAGGTCGAGCTGGGAGGCGGGCTTGTCGAAGAAGATCCGTGAGGCGGCCTGCACCCCGATCGCGGTCTGCCCGCCGACGGTGCCGTAGGGGACGCTGTTGAGGTAGCTCGTGAGGATCGCGTGCTTGCTGTGGTGTTCCTCGTATTCGAGCGCGAGCTTGGCCTCGACGATCTTCTGTTCGAACGTGTGCTCGTCGCCACCGAGGTAGAGGTTGCGCATCAGCTGCATCGCGATCGTGGAGCCGCCCTGCACGGCCCGACCTTGTGAGATGTCCTTCACGGCGGCGCGGAAGATCCCGGTGGGGTCGACGCCGTCGTCTTTGTAGAAACGCTGGTCCTCGATCGCGACGGTGGCGTTCGCGAGGTTGAGGGGGATCTGCGACCAGGGGATCGGTGAGCGCAGCTCGTCGGACTGGATGAACCCGAGGCGGGTGCCGTCGGCGGCGAACACCTGCGAGGAGGCCCCGTCGATGACCGGGTGGCGCCCGGCGAGCCCGTGGGTGGACTGCACGACGGAGAGCACGTAGGCAACGGCTCCCACGGCGCCGAGGCAGAGGGCACCCGCGAGCACGGCGAGGCCGGTGAGGATGATGCGGGAGGGCCCGCCGCGGCTGCGGCGGCGCCGCAGCTGTCGTGCGTGTCGAGACATGGACTCGTAGGTCTACCAGCGGGCGTGGAAGACTCCTTCAGAGATTATCGTCTGAAAACGAGACGACCCCCCGGTACCGCCGAAATCGTGATGACCTCCGACACCGCTGAGATGACCGTCGCAACCCCGCCGGTTGACCGTGCGGCGGGCGCGACGCTTGCGGACATCCCGAGCACAGCCGCGCCGGGGTGGTGGGCGCGGCTTTGGGCGGGGCGGGCGGGTTCGGCACGAAGGGCGGCGGTACGCGACTGCTGGCGGGCGCTGTGGGTCTCGCGCGTCGTGGTGCTCCTCGTGGGCGTGGGCGCGGTCGTGGCGTTCGGAGTGGGGCGGGCGCGCAGCGCGTACGTCCCACCGGGTGTGACGAGTGGCTTTGGGTGGCTCGGCGACCTGCTGGTCGCCCCGGTGGCGCGCTGGGACGCGGCGTGGTACCTGGTGATCGCGCACTACGGGTACAGCCCCGACCTCGGCTCCTTCACGGCCCCGCGGACGGCTTTCTTTCCGCTGTACCCGCTGGAGGTGCGAGGGATCTCGACACTGGGCGTACCGCCGATCGCGGCGGGCGTGGCACTTTCGCTGGTGGCGTTTGCGGTGGCGTTGTACGGCATCCACCGCCTGTGCACGCTGGAGCTGGGCCGTCTCGGGGGGGGACTTGGCTCCACCCACCCGCGCGGAGACGTGGCGCGGCTGGCGGTGCTCGTCACGGCGCTGGCGCCGATGGCGTTCTTCTTCTCCGCGGTGTACTCCGAGTCGCTGTACCTGGCGTTGTCGGTGGGGGTTTTCTGGTGCGCACGCCAGGGGCGGTGGGCGTGGGTGGGGGTGTTCGGTGCGCTGGCGAGCGCGACGCGCAGCGCCGGGGTGGTGCTGGTGGTGCCGGCGTTGCTGCTCTACCTGTACGGGCCGCGGGAGGACCGGGAGCCGGACTTCTCCGCGAGCGGGGGGACTCGCGAGCCTCACGAGGGCGCTGGGGCAGGCGCGATCGTCGGGGAATGCCTGCTCCACCTCGGCCATCCCCGCTGGCCCCGCGGCTGGTGGCGCCCGCGCTACCGGGTGCGCGCGAACGTCCTGTGGATCGCGGCGCTGCCGGTGGGCGTGGGAGCGTACATGGCCTACCTGGGGCTCGCGGGGGGGAATGCGCTCGAGCCGTTCCACGCCCAGCAGGTGTGGAACAGGCAGTTCGCGGGGCCGTTCGTGGGTGCGTGGGATGGCGCGCAGGCGGCCTTTGAGGGGGCGCGCCAGCTGCTCTCCTTCCAGCGCGAGCACATCTACTTCACGGTGGCGGGGGGCAGCCCGTTCGTGGATGCGGGGCACAACCTGATGCTGTTCGCCTTCCTGCTGGCGGCGGTGCCGATGATCGTCGGCGTGCTGCGCCGGCTGCCGCTGGCCTACGGCGCGTACGTGCTGGCGGCGCTCGCGCTGCCGCTCTCCTACCCGGTGGCCCCGGAGCCGCTGATGTCGCTGCCGCGCTTCGAGGTGGTGCTGTTTCCCCTCGCGATGTGGGCCGGGGCGTGGCTGGCGCAGAGGCCCCGGGCGCGCCTGCCGGCGCTTGTCGTCTCGGCGCTGTTGATGGCGTTCTTCGTGGGCGAGTTCGCGACGTGGCACTGGGTGGCGTAGCGAGCGAGCGACCGATCCCCTTCGATGGCCCTGCGCCTCCCCCGCTGCCTGTGGGTGGCGTAGCCGGAGAGGGGACGCTGCTCTCCGAGGACGTGGAGGCGGTGCTGCTGGACGGGTTGGGAACACTGGTGGCACTGGCGCCGCCCTGGCCCGCGCTGGTGGAGCAGCTGCGTGAGGCTCACGGTGTGGAGCTCGCACCGGCGGCGGCGGAGCGGGCGTTTCGCGCGGAGATGGCCTACTACCGGGCGCACCACCACGAGGGACGGGACGCGGAGGCGCTGGAGGACCTGCGGCGCCGTTGCGCGGAGGTGCTGCACGGGCAGCTTCCCGCCGCTGTCGGGGAGGCGCTCTCGGTGACGGATCTGACCGCGGCGATGCTGGAAGCGCTGCGCTTCGCTGCATACCGCGACGCCTCGGCGACGTTGACGGGTCTGCGCGCACGGGGTGTGGCGCGGGTGGTGGTGAGCAATTGGGACGCTTCGCTGCCGGCGGTGCTGCGCGAGGTGGGACTCGAGGGGATGGTGGACGGCGTGGTGACCTCGGCGCAGGTGGGGAGCCCCAAGCCGGACCGCGCGATCTTCGAAGCGGCGCTCGCGTTGGCGGGGGTCTCGCCGGACCGGGCGGTGCACGTGGGAGACTCTGTCGAGCACGATGTTCGCGGCGCGCTCGCGGCGGGCATTCGCCCTGTGCTGCTGCGTCGCGAGGATGCCGAGCCCGACGAACCGCCTCCGCGGGTGCCGGCGATCTCCTCGTTGGCGGAGCTACTCACCGCATAAGCTCGGCCTTGATGGAGTCTTTGGAGACAGCGCCGACGCTGACGCCCCCCGGCCCACGGCTCCCGGCGGCCGACTGGCCGTGGTGGACGGCCCCGGCGGCGCTCGTGGGAGGGCTGCTGTTGGCGGCGCTGGGGGGGCTGGCGGTGGACATCCCGGCGGCGCTGCTGTTCGGGGTGAGCATCAGCTCCTCGAATCTCCCGGGGGGCCTCGAGATCTTGGACACGGTGGTGCAGGACGCGATGTTCGTGCTGTCCGCGGTGCTGTTCGCCAAAGTGGGGGCACGCACGGTGCGCGCCTGGCAGTTCGGGCTGCAGCGCCCG
Organism: uncultured Solirubrobacterales bacterium; assembly: GCA_963702085.1. Taxonomy (GTDB): domain Bacteria; phylum Actinomycetota; class Thermoleophilia; order Solirubrobacterales; family Solirubrobacteraceae; genus Palsa-744. Next base: position 3,830,339 of record OY969707.1, on the reverse strand, counting down.
GGCATCGGCTGGCTGAGCCCGCGTGTGGGATGGCTGTGGGCGGTGGGGATGATCCTCGTGACGCTGTTCACGTTCCTCGTCTTCAGCGTCGCGTGGGCGGAGATCCTGAACGTGAACACGAAGGAGAAACTGCTCGAACAGCTGGGCACCAACGAAGGCACTGGGCTGTTGCTGCTGAGCGCGGGGCTCACGTGCGTGGTGGCGCCGATCTGCGAGGAGTTCCTGTTCCGCGGTTTCATCTTCCGGGCGCTTTACAACTGGCGGGGGATGTGGCCGGCCGCGGTGATCACGGGCCTGATCTTCGGCGCGATCCACACCGGCTCGGCGCCGGTGGTCGATCTGATGCCGCTGGTGGCCCTGGGGTTCGGGCTGTGCGTGCTCTACCGCTACACCGGCTCGCTGTACCCCTGCATCGCGGCGCACTCGCTGAACAACTCTGTCGCCTTCGGGGACCTGGAGAACTGGGGATGGCAGATACCGGTGCTGGCGGTGAGTGCGCTGGCGACGATCGCGCTGCTCGTCGTGGTGCTGCGCCGTAGCGGCGTGATCACCGCGCCGCTGGCCTTCGTCCCGACCGAATACGTCGCCCCGAGCACGTAGGATCGAGGACGATGGTCGCCGCTCCACCACCGCCGGCGCCGCCGAGCCCGGTCGCGGGCCACATGACGCTCGCGACCCAGCGCCTGCGCGGGCGTCCGCCGTTTCTGCTCACCGGCGAGCGCCTTGTGGTGAGGGGCACGGTGAGCCCGTTCGCGGCGGGGCAGACCGTGACGGTGCGTTTCGAGGAGGATGGCCGGAGGGTGGCGACAAGCAGGGTGAGCGTGTTGCCTGCGAGCAACGGGACGGGCCGCTTCCGTCTCGGCTACGACCCCCGTGAGCCGGGCTTGGTACAGGTCACCGCGGCGCACGCCGCCTCACCACAGCTCTCTGCGTTCACGGCGCAGACGAGGAGCGTGCGTTACGTGCACCCGGACATGAGCGAAGGCGCGCGTGGCCCCGGAGTATGGGTGCTGCAGTCGGCGCTGAGGGCGCTGCACTACGCCGTGCCGCTGAACGGCGTCTTCGACGAAGCGACGGGCCAGGCGGTGACGGCCTACCGCAAGCTGACGGGATTCGAACGCGTGCCCGACACCGACGCGCAGGTCTTCCACCTGCTGCAGCGGGGGGCGGGCGCCTTCCACGTGCGCTACCCGCGGGACGGCAGACACGTGGAGGCCGACCTCGCCGCGCAGGTGCTCGCCGAGATCGAACCGGGCGGGCGGGTGCGGCGCATCTACACGATCAGCTCGGGCAAGCCCTCGACCCCGACCGTGCTGGGTCGCTTCCGGGTCTACCTCAAGACGCCCGGGGTCAACTCGGAGGGGATGGTGGACTCCAACTACTTCATCCGCGGCTACGCGATCCACGGGTACCCCGAAGTGCCCACGTACGCCGCCAGCCACGGCTGCCTGCGGGTCCCGATCCCAGACGCCCCGGCGATCTACGCGTGGGTGCAGGTCGGGACCCCGGTGGACGTGTACTACTGATCTCCTACACCCTGATGCGAAGCAGACGCGCCATGTAGCCGAGGCCGACCCCGTAGACGAGCAGCGCCATCAGGGTGCCGACGCCGCGGATCACCCACTGGCTGGTGGAGCCCGCGGTGATCCCCGAGAACGGCGAGGTGAGCTTGCCGGCGACTTCGTCGATCACCTTGTGCGCGGTGCCCTTGTGCTCGGGCTGGGTGGTGGTCGCAGTTTCGTTCACCTTGTCCACCTGATGAGTGGAGGCGGTGCTGGTCTGACCGACCGCGAAGATCACGAAGGAAACGATCACGATCAGGCAGACGATCCGCGAGGCCACCCGCAGGATTCCCGCAAGGGGGAAGAGTACGCGGGTGGCTGTCATCGAGTGTCCTCTGTTGGGTGGTGGGGCTGAAAAACCGTGGTACAGAGGTACATCGGCAGCCGGACGACGGACCTTCAGGCTAGATTAGGTTCCGCAGTGGAGACCGTGGCCGAATCTACGAGCAGCCTCGCCGCCGCGCGCGCGCAACTGCTGGCCGGCCTGCGGGAGCACGCGCTGGTGCGGGGCGAGGTGACGCTCACAAGCGGCCGCAAGGCCCAGTACTACGTGGACGCCAAGCGCGCGATCCTGCTCCCGGACACGTTCGCCGCGCTCGGTGCGCTGATCGCCGACCAGGCGCGAGCGTGCCGCGCGAGCGCGGTGGGCGGCGTGCCCGTGAGCGCGATCCCGGTGGCCTGCGCAGCACTCGCGGGGGGCGCGGAGAAGGCGTTCATCGTGCGCAAAGAGCGCAAGGAGCATGGCCTGCAGCGGTGGATCGAGGGCCCTGACCTCGCGGCCGGGGAACGCTGCCTGATCGTGGAGGACGTGGTCACGACGGGAGGCTCCACGCTAGAGGCGCTGGAGCGTGTGCGCAGCGAGGGCCTCACCGTCGCGGGCGTGGTCAGCGTGCTCGACCGTCTCGCGGGCGGGGCGCACGCGATCCGCGCGGCACTCGCTGACGAGCAGGCTCCCTACGTGGCGCTGAGCACGATCGACGAGGTCTACCCGGACCGTCCGGACCGCTGATGGTCGCAGCGGGCCAGGACCCCCCGGGGGTCCCCAACCCCACGATCGTCAGGGAGGCGCAAGCGAGCGACGTCCCGGCGCTGCTGGAGATGTTCGCCGAACTGGCGGAGTTCGAGGAGCTGACGCACGAGCTACGCGCCACCGAGAAACAGCTGAACGAAGCTCTGTTCGGTCCCCACCCAGCCGCGCAGGCGCTGGTAGCCGACCGAAGCCGGGAGACACGCGCCTTCGGCACGAATCCCCGTTTCGGCCAGCAGGGCTCCCACCGGGCGATCGGATACGCCCTCTACTTCCCCACATTCTCGAGCTTCCTGGCCAGCACAGGAATCTGGCTCGAGGATCTCTTCGTACGCCCCGCCCACCGCCGTGCGGGCGTGGGCCGCGCACTGCTGGCCGCAGTCGCCGCGCGCCTGCGCGAGCACGGTGGAGCCCGCCTGGAATGGGCCGCACTCGACTGGAACGAGCCGGCGCTGAGCTTCTACAGCGTCCTTGGAGCACGCACAATGCCCGAGTGGATCACCCACCGCCTCGTCGGCGAGGACCTGGACCGCCTCGCTGGCGAGCATCCGCGGCGATAGCCTTCGAGCAGGCTCCGGTGCATGTCGGGGCTATATCTGCCCTCGTAGTCCAACGGATAAGACAACCGCCTCCTAAGCGGTGGATCCAGGTTCGACTCCTGGCGGGGGCATTTGGGGGGAATCCCCTGCTATCGGATGAGATTGAGGAGACGCCGATCGCTCGCGGCGGGTCCGCTCCTGGGTGCCTGAGCCTCGTTGCTGCCCGTTGCTGCCCATTCAGCACCGACTGTCCGAGCCTGCGCTGTACGCTTGATCGTTCAACCCATCAGGAGAGCAGCACATGGCCGCAAGCACTTTGCCGTACGTCACGGGACACGGCAACATCAAAAAGACGCTGGAGAAGATCAAGACCGCCTCGACTCCGCCACGCTTCACGCAAGACTTCCTGGCCACGAAGCTCGATATGAGCGGTGGTAGTGCGCGGCCCGTCATTCCCTTCCTCAAGCGAACCGGCTTCCTCGGAAGTGACGGCGTTCCCGACTGATCTCTACAAGCGTTTCCGCAACAGCGCACAGAGCGGGGCGGCGGCAGCCGAGGCGTTGCGGATCGGCTACAAGCCTTTGTATGAGATCAACGAATACGTTCACAGCGCAAAAGACGCCGAGCTCAAAGGGTTGATCGTGCAGGTCACTGGATTTGAGGAGGACTCGCAGACTGTCAAAGTCATCATGGGTTCGTTCAAGGCACTGAAGTCTTTCGCCGACTTCTCGGCCGGGGCCGAGGTAGACGCAAAGGCCACGCCAGAAACACCGCCGGCCGATCCGGATGATGACGTCGCTGGCAATGCTAGCGACGCACTCCCAAGCCAGATCAACCTCGGCTACACGATCAACCTCCACCTGCCCGCGACGTCGGATGTGGCCGTGTTCAACGCAATCTTCAAGAGCCTGCGTGAGCACCTGCTGCGGTAGCTGCGGGTGTCGCTCAACGAAGATGCAATCAAGCTGTTCGCCATGACGTTCCACCTGATCGAGCACGACCTCGATCAGGTGGAACGCGATTACGTCGTGGACCTGCGACGAGACCACAGGGCAGCCGCCGAGGTAGACGATGTCTACTACCCGCAGATCGAAAGCTCAATCCGAGCCGAGGCCGCTGAGATGGCGCCGCACTATGAGGTCTTCTATTCGTTGGAGACGACGATTCGTCGGTTGGTACGCGACCAGCTTCAGGCGGCGCGGCCGGACTGGTGGGACAACTGTGTCCCAGAGCAGATTCGCAAGGATGCCGAGAAGCGTCAGAAACAGGAGATCGACAGTGGCATCACGCCGCGCTCCGACGATCCCATCGACTACACCAATTTCGGAGAGCTTGGTATCGTCATCCGCTCGAACTGGGAGGTGTTCGGCGCGCTGTTCTCGAGCGCCAAGGCAGTGGAGCGCGTCATGGCGAACCTCAACACCTTGCGCGGCCCAATTGAGGAGGTCGATCTGCCGCACTCTAGCGTCGGTCTTCGATGCGTGCACCGTGATCCGGTTGCCGGCGAGGTCCACGTCGCGCCAGCGCAGCGCGGTCAGCTCTCCGATTCGCAGACCGGCGAACACGAGCGTCGCCAGCAGTGCGCGCCGGTAGACAAGCCCGCCCTTCTGGTCGTGGCCTCCCTTGGTCTTGGCGTGGCGGTCGAGTTCGCCGGCGGCGTCGAGCAGCGCCTCGACGTGCTCTGCGCGGTCGAGCCATACGGGGGTCGGCCGGACGGCCTTCAGGCGCCTCCGGCGACCCTTGGCGGGGTTACGCTCGATCAGCCCGTACTCGACGGCAACCTCAAGAATCTGCCCCAACCGGGTAATGGTCTTGTTGATCGACGTGACCGACAGCTCGCCGGGTCGAACCTGCGCCTGGCGGTAGCGGTCTACCTCGGCAATCGTTATCTGCGAAAGCCGATGCCCCCGGAAGAACGGCAGCAGGTGACACGAGAGCTGCCATTCGTAGTCCAGCACGGTCTTCGGTCGCCATTCGCCCTTGGTGGCGTCGAACCACTGCGAAGGCGAACTCGTGGAATGTCGGGTCGCGGTCGATCTCGGGGGCCTTCGGCTCGGCCGGCGCCAGATCCCGCGTCGCACGTCGGCGAGGACGTTCTCGAGTTCTGTCTGCGCCTTCGCTCGTGTCCACCCGTCTTCGGCGGTGCCGAGGCTCACATACTCCCGGCGTCCGTAGGCGCGAAAGCGCAGGCCGAACGTCGGGCTGCGCCTGCGCTCGTCTACGACCACCTGGCCTGTAGCTGGACGCGGCATCAGGCATCACTGCTTTGCGGCTCATCCAGCAGCATCCCCGGGTGCACGTCTAGGCCGCGAGCAACGCTGAGGATCGTCGCCAGCCTGGGTCCTCGGCCACCGCGCTCCAGGCGCCCGATCGCCGTCGGATGCACGCCCGTCCGGCGGGCAAGGTCGTCCTGAGAGAGACCGTGCTCCATCCGCAGCTCGCGGAGCCTCTTCCCGAATGCGACACATATGGTCACGCCGCCACCCTTCGGGACGCAGGATCGGAGCCGGGAACGTGCATCGCGCCGTACGCCTCCGCTTCCGCCACCTGCACGAGCGCGGCAACTGTGATCCCGAACGCGTTGGCGAGGTCGCACAACTTCGCCCACGTCGGGTTGCGCAGGCCACGCTCGATCGCCGAGAGGTACGTCGGGTGCATGTGGGAGTCGCCCGCAAGCGACTCGATCGACAGCCGGCGCGCGAGGCGCAGCCGCCGTACTCCGCGCCCAAGCTGCGCGTAGGTCGGTGTCGGCGCCGGGCTCATCACTCGCCTTCCTGCGGCTCGATCCCCACCGCCGCCATGAGCACCCGGAGCGCGACCACGAGATCGCCCGCGAGACTGTCGTCGGTCGGGCGTGCGCTGGGCGCTCCCCGGAGCGCTTGACGGTGCTCGGCGAGATCGACCTCGATCTCGCCCTTCACGGGGAAGTGGGTCCAGCCCAGCAGGGCCGCAGTGGGGCCAGATCAGACCGCCGTTCCCAGGTACTGCCCGACGACGGAGTGCCGCGCTATGAACGCTGGCGCAACAAGGTGCTCGGCTGGGCAGGAGCAGTGATCCTTGCGATCATCGGGACTGCGCTTTACAGCGTTATTGCTGGTTGAGTGTGGGTTCGTACCACTTGACGGTGTCCGCCCGGTCCGCTCGTGCGCCTCCGGAGCGGCGTGTAATCCGTGCCGTAGGGCCGAATATCAGCGTGAGTCCGACGGGATGTCGTAGACAAGAAGTGCTCGAGGTCTGCCGGGCTCAGGGTGTGGTTCCCCCGGCGACACGACCGACTGCGTGCTGCGCCGTGGCCGTGGCGCACCGCTGTGCGTGTGCATACAGCGTCTCGGGGGCGATGTCGGCGTCGTTGGGCCATACGATCGTGCCGGCCCCAGCGTCCGCGCGGAGCTGCGCGAAGTAGGCCGGGTCGCGCAGCGGCTCGAACACGCCGCCGTAGTCGAGCAGGTGGGAGAGGTCTACATCGGCCTTGGTGTCGTCCTCGAACCGAACGTGCACGGCGTATCCGTCCAGCGGCTGGGCCTCGGCGAGAAGAGGCGTGCTGCGCACTACCGCGATGCCTGCGCGGTAGGCCGACCGACCGGCTCATGGTCGCCGTGTAGCACGTCGGGATCGAGGTCGTAGCCGTTTGGCCATACGACGGTGCCAAGTTCGGGATCGACGCTCACCTGGCGGAAGTAGGCGGGGTCTTGCAGTGGCTCGGCCATCGGTCCCCAAAGATCGCCCGAGAGATCGACCTCGCGGACCAGTCCGTCGGTGAACGTAAGCCGCAGCCGGAAGCCCTCAAGCGGCTCGACGGCGACGACGCGGGCAAGTAGGCGGGTATCGCTCATGGCAGTGGATCAATGCTAGCGAGCGGCGTACGGGCCTGGGCGCGCTCCCAATTCTCCCGCAGCTCGGCCTGATGCAGTCCAGTCCACTCCCGAATGAGCCGCAGGGCTCGGATCGGCAGTTGTCCGGCCAGAGGATCGCCGGTGTCGATGACGATCTGTGCCTCGTACTCCCCGTAGCGTGCGTGGAAATGGGGCGGCGCGTGATCGCTGCTGTACATCGTCACGACGATCCCGTAGAACGCGCTGATCCGCGGCATCAGGCACCACGCACGAGGCGTCCGCGGGTAGGGTGGACGTAGACGCCTTGCCTACGCCAAGGACGGAGCGATCGGTTGCAGAGCATCATTGCTCGGGCAGGTTACTCACGACCCCCGATGCCTCGATCGTTTGGGCAGCAGCCCCGATCCCGCTGCCCAAACCCCCGCGGATCGCACCCAATCCCGTCCGATCCAAGCTCGGCCCAAACAGGACGAATGGCCAGCAACCGCCTATAGATCCGGCCTTTCCGTCCTCGGCGGAGTCGGTCTCCTAAGCGGTGGATCCAGGTTCGACTCCTGGCGGGGGCATTTTTCGACACCTAAATGTCGTTAGTCAAACCACGACGCGCCCTGGCTGAGGGGCGACGGCAGGAGGCCCGACGGCAGGAGGCCACCAGCTAGCGGTAGGCGCGACCGCGTGGCCTGACCGTGAGCACGTCGATCACGCGTTCGTCATCCCGACGGTCGAAGATCACTCGCCACTCACCGACACGGAGCCGCCACAGACGCTCGGCGCCGCGCAGCAGCTTGACGTCCCCGTCGGGCAGCGCACTGATCGCCACTCTGATCCGCTCTCGATCCCGTCGGCCGAGCCGCCGCAGAGACTTCAACGCGGCCGGGCGGATCTCGATCCGCCATCCGTCCTGCTCAGCCAGCGCTCAGCTCTGCCTCGGCCTCAGACCAAGGGACGCCGGGCTCGCTCCGCGCCTGCCGAATGGCCTGCAGGTCATCCTCGCTGAGCTCCTCGTCGTCATCTGGCGCCGCGTCGAGCTTGGCGATGACCGGATCCTGGGCTCGTCGAAGCAGGGTCGCGGCCGCAGGCAGCGACTCATTCGGGAGGGCATCCACCAGCTCGTGCAGCTCGGTCTTGGTCACGTGAGAAACCGTAGCAGGAGCGTGCGTGGTCGTACAATTCGACGAGACGCCGGCGCGAGTCGTGACCGCTTACCGTCTGCGCCTGGTGAACATCAAGCCCGACAAGAGCCATACTCTCTGACATCGTCGGCACCCCCATAGCTGGGGTGTCGGCGCCGGGACCACCCCGACGCCCAGTCCCCGCACATCTATGCGCGGGGTGCCGGCCGATCCTGCCTCAAACGCCGGAAAGCCGAGCCTCCATAGGGTCTAGCCCCGTGAGCGGGCAAACCAACAAGACATGAGCGACGCGCGCGGGGTCGAGAACGCCACCACCGAGCCGTCCCGCGCCCGGCGGCGGCTGATCCTTGCGATCTGCTGCATGAGCCTGCTGATCGTCGGGCTGGACAACACGATCGTGAATGTGGCGCTGCCGTCGATCGGGCACGAATTGCATACGGGGGTGTCCGGTCTGCAGTGGACCGTGGACGCCTATACGCTGGTGCTCGCCAGCCTGTTGATGCTGTCCGGGTCGATGGGCGACCGCCTTGGCCGGCGGCGGGTCTTTGCGACCGGGCTGGTGCTGTTCACGCTGGGGTCGCTGCTGTGCAGCGCGGCGCCGACCCTCGGGTGGCTGATCGTCTTTCGTATGTTGCAGGCCGTTGGGGGCTCGATGCTCAACCCGGTGGCGATGTCGATCATCCGCAACGTCTTCACCGATCCGCGCGAGCGGGCGCAGGCGATCGGGATGTGGGGCGCCGCAGTTGGCTTGAGCCTGGCGCTGGGGCCGGTGGTCGGCGGCGCGCTTGTGCAGTCGGTGGGGTGGCGCTCGGTCTTTTGGATCAACATTCCCGTCGGCATTGCCGCGCTGGCGCTGACGATGCGCTTCGTCCCGGAGTCGCGCGCACCGCGCCCGCGGCGCATTGACCCGGTCGGGCAGGTGTTGGTGATCGTGCTGCTGGCGTCGCTCACCTACGCGATCATCGAGGCGCCTTCGGCGGGCTGGCACTCGGCGCAGAGCATCGCCATGTTCGCGCTCGCGGCGGCGGCTCTGGTGGGCCTGATCGCGTACGAGTCGCGGCGCACCGAACCGCTGCTGGAACTGCGCTTCTTCCGCAGCGTCCCCTTCTTCGAGCGCGAGCGCGATCGCGGTCTGCTCGTTCGCGGCGCTCGGCGGCTTCCTGTTCCTCAACACCCTCTACCTGCAGGAGGTCCGCCACCTTTCGCCCTTCACGGCCGGCCTCTACACGCTGCCGATCGCGGCGATGACGCTGATCTTCGCGCCCATCTCCGGGCGACTGGTGGGCCGGAGAGGGCCGCGCGCGGGGCTGCTCGTCGGCGGGGTCGGGATCGCGCTCGGCGGGGGGCTGCTGACGGGGCTCACCGCGCACACACCGCTCGACTCGCTGCTGCCGGCCTACGTCATCTTCGGGATCGGCTTCGGCATGGTCAACCCGCCGATCACCACGACCGCGGTGCTCGGCATGCCCCCCGCGCAGGCGGGCGTCGCGGCCGCCGTCGCCTCGACCTCGCGTCAGGTCGGGCAGACCCTGGGGGTGGCGATCGCGGGCGCCATCGCGGCGACCGCGCTGGGCTCCGTAGGGCCCGGCTTCGTCGCCTCCAGCCACGCCGCGTGGTGGGTCGTCACCGGCTGCGGCGTGGCGGTGCTCGCGCTCGGGCTGCTCTCCACGACGGGCTGGGCGAACGCAACCGCACGGCGGATCGCCGAGGAGTCGTCTCGGCTGGCACACACCGAGGCTCCTGACGCCGAGCTGGTTGGAGCTTGAAGAGTTGAATGCCGCATAGATTGGCCTCACGCTCTCGGCCCGCCTCGTCCTTCTAAGCGGTGGATCCAGGTCCGACTCCCGGCGGGGCACTCTCGGCCAACCAGATAGGATCGGCCGATGATTCACCGCCCGCTGATTGGCGTCCCGGCCGCCCTGCTCGTCGCGCTGGCCATCTGGGCTACCGGAGCATCAGCCTCGCCGACGAAAACTTATGAGTGCCAGAAACCGGTGAGGACGGGTGTCGAAGTGTATGGCCTGCACAACATCTCCCCTGCCCGCGCGTGCCCGCCCGCGTTGGCACTATATGCATGGGAGAACAGCAGCGAGGCCCACGCGAAGGCCCTTTACGGCTGCCATCGCCCGACGCCGAGCACCGCGGGGTATCCGTACTTGAAGCTCCACGACTTCCGGGGCTGGAAGCTCTCACTCGTCGGTCGGCCGTACGGGCTCTTTACGATGTCACGTGGCAGCAGCTCGTTTCACGTGGGCGGCACCGACTTCCCGCTCAACTGCACCTGACGCGGCAGCTCGTCCGCGTAGCGTCTGTGGTCAGGCGCCATCCCCGGTGGGCTTACCCACGCCGGGAGCGGAAGCCGTCGCCGCCGACGCGAGCTCGTCCAAACGTTCGACAATCACCTGCAGGCCGCCCTGGGTGTGCACGTCGAGGCGGTCGAGGATCACCTCCGCGTCTTTAAACGTGTTCGCCGAACGCGCGTCTGCGGCGAGGCCCCCAGGGGATGCTCGCCGTTCAACGGATTCGGGTGAGTGTAATCACGCCTCCAGCAGCAGCGTCACCGGCCCGTCGTTCACCAGTTCCACGTCCATGTGCGCCCCGAATACCCCCCGCTTCGCGGCGGCCGCGTCGCAGAAGCGCTCGTAGAGCGGCTCGGCGTGCGCGGGCGGGGCGGCGGCGGCAAAGCTCGGGCGGTTGCCCCGCGCAACGTCGCCGTAGAGGGTGAACTGGCTGACGCACAGGATCTCGCGGGCGCCCAGCGGCTCGTTCATGCGGCCAGTGGCGTCCGCGAAGACGCGCAGCGCGCGGACCTTTGCCGCCAACCGCTCGGCCACTGCGGGGTCGTCGTCGTGGGCGACCCCTAGCAGCACGAGCAGCCCGGGGCCGATGCTCGCCACCTCGCGGTCGTCAACGCGCACGGCGGCGCGGGTGACTCTCTGCACGAGCGCTCGCACGACCGTCAGGGTAGGTGGTCCTCCCGCTCTTGGCCCGGCGGGCCGCCCGGCGAAGGACCCGCCGGTGCCGTGTATAGGCTGGCGTGACACCAACTCAGGAGGGAATCCCGTGCCCGTAACGATCAGCGCTGTGTCCAACTGCCCCTGGCGACGAGGGTCGCTGGTTGCGGTTTTCGCGATCGTGCTCGGGGGAGTGGCCCCCGGCTATGCGGTGGCAGAATCGACGGGCTACTCGACCCCCGGTTCACACACCTTCACGGTCCCCGCCAACGTGGACCAGATCACGGTCTCCGCGGTCGGCGCCGGCGGCGGGGTAGGAGGCCGGTCGGGCGGGGAACCCTGCACGCCCGGCAAGGGCGGCCAGTTGGGGGCCACGTTCTCCGTGATTCCCGGATCCACGATGTCGATAACGGTCGGCGGAGCGGGCGGTGAAACCGCCACCTCCACGGGCGGGCAGGCCGGCATCGGCGGTGGCGGCGCCGGCGGCACCGGCACAGGCGGGTACGGAGGAGGAGGCGGAGGAGGCGCCTCGACGGTCGCCTACACGAGCGGCGCGCCGTTGCTGATAGCCGCCGGTGGGGGTGGTTGCGGGGCCTTCCAGACCACTACGGAAGGCGGCGGCAATGACGGTGTGGCAGGAGGCGGCGGATCCAAGGCTCACGGCGGCGCATCCGGCAGCCCCACGGCCGGCGGTGTGGGCGGGGCGAGCGGGAATGGATCCGATCCCGCGGGCGGCATTGGCCAGGGCGGTCAGGGCGGCGCGGGCGCGGGCGTTGCCACTCAGAACGGAGGCGGAGGCGGAGGCGGCGGGGGCTTCTTCGGCGGCGGTGGCGGCGGCGGCGTGAGGCTCGGCGAAAGCGTCGCCGGCGGCGGCGGCGGCGGCAGCGACCTCTTCGGCGCAGGCGCCTTCGACGTATCCAGCGATCTGGGCTCGAACGTGGGCAACGGCCAGGTCACACTCACCTACACCGGTGGACTCGTGCCGGCCCTACCCACCGGCCCGCAGGGACCTCCGGGGGCCACGGGCGCGCAGGGACCACCCGGTCCCGCCGGTCCCGCGGGGAAGGTCGAGCTGGTCACGTGCACCACGACAAGCAAGACCATCAAGGTTCACGGCAAGTCCAAGCAAGTCAAACGGAAGAAGTGCTCGACCCAGGTCGTCACGACGACGGTCAAGTTCACCACCTCCACGATGGCCCACGTGGCTCTCGGGCGCGGGGGGCTCATCTATGCGGTGGGCACCGCGGACCAAGTCAAAGGCATCGAGCGCCTGACTCTGCGGGCGCGCCGCGCGCTGCCCGCCGGGCGTTACACGCTGACGGTCCGCGCCCGTCCGGGCGGCCCGCCGGAGCGTACAACGATCACGATCGCCTGAGGAGGCTCAAACAGGCGACCCCGCGGTCACGGAGCCCTCGCCGAGGCGTCCGATGAGCCATGGGGTGAGCTCCCCGGCCGGGGTGGGGCGGGAGATCAGAAAACCCTGGCCGGTGTCGCAGCCCATCGCGGCGAGGCGCTCGCAGACCTCCGGGGTCTCGATGCCCTCCGCGACGACGTGCAGATCAAGGTGACGGGCGAGGTCGATCGTGGTGCGCACGATCGCCTCGTCGCGGGGGGAGGCGCACATCGGGGTGACGAACGAGCGGTCGATCTTCAGCTCGCCCACGGGCAGCTTCGCGAGGTAGGCGATCGAGGCGTTGCCGGAGCCGAAGTCGTCGATCGACACCCCCACCCCCAGCGCGCGCAGTCCCTCCAGCACGTCGACCGCCGTGGCGGGGTCGGCCATCGCGGCGCTCTCGGTGACCTCCACGGTGAGCGCTGCCGCGGGCACGGAGTGGCGCTCCAGCAGCGCGGCGATCAGCTCGTGCAGCGCCGGGTCGTGGAGGTTGCGCGCGGAGAGGTTCACCGACATCCCCAGGTCGAGGCCCGCGGCGCGCCAGCGCGCGGACTGGCCCAGGGCGAGGTCGAGCACGTGCAGCGTCACCGGGCTCACCAGCGCGGTCTGCTCGATCAGCGAGATGAACTGCAGCGGCGGCACCAGGCCGCGGGTGGGGTGGCGCCAGCGCAGCAGAGCCTCCACCCCCGTGACGCGCCCCGTGCGCAGTGCGAGCTGGGGTTGGTAGAAGAGCACGAACTCGCCCCGCTCCAGGGCAGGGCGGACCTCGCCGAGCAGCGCCAGCCGCTCGGCTCCCGAACGGTGGTGCTCGGGCGCGTACACCTCAACGCCTCCGCGCCGCGAGCGTGCGCGGTCGAGTGCCAGGTCGGCGCGTTGCAGCAGCTCGTCCGCGTCGCGCGCGTGGTCGGGCACGAGCGCGGCCCCGACGCTAGCCTCGACGTTCAGGGCGACCCCGTCGACCGTGACCGGGGCCTGCAGCGCGCCCTGAACCGTCGCGGCGAGGGCGAGCACATCGTCGACGCCCCGGGCGTGAGGGTGGAGGATCGCGTACTCGTCGGAGCCCAGACGCGCAAGCAGCGTGTCGGGGTCGAGCTGCGCTCGCAGGCGCGCGGCGACCTCCCGCAGCACCGCGTCGCCGGCGGAGTGGCCGAGCGTGTCGTTGATCTGCTTGAACCCGTCGAGGTCGAGCAGCAGCACCGCAACCGACTCCCCGTCTGCACGCGCGTGGTCCGGTAGGGGTTCCCGCTTCGCTTCCGTCGCCGGGCGTGCGTGCGGATGGACTGGCCCGATCGCCCGGGCGGCGCGCTCCCGAAACAGCGTGCGGTTGGGCAGGCCCGTGAGCGGGTCGTAACGCGCGAGGCGGTCGTTCTCCCGCGCCTGACGGCGCAGTCGCCGCGAGGCGGAGGCGACGATGCGGTACAGGACGGCCCACAGCAGCGCGAGGCCGAGGAACACCAGCAGCGCGATCGTGCGCTCGTCGTGGCTGACCGCGACGGCGATCGGCCGGTAGCTCAGGTAGATCTCAAACGCACCCGCCGGGGGACCCGAGTGGGAGAAGCGCAGCGGGACGTACACCTCCACGAGCCGTCCCAGCCCGACCTCGCTGGCGGTCTCGGTGTGCGGGGCGGGTGTGATCACCTTGGCCGGGTTGGGGTGTCCGGCGAGGGCGTCGTGCAGCTCGTCGTCGCCCACGCCGAGACTGCGCCCGATCAGGGCGTGGTCGTCGGAGTAGACGATGCGGCCTCCCGCGTTCCAGATCTTGATCTGCGCGAGGTCGCTCACCGAGCGTGCACGCAACTGCACGTCAAGCGTGTGGATGCTCTGCGCACTGAGTCCCTCGTGCAGGTCGTGGGGTGTCAGCCAAGGCTGGACCCCCAACCGGGCCACCAGCTGCGCGGACTGGTCCGCGTCGGTGAGGGTGCGGCTCACGATCTGCGTCTGCAACACCCGCGCGAGGACGACTCCGAGCACGACGATCGGGACCAGGCTCCACAGCGCAACTCGGCCGGTCAGGCTGAGACGGGCGTGCTGTCGCCGCATGAACCGCTAATCGGCAGAAGCTCCTTAATCTGAAGCTGAAGTCGTGTCGTCCTCCTCGCCCTCGTCCTCCTCGCCCGCGTACAGCGACTCCCGCGCGAGCTCGCGGCCCCGGGCGCTCCAGAGAGCGACCTCCAGCAGGTCGTGGCGAAAGTCGTCGGGCGCGAGCAGCGTAAAGCGGGACTCGAGCAGCTCGCACTGGTCCACCGTGTGGACGCCGAGCTCCGCGGTGACCACGGTACCGCCCGCTACCAGCGGGCGCCCCCACACAAGCGTCATGGCGGCCTCGGCGCCGCCGGGACCGCGCCAACGGCCGACCACCTCGTCGCTGAGGTCGAGGCTCCACTGCGGGTTCGCCGCGGCGGTCTCCTCGGTGAAGTCCACGTACGCGGAGAAGCCGCTCGGCTCGCCTCCCTCCTCGTCGGAGGGCACGAAGCGCACGTAGCCGAACAGCTCATAGCCCCCCGAGGTGGACGCGGTGGCGGGCATGTAGGTGTGCCCGTGCCAGGAGCGGTCGGGGAACCACACGAACTCCCCCGGCTCCCCAAGATCCTCGTGCTCCTGCTCCAGGGCCAGGCACGCCGCGAGGAGCTCGCGGCCGAGGCGCTCGGCCCAGCGGCCGTAGGGCAGCCCCTCCTGGGGGGGCTCCGCCGCGAAGCGAGGGACGGGACGATCGACGGGCGGCATCGACGGGCAGCCTACTGGCCGGACAGGGTTTGCGAGAGGTTTGCTGTCGGGGACTTAGGGTTCGTGGGCCCTTATGTGGGGACCTGTAGGGACCTATACAAGGGCCGAAAAGTTGCCCACAAACCCACCTCCCCACGGCCTGCCAGCCTTCGGGCGCGCGGGCTGCGGCGGCCGCTACGCCTCGCGCAGCACCGCCGCGGCGTCCTCGGGGGCGACGATGAGGAGGTTGACCCCTGTGGAGAGCTCGAGGCCCGCGAGGTGGGTGAGGCGTGGCAGCACGTCGATGCGCCAGCAGAAGCGCTCGGCCCCCCGCGGGGCGGTGCGCACCCACAGGTTCAAAGGCGGGCTCGACCCGAGGTGGCGCGCGAGGCGGCGCAGGCCGTCGTGTAGCAATGCCGCGCCGGTGGGCCCCTCGTCCTCGAAGCGCGCGCGGGGACGACGGGGAACGAGCTGCAGCTGGAAGGGAACGCGTGAGCCGTAGGGGGCCAGCAGCACCGCCTCCTCGTCGATCGCCACCACCCGCTCCCCGCGGCGCACCTCCTCCGCAAGGAGGTCCCCGAGCAGGTCGCCGCCCATCGTGCGCGTCGCGTACGCCCCCGCGCGCTCGCGCTCGCGCGCCACGTCGGCGGGCACGAAGTCCAAAGCGTAGAGCTGCGCGTGGGTGTGTGGCAGGGACGCCCCCGCCTCGCGACGCTCGTTGACGATCAGCTGCGAGTAGGCGCACTTCGCGTGCACGCGCATCCGCTCGCGCCACACCTCGATCGCCGCCGCGACCTGCTCGACGGGCAACTCCGCGAGCGAGTACACCGAGCGGGGCGCGTTGACGATGACCTCGTGCGCCCCAAAGGCCGGCACAGCGGTGAACAGGTCGGGACGTGCCTCCGCGTGTGGGCCGGGAGTTCGTCGTGCGTCCCCTTGGCGCCCAGGGGCCGGCGCGGAGTCCGACGCGGCGGGGGAGCCGCCTGCGACTCGGTGGGTTGGGATGGACGGCGGGGTGGGCGGGCTCGAAAAAGACGGGTCGGGCTGGACGGGGGCTGGGGTGAGCGCGGGAAAGAGGTTGGGCACCACCCGCACGCGCCAACCGGGCGAATCCGGCGGGCCGCCCTGCGGCCGCAGGGCGTATAGCTCCGGGGGAGTGCGGTCCTCGTGGCCCTCCGCGAAGGGGTCGCCGGCGGGGTCGATCGGGTCTGGCGGGGCGCACCGCGGCTCGCCGCCGGGCCGCCGGGAGCGCTCCCCGGCGACGATCGTCTTGTGCCCGGAGAGCGGGTCGACGCGGATCTCAGGCAAGGATCACGCGCCCAGGGCGTAACGCTCGACGTCGCGTTCGAGCTTCGCGGCGGAGGGAAAGGCCCCCTGGCGGGGGAACGCTTCACCGCGGCGGTTGTAGAAGACGGTGACGGGTGTGAACGAGGAGTCCGTCAGTTCCACGCCGAGGGAGCCGGAGGGGTCGTAGTAGGAGGGGTAGCTCACGGGAAAGGCGCGTAGGAAGCGGAGCGGATCGGAGCGGGAGGTGTCGCCCGAGTCGATCCCCAGGAACGCCACCCGGCGCCCGAGGTTTGCGGCGGCCCGCTGGAAGGCGCCGAACTCAGCCTTGCAGGGTTCACACCAGGAGGCCCACTTGTTTATCACGACCGGCCACCCCCGCAATGCGTGCAGGCGCGCCCGCAGCGCCCGTGCGCCTCCGCCCAGCAGTTGGTCGGCCTGCGCGTGCAGCGCCGCGAGCGGGGCCGGAGAGCCGGCCAGCAGCGCCTGCATCTGCGCCGGGGTGAGCCGTGCCGCCGCCCCGCCGGGAGAGCTCGAACGCTCCGCCAGCTGGACGAGCCCGACCGCAAGCAGCGCCAGGAGCGCCAGCGCGCCGGCGAGCGTGAGCAGCCGTGTCGGAGTCATCGTTCTAAGGGTGTCAGATCGCCCCCCGATCCCGCCCCCTTCAATACGGCCGGGGAGTGCTATATCCTGAAGGGACCCGGAGCCGTTGTTGCTCAGGGTACCCAGGGGTCTGCCGGCACGGTGCCGGTGCTCCGAGCCACGCAGAACTCCTGCGCTGGCTCCGTCTCGAAGTCCAGAGCCTCCAATGGCCGAGTCCACCCCAGTGGCCCTCGCGGCCGCGCCCATTCCAAGCTCCGCCGACATTACGCGTGCGGAGGAGTTCGTGCGCGAGCGGTTCCTGCACGAGGGTGAGGAGTCACGGGTGGCACTGGCGCCCGGTGGTGCGCGCCGCCGCGCGCTGGACGCGGCGCTGGCGGAGCTCTACGAGCAGGCGCAGTACCCCTCGACGGAGTGGCGGCGGGAGTTCTCGCTGCTGCTCGGCCTGGAAAGAGTGCTCTCCGACGAGGAGCCGCGACTGGCCGACGGCACGGTGCTCTCCGCTCACCAGGTGGACGCCCTCTCGGGGACCCTCACGGCGCTGCTGGCAGAGGCCGAACGAAGCGTGGGAAACGGCAATGGCCGCGCCGCGACGGCGGCCTCGCCAGAGCTGCTGGCCTCGGCCGCGATCCTCGGCGCGGAGGCGGGCGCCGGCAGTGCGAATGGAGCCTCCGCCGCCAACGGACTCGCGGAGCGGGAGGACGAGGATGAGGGGGTGCCCGCGCACGGTGGGGTGGAGGACGAGGACGAGGAGGCGGACGAGGACGAGGACGGAGAGACTGAGGAGGAAGAGGAGGCGGAGGAAGAGGAGGAACTCGGCGACCTGGAGGACGAGCTCGAGCCGCTGCCCGAGAGCGACGCCGAGGAGGCGGATGAGAGTGAGGAGGAGCCTCGGGACTGGGTCGACGAGGACGAGGAGGACGCGCTCCCCGACCAGCCCGAGGACCCCAACGCGGCGAAGCGCTTCTGGTTCGAGCACGCCACCGGCGCGGGCAAGACGGTGGCGGCGCTGGGCTTCGTGGAGGCCTCGCAGACAGGGGGCATCCTGATCCTCACCCACCGGCGCAACCTCGTGGACCAGTTCCTCGGCGAGCTACGCGACCGGGGCTACTCCAAGCGCATCAGCCGCCCGCTGTACAAGGGGGAGGACTCCACGAAGGGCCCCGTGTCGGTGGAGACCTACCAGTGGTTCGTGCGCAACGCGGGGACGATCTCGAGCGCCTACACGATCGTGATCTGCGACGAGGCGCACACCGCGCTGGGGGAGAAGACGAGCGGCGCGATCCGCGCGTGGACGGGCCCGATCTTCATCGGCATGACCGCCACGGGAGCGCTGATCGCGCGCCACGTCACCGACCTGTTCCCCACGCAGACCTCCCGCTTCGACCTCGCCCAGGCGGCGCGCCGGGGGGTCATCTCACCCCTGCGCTGCGTGCGTATCCCCCCGGGCGTGGGCGTGCGCACGATCGCCAAGGTGCCGCTACGCCGGGGCGAGGTGGACGTCGAGTTCGACCAGGACGAGCTCGCGCAGCTGCTCGACCAGCAGCCCTTCAACATGGCGATGGCCAACCTCTACAAGACGCGCTTCAACGGGGTGCCCGGGGTGGTGTACGCGGCGGGGGTGCGTCACGCGTACAACCTCGCGGAGGCGTTCCGCGCGGAAGGCATCAAGGCGCAGGCGGTCTCGGGGGAGACCCCCAAGCGCGAGCTCGCGTGGGTGCTCGCGCGCTACGAGCGGGGCGAGATCGACGTGCTGATCAACGCGCAGCTGCTCGCGGAGGGATGGAACAGCCCGCGCGCGACGGTCTGCGTGCACCTCGCGCCGACGGCGTCCCGGCGGATCTACCAGCAGCGCGTGGGCCGCGTGACGCGCCGCCACCCTGGCAAGGAGGCGGGACTGGTGGTGGACTTTGTGCACCCCGCGACCAAGCACGACGACCCCGTCGTGACGCTGCACTCGCTGCTGGGCCGCGACGTGTACCGCGGCGGCGCGATCGTCGTGGGGCCGGTGCGCCGCGGCCGCGGCCGCAGAATGCGGGTGGAGCGCCGCGTGCTGCCGGTGTGCGCGGAGGAGGAGCGGCGCTTCGCGGTCTTCGAGCGCGAGCTGTGGCGGATCGCGGTGGAGAACCTCGACTACGGCGAGCAGCACGTGTGGGCGGCGCTTGCGGGTGCACGAGTGAGCGCGACCGGGTGGCGCCGCGCGCGGGCGATGCTGCACTACGACCGCACCGGGGAGCTCAAGAGCCGCTTCCTGGTCACCGCGGTGCAGCGCAACAAGAGCCCGCAGTTGCGGTTACGAGCGCTCGCGGACATCGCGGCGGGCCGCGACGCGGACGCGTTCGACACCGCCGTCGAGGAGATCGGCGCGTGGCCGCTGGCCGAACGGCGGGAGGCCTCGAAGATCCTGCTGCGCGCGCTCGTGGAGCGGCGCATCGGCAGCCGCGACCAGGCCTCCGCGTGGATCTGGCGCCTCGCTGAGTACACGCGCGAGCTGCACGAGGAGTACGCGGTGCAGCGCTGGCCGGAGACCAAGCGCCTGCTGGGCCTGCTGGTGAACTCCTCCGGCGGCGCCCACGCCCGCAACGCGCGGCGCCTGATACACGCTTCACGCAAGCAGGACAGACGCCTCGCCGCGGCGCTGCTCGCGGCCGCCCTGGCGCACACCCCCGAGGCTGAGGAGGCGCTGCGCGGCGCACGCACGCGGATGGCGCGCAAGCCCCCCGCGCTCGCGCGCGAGCTGCTGCGCAACTTCCCCAAGCGCCGCGCGCGCACCAACAAGCGCAAGCGCAAGGTGCCGAAGGTCACGACGGGTGGGGCGGGGACCCCCAACCCCACAAACGCCGAAGGGTCGTCCTCGAATGGGGCAGAGGCGGCGTCCCCGAGGGGCAGAGAGGCCGAGTCCCCGCACGCAGAGGCGTCGGCTTCGGGTGTGAAGGTGCCCAGCGAGACGCAGGCGGTGAGCACCCCCGAGGGGAACGGCGCAACGTCGTCCGGTGGTCCGAAAAAGAGGGGTGTGAGAAAAGCTCCCCGACCGAAAACGACCCGGCCAAAAGCGGCCCGACCGAAGACACCCGCGGCGGAGGCGTCGGAGGACTAGAGCCCACGGCGAAGTATCTGACGGTCCGGTGATCCGCCATCTACTTTGTCGCGAACCCTAGAGCCCAGGGGGTCCCGGCACGAGGTGAACCTCACCGGCGTCGAGCGTGGTGTGACCGCCGTCGGGGAGCCTCACGACGAGTCGTCCGTGTCCGTCGATCCCTGCGGCCCGCCCGCGGCCCGCGGCCCATGAGACCTCGCGTCCGCACAGCGCGTCGCGCGCGCGCCAAGCCTCGAGGATCTGCGCGGCCGGTTCGCCAAGGCGCTGCCCGAGCGCCGCGAGCAGCCGGGCAAGCAGCAGTTCGATCTCCTCGGGCGAGCGCCCGAGAGTAGCCGCGGTGTCGCGCAGCTCGGCCGGCAACTCCTCGACGCGCACGGCCACGTTGAGGCCGATGCCGAGCACCGCCCAGCCCTCCTGCGGGCGACCCTCGACGAGGATGCCCGCGAGCTTGGCGAGGGTGTCCCCACGCGGCACCACGACGTCGTTGGGCCACTTGATTCGCGAGCCGGCACCGGCGACGTCGCAGACGGCGACGGCCGCGGCGAGCGGGAGCAGCGCGGGTGGGTCCCGCAGCAGCAGCGACGCCAGCAGCGCGCTGCCCGCCGGCGCGCTCCAGCGCCGTCCCTGGCGCCCGCGCCCGGCGGTCTGCTCGGCGGCGGTCACAAGCGTCCCGTGGGGTGCTCCTGCAAGCGCCAGCGCGCGAGCGCGCTCGTTGGTCGAGTCGGTGCGGCGCAGGTGCACGTGGGGACGCCCGAGCGCACCCGCGGAAGTGGACATCACCCGAGTGCTACCAGGTCGGGGTGCGGTCGCGGACCATTCGATCGCACGGGGTGGGGCCGGTGTGTCGCGAACCGGGACCGTTGTGCGGCGAAGGGCCCACGAACCCAAAGCGCTCGCGTGCTACGGCGGCGCTCAGTGCGCCTGTGTGGCGGCGTCCGACAGCAGCGCCTCCACGACCCCCTCGATGTCGTGGCGGCGCGCGAGCACGTGGGGCTCGAGGCCGTGCTCGCGCAGGGTGGCGGAGGTGACGGGGCCGATCGAGACGATCCGGGTGGTGGGGGAGAGGCCGGCCGAGCCGCCGGCGGCCTCCAGGAAGAAGCGCACGGTGGAGGAGGAGGTGAAGGTGATGTAGTCGGCCTCGCGGGTGGCCGCCAGCGACCACGGGGAGAGCGGCTCGGCGACGGTTTCGTACAGCGCCAGCACGCTCACCTCGACGCCGCGGGCGCTCAGCGCGTTGGGGAGCACGTCGCGGGCCTCGCGGGCGCGTGCGACCAGGGCGCGCCGGATGGGCAGCTCGGCGAGTGCCTCCACCAGCGACTCCGCGACGAAGCGCTCCGGGACGACGTCTGCGGCGATCCCGTGCTCGGCCAGCGCGCGCGCGGTGCTCGGGCCGATCGCCGCCATGTGCGTGCGCGCGAGGGCGCGCGTATCCAGCCCGCCCGCCGCGATGCGTTCGAACAGGCAGGCGACCCCGTTAGGGCTCGAGAGGCAGATCAGGTCGTAAGGGGTGGGGTCGAGCGGCGGCCCGTCCAACGGCCGGGTGCGGATCACGGGGGCCTGCACCACGTGGGCCCCGAGCTTGCGCAGTTGGTGGGCCAGGCCGCTGGCCTGGGCGCGGGCGCGGGTGACTGCCACGGAGCGCCCGCTCAGCGGCAGCGGCGTGCGCCAGGCGAGCTGCCCGGCGAGCTCGGCCACGGCGCCCACCACGGTGATCGAGGGAGCCCGCACCTGCTCCTCGCGCGTCCGCTCGGCGATCGTGGCGAGTGTGCCGGTCACGGTCCGCTGGTCGGGCAGCGTGCCCCGTTCGACCACGGCCACGGGTTCTGAGGCGGGCCTGCCGGCGGCGATCAACGAGGCGGCGATGTGGGGGAGCTGACGCACGCCCATGTAGAAGACGAGCATCCCCGGAAAGGCCGCGAGGGCGGGCCAGTCGAGGTCGGTCTCGTCTCCCGCGCCGTCCTCGCGGCCGTCCCCCCCGTTCTCGCGCCGCTCCGCGCCGCCGCCGTCCTCGCCGCTGTCGGCCTCCCCGGTGGGACCGTCCGCGCGGGTGCGCCCGGTGATTAGCGCCACCGCGGTCGACAGCCCGCGGTGTGTGACGGGGATGCCCGCGTAGGCGGGGGCGGCCACGCCCGCGGTCACGCCCGGCACCACCTCGAAGTGGATGCCCGCCGCACGCAGCGCGAGCGCCTCCTCGCCGCCGCGGCCGAACACGAACGGGTCGCCGCCCTTCAGCCGCACCACGGTGCGCCCCTCCTGCGCGCGCTGCACCATCAGGGCCTCGGTCCGCTCCTGTGGTACTGACGGCCCGCCGCCCTCCTTGCCGACGAACAGCAGCTCGACGTCCGCGCGCGCGCCCTCCAGCGCCTCGGTGGGGATCAGGCGGTCGAAGAGGATCACGTCGGCCTGCGCGATCAGCTCAAGTGCGCGCGCGGTCAGCAGGCCGGGGTCGCCAGGGCCTGCGCCGACGAGGTACACGCGTCCTGTCTCAGGCGTGCTCAACGGCGAGCTCCTCCGCGCGCAACAACAGGTCGTCGGCCCCCGCGAGCTGCAGCCGCTCAGCCACGCGGCGCCCGAGCGCGTCGGGGTCGTAGAAGCCACCCAGCAGCTCATCGCTCACCCACGCCGAGCCGTCGGGGAGGCCGACCCACGCGCGCAGGTGCAGGCAACCGCAGCCGTTGTCGCGGGCGTGCGCTCCAAGGGGAGTGTTGCAACTTGCTCCGAGCGCGTGGGCCACGGCGCGCTCGGCCTGCAGGCAGGCAAACGCCTTGGCGTCGGTGATCGCCTGCACGGCTTCGCGGGTGCGCTCGTCCTCAGCGCGCCCCTCCAGCGCCAGCGTGCCCTGGCCGGGGGAGGGGACGAAGCGGGCGGGGTCGAGCACCGCGCTGGCCTCGGTCTCGCGACCGAGGCGGACCAGACCGGCGTGGGCCAGCACCAGTGCGTCGACGTCGCCCTCGCGCAGCTTGCGCAGACGGGTGTCCACGTTGCCCCGCACCGGTACGACCTCCAGGTCCTCGCGCACGGCGCGCAGCTGGGCGGCGCGCCGCAGGCTGCTCGTGCCCACACGAGCACCTGCCGCGAGCTGCTCCAGGTCACCACGCTGAGACGGCAGACGGCCGGGCTCGGTCGTGGTGGGCTCGGGCGAAGACTGGGACGGGGCGGGCTCTCTGATGCACAGCACGTCCCCGGCCTTCGCGCGTGCGGGGGCGCCCAGCAGAGCCAGACCGTCGGCCAGTTCGCCGGGGACGTCCTTGGCGGAGTGCACTGCGAGGTCGATCTCCCCGGCGCTCAGCGCGCGCTCCAGCTCGAGCACCCACCGAGACTTGTCCCCGCCTGGTGGCCCACGGTCTCCACTCGTGGCGATCGTGACCAGCTCGATGGTCGGGAACCCATCCGCCCCACGCGCTCCCCCGGCCCCGGATAGGTAGGGGACCGAAGCCGGGAGACACGCGCCTTCGGCGCTGGTCGATTTGGGGATGCTGGCCGAAACGGGGATGCTCGCTAAAGGCGAGCGTCCCCCGGCTTCGGCGGAGCGAGTGTCTCCCCAATCGGCCCCCGTTTCGGCCAGCAGCCCGGCGACGAACTGCGTCTGCGCGAGCGCCAAGGCGCTGCCGCGGGTCCCGATGCGCATCTGTCCTCCCCGGCCTCCTTTACGGGCCCTTGCGGCGGCGCCGCCGCAGGTCGTGCACCTCGGCGAGATGCACGTCGGGGGGCCCACCGATCGAAGAGCGCCCGGAGGCGTCCTCGCCGAACCACTCCTCCTCGGGGTCCTCGTGCAGGCCGAACAGCTCGCGCACGAGCTGCAGGCTTGCGTGGCTGCGCGCTTCAGAGAGACTGCGCAGGCGGATCGTCGGCTCGTGCAGGAGGCGGTTGGCGATCGAGCGCGCGAGCGCCTCCACGCGGACGAGGTCGCGCGGGGAGGCAGACTCCCAGCGTCCGTCGTTCTCGGCGAGCACCTGTTCGACGATCGCGTCGCCGTGTTCACGCAGCGCGCTGACCGTGGGCAGCGCCTCCAGCTGGCCGAGCCAGCCCGCGAAGCGGTGGATCTCCTCCTCCACGATCGCTTCCGCCCGCGGGACCTCCCCGGCCCGCGTGTCAAGGTTGCGCGCCACCACCGCCTGGAGGTCGTCGATGTCGTACAGCGTGACTCCCTCGAGCTCGCCGCAGCCGGGCTCGAAGTCGCGGGGCACCGCGATGTCGATCGCCAGCAGTGCTCGCCCCGCTCGCTGGCCGAGCACGAGCTCGAGCTCCTCGCGGCCGACGATCGGGTGGGGAGAGGAGGTGGAGGAGACCACGATGTCCGCGCGCGTGAGCTGCTCGGGCAGCCCGTCGAGGCCGACGACCGAGCCGCCGAAGCGCTGCGCGAGGCTGCGCGCGCGGTCGGCGTGGCGGTTGGCCACGAAGATCGTGCCGGCCCCCCGGTCGGCGAGCGCCTGCGCGGTCAGCTCGCTCGTCTCGCCCGCCCCGAGGATCACGACGTGGCGCTCGCGCAGGTCCCCGAGCAGCTCCACTGCGAGGCCGACCGCCGCGGAGGGGACGGACACGTGGCTGGCGCCGATCGCGGTCTCCGAGCGCACCCGCTTGCCGGTGCTCAGCGCGGCGCTCCACAGGCGGTTGGAGAGCGGCCCCGTGCAGCCCGCACGCAGCGCGGCCTCGAAGGCGCGCTTGACCTGCCCCTGGATCTCGGCCTCGCCGACGATCATCGATTCGAGGCCCGCCGTGACCCGGTAGAGCTGGCGCGCGGCGTCGCAGTTGCGCGGCGTGTACAGCTCCTGCGCGAGCTCTGCGGAGTCGAGGCCAGCGTGGTGGGCCAGGAGCCCCAGCGCCTCCGCCTCGGCGCGGACGGGGTCGCCGACCACGAGGTAGAGCTCGGTGCGGTTGCACGTGGATAGCACCACGGCCTCGCGTACCTCCGCGGTGGCGGTCATCTGCTGCGCGAGCGCCACTGCTCCCGGCTCGGTGACCGCGAGCCGCTCACGCAGCGCGACCGGCGCGGTCTTGTGCGAGATCCCGAGCGCCAGCAGCTCGCTCATGCCGGCGTGGCTTCCATCTCGACGACCTCGGGCTCCTCGGCCTTCTGCTCGGACAGCTCCAGTAGCTCCCCCAGATCACGCTCGATGTGGCTCAAGCGTACCGCCATGATCGCCACGTAGATCAGCACCAGGGCGAACAGCACGATGTAGGCCGCGGCGACGTACTTGCCGGCCGTGTGCAGCGGCAGCGCGGGCATCAGACGGCCTCCGCGCGCCGCCGTAGAACGCGCAGCTGCGCGCGGGCGTGCTTGGCGGTGAGCTCGTACTGGCAGAGCGTCGCGAACAGCAGCGCCACCGCCGCCAGCGACACCACGAACGTGAGCGCCATCGAGCCGGGCAGGTTGGAGGTGGAGCCGAGCACGCGCGGGTGCAGGTACGCGGTCGAGAGGCGCACCGCGATGAAGTTCATCGGCACAAACGCCCCCGCGGTGACGGCGAACACCGAGGCGTAGCGCGCCTGGCGCTCGGGGTCCTCGATCGCGAAGCGCAGCGGCTGGTAGGTGGCGTACAGCAGGAAGACGATCAGGAACGACACGAGCGTGGGCTCGCTCCACACCCACCAGTGCCCCCACGAGCCCTTCGCCCAGATCGAGCCGGTGACGAGCGTGCCGACGGCGAAGATCAGGCTCATGTGGATCGTCACGTAGGAGCGCAGGTCCCAGCGCGCCTCGCGCGTGCGCAGGTGCTGGATCGCGAAGAGCCCCCCGAGCACGAAGCCGCACAGCGCCACGATCGCGAGGGGCACGTGCACGTAGAAGATCTTCTGCAGGAAGCCCTGTTCGGCTTCCAGGGGGGCGTAGAAGAAGACGAGGCCGAGCGAGGCCGCCATCGCGGCGAGCGTCGCGACGGTGAGCGCGGGCAGGCCCTTGCCGGAGAGAGCCGGACGACGGCGGGCGCGCGCGACGGAGGGGGTGGTGGCGATGGCTCTAGTCCTCCAAGAGAAAGTCGAAGACGGCGTAGGCGATCAGCCCGAACACCAAATCATAGAGCGCGAGCGTCAGCGGCCAGCGGATTGGAACCGCGCCCGCCCCCGCGGCGTGGCCCAGCGTGAGCAGCGGCGCGGTGGCGCGCGCCCCGCCGATCACGACCGGCACGAGCAGCGGCAGCGCGAGTAGCGGCCCGAGCAGGTCCCGCGCGCGGGTGCGCACGGCGAGGGCGGCCACCAGCGTGCCGATCAGCGCGACCCCCACGTCGCCCAGCGCCAGCACCCCGGGCAGGTCCGGCAGGGCGGGTCCGAGCGAAGGTTCCAGCAGCAACAGCGCGAACGCCGGCACCGCCACCAGCTCCAGCACCACCAGGTAGCAGAGCAGCGCGAGCGCCTTCGCCGCGAGCAGCGCGGTGCGGTCCACCGGCGCGAGCAGGAAGCCGTCGAAGCCGCCCTCCTCGGCGTCGGCGACGAACAGCCGGTTGATCCCCAGCAGCGCCGCCAGCAGCAGCGTCACCCACAGGATCCCCGCCGCCTCGTCCCCGTTGACCCCGGTGCGGTTCAGCGCGAAGTGGAAGATCACGAAGACGGTCACCGCGAACAGCGACATCCCCGGTACGGACTCCAGCGTGCGCAGCTCCACGAGCAGCTCCTTGCGCAGGAGCGCGGCCACGGTGCGCGCGAAGCCGGGCGGCGGCGGCCGCTGTGGGCGTGGGTCGGGGTTGCGGACCGCGTTCGCCTGCACCGCTGTCTCGTCCGTGGCGGCGCTCACCTGTACAGCTCCCGGATCGCCTCTGAGTCCACCGCCGCGGGGCTCGCCAGCAGCGCCGGACGACCCCTGCGCAGGCCCAGCACGAGATCCGCTCCGGCGAGGTCCACCTCCGGATTGTGGCTGCACACCACCCGCGTGCGGCCGCAGGTCGGTCCGATCAGCGGCTCCACGAGCTCCGCCCCCGCAGGGTCCAGGTTGGCGCGCGGCTCGTCCAGCAGCAGCAGCTCGGGGTCGTGTAGCAACGTCCTCGCGGTTGCCACCCGCTGCACCATCCCCCGCGAGAGCGTGCGTACCGGCTCCTCGGCGCGAGCGGCCATACCCACCGCCTCCAGCAGCTCTTCGACTCGCTCCACGCCGACCCCGTGCAGGCGGGCGTGGAAGCGCAGGTTCTCACGTGCGGTCAGCTCTCGGTAGAGCATCGGCTCGTGGCCGAGCAGGCCGATCCGCCCTCTGGCCGCCCACGCCTCGCTCGGCAGTGCGTGCCCCAACACTCGTACCTCCCCTGCGTGGGGGCGCAACAGTGTGGCGAGCACCCGCAACAGCGTCGTCTTGCCCGCCCCGTTGGGACCGAGCACCACCAGCGTTTGACCGTCCTGCAACGACAGCGAGACTCCGTCGAGCGCCTCGCGTTCGCCGTAGCACCGCGTCAGGTCCTCCAGCTCGAGCGCGGCCACTCTGCCTTCAGGTGCCCGCGGCCTGCAGGCTGTGGGCGCGCTGCGCGGCGGCGATCAGCTTGCGCACAGCGGCCTCGTCGCCGGCGCGCAGCAGCTCGACGGGGTCGGGGTCTCCGTTGACGAGTCCCTCGAAGAACTCCTTGCGCTCCTGGTAGGTGGCGAGCGTGCCCTTGGCCCAGCCGCGCACCTCGTTTAGCAGCACCGCCAGACGCGCGTAGGGCTCGCCGAACTGCCCTTCGATCTCGCGCTTCATGCGCTTGGCCAGCGCCGGCGAGGCGCCGGCGGTGGAGATCGCGATCGCCAGTGGTCCGTTGCGCACGATCGCCGGCAGGATGAAGTTGCACAGCGGCGGCACGTCGACGACGTTCACGAGCATCGCGCGCCGCTCGGCGTCCTCGTACACGGAGATGTTCACGTCGGTGTCGGCGGTAGCGGCGATCGCAAGGAACGCGCCCTCCAGGTCGCAGGCGCCCTCGTAAGCGCGTCGCTCCCAGCGGATCGAGCCCTCGTGGGCGTATGCCTCAAGCGCCGGCTCGGCCTCAGGGGCGATCAGCGTGACCTCGCCGTCGCACGCGAGCAGGCCCTCGACCTTCTCCAGCCCGATCTCACCGCCGCCGATCACGAGGCAGCGCCGGCCGGAGAGCTTCAGGCAGGCGACGTAGAAGGGGGTGTCGAGCATTCCCTGTACGCACGACTGGTCGCAGACCCCCCTGCGCAACTGGCAGACGCACTCCTTGCCTGCATAGGCCTGGGCGGGCATGTCAAAGAGGTTATCGCCGCAGGGATCGCATCCCCACCCGCACGAGTGGCCCAAGCCCTTGGCGCCAGGCGCGCTCGCGGTCGGCGTCGCGGGAGGAGCGCAGCTGCGCGACCGTGCGGGCGGCGCGGGCGTGCAGGTCGTCGTAGGGGGCCCACCACAGGCCGCGCGCGCCGGAGGGGCTCCACGCGATCAGCTTCTCCTGCGCGCAGGCGCGCAGACCACTCTCGCCGAGCGTGCGGCCAAGGCCGCCACCGGCCGCCGCCCCCCACGGGCCGCGCGCGAGGGCGGGCGCGGGGAGGTGGTCGTTCAGCCACACCATCCCCGTGTGCAGCTCCCGTGCGATCCGCAGCCCCTGGGGGCGGTCGGCGGTCCACACCGAGGCCCCCAACGCAAACTCACCGTCGTTGGCGAGGGCGATCGCGCGGTCGGTCGAGTCCACCGCCTGCACGGCGAGTACCGGGCCGTCGAGCGGCTCGCGCATCACGCGCATGTCGTGGGTTACCCCGCTCAGCACCGCGGGCGCGTAGAACGCCGCGCTCGGCGCGCACCCCTCCGGGGGCGACTCCAACGGGCCGCCGCAGTGCAGCCGCGCGCCCTGCGCGACCGCCTCCTCGACCAGCTCGCGGATGTGGGCCACGCGCCGCGCGGAGGCCAGCGGGCCGACCTGCACGCCCGGGCGCTCGGGGTCGCCCACGCGCAGTGCCCGCGCCCCGTTGACCAGGTGGGTGAGGAAGCGGTCGTGGACCTCCCGCCGCACGTAGACCCGCTCCACCGCGCCCCGTGCCTGCCCGGCACCCGCGTAGCCGGCCCACAGCGCCCCGGCGGCGGCGCGCGCCACGTGCGCGTCGGCGAGCACCACCATCGCATCCTTGCCCCCCAACTCCACCGTGACCTCCCGCTCCTGGGAGACGCCCGCCCGTGCCACCGCCCGTCCTACCGCAGGGGAGCCCGTGAACAGCACCTTGTCGACGGGCGAGCGCGCGAGCGCCACGCCGACCTGGGTGCCGCCGTGCACGAGCCGCACGAGGCCCTCCGGCAGGCCGGCCCGGGCGAGCGCCCGGGCGATCCGCTCGCCCGCCAGGCACGCGCGGCGCGCGGGCTTGAAGACCACGCCGTTGCCCGCCAGCAACGCGCCGGCGATCTGGCCGAGCGGCTGCGCGAACGGCGCGGAGCCCGCCCCGATCACCCCCACCACCCCGAACGGCTCGTATGCGACCCGCGCGCGGCGGGAGAGCGCCATCGAGCGGTGCACCCCCACGCGGCGGGAGCCCAACACCCGCGCGCCCTCGTCGGCGACCCAGATCAGCGCGTCGAGCGCCGCCAGCAGCTCCATGCTCGCGACCTCCGCCCGCGGGCGGCCCTGCTCGTGGGCGAGCAGTTGCGCGAGCTCGTCGAACTCGTCGATGACCGCCTGCGCCGCGCGACGCATGTAGCGCGCGCGGTCCTCCACGCGCAGCAGCGCCCACAGCGGCTGCACCTGGCGCGCCGCCGCCACGACCTCCTCGACCCGCTCCGGCGCGGTCGCCTCCACGCTCCCGAGGACCGCCCCCGTCGCGGGGTTGCGCGAGTGCAGCGTCTGCGGCTCGGCGGTCCCCATACTGTTGATTATCGTCCCCGGGCGCGGCGCACCTCCTCCAGCCGCTTCGCCAGCTGCGCCTCGGCCTCGTCGGGCTTGTAGAAGCGCGTGCCCGCCACCTCCTCGGGCAGGAGCTCCTGCGGGGAGACGTGCCCCGGGTGCTCGTGCGGGTTGTCGTAGCCACCGCCCTGGAGGCCCGGCCGAGGGCCAGAGCGAAGCCACCCCGGGGCTGGCGCCGCGCCGTGCTCGCGCACGTGACTCTGTGCCGCACCCAGCGCGCGGCCTGCGGTGTTGGACTTCGGCGCGAGGGCCAGGTATATGGCGGCCTGCGCGAGCGCGAATTTGGCCTCCGGCATCCCCACGTGCTCGACCGCCTGCGCCGCTGCCACCGCGACGCTGAGCGCGGCGGGGTCGGCGTTGCCGATGTCCTCTGAGGCGAGTATCACCATGCGCCGCACGATGAAGCGTGGGTCCTCGCCGCCCTCGAGCATCACCGCGAGGTAGTACAGCGACGCGTCGGGGTCGCTGCCGCGGGTGGCCTTAATCCACGCGGAGATGTAGTCGTAGTGGCGGTCGCCCTTGCGGTCGTACAGCACCGCTCGCAGCTGCAGCGCGTCCTCTGCGCGGGCGATGCCCACGCTGGTCTCGCCCCGCTCCGCTGCCGTCTTCACAGCCAGCTCCAGCGCGTTCAGCGCGGTGCGCGCGTCTCCTTCCGCACGCGCGGCGAGGAACTCCAGCGTCTGTGGCTCGACCGCGATCGCGCCGTCGAGCTCGCCCGAGGCGAGCGCGCGGCGCAGCACCTCGGCGACCTCCTCGGCGGAGAGCGCCTGCAGCGCGTACACCCGCATCCGCGAGAGCAGCGCCCCGTTGACCTCGAACGCGGGGTTCTCCGTGGTTGCGCCCACCAGCGTGACCACGCCCTCCTCCACCGCCGGCAGCAGCGTGTCCTGCTGGGCCTTGTTGAAGCGGTGGATCTCGTCGAGGAAGAACACCGTGCCCGTCCCGCTCGTGGCGCGGCGGTGGGCGGCGCGCTCCAGCACCGCGCGGACCTCCGCGCGGCCGGCCTGCACCGCGCTCAACTCTTCGAAAACCGCGCGGGAGCGCTCGGCGACCATCCGCGCCAGCGTCGTCTTGCCTGAGCCGGGCGGGCCGTAGAGCACCATCGAGTGGGGGTGGCCCTGCTCGATCGCGGTGCGCAGCGCCGAGGTCTCACCCAGCAGGTGGGTCTGGCCCACGAACTGCTCGAGGTGCTCTGGGCGCACGCGTGCCGCCAGCGGGCGGTCCTCTCCCTCCGCGGCTGGCCCGTGGGGTCCCTCTCCGCCAGGGCGGGGTCCGCCTCGGCCAGCGCGCGATCGCTTCCGGCCCGGGTTGGGCTCAGCGGCGCCTTCGGACTCGAAAAGGGTGTCCATATTTGGAAGTATCGCGGGAGGTCGCCGGCCGGATGGTGTCGAACCTCTATGGCTGATGCGCCACATCAGAAACACGCCTTCTCTTACCTGGGTCGTTGTGGTATGACGACCGGCGCTGCCGACATCCTCCTGCAGGATCCCACCCGCGGCGGGCCCGCCGGGCTGCAACCCGGCGGGTGGGGGCTCGACGGGCAGGAGCTCGACCCGCTCCTCGACGTGGACGGCGGGTTCGCCGCGCGCTCGCCCTGGCGGCTCTTCTGGGCGCGCCTGCTCCGCGACCGCGTGGCGCTCGTCTCGCTCGGCTTCATCGCGCTGCTCGCCGCGGTCGCGCTCGCCGCGCCGCTGATCGTGCAGGCTCGCCGGCGTGCCCGGGCCCTACGTGCAGAACCCCGGCGCCCTCGACGCCTTTGGCAGCCCCCTTGGGCCGTCCTCCGCGCACCCCTTCGGGGTCGACCAGCTCGGGCGCGACGTGTTCGCGCGCGTCGTCTACGGGACTCGCGTGTCGCTGGAGGTGGGGGTCATCGGCACCGCGTTGGCGACGCTCCTCGGCACCGTCGTGGGCCTGCTCGCCGGCTTTTACCGCGGCCTCACCGACACGCTGCTCTCGCGCGCGATCGACGTGGTGCTCTGCTTTCCGCTGCTGCTCGTCGGCCTCGGACTGGGGGCCGCGTGCAGTGTGCGCGGCTGCGTGCGAGGGGCGATCCAGCCCGGCACCTCCACGATTATCGCGATCGTTGCGCTCTTCAACTGGACCTACATCGCGCGCATCGTGCGCGGGCAGGTGCTCTCCCTACGCGAGTGCGAGTTCGTCGAAGCCTCCCGTTCGTTGGGGGCCTCGGGGGGGCGCATCGTCTTTCGCGAGCTCCTCCCCAACGTAACCGCGCCGCTGATCGTCTACGCGAGCCTCCTGATCCCCGCCAACATCCTGCTCGAGGCCGCTCTCTCGTTCCTCGGCGTCGGCGTGCGCGCGCCGACCGCCAGCTGGGGGCAGATGCTCGCCGAAGCCACCCCCGTCTTCAACACCGCGTGGTGGTACATGCTGTTCCCCGGCCTCGCGCTGCTTTTGACTGTACTCGCTTTTAACCTGCTCGGCGACGGCCTGCAGGACGCACTCAACCCGCGGAGGACCCCGCTCAGATGAGGAGGAAGAGGATGCTCAGAACGTCTTTCAAAATAGGCGGTGCTGGCCGATCGGAGAGCCTTCGCTCTCCGATCGGTAGGGCATCCCTGGCGTCCCCGGTGTGCACGGCGCTCGCGGGTTTGCTCGCCTTCACGCTCGCCGCGTGTGGTTCCAGCGGCAGCGGCTCGACCGGCACCAGCACGATCCCGCTCAAGGCTGGGGAGTCTCCTGTCGGCCAGCAGCTTTACGGCAAGCAGCGTGGCGGAGTGCTGACCGTTTACGAGGAACAGGACTTCGAAAACCTCGACCCGGGCGGCACGTACTCCGATCAGGACTACACCGTGACGTTCGCGACCCAGCGGCCGCTCTACTCATACCCGGCCAACACCGCCTCCAAGCTCGAACCGGACGTCGCCGCGGGCCCCCCGGTCGTCTCCGACGGCGGCGAGACCGTGACCGTACACATCAAGCCGCACATCTACTTCAGCCCGCCCGTCAACCGCGAAGTGAACTCCGGGGACGTCGCCTACGCGATCGAGCGCGGTGCCAACCCAAACGTCGCCAACCCCTATTTCGAACCCTACTTCGGCGACATCGTCGGGGCGGAAAAGGCGCACGGCGGCCCGATTCCCGGAATCGAAACGCCGAACAGCACGACGATCGTCTTCCACCTGACCAAGCCGATAGCCGGCCTGCTCGCGGGCGCGCTCAGCCTCCCCCTCTCCGCGCCGGTGCCCCCCGAGTTCGCCAAGCCGCTCGACGCCCACCACCCCTCTACGTACGGCACCGAATACCTGGTCGCGACCGGACCGTACATGCTGAAGTCCGACAGCACGGGCAAGTTCCTCGGCATCGGCTACCAACAGGGTAAGTCCGCGACGCTCGTGCGCAACCCCCGGTGGAACCCGCACACCGACTACCGGCCCGCATACCTCGACCAAATCGACATCAACATCGGCGGTCAAAAGGCCGTGATCGGCCAGCAGGTGCTAAAGGGTGAACACGTCCTGCAAAACGACCCGCCCGCGCAGTCAATCGTCAAGGAAGCGTACGAACACCACCCGCTGCAGATCACCTTCACGCCGGGCTCGGGCACGTACTACTCCGCGCTTGACAACGCGCACGGGCCGCTCGCAAACGTCAACGCGCGCAAGGCCGTGTGGGCAGCGCTCGACCGGGACGCGCTCGTCAAGGTGCGCGGCGGCGCGCTGGTCGCCAAGCCGATGACGCACTTCCTCTACCCCGGCGTGGCCGGTTTCGAAGAGGCCGGCGGGCTCGCAGGCCCAAAGCTCGACTACAACGAACACCCCGAAGGCGACGCGGCGGTCGCCGCGAAGTACATGAAGCTCGCGGGTTACCCGACCGGCAAGTACACGGGCACCAAAACGCTCCAGGTGGTCGGCGTGGGCGGCGAACCGGAAAGCGGCACCGCGCAGATCGTCAACCAGGCGCTGCAGTCCCTTGGCTTCAAAACCCACCTCTCCCTCGTGACCAAGTCGGTGATGTACGAACGGTACTGCGGCGTGCCCTCGCAGGAGATCGACGTCTGCCCCAACGCCGGCTGGACGCGTGACTTTGCCGACCCGCAGACGGTGCTGTTCGTGCCGTTCTACGGACCTGTCATCTCACCCAGTCACAACCCCAATTGGGGGCAGGTGAACGACCCCCAGATCAACGCCGCGATGGAACGGGCCGCGCTCGTGGTCGGCGAACCGGCGCGTGCGCAGGCGTGGGCTAAGGTCGACGAAATGTTGGTGCACCAGGCGGTCGCCGCCCCCGGGGTGTTCGTCAGCCAGGCCAACATCGAGGGCACGGGCGTCGCGGGCGTCAACGCGCTGTGGAACAACGGCTCGTGGGACTACGACTTCACCTCGCTGAAGTGAGGGGTGGTGCCGGCACGGTTCAACGGTCCCACGGGCAGGGGTGAGGGGCGTGCGCACGAGGCCTTGGAGACACTGATGCACCTCCTCGCTCAGGGCTCGGCCGGCACTCGCACGGCCGGGTTTCACCACGGCCGATCGCCATGACGCGCTACATCGTCCGCCGCATCCTCTGGGGCTTCGCGCTGCTGGTCATTGTTTCAGCGCTCACGTTCCTGTTCTTCGACGTCTTCCCCACCGCCAACCCCGCGGAGCTGCGGGCCGGGCGCAACCCGAATCCGCGCACGCTCGCTTACATCACGCACGAGCTGGGACTCGACCGGCCGCTGTACACCCAGTTCTACGACTACCTGCGGGGGGTGTTGCTGCACCTCGACCTCGGCTACAGCTACTACTCAAACGCCTCCGTCCGCAGCCTGATCGCCGAACGCCTGCCCGCGACCGTCTCGCTCGCCACCGGTGCGGTCGTGATCTGGCTTGTGAGCGGACTCTCGATCGGGATCGTCTCCGCCGTGCGGCGGCGCACGTGGCTCGACCGCGCCGCGATGGGCACCGCGCTCGCGTTCGTCTCCGCCCCCGAATACTGGCTCGGGCTGATCGCGCTGTTCCTGTTCGCCTCGGACATCGGCAAGCTCCGGATCTTCCCCGGCGCCGGCTCCTACGTCGGCCTCAGCAGCGACCCAGGGAAATGGTTCACCTCGCTGATCCTGCCGTGGCTCGTGCTCGCCGCGAGCTTCGCCGCGGTCTACGCGCGCCTGTTGCGCTCGAGCCTGCTCGACGTGCTCGACCAGGACTTCATCCGCACCGCGCGCGCCAAGGGGCTCTCCGAGCGGCGCGTGCTGCGCCACGGGGTGCGCGCCGCGATCGCCCCGATCGTCACCGTGCTCGGCCTCGACCTCGGCGCGCTGCTCGGCGGGGCGCTGCTGGTCGAAGTCGTCTTCGACATCCCCGGGGTGGGGCGGCTCAACTACGAGGCGCTCGTGCACGCCGACTTCCCGATCGTCGAGGGCACGGTGCTGCTGGCCGCGCTGTTCATCGTCGTGGCCAACATCCTTGTGGACATCTCCTACGCGTATCTCGACCCGCGGGTCCGCTTCAAATGAGCCGGCGGCGTCTCCATCCGCCGGAGGGCGTTGTGGTCCGGTGAATGCGCCTGGCGACCCGCTGCTACGTGTGGAGAACCTGCACGTGGAGTTCCCCACCGAAGACGGGGTGGTGCACGCCGTGGGCGGCGTCTCCTTCGAGGTTCACCCCGGACGCACGCTCGGGATCGTGGGGGAGTCGGGGTCGGGCAAGACCGTCACCGCGCTGACGCTGCTGGGGCTCACCCGTGCGCAGGGCGCGCGCGTCTCGGGGCGCGTCCTGTTCGAGGGCGTGGACCTCGTGGTGCTTCCGGAGGCTCGCTTGCGCGCGCTGCGCGGCTCGGAGCTGGCGATCGTCTTTCAGGACCCGCTCTCCTCGCTGCACCCGCTGTACCGGGTGGGGGCGCAGGTGGTCGAGGCGATCCGCGCCCACCGCGAGGTCTCGCGGCGCGCCGCGAGAGAGCAAGCGGTCGCGCTGCTGGATCTGGTCGGCCTCCCCGAGCCGGCGCGGCGGGTGGACGCCTACCCGCACGAGCTCTCCGGGGGGCAGCGCCAGCGCGCGCTGATCGCGATGGCGCTCGCCAACGAGCCGCGGCTGTTGATCGCCGACGAGCCCACCACTGCGCTCGACGTGACCGTGCAGGCGCAGATCCTCGCGCTGCTGCGTCGCCTGCGCGGGGAGCTCGGCATGGCGCTCGTGCTCGTCACCCACGACCTCGGGGTGGCCGCCGAGATGGCCGACGAGCTCGCGGTGATGCACGCCGGGCGGATCGTCGAGCGGGGTTCGGCCGAGCAGGTCCTCGCCGCGCCCCAGCACCCCTTCACGCAGGAGCTCGTGCGCTCGGCCCCGACGCTCGGGCGCCAGGGCGAGAACGAGCGCGGGTCCGAGCACGAGCGGGAGGGGGAGGGCGAGCACGAACACCGGGAGGAGAGCGCGAGCGCCTGCCAGCACGAGGGTGAGCCGTTGGGCGAGCCCGCAGCTGAGCCGCTGTTACGGGTGCGCGACCTCGTCAAGAGCTTCCCGGTCACGCGCGGCGTGGTGTTCCAGCGCCAGGTTGGCGCCGTCGAGGCGGTCGCCGGGATCAGCTTCGAGCTGCGCCGCGGCGAGACGCTCGGGCTGGTGGGAGAGTCCGGCTGCGGCAAGACCACCACCGCGCGCCTGCTCATGCGCCTGCTCGAGCCCACCGCCGGGGAGATCCGCTTTCAGGGCCGCGACCTCGCCCACCTGCAGGGCGCTGCGCTGAAGGCCGCGCGCCACGAGATGCAGATCGTCTTCCAGGACCCCTTCTCCTCGCTGAATCCCCGCCGGACGGCCGGCTCGATCGTCGGCGAGCCGTTCGCGATCCACGGCCTGCACCGCGACCGGGCGGAGCGCAGGCGCGCCGTGTGCGAACTGCTGGACAGGGTGGGCCTGCGGGCGGCCCACCACAACCGCTACCCCCACGAATTCTCCGGCGGCCAGCGCCAGCGGATCGGTGTGGCGCGCGCACTCGCGCTGCGTCCGAAGCTGCTGATCGCCGACGAGCCGGTGTCGGCGCTCGACGTCACGATTCAGGCCCAGATTCTCGACTTGCTGCGCGAGCTGCAGCGCGAGCTGGACCTGACGCTGCTGCTGATCTCCCACGACCTCGCAGTCGTGCGCCAGCTGGCCGACCGCGTCGCGGTCATGCGCGCCGGCAAGATCGTCGAGCTCGCGAGTGCCGACGCGCTCTACGTCTCCCCGCAACACCCATATACGCGCGAGCTGCTCGCGGCTGTGCCCGGCGCTCGCCGGGATCGGCGTACTATCGCGGGGTGAGCACCGCCGACCTGGCGACCGAGAGTGTCCAGCTGCTGCAGCGGCTGATCGCGTTCAACACGGTCAACCCGCCCGGCAACGAGCTGGCCGCGCAGGAGCACCTCGAGATACTCCTCGCCGGCGCAGGCTTCGAATGCGAGCTGCTGGGGGCTGTCCCGGAGCGACCCAACCTCGTGGCGCGGTTGCGAGGCGCGGCCGCCGGCCCCACGCTCTGCTACCTCGGCCACGTCGACACCGTACTCGCCGACCCCTCCGAGTGGCGACGGGGCCCCTGGTCGGGGGAGCTCGCCGAGGGTTACGTGTGGGGACGGGGCGCGCTCGACATGAAGTCCCAGGTCGCCGCCGAGGTCGCCGCCGCGGTCTCGCTTGTTCGCTCCGGTTGGCGACCCGCGCGCGGGGACCTGCTGGTCGTGGCGGTCGTCGACGAGGAGGTTGGCGGGGAGCTGGGGGCCGAATGGCTTACGCAGACGCACCCCGAGAAGGTCCGCTGCGATCTGCTCGTCAACGAGGGCGGCGGCGCTGTGTTCGAGTACCGCGGCCGCCGCCGCTACGGGGTCTGCTGTGCGGAGAAGGGCGTCTTCCGCTTCACGCTCACCACCGACGGCGTCGCGGGCCACGCCTCGATGCCGAAGATCGCCGAGAACGCGCTGCTGAAGATGGGCCCGCTGCTGACGCGCCTCGCCGAGCGCCAGCCCGCCTACACGCTCACCCCCGAGCCCGCCGCGT
The DNA here is from genome assembly GCA_963702085.1 of uncultured Solirubrobacterales bacterium. GTDB lineage: Bacteria > Actinomycetota > Thermoleophilia > Solirubrobacterales > Solirubrobacteraceae > Palsa-744. The sequence continues at coordinate 3,792,462 of OY969707.1, read as the reverse complement.
TCCTGCGTGGGATCGGCGAGGACCCCGAGGACCCCGCGGGGGCGGTTGCCAACCTGCTCGCCGCCGACCCCCGCCTAGCGAGCATGTTCGAGCCGATGCTCGGCGTGACCTTCGCTCCGACCCGCATTCGCGCGTCGGAGAAGATCAACGTGATCCCCTCCCGCGCCGAGGTCAAAGTGGACTGTCGTGTGCCCCCCGGCCTCGGCGAAGCGGAGGTGCTCCGGGGAATCGGCGAAGTGCTCGGCCAGGACGGCTTTCAGGTCGAGTTCACCGAGCGCGTCGTCGGCAACCGCTCGCCCGCGGACTCGCCGCTGATGGACGACATCGCCAGCTGGATCGCCGAGCGCGACCCGGGCGCCGAGGTAGTGCCGGTGGTCCTGCCCGGCTTCACCGACTCCCGCCACTTTCGCGCTGCCTTTCCCGAGTGCGTCGCCTACGGTTTCTTCCCCCAGCGCCACCAGACGCTGCCCGAGATGATGCCGCTGATCCACGGCGCCGACGAGCGCATCGACGTGCGCGACGTGGCGTTCGCGGCGGAATTCTTCCGCGACCTGGCGCGTTCTGTCTTGGGATAGGGGTGGCGAGGATCGACCCTGGGTAATATTGGACTCGATCGAGCCAAGGACGGTGCGCACGCAATGAGGCAGAGGACTGCTGGAGAGCTGGAGCCTGGAGGGGCGAGTCGCACAGGGGTGCGGCGATGATCGAGGCGTCTTCGCTCTCCTCGTTCGTGGGGGAACTCCAGAACTGGGCCTACCAGTGGTCCGCCGTGTTCATGATCCTGTTCTTCGGCGCGCTCCTGTTCGTGATGTTTCGGATGTTGAAGGTGATGCCGCGCGTCAAGCCGCAGCAGATCAAGCCGTCCTCGGACCAGTCGGTGGGGTGGGACGACATCGCGGGGGCCGAAGAGGCCAAGGCCGAGCTGCAGGAGATCGTCGAGTTCCTGCGCGACCCCGCCCAGTTCCGCAAGCTGGGCGCGAAGGTCCCCAAGGGGATCCTGCTGCACGGCCCCCCGGGGACGGGTAAGACGCTGCTCGCCAAGGCGGTCGCGCACGAGTCCGGCGCGCAGTTCTTCGCGCAGTCGGCCGCCGCCTTCGTGGAGATGTTCGCGGGCCTCGGCGCCGCGCGCATCCGCAGGCTGTTCGCGATCGCGCGCAAGCACGAGCCCGCGATCATCTTCATCGACGAGCTCGACGCCGTCGGCGGCCGGCGCGGGATGGACATCTCCGGCGAGAAGGACCAGACGCTCAACCAGCTGCTCGTCGAGATGGACGGCTTCGCCACCTCCGGCCGGCTGGTCGTGATCGCGGCGTCGAACCTGCTGGAGAAGCTCGACCCCGCGCTGCTGCGCCCGGGGCGCTTCGACCGTCAGGTGTTCGTCGCCCCGCCCGACGTCAAGGGCCGCGAAGGGATCCTCGCGGTGCACACCCGCGACAAGCCGCTGCACGACGTCGACCTCGGGATGGTCGCCCAGCAGACCAGCGGCCTCACGGGCGCCGACCTCGCCAACATCTGCAACGAGGCCGCGATCTTCGCCGCGCGCCGCGGCGCCAAGGGCATCACCGACGCGGACTTCGACGGCGCCCTGGAGCGCGTGATCGCCGGCGTGCAGTCCCACCGGGTGCTGAACGACCACGAGAAGCGCGTCGTCGCCTACCACGAGGCCGGCCACGCGCTGTGCGGCGAGCTGCTGCCCTCCGTGGACCGCGTGCACCGCATCTCGATCGTCCCCCGCGGCCGCGCGCTCGGCTACACGCTCAACCTGCCCGCCGAGGACCGCTACCTGAAGACCCGCGAGGAGCTGCTCGACTACGTGACCGTGCTGCTCGGCGGGCGCGTCGCCGAGCAGGTCGTGTTCGGGGCGATCACCACCGGCGCCTCCGACGACCTCAAGCGCGTCGCCGACATCGCCCACTCGATGGTGCACGACTTCGCGATGGGCAACGCCGCCGTCGGACGCTCCCCCGAAGGCGACGTGCGCCTGTCGGAGACGACGCTGCGCATCCGCGACGAGGAGCGCCAGGACCTGGTCGAAGAAGGCCGGCGCGCGGCCCTGAAGATCATTCTCGGCCACCGCCGCCAGCCTCGACGAGCTCGCCCGCGAGCTCCTCGAGCACGAGATCCTCGACCGCGACGCGATCGACCGTGTGATGGCCGGCACGCCGCGCCTGGAGCGCGCGCCCGGAGTTGGGCTACGGGTCGTCGCGGCGACCCCGTTGGACGGGCCTGTGGGCGGCGGGGAGGCGCGGGTTTGAGTTGACGACCCACGATCGCTACGTCCTCCATGAGGAGTCTTGGGAAGCGTTCTGGTCTCGTGTCTGACTGGGCCGTTCGAATACCAGGTCAAAGCCCTTGGAGTGTCTGCGCTCGAGACGCTTGTCGAGCAACCGGCAGAGGAGAACCAGCGGATGCAACGGCATCTTTGAATACTGGACTCGCGCCTGGTCTGCCGCCGAGAGTCGCGCCACCTGGCGGTCGGTTATGTACCGGGCGTCCAGATACGCGTAGCGCGTCCCCACCTCTCGCCCAAGTGGGACCCAATTCGCGGCGTGGTAAGACGTACCGGAAAACCCTAGATTTGGGTTCAGGTACGTCAGCAGAAGACGAACATCGTTGCCTTGCACGGCGCGAGCCTTCTCCACGCGTGCGAACAGATAGGACACGACATTTCTGGGCGCCCAGTCAAAGGCAAACACGCGAGACACCACAGCAATCTCCGCCGGCCCGTCAACCGGCAGCCGCTCGGCGACAAGCGGAAGATCAAGGGGCGAAATTGAGCAGAGCGCCACCACCCTGCCTTCGTAGGTGGCGCCTATCGTCACGCTGTCCGGTCGAAAAGATCGCAGATAGTGAAAGTTCCCGAGAATCGGTTCGGCATCCGTGGCGTCGATTACGTCGATCTCCAGATCGTGCAACGTTGGCGCGATCGCCGGCGGCCGCGCCAGCATCCACAGCGGGGCGAGCTCGCCGGCACGAAGCGCTCGTAGGCGTTTGATCTCAGCAATCGTCTCGTCGGTATCAACGGTGCCATCGCACGTGGCTATCCGCGGAAGGTGCAGAAGCGACTGGAGCAGCACATCGCGACTCGAAGGCGGATCCGTGGACTGCTCACGCGGCACGAGCGGCTCGACACCTGCGGGGGTGACCGCTACGCGCGGCAAGCCCGGCTCTTTGCGGGCCTTTTGGCGTAGTGCGCTCCCGCGGGGGCCAGACCTTGCGCACTCACGTCGCGGCGCTCACTGGAGCCGCCTCGCCGCCGGACGGCTCGGAGCGCATGTCGCGTAACGAGGTCCTGACCTCCTTTGCGAAGCGGTACGCGAGCAGAAACACCGTTGCGGCGAGCAGTAGGCGATCCGCTTGCTGATGGTGGATTGTGGTGCGCTCGGCAATGGTATACAGTCCCGCGAACAGAGCGGAGAACGCCACGCTGATCACGAAGCCAGAGAAGTTTTTGGGAAACTGTTCGTCGGTCATTTTGTTTTTATCGATCTTCTTATACTTCTTTCCAAGCGTCATCAGGAGCCCAAACACATCCCATAGGACGTACAGGCCGAATATGATGAGCAGCGCTCTGAGCGTGGTCTGCGTTACTGAGGCCGCCGCAACTTTGGGACTTGCCTCGTTGGGCGTCAGGGTCGCAACTCGGAAGTACACGATCAGCATCGCTTGGTCGAGCCCGAAACGAATCAGGGGCAAGTTGAAGAACTTGAGCTCATAACCCGCCCGCGCGAGGCTGCGGCGATAGCCGATCCAACTCCCGAGCACGAGCGTTATGCCAGTTATGAGCTGCCACCGAACGATCCACGACTCGGTGCCAAAGTGCAGCAGCCGCACGAATAGTTCCTTGATCACGAAGCCAAACAGGATGTCCGAAAAGGTCAGAGCCGTGCTCTGCTCGCTGACAGCGACTGGTGGCGAAAAGACGGCCTTCAGCTGACCACACGTCATGTGGGAACGAGGTCGAGTAGTCGCGCGAGGCTCTCGACCTCGATGATGTCATTGTCGACCACCGCGTCGTGGTCTCGCTCGTACTCCCATACATGGGCGTCGATCCAGATCGGCTTGATGCCCGCCGCGAGCGAAGGAAGCACGTCGGACCGCATGCTGTTGCCGACGCTCAGCGCGGAAGTCGCAGCCACGCCCAGGCCGGCGAGCACCGATTGGAAGGTCTCCGGCGTCTTGGCGTCAACGATCTCCACCAAATCGAAGAATGGCGCGAGCCCGCTCTGGTCGATCCTTCGCTGCTGGAGAGCGGGCTCTCCCTTCGTCAGGAGAGCCAGTCGAAACCCACGACCCGCCAACGCCGCGAGCGTCTCCCTCACACGCGGCACCAGCGGCGCCTCGGTGGTGAAGGCGGTGCGAGCGGCATCACGGACCTCATCTCGCACGGCCGACTCGGCCGTGCGCCCTTCCGCCGCACACGCCGCCTCGTAGGCTTCAACGCAAGACTGCGGGAAACGTGCAGCGCTGTGGCCGAGACGGTCCACGTTCTCGACATCGATCCTGCGCTCGATTCCCTCCCAAGCCTCGCCGTCGACACCCGCTGCTTCAACAGCCTCACGGGCCTGCTGGCGTGCGTTGTCGTACAGCAACTCGGTATTCCAAAGCGTATCGTCGCCATCGAACACGATTCCTTGTTGCATACGGTCAATGCTAGATGAGCGTCACGACGGCAAGTTGTTGCGAAAGCTCGTTCCGCCGCCGAGCCGGCCGGTTCTCCCGGCCGATTGGCCTCATCAACGCCTGGCGCGACGTGAACGACCTCCCGGTCCATGGGTCCCAGGGGATGTTGCAGCGCGTGCGGAAACGCCTATAGACTCCCCAGGGTGTTCGACCGCATCGACCACGTCGGGATCGCCGTCGCCGAGATCGAGCCCGCGCTGCAACTGTGGCGCGACGGCTTTCAGCTGGACGTCGCCCACCGCGAGATCGTCGAGGAGCAGGGCGTCGAGGCGGTGCTGCTCGACGTCGGCGAGAACCACGTCGAGCTGCTCGCCCCGCTCGGCCCCGACACACCCGTGGGCAAGTTCCTCGCCAAGCGCGGGCCCGGCCTGCACCACGTCGCCTACCAGGTCTCCGACATCGAGTTGGCGCTCACCGAGCTGGGCCAGGCGGGGATGGATCTGATCGACAAGACTCCCCGCGTGGGAATTGGCGGCGCGCGCGTCGCCTTCCTGGAGCCCCGCTCCACCGGGCGCGTGCTCGTGGAGATCGTCGAGCCCGCCCCCCACGGCAGAGGGTCCTCGGCCGCCGCCACCGCAGGCGAGGTGGCTCGCTGATGGCGAGGATGCGCCGCATGAGCATCGGCTTCCAGGGCGGCCAGGTGCTCGCGCTGCGGGTCGGCGACGATCAGCTGCAGAAGCTGTACAAGGCGCTCGGGGACCGCGGCTGGCACGAGCTGCAGACCGAGGACGGCCCAGTGCGCCTCGACCTCGCCCAGGTGGTGTACGTGCGCTCCGAGGAGGAGGACCAGCGCGTAGGCTTCGGCGCCGCCTAGCCGGTCGGGACACCGTGCGCTCTCTCGACGAGCGGATTCTGCGCTTCGCGCGCACCCGGGGGCACGGTACGCGCCGCGAGTGCGCCGTGTCGCGCTTCTCGCGGCTCGGTGAGCATGGGGCCGTGTGGCTCGCGCTTGGCGTCGCCGGCTGTGTGCTCGACCGCCCGCGGCGTGCCCGTTGGGGGCGTGCGACCGGGGTGGTGGCGGGGACCTTTGCGCTGAACACGACGCTCAAGCTGCTCGTCCGCCGGCCGCGGCCCGAGCTGCCCGAGCTGCCGGCGTTGACCAGCACGCCCACACAGCTCAGCTTCCCCAGCGCCCACGCCTCCACCTCGTTCGCTGGCGCGCGCCTCTATACGCGCCTCGGGCTGCCCGCTCGCCCGCTCTACGCGCTCGCGGCGTCGCTCGCGGCGTCTCGTCTTTACCTGGGTGTCCACTATCCCTCAGACGTGCTGGCCGGCGCGCTGCTGGGCACGGCCGTGGCCGTGGTGGCGCAGTGAGCACCCGCATCGGCATCGTCGGGCTGCCCAACGCAGGTAAGTCCTCGCTGTTCAACGCGCTCACCAAAGCGGGGGCGGAGGCCGCCAACTACCCGTTCACCACGATCGAGCCCAACGTCGCCGTGGTGCCCGTCGTGGACCGGCGCTTGGACGAGGTGGCCGCCACCCTTGGCGCGTCGGAGATCGTCTACGACACGGTCGACTTTCACGACATCGCCGGGCTCGTCGCCGGCGCTCACCAGGGGGAGGGCCTCGGCAACCGCTTCCTGGCCAACATCCGCGAGACCGACGCGCTCGTCCACGTCGTGCGCGCCCACCGCGACGCGGGCGTCGTGCACCCCGAGGGCGACGTGCACCCGCTGCGCGACGCCGAGACCGTCGAGACCGAGCTCGCACTCGCCGACCTCGAGCAGGCCGAACGGCGCGTCGAGCGGGTCGCCAAAAACGCCCGTGGCGGGGACCGTGTCGCCGTTGCGGAAGAGGCGTGGCTGCACGAGGTCGTAGCCGCGCTGCAGGCTGGGCGCCCCGTGCGTACCGTGCCGCTGCCCGACGAAGCTCCCAACGCCGCGCGCGACCTCGGCTCGCTCACCGCCAAGCCCGTGCTGTTCCTCGCCAACGTGGACGAGGGCGCCGACGAGGTACCCGCCGAGATCGCGGCTCACGCGGCCGCCCAGGGAGCGGGCGCCGTGGCGGTCTCCGCGCGCATCGAGTCCGAGCTCGCCGAGCTCGACGACGAGGACGCCGCCGCGATGCGGGAGGAGCTTGGTGTCAGCGAGTCCGGCCTCCAGCGTGTCGTGCGCGGCGCCTTTGCGCTGTTGCACCTGCTCGCCTTCTTCACCGCCGGCGAGGCCAAGCCCGCCCAGTCGTGGCACCTGCGCGAGGGGCTCACCGCCTGGCACGCCGCGGGTGAGATCCACTCCGACATCCAGCGCGGCTTCGTGCGCGCCGAAGTGATCGGCTGGCGCGATCTCGTGGACGCCGGCGGCTACGCCGGGGCGCGCGAACGTGGCACGCTGCGCCTTGAGGGGCGCGACTACCTCATGCGTGACGGGGACGTGATCACCGTCAAGTTCACCGCCTGACCCTCGCGACGCTACAGCCGAGAGGCTATGACGTCGACTTCGTCTAGGCCCGTGCCGGGATTCCTGGCGTTGCCAAGTATCTCTCGGCCCGCTACATTCTACGACCTATCACGTACGCCGGACCTGCTTGCGGTAACGAGCCTTTGGTTTCCGCATGTATCGATCGTGGCTAAGGCCGCGATCACGTCCTCATTTCTGATCGGCTTGGGTTGGATTCTTGCCTTCCACCTCGGTTGCCTCAAACAGTGGAGGGCATTGTCTGCCCACCTTGATCAGGGTCAGTCAGGGTCAGGGCAGGTTTTGCCCGAGTGATTGAGCTCGGCCCCGATCCTCGGCCACCCGTTTCAGTCGCTCGGCCAGTTGCCGCATCCCCAGCACCAGCACGACCTGTGCCCCGTGCGCAAAATCCGTGGCGCGATCTCGTGGGCGCCGCACGTCGATGCGCACGAGCGTAGCGATCTCCTTGAAGTTGCGCAGCAAATCTGCGTTCTCGCGCAGCGCCGCGACGACTCGCGGGCGCTCGCACGTGGGGGAGCTCTGCACCGCGTGCAGCACACCCTCCAGCGAGCCATGGCGGCATAGCAGCTCGGCGGCGGTCTTCGCGCCGATCCCCGGGGCGCCCGGCAGGCCGTCGGAGGGGTCGCCGCGCAGCGCGATGAAGTCGGGCACCAACTCGGGGCCGATGCCGTAGCGCTCGCGCACCTGCTCGGGGCCGATCTCGACGGGCTTGCCGTCCTTGGGCAGCTCGGCGATCGCCGCATGCTCCCCCACGGCCTGGAAGAGATCGCGATCGGCGGTCAACAGCAGCGCCCGGCCGCCGGCCTCCGTCTCCACGCCCGCGAGCGAGAACATCACGTCGTCGGCCTCCAACTCCTCGCTCTCGAAGACCGTCCAGCCAAGGCTCTCCAGCAACCGCGGCGCCAGCTGCCACTGGCGCACGAGCTCCTCGGGCATCGGGGGACGGTGGGCGTGGTAGTCGGGGTAGAGCTCCACGCGGTAGGTGGCCTGCTCGGCCCCCATGCACGCGGCCACCGCCCGTGGGGACCACGCCTCGACGGCCGACAGCAGCGCGTTGACCGTCCCCAGCAGCGCGTTCACCGGCCGTCCCTCACCGTCGACGATCGACTTCGGCAGCGCGAAGAAGGCGCGGTACAGCAGCCACGGCACGTCGGCGATCAGCAGTGGGGCGCTCACCGGTAGAGCGTATGGCCCCGCCTACGGAGGGGTCGTGCCGCCGCCCGTGCCCGGGGTCGGGCTGCTGCCCGCGGTCGTCCCGCCTTCGGGCCCGGGCGAGGCGGGAGGGCTGGTCGGCGCCGGGGCTTCCGTCGCCGGCACCGGCGCCGTGTGGTGGCTCAGATCCGGCTCGGGCTGCGTGCTGTGGGCGGTGCGCACGCTGAAGTACGCCCACGTCGAGCTCAGGCCCAGGCGGCTTGCCAGTTCGGGCCCGCTCACCTCGGTGTGCCCGGCGGAGCCCTCGACGTACGCCGAGAGGACCCGCGGCGAGTAGCCCCGGCTGAGCGCCTCGACGCCGCGGAAGGAGCCGCGCACCAGGCCGCGCAGGCGCGCCGCAGCCGTGGGGAAGCTCATGCTCACGGTCCAGCTGTGCTCCGGGCCCTGGTCGTAGGGGTCCGCCACCCCCACCAGCCACGGCTCCGGCGTGGCCCCCGGGAAGGCGTTCTGCACGTCTTCGGTCGCGCCTCCGGAGCTCGCAAAGTAGTACGTGATCGCAGGCTGCCCGTTGTAGGTCACCACCTGGCCCGCCGTCGCGGCCACCGCCGCGTCCGTCTGGGCGGTCTGCGCCTTCGTGCCGAGGTACAGCTGCGAGCGCGTGTCCGCGTACACGTCGAAGCGCGCTCCGCCCGCGTGGTCGGTGAGTGCGTACGTGCGGCTCGCGACCGCCTGCGCCTCCAGTGCAGCCAGCGACCAACTCGCCGGCATCTCCGCGCCCACCACTCCCCGCACGTACGTTTCCAGGGGGACCTTGCGGACCTTCCCGCCCATCAGCACCCGCACCTCGGACCCTACGGGGGCCGTGCCCAGGGCCGTGCCGGTGTAGTAGTGCGCGAGGATCGCCTGGTAGCCGTACCCGTGCTGGGCGTACCCCTCCGCTCCGTCCTGGCTCATGCCGACGCCGTGGCCGTCGCCCGCGCCCTGGATCACGAGTACTGGAGCCCGCCCCCCCGCCGCCGCGCTCGCCGCGCACAGGCCGGCGAGGGCCGCAGTGAGCAGTGCTGCCGCGAGGAGACGCATGTACCCTGGATCGACCGGACCGACCACGACCATGAGCTACGAACGTCCTCCTCCATCCCCAAACAACTCGCTGAGATGAGCTCGACCGATGGCAAGTAGCGCCGACGAGCGGGCCGTGCTGGACGGGGTTCCCACCGAGCTCTACGTCGGCGGGCGCTGGCGGGCTGCCACCGGTTCGGGGTCGCTCCCTGTCGAGGACCCCTCCACGGGGGAGACGCTGGTGGAGGTCGCCGACGCGCAGCCCGCCGACGCGCTCGCCGCGCTCGCCTCGGCCGCTGAGCACCAGGCCGAGTGGGCCGCCACGGCGCCGCGCGAGCGGGGTGAGGTGCTGCGCCGCGCCTACGAGGCGCTCACCGCCCGTGCCGAGGAACTCGCGCTGCTGATGACGCTCGAGATGGGCAAGGCCCTCGCGGAATCCCGCGCCGAGGTCGCCTACGCCGCCGACTTCCTGCGCTGGTTCTCAGAGGAGGCGGTGCGCGTACACGGCCGCTACATGGTCAACACGACCGGCTCCGGGCGCATCCTCACGATGCGCCAGCCCGTCGGGCCCTGCGTGTTCGTCACGCCCTGGAACTTCCCGATGGCGATGGGCGCCCGCAAGCTGGCCCCCGCGATCGCCGCCGGCTGCACGATGGTCGTCAAGCCCGCCCAGCAGACCCCTCTCTCGATGCTCGCGCTGACGCAGATCCTCGAGCAGGCCGGGCTGCCCGGGGGGGTCCTCAACACGATCACCGCCCGCCACTCCGGCGCGGTTATCGAGCCGCTGCTGCGCGACCCCCGCACCCGCAAGCTCTCCTTCACCGGCTCCACCGAGGTCGGGCGCACGCTGATCGAACAATCCGCCGCTCAGGTCCTGCGCGTCTCGATGGAGCTCGGGGGCAACGCACCCTTCGTCGTGTTCGCCGACGCCGACCTCGACGCCGCCGTCGAGGGCGCCCTCACCGCGAAGCTGCGCAACGTCGGCGAGGCCTGCACCGCCGCCAACCGCTTCCACGTGCACGAGTCCCTCGCGGGCGAGTTCGCCTCCCGGCTCGCCGCGCGGATGGGGGCGCTGCGGGTGGGGCGCGGCACCGAGCCCTCGACCGACCTCGGGCCGCTGATCGACGAGCGCCAGCGCGCCGTCGTGAGCGAGCTCGTAGACGACGCCCGCTCGCGCGGCGCCCGGCTGCTCACCGGCGGCGGGCCGCTCGAGGGCCCCGGCTACTTCTTCGCCCCCACCGTCCTCGCCGACGTGCCCTCCGATGCGCGCGTGCTCGCCGAGGAGATCTTCGGGCCCGTCGCCCCCGTTGCCACGTTCTCCACCGAGGAGGAGGCGTTGGAGGCCGCCAACCGCACCGAGTACGGGCTCGTCGCCTACCTCTACACCCGCGACCTCGCCCGCGCCTTCCGCGTCGCCGAGGGCCTGCAGACCGGCATGGTCGGCCTCAACCAGGGCCTCGTCTCGAACCCCGCCGCCCCCTTCGGCGGCGTCAAGCAGTCGGGCTTCGGACGCGAGGGGGGGTTCGAGGGGATCGACGAGTACCTGGAGACCAAGTACGTCGCTTTGGCCGTATAGCCGGCCTCAGCCGTGCTGCAGCTGTTCTATGTCCACGGCGTTCGTGGGCGCTGTGAGCGTGACCGGCCGGTCCCATTCGCTGAACGTGATCGTGCCGCCGCCCGTGCCGCTCTTGGTGATCTCGAGCGGATACGCCGGCCCCGTCGTCGCGACGTAGAGGATCCCGTTCTGTGCGGTGTCCTTGACGCCCACCACCGGCTGCCCGCCGACCGTGCTCGTGCCCGCCGCCACCAACGTGTTGTTGCTCGTCGTGAGGGCCGCGTTGAGCAGTTTGTGCAGGTCGGTCAGTGAGGAGAGCCCCGCAAAGCTCGTGTTCGAAGTCGACGCCTTCAGCCACTTCCCGTGGAGTAGCTGAGCCGCTGCGGGGCCCGCGAAGTGGGTGTAGAAGGCGGAGCTCCCGTTGATGTAGATCGTGCCGTCGATCTCGATCACTTCGAAGCTCAGTCCGTTCTCTGCGAGCCGTCCGCGGCCGCCCTTGCCGGTGACGAGGCTCAGGTCGAGGGTGATCGGGCTGCCGCCGGTGACCGTCGAGCCCGAAACGTGCACCGTGCTCGCGCCGTCCACCGCCGCCTTCGCCGCCGCCACGATCTCGGTGGGGGACTTCGACGCGACGCCGTTGCCCGACGACCCGCCGCACCCTCCGAGCGCCGCCACCGCCAGCGCGAGCAAGATGCCTGTCACGGGGAGGAGCCGCACGGAGGGGAGCCAAAGAGGCACGAAACTCAACTCTATCCGAGCGCTCGGATAGCGCGGAGCCTCCCCGGATCGCGTGGGTGGCGGCCCGCGGCCCGCAATTCGTCCACCGACTCCCGCCGCGCTCAAACCGCGTTCGGGGCGCGCCGAGCGCGCAGGGGAAGGAACGTCTAGAGCTAATGGAAATGCCCGAACGGTGGAGTAACCTCGAACGTGTGGGGAAGGGACCCGACGCCGAGGATCTGACCAGCAGCCGCCTCCGCGCGCTGCTCATATGGGCGCCGCTTGCGGCGGTCCTGGTCGCCGCCGCCCTCGGGGCGGTGCTCGCCTCGGACCCCACCGCGGTCGCGCTCTACGCCGCCGTGCTCGCCGCCGCCGCCGGCCTGGCGGGCTGGCGCGTCGGGGAGACCCGCCGCGAGGCGCTGCTCCGCGAGATCGACGACCGCTCCGGCGAGCTGCACCGCGCGCTTTCGGAGCTCGAGATCGCGCAATCGGAGACCGTGCGGCGCCTCTCGATGGCGGTCGAGTTCCGCGACGAGGACACCGGCGCGCACATCGAACGGATCGGGCGCTTCTCGACGCTGCTCGCCGAGCGCGCCGGCCTCGAGCGCGAGCTGTGCGAGCGGCTCGGCTACGCGGCTCCCCTGCACGACGTGGGCAAGGTTGCGATCCCCGACGCGATCCTGCTGAAGCCCGGTCCGTTGAGCGCCGAGGAGCGCGCGATCGTGGAGACCCACGCCGAGGAGGGCCACCGGCTGCTGCGGGGCTCCTCCTCCTCGATCCTCGACATGGCCGCGACGATCGCCCTGAGCCACCACGAGAAGTGGGACGGCTCCGGCTACCCGCGCGGCCTCGCGGGCGAGGAGATCCCGGTCGAGGGGCGCATCGTGGCGGTCGCCGACGTGTTCGACGCGCTCACCTCCGACCGTGTGTACCGCACGGCGTACTCGGTCGAGCAGGCGGTCCGGCTGATGCGCGAGCAGCGCGCGCGCCACTTCGACCCGGAGCTGCTGGACGCCTTCCTCGAGGTGCTCTCGAGCTCCGGCCCGGACGCGCGCCCGCGCCTGGCCGCCGACCCCGAGGCGCTCCTGGAGGGGGTGCTGGAGACCTATCTGGCGGCGCTTACCCGCGGCGACGCGGAGACCGCGGAGGGCGCGATCGCGCAGGCGATCGAGGACGGCGTGGCGGCGGCGGCGCTGCCGGGAGAGGTGATCGAACCGGCGGCGCGCCGGGTGGCCGAGCTCAGGGAGCGGGGCGAGCTCGACGCCGAGCGCGAGCGGGCGGCGGCGGGGATCGCCCACCGCGTACTGGCGACGCTGCGCCGCTACGTGCAGGGCCGCCACGAGGAGTCCCACGCGCTGGCCCGGATCGACGAGGCGCGCGAGCACGTCGAGGGACTGCTGGAGCGCGCGGCCCCGGTGAGCGAGCCACGCGAGCAGACGGCCGACGCGCAGACCGTCGCCTAGACAGCTAGATTCCTCACCGTGCCCAACAGCGCCCTCGTCACCGGCGGAGCAGGCTTCATCGGCTCGCACCTCGTGGAGGCCCTGCTCGCGGAGGGCTACGAGGTGGACGTGCTCGACGACCTCTCCTCCGGGGACGCACGCAACGTGGCGGCCGCGGCGCGGCTGCACACGCTCGACATCACCGACCGCCCCGCCCTGCACGCGGCGGTCGAGCGGGCGGCTCCCCGCGCGATCTTCCACCTTGCCGCGCAGGCGAGCGTGGTGGCCTCCGTCGAGGACCCGGGCCGCGACTGCGAGGTCAACGTGCGGGGCACGCTGAACGTGGTGGACGTCGCGGGCCGCCTCGGAGTACCGGTCGTGTTCACCTCCACCGGCGGCGCGCTGTACGGGGACGAGGCCCCGCGGCCCACCCTGGAGGAGCGCATCCCAGCCCCGCTGTCCCCATACGGGGCCTCGAAGTGGGCGGCCGAGGCGTACGTCAACACGTGGTCGCTCTCGACCGGCGTCCCCCACGCGGTGTGCCGCCTGGGCAACGTGTACGGCCCCCGCCAGAGCCCCCACGGGGAGGCGGGCGTGGTGGCGATCTTCAGCCACCACCTCCACACGGGCCGCGCGCCGACCCTGTACGGCCAGGGCACCCCGACCCGGGACTACGTGTACGTCGAGGACGTCGTGCGCGCCCTGCTCGCCGCCTCGGGACGCCGGGGCACGTACAACGTCGCCACGGGTGTGGAGACCGACGTGAAGAGTATTTGGGAGGCGCTTCGCGCCGCGGCGTGCGGGGTGGTAGAGCCCGAGTTGGCGGACTTGCGTCCGGGCGAGCTGCGCCACAGCTGCCTGGCTGTCGGGAGGGCAGAGCGCGAGCTCGGCTGGCGCGCGGAGGTCCCGATCGAGGAGGGACTGCGACGGACGTACGCCGCGCTGGTGGCGGAGTTCAGCGTCAGCTAGCGTCAACCTCCTGGAGATATAGCTCAGTTGCTAGAGCACACGACTGGGTCTTCGTGAATCGTTATGGCTTGGCGCTGGGTGGTGTATCAGTTTGGGGGTATATCACCGACTGGACCTGTGGGTAGCAGCCAGATGGCAGTTATGAGAGGTCCAGTAGCTATATGTTGGCCCAAATGCACCATATGGCTCTCGCGGGTCTGCGGGTCCCGACCGAACTGAGGCACTACCTGGCGCTGAACGTCTGCGGAACCTGGCTGGTAGCCGTCGTACTGCTGCCCACCGGCCGGCGCACGGCGGGCACGCCGGGGAGTCCGTAGCGCTCAGCGTCGCACCGCTGCGCGCCCGGCGTCCTACGCTCGGACCGGCCGCCGACGGCGAGTCCGTCGCTGTGGCCGAGGAGCGGTGCGGCCGGCGTTGTGGGGGGTGTGCGTTCCGTGCTCACGATCCTCGCCGCCGAGCCCGTGCTCGATGCCGAGCTGCTGCGCCAGCCGGCTCATGTCGTGCCGCTCGGAGGCACCGACGAGGGTGATGCCGACGCCCGGGCGGCCCGCGCGCCCGGTGCGTCCCACGCGATGGACGTAGGCCTCGCGGTCCTCGGGGGGATCGAAGTTGATCACGTGCGAGACGCCGCAGACGTCGATCCCGCGGGCGGCGACGTCGGTGGCGACGAGCGTGTCCACCGCGCCGGAGCGGAAGCGGGCGAGCGCCTGCTCGCGTTGGCGCTGGGACTTGTTGCCGTGCATCGCGACGGCCGCGACGCCGTGGGTGTCCAGACGCTTGACGAGACGGTCCGCCCCGCGCTTGGTGCGCACGAACACGAGCGTGCGGTCGCGCTCGCGGGCTAGCTCCCCGACGAGCGCCTCGACGCGGCCGTCACCGGTGACGGGGAGGAAGCGGTGCTCCACCTCGACGGCGGCGCGCCGTGCGGAGGGCCCGTGCTCGTGCACCGCGGCGTCGCGGGTGTAGCGCTGCGCCACGCGCCCCGCCTCGCCGTCGAGTGTGGCGGAGAAGAACAGCGTCTGGCGCTCGGCGGGGCAGGCGCGGACGATGCGGTCGACTGCGGGGCGGAAGCCCATGTCGAGCATCCGGTCGGCCTCGTCGAGGACGAGCACTCGGATCGCATCGAGCGCGAAGGCGCGGCGCGCGAGGAGATCCTCGAGGCGCCCGGGGGTCGCGACGAGGATGTGCGAAGCGGCGGCGTCGCGTGCCTGCTTAACCAGTGAAGCGCCGCCGTAGACCGCGGTGGCGCGCAGCGCACGCGCATGCGCGATCGCGCGGATCTCCTCTACGATCTGCTTGGCGAGCTCGCGGGTCGGCGAGAGCACGAGGGCCACGGGGCGCGGCCCGTCCGCGGCGATCCGCTCGACGAGGGGGATCCCGAAGGCGAGCGTCTTGCCCGACCCGGTGGGCGACTTCGCGAGCACGTCGCGCCCGGCGAGGACATCCCCGATGACGAGTCGCTGCACGGCGAAAGGTTCGGTGACTCCCTGACGGGAGAGAGCGCCGGCAACGGCGCGTGAGACGCCGAGTTCGGCGAAGGACTGCGTGGGCATGTGTTGTCTCCTTGGCGGCACTGTGGGCCGCGTACGGTTCGAGAGGCTATGGCTGACCCGAACCGCTATCTGCGAGACCGAAGCAAGCTGCCTCGCGGCCGACGGCGTCGACCGCTCACGAGCAACGTAGCAGCTTGGAGCCTTGGGCCAGCCCACGGCCTGGGACCCGGGTCGGCTCACGGCCGGGTCGGCTCACGGCCGGGTCGGCTCACGGCCGGGTCGGCTCACGGCCGGGTCAGCTCACGGTCTTGGACAGCTGCCGCTCGGGCGTGATGCGCACGACGTCCCACACGAGCCCCACGCGCTCGAGCGCGGAGATCAGCCACCCGGAGGGATCGAGCTGCCACCAGCGCAGGCCGTGCCGCGCGGAGGTGGGAAAGGCGTGGTGGTTGTTGTGCCACGCCTCGCCAAGCGTCGGCAGCGCCAGCCACACCACGTTGCGCGACTCGTCGTGCGTCTCGAAGCGCCGCCGCCCAAAGAAGTGGCACAGCGAGTTGATCGAGAACGTCGCGTGGTGCAGGAACAGGATGCGCACCGCGCCGCCCCACAGCAGGCCCGTGAGCCCGCCCACGATCGACCCGGTGAGCGCCACGCCGAGCCCGAACGGGACGGCCATGCCGAGTACCACCCACAACAGGAAGGCGCGGTCGACGAAGCGCGTGGCCGGATCGGCCAGCAGATCCTTCGCGTAGCGCTCTGAGCTCGCTCGGCCACTGCCCGCGCCGCCGAACGTCCAGCCCACGTGCGCGTGGTACAGACCGCGCAGCGCCCCGCTCCAGCCGTCGCCGTGCTCGGTGTGGGGGCTGTGCGGGTCGCCTGCGCGATCGGAGAAGCGGTGGTGCTGGCGGTGGGTTGAGACCCACTCGATCACCGGCCCCTCGATCGCCGCTGAGCCGAGCGCTCCAAACAGGATCCGCATCGCCGGGCTCGTCTTGAAGCTGCGGTGGGTGAACAGCCGGTGGTAGCCGACCGTGACCCCCAGTCCCGTCAACACGTACATGATCGCCAGCACGACCAGATCCTGCCAGCGCAGGGCTCCTCCCCACGCCAGCCACGACGCCCAGCCGAGCAGTCCGAGCGGCACGACCGTTACGACCAGGTTGGCGATCCGATCGAGTGTCTCGTGCTCCCCCACGACCATGTCCTCGCCGGTCCCGCGCATCTTTTTGCTTCCTCGCTGGGGGTTCATCAGAAGCCCCTTTTCTGGCTGCGTGCTCGACCGGGTCGACCGGCACGCTTCCGGGTGGTCTTCAATGAGGGTACTCGATCGGCTCTCCGGTCTTGCGCGCCTCCGCCGTCGCCGCGAGCCCGCGCAGGAAGACTTCGCACATCGTCGCGTAGAGCCCGTTGTCGAGCTCGGGGTCGATGATCCGGTCGAGCAGGAAGCCGTCGGCCATGAAGAGCGTCATCGCGGCCACGTCGCCGTGAGGGAGGGCCGGTTCGACGTCGAGCGCCGCGGCCCACCGCGCGAACACCTCGGCCATGCGGGCGCGCAGCGCGCTTCGGCGGGCGGCGAGCTCGGCGCGGAACGCGTCGTTGCGGGCAGCGTAGGCCGCGAACTCCTGGTACAACCTGGGCCACTCGGGGTCACGGTCGACGTCGAGAAGGAACTCCTCGGCCGCCTGGCGGGCCTCCTCGGCCGGCTCGCCGGCACCGGCCATCGCGGCCTCCAACCGCTCAAGCTCGGCGGCGAACTTCTCGTCTAGCACGACCAGGAACAGCTCCTCCTTGCTCGCGAAGTTCGCGTAGAACGCACCCTTTGTGTAGCCGGCCTGCGTGGCGATGCGGTCGATCGAGGCGCCGTGCAGGCCGTGCTCGCAGATGGAGCGCGAGGCCGAGCGCAGCAGGGCCGCACGGGTCGTGGCCTGGCGTTCGCCGCGTGTCGGGCGCTCGCCGCGCCGCGGGGTGGTGGCGCTCAAGCTAGAACCGCCCGCTCAGCCGTGTACACGGGCGCATCCGGGCGTGCCGATCGTTTCAAAACACGTTCTCAAGCGACGGCCACCTCGACCTCGGGCGCCGACACGGGCCTGGCGGCGGGACGGCGGCCGACCAGCACCTCGGCGTCACGGCGCGGCGTCTCGGTGATCGCGCGGCGGTAGACGCGCTCGGAGGCGGGCCGCGAGGGGCTCAGCGTGCGTCGCAGGACGAGCTCGCGCAGCACGGTTTCCATCTCGAACTGGGCGAATGCGGCGCCCAGGCAACGGCGCACGCCGCCGCCGAACGGGATCCAGGTATAGGTCCCCGGTGGCCGCCCACCCTCCTGCTCGAGGAAGCGCTCGGGCCGGAACTCGTGCGGCTGCGGGTAGAGGTCGGCGCGCCGGTGGACGAGGTGGATCGAGGGCACGATCGACACTCCGGCAGGCAGCAGGCGTCCGCCGATCTCCATCGGCTCGACGAGACGCCGCAGGACGATCGAGATCACCGGGCGAAGGCGCAGTGTCTCCTGGACCACCGCCTCGAGGTAGCCGCTCTCGCCCGCCTGCACCTCGTCGGTGAGACGCGCGAGCTTCTCGGGGTGGCGGCAGAGTCGCTCGACAGCCCACGCAAGCGCGTTGGCGGTCGTCTCGTGGCCCGCGACGAGCAGCGTGAGGAGCTCGTCACGCAACTCTTCGTCGCTCATCGGGCTGCCGTCCTCGTGCGTGGCCTGCAGCAGCAGCGACATGATGTCGTCGCGCTCGGCCAGGTTCCCGGCCCCGCGGCGGTCGGCGAGCTCCTCGTAGATCGGGCGGTTCACGCGCTCGAGGTCGCGACGGAAGGAGCGCAGCCGCCCGATGCGCTCGGCCCCGAGTGCCACCAGCACGACGCCGTTGAGCGGGCTGGTCACGATGTCGAGCAGGCGGCGCAGCTCGCTGCGCAGACGCTCCATGCGGGGGCCCTCGGAGACGCCGAACACAGCCCGCAGGATGATCTCGAGCGTCAGCGCCTGCATGCGGGGGCGTAGCCGGTAGGGCTCGCCGATCGGCCAGCGCTCGATCTCCTCCGCGGCGACCTCCGCCATCAGCTCGCCGTAGCGCTGCATCCGCTCGCCGTGGAAGGCGGGCAGCATCAGCTTGCGCTGCCGCAGGTGTGCGCCGTCATCGAGCAGCAGCACGGAGCTCGGGCCGAGCACCGGCAGCAGGATGCGGTTCGCCTCACCCGCGTGGAGCAGGCGGGGGTCGCCGGTGAACACCTGCTTGATCGCCTCCGGGTTGGACGTCACCACCCACGTGCCCTCGTTGGCGATCTTCAGCGTAAACATGTCGCCGAACCGCGCCTGGCAGGTGTCCAGCAGCGACTGCGCACTGCGAAACCAGATCGCGCTCTGGAGGGCTCGGGGAAGGCGGGGGCCCGGGGGGAGGCCGACAGTTGCATTTCGCATACCGATCGGTATGCTTTCACATACCGCCCAGGATGTCAAGCGCCCCTGCGACCCTACGGCGTGACAATCGCAAACGAGGGGTCGGGAGCGTCGAGCAGGCCGAGCAGCTCACCGAGCTTGGCGCCGTCGCCCTCGACCCGCAGGCGCCCCGCCTGCAGCAGCTCGGGCAGGGGGGTGAGGCCCGCAAAGAGCTCGTTGAGCGCCGAGCGCTCAACGAGCACGGTGGCGTCCGCGTGCGGGTCCTGCCGGTCGGCGGAATGGATCAGCACCCCGTTTGAGAGCACCAGCAGGTGGCGCTCGTCGACGTCGGTGAACACCCAGTTGAAGCTCAGCGCCAGCTCCCCCGCGCGGGGACCGTCCAGGCGCAGCGCGAGCACGTCGAAGAGCTGCGCGCTCGTGAGCTGGGCGATGAGCGCCGGCGGGGGTGTCAGCGCGCCCCCGCGTACGCCCTCGCGCAGCTCGCGGGCGCCCATCAGAAAGAAGTTGCGCCACGTCGCGTTCTCGGCGCCGTAGGCGAGCTGCTCAAACGCCTGTGCCTGCAGCTCACGCGCTGCCTGGTTGGAGGGGTCGTCGAACACCGCGTGGGAGAGGAGCTCCACCACCCAGCGGTAGTCGCCCTCCGCGAAGGCCCGCCGGCCCTCCCGCAGCACAGCCTCCGCGCCGCCCATGGCCCGGACGTAGCGCTTGGCGGCCTGCTCGGGCGGGTGCGGCCACAGGTGGGCGGGGTTGCCGTCGAACCAGCCCATGTACCGCTGGTAGATTCCCTTCACGTTGTGGCTGACCGTCCCGTAGTACTCGCGGCAGTGCCACTCCCGCGCGAGGCCCGCCGGCAGCTCCAGCAGCTCGGCGATCTCGCTGCCCACGTACCCTTTGTTGAGCAGGCGCAGCGTCTGGTCGTGCAGGTAGCCGTACAGGTCGCGCTGCCTGGCGAGCAGCTCGACGATCCGCTCGCGCCCCCACCGCGGCCACTGGTGCCCCGCGAACAGCGCGTCCGCGCGCTCGCCAAAGAGGTCGATCGCCTCGCCGAGGTAGCGCGACCACAGTCGCGCGTCGCGCACCAGCGCGCCCCGCGGGGTGGAGATGTTGTGGAGGTTGTGGGTTGCGTTCTCCGCGATGCACAGCGCGCGGTGCGCGGGGAGCAGGAAGTTCATCTCCGCCGGCGCCTCGCTGCCGGGGGTCATCTGGAAGACCATCTCGATCCCGTCGACGACCTCCACCTGGCCGGTGCTCGCGATCTCGACCGTGGGCGGCACGAGGCCGACGGAGCCGGTGGAGACGGTCATGCCCAGGCCGGTGCCCACCTGCCCGCGGGGGCCCCGCTCCAGGGAGGCGCCGAACATGTACGCCGCGCGGCGGGCCATCGCGGTGCCCGCGTAGACGTTCTCGCTGATCGCGTGCTCCATGAAGCCCTCCGGCGCCAGCACCGGCACGCGGCCGGCGTCGACGTCGCGCGCCGCCACCACGCCCAGCGCGCCGCCGAAGTGGTCGACGTGGCTGTGGGTGTACAGCAGGCCCGTCACCGCCCGCTCGCCGCGGTGGGCGCGGTACAGCGCCAGCGCCGCGGCCGCGGTCTCCGCACAGATCAGCGGGTCGATCACCAGCACGCCCTCGCGCCCCTCGACGAGCGTCATGTTGGAGAGGTCCACGCCGCGCACCTGGTAGATGCCCGGCACGACCTCGAACAGCCCGTGGATCGCGTTCAGCTGCGCCTGGCGCCAGAGGCTCGGGTTGACGGTGTCCGGGCACTCCTGCTCGAGGAACGCGTAGGACTCCATGTCCCACACCACGCGCCCCGCCGTGCCCTGCACGACCGCGGGGGAGAGCGCCGCCACGAAGCCGCGGCGCGCATCCTCGAAGTCCTCCCGATCGAACAGCGGCAGATCCATCCGCAGGGCGCGGTTGGCCGCGACGATGTGGGTGCTGGCGTCCCGCTCGGTCAGGAGATCGCCTCGGCGGCCGCCTCGCTGCCGATGAACGGAGTGAGCGCGATGTAGCTGACGTGGTCGGAGAGCTCCGGGAGCCGGCGGGTGCGGCCCGTGAGGATGTAGTCGTGCAGCAGCTCGAAGATCCCTCCCACGATCACCTCCCCCACGATCCCGATCGAGGGCTGCGAGGGGGCGCCCCCGCCGAGCTCCATGTCGAGCAGCTCGGTGTACGCGGAGTTGGCCTCCTCCACGCGGCCGGCGACGTGGGGGTAGGCGATCAGGATGTCCACGCACGAGAGGTGCGCCAGGGCGGGCTCGGAGGCGAGGAACTCCAGCAGCGCCGTCACCCCTGCGCGCACGCCCCCGATCCACTCGGTCTGGTGGGCGAGCGCCCGGTTGACCGCCGCTTTGGCCCGGGTGTGCCCCACCTCGTAGGTGGCGAGGAACGCTTCCTCCTTGTTCTCGAAGTGGCTGTAGAAGGTTTGCAGCGAGATCGCCGCCTTTTCGGCGATGCCCTCCAGGCTCAGAGCCGGGTAGCCATTGCGCGCGGTGAGTTTGGCGATCGCGTCGAAGATGCGCTCGCGCTGGTTGAAGACCACGAAGCCGCGCGGGAGGTTGTGCTCGCCGCGCGGCAGCCCCCGTACCCCCCAGGGCGCGGGCGGCGAGAGGGTCCCGGGCGCGCGGCCACCCTCCAAGTAGCGCGGGCGGCGCGGGCGCGGACGGTGGGGCAGGCCGGGGGGGCTCGGGTAGTAGCAGGCGATCCAATCCAGGAGCTCCGGCACGATCCGTGCGAGCTCGGCCTTCAGCGACCGGGGGGAGCGCTCTTCGCGCACGCGTGTGTAGACGATCTTGCGCAGCGCTCCCACGAACGCGCGCGCCACCGGGTCGGGGATTGTCCCCGGCCCGGGCGCGCGCTCGAAGCTCGCGATGACGAAGCGTTCCAGGCGCGCCGCCCCGGCGGCCCAGCGCTGTACCCCGATCTCACCTGAGGCGCCCATCTCCACGCAGATCAGGCGCGCCGCGTCGGGGCGCTCGGCGATCGCGTCGAACAGCGCGCGGACGACCGTCTCCAGCTGCTCCCGCCACCCGTTCCCGGAGACGGGGAGCGCGAGCAGTCGCTGCACCTCGGTCTCGACGACCGTGTCGTAGGTGGCCAGCAGGCAGGCCTCCTTGTTCTCGAAGTGTTCGTAGAAGGTCCGCCGCGAGATGCCGGCGCGAGCGACGAGATCGGAGATCGTGGTCGCGACGACCCCGCGCTCGTTGACGGCCTGCACCATCGCGTCCACCAGTCGTTCGCGCTGATGTGCCGCCACCTCATCGCGCGGGAGCGCCTGGGGGCCGCGCGGGAGTCCCTTCTGGTCATTCGCGCTCCTGCCGGCCCGCGTGCCTGAAGCGCCGCTCGGGGCCGGAGCCGGAGGAACGCCTGCGCTGCCCCGGCCGCCGCGCTCGGCGCGGCCCGCCGCGGGCTTCGCCCGCGCGCCGGCCCCCTTCGCGCCGCCACTTCTCTGCCGCCCTCCCTCAGCCACGGCCTCCACCTTAGTCGAGGACGGGAAGCGTACCAGTGGGCTCGATCTCTGCGCGGACATGCTCAACGTATACATCATACATTGACAGGATGAGTAAAACATGATTTATTTGTCCTCCACGGCAGAAGCGGCTCAGGGGCCGCGCAAGATCGACCGGTTGAGAGGCAGATGAGCACGGGTGCATAGGAAAAGCTCATACGGGGTATCGAATGGAGCATCGGGGAAGGGCTGGGGAGGTGGCCGGCGACGGCCACAATCCAAAGCAACTGTCCGCACCTTTCTGTAGGGGACGTACTATTAGCTAGTACATCGTGGACCACGGAGAAGGTGTCTTTCGGCCGGCCGGGCCAATTGCGAGGGTAGGGAGGTCAGATAGTCATGAGAGTCCTCATCTGTGAAGAGCGGCGGATGTCGCGGGCGCTGCACGCCCGGTGGCCGTACCGGCGCTCGCACTGTCGCCACGACATGCACTGGCTGGTGCGGGTGCGCCGGCCGACGTGCGGGTGCGGCCGCGGCAGAGCGCACCCGATCCTGGCGCTACCGCGTGCGTGCCGGCGCCCGCCGAACCTGTAGGGCCTCTCCCGAGAGGGGCGTGCGACCCTGGAGGGATAGATTCTGAGCGGAGTGCCGCCCGCGCCGGTAGGATCGACCCGTGGCGGCAAGGGATGAATCGGTCGAGCTTTCGGTGAACACGATCCGGGGTCTCGCGATGGACGCGGTGCAGAAGGCGGGCGCCGGCCACCCCGGCACGGCGATGGCGCTCGCCCCGCTCGGGTACGTGCTCTTCGAGCGCGTACTGCGCGCCAACCCGCGCAACCCCGAATGGCGCGACCGCGACCGCTTCGTGCTGAGCTCCGGGCACGCGTGCGTGCTGCTGTACGCGCTGCTGCACCTAGGCGGGTACGACCTGAGCCTCGGAGACCTGCAGCAGTTCCGCCAGTGGGGCTCGCGCACCCCGGGGCACCCCGAGCGCGGGCACACCCCCGGCGTGGAGGTGACCACGGGGCCGCTCGGCCAGGGCTTCGCCAACGCGGTCGGGATGGCGATGTCAGAGCGCTTCCTCGCCGAGCGTTACAACCGCCCGGGCGAAGCGGTGGTGGACCACCACACGTACTCGATCTGCTCCGACGGGGACCTGATGGAGGGTGTCAGCCAGGAAGCGGCCTCGATCGCGGGGCACTTTGGGCTGGGGAAGCTGACCGTGTGCTACGACGACAACCGCATCACGATCGACGGGAGCACGTCGATCTCCTTCGACGGCGAGAACCACCTCGCGCGCTTGGCGGCGGACGGGTGGCACGTGCAGCGGGTGGGTGACTCGGAGGATCTGGAGGCGCTGACTGCGGCGCTCGCGGCCGCGCGCGCGGAGACCGAGCGCCCGTCGTTCGTCGCGGTGCGCTCGCACATCGCCTACCCGGCCCCCCACGCCGTGGACACCGCGGCCGCGCACGGGGCCCCGCTGGGCGAGGAGGAGGTACGCGCGGCGAAGCTCGCGATGGGCTTCGACCCCGAGCGCCACTTTGCGGTGGACGAGCGGGTGTACGAGCACATGAGCCTGCTCGAGGCCGGCGCGGGTTTCGAGCGCGAGTGGCAGGAGCGCGTGGAGGCGTGGCGCGCGCAGCACCCCGTGCTTGCGGAGGATTGGGAGTGCGCGTGGGCGGGCCGCCTGCGCGAGGGCTGGCGGCAGGCGCTGCCAAGCTGGCCGGCCGGCGAGAAGCTCGCCACGCGCGTCGCGGGGCAGAAGACGATGGCGGCCTTCTCCGCGTACGCGCCCACGATGCTCGGCGGGGCCGCGGACCTGGTGGAGTCGACCAAGACGGTGTTCGAGGGGGCGGGCCACTTCTCCCGGGTGCACACCGGGCGCAACGTGCCGTTCGGCATCCGCGAGCACGGGATGGGGGCGATCGTCAACGGCGCCGCCGCCCACGGCGGGATCGTCAAGCCCTACGGGTCCACGTTCCTGGTCTTCTCCGACTACATGCGCGGGTCGGTGCGCCTCTCGGCGCTGATGGGGTTGCCGGTGGTGTGGGTGTGGACGCACGACTCGGTGGGCCTCGGGGAGGACGGGCCGACCCACCAGCCGGTCGAGCACTACACCGCGCTGCGTGCGATCCCGCGCCTGTGGGTGGTGCGCCCCGCGGACGCCAACGAGACCGCGCAGGCGTGGCGGGTCGCGCTGGAACGCGAGGACGGCCCGGTCGCGCTGCTGCTCTCCCGCCAGGGGATTCCGGTGCTCGACCGTGAGGACGGCAAGCTGGCTGCGGCGAGTGAGCTCGAGCGCGGGGGGTACGTGCTGTGGGACTCGGCGCCCAGCCCCGAGGTCATCCTGATCTCCACCGGTGCCGAGGTGCCCACGACCCTGGAGGCGGCGCGTGCGTTGGCGACGCAGGGCACGAGCGCACGCGTGGTCTCGATGCCGTGCGTGGAGCTGTTCGAGGCTCAGTCGCAGGAGTACCGCGACACCGTGCTGCCCCCCGCGGTCACCGCGCGCCTCGCAGTCGAGCCGGGCGCCACCGCGGGCTGGTGGAAGTGGGTGGGCACCCACGGCGACGTGCTCGGCATCGACCGCTTCGGCGCCTCCGCGCCCGGCGCGCGTGTGCTGCAGGAGTTGGGCTTCACGGCCGATAACATCGCTGAACGAGCCCGTGCCCTGCTGACGAAGGAGGCCTGATGCCTGATACCACCTCCCCCCTGCACCGCCTCTCCGCGCTGGGGCAGAGCGTGTGGGTGGACTTCCTCTCGCGCGAGTCGATTCGCGGCGGGCACCTGCAGGAGCTGATCGAGACGGACGCGGTCGTGGGGGCGACCTCCAACCCGACGATCTTCCAGAAGGCGATGAGCACCGGGGACGCCTACGACGAGCAGCTGCGCGAGCTGGGCGAGGAGGGCCTCGACGCGCGCGAAACGTTCTGGCGGCTCGCGGAGCGTGACATCAAGGACGCGTGCGACCTCTTTCACCCGATCTGGGAGGGGGGCTCTGGCCGCGACGGGTACGTCTCGCTGGAGGTGGCGCCGGATCTCGCGTACGACACGCTGGCGACCTTCGAGGAGGCGATCCACCTGCACGAGACGGTGGACCGGCCGAACCTGATGGTCAAGATCCCCGCGACCCAGCCGGGGCTGGCGGCGATCGAGGACGTGATCGCCAAGGGCCACTCGATCAACGTGACGCTGATCTTCTCGCTGCGCCGCTACGCCGAGGTGGCGGAGTCCTACGTGCGCGGGATCGAGCGGCTCATCGCCGCGGGCGGAGACCCCCGCAAGGTGGCGTCGGTGGCGAGCTTCTTCGTCTCGCGGATCGACACCGAGGCCGACCGGCGCCTGGAGGAGCTCGAGCGGGGGGGCGGGGACACCGATCTTCTCAAGGGCCTCGAGGGACGCCTCGCGGTGGCCAATGCGAGGCTCGCCTACCAGCACTACCGCTCCGTCTTCCGCGGGCCCCGCTGGGAGTACCTCGCGGGGAAGGGCGCGACCCCCCAGCGGGTGCTGTGGGCCTCGACGTCCACCAAGAACCCCGCCTACCAGGACACCCTCTACGTGGAGGAGCTGATCGGCCCGGACACCGTCAACACGATGCCGGAGGAGACGATCCGCGCCTACCAGGACCACGGTCGCCCCCAGGCGCGCCTTGGGGCGGAGGTTGCGCAGGCGCGCAAGCTGCTCGAGGAGCTCGCCCGCGCGGGCGTGGACTACGACGACGTCACCGACACGCTGGAGCGCGAGGGCGTCCAGAAGTTCTCCGACGCCTTCGAGGAGCTGATCGCGGCGCTCGCCGAGAAGCAGTCCGCACTGGCCGTCGCCTGACGCGCGCTTTAGGTTGCCCCGATACCGTCGGAGGCCTTGGGCAAGGAGATCCACACACCGACTCCGCCCTCCGAACGGGGGGCGTGGCTGATCGCGCTCGCGCTCTGTCTGCTCGGCGCCGGAGTGCTCGCGGCGGTCCTGAGCGGTGCCGTCGGCTCCTCCGCGAAGTCCCCCGCGGCCCCGCCGGCCGTCCTCGTGGATGCAGCGACACCGACCGCGGCGAGCGCCTCCGAGGCGGCGACGCTGAGCGGGAAGGGAACCGCGGCCGGGCCCTACGCCACCACGACCGGCGGACAGGGCGCGACGCGCCACAAAGGGGCGACGCGGACCGTCGCCTCCGTCGGCGCGGTCGTCGCAGACCCGCCCGGCGCCCTGGGTGGCGAAGAGGGCAGTCTCAGCGGCCAGACCGAAGTGCACATCCCGGCCGCGTGGGAGGCAGGCTTCTATCCGATCTATGGCGAGGCGCAGCAGGTGTTCGGTGTCAACTGGCTGCTACTCGCCTCGATCCACATGCAGGAGTCGGCGTTCTCGACTGCCCCCAGCACCTACCGCGGCCTCAACTTCGCCCACTGCTGCGGCGGCCCGATGCAGTTCAACGTCACCAACGGGGGGGCGGGCATCCGATCCACTTGGGCTCTGGTGCGAGACGCCTACCGCTTCGGCAAACGCCCCACGGTCTACGACCACCAGACCGCGCACCACCCCTCGATCTACGACGACTTCGACTCGATCATGGCGGCCGCGTGGCTGCTCTACTCCGACGGCGCGGGCGCCGCGCTGGACGACTCGGCGTGGTGGGCGGCGTACGACTACTACGGCCACGACGCCACGGGAGTGGAATACGCCGACGAGGTACTCGCCCGCGCGATCGGCTGGTCCCAGCATGGATTCTGCATCAACTGCGGCGTGGACCCCACGCTCGCGAGCTCTGTCTACGAAGCGTACGGAGCGCCGGTGATGGCGACGTACACCGCCGCCACCATCGCGCGCGCGGGGCATCCGCGCCACGCGCGGCGCGGGCGGTAGGTGAGCGCATCGGACGAGATCTCGTCAACCCTGCGCGATCAGCTCGCAGGCCACCTGGTCGGTGGCGAGCGCGGTGCCGCCCACCAGGCGGCGGGAGAGCTGGGCGCGGCGGAAGTAGAGCGGAGCGTCGTGCTCCCACGTGGCGCCGATGCCTCCGTGCACGGAGATCATCGTGCGCGCCGCGTGGTCCAGCGCGCGGCCGGCCACCGAGCGCGCGGCGCCGGCCGCCAGGGCGAACTCCGCAGGCGCCGAGCGGCGCGACCAGCCCGCGTAGTAGAGCAGCGAGCGGCCGTTCTCCAACTGGCGCAGAACCTCGGTGAGCGAGTGCTTGACGGCCTGGTAGGAGCCGATCGCGCGACCGAACGTGAAGCGCTCCTTGGCGTACGCGACAGACACGTCGAGCGCGCTCTCCACTGCGCCGAGGGACTCTGCGGCGATCAGCGCCTGCGCGAGGTGCCACGCCGCCGCGAGGGCGGCTTCGGGGGCGTCGAGGACCGTGGCGGGGGCGTCCTGCAGCGTCACGTGCCCGAGCGCGCGGGTGGCGTCGTAGCGGCGCACGGCCTCCACGTTCACGCCCGCCGCGGAGGACTCGACCGCGAAGCCCGTGGGCCGGCCGTCGAGCAGCGCAACGCCCACCAGCAGATCGGCGCCGGGGGCGTCCGGGACGAACGCGATCTGGCCTGTCACCTTGGCCTTGCCCTCGCTCCCGTCGCGCACGGCGCTCGGCAGCGGAGCGCGCTCCATCCCGTGTGCGGGGTCTGCGCTCCACTCTCCCGACAGGTCGTCGCCGGGGCGCGCCGGCAGGTACGCCGCACGGGACTCGCCGCTCGCGAGCGGCCCCAGCAGCGGAGCGCCTTTACCGAGCCAGCCCGCCCCGTCGTTCAGGATCGCCGTGGCCGGGAGGTGGCCCAGCAGCGGGACCGCGGCGAGCACGCGCCCGCACTCCGAGAGCACGAGCATCGCGTCGAACACGTCCAGGTCGGCGCCGCCGTGGGCCTCGTCGATCAGCAGTCCGGGCCAGCCCGCCTCCCTCGCGGTGGGCCACAGGTCGGTCGGCGAGCCGCCGCCGTCGAGCGCGGCGCGTGCCTCCTCGAGCGTCTTGAAGCGCGACAGCGCGCCGCGCGCGGCCTCGCGCAGAAGTACCTGCTCGTCTGAGAGTGCGAGGTTCATTGCGCGGACCTCCTTTGGGGGGAGGTCGGGAGGGGGGCCTGCCCCCCTCCCGCCACAGATGCGAGATTCATGCCTTCGCGACCTCCTTGGAGCGAAGCTCGGAGAATGGGATGCCCTTGTCCAGGCGCGGCTCCGTCGGCAGCCCGAGCACGCGCTCGCCGATCGTGTTGCGCAGGATCTCTTCGGTGCCGCCCGCTGACTTCAGGCCGGGGAGGAACGAGATCATGTACGCCCACTCGGAGTCCTCGGCCAGCGCGTCGGGGCCGAGCACGTCGGCGATCAGGTCGCCGGACTTGATCGCGCCGTTGACGATCGTGACCTTCGCGAGGCCCGCCTCCGGGCCGGGAATCTGCCCGCGCTGCAGCGCTGTGAGGGTGCGGTAGCCGGTGAAGCGCACCGCCATCAGTTCGGAGGCGATCTCGCCGAGCTGGCGGCGCACCTCGGGGTCGCGGCGGGCGTGCTCGTCGGAGGCGACCGCGCGGGCGAAGCGCGCGGAGTTGTAGCCGAGGCCCTCGCCGCCGAGGCCGATCGTGACACGCTCGAACATCAGCGTGGTCAGCGCCGTGCCCCAGCCGTTGCCGACTCCGCCCACGACGGCGTCGGCGTCGAGCGCGACGTCGTCGAAGAAGACCTCGTTGAACTCGGCCTCCCCGGAGATCTGGCGCAGGCCGCGCACCGTGACGCCCTCGCCGTCCATCGGCACGATGAACATCGTCAGTCCCTTGTGCTTGGGCACGTCCGCGTCGGTGCGCGCGAGCAGCAGGCCGTAGGCGGCGAACTGGGCGTTGGTGGTCCACACCTTCTGGCCGCTCAGGCGCCAGCTGCCGTCGTCCTGCAGACGTGCGCGGGCCTGCACCGCGGCGAGGTCCGAGCCCGCGGCGGGCTCGGAGAAGAGCTGGCACCACACCTCGTCGCCGTGCAGCATCGGGCCGAGGTAGCGGCTCTTCTGCTCCTCGGAGCCGTGCGCGATGATCGTCGGGCCGAGCATCCCCACGCCGATCGCGTCGAGGATCCCGGGGAGCCCGGCGCGGGCGATCTCCTGGCCGCAGATCAGCTGCTCGATCGGGCCGCCACCCTGGCCGCCGTACTCCTTCGGCCACGTCACGCCCGCGAGGCCGGCCTCTGCGAGCTTGCCCTGCCACGCGCGCCGTGCGGCGACGATCTCCTCCTCGTCCTTCAACGCCCCCGGGCGGGTGGGGTCCCCACCAATAACGGGCGCCTCGGCCCTGTGATCCTCAAGCCACGCGCGCACCTGTGCGCGGTGCGCGGCCTGCTCCGGTGTGTCGTCAAGATCCACGTTGTCTCCTTGGTTGACTGACCAGTCAATCGCCTCCTACACGGTACTCCTTCGCGCCGGCCTTGTCGAGCGTCAGGCGTCGGGAGGCATATATGGCGCCGGGACGGGGCGCTGGTGGTAGACGTGCTTGAAGGCCTCGTCGAGCAACTCGCTCGCCTGGGTGCCGGGGGCGGGGGAGTGCAGCAACACCACGCCGAGGCGCACTCCGTGGCGCTCGGCGCTCGCCACCAGGCAGCGGCCGGCTTCGAGGGTGTAGCCGGTCTTCAGTCCCGTCGTCCCGGGGTAGCCGTAGATCAGCAGCGGGTTGTTGTTGTCGAGGTACAGCCGGCCCCCCTTGATCGGGAATGGGCGCACTGCGGTGTAGGTGCGCGTGACGTGCGCGATGCGGTGCTGCGCGAGGTCCCCGTGCGCGAGCTCCGCGAGGTCGGCGGCGCAGGAGTAGTTGTGGGTGTTGTAGTACCCGGAGGGGGAGGAGTAGTGGGTGCAGCCCATCCCCAGCGCGGCGGCCTCGGCGTTCATCTCGCCGACGAAGCGGTGCACCGAGCCCGCCACGTGCTGGGCGAGCGCCACCGCGGCGTCGTTGCCGGAGGGCAGCAGCAGCCCGTAGAGCAGCGTCTCGAGCCGCACGTGGTGCCCGAGCGGGAGCACCCCGACCTTCGAGCCGCTCGTCTCCTCGGCCTGGCGCGTCACGAGCACGGGGGTGTCGGGCCCACCCGAGCGCACCGTGAGCAGTGCGGTCATCATCTTCGTGAGGCTCGCGATGCGCAGCCGCGCGTACGGGTGCAGCTGCCACAGTACCTGGCCGGTGTCGAGGTTGAACAGCAGTCCCGCACGCGGCTGTTCGGGGTCGTCGAGGTGGACGGGGTCCACGGCGGGGTCGGCGAGGTCGAGTGCCAGTGGGGGCCGGCCCAGCGGCAGGCCGGCGGGGGAGAGCGCGAGGTGTGAGGTCCCCGCGCGCCGGTCTGCCCGCGCGAGCGCGCCCGCACCGCCGGGGCGATGGGAGGTGGTGGCCGAGGCGTGCGTGTGCCACGGGTGGACGAGCGTGAGGAGCGCCGCGAGCGCCACGACGAGCACGATCCCGAGCAACTGCCGACGGCGACGACGACGCCGTCGGCGGGCCGCCTCGCGGGAGCGCCGGCGGCCGGACGGGGCCATGAAGGGGGAGGTGCTCATTGGTGGGGAGAAGTGAGCAGGGCGCCGAAGATCCCGACACCCATCAGCACGACGACGAAGATGGAGATTGCGCTGTCCAGCGTAAAGCCGTGGGCGGCGATTGCGCTGAGCGTGAGAAACGCCAAGCCGACGATGAACAGCGCCGCCACGATCAGCACGACCACGCGGGTCACGGCTGCGGGTGGGTGTCGCGAGCAGCGGGGATCGGCGGAGACTACCCGCGGGCGAGGGGACCCACGCCGGCTACCCGCGCCGCGCCCGCGAGCGCAGGGTTCTCGGCCAGCGGTCCTGTTCCCCCCTGCCGCTGCGGGACGTGTAGGTCGGCGTGGTAGGAGGAGCGCACGAGCGGCCCCGACGCGACGTGCTCGAAGCCGAGCTTGTACGCGGCACGCTCCAGGGCGGCGAACTCGTCCGGGTGCCAGTAGCGCACCACCGGGAGGTGCCGCGCGGAGGGGCGCAGGTACTGCCCGACGGTGAGCACCTGCACGCCCTGCTCGCGCAGCGCGCCGAAGGCCTCCACCAGCTCGGCGTGGGTCTCGCCGAGGCCGACCATCAGCCCGGACTTGGTCACGACCTCGGGCCCCCCGAGCTCCTTGGCGAGCGCCAGCACGCGGCAGGAACGCTCGAACGAGGAGCCACGCCGCGCGAGCGGGTAGAGACGGGGGACGACCTCGACGTTGTGGTTGAACACGTCGGGCCGCTCGGCGATCACCTTGGCGAGTGGCATCTCGTGGCCCTGGAAGTCGGGCGTGAGCACCTCGATCAGGCAGCCCGGGGCCTGGCGGCGGACCTGGCGGATGACCCCGACGAACGCGGCGGCGCCCTTGTCGGGCAGGTCGTCGCGGTCCACGGAGGTGACGACCGCGTGGCGCAGCCCCATGCGCGCGATCGAGCGCGCCACGCGTGCGGGCTCCAGCGGATCGTTCCACGTGGGCCGGCCGGTCTTGACGTTGCAGAACCCACACCGCCGCGTGCACGTGTCGCCGAGGATCATGAACGTCGCCGTCCCCCGCTCCCAGCACTCCCCGACGTTCGGGCAGGCGGCCTCCTGGCAGACGGTGTGCAGCCCCTCCTCGTGGATCAGCTGCGTGAGCTCGCGGTAGCGCGCGCCGCCGGGCGCGGGCACCTTCAGCCAGGGGGGCTTGCGCTCGCGCAGCGGCCGCACGTCGGGCCCGAGCACCTCGAGCACGTCCGCCCCCCCGGGGTTCGCGCGCGAGCGGGTCGCACTCATGCCGCTGCGAGCTCCGCGTGTGTGGCGTCGATTCCGAGCTCCTGGGCGGTGACCAGTCGCGGGCGGCGGTCGTGCACCTGGCAGAAGCTCGCCGCCACGCGTACGCGAAAGCGCTCGATCGAGGCCTCACCACCCAACTCGGTTGCGAGCGAGGTCATCGCGACGTCGGGCAGCCCGCAGGCGACCACCCACGAGAAGGGCTCCAGGTCGTTGTCTACGTTGACGGCGAACCCGTGCGTGGAGACTCCGCGCGAGACGTGGACCCCGAGCGAGGCGATCTTGCGGTCGCCCACCCACACCCCGGTGTAGTCGGGGCCGTCCTGCGGACGGGAGCGGGCGGCGATGCCCTCCTCGGCGAGCGCGGCGACGATCGCGTTCTCGGCCGTGCGCAGGTGCGCGACGACGTCGGCGACCCCCATGATCGGGTAGCCGACGAGCTGCCCGGGGCCGTGGTAGGTGACGCGCCCGCCGCGGTCGGTCGGTACTACCTCGATGCCACGCGCACGGTAGAAGTCCTCGCCGAGGGTCAACTCCCCCGGCCTGGAGCGCCGCCCGCGGGTGTAGACGGGAGGGTGCTCGAGCAGCAGCAGCGTGTCGGGCAGGTCTCCGGCCTGGCGGCGCGCCGCGATGTCCAGTTGCACGGCGAGCCCTTCGCGGTAGGGGACCGTGCCGAAGTGGCAGACCCAGAGGTCGTTGGGAGAGCGGCGACGTTGATTCATTGCCGTCTCTGGTGGTAGCATATTTGTACGCCAAGATGAGCCCCATAGGGGTTGTTCATCCTGCGGGGTCCGGTTCGCCGGGCCCCGTTTTTGTAGGCGTCACAACGCCAGCGCGGCCGGCTCCTCCAGCAGCTCCCTGACGCGGGCGAGGAACCGGGCGGCGTCGGCGCCGTAGAGGATGCGGTGGTCGCAGGCGAGCGTCACCGCCATCGTGTGGCGCGCGACCACCTCGCCACCGCCGTCCGCGCCGCCGGCCAGCACCACGGCGCGGGGGGCCAGCGAGCCGACGGAGAGGATCGCGGCCTGCGGGGGGTTGACGATCGCGGTGAAGCTGCGAATCCCGAACATCCCGAGGTTGGAGACCGTGAACGTGCCGCCGCCCAGCTCCGGCGGGGTGATCGTCCCGGCGCGCACCCGCTCGGCCAGGGCGCGGGTCTCGCGGGCGATCTCGCCCAGGGACTTCAGCGCGGCGTCGAAGACGGTCGGCACCACCAGCGCGCCACCCATCGGATCGTCGGAGTCGGCCGCCACGGCGACCCCGACGTTCACGCGCGAGTGCAGCTGCAGGCGCCCGTCACGGTAGGAGCCGTTGGCACGGGGGTGCTCGTGCAGCGCCAGCGCGCAGGCCTTGACGACCATGTCGTTGTATGTGGGCGCCTCCTCCGGGGAGAGGCGCTTGAGCTCCGAGCGCAGCGCCACGCACCGCTCCATGTCGATCTCCGCCTGCAGCGCGAAGTCGGGGATCGTCGCCTTCGACTCGGCCATCCGCCGCGCGATCGTCTGCTGGGTGCGCGTCAGCTCCACGACGGTGGTCTCGCCCTTGGCGGTGGCCACGCGCTCGGCGAGCGTCCGCGTCTCGGGTGGGGCGTCCCCGGACTCGCCGCCGTGCTCTGACGCCGACAGGCCGAGCTCTCTGCGAGACCGCGCCCGCTGTCACGGCGCCCGCAGACTCGACGTCGGCCTTGACGATCCGCCCGCCGGGGCCGCTGCCGGCGAGGGCGTGCAGGTCCACACCGCGCTCGCGGGCGATCCTCCTGGCGAGCGGGGAGGCCTTCACGCGCTCGCCGTTACTCACCGTGGTGTCCTCCGCCTCGGGCGGGACGGGCGGCGAGGGCTCGGCAGCCGCACCCGCCGTGCCCCCCGCGGGCTGCGCCTGCCCATCTGGCTGTGTCTGGCCGGCCTCGTCTACGGGGGCACCGCCTGCGACGTCGACGGCCCCCGCCACCTCGGCGCCGGCCGGCGCTCCGACGTGCGCGATCGGAGCGCCGACGGCGAGCGTGTCGCCCTCCTGGGCGACGATCTGAAGGAGGCCCTCCTGGTCTGACTCGTAGACCATCGCCGCCTTGTCGGTCTCGATCTCGACCAGCTCTTCGCCGCGGCGCACATGCTCGCCGTCGCGCTTGAGCCAGCGCAGGATGGTGCCCTCCTCCATCGTGTCGGAGAGGCGGGGCATCACGATCTCGTTCACCGGCGCCTCACCGTGCTCCCGACTGCCTCGTGGAGGGTGCACCGGCGCCCTGGGCGGATCGCTCGCCATTCGTGGCGGATGCGGCACCGCCCTGGGCCGGCGCCAGCCCGAGGACCTCCAGCGCGGCGCGCACGACGTGGGGCTCGTGCGGGTAGGCGAGATCCTCCAGGGGCTTTGAGTAGGGCATCGGCACGTCCGCGCCGGTGACGCGCCGCACGGGGGCGTCGAGGTCGTCGAAGGCCTGCTCGGAGACGAGCGCGCCGAGGTTGGCGCCGACGCCGCCGTGGGGCCAGCCCTCCTCGACGACCACGCAGCGGTTGGTCTTGGCGACGGAGCGCAGCACGGTGTCGAGGTCGAGCGGGCGCAGGGTGCGAGGGTCGATCACCTCGGCCTGCACCCCGTGCTCCTCCGCGAGCGTCTGCGCGGCGCGCTCGGCGGTGAGCGCCATCCGCGAGATACCGACGATCGTGACGTCCGACCCCTCGCGGCGCACGGCCGCGTGGCCGAAGGCCTGCACCTCCTCCTCGCCGTCGGGCACCTCGCCCCGCTGTCCGTAGAGCGACTCGTGCTCGATGAAGATCACGGGGTTCTCGTCGCGGATCGCGGCCTTCAGCAGGCCCTTGGCGTCGGCGGGGGTGGAGGGGGTCGCGACGAGCAGGCCGGGGACGTGCATGAAGAACGCCTCCAGGCAGTGGGAGTGGGTGGGGCCGAGCTGGTGCCCAGCCCCCTGGGGCATCCTCACCACGAGCGGCACACGAACCTGCCCGCCGAACATGTAGTGGATGTGGGCGGCGTGGTTGACGATCTGGTCGAAGGCGAGCAGCGCGAAGTTGATCGTCATCAGCTCGACCACGGGCCGCAGCCCGACCATCGCGGCGCCGACACCCATGCCGACGATCGTGTTCTCGGAGATCGGGGTGTCGCGCACGCGCCGCTCGCCGAACTCCTCCAGCAGGCCCGCGGTGACCTTGAAGGCGCCGCCGAACACGCCGATGTCCTCGCCCATCAGCACCACGCGCTCGTCGCGGGCGAGCTCCTCGCGCAGCGCGGCGTTCAGCGCCTCGCGGTAGCGCAGCTCGGCCATCAGGCGGTCCGCACGGAGTACCAGCCGTGCACCTGCTCGCCGAGCACGTACACGTCGTCGTAGAGCGACTCGGGGGAAGGAAAGGGGGAATCCTCGGCGAACGCGACGGCCTCGTCCACCTGGCCGCGCGCCTGTTCGTCGATCAGCGCGCGCGCCTCTGCGTCGACGATTCCCTCGCGCTCCAGGCGCTCGGCAAACGCGGGGATCGGGTCGCGCTCGCGCCAGCTGGCGACCTCCTCCTTGGAGCGGTACTCCTCGGGGTCGGCCATCGAGTGCCCGCGGAAGCGGTAGGTGACTGCCTCGACGAGGATCGGGCGGCGCTCCTCGCGCACCTGGCGGATGGCTTCGCAGAGCACGGCGTGGGTGTCGAGCACGTCCATCCCGTCGCAGCGGGTGCCGGGGACGCCGAGGGACTCGCCCTTGCGCTGTAGGTCGGTGACGGCGGAGTGGCGCCCCAGGGCGGTGCCCATCCCGAATTGGTTGTTGGTGACCATGAACACGACTGGCAGCCGCCACAACGCGGCGAGGTTGAGCGTCTCGCCGAAGGTACCCTGGTTGGAGGCACCGTCGCCGAACGTGCACAGCGTGACGTCGTCCTCGCCGCGGTAGTCGCTGGCCAAGGCGATGCCCGCGGCGATCGGGAGGTTGCCGCCGACGATCCCGTAGCCGCCCATGAAGCGGCGCTGCAGATCGAACATGTGCATCGAGCCGCCGCGTCCGCCCGAGCAGCCGTCGCGCTTCCCAAACAGCTCGGCCATCACGTTGCCGGGCGGGGTCCCGCGCACGAGCGCGTGACCGTGGGAGCGGTAGGTGGAGA
The DNA here is from genome assembly GCA_963702085.1 of uncultured Solirubrobacterales bacterium. GTDB lineage: Bacteria > Actinomycetota > Thermoleophilia > Solirubrobacterales > Solirubrobacteraceae > Palsa-744. The sequence goes on along the minus strand of OY969707.1, from coordinate 3,756,320 downwards.
TCAGGTAGTCGTTCGTGCGCAGCGCCCGCGTGCTGCCTACGATCGTGGCCTCCTCGCCGATCGAGAGGTGCAAGAAGCCGCCCACCTTCGCCCGCGCGTACATCTCCCCGGCGCGCTCCTCGAAGCGGCGGATCAGGGTCATCGTGGCCAGCCACTCGCGTGCGGTGTCGGGGTCGGGCAGGGGATGGTTCATCGGCGCTCCCGTGGCGAGGGATGACTCATCGGTGTTCCCGTGGCAGGGGATGACCCATCAGTGCTCCACGGTAGCCCAGTGGGTGATGAACTCCTCGTCCTGGAGCTGCGCCAGGTCGGCTCGCAGCGCCCGCGCGCGGCGCGCGGCCTCCTGCGGGGGGCAGTCCCAGAACAGCACCACCTCGCCGCTGTCCACCTCGACGACCTCGAGGTGGTCGACGCGCTCGGGGTCGGCGAGCGCCGCGGGCGCCCACCCACCACGCCTGACGATCAGCCGGTAGGCACGGTTGGCCCTCATGTTGCGACTGCCTGGTCGAGGGCATCTCTGCCTACAAGGATCCGTTCACCGATCCGTACAGCCGGGACGTCGGTCACCCCAAGTTGGCCGGCCTCGGCCGTGGCGGTGGTCAACCGTTCTCGGACCGATGTCAGCTCAGCCTCCCTTGAGGACTGCGTTCGGGTGCATCTCGCAGGCGGCGGCGGCGATCAGCACGTTGTTGGTGTCAGCCAGGCTATGGCCCCCTGCGAACGCCTGGCGGAAGGCGGCCTGCGCGAAGGGGACGACGCGACCGATGGACTTTGCGTAAGTGGCGACCAGCATCGCCAATTCGCTGTCGAACGGGAAGTCGGCTGGCCAACATATTGGCTGTAGACCAAAATCAAGCGCACGCCGTTCGATCTGAGACGCATCGAAGGATTCCCCACCTGGCAGATCTCGGGCGAGTACGGGCTGCCACTCCGCGGGTCTCGGTAGCACGTGCAGGATGCGCTCGGCGACGATATACCCGAGCGGGCTCGATAGGTCGAAGTAGAAAGCGGACTCGATGCGCAGAGCGTAGTCCCGCTCTGCTCCACATGGCCCTCAGCCGTGGATCAGCCAGCCATCGGCCGCGCGGGCGGCCTCCATCACGGCCTCCGAGAGGGTGGGGTGGCCGTGGACGGTGCGGGCGACCTCGGGGAAGCCGCCCTCCAGCGCGCGCACGTTGACGAGCTCCTGGATCAGCTCGGTGGCGCGCGCCCCGACGATGTGCCCGCCGAGCAGCTCTCCGTAGCGGGACTCGCCCACCACCTTGACGAGGCCGGCCCGGTCGCCGTAGACGATGCCACCCCCCACGGCGCCGTAGGGGACCTTGCCGACCACCACGTCGTAGCCCTGCTCGCGCGCCTGCTCCTCGGTGAGGCCGAAGGAGCCGACGTTGGGGGTGCAGAACGTGGCGCGGGGGATGTCCACGTGGGAGAGGGGGTGCGTGGCCAGCCCGGCTGCGTCCTCGACGGCGATGAGGCCCTCGTCGGAGGCCTTGTGCGCGAGCGCCGGCCCGGGCACGAGGTCGCCGATCGCGTACACCCCCTGTGCGGTGGTGCGCAGCGCCCCGTCGACCTGCACGAGGCCGCGCTCGTCGAGCTGCACGCCCGCGTCGGCGAGTCCGAGCGCCGGCACGTCCGGGCCGCGACCGGCGGCGATTACGAGGTAGTCGACCTCGGCGGACTCGCTCGCGTACGTGAAGCTCACTCCTGTCTCGCCGGCGCGCACCCCCTCGATCGGGGTCCCGGTGAGAACCTGGATGCCCTGGCGCTTGAGCCCGCGCTCCACCAGCCGCGAGACGTCGGCGTCCTCGGTGGGGAGCACGCGGTCGAGCACCTCGAACAGCAGCACCTCGCTGCCGAGCCGCGCGAAGCCGGAGGCGATCTCAGCACCGGAGGCCCCGGCGCCCACGACGGCGAGGCGCGCGGGCAGCTCGGGCAGGGCCCACGCCTGCTCGGTGCCGATCACCCGCCCGCCGAGCTCCACGCCGGGGATCGAGCGCCCCACCGAGCCTGTGGCGAGGACCACGGTCCCGGCCTCGAGCTCCTCGCCGCCGACGCGCACCCTGACCGCGGTGCGACCGCCGTTGGTGCTTCCCTGCTCACCGGAGGCGGGCGCGAGCGAGGCCTCACCGGCGATCGCCTCGACCCCGTTTTTCTTGAAGAGCGTCCCCACGCCGCCGGTAAGGGTTCCCACCACCTTCTCGCGTCGCGCCTGCACCGCGGGGTAGTCGACCTCGACCCCCGCCACGGCCAGGCCGTACTCCTCCGCCTCGCGGATCTCGCTGAGCAGGTCGGCGGAGCGCAGCACGGCCTTCGCGGGGATGCACGCGTAGTTCAGGCACCGTCCCCCGAGCTTGTCCTTCTCGACCACCACCGTTCTCATGCCGAGCTGGGCGGCGCGGATCGCCGCCACGTACCCGCCCGGCCCCGCGCCGATCACGATGCAGTCGTAGGAGTCAGCCACTGTGCGCGAGCCTATCGCAGCGGCTCGTCGTGTCCCGTCGTGCCGGGCCGCCGCGCACGTCGCTCTACCCGGTCGGTCCCCCCGCTCTCCCCATCCCCGAGCCGTTCCCCGGCCTGAATGCGTCCCATCACGCGCACCAGCTTCCAGAACAGCCAGCCGCCGAGCCCGATGGAGAGCAGGCAGACCGCGGCGGCGAGGATCGTGGAGGCGATCACGAGCGCCAGCGAGGTCACGAGGATCTGGAAGGCCAGCAGCGCCTCGAACCCGAGCACCGCCCAGTAGCGCCTGCCGTACATCCCCCACGCGAGCGCCGCCAGCACGACCGCCAGGAAGGTGCCGCCGGGAACGGACCCTCCGTGGCGGCGCAGGTCGTGGACGGTGAGCACGCCCGCTGCGACCCCGACCGCGAGCAGGCCGGCCACGGCCACGGCGACCAGCAGCGCTGCAGGCCGCTCGCCCTCGCCCAGCGGCGTGAGCGCAGTCCGGGCGAGCTCGTCCCGCAGCTCCGAGCGCGTGCGCGAGCGCGTATCGGAACCGAGTGCCTTGCGCAGAGTGCGCGCAGCCACCTCGGGGTCCGCCGCGTCGGCGATGGCCCGTACGACGGCCACGCGCCCGGCACCGGCTTCGACCGCCGCCTCGACGTTGTCCGCGTCGATGCCGCCGATGGCAAAGAACGGCAATCGCGATTGCCCGGCGGCGTGGCGGACGAGCTCCAGGCCGACCGCCGGGCGATCGGGCTTCGTCGGCGTCGCGTACACGGGACCCACGCCGATGTAGTCCACGTTCCTCACGCCCCCGCGTCCGGCTCCCGCGGAGGTATCGAACCACGCCGTAGCAGCGTCGATCTCCGTCAGGGTGTGCGTGGAGAGGCCGATCAGCACGTCCGGGCCGACCAGCTCCCGCACCTGCGCGACCGGCATATCCTCCTGGCCCACATGCACGCCGTCGGCGCCGGCCGTCAGCGCCACCCTGGGGCGATCGTTGACGATCAGCAAGGCCCCCATCTGTACACAGATCGTGTGAGCAGTGCGCACAACTTCTGTGAGCTCCTCGTCGGAGATCCGCTTGTCGCGCAGCTGCACGATGTCCACGCCACCCGCGATCGCTGCGCGCAGGACGCCGGTCAGCTCGCGTCCGCCGGGTCTTGAATCGCAGACCATATATAGGCGCGCCGCCGCGAGGCGAGCACGTCGGTTGGCGCCTATGTCCGGGGGGGGCACGCGGCCAAGTCTCGCATGAGCCCTTCCCACGGCGGGGCTAGCATCAATCCCCATGAACGCTCAAACGGCCGACGTCGTCATCGTCGGCGGCGGGATCATAGGACTTGCCGTCGCCTGGCGGGCGCGGCTGCGTGGGATGTCTGTCGTCGTGCTCGAGCGGGGCGCGATCGGAGGGGAGTGCGCTTCGGGCGTCGCCGCCGGGATGCTCGCACCCGTCTCGGAGGTCGAGTTCGGGGAGGCTGGGCGGCGAGTGCTCGAGCTCGGGTTGCGCTCCGCGCGCCTGTGGCCCGGCTTCGCCGCCGAACTGGAGGGGGCTGCCGGTGTCGGGGTCGGGCTGCGGCAGACCGGCACGCTGCTCCTCGCGCGCGACGAGGACGAGGCACGCGAGCTTGAGCGCCAGTTCGCCCTGCGTGAGTCGCTTGGGCTGCACGCCACGCGGCTGCGGCCCAGCGCCGCGCGCGAGCTTGAGCCTGCGCTCGCGCCGACCGTGCGGCTGGCGCTGGAGGCGCCGGAGGATCACAGCGTCGATCCCCGGCTCGTGCTCGCCGCGCTGCGGCGCGCCTGCGAGCTCAGTGGGGTGCAGGTGCGCGAGCACGCCTCCGTCGCCCGCGTCGAGGTGAGAGAGTCGAGTGCAGGCGGGGTGGGCGGATCCGGAGCGAGCGATGGGTCGGCCGCTCGCGATCGAAGCAACGGCTCCACCGCGCAGCCCGGGTCGGTGGGCGTTCTCACGGGGGTCACGCTCGCCGACGGTGAGCGTGTGCCCGCCGGGCAGATCGTGCTCGCCGCCGGCGCCTGGACCGCGGAGATCGCCGGGCTGCCAGACGACGCGCGTGTGCCCGTGAGGCCCGTCAAGGGCCAGATCCTGCGGCTGTGCGACCCCGCTGGCCCGGGTCTGCTGCGGCGGGTCGTGCGCTTCGAGGGCGGCTACCTCGTGCCTCGTGGCGATGGGCGCTACGTGCTCGGCGCCACCGTCGAGGAGCGGGGTTTCGAGGCGCAGCCGACCGTCGGCGGGGTCTACGAGCTGCTGCGCGACGCGCGCGAGCTCGTGCCGGGCATCCTCGAGCTGCAGATCGAGGAGCTCTCCGTCGGGTTTCGACCCTCCACTCCCGACAACGCCCCCGTGCTTGGCCGCGGCTCGGTGGACGGGCTTGTGTGGGCCACCGGGCACCACCGCAACGGCATCCTGCTCACTCCTCTCACCGCGGAGCTGCTCGCCGGCGTGCTTGCCCGCTCCACGCCCAGGGACGCCGAGCATCGGGCGCTGCTTTGCGCCTGCGACCCCGCGCGCTTCGGACCTGGCCTTGGGGACACCACACGAACGCCGCTCGGACCCCCCCCTGTGGGGGTCCTCTCATGATCTTTTTGAACGGGTGCGGCTCCGACCTACGGGCCGGCGAGACCGTGGTCGTGGCGCTGGCGCGGCTGGGGCTGTCCGTCGATGCGCGCGGTGTCGCGGTCGCCGTCGACGGCGAGGTCGTTCCCCGCGCCGCCTGGGAGACCTTCGCGCTCTCCCCGGACGCCCGCGTGGAGGTGCTCACCGCGATGCAGGGAGGATGATCTGTCAATGGCGTCCTCCGCTCCCACCCAGGCCGACACCGATCCGCTCACGATCGCCGGGCGCACGCTGCGCTCGCGCCTGCTGCTCGGCACTGGCGGGTTCCCCTCGCTGGAGCTGATGGCCGCTGCGATCCGCGCCAGCGGCTCGGAGCTCGTGACCGTCGCGCTGCGGCGCGTCGACGCCACCGCCCGCGGTTCGCTGATTGACGTGCTCGCCGACGCCAGCGTGCAGCTGCTGCCCAACACCGCCGGCTGTCACACCGCCCGCGATGCCGTGCTCACAGCCCGGCTCGCCCGCGAGGCGTTCGCCACCGACTGGATCAAGCTCGAGGTGATCGGTGACGAGGACACGCTGCTGCCGGACGCCCCCGAGCTGCTGCGCGCCGCCGAGGAGCTCGTCGACGAGGGCTTCGTCGTGCTCCCCTACACCACCGACGACCCCGTGCTCGCGCGGCGCCTGCAGGACGTCGGCTGCGCAGCGGTGATGCCGCTCGGCGCCCCCATCGGCTCCGGCCAGGGCATCCGCAACCCCTACAACCTCGCCCTCCTGCGCGACGCCGTGCACGTGCCGGTCGTGCTCGACGCGGGCATCGGCACCGCCTCCGACGCCGCGCTGGCGATGGAGCTCGGTTGCGACGCGGTGATGGCCGCCTCCGCCATCTCCCGTGCGCAGGACCCCGTCCGCATGGCCCGCGCGATGCGCCACGCTGTGGAGGCCGGACGCCTCGCCCGCGGGGCGGGGCGCATTCCCCGGCGGTTGTACGCCACCGCCTCGACGTCAGACGCGGGGCTCGCGGACTTCCCTACTTCACGACTTCAATAGTTCCGTTCATCGTCGCCGGGTGGATCGTGCACAGGTAGTGGATGACGCCCGGCTTGGTCATCTTGAATTCGACCGCGTGGCCTTCGCTGAAGTCTTTCGAGGCGAACGAGTCCGGGCCGCTCTTGCTGGTCACGTTGTGTTCCACCGGGTCGTAGTTGGTCCACCTGACGGTGGTGCCCACCTTGACCCTCACCGTGTCGGGGTCGATCGCGATGTTGCGGTAGGCGATCTGCACCACCCCGCTCTGCACCGGTTCCGAAGAGGAGGGGGTCGCGTACTTCGGAGTCTTGTCGGGTTTCAGCCCTTCGTTCGCACTGCTCTTGGCCGTGGTCGCGGTGGTGCCCGTCGAGCTCGAGCCGCTCGACCCGCAGCCCGCGGCCACCACGAGCGCGACGCACGCCGCCGCGAGGGACAGCCCTCTTCTCACCGTTGGCCCTCGCCGCTCTGCCTCTGCATGGCGTCAGCCTAGCCTAGACTGGCGCTCCCATGACGCGTCACTTCCTCACCGGGGCGGAGCTGAGCGCCGCCGAGCTCGACGGGCTGCTCGCCCGCGCCGCCGAGCTGAAGGCCGCGCCGCACTCCTCGCACGCGCTTGCCGGGCGCTCCGTGGCGCTGATCTTCGAGAAGCCCTCGACCCGCACCCGCGTGTCGTTTGAGGTGGGTGTCCACGAGCTGGGCGGCCACGCGGTCGTGCTGCGCGGCGATGAGCTGCAGCTCTCGCGCGGGGAGTCCCCGCGCGACACGGCGCTGGTGCTCTCTAGGCACGTCGCGGTGGTGGGGCTGCGCACCGGAGCGGACACGGTGCTCCAGGAGCTGGCCACCCACAGTTCGGTGCCCGTCCTCAACATGTTGAGCGCCCGCCACCACCCCTGCCAGGCGCTCGCCGACCTGCTGACGCTGCGCGAGGCGTGCGGGTCGCTGGCGGGCCTGCGGGTGGCGTACGTGGGCGACGGAAACAACGTGGCGCGCTCGCTGGCCCTCCTGGGGTCGCTGGCAGGCCTGCGCGTGGCGGTGGCCTCCCCGGCGGGCTACACGTTGGAGGACCCCTTCCCGCTCCCCGCGGGCGCGTCGGGCACGGTGACGCTGCACTCCGACCCCTACGAGGCGGTGCGGGACGCAAGCGCGGTGTACACGGACGTGTGGGTGAGCATGGGCGACGAGGCCACCGCCGATCAGCGCAGGCGCGCCCTGGGCGACTACCGCGTGGACGACGCGCTGCTGGACGCGGCGGCGCCGGGCGCGTTCGCGATGCACGACCTGCCCGCCCACCCCGGCGAGGAGATCACGCCCGAGGTGATGTACGGCTCGCGCCAGCGCATCTGGGAGCAGGCCGAGAACCGCCGTCACGTGCAGAAGGCGCTGCTGGAGCTCCTGACATGAACGCGCATGGCTGCGCTGGATCGGCGTCCTCCCTCGCTCGTGTGCACAGCACACTTCGCTCAGTGCGTCCTTGTCCAGCTTGCCCTGCGCGTCCATGTCGGGCGTGTCGGAACACAGCATGAGCGGGCGGCCCGAGCGCGGCCAGGAGCTCGAGCTGGCGATCGACTCGCTCGCCTACGGAGGCGAGGGCGTTGCGCGCCTCGGCGAGCACGGCTACGTCGTGTTCGTCGCCGGCGCCGTCCCCGGCGACCGCGTGCGCGCGCTCGTCTACAAGCGCAAGCGCACCTACGCCCACGCCCGCACGCTCGAGGTGCTCGAGCCGAGTCCCGAACGGATCGCCCCGCTCGCCGACCACCCCGGCGTGCCGTGGCAGGTGCTCCCCTACGAGCGCCAGCTTGAGATCAAGCAGGGGCAGGCCCAGGACGCGCTGCGGCGGCTCGGCGGGTTCGCGGGCTTCGAGGTCGAGCCGATCGTGCCCGCGGTGGAACCCTGGCGCTACCGCAACAAGCTCGAGTACTCCTTCGGCCACGACCTTTCGAATAAGGCCCGCCCACCCGAACTCGTGTGTGGCTTTCACGCCCCCGCCGGCTGGAACCGGGTGCTGGCGATCGAGGACTGCCTGCTGGCCTCCGTCCGCGGCAACCTCGCCCGCCGCGTCGCCGCGCGGTGGTGTCACGAGCAGGGCCTGCGCGCGTGGAGCCGCGGCGGGGAGGAGGGGGGTGGCCTCGCCGACGGCGCTCCTGCCCCGGACGCCGACGCGCCGGCGGCGCCCCAGGACGGGACCGCGCAGGACAGGACGAGGCAGGACAGGACCGGGCCGGGGCCCGACGGCCGCGCGCTGCTACGCAACCTGGTTGTCCGCGAGGGCAGGCGCACCGACCGGCTGCAGGTGCGACTCGTCACCACCGACGGCGAGCTCGACGCGCCCTCGCTGGCGGCGGCGCTTGCCGCGGAGCTGGGGGAGCACCTCTCGGGGGTGCTGTGGACGCGCTCGCGCCAGCTCGCCGAGACCACCGCCGGGGGGGAGACCGAGCTCGTGTGGGGTGACGCCGAGCTGCCCGAGCGCCTCGGGGAGCTCGACCTGCGCATCTCCCCCGAGGCGTTCTTCCAGACCAACACCGAGATGGCCGAGGTGCTCTACGGGCTCGCCGCCGAGTTCGCCGCGCTGGAGGGGTGGGAGCGGGTGTACGACCTGTACTGCGGGATCGGCACCATCGCGCTCGCGCTCGCCCCCCGCGCCGGGGAGGTGTGGGGGATCGAGCTGGTCGAGGCCGCCGTCGCCGACGCGATCGCCGCCGCGCAGCGCAACGAGATCGCCAACGCCCACTTCTTCGCCGGCGACGCGCGCCTCGCGCTGCCCGAGCTGCTCGCGCGCGCCGGGCGCCCCGACGTGCTCGTCGTGGACCCTCCCCGCGCCGGGCTCTCCGCGAAAGTGGTGCGCCGCATCATCGAGGCCGGCCCGAAGCGAATCGTCTACATCTCCTGCAACCCCACCACGCTCGCCCCCAACGCCGCGCATCTCGTCGAGGCCGGCTGGGCTCTGCGCCGGGTGGTGCCGGTGGACATGTTCCCCCAAACGCACCACGTGGAGTGTGTCGCCTTGCTGGAGCGCGGGTAGGCTTCCCACAGTGCGCGCCGTCACCATCCGCGAGCAGGAGCTCGTGATCGAGGAGCACCCCGACCCCGTGCCCGGGGTGGGCGAGGTGCTCGTGCGGGTGCGCGCCGCGGGGCTCAACGGCGCCGACCAGATGCAGCGGCGCGGGCTGTACCCCGCCCCGCCGGGCTCTCCGCAGGACATCCCGGGCCTGGAGCTCGCCGGTGAGGTGGCCGCGGCCGGACCCGGAGCGGAGCGCTTCGCGCTCGGCGACCGTGTCATGGCGATCGTCGGCGGGGGCGGGCAGGCCGAGGCTGCTGTCGTCCACGAGCGACAGCTGATGCCGGTCCCCGCCGTCCTGGACTGGCCCGCCGCCGCTGGTCTGCCGGAGGTCTTCACCACCGCCCACGACGCGCTCTTCACGCAGGCGCAGCTGCGCCCCGGCGAGCGGCTGCTCGTGCACGGCGGCGCGGGGGGCGTCGGCACCGCCGCGATCCAGCTCGCCCGCGCCACCGGCGCGCGCGTAACCGCGACCGTGCGCCGCGAGGAGCTGCGCGAGGCCGTCGCCGCGCTTGGCGCCGAGGCGATCCCGCCCGAGGGCTTCGCCGAGCACGGCCCCTTCGACGTGGTCCTCGAGCTCGTCGGCGCTCCCAACATGGCCGAGAACCTTGGTGCCCTCGCGACCGGCGGACGGATCGTCGTGATCGGCGTCTCCGCCGGGGTGAAGTCCGAGCTGAACCTGCTCGCGCTGATGGGCAAGCGCGCGCGTATCCACGGCTCGACCCTGCGCGCCCGGCCGCTGGAGGAGAAAGCGCTCACCGCCCGGCACCTGGAACGCGAGGCGCTGCCGCTATTCGAGGACGGCACGCTGACGGTGCCCGTCGCCGAGACCTTCCCGCTGGACGACGCCGCTGCCGCCTACGAGCGCTTCGCGGCCGGCGGCAAGCTGGGCAAGATCGTGCTTGTCATTCAGTAAGGCGGCTGCGCGGCCCACCACTGAGCGGGGGGAGGGCAGGCCCTCCCCCCGAGCCCCTCCCGTACTAGCTCAGTACGGAGGTTGGGCGGCCCACCACTCGCCGAGTGCCCTGAACGCCTCCCAGAAGGCGCGCTTGGCGTCCTGCTCGTCCAGGGACTCGTCGATGTTGGGGACGTACAGCGCGTCGACGGTGGGGGTCAGCCGCTGGATCTCGCCCAGCCGCGCCGCGAGCGGACGCGCGAGCGGGATCTGCAGCTCGTTCAGCGTCGCGAGCGCCTCCTCGCCCATCGCCACCACGATCCGCGGCTGCACGATCGCGATCTCCTCGACCACCCGCGCGACGCACTCCGGCTCCGCGAGCGCCGAGTCGGCCAGCGGGCACTTCACGCACAGCGTGCCGTACACCGCCAGCGGGTCGATCGCCAGGCGCTTGAGCGACTTCATCAGCGCGCTCCCCGCCCGGCCGTAGAAGGCGACGCCCTCCTCGATCTCCGAGGGCAGCGGGGCGTGCTTGAGCAGCATCACGTCCGCCTGCGGGTGGCCCGAGCCGAGCACCGGCATCAGGTTGCCCCGCGGGCAGTGCGGGCACGCCTGCAGGTCGCGTGTGAGCGTGTTGAGCTCACGGATCGCGCGCTCCAGGTACTTCTCGCGGATCTCGTCGTCGGTCGCGGGCATGGACGCCGTTGGTTTTGACGGCCCGGCCGCTTGTCCTTGAAGCTGCACCGTGCCTTGCGCTCCCCTCCTCACGGCCGGCGCTCACCGCCGGTGGCCCGCCGCACCCTGCGGGCCGCGCGGGCGCGCCGTGCGGAGGGCGGGGTGGCCCTGGTCTCCAGGAACTTGAGCGCCTGCACGTACAGCAGACTCGTGGGCCGCGTCACGATCTCGGCGTCGCGCAGCGACTGCAGGAACTCCTGCGGCCCCTCGAAGTCCCGCATCCGCACCCGCACCGAGCCGAGGCCCTGGGCGACGTGCGAGTCCGAGCCGGCCCCCGCCGCGATCCGGTACTTGGCGGCGAAGCGCGCCGCCTCCTCGTTGAACGCGCCGATCGCCACGCGCGGGTTGAAGACCTCGATCGCGTCGACCTCGTCCAGCACCGGGAGCAGGTGCTCGTAGTCCGGGACCGCGTGCATGCGGTCGAACGGGTGCGGCACGTACACGACCCCGCCCTGACGCCTGATCTCCGCCACCGTCTCCGCCAACGTCAGCCCGCGCGGGATGCGCTCCTCGATGAACAGCCCGATCACCTCGCCCTGGGAGGCGGTCTTGACCTCCTCGCCCACCACCACCTTGACGGGCGGGTGGGCACCGGATCTGGCCGCCATCTCGCGGGCCTCGAGTGCGCCGGAGACCTCGTTGTGGTCGGTCACCGCGATCGCCCCGAGTCCCTGTTCGCGGGCCGTTGCCAGCAACACCTCCACGGGAGTGGCGCAGTCGTGGGAGTGGTCGGTGTGCATGTGCAGGTCCACGTCGATCGTCGGCCTGCCGGCCAGGCGCCGGCGGAGCGCGGGGTCCCCGCGCGGGTCGCGCCGGCGCGCCGCCAGCTCGCCGTAGAGCTCCTCCAGCTCGTCCGCGACGATGCTCCACGTGCGGTCTGCGTCCCCCCCGGCCGCGCCGGCTTCGGCCCCACCCCCCCCGTCGCCGTGCTGTTCGGTCTCGCCGTGGCCCGTCGCCGGCGCCACGAGCCGGTAGTCGGCGGGGAAGTGGCGGTCCATCAGCTCCGCGGTGTCCGGGGCGCTCGCGGTGCGCGCGTCGAGCCGGCCGAAGAACGTCGTCACGAAGCGGCGCCCGAGGATCGTGGAGAGCAGTCGCTCGGTGGGCGCGTGGAAGGAGCCCACGTTCAGCGCGCGCGAGTGGCGCAGCGCGGCGTTTGCGGCGCTCGGCGCAAACGGCTCGTGGACGTGCACGAAGTCGAGGGAGACCGCGCCCAGCAGCTCCTCGATCGTGCGCGCCACGTCGATCGGCAGCGCCCGTGTCGGGCGGCTCGAGCCGGTGGGGACGTCGAGCACCTCCCCCACCGCGATCACTCCCGGCTCACCGCCGTCGGTCCCCTCGAGCAGGCTCTGCGGACGCTCGCGCGCCGCCCTCAACGTGCGTCGCGACGCGCGCACCTGCTCCTGCGAGCGCGACGGGGCGAGGATCAACACGCGGTGCCCGCGCCGCGAGAGCTCGCTCGTCACGTTGCGCACGTACGCGTTGACCTCGTTATCCTCGGCCTCCCACGGGTACGGGGTGACGTGGGCGATCGAGAGCGGCGGGGCCACACCTCCAGGTTAGGGCCTGAGAGGGCGTGCGAGCCTGGAGGGGTAGGTTCTCAGTTACCCCTGGCCGCGTCGGCCGCTCGCGGACGGACGGACGAACGGGCCGCGGGTGCGTTCCCCCGCCAGGTTCTCGGCCTCAGGTCAAGCGGCTACTTCGAGGCGCGGGCGGTCTTCGCGGCTCGCGGCGCTTTGCGACGCTGCGTGGGTGTGCCCGCCCCGCGGGCGTACCTGGCGATGAACCGCTCCGTCTCCGTGCGCGCCTCGTCGTCTGGGCGCTGGCGGTGGGGCGACTTCATCAGGTACGACGACGGCCCGTCGAGCTGGCCGGCGACACCGTGGTTGAGCGCGAGCTTGCAGCAGCGCACCGCGTCGATCACGATGCCCGCGGAGTTGGGGGAGTCCCACACCTCGAGCTTCAGCTCGGCGGTCAGCGGCACGTCGCCGAACGCCTGGCCCTCCAGGCGGATGTGCGCCCACTTGCGGTCGGTCAGCCACGGCACGTAGTCCGACGGTCCGACGTGGACGTCGTGCGCGGGCAGGGCGTCCTCCATGATCGAGGTCACGGCGTTGGTCTTCGAGATCTTCTTGGACTCCAGCCGCTCGCGCTCGAGCATGTTGTAGAAGTCCATGTTGCCGCCCACGTTCAGCTGCGAGGTGTGCACGATCCGCACGCCGCGCTCCCCGAACAGGCGCGCGAGCGCGCGGTGCACGATCGTGGCGCCCACCTGCGACTTGATGTCGTCGCCGACGATCGGTAGGCCCGCCTTGCGGAAGCGCCGGTCCCAGTAGTCCTCGCGGGCGATGAACACGGGGATGCAGTTGACGAACGCGCAGCCGGCCTCGAGCACCTGCTCGACGTACCACTTCGTCGCCTGCTCGGAGCCCACGGGCAGGTAGGAGACCACCACGTCGGTGTGGGTCTCCTTGAGGATCTTCACGATGTCCGCGGTCTCCCCGGGGGCCTTTGTGATCTTCTCCTTGAGGTACTTGCCGAGGCCGTCGTGGGTCATGCCGCGGTGCACCGGCACGCCGAGCTTCTTGGGCACCGCCCGGGCGCCCGTCGCGAACTTGATCGTGTTGTTCTGTCCCGCCCAGATCGCCTGGCCAAGGTCTTTGCCGACCTTCGTGCGGTCGATGTCGAAGGCCGCGGTGAACTCGATGTCGCGCACGTGGTAGCCGCCCAGGTCCACGTGCATCAGGCCGGGGACGCGGTGGGAGGGGTCGGCGTCGGCGTAGTAGTGCACGCCCTGCACGAACGACGAGGCGCAGTTGCCCACGCCGATGACGGCCACGCGGACCTTGTCGGGCTGGTAGCGCGCCTTGCCGTTGGTGGAGGCCGCGCCGTTGTCGGTGGTTGAGGTCATCCTCGGAGACTACCCTGCGCGCCGCTCGCGGTCACACCGACACGCGGGAGAGCTCGCGGCGCACGTGCCAGATGCGCTGCGCCACCGTCACGAGGCTGAGCGCCGCCAGCACGTACACCGCCGGCGCCAGCAGTTCGAAGCTGCCGAGCGACGCGCCTTTCGCGAAGAGCAAGCCGATCGAGAGGATCACGACCCGCACGGGGCGCGTGGCGATGCCCACCTTGCACTCCACGCCGAGCGCCTCGGCGCGGGCGCGGGTGTAGGAGACCATCAGCGACGCGAGCACCGCGACGACGACTGCGGCGGCGGCGACGCGTTCAGCGCGCAGCGCGAAGTACCCCGCCACCGCGGTCAGCACGATGCCCTCCTCGACGCGGTCGAGCGTCGAGTCGAGGAACGCTCCGAAGGGTGTGCCCTTGCCGGACATGCGCGAGTAGCGGCCGTCGAGCGTGTCCATCACCGAGCCCACCACGAACGCGACGCCGCCGAGGAAGAACAGGCTTTCCCACACGAGCGCCGCGGCCACCACGTTCAGCGCGAGGCCGGTCAGCGAGATCGCGTTGGGGGTCAGGCGCGACTCGATCAGCCGGTTGCGAACCAGCTCGCGCCGCTGCGCGGTGGTGAGGAAGGCGCGCCCGCCGCGTCCGCCGCGCCCCTCGCGCCGCTGCGCGCGGCCGCCCAACGCGCCGCCGCCGCGCCGTCGCAGGCCTCTTGCAGGGGGAGCGTGTCGGGGGGGCATGGCTACACGCTCCCCACACGCGCCGCGCTGCCCACGCGCGCTGGCGAGAAGCGCCACACCGCGGGCCGCGCGCGGGCCAGCGCGCGCGCGCCGTAGGCAGAGACGGCGGCGGTCAGCGCGCCGAACAGCGCGTCGAGGATGAAGTGGTTGGCGGTCGCCACGATCACGAACGCGATCAGGAACGGGTACACGACCCACAGCACCCGCAGCGCCCGCCAGCGCACCAGGCGCGCGAGCGGCCAGCCGATCATCAGCGCGAACGCGACGTGCATCGAGGGCACCGCAGCGTAGATGTTGGTGACAGCAGTGGTCGCGCCACCGCCGCCGTGAGCCGTTTCGAGGTGCACTCCGGTGAGGTCCCCCACCGGGTCGAAGAAGCCCCACTCCGGCATGAACCGCGGGGGGGCCGTCGGGAACACCGCGTAGGCCACCAGCGCGATGGCCATCGAGATCATCAGCATGTTGCGCACGAAGTAAAACGAGCGGTTGTGGCACAGGTAGAGGTAGACGAGCGCACCCACCGTGACCGTCGTCTGTGCGTTCACGTACACCCAGCTCGAGACCCCCATCAGCAGGTGGCTGCTCGACGCCCACGCCTGCACGGAGGGCTCCACGAAGAGGTGCAGGCCCTGCTCGAGGCGAATCAGGTCGTACGCGTGCCGGAAGGCCGCGGTGCCGCTCCCCTCGACCATCCCGCGCACGAGGCGGTAGCCCAGGTACACGGCTCCGAAGAGCACCACCTGGCGCGTCACGTCGAGGTAGCCATTGGGGAGGATCCGTGCCTGCAGGCGGCGGAGCCGAGGGTGCATCGGGGTAGCGTAAAGGATGCCTGGGCGGATCGCAGCGGGAGTCTGCCGGTGGACGGACGGCCGAAGGAGGTCGGTCCCACCCGGCGGCCGGCGGAGCTCCCCCAGCTCGTGCACAGCGGCGGTCAGGCGCAGCGCGGGCCATGGTCGAAGACGCGCGCGAGCGAGAAGTCGATGCCGACCCGGATCGACCCCCCGGCGCCGGCGTCGACCTCGGTCCAGCCCCCGGGAGCGCTGCGCACGCACCCGCGCCCCCGGACGAGCGCCCAGTAGGGGGTGAAGCGCACGCGCACCGTGTAGCCGCCCGCGCGTGGGACGGCCAGCGTGAAGGAGTCCGCACCGACGCCGCTGAGGACCGCGGGGCGGGTTGCCAGCGGGGGCGCACCCCTCACGGCGTAGAGGCGCCAGTGCGCCGAGCGCCACACTTCGCGCAGGTAGGGCTGTCCGCGCGCGATCAGCCGCCCCTCCGCAACGCCTGCGAAGTCCAGGCGCACGTCGGGCAGCGCCACGTAAGAGACTGCGTTTTCGTACAGCCACGCCCGGTACGTGACCGGCGTGAGCGCTTGCCCGGCGCCTCCGCCTTCGTAGAAGAGCGCCGCGTAGCGAGTGTCGAGCTGGCGCTCCCACCCGCGGGCCAACAGGATCGAGCCGTGCTCGGGGAGGTGGACGGACTCCCAGTGGGTTCCCATCATCGGTACCTCCACCCGCAGCGGCGCTCCGCCGGAGCGCTCCTGCAGCTCCCCCACCAGGGGCGCGTAGTACGAGGCGTTCACCGAGGGGTCCCCGACGAGTTCGGACACGTCGTTGAGAGGGGTCTCCAGCTGCCAGTACAGCAGCGCTGCCGCGAGCGCGAGCAGCACCAGGGGGTGGCGCAGCCACGAGCCGAGGCGGGTGGGATCGACTTCCTCGGTTGGCCGGCGGTGCTCCCACAGGGTGCCCGCCACGAGTGCTGCTGCGAACAACGCGCCCAGCCGCGCTGCGTTGGAGCCCACGGGGGTGTGCAGCGCGAAGGCGCCGACAAGCGCCAGCGCATACAGCCACGCTCCCCAGGCGAGCACGCGCACGGCGCGCGGCGAGAGGCCGGCCGCCACGCGGGGCAGCGTCAACGCAATCAGCACCACTCCCGCAAGGCCGGGCCAGAACACCGTGGGCGCAAACGGCTCCCAGCCGCCTTCGGGGAAGGCGAGCGTGAGCAGCAGGATCGGCGCGAGTGCTGCCGCTGCGATGGCGAGGCCGCGCCGTGTACTACCGGCAAGCGCGTACGCGAGTCCGGCGAGCGCGAGGAACGAGCCGGCGACAGGACTTGCGAGGCTCGTGAGCACCGCGAGTGCCACCGCCGCCGAAGTACGCCCGCGCTCCAGTGCCACCACCGAGAGCAGTCCCACTGCGAGCCCGAGGCTGAAGGCGACGCGCCCGGAGAGCATCGTCACGGAGGCGCCCAGCGCGAACGACCCCGCCGCGAGGCGGGCCCCACCTGCTCCGAATGTCTGCTGCGCGATCAGGCCGAACAACCCCGCCGCGGCCACTGTGCAGAGCGCGAGCAGCACACGATTGCCCACGAGCGCTCCGAGTACCGGCGCGAGCAGCGAGTAGCCCGGGAGGTAGTGCCCGCCATACCAGCCGTTGTCCCACAGCGTGAACCCCACCCGGGCGAACAGGTCGCTGCGGTACGTCGCCGCCGCCAGGTCTCCGGAGGGAGGGTCGAGGATCAGGTAGACGCCCGCCAGTGGGGCCGACACTGCGAGCGCGATCGCCCAAGGCGCTCGCAGCCGTCTCACGAGGCCGCGAGGAAGTCGACCACCCGGTCGACCGCGTCGGGTCGGTCGAACCACCACCAGTGGCCGGCGTCGGGCAGCTCGAGCAGTTCGGCGTGGGGCAGCGCGTGTGCGTAATCCCCGGCGAAGCGCGCGGGGAAGTAGGGGTCTTGCAGGCCCCACACAACGAGCGCCGGCATCTCCAGCCGGTGAAGCTCTGCGCCGGCCCACGCGAGCACCTCGGGGGACGCGGAGCGGTACAGCCGCAGGATCGCTCGCTGGGTGCCCTGGTCGAAGTGGTCGAGCACGGTGTCGAGCCACGCCTCGGGCAGCGGCCCCGGCGTGACGTTGGCCTCGCGCGAGGCGCGGCGCAGCGCCGGCCGTACGGTGGCGCCCATCGCGAGCTCCCCGAGCAGCGGAATGCGCCACAGGCGCGCCATGCGGTGCCAGCGGTAGCCGGGGAGCAGCGGTACGGCGTTCATCACCACCAGCCGCTCGATCCGCTCGGGGTGGCGCTGCGCGAAGGCGAGCCCGACGACGCCCCAGTCGTGGACGACGAGCCGCACCCGTGGCACCTCCACGAGGTCGAGGTACTGCTCGAGGAAGTGCGCGTAACCGGGGATCGAGTAGTCGAAGTGCCCCGGCTTGCCGGAGCGCCCAAAGCCCGGCAGGTCGGGCGCGAGCCCGCCGGTGCGCTGCAGGAACCCCACCCAGTCGTCGGAGTTGGTGGGCACCCCGTGCAGGTACAGCACTGGCGCCCGGCCGTCGTCGCCGTCGTGGGGCGGGGCGCTGCGCCAGAAGACCGGCAGTTCCCCGAGGTGGGTGTTGTGCTCGGTGGGAGGCACCGGGGCGAGCATAACCAGGCTACCGTGGCGCGGTGCCTTCCACCGTGTGGACACCGCCGACCCGCCGCCGCGTGCGCGCCGTCCGCAACCGGCTGCGCGCGGTGTACGGGGTCCCGCGGATGGCCCCGCACGGAGACTCGCTCGCGGAGGTGGTGTTGACGGTGCTTTCGCAGAGCACCAACGACCGCAACCGCGACGTCGCGTACCTGCGCCTGCGCGCACGCCTGCCGACGTGGGAGCAGGTGCGCGACGCGCCGCGGGAGCTGGTGGAGGAGGCGATCCGGCCGGGGGGCATCTCGAAGGTCAAGTCCGGCCGCATCCAGCGCATCCTGGAGGCGATCTCGGAAGGCCCCGCCTCGCCGGCCCCTCCGCGATCCGTCACGCGCCAGGGCCCCGCGTCGGCTCGCCCGAGCCACTCCGCGGCGAGCCCGCGCTCTCCTGCGCCGAACACCGGCCAGGCCACTGTGCCGCCTCACTGCGGTGGGCGCGAGCTCTCGCTTGACTGGCTGGCGGCAGCCCCGCTGGACGAGGCGCGCGACTACCTGACGGGCCTGCCCGGGGTCGGTCGCAAGACGGCGGCGTGTGTGCTGCTGTTCGCGTACGGCCGGCGCGAGGTCCCCGTCGACACGCACGTCTCGCGTGTGGGGACGCGCCTGGAGCTGCTGCGCCCCGGCGCGCCCTTCGAGGCACTGCACGACCAGATGCTCGCGCTCACACCCCCCGGCGAGGAGCTGGAGCTACATGTCAACCTCCTGCGCCACGGCCGCCGCACCTGCCACGCTCGCACGCCAGCCTGCGGCGAGTGCGCGCTGGCACGCGGGTGCCCGAGCCGGCGGCGCTTCACGTGAGGACTTCGAGCCTGCCGTCCTGCGCCGGACGCCGCCGCCCGACCCGACCGACAACTCACTGAACCGGGCTCAGGGGCGACGCCTGCCGCGCCGGCCCCACCGCTGAAACTCCTGTGTGTGCGAGGACTCGTGCAGCTGCGTGGAGGCGGGCGTGTGCGAACCGGTCGGGGCTGCAAGCCCGGTCACCGCCGTCGGGGCAGGCGGCGGCAGCGGCGGGATCGGCGAGGGCTCGGGGATATCCCGCGGGTCCGTGACCGGGTGAGCCGAGCGGGGAGCGAGCGAGGAGATCGCCTGCGGCCCCGGGGAGTACCACACCAGCGCGCGGACAACACCGGTGTTTATGATTGAAAACATCCGAACTTCGAAGTATGATGGGTAGTTAGACATGCTTGGCCCCGCAGGGGGTCCAGTTCACCCGGACTAAGGACAGGGGTCCACCGACTAATGCCAAGAACAAGCACGCATACTGACAGACTCAACGCCGACGGGGAATGGGTCCGCTCGATTCCCAGCCTGCGCGAACCGCGCTACTCGCAGTCGCTCGAGCGCGGCCTCGCGATTCTCGGGTGCTTCACGCCCGAGAAGCCGGTACTCGGGATCGCCGACATCGCCGACGAGCTCGGTATGAGCCGCAGCACCACCCACCGCTACGTGATCACGCTCGTCGCGCTGGGGTACCTCGAGCAGGGCGCCTCGCGCAAGTACCGGCTGGGGTTGCGGGTCACCGACCTCGGGATGTCCGCGCTCAACTCCACCGGCCTGCGCGAGCACTCGCGGCCGTACCTGGAGGAACTGCGCCAGCGCACCTCCTACACCGTGAACCTCGCGGTGCTCGACGGACCGGAGATCCTCTACGTCGACCGCGCCCGCAGCTTCCGTCGTGGGCAGAGCAAGATCGACCTCGGGCTCTCGCTCGGCTCGCGGCTGCCCGCGTACTGCACCTCGATGGGCAAGCTGCTGCTCGCGTACCTACCCGAGCACGAGCAACGCAACCTGCTCGGTGAGATGAAGCTCTCCAAGCGCGGCCCCAACACGATCACGAGCAAGAAGGGCCTGCGCTCGGAGCTCGAGCACGTGCGCGAGGAGAGCTTCGCGGTCAACGACGAGGAGCTCGCCACCGGCCTGCACTCGATCTCTGCGCCCGTGCGCTCGGAGGCGCGCGAGGTGATCGCTGCGGTGAACATGGCCGCACACAGCTCGATGATCTCGCTCGAGGAGTTGGTCGAGCACCTCGGGCCGCACCTCGTCTCGACCGCCGACCGCATCTCGGCGCGCCTGGGATACCGACGCGACGACGAGCGCGAGTAGCTCTGGCGGCCGATGACCTGCGCATCTCTGCGTCCTCAGTCGCTCGCGTGCATAGCACGCCACGCTCCTTGCGTCCTTGACCTGCTTGGTCCTCGGCCGCCAGAGCGCGCGTAAGCCCGGCGGCCGCGTGCTCAGCTGAGTGCGCGGCCGTACTGGCGCTCGTAGTACTCCCGGTACGCGCCGGAGCGGATCGGCTCCCACCACCAGGCGTTCTCGCGGTACCAGGTGACCGTCTGCTCGAGGCCCTCTGCGAAGCGCACCCGCGGCTCCCAGCCAAGCGCGCGCACCTTGGCGGAGGAGAGCGAGTAGCGGCGGTCGTGGCCGGGGCGGTCGGTGACGTGCTCGATCAGCGACTCCTCGCCGCCGGTCAGCTCGAGGATGCGCCGCACCACGTCGATGTTGGCCATCTCATCGGGGCCGCCCGCGTTGTAGACCTCGCCCGGGGCGCCCTGGTCCAGCACGCAGCCGATCGCCCTCGCGAAGTCGTCGGCGTGGATCCAGTTGCGCACCTGCCTGCCGTCCCCGTACACCGGCAGCGAGTCCCCGTGCAGCGCGTTGAGGATCATCAACGGGATCAGCTTCTCCGGGTACTGGTGGGAGCCGTAGTTGTTCGAGCCCCGGCAGATGGTGGCCTGCAGGCCGTAGGTGTGGAAGTAGCTCTGCACCAGCAGGTCGGCCCCGGTCTTGGTCGCCGAGTACGGCGAGGAGGGCCGCAGGGGGGAGGCCTCGGTGAAGGTGCCCACGTCGATCGACCCGTACACCTCGTCGGTGGAGACCTGCACGTAGCGCAACCCCCGCTCCCTCGCCGCCTCCAGCAGCACGTAGGTGCCGAGTGCGTGCGTGCGCACGAACGCGTCCGGTTCTGCGATCGAGCGGTCCACGTGAGTCTCCGCGGCGAAGTTCACGATCGCCTCCGGTGCTCCCGGGCTGCTCTCGGACTCCTCGAGCGCCCGCGCCACCGCCTCGGGGTCCTCGATGCCGCCCCGCACGAAGCGGTACCCGGCCTCCTCGGCGATGTCCTGCAAGTTCTCCTCACGTCCCGCGTAGGTGAGCTTGTCGAGGACCGTCACCTCGTCGCCGTGCTCGCGTATGCGCACCCGGGCGAAGTGTGAGCCGATGAACCCCGCTCCGCCGCAGACCAGCAGTCTCATGGGCGCATCATCCCAGTTCGTGCGGCGAGGTAGCCCGCGAGGCCATCGCGCCAGTCCGGCATCGCCAGCACGTCGTCGCGTTCGGACTCGAGCACCGACCACGCCGGGCGCGGCGCCGGGCGCGCCATCTGCTCGCTGGTGACGGCCTCCACGCGACAGGGGCGCTCGGCCTGGCGAAAGATCTCCTGCGCGAACCCGTTCCACGAGACCGCGCCCGCGCCGGTCAGGTGCACCAGCCCGCGCACCTCGCGCTCCACCAGCCCGAGCAGCGCCGGCGCGAGGTGGCCCGACCACGTCGGCGAGCCCACCTGGTCGTCCACGACCTGCACCGCCTCGCGCTCGTCCGCCAGGCGCAGCATGGTGTCCACGAAGTTGCGTCCGTCCACCCCGTAGAGCCACGCGGTGCGCACCACCGTGTGGCGTGGCGACGCCGTCAGCACCTCGTGCTCCCCTTCGAGCTTGGTCTGGCCGTAGACCGAGCGCGGACCCGTCGGGTCGGACTCCAGGTAGGGTCGTGGGCGGCCCTGTGGATCGTGCGGGGCCTCGCCGTCGAAGACGTAGTCGGTCGAGAGGTGCACCATCGGGATGTCGAGCTCCCCCGCCGCGCGGGCGAGGTTGCCGGCCCCCACGGCGTTGACCGTGCGGGCCTGCTCGCGGTGCGTCTCGGCTCCGTCGACGTCGGTCCACGCCGCGCAGTTGACGACGGCCTCCGGGTGCCGCTCGTCGAGGAACGCGCGCACGGCCGCGGCGTCGGTGATGTCGAGCTCCGGGAGGTCCACCAGCATCATCTCGTGCCCCCCGCGCGCGCCCGCGCGGCGCACGTCGTGGCCGAGCATCCCCTCCGCGCCGGCGACGAGCAGCCTCACAGGATCGAGATGTCGGAGTTGTCGCCCACCATGAAGCGGTACGCCCGCGGCTGGCGGTCTCCGCGGCGCACGCTCACGTTGCGCCCCAGCAGCGAGGACTCCATGCGGCCGTCCAGTTCGCACACCGAGGAACCCTCCAGCAGGATCGAGTGCTCCACCTCGGCCCCGGTGATCGAGCACCGCTCCCCGATCGCGGTGTAGGGGCCCACGTAGCAGTCGCGCAGCTGCGCCCCCGCCCCGATCACCGCAGGGCCGCGCACCCGGGTGCGCTCCAGGCGCGCTCCGCGCTCGACCACCACGCGCCCCTCCACCTGCGAGTCGATCAGCTCGCCCTCGACGCTGCGCACGATGTTGTCGAGGATCAGCTGGTTGGCCTCCAGCATGTCCTCCAGGCGGCCCGTGTCCTTCCACCAGCCCTGCACGATGTGCGGCTCCACGCGCAGGCCCGCGTCCACGAGGTGCTGGATCGCGTCGGTGATCTCGAGCTCCCCTCGCGCCGAGGGGCGGATCGCCCGCGCGGCGTCGTGGATGCGGGCGGTGAACATGTACACCCCCACCAGCGCCAGGTCGGTCGCGGGCTGCGCCGGCTTCTCCACGAGCCGCACCACCCTGCGCGTCGCCTGGGGTAGGTGGGCACTATCATCCGCGGGCGCGAGCTCCGCGACGCCGTAGTTCTCGGGGTCGGCCACCGGTGTCAGCAGGATCAGCGCCTCCGGTCCGTGCTCGCGGAACGCCGCGACGAGATCCGAGATCCCGCCCTGCAGCAGGTTGTCCCCCAGGTACATCACAAACGGGCTCCCCCCGAGGAACCCCTCCGCGGTCAGCACCGCGTGCGCGAGACCGGCCGGCTCGTCCTGCACCACGTAGGTGATGCGCACCCCGAAGCGCGAGCCGTCGCCCGCTGCCGCTTCGATCTCAGGCCCCGTGTCCGGGGCGATGATGATTCCGACCTCCTCGATCCCCGCCTGCGCCATCGCCTCAATCCCGTAGAACAGCACCGGCTTGTTGGCCACCGGCACCAGTTGCTTGGCGGAGGTGTGCGTGATCGGGCGCAGGCGCGTGCCCTTGCCCCCCGAGAGTATGAGCCCCTTCAGTTGCTCCATCGTCGCGAAGGCTAGTGGACCCAGCTCAGTAGACCCCGTCGAGCTTGCGGTGATCCCACGTGACGCGGTCGAGCTCGATGAACTGCAGTGCCACTCGCTTGGCGGCCTGGCGGTCGACCACCTCGGCTACCTCCGCCGGCAGCTGCGCTACGGGGGGCTCCCCGCGCGGGGCCGCGTAGCGGGCGAAGATCTCGTGTCCCAGAGCTTTCACGATCTCCACGTCACGGTGGATCGCGACCTCGCATTCGAGCATCACCCCGCACAGCTCCTGGTAGAACTCCCCCGCCTCCACCTCCAGCGTCGCGCGCGGGTCGCGCTCCAGGTTGCGCACCTTCTGTGAGGTCGCGTACGTCCACGACCACAGCTGCGGACCCGGCCTGCCTCCCGAGCGCTTGCGCAACACGTACCACAGTGGCATCAGGTGCGGCCACCCCCCAGGCCCGAGCGTCGCGCACACGACGGTGCGCTCCTCACTGAGGAAAGCCGCGGTCTCCTCGCCGTCCATCTTGATCTGCTCCCGCCGGCTCATCCTCGACGGGCAGGCTAGCGAACCCTGGCGCGCAGACGAAACCCGACAGGCTCAGCCGACCCCGGCGGGCACGGCGTACAGACGCGCGGCCGCGGCCAGCACCGCCTCGCGGGCGTCCTCGGGCTCGAGCACCGCCGCGTCACCGGCTTCCTTGAGAACCTCTCGCACCAGCCACTGCACGCCCGCGAAGCTCAGCTCGACCACCACCGAACCGTCGGGGCGCTCCTGCACCACGCGGCGGCTCTCCCGCGCCCACCTGGCCCGCTCGGGAGAGACCCACAGCCGCGCTGTGCGCGAGGCCTGCACCTCGCCCGTGCGCATCCACCCCTCCACTTCGGCCGCCGGGTCCACCTCCGGGCGGGGCTCGAAGTGCTCGTCAGTGAGCTCCGCTCGCCTGATGCGGTCCAGCCGGAAGTGGCGCACGTCGTCTCTCGCGGGGTCGAACGAGGCCACGTACCAGCCCTCGCGCCCGTTGACCAGCGCGTACGGCTCGACCCGCCGGTGGGAGAACTCGTCCTCGTTCTCCTTGTAGTAGTCGAGCTCGATCAGCCGGCGCTCGACGATCCCACGGGAGATCCGACGGGCCACGTCGGGGTCGTCGCGGCGGCCGTGGGCGACCTGTAGGCCCTGCTCCATCGGATCCTCCCCGAGGGCGGCGATGATCTTCTCGCGCGCCGAGGAAAGGGAGCCCTCCGGGATGTGCTCCCCGAGCAGGTCGATCGCCGCGATCAACGCCTTCGCCTCGACCGGCAGCAGGCGCGCGGGACGGTCGAAGTTGTCGCTGTAGGGCTCCGGGTCCACCTCGATCACTTCGCCCTCCTCGGTGTCGAGGATCTCCGCGTAGAGCACGTACGAGCCCCCGCCGAAGTTGACGACGTTCAGCACATCGATGTCCTCGCGCAGCTCCTCCTCGCTGAGCTGCAGTCGCTCCCGCAGCTCCGTGGCAGCCAGCCGCTCCCCCGCGCGACCTGCGTGGATCAGGATGCCGGCGAGCGTCACGAGGCGCGCGAAGCGCTCTGGCCTGATCGCTGCCTCCACACGGTGCGGCTCCTCGGGTGAGGACTCCTCACCCGCGTGGCCCGTGCCCCGCAGCCGGCGAGTCTTCGTGGCCCGCGTCTGCGCCGTCGCGCGGGCGGCGGGTTCGCACTCGGCCTCGCTGGCCTTGCCGAGCGGGTTCTCGGTGTGGCGGCGCTCCAGCAGATCCAGGCGCCGGGCGAGCTCCTCGGTCAGCTCGGGCGGCCCCAGCAGGCGGGCGTGCTCGCCCAGCCCCAGCACCCACGAGACGACCATCCGCGGGACCGCGTAGGGGGTCTCAAGGACGCGGTCTCCCTCCCCCGCCAGGTGCTCTCCCTCGGTCGCCGCGCGGATCTCCCCGTAGCGGCCGAAGTGGCGTTCGATCTGCCACGCGATCCGCTCGGACAACAGGATCTCCGCGACTCCCCGCTGCTCCCCCAGCTGCCACTCCGCGCGGTTGGCGTACTCGCGGGGGTCGAAGTCGGCGGGGCGGCGGAAGTCGTGCTCGGCCTTGGTCGCGTACGCGACTTTGCCGCGGATGCGCGACAGGCGGAAGACACGGATCGCCTTGCGCTCGTGGGCGTAGCCCAGCAGGTAGAACTCGCCCCCCTGGAACAGCAGGTGGTAGGGGTCCACGCGCCTGGCTCCCTGCTCGTCGCGCTCCATCGTGTAGTAGGCGAAGGTGATCGTCTTCTGGCGGAAGATCGCCGTCTCGACCTTCGCCAGGCGGGCGGAGAGCTCGTGGCCGCCGGCGGAGGCGGTGATCCCGAGCGCCACCGAGCGCTGCTCCGGCGCCCGCAGCGGGGAGGGCCGCCCCCAGGTGATCTGCTGCAGCGCCAGCCGCAGCGGCTCCGCGTAGGCGAACTCGCCGTCCAGCAGGTGCAGGGCGGTCTGCAGTGCCGCGAGCTCCTCGTCGGTGAACTCGATCGCGGGCAGGTGGAAGCTCTCCGAGCGCAGCGAGTAGCTCTCCTGCTCGGCGGCCGCGTCCGCGGGCCGGTCCACCGTGAGCTGGATGCCCAGCGATTCGAGCTCCGCTCGGTCCGCGTAGAAGCGTCGCGCGAACGCGTCCTCGTTCATCGCGCTGTATCCCTCCACGTCGCGCCGTATCTCCAGCGCCGTGACCGGCCGGCGCTCGGCCATCAGGTAGGAGATCAGCGACAGCTGGCGGATCAGCTTCTCGGTGTCCTTCGCCACTCGCCAAAGATAGAACCCCACGGCGAGACGATGCTCCCGGGGTCCCACACGCTCCGCTATTTGCGGAGATTGCCCTAAGGGCCTGACAGGCCCTACGCGGCTTCGAGCTCGCCCGCGTCGGGTTCGAGGCGGCCGGGGAAGTACGCCGCCGCGCCGAGCGCGCGGTCGAGCTCCGACCACCGGCGGCCGGGGGGGAGCTCCTTCTCCAGGCGGTCGAAGCTGCCGAGTCGCCCACCGAGGTTGTCGATCTGGTGGACCAGCGTCGCCTCCCGCGTGCACGGCACCACCGGACTGCCGTGCTCGAGCGAGCCGTGGTGGGCGAGGATGATGTGCAGCACCGCCCACGCGAGCCTGCTCGGGAAAGCCCTCGATCTCCTCGATCTCGCGGCGGATGCGGTAGTACCCGAGCGCGATCTCCCCGTGCAGGCGGCCGAGGTCGGTGAGGTCGATGCTCCGGTCTCGCCCGCTCTGCTCCGTGTAGGCCTCGAGCTTGCCCAGGTCGTGCAGCAGCGCCCCCGTGACCGCCACGTCGCGGTCGATCTTGAACAGGCCGATCGCCGAGGTCGCGCTCACCGCCTGCGCCACCCCGAGGCAGTGCTCCAGCAGTCCGTGGGGGTACGCCTGGTGGTAGTACTTCGCGGCGGGCGCCGTCCGGTAGCCGGCCCACAGCTCCGAACGCTCCCCCAGCACGCGCTCCAGCAGCACGCGCAGGTGGGGCTCCTGGACCGTGCAGATCAGCTCGCGCAGGTCGCGCTCCATCTGGCCCGCCTCGCGCGCCGGCCCGTCGAGCAGGTCGCCCGGCGTGAAGCTCCCCTCCTGCGCGGCGGCTAGCTCGCGCAGGTTGATCTGTGGCCCGAAGCGGGGGTGCACGGAGTAGCGCCCGCGCACGTGCACCGGCTCCGCGGCCCGCGCCAGCGCCTCGATCTGCTCCAGGCCCTCCCACACCATGCTCGGCACTGCTCCGGTGCGGTCGCCCAGCAGCAGGCGCAGGTAGTCTCCGCCGTCGCGGCGCGGACGGCGCTCGAGCTGACGCACGAGCAACACCTGATCGATCTCCTGGCCGTCTTGGAGCTCGTTGATGAGCATGTGCCGGAAGGTAGAGGTCGCTGCGGACGGTACGGCAGCGCTCCACGTAGGGCTCGCTCATGTCATTACTCATGTCATTGGCGGGGCGGAACCAGAGGCGTGCCAAGACGTCCAACTGTGGTCGACGAGTTCAGACGTTGAGTACCTGGAAGTATCCAGGGGCCAGGTCTATTGTCTCTTTGTGTAAGGCATCGTTTATTCGTTACTCAAGGGGAGCATGAGCTATGACGACGACCGAGGATCTGCGAGTGGTCAGCTGGAACGTCAACGGAATCCGAGCGCGGTGGCCCCGTCTGATCGAGCTGCTCACCTGCGAGCAGCCGGACGTAGTGTGCTTGCAGGAGACACGTTGCTCGGAGTGGCACTTCCCCCGCGAGCGGCTGAGGGAGATGGGCTACCAGTCACGCCACAGCCCCGGGCGCCAGCACGGGGGAGGGGTCGCGGTCCTGGTGCGCGAGGACCACCGCATCACCGACCGCAAGATGGAGCTCGGCCACCGCAGCGTCGCGGAGGGCCACTGGGTGGAGCTCACCACCGAGGGGATCACGATCGGCTCGGTTTACGTCCCCGCGGGCTGCGCCGCCGGCGAGCGCTCCGACGTGGGCAAGCGCGCGTTCCTCGAGGCGGTCGCCCGCCACGCCTGCGACGCCTACTCCCACCCGCTGCTGATCGCGGGAGACTTCAACGTCGCCCCCACCGACGCCGACGTCTACGAGCCGGCCTGGTTCGCCGACTCCTACCAGACCGGGGCCGCCGAGCGGGAGGACCTACGCGCGATCCTCTGCGAGGGGGAACTCGTCGACGTCTACCGCACGCTGCACCCCGCCGAGCGCGGCTACACCTGCTGGGAGCAGCGTGAGGGCCACTACGGGCGCGACTACGGGCTGCGCATCGACCTGATCCTCGCCTCCGAGAGCCTCGCGCCGTACATCGGCGCCTGCGAGGTCAACCACACCTACCGCAGGGGCTTTCGCCCCTCCAACCACGCGCCCCTCGACGTGGAGCTCGAGGACGTGCGTGCCTGCGCACACTGCCTCGACGCGCCGGAGGCGCTCCACGTCGACGCGCAGGAGGAGCTCCTCGCTGCTTGAGGGAGGGACCTCTGGGGCCGCGGTCGCGCTCCCGGCACCACCAGCGACCGCGGCCCCGGGCCGGCGTTGGCTGGTACCGGCTCCTACAATGCGACCGCAGCGTGGGGTGGCCGCGGTACCAGCCGTTACTTGAGGCTTGGGCTAACCCCCGCGATCCGCCAGCTGCCGCCTTCCTTGACGAGCTCGAGCGTTGTATCGCGGAGCTTGCCCGACCACGTGCTCTTCACTACGGCTGTCGCGGTGGCACCGTTCACGGTGACCTGTTCGACAGTCGCTTCGTAGTCGTCGATCGACCCGAGCTGGCGTTTGAGCGCCTCCTCGCAACCCCCGCTCGCGGTGTTCAGCCTTCTGCGCACGGCGCTGGAGAAGTCTTCGTTGCACAGCTTCTTCTCGCTCGCGGCTCCCACGTCCGACTGGTAGCTTGAGACGCGCTGTGCCACGGCGTGGCTTTCGCCCTTGAAGGTGCTGGTGGACACCGTACTGCCGCAGGCCGCGAGACCGATGGCGAGCAGGGGGACGGCGAGCAGTGAGCAGGCGCGCTTCTTCATCGTCGAGGTGCCCCCATTGTGCCCTAGTACCACCGGCCGCGTGCCCTACGGCTCCAGCCGGTTGGGCCCGCGGTAGAGGAACGTGACCTCGCGCACGTTCTCCTGGCCGAGCATCTGCATCAGCAGGCGGGTGAGTCCGAAGCCGAAGCCGCCGTGGGGCGGGGCGCCGTAGCGGAAGAAGTCCAAGTAGTACTGGATCGGCTCCGTCTCCACGCGCTTCTCGCGCGCCTGGGCCAGCAGCACGGGGAGGCGGTGCTCGCGCTGGGCGCCGGTGGTGATCTCGATGCCGCGCCACAGCAGGTCGAAGCTGCGGGTGAGTCCCGGCTGGTCGGGGTGGCGCATGTGGTAGAAGGGCCGCACCGCGGTGGGGTAGTCGGTGAGGAACGCGAACTCGTGGCCGTGCTCCTCGGCGACGGCGGCGCTGAGCGCCCGCTCGCTCGGCGGGTCGAGGTCGTCGTCGGGGCCGGGGACGTGCTCGTGCCCGCGCGCGCGCAGCAGCTCCTTGGCGTCGGCGAGCGCGATCCGGGGGAACGGCAGCGCCGGCACCACCACCTCGACGCCGAACGTCTCGCGGATTGCCTCCCCGTGCTCGGCGGCGACCACCCCGAAGACGTGCGCCAGCCACGCCTCCTCGAAGGCCATCACGTCCTCGTGGGAGTCCACCCACGAGATCTCCACGTCCACGCTCGTGAACTCCGTGTCGTGGCGGGAGGTGAAGGAGGGGTTGGCGCGGAACACGGGGCCGACCTCGAACACTCGCCCGAAGCCCGCGGCCATCGCCATCTGCTTGTAGAACTGGGGGCTCTGCGCGAGGTACGCGGTGCGCTCGAAGTACTCCACCTTGAACAACTCCGCCCCGGACTCGCTGGCGGAGCCCATGAACTTGGGGGTGTGCAGCTCGATGAAGCCCTGGCTGCGCCAGTGCTCTCGCATCGCGTGCTCCACCGTGGTCTGCACCTCGAACACCAGTCGCTGCTCGGGCCGGCGCAGGTCGAGGTAGCGCCAGTCGATGCGCTTGTCGAGCGCCGACTCCGCCGTGACCGGCAGCTCGGGCTCCGCGGCGGAGTCCACCTCCAGGGTCTGCAGGCGCAGCTCGAGCCCTCCGAGCTTCACGCGCTCGTCGGCGGCCACCGTCCCGGTGAGCGTCACCGCGGACTCCGCGCTCAGCTCCGAGACCTGCCGGTTGAGCTCGCTCGGCGGGTCGGCCTTCTCCAGCACCACCTGCGCAAGCCCCGTTTCGTCGCGCAGGATCACGAACTGCATCCGCTTCTGGTCGCGCACTGCGGCCACCCACCCGCGCAGGCGCACGCTCTCGCCCACTTTCGCTTGGAGTCCGGCTACCAGGGTGCGCTCCACGCGGGCGATCGTATAGAAGCGCTGCGCGGTGCGCTCGCGCGCGAGCTGCACGCCGCGGCGAAGTACGATCGGTACCCGTGAGACCGGCATGAGAGCGAGCGAGAAGGGAGCGGTGGAGCCGACGGGCGCTCGCCGGCGGCCGAAGGCGAGTGGAGGGCCTGGTGGCCCCGCGAGCGAGCGGTCGGTGGTCAGTCCGCGAGGGGACCAGTTCGAGGTTCTCGGCCGCGCCGGCCCGGTCGAGCTGCGGGGCGCCCCGGCGATTCGCGCCGAGGCGCGCGAGGAGCTGCTCGTGATCAAGGACGGCGAGCTGTTCCTGTGTGCGCGCACGGACGGCGACGTCCTCGCGGGCCAGGTCTCCGGCGAGGGCTTCTACGCCCACGACACGCGGTACCTCTCGGAGATCCGCTTCGAGGTCGGCGACGTGCCTCCGGTTGCGCTCTCCTACGCAGCGGTGGGTGACCGCGCGATCGTCGACTCGACGAACGCCGCCCTGCACCGCCCGGGTCTGCCCCCGGTGCCGCAGCAGTCGTTGAGCATCTCCCGCGAGCTGTGGTGCGCCGCGGGCCGGCTGTACTACCGCGTGCGCGTGCGCAACTTCCTGCGCGAGGCGGTGCACACGAGCTTCTCGCTCACCCTCGCCGGCGACTTCGCCGACATCTTCGAGGTGCGCGGTGGGCCGCGGCGCGAGGCGCGCGGGCGCGCGCTCGCCGCGAAGCGGACCGCCCGCGGGGTGGTGCTCGCGTACCTCGGCGAGGACGACGTGTTCCGCGAGGCGGTCGTCGAGCTCGACCCCCCGCCCGGCGTCCTTGAGCTCGGCGCCGAGCAGGCGCACGTCGAGATGGGACCCGAGCGGGTGCGGGCGCGCTGGGAGGTTGTGCTCGAGCCGGGCATCCCGGTGACCGTGCTGTTGACGGCCGAGCCTTCGATCGGTGGTCGTCGCCGTCCGCGACGGCGCCTGGAGCGGGCGGCGGCGGAGCTCGAGCTGGCGAGCTCGGAGTGGGAGTCGCGCTGCACTCGGATCACGAGCAACAACGAGCTGTTCGAGGGGCTGACCGCGAAGTCCCGACGCGACCTGCGCTCGCTCGTGATGCCGGCGCCGGGGGGGCGGATCGTCTCCGCGGGGATCCCGTGGTACGTCGCGCCGTTCGGACGCGACGCGCTCGTCACGGCCGGCGAGGCGCTGCTGCTGAACCCCGACCTCGCGCGCGACGCGCTCGGAGTCCTGGCGAAGCTCCAGGCCCGCGTCGATGACCCCTGGCGCGACGCCGAGCCGGGCAAGATCATGCACGAGCTGCGCGTCGGCGAGCTCGCGGGGGCGGGGCTCGTGCCCCACACCCCCTACTACGGAACCGTCGACGCGACGCCGCTGTTCGTGGCGTGCGCGGCCGACTACTACGCGTGGACCGGCGACCTGGAGACGCTGCGTGCGCTGCGCCCCGCGCTCGACGCCGCGCTGCGTTGGATCGACGAGTACGGCGACCGCGACGGCGACGGGTTCGTCGAGTACGAGCGCCGCTCGCCCGGCGGTCTGCTCAACCAGGGGTGGAAGGACTCCCACGACTCGGTGGTGCACGCCGACGGCTCGCTCGCCGAGGGCCCCGTCGCGCTCGTCGAGGTGCAGGGCTACGTCTACCGCGCGAAGCTGACCATCGCCGACGTCTACGCGGCGCTCGGCGCGGCGGACGTCGCGGTGCGTCTGCGCGCCGAGGCGCAGAGCCTGCGGGAGGCGTTCAACGAGGCGTTCTGGAACCCGGCGGAGGGGACGTTTGCGCTGGCGCTCGACGGGCGCAAGCGTCAGGTCGCGAGCGTCACCTCGAACCCCGGCCACTGCCTCTACAGCGGGATCGTCGCGCCGCACCGGGTCGCCGCTGTGGCCGAGCGGCTGATGGCGCCCGACATGTTCTGCGGCTGGGGCGTGCGGACGCTCTCCTCCGAGTGCCCGGCGTTCAACCCGATGAGCTACCACAACGGTTCGGTGTGGCCGCACGACAACGCGATCCTTGCCGCGGGCCTCAAGCGCTACGGCTACGACGACGCGGTCCGTCGGATCGCCGGCGCGCTGTTCGACGTCGCCACGAGCGCGCGCGACTTCCGCCTGCCGGAGCTCTACTGCGGCTTTGACCGCTCCGACCGTGCCGCGGTCGTCGCCTACCCGGTTGCGTGCATCCCCCAGGCGTGGGCCGCCGCGGCGCCGTTCCTGCTGTTGCAGGCGATGCTCGGCATCTCAGCCGACGCGCCTGGGCGGGCGCTGCGGATCGAGCGTCCCGCGCTGCCCGACTGGCTCGACCGCATCCGCCTGGAGCGCCTGCGCGTCGGCGAGGCCACCGTGACGCTCGAGTTCAAGCGCGACGGCCGCGTCACGGGCTTCGCGCTGCTCGAGCAGGACGGCGAGCTCGACGTGACGCTGGCCGCTGCGCCGTGAGTACGCTGCGCGGCGCCGGTGCGAGGCGCGGGGGCAGCCGGTGGAGGTCAGGCCGGCGGAAGGGCATCTGCAAGAGCGTGGGCAATCACGCCGATCGCGGGTGCCTGCAGCGGTCCATCTGTGTTCAGTCGCTTGGCAAGCGCTCTGCGGTAGAGCAGGAGGTGTCCGCGCATCTTGCGCGTGCCGAGCAGCGGCAGGTCGGCCTTCGTGAAGCACAGCACGCCTTGCACCGGCACGTCGGGGTGGTCGGTGGCCGCCAGCGCGCTGCGTACGGCTGACACCTGGCGGTCGAGTCCTTCGATGAGCTTGGTGCGGTCGCGTCCCTCGATCAGCAGCTTCGTGGCTCCGAACAGCGGGTCGGCGACTCGCACCTTTCCTTTGATGTGCTTGGCATCGATGACAAACACGCCGGCTGGGGCGACGGCAAGGTGGTCGATGTTGCCATGCCCTCCAGGCATCCGGCGGTCGTGCAGGATGACCGTTGGCCCGTCCGCAGTGCGCCGCTCGAGTAGTGCCGCGACCGCCTTCTCTCCGATCTCGCCGCGGTGGAAGGCCCACTCGTGCTGCGGCACGCCGCGCAGCGCGAGCAACAGCCCACCGGTCCACGGATGGGCCGCGCGGGTACGGGTCTCGCGGTTGCGCTTGCGCCGCTGATGCTCGCGCGCAACGCTGGCCCCCGGCTGTCCGCGATCGAGCACGGGCCGCGTCTCCGCGGCGGCGGCAAGTCCAGTCATCGTTTCCTGGCAAGCCGCGCACGTCACCGCCCGCGTCGTGGCGTCCCACCACGCGCATGTCCCCGCTGGCAGCGCAGAACCGCACACGACACACACGTCGGGCCGACGCAGCTTCAGCATTCGGGAGGCCACGCGACTCAGGTCGTCACGCGACGGTCTCGCCTTGAGCAAGGAGAAGTCCTACACAAGTAGGTGGTCGGGCGGCATATCGCCGTCCGAGTCCTCTGTGGCGGTGATGGCCGTGAGCCTCGGTACGATCATCCGAGACGAGAGCGGAGAATCATCGTGTCGAGCAAGCAGCGAACCGGGGCCGCCGTCACATCGGATGCCTGATAGCGGTCACGCTGCGAGTGTGGCGAGCCACGCGGACGAGAGAACGAGAACAGGCAGCTCGGCTGCCTCCGGCGTATCGTCGTCGGGGATGTTGTCATGGCAGCGAATCCGAGTATTGCGAGCACGGCCACCGGCGCGCGTCGAGGGCGAGCGGGCGGGCGTGTTCGTGTCTGCGCTTGAGCAGGCCGAGCAGCTTATGCAGGCCGCAGTCGATGTCGGGCCGGCTGCATCACCGCTCCTCCTGTTCTATGCCGTCAGCCAGGCCGGTCGAGCAATCGCCGCCGCTCGCTTGGACGACCCGTGGCGTCTGTCCGGGCATGGCCTGAAAGCGCCAACGGCAGCAGACCCGTCCGCCGGACTGCTCCGTCGCCTCGTCAAGCCCGATGGCGAACAGGCATCCGAGAAGCGACGACAATCCTTCGCCGGCATCGCCGAGGCGACCGGATCGGGCCAGCTCCACGTCGGGTCTGGAGATGGGTGCCGTGTGGGCCGCGATCCCCGAGCTTATGATCCCGCTGCCGCAACCGCCGCTCGAAGATCAGACGTGGAGACGACCCCTGCGCGTTTTCCTTCCCATGTTCGACGCCGCCCACACGAGGCTCGCCGACATGCGACCACTGGAGCTGCTGGTCGATGGCTTGCCGCCGCACGCCGACCCGGAGACGCTTCTCCACCACCTCGGCGACTATCCAACGGCAGAGGGCGCCTGCATTGGCCACATACAAGGTATGCGCGACGACTCGGTCGTGACCCAACCAAGCCCAGCGGGATACCGGCCCGTGTTCTGCTGGCCGAGTGTTCCGACCGACGTCTGGGTTCGCGCACAACACTTGAACACGATCGCCCCCGACTACAGGAGCCTCGGCACGCGCCTGTTGCTCCCGCGCGCCGGCGGCAAGGATGCGCTTTCCCCGTTGATGTTGTGGTGGGTGCTCTTGTTCGGCTTGTCGAGCATCGCCCGCTACGACCCGGAGCTATGGATCGCCGCGCTGGACGTCAACAACTCGCCGCTCGCGGTACCGATCGAGGCCGCGCTCGACGCCGCGCTGGAGGCGCTGCCCGAGCTGATTCTCGACGCTCTCACTCGCTGAGGACGCGGTGTCGCGGCGAAAGGGCCCGTGCAGCTCGGCTGGTAACCCCAGCGAACTGCATAATGGGGTCATGGTGGACCGAGCCCCCTTTGCCCGACTGCGTCTGACTGGTGGTCGATTCGACGACCAGGGGATGCCGGTCGAGACCCTTGTCGAGCTTGCGCAGTACCGCGAGCTTGTGCTCGGTGTGGCTCGTGTGCAGTTTCTCCGCGAGCATCCCGAGCGTCAGCGGGTGCCGCGCGGGTTCTTCGACCGCCTCCAGCTCAGGCTGCGAACCGTGGAGGACGGGAGCGCCGTGCCGGTGCTGGAGCGCGTGGCGTCTCCGGGGACGCTGCTCGACGTCGACGACGACTTTACGCGCGCTCGCGACGCCATTGAGGACGCCGTGGCGGCGGCTGAGACCGACCAGCCACCGCCAGATGGATTCCCGCCAAAGGCATTGGTGCTGTTCAATCGCTTCGGCCAGACGCTCAGACCCGATGAGGCGATCGAGTTGCGACGGGGCTCCGCCGCAACTGGCCCGCGCTACACGGTTGATACACGACGAAAGCTGCTTCTCAGCAAGAGGCGGACCTACCAGGAGGAGCTGCAAGGGATCGGCTGGATCTCGGAGGTCGATGGCAATGGGATGAGCTGCCGAATACGTCTGCGGATGGGACTCTGCGACGCCGGTCCCCGCCCCCCTCGACGAGGTGACTTTCGGTCCTGTCAAGGACGTTCTGGAACCGAATGGCGAGGGGCCGCCGGTACGGGTTTCTGGTGTCGGCGTATTCGACTCGGCGCGGCGGCTGATCCGGTTCGACTCAATCCACGACGTCACTGTCCTCGATGACCCCGAGGACATCGTGAACCTCGATGATCGCCTTGATGAACTGGCCTCGCTGAACGCCGGATGGCTCGACGGAGAAGGTGTACGCCCGGATGCGCTTGTAATCGAACGCGCGCGTCGAATGCTGGCCGACCTGCTGACCTTCGAGGTGCCACGCCCGCGCGTCTTCGCCACTCCAGAGGGAGGCGTGCAGGCAGAGTGGACGGTCGGCGAGCACGAGATCAGCGTCACCTTCGAGCCAGACGGCAAGCTCTATGCGGTGTCGGTCAACCTCGCCTCCGGGGATGCTGAGGAACCGGAGGCTGGCGGATGACCCGGCACAGATAGCGCAACTGTTGCGGGTGTCGTGACCGACGAATCCGCCGACGTCAGCGAGACGGAGTCGGCGCAACAGCCGCTGACGGACCCCGACGAAGCTCTATGCCGGCAGGTCCATCCCTCCTGGATCGCGGACGGAGTGCCATCCAGCCAGGCGTTCAAGCCCACCAAGAAGGACGAGGGCATGTTGTCCGTCGCTCTCGGAAGCAAGACAACTCCAGAGGGGGTCTTCGTGCACCACACCCAGATTCTCAAACGCGAGTCGGTCGGAACCTGGGCCGTGAGCGTTGCCGAGACTACCGAAGCGGGGCTACGCAGCTACGAGCAGCCCCTCGACGACAGCCCGGCCCACGGATTCATCGACTTTCGCGGACTCGGGCGCGGCCAAACCGAGGCCAAGGCCAAGCTCCTGCTCGGCAAGGCTCGCCATCGAGGTCGCCTGTACCCGCCGCCGTAACCGCGATGCTGGTTTCCACGCCCCCCGCGCCGACTGGTCACAGCCCGATCCCGAGGTCGATGTCGCGCACGGGTGAGACCTCGCGTCCGAGGCGGCGATCGGCGCGATCGATCGCTTCGCGGGCGTGCTCCCACTCGCGCTGCTGATCCAGTCCCGCCAGTGGGGAGAATCAACGGCCGCCTACGGGAGAATCTCATGGCCGCCGTCATCGAAGTCGACTTGAGTTGCCGCCGCCGTGAGCAGGTATGCTGAAGTTAAGGGATTACTCGAGCCTGCTCATCATCATCCTTGTGCTTGCTGCCATCTTCGGCGGAATCGCCGTCAGTCCGCTGCTGTTTGTCCTGTTGATCGTCGTGCTCGTGATCCTGTTCACCAGAGGCGGGTTCGGCTATCGCCGAGGAGGGCGCTTGTAGGTCCAGTCTTACTTGAGCGAGGACACGACCGTGTGACGGCGGTCGGCAGGAGCACGTTCATGGGCCGCTCGTTGCGCTGTCGCTGTCTCAGCCCGCGAGGCCCAAGCTCACTTTGCGGCGCGTGTCTGAGCGGGCTCATGGTCGCGAGGATGAGCGCGCCGAACGTGTAAGAGACCAGCATGGCTCAGGGCGGTCCGCGAGATGTCCGTGGTCCTGGTATCGGAGACCTCGACGTATGCCAAAGGGAGTACGCGAGCGCATCGCGAATTGATGGGGATCAAGCACCCGACCGACGGGCGATAGCTGCACAGACGTCCGGCGCACCCGCGACGATTGACCGGTGCCGCTTCGAGTGCTGGGGTCCGCTGCCCGCGAGTTTCGTAACGTTCTCCGCGCGGCGACACCCACGCATCGTCGGCTGCGGGACCACCTCGTGACGATCATCGTGGTAACCGCCGGTATCGACCTGTTCTGCGCGATCACGGCATTCCTGCTCGAGCGCCACTCCCAGCAGACCGAGATCAAAACATTCGGCAGCGCCGCGTTCTGGACGACAACCCAGCTGTTGACCGTCTCCTCGCAGATCAAGAATCCGATCTCGGCGGGCGGACGCGTCCTCGACGTCTTCATGGAGATCTGGGCGATCACGGTAGTCGCCGCGCTGGCTGGCGCGTTCGGCAGTTTCCTTCAAAAGCGTGGCCAAGAGATGGACGACAAGCGCTGACGGGCCGCACTCGGCCTCTTTGCTCTGGCAGCTAGGGGTGTTGCAGCGACGTAGTGAGGGCGTCAAGTAGCTCGACGGTCGTCATCGATGCCCCGTCCGAGGAAGCCGGGGTCAACTCGTCGGGACGTCCCTCGCGCCAGATCACTCTCCCGTCGTCGTCCTGGTCGCGTGAGTAGTGACCGATACCGCCCGTGGATAATGACTCGAATCGCCTGTCCGGGGACCCTCCAGTCTCATGCCCCCATGCTACTCCTCCGAACGTACCACGCAGTTCCGGCTTTCCCGAATCGATGGCACGGCGCCAAAGCCAAGCGCAAACCCCGTCGGCCGACGCACGGATTCGGTTGCAGGAGTCTCAAGCTCGGTCAGCGCCCTCATAGCTCGCTTGCCAGGCCCGCGACTATCCAGACAAGCGCTCCCGCCCCGACGAGACGACGGAACCAGTTGACCCCGCCTACCGCCTCCTCCCACGCCCACACACCGAGGCCGATGATGAAGACCGCGCGGCCGACGTCGTGTGCTGTGTCGCCGGCCACAACGGCGAATCCCCACCCCGCGAACGCGAGAAGCAGCGGCGGGTTCGGAAACTGCGCGATGGGAAAGCTGCGCGGCCAGCCCACCTGGCCGCGCCGCCAAAGCTCGACGATGGTCACCGCGCTGATCCTCGCATGACGTAGGCCAGTTGGGCGGCAGGCTCCGCGATAGGGAAATGTCCGACCGGCCGGCTCGAACCGGGCACACACCCCCATTCCGGCGCAAAGCGAGCGCGCCGGCGGTCGAACTCAACACTTGCGCTACGGACGAACCGGGAGCGTATCGATCGATGTCGAACACCTACCGCCGAGGCACGATCCCGTCGGGCACCGTTCGATCCCGGCAAACCACGGGGCCGTGATCCTCAAAGGCTCGCCACGGCCGCCACGAACACCGCGCCTCCAAGACCACCGGGTAGCGCCCGCTCGCCGTGCCCGCCGCCGCGCCAGACCGGCCCGACCGCGTGGATCACGTGCCGCGCCGCGAGCCGTCCGGCGCCGGTGATCTTCGCCCGGCCCGGCTCGCAGCCGCCGAGCGCGCGGCATTCGCGCAGCAGACTCCGGGCCCGCGGCGCGGTGGATCGCTCCGTCCACGCCCCCGCCGCCGAGCAGGCGCGGGTTCGCCGCATTGACGATCGCTTCGGCCTCCGTGTCCCCGGTGATGTCCCCGAGATGGAGCGTGATGGGAGCGGTCACGGGGTTCAAGGCTAGTCCGCGCCCCGGCATGTTCACACCCTCGTTCACACCCCGCCCCTCGACGGCCCCCCGGCGGTCCCTCAAGCCACCAAACGCCCCCGTTCTATAAGGCCCAATCCGACATGCGTCCGACGGGACTCGAACCCGTATCTGCGGCTCCAAAGGCCGCTGCTCTTAGGCATTGATTTCTCTAGTGGTTATAGGCGCCGTGGCCGCGTAAACGGCGTAGAGCCGCCGGCTTGGCAAACGGGCCGCCGGTTGAATGACTCGCACAGCCCCCTCCCTCACCGGATACTCGCTTCGCCATTGACCCGTTGAGCTACGGACGCGCGTGAACTCAGCGACAGCTACGTATCTCCTCCTCCCGCGAGGGTGCCCTCCGCGTGCTCGGTCGCTTCTCGCCTCGCGGCCGGATGGTCCTCGCCGTACTTCCCATGCTCTCCAAGCACCGGCCACGGCGCGGTGCTCACCGGCGTGGTGTGACCCCCCAGCGACCACAGCTCCTCGGCGATGTGCGGGGTGAGCGGGGCGAGCATCTGCGTGAGCAGCAGCAGCGCCACGACGACGGCCTCGCGGTCGGCGGGCTCGAGCTCCCCGCCGCGCTGGCGGAGCGCCCGCTGCTCGAAGTCCTGGATGCGGGTGAGCAGCAGCATCGTGTTGTGGGCGGCGCGCTGCATCTCCAGGCCCTCGAAGTTCTCGGCGACCTTCGTGCAGGCCACGCTGCACCAGTTGGCCAGGCGGCGGCGCAGCTTCTCGGAGGTGTCGATCCGCGCCTCACCGTCGATCTGCGCGCCCCACTCCCGCAGGCGCCCCTCGGCGTACCCGTAGAGCTTCTTGAGGAAGATCTGGCAGTAGCGCACCGGCTGCTCGTTCCAGTTGAAGATGCGCCCCGGGGAGGCCGCGTGGAGGACCGCCAGGCGCACCGTGTCGGCGCCGACGGTGGCCACGAGCTCGTTGGGGTCCACGATGTTGCCGAGGTGCTTTGACATCTTGCGCCCCTCCAGGCGGATCATCTGGTGCATCAGCGCTTTGGTGAACGGCTCGCGGTCGGGAAGGGGAGGCAACTGGTCGAGATCCTGCAGGACCTTGCCGATGAGGCGCTGGTCGAACATGTAGCCACCGGCGTCCGCGCCCCACACGATCTGCTCGGCTGGCAGCCAGCGGGCGTATTCGGGGTGGCTGAACATCTGCGTGGCCCGGCCCTCGGGGGGCACGCAGATCGGCATCCACATCCACATCCCGTCGACGTGGCAGTCGATCGTATCCGTCTCTCTCTTGGCCGCACCGGCGCAGCGCGGGCACGAGGTCTCGACGAAGTCGGGGCGGTTCGCGAGCGGGTTGCCGCCGTCGCCTGAGATCTGCAGGTCCTCGGGGAGTCGCACGGGCAGGTCCTCGTAGGGCACGGGCACCGTCCCGCACGCGGGGCAGTGGATTAGCGGGATCGGCGCCCCCCACGCGCGCTGGCGTGAGATTGCGAAGTCGCGGGCGCGGTAGCGCACGGCCGGTCGCGGGGTGGCGGACGCCCGCGCGGCCTTCCACGCGACCCCCGCCGGCGCGGGTAGCCGCTTCGCGATCGAGGCGTCGGTCGGGTCGCACTCGGGTATGCCGAGCGCGGCGGTTGGGCCGAAGCGGGCGTCCACCAGCGGGGAGATCACGATCGGCAGCATCCCCGCCACGCCCGGGACGGTGACCAGCGCTCCGGTCTGCACCACTGGGGCCTGCTCCGCCTCGCGGTCCTCGCGCCGCCAGCCCGCCTCGCGTATGCCCGCCAGCTGCTCGGCCACGGCGGGCTCCGAGATCCAGCGGTCCACGTCGGGGTGGGCCGGGGAGAGCGCCACGAACGCCGCCTGCGCGATCGCCTCGGGGTGGGGGGTGAAGACTGTGAGGGCGCCCCCGTCGAAGGTGGCGGCGTCGAGCTCCACGCCGTCCACGCGCCCGAGCACGGCTCGCTGGGAGCCCACGGCGGCCTTGTCCCAGCCGGGCAGCGACTCCAGGCCGCGCTCGTTGTCCTGTGCGTAGGCGGTGATCCGTATGAACCACTGGGGCAGGCGCACGAAGCGCACCTCCGAGTGGCAGCGCCAACACGTGCCGTCCTCGGCCTGCAGGGTCGCGAGCACGGTCTGGCAGGAGTCGCACCAGCTGACCTGCGCCTCGCGCTGGTAGACCAGGCCGCGCTCCAGCATCGCCAGGAAGAGCCACTGCGTCCAGCGGTACTGCTCGGGCTCGGAGGAGACGAACGTGCGCTCCCAGTCGCAGGAGTACCCGAGCGCTTCGAACTGGCCGCGCATCCGCTCGCAGCAGCGGGCCACCCACTGCTGGGGGGAGATCTCGCGGCGCAGCGCCTCGAGCTCGGCGGGCAGGCCGAAGGAGTCGAAGCCGAGCGAGAACAGCACCGCACGGCCGCGGGCGCGCAGGAAGCGGGCGTAGGCGTCGGCGAGCGTGTAGCTGCGAATGTGTCCCATGTGGGCGTCCCCCGAGGTGAAGGGGCAGCCTGCGAAGACATACGCCGGCTCACGCTCGTCTCCCGGCGGGGGCACGGCGAACGCTCGGGTCTCCCTCCAGGCGGCCTGCCAGCGCGCCTCGATCGGCCCCGGTTCGTAGTCCGCGCCGCGAGTGGGGAACACGTTGGGGCTACTGGCGTTCGTCTCCGCTGGACTCGGGGGGCTGGAAACCGCGTGGTCGCTGGAAGTGGAAGCTCCTGCACCCGTATGGGATGGCGCGACGGTTGCGTCGGTTCGGGGAGCGGTCATGATCTCGACGCTACCGGATCGCAGCCTAGAAATCCAGAGAGACCAAACGCATCAGATAGATTGATGACTGTCTGATGTCCTGCCAGAGTCCGGACGGCCGCCCCACGTCTGCTCGCACGAGCCAGGGCGCGGGGCGGTTCCGTCTGGCTGACGCGAAGGAGGAGACGCTGTGGCTCGCTGTGCGGTCCTGACCAACGATCTGCAGTACGACCTCGTCAACAAGAACGACGAGCGCAGGGTGGCGGTGGCGGCGTTCACGCCGCAGATGCAGCGTTTCCTCGCGGAGATACGCACGCTGGGAGTGCCGGTGGTGCACCTGCAGCTGATCAACCTCGAGGACGACCCCCACGCGGAGCGCTACGACGGGTGGCTCCCCGCCACCCGGGGGTCCGAGGGGGCACGCATCGTGGAGGAGTTCCTTGCCGAGGGCGACGTGGTGGTGGAGAAGAACAAGGACAGCGGCTTCTACGAGACCGACCTGCACGACCGCCTCCAGGAGCTGGACGTGGACACGGTGATCATCACCGGCATGCAGACCCAGATCTGCGTGCAGACCACCGCCGCGGACGCGTTCTTCCGCGGCTACAAAGTGATCGTGCCGCCCAACGCGGTCGTCTCCGCACGCCCCGAGGACCAGGCGCGGGCGCTGGAGTGGCTGGGGTCCTACTGCGCCACGATCATGCCCACGGCCGAGCTCGCGGAGGCGATCGCACAGGACAGCCTCCCCGAGTTCAGCGTGGTCCCGATCCCATGAGCGGCGAGGTGATCCAGCTCGACCACGGCACCGGCGGGGGGATGAGTCAGGCGCTGATCGCGGAGCTGATCGCGCCGCGCCTCGGGGCGGTGCACTCCGGGCGGATGGAGGACTCCGCGGTGCTGGAGCTCGACTGTAGGCGCATCGCGCTGAGCACCGACTCGTTCGTGGTCGACCCGATCTTCTTTGGCAACGGGGACATCGGCAAGCTCGCGGTCTGCGGAACCGTCAACGATCTCGCGGTGAGCGGCGCTGTCCCGCGCTGGCTGACCCTCTCGCTGGTGCTGGAGGAAGGCTTCCCGCTGGCCGACCTCGAGCGGGTGCTCGACTCCGTGCGCGAGGCGGCCGTGGCGGCGCGCGTGGAGGTGGTGGCGGGCGACACCAAGGTCGTGCGGGCGGGGGAGGTGGACAAGCTCTTCATCAACACCGCCGGCGTGGGGGTGTTCGAGCGTGAGGTGGAGCTGGGGGTGGGCAGGGTCGGTCCGGGGGACGCGGTGATCGTCACCAGTTGGCTCGGCAACCACAGTGTCCACATCCTCTCGATCCGCGAGGGCCTCGGCTTCGAGGAGCGCGTGCTCTCCGACTGCGCGCCGCTGGACGGCCTGGTGTGGAGCGTGATGGAGGAGTACGCCCCGCAGGTGCACTGCATGCGCGACATCACCCGCGGGGGGTTGGGGACCGTGCTCAACGAGCTCGCCGACGGCGCGGGGGTCTCGATCCGGATCGAGGAGCGTCGGCTGCCGATCCAGCACGAGACCGCGATGGCGGCGGACATGCTGGGGCTCAACCCGCTGTACCTCGCCAACGAGGGCAACATCTGCATGCTCGTCGCAGAGGAGGCCGCCGCGGAGATCCTCGAACTCGTGCGCTGGCACCCCTTTGGTCGCGCGGCGCAGATCGTCGGCGCCGTGCGGGAGTCCGGGGGCAGCCCGGTGACGATGGTTCGCTCCGACGGCGCCGAGGCGGTCGTCGAGCTGCTCTACGGGGCGGAGCTGCCGAGGTTGTGCTGATGCAGCGCGCCGCGCTCGAGACGCGCCGCTACCAGATCCGCGGGATCGTCCAGGGGGTGGGCTTCCGGCCGTTCGTGTTTCGCACCGCCGAGCGTCACGCGGTGGGGGGTTGGGTTCGCAACGACTCCGAAGGGGTGGTGCTGGAGGTCCAGGGCCTGCCCGGGGTGCTGGAGGAGTTCATCGTGGAGGTCCGCACCAGCGCCCCGGCGCTCGCGCGGATCGAGTCGGTCGCGCTGATCGAACAGCGCTACGAGGAGCGGCTCGTGGAGAGCTTCGAGATCCATGTGAGCGAGCGCTCTGCACAGACGAGCACGCTCG
Source organism: uncultured Solirubrobacterales bacterium (assembly GCA_963702085.1). Taxonomy (GTDB): domain Bacteria; phylum Actinomycetota; class Thermoleophilia; order Solirubrobacterales; family Solirubrobacteraceae; genus Palsa-744. The sequence continues at coordinate 3,713,067 of OY969707.1, read as the reverse complement.
TTTCTCCGGACAGCTGCGTATGTGAGGAGTGCCTGCAGGAACTACTGGACCCGGCGGACCGCCGGTACCGGTACCCGTACATCAACTGCACCAACTGCGGTCCCCGCTACTCGATCGTGCGCGGCGTCCCCTACGACCGGGCGCTGACCACGATGGCGTCCTTCCCGATGTGCGAGCGCTGCGAGCGGGAGTACCACGACGTTTGCGACCGGCGCTTCCACGCGCAGCCGACCGCGTGCTGGGAGTGCGGTCCACGGGTGGCGTTGGTGGTTGAAGGAGGACCCCACCCACCCCGCTCTGCTCGTGGCTCACAGGACCCGATTGAAGCGACCGCCAAGCTGCTGCACGAAGGGGCGATCGTGGCGGTCAAGGGCCTGGGTGGCTACCACCTGGTGGTCGACGCCCGCAACGAGGAGGCGGTCGCAAGGCTGCGCCGGCGCAAGCGGCGCGAGGAGAAGCCCTTCGCGTTGATGTCCCCCACTCTGGAGACGGTGCGGGGGTATGCGTCGGTGGGAGAGTGCGAGGCACAGCTGCTGAGCAGCCCACAGCGGCCGATTGTGCTCGTGCGCAAGCGTGGCGATGGAACTTCGATCGCCGCGGGGATCGCGCCGGGCAACCGCAGCTACGGGGTGATGCTCGCGTACACGCCGGTGCACCACCTGCTCTTCCAGGGCGGTTTCGACGCGCTGGTGGCGACGAGCGGCAACGTCTCCGACGAGCCGATCGCGTTCCGCGACGAGGATGCGCTCGAGCGTCTCGCAGAGATCGCAGACGCGTTCCTGGTGGGTGAGCGCGAGATCCACACGCGCGTGGACGACTCGATCGTGCGCTGCGTAGATGTAGGCCGCCCGAGCGCCCGCAGCGAGACGGGTGGGTGGGCTCTCGTCCGTCGCGCGCGCGGCTACACCCCGGAGCCCGTGAGGGCGCCGTTCGAGTTGCCCCCGCTACTGGCGGTGGGTCCGGAGCTGAAGAACACGGTATGCCTGACACGCGGGAGCGAGCTGTTCCTCAGCCACCACATCGGGGATCTCAAGAACGAGGCGACGGTGCGCTCCTTCGAGCACGCGATCGAGCACATGTCCCGGCTCCTGGAGGTGACGCCGGAGGCGATCGCACACGACCTGCACCCCGGCTACCTGAGTACGCGCTACGCGCTCTCCCAGGAGCGGCTGCCGACGGTGGCGGTCCAGCACCACCACGCGCACATGGCGGCGTGCATGTGCGAGCACGGCCTGAACGAGCCGGTGGTGGGGGTGGTCTTCGACGGCACCGGGTACGGGACCGACGGCAACGTGTGGGGGGGCGAGTTTCTCGTGGGCGACTACGCGGGCTTTCAGCGCGCGGCCCACCTCGCGTACTTCCGCCTGCCCGGCGGGGACAGGGCGGTGGAGGAGCCGTGGCGGGTGGCGTGGTCGCTGCTGTGGGAGGCGTACGGGGAGTCGTTCGCGGAGTTGGACGTGCCGGTGGTGAGTGGGCGCGGTGCGGAGGAGAGGCGGGTGCTCGCCCGGATGCTACGAACGGGGCTGCGCTCGCCGCTCAGCTTCGAGCGTGGGGCGGTTGTTCGACGGGGTCGCGGCGCTGCTCGGCGTGCGCGAGCGCTGCCGCTACGAAGCGCAGGCGGCGATCGAACTGGAGCAGCTGGTCACGCCCGGCACCTCGAGCAGGCCGCTGCCGTGGGAGCTGTGCAGCGGGGAGGGGTGGCCGTGGCGGATCGACCCCGCGCCGGCCGTGCGCGAGCTCGTACGGGAGGCTCGGCGCCCGGGCACGACCGCGACGGAGCTGAGCGGGCGCTTCCACAGCACGGTGGTGGACATCGTGGCGAGCACGTGCGAGGCGATCCGAGCGCGGACGGGCCTCGAGCGGGTGGTGCTGAGCGGGGGGGTCTTCCAGAACGAGCTGCTGCTGCGCGGCTGCCACGAGGTGCTGGAGAGGGCGGGCTTGCGGGTGTACTCCCACCGCCTCGTGCCCGCCAACGACGGCGGGGTGGCGCTCGGGCAGGCCGCGGTGGCGGGGTGGCGCGCACGGTGAGCGCGGATGTCTCAGCGCCCGCTCCTCTGCAGGCACCCGTGGGAGAGGGCAACAAGGAGCCCTTCGACGGGCTGCACTTTGCGCCGGCGCCCGCGATCAGAGGCCCCGTGCCGGGGCCGCGCTCGCAGCAGATGCTGGCCGAACAGGCGGCGCTGGAGAGCCGCGCGCGCTCCTACCCGCGCGCCGTCCCGGTGGCCTTCGAGTCAGGGAAGGGAGCGACGCTGCGCGACGTGGACGGCAACACGTACGTCGACTTCTTCGCTGGCGCGGGCACGCTCAACGTGGGCCACGGCCACCCGGCCGTGAAGCGCGCGGCGAGCGAGCAGCAGGAGCGGCTGGTGCACGCCCTGGACTTCCCCACGGCCCCGAAGCTGGCGCTGATGCGCCGCCTCAAGCGCATCCTACCGGGGGCGCTGGCGCGCACGGCGCGCATCCACTTCGGCGGGCCCACCGGTTCGGACGCGGTGGAGGCCGCATTGAAGCTTGTGCGCGCCCACACGGGCCGGCGGGCGGTGGTGGCGTTCCAGGGCTCCTACCACGGGATGACCGCAGACGCGCTGTCGGTCACGAGCGACACGGCGTGCGGGGGGCCGGTGGATACCCCGGTGCACTTCATGCCCTACCCGTACTGCTACCGCTGCCCCCTCGGCCTGCGCCCGCAGTCGTGCGGAGGGGCGTGCACGAAGCTCCTGGAGAGCTCGCTGGAGGACCCCTACAGCGGCCTGCCGAAGCCCGCGGGGGTGATCGTGGAGCCGGTGCAGGGGGAGGGTGGCACGGTCGTCCCGCCGGCGGGGTGGCTGGCGGAGGTGCGCGAGATCACCCGCCGGCACGAGGTCCCGCTGATCGTGGACGAGATCCAGACGGGGTTTGGCAGGACGGGAGCGGCGTTCGCGTGCGAACACGACGGGGTCACCCCCGACGTGATCGTCCTGTCCAAGGCGATCGGGGGGATCGGCTACCCGCTGTCGGCGATCGCGTACGACGAGTCGCTGGACACGTGGGAGCCGGGTGCGCACATCGGGACCTTCCGCGGGCACCAGGTCGGGATGGCGGCGGGCGCGGCGGCGATCGAGGTGATGCGGGAGCTCGACCTCCCGGGTCACGCACGCGAGCTGGGCGAGCTCGCGCTGGGACTGTTGCGCGAGGCGGCGGAGGCGGAGGAGTTGGCCGCGGTCGGGGAGGTGCGCGGGCGCGGGCTGATGATCGGGGTGGAGCTGGTGCGCGACCGCGAGAGCCGCGACCCGTGGCCCGAGCTCGCGGACGCGGTGCGCCGGCGGTGCAGTGAAAAGGGGCTGATCATCGAGCTCGGGGGCCACTACGCCAACGTGGCGCGGTTCCTGCCGCCGCTCGTGATCTCCCGCGAGCTGCTCGAACGCGGGATCGAGATCTTCGTGGAGGCGTTGAGCGAGAGCGAACGGGTTCAGCGGGTGCGCTCGGGGGAGAGCGCGAGCTGAGCGCCGGCGAAGGTGACGTCGAGCGGCTCGAGGATCACCTGGCGCGGACCCTCCTCGACGGCGCCCGCGAGGAGCGCGTCGAGGTGGAGTTCGCGTGCGTGCTCGATCACGCGCGGGCCGTCGCCGGCGCGGCAGTAGACGGCGAAGCCGGCGCCCATGTTCAGCGTCGAGTGGGCGGCGGCGGGGTCCAGGCCGGCGCGCCCGGCGAGGAACGCGAGCACAGGCGGCACGGGGGGCAGCGCGCGGATGCGGTAGGTGAGCTCGCGCTGGGGGCGCATCAGCTTGAGCAGTCCGTGCCCGGTGATGTGGGAGAGGTAGGTGAGCCGCACCTGCGCGTCGCCGAGCAGCCGGCGGACGAGCTCGACGTAGAGGAGGCTGGGGGCGAGCAGCGCCTCACCGAAGGTCACCCCGCCGGGACCCCCCGTCCCTCCCGCCGCGGGATCGCCGGCCTCGCCCGGACCCTCGGGCAGCTCGGTCAGGAGCCCCTCCGGAAGCCCCGCGGCGACGCGCCGCGCGAGCGAGGCGCCGTTGGCGTGCAGGCCCGAGGAGGAGACGAGCACGAGCTCGTCGCCGGGCGCGAGCTCCTCACCGAGCAGCGGCTCGCCGGGGGGCGGCACGAAGCCGAGCGCGGAGCCGGCGAGCTCGATGTCCTCGGGCGCGAGCAGGTCGGTGAGCGAGGGCGACTCGCCGCCCCCCCACGCGCAGTGGGCGTCGTCGCAGGCGCGGCGCCACCCTGTGAGCAGCGCGTCGGCGCGCTCGGCGTGCTCGTACCACGCGCTCGAGCCGGTCGCGAAGTAGGCGTTCAGGACGAGTGGCAGCGCGCCGACGCAGACGAGGTCGTTGAGGACGGCGGCGACCGCGTCGTAGGCGACGTGGTCGAAGCGGTTGACCCCGGCGAGCTCGTGGTACTCACGGGCGAGCACGGACTTGGTGCCGAGGGTCTCGAGCACGAACGCGAGGGTGGTGCCCGCGAAGCGCAGCACGAACGCGGGCTCCCCGCGGGAGGCGTCGAGCGCGCGCGCGCCCGCGGCGGCGAGCCAGTGGGAGGTGGCGAGCGCCTCCTCCAAGGCCCTGCGCTTGGAGGCGTCGAGCACGGCGTAGTCGACGCCGGCCTGGCGGTAGGCGCTGTGGAGGTCGGGGTCGGCCACCGGTGGAGCCTATCCCGCCGCTGCGCGGAGAGCCCGACCGGCTCTTACATCCGCGGCCGTACGAGGCAGGTGGTCGCCACCCAGCTGCCGGGCTCTCCGGCGGGAGTCAGCGGGAAGGCGAGGTCGTCGAGGAGCGCCCACATCTGGGTGCGCCTGTCGGTGTCAACCCAGGTGGGGGCCCAGCGCGTGAGGTCGGCGTCCTCGAAGGCCTGCTGCAACGCCTCCTCGACCGCGTCGAGGCCGGGCGTGCGGATCTTGTTGCGCTTGCGAAAGCGCAGCACGCAGTGGTCGGAGGCGATCACCTCGGAGACCTCGGGGTGGTCGGGCCGCGCCACTCTGATACGCATACATACACCGTATTACCCGGAAAGCCAACACCGGGCCGGAGTGGAACGCGTCAGGGCTACTCAGCCCTGCTGAACTCCCAGATTGCGATGAACAGCATGACGAGCCCGAGCAGAGCGATCACGCCGGCCTCGATGATCGAGGGGACGTGCCAGCCGAACCAGGTGACGCCGGGGGCGAGCGCGTGGCGCGCGCCTTCGGGGATGTCGAGGTGGGCGAAGATCGCGCGGCGCATCGGATCGACGGCGTAGGTGAGGGGGTCGAGGCGGTTGAGGATCGCCAGCCACTGCGGCAGGTTGGCCACGGAGAACATCGCGCCGGAGATGAAGAACATGGGCATGATCGCCATCTGCATGAGCGCCATGAAGGACTGCATCTGGGTGATGCGGGCGGCGGCCATCATGCCGAAGGCGGTAATCGCGAACGCGAGTAGCATCGTCAGCGCGAACAGCTCGGCGATCAGGCTGAGCGAGTAGGGGACTTCGACGAGGCCCGCGATGGCGATCACGATCACCCCCTGGAAGCCGGCGACGGTGGCCCCGCCGAAGCACTTCCCCAGCACGATCGAGGAACGCCGCACCGGTGCGACCATCATCTCGCGCAGGAAGCCGAACTCGCGGTCCCACACGATCGAGGCGGCGGAGAACATCGCGGTGAACATCACGGCCATGCAGAGCACGCCGGGGTAGATGAAGGTTTTGAAGTTGATGCCGTGGGTGCTCGCTGAGACGAGCGAGGAGAGCCCGGTGCCGAGCACGAACAGGAACAGGAAGGGCTGCACGAGCGAGGTGATGATCCGCAGGCGGTCACGGGAGAAGCGGATCAGCTCGCGCCGCCACACGACGCGGATCGCGCGCAGCTCGCCTGCGAGGCTGTGCGTGGGGACGCGCACACCGGCGACCTGGTGGGGGGAGGGCGCCCGGGTGGGGATGGTCTCTGCGGTCGCCATCAGCGGGCCATCATGCGCGCGACGTTGCGCATGTTGTCGGTGGAGGTGGCCTCGGCGTCGCGGATGGTGGTGCCGGTGTAGGACATGAACACGTCGTCGAGCGAGGGGCGGGAGACGGAGACCGAGCGGATCGGCTGTCCGAGCTCGGCGAACAGGCGCGGCACGAACTGCTCGCCGTCGGGGACGCCGAAGGTGACGGCGCCCTCGGCGATTTTGGCGTCGATGGCGAAGCGCTCGTGCAGCGCGGCGATCGCGGCCTGGTCTTCGGGCGTGGAGATCTGCACGCGGTCCTTGCCGACGCTGGCCTTCAGCGCCTCGGGCGTGTCCAGGACGATGATGCGCCCCTGGTCCATGATCGCGATGCGGTCGCAGGACTCGGCCTCGTCCATGTAGTGGGTGGTGAGGAAGATCGTGATGTCCTCGCGCTGCTTGAGCTCGTCGATGTAGTTCCAGATCGAGCTGCGGGTCTGCGGGTCGAGGCCGACGGTGGGCTCGTCGAGGAACAGCACGCGGGGGGAGTGCAGCAGGCCGCGAGCGATCTCCAGACGCCGCTTCATGCCGCCGGAGAAGGTGCCGACGAGGCTCCCCCGCCGCTCCCACAGCCCGACCATCTCCATCACCTGCTGCATCCGCGGCGCCACGGTCTCGCGGGGCACCCCGTAGAGCTCGGCGTGCAGGCGGAGGTTCTCCTCGGCGGTGAGGTAGCCGTCGAGGGTTGTGTCCTGGAAGACGAGCCCGATGTTGCGCCGCACGGCGTCGCGTTCGGAGACGATGTTGTGGCCGGCCACCAGCGCGGAGCCGCCGGTGGGCCGCACGAGCGTGCAGAGCATGTTGATCGTGGTGGACTTGCCCGCGCCGTTGGGCCCGAGGAACCCGAAGACCTCCGAGCGGGCGACCTCGAAGTCGATCTCGCGCACGGCCTCGATCTCGCCGTAGCGCTTGGCGAGCCCTTTGACCGAGACGGCGGGAGCGACTTCGGGGTTCACAGTGGCCACCGTAGCGCGGACCTCAGGGGCTCTCTGGATCTGCCCCCTCCGCGAGGATCCGATAGAGCTCGCGCCGGGCGTTGACGAGCACCTTGCGGGCCTCCGCGAGCTGGGCTTCGCTGCCGTGCATGACCTGTGTGAAGGCGACGGCGACCTCGCGCATGATCTTGCCGAGCTCGACGACGGGCGGACTGAAGCCGCCGCTCATCTCCTCCCACGGCGCGGGGCGGTCGGGATCGCGCTCCTCGAGGTGGGCGCGGCCGGCGTCGGTGAGTTGGAAGGCCTTGCGTCCGTCGATCTCCTCGGAGCGCACGAGACCCTCGTCCTCGAGCTGCTGCAGCGCGGGGTAGACGGAGCCGGGGCTCGGACGCCAGGCGCCGTCGCTGCGCTCCTCCACCTCCTGCATGATCTGGTAGCCGTTGCGGGGCTCCTCGGCGAGCAACAGCAGCGCGGCGGTGCGGATGTCCCCGCGCCGCGCCTTGCGCCCGCCGCGCCAGGGCCCGCCGCCAGGTCCGAAGCCGCCAAACGGGAAGCCGCCGGGGCCGCCGCGCGGTCCCGGTCCACCGGGGCTTCGGTGGCGGCGGTGTCCACCACCCCTGGGTCCGCCCTCTCCGTACGCGGTCATGGCGCGCCAGAGGGCGCGTAGGTCGTAGCCCTCGCCGCGGTTGCAGCAGGACCCCTCGGTTGTTGGGTCTATCGCATGGGTATGCACGTCTAGCTCCTATCGTTGAACATCACGATAGTAGCACGATATATCGCAGAATATTTAGTGGCGGAAGTGTCGGATGTCCGTGGCCACCATCGCGACGCCCGCGGCGTCGGCGGCGGCAATGACCTCCTCGTCGCGCACGGAGCCGCCCGGCTGGATGACGGCGCTCACGCCGGCGTCGATCGCGAGCTGCGGGCCGTCGGCGAAGGGGAAGAAGGCGTCGGAGGCGAGCACCGCACCCGCGAGCAGCTGTGGCTGTGCGGCCTGGGCCTTCTCGACGGCGATTCGCACGGCGTCGACGCGGCTCATCTGACCGGCGCCGATGCCGATCGTCGCCCCCCCGGCGGCGAGCACGATCGCGTTGGAGCGCACGTGGCGGCAGACCGTCCAGGCGAACAGCAGGTCCTCCCACTGCGCGTCGGTGGGTGCGGTCGCGGTGAGCACGCGCATCTGCTCGCGCCCCTCGCTCACGACGTCGCGGGTCTGCACGAGCTGCCCCCCGAGCACGGGCTTGCCTTCGACCTCGCGGACCGAACAGGGAGACACTCGCTCCGCTCGCATCCCCGGTTCGGCCAGCGGCGGCCACTGCGCGAGCTCCAGCAGGCGCACGTTCTTCTTCTCCGTGAGAACCTCCAGTGCCTCCTCGTCGAAGCCGGGGGCAAGCAGCACCTCGATGAACTGCTTGGAGAGCTCCTGCGCAAAGGTGCGGTCCACCCGGCGGTTGACCGCGATCACCCCCCCGTAGGCGCTCTGGGGGTCGCACGCGAAGGCGCGCTCGTAGGCGGCCTGCCCCGTCTCGCCGAGGGCGCAGCCGCAGGGGTTGTTGTGCTTGACGATCACGCACGCCGGACGGTCGAAATCCTCTAGCAGCTCGCGCGCGGAGGAGAGGTCGAGCAGGTTGTTGAACGAGAGCTCCTTGCCGTGCAGCTGGTTCACTCCGTCGAGCAGGTGCGTGGGCGAGCCGACCCGCGCGTAGAACGCGGCGCGCTGGTGGGGGTTCTCGCCGTAGCGCAGGTCAGACACCTTCTCGTAGGCCTCGCGCCAGTGCGGCGGGAAGCCCTCGTGGGTGCGCCGGGCGAACCAGGTCGAGATCGCGGCGTCGTAGCGGGCGGTGAGGGCGAACGCGCTGGCCGCCAGCCGCTCGCGCGTGGAGAGCGAGAGGCGCCCTCCGGACCCGCGCAGCTCGGCGAGCACGCCGGCGTAGTCGGCGGGGTCCACGACGACCGCGGCGAACGGGTGGTTCTTGGCGGCGGCGCGGATCATCGTGGGTCCGCCGATGTCGATGTTCTCCACGATCTCCGCCGCGGTGGCGTTGCCGCGGGCGACAGTCTGCTCGAATGGGTAGAGGTTCACGCACACCAGATCGACCGGCTCGATCCCATGCTCGGCGGCGGCGCTCAGGTGCTCCTCGCTGTCGCGCAGCGCGAGCAGCCCGGCGTAGAGGCGCGGGTGCAGGGTCTTGACGCGCCCGTCCATCATCTCGGGGAAGCCGGTGAAGTCCTCGATCGCGCGCACCGTGACCCCCGCGCCCGACAGCTCGCGGGCGGTGCCCCCGGTGGAGACGATCTCCACGCCCAGCTCGACAAGGCCGCGGGCGAAGTCCACGAGCCCGGCCTTCTCGGACACCGACAGCAGCGCCCGGCGCACGCGCACCTCGCCGGGAGAGGTGCGTTCCAGGCCCGTGGTCGAAGTCGTCTCGGTGGCCATGCTCAGAGACTATCTCCCCGATCACGTCACCAGCCCCGTCGGAGGCGGAGGTGGTTCCCGCACCTGACGAGGGGGAGAGATTGGCTCGGCTCCGCCCGCGCCGTGCTGGTTTCGAAAGAGGCAGAGGACCTTGCCGGCCGGGCGCGCTGCGCTCGGCGCGAGTAGTCCCAGCCAGCCCCCCGCCGCGATTTGCTCACCGACAAGCTGGTATGGGTGCCACCCGCGGCGGCCGGGAGTCGGCGGCCTGAGTCCAACCGCTGCGAGCTTCTCGCTCGTTGAGAGGTCGGCGACCTCGATGTCCACGCGCCATGTCCACATCTCACGCGGCATTTGTGCCAGCGGCGGTATGGCACGCTCAGCAAGGTGCCGATACCACTCGGCCCACGCCGTCTCCTCGCTGTCCGCGAGGTAGAGGGCGTCCACCACATCACCGCGCTGCCAACGGTTGTCAGGCGGCGGGTCTCGCTTGGGGAGCGGCGAGGAGCCCGGAAAGGTGTGCTTGACCCAGCGTCCGCGCACGGCGACCGCTGCGAGGTCGAGCGCCACGGTCAGCTTGCGCCTGGGTCCTCGAGGCCGGAGATGAGGCACGCGACCGAGCGGTAGTCACCATGCGCGATACGGTCGATCGGCTTGTCGTCGTCGAGCGCGGGGACCGGCTTGCTGAGCCAGACCGGGATGTAGGTCGGGCGGATCACCCGCGCGAGGCGTTCGACCAGCGATGAGAGCTCGGCTAGTCGCTCAGCTCGCACCCCGCTCGGAGCGCTCCTGAGTGCAAGCCATTCGCGCACCGTGCTTGGAGCCGCACCTGTCGCTCGCGCGATCTCGCGGTCGGAGAGGTGGCCGGTGTCGTGTACGTGGATCGCCTCTTCGGCGTATGCGTGTGCCATGCTCACCACGCTAGCACGTCGGCGCGAAACCGACAAGATGTCGGCGAACTGTAGAACAGACGCTCGTCATCCCTATTTTGCTATCCCTCGACCACGACCCGACGCGGGTTGGCTGGGTCGAAGCGTAGCGCACCATGCGCGAATAGGCGCACCGCCTCCGGCAGCAGCGCGTGCTCGAGCGGCCGCAGCGCGGCGAGCACCTCATCGGTATCGCGTGCCTCGGGCAGCTCGCGGGTGCCTTGGAGGATCACCGGCCCGGAGTCCACGCCGGCGTCGACGAAGTGGATGGTCACGCCGAAGACCTTGACCCCGTAGGCGAGCGCCTGCTCGACCGCGTGCAGCCCCGGGAAGGCCGGGAGCAACGAGGGGTGGACGTTGATGACCGCCCCGGGGAAGCGTTCGAGGAAGGGTGCGTCGACGAGCTCCATGTAGCCTGCGAGCACCACCAGTTGCACACCGCGCTCGGCGAGCCAGTCGCCCATCGCCTGGTCGCGCGCGTCGCGGTCGGGGTAGTCCGCGCGAGGGAACGCCGCCGTGGGCACGCCGCGCGCCTCGGCGCGCGCGAGCGCAGGCGCCCCGGACACGTTGGAGGCCACCGCGACGATCTCGGCCTCGCGTCCGTGCACGGTGTCGAGTAGCGCTTGCAGGTTGGTGCCCGTGCCAGAGACCAGCACGGCGATCGGCAGCGGCGGCTGGGTGGTCATCTACGCCCGCACGAGCGGCAGTGCGGACCCGGCGGGCTCCTCCAGCGCAAACTTCCCGTTCGCCTCCCCGGTGCCGTCGAGCGGGTAAGCGCCGGAGAAGCAGGCGTCGCAGTGGGATTGGCGCCCACCCGCCCCGGCGCCGACGGCCTCGTAGACGCCCGCCAGCGAGAGGTAGTGCAGGGAGTCACAGCCGAGCTCGGCGGCCACCTCGGCGGTGGTGCGGTTGTGGGCGATCATCTCCTCGCGGGTGGACATGTCGATGCCGTAGTGGCAGGGGTGCTTGATGGGGGGCGCGGAGATGCGCAGGTGCACCTCGCGCGCCCCGGCGTCGCGGAGCATGTGCACGATCTGGCGGGTGGTGTTGCCGCGCACGATCGAGTCGTCCACGACGACCAGCCGCCGGCCGGCGATCACCTCGGGGAGGGGGTTGAACTTCAGGCGCAGCCCGTGCTTGCGCAGCTCCTGGCCGGGCTGGATGAAGGTGCGGGCGACGTAGCGGTTCTTGACGAAGCCGTCGTCCTGGGGCAGGCCGGCCGCGCGCGCGAGGCCGCGCGCAGCGGGGTTGCCGGAGTCGGGCACGGCGATCACGAGGTCGGCCTCGACGGGCGCCTCGCGCCAGAGGATCTCGCCCATGCGCCCCCGCGCGACCTGGAGCGCCTGGCCGTTCATGCGGGAGTCGGGGCGGGCGAAGTAGATGTACTCGAACACGCAGAACGCCCGACGCGCGCCGCGCACCACCTGGCGGCTCTCGATGCCGTGCTCGGAGAGCGTGACGAGCTCGCCGGGCTCGACCTCGCGCAGGAGCTGCGCGCCGATGATGTCGAACGCGCAGGACTCGCTCGCCACGCAGTGGCGAACCTGACTGTCCCCGTCGGGGGGCTCGAGCGCCCCCAGCGCCAGCGGGCGCAGGCCGTGGGGGTCGCGGAAGGCGAGCACGCGGTCCTTGGTCATCGCGACGATCGAGAAGGCGCCGTGCAGACGCGGGAGCACCTCGGCGATCGCGTCCTCGATGCGCTCGGCGGGGTGAGTGGCGATCAGCGCGGCGACGATCTCCGAGTCGGAGGTCGAGCTGAACGTGACCCCGCGCTCGAGCAGCTCGGAGTGCAGCTGCACGGCGTTGATGAGGTTGCCGTTGTGCGCCAGCGCGAGCTCCCTGTGCGAGCCGTGGGTGCCCTCGGAGCGCTGCACTGGCTGGGAGTTCTCCCAGGCGTTGGAGCCGGTGGTGGAGTAGCGCACGTGCCCGATCGCGAGGTCGCCCGCGAGCGTGCGCAGGTCGTTCTCGGAGAACACCTGGCTGACGAGGCCGAGCTCGCGGCGCGTGACGATCTGTCCGCCGCGGTCCGCCGCCGCGATGCCGGCGGACTCCTGGCCGCGGTGCTGGAGCGCGTAGAGCGCGAAGTAGGAGAGCCGCGAGACCTCGTGCCCGGGGGCGTAGATGCCGAAGACACCGCACTCGTCGCGCGGCCCATCGCGAGTAGGAGCGCCCGAACCGGCGCCCAGCCGGCTCTCCTGACGTCGAAGGGCGCCCTCAGGGCGCCCTTCACCGGAGGGCCGAACGGCCCTCCTCACAGGCGTGGGCCTCACCCCCACAAGCTAGCAGTCCTCAGGGGAACAGCTCCGCCAGCGCCCCGTGGGCCTCGGCCAGCTCGTCGAGCGTTGCGCTCAGTGTCTCTCCGGCGAGCGTGAGGCTCAGCGCACCCACGCCAACGGTCCCGAGGACCCTGACCGGCGTGCGTCGCCCGAGCGCACGCACCCCGCTCTCGGTACCGCTGAGGAGAAACCCACCGGGGCCCTCGCCGAAGAGCGCGGTCCACGCGCCGCCCACGGCTGCGACCCAGTCTGCCGGCAGCGCAAGCTCGGCGCCCAGGCCGCCACCCAGGCAGGACTCGGCGAGCGCGACGGCGAGCCCCCCCTCGGCGAGGTCGTGTGCGGAGGAGAGCCCGCCGACGCGCACGGCGCCGCGGACGGCGAAGTGCGCGGCGCGAACGGCACCGAGATCGACGGGGGGCAGCCCGTCGGGCAGCGGCTCGCCGCGCAGCTTGGCGAGCTCGCTCGCGGGGAGCGAGGGAGCGAACGGCCCGACCAGCGCGACGGCGTCGCCCGCGCGGGCGAACCCCAGGCGCCCGGCGCGCGCGGCGTCGGGCAGGCGGCCGACCATGCCCACCACCGGCGTGGGGTAGATGGGGCCGGCGGGGCCCTCGTTGTAGAGGGAGACGTTGCCCCCCACGATCGGCGCGGCCAGCGCCCGGCAGGCGTCGCCGAGGCCGCGCACCGACTCGGTCAGCTGCCACGCGACGTGCGGCTTCTCGGGATTGCCGAAGTTGAGGTTGTTGGTCGTGCCCAGCGGCTCGGCGCCCACGCACGCGAGGTTGGCCGCGCACTCGAGCGCCGCCTCCACGGTGCCGGTGTAGGGGTCGGCGGCTACGCGGCGGCCGTTGCAGTCGATGCTCACCGCCAGCGCCGGCACAGGCGGTCGCTCGCCGCTCTCCCCCCGGTGAGCTCCGCCGCCCTCGGCCGCGCGGCTCGGTGCCGGGTGAAGCGCGAGCACCGCGGCGTCGGCCTCGGTGGGGCGGCGCACCGTGCGGGACTGCACGACCGAGTCGTACTGCTCGAAGAGCGGACGGCGCGAGGCGAGGTTCGGGGAGCGCAGCAGCGCGAGCAGCGTCTCGCGGAGGGAGGCACCCGGCGGGAGCGTGGCCGGCGGCGGGGCGTAGAGCGGGGCCGTGGGCCGGGCCGGGCGCAGGTCGTACAGCGGGCAGTCGTCCACCAGCGCCCGCACCGGCATGTCTCCGACGAGCAGCTCGCCGTCGAACACCCGCAGGCGGCGCGTGTCGGTGACGGTGCCGACGACTGCGCCGCCGACCTCCCACTTCGCGCACAGGGCGAGGACCGCCGGCACGTCCGCAGGCGCGACCACGCAAAGCATCCGCTCCTGGGACTCGGAGACCATGATCTCGAACGGCTCCAGCCCCGGCTCGCGCAGGGGTACCCGCGCCACGTCGAGGTCGAGGCCCACCTCCCCCTTGGCGGCCATCTCCGCCGCCGAGGACGTCAGCCCTGCGGCGCCGAGGTCCTGCAGGGAGACGAGCAGACCCCGCTCCAAGAGCTCCAGGGAGCACTCCAGCAGCTTCTTCTCCTCGAAGGGGTCGCCGACCTGCACGGTGGGGCGCCGGTCCTCGTCGCCCGCGCCGTGCTCGGCGGAGGCGAGCACGGAGGCCCCCCCGATGCCGTCGCGCCCGGTGGAGGCGCCGAACAGCACGACCGCGTTGCCCACCCCGGCCGCGGCGGAGCGCACGAGCCGCTCGCGGGCGCAGAGGCCGAGTGCCATCGCGTTGACCAGACAGGACTGCTCGTAGGGCCCCTCGAAGTAGACCTCCCCGCCGACGGTGGGCACGCCGATCGAGTTGCCGTAGTGCCCGATGCCGCGCACGACCCCGTCGAGTAGGTAGCGCGCGCGGGTGAACCTTGTGTCTGCCGAGGGGGTTTCGAGTGAAAGAGGTTCGGCTGAGGCCCCGGGTGGGGGAGGTTCGGATGAGGCTCCGCCCCGGGGGGGCTCCGCCGCGAGGGTCGCGTTGTGCGGAGACCCTTCGCCTGCGGGGGTCGCGAGCCCACCACCGACGACCTCGCCAAAACGCAGGGAGTCGAGCACCGCGATCGGGCGCGCTCCGATCGCGAAGATGTCGCGCAGGATGCCCCCCACGCCCGTGGCGGCCCCCTGGAAGGGCTCCACCGCGGAGGGGTGGTTGTGCGACTCGACCTTGAACGCGCACACCAGCCCGCCTCCCACATCCACAGCGCCCGCGTTCTCGCCAGGGCCCATGACGACATGCGGACCCTCCGTGGGCAGCGTTCGCAGGAGTCGCTTGGAGTGCTTGTACGCACAGTGCTCGCTCCACAGCAGCGAGTACATCGCCAGCTCCACCTGGTTGGGCGCGCGACCCTGCTTCTCGCAGACGAGCTCGTACTCCGCGCGCGTAAGGCCGAGGGCGACTGCGTCCTCGGCCGTGGGGAGGACGGCGCTCTCAGACACCGGACCACCCCCGCGCTGCCAGTGCTCCGGTCCTGCCCCGCGCCCGGCGCACGACACTCTCAGACACGAGCGCCCTCCACGGCGAGGCGCATCGACTCGAAGATGCACAGCCCGTCGGTGGAGCCGGTCAGCGCGTCCACCGCGTGCTCGGGGTGGGGCATCAGCCCGAACACGTTGCCCGCCGCGTTGCGCACCCCCGCGATGTCGCGCAGCGAGCCGTTGAAGTTGTGGCCGGGGGCGTAGCGCAGCACCACCTGGCCGGCCTGCTCCAGCTCGTCGAGGGTCCGCTCATCGGCGTGGAAGCGCCCCCAGGAGTGCTTGGCCGGAATGCTCAGGCGCGCCCTGGGGCGATCGACACCCGCCGAGCAGGCGCGCGTGAAGTCCGTGTCGCCGTGCACGACCTCCAGCTCGACTTGGCGGAAGGTGAAGCGCCGGTTGGCGTTGTCCAGTAGCGCCCCCGGCAGCAGGCGCGCCTCGCAGAGCACCTGAAAGCCGTTGCAGATCCCCAGTACGAGACCGCCCTCGTTCGCGAAGGCGATCACCGCCTCCATCACCGGCGCGAAACGCGCGATCGCCCCCGCCCGCAGGTAGTCGCCGTAGGAGAAGCCGCCGGGCACGACGATCGCGTCGGCGTCCTTGAGGTCACGCTCGCTGTGCCACAGCAGCTCCGCGTCGCCCACACGACGGGCGGCTTGCAGCGCGTCGATCTCATCGCACGAGCCCGGGAACTGGAGGACGCCGAACTTCATTGGGTCCTCAGCGAGGCAACAGCGGCGGAGTCGGCGGGGTCGATGCGCTCCAACTCGGACACTTCATCGAAGCCACGGTCGGGACTGAGGATCGCATTGATGCCGCGATTCAGCGCCTGGGCCGCGAAGATCGCGTCGCGCACGTCGAGTCGCTTGTAGTCGGACCACAGATCAAGGGCGCGCTCCATGTCGGGAGGCTCAACAGTGTGCAGCGATAAGGAGCGCTCGATCGCGTGCGCCGAACGTGCCGCATCATCTCGGCTCCCCACTTGTCGAAGGCGAACATAGGCGAACTCGTGGATCAACTCAACGCTCGCCTCTGCCGCAAGGCGCTTACCCCGAACTTCGCGCAGGATCGCCCGACACGGCTCGCGGTAGTGATGTTCGCCCCCAAGCGCGTATATGAAAACCCCGGTGTCGAAGAGGAAGCGCCGCACCCGCGGGTCAGTCGTGCGTGTCGTACGTGTCCAGAATGCTCATGCCGCCGGCATTCATATCCTCGATCATCTGCCGCTTCATGATCGGCCAGTCGTCAACGGGCATGGGCTCCGCAGCGAGCAGTTCGTCAATGGCCTTGGCGCAATCGTCCTGAACGCGCGAGAGCTTTTCGTCGATCGCCTCGCGGATCAGGGCTCCGAGAGAGATGCCCCGCTGCGCCGCCGTTTCGCGCAGGTGCCGGTGCAGGTCGTCGTCAAGCAGAAGCTGGGTTCGGCGGGTAAGCTGCGGCATATGCACATCTTAGCATGTGCATGGGCAGACGTACCTGCACATACGGGTCGCTCGCCCGCGCCCGGCGTCAGATCAACCGCCACTGCTGTCGAGCAGTTGGACCTCGTAGTCCTCGACGAGCGGGTTGGCCAGCAGCTTCTCGCACATCGGCTGAAGCTGGGTGGGGTCATCGACGTCGAGCTCGACTAGGCGGCCGACGTGCACGTTCGCCACGCCCGCGAAGCCGAGCGCCGGCAGTGCGCGCTGCACCGCCTCCCCCTGGGGGTCGAGGATGCCCGCCTTCGGGCGGATCAGCACACGGGCCCGCGTCACGCGCTCGTCCGATCGAGCCACGCCTGGAAGGGCTCGCCCGTGATCCGCTCGTACGCCTCCACGTAGCGCCCCCGGGTGCCTACCACCACGTCCTCGGGGATTACCGGCGCCGGGGGGCGCTTGTCCCAGCCGCTGTCCGCTGCCCAGTCGCGCACGTACTGCTTGTCGAAGCTCGGCTGGCCGCGGCCTGGTTCGTAGCCGTCGGCCGGCCAGTAGCGCGAGGAGTCGGGGGTCAGCACCTCGTCGCCGACCACGAGCTCCCCGTCGCCGTCGAGGCCGAGCTCGAACTTCGTGTCCGCCAGGATCACCCCCCGCTCGCGCGCGTGCTCCGCCGCGAACGAGTAGAGCGCGATCGACACCTCCAGCACCCGCTCCATCAGCGCCCGGTCGCCCACCAACTCCGCGGCGCGCTCGAAGTTGATCGCCTCGTCGTGACCGACCTCGGCCTTCGTGCTCGGCGTGAAGATCGGCTCGGGCAGCCGCTCGCTCTCGTGCAACCCCGCCGGCAGCGCGATCCCCGAGACCGCGCCGCTCGCCTGGTAGTCCTTCCAGCCCGAGCCGGTGATGTAGCCGCGCACCACGCACTCGACCGGCAGCATCTGCAGCTTGCGCACCACCAGCGCCCGCCCGCGGGCCTCCTCGGGGACGCCCTCGGTCGCCGAGACCAGGTGGTTGGCGACGATGTCGCCCGTCCGCTCGAACCAGAACACCGACAGGCCGGTCAGCACCTTGCCCTTGTCCGGGATCGGCGTCGGGTGGACCGCGTCGTAGGTCGAGATCCGGTCGCTGGCGACCATCAGCAGGCGGTCCTCGCCCAACCCGTACATCTCGCGCACCTTGCCGCTTGCGATGAGGGGCAGATCGGCGAGGGCGGTCATGGTCGCCTGACTCTACCGACGGCCGCGGCGCGGGAGAGGCGTGTGTGCGGGCGCTGCCGAGTGCCCGGAAGACCGTATGCCCACGCGCCCGACGTCACGCGATCTCGTCCAACCGCGCGACGATCTCCCGCGCGTGGCGGACGAAGTGCCCGTAGTCGAAGATCGCGTCAAGGTCGAGCGTCGCGGTCGGGGGGTCGGAGGCGAGCAGCTCGCGCAGCGGGGTTCCCGTGTCCCACGCTTGCTGGGCGGCGCGCTGCACGCCGTAGTAGGCGTCGTCGCGGCTCATGCCCGTGTCGACCAGTGCGAGCAGCAGGCGCTGGGAGAAGAGCGCGCCGTGGGTCAGCTCCAGGTTGGCCCGCATCCGCTCGGCGTCGACCGTCATGCCCTGCACCAGCGCGACGGCGCGGTGCTGGAGGTAGTCGATCAGGGTCGTCGAGTCCGGCAGGATCACTCGCTCCACCGAGGAGTGCGAGATGTCGCGCTCGTGCCACAGCGCCACGTTCTCCAGGCCCGCCTGCGCGTTGCCACGCAGCACTCGCGCGAGGCCCGCGAGCTGCTCGCTCTTGATCGGGTTGCGCTTGTGCGGCATCGCGCTCGAACCCTTCTGGCCCTCGCGAAACGGCTCCTGCACCTCCCGCACCTCGGTGCGCTGCAGGTGGCGCACCTCTGTTGCCAGGCGCTCCAGGCCCGCGCCAGCGAGCGCGATCGCTCCCACCAGCTCAGCGTGGCGGTCGCGCGCAACAACCTGCGTGGAGACCGGCTCGCGCTCCAACCCCAGGCGCGCCAGCACACGCGCCTCGAATCCGGGCGAGGTGGCCGCGTAGGTGCCCACTGCGCCCGAGACCGCTCCCACCGACGCCTGCGCGAAGGCGCGCTCCAGGCGCTGCGCGTTGCGGTGTGCCTCGAACGCGAAGCCCGCGAGCTTCACGCCGAACGTCGTCGGCTCCGCGTGCACCCCGTGGGTGCGTCCGACGCAGAGCGTGTTCACGTGCTCGCGCGCACGCGCGGCCAGGGCGTTCACGAGCGCTCGTGCTCCCGGCACGATCAGCTCCCCCGCCGCCTTCAGCTGCAACGCGAGCGCGGTGTCCAGCACGTCCGAGGAGGTCAGCCCGTAGTGGATCCACCGCCCCGCCTCGCCCGCCGAGGCGCCCAGTACGTCCACGAACGCTGCCACGTCGTGGTCGGTCGTGCGCTCGCGCTCGTTCACCGCCTTCACGGTAAAGGTGGCCGCGCGGATCGCCTTCAGCTCCGCCGGCGTGGGGCCCTCGCCCTTGCCGAGTAGTCCCGGCAGATCCTCGCACGCCGCGACCTCCACTCGCCGCCACGTCTCCATGCGCGCCTCGTCAGTCCACAGGGCGCCCATCTCGGGGCGGGTGTAGCGCTCGATCACTCCTGGATTATCGTCGCCGGCGACAGCAGGCGCGCTCACGCCGTGAGGATCTGCGCGGCGAGGATCGCCGCGTTGCGCGCGTTGTCGAGGCCCACGCACGCCACCGGCACGCCCGGGGGCATCTGCACGATCGAGAGGATCGCGTCGAGGCCGCCCGCTGCGCTGAGGCGGCCCGTCAGCGGGACCCCGATCACTGGCAGGTTCGTGTGGGCCGCGACCGCTCCCGGCAGCGCTGCGGAGATGCCTGCGCCGGCGATGATCACGCGCAGGCCGCGCATCTGCGCGTTCTTTGCGTACTCCGCCACCACCCCCGGTTCGCGGTGCGCCGACATCACTCGCGTCTCGTGCATGATGCCCCGCTCTTCAAGCTCCTCCACGGCCCTCTGCATCTTCTCCATGTCGCTCTTGGAACCCATCACGATCCCCACGCGCGGGGCGTCGACGTCGAACTCCTCGAGCTGTGCCCGCACTTCGGTCTCCGTCAGCGGCGTGGCGATCGGGGTTACCTCACCCACGTGCAGGCTCGATCCCGTACCACTCGTCGAGGACGCTCTTGACCGTGCGCCGCCCCTTGCCCATCCATCCTTCCTCCTCGACCCTCGCGGCGATGTCACCGCGCATCTGCATGCCCTCGAAGGAGATCATCCGCGCCGCAGCATACGCCGACTCACGAGCCTCGTCCGGGCTGCTGCCGAGCGCCGTCACGTTCAGCACGCGCCCGCCCGCGGTCACGAGGCTCCCGTCGTCCGCGAGTGCGGTGCCCGCGTGGGTCACCTGCACGTCCTTCGGGACGAGCTCCAGCCCCGAGATCGGATCGCCTGTGGATGCGGACCCGGGGTAGCCGCTGCTCGCCAGCGTGATCGTGACGGCCCAACTCGGTGACCACTCCACCAGCGACTCTTCGGCTTCTCCCATGAGCAGGCCGTTGGGGCGCAGCGTGCGCAGCATCAGTTCCAGCAGATCCGCGTTCAGGCGCGGGAGCAGCGCCTGCGCCTCGGGGTCGCCGAAGCGCACGTTGAGCTCGAGCACCTTCGGGCCCTGCTCGGTGAGCATCACGCCGGCGTAGAGGACCCCTTGGTACGGCACTCCGCGCCGCTGCATGACCCTGAGGATCGGCACGTGCACCCGGTCCGCGAACCTCCAATCCTCTTCGTCCTCCACCCCGGGCACCGGGGAGTAGGCGCCCATGCCGCCCGTGTTCGGTCCCTCGTCGCCATCCAGCAGGCGCTTGTAGTCGCGCGCCGGCCGCAGCGTCACCGCCCACTCGCCGTCGCACAGCGCCAGCAGCGACACCTCCCTGCCGCTCAGGCGCTCTTCCACTACGGCGCCGGCGTCGTTTGGGTAGGCGGGGTCTTCGGTCGCGAATCGGCCCTCCACGAAGATCTCCCGCAGCGCCTCCCGCGCCTGCTCGGCGGAGTCCGCCACCGTCACCCCCTTGCCCGCCGCGAGGCCGTCCGCCTTCACCACCACCCCGGGGTTCGCCAGCTCCGCCACCGCCGCCTCGCCCTCCTGCAGCGTGCGCGCGTGGCGCCAGCGCGCGGTCGGGACGCCCGCCTCCTCCATCACCTGCTTGGCGAACGCCTTCGAGCTCTCCAGGCGCGCCGCCGCGGCGGTTGGGCCGAAGGCCAGACGGCCGCGACGGTCGAGCTCGTCCACCAGGCCCGCCACCAGCGGCGCCTCTGGCCCGACCACCGTGAAGTGGACGCCCTCGCGCTCCACCGCCGCCACGATTCCCTGGACGTCGTCGGCCGCCACGTCGATCAGGCGCGCCTCGCGCGCGATGCCCGGGTTGCCCGGTGCGCACAGCAGATCCACGTTCTCCCTCGCCAGTGCCTGCACCAGTGCGTGCTCGCGCCCGCCGCTGCCGACGACGAGGACCTTCATGTCAGAGAGAAGCTATGAAGTCGTCGACCGGGATGGCTGTCAGCGTCTCGTAGCTCACCGTGCCGCGCGAGCCGAGCTCCAGCGACACCCGCGCCATCGTCTGCTCGTCTGGCGCCTCGACGATGCTCACGAAGTCCCAGCGCCCCAGCGTCGCCCACTGCGCCTTGACCTTCGCTCCCAACTGCTCCACCTCTCGGTTGACCTCGTGGATTCGCTGCGGGTTGTTCTTGACCGTCTGCACGCCCTCGGGCGTCAGGTGCGCGAGCATGATGTACGTGGACATGGGACCTTCTCCTCGGGTCGTGGTGGGGGCGTCCCCACATGGGTCGTTATGGGGTTCCCAGATTAGACCTCAGCCTGCGGTCGCGGCGGCCGGCGGCCGGGCCTCCACCTTGCCAGGCGGCCCTCAGCCTGGAATCGCGGCGCCCGCGGGCTGTGGCTCGAACGTGAGCTCGCCCTCCGCCGCGTCCACGCGCACCGCGTCGCCCGCGCGCAGGCTGCCCTCCAGCAGCGACAGCGCGAGCCGGTCGGTCAGCTGCTTCTGGATCACCCGGCGCAGCGGGCGGGCGCCGTACGCCGGGTCGTAGCCCCGGTCGCCGAGCAGCTCCCGCGCGGCCTCGGTGAGCGTCACCTCCACGCCGCGCTCGCGCACGCGTGCGACCACGTGCGCGACCTGCAGGTCCACGATCTCCCCGAGCTGCTCGCGCGTCAGCGCCGTGAAGCGCACGACGTCGTCGAGGCGGTTGACGAACTCCGGTTTGAAGTGGCTCAGCAGCGCCTCGCGCAGCGTGATGTCCGACGCCGCCTCGGCGTCGCTCACCGGGATGTTCGAGGTCAGGATCAGCACCGTGTTCTTGAAGTCCACCGTGCGGCCCTGGCCGTCGGTCAGGCGGCCGTCGTCCATCACTGCCAGCAGCGTGTTGAACACGTCGGGGTGCGCCTTCTCCACCTCGTCGAGCAGCACCACCGAGTAGGGGCGGCGGCGCACCGCCTCGGTCAGCTGGCCGCCCTCTTCGTAGCCCACGTACCCCGGCGGCGCGCCCACCAGGCGCGAGACCGTGTGCTTCTCCATGTACTCCGACATGTCGATCCGGATCATGGCCTCCTCGGAGTCGAACATGAACTCCGCCAGCGCCCGCGCCAGCTCGGTCTTGCCGACGCCCGTGGGGCCGAGGAACAGGAACGTGCCGATCGGACGGTTCGGGTCCGCCAGCCCCGCGCGCGAGCGGCGCAGCGCGGTGGCGACCGCCTCCACCGCCTCGTCCTGGCCGATCACTCGTTCGTGCAGGCGCTCCTCCATGTGGATCAGCTTCTCGACCTCCCCCTCCACCAGGCGGCTCACAGGGATGCCCGTCCACCGCGCCACCACCTCCGCGACGTCCTCCGCGTCGACCTCCTCCTTGAGGAACACCGTTGTCTCCTCAGAACGCGACGGGGATCGAGGCCCCGCCCCGCCCTCCAAGGCGGCCAACTCCTTTTCCAGCTCCGGGATCTCCCCGTAGCGCAGCTCCGCTGCACGCTGCAGGTCGGCCGCGCGCTCGGCCCGTTCGGCCTCCACACGCGCCTCCTCCAGCCGCGCCTTTTTCTCGCGCACACCCTGGATCGCCTGCTTCTCGCTAAGCCACTGCGCCTTCATGGCGCTCGAGCGCTCCTTCAGGTCCGCCAACTCGCGCTCGATCGCCTCACGGCGCTCCGCCGAGGGCTCGTCGGTCTCCTTCTGCAGTGAGGTCAGCTCGATCTCCAGCTGCATCACGCGGCGGTCCACCTCGTCGATCTCGGTCGGCAGCGAGTCGATCTCGATCCGCAGCTTCGACGCCGCCTCGTCGACCAGGTCGATCGCCTTGTCCGGCAGGAACCGGTCCGCGATGTAGCGGTCCGAGAGCGTCGCCGCCGCGATCAGCGCGCTGTCCTGGATGCGCACCCCGTGGTGCACCTCGTAGCGCTCCTTCAGGCCCCGCAGGATCGCGATCGTGTCCTGCACGCTCGGCTCGCCGACCACCACCGGCTGGAAGCGCCGCTCCAGCGCCGCGTCCTTCTCGATGTGCTTGCGGTACTCGTCAAGCGTCGTCGCGCCCACGCAGCGCAGCTCCCCCCGCGCGAGCATCGGCTTGAGCAGGTTCGCCGCGTCCACCGCCCCTTCCGCCGCGCCCGCTCCTACGATTGTGTGCAGCTCGTCCAGGAACAGGATCACCCCGCCGCGGGCCTCGGTGACCTCCTTCAGCACCGCCTTCAGGCGATCCTCGAACTCGCCCCGGTACTTGGCACCCGCGATCAGCGAGCCCATGTCGAGGGCGATCACCCGCCGTTCGCGCAGGGACTCCGGAACGTCGCCGGCCACGATCCGCTGTGCGAGGCCCTCCACGATCGCGGTCTTGCCCACCCCCGGCTCGCCGATCAGCACTGGGTTGTTCTTCGTGCGCCGTGACAGTACCTGGATCACGCGGCGGATCTCCTCGTCGCGGCCGATCACCGGGTCGAGCGCGCCCTGCTCGGCGAGCTTCGTGAAGTCCCGGCCGAAGCGCTCCAGCGCCTGGTACTTCTCCTCCGGGCTCTGGTCTGTCACTCGGTGCGGGCCGCGCACCTCGGCGAGCGCCTGCTTGAGGCGCTCGGGGCTCGCTCCCACGGCGCGTAGCGCCTGGCCCGCACGGCCTTTATCCTCCGCGAGCGCGAGCAGCAGGTGCTCGGTGGAGACGTACTCGTCAGAGAGCTCGCGCGCCTGTGCCTCCGCTGCGCGCAGCACCGCCACCAGTTCGGCGGAGGGCCGGCCCTCTTCGGTGCTCGAGCCCTCGCCGAGGCGGGGCAGCTCCTCCAGCGCGCGGCCCGCCTCCGCGCGCAGCGCCGGGAGCGAGATTCCAAGCTTTGTAAGCACCGGGACGACCACGCCGCCGGTCTCCTCGCCCTCGAGCAGCACTGCCAGCAGGTGCGCCGGGGCCACCTGCGGGCTGCGCCGCTCCTGCGCGAGGCGCGCCGCCGCGGCGAAGGCCTCCTGGGACTTGATCGTCAGGCGGTCGGGGTTCATGGGCTTAAGCTTGCACACTCTTCGCCGGCGTGTCTTGCGGACGAGAGGCGCCCGTTTTTTGCGCGGCAAATCCTCGCAGCCCACACGGAAAACCCCTGGTACGCGCCGTGTTTTCCGCGTCGAGGTTTGGCAAGGACAGCCAGGATGATCCCTAAAGTCGGAAACATTGCTTGCGGTGGTTGGAAGCCATTGATAGGGTCGCCCTGTAGGTACCCTTGGACACAATCAGGAAGGTTATCCCCATGATTAGGACCCACACCGGGCGCTTGGCGAGCGTGCGCATGCGTACCGTCGCCGTCGTGGCGCTGCTGGCCTCGCTGGCTCTCGCGCCGTCGGCTTTCGCGACCGAACACCATCCCAAAGGCGGCTTTGCGGTCTTCGCGCAGTGCCCGTTGAGCAATCCGGCGATCGAACTCTGCACGATCGCGAACACGAACAGCGGCGAATTCACGATCGGTAAAAAGACGGTGCCGATCAACAAAACGATCACGCTGCAGGCTGGGCTGAAACAGGTCCCCGAAACCGAAGAACGGGAACTGGTTGCGGCCGAAAACGGCGAAACGCTGTCGAAAACGGCGTTGACCGTGCCCGGCGGGCTGTTCGGGATCATCGCGCCCGAATACCTGCCCAAATGGCTGCAGGAAATCATCAACAACTTCGTCAACGAAGGGTTCTCGGGCGTCACGGAGACGACCGAACTCGCACTGCCCGCCAGCGCGGCCAGGCTGAACCTCACGTCCCTGTTCTCGGCGAGCGGTACCGCGCTGAAACTGCCGACGAAGGTCAAACTGAACAACGTCCTCCTCGGCAGCGAATGCTACGTCGGCTCCGCGTCGAGCCCGATCACGCTGAACCTGACGACCGGCGAAACGAAACCGCCTGCACCCAACAAACCGATCAAAGGCGCCGTGGGCACGCTGACCTTTGAAGAAGGTACGGCGATCGGCGTCCTCTCCGGCGGCTCGTTGGTGGATAACGCCTGGTCGGCGCCCGGAGCGCACGGCTGCGGTGGCTTCCTCCTGGAAGGCCTGATCGACCCGGCTGTCAACGCCGAGCTCGGCCTGCCGTCCGCCGCGGGGCACAACACGGCGATCCTCAACGGCGTGCTCAAGATCGCCTCGGCCGAAGCGGTGAGGGCGAGCGAATAGCAGTAGTCGCACTACGCACCTAGTCGTATCGGGGGCCCGCCGAGGGACGCGGCGGGCCCCCGAGCACTTTCACCGTGCTCGTCCCCGTGCCCTGAGACCGAGCGGCCGCACGTCGGCCGCTCGCACGAGTGCCCGCCCGGGCGGGCGGGAATTCGGAAAGGGCACGAGCTCGGCACGAAAGGAGCGGCGAACCTCCTCCAGGCGCTCGGCCAACTCGACCTGGGCGCGCAGCGCCTGCAACTCGAGCTCCTCGATGCGGGCGTGCATCCGCTCGATCTCCGACTCCAGGTCGAGCACGCGCTCCACGCCCGCGAGGTTGAGCCCCAGCTCGGCGGTCATCTCCTGAATGCGG
Source organism: uncultured Solirubrobacterales bacterium (assembly GCA_963702085.1). GTDB lineage: Bacteria > Actinomycetota > Thermoleophilia > Solirubrobacterales > Solirubrobacteraceae > Palsa-744. The sequence continues at coordinate 3,687,659 of OY969707.1, read as the reverse complement.
CGCAGCCTCTCGACGTCCTCCTGGGAGTACAAGCGTGTGCCCTTCGGGGAGCGCTCCGGGTCGATCAGCCCGCGCGCCTCGTAGGTGCGCAACGTCTGCGGGTGCATGCGCGCGAGCTCGGCGGCCACCGAGATCATGAACACGCCGCGGTCGGCGGCCACGTGGATCGAGGTCGTGGGCCTGCTGGCCGTGTGGTCGGGCGTGCGCTCGGCCGCCCCATGCCCGGTCGTGTGCTCGACCGGCCTGTGCCCGGCCGATTCGTGAGCGGTCACTTGGACGCCTTCTCGGGCGCCTGTTCGAACAGGCGTGCGCGGGGGTCGCGGCCGTTCGTCGCGTCCGCGAGCGCCTGCACGGCGGCACTCTGCTCGTCTGTGAGCTCCTCGGGGACGTCGATCACGAAGCGGTAGTGGATGTCTCCTTTTGCTGGAGACCCCGCCCGCCCGCCGGCCCCGAGCTTGGGGGGCCCCTCGCCGCGCAGGCGCTGGACCGTGCCGTGGGTGGTGCCCGGGTGCACGCGCAGCGTCTTTGAGCCGCTCAGCGTCGGGACCTTGACCTCCGCGCCGCGTAGCGCCTCGGGGATCGTGAGCGGGACCTCGACCTCGACGTTGTCCCCGCGGCGTTTGAAGACCGGGGAGTGGGCGACGTGCGTGATCACGTACAGGTCGCCGGGGGGGCCGCCGCGTGGGCCGGCCTCGCCCTTGCCCGGCAGGCGGATGCGCGAGCCCTCCTTCACGCCCGGGGGGATGTTCACACGGTAGCGCTTCACCGCGCGCACCGCGCCCGAGCCGTGGCAGGTCGGGCAGGGGTCCTCGATCACAGTCCCCGAGCCGCCGCAGCGCGAGCAGGGCTGGGAGATCGAGAACATCCCCTGGCCCTGGGTCTCGATCCCGCGGCCCTGGCACTGGGGGCAGACCTTTGGCGTGGTGCCCGGCTTCGCGCCGGTACCGTGGCACGTTCCGCAGGGCGCCTGCGTGGCGACCGACAGCGGCACCTGCGCGCCCGCGACGGCCTGCTCGAAGGAGATCGAGACCTCGGTCTCGAGGTCCCGGCCGCGCTCAGGGCGGGGTTTGGTGCGCGTGCGCCGACCGCTCGCGGACCCTCCGAAGAGGTTGGAGAGGATGTCGCCCATCGAAGAGGCGTCGAAGTCGAAGTTGCCGAAGCCCCCGAAGCCGCCGCCCCCGGCGTTTGCGTAGGGCCCGGTGCCGCTGTCGTACTGCTTGCGCTTCTCGGGGTCCGACAGCACGTCGTGGGCGTGGGAGATCTCCTTGAAGCGAGCCTCCGCCTGCTTGTCGTCGGGGTTGCGGTCGGGGTGGTATTTGCGGGCGAGCTTGCGGTAGGCCTTCTTCAGATCCTCCGGGGTGGCCTTTTTGTCGACGCCCAGCGTCGCGTAGTAGTCGGGTCGGGCTGCCGCCATGGTCGCTACCCCACCCCTCTCACGCCGCCACCACGACGCGCGCGGGGCGGATCACGGTCCCGTTCAGCCGGTACCCGGGCTGGTAGACCTCGACGACGGTGCCGCTGTCGGCGCCCTCCACGGGCTGCTGGGCCATCGCCTCGTGGTGGGTCGGATCGAAGGGCTCGCCCGCGGGATCGTACGACTCGATGCCCGCGCGCGCGAGCGCCGCACTCAGCTCGGCCCGCACGAGCCGCACGCCCTCCAGCAGCGGGTCCTGCTCCTCGGCGGCCTCGAGCGCGCGGTCGAGGTTATCCAGGGCGGGCAGCAGCTCCTTGGCGAGCTTCGCCATGCCACGCTCGGCGGCGGCAGCGGACTCGCGCGCGACGCGCTTGCGGTAGTTCTCGAAGTCCGCCTGCGTGCGCTGCGCGAGCGCGAGGTACTCGTCGCGCTGCGCGGCGGTCGCCACGAGCTCGTCGAGGTCGCCCTCGACCTCGCGCGCCTCGCCGTCGTCCTCGGGGTCCGGCTCGGAGGCGAGGGTCTCGGTCCCACCCGCCCCACCCGCCCCACCCTCCCGCGCCTCTGCGGGGGTGTGCGCTTGGGCGGCGGGCTCGCCGGGGGCCCCGTTCCCGCCCCCCGGCGCCGGTGCGGCGCCGGGGGCGGAGGGGGCCGGCTGGTCCTCCTGTAGTGCCTGCTCGGTGTCGCTCATCGCGTTCAGGCCTTCGTCTCGTCCACGACCTCCGCGTCGACGACATCCTCCTCCTCCGAGGCCGCGCCGGCTCCGTCGGTCGAGGCGCCGCCGTTGGGGGTGCTGGCCGCGGCCTCCTGGGCGCGCTGGTACATCGCCTCGGAGACGGCGTGGAAGGCGCTCTGCAGCACGTCGGTCTTGGCGTTGATCGCGGCTGGGTCCTCGGACTCAAGCGACTCGCGCACCTCCTTGATGGCCTCCTCGATGCGGGCCTTGGAGTCGCCGTCCACCTGCTCGCCGAGGTCGGCGAGCTGGCGCTCGGCCTGGTAGGCGGCGTTCTCGCCGTTGTTGCGGGCCTCCGCGAGCTCGCGCGCGCGGCGGTCCTCCTCGGCGTGGGACTCCGCGTCGGAGACCATGTTCTTGATCTCCTCCTCGGAGAGCCCCGAACCGGCCTTGATCTCGATCTTCTGCTCCTTGCCGGTGCCGAGGTCCTTGGCGGAGACGTTGAGGATGCCGTTGGCGTCGATGTCGAACGCGACCTCGATCTGGGGGATGCCCCGGGGCGCCGGCGGGATGCCGGTGAGCTGGAACTTGCCCAGCGACTTGTTGTACGTCGCCATCTCGCGCTCGCCCTGCAGCACGTGGATCTCGACCGAGGGCTGGTTGTCCTCGGCGGTCGAGAACACCTCGCCCTTGCGCGTGGGGATCGTGGTGTTGCGCTCGATCAGCTTCGTCATCACGCCGCCCTTGGTCTCGATCCCGAGCGTCAGCGGGGTGACGTCGAGCAGCAGCACGTCCTTGACGTCGCCGGCGAGCACGCCCGCCTGGATCGCGGCGCCGACGGCGACGACCTCGTCGGGGTTGACCCCGCGGTGGGGCTCCTTGCCGGTGAGCTCTTTGACCTTCTCCTGCACCGCGGGCATGCGCGTCATGCCGCCGACCATCACGACGTGGTCGATCTCCTTGACGCCCTTGTCTTTGGCGTCGTCGAGCGCCTGGCGCACCGGCGCCACGACGCGATCGAGCAGCGCCGAGGTCAGCTCGGAGAGCTTCGCGCGCGTGAGGCGGGTGTCGAGGTGCTTGGGGCCGGACGCGTCGGCGGTGATGAACGGTAGGTTGATCTGCGTCTCCTGGGTGGTGGACAGCTCGATCTTGGCCTTCTCCGCGGCCTCGTAGAGGCGCTGGAGCGCCATCGGGTCGGCTGACAGGTCGATGCCCTGGTCGCGCTTGAAGTCCGCGACGAGCCGGTCGACGATCGCCTTGTCGAAGTTGTCGCCGCCGAGGTGGTTGTCACCGGCGGTGGACTTGACCTCGAACACGCCGTCGCCGATCTCGAGCACCGACACGTCGAACGTGCCGCCGCCGAGGTCGAACACGAGGATCGTCTGCTCGGTCTCCTTGTCCAGGCCGTACGCGAGCGACGCGGCCGTGGGCTCGTTGATGATGCGCCGGACGTCCAGGCCGGCGATCTTGCCGGCGTCCTTGGTCGCCTGGCGCTGGTCGTCGTTGAAGTACGCGGGCACGGTGATCACCGCGCCGTCGACCGATTCGCCCAGGTACGCTTCCGCGTCGGTCTTCAGCTTCTGCAGGATCATCGCGGAGATCTCAGGCGGGGAGTGCTGCTCGCCGCCGGCCTCCACGCGCGCGTCGCCGTTGGGGCCGGAGACGACCTTGTAGGGGACGATCGACTCCTCCTCGCGCACCTCGCCCTCCTTGCGGCCCATGAAGCGCTTGATCGAGAACACGGTGTTCTGCGGGTTGGTCACCGCCTGGCGCTTGGCGACGGTGCCGACGAGCCGCTCGCCGGAGGCCGCGAAGGCGACCACGGACGGCGTGGTGCGACCTCCCTCGGCGTTCTCGATGACGGTCGGCTCGCCACCCTTGAGCACGGCCATGCACGAGTTGGTCGTTCCGAGGTCGATACCTATGGTCTTGCCCATGTTGGGGGCTCCTTCTTGGTGGGGGTCTGCAGCGTACGCGGGTAGCGCCGGACGCTCTTACGAAATCTGAGTGAGACTCTAGCAGATTTTCTGCCGAGCCTCGGTGTTCAGCGCAGATCCTTGACGATCGGGAAGGGGATGACCTCGCGCAGCGTGTCGCGTTCGGTGAGGATCATCACTAGGCGGTCGACGCCCATGCCGCCGCCGGCGGTGGGCGAGTAGCCGTACTCGATCGCGCGCGCGTACTCCTCGTCGTTGGGGTGCGGCACGTCGGCGTCGTCGATCATGCGCCGCTTGCGCTGGTCGACGAAGCGCTGCCACTGATCGACCGGGTCGTTGAGCTCGGTGTCGCCGCTGACGAGCTCGACGCCGCCGATCACCGCGTCGAAGTGCTCCCCCAGCTCGGGGTGCACCGAGTGGCGCTTGGTGATCGGGAACGGCTCGAGCGGGAAGTCGAACACGTGCGTCGGCTGGTTGATCGTGTGCTCGATCTTCTCTGAGTAAATGTCGGCGACGACATCGGCCCAGCTGGAGGCGGGGTCCAGTGGCCCGTCGAGGACCTCCGCGAGCTGCTCGCGCGTGGACTCCATGAAGTCGAGGCCCGTGCGCTGCAGGATCAGATCGCGCATCGTGATCCGCTTCCACGGCTTGGCGAGGTCGATCTCCTCGCCGTTCCTTTTGATCGTCGTGCGCCCGAGCGTGGCCTGAGCGACGTCGCGGAACATCTCTTCGGTGACCGTTGCCACGTCGTTGTAGTCGGAGTACGCGCACATGAACTCGATGATCGTGAACTCGGGGCTGTGCTTGGGGGAGATGCCCTCGTTGCGGAAGACCTTGCCCATGTCGTACACGTTCTCCATGCCGCCGACGATGCAGCGGTTGAGGAACAGCTCGACGGAGATGCGCAGGTACAGGTCGCGATCGAGCGCGTTGTGGTGGGTCGTAAACGGGCGCGAGCCGGCACCGCCGGCGAGTGACTGCAGGGCCGGTGTTTCAACCTCGATGAAGTTGCGCTCGTTCAGCCACTTGCGGATCTCGAACACGATCCTGTGGCGTTTGACGAACAGGTCGCGCGTGTCCTCGTTGGCGAGCAGGTCGAGCTCCCGGTAGCGGTAGCGCGTGCCGGTGTCGCCGAGGCCGTGGTGCCTGTCCGGCGGCGGGCGCAGCGCCTTGGTCAAGAGCGTGCACTCGATCACCTCGAGCGCGAGCTGGCCGCGCTTTGTGACGTACACGCAGCCGTCGATCGTGACGATGTCGCCGATGTCGAGCGCCATGACGCGCTCGTAGGTCTCCTGCCCGAGCGCATCCGCGCGCACGACCGCCTGGATCTGGCCGGAGAGGTCGCGCACGTCCAGGAACGAATTCTTCGGGTGCGTGCGCCTGGAGATCAACCGCCCGGCGATCTGGTAGCGCAGCTCGGGGTGCTCGCCCGCCTCCAACTCGGCGGGGTCGTGCGCGGCAAGCACGTCGGCGATGCGCGTTCGCGTGCCCCACAGCGTCACCGGCGGATACGGGTCGACGCCTTCGGCGCGCAGCCGCTCCATCTTCGCGCGGCGCTCGTCCGGGCTGTCGCGCTCCTCCTCGGCAGCGCTCACGCCGCGGGCACGAGGTTGGAGGTGTCGCGCACGTCGAGAACAGGGACACCGGGGATGGCCTCCTCGAGCAGCGCGCGCAGGCGCAGCGAGTCGAAGGAGTGCGAGTGGGGCGCAACGGGGTTCACGGTGAGCGCGCGCAGGTCGATCGGAGCGAGCACCTCGACGGCGAGGCCCTGGCGGCGGTACCACTCGGGGCCGTGGTCGGTGAGGAACACCCGGGTGGCGTCGGCGACCACGAGCGTCAGTGACGCGGGCTCGGTCGGGCTCAACTGACCAAGGGCCAGCAGGAGCTCCGTGAGGAACGGCTCGCAGAGCGCGCCCTGCACGAGCAGGTGAGTTGCCCCGGGGCGCGCGCGCAAAAGCTGGGCGATGTCGGCGGCGGTGGAGGTGAGCGCGAAGCGGGGGTGCAGCGTGAGCGGCTCCTCCTCAGGCCCGCCGACGAGCGAGGAGGCCGCGCCCGACTCCGCGAGGGCGCGCACGTAGGGCTCGCGCAGTGCGGGCAGGCGCACGAGCTCGACGGCGTCGCGGGTGTGCGCCACGACCTGCTCGATGTCCTCGTGCAGCGCGGCTCCGGTGGACAGCACGAGGCCGTCGGAGACCGCGGGAGAGGAGGCGGCGCGGCGGTCCAGCGCGCCGTCGATCAGGATCTGCTCGGCTCCGTGGGCGAGCATCGCGTCGCAGACCTCGCGCACGTCCGCGGCGGCAGAGGGCCCGGCGATCTCGATGATTCCTTGGGCGTGCAGCCGGGCGATGAGCACGCGGCCGAGTGGGGTGCGCACGCCGGTCTCCAGTACGAGCTCGTGCGCGATCGCGCCGGCGCGCAGCAGCGCGTCGGTGGTCGCGACGAGGCTCCCGGCGCAGAGCTCGACGCGGGGCTTCTCGATGCGGATGTCGATCACGTCGCGCTCCTCGCCGTCGCGCCCGACCGAGGTGACGCCGACGCGCCGCCCGCGCTCCTGCAGCTCGCGCAGGGCGACGGTGAGCGTCTCGGTCTTGCCGGTGTTCTTCGCGAGGCCGACGAACGCGAGGCGCCGCGCGGGTGCGATCAACTCGGAAAGTTGCATGGGCTCGCTCAGCCTAGCCGTCCCGCCTCGCGGCGGCGGTCCGCGACGGGCCTCCGGCCTCCGGGCGGCGCTCCGCGAAGGCGGCGCGCTCCCACTCGAGATCGTGGTCCCGCCCACCGTCCTCGCCCACACTGTTGTCGTCCTTGGAGTCGAGCCCGCCCGCTCCGGCCCGGCCGAGCCGGGCAGCGAGCTCGCGCACGAGGAACGTGGCGAGGTGGTGGGGATAGGTGCCCTTGGAGAAGCCGGCGTCGTAGCCGAGCTCCTTGGCGAGCTCGCCCGAGACGCGGGGCCCGCCGCAGGCCAGGATCAGCTGACGGCGGCGGCCCTCCGCCTCGACGATCTCCACGAGCTCCGTGAGGTTGTGGATGTGGAGGTTCTGCTGAGTGACGGTCTGCGAGACGAGGATCGCGTCGGCGTCGAGCTCGAGCGCCCGGGCGACGAGCGCGCTGTTGGGGACCTGGCTGCCGAGGTTGTGGGCGTGGAAGGCGCGGTAGCCCTCGAGGCCCTTGTGGCCGTGAAAGCCCTTGAGGTTGAGCATCGCGTCGATGCCCACCGAGTGGGTGTCGGTGCCGGTGGAGGCGCCGACGACGACGACGGGCCGCCCGATGTGCTCCTGAGCGTAGGCCTCGACCTCGTCCTCGCTCATGTACTGCGCCACCTCACCCCCCTCGGCGGCGAGGGTGGCGTAGTCCACGGTGTGCTGGCAGGACCCGTACACCACGAAGTAGGTGTAGCCGTCGGTGAGGCGCTGGTGGTGGACGACCTCAGGGTGCTGGAAGCCCATCTTGCCGGCGAGCTCCAGCGCGGCCTTGCGCGCGGCGAGCCCGTCGGGGACCGGCAGGGTGAAGCTGAGCTGCACGAGACCGTCGCCGTGGTGGTCGGCGTAGGCCCGGACGTGCTCGAGGTCGGCCTCGTCAGGCAACGGAGAGGGCCCCCCGCATGAGGTCGGTGACGGGGTTGAAGTAGCCCTCCTCGGTGGCGACGATGCCCTCCATCCCACGGCCCCCGTCGCGGTGGCGCGAGACGTCGCCGAAGACGCCCCCCTCGATCGCGCGGAAGAGCCCAGCCTCGGCGGTGCGCTCGAGGATCGCGTGCGCCCCGCGAAGGACCTCGGCGGCGTGCGTCTGGACGAGGCCGCCGCGACGGAACTCGATCTCCTCGCCGAGGTCGCGGGCGGCGTTGAAGACGTAGTTGACGTTCTGCAGGCCGAGCACGCGGTCGTGGATGTGGGGGGTGAAGATGCCCTCAGTCGGGACGCCGATCGTCTGGATCCCCTGCCCGGTGGCGACGGTGACGAGGTTGAAGAGCGTGTCGGCCGCGTGGGTGCGGAACAGGTTGCCGTCCATGTGGCGCGTGGGGGGCATGTACTTGACGGGGCAGTCGGGGAACAGCTCGCGGGTGAGCAGCGCCTGCGCCCACTCGTACAGCAGGCCGTTGGTGACGGGGGTGTCGATCTCGAAGGCGTCGCCGAGCGCGATCTGCTCGTCGGGCACACCGGAGTCGCGGGCGAGGTAGAGGTTGATGAACTGCGAGGCGGTCACTGAGGGCGCGGCCTCTAGCGCGTCGGCGGTGCGCAGGTAGTTGTCCTCGCCGGTGTTGATGACGACCCCGAAGTAGCCGTTGACGGTGCGCGAGACGCGCTGGTCGAGCAGCCCCCGGACTGGGTTGATGTCGCGGTAGAGGATCCCGTAGAGGGCGTCGTTGACCATGTTGTCGAGACCCTCGAAGGCGCCCATCGCGGCGATCTCGGACATGCAGAGACCCGAGCAGAAGGACGAGAGGCGCACGTAGCGCCCGTTGCGCTCGGACCACTCGTCGAGTGCGGCGCGCATGATCGCGAAGTTGGCCTGGGTGGCGAACGTGCCGCCGTAGCCCTCGGTGGTGGGGCCGTAGGGGACGTAGTCGAGCAGGCTCTGGGCGGTGGAACGGATCACGGCGACGATGTCCCCGCCGGCCTCGGCGACGGCGAGGCCGTGGACGACATCCTCGTAGACGTTGCCGGTCGCGGTCAGCACGTAGCGCAGGGGAGGGGGGCTCTCGCCAAGCCGCTCGCGCAGGGCGCGGCGTGCGTCCATCCGTCGGCTGATGTCCCCAAGACGGCGCGCGAGCTCCTCGCGGGCGCGCTCGCGGATCGCGCTCTCGGGCGCGAGTGGCAGCGCGCAGAGGTCCAAGCTGCCCTCCTCGACGGCGTCGGCGATTTCCTGGGCGCCCGCCCGGGCGGGCGGGTTTCCGATTCCCTCGGAGTCGAGCAGCCCGTTGGCGATCCAGTAGGCGACGCCCTTGCCCAGCCCCCCACGGGAGCGGACGTGCTCGACGAGCACGTTGGGCAGGGGGGCGCCGAGGTCGTTGGCGCCGTCGACCCCGAACAGGCGCGCGACGGTGCGCTCGACGGAGACGGTGGTCATGCCGGCGGTCTGCTCGGCGACGTCGGCGGCGATCCGCGTGGCGGCTACACGGCAGGACTCGACGAGCCCCTGGTCGAGGGCGAGCTTAGAGGACCCCATGTGTCCGAGGTTACCCGAAAAACCGGGAGATTCGGGCCTGTGAAAGCGGTGTGCCCGGGTGCACGCGCTAGCCTCGCGGAGGTGTCTCTGTCGTTGTTCACCCCCCGCGTGCGCGAGTGGTTCGAGGCGGCCTTCGTGGAGCCGACCGCGGCGCAGGCGCAGGCGTGGCCGGCGATCGCGAGCGGGGAGCACGTGCTGGTGTCCGCCCCGACGGGCTCGGGCAAGACGCTGGCGGCGTTCCTGTGGGCGTTGGATCGGCTGGCGGCGGAGCCGGCGGCGGACCCCGACCGCGCGCGCCGCACGCGCGTGGTGTACGTGTCGCCGATGAAGGCGCTCTCGTACGACATCGAGCGCAACCTGCGGGCGCCGTTGAAGGGCATCGGCGGACCGCCCGAGGGCGCGGACATCAGAGTGGCGACCCGCACCGGCGACACCCCCCAGCGCGAGCGCCAGCGGATGCTCAAAGAGCCGCCGGACATCCTGATCACGACGCCGGAGTCGCTGTACCTGATGCTGACCTCGCGCGCGCGAGAGATGCTGAGCGGCGCGGAGTGGGTGATCGTGGACGAGATCCACGCGGTGGCGGCGAGCAAGCGGGGGGCGCACCTGGCGCTGACGCTAGAGCGCCTGGACGCGCTGGTCCGCGAGGCCGGCGGGTCCGAGCCGCAGCGGATCGGCCTCTCCGCGACGCAGACCCCGCTGGAGGAGGTGGCGCGCTTCATGGTGGGGCCGACGCGGACGTGCCGGATCGTGGACGCGAGCGCTCCGAAGCCGCTGGACGTGAAGGTCCACGTGCCGGTCGAGTCGATGGCCGACCTCGGCGCGGGGGCGGCGAACCCGGACGCGGACCCCCTGGCCGAGCCGCAGCCGGCGCACTCGATCTGGCCGGCGATCTACCCGGAGCTGCTGCGGCTGATCCGCGAGCACACCTCGACGATCGTGTTCGTCAACAACCGACGCTCGGCGGAGCGGTTGGCGTTGCGGCTGAACGAGCTCGCCGAGGAGGAGATCGCGCGTGCGCACCACGGCTCGCTCGCGCGGGAGGAGCGGACAGTGGTGGAGGAGTTGCTGAAGGCGGGTGAGATCCCGTGCATCGTGGCCACCTCCAGCCTTGAGCTGGGGATCGACATGGGCGCGGTGGACCTCGTGCTGCAGGTCGAGTCGCCGAAGTCGGTGGCGGCGGGGTTGCAGCGGATCGGCCGCGCGGGCCACGGTGTGGGCGAGGTCTCGCGGGGGCGGATCTTCCCGAAGTTCCGCGCGGACCTGCTGGAGTGCGCGGTGGTCGTGCGGCGGATGCGCGAAGGGGCGATCGAGCCGACGGTGGTGCCGCGCAACCCGCTGGACGTGCTCGCGCAGCAGGTCGTCGCGATGGCGGCGGCCGAGGAGGAGCTCGCGGTGGAGGAGCTGTGGGAGCGGGTGCGGCGCACGCACACCTACGCGGAGCTACCGCGCCGCCAGCTGGAGGGGGTGCTGGACATGCTCGACGGGCGCTACCCCTCCGCGGAGTTCGGGGAGATGCGCCCACGAATCGTGTGGGACCGCGTGGCGGGCACGGTACGCCCGCGCAAGGGCGCGCGCGCGTTGGCGGTGGCGAACGCGGGCACGATCCCCGACCGGGGCCTTTACCTGGTGACGCTGCCGGACGGACGGCGGGTGGGGGAGCTCGACGAGGAGATGGTCTACGAGGCGCGGCCGGGGCAGGTCTTCCTGCTGGGCGCCTCCGCGTGGCGGATCGAGGAGATCGGCCGCGACCGCGTGACCGTGACGCCGGCGCCGGGCGCACCGGGGGCGGTGCCGTTCTGGAAGGGCGACGGGGTCGGGCGCCCCAAAGAGCTGGGGGAGGCCGTAGGAGCCTTCGCGCGGTGGGCGGTGGGGCAGTCACCTGAGGTGCTGGAGCGCGAGTACGACCTGGACGCCCGGGCGGCGCGCAACCTGGTCGAGTACCTGCGCGAGCAGCAGGATGCGACAAGGGTGCTGCCGAGCGACCGCACGGTGGTGGTGGAGCGCTTCCGCGACGAGATCGGCGACTGGCGGCTGTGCGTGCTCTCCCCGTACGGGGGGCGCGTCCACGCGGCGTGGGGCCTTGCGCTGGCGGCGCGCATCCGCGAGCGGCTGGGACTCGAGGCGGATGCCATATGGTCGGATGACGGGATCGTGGTGCACCTGCCCGAGACCGACGAGCTCGGCGGCCCCGAGGCGCTCGAGCTCGTGATGGTTGAGCCGGATGAGGTCGAGGACCTGGTCGTCGCGGAGCTCGGGGAGCTCGGCGCTGTTCGGGGCGCGCTTCCGCGAGGCGGCCGGTCGGGCGCTGCTGATCCCCCGCGCGTACCCGGGCCGGCGCACGCCGCTGTGGCAGCAGCGGCTGAAGGCGCAGACGCTGCTGGAGGTGGCGCGCCGCTACGGCGACTTCCCGATCGTGCTGGAGACCTACCGGGAGTGCCTGCGCGACGTGCTCGACCTGCCGGGGCTGACGGAGCTGCTCGGGAGGCTGCACCGGCGCGAGCTGAGTGTGGTGGAGGTGGAGACGGCGAGCGCCTCGCCGTTTGCGTCCTCGCTGCTGTTCGACTACGTGGCGACGTACATGTACGAGGGCGACGCCCCCAACGCGGAGCGCCGGGCGGCAGCGCTGTCGCTGGACCGTGACCTGCTGCGGGAGCTGCTCGGGCAGGAGGAGCTGCGCGAGCTGCTCGACCGCGGGGCACTCGAACAGCTGGAGGAGGATCTGCAGCGCCGCAGCGAGCACAGGCGGGCGGCGAACCGCGACGAGCTGCACGACGCGCTGCGCACGCTTGGCGACCTGAGCGCCGCGGAGGCCGCGGAGCGCGTGCTGGAGGGGCTTGACGCGGGGGAGATGCTCGCGACCCTGGAGCGCGAGCGGCGCGCGGCGCGGGTGCGCGTCGGCGGGGAGGAGCGCCACATCGCCGCGGCCGACGCGGGCCTCTATCGAGACGCGCTCGGCACGGTCCCGCCGGGAGGCCTGCCGGACGCCTTCACGGCGGAGGTCCCCGACGCGCTTGGGCAACTGCTGCGCCGCTACGCGGCGGCGCACGGGCCGTTCACGACCGAGCAGCCCCGCGCCCGCTGGGGCCTCGGCACCGCGGTGGTCGAGGCCGGGCTGTGCGAGCTGGAGCGCGCCGGCGCAGTGGTGCGCGGGGAGCTTCACCCCGATGGGACGACGGGGCAGCGGGAGTGGTGTGACGTGGAGGTGCTGCGGCGCCTGCGCCGCACCTCGCTGGCGGCGCTGCGCAAGGAGATCGAGCCGGCGGAGCGCCGCGCGTACGCGACGTTCCTGCCGGCGTGGCACGGGATCGACCGCCACGCGGCGGCGGGCGCCGGCGTGGAGCGTCTGCGCGAGCAGATCGTTGCGCTGCAGGGTGTCGCGTTGACGCCGCGCACGTGGGAGCGGGAGGTGCTGCCGCGTCGGGTGGGGGCGTACTCGCCGACGTGGATGGACGAGCTGTGCGCGAGCGGGGAGCTGGTGTGGGTCGGGGCGGGCGCGCTCGGACGCAACGACGGACGAGTGGCGCTGTACTTCCGCGAGGACGTGGGGCTGCTCGGCCGGCCGCCGCGCCGTGGGGAGCCGACGCATGTCCGCGGGGAGCCTGCGCATGTTTCCGAGCATGTTTTCGACTCTCACGCGCGCGTACGTGCGCGTCTTAATCAGAGCGGGTGTTTCTTCACGGACCTGCTCGCCGACGTGGATCTGTCCGCGCCCGCGCTTGCGGAGGCACTGTGGGATCTGGTGTGGGCGGGGGAGGTGACCAACGACGCGTTCGCGCCGCTGCGCGCGCCGCGTCTGACGCTCGCCTCGGGGAGTGGTGGGAGACCCCACGGTCCGGCGCGTCGCGGGGGGCGTTTTTCGGGACGCCGGACCGCCGGCCGTGCCGCTGCGCATCTCCCGGGCCGCTGGTCGCTGACGGCGCCGCTGTTCGCCGACACGGGCTCTCCCTCGGAGCGCGCGCGGGCGACGGCCGAGCTGCTGCTCGAGCGCCACGGGATCCTCACGCGGGAGCTGGTGCTCGCGGAGGGGGTGCCGGGCGGCTTTGCGGCGTTGTACCCCGAGCTGTGCCGCCTGGAGACACTGGGGGTGGCGCGTCGCGGCTACTTCGTGGAGGGGTTGGGGGGCGCGCAGTTCGCGCTGCCGGGCGCGGTCGAGCGCCTGCGCGGGCAAAGGGACAGAGCCTCCCGGTCGCTGGTCCTCGCCGCGAGCGACCCGGCGCAGCCGTACGGCGCGGCGCTGCCGTGGAGGGGCGCGCCGGAGAGTCGGAGACAGGAGCTCTCGACCGACAAGCCGCAACCCGCCGCGACAGTCGTCCAAGCCCGGGGCACCCGACCCTCTCCGGCCCGGGTGGCGGGGGCGAGCGTGGTGCTGGTGGGCGGCGAGCCGGTGCTCTACCTGGAGCGCGGCGGCAGGGGGCTGCGGGTGCTGGCGGATCCTGACGACGACTGTGTTCAGCAGGCGCTTGAGGCGCTTGCGGAGCACGCCCAGGCCGGCCGGCTGCCAGCGCGGTTCGCGCTGGAGAGGGTGGACGGCGAGCCGGTGCTCGGCTCCCGCTGGGAGGCGGCCCTGGAGCGGGCCGGCTTCCGCGCGGGGCCGCGTCGCGTGGAGCTCGGCGTGGGACAAAAGCCCCGCTAATGCAGCTATTCGGACAGATCGTCAGAATGCTGGATGACACGTAGAGCCAGCTTGTTCGGATAAGTCGGCAGAGTGCATAGAGGAGGACGTTTCCAGGGCGATCGGAAACGTCGATAGATCCCACGATTTTTAACTTGCAATCTTCAGGCAATGCTGTATGGTCGGACATGTGGGGCTGAGTGGAACCGAGAGGGAGCTGAGCGCGATGTACCGGCGCCTGCCGCACGGCCCGCACGGCATGGGGCGCGACGCGGTGGCTCGCCACCAGCGGGCGCGGCTGTTCGGGGCGATGATCGAGGCGATTCACCGCCAGGGCTACAAGGGGACGACGGTAGCCCACGTGATCGCGCTGGCGGGCGTGTCGCGCCGTGCCTTCTACGAGCAGTTCGCCAACAAGGAAGACTGCTTCCTGGGCACCTACGACATCGCTGTGGCGCGCGCCAAGCGGCGGATGCTCGACGGGTGGATGAGCGAGCGCGGGTGGGCCAACCGCGTCCACAGAGCATGCCAGGCGTTCGTTGAGGACGCGCAGCGGAACGTCAAGTCATCGCGCCTGGTGCTGATCGAGGGGCTGGGTCTTGGGGCCAAGAGCCGCGAACGGCTGATGCGCTCGGCGCTCGCCTTCGAGCGGGTGCTGGCGAGCGGCTTCGGAGTGGCGCCCGACGGGGTGCAGCTCCCGGCGCTGGGGCCGAAAGCGATCGTGGGCGGCGGACGTCACATGATCTTCGAGCGGCTGCGGACGGACCGTGTGGCAGAGCTGCCGATGTTGACCGACGAACTGCTCGACTGGGTCAGCGCCTACCGCTCGCCGGCGGCGCGGATCGGGGTGCCCCGCACCGCTGTGCCGCACCGCCCGGTGGAGCCGGCCCGCTTCCTGGAAAGCGAGGAGAAACGCGCTCGCGTGCTCGGTGCGGTCGTGCACCTCACGCTGGACGAGGGCTACAACGGGCTGACCGACCCGCAGATCGCCCAGTTCGCGGGGATGTCGACGGAATCGTTCCACAAACACTTCCCCTCCAAGCAGGAGTGCTTCGTGGCGGTGGTGGACGAGTTCGTGGACGAAACGATCGCGGCGATCGCCGCGGCGGCGACTCACGCGGGCAGCTGGCCGGAGGCGGCGTACCTCGGCGTGAGGGCGGGCATCGACCACTTCGTCGCGCACCCGGGGCTCACGAAAATGGCGTTCGTGGACCTCTTCGACGTCGGCCCGGTCGTGACCGACTGCATCGGCCGTACGCTGAACAAGCTCGGGACCCTGCTGCAGGAGACCTCGCCCGAGCCGCGCAGAGCTCCGCTGCTCGCCCACGAAGCGGTCGTGGGTGCGTTGTGGTCGATCATCGGCAGCTACGCGACACCCAAGCGAGTGAAGTACCTGCCGTCGCTGATCGACCACCTCGCGTTCATGGTGATCGCCCCGTACATGGGCCCGAAGGCGGCGGGACAGACGATCGACGCCACTCGCCGCAGCCTCGCGCGCGACGAGCACTACTAGACCCAGCCGCCCCCGGCGCGTCTATCCTAAAGCGGTGGGCGTCCCCGGCTCGAGCACCGCACCGCGCAGGGTGGGGCACAAGGGCGCCGCGCACCTCGCCCCGGGCAACACGCTCGCCAGCTTCGAGGCGGCGGTGCGCGCGGGGGTGGACATGATCGAGTTCGACGTCCTCAGCGAGCACCCGGACGGAAGTGGGCGGCTGCTGCTCGCCCACGACTACCGGGCGCTTCACACCGCGCAGGCGCCGCTGACGCTGCGAGAGGGTCTCGAGCACCTCGCGAGCGACGCGTACGCGGGCATCGAGCTCGACGTCGACGTGAAGCTGCCGGGCTACGGGGAGCGGGTGGTGGCGGCGCTGCGCGAGACGGGCCTGACCGAGCGTGCGCTGGTGAGCAGCACGTTCCCGCACGAGCTCGACGCGATGCGCGCGATCGAGCCGTCGCTGCGCGTGGGCTGGTCGGTGCCGCGCGCGCGGCGCGACTACACCGAGGACAACAGGCTCATCGCGATCCCGGCGCTCGCGCTGCTCGCGGGCTACCGTGCCCTGCTGCCGCGGCGCGTCCGTGCGGCTCTACGCGCGGGGCGCTTCGACGCGGTGATGGCGCACTGGCGCGTGGTCACCCCGGCACTGGTGCGGGCAGTCGCGGCCGGGGGCGGGGAGCTGTACGCGTGGACGGTGGACGACGCCGCCCAGGTGGCCCGTCTCACGGCGATGGGGGTCCACGGGATCATCACCAACGACCCGCGACTGTTCGCTACGTGAGCGTGCAGGTCGCTGCGCTGAACCCCTTGGGTTCGGCGCCCGCGAGGCTCGTGTGCCCGGCGGTGGTGGTGCGGCTGGCGAGGTGCACCAGCCGGCCGGCGCGGCGCCACTGGAATTCGACGACCCCGCGCAGCGTGTAGGCGGTGGTGGTGGGCTTGAATTCGAAGGTGCGCCCGGCCTGGCGGGTGGAGGGGCCGGAGCCGATCTGCACGAAGCCGGAGTCCGCGCTCTCGCCGAGGTCCTTCCACTGGTGCGTGGCGGCGTCGAGGGACTGCACCAGGAAACGCATGTACATCTTGTCGTGAGGGTGGCCGTCGGTGGGTATCGAGCCGCGAATACCGATCGTGTGGGGGTGAGCGGGGGTGTTGCACAAGTCCACGGTGGCCCACAGTTCCGGCGACTGCGCCAGCGCCCGGAACGGCTGGCGGGCGGCCGCGGGCGCCGAGGACGCAAGCGCCATCAGCGCCCCGGCCATGAGCGGCGCCGCCGCGGTCATCCTCGACGGAGTCATGTTGTGAAGATAGCGCGGGAGGTATGACAGCCCGCCGGCTCCCGCGGGGGTGGGGTGTGCTATCCACTTGGCGGTGCGCGCACCGAGCTCAGCGGAGGTCGTGGAGCTGCTCGCACGAGTGCCGGTCTTCTCGACGCTGGAGACCGGGGACCTCGAGCGCATCGCGCAACTGGCGGTCCCGCGCAGCTTCGAGGCCGGCCAGGCGGTGTTCCGCGAGGGGGACCGGAGCGACACCTGCTACGTCGTGCACGAG
Source organism: uncultured Solirubrobacterales bacterium (assembly GCA_963702085.1). Taxonomy (GTDB): domain Bacteria; phylum Actinomycetota; class Thermoleophilia; order Solirubrobacterales; family Solirubrobacteraceae; genus Palsa-744. The sequence continues at coordinate 3,670,820 of OY969707.1, read as the reverse complement.
GGTCGCGCGCGCGCGGTGCGCGAGCACGGCGGGCGCACGCTCACGCTGGCGACGTTCGGTCGAGGCGACATCTTCGGGGAGCTCGCGCTGTTCGAGGACGAACACCGCTCCGCCACCGTGGAGACCCTGGGGCCGATGAGCGCGGTGGCGGTGCTCGGCCCCGACATGCGCCGGTTGATGGCGGAGCACCCCCAGATCGCGATGCGCCTGCTGGTCGCGCTGGGCCGGCGCCTGCGGGAGACCAACGAGCGCCTCGCGCGCCGCTCCTTCCAGACCGTGCAGAGCCGCGTGGCCTCGGCGCTGAGCGAGATGGTCGCGCAGGCGCAAGTGCAAAGCCCACCCGCGCCCGCTGACGGGCACGATGTTGAGATCTCCGCCACCCACGGGCACGATGTCGAGATCTCCGCCACCCAGGCCGACTTGGCGAAGCTCGCGGGCAGCTCGCGCGAGTCGGCGAGCCGCTTCCTGGCGGTGTTGGAGCGTGCGGGGGTGATCTCCCAGGGCAGAGGCAGGCTGGTCGTGCACGACCCGGGGGCGCTGCAGGCATATGTCTTCTGAGCACACAACCGAGCGCTCGGCCGGAGGTGTGGTGGTGCGCGGAGAGCGGACGCTCGTGATCGTGCCAAGCCGTCGCGCGGCGGACGGCTCGCGTGTGCTGGGGCTGCCGAAGGGGCACATCGACCCCGGCGAGACTCCGCTGCAGGCCGCGCTGCGGGAGGTGCGCGAGGAGACCGGCGTGGAGGCGGAGCCGGTGCGCGAGCTCGGCGAGGTGCGCTACTGGTACAGGCGCCACGGCCGCACCGTGCCCAAGTCGGTCGTCTTCTACCTGCTGCGCTACCGCTCGGGTGACACGGAGGACCACGACGAGGAGGTCGAGGAGGTGCGCTGGATGGCGCTCGCGGAGGCGTGCACCGCGCTTACCTACGAGGGCGAGCGCGAGATGGTCAGGTGTGCGCTTGCTGCGCCGGATCCCTAGAGGGTGGCGCAGCCGGCCATCAGGCCGGCGAGCCGGGCCCCTCTCCTTCGGATACCCTGCACTGTCGTGCAGGTGCTCAACTTCTACTCCACCATCTTCGCCGACGAGCTCAAGCGGGGCCGCAAGACGGCCACGATCCGGCTCGGGGACAAGTCGGACAAGTACCGCAAGAACCAGCTGGTGCTGGTCACGATCGGCTACCAGTACTCCCCCCGCGAGCGGATCTTCGAGGCGGTGATCGACCAGGTCGAAGTCACACGGCTCGGAGACCTCTCGCCGCGGGACATCAAGCACGACAACCCCGAGTTCCGCCGCCACGAGGAGCTGATCCACTTCCTCGAGCAGATCTACGGTCGTGGGGTCTCGGTTGATGACACCGTCACGGTGGTGCGCTTCTCGCGGATCATGGACACGCCCTCGGGGATGACCGAGGCAATGAAGGGCTTCGGCGGCGCTCAGAATTAGCTGGGGCTGGCACTTCGGCCCCGAAAGTGCCAGAAGGGCCTTGACTGACGCTCGCGGTCGTCTATAGTGGCCCTACGCCGTTGGCACTCGGCCAAGAAGAGTGCCAGAATCGTGGGGGCGTGCCCTCCTTCCCGAGGCGCCGCCCCTCACCCACTCTCTAACTACCTAGCAGCGGAGGTCTTACCAAGATGAAGCTCAAGCCCCTGGGCGATCGCCTGATCGTGCGGGCGATCGAGGAGGAGGAGACCACGGCAAGTGGCCTCGTGCTCCCCGACACAGCCAAGGAAAAGCCGCAGAAGGGCAAGGTCCTCGCCGTCGGCGATGGCAAGTTCGACGACGACGGAAAGCGGGTCCCGCTCGACGTGAAGGACGGCGACGAGGTCCTCTACAGCAAGTACGGCGGCACCGAGATCAAGGTCGATGGCGAGGACCTGCTCGTGTTGCGCGAGTCCGATGTCCTCGCAAAGGTCCTCTAAGGAGACGAAATGGCACACAAGGAGCTCAAGTACGCCGCCGAGGCGCGCAAGTCGCTGGAGGCGGGCGTGGACGCCGTGGCCAACGCGGTCAAGGTCACGCTCGGCCCGAAGGGCCGCTACGTGGTGCTGGACAAGAAGTTCGGCGCCCCCACAATCACCAACGACGGAGTGACGATCGCCCGCGAGATCGAGGTCGAGGACGTCTTCGAGAACCAGGGCGCCCAGCTGGTACGCGAGGTGGCCACCGCCACCAACGACGTGGCCGGCGACGGAACCACCACAGCCACCGTGCTGGCCCAGGCGATCGTGCGCCAGGGCCTGAAGAACGTCGCGGCGGGCGCCAACCCACTGGCCCTCAAGCGCGGCATCGAGCGCGCCGTGGACCAGGTGGTGGCAAGCATCAAATCGCAGGCCAAGGAGGTCTCGGGCAAGGAGCAGATCGCCCGCGTGGCTACCATCTCGGCCGGCGACGAGGAGATCGGCGACGTGATCGCCGATGCGATCGAGAAGGTCGGCAAGGACGGCGTGGTCAACGTCGAGGAGGGCCAGACGTTCGGTATGGACCTCGAGTTCACAGAGGGCATGCAGTTCGACAAGGGCTACATCTCCCCCTACATGGTCACCGACCAGGATCGCATGGAGGCAACCCTGGAGGACCCCTACATCCTGATCGCCAACCAGAAGATCGGCTCCGTGCGCGACGTGCTGCCGGTGCTCGAGGCCGTGATCCAGAGCGGCAAGCCGCTGCTGATCATCGCCGAGGACGTCGAGGGCGAGTCGCTCGCGACGCTCGTGGTCAACAAGCTGCGGGGCACCTTCACCGGTGTGGCCGTAAAGGCGCCGGGCTTCGGCGATCGCCGCAAGCGGATGCTCGAGGACATCGCGATCCTCACGAACGCCGAGGTGATCACCGAGGAGATGGGGCTGAAGCTGGAGAACACTCAGATCTCCCAGCTCGGGCGCGCACGGCGCGTGGTGGTTGCCAAGGACAACACCACGATCGTCGACGGCGCCGGCGACGCGGCGGCAATCAAGGGGCGTATCAACCAGATCAAAAACGAGATCGAGAACACCGACTCGGACTTCGATCGGGAGAAGCTCCAGGAGCGTCTCGCGAAGCTCTCCGGCGGCGTGGCTGTCGTGAAGGTGGGCGCGGCCACGGAGACGGAGATGAAGGAGAAGAAGCACCGCGTCGAGGACGCCCTGCAGGCCACGCGGGCGGCACTGGAGGAGGGCATCGTGCCCGGCGGCGGCGTCGCGTTGCTGCAGGCCTCCGCCGCGGTCAGTTCAAACGGCGGCGGCGCCGAGGACGATGACGAAAAAACCGGCGGGCGCATCGTGCTGCGCGCGCTCGAGGAGCCGCTGCGTCGAGCTCGCCGAGAACGCCGGCCTGGAGGGCTCGGTGGTCGTCAATGACGTGCGCAAGGCCAAGAAAGGCCACGGCCTCAACGCGGCCACCAACGAGATCGTCGATCTCGTGGCCGCGGGCGTCATCGACCCCGCGATGGTCACCCGCTCGGCGCTGCAGAACGCGGCATCGATCGCCAAGAACATCCTCACCACCGAGGCGATCGTCGCCGAGGTGCCCGAGAAGGAAGGCGCAGGCGGCGGTGGCGGCGGGATGCCGGACATGAGCGGGATGATGTAGCGAGCCCCCCGGCTCAGACTGCAGTAACGAACGAGGGCCCGGCACGATGCCGGGCCCTCGTCGTGGTGCTAGCCCTGGGGGGCTGGGTCCGCCGCGCCGGGACGGCGCCTTGCGTAGAGAATCCTGCCACAAGCAAAACCGCGTATGTGCTGATGTTTCTGACTATTCCACCGCGCTGAGGGGCCGTGCCGGCTCGCCGACGTACCTGGCGGTCGGTCGAATCAGCTTCGCTTCGCGCTTCTGCTCGAGGACGTGCGCCGACCACCCCGCCACGCGCGCGCAGGTGAACATCGGGGTGAAGAGCTCCGCGGGCACTTCCGCGAGGTCGAGCACCACGGCGGACCAGAACTCGACGTTGGTGGCGAGCACGCGGTCGGGCTTGCGCGCCTGCAGCTCCGCCAGGGCGGCCTGCTCGAGCGCCTCGGCGACCTCCAGGCGCGGGGCGCCCAGTTCCCGGCAGGTGCGGCGCAGGACCCGCGCGCGGGGGTCTTCGGCGCGGTAGATGCGGTGGCCGAAGCCCATCAGCCGCTCCCCGCGGTCCATCGCCCCTTTCACCCATCGCTCGGCGTCCCCGGTGCTTTCCACTTCGTCGAGCATCTGCAGCACGCGCGAGGGCGCCCCACCGTGCAGCGGGCCCGAGAGCGCTCCCACCGCGGCGGACAGCGCGGCGGCGACGTCCGCGCCGGTGGAGGCGGCGATGCGGGCGACAAACGTGGAGGCGTTGACCCCGTGCTCGGCGGCGGAGACCCAGTAGGCGTCGATCGCTTTCACGTGGCGGGGGTCGGCCTCGCCGCGCCAGCGGACCAGGAAACGCTCGGGGATTGAGCCGGCGCGGTCGATCTCCTCCTGGGGCACCGGTGGCTGCCCGACGCCGCGCGCGGACTGGGCCACGAACGAGAGCGCCATCACCGACGCGCGCGCGAGGTTCTCGCGGGCCTGCTCGTCGGAGATGTCGATCAGCTGGTGAAAGCCCCACTCCGGCGCGAGCATCGCCAGTCCCACCTGCACGTCTACGCGGGGGTCGCCCGAGCGCACGGTGAGCGGGTGCGGTTCGGCGGGGGGCAGCCCCGGTTTGAAGCGGCCGTCGACGAGCAGTCCCCACACCTGCTCGTAGGGGACCGCTCCCACCAGATCCTCGATGTCGACGCCGCGGTAGCGCAGCGCGCCCCCCGCTTTGTCGGGCTCTGCGATCTGGGTTGCGAAGGCGACGACGCCTTCGAGGCCAGACTGGACCTCCGGTGCTGTCTGAACCGCGCTCATGGCACTCGCTTTCTGGGCTTGATGCTTGACGGGGTGGGCCGGACGCTCCGGGTTTCGTCGCAGCCGGCCTGGTTGCCTTCTGGGCAGCGCACATGGTCGCAGGAATGGGCCCCCTCGCGAGCCCCACCCGCACCGCGGAGTGGACTCCTCGCGAGCTCCACCCTGAGACGTTAGGCTCTGCCTGCGGCGGGCGTACGTCCGTGCCTTGCGCGACCGAGGAGGAGCAGGTGTCCGACGACGATCTGATGTTCCGCTCAGCGAGCGAGCTCGCGGGCATGGTGCGCGCGGGGGAGGTCTCCGCGCGCGAGCTGGTGCAGTGCTCGCTGGAGCGCATCGAGGAGCTCAACCCGAAGCTCAATGCGTTCGTCGATGTCGACGCGGAGCGTGCGCTGGCCGCCGCCGATGAGGTTCAGCCGGGAGATGAGCGTCCGTTCGCCGGCGTTCCGATCGCCATCAAGAACAACCGGCCGGTGAGCGGCCTGCGGGTCACGATCGGCTGCTCGCTGCTGGCCGACCACGTGGCTGACCATGACGCCAACATCACGCGCCGCCTGAAGGACGCGGGTTTCGTGGTTGTCGGCACCACGACGCTGCCCGAGTACGGCATCCTGCCCGTCAGCGAGGCGCGCCTGTTCGGGCCGACCCGCAACCCCTGGGACCTGGAGCGCACGCCGGGTGGCTCCTCGGGCGGCTCGGCTGCGGCGGTCGCCGCGGGGATGGTGCCGGTCGCTCACGGCAACGACGGTGGCGGCTCGATCCGGATCCCCGCGGCGTGCTGCGGGCTGGTCGGCCTCAAGCCGGCGCGCGGACGCATCTCCGCCGCGCCGGAGCGCGGCGAGGCGCCGCTGGACGTCGACGGAGTGCTGACCCGCACGGTCGCTGACACGGCCGCGATCCTCGACGTGCTCGCCGGCTACGAGCTCGGCGACGCGACGTGGGCTCCGCCCCCGGACGAGCCCTTCGCGGCAGTCGCCGCGCGGGAGCCCACCCGGCTGCGGATCGCCGCCACAACCCTGCCGCCGGTGCCCGACGCGACGGTCGATCCGCTCTGCGCCGAGGCGGTCGCCGACGCGGCCGAGTTGCTGCGCTCGCTTGGCCACGAGGTCGAGGAGGTCGATCCGCCGTGGCAGATCGAGGGTCTCTCGCAGCTGTTCGGCGCGGTCTTCTCGATCCACATCGCGCTTCAGATCGTCTACTCCGGGATGGTCGCCGGCCGTGAGCCGACGGCCGAGGACATGGAGCCGATGAGCTGGGCGATCCACTCGATGACCCAGCACTTCAACTCGGTGCAGGGACTGGGTCTGGAAATCCAGCTGCAGGCGCTCACGCGTCAGCTTGTCGCGTTCCTGGCGCCCTACGATGCGCTGCTCACCCCGGCCCTGGCCGAGCGTCCGCTGCCGATCGGCTCGCTCGACACCGCCGCGCCCGACCCGATGTCCACGTTCACCCGCTCGGGCCTGTTCACGCCCTTCACCCCGGTGTTCAACGCCAGCGGCCAGCCGGGGATCTCGCTGCCGCTCTTCCACGGCGAGGACGGCCTGCCGCTCGCGGTGCAGTTCGTGGGTCGCCCAGCGGGAGAGGCGACCCTGCTCGCGCTCGCCACCCAGCTGGAAATCGCGCGTCCCTGGGCCGCGCGCCGGCCGGAGCTGGCCACGCAGATCTTGTGACTCGCCCGTATTCTGGCTATAATTCTGGTCATGTCCGAGACCTTGCCGCTTGCCACCGTGAAGGCCCGGTTCTCTGAGATCGTCGATCGTGTCGCGCGCCAGCAGGATCGCGTGACCGTCACCCGCAACGGCCAGCCCGCAGCCGTGCTGGTGAGCACCGACGATCTCGAGAGCCTCGAGGAGACGCTCGCGATCATGTCCGACCGGTCGCTGACCGCCCAGATCCGCGCAAGCGAGAAGGCCGCCGCGGCGGGCGAAGCCGGAGTCGAGCTGGACGAGCTGCGCGCCGACCTCGAGCGACGGCGGACGCGTCGTAAGTGACCGGCCCGCAGTGGCGGCTCGCCGTCATGGCACCTGCACGCCGCCAGTTCGACCGGCTGCCGATCTCAGTCGCCGCGGCGGTCCTCGAGACGCTGGACGCGATTGCAGAGAACCCCAAACGGCTCGGCAAGCGACTCGCGTTGGAGCACGAGGGCCGGTGGTCGAGCTCGCCGCGGCCCCTACAGGATCATCTACGAGCTGGTCGAGGAGGAGCGGCTCGTTCGCGTGGTGGCCATCGGGCATCGCCGAGATGTCTACCGGCCACGTTGAGTCCGCGGGTGGTGGCGCACCCGGGTTGCAACCCGACGAGCTGCGACCCGGGCACCCCAAGGCAGCTTGTCTCGCCGAACGATCGCGTTCGAGTATTGATAGTAAGTACCCGCGGCTGTACGTAATCTCGCCTTGGGGCTTGACAGTTGCGCGGCGATGCGTTACGCTGCGTCAGCAGTCCGGGGCTCCCAACGGTGGGACACCGGAAACATAGGGTCCGGCTGGGGTCAGACCGACTTGTGGTTGACTTCTAGCGCTCGCAGGGTGTAGGTTTGGGAAGAGGGGCTGGGTCGGAGCGATGAGGGAGTTGTCTTAGCGTGGTTTCTGGAGTGAGATACGTGATGGGGATGCGTGCCGCCCGTAGTGGGGGCGTAGCTAGATGCGCCAGCTTGGCGCTGTCGCATCTCTCTCTCTCTCTCTCTCTCTTCAGCTAGGCAGCTAGCCGAAGAGTCCTCTCGTCGGGCGCGAAAGCGCCGCACTGTCTTTGCCCCCGCGGGGGGTGGGCTCCCGGCGCCTCTGAGCGGGGCTGCAGGAATCACTGCCCCAGTGTCTGGTGCGCGCGCTTGGGGGGTGTGGTGATGGCGGCGCCGGCGCGTGGTGGTGCGAGGACGGTGCGTCTGCGTGGGACTGCGCGCACGAGGCCGGTCGCGCGGACGGAGCCCGTCGAGCTGCGACGGTCCGGGCGGCTGGCGTCTCGTGGCATGCCGCGGGGGCAGATGGAGGAGATCCAGCGCTCGCGGGTGCTGGTCGCGGCGGCGGCGACGATCGACGAGCTGGGTTATGAGCGGGCCTCGGTGCAGCGGATCACCGGTCGCGCGCGGATCTCGCGGCGCACGTTCTACGAGCTGTTCGGCAACCGCGACGCGTGCGTGGTCGCGTTGATCGATGGGGTCGTGGGTCGGATCGAGCGGGAGCTCGCGGCCTCGGGCCTGGGGCGTCTTGCGTGGCGCGAGCGGGTGCGCGGCGGCCTGTGGACGATCCTCTCGTTCCTTGATGAGGAGCCGCTGCTGGCGCGGATCTGCGTGGTGCAGGCGTTGAGCGGTGGGCCGCTGGTGCTCGAGCGTCGCGAGGAGGTTCTCGCGCGTCTGGCCGCGGTGTTGGATGAGGGTCGCTTCGAGGGTCAGCGCGGGGCTGAGTGCACGCTGGTGACCGCGGAAGGTCTCGTGGGTGGCGCGTTCGGTGTGGTCTTCGCGCGATTGCGCAGCGGTGATCGTCGGCCGTTGACGGGGCTGCTGGAGGAGTTGATGGGGATGATCGCGCTGCAGTACCTGGGGTCGCGGGCGGCGCGCCGCGAACAGGCGCGTCCGGCGCCCGCGCAGCGGCCTGTCCCGCACGGCCGCGCAGGCTTGGGCGAGCAGGGCGAGCCGGATCCGCTGGGTGAGGTCCCGATGCGCCTGACCTACCGCACTGCGCGGGTGCTGGAGTGCATCGCCGTGCGCCCGGGGGTCAGCAACCGCGCGGTCGCCGACCACGCCGGGGTCGTTGACCCGGGTCAGATCTCGAAGCTGCTGCGGCGCCTTGAGCGTCTGGGCCTCACGGCGAACACCGGCGCAGGGCACCAGAGCGGCGAGCCCAACGCGTGGGAGCTGACTTCCCTTGGCGCGCAGGTCGCGCAGCGGCTCGCCCTCGACGCCAATCGCCGGGAGGAGGTCGCGTGATGCGCCCGCCGATCTTTTGTGCCAACTCGATTCGACAATCCACGTGCGTAGCGCTGGGCGCCGGCACGTTCGACTCTCAGTAGGAGGAGAAACAATGCTTTCAGCACTGCGCAAGCACATCAGTCCCGCCACGGCCCTGGCGTTTGTGGCCCTGGTCTTTGCGATCACCGGCGGTGCGTTCGCCGCCACCGGCGGCGGCGGCTCGTCCCACGCCACGCTCACCGCCTCCGCCGCGAAGTCCAAGGCCAAATCCAAGGCAGGCCCTCGCGGCCCCGCCGGCCCGAAGGGCGCCACGGGTGCGACTGGCCCGACTGGGCCCGCGGGCCCAGCGGGCGCGACGGGGCCGCAGGGTCCCCAGGGTAACGCTGGCTCGAATGGCTCCAACGGCGAACCCGGTAAAAATGGCGAAAGCGTCACCGGCACCGAACTGAAAGCGGGAAACGCCACGTGCAAAGGCGGCGGAGCCGAATTCACCGTCGGCACCACCAAAACCCACGCCTGCACCGGCGAAAAGGGCCCCGAAGGCAACATCCAGGCGACGCTGCCCTCGGGGAAAACCGAGACGGGGGTCTGGTCGGCGGGTCCAACCAAGGCGCCGGGGGGCGCGGTCACCAACGCGCCGATCGCCTCGTTCTCGATACCGCTGGCCGCGCCGCTGAGCGCTACTCCTGAAGACTGTGCAGCACAGGAACCTACGTGTCACGTCCACGTCATCGTCAATGAAGCCGGCGAAGAAGCCACCTCAGTCGAAATCAAACGTCCCAACCCAGGCGAAGAAGAACCCGAATTCGCGGGGATCAAGCCCCAGAAAGCACCGATACCATGCCCTGGGTCCGCCGCGGAACCAAAAGCCGGCAAAGGCGAGTTCTGCGTCTATGTCGCACACGCCACAGACCTGGCATTCGGTGATGAAAGCATCGTTAATTCGGCGATGTCTGCCGGTGGCACTGGCACAGCGGGCGCCTTTGCGCAGGCCTACATCGGAACAGGAGAAAAAGGCGGCTATGCCTACGGCGCGTGGGCGGTGACCGCCGAATAAGAGCCGCAAGACAAATCGGCCGAGCGACCCCGGACGGCCACACCAGCGCCATCCGGGTCGCCGGGCGCACAACGACACTCCAACCGACACATGCACCATCCCTACGGAAAGGCACGCAAATGAATCACCTCGAGCATTCACCGAAGACACCCCGCGTCGCCAGGGGTCGCTTCGGCGTGCTCGGAGCCCCGCGCGGTGGCCGGGGGAGTGGTGCGCCCAAGATCCACCATGCGCGTCCTATCGCCCTCGCGCTCATTGCTGCGACGCTCGGTCTGCTATTGGTCGCGGTCCCCGCGAGCGCCGCGGGGAGGGGCTACGGGCTTTCGTTTTCGTTCTCTTCGCCCGAAGGCCTTAAAGGCCCGGTTGGGCTGGCGGTCGATAACTCCCCCGATGCTTCCAACGGGGATGTGTATGTGGTCGATCAGGGCCGCAACACATTGAAGAAGTTCAGTATCTCCGGGGAAACGGCGACGCAGGAATGGAAGGTGGAAATTCCGGAAGCCACCCTGAATCAGGCCGCGGTCGACGACTACGCGGGCCCGGACGAGGGCGATGTGTATGTCGTGGGTGAAGCGAAAAGCGTGCTATATCAGGTCAACTCGGCGGGCACAAAAGTCGTCGAAATCGAAGCGCTCAAGGGCGTGCCGGGAATCAAGGATGTGGCGGTCGATGCGGTAGGGGACTTCTTTGTCTTGACGTATGTGGCCGAAGGCGAGGTGTTGGAGTACAACAGCAAATGGGAACCGATCGACGCCGCGGGCCTGCCCGTGTCAGCGGGCAGAAATACGGTCGTGAAAGGCCTTGGTGAAGTGAATGGGCCCAGCGGCAATGACAGCGCCGGTCCGCAGGCGCTTGCGGTCAGTCCGAGTGGCGAAGATATATATGTTACGGTTGGCCCGGAAAGCCAACAAAATCTTTCGTCGGCTGGCTCGCACACGATTCAGGCGACGCTGGTGGCAGGGTCTTACATCTCGACGACGTTCGATCCGAACCCCTCGGAGGGGGTGACGATCGCGCCGTCCGGTGACGTGTTCGTCGATCAGGGCTTCTCCCCCGATCCGCGCCTCTCCCCAGGTATTGATGGTGAAGTGGCGTGGTATGAACCCTCCGGTAAGCTGCTGCGCACGTTCGGTGCGGGGGTGCTGTCAAATGGGGTCCATGGCGTGGGTGTGGCCGGCGACGGCGATGTGTATGTCGCGGACTTCGGTGCCAACCAGGTCGATGTGTTCGTCGAAGGCCCGACTTCGGAAGTCCCGCTGAGCGAACCGGCGAGCGGGGTGACGAGTTCCAGCGCCGTCCTGCACGGAGAAGTGAATCCGCATTCCGAAACCGAAGTGGGGTGGTATTTCGCCTACAGCACGGGGGCGACGTGTACCGGGGGGAGCGCAACGCCCGCGGAAGGACCCGCGGTGGTCAAAGCCAGGAAGGTGGAAGCGACAGTGACGGGGTTGGAGCCGAACCAGCAGTACACGTTTCTGCTTGGTCGCGACGGACAAGTTTGGCGCCGAACTGGGGTCGCCGCTGACGGTCACGACCGTGGCGATACCCCCCGTGATCGAAGGCGAGTCCACCTCAGACGTGAAGGCCACCGAAGCGACACTCGAAGGGATCGTCAATCCGAATAACGATCCCACGGAATGCAAGTTCCAGTATGGCAGCGCGAACGTGACCGAAAACGAAGTGGGGTGCAGTCAGGGACTGTTGACGGGCTTGGTCGGGCAGGGCGTCAGCGCGACCGTGACCGGCCTGAAGCCGGGGACCTACAAATACCGGCTCGTCGCGAAGAGCAGGAAAGGCGAAGAAGCCATCGGTCCGGAAAAAGAATTCAAAAAGCTCGTCGCGCCGCCCGAAAAACCGACGACTGAAGAAGCGCAGGAAATCACGAACGGGACCGCCGAGCTTCACGGTGTCGTCAACCAGGCGAGTCCTTCGTCGGTCAGCTGGTTCTTCGAGTACGCGGCCGGCTCGTCGTGTACCGGCGCCGGCGTGAGCACCACGCCCGCGCAGGGACCGGAAGAAGTGCAGGCGCATCTCGCCGAAGTCAAGATCACGGGTCTTCGGGCGGGAACGAAGTACACTTTCTGTCTCCTCGCGGAAAACGAAGGCAAAGAAAAGACGGCTGGCAACGAAGTCTCCTTCACGACGACCGACGTCCCGCAAGCGATCGACAGCGAGTCCGTGAGCGGGGTGGCGTCCACGAGCGCCACGCTGGAAGCGCAGATCAACCCGTTGTGGAACGACACGACGTACTACTTCGAGTATGGCGAGACGACCGGGTATGAAGACCCAGCGGTGCCGGCCCCGCCGGGTCTCGGTGTTGGCTCCGGCGAAGGTGACGTGGGCGTGAGTGTGCATTTGCAGGGTCTCGCGGCTGGGACTGCCTACCATTATCGTGTGGTTGCAAGCAGCGTGCTGCGCCCGGAAATCGTGGGGCCAGATCGCACGTTCACGACGCAGGGGGCGGGCAGCGTGACCTCGCTGCCGGACGGGCGCTCCTATGAAATGGTGTCCCCGCCGAACAAGCACGGCGCGGGTATCTACCCGATCGGCAGAGAAGGCGGCAGCGACATCCAGGCCGCGGCCGGCGGCGATGGGTTCACGTTCGCGGCGACGGCGCCGTTCGCGACCAATCCTCATGGTAGCCGTTCGATCGAAAGGACGCAGGTGTTCTCCAACCGCACTGCCCCGGGCATTTGGGAAACGGCGGACATCACGACGCCGCACAACGAAGGGATCTCGCAGATTAACGTCGGTTCCGTGTCGGAATACAAGCTGTTCTCGAGCGAACTGTCGCTCGGGATCGTCGAACCGAAGGGCGACACTCCCCTGCCTCCCCTGCCCGCCGGCTCAGAAAAGACGGTGTACGCGCGTCACAACGGGCAGTGCGCGTCGACCCCTGCGGTGCCGATACCCGCGACTTGCTACCAGGCGCTCGTGTCCGCGGCGAACGTGCCGGAAGGAACCGAATTCGGCGGCGACGGGGGAAGCGAAGGTGGGGTGGAGTTCGTGTCCGCCTCGCCCGACCTCGGCCACGTCGTGCTCCAGACGGTGGCAGGTGCACAGGGAAAAGGAGGACCGGCGCCGTCGTTGACAGAAACAGCGGTCCCGCAGGGCGGCCTGTACGAGTGGTCGGGAGGGCAGATCCAGCTCGCCAGTGTGCTGCCCGATAGCGAACCCACCACAGGTACCTTCCTCCAACTTGGAGGCCACGCAGATAATCCAGTCTACAGGCATGCGATCTCCAACGACGGTTCGCGGGCCATCTGGTCAGCTGTTGAAAACCACGTAAGGTCTCTCTACATGCGAGACATGGTGAGAGGCGAAACGGTGAAGCTCGGGGAAAACGTGGAATTCGAGACCGCCAGCAGCGATGCGTCGAGGGTGTTCTTCTCAGACGGCACAACGCTAGAAACGAAGGGGAGTCTCAATGTATTCGAAGTGACGAGTGGTGAGGGCGAACCGTTGGCGGGTAGGACGACCACGCTCGCCGGAAGCGGTCCGGTGAGGGGTGTGATCGGGGCGAGCGAAGACGGGTCGTATGTCTACTTCGTGAGCGGCGCCGACGACCTCTACGTGAATCGCTATGACGAAGCGACGAAAGCGTGGGCGCCGCCGACGTTCATCGCCGCTCTCAGCGCGGCAGACGGCCCCAGTTGGGGGTTCAGCGGTGGATCTCTTTCACTCGGAACTGTTACGCTCCAGGGAATGACGTCGCGGGTTTCGCCGAACGGGCGGTATCTGGCGTTCATGTCGGAACGGAGCTTGACGGGGTATGACAATCGTGACGCGAACAGTGGTGTGCCTGATGAGGAGGTGTTCGAGTACCACGCCTCGGAAGACCCCGAAGGAGAATCGAGTTCCCACCCACCCAGCCTGGTGTGCGTGTCGTGCGATCCGACGGGCGCGCGGCCGCTGGGGCTGTTCGACTTCGCGTTCACAGCCGCGGGGGCCTCGGGGGCGTACGTCGGGGGACCGCTTGTCGATTACGACCAAGTTTGGGCCGGTGGATCGGGGCGCTGGCTGGCGGGGAACGTCCCGTCGTGGACGCCTGTGACGGTCTCAAGCGCTCTGTATCAGTCGCGGTATCTATCCGACAGCGGCCGGCTGTACTTCGACTCGAGCGATGGGCTGGTGCCGGCGGACGTGAACGCCAAAGAGGACGTGTACGAGTATGAGCCGCAGGGCGTGCCTGTCGGCAGTTCGTACGCGTGCTCGCCCGCGAGCACGGACGGCAGCGATGTGTTCGAGTCCGCTCGTCCCTTTGAAGTGGAAGGCCGCAAAGGCGAATCGGGCGCCGGCTGTGTCGCGCTCATTTCATCCGGGACCTCCAGCGAAGAATCCGCCTTCCTCGATGCGTCGGAATCGGGCGGGGACGTGTTCTTCCTGACAACTTCGAAGCTATCGCCGGCGGATTACGACACGAGCTATGACATCTACGACGCGCACGAATGTACCTCCGAAGCGCCGTGCGCGCCGCCGGCGGCGCTGCCGGCGCCACCGTGCGAAACGGAAGCTTCGTGCAAAGCGGCGCCCTCGCCGCAACCGGAAATCTACGGCGCCCCGTCCAGCATGACGTTCTCCGGCGCGGGCAACATCACGCAACCACCCCCTCCTGCCGTCGGCAAACCGAAAACAAAGACGGTGAAGTGCGCCAAGGGCAGGAAGTTGAGCTACGGCAAATGCGTTAAGGCGAAGAGTAAGAAGAGGGCAAAGAAAGCCAGCCACAACGGGAGGGCAGGGCGATGACCATCCTCAAGCGACTCCTACCTTTCCCTTTCGTAGCTCTATTTCTCCTACCTTCTATCTTCACGGCATCGGCCTCCGCGAGCACGGAACTGCCATGCGGCGCAACGTGCCGGCCGTGGTGGTATGTGAGCTCGCAGGCGTTGCCGGCGAGCCTGCCGCGCGGGGAAGAAGGCGAAATCATGGTGATCGGGGAGAATCTCGGCGATACGCGTACGCTGCCCTCCTCGACGGTGACGCTGACGGACAGGCTGCCCGAAGGCGTGGAAGCGAAGAGCGTCAATGGATTGAGCACGAACGGGAACCAGAACGGCGCTGTCTGTGAAATCCGGCCCGGGGAAGCGCGAGAAGTCGCGTGCAGCGTGGTAGGTCAGGTCGGCGCGTTCGAGGATTTCGTGGTGAAAATCAAGGTCGCGGTGTCGGAAAGCACGCAGCCGGGTGTGAACACGGCGAGCATCTCCGGGGGCGGCGCGGCGAGCGTGTCGTCGAGCAGCCCGATTGGGGTCGGCGGAGAAACCAAGTTTGGGGTCGAACAGTATGAAATGCGCGCGGAAAACGCCGACGGCTCGCTCGACACGCAGGCAGGGTCGCATCCGTTTCAGCTGACGAGCACGCTCGCGCTGAACCAGACGGCGGAACCGGGTAAGCCGCCGGCGGCGGTGAAAGACCTGCGCTTCAAGCTGCCGCCGGGCTTGGTCGGCAATCCGACGCCGTTCCCGCAGTGCCCCATCGCGAAGTTCACGAGGCAAGCGAACACATACAACCTCTGTCCCGATGACACGGCCGTCGGGGTCGCGTCGGTGACGATCGGATTACATATCGGGGGCGCTAACGTCACCGCCGAACCGGTGCCGTTGTTCAACCTGACGCCGTCGACGGGCGAACCGGCACGGTTCGGGTTCTACTACAAAAACGATCCGGTGTACCTCGACACCTCCGTGCGGACGGGCTCCGATTACGGCGTGACCGTGACCGTGCCGAACATCACCGAGCTCGCCAATACGCTCTCCAGTCGCGTGACGTTCTGGGGCGTGCCGGGCGACCCGCGCCATGACCCGGTGCGGGGCTGGAACTGCCTGGAACCACAGGAACACCGCTCCCCGCCGTGCACCGTGACCGAACAGGCATCCCCGCCGCCGCTGCTGGCGCTGCCGACGGCGTGCGAAGGACCGCCGCAAACGAGCGTGGAAGGCGACTCCTGGCAGGACGAGGGTGTTTTCACCGCTCCGCTTGGATACACGTTCCTGGACAAGTTCGGCGACCCGGAGGCGCTGGACGGGTGCAACCAGCTGCCGTTCGATCCGAGCATCAGGGCGACGCCCGACGGGCAGGCCGCGAGCACGCCCACGGGGCTCAACGTGGACGTGCACGTCGATCAGGAAGCGATCCTGAACGGGACGAGTCTCGCGGAGTCGAACGTGAGGGACATCACGGTCGTGTTCCCCGAAGGCGTGATCCTCAACCCCTCCGCCGCGGACGGGTTGCAGGCGTGCTCCGAGTCCCAGGTCGGCTACCTGCCGGGGGTGAGCCATCCGCCGAGCGAACTGCACTTCACCCCGACGGTGCCGGGCGGCACGAGCGCGCTCGTGCATGAAGAATCGGCGCCGCTGCAACCTGGCGTGAACGCGTGCCCGAACGCTGCGAAGATAGCGACGGTCAAGATCCGCTCGCCGCTGCTGCCGCCGGGGCATCTCGTGGAAGGCGCGATGTATCTCGCCTCGCCGCAGAACTTCCGCTCCTTCCCGGCGGAAAACCCGTTCGAATCGTTGGTGGCGATGTACATCGTCGCCGAAGACCCTGTCTCGGGCACGGTCGTCAAGCTCCCGGGCAAAACCGCGCTGAACCAGGCGACGGGGCAGCTCACCGCGACGTTCGAAGACAACCCGCAGCTCGCGTTCGAAGACGCCGAAATCCACCTGTTCGGAGGGGAACGCGCGCCGCTGGCGACTCCCGCGCACTGCGGCGCGTACACGACGACCGCGATGTTCACGCCGTGGTCGGGCAACCCTCCGGTGCCCTCGGCCTCCACCTTCCTGATCACGAGTGGCCCGAACGGCGCGCCGTGCCCCGGCGCGAGCCTGCCGTTCGATCCGAGCCTCTCCTCGGGCAGCACGAATATCAACGCCGGCGGGTTCACGCCGCTGACGACGACGCTCTCGCGCCCGAGCGGCGACCAGGAGCTCCAGTCGGTGACGCTGCACTACCCGCCCGGCCTGTCCGGCCTGCTGTCGGGTGTGACGTTGTGCGGGGAAGCGCAGGCGAACGCGGGGACGTGCCAGGAATCGAGCCGCATCGGGGAAACGATCGTCAGCGTGGGCGAGGGCGGCGACCCGTTCTCGGTCACCGGCGGCAAGGTGTACATCACCGGCCCCTACCAGGGCGCCCCGTTTGGGTTGAGCATCGTGAACCCGGCGAAGGCCGGCCCGTTCGATCTGCAGGAAGGCCGGCCGGTGATCGTGCGCGCGAAGATCGAAGTCAACCCGACGACAGCCGCGCTGACGGTCACGACCGACCCCTCCGGCCCGCACGCGATCCCGACGATCATCGAAGGCTTCGCGCTGCAGATCCAGCACGTCAACGTGCTGATCAACCGCCCCGGGTTCACGTTCAACCCGACGAATTGCGACAAGGCGGAAGTGACGGGTGTCATGAACAGCGCCGAAGGCGCGTCGTCGCCCGTCGCCGACCAGTTCCAGGCCACCAACTGCGCCGTGCTGGCGTTCGCCCCCAAATTCGCGGTCTCGACCTCCGGGAAGACGAGCAGGACGGACGGGGCGAGCCTGTCGGTGAAGCTCACCTACCCGAGTGCGCCGTTCGGCTCGCAGGCGAACATCGCCAAGGTCAAAGTCGAACTGCCAAAGCAGCTGCCCTCCAGGCTGACGACGCTGCAGAAGGCATGCACCGCAGCGCAGTTCCACGCCAACCCGGCGGGGTGCCCGGCGGCGTCGATCGTCGGTCACGCGAAGGCGATCACCCCATTGATCCCGGTTCCATTGGAAGGCCCCGCGTACTTCGTCTCCAACGGCGGGGAATCGTTCCCGAACCTGATCATCGTGCTGCAGGGCTACGGCGTCACGATCGACCTCGTCGGCAACACGTTCATCAACGAAAAGACAGGGATCACGAGCAGCACGTTCAAGACCGTCCCCGACGCCCCCGTCGGCAGCTTCGAACTGACGCTCCCCGAGGGCCAGTACTCCGCGCTCGCCGCGAGCGGCAGGCTCTGCGCCGACAAGCTGACGATGCCCACCGAATTCCTCGCTCAGAACGGCGCACTGATCAAGACCAGCACCAAGATCGCGGTCACCGGGTGCTCAAAGCACGTGCGCCAGAAGCACGCGAAGAAGCACCGTCGCAAGAAGAGGAAGAAGTGATGGTGTTCTTCGTTGCGGTGCAAGACTGGGTCGCAGCCTTTGATCCGGGATGAGCTTGGGGGCGATCGCACCGCGCGTGCAGGCGAAGGTGGCGCGACAGCGCGGCGACGACGCTCAGCGCGGCCAGGCGAGCCGGCCGGCCAGCTCGGTGGGGCCGAGGTCGATCAGGCCGCTGCGCTCGAGCGGGCGGTACTCCCCGCCGTCGGTGAGCCCGAGCCAGTGGACGGCGCAGGACTGGGGATCGACGATCAGCACCTCGTCGACGCTGTGGGCGGCGTAGAAGGGGAGCTTCTGCCAGGTCTCATCGCCGGGCGAGACGATCTCGACTACGAGGGCGGCCGTCGAATACCAGGTGACGAGCGGAGGGGCGCGGTGCAATCCGCCGTCCGGGACGCGGAAGTCGTGCTCGCTCTCGCCGAGGTTGAACTGGCCGCAGGCGTGCAGGCCGGCCCGTTGTGCGAGTGGCCTGAGCATCTGGGCGAGCTGCCATTCAACCGTGCCGTGTGGGCCAGAGGGGGCGGGAACCATGTGCAGAACACCCTCCCACACCTCGTCGAGACGATCAAGACCGGAGATCCGCCTACGCTCCTTGAGGGCATCCAGCTCGTAGGCGTAAGGGTCGAGCACCACCGTGGCCATGACGCGAGGATAGCCGCTCGGCAGCTACGGTGGGTGGGGATCTGGACCCAATACCTCGCTCATCGCGTGGGGCCTCACGCCAAGGCGCTCGGCGTCGGCGCTGCCGCGCGCGGAGAGCGCCGAGACCTCCAACAGCTCCGCCTCATCCCACGTCGCGAAGGCGCGCGTGCCCGCCGCCGCCTCCACCAGGCGCAGGGTGCGGGCGACGATGGGCGTCGGCACGTGCACCAGCGGGCGGCGGCGGTTCAGCGAACGCAACACCGTGCGCACGACCTCGGTGTGCGTGAGCGTCTGCGGGCCCGCGAGCTCGAAGCGCTCGTGGCCGGTCCCGCCCGCGCCGCTCTCTGCGGTCCGCGGCGCGCCACCCTCCGAGGCCCGCAACGCGCCCACCACGCAGTCCGCGGCGTCCTCGGTCCACAGCGGCTGGTAGACCGCGCGTCCTGTCCCCGAGACCGGCATCGCGGGCAGCAGCGCGAGGCGCTCCAGCAGCGTCAGCCAGCGGTCCCCCGGGGCGTACACGAGCGAGGGGGCGAAGACGATCGAGCGCACCCCCGCCTCGCGCACCGCCTGCTCGGCGAGCGCCTTGGCGCGCAGGAAGCGCGACCGGCTGTGGGTGTGGGCACCGAGCGCGGAGAAGAACAGGAAGCGCTCCACGCCCGCGCGCTCGGCGGCCTGCACCATCCGCCAGGTGGCGATCCCGACCAGCTCCTCGATCGACCCTCGCGGCTGGTCGCGCAGCGAGGCGGCCAGGTGCACCACCGTGTCCACGCCCCGCATCGCGTTGCGAAACGACGGGGGGTCGGCAAGGTCGCCGAGGGCGATCTGCACCCGCACCCGCCGCGCTCCCAGGCGGCGCGGCTCGCGCACAAGGCAGCGCACCGGGACGCCCTCCGCGAGCAGGCGGTCCAGGAGTACGGAGCCCACCTGGCCGGTGGCGCCGGTAAGCAGCAGCATCCTCCGTACAATATGCCCCTGCTAATGAGATCCTCTGCTACCAACCTGGAGAGCGAATGGCCTACGTGATCGCTGAGCCGTGCATCGGCACCAAGGACAACTCCTGTGTCGAGGTGTGCCCGGTGGACTGCATCCACCCCACGCCCGACGAGCCCGGCTACGACGCCGCGGAGATGCTCTACATCGACCCCGACGAGTGCATCGACTGCGACGCCTGCGTGGAGGCCTGCCCGGTGGACGCCTGCTTCGCCGAGGACCAGCTGCCCGACGAGTGGCAGAAGTTCACGCAGATCAACGCGGAGTATTTTGCGAACAGCAGCACGTAGGGGTCAGCCGTAGTAGCGCGATACGACCAGTAGCTGGCTGAAGAGGTCGTGGCCGAAGATCAGCAGGACGATCAGCACGCCCACCACCGGTCCCCAACGTCGTCCGGCGCCGCGCGCCGCGAGCGCCAGCGCGGCGCCGAAGAGCACCGCCAGGGGCAGCAGGTAGCGGGGCTCGGTGTAGCCGCCGGCGCGGCCGGGGAACTCCAGGTAGGAGTCCGCTCCCACGAGCCCCAGCAGGCCCACGCTCAGCACCGCGTAGGTGGCGAGCTCCCAGCCGCGTCCCCGCACTGCGGAGCGGCTCGCGACCAGTCCGCTCGCGCAGAGCGCCGCGATCGCCACGGCCGGGACCAGCGCGACGTTGTAGACCCAGCTGGGGAACGTGGTGTCCAGCCACCCGTACAGCCCCACCGAGCGGTTAAACCACAGCCGGCTGGAGGACAGGCCGGGGAAGTCGTTGGCCATCCCGGGCAGGCGCGGCATGTAGAACTGCCAGATGTAGCCGATCTCCTTGAAGATCGACCCCTGTTTGCCGGTCTGCTGGATCCCGATCGAGGCCAGCCCCAGGCCGGGGTGGTTGGAGAAGAGGTTGACCACGGCGTACAGCAGCACGGGGCTTGCGGCGATCCCGGCGCACAGCGCCAGGGAGCGGTAGGCCGTGTGGCGACCCCTGCTCTGCGCGGTGCGCCGGGTGAGGACGACCAGGGCGAGCGCCAGGCCCGGGACCAGCCCGAGGAAGTTGAGCTTGGTCAGGAAGCCGACGGCCGTCACGGCGCCGATCGCGACCCCCAGCCCTGGGGAGAGCCCGCGGCGGAACGCCCGGGCGAGGAGGTAGAAGAGCGCGGCCGACACCGCGGCGAGTCCCGAGTCGGGGTTCACCGCGCCGGACATGAAGCCCAGCAGGGGGAACAGCGCGACCCCGAGCGCGCCGACCGTCCAGGCCCAGGGCGCTGCGGGGAGCGCCTCGCGCAGGAACAGGTACGCGAAGAACGCGGTCAGAGCCGCCATCGCCGCGCTCAGCAGCTTCATCAGCGCGAGGCGCTCCAGCAGGTTGCCGCCCGAGGCGAGGCCGTAGGGGATCGCCTGCAGCGCGTAGTACAGCGGCGGCTGCGTCGCCGCCACGCCGGCGCCCCCCGACCCCACCCGGGGGATCGGCTGGGCGAGGTAGCGTTCGAGGGTCTGCTGCTGGGCCGCGGTGGAGATCGTGCCGCGCAGCGCGTTGTCGCGGACTTCGTTGTGGTCGAGGTCCGTCAGCGTGACGATCTCCTCCGGGGCGTACTGCACCGAGCTCGACGTGGGCAGCCCGCCGGTCTCGGCCAGCCGCTGGACGTAGGCGAAGTGGGCGGGTTCGTCGGGCACCTGGAACGGGGCCATCACGATCCCCCAGCTCGCGGCGCTCAGCCACGCGACGGCTCCGCACACCCACGCCGCCTTCGGCACGCGGCCCGCCGTGGCGCGCAGACGCGGGACGAGCCCGTCGGTCTGTGCCCTAGCGCGGTCCGCCCGAGCGCGGTCCGACTGGGCTCTGTCTGACCTGGGGCCGTCCTGCTTGGGTCTGGTCGGCCGGCGCGCAGGCGCTGGTCCCCGCCGTGCCGCCTGCGCTGCGCCGGCGATCCTTGGCGGGCGGGCGCTGCGAGGAGCCCCCAGCTCGCGCAGGACCAGCCGCACGGTGAGGACGAGGGCCGCGAGCATCAGCAGGATCGGCACGAACGCGATCCACGTGCCGCTCGGAGAGCGCCCGAGGCCCAGGCGCCGCGCCACCGCGCCCGTCATCGACAGCCACGTCCGGTTGCCCGGGCGCAGGTATTCGACGCTGACTTTGCCGGGCGCTTCACCGGTTGGGTGCGGCGCCTTGACGCCGGTCAGTCCAATCGATTCGACCGCGGGGCCGATCGCGAGACAGACGCTTGCGCCCGTTACGGCGGAGGCCACGGGCGCGATCGGAACCGTGACCTGTTCACCGGTCCACCCGGCGGCCTGCGCTCCCCTGGCGATGACCTGTGAACCCGACAGGACCGTGACGGTCACCTTGGGACCGACGTTCACTCCTACGCTGAGGCGCATCGCGGAGGCGCCCGCCGGCAGCGTTTCGTTGCCCTGGCAGAACGTCGTGTTGCCCTTCGTGGTCGCGATCGAGCCTTCGGCCTTGACCGAATTCGTCGCGAACACGGTGAGCGGCGGGCGCGACACTCTCACGGCGATGGCCACCACCAGGAGCGCGAGGCCGGCGGCGAGCGCTACCCGGACGCCCAGGTTGTCGCGGTTCAGTCGAATAGTCCTTATCGTCCAGAGGGCTTCCCGCGCCGTCAAGCGGCGGCGGGGACGCGACTGCCCACAGGCCTGCCCGGGTCGGGCCCCTAGGAGAAATTGCCTGCATTTCCGGGTATTCCTCGCCGTCGAGGTCTACCCGAGGGGTTGGAGCAGTTGGAGACGCGTGGCTCTGACCGGCCTCGGACGGCTCCGCCCCAGGCCTCCCACCAAGGCGCGCGTACAGGCACGGTGCGCGGGGTGCGGCTCGGTGCGCCGACGCTCAGGCCATCGGCAGCGACATGCCCACCGGCTTGCTCGCCGGGGGCTCCGGAGCCGAGGCCCCGTTGCCGGGCGCCGGAGAGGCGCTCAACACCGGCAGCTCCACCGGGGCCTGCGCGATCAGGCCCCGCGCCGCGTGGCGGATCGCCTGGGCCGCGGGGTCGTCCGGGTCTTCGATCACCAGCGGCGTTCCGCTGTCGGCGTGTTCGCGCAGCGGCATCGTCAGGGGGACCTTGCCGAGCAGCGGCACCTCCAGCTCATCCGCCAGCTCCTGGCCGCCACCCTCGCCGAAGATCGCGTACCGCTCTCCCGTGGGAGTCGTGAAGCCCGACATGTTCTCGATCACCCCCCCGATCTCCAGGGAGACCTTGTGCGCCATCTCCGCCGCCCTCCGCGCCACCCTCTGGGCGGTCGGCTGGGGGGTCGTGACGATCGTGAAGCGCGCCTGCGGCAGCAGCTGGGCGAGCGTCATCGAGACGTCACCCGTCCCCGGAGGCAGGTCGATCAGTAGGTGGTCGAGCTCTCCCCACGCCACGTCCTGCAGGAACTGGGAGAGCGCCTTGTGCAACATCGGCCCCCGCCACACCACCGCGGCGTCCTCCTCCACGAAGAAGCCGATCGACATCACCTTCACGCCGTACGCCTCCAGGGGGACGATCTTCCGCTCCGGGGAGACCGGCGGGCGGGTCGCTCCGAGCCCGAACATGCGCGGGATCGAGTACCCCCACACGTCCGCGTCCAGCACCCCCGCGCGCCTGCCTTCCGCGCTCAGCGCCGCCGCGAGGTTCGCCGTCAGCGTCGACTTGCCCACGCCGCCCTTGCCCGAGCCCACGCACACCACGTTGCGCACCTGCGCCAGCGCGCCCTCGGGTAGGCTGGCGCGCCCCAGCCGCTCGCGCAGTGCCGCTTTCTCGGCGTCGCTCAGCACGTCGAAGAAGACGTTCACGTGGTTCACGTCCTCAAGCGCCCCCACCGCCTGCGCGACGGAGGTCTGGAAGTGGCCGCGGATCGGGCAGCCCGCGGTTGTCAGCGAGACCGTCACGTCCACCACCCCGTTTGCGCCGAGCACCACCGCTCGCACCATCTGCAGCTCCACGATCGAGCGGCGCAGCTCGGGGTCGATCACCGCCTCCAGGGCCTTGTCGATCTGATCGCGCGAGGGCACGCACCCATTCTCGCAGACCGGGTGATTACCTCTCCGCCACGGGACACACGATGCGGTAGTCGCACAGCGCGCACACCGCCGGCGAGGGCGTGGGCTCGAAGTTCTGCGCCATGATCCCCTCCCCTGCCTGGAGCACCGCGCTCCTCACCCACTCCGCGTCCTCCTCGCCCTTGCGGGGCACAGGGACCCTGCGGTCGTCCAGCACGTAGTAGTACGCCTCCCGCGTGTCCTCGAGCCCCCACGCCTCCCGCGCCGCGATCGCGTACAGCGACAGCTGGATGTCCTCGCCCAGCTCCTCCGGCGTCTTCGGGTAGCCCGTCTTGTAGTCGATCAGCTCGTACCCTCCGCCCGGCAGCCGGTCCACTCTGTCCACCCGTCCCCGCACGTGGTGGGGGCCCAGGTCGAACGCGAACGAACGCTCGAACCACAGCGGCTGCGACGGCTCCTCCCGCAGGCGCTCGCGGTAACGCGTGAGCGCCCTACGCGCCTTCTCCAGCAGCTCGCGCTCGCGCGGCCCCTCCCCCAGACCCGCCCGTCGCCACGCCGTGTCGAGCAGGTCCATCAGCTCCTGGAGGGACCCGTATCGCCCGTCCCCCTCCGCTCCGGCCGCGTGAAAGCGTTCCAAGACCTGGTGCACCACGATCCCGAAGCGTTGGCTCTGTGTCTGCTCGGTCGGGATCTTGAGGACCCGCGCGAACTTGTACCTCAGCGGGCAGCGGCGGTACGTCTCCACATCCGAGGCCGACAGCACTAGGCCCTCCCCCTTGCGCGGCAGGAACGCCTCGAGCGTCGGCTCGTCGCGCGCCGCCGTCGCCTGCGCCGCGAGCGCCTGCGCGCGCGCGGGCTCGCGGCGCCGACCGTCCTCCGCTTGGTCCCCCCGCAGCAGCTCGTCCAGTGGCGAGCTCTCGTATATCTCCCGTTGCAGCGGCGTCATCGCGGTCTTCAGGCGCGCGTTCACGTCCTTCAGCGCCTCAGGTGCCGCCTCGCCCTCCGGGCGCTCCGCCAGCGCCGCCAGCTTGAGCAGCTCCAGATACCTCACCACCCCGTGAGAGACATCCACCTCCGTGTCGAGCCGCAACTCCCCGAGGCGTCCCGCGATCCGCGCCACGTCTTTGAGGACCTCCTCGCGCATCGTCTGCAGCGTTGTCTGCAGCGTTCCGTTGGGGGTCGTTTCGAGCGTCTGCTGGTCGCTCTTCGGTCGGTCGGCCTCCACTTGGTCGGCCTTCGTCCGGTGGGGCTCCGACGGGTCCTCCTCTGGCGCCACCGGCGTGTCGGCTTGCGGCGGCTTCTCCTCGGAGGCCGCCATCAACTGGATCGCCAGGGCCCGCGCCGTCGGCCTGGGCGTCGACCCCACGAACTCCTCCGCCAGCTCGCACAGGCCGGCCAGGCCAGCCAGGCGCTGTGCATCCTCGCCGTCGGCCGCAAGCAGCTGCCGGCGGCGCATACCCAGGCGCTCGATCAGGCGTCCCACGAACAGGTCCGCCCGCACGGTGTCGAGGCCCCCCGCCGCCCACCGATGCAGCTCCAGAAAGCGCGCGATCCGCTCCCGCGCCTCGGGCGGTAGCTGTGGCGACTCCATCGCGGCCGCCAGCGCCGCGACCACCTCCAGCTTGCCCCGCCGCGCGATCTGGATCACTCGCGCGAGGTCCACCTGGCGCAGCTCGATCGGCGGTCGCGCCAGCGCGCGCACCGCGGCCGCCGCGTCCCGCGGGTCGATCAGCAGCCTCATCCACGCCACCACATCCCGCACCTCGGCCCGCTCCAGCAGGTGGGTCTGCTGGTCGGCACGCCCCGGCTCGCTGGCTCTCGTTTGGTTGTCGAGGGACTGCGGCACGGTTAGAGGATATGCGTGCGGGCTACCCTCAGAGAGTGGACGCCATCGACTGGAGCACCGCGCAGCGCGTTGGGGATCTGATCGCCGGGTCCCCCGAGATTGGGGGCCCGCCCGCCCTGCTCGGTGAGACCGTGCAGCCGCTTGCCCTCCAGTTCGCCCGCCGCGTGAGCGACTACTCGGGCCTCGCGTTTCCCGGCGAGCTGCCCCCGCTGGAAGCCGTGGACCGCTCGCGGTGGATCGCCGCGAACCTGCAGACCATGCGCCCTGTGCTCGAGTCGGTCGCCCAGCAGGGGGCTGGACCCACCCGTCCCGGCCGCCGTTCGCAGCCCAGCCGCAAACGTCCTGGAGGACAGGATCTCCGGCCGCTGTACGACGCGCTCGGCGCCGCCGGTGGGCTGCTGCTGGGGGCGCAGGTCGGGGCGATGGCCGGTCTGCTCTCCCAGCGGGTGCTCGGCCAGTACGACCTCGCGCTGCTCGACCCCTCCGTCACCCCCCGCCTGCTGCTCGTGGCGCCCAACCTCGCGGCGGCCGCCCACACCATGCAGGTGGACCGCGAGCAGCTGCTGACGTGGGTGACGATCCACGAGATCACCCACGCCGTCCAGTTCTCCGGGACCCCGTGGCTGCGCGAGTACCTCGCGGGGATCCTGCGGGAGCTGATCGAGGGTCTGCAGGTGACCGTCTCCCTCGGGGCGCTCCTGCGGCTACCGGGCGGGGGAGAGGTGCGCGCGCTCGCCGAGCGCCTGCGCCACGGGGAACTTGTGCGGCTGACCCTCGGCGAGGAGCGCTGGCAGTTGGTGGAGCGCCTACAGGTCACCATGTCGCTCGTCGAGGGCCACGCCGAGCACGTGATGGACGCCGTCGGCGCCGAGGTGCTCCCCTCGCTGCCGCGCCTGCGCGCCGCGATGACCCGTCGTCGCGTCACCCGGGGGCTTCCCTGGCGGCTGCTCGAGCGGTTGCTCGGCCTGGAGTTGAAGCTGCGCCAGTACGAGGAGGGCCGGCGCTTCTGCGACGCCGTCGTCCTCGCCGGCGGGGAGGAGGGGCCGCGACTGCTCGCCCACGCCTGGCGCTCCGCGGAGGACCTCCCCACCGCGGCCGAGCTCCACGCCCCCGAGGCGTGGCTCGCGCGCACCGCCTGAGCTCGCCCAGTCTCGCGATCCAGAGGGGCCTCGGTACTGGCCGAACACATGTTCCGCTTGTTACAAGCTCGCTCGGCTTTATGCCAGATTTTACGCGGCCTTCACATCATGCTAAGCTTTCGGTGTAACGATCTGAAGATAGCCGGGTACAAACATATGTTCGACAATGTCCCGCTCGCCGAGACACGTAGAACAAACGTACCCACCCCCACATATATCTAGGAGACTGCCTCCACATGGCTGACACCCCCACCCCCCGCTCCACCAAAACCACTCGGTCCGCCGCGCCCAAGCGCGCCGCCGGTGCCGCCAAATCATCCAGGGCTCGCGCTGGGGCCGGCACAGGACGCTCGCGTGCCAGCGCCCGCACCACCGCTTCCCGGGCCGGCTCCACGCGCCGGAGCGCCGGCGCCCGCACCACCGCCACCCCCGGCCCCGTCGATCGCGTCGGCGACTACGCAGAACGCGCCGTCCTGATCCCCGTCGGGGCCGCCCTCGTCGCCCGCGAACGGGTCGTCTCGAGCGTGAGCGATGCGTTCTCCAGCTACTCGACCCCCACCAAGGCCCAGGCGCAGCTGCGCAAATTCGAGCGTCGCGGCAGCACCGCCCGCACCCGACTGGAGCGCGAGGTTCGCAAGACCCGCACCCGCGTCGAGCGCGAGTTGCGCGAGCGCCGGCGCGAGCTCGAGCAGCGGCGAGAGAGCCTCACCAAGAGCCTCTCCACCCAGGTGGAGCAGACCCAGACCCAGCTCGAGAAGGCTCAGGCTCAGATCGAAGACGCCGTGCGTGCGCGCCTCGAAGATGGCACCGACTTCGCAAGCCGCGTGCAGGAGCGCGTTCTGCACCTGGTCTGAGCCACACAGGCTTCCCCCGCTTCGGGCTCGGAGGAGCCGCGAATCGGGAGAGTCTGCCGGCCTCATATTCCGCCGGCAGGAGAAGGACCCTCTCCTCCCTCAGTCGGCGGGCGGCCCTCAGGTCGCCCGCCGACTCTTTAACTCCGCCTGGCTTGCCTTGTGCAACGCTGGATGTCTGCCTGTTATCTAGCCTGCCGAATCGTTCGGTCCAGAAGCACCTCCGTCGGGCCTTTGGTTATGGTTCGCCGCTCCGGTCATTGGAAGAGCGAGGAGTTGTCGGTGCGATGAGTGCACGCTACGCGGTGCTTGGATTGTTGATCGAGGAGCCCGACCATGGGTATCGGGTGGCTCAGCGGATGCAGGCGCGCCTCGGCTCCCCGCAGGTCGGGTCCACCTACGTCTACCGGCTCCTGCAGGAGCTCGAGCGGGAGGGGCTGATTCGGCGGGTGAAGGAAGAACCCAGGGGCGGCGGTTCGCCGCGCGTGGTGTTCGAGGTGACCGAGTTGGGCGAGCGGGACTTCGGCGGGTGGATGGGTGATGGCCGGTTGGCTGCAGCGCATGGCCGTGGTGATGAATCGCGAAATCGAGGAGCAGCGCCGCGAGAGGCGCCGGCGCGCGGCGCGGGCGCGCAGGCGGAAGCCGTGAGGATGGACCTGCTGCTCTCGCTGGAGGAGGTGAGCATGAATTACTGGCGGGGCGAGCGCTGCGTGCCGGTGCTCGACCGCGTCTCGCTCGATGTGCACGCCGGCGAGGTGGTGACGGTGTGGGGCCGGCACAACTCTGGCAAGACGACGCTGCTGAAGCTCGCGGCCGGTCTGGCGGAGCCGACCACGGGCAGCGTGAGCTTCGCCGGGCGCGACCTGAGGGACCTCTCGGCGAGCGGGCTTGCGCGGCTGCTACGCGGCCCGATCGCATGGGCGCGGCCCGCGGGGCCGAACAGCGCCGAGCTGCAGATCCGCGACTACGTGGGAATGGCGCTGCTGCGCGACCACAAACAGGCGCAGGCGCGGAAGCTGGCGACCGCGATGCTCGAGCGTCTGGGAGCGGGGCAGTGCGCGGCGGCAAGGTGGCGCGATCTCTCCGACAGCGAGCGCATGTTGGTGGCGATCGCCCACGCGCTTGTGCGCACCCCGCAACTGCTGCTGGTCGACGAGCCGACCACGAGCCTCGACGACCTCCAGCGCGAGGACGTGATGGAGCGGCTGCGCGCAGCCGCGGAGCAGGAGCGGATGGCGGTGCTCGCCACTGTGCCCGACATGAGCGCGATGATGCACGCCCACACGATCCGCTCGCTCAGCGGCGGGCGGCTGATCGCACCGGCCGAGTGGGGGGAGCAGGAGGGCGAGGTGATCGACTTCCCGGAGGGTGGCAGGCGCCGCTCGGGCGCCGGCGGGGCGCCCGCCTAGTGTCGGGACACAAGCCGTGCTCGAGCTGAGCGACCTCGTCAAGCACTACCGGGTGGGAGACGGGGAGCCGGTGCGCGCGGTGGACGGGGTCTCGCTGGAGGTGAGCCCGGGCGAGCTGGTGGCGCTGTACGGGCCGAGCGGGTCGGGCAAGACGACGCTGCTGATGCTGATCGCCGCGCTGCTGCGCCCCGACAGCGGCTTGGTGCGGGTGGGCGGCCGCGAGGTGACCGCGCTCTCCCGGCGCGAGGCGGCGCGCTACCGCCGCCACGAGCTCGGCTTCGTGCGCCAGTCGCTGGACCTGATCCCGGGCGCGCGCACGAGCGACAACGCGGCGCTGAAGCTGTTCGGCGCCCACCGCACGCGCGAGGCCCGCCGCCAGGTCACCCCGCTACTGGAACGCCTCGGCCTCGGCGAGCGCCTCGGCCACCGGGCAGAGCAGCTCTCGATGGGCGAGCGCCAGCGGGTGATGATCGCCCGCGCCCTCTCCACCGACCCGCGCCTCGTACTGGCGGACGAGCCGACGGGCAGCCTCGACACCCAGCGCGGGCGCGAGGTGCTGGAGCTGCTGAGCGAGGTCTGCCACGAGCGGGAGGTGGCGATCCTGCTCGTCACCCACGACCCCCGCGCGATGGCCTATGCGGACCGCGTACACGAGCTGCGCGACGGGCGACTCGCCCAGTACGACCCCGACCGCGAGCTCGCGCCATTGGCGCCCGGCGATGCGGAGCCCCGCCCATGAAACTCTCGAACATCGCGGGCCTCTACCTCGTGCGCCTGCGCGTGCGTCTCGTCCAGGAGATGTTCGCGGTCCTGGGCATCGCGGTCGGTGTCGCGCTCCTCTTTGCCTCGCAGGTGGCGAACACGAGCCTTTCCGGCTCGGTCGATCAGCTCACGAGCGGGATCGTGGGCAGGGCGAGCCTGCAGCTGGAGGCGCGCGACCCTGGGGGCTTCAGCGAACGGATGCTGGGATCGGTACAGCGCCTGCCGGGGGTGCGCCAGGCGGCGCCGGTGCTTGAGGCGAGTGCATATCTGATTGGCCCGACCGGCCGACAGGCCGTGGACTTCATCGGCATGGACCCGAGCTTTGCGCACCTCGGCGGCACGCTGCTGCGGCACTTCACCGCGGCGCAGCTCTCCAACCAGCGAGCGCTCGCGTTGCCGGAGCCGATCGCCCAGCGTATCGGGGCAGGCCCGTTGCAACTGGTCGAAATCGAGTTGGACGGTCGCAGGGCGGAGACGGCCGTGGGCATCACCTTTCAAGCCGCCGACATCGGCGCGCTCATACACAGCCCGTTCGCGGCTGCGCCGCTCCTCTATACGCAGCAGTTGGCGGGTCTCCGCGGCCGAGTGACGCGTGTGCTGGTGGAACCGCAGCCCGGACGCGAAAGCGAGGTGCGGGCCGAGCTGAACCGGCTCGCGGCTGAGCGGCTCAACGTATTGCCCGCCGACTACGACGCGACCGTCTTCCGCCAGGCGGAAGGGCCGAACAGCCAGTCCATCGAGCTGTTCTCGGCCGTCAGCGCATTGGTCGGCTTCCTGTTCGCATTCAACGCGATGCTGCTGACGGTGCCCCAGCGCCGGCGCCTGGTCGCGGACCTGCGCCTCGACGGTTACACCCCGTGGGAGATCGTCGAGGTGCTGCTGTTCGACGCGCTCGTGCTCGGTATCGCGGGCGCGCTCGTCGGGCTTCTGCTGGGCGATGTGCTCTCGCGGACGCTCTTGCAGGCGAACCCGGGCTACCTCGCGTTTGCGTTCCCAGTCGGGTCCCAGCGGATCGTGACCTGGCAGTGCGTCGTTGTGGCAGCGGGCGGGGGAGTGCTCGCGGCGTGCATCGGGGTGCTCAACCCGCTCAGAGACATCTTCACGCGTGTGCCGCTCAGCGCGCGTGCCCCGGTTGGCTCCACGCGGGCAGGCATGGCCTGGACCTCGGCGGGCGGGCTTGCGTGCCTGGCGGTGACGACCGTGATCCTGCTCACCGGCATTGGGACCGCGGGGGTTGCGGTAGTCGCCTTTGGGAGTCTGGTTGCGGCGACGCTGCTCCTGCTGCCGGTCCTGTTGAGCGGGATCATCGCCGCGTTCGACCGCCTCCAGCGCGGGACCGTGGGTGTATCTCCGCGTCTGGCGATTATCGAGCTGCAGTCGAGCTCCGGGCGGGTGCGCGCAGCGGCGATTGCGGCGACGGGGGCGATTGCAGTGTTCGGCAGTGTCGCGATCGAGGGAGCCCAGCACAACCTCCAGATCGGGCTACGTCGTGCGGCGGCCGACTTGAACCTGGTCACCGGCCTGTGGGTGACACCGACGGGCATGGCGAACACGCTTGCGACCGTCCCGTTCCACGACCGTTTCAGCGGCACGCTTGCGGATCTGCGAGACGTCCGGGCTGTGCATATCTATCGCGGGTCGTTCCTCGACGTTGGAGATCACCGCGCGCTGGTCATCGCGCCTCCACGCACGGGCACACAGCCGGTCCCGCCGAGTCAGATCGTGCAGGGCAGCGTGACGCGGGCGAGTGCCCTGATCCGCGGACACGGCTGGGCGGCCGTCTCACAATCGATCGCCGACGAGCTACACCTGCGCATAGGTCAGCCGTTCGCGCTGCCGACGCCGCGGCCCGCGACATTCCGGCTCGCCGCGGTGACGACGAACTTTGGCTGGCCGCCAGGAGCGATCATCGTCAACGCCGACGACTACGCGCGCGCATGGGGCAGTTCCGAGCCGAGCGCATACCAGCTCGAGCTGAAGCCGGGGGTCCAGCTCGCCGCGGCACAGCGCGAAGTTCAGCGGGCATTGGGGGCGGGCTCGGGCTTGAGCGTCCAGACGGCCGCGCAGCGCGAGCAGACCGATCTCACCACTCAGCATCAGGGTCTCGCGCGGTTGAGCCAGATCGCGACGCTCGTATTGATCGCGGCAGTGCTGGCGATGGCGGCGGCGATGGGCGCGATGATCTGGCAGCGACGGGGGCGCCTGGCGGGCATGAAGGTGGACGGCTACGACGACGGCGAGCTGTGGCGCGCGCTGCTGTGCGAGAGCGCAATCCTGCTCGGTGCGGGCTGCTCGATCGGGGCGATCTTCGGCCTCTACGGGCAGCTATTGCTGAGCCACGCGCTCGCGACGGTGACGGGTTTCCCGATGGTCTTCTCTATCGCGGCACCGATCGCGCTCGCGAGCTTTGCATTGGTGAGCGCGGCGGCGGTCCTGATCGTCGCAGTTCCGGGCTTCCTTGCGGCCCGAGTGCAGCCGGCGCTCCAGAGTCTGACGAACCCGCACCGGCAGGCGCCGGCGAGTGCCGATTCGTCCTCCGGCGCCATTTAGGCTTTGGCGATTCAACTCCGGAGGAGCAATCGATCCGACGCCTCTCTCGCCAAGGCAGCTGTGGGCACTCGCCGCGGCGGCGGCGCGCGAGCTGTTGTGGGGACTGCGTGCGGTCGCACGCGAGGTCAGCTACTGGAAGAGGCGGGCTGCGACCATCCCTGACGCGCCGTTGCGCGAGGATGGGCTCGACGCGATCACGCACAAGCGCGACAACATCGACGGCGCTGCGTTCTTGTGGATACTGACCCGTCGCCGAGACGTGCGTCTGCTGAGGCTATTGGTGCGCTTCGAGACGCTGGCCGACTTCCTGGACAGCGCCGACGAGCGCGCGGCCGCCGCGGGCGTCCCCAGCGGACATTGTCTACAGCAGGCACTCGCTGACGCGATCGATCCACAGGTGCCGACGCGCGATTACTACGAGCGCCATCCCTGGCGGGACGATTGCGGCTATCTGCGCGCGCTCGTGGATGCCTGCCGCGAGGGTTGCGCCTCATTGCCGGCGTATTTGCGGGTCCGTCCGTCGGTGATCCGCGCGGCCGAGGTCGCGGGCGTGCAGGCGCTCAATCACGAGTGGGACCCGGCGCGGCGAGTGGCGCTATTGCGGTCGTGGGTCGCGCGTGAGGTGCCGTACATGACGGAGGCGAGCTGGTTTGAGATGACCGCGGCGGCCAGCGCATGGCTCACGGTATTGGCGCTGCTATCGCTCGCGGCGGAGCCGGCCCATACGGAGCGCGACCACGCGGAGACCATCGATGCCTACTTCTGGATCTCGATGACGGCGGCGATGCTCGACAGCTATGCGGACATGCCCGAAGACGCAATGGACGCCGGCCACAGCTATATCGCCCACTACAGGGACGAGGAGCTCGCGACGATGCGCATACGCGAGCTGGTGCGGCGCTCGATGATCGAGGCCCACGCACTGCGTGATGGCCCGCGGCAGGCGGTGATCGCGGCCTCGATGGTCGCGCTGTACCTCTCGAAGGACAGCGCCCAGGCATCGCACCGGCGCGCGCAGACCCGCGGCCTGGTCCGTGCGGGCGGCTCGCTCACCAGATTGCTGCTGCCGATCCTGCGCGCATGGCGCACCACTACGGGCTGCGCTCGACGTAGCGGCCGTCAGCGGCCCCGAATCGCTCCGCCCCAAGGGGCCACAGCATCCGATCCCGGCTTCCGATCCGCCTCGTCCGACCGCTCGGACGACTCAAGAAACCCATAGTCCACTTGTGGTCTATTCAGGCGGTGTCGCAGGCGGAAAGATGACGGAGCTATATGGCGCGCGGCGAACCACAGAGAGGAGCAACGGGGGACGAGGGCCGGGAGGTCTGCATCAGGCTCTCGCGCGCACAGGTCGAGGAAGTCGTGCACGCCGCAGGCCCGGAGAGCGCGATCCTCGGGCTCCTGCGGGATCTCGGGGCAAAGCCCCAGCTGCCGACCGCCGACATCGCCGGCGACCCGATCATGAACGACCGCAGGCTCTCCCGATCGACCTTGACCGGGCTACTGGTGCTCGCGTGCTTCAGCCCCCCGGGCACCGAACGGAGGGTCACCGACGTCGCCGATCAGGTCCAATTGACGCGGAGCACCGCGCATCGCTTCATCAAGACCTTCCAAGCGGCGGGCCTGATGGAGCAGAACCCCGACACGCGCATGTACCGGCTGGTGCGTAGATGAAAGAGCGGGCCAATGTACTGCGGTAGCCGGTTGTTTCGCCCAGCGATACAGATTTTGAATGATCCATACGCCCCATTTCTCCGGTTCTTCACATCTCGGGCGCACCACGAAATCATTTGACATGTTGACTCAGATCGGATATGCTCCCGTACGACGACACAGCAGGAGGCCCTTGTGGCTTTGCAACCCCCCGACCCTCCCAATAGTCGAAAGGACGCCAGATGACATCGCTATATATACTTGGGTCGCGCTGGAGCACACGCGCGCTACTCGGGGTAGTCGCTATGACACTCGTTACTGTCTGTGCATTCGAGCCAACAAGTGCCGATGCGTGTAGCGCCCAACTTGTCAATGGTCATAACTATCACTGCTATGAGGTCGTCAGATGGCAAAAAGCTTACGGCGGTCCTAGCCAGATTGAGTGGGGTTACGCCGCGATTACGAGTTCACAGATGGCTCCTCCTCACGAAGTGCCGGACCGATATCAAAATGAGCTATGGGTATTCCCAGGAAACGAAGGGAAGGGCGCCTGGATTGAGACTGGTGATACGATCGGTTATACGGCCGGCGGGTGGCGTTCAAAACCTACGTATTTTTGGGCGGTCCAGCCACCAGGCTATACCTACGTTGAGTATGACATGCCGAATGGTCCGGCACTCGGCGAACGGTTCTGGACCTACTTGCGTGCCGCTGGAGGCGGAGTATGGTGTGCCATTATCGGCAGTACCCAGTTTGGATGTCAGGGATCCTATGCGACTTTCGCCGAAGGTTTGGAATCTGGCTTGGAGGCTGGCTCTAATACACCACCGGATACCCTGACTAACAGCGGTTCCACCGCGATCTTCTATCAGGAGACTAACGGGGTCGATCACGCCGCCGAGCCTACGCATGTGGCTGTTCCGACTCCATTTCCTCCCAGGGTAGCATGGTGCTACATTTATCCTAATCCCTATGAAAATGAAATAGCATTTGGGACAGGTTATGCCCCCTGTCCCCCTGGAGAGAAAGAAACCAAAAACGAAGCACCGGGAGCAGCTATATCTGAGTCACTTGCGAGCTCCTTCCCGGGCGAAACACCCCTAATGGAACCGTCCTCACAGGCGCCGGAACCGGCAGAAGGCTACGTAAAGCCAACGGGAGCAAAGCTGACTACCGCACGAATCAAGTCGATCGTGCACCAAGTCAGCGCTGAAGACAATGAAAATGCGCAGGAACCGTCAAGTGCGACAGTGTATGCAATGAATCTCTCAGAAGCCCAACGTGCGATAGACCCGGGAATGATTTCCTCAACATCTAGCAACGTAGGAATGAGGAACTGGCTCGAAAGTGAAGTCTACCTGGTCGTGCTCAAGGGAAACTTTACGATTGGCAATGCACCCGTGCCCAAATCCAGTAAGGCGCCGACGGGTTCGAGCCTGGTATTGGCCGTAGATGCGCATACGGGCGTAATCGACGGTGTTGGCGTCGGCACTACCGCTCCCGCCGAAAGCGCTATCAGCGCAGACCGGGTTCTGGCGTGGTAGACTGAGCAAGCCGATGGGTATTGCATGCACATTTCGTAGGCTACGACGGGCTACGTTGGCTGCTCTTGTGCTTGCTGTCTGTGCAATCTCGCTTGTCCTGGGCACCAGCGTCGCGTATGGGCGCCGGTGCCCGGTCGAGCGAGGCGCGAAGATCGTGGATTCGTCTAGAGACGTCGTCGTTACTCGAGTCGTGCGGTCCGAAGCGAAGTACGTAGCGTGTTGGAGACCGACCGCCCGCAGGATGACCCTGCTACGTGAGTCACGAAAGAGATTTGAGTTGGCTCCCAGGGTCGGGTTCTTGATTTCGGGGCGGTGGGTGGTCATGGAGCAGAGTGCGGGTAGATCCTGTGGCGCGTTGCGGACAGTTCGCAGTCTCGATGTCCTGAATGGGCAGCAGGGTTATGTAGTATCAACCCACACGTGCCGCATAGGCTCGTCTGGTAATCAAGACGCCGAAGCTATAACCTCAGAAGGACCGTGGCCTCCGACAGTCCTCGACAATGGGCCAGCTCCAACGGTGCGCGACGAAGCGATCGTCAACATTGCGGTTGCGACCAACGGAGACTTTGCGTGGGCCGTTACTGGCAAAACATACGCAGGATCTTTTGACCGCGGGACCTTTGGCCCGGTCGCATCAGGCTTGTTCGTTCCGGCTGGTAACCGGCGCGACACGAATTTGTCGATCGTCGGGTTGCCTAGCTTTCCTGCACTACATATCGAGGGGGATGTCGTAGCGTGGAGCCAGTACGACGCAGCACTCGCCTATACCATGCCTGCCCCCGGAACCCCGGTATTGCCGATAAAGATCCAAGGAAGCAATACCGGTCACCCTTTTACGCCTAGTCCGCCGGTAGACACATAGGTCGATCGGATAGGGCTTACTCGGTACCGATATCGGCCGCTATGTCGTGGTTGTAAACGTAAATCGAGTAGCCTTCTCCGAGTGTCTCCCCAGCCAGCGGGGGGCCCAGGCTGGCAGGGGGAGCGGTCACCTCCCCTGGCACGCCCGCGCGGGTGTCTGTCAGTAAGAACGTCCTGATACCGGGCTGTGCTGCATACCACGTGCTTATGTTGCTCGCGTAGAACGGGCAGAAGCCGGCAGGAACGGGGCAAGTGACGACTGGGCGTACCTGAACTCGCAGATGCGTCTGCCAGGTCACGGGCGCCGCTTCCCAATAGCCACCATACCCGATGGTGGCGTCGTGGGCTATCGCGAAGTGCTCGATCGCACCCGCCATTTTTTGGCTTGGACTTGGGCCGGCCGGCGTGACGCCACTGGAGAGCTCGGACCGCATGTTGAGCACCCCGAACAGTGCAACGGCGACGAGCAGCGCAGTCCGTGCCCGAGGTGTCGTGGCGAGGATGCCCAGCAGCGCCGCAATTGCCGTCCAGGCAGCGATCAAGTACCGGCCATCCGTCGTGTTGTTCGCGACTGACGTGAGCGCAAACACCACCAGCACGATCACCAGGACAAGCGTCCAATAGGCAATGAACAGCTCCCGCAGACTCGCGCGCGGTGACAGTGGAGCGGAAGATCTGGCTCCCGCACGGCTCCACCGCCACACTGCGCGCAGCACGGCAGCGAGCGCGAGCAGTGTCAGAGCGCCAGCGATGAACGTGAGCAGATTGGTGCCGCTAGCCGAGGCACCGAAGAAGGCGCCGCCGCCGAGCGCCGCAAAGGTCGCCAGCAGGTTCCCCAGGTCCACGAGCATCGCTTCTGAGGTCACGAAGGTAATCGGAAACGCCGCGTGGATCACCCTCTGTTCCTGCATGATTTCGCTCAGCACCACGCCGAGCAGAACCGAGAGCACGCCCGTCACCACCGCGAACAGGCTGACCTTCAACCAGACACGCGACCGTGACCTATCCCAGCACAGTAGCGGTGCCAGAACGAACGGGACAAGACCGCTGACGAGCAGCAATTGATCGGTCAGGCCCGCCGCCGTGAAGGCCGTCAGAGGCACACCGACAGCCAGCAGAACAGCCCACTCATGCCGAGCGTGCAACGCCACCCGGTGCACGATCAGCAGTGCGGCGCCAAGGACCCCAACGTGCAGGACGATCGCCCCGTGGGCCTCGGGCACATAGAGGATACCCCGCAGCGTTTCGCTCGTCGCGAGCAGAGCCACTCCGCACAAAAGCCCCGCCAGCCACCCGAGCGCCCACCACGCGCTCGCGCTGACCACGACGATGCCGAGCAGGCCGAACAGAAACGGTGCAGCCTCCCACAGGGTGCGGTAGCCAGGCAGTCCGGCGGTCGTGCGCATGAACCACCACGGCTCATACCAGGGGTGATTCCCCAGGTTGACGACCGAACCGGCAGGCGCATGGCCAGCAAGCGCGGGCAGGACAAGCGCCGAAGCATTGTCCGCGTTCAGATAGAGACCCCGCACTAGCCCGTGCGCCTGGATCAGCAGCACAACCAGGTTGGCCAGGCCAGTAAAAGCGACGCATCCAACGAGCCACCAGGACAGCCGCCACCAGCGAGCGTGGGCGGACGAATTGACGATGGTGGCCTCGCGACGAACGGCGGAGTTCACGAGAGCGGACCCTATCACAAGACAGAGATAGCCAAATGCTTGGACGGCGTTTGGAAACCCAGGGATGGGGTTATGCGGCCAAGACGAGGGTATGTCATCCAAAGCGTCATTATCCCACGACTCGACCGACCGGCAGGGTCGATCGTCGAGTCGTACGAATCGGACTCAGAAGGCAAAGGCGAAGGACAGTTCTCCTCACCGGGTAGCCTCGCCTTCGAGCCCGAAGGGCTCAAAGGGCAGTATGACAGCCTGCTGGCAGGCCACCTGTTCGTGACAGATACGGGCAACAATCGTGTTCAAGAATTCGGCTATAGCGGTTACTACGATCACCAGTACGCGCTGGGGTCAGGTGCCCAGGGGATAGCGTTCAACACGGGCACAGGCGCCAGCGCCGGCGACATGTATCTCGCGAGCAGCAGCGAAAGCGCGGTCGTGGAGTGGGTCCCGGTCGGCCCACCGAACCCGCTGCCGGAACCACCCAAACCGGGGACGAGCGCCGTCACGACCGTCGACTACAACGTTCCGGTCTCAGGCAGCGCGGCACCGTATGCGATGGGCAAAAGCGAAGTGGAAGCGTGGGGTCAGAAGGACGACCCGACCGAAGCGACGGCGATCTTCCCGCCGGACGAGCCGATGGGCTGGCCTGCCAAGGACTACAAACGAGCGACCCTCTACTACCTGGACGGCAACGGTCGCCAGGTGAACGTCGCGAGCCCAGGCGGCGCGATCTCGACCAGCGAATACAACACCCAGGGCGACGTGGTGCGCACCCTCTCGCCGGACAACAGGGCGGCGGCGCTCAAAGAAAGCTGCAAATCCGAAAAAGAATGCAAATCGGCGGAAAAGTCGAAGCTGCTCGACACCGAGAACACCTACAACACCGAAGGCACCGAGCTACAGAGCACGCTCGGCCCGCAGCACACGGTCAAGCTCTCCAGTGGCAGCACGGTCGAAGCGCGCGACCACAAGCAGTACGGCTATGACGAAGGCGCGCCGGCCGAAGGCGGCCCCTACGGCCTGCCGACCAAGACCACCGAAGGCGCGGAGTACTCCGGCAAAGAAGAAGACGTCCGCGAAACGACGACCTCCTACTCGGGTCAAGAAAACCTCGGTTGGAAACTACACAAACCCACATCGGTCATGACAGACCCAAAAGGTCTGAAACTGACCCATACGATCGTCTATGAACCAGGCACGGGTGAAGTGAAGGAAGCGGTGATGCCCGCGGGTAACCCGAAAGAAAAGACCGCGCACGCAACCGAAACGATCTACTACTCCACAGCGAAAAACACGACGGTGCCGGCGTGCGGCGAACACCCCGAATGGGCGAACCTCCTCTGCGAGACCCAGCCCTCAAAACAACCAGAAACGAGCGGCCTGCCGAACCTGCCCGTCAGCACCACCACGTACAATGTGTGGGACGAGCCGGAAAAAGCGACCGAAACCGTTGGCTCCACGACCCGCACGAAGACCGCGACCTACGACAACGCCGGGCGCCTGAAGACCAGCGCGACCAGCTCGACCGTGGGAACGGCGCTGCCGATCGTCACCGACGAATACAACAAAGAAACAGGTGCGCTGGAAAAGCAGTGCACAAACGAAGGCAAAGCCTGCACCGAAGGCAAACCAAAGACGATCACAGGCATCTACAACACGCTCGGGGAGACGACCTCCTACACCGACGCAGACGAAAACACGACGACCTACGAATACGACGTCGACGGCCGCACGACGAAAACCAATGATGGCAAGGGCACTCAGACCTACACGTATGAAGCGACGACGGGCGAGCTGACGAAGCTCGTGGACTCGGCCGCGGGCACGTTCACAGCGACCTACGACACCGAGGGGAACCTGCTGACCGAAGGCTACCCCAATGGCATGACTGCCTACTACAGCTACAACCAGACAGGCAAGCCGACCGGCCTGGAATACAAGAAGCTCACGCACTGCACCGAAAAATGCACCTGGTTCAGCGACACCGTCGTCCCATCGATCCACGGACAATTGCTGGAACAGACCAGCACGCTCTCCCGCCAAGCCTACACCTACGACACGAACGGACGCCTGACCCAGGTGCAGAACACCCCAACGGGGAAAGGCTGCACGACCCGCATCTACGCCTACGACGAAGATACCAACCGCACAAACCTCACAACCCGCGAACCAGGCAGCGAAGGCAAATGTGCGACCGAAGGGGGCACCGTCGAAAAACACAGCTACGACATCGCCGATCGCCTCACCGACACCGGCACCACCTACAACACCTTCGGAGACATCACCAGCCTGCCGGTCGCCGACGCCGGCGGCAGCGAACTCACCAGCACGTACTACGTCGACAACCAACTCGCGAGCCAAACCCAGAACGGCGAGACGATCGGCGACAACCTCGACCCCTCCGGACGCACCCGCGAAACCGTGTCCACCGGCAAAGCCAGCCAGGACATCATCAACCACTACGCCGCCAGCGGCAGTTCCCCCGCGTGGACGATAGAAACACCGTCGGGGAACTGGACGCGAGACATCAAAGGCATTGGCGGTGGACTCGCGGCAATCCAGATCAACGGCGCGACGCCCGTGCTCCAGCTCACCGACCTGCACGGTGATATCATCGCCACAGCGGCTCTCAGCGAAACCGAAACAAAACTCCTCTCCATGACCGACACTAGCGAGTACGGCGTACCAACGACCAGCACGCCAGCCAAATACTCCTGGCTTGGCGCCGAACAACAACCGACCGAACTCCCAAGCGGCGTGGTCGAGATGGGCGCCCGCTCCTACGCCCCCCAGCTTGGCCGCTTCCTGCAGACCGACCCGATACCCGGCGGCTCCGCTAACGCGTATGCCTACACCTTCGGCGACCCCGTCAACACCTCCGACCCCAGCGGCGAACTCACCTACGGCATCTCGGGCTGGCTCCTGGCCGCCAACAACCAACAAGATCAAGAAGTCATCGCCAGAGAAGCCAACCGCGAAGCCCTCGAACGAGCCGAAGCGGAACGCAGAGTCCGAGAAACAGAAGCCGCGGAGCAGGCAGCCGGACCCCAATACGCAGGTGAAGAAGAGCCACTAGGAGGCTCCGTCGGTTGGGCGGAAGAATACGCATTAGAGACAGGACAGGAAGAAAGCGGATACAGCGGCGGATACGGCGACGCGATGGCACATGCAGCCTGCGCGGGTGGCTGTCATGTCACACCACAGCAGGAAAAATGCCTCAAAAAGGCAGGCAGTAATAAGTCTCAAGCGGGAAAATGCTTCTCCAAGGGAAACTGGAAAGAATTTGTGGAAGTGGTGAAAGAAACAGTCGGCATCGTCAAATGTGCATATGAAATCTGGGAGGCGGCCCCGAACTGTGGTAGTGCGTAGCCTTCACGCTTTCGTCAGCTTGATCGGGAATATCTCGGTACGACGGCTGTGGCGAGGCCAACTATGAGCGGCCGAGTGGGCAGAACGATTATCATTCTACTACTTGCGGCATTTGCCATCTATACGTGCGTGGCAATAGTCATTGCCATTGCGTCAGAGCGAACGCATGGCCGTTTTTTTTGGCCGACGGTGGTCGTATTGGGCGTACTCGCTGCCGGGGCTGCGCGACTGTCGTATGTGCTAGGGCGACGGCTAACGCACATGGCTCGCGCAAAGAAGTATGATTCATCCCGTGATAAATCATGATGTCGCAGGCGAAAACGGTAAGAAAACGGCGTAGCGTCAGCCGGAGGCTTGTGCGCCGGAGAGTAGGAAATGGGCGAACCCGGCACAGGGGGGCGCGGTTACGCATCTACTCGGCGCTCTGTAGTCTGGCGAGATTTAGTCTGCCGAAGCCGAGAACGGCGCGCGGCAGCATCGTGGACACATTTCTCGAATTGTTTCGCCTGTGGCGGTGATTGTCGTCGCGAGATGGGCGATAGGATAGAAGAAGAAGGCAGCTATGAAGGCGGAGGAGGCCTATCAAACTTCCTCAGAATTCACGGAGACCCAGACAATCACAGTCCGGATATCGAATCCAAGTGCAATAAGACAGGCTAAGACTGCCCCGGCAATCGCGGCGGCGGTCGGTCCAAAAACGAAGGGCCGGAAGTCGTCAGAAACATCTGCATCTTTGATTGGTGGAATCCAGTCGGTTGGGTTTGCGGCGCGGTTGCGGCAGGCAAAGCGGCCTACGAAGACGCTAGCAAATGAGCGGCGGATCGAAGCCGGGGAAGCGTAGGGTGGTTGTCGTCGCTTTCAAGAGTCGTATTACGGGAGCGATTACGCGGGTCACGATGGGCCTCGGGATGGTTGCGCTTGTGCTGAGCGAAAGCCACACAGGTACAAACTACACAAGTACGTGGGGGATAATTCGATGGGCCGGGTTCGTGCTTGTGGTTCTCTCGTTTCCACCGGTGGTCTATGACACATATCTCCGTTACTAACGCAGACGTCGGAACGAGCGCGCTGGTTCTCGCCCGCTGCCAAAGTGAAGAAGAAGAACCGCGACGCAGTAGTCCTGAAAGTAGATGTCGAACCTATGTTACCGTCACCGACGTACCACTGATGTGGACGCCCTGCTGGTTTGGTCGGGTTTGCGGATTTCTCGACTACTCCGGCAAAGACGGGAACGGATTGGAGATGCGTAGGGCTACCCGGCTGGCAGCCATGACGGGCCTGACGCTTTGCGCCTGCCTGGTGCCGGGTAGCGCGCACGCCGGGCCGCTGGCGTTCGCGCGGTGCAGCGCTACGCAGATCGTGGTGCCGGCCCCCGGCCTGGAATGCGCGACGCTGAATGTACCGCTTGACCGTGAAGACCCGGGCAATGGGACCGTGTCTCTGGCTGTGCAGCGTATCCCGGCGAGTGGGCCCCAGGTCGGAATGATCGTGCTGTTGGCCGGGGGACCTGGCCAGCCGGCGTTGCCCGCGTTCGAGGCGTTGATTGCGCCGCTGGCAAAGCTGCCCGCGCTGCACGGCTATGAGCTGGTGTCCTTCGATCAAAGGGGACCGGGCAGTCGGGGGCGTTGACGTGCCCGGGTCTGCTCCGTACGGGGCTCGCGGCATTGGCGGCGTGCGGGGAGATGCTTGGCACGGCCCGGACGGACTATACGAGTCAAGATTCGGTGGAAGATATTGAGGAACTGCGCCAGGCGTTGGGTGGAACGCCGCTCGAGCTATATGCCGTCTCGTATGGCGGAAAGGTCGCGGCGATGTATGCGCGTGAGCATCCCGAAGGGGTTGCGCGGATGGTGCTCGACTCTCCCGTCCCGATTGCGGGGACCGATGCGCTCGACAGTGAGCGGATACGGGCATTGCCGAGGGTGCTGGACGATGGGATCTGCGGCGGTAATGCCTGCCGCTCGTTTGCGCAAGACCCATATGGGGATCTGGTGCGATTGGTGGCCTCATTGCATCGGCATCCGATGCGGGCTCATATCTTCGATGCCCACGGGAAGCGTGAGACGGCGTGGGTGAGCGAAACCGGGGTCTATGATCTGCTTTCGGTCACGGATCTATCGTCGGACGTGCGCGCGCTGGTCCCGGCCGCGATCGCCGACGCGCTCAAGGGCGATGCTGCGCCATTGGGTCGATTGACCAGCGACCTGGGGGAACCGCCTCCCACCAGCGCCATCGGCGACATCCGCCTCGCGGGAGGATCTATCGCCGCGCCCGGCCGGCCCGGCGCCGTGATCGCCGCCGCCGGGCCGGAAGAATCGACGCGCACCGCGATATCGCTGACACTGTTCGACGCCACATATTGCGATGAGAGCCAATTGCCGTGGTCGCCCGAATCCGCGCCCGCGAGTCGCGCGGCGGCCCTCCGTACCTGGGCCGCCGCGCTTCCCGCCGGCATCACCGCCCCGTTCACTCTCAACGCCGTGGTGCCCATATCGGCGATCCGGTTGTGCAAATTGTGGCCGGCGGCCAGGCCCGCTCCGCCCCCGCCCAGCGGGGTGTCGGCCGTACCCACGTTGATCCTCTCCGGCGACGAGGATCTGCGCGAGCCATACGAACAGGATCTGATGGTCGCATCCGGCTACAGCGACGCGCAGATATTGCCGATCCCCGGCACCGGGCACTCGACTGTTAGCAGCGACACGACCGGCTGCGCGGAGCGCGCGACGGTGGCATTCCTGACCGGC
Source organism: uncultured Solirubrobacterales bacterium (assembly GCA_963702085.1). GTDB lineage: Bacteria > Actinomycetota > Thermoleophilia > Solirubrobacterales > Solirubrobacteraceae > Palsa-744. The sequence goes on along the minus strand of OY969707.1, from coordinate 3,626,921 downwards.
GGCCAGGCGCCCTCCACGTGCCCGGCCTCGCACGAAAGCCAGGTGCTCCCACCGCCGCCCACATCGCTGAACCAATTGGCCCCGGCGCACTCCTCCTCGACATTGGCCGGGCGCGGCGCATCCGCGGTCGCATTGACGATCGAGGAAGTCTTCGGCCAGCCAAGCCTCGAGGGCGGAGGCTTGCACGGCGGCGATTGGCAGCTCCGCGGCACCCGCCTGATATTCAAACGATTGATCGACATACCCGGCGTCTCGATCAGCGGCTCACTGCAGCTCACCAACGGGATCGCGCATCTGACGATCAACGGGCGTATGAACGGAGCCGTCGAGTTGCACGGGAGGACGCTCAGCGGACGGTTGAACGGCGCCCGGGTGCGTGCGCGCTTGGGGCGATGATATACCTGAGGCGCAGGCGCTCGCTCGACTCAAGCTGACCACTACCGAAGCGAGGCCGGCGCCGGCTGGCGTTTAGCAACCTGATGGGTTACCGTGTTGATCATGATCGAGACGCTGCGCTTGACGATCGTCTACGAGGACGGCGGCGACGGGTGGATTGTCGCGTCGATCCCCGAGGTCCCCGGCGCCCATAGTCAGGGCCATACCCGCCCGGAGGCGCGCGAGAACGTGATCGACGCCCTGCACGGCATCCTTGAGTCTGCGCTTCGGTGAGCACGCGCTCAGCGAGCCCGCGTCCGACAGTGAGCCGCTGCAACTGACTATCGCTGCGTGAAGCGCCGCGACCTTGAGCGCCACCTGCGCCAGCACGGCGCCGGGCCGCTGCGTACTGCCCTGGCTGCCATTGGGGTTGGCCTGGCCCCCTGAGTTCGGTCCGGCCCTTGTGAGAGTTTCTTGCGCCCGCGATGATGGGCGAGAAAGGAACTCTGATGAAGCGACGCAGGCATACGCCGGAGCAGATCATCCGCAAGCTGCGGGAGGCCGAGCGGATGCTCGGCGAGGGCAAGACGATCCCAGAGGCGGCGAAGGAGCTCCAGGTGAGTGAGCAGACCTATCACCGGTGGCGCAACCAGTACGGTGGGATGAAGGCGCAGGACGTCAAGCGGCTGAAGGAACTCGAGCGGGAGAACGTGTCGCTGAAGGCGATCGTCGCTGACCAGGCGCTCGAGGTGCGGGCGTTGAAGGAGATCTCCCGGGGAAACTGGTAGGCCCAGCCCGTCGGCGCCGAGCGGTCGCGATGCTGCGCGACCGTCTCGGCGTCAGCGAGCGCTGGGCGTGCCGGGTAGTCGGCCAGCACCGCTCCACGGAGCGCTACGAGCCCAAGCGCGCCGAGGATGACGCGGCGCTGCGAGCCGAGCTGCGCAAGTTCTCCAAGGAGCGACCGCGATGGGGGTACCGGCGCGCGCACCACCACCTGCGCGAGCAAGGCTGGGATGTGAACCGCAAGCGGGTGCAACGGCTGTGGCGCGAGGAGGGGCTGCGGGTCCCCGTGCGCAAGCGCAAGCGTCGCCGGCTTGGGGAGTCGACCGTTCCCGCGGCACGGCTGCGCGCCGAGCGTCCCAACCACGTATGGGCGTTCGACTTCCAGTTCGACCAGACCGCTGACGGCAGGGCGCTGAAGCTGCTGAACATCGTGGACGAGTTCACCCGAGAGTCGCTGGTGATGCTGGTGGAGCGCAGCATCGACGCTGAGATGATCGTCGGGGCGCTGGAGCGCCTATGCGGCGAACGGCGCCCCCCGAAGCTGCTGCGGATGGACAACGGCCCGGAGATGACCGCGCACGCGCTGCGGGACTGGTGCACGCTCTCGGGCACAGGGACCGCGTTCATCGAGCCCGGCTCACCGTGGCAGAACCCGTTCGTCGAGAGCTTCCACTCCCGTGTGCGCGACGAGCTCTTGGACGTCGAGGAGTTCTCCTGTCTCGCCGAGGCGCGTGTGGTGATCGGCGACTGGCAAGAGGACTACAATCGCCGCCGTCCACACTCCGCGCTCGGGATGCGCGCCCCCGTCGCGTTCGCCGCCGCGTACACCGCCGCCGAGACGATCAATCGCGCAGCGGCATAACCCGGGGGCCCGGGGGCCTGTGGACATGCCGCGTTGTGGACAGCAAGCTGCCCACAACGCTTGGACAACGCTTCGCGTTGCCCACATGCCCACAGGCCCGACCGCTACACCACCTACACTCCGCAAGTCGACCCGTGTCCACGAGAACGGGACGGTCCATCTACCCACCCACTCTCACACGCGGTGGACCGAAAAACGGGGGCCGGCCAGGGTCCCCGATCGTTCCGTACAAGTGTACGGTAGTTGGCAAGGATTGCAAGCTGACGACGGGGCCTACTGAATAGCCGCTTACGGCGGCGTGCGGGATCGCCTGGTTCGTCCGCCAATTGCCGGGTAGGACCGGCGGCGCTACTCTGTTGGAGTGGCGAAGATCAGCGTGAGCCTTGAGGATGGCCTTTATCGGCGCGTGCGTAAGGCCGCAGGTCCGGCCGGCGTGTCTGGCTGGCTCGCCGAGGCTGCGGCCACCCGCCTGCGGATCGAGGAGCTGCGCGCTGTCGCACAGGAGATCGCGGAGACGACGGGCGGTCCTTACACCGAGCGTGAGCTCAGCGAGGCTCGTACCGTCTGATCTAATCCGGAGTGCCGTGCTGCGGCCTGTCGTTCGCCTCGGCCCAGGCAGAGCATCCCGATATTTCAAGTAGGCCCGATTATCGTTGTAGTTAGAAACACCCCTTTGCGTCTATAGGTCCGACAAGTTAGCGTCCCATCGGCGTCGCAAATAGACAGAATCACTGCCGTGCGGCGTTGATACCGGGCGGGACCTTGTCAATCAGTGAGAGGAGTAGGGGGTATGCACGCTGTGTCGCGGTTGCTGGTGAGATGCTTGATCTGTTGTGCCGCGGCATGGTCGGGCGGTGCGGTCGCTTGGCTCAGCGGTGCGGGATCTGCGCACGCGGCGACGCCGCGCGGCCATCGCCTGGCGGGCAGGCATTGGTGGCGCGAGTCCCGTGGCCGGAGCCCTCTTTCCGCGCGGCGCGGCGGGAGCCCTCGCGCTCATGCGGCCGTCGTCGGCGGCAGCCCGATCTCGGTCGAAAGGGCCCCGTGGCAGGTGGTGGTTCTCGGGAAGATCCCCGTCGAGTATCAGGGTCAAGAAGAATACTTCTACCAACTGTGCGGTGGGGCGATCATCGGTGAAACAGAGGTGCTCACCGCAGCCCACTGCATGTTCAATCCCCAGACCGGCGAGCCGGCGTCGGCAAGCGATTTCTTCGTCGAGGCCGGCAGCTCCGATATCAAAGCAATAGAACCCACAGAACAGAACATCGAAGTCGAAAGCATCCGCGTGCATCCGTACTTCAGCTATGCCGCGGGTCCGGGCGCGCCCGACGACATCGCTGTCCTGACGCTCGCAAAACGGCTGAATCTCACTGGGCCGGCGGCCCGTGCGATCGGTGTTGCACCCGCGGGACCGTTGCCGGCGGAGGGCGCGCAGGCCGGCTTCTCGGGGTTCGGACTGCAGAACGCCAGCACCGAAGAACTCACCGGCAAACTGTACTCGCTCGGCATGGGCGTGGGCCTCAGTGAAAAGTGCGGCGGGGAAGCCGATGCGCTGTTCGTGTGCGCCAGCGCCCCCACGGGCTCGGTATGCGCCGTCGACGAAGGCGGTGGTCTGACGAGCACCGGGGCGACACCGGCTCTCGTTGGGATATTGAGCACCTTCGAAGGCCGCTCCAATGAAACCTGCAACGACGGTTCGCTTGCGAGCTTCGTCAACCTCGTCGCGCCGGAGATCCGCGATTTCATCGAAAGCGAAGCCCTCCCGCCAAAGGCTCCGCGCGGCGGCGCCGGCTTGAAGGTCGCCGGAGTGCCCACAGCCGGCAATATGCTGACGTGCAGCCCCGGTAGCTGGAGCGGGGAACGACGTTCACCTACGCTTTCCTCGACAGCGCCGAAGGGCAGGTCCTGCAGTCGGGATCCTCGCCGACCTACCAGCTCGCCGCCGCCGACGTGGGGCGGACCATCGTCTGCCAGGTGCAGGCCACCAACGCCGGCGGCACCGCCGTCGAGCAGACCACCGCGCTGCCACCGATCAAAGCCGCTCCAACTCCTCCGCCGGCCCCGTCTCCCGGAGGAGGTAGCAACTCCTCCGGAGGCGGTAACTCCGGGTCCTCGCAACCGTCCACATCGGCGCCCACGGAAGCGGTGGCCGCTGCGACCGACGAAGTCTCCCTCGCCGGCACGAACCTCAGCGTGCAGGGCAACGACACGGTGCTCGTGAAGCTCGAATGCTCCGGCGGGCTCGAAACGTGCTCGGGAACGCTCACGCTATCCGCGAAGGAGACCTCCCAGGGGAGGCGCGCGCACAAGAGCTCGCGCACCGTCACGATCGGGACTGCGACGTTCACCGTCCCGTCTGCGCAGACCACCACCGTCAAGCTCGCCCTCAACGCCGCGGGCCGCACGCTGCTGAGCGCCGGGCACGGGCAGCTGAGCGCGAGCCTCACGATCCTCGAAACTGGCGTCGGAGCGGGTCAGCCGCGGGTGCGGAGCGTTCATCTCGCTCTGCGGCACAATGGCCGCAAGGCGAGGAGGCGGAAGAAGTAGCCGCTTACGGCTGTGTATGGTCTGAGATCTGATACGGGACTCGCGGTGATAGGGTGCCGGTCGTTACGCCCCGGTGACACCCGGTCCCGTCGAGCCGGCATCGGAACGGATCGTGGCGTGCATCGGCTCGCAGTCGATCGTGGGAGCGACGTTCCAGCACTGGGCGCATGTCGCGCGCAGGGCCGAAGGGCCGGTTAAGCACCACCAGCCCAGGGGCACCGTGGTGCAGCAGGTGATGGGCTTCCTGATCTCATCCGATTGGATACTCGGCGAAGCACAGGATCGAAACATCGCCGTCTCGGAAGCCGCAGTGCGTCGCAGATTCGACCACATCCGCGCTCAGCAGTTTCCCAAGCGGAGGGCATTCAAGAGATTCCTCGAGCAGTCGGGCCAGACCGTCGCGGATCTTCTACTCCGCGTGCGTTTGAGTATCTTGTCGGAACGCATCCAGAGATCTGTGCAGGCCGGCCACCACGGCGCTCGCGGTCGCCAACATGCCCTGGAACGCTTTGTTCACGATTTCAAAGTCAAGTGGACGGCCCAGACCTACTGCGCCCCGGCATACGCCGTCCAGGACTGCGGTCACGTGCAGGCGACGTTGTAGGCGTTGGAGATCGACTATAGAGCCGCGGGGTCGCCTTCCCGATAGGTGTCGGCCGTGACCCGCTAGCCCCACAGGACCGCGATCGGGGCGGCGATGATCTTCTCGTCGAGCTTGTACACATGGGGCCCGGTGTGCAGAACGACGCCTGCCAGGAAGCGCTCGCCGAGCCGCTCTGCCAGCCACGCGAGGTGTCTGGCGTCCTCGTGCGCGCTCGGGGCGGCGCTTGCCTTGACCTCGATCCCCACGACCCGCCGTCCCGCGAGCTCGGCGATCAGGTCGATCTCGTGGCGGCCCTCCTCGGTCCGCAGGTGGTAGAGCCGTGGGCGTGAGCTCGCTATCGCGAGCTCGGGACGCAGCTGCGCGGCCACGAACGTGTCGAGCACCCGCCCCAGCATGTCGCCGTCCGCGATTACGGCCTGCTCGTCGAGCCCAAGTGTCGTGGTCATCAGGGCGGCGTCGATCAGATAGCGCTTTGGCCGAAGCACCAGGCGCTTGAGTCGATTCGACGACCACGCCGGCACGCGCTCCGCGATCAGCAGTCCCGCCAGCAGATCCTCGTAGGCGGTTGCCGTCCCCTTGTTCACCTGTGCCGCGTCATAGATCGTCTTCTGGTCGGCCACGCCCGCCGAGTTGAGCGCGTACGCCTCCAGGAAGCGCCGCAAGCGCTGCGGGTCACGGCGCCTGCTGGCGCTCTCCTCGATCTGCTCGACGTCATGGGTGAGCAGATCCTCGACGTAGCTCTCAAGCCACGCTCTTCGGGCGCCCCCGGTCAGGCGCAGGGCGGCGTCAGGGAAGCCGCTTCGCAGCGCAAGCTCCACGTAGCCGCGCAGGTCCGGGCACTCCGCGGGAACGCTCAGCTCCTCGCCGGCGGCGATCCTGTCGAAGAACGATCGGCCCTGCCTGCCGATCTGCTCACCGACCGTCATCGGGTACATCGCTACACGCACGAGTCGGCCAGTGGCGGGCCAGACCTCGTGCTCGAGCTCGGCGCGGACCGAACCGGTGACGTAAAAGCGATTGGCGTGAGGGTCCGCTTCGACCGCGCGCCTGACCGCGCCCAGCACGCCCGGCACGCGCTGCCACTCATCGAGCAGCACGGGCTCCGCGAGACCCCTGAGCGCGGCATCGGGGTCGGCCTCGAACGCCGCCGCCCGCAGGCGCCTGTCGAGCCTGATCACCGTTCCCGCACGCCGGGTCAGTGTCGTCGTCTTGCCGGCCGTGCGCGGCCCAACCACGAGCACCGCCGGCAGCTGGCTGAGCAGCTCGTCCAGCAGTGGATCCACGAGGCGCTGCTGATATGGGACCGGGACGCCTGCCGTGTTAGCCATCTGACGCAGAGTATATTAGCCACGACACGCAGGGAATCGTGACCTTTTGCCGCAGCGGCGGACCAGCCTACGGCCCTACGAGCGTTTGGGGGGGTTCTCGGGGGGCCGGGTTCCGTGCTGGCGCAGGAACCGCTGGAACTCGCTGGCGAGCAGGCTCTCCTGAGGGCAGGTCATCCATCGAGATCGGGTCCCGCCCGCTCCACCCGTTCTCGCCCTCGTCCTCCTCCTCGCTTTCCGCGTCCTGCTCCAGGCGCTCCACGAACGCCTGCACCTCCGGATTGCTCGACACCGCGAGGCCCACCTGGCGCTCGTAGTTCGCGGTCGCCTCCTCCAGCTCCCGCGCATCCACGCTCACGCCCACGAGGTCCTCCAGGCGGCGCACCAGCGCCAGCGCCGCCTTCGGGCTGGGGGCCGCGGCGACGTAGTGGGGGACGCTCGCCCACACGCTCACCGACGGCAGGCCGGCCTCCGTGGTCGCGGTGTGCAGGACGCCCACGATCCCCGTGGGGCCCTCGTACCTGCTCGGGCGCCCGGCGGTTCCGAGGCGATCGCTCAGGGCGGGGTCCGAGGAGAAGCCGGTCATCGCCACCGGGAGCGTGTGGGGCACGTCCGCCAGCAGCGCCCCCAGGGTGATCACCAGCCGCACCCCCAGGGCTTCCGCGAGCTCCACGATCGTCGCGCTGAACGTGCGCCACCGCAGCGACGGCTCCACGCCCTGCACCAGCACCAGGTCCCGCTGCGCTCCGGGGGCGGCCGCTGCGAACACCTCCACCGACGGCCACTCGATCTCGCGGCGGGTGGACGGGTCGCCCTCCGCGGAGAAGCGGATCCGCGGGCGGTTGGCCTGGAAGTCGTAGAACTCCTCGGTGTCGAGCTGCGCGAAGCGCCGCGCCTCCAGTGCGTTGGCGACGAACTCCACCGCCGTCGAGGCCGCGTCCCCCGCGTCGTTCCACCCCTGGAAGGCGCACACCATCGCTGGAGCCCGCAGGCCCTCCGGGCGGTGGTCCCAGATCAGCGGCTGCATCCGCTCCACCGTACATCATGCGGGCATGGCCGCCCCCGAGTCAGGTTCTGAGGAACCCCCTACGGTTGCGACCCTGCGCGAGGGCGACGTCGTCGCGGGGGTGTTCGCGTGCTCGCGCAAGGAGCGCCTGCTCACGCGGGCCGGCACTCCCTACCTGACGGTCGAGCTGCGCGACCGCACCGGCTCGATCCCCGCACGCGCCTTCCGCGACGCCGACCTGCTCGCCGGGCGCTTCGAGCGCGGCGACCTCGTGCGCGTGCAGGGTCGCGTCGAGCGCTACCGCGACCAGTTGCAGCTCGATCTGCGCACGATCGCCCGCGCCGAGGGCGACGAGGCCGACCCCGCCGGCTTCCTGCCCGTCGCCCACCGCGACCTCGACGAGCTCGAAGGCTTCTTCGAGCACCTCTCCCGCGAGCTCTTTGAACCGGGGCTGCGCGCCCTGCTCGAGCGCGTGCTCGGCGACCGCCCTCTGCGCGCCGAGCTGCGCCGTGCCCCCTGCTCGATCCCCGTGCGGGCGGGCGCCGGCGGCTCCACGCGGGCCGGCGCCGGCTCCCACCACGCCTACCTCGGCGGGCTGCTCGAGCACACCGTCGCCGTCGCCGCGCTGGCTCACGAGCTCTGCACCCTGCACCCCCGCCTCGACCGCGACCTGCTGCTCGCCGCCGCCCTGCTGCACGACCTCGGCAAGACCCGCGAGTTCACCTTTGGCGCGGAGATCGCGCGCTCCGACGAGGGGCGGCTGCTCGGGCACCTGCAGCTGGGGCTGCGCCTGCTCGCGCCCCGCTACCCCTCCTCGCTGCCCGCCCCGCGGCGCCTGGCGCTCGAGCACTGCATCCTCGCCCACCACGGCCCCGACGCTCTGCCCGGCCAGCGCTTCGCCTCCGCCGAGGCGATCGCGCTGTACCGCTGTAACGCGCTCGACGCCCACCTCCACAGCGCCTTCGAGTACGGGCCCTGAGCGCGCGCGCCGGCGGGGCCGGGCAGAGCGGTCGGGCGTGGGCCACCGGCGCCGGCGGGCACACGCCGCACGGTGGTCTTGCGTGGGCTACGGGTGCCCGCGGGCACACGACCCACGGCGGTCAAGCGCGGGCCGCCCGATGCCGATTAGACCTTGATGAGTTGGTTCAGACGCCGACGCGCCAAGGCGGACGGTGACGAGCAGGCGATCCCGCCACAGGTGGATGGGTCTCTTACCCCCGAGCCCGTTGTCTCCGCGCCCGCCTCACCCGCTGCCGAGCCCGCGGCGTCGCTGCCGGCTGGGCCGCCGCCTGCCTCCGCTCCCGCCGCACCGCCGCCCCCCCTCGCTGAGCCCACGGCTTCGCCGGGTGGGGGCGGCACGGAATCCCCGCCGCCTGCCCCCGTGACCTCCGAGCTCTCGGCGCTCGAGTCGGCGGTCTCCGGTTCCGCCACCGCGGTTCTCGAGCGTCCCACCGCCACCCTGCTCTTGGAACCGCCGCCCCCGGGCCTGGAGGAACCGCCGCCCCAGAGCTTGGAAGAGTCGCCCCCGCCGCTGAGCCTGGAGGAGCCCCTCGCCCCGGAGCCCCCCGCCCCAGACCCCCTCGTGGTCCTGGAACCTCCTGTTCCTCCCGCCGGCGGAGTGGGGAACGGGGCGGGGATGGGTGGGGGGGGGATCCCATCAACTCAGGTGCGCCACCCCGCCAACGGGCTCAACTCTCCCACACGGCCCCTGCGCCCCGGGCGGCGCATCGGAGAGGTCGTCGTCGACCTCGGGTTCGCCGACCGCTCCGCCGTCGAGCGGGCCGTCGCCGCGGCGCGCTCACAGCGTAAGCCCACCGGGCAGGTGCTGGTCGAGCAGGGGGTTCTGCGCCAGGACCAGCTCGCCCGCGTGGTCGCCGAACGGTTCGGCCTGGAATACATCGACCTCTCCTCCTACGAGCCCGACATGGGCGCGGTCAACCTGCTGAGTGCCGAGGCCATCAAGCGCTACCAGGCGGTGCCCGTGCGCTTCATGGACGACGGGGCGCTGCTGCTGGCGATGGCCGACCCCACCAACATCCTCTCGATCGACGACATCGCGATGATCACCAACCGTCGCGTGCGGGTCGCCGCCGCCTCCGCGGAGGACGTCAAGCTGCTCGCAGGCCGCCTCGGGCGGTTGGAGGGCGCGATCGAAGACATCGTCGAGGGGGAGGAGGAGGGTGCGGGGGACCTTTCCACGTCGCTCGCCGAGGAGGCCGACCAGGACGCGCCGGTCATCAAGCTCGTGCACTCGATCATCGCCCAGGCCGTCCAGCAGGGGGCCTCCGACATCCACGTCAACCCCGAAGAGGGCGACACCCGCGTGCTGTTCCGCGTCGACGGGGTGCTCTACCCGGCGGCCACCGTGCGTCGCCGGATGGCCGCGGGCATGATCTCGCGCATCAAGATCATGGCCGACATCGACATCTCCGAGCGGCGCGTTCCCCAGGACGGCCGCCTCGCGCTGAACGTCGAGGGCCGGCGCATCGACATCCGCGTCGTCACCCTCCCGCTCGTCTACGGCGAGGGCGCGGTGCTGCGCATCCTCGACAAGGGCGTCGTCGTGCAGGACCTCGAGTCGCTGGGCCTGCAGCCCGCCGAGCAGGAGCACTTCGCCCAGGCGATCGCACGGCCCCACGGGGCCGTGCTCGTCACCGGGCCCACCGGCTCGGGCAAGTCCACCACCCTCTACGCCGCGCTCGCCGTGCTCAACGACGGCGCCCGCTCGATCCTCACGATCGAGGACCCCGTCGAGTCGCGGATCGCGGGGGTCAAGCAGATGCAGATCGCCCCGAAGGCCGGCGTCACCTTCGACGTGGGCCTGCGCTCGATGCTGCGCGCCGACCCCGACGTGATCATGGTGGGTGAGATCCGCGACCGCGAGACCGCCCACATCGCGGTCGAGGCCGCTCTCACCGGGCACATGGTGCTCTCCACGCTGCACACCCGCGACGCCCCCTCCGCGCTCGGGCGGCTCATCGACATGGGCATCGAGCCCTTCCTGATCTCCTCGGCCGTCGACTGCGTCGTCGCCCAGCGGCTCGTGCGCAAGCTCTGCCCCCACTGCAAGCGCCCCGCCTCGCTCCCCGAGTCGGTGCTGCTCGAGCTCGGCCTCGCCGGCGCCGAGCCCTTTGAGGCCGTCGGATGCTCGCGCTGCTCGGGCTCCGGCTACCGCGGCCGCGTGGGCATCTACGAGGTGATGACCGTCTCCGAGGAGATCCGCACCCTGATCCTCCAGCACGGCTCAGTCGATGAGATCGCTGCCATCGCTGCCCGCCAGGGGATGCGCCGCCTGCGCGACGACGGCCTCGAGAAGATCCGCGCCGGCCTCACCTCTGTCCATGAGGTCGAGCGGATGTCCACGAGCCTCGTTTGATCTCACCCGCCCACCCCTGGCTGCCTGCCGGCGGCCGACGAGCGAAGATTCCTTCTCAGCTCGCCGGGTACAGCAGCGAGATGCGCAGCCTGCCTGAGGGGAACGCTTCGGCGTCGAACGAGTACGCCTGGTAGGGCACGCCGCGGTAGACCACCCTGCCGCGGTTGGGGACCTTGGTCGGTCCGGGGCTCAGGGTGCCTTCCACCTGGCTTGTTCCCTGCCGCATCAGCACCTGCGCTCCCGTGAACGCCTGCGAGAGGATCTGGAAGCCCTTGTCGTCCTGGATCGCCAGCAGGAAGTGGGCCGCCAGTCCCTTGGCGTTACGGATCACGCCGGGGATCGGCGCCAGCACGTGGGGGCCGCCCACATCCACCAGCAGCTTGCCTGCGCGGCTCACGCGCACCCGCACGATGTGCAGGTGGCTGCGGAAGAAACCGACGATCGCCGCCCGCGTCGCCGTGGCGTTGCCCGCGAGCACCGCTTCTCGGAAGGCTCGCGAGCGCTCCACGTAGCCGAGGAGCAGTTCGGCTTTGCTGCCTTCGTGCTCCGCGTAGTACACCCGTTCGGCCACCTCCCCGAACGTGTTCGCTCGCGCCTGCGCCGCAGTGGACGCTGACGGTGCGCCCGCTGGAGGGGCGCTCCCTGGGCAGACTCCCGCGAGGGCGGTGGGAGACACCAGCAGCGAGACGCTCAGCGGCCGGTCCGGGAACGCTTTGCCGGCGAACGTGTCCACGCGGTAGCTCACCCCGCGGTAGCTCACTTCGTCCTTGCCCCGCGCGAGGGCCGGCGCGGGGTGCAGCGTCGAGTGCAGCAACCGCCCGCCGCTGCGCTCCACCACCTGGGCGTCGAGCAGGCCCGCCAGCGTCTGGGCGTAGCCGTTGGCGCCCTGCACCGAAACCGTGAACGTGCCCACCTCGACTCCGTCCGCGCCGACCACGCGCCCGCTCGCCGGAGCGATCCCCTCCCCGCGTTCTACCTTCGCGAGCGTGCGGCCGTTGCGCGTCACCTCCACACTCACGATCTGGTTGAGCAGCAGCCCCTCCAGCACCCGTCGTGCCGCCGCGGGTTCGTCGCGTTCGACGGCCGCCGCGAGCGCGCTCGAGCTCCCCAGGCGCTGGACGGCCTCGGTCGCGATGCGCCCGCTCGCGGACTCCCGGTAGACCCGGCCGGCCACTTCTTCGAGGGCTTGCACCGCCGCGCTCGGGCAACTCCTCAAGACCGGCGCCACCGCTGCGGTATCGGTGACCGTCGTGGGCGCTCCCGAGCCGCTTGCCCCGCAGCCCCCGAGGAGCAGCGCGGTGAGCGCGAGCGCGACTCCCGGGGCGCGGACGACCCGTGTCTCCCTCTGCCCCTTCCTCCGACCCGACGCGATCCCCATGGACCGCCAGCCTAGTGGTTCCTCCTGCGCCGGTGGGCTGGTGGATGTGGCTCGTCCTGCGGCGGTGGGCTGGTGGATGTGGCTCGTCCTGCGGCGGTGGGCGGGCGTGGGTGCGCCCACCGCCGCAGGGACGGGGACTTCAGAGGCCCTTAGCTCTTCTTGCTCTTGCCGTTCTTCTTCCCCGTGCTCTTCGTGCCCTTGTGCTTCTTCTTTGGTTTCGGTTCCTTGCCCTGGTAGGCGTCGAGCCGGTCCTTGCCCGACTGTGCCGTCGCCGGGCAGCCTTTCGGGCGGCCGAGGTCGAACGGACCCGAGATCGCCTGCGTGATCACGCCCTTTTCCAGGTACGCGTACGTCACCGTCAGCAGCGCATCCACGCGCGGCTCGGTGCACAGCTTCCAGCCGATCGTGAACTGCCCCGTGACGTGCTCGTTTGCTTCCGTGGTGCTCGAGCCCACGCAGTTGACCGCGTACCCCGGGAACGTTCCGCCGCACGAGAACGAGTCTTTCAGCGGTGTGCCCTGGTAGTTGGTGACCAGCGGCGAGCCTTCAATCCCCGTGACCGGCAGCTGCGTCTGCAACTGGTAGCCGGTGATCTGCCCGTTGCATTTGAATTCGTACTGCACCGGCGTTTCTTCGCCGCCTTCTTCTGCCTTGCCGGGGCCGATGCCCCCACCGCATTCGTAGTCGTTCGGGTTCGACGCCACCTGTGGCGCGGTGCTCGGCGGGGTCGCTTCGGCCGCCTCCCCGAGGGCCGGGGTGGCGAGCGACAGGGCGATCGCGCCCATCAACGCGGTGAGCCACCACGTGGCTCGCCGCCCGTTTGCTTTCAGGGCGCTGCTGTATATCGACTTCAGTGAGTGCACTGGGCCTCCGTTTGTTGGTGGGTGGGGTTGCTGGGTCTGTCGTGGGTGGGTCAAGTCTCAGCGCTCAGGCGCCCGTGGCCTTGGTCTGGAGGAGCCCTTCCAGGCTCTTGCGAGGGGCCTGAGGGTCGAAAGCGCTCGTGAGCCGCTTGCCCGGGTGGCGCAGGAAGGGCGAGAGCACCAGCGCCCCTGCCGGGGCGCTCGCCGCCGTGAGCGTGGTGGTGAGCGTCCCCGCTGGGTACGCCACTTCCGCGCCCGCCCCTTCCGTACTCGGCGCCCCCGTCGGGGGTGTGCTCGCCGCGCCCGTCGAGGTCGCGAACGTGATCACGATCAGCCCGTGTTCGCGGTAGGTCGTGCTCGCCACGATCTTCGGCACCACTTCCCCCACGAAGGCGTCCGCTGACGCCACGCCGGCCGGTTCCCCCGACGGGCAGGGTGTGCCAGCCGTGCCGCACGCCGGCGGGGAGATCGTGCTCACGCTCGCCGCCTCCTGGCCGGAGAGCAGCGTCGCGGTGCCCGCGAGCTGCCCCGCCGCGAGGGACGTGTAGGCGCTCAGGACGGTTCCCTGTCCCGCCAACTGCCCGTCGATGTAGGGCGCCGCCGCGCTCTGTCCCAGCGCGTTGGTCACGCTCGTCCCGTAGGGGAGCACGATCAGCCACACGTGCGCTACCGGGGGCAGCGGCGTCGTCGCTTTCTTCGTTTCGCTTTCCCCGCTGCCCGCCGTCGGCGTCGTGGAGCGAGTCGGAGACGCTGAGCCTTCGGAGGAGCCCGACCTGGGGGATGAGGAGGATGTTGACGGGGACGGCGAGGGAGCTGCTTGGGCCCCCCACGCCTGCCCCCCGCCCGCTTCGGCCTGCCCGCTGCCCGTCCCCGCCGTCGCGTTGCTCGCGGAGGACGGCGCCGGCTGGGACGCGGGCGTGCTCGACGTGTGGCCTGCGCCGGAGGAGAGCAGCAGCCCGCTGCCGCCGCCCGCTCCCTCGCCCAGCGCCAGCAGCGCCAGGATCCGCCCCACCGCGGCCGCCCGTGAGGTGCTCGCCAGCGAAGCCGCCGGGCCCGGGCCGATCAGGGCCCCCGCTGCGATCCCCGCGGCCAGCATCAGCGCCGCGAGGATCGCGCTCACCCCGCGGGAGGGGAGCTTGGGGGCCTGGGGGGGGAGGGGAGTTGGGGGAGAGGTCATCGGGAGGGATCTAGACTTTACTGATCTTTTCGACAAAATAGCTAATCTCGATCTTGTTTATGAGGATATGGTAGGGTGCTCGTCAACAACTTGTCAATACGTCCCAATCGGAGGCCTCTCACATGCATCGAATCCGCCGTATCGCCGCCTCGTTCGCGGCTGTGACCCTGATAGGGAGCGCGGTGCCCGCGATCGCCTCGGCTTCGAGCGTGATCACGATCAGCGGAGCCACCGCCTCCTTCCCGCTAGTCCAGCTGCTCGCCCACAAGTACTCGAAGCTCAACCACGACAAGGTCGCCTTCAGGATCTCCCAGGGTGGCACCACGATCGGCATCAACGACGTCGCCTCCAGCCGCGTCCAGATCGCCGACGTCTCCCGCGACCCCCTGTCGACCGACCCGGCCGGACTCGACTTCTACCCGATCGCCGAATACGGGATCTGCATCGTCACCAACAAGTCCAACACCCTCTCCTCCCTCACCGAAGCCCAGGTCCAGGCGATCTTCGAGGCCAAAGACAAGGAATGGGGCCAGGTCCCCGGCGCCTCGGTCTCCGGGCCGATCGACCTGATCAGCCGCACCTCCACCGCCGGCGTGCTGACCAACTTCAAGACCCTGTTCCTCGCCAACAAGAGCGTCGCCTCGACCGCGGCCGAAGAGCCCTCCGAGGGGCTGCTCGAGCAGCAGGTCGCCAACACCCCCAACGGGATCGGCTTCCTCTCCAACTACCGCGCCGACCAGGGGACCGTCAACCCAGTCGCCTACAACGGCGTCGCCTGCACGCGCGCCAATGTCGCGTCCGGGCAGTACACCGCCACCGCGCGGTTCTACGAGGTGACCAAGGGTCCCGCCACCGGAGCGGCCGCCAAGTTCATCTCGTGGATCAAAACCAGCAAGTCAGCACGCAAAATCATCTCGACCCAGTGGGTTCCGGTCAAAGCGACCTAGAGGTGACGCAGCCGGCCGCGCCACTGAGTGTGGCCGCGGCCGGCGAGCCGAGCTTCTCTTCGGCCCTCAATCCCATGCTCCACCGTCTACGCAACCCCTGGACCGACCACCGCGCCGAGCGTACGCTCGGCGCGGTGTCGTTCCTCGTCTGCCTCTCCGTGCTCTTCATGGTGGCGTTCGTCGCTGTGCGCGCCTGGCCCACCTTCGAGCACAACGGCCTCTCCTGGCTCGGGCCCGGCGGCAGCCTGAAGGTGCAGTTCGAAAACATGCTGAACGCTCCCACGCACCCCCCCGCCTCCGCCTACCACCTGCGCGCCTGGCCGATCATCTACGGCACGCTGCTGATCACCTCGCTGGCGGTGCTGCTCGCGCTGCCGCTCGCGGTGCTCTGCGCAATCTTCATCGTCGAGCTCGCCCCCGCCCGCCTGCGCCCCACGATGATCCGCGTCGTGCGCCTGCTCGCCTCCGTGCCCTCGGTCATCTGGGGGCTGCTCGGGATCCTCGTGCTGGTGCCGTTCGTAGGCAACCACATCATCACCCTCTCCGAGCGGACCTCGCTGGAGGGCACCGTTCAGCTCACCGGCGCCGGACTGGCGATAGCCGTTGTGCTGCTCACCCTGATGATTAGCCCGATCATGATCGCGCTCATCTGCGACGCCCTCGGCGCGGTGCCCGGAGCCTGGCGCGAGGGCGCCGTCGCGCTCGGCGTCAACCGGCTGCGCGCAATCCGCGCCGTCACCCTGCGCGCCGTGCGCCCCGCGATTGTCGCCGCCACCGTGCTGGCCACCGCTCGCGCGCTCGGCGAGGCGATCATGATCTCGATGGTCTCCGGCTCAAACTTCTTCGCGCCTCGGCCGAGTGACGGAGTGGCCTTCTTCTACGAGCCCCTGCGCACCCTTGCTTCCACGATCGTCGACTTCCGCGAAGGGCTTGGCGGCGCCCCGGCGCTGAACTCCGCGCTGTACGCTTGCGCCCTGCTGCTGCTGTTCTCCGTCTGCGTCCTGTCGGTCGCGGCCTACCTGGTGAAGCTGCCGCTCCGCAAGTACCAGGTGCGCGGATGAGCTTCGTCTCAGCGGGCGAGCTTGCATCGGGCCGTGGCCGCGGCTCCTCGATGCGCACCTGGCGCTGGAGCGACCGTCTCGTGTGGCTTGCCGCGTGGGGGGCGGGCCTCTCGCTGTGCGTGGTCGCGGCCGCGATCCTCCTCTACATGGGCTTCCGCGGCATCCAGTACCTGCGCCCGGAGCTGATCTTCAGCCGCCCCCAGGCGAGCCTCGATCAGGCCGGCTCGGGCGGCTTCCTCGATCCGCTGTTGGGGACCATGCTGCTGACCGTAATCGGCATCGTGATCGCCGCTCCGCTGGCGATCTGCTGCGCGCTGTGGATCGTCGAGTACGGGCGTCCGCGCTGGCTGACGCGAGTCGTCGAATCCAGCATCGAGGTCGTCGCCGGGACCCCCGACATCCTGATTGCTGTCTTTGGCCTGGCGGTCTTCCAGCTGCACTTCCTTGGGTTCGCCTCCTCTGCTCCCAATGGCGTTGCCACGGGCACGTCCTTCCTCGCCGCCGGCGCGATGATGTCGCTGATCGCGCTGGCCCCGATATTCGTCGCCACCCGCGACGGCCTGCAGTCCGTGCCCACCCACATGCGCGAGGCCGCGTTCGCGCTCGGCAAGACGCGCATCGCCACGATCCGCCGCGTGCTGCTGCCCTCCGTGCGCCCCAACATCGCCACCGGCGTCACGCTCGGCGTCAGCCGCATCGTCGCCGACACCGCGATCGTGGTCGTGATGCTCGGCGATACGCTGCGCATCACGCCCGAAGGAGGGCTTCCGGGCGTGAACGTGCTGCGCGGAGAAGGCTCCAGCCTCACCAGCTACATCTACGACAACTCCCCCGCCGGCGAATCGCTCGCCCCGCAGAAGGCCTACGCTGCCGCCGTCGTGCTGCTGGTGTTCGTGCTGCTACTCAACCTCGCGGTGGAACGGTTCTCCCGCCGTTCCCAGGAACGCGCCGGGGGAGTCGCCATCGCTGGAGGGATCGTATGAAGATGCTCGACAACACCATTTCAGTCCTTATAGTGTGGAAGGTGAGGAACCGATGACGAGTCCTACGATGATCGAGCTCGAACAGGCATTCGACCCACCGAGTCGGCCGCAGGCGCAGCAGGTGCCCCCCGTGCGCACGATCGTGCTAGACCGGCCCCCCGAGCCGGTGCGCCCCCCCGAGCAGCGCGACGCGCTGCGTCCGCTCTCCTCGCCTGCCGGCCCCGAGCGGTTGCGGCTGGAGGACGTCAGCGTCTCCTACGGCGGCGCCAGCACTCTGGGTCGGCGTGGCGCCAACGCCGTGCGCTCCGTCTCGCTCTCGATCCACCAGGGCGAGGTGCTGGCCCTGATCGGGCCCTCCGGCTGCGGTAAGACGACCCTGCTGCGCACCCTCAACCGGCTCACCGAGCTGACCCCGGGCGCCCGTCGCGGCGGGCGCGTGCTGCTCGACGGGGGCGACATCCACGACCTCGAAGATACCGCCCTGCGCGCCCGCGTCGCGATGGTCTTTCAGCAGCCCAACCCCTTCCCGATGTCGATCTTCGACAACGTCGCCTTCGCGCTGCGCGAGCAGTCCCGTCGTCGCCCCCGGCGGGCCGAGCTCGAGCCGCTCGTGGCCGACGCGCTGCGGCGCGCCGGCCTCTACGACGAGGTCGCCGACGATCTGCACCGCCCCGCGCTACGCCTCTCCGGCGGCCAGCAGCAGCGGCTGTGCATCGCCCGCGCGATCGCGCCCCGGCCCGAGGTGCTGCTGATGGACGAGCCCTGCTCGGCGCTCGACCCGATCTCCACCGGCGTCATCGAGGAGCTGATCCACGAGCTGCGCCGCGACCTCGCGGTGGTGATCGTCACCCACAACCTCGCCCAGGCGCACCGCGTCGCCGACAAGGTAGCCTTCATGTACCTCGGCGACCTCGTCGAGTACGGGACCGTCGAGCAGGTCTTCGAGGAACCCCGCGCCGTCCGCACCCGTGACTACGTCCGGGGGGCCTTCGGATGAGGTCCTCGTGGAGGTTCCCATGGACGTGATCCCGCGCGAGACGACGGGGCCGCCAAGCCCCTCCAACGGCGTCGCTACCGCCAGCTGCGCTGGGTGCGGCGCGCCGCTCGCTCCCGACCAGCGTTACTGCCTGGCCTGCGGGCGTCCCGCTTCGCCCGTGCGCCTCGCCTTCCTGGATGTGCTCCAGGCCGACCGAAGCCGGGAGACACTCGCCTTCGGCGAGCATCCCCGTTTCGGCCAGCAGACGGCCGCGACGGCGATCCTCGGTGCGCCCTCCGCCGCCGGCTATCAGCCGCCCCCCGATCCTCCCGGGATGCTCGGCTCGCTGCGTCGCTACTCCGGTCTCTTCGGCCTGCTCGGGGTGCTGCTCGCGGCGCTGCTGATCGGGCTGCTCGTCGGGCACTGGCTCACCGGGAGCGCTCCCACCGGCAAGCAGGTCTACGAAGTGAAGTTGAACACCCCGCTCGCCGCCGCCGCGGCCGCGAGCCCCTCCGGTAGCGCGGGTACGTCCACCGGCTCCAGCGCCTCCTCCGGCAACCACTCCTCCAGCGGCTCCTCTCAGTCCCACAACACGTCCAAGAGCGAAGGCGGGGTTTCGGAAAGCAGCGCCGAAGAAGCCGAAGCGGCCAAGGAAGTCCAGTCCCCCAAGGCGCTGCCCCCGGCCCACAAAACCTCCTCTTCCACTCTGCAGAAACTAGAACACACAACCGGCAAGCAGCACGCCAAAGAAGTCAAGGCAGCGCTCGGTAGCGGGCCGATCGAAACCCACTAGCCCTCATGGCTATCGCTGGCTCCAACGGACAGCCTCACCCTGGCGACGGCGGCCCGCCCCGCGAGGAGCGCGTCGTGCCCACCTCTGCCGAGCCAGTGCAGGCGCCGTCCCCGGCGGTCTGGAGCGGCTCCTCCGCCGAGCTGCGCCGCGAGCGCGTGCGGCTGGCCGAGCGCGTCGCTGCGCTCACCTGGGACCTCGGCGGGCTCGCGTACGAGATGGCGATTCGCGACCACTACCGCCTCGACGTGCTCGCCCGCCGCGCTGCCGAGCTGCAGCAGGCCGACGCCCAGCTCGGCGAGGTCGAGCGGCTGCTGTCCGCCGCGGAGGATGGGGTCGGTGGCGCCTGCCGCTCCTGCGGGGCGGTGCACAGCCGCGGTGCCGCCTACTGCTGGCGCTGCGGCTCGCCGCTGCTGGAAGAGGCGCGGCCTTCGGTGCTGCCCGAGCCGGCTCGCGAGGGCTAGCTCTGCTCCGAGGGCGTCTCTGGTTGTGCGACTGGCTGTGCGGCGGGAGCCTGCGGTGGCGGCTGTTGTGCCGCTTGGTTCAGCGTCGGCTGTTTGGACTCCCCGCTGATCGAGTCCTTGAACTCACGCATACCGCTGCCCAGCGAGCGGCCGATTTCCGGGAGCCGTTTGGCGCCGAACACCAGCAGCAGGATCACAACCAGGAACGCGATGTGGATTGGGTTGTCGAGTCCCACGCCACTCAGTCTAGACGCCTTCTTGGTTACTACCGATGTTCTTGCGCACCAGCTGCCCGGCCACGAACAGCATGAACAGCGCGAAGCCGACCTGCAGGGCCTTGCCCGAGAGCGCGTTGGCCAGCGCGACCCCCGCCGCCGCGCCCACGACCGAGAACAGACCCAACCGCAGCGCGTCCCCCCGGCGCACGTTGCCGTAGCGGTC
Organism: uncultured Solirubrobacterales bacterium; assembly: GCA_963702085.1. GTDB lineage: Bacteria > Actinomycetota > Thermoleophilia > Solirubrobacterales > Solirubrobacteraceae > Palsa-744. The sequence continues at coordinate 3,606,969 of OY969707.1, read as the reverse complement.
CTGCACCGCCGCGCCCACGATCGCCACCGGGACGATCGCCAGCAACGAGGTCGCCTCCGCCTGGTGCTGGGTGAGGTCCATGAAGATCACCAGGCCCGGCACGAACAGCACGCCGCCGCCGACCCCCAGCAGGCCCGCCACCACGCCTGCCGCCAGTCCGATCGCGATCGCGCCGATCACCGCACCAACAACTCCACCGCGCTCGCCACCAGCACCACCGCGAACAGCAGCGCGATCGTGCGACCCTGCAGGCGCTGCTGCAGCCTGGTCCCCACCAGCACCCCACCCACCGCCGGCACCCCGACCAGCACCCCGTCCACCACCCGCACGTTGCCGTACCCCGCCTGCGCCGCTGCCGCGAAGGCTGCGATGAACACGATCGCCGCCAGCGAGGTCCCCGTCGCCTCCCGCTCGCCGTAGCCCAGCCACAGCACCAGCAGCGGCACGATCACCGTGCCGCCCCCGACCCCGAAGATCCCGCTGAATAGGCCCGCCAGCGTGCCGATCGCCATCAGCTTCAGCGCTCTGCTGGGCGACCGGGTCATCGGCATGCTCGGGCATACTAAGGGCGTGTCCCCCGTCGCCCAACGCTTGGTGGAGGCACTGGAGCCGCTGTGCTCCGATCCCTCCCGCTCCGCCGTACTGCTTGACATCGACGGCACGCTTGCCCCGATCGTGCGGCACGCCGACGACGCGCACGTCCCCGAGGCCACACGTACGCTGCTGATCGAGGTCGCCAAGCGCTACCGGCTCGTCGGCTGTGTCAGCGGCCGCCGCGCGGCCACCGCACGCCAGATCGTCGCGATCGGGACGATCGCCTACGTCGGCAACCACGGCGGCGAGCTGCTGCGCCCCGGCGCCACCCGCCCCGAGCTCGACTCCGAGCTCGCCGCCTGGAGCGAGCGTGTGCGTGCCTTCGCCGCCCGCGTCTACACCCCCGCGCACCAACGCCTGCGCGTGCGCGCCGAGGACAAGCAGGCGATCGCCGCCTTTCACTGGCGCGGCGCCCCCGACGAAGAGGCCGCCGCGGCCGCTGCGCGGGAGATCGCCGCGCTGGCCGAGGAGGAGGGCTTCGTGGTCCACTGGGGCCGCAAGGTGCTCGAGGTGCGCCCCCCGGTGGAGCTCAACAAGGGGCTTGGGGTCACCGCGCTGCTCGACGGCCGGCGTCCCAGTCCCCCGCGCTCGGACAGCTCCGCTCAGCACGCTGCGCCGCTCGACGGCCAGCATCCCGAGGGTGTCCGGAACGCCGCCGAGAGCCCGGCTCTACACGCCGCGCTGTACGTCGGGGACGACGCCACCGACCTCGACGCCTTCCACGGACTGCGCTCGCTTGTGCAGCGCGGGGAGCTCGAGTGCGCCGTGTGCGTGGCGGTCCGCTCCGACGAAACCCCCCCGGAGCTGCTCGCCGAGGCCGACCTCGCGATCGACGGTCCCGACGGCGTGCGTGAGCTGCTCGAGGCACTGCTTTAGATCGTCCGCCCGTGCGCTTCACCGAGTTCCTCAAGACCACCGTTCTGCTCTCCGCCGGTGTCGCCACCGCGCTCGCGCTCGTCACCGTGCTCTCCGCCGCCGCTGCCTCCTCGCAGTCGCAGCTCACGCTTATCTCCGTTGCCTGGTGGGCGATCGCCGCTGTGGTCGGCCTCGCGCTCGGCCGGGGCGCCGACACGAGCCTCCCGATCGCGCAACTGCTCGCGGGCGCGCGCGCCACCACCACGCTGCCCGAGCACCGTCCTGCGGCGATCCTCGTCAACCGGCTGTGGCCGCTGTTCGCGTGTGCGCTGATCGCCGGTGGCCTCTCCTTTCTCGCCCCCCAGGTCCCCGGGATCGGCGCCGGCTTCGCGATCATCTGGGCACTCGCCTGGCGCCACCAACACGCCGCGGTTGAGGCGATCGAGGAGCGCGACGGGGTGCGCTTCTACGTGCGGCCCACCTCGCCTATTCGCCGCATCGCCCTGGAGCGCGCCCCCGGCTTCAAGGCGCTGCGCCCAGAGCAGGCGCGTTGAGGTCCCCCAAAGAGCCCTATATGTCCCCCAAAAAGGAAAGAACTCCATGGACCCCCCATATATGCCCCCAAAAGAGAACTCTACGGACCCCCCCCATATAGGTTCCCCGATAGAAGACCAAACAGACCCCATATATGCCCCCCGAAAAGAGAACCGACATAGACCCTATATATGCCCCCAAAGAGAACCCATACAGCCCCCCCCTCGACACACTCGACGTGCTGCTCGTCACGCTCGGCTCCACCGAGGGCCTGCGTGTCGCCGACGAGCAGCTGGTCGGCTCCCTACGGCGCGCCGGTGCGCACGTAGCCATCGCGAGCGCGAGGCACCCCGGGGAGGTCCGCACGCTGATGCTCACCGACCTCGGCTGGGCCCGCGCCGCCCGTTGCGCCGCCCGGGAGGCGCTCGCGCGCTCGCGAGCGGCCCCGCCCCGGGCGGTTATCTACTCCACCACCACCGCTGCCCTGCTGTGGCCGCTGCCAGGGGCGATCCGCTTCGACGCGCCCGCCGCCGCCAACCGTCCAGGCCGCCACGGGCTGTGGCAGCGCCCGCTGGAGCGTCGCCGGCTGCGCCGAGCGCCCCTGCTGCTGCCGTCAAGTGTTGGTGCCCTGGCTGAGGCCCGCACCGCGGTTCCTGGCTGTGAGCAGCGCGCCCTGGTACTGCCTGCTCCGATCTCTGCGCCCGCGCTCCCCGAAGACGCCCGACCGGAGGTCGAGCGCGGGCCCTCGCTCGACGTGCCTATCCGCGGGCACGCACCTCCCGAGCGCGATATCGCCGCCGTCACCTACGCGGCCAACCCCCGCAAGAAGGGCTTCGACCGCGTGCTCGAGGCCTGGCGGCGCGTGCGCCGGCCCTCGGAGCGGCTGATCGTGACCGGCGTCACGAGCGAGCGCCTGCGCGAGAGCGGCTTCGACATCACCGGCGACGACATCCACATCGCCGGGCCGCTCGCCCACAGCGACTACCGCGCCCTGCTGCGTCGCGCCCGCGTGTTCGTGTGCGCGCCCCGCCGCGAGGAGTACGGGATCGCCCAGCTGGAGGCGCTCGCCGAGGGGTGCCTGCTCGTCACCACTCCCGCGCCCGGGGCCTACGTCGCGTTGCCCCTCGCCCGCGAGCTCGACGCCCGCCTCGTGGGCAAAGACCTCGGCGCCGCTCTGCGCTGCGCGCTCGACACGCCCGCGGCGGACTACGCCGCGCGCGCCGCGGAGCTCGTGGAGCCCTTCACCGTCGCCGCCGTGGACCGCCTCGTCGCCGAGGAGTTGCTCCCGCGGCTGCTGGGGGAACGGGGGTCGGAGACACCCTGGGCGTGAGCGGGCCGCACGGCTACTGGGTCGATCGGAAGACGCTGGTGGTCGCAGCGGCCCCCGACTAGGTTTGCAGGATGTCGAGCCGCCACGGTGTCCGGGCCTCCGCGCGCGGAGGCTCTGCCGGCGCCTCCGCCTCCGCGCGCGCCTCCAGCGGGCCGGTGCTGCCCGAACTCAGCGTCGCCAACGTGCGCGCCGCCGTGGCGCAGTGGAGCGGCTACGCGTGGGGGGCGATCGGCGCCACGACGGCCTTCATCGCGCTCACCTGCTGGTGGCTCACCCAGGATCGGAGCATCCCGATCTACGACGCGGGCGATCACCTGGAAACGGCGTTCCTGTTTCACCAGATGCTCAAGTCCGGCGAACTGCTCGGGCCGCTCAACCACGAATCGCCCTACCCGCCGTTCGGGCCGCTGGTCGGTGCCGTGGCCGTCTTCATCGGAGGCGTCCACGTCGCGCCGCCGATCGTCGGCGAGAACCTCGTGTTCGTCTCGCTGATGGCGCTCGGCTGCTACCAGACGGGGCGCCTGTTGTTTGGGTCCAAGGCGGGCCTGCTGGCGGCGGTCTTCGTGCTCGGCTCGGCCCTGCTGATCGCCCAATTCCACGTGTTCATGCTCGACGCGCCCGAGGGGGCGCTCGTCGCGGTGTCGATCTGGCTGATCCTCGCCTGTGATGACTTCAGTCGTGTCGGAACCGCGGGGCTGGCTGGCCTCGCGGTCGGGGTCGGTCTGGTCACCAAGGTGCAGTACCCCGGCTTCGTCGCGGGCATCCTGGCGGTGGCCCTGCTGCGCGGCGGTTGGCGCAACCGTCGTGGCCTGGTGACGTTCGCGGTCGTCGCGGTGGTCGTGGCGGGCCCCTGGTACATCGACCACCTCGCCCAGTTCTCCACCTTCCTGAAGGTCTCCACGGAAAACCCGATCGTAGTGCCCGGCGACGTGCCGCCGACGCTCTCGTTCGCGAACTTCACGTGGTACTTCTGGAACATCCTGAACTCCCAGCTGACGGTGGCGCTGTTCGCGCTGCTGGTGGGGGGGACTGCGTGGATGGCCCTGACGCTCTTGCGCCACCGCCGCGAGGCGTGGGGCGGGCAGCTGGGCGCGAGGCTCGAGTTCTTCGCCGGGGCGGTCGTCGCGTGGGTCGTGATCACCGCGACGCCCTCCCACGACATCCGCTACGCGATCCCGCTGCTGCCCTACCTGGCGGTGATCGCCACCGGCTGGATCGTGCACCTGCCACGCGCGGCGAGCTGGGCGGCGATCGCCGTGCTCGCGCTCGGTGTGGTCGCAAACACCCTCGGCACGACGTTCGGCGTCGGCAAGACCGAGCAGGTCATGCTCGTGAATCCGCCGCCGGTGGGGGAGGACTACGCCGACACCGTCACGTTCTACTCGACCAACGGTTTCCTGGTCGCCGGGCCGCACCGCGACGGCGACGTCCCGGGGCTGCTCGAAGTCCTGCACCGCGAAGGCGTGCGCACGCTCGCGTGGAGCGTCCAGCAGAGCAGGGAACCCGACTTCGACACCGAAGGGCTCGTGCCGCTGACGCGCATCGCCGGTCTCTCGCCGATCCTCACCGGCGCGCCCGAATTCAGAAACTCCAGCAGCGCCGCCACCCTCCTGCACCTGCCGGTCAAGGTGGGCTCGCCACCGCCCTGCACCCGGTTGACCGACGGCACCGGCGTCTGGGTGGGCCGCTACAACCCCTCCTCGGGGAAGGTCGAACTGTACTGCCCCTACCGCACCCCGCAGTACTACGGCCGGCTGCCCCCCGGTGCGTGACCTGGGCTCCCGCGTCAGCGCCCGCCGGTTCGCCAGGGTTCACATCAAGATAGATGGCGGGATCGTCAGATATTTTGATGTGGGCCCTTACGTTTGCGCAGCCGCTGCAGTTGCGGCCACGGGCGCGTATTGGCCACGTCCGCCTTGCCCAGCCACCCGCGCCGCGCGGTGAGCACCCCCCAGCGCATGTTCTGAAGTGTTTGCGGGCGGTGCGCGTCGGAGTCGATCACGATGCTCACCCCCGCGCGGACCGCCGCGCGGGCGTGCGCCTCGGACAGGTCGCGGCGGTCCGGGTTGGCGTTGATCTCCATCAGCGTGCCCATCCTCGCCGCTGCCGCGAACACGGCCTCCAAGTCCACCGCGTAGGGCTCCCGCCGCACGATCAGGCGGCCCGTGGGGTGGCCGATCGCGTCGACCAGTGGGTGCTCTACGGCGGCGATCATCCGCTCGGTCATCTCCGCCTCGCTCATCCCAAAGGCCGTGTGCACGCTCGCCACCACCCAGTCGAGCCGCTCCAGCACCTCGTCCTCGTAGTCGAGCGTCCCGTCCGGCAGGATGTTCACCTCGCTGCCCGCCAGCAGGCGGATCCCGTCGAGGCGCGCGTCGAGCTCCGCGACCCGCTCGATCTGCTCGCGCAGCTGCTCCGGGGAGACGGCGTTGCCGAAGCCGTGCGAGGCGGAGTGGTCGGTGATCGCCAGGTACTCGTACCCCAGCCCCCGCGCCGCGAGTGCCATCTCCTCGATCGTGGCCTTCCCGTCCGAGGCCACCGTGTGGCAGTGCAGGTCGCCGCGGATGTCGCCCAGCTCGATCAGATTTGGTAGCCCGGTCGCGCCACCAACCGACCCGCTCGGCCCGCCGGCTCTGCCGGAACGGGCCAATCCAGACCACTCCCCAAGCCCGGCCTCCAGCTCCCCCCGGTTCTCCCGCAACTCCGGCTCGATGTAGGGGAGTCCCAGCAGCCCGTACACCTCCGGCTCCGTGGCGCACGTCCGCGTTGACCCGTCGGCGTCGTCCTTGACGCCGTACTCGGACACGTGTAGCCCGCCACGCACCGCCAGCTCCCGCAGCGCCGTGTTGTGGGCCGCGGAGCCGGTGAAGTGCTGGAGCAGGTTCCCGAGCTGCTCGGGTGCGGCGATCCGCAGGTCCACACCGAGGCCCGAGTGTGTACGGCCTCTGGCGCCGGCCGGCCCGCCGGCGGAGACGCGCTCGATCTGCTCCAGAGACGCCAGCACCCCGGCGAGCTGCTCCGCGTCCGTGGTGACCGCGACGAGGTCGATGTCCTTCACGCTCTCCACTCCCCGCCGCGCCGAGCCCGCGAGCTGCACGTGGGCGTCCTTGGGGCCGTGCTCGCGCAGTCCCGCGGCCAGCGCCTCGCCCAGCTCGATCGCCGCCGGCAGCAGCACCCGCCGCGCTCGAGCCGGCAGCTCACCGATGGACCCTCCGTCCGCGGCCAGCTCGTCGAGGACCTCGAGCACTTTCGCCTCGAACCGCTCTCCGAGCCCCCGCACCGCGCGCAGTCGCTGCCCCAGCGCCGCCTCGCGCAGCGCCTGCAGGGAGTCGATCCCCAGCTGCTCGTGCAGCAGTCGCGCCCGCTTCGGGCCGAGGCCCGGGATGCGCGTGATCGCGATCAGCCCCGGCGGGAACTTCGCCCGCAGCCGCTCCGCCGCGGGGATCGCGCCGGTGTCCGCCAGCGCCACGATCTTCTCCTGCAGCGTCTCCCCGATCCCCGGCAGCTCTGTCGCCCGCCCCGCCCGCGCGAGGCCCGCCACCGACACCGAGGACTCCCGCACCGTCTCCGCCGCCCGGCGATACGCCAGCACCCGATGCACGATCGCCCCATCCAACTCATACAGATCCCCCAGTTCCTCGAGGGCATCGGCGATCACGGCATTCGACAGCTCAGCCACGTCACGCCATTCTCGTCGTTTTTACGTCCTCCCGCGCTCCTGCGACCGACCATCGCCCAGACGTTCTAGGGTACGTGGCCTCAGTGGACGGCACCGCCTGGCTCATACTGCCCACCTACAACGAGGCCGAGAACATCGAGGCCGTCGTGCTCGCCGCCGGGGAGGCCCTCGGGCGCGCTCCCTGCGAGGACTTCCGCGTGCTCGTCGTCGACGACGGCTCGCCCGACGGCACGGGTGCGATCGCCAATCGGCTGGCCGCCGCGCACTCTTGGGTGCAGGTGCTCCACCGCGCCGCCAAGGAAGGCATCGGCCCCGCCTACCTCGCCGGCTTCCGCCACGCCCTCGCCCACGGGGCCACCTACGCGCTGGAGATGGACTCCGACTTCTCCCACGACCCCGCCGACCTGCCCCGTCTGCTGCAGGCGGTCGCCGACGGCGCCGACCTCGCGCTCGGCTCCCGCTACGTACCCGGTGGGGGAGTCGAGGACTGGGGCCTCTTGCGCCGCTTCGTCAGCGAGGGCGGTTCCACCTACGCGCGGCTGGTGCTCTCCCTGCGCGTGCGCGACCTCACCGGCGGCTTCAAGTGCTTCCGCCGCGAGGTGCTCGAGGCGATCCACTTCGACTCCGTGCGCTCGCACGGGTACGCCTTCCAGGTCGAGCTCACCTACCGCGCCGTGCGCGCCGGCTTCAACGTCGTCGAGGTCCCCATAATCTTCCGCGACCGCCGGCGAGGACAGAGCAAGATGTCCTGGCGCATCGCCGCGGAGGCGATGTGGTTGGTGCCCCGGCTGCGCTACGGTCCCCAACCGCCCGTGGGGGGCGCGCCCGTCCGCCGGGTTGGAGACACCGCGGTCGACGCTCTCAAATAGGCGGCGGGGCGGAGGGTCCGCCCTCCACAACTGAGGACCCACACGATCTACGCTGCCCGACTCATGGAGGCGCGGATCAGTCAGCTGCGGAGCGCTGTGCGGCTACCGGCCCGCGTGCGTGCGCTGGCGGTGGATCGGGTGAACCTGGCACTCGGCGCGGTGTTCGTGGCGGGGGCCGCGTTCTACCTGTGGACCGCGGGCACCTCGTATCCGCTGGCGCTGAACGGCGGCGTGCAGTCGAACCCCTACAACGTGCTGGCCAGCGCTTTTCTGCACCTGCACCTCTCGGTCGGTCGCCCCCCCGCCGGGCTGCTGAAGCTGCCCGAACCGTACAACCCGGTGGCGAACTCGACCTTCCAGCTGCACCCTCGGGACATTCACGACTTCGCCCTCTATCACGGCAAGCTGTACATCACCTGGGGCCCCACGCCGGTGATCGTTCTGTTCATCCCGCTGCGCCTGTTCGGCCTGGAACCGTCCACGAGCCTGACCGCCGCGATCTTCGCGGTCGTCGGGCTGGGGTTCGCGCTCGCGGTGCTGCGCGTGGTGCTCAGGCAGCTCGGCAGGGCACCGCTGTGGATGGGCGCGCTCGCCGCGCTCGCCCTGGCGCTCTCTTCGGTGATGCCGTTTACCCTGCGCCGCCCGGAAGTCTATGAGGACGCCATCGCCAGCGGCTTCTGCTTCGCGATGGCCGGCATCTGGCTCGCCGTCTCGGCGCTGCTCGAGCGGCGGGCGTCGCTGAGACGCCTGGCGCTGATGAGCCTCTGCTTCGGCCTCGCGGTCGGCGCGCGGCCGACGCTCGCGGCGGCGGCGCTGGTGCTCGTCCCCGTGTACCTGTCGTTCCGAGCGACCCGCCCGCGGCGCGGGCTGCTGATCGCCCTGCTCGCCCCGATCGGCGTGTGCGGCCTGCTGCTGGTGCTCTACAACCAGGTGCGCTTCGGCAGCCCCCTGGAAGTCGGCACCAAATACGCGCTGGCGGGCTTCAACCAGCACACCGCCCACTTCGGCGACACCAGTTACGTGGCGCCCGGCGTGTGGTACTACCTGCTGGTCCCGCCACGACTCTCGATTCTCTTGCCCTTCCTCCAGATCTCCCCGCCGCCGGAATCGTATCCCGGCACGCTCCCCGCCAACTACCAGGCGTTCGAACTCACCGCCGGGCTGCTCCCGATGGCGCCGATCCTGGTCTTCCTCGGGGCGCTGCCGTGGATCTGGCGACGCCGCCCGAAGCTGCTCGGCTCGCTCGGCACGCCGCTGCTGATTCTCGCGGGCGCGGGCGCCTTCGGCCTGCTGTTCCTCTCGTATGAGTTCTACGCCACCACCGAGCGTTACGAGGTCGACTTCGCGCCGCTGTTCCTGTTCGGCGCCCTCGCGGCGTGGCTCGCTCTCGCTGTCCACCTCCGCGGGCGCTACCGCCGGCTGGTGCGGATCGGCGGAGCGCTCCTGGTCGTCTGGGGCTGCTTCGCCGGCATCGCGATCGGCTTCACCGGCTACGCCGACCTGCTTGACGTCAACTACCCCTCGACGTGGAGCGCTCTGGAACGCATCTCCTCGCCGCTGTCGAGGGCGATCGCGCTTGTCTCCGGGGGCCCCGTGCTGGCGGAAGTGAACGCGGCCAAAGTGATACACGCGTCTCCCGTCACCTACACCAACCTCACGGCCTCCACCACGGCGTTCGGGCTGAGCGTCGGCGAACGGGCCAAGCTCACGATCGTCTCACCCGACTCTCAAACGGCAGTGCTGGTCGCGAGGATGACGCCGGTGATCGTAGCCGCGACCAGCGCCACCGGGTCAACCAGTCCCGCGGTACTGCTCGTTCGCGGCCCCGGGCACGTGAGTAACACCTACACGATCCCGCCGGGCACCGAAGAAAGGCGAATACCGGTGCAGCTGAGCCCCGGTCTCGACCGTCTCACGCTCAGCGCGCTGGCCGCCCCGGCGGTCGCGGGCAAGCCCGCGATTCCAGCCACGCAGCAGGCGCTGGTCTTCACAAACCTGTCGCTTGCCGGATCCGACTGACGGCAACCCGGTGAGCCTCCTGCGCGTCGCCGTCGTAGGACTTGGGTTGATCGGGCGCCAGCGCGCCGAGGCCCTCGAGCGGATCGAGGGGGCCACGCTCGCCGCAACGGTCGATCCGGCTGTCGACCGGGGGGGTGGGGCCCGATCCACCACTGGCGCCCCACACTATGCGACGCTCGCAGAGCTGCCGCCCGACGCCTACGACGCGGCGGTGGTGGCGGTGCCGCACGACCGCGCCGTCTCGCTCGCGGCGAGCGTGCTCGCGGCCCGCCGGCCGGTCCTCATCGAGAAGCCGCTGGGGCTCCGTGGGGCCGACGCGCGCAAGCTCGCGGCGCTCGCGGCGGGACTCTCGGCGCCCAGCTTCGTGGGGTACAACTACCGCTACCTGCCCGCCGTCGGTGAGCTGCTGCGCCGGGCCGGGGCGGGTGATCTGGGCGAGCTGCGCAACGTCGACCTGCTCGTCGGGCACGGCGGGCACCCCGGGTCGGCCGTCGGCTGGAAGCTCGACCCGGCGCGGGCCGGCGGGGGGGTGCTGCTCGACCCCGGCGTGCACCTGCTCGACCTGCTGCTGGCGCTTGCTCCCTCGGCGGCCTGCGTGGCGATCGAGGCGACCCGCGGGTTCTGGCCGACCGGGATCGAGGAGGACGTGGTTGCGACCTTCCGCGACGGGCGCCTGCTCGCCACGGTCCGCGTCTCTCACATCCGCTGGGTCAACACGTTCCGCGTGGAGGCGTTCGGCGAGGATGGCTACGCGATCGCCGAGGGCCGCGGCGGCAACTACGGCCCGATGACGCTGCGGCTCGGCCGCCGCTGGGCGTGGACGCGCGCCGGCGCCGTTTCCCAGCGCGACTCCGAGGAGGTGCTGGAGTACGGCACGCGCAACGACAGCCTCCGGGACGAGCTCGCGGACGTCGTGGCCCGCTGGCGCGGTGAGGAGACGCCTGCAGGCGAGCCGCAGCCCGCGAGCATGAGCGAGGCGCGGCGCGTCACTGAGCTGTGCGAGCGGCTCTACCCACGGATCGAGCGGGCGGCGGCGTGACCGCCGTGGTCATCGGTTCCGGTCCCGCCGGCGTCGCCGCGGCGCAGGCGCTCTGCGACGCCGGCCACCGCGTGACGGTCCTGGACGCCGGCGAGACGATCGAGGCGGGGCAGCGGGACGTGTTCGACGCGCTCGCCCGCTCCGAGCCCGAGCGCTGGCCCGCGGAGCTCGCCGAGCGCGCGCGCGGCGCGTTCCCGGTGGGGCTCAAGCACGTCCCGCTCAAGCCGTCCTACGGCTCGCTGTTCCCCTACGCGCTGGAAGACCCCGACCTGCCGGTCGCGCGCGAGGGCGCCGAAACGCTCCCCTCGCTTGCGTACGGCGGGCTGAGCAACTCTTGGGGAGCCGCGGTGCTGCCCTTCCGTCAGCGCGACATCGAAGCGTGGCCGATCTCGCTGGCCGACCTGGGGCCTCACTACGAAGCCGTGCTGCGCTTCGTGTCGGTCGCGGCGGAGCCGGACGAGCTCGCGGAGGTCGTGCCGCTCTACACGGATTCACCCGGTGTGCTGCTGCGTGGCCCGCAGACGGAGATGGTGCTGCGCCACCTGCGCCGCCACGCGGCGGCGTTGAGCAGGGCCGGTTTCACCTTCGGGGCCTCCCGGCTCGCGGTCGCCACCGCCGAGGATGACCCGCGCCACTGCCGCTACGGCGGCCTGTGCCTGCACGGCTGTCCCTACGGGTCCATCTACAACGCTGCACACACGCTCGAGGCGCTCGTGCGCGCCGGCCGGGTGGACTACCGAGGGGGCGTCTACGTCGATCGCCTCAGCGAGGCCGGCGACGCGGTGACGATCGACTTTCATGAGCGCGGGCGTCCCACCGAGAGGGGAGCGCTAACCGCCTCGCGGGTGTTCGTCGCGTGCGGCTCGATCTCCTCGACGCGGCTGATGCTCGAGTCCCTGGGACGCCCGCAGTTCAGCCGCCGGTTGGCCGACAGCCAGTACTTCGTGGTCCCGATGCTGACTGCCCGCGCGGCGCCCGTCAGCGTGCAGACGCAGGGCAACACCCTCGCGCAGGTGTTCGTGGAGCTCGAGGACGAGCGCCTCTCTGAGCACACGGTGCACCTGCAGCTGTACGGCTACAACGACGTCCTGCTCTCCGCGCTGGCGCAGCGGCTCCCGCTGAGGGCCTCGAGGCTCGAGCGGCCGCTGCGGCCGCTGCTCGGGCGTATGGTCGTCATCCAGGGCTTCCTGCACTCCGAGGACTCGCCCGGGCTCACCGTCGAGGGCGACGCGGATGGCATCCGCATCGTCGGCGACGACGTGGGGCCAGCGGCCGCGCGCGTGAGGCGAGTCGTGCGCCGCCTCACCGCGAACGCGCGCCTGCTCGGCATGGTCCCGCTGCCCGGCCTCGTCCAGGTCGGACGCCCCGGCAAGGGCAACCACCTCGGCGGCTCGTTGCCGATGCGCCGCGAGCCCGGGGACCTGGAGACCGACACGCTGGGACGCCTCCGGGGTTGGGAGCGCGTGCACGTCGTCGACGCGGCGATTTTCCCCTCGTTCCCCGCGACGACGGTGACGCTCTCGGTGATGGCCAACGCGCACCGGATCGCCACGGAAGTGGTCGAGGGTTAGCGTCTCGGCGCGACTCGCACCACTCTTGCACCCCTCCCGGCGCATCATGCGCCATTTCTGGCGCATTGCCACCGGGCCGACGGCGGTGTGCCGCATTGTGGCGGTCAGACCGCGGGAGCGACGGAGCATCCACTCTGCGCGGCGGCACGCTTGAGATCCCCGTCCCAGGTGACAAGCGTGGTGTCGGCGCCGAGCGCGAGCGCGCTCGCGAGGTGGACCGCGTCGTATCCGCGCAGTCCAAACTCCTCGGCAAGATCGCCCGCCCGCCGTGCAAGCGGACCGTCGATCCCGACCATCACCAGCTCACTATGCAACGACTCGAACTCTTCGCGCGTCCGACCGTACCCCGTGGCGCTCAGCCGCCGATCACGACGGGCGGCAGCGAGCGCCGCACGACCCTCGGGATAGCACAGGATGCTGGACGCCGCCCGAAGCCGCGTGCCCCACAGCTCGGCCACCAGATCAGAGCCCGGCTCGACAACGACGAGCTTGACGAGCGCAGAGGTGTCGAAGTACAGGATCAGCGGCGCTGCTCGGCGACGAGGTCGGAGACCGAGCCGCGCGCCTCCACACGTGCCCGGCGCGGACTGCGCGCATGTGCTGGCATGGTGACAAGCCCTCGCCTGACCAGGCCCGCGAGCGGATCCTCGTCGTCGACGGCAGAAAGCCGTGCGATCGGCTGCCCACGGCGTGTGACCATGATCTCGGCACCCTTCTCGACGCGCTCGAGATGCTCGCTCAATCGATCATGAAGCTCCCGCACCCCTACCTCATACTCCTGACTTTGTAGCGTCATACTCGTGATCGTAGCAGCTACATGCTATGGATGGTACATAGCCTCGATCTCAGACGAGTACTTCTCGGCGATCGGCTTGCGCCGAAGCTTCATGGTGGGCGTGAGCTCATCCTCGCCGGGCAGCCAATCACCCGGAACGATCGTGAATCGCTTGATCTGTTCGACACGCGCGAGCCGAGAGTTGGCCGCGTCGAGCGTCTCCTGCACGGCCTCACGAACGGCCGACTCGCCGGCGAGCTCCTCCAACGAGCGACCATCAAGCCCATGCTGGGAAGCCCACACGGGGGCGAAGTCGGCGTCGAGGACGATCAGGGCCGTGTTGTACGGCCGCCTGTCGCCGATCGCGCAGGCCTGGCCGATCAAAGGGGAGACGGACTTGATCGTGGCCTCGATGTTGGCCGGCGACATGTTCTTGCCGGCGGCGTTGATGAGCAACTCCTTCTTGCGGTCGACGATCCGCAGGTAGCCGTCCTCGTCGAGCGTGCCGATGTCGCCGGTGTGCAGCCAGCCGTCGGAGTCGATCGTCTCCGCGGTCTTCTCGGGCGCGCCCCGGTAGCCGAGCATCACGGTCTCGCCCCGCACGAGAACCTCGCCGTCCTCGGCGAGTGAGAGCTCGATGCCGGGCGCGGCCGGGCCGACGGTGCCGATCTTGATGCGCTCGGGCGGGTTGACGGTGGCCAGGCCGCAGGTCTCGGACATCCCCCAGAGCTCGGAGATGGGGATGCCGAGGGCGTGGAAGAACTCGATCACCTCGACGGGGGTGGGGGCGGCGCCGACGTAGACCCCCTGCAACTGGTCGAGGCCGAGCATCTGGCGCAACCCCGAGAACACCCGCTCGTCGGCGGTCGCGACCTCAGCGGTGAGCTCGGCGGGTACGGCCTCGCCGCGCTGCTGCAGGCGAACCTTGCGCAGCGAGGCCGCGAGCGCGCGCTCGGTGGACAGGCGCTGCTCCTCGGGCAGGCCCGCGAGCATCGTCTCGAGGCCCGCCTTGAGCTTCTCCCAGATGCGGGGCACGGCGAAGAACACCTGGGGGCGGACGTCGGGGAGGTAGGACATGACCTCGCGGGGGTCCGCGCAGCAGGTGACCTGTAGGCCGTAGACGATCGGGAAGTAGTGGTGGGAGCCGCGCTCGGCGATGTGGGCGGCGGGCAGCCAGGAGATCACGCGGGCGCCCTGGGGAAGGTGGACCAGGTGATCGATCGCGGCGACCTGCGACATCAGGTTGCGGTGGCACAACTGCACGCCCTTGGGCGGCCCGGTGGTGCCGGAGGTGTAGATCAGCGTGAGCACGTCCTCGGGCCCGACCTGCGCGGCCGCCTCGTCCACCGCGGCCTGCGTGGGCGCGTCGCACCCGAAGGCCTCGACCTCCGCGAGCGTGAGCACCCCCCCGTGCAGCGACTCCCCCTCGCGCGGGTCGACGAGGATCACGCGCTCGAGGTGGGGCAGGTGCTCGCGGGCCTCCAGCAGCCGGTCGAGGTACTGGCGCTCGACCACTGCGATGCGCGCGGCGGCGTCGGAGACCACGTACTCGATCTGGGGGGCGGCGTAGGTCTGGTAGATCGAGAACGGGGTCGCGCCGAGCGTGACGGCCGCGAGGTCCACGACGTGGAACTCGGGTTGGTTGCCGACCAGGATCGCGAGCGTGTCCCCGCGGCGCAGACCCAACCGGTGCAGGCCCCCGGCGAGGTTGCGTGTCCGCTGGCGCCACTGCGCCCAGGTGAGCGTCTGCTCGTCGCCCTTGGTGCGGATCGCGACCTGGTCGCCGAGGGCGGCGCTGGTGATCTCGAACGCCTCCACGATCGTCGCGGCAGCCGCTGCGGGTGTGGCGGACGTGGTGTTCGGGACGGCCTCGGCGGCGGGGGTGCTCGTGGGTCCCTCGGGCGTGGTGGTGCTCTCCATCGGTATCTCCTCCTCCATGCTCCCCAGCACTCATACAGCGCTGCTTGCGACAGCTACAAAGCTAGCGGAGATGGCCCGCGGGTCAGCTACCCGCCGGGCGCCGGTACCAAGCCACCAGGTCGGCCCCCCGCAACTCCCGCTCCCAGGCGCGCACCTGCTCGGAGCCGACGAACCCCACAAGCAGGTGGGAGGGGGTGGCGAGGTGAACGGGCTCCAGGCCGGCCGCCTGCGCCGCGGCGGTCAGGGAGTCGGCCGAGAAGAAGGCGAGGTGCTCGCGCTTGAGCGAGTGGTAATGGGGCTCGAACACCTCGGCCTCGGGACAGTCGAGGTTCGGCGTCTTGACACCGAGGACGCCCCCGGGCCGCAGGACGAAGGCGACCTGCGCGAGGAAGCGGGCGGGGTCTACCAAGTGCTCGATCAGGTCGAACAGCGTCACCGCGTCGTAGCGCGACTCCCACGCGGCCCAGTGCTCCTCGAGCGTCCCGCCGTACGTGTGAAGCCCATAGGAGTCGGCGGCGACACGGCGGGCGAACTCCGAGACCTCCAGGCCGTCGTGCCTGTAGCCGGCCTCGCCGAGCGCCACGCGAAAGAAGCCGTAGCCGGAGCCGACATCGAGCACTCGCCCGCCCTCCACGCCGGTGCGCTCGCGCATCTCACGGACCTGCCGAGCAGCCTTCTGAAGGCGCCAGCCGGCCTGGGCGGTGTAGTCGCCGTAGCCGCCGGCCCGCAGCTTGTCGCCCTCGAAGTACTCCTCCTCGTAGCGGGGCGGCTCCGTCTCGCGCGCAAAGCGCTCACCGTCGAAGCGCACCAGCCAGCCGTGGCGGGCGACATCCGAGACGGCCACGCCGTGCGAGGGTGTCTCGGCGATCGCCGCGTGCCAGAGCCGGCCCTCGAGCCCCCCCGGACCGGGCCCGACGGGGCCGCACGCAGGCGCCGCCGGCGGAGGGCGCAGCAGCCCCCAGCCCTCGCGCAGTCGTTCGAGCACGCCGGGCTCCCCGCTGCCCGCCGCCAGCTCAAGCCAGCGGTCGAACTCCTCGCGGCTCAGGTTCATCAGACGCAGCAGGCCGTTCTCGAAGTGGTCGGCGGTGTCGCTGTAGTGCAGGCTGCCGTCGGAGGAGGCCACCGCGACGCTCATCGCGAGTTCCACTACCGCTGCACCCGGCTGCGGCGGCCCATCATGTGCAGCAGCAGCGTGAAGCCGAACGTCTGGAAGCCGAGGATCAGCAGCAGCAGGCCGAATACCGAGGGGTACTGGATCGAGGTCAGGTGGAAGTCGTTGCTCAACCAGCGAACGAGCAGCACCGCGTTGGGGAGGAGTCCTGTGAGGATCATCAACCCGCTCGCCAACATGCCGCGGTTGTAGGTGAGCGTCGTGAGCAGGCGGTCGGTCTGGCGGCGGTCGAAGTCGTAGAAGACGCGCGCGAGCAGGGCGAGTTGCACCGCGGAATAGCCGACGGTGGCGGCCACGACCCCCAGCAGCATCCAGTGCAGGTTGAAGCCGATGCCGAGCGCCACGAACGGCCCGGGGGCGAGCGCCCCCGCGACCAGCAGGCCGAGCGCGAGCAGCACCAGACCGGGGCGCAGCAGGAAGAAGTCGGGCGCGTAGAGGAACATCACACGCAGGCTGTCCCAGCCGGCGATCCAGGGCGTGCGCCAGCCGCCCCGGCGCAGGTGGCTCTCCCGTCCGGCGCGGTCCTTCCAGAAGCGCACGGGCACCTCGGTCGTGCGCATCTGCAGCTTGTGCGCCTTGAGGATCATCTCCGAGGCGTACTCCCAGCCGGGGGACTCGAGCTCCATCCGCTGCAGGGCCTCCCGCGTGATCGCCCGCATCCCGCAGTGGATGTCGCTGAACCGCGTGCCGTAGATGACGTTGAACAGCAGCGTGGTCAGGGGCGAGCCGAAGTAGCGGTGCAGCGCCGGCATCGCGCCGGGCTCGATCTCACCCCGTGTGCGCGTGCCCATCACGAAGTCGTGGCCGTGGCGGATGGCGGCGATGAAGCCGTCGAGCTCGCGGAAGTCGTAGGTGAGGTCGCAGTCGCCCATGATCGCGATGTCGCCGCGCACGTGCGGGATCGCGTCGATGTAGGCCCGCCCAAGCCCTCGCTGCGGCACGCGGAGGACCCGCGCGCCGTGCTCGGCCGCGATGACCGGCGAGCGGTCTCTGGAGGAGTCCACGATCAGCACCTCGCCGCTGACGCCCGCCGTCGCGAGCCCCTCCGTGCACCAGTCGACAAACTCACCCACGGTGAGCTCCTCGTTCAGGCAGGGGACGACGATCGAGACCTCGACCGCCTCCCGCGCGGTCTCCTCAGCGAGCGGTTCGAGCGTCGAAGTGCTCACCGCGCACCTCACGTGTGGCCTCGGCGATGTTGGCGTCGATCGAGTCGAGCAAAGCCTCGGTCGAGCTGTGCGTGCAGTGCCAGCCCAGGGCGGCGAGCTTGTCGCTGCGAAAGCGCACGACCGGCACGTCGCCCTTCCAACCGCGCGGGCCGCCGGTGTACTCGTAGTGGACGCCGTCCAGCCCCATCCGGGCGACCACGAGGTCGGCGATCTCGCTCACCGTCACGTAGTCGCCGGTGCCGGCGTTGAAGATCCGAAAGCCCTCCCAACCGCGGTCGAGCAGGGTGAGCATCGCCGAGACCACGTCGGAGACGTGGATGTAGGACTTGCTCTGGTGCCCGTCGCCGTTGATGCGCAGCTCTCGGGGGTCCTCGAGCAGCCGGCGCACGAAGTCGTAGGTGACGCCGTGGGTCTGCCTCGCGCCCACGACGTTCGCGAAGCGGAAGACGACGGTGTGGATGCCGAACATGTGCGCATAGGCCGCGAGCATCGCCTCGCAGCCGAGCTTGCTCGCGCCGTAGGTGGACACGGGCACCAGCGGCCCGAACTCCTCGTCGACCTCCTCCACTCCACGGTCTCCGTAGACGCCGGAGCCCGAGGCGTAGGTGATGCGCGGCACGCCGTTGACGCGCGCCGCCTCGATCACGTTGTGCGTCAGGTAGGTGCCCTGCCAGAAGTCGATCCCCGGCTCCTCGACGGCGGCCGCGATGTCGGGGTTGGCCGCGAACAGGTACACGTGGTCGACGCCGGCCATCGCCTCGACGACCTGCTCGAGCTCCTGAAGGTCGGCTTCGACCAGCCGCAGGCGGGGATCGTCGAGCAGCCCGTCGAGGTAAGAAACGTTTCCAGAGACCATGTTGTCGAACACCACGACTTCGTGACCGGGCCGCCGCAACAGCTCGTGGGTGAGGTGGCTACCGATGAATCCAGCCCCACCAGCAACGAAAAGCAGACTCATAATGCTGGCATTATACGATCTCCTCGAAGTCTAAAAAGCGCTCGGGCCAGCGCGAGCGGCCGGTCCGCCGGGTCTCGAACCGGTTGTGGGCGCCTGCGCGCAGACCTACTACACTTTGTATAGTGTTAGGCGAAACCGCGCAGTAGTCGAGAAAGAGGAGGCCCCCATGGCAGGCGCTTTGAGCGAAGTCACCGACGCAAACTTCCAGGCCGAGGTCATCGAATCCGAGACCCCCGTGCTCGTCGACTTCTGGGCGCCCTGGTGCGGACCGTGCCGTGTGGTGGGCCCTGTGCTGGAGGAGATCGCCGGCGAACGCGCCGACCTGCGCATCGTCAAGCTCAACGTCGACGATAACCAGCAGACGGCCGCCAGTTTCCAGGTGCTCTCGATCCCCACGATGATCCTCTTCAAGGCTGGCCAGCCGGTCAAGACCGTCGTCGGCGCGTACCCCAAGAAGAAGATTGAAGCGGAGCTCGAGCCCGCGCTGGTCTAGCCGGGTCGGAGACATTCGCGCCCGCAGGCGATCGTCGAATCGCCTGTAGGTGAGCGGATTCGGGCGTCTGTGGATCTAGCATAGGCGACCCGCGCAGAGCCGCGGGGCAGCGCGCGTAAGGTTCGCCGCATCCAGGACGAATCGACTATCCGGCGGATCGCGGTCGGCCCCGTCAAGCGGGTCTCGGTCACTCCCGTGGTGCGCTCGCCGGCCCTCGTGGCAGGGGTGGCGGTACTGCTCATCGGCGTGCTCTCCTGGCCGGTCGTCTTCTCCACCGCGACGTTCAACGGCGACTGGATGGGCCAGGTCTGGTTCCTGTGGCAGCAGAGCCTTGCGATCCGCGCCGACCACGTGCCCAGCCTGTTCCTCAACTACCCCTACGGGGTGTTCTACCCGCACTTCGCCTTCTACGGCGGGACCCTCTACGCCCTGACCGGCACGCTGTCGCTGGCGCTGGGCAACGCCCCGATCGAAACCTACGACCTCACGTACCTGCTGAGCTTCGCCGCCGCGTACGGGGGGTGGTACTGGCTGTCGCGCAGCTGCGGACTGGGACGCTGGCGCGCGCAGGTTCCCGGTCTCGTGTTCATCACGTCCTCCTACTACCTCACGGAGATCTACGCGCGTGGGGACTGGCCGGAGCTCGTCGGCATCTCGGTGGTCCCAGTGATGGTCGCGGCCGGGCTGAGCGTGCTCCGTGCCGAGCGGCTGCGCGTGTGGCCGGCGCTCGCGCTGACGGTCAGCAGCGTCTTCTTCTTCGGCAGCCACAGCCTCACGATCGTGTGGGGCTCCACGATGATTGTGGTGGTCGCCCTCGCGCTCGTGGCCTTCGTGCCGCGGGCCCGCCAGGAGATCACGCGCGCGGGTGCGGTCCGTGTGGCCGGCCTGGTCGTGCCCGCGGCGCTGCTCAGCGCCTGGTTCCTGCTGCCGGCCGTCGCCTACCAGTCGAGCACGCTGATCGCCACCGAATTCCCCCACTGGGCGGCGCTGCTGCGCGCGACTCAGTACCTGGTCTCGACGAGGCACCTGTTCACGCTCTCCCGCGCCTCTGCGTCCACGCCGGCCGCCGCGTTCGCGCTCTCGCTGCCGATCCTGGTGATCGTGTGGGTGCTCGTGAGCCTCGCGATCTTCCTGCGCAGGGGCCTGCGGGGCACGTGGATCAGGGTGCTCCTGATCTGCGCCGCCCTGACGACGTTCCTGATCGTGCTGATGACGCACGCCGGGATGATCCTCGCGCTGCCGCGCGCCTACGCGACGCTGCAGTTCAGCTACCGCCTGGAGAGCTACGTGCTGCTGGCTCTGAGCGGCACGGTTCTCGCCGTCCTCGTCCTCGCCAGGGGACCAGACCGCGGGGCGCGGTTCTCGACGTGGGCGCTCGTCCCCGTCCTGGCCGTGTCGGTGGTCGGCGCGGTCCAGCAGGCGGACGCCCACCCCGTGGGAGGCGAACGGTACGCCACCCTCACCGCTCTGTATCACACCCCGGGCGCCGGAGAAGTGCTGTCGGACTACGTCGACGTGCACCTCCGCGGCCTGACCGCTCCCAACGGGCGGCCCCCCGAAGTCTATTTCAACCCCGCTGCGGTGCACGACAACCACACAACCAAGGTGGTGCACCTGGTGCCGGGCCAGTTCGTCTACTCCAACCTCCAGGGCCCCCCGAGCCTCGTGCGCGTCACGGGAGCCAAGATCGCGGGCATCAACAACGAAGGCTACGACGTGCTGGAAATCGGCCCCGCCACACGCCCGGCGGGGCAGAGCGCCGCGAAGGGCGCCTCTCCGCCGACCGAGACGATCACCCTGAGCCAGGCCGATCCGCCGCCGGTGGTGGCGGGGCGGGTGCTCACGCTCGCCGCGGCGCTGGTCCTGCTCGCGCAGTTCGGCGCCCTGGCGGTCCGCGGCCTCCGTGGCCGGCGTTCGGGGCCGGAGCGCTCGGAGCCGGAGCTCACTGCGCGCGCGTGAGCGCAATCTCGAGCGCGAGGCCGTCGATCTCGGCTCGCTCGCGGTACTCCTCCGAGGCGCTTGCTCCGCCGCCGTCGAGGGTCAGGCCGACCGTGAGCGTCTCGCCGACAAGGTACTCGCGGTGCGTGCCCGCGGCCTCCAGCAGCGCGGGGGCGCCGGATAGGGAGAGATCGATCCGGTCCTCGACAGCGAGGCCGGCGCTCTTGCGGGCGTTCTGCACGGCGTGCACGATCTCCCGCGCGCGTCCCTCGCGGCGCAGATCCTCGTCGATCGTCAGGTCGAGCGCCACGGCGTGGGCGCCCTCGCGCTCCACGCTGTAGCCCTCCGGCGCGCGCATCGTGAGGATCACGTCCTCGGCTGAGAGCGTGTGCTCGCGCCCGCCGACCGAGATGCCGAGCCCCGTCTCGCCGCCTGACGGCGCGCCGGCCGACTGGGGGCCGCCCGGGTGTGGGTCCTCAGAGTCGGGGTCGCCCAGCACCGCCCTGGCCACCCGCGCCGGGTCGAGCGCGGCGACGGCCTCCGCGACCAGCGGCATCTCCCGGCCGAACAGCGGGCCGAGGCGGCGGTAGTTGGCCTTCACCTCGTAGCGGCCGAGCTCCTCCGCGCCCGCCACGAAGCGCACCCGCCGCACGTTGAGCTCCTCACGCACCACGTCCGCCAGGCGTTCGATCGCCTCGCGCTCGCGTCCCGCCGCGACGACCACCGCCTCCGCGAGCGGCTGGCGCACCTTGATCTTCGCCTGCCCCCGTGCGCCGAGGCCGAGGCGCACCGTCTCGCGCGCGGTCGCCATCGCCTCCTCAAGCGCGGGGTCGCGCGCGGGGAGCGCCTCGCCCACCGGGAAGTCGCACAGGTGCACGCTCGGGAGCGTCCCGTCGAGGTTGTCGTAGAGCTCGTCGGCCACGAACGGGCAGAACGGGGCGAGCAGCTTGGCGACAGTCAACAGGCACGTGCGCAGCGTGGCGAAGGCGGCCGGGTCGCCGGCCCAGAAACGCGGGCGCGAGCGGCGCACGTACCAGTTGGAGAGCTCATCCACGAGCTCCGCGATCGCGCGCCCCGCGGCGGTCGCGTCGTAGGCGTCGAGGCGCTCGGCCACGAACACCGCCGTCCCGGCGCAGCGCGACAGCGCCCAGCGGTCGAGGTCGTCGGTCGGCGTCTGCTCGGTCGTCTCCCTCAGCGCCGGCTCGCTGGCGTGCGCGTGCAGGACGTAGAAGAAGTAGGTGCTCCACAGCTGCTTGAGGAACAGGCGCACTCCCTCGCCGATCGCCTCCTCGGAGAAGCGGTAGCCGTCCCAGGGCTGCTTGGCGGTGAAGAAGTACCAGCGGAACGCGTCCGCGCCGTAGGTGTCGAGCACCTGCCACGGCTCGACGGTATTGCCGCGCGACTTGGACATCTTCTGGCCCTCCGCGTCGAGGATCAGGCCGAGGCAGAGCACGTTGCGGTAGGAGGCGGTGTCGAACAGCAGGGTGGAGACCGCGAGCAGCGAGTAGAACCAGCCGCGCGTCTGGTCGAGCGCCTCGCAGATGAAGTCGGCGGGAAAGCGCTCTTCGAAGTGGGCCTTGTGCTCGAGCGGCGCGTGGTACTGGGCAAAGGGCATCGCACCGGAGTCGAACCACACGTCGATGACCTCCGGCACACGTCGCATCGGCTGTTTGCAGGCGGCCTCGGGGCAGGAGAACTCCACTTCATCCACGTACGGGCGGTGGTGGTCCGCGATGGTTGTGCCGGACAACCCCTCAAGCTCCGCGAACGAGCCGATCACGTGTATATGTCCCCCGCCGCAGCGCCACACCGGCAGCGGGGTACCCCAGTAGCGCTCTCGCGAGAGCGCCCAGTCGACGTTGTTGGAGAGCCAGTCGCCGAAGCGGCCGTGCTTGATGTGCGGCGGATGCCAATTGACTGTCTCGTTGGCCGCGAGCATCCTGTCTCGCACCCGCGAAGTGGCGATGTACCAGGAGGGCTTGGCGTAGTAGATGAGCGGTGTGCCGCAGCGCCAGCAGTGCGGATAGGAGTGCTCGTACTCCTCTGCTCGGAACAGCAGGCCACGTCTGTCCAGGTCGGCGATCAATTCGTCCGCCAGTTCGGGATCCTTTACGACTCGTCCGGCGTAGGTAGGGAGCGTGTTGTCGTACGTGCCGTCTGGCCTCACAGGATTGACCAGGTTGATCTCAACCTGTGCTCCCAGGCGGAAGTCGTCTTCACCAAAGGGCGGCGCGATATGAACCAAGCCTGTACCGTCGTCGGTAGTCACGAAGTCGCCGTCATAGACCTTGTACGCCTTTGGACCGAGGCCGTCAATCTGCCCAAACGGCGGCGCGTAGCGAATGTCCATGGTCAGATCGACGCCAGAAATCGTGTCCAGAAGCTCGTAGTCGTCGCCCAGAACACGATCGGCCAATCCTGCCGCAACGATCACCACCTCATCGCCGATCTTGGCCCTGATGTAAGCGATGTTTCGCCCAGCCGCGACGGCCGCGTTTGCCACCAGCGTCCAAGGTGTCGTCGTCCAAACCAGCAAGACGTCCCCGACCTTGACGCGAGACAGGGACCCAGATATCTCGGTCACACGAAACCGCACGTACACCGAGGGATCGACCACGTCCTCGTACCCCAACGCCACCTCGTGCGAGGAGAGCGCGGTGCCGCAGCGGTAGCAGTAGGGCACGACCTTGTGCCCCTCGTACAGCAGGCCCCGACGGTGGATCTCCGCGAGCGCCCACCACACCGACTCGATGTAGGACTCGTCCAGCGTCCTATAGGCGTCGTCGAGGTCGATCCAGAAGCCGATCCGCTCGGTCAGGCGGTTCCACTCCTCGAGGTACTCGAACACCGACTCGCGGCACTGCCGGTTGAACTCCTCGATGCCGACGACGTTCTCGATCTCGTGCTTGCTGTTGATCCCGAGCTTCTGCTCGACGGCGATCTCCACCGGCAGGCCGTGGCAGTCCCACCCGCCCTTGCGCTCCACACGGTGGCCGCGCATCGTCTTGTAGCGGGGGTAGATGTCCTTGAACACCCGCGAGAGAACGTGGTGGGAGCCGGGGCGGCCGTTCGCGGTGGGGGGACCCTCGTAGAAGACCCACGGCTCGGCGCCCTCACGCAGGCGCAGCGACTCGGCGAACACCTTCCGCTCGCGCCACCGCTCCAGCACCTCGAGCTCGAGCGCCGGCAGCTCCTGGCGAGCGTCCACCTTGCGGCGCGGGATCAGCGGATGTCTAACGGGAGCCGTCACGGGGCGGCCCATTGTAAGAAACATGGTCGCGCCCACACTCTTGATGGATAGTGGCAGCCCTTCCGGGCGCTCGATCTGTTGGGGACGTCTCGTTAGCTTGACCGAACATGAAGGCGGTGATCCTGGCCGGGGGACTTGGCTCGCGGCTCAGCGAGGAGACGACGGTCCGCCCGAAGCCGATGGTGGAGATTGGCGGCAAGCCGATCCTCTGGCACATCATGAAGATCTACGCGGCCCATGGCGTCGAGGAGTTCGTGATCTGCCTCGGCTACAAGGGCTACGTCGTCAAGGAGTTCTTCGCGAACTACCACCTGCATACGGCCGAGGACCTCTCCTTCGACCTTGGGGGGGGCGGCGGCTTCGAGATCCACCGCTCCAGCTCTGAGCCGTGGAGAGTGACGCTGGTGGACACCGGCGAGGAGACGATGACGGGGGGACGCCTGAAGCGGGTGCTCCCGTACGTGGGCGAGGAGGACTTCTGCTTCACCTACGGCGACGGGCTGGCCGACCTCGACGTCGCCGCGCTGATCGCCTACCACCGCGAGCAGGGTGCGCTCGCCACCGTCACCGCCGTGCAGCCCCCCGGACGCTTCGGCGCACTCGAACTGAACAGCACGCACGTGCGGAGCTTCCAGGAGAAGCCGCGCGGGGACGGGGTGTGGCTGAACGGCGGGTTCTTCGTCCTCTCCCCCGCGGTGGACCGCTACCTCGACGGCGACCACAGCACGTGGGAGCAGGAGCCGCTGCGCCGGCTGACCAGCGAGGGGCAGCTCGCCTCCTACCGCCACCGCGGGTTCTGGCAGGCGATGGACACGCTGCGCGACCGCCACCAGCTCGAGCAGCTGTGGGAGTCCGGCCACGCCCCCTGGCGGGTGTGGGCATGAGCGGGCTCGCGGCGGGGCGCCGTGCGCCGATCGTCGGGGACGCGCGGGGCGAGCGCACGGGTGCGACGCCCGGCACCCGTCCTGGCGCCGAGGCGGCACCCACGCCGTGCCGCTTCTGCGGCGCGCCGCTGCGGGACGTGTTCGCCGACCTCGGCTCCTCGCCGCTGGCCAACTCCTACCTCACGCCCGAGCGCCTCGGCGCGATGGAGCCGTTCTACCCGCTGCGCGCGCTGGTCTGCGGCTGCTGCTTCCTGGTACAGCTGGAGGAGTTCGAGACGCCCGCGCAGATCTTCTCCGAGTACGCCTACTTCTCGTCCTACTCGACCACGTGGCTTGAGCACTGCCGCCGCTACGCCGCCCACATGGTGCAGCTGCTCGGGTTGGGGACCTGCAGTCGGGTGGTCGAGCTCGCCTCCAACGACGGCTGCCTGCTGCAGTGCTTCCACGAGCGTCACATCCCCGTGCTCGGGGTCGAGCCCGCGGGGAACGTCGCGAAGGTGGCGCTCCAGAAGGGCATCCCTACGCTGGTCGAGTTCTTCGGCCGTGAGACGGCGCGGTCGCTGGCCGCCGAGGCCCGCGCCGACCTGCTGGTGGGAAACAACGTCCTCGCCCACGTCCCCGACCTCGACGACTTCGTGGGGGGCATGAAGATCCTGCTGGCGCCTGGCGGAACGCTCACGATGGAGTTCCCACACCTGCTGCGGCTGGTCGAGGAAGGGCTGTGGGACACGATCTACCACGAGCACTTCTCCTACTTCTCGTTCCTCACCGCCACGCGCGTGTTCGCGGCCCACGGCCTGCGCCTGTTCGACGTCGAGGAGCTGCCCACGCACGGCGGCTCGCTGCGCGTCTACGGCGCGCACGAGGACGAGGAGCGGCCCGACACCGCGCGCGCCATCGCGCTGCGCGAGCACGAGCGCCAGACGGGGTACGAGCGGCTGGAGACCTACACCGCCTACGGCGCCCGCGTAGAGGCCGACAAGCGCCGCATCCTCGAGTTCCTGATCGGCCTCAAGGACGCGGGCCGGCGGGTGGTCGGCTACGGCGCGCCGGCGAAGGGCAACACGCTGCTCAACTACTGCGGCGTGCGGCGCGACTTTCTCGACTACACGGTGGACCTCAACCCGCACAAGCAGGGCTGCTTCCTGCCCGGCAGCCACATCCCGATCCGCGCGCCGCAGGCGATCTCCGAGGACCGCCCCGACGTGGTGGTGATCCTGCCGTGGAACCTGAAGGACGAGATCGCGGGGCAGCTGGAGAGAGTGCGCGAGTGGGGCGGCCGGCTCGCCGCGCGCTCGCCGGAGCTGAAGCTGCTCTCGTGACGAGCCCCCCGGGATCGCCGCTCGCCTCCCGGGAGCGAGATCCGGTGGCCGGCAGGATCCGTGTGCTGGTGACCGGGGCCTCCGGCTTTATCGGCCTGCCGCTGGCCGCCGAGCTGGCGCGCCGCGGCGCGGAGGTCCACGCGCTCTCCCGCAGGCGCTCACCGCCGCCGCTGCCCGGGGTGCGCTGGCACGAGGCCGACTTGGCGGACGGCGCGGGAGTCGCGGATCTGCTGTGCGAGCTGGCCCCCGAGCGGCTCGTGCACCTCGCGTGGTGCATGGAGCACGGCCACTACTGGCGCGCGCCGGAGAACGTCGCGTGGGTGGAGTGGAGCCTGAACCTGGTGCGCGCGTTCGTGCGCCACGGCGGGCGGCGCCTGCTCGTGCTGGGCACCTGTGCGGAGTACGGCTGGTCGAGCGCGACGGAGCCCCTGCGCGAGTCCCGCTCGCCCATCGCGCCCGCGACCCTCTACGGCGCGGCCAAGGACGCGCTGCGCCGAGTCGCGGGCGCGTACGCCGAGCAGGAGGGGGTCGAGCTGGCGTGGGCGCGGCCGTTCTTCCTCTACGGTCCGCGCGAGCGACCCGAGCGCCTGGTCGCCTCGACCGTCCGCTCGCTCTCGGCTGGGGAGCCGGTGTCCACCGGCGCTGGCGCGCGGGTCCGCGACTTCCTGCACGTGCAGGACGCGGCCGGGGCGCTGGCGGCGCTGCTCGACAGCCCCGTGACGGGCGCGGTCAACGTCGCCTCGGGGGTGGGGGTGCGGGTGGACGAGGTGGTCGAGCACCTCGCGTGGCTGCTCGGGCGCCCCGAGCTGGTCCGTCGCGAGACGCTGCCCGACCGCCCCGGCGAGCCGCCGCTGCTGGTGGCCGACGTCGCCCGGCTGCGCGAGGAGGTCGGCTACCACCCGCGTTGGGAGCTGGGCGACGGGCTGGCGGCGACCGTGCGGTGGTGGGCGGAGCAGGGGGCTCAGCCGGCCCGGCGCTCGTAGGCCCCGCGCCGCAGCGCCAGCGAGTCGCGAAAGCCGATGCGTCGGTCGATCGACTCGGTTGGGGGCAGCGGCAGGTGCGGGCGTCCACACGCCGCGCGCCACCCCGCGATCCGTCCGCGCAACGCTGCCAGGTCGCGCGAGAGGACCAGGTCGCCGAGCACCACGACCGCCTCGGTGGCCACCGTGCGCAGCGCCGCACCGCCGCGCAGGAGCTCGTAGCGGCGCAGCATGTAGCCCCGTCCGAAGCCTCCGTGGCGTCGCTGGAAGGCCGAGCGGTGTCCGTAGGTGGCCGAGCCCACGTGCACCCCCACGGCGTCCGGGGCGGACGCTGTGCGCCAGCCGGCGATCCGCAGGCGCAGCGCGAGGTCGAAGTCCTCCATGTAGGCGGTGATCGTCTCGTCGAGCCCGCCGACGTGCTCCCACGCCGTGCGCCTGTAGGCCGCCACCGTGCCTGCCGGCCCGACGAGCACGGGCGCGGCGTCGCGGGCGTGGGCGAGCGGCAGGCCCTGCAGCCGCGGGAACCCGGCCAGCGTGCGGTCCACGGTCAGGCCCACGCTGTCGATCCGCTCGCCGCCCGGCTGAAGCATCAGCGAGGCGACCGACCCGACGCTCGGGTCCGTGAGCGGCGCGAGCAGCCGCTCGAGGGCGTCCGCGCGAAGGTCGACGTCGTTGTTGACCAGCACCACGTACTCCCCCGACCCGGCCGCGACGCCGAGGTTGCACGCTGAGGGGAAGCCGTGGTTCTCCTCCAGGCACACCACCTGCACCGCGGGCCACTCGGCGCGCAGACGCGCGCGGGTGTCGTCGGTCGAGCCGTTGTCCACCACGACCGTCACCTGCGCGACCGTCTGCTCGCGCAGGTGACGCAGACAGCTCTCGGTGAGCTCGAACCGGTTGTAGGCCACGACCACGACGTCCACCGTGTGGGACATGCGAGCACCGTAGTCGCGGGCTCGCCCGCCGGGAAGGTGCAGTTCGCGTTAACGCTCAGGGCCGAGGCGAACGGGTGCTGAGCTCGGCGCGGGTGTCTCCATCCCCCGCTCCGGCGCTGTCGGCCAGCAGCTCCCGCAGATCGCTCGCGGCGACCTGCGGCTCCTCCGCGAGGCGCCTCACGGTGCTCGCGCCCGTGTCCGGCAGGGCGCCGCGGTAGTCGAGAACCGTGAGCGGGTCGCCGGCGCTCTGTCGCGCCGCGTACACCAGCCGTCCGAGCGCGTCCAGCGGGCCGCCCGGGCCGCCCAGCACCATCGCCTGCGGGCGCAGCGCCCGCAGCGCGTGGCCGAGGCGATTGGCCTGCAGCTCCACCGGGAGCGTCAGCACACGCAGGCCGCCCCGGCGCAGGACGAGCTCCAGCGCCTGCACGTAGAGCGCATCGATCTGCGGGGGCCGGGTGGCGTCGATGATCAGCACCCCCTCGGGGGCGCTCGCCGGCGGGGCCACGCGCAGCGCCGCGGCCAGCCAGCCCGTGGCGTAGCGCCAGGCGAAGCCGTACTCGGGTGAGACCCCTTCCCGGTCCGTGGACTGCGCCCCCAGCGACCCCGACTGCGCCCCCAGCGACCGCACCGCCTCCAGCAGCACCGACTCCACCGTGCGCTCCACCGAGCGCACCGCCAGGCTCTCCTCGAGCAGACGGTCCGCGCGCTCGCCGTCGAGCTCCGCCAGCGCGCTGCGCAGGCGGCCGGGGGTGGCGAGGCCCTCGCCGCGCTCGCGCGCGAGCGAGATCGCCGAGGAGATGTTGTGGGTCTCCTCGAACGCCTGCCGCAGCGCCTGGATCTCTGTCAGCTCGAACTGGCGGTGGCCACCCTCCGTGCGCCGTGGGCTGGGGTAGCCGAAGCGTTGCTCCCAGCTGCGCAGAGTGTTCGGGCTGACCCCCAGCATCACGGCCGCCGCGTTGGTGCGTATCGCGCTCATCGGCCGGATGCTCACCTCTGCGCAGCTTTGCTGCAACTCCCGCAAGACTCCCTGCAGGTCGGTCGGCGCTGTGCGCGGGGAGGAGTTCGCCCCGGGGACACGACGGAGCGAGAGAAACAGTTCTCCCGATCTCGGGGCCGCGAATCCCGCCAGTCGGGGTCGATCCCCCGCTTGACCGAGGTCGGAAACAATTCCACAAAAGTGAATCTCGTATGGTCACCGCCAAGGTGATCGACCAATGCTCGAGCAGATCTCCACGCGCATCTTCGCCGACGGGGCCGACCTCGACGGCATCCTCGCGCTGGCCACCGATCCGCGGATCGCGGGGTTCACCACCAACCCCACGCTGATGCACAAGGCGGGGTTGAGCGACTACGCCGAGTTTGCTCACCGCCTGCTCGAGCGCGTCACCGTCCACCCGATCTCCTTCGAGGTGTTCGCCGACGATCCGCCGGAGATCGCCCGCCAGGCGCGCCTGATCTCCTCGTGGGGTGAGAACGTGTACGTCAAGGTCCCCGTCACAACCACCGCGGGCGAGCCGCTCGCGGCGCTCGTGCGCGAGCTCTCCGAGGAGGGCGTGAAGGTGAACGTCACCGCCCTGTTCACGACCGCCCAGGTGGAGGTGATCACAGCGGCCGTGGCCGACGGCGCGCCGTCCTGCATCTCGGTCTTCGCGGGGCGCATCGCCGACGCCGGCGTCGACCCGGTGCCGATCATGGCCCGCTCGGTGGAGATCATGACCGGCGCTCCCCGCGCGGAGCTGATCTGGGCCTCACCCCGGGAGATCCTCAACGTGGTGCAGGCCGACCGGGTGGGGTGTCACATCATCACCGTCACCCACGACCTCCTGAAGAAGCTCGACGGCCTGGGCAAGAACCTCGAGCAGTTCTCGCTGGAGACCGTGCGCATGTTCCACGGCGACGCGGCTGCCGCCGGCTTCACGCTGTAACGATGAGGCGGGTCTGGTGAGGCGGGTCTGCGTCACCGGTGGAGCCGGGTTCATCGGCAGCAACCTCGTCGACCGCCTGAGCCTCGCGGGAGTCGAGGTCGTGGTGCTCGACAGCTTCCGCACCGGCCGGCGCGCATTCCTCGCCGAAGCTCTGCGCCGCCCGCAGGTGCGCCTCGTCGAGGGTGACGTGCTCGACACGGCGGCGCTCGCCGACGCGTTCGAGGGCTGCGACTGGGTCTTTCACCTGCAGGCCAACGCCGACGTGCGCGAGGGCTTCGAGCATCCCGGGTGCGACCTCGAACAGAACACGCTCGCGACCGCCGCCGTCCTGGAGGCGATGCGCGCGCGGGGCGTCAGCAGGATCGCGTTCACCTCCACCGGCTCGGTCTACGGCGAGCCCGAGGTGTTCCCCACGCCCGAGGACGCCCCCTTCCCGATCCAGACGTCCCTCTACGGCGCCTCCAAGCTGGCGGGCGAGGCTCTGATCGCGGCGTATGCCGCCGGCTACGGTTTCACCGGTGTGATCTGCCGGCTCGTGTCGATCCTCGGCGAGCGCTACACCCACGGGCACCTGTTCGACTTCTACCGTGCGCTGCGGCGCGACCCCTCCCGCTTGAAGGTGTTGGGCGACGGGCGCCAGGAGAAGTCCTACCTGTACGTGCAGGACTGCCTCGAGGCGCTGCTGTGCGCGGTCGAGCGCCACCGGGAGGAGCCCGGCGCGCACGTCTACAACCTGGGCCTCGACGAAACGATCGCGGTGGAGGACTCGATCGGCCTCCTCTGCGAGCACCTCGCGCTCTCCCCGCGCATCGAGCGCACCGGTGGACGGCGGGGGTGGATCGGCGACAGCCCCCGGATCCACCTCGACACGGCCAGCATCCGCAGCCTCGGCTGGCGCCCGCAGCTGACGATCGCGCAGGCGGCGAAGCGCACCCTGGAGTGGTTCGACGCGAACGAGTACGCCTGGAGCGAGCAGGCCGCGGTCGGGGCGGGCGAGCTCGGGGCGGGCGGGCTCCCAAGCATCCCCGCCGGGAGGGCACCCCGATGAGGAGGGCACGGGCGACATGGCGGTGATCTTCAGCCGCGCGCCGCTGCGCATCTCCCTCGGCGGGGGTGGGACCGACCTGCCGTCCTACTACGGCACTCACGGCGGCTTCCTCGTGGCCGGGTCGATCGACAAGTACGTCTACATGCTCACCCACACCGTCTTCCAGCGCCGCTACCGGATGAAGTACTCCGAGCTCGAGGAGGTCGACGACGTCGGGCAGATCCGCCACCCGATCCTGCGCGAGTGCCTGCTGCGCCACTGGCGGGGCGCACCGCTGGAGATCGCCTCGGTGGCCGACGTGCCGGCCGGCACCGGCATGGGCTCCTCCGGCGCCTACACCGTGTGCCTGCTCAAGGGCCTGGCGCGCGCGCGGTACTGCTCGATCAGCCCGGGGGACCTCGCGGAGGCGGCGTGCGAGATCGAGATGGGCGTGCTCGGCGAGCCGGTCGGCAAGCAGGACCCCTACGTCGCCGCCCACGGGGGCATCTGCGCCTACACCTTCCACACCGACGGCCGCGTCGAGGTGGCGCCGCTGGAGCTCGACCCGGCGGTGCTCAGGCGCCTGCGCGATCAGCTGCTGCTGTTCTACACCGGCGAGGCGCGCTCGGCTTCGAAGGTCCTCGCCGACCAGGACGCGCGCTCCAAGCAGGGCGATGAGCAGATGGTCGAGAACCTGCATCGCACCAAGGAGCTCGGGCGCAGCATCCACCGGTTGCTGGAGGAGGGGGATCTGGAGGGCTACGCCGCGTTGATGCACGAGCACTGGGAACACAAGCGTCGCCGTTCGCCCGGCATGACCAACGAGCACATCGACCGGCTCTATGAACTGGCCCGGCGCAGCGGCGCGCTCGGCGGCAAGCTGGTGGGGGCCGGCGGGGGAGGGTTCCTGCTCGTCTACACCCGCCGCCCCGAGGACACCCGGCGGGCGATGGCCGGCGCGGACGCGACCGAGCTGGCGTTCGACTTCGAGTTCTCCGGCGCCTACGCGGGGGAGCACGCGTGATGCGCGAGGCGCCTGCGTCGAGCGCGGTGGAGCACTTGCTCCTGCCTCCCCCCGGGGCGGACGCGGTCCCCCGCTTCGATCGAGGCTGGCTCGGACCGGGTGAGACTCTGGTCGGGGCGGCCGCGATCGGGGCCGACCCACCCGCGCGCCGCGAGGCGTTCCTGGCCTACGTCGAGCAGCCGTCGGTCAACTGGTCGGAGGAGCTTGAGGATCTGCACGAGCAGAGCTCTCGCGAGCACTTCCTCGACGTGTGGACGCGGCGCGCCCTGGTGAGGTGGCTCGGCCCGCTGCCCGACCGGCCGGTGCTCGCCGACCTCGGCTGCTCCACCGGCCACCTGCTCGCGGACCTCCGTGTGGCGTACCCCGACGCGACGTTGATCGGCGTAGACCTGGTCGCCTCCGGCCTGCGCAAGGCCAACGCCCTGGTTCCCGACGCGCGCCTCTTGCAGGCCGACGTCTGCGCCCTGCCACTGCGCCCCGCCACGCTCGACGCGGCGCTCTCCGCCAACCTGCTCGAGCACGTGCCCGACGACGTGGGCGCGCTCGCGGAGCTATACCGCGTGCTGCGGCCCGGTGGGCGCGCGGCGCTGGTCGTGCCGGCGGGCCCCGGGACCTACGACTACTACGACCGCTTCCTCGGCCACGAGCGCCGCTACGGACGGGGCGAGCTGGCGGGCAAGGCGCGGCGTGCCGGGCTGGAGGTGCTCCTCGACGCGCACCTCGGCTCGCTGCCCTACCCGCTGTTCTGGCTGGTCAAGCAGCGCAACCGTCGCCGCTACGCCCACCTCGAGGGCGAGGCGCTCGCTGCCCGCGTGGCCGGCGACATCGCCGCCACGAAGGACGCGCGCGTCGGCGCGCTGGCCTGTCGCCTGGAGGCGTGGGCGCTGGACGCCGGTGTGCGCCTGCCGTTCGGGATCCGCGGGCTCACGGTGTTGCGCCGGCCGGGGGGCCCTCGGTGAGTGCGTCGAGGAGTCACGTCGAAACCGACGCGCCGGCGAGCTCGACCGCAGGCGTGGGGGAGGCAGAGGGTGGCTTGGGGATCGTCGACGTGAGGAGTGGGGTCGACCGGGCGCGTGCGCAGGAGGCGCGTGTCTCCCGGCTTCGGTCCTCCGTGCCCCTCGTCCCGCTGCTTGTGGGAGCGGCCGCGGTGCTGCTCGTCGGCGTGCTCACCCGGCCGCTGGTCTTCTCCGGTTCCTACTTCAACAACGACTGGCTGGTGCAGCTGTGGCTCATGTGGCAGCAGGGCCTGGCGATCCGCGCCGATCACGTGCCCAGCCTGTTTCTCAACTACTCCTACGGGGTGTTCTACCCGCACTACGCCTTCTACGGCGGCACTCTCTACGCGCTGACCGGCACGCTGGCGCTGCTGCTGGGCGAAGCCCCCGTCGAAGCGTACGTCTTCACGTACCTGCTGGGCTTCGCCGCCGCGTTCGGGGGGTGGTACTGGCTGGCGCGCCTCTGCGGGGTGGGACGGTGGTGGGCGTTGGCTCCCGGCGTCGTGTTCATCACCTCCCCCTACTACCTCACGCTGATCTACGAACGGGGGGACTGGCCGGAGTTCATGGGAGTCTCCGCGATCCCGCTGGTGCTCGCCTCGGGGCTGAGCGTGCTCTGCGCCGAGCGACTGCGGGTGGGGCCGGCGCTCGCGCTGACGGCGAGCAGCGTCCTGCTCTTTGGCAGCCACAGCCTCACGGTGGTGTGGGGCACCACGGTGCTCGCCGTGGTCGGCCTCGCGATCCTCCTCTGCGTGCCGCGCGCCCGCCGCCAGGTCACGCGCGCGGGCGTGGTTCGCGTGGCGGGCCTGGTCGTCCCCGCGGCGCTCCTCAGCGCCTGGTTCCTGCTGCCGGCGGCCGCGTACGAGTCGAAAACGCTGATCGCCACCGACTTCCCCACCTGGAGAGCGGAGCTGCGGGGGACGATGTACCTGGTCTCGGCGCGGCACCTGTTCACGCTCTCGCGCGCCTCGGCGTCCACGGCCGGCGCCGCCTTTGCGCTCTCCCTGCCCGTCCTGGTGATCGCGTGGGCGTTCGTGAGCCTCGCGCTCTTCCTACGCCGCGGCCTGCATGACGCGTGGACCCGGGTGTTGCTGATCTGCGCGGCCCTGACGGCGCTGCTTACAGTGGTGATGACGCACGCCGGGTTGATCCTCGCGCTCCCGCGCGCGTACTCCACGCTGCAGTTCAGCTACCGCCTGGAGAGCTATGTGTTGCTCGCCCTGAGCGCCACCGTGCTGGCGATCCTCGTCCTCGCTGCCAGCGGCGGCCGCGGGGCACGACTGTGGACGTGGACGCTCGCCCCCGTCCTGGTCGTGTCGGTGGTCGGCGCGATTCAGCAGGCCAACGCCTACCCCGTGATACCGCATCGCAACACCGCGCTCGCCACCATGTACGGGCCCACTCGAACGGGCTTCGGGGAAGCGCTGTTCGACTACATCGACGTTCGCCAGCGCCACCTGGCCGACCCCAACGGGCGTCCGCCGGAACTCGAATTCAATCCCGCTGCGGTGCACGACGACCGCATCTCCAAGGTGGTGCACCTGCGCCCGGGCCTGCTCGCCTACTCGAACCTGGAGGGCCCCCCGAACCTCGTGCACATCACGGGCGCCAAGATCGCGGGCATCAATCCAGTGGGTTACGACGTGCTGGAAATCGGCTCCGACACGCGCGTGGCGGGGCAGACCACCGCGAACCAGGGTGCAGCTCCGACTGAGACGATCTCTCTGAGTCCGGCCGCGCCCCTCCCCGTGGTGCTGGGGCGCGTGCTCACACTCGGCGCGATGGCGATCCTGGCCCTGCAGTTCGCGGCGCTCGCGGTCCGGGGCCTCACGGTGCGCCGCCGCGCGGGAGGCACCCGATGAGCGCCCCCCGGTCACTCGCCGAAAGGGGCGCGGCGTCGAGTCCCGTGTCCTCCATGCGGGATCCCGACGGCCGGGACCCGGACGCGACGTTGAGCGTCGTGGTCCCCACCTACAACGAGGAGCAGAACGTCGAGCGCATGTACCGGCGCCTCGCCGCCGTGCTCGACGGCCTCGGGCTGAGCTGGGAGGTCATCTTCAGCGTCGACCCCTGCACCGACCGCACCGAAGAGCTGATCCTGGGGCTGCGGGCCCGCGACCGGCGGGTGAAGGCGCTGCGCTTCTCCCGGCGTTTTGGGCAGCCGATGGCCACCCTCGCGGGCCTCGAGGCCGCCGCCGGCGAGGCGGTGGTCGTGATCGACTGCGATCTACAGGATCCGCCCGAGCTGATCGCCGAGCTCGTCGCGCGCTGGCGCGAGGGCTACGACGTCGTCTACGCGCAGCGGCGCAGCCGCGAGGGGGAGACGCTCGTCAAGCGGATCGTCGCGAAGGTCGGCTATCGGGTGATCGCGCGCATCGCCGAGATTGAGATCCCCCCCAACACCGGCGACTTCCGGCTGCTCAGCCGGCGCGTCGTCGACAACGTGCTCGCGCTCGAAGAGCACCATGGCTTCCTGCGCGGGCTTGTGGCGCTCGTCGGCTTTCGCCAGACCTTCGTGCTCTACGACCGCGACCGCCGCGACGCCGGCTCGAGCAAGTACAACCGCTTCTTCGGCTCGGTCTTGATCGGCCTCAACGGGGTGATCGGCTTCTCGCGCTACCCGCTGCAAATGATCTCGCTGACGGGGGTGGCGCTCTCGGGGCTGGCCTTCCTCGTGGCGCTCGCCTACCTTCTCCTGAAGCTCCTCGGCGTGGCCTTCCCGGTCGGCAACCCGACCGTCGTGATGGCCGTCGCCTTCTTCAGCGGCATCCAGCTGCTGTCGCTGGGCGTGATCGGGGAGTACGTCGGGCGCACCTACGACGAGTCCCGACGCAGGCCCAAGTACATCGTCGAGTCCCGCTACGGGTGGGACGACGGGGACCACGGGCGCGGTGGTTGAGCGTGCCTCGCCGCTGGCGCCTGACCGGCCTGAGAACGGCCGACCTACGCTCGGCCCGCGTGCTGCTCGGGCGGGTGGGATCGGATTCCAGCCTCGCGGGGCAGGGGGTGCGCTACGCCGCCGCGGGGGTGGTCGTCGCGCTCGTGTACCTGCTCACCACGACACTCCTCGCCGAAGTGGTGGGACTGCCCTTTCAGGTGGCCCTCCCGATCGGGTTCGCGACGGCGCTCGGCGTCCACTTCACGCTGCAGCGCCTGTTCGTGTGGGTGCACGAGGAGGACTTCGCGCTGCCCTTCGCCCACCAGGCGCGCCGCTACCTGGTCGTCGCCGGCGCGCAGTACGCCGTGACGGCGACCACCACCTCGCTGCTGCCCGGTGTGCTGGGCCTCCCCACGGAGGTGGTCTACCTGATCACCGTTCTGCTCCTGGCGACCGCCAACTTCGTGCTGTTCCGCACCGTCGTCTTCCACCCCGAGCGCGCCGGGGACGGCCTCGGCGCATAGGCTCCCCGCGATGCGCGTCCTCGTCACCGGTCACCACGGCTACATCGGCTCCGTCCTCGTTCCGCTGCTGCTCGAGGCCGGGCACGACGTGGTCGGCCTGGACATGTTCCTCTACGAGGGGTGCGACTTTGGCCCAGACCGCGCGCCGGCCGTGCCGGCCATCCGCCGGGATGTCCGCGACGTGAGCGCCGCCGACCTCGACGGCTTCGACGCGGTCGTGCATCTCGCCGCGCTCTCCAACGACCCGCTGGGCGACCTCTCCCCCGAGTGCACCTACGCCGTCAACCACCGCGCGTCGGTCACGCTGGCGCAGGCGGCCAAGGCTGCGGGGGTCGAGCGTTTCCTGTTCTCCTCCTCCTGCAGCCTCTACGGCGCCGCCGAGCAGGACTGGGTCGACGAGACCGCCGCATTTCACCCCGTGACTCCCTACGGGGAGTCGAAGGTCCTCGCCGAGCGGGACCTCGGGGCGCTCGCCGACGACTCGTTCAGCCCGACGTTCCTGCGCAACGCGACCGCGCACGGGCTCTCCCCCCGCCACCGCGGCGACCTGGTCGTCAACAACCTCACGGCGTTCGCGTTCGCCACAGGTGAAGTTCTGCTGCAGAGCGACGGCACCCCGTGGCGGCCGCTGGTGCACGTGCAGGACATCTCGCGCGCCTTCCTCGTGCTGCTGCAGGCGCCGCGGGAGCTGGTGCACGGCGAGGCCTTCAACGTCGGCGGCGACGAGGAGAACTACCAGATCCGCGATGTCGCACGGATCGTCGAGGAGGTCGTCCCCGGCTCGCGCGTGGCGCTCGCTGCGGGGGCGGGGCCGGACAAGCGCAGCTACCGCGCGAGCTTCGCGAAGCTGCGTCAGACGTTCCCCGAGCTCGAGCCCCGCTGGACCGTGCGCGCGAGCGCCGAAGAGCAGCTCGCGGCCTACCGGGCCGCCGGGTTGACGATCGAGGACTTCAAGGGGTCCCGGTTCCAGCGCATCGCCCGCCTCAAGGAGCTCGTCGCCGAGGGGCGGCTTGACGGCGCGCTGCGCTGGGAGGACCGCGACCTGCTCGCCGCGGGGTGAGGGTCGGCGCCGTGCGCTGAGGGTCGGGCTGACTGTTGCGCTGGGCCACCGCGCCCTGCACCCGCGGGCTGAGTTCCGCTCACGCGGTGTAGTCGGGGAAGCCGCGGTCGCGCTCTGACATCGTGCGCCCGCCCTCCGGAGGCTCCGGCCAGCGGATCGCAAACGCCGGGTCGTCCCAGCGCACGCCGCGGGCGGCCTCGGGCGCGTAGGCGGTGGCGATCTGGTAGTGGACCTCGCTGTCGTCCTCGAGCGTCTGAAAGCCGTGCGCGCAGCCGCGCGGCACGAACAGGCAGCGTGCTCCGTCGGTGCTCAGCTCGACGCCCACCCACCGCCGATGGGTCGGGGACGCCGGCCGCAGGTCGACGGCCACGTCGAAGATCCGCCCGCGCGTGCAGCGCACGAGCTTGTCCTCCTCGTGGGGGGGCGCCTGGTAGTGCAGTCCCCGCAGCGTGCCGGCCAGCAGGTTGAAGGAGACGCTGCACTGCGCGACCTGCGCCTGGAGACCGTGCGCCGCGAACCACTCGGCGTCGAACGTACGGGTGAACGACCCGCGCTCGTCGACGTGCGACTCGAGCTCCACGACGGCCACCCCCGGGAGCTCAGTCGGGTGCACGTGCACGGCCGCTGCCCCGCTCAGCCGCTGGAGCTGGCGAGCGCGGGTAGCCGCGGCAGTGCCTGCGCGTACCACTCGTACGTGGCCTCCAGGCCGCGCCGCAGATCCCACGCCGGCGTCCACCCGAGCTGCTCTCTGATCGCGCTCGAGTCCAGCCACTGGCGCGATATCTCGCCGTGCGGGGTCCCGCGCCCGCGCACGTCCGGCTCGTCGCTGCGCCCGGCCACCTCCATCAGCTGCCCGACGATCTCCAGGACGGAGACCGGTCTGCCGATGCTCGCATTCCACGCGCGCCCGTGGTACTCGGGGTGCTCGAGCGAGCCGGCCACGGCCAGGTACGCCGCCACCGCGTCCTCGGCGTACAGGAAGTCGCGCTCCATCCGCCCGTCCGAGCGGATCGTCGGCCGCTCGCCTGCCAGCAGCGCCCTGGCGGTCCCCGGGATCAGGCGGGAGAAGTTGATGTCCCCGCCACCGAACACGTTGCCGAACCGCGTGACCGCGACCGGCAGCCCGAACGTGTGGGCGTACGAACGGGCGGCGATGTCGGCGCACGCCTTGGAGGCGTCGTAGGGGTAGCGCGGCTGCAGCGCACTGTCCTCGCGGTAGGGCAGGTCCTCGTGCACGCCGTACGCCTTGTCGGTCGAGGCCACCACGATCTTCTGAAGCGGCTCGGCGGCGAGGCGGCAGGCCTCGAGCAGGTTCCACGTCCCGCGCGCGTTGACCTCGTAGGTGCTCAGGGGGGAGTTGGTCGCCGACCCCACGATCGTCGCCGCCGCGAGGTGGAAGACCGCCTGGACGGCGTGCTCGTCGATCGCTCGGCTCAGTGTGTCCGCCTCCTCCAGGGCGGCCGCGACCGGGGTGCAGCGCTCGTGCAGGCCGCGCAGACGGTAGCGCGAGTGCTCGGCGGCCGGCCGGTCCAGGACGAACACCTTCGCGCCCTCGTCGAGCAACCGCTCGGCGACCCACGAGCCGATGAATCCCTGGGCCCCCGTGAAGAGCACGCGCGTC
This sequence comes from uncultured Solirubrobacterales bacterium, assembly GCA_963702085.1. Lineage (GTDB taxonomy): Bacteria > Actinomycetota > Thermoleophilia > Solirubrobacterales > Solirubrobacteraceae > Palsa-744. The sequence goes on along the minus strand of OY969707.1, from coordinate 3,567,630 downwards.
CCCGCCCACGTGCCGCCGTCGTTGTGCTCGCCCACGCTTGGGATGGTACGGAGTCGGCGGCGAGCTCACGCGCCTCTCGGGACATTGGGAGAACGCCGCAGAGGTATTGGCCAGGGGGCGGTGCCCTCAGGCGGGCACGAAGAACTGGCCGTCGATGCGGCGTACGGTGGCGAGGTCGGGCTCTTTGCGCAGCCTCTGCTGGAAGTCCGGCTCCTCCCACGGGTCCCACGGGGCGCTGAGGAGCCTGCCGGTGATCCCCCGCGCCTGCTCGCTGAGCAGGAACGCGGTCAGCTCGGCCGCGCGGCGCGCCGGCACCCCGCCGTTGTCGAGCTGGCGCTCCGTGCTCGCGAAGTAGCCCTCCCCGGCCCTGCCGGGGCCGGCCTGCAGCGTGGCGGCGTGGATGTCGGTGGCGACAAAGCCGGGCGAGACCGCGTTGACCCGCACGCCGCGCTCGGCGAGCTCGCGCCCGAGGTTCTCGGTGAGGCGCACGACGGCAGCCTTGGACGTCGCGTAGGCGTCGTAGCGAGGCTGGGGAGAGGTCGCCCCCCCGCCCGCGAACGTGACCACGGCGCCGCGCGCTGCCTCCAGTGAGGCGAGGCAGTGGTGCACGGCCAGCAGCGTGCCGAGCACGTTGACGCGCATCGTCGCCCAGAACTCCTGTGGTGTGTAGGACCCCACCGGGCCGACCGGGGCCAGCACGGCGGCGGCGCTCACCAGCCCATCGACGCCCTCCAGCACCCCCTCCTCCGCGACTGCTCTCCACCCGTTTTCGTCTCCGACATCGAGCGCCACGGCACGGTGCCCCTCCCCGGGCAGCCCGGCCACGGCCTCCTCCACCCCCGCGCGGCTGCGCGCTACCACGACCACGGCGGCCCCGAGCTCTGCCAGCAGGCGCGCGCACTCTCCGCCGATCCCCCGGCTGGCGCCGGTGACCAGTACCCGCCGACCTTTGAGCTCCAGCTGCTGGGGCACGGCGGACACGTTACGACCTGCGCCCAGAGGGTGGCGCAGGCGGCCGGAAGCCGCTGAGCCGGGCCCCTCTTTTTTCAGTTTTCAGTCAGGATGCACAAAGTGGTCCGCTACCGCTCACGTGCGTGAGGCTGCGCCTCTACCACCACCCCGACGGCGCCCGCGTTGCCTACCGCGAGCTCGGCGCCGGCCCCCCGCTCGCGCTGCTGCACTCCGCGATGCTCTCGCACCTGGAGTGGGAGCCCGTCGTGCGGCGCCTGGCCGAGCGCTTCCGCGTGGTGCTCCCCGACCTGCCGCTACACGGGGACTCCGAGGACCGGCCGCGCCACCCCTACACGCTCGACTGGTTCGCCGACGTGCTCGGCGGCTTCGCCGCCGACGTGCTCGGGCCGCGGCCGCTGCTCGCCGGTCACGACCTCGGCGCGGAGATCGCGCTGCGCGCGGTCGCCTCCGGGCGCGTGAGGCCCTCCCGCCTGGTGTTGCTGCCCAACCGCCTGCACCGCCCCGAAGAGCACGCCCGGCTGCGCGCCGCCTGGCGCCTAGCCGCCCGCGCGGGCGCCGTCCCCGGCGCCGACCGCGTGCTCACCCACGCTGCGCCGCTCGTGTTCTCCCCCTCGCTGGGGCTGCGCCTCTCCGCGCGCGCGGAGCCCGCCGCCTGCGACCTCGTGCGCCACGCCTTCGCCGACGTCCCCGGCAACCCCTCCCTCGCGCGCTCCTGGGCGAAGTTTGCGCGCCGCTGGCCGCACGGTCCCCAGTTGCAGCTGCTCGACCTCTACCCCCGGCTGGAGATGCCCGTGCTGCTTCTGTGGGCCGACCGCGACCGCCTGCACCCGCTGGTGGGGGCGGAAGAGACGCTTAAGCTGCTCCCCCACGGGCAGCTGCGGGTGCTCTCGGGAACAGGCTTTCTGATCGCCTACGACGACCCCGTGGGGTTGGCGCGCGAGCTTGTGGCGTTTTGTGGATAGGGTCCGGGCAGAGTCGACCAAGGAGACAGGAGACCCGATGCCAGAGAAGCAGTTGTGGGGCGGGGAGACCGCCAAGGCCGTTGAGAACTTCCCGATCTCCGGGGAGACCGTGCCGGTCGCCGTGGTGCACTGGCTCGCGCGCATCAAGGGTGCGGCGGCGGCGGTCAACGGCGAGCTCGGGCTGCTCGACAAGCGGCGCGCCGCGCGCATCGAGCGGGCCGCCGCGGAGGTCGCCGCCGGGCGCCACGACTCGCAGTTCCCGATCGACGTCTTTCAGACCGGCTCGGGGACCTCGACGAACACGAACGCCAACGAGGTGCTCGCGGCGCTTGCGGGCGAGGGCGTGCACCCCAACGACCACGTCAACCTGGGCCAGTCCTCCAACGACGTGTTTCCCTCGGCGGTCCACCTCGCCGCGCTGGACGTCGCCCAGAGCGAGCTGCTGCCGGCGCTCAAGCAGCTGGAGCGGGCGTTCGCGCGCAAGGCCCGGAGCTTCCAGGGCGTCGTGAAGGCCGGGCGCACCCACCTGATGGACGCCGTGCCGGTGACGCTCGGCCAGGAGTTCGCGGGCTACGCCGCGCAGCTGGCCCTCGCCCAGGAGCGCGTGCAGGCGGCGCTGGTGCACGTCGGGCAGATCCCGCTGGGGGGCACGGCGACCGGCACCGGCCTGAACACCCACCCGAAGTTCGCCGAGCGGGTTCGGGCGCGGCTGAAGAAGGAGTCTGGTCTGCGCCAGATCGCTCCGCCGCTTGACCGCTTCGAGGCGCAGGCCTCCCGCGACGCGCTCGTGGAGCTGTCGGGGGCGCTGAAGGTGATCGCGGTGTCGCTGACCAAGATCGCGGGCGACCTCGCGCTGATGGGCTCCGGTCCGCGCGCGGGCATCGGCGAGCTCTTTCTGCCGGAGCTGCAGAAGGGCTCCTCGATCATGCCGGGCAAGGTCAACCCGGTGATCCCCGAGGTGGTGCTGCAGGTCTCGGCGCAGGTGATCGGCAACGACACGGCGATCACCGTCGGCGGGATGCAGGGCCAGTTCGAGCTCAACGTGCGGATCCCCCTGCTCGCCCGCAACCTGCTGCAGTCGCTGACCCTGCTCACGAACGCCTCGCGAGCGTTCGCCGAGAAGTGCGTCGAGGGCGTCAAAGCCAACCGGGCCGGCACCGACGCCTCGGCTGGCGCGACCCTCGCGGTGGCGACGGCGCTGAACGGCGCGATCGGCTACGACAAGGGCACCTTGATCGTCAAGCGGGCCACCGACTCCGGACGGCCGCTGCGCGAGGTGGCGCTCGAGGAGGGCGTGGACCCGAAGCTCTACGACGCGACGATCGACCTGCCGAAGATCGCGCGCGGCAATCAGGTCAAGTGAGGGCGGGCGGGTCACAGAGACCCCTCTCGCCCGACGATAGGTTGAACCTATCAACCTATCGTCGCCGCAGTTCGCGGCCGACCTAAGGCCACCGATAGTCGAGTGGCCCACCATTATTCGGACCTATGGTATTATAGCAAATTATTTGCTACCATAGCCCCGAGGCAAGCGGATGCGAGACGCAGACGACCAGCCGAAGGGTGCAGATCCGCGGGAGGCCGTCCTCGGGGAGCCACTGGACAGCGTTGACGACTCGGTTCTGCATGCCTTGGACCAGACGGCCTCCGACCAGGACCAGTCTGCCTCCGACAGCGACCAGGCATCCGCGGATCGCGACCAGACCGCTTCCGACAGCGACCAGACGGCCTCCGACCGGGACCAGCTCGCCTCCGGCGAGGATCAGGCCGCCAGCGATCAGGAATCGGCCGAGGGCACCGACCAGCGGGCCCGTGACCTGGGCAGCATGCACCGTGAACACGCGGCCTCTCTTCGAGACGAGCAGGTTCGCGAACGTGAGCGAGCCGCCGTGTCGCGGGAGATCGCCGCGGACAGGCGTGATCTGACGGCGGCGACACGCGACCGGATGAGCGAGGCGCGGGACGCCAACACCAAGGCGCGAGGCCACACGGTCGAGGGGCCCGGGTTGGTAAGACAGGAAGAACGGGTCCTCAGAGCAGCACACGAGCGCCGGCAGGCGGCTGACGATCGCAGCAAGGCGGCGGACGACCGCAGGCGAGCATCCGAGGAACGCACCCGCTCCGCCCACGACCGCGCCCTGGCGGCGCAGGACCGCGCTCAGGCCGCGCTCGACCGCGCGGTGTCCGAGACCGACGAGCTGACCCACGTCCGGCGGCGGGGTCCCGGCATGAGACGGCTCCAGCAGGAGATCGACCGGGCGCGTCGCGACTCCGGCGAACTGGTCGTCACCTTCATCGACGTCGACAACCTGAAGGCGGTCAACGACACCGAAGGCCACCTGGCCGGGGACTCGCTGCTCGTCGCCGTCACCGACTCACTCCGCAGATGCCTGCGCTCCTACGACCTGATCATGCGCTACGGGGGCGACGAGTTCGTGTGCGCGTTGCCCAACGCCGACACCGACGACATCCGCGAGCGCCTCGCCGACGTGTCCACCGCCCTGGCGGCCTCTCCCACCAAAGGCTCGATCACGGTCGGCTTCGCGGAGCTCGACGGCGGCGACGACACCCCCGAGGACCTCATCCGCCGCGCCGACGCCGACCTGCTGGCGCGCCGCGGGCTTCGCTGAGGGGCCGTGGCGACGTCCGGCTGCACGCGCACCCAGTCGCGGTCGGTGGGCCTCTTCACACCGCCGGCAGCGCTTTGAACAACTTTGCCACCACCCGCTCCGCCGGCTTGGGCCGCCCGGCGTAGTCGAACAGGCCCTTGCCGTTAAGCCCTTCGATCAACTTCACGTGCGGTAGTTCGGCCCGCACCGAGCCCCCCTCGTAGGTGGGGGTCTCGGCGAAATCGCGCAGCACCCAGATGAGCATCCCGCTGAGGTGGTGGTCGGCCTTGTAGATCGCGATGTGCCGCGCCAGCAGGTGCGATTGGTAGGCGTACCCGCCGGGACGCGCCGGCCGGTTCAGCGCGTTGGCTTCGGCGCCGAACTCGCTGATGATCTGGACTTTGCCGGCGAATGTCCGGTTCATCGCCACCAGGCGTTCGTGGATGAACTTGCCCAACCGCTTGGGCTTGTAGTGGACGCCCTCGTACCAACCGGAGTAGTCGGTCTCGGAGACCGCGTCCACGTAGCGGTATAGCGGCCCCGCGACCCGCGGGGGGTGGAGGCCCCACACGTCCACCGCCACCATCCGCCCCGGATCGTAGGCGTGCAGCCACTGTGAGGCCGCCTCGACGTACTGGGCCTGGCCGCCGGGGTGGCCGTTGCCCGCCAGCTCGTTGGTGAGGTTCCACGCGATCACCGAGGGGTGCCACTGCTCCGCTTCCGCGGCGGTACGCACGTCTTCCTGCGCCCGTTCGGCGAGCGCGGGCGTGATCCCCGTCCAGTCCCCCGAGGGGTCGTTGGGGCCGACCCCCTGCCACACCACGATCCCCGCCGCGTCGAGGCGTTCCAGGAAGCTCGCGGGGAGCGGGTGCTGGGAGCGCGTGGCATTCGCCCCGATCGCCTGCAGCTCTGCCACCAGCGCCCCTTCTTCGGCGGGGCCGAGCGCTTCGCCGTGCCCGGGCGCTTCGTACTCGATCGAGGCCCCGTGCAGCTGTAGCGGCTGCCCGTCGAGGTACGCCCGCTCCCCGCTCCACGTCAGCTGACGCAGGCCCACGCGCACGGTGAAGCTGCTCTCCCCGGGCACCGCGAGCTCCAGCGCGTACAGGTTGGGGCTGCCCGGCGCCCACTCCGCCGGTTCGGGGACCGTCACCGTCGTGCTCGCGCGCACCGTCTGTTCCGCTCCCACCGCCACCGCGGGGAAGCTCACCGGGATCGTATGGCCCGCTCCGCTGAGCGTGCCTTCGGGGGCGATCGTACGCGCGGGGCCGTCGTTGCGCACGTTCACGCTCAGCGCCACGGTAGCCGTCTGCGCGTGGGGGGTGTCCGGGGTGAGGGTGGTCTGGATCGTGGGGTCTGAGAGCTCGCTCGCTGCGACCTCGCGCACGCTCACCGCGCCGTCGAGCCCCCCGAAGTTGAACCACGTGCGGTGAAAGCCCCCGTGGGTCTGCACCAGGGGGTCGCGCCAGTTCACCCGCACCACGAGGGTGTGCGTCCCCGCGGCCACCGTGGGGCGCAGTTCGAAGGGCAGGTCGAAGCCCACGTGCGAGCCCACCGGCTGCCCGTCGACCCACACTTCGGCGACGTAGCTGACCGACTGGAAGCTCAGCGCGTACACCCCCGCGGCGGGAGCGGTGAACGTCGTGCGGTACCACTCCACCGAGCCTTCGTAGGAGGGCACCGCCACCCGCCCTTTGACGGGGGTTGGGTTCGCCGTGTTGGGCACCGTCACCGCCGTGCCCGCGAAGCCTCCTGCGGGGAACCCCTCGAGGACCCCCAGGTCGCCCGGATCGGGACTCACGATCCACTGGGTCAGCGCCACTTGCCCGGCTGGGCCTTCGTCGAGGCCGGCGGCGCTGCTCGCCGGCGCGCCCGCCGCCAACGCCAGGAGGGCCGCTACACCCGCGATCGTGCTCTTGCCGGGGGAGCCGTGGGACACTCGCCCACCATACCCTCCAGCAGGCGCCGTGCGCCGGCCTTCGCGAGGGGTTCGTTGAGGTTGCCGCACTTGGGGGACTGCACGCAGGAGGGGCACCCTTTGTTGCACGGGCACTCGGCGATCAGGCGGTGGGCGTCGCGACAGAGCTCCTCGAAGCGCAGGAACGCGGCGCGCGTGAGCCCGACGCCGCCGGGGTGGCCGTCGTAGATGAAGATCGTCGGCCCCCCGGTCTGGGGGTGGAGGTTGGTGGAGAGTCCCCCGATGTCCCACCGGTCGCACATCGCGATCAGCGGCAGCACCGCGATCTGGGCGTGCTCGGCGGCATGCAGCGCGCCGAGCGCCGTCTCCAGCGCGGCCCCGCCGGGGGTCGCGGCGAGCTCCCCGGTGTCGGGTTTCCCGTTGTCGCCCTCGGGGTAGAGCGCGTCGGGTCCGAGCGCCTCGGGGTCGAGCTCGAACCAGAGCGCCTGCGTGGAGAAGCTCGTTTCGGGCAGGTCGAGCGTGACGAGGTCGATCTGCGCGTGGTCAGAGAGCCGTCGGCGCTGGTAGGCGAGCACGGTCTCGGTGACGGAGACCTCCCCGAAGGAGAGCGTGACCCCGAGCGTCTCGCGGCGGTCGAGCACGCTCTCGATGGTGGTGTCGGTCTCGCGCTTGGGCTGGGTGTACCAGCCGCCGTCGAACGGGGCCACGAGCGCCCGGCGGCGCTGCAGGTCGAGCTCCTGCACTTCGTAGGAGCGCCCGAGGTGCAGGTAGATCGCGCCCTGGTGCACGGTGGAGTGGGCACGCGCGGCCTCGGTGGTGCCGAGCAGCTCCCCGGAGGAGGTGTCCACGATCGCGAAGCTGTCCGGCGAGGCGGAGCGCAGCGAGACCGCGGCGGCGGGGTACTCGCCGGGGTCGCGGGGGACGTAGGCTCCGGGTGGGTGGGTTCCAGATCTTCGGCGCAGCCGGCCGCTGGCAACGAGCATCTCCGCGTAGGCCTCCCACCGCGGGCCGAGCACTCCGGCGTCATCGCTTGAGAGCGGCCCCTCGAACGCGGCGCAGAGCAGGTGGGCGAGGTGGATCTGGGGGCTCTCGTGGTCGAGGATCGCGGCCTCCACGGGGCGGGTCAGGAACTCGTCGGGGTGGCGGCAGAAGAACTGGTCCAGGGCGTCCTCCCCGGCGATGTACACCGCGAGGCCACGCCCGCGCCGCCCGGCGCGCCCCCACATCTGGCGCAGCGAGGCGACGGTGCCGGGGAAGGTGACGACCACGGCGGCGTCGAGCTCGCCGATGTCAATCCCGAGCTCCAGCGCGTCCGTCGTGATCACCGCGCGCAGCTCCCCGCGCACGAGGCGGCCCTCGAGCTCGCGCCGCTGCTGGGGGGTGTAGCCGGCGCGGTAGGGGACCACGAGGTCCGCAAGCGCGGCGTCCTCGGCCTCGAGCTCCTCCCGCACGAGCCGGCTGAGCAGCTCGACGCCCTTGCGGGACTTCATGAAGCAGATCGCGCGCGCGCCCTCGCGCACGAGCCGCGCGAGGAGCTCGGCGGCCTCGCCCAGCGCGGAGCGCCGCGCGCCGAGCGCTGCGTCGGTCAGCGGGGGGTTCCACATCGCGATCTGCCGCCGCGGGGCGGGGGAGCCGTCCTCGTCGATCAGCCCCACGCCCTCCAGGCCGGTGAGTCGCTCGGCGAGCTCCACGGGGTTGGCGATCGTCGCGGAGGCGAGCAGGAAGCGCGGTTCGGTGGCGTACGCGGCGGCGACGCGGCGCAGGCGGCGCAGGACGTTGGCGACGTGGGAACCGAACACGCCGCGGTACACGTGCGCCTCGTCGACCACGACGACGGCGAGGTTCGCGAAGAACGTGGCCCACGCTTCGTGGTGGGGGAGGATGCCGAGGTGGAGCATGTCGGGGTTGGTGAGCACGACGTTCGCGCGGCGGCGCACCTGCGTACGGGCCTCGCGGGGGGTGTCGCCGTCGTAGATCGCGGGCCGCAGCCGCTCGCCGAGGCCGAAGCGGTGCAGGGCGCGCGCCTGGTCCTGGGCGAGCGCCTTGGTGGGGTACAGGTAGAGCGCGCGCGCGTGGGGGTCGCGGCAGAGGACCTCGAGCGTGGGCAGGTTGAAGCACAGCGACTTGCCCGAGGCGGTCCCGGTGGTGACGATCAGCGGCCCCTCCCACGCGGCGTGCAGCGCGCGGGCCTGGTGGGAGTAGAGCCGCTCGATGCCCGCGCGTCCCAGCGCGGCGAGCACCTCGGGGTGGAGCTCCGCGGGGGGGTCCACGAGGGGATGGGAGCCCACCCGCCCTTGGGAGTCCGTGCCCCCACGGCCCGAGCCTTCGCGGGCCTCGCGCACGAGCCGCCCGTCGGCGCGGCCCTCGTCGAGCAGGGCGCTCCAAGGCTCGATCGTGCGCTCTATCGCCACCGGTTGCGATAGTAGGGCGCGATGGCCGCTTCCGCAGACGACGACCGCGAGGACGGGCGCAACCACCGAGATTCGGGTGACCCCGTACACGTACGTCGGCCGCCCTCCGACGCCCGCACGGGGGTGCCCGTCGGACCCTCAGCCTCCGAGACCCTCGCGCAGCGGTGGGCGCGAGAGCGCACCTACCACCATGCGCTCTACTCCGTGGAGCGGCTCGCCCGCGAGCGCGCGGGGTCCGTGTCGGTGTGCCTGCCGGCGAAGGAGTGCGCGAGGACGGTGGGGGCGATCGTGGGGGAGCTCGTGAAGCTGCGGGAGGCCGGGGCGATCGACGAGATCGTGGTGGTGGACGCGGCCTCGCGCGACGGGACGGCGGCCGTGGCAGAGCGGGCGGGGGCGACGGTGCACCAGGAGGGGAGGCTGCTGCCCCAGTTCGGGACGGTGCTGGGCAAGGGGGACGCGATGTGGCGGGCGCTGTCGGTCCTGGAGGGGGACACCGTGTGTTACCTGGACGCGGACACCGAAGACTTCTCTGCGCACTTCGCGACGGGCTTGCTCGGTCCGCTGGTGTGCGAGGAGGGGGTGGAGTTCGTGAAGGCGTTCTACCGGCGCCCGTTCGAGCACGACGGCGTGACCCTGCCGGAGGGCGGCGGGCGCGTGAACCACCTGACGGCGCGTCCGGCGCTCGCGCTCTTCTACCCGGAGCTCACGGGTGTGCGCCAGCCGCTCGCGGGGGAGGTGGCGGCGCGGCGGGAGCTCCTGGAGCGCCTGCCGTTCGCGACGGGGTACGGAGTGGAGGTGGCGATGGTGATCGACGTGTGGAAGGAGGTGGGGCTGGAGGGGATGGCGCAGGTGGACCTGGAGGTGCACCGCAACCGCCACCAGCCGCTCCAGGAGCTCACCCCGATGGCGTACACGGTGCTGGCCACGGTCGCGCGGCGTCTGGTGCGGGAGGGACGACTGCACGGGCTGGACGTCGATGCGCTCGCCTCGGCCGGTGGCCGGGAGCGCGAGTCCGCGCCGGAGCGCCCGCCGCTGGCAACCGTCGGAGTCGCCTGAACCGTGGCGCGGGAGCGGGATGACGTGAGCGAGGAGGCGCGACAGTGAGCGTGCGCTGCCTGTACCTGGACCTGGACAGCACACTGCTGGGCAAGGGCGGCTCGCTGCTGCACGACGGGGAGGGCTCGGTCTCGATCGAGGGGGTGCGCGCGGTGCAGGCGTGCCTGCGGGCGGGGGTGGAGGTGCTGCTGATGTCGGGCCGGCGCCGCACGTCGCTGGCGGAGGACGCGCGCCTGTTTGGCCAGAGCTCCTACATCTACGAGGCTGGGGCGTGCGTCGTGCTCGACGGGGAGGAACACTGGCTGACGGGTGCCCTGCTCCCGGGGGAACTGACGATCGCCCAGCAGATCGAGCGCTCGGGGGCACCCGCGCTGCTGCTGGAGCACTACGCGGGCCGCTTGGAGCACCACGACCCGTGGCACACCGCCCGCGAAGTGTCACACCTGTTCCGCGGCCTGGTGGACGCGAGCGAGGCCGACCGGGTGCTCGCCGAGCACGGCTACGAGGGCCTGCGACTGGTGGACAACGGCTCGGTGAGCCCAGGGCGCTCGACCGCGCTGGGGGACCTGCCCCAGGTGAGGGCCTACCACCTGCTGCCGGCGGGGGCCTCGAAGGCGGCGGCCGTGGCCTTCCACCGCCGCGCGCGGGGGTACGCGCGCGAGGAGACGTTCGCGGTGGGCGACTCGCGCGAGGATCTGGCGAGCGCCGAGCACGTGCGCACCTTCTGGCTGGTGGCCAACGCGGTTACCCGCGACCCGACGATCCGCGAGGCGCTCACCCGGCACGAGAACGCGCGCGTGTGCGAGGCGGCCCACGGCGCGGGGGTCTACGAGGCCGTGGTGAGCACCCTGATGGAGGGGTAAGGGCTCACGGGTCGCGGTGAAACCGCGAGGTCGGAGACATACCGTCGAGGTATCGCCCTCGTGCGAGTGGTGCATCTCGGCGGTACGGGCGCCCGTGCTACGAGCAGTCAACTTGCCCGTACGATCGGATGGTTCCAACTCGACGAGGCACGGGAGCGCCGTTGAAGAGGCCGGAGGAGAAAACCAGCATGAAGCGATCCGCGGTAGGCCCTTCGCGGTCGTCGGCCGTGTCGATGCCGCCTCCGACCCGGCCCCGGCCCCGGATCCCGGCCCTGACGCCGGCGACGGTATCGGCGGGCCGCCTCGGGAAGGACATCCTCCCGGCGCTGGGGGCAGCCGCGCTCGCGACTGCGATCGGGGTCTGGGTACTGCAGCTGTGGAAGACGAGCCTGCAGGTGCCTTTCGTGATCGGCGCCGGCGACTCGCTGTTCAACCTGATCATGATCAAGGACGTCCTCACGCACGGTTGGGACCTGACCAACCCGAGCCTCGGCATGCCCTTCGGCCAAGAGCTGTACGACTACCCGGCCTTCAGCGGCGACAGCTTTTACATGGCGGTCATCAAGGTGCTGGGGACGTTCACCGGCAGTCCCGCGGTGACGGTCAACGCCTACTACCTGCTGGGCTTCCCCCTGATTTCGATCACCAGCTTCGCGGTGTTGCGAAGGATGGGAATTTCGATCGGCGTCGCGGTTGTCTGTGCGGTCCTCTATGCGACGCTGCCATTTCACCTCGACACCAACGAGACCCACCTCTTCCTGAGCACCTACTTCATCGTTCCAATCTGCTGCTGGCTCATCCTCGCCGCGTTCGGTGGTTCAGAGCTCTTCACCCGCGACAGACGGCGTGCGGGCCCGCGCGTCTATCTGACCAGGCGCTCGGCGGCGGTCGTCGTTGTGTGCCTGGTGGTGGGCTCCGGCGACAACTACTTTGCGCTGTACACCGTTGCCCAGATGGCCCCGGCTGCGATCCTGGCCTTTCTCGCGACCCGCCGGCGGCGCCCGCTCGCGGGGGCAGCGGTGGCTGTAGCGATCATCCTTGGGGCGGTCGTGCTCAACGCACTTCCGACGGTCGTCTACCACGCGGAGCATGGCCCCAACACCGTCCCGACCACTCGCAGTCCACCGGAAACCGACATCTGGGGGCTGTCGCTTGCCAATCTGGTGATGCCGATCGAAAGCAGTCGTATCCCGGCGCTCGCGAAACTGGCGTTTCACTACAACTCGACGGTGCCGGTACCGGCGAGCAGCCCAACCTCCGAACCGGCGTGGACCAACATCGGCATCGTCGGCACCCTCGGTCTGCTATGGCTGGCGATCGTGGTCGGGGTCCGCTGCGTGCGCGGCGAGGGCGACGAGGGCGGCAACGCCAGCGATCCACGCGAGCTGCACGCGGCGATGGGAGCCGGGATGGCGTTCCTGATCGGGACGGTGGGCGGACTCTCGACAGTCTTCGCGTACGTGGTGAATCCACAGCTGCACGCGCCCGCGCGGATCGTGGTCTTCATCGCGTTCTTTGCGCTGCTCGGCGCTGCCCTCGGACTGGATCGGCTGCGTGGACGGATCGAAGCCCGCCAGCGGGGTCGAGCGGCCTCGCTCGCCCTGCTCGCAGGCGTGCTGGTCATCGGAGTGCTGTACCAGACCAGTCCCGAAATGGCTCCGGAATACGGCACTGAGATCAAGCAGTACAACGCCAGGACCAAGTTCGTGCGTGCGATCGAAGCGCAGGTGCCGAGCGAAGCAAGCATCTTCGAGCTTCCGTACGTGCCCTTTCCCCAGGGGAAAGATCCCGGCACCATCGGCGCCTTCGAAGATCTCTATTCTTACTTTGTCTCCAACCACCTGCGCTGGAGCGGCGGTGCGATGGAAGGGCGGCCGACCAACTGGGTGCCGGCCTTTCTCAAGAAACCACTGCCGCAGGTCCTGGAAGGGGTCGCCGCCACCGGTTTCAGCGGCCTCTACGTCGACAGGGAAGGCGTGGAAAAGGGTGCGAGCCTTCTGGCGGTGTTGAGTCGCACACTCGGCGTCGCTCCCTTGACGAGCGAAAACGGACGGTTCGCGTTCTTTGACATGGCTGCTTACAACCGACGCTTCCGCGAACTGCACTCGGCGGCAGAACTCGCCAGCATCGCGGCGGCTGCGGTCCACCCCCAGAGACGGCCGTGAGCCGGTGCCTGGAAGTAGGGAGGGCTGCCCAGGCCGTGGTGAGCACGCTGATGGAGGGGTAGGTAGGAGACAGCGCTGCGCAACTGCGCAGCTCGTCGCCAAGCATGGTGAAAGGCGCCCATGTCGCGCTGTTACTCGCATGGCGAAGGCCCCCATGTCAGGCGCTGGCAGTCGGGAGGCGCCCCCTAGTTCGGCGGTTTTGTTTCTAAGAATTCGCACCGTACGGTGCCCGGCATGGGAGACGTCGATCGGTCTTGCCGGTAGCGGGATGAGCCTCCTCGACGACCCGCGCGTCTACGACCTGCTGCAGGTCGCGGCCCTGCGCCACGTGACCGCGCGGCGCCTGGAAGGCGTGTTCAGCGCTGCGGCAGGCCAGACGGTCCTGGACGTCGGCGCGGGCACGGGCAATCTCGCGGGTGTGCTGCCGCCGGACAGAACCTACTGGGCGCTCGACCCCGACCCGGAGAAGCTGCGGCGCCTCGCGAACAAGATTCCCGACGCACGTTGCCTGCAGCGCTCGGCCGTCGACACGGGACTGGAGGACGCCTCTGTCGATTGGACCGCCTGCATCACGGTCGCCCACCACCTCGACGACACACAGTTCGAGCAGACGATCGCCGAGATGGCTCGCGTCACTCGTCACCGGATGGTCTTCGTCGACCCGCTGGCGGCCCACTGGTGGGGTGTGCAGCGGTTGATATTGCGGTATGACCGGGGATCCTACGCGCGGTCGATGGAAGCAATGGTGGACGCCCTGCTGGTGCACTTCGAGCTCGAGCGAGTCGCGCACTACCGGACGGTCCAGGACCTGTTTCTCTGCGTTTGTCGGCCGATCCGCAAGACCGAACCCAGCGCGAAGAGCTATGCGTGACTGAGAGCGTCCGCGATCCTCACCGCCAGCGGTTTGCCCCGAGCCGATGGCCACGCGCCTGAGCGTGGGAGGGGCCGCCCACCGGCCGGCTTCCCGGGAGGCGGCGTTGACCGGGCGGATCGGCCGGCCGGCTGGCTGGCTGGCGGTACTGCTGGTCGCGTCCACGCTGGCGGGGGTCTGGCTCGTCTCGGGAGTCCCCGTCGGGGACATAGCGAAGTTCGTCGCCTACGAAGCTCTCTACGTACTGCTCCCGGGCTGTCTGCTCTATGCACTGCTGAGCCCGGCGTCGTGGGCGCTGAGCCCGGCGCCCGGAGGCCGGCTGCGCGCCCTGGCGATCGGGTGGCCGCTGGGGTACGCACTCGAGATCGGCGCGTTTGCACTGACCGCCGCGCTCCACGCACGGGGTGCGTTCGCACTCCTCCCGCTGCTCGCCGCGGTCACGCTCGGGCCGGGCGTCCTCTACCGACGCCGTCGAGTCCGCTCGGAGACTGCCGGAGGGGGCCGCGTGCTGCGCCGTGGCCTGCTGGGCGGGTCCGGCCTGAGCCTGGGCGGTGGGGGAGCGGAGCCGCTGCTCGCGGCGGGCGCGATCGCGATCGCCCTGCTGCTGCTGGGCTTCAGGTTCTTCGCGACCTACCCCCTCCCCGAACACGCCGGCAGCGTGTTCTACTTCGTGGACAACGTGTGGGACGTGTCGCTGGCGGCGGAGGCCCTGCACCACTGGCCCGTCACCGAGCCCTACCTCGCCGGTCACTCGCTCCGGTACTACATCGGCCTGTTCCTCCACGTCGCCGCCCTCAAGCAGGTGACCGGCGTTCCGATCGCGACGGCGATCTTCAGGTTGGTCCCCGCCACGTCGACCGTGGTGGCGATGCTGCAGTTCTGGTGCCTGGGCGGTCTGCTGGGACGCTCACGGTGGGCAGGCCCCGTCACCGTCGCGCTCCTGGTCGTGGTGGAAAACGTGAAGTTGTTCCCAACGCACACCAAGGCGTTCGGCGTCGCTCTGTTCAGTGAATTCACCTGGAGTCCGACGTACGGCCTGGGTGTGGTCTTTCTCCTGGGTCTGCTCGTCCTGTTCAGAGTGCAACTCCTCGGCATGGGCACGGCAGGCTCCTCGGCCCCGCCCGCGCCTGCCCGCTCGACGCCACCGGGGACCGTGGGTTCGCTCATCATGCTCGGTATCCTCGTCCTCGGCGCGGGCGCGGTGAAGAGTACCGTCCTCGCAACCTTCGTGGCCGGCCTGGGCCTCTACTGGCTGTGGCGGCTGGTCAGCGGGAAGGTCGAGCGGCTGCTCACATACAGCCTGGCCCTGTCGCTTGCGTGCTTCGTCGTCATGTACCTGCTGCTGCTCGCGGGCCACGGCGCGCCGGCTGCCACAGAGATCGAACTCGATCCGCTCCACTTCCTGAAATACACCGTCTTCGCGTCCACGCTCGTCTCGCACCCGGGGCTTGCACCGCTGCTGGGCGTGGCGGTGGTGATCTCCGTGTGGAAGCTCCTGCCCGTGGTGGGGGTGCTCTGGCTGCTGTGGAGACGGGGCGCCTGGTCGCCGTACGCGAGCTTCGCGTTGGCGGTGTTCGTGGTGGGGTTCACCGTTTACGTGACGATGGGCAGTGTCAACGACGGTGAGATCTACTTCATCTGGTACGGCTACATAGCGCTCATTCCCCTCACGGCCGTGAGCCTGATGGTCGTGTGGAGCGAGGTCTCGGGGGATCTGAGAGGGGCGATCGGCCGGCTCCCGTCGCGTGGCGCTCGCATGGTCGTGTGCGGCGCCCTCCTACTCGCAGCGCTCGGCTGTGCGGAGTCGCTCGCCCTGGCCGTCCCCGACACTTGGAGGACCATCCAGGAAAGGCAGGCGGTACCGAGAGACTCCGAGCGCCACCCCGGGATGACGGCGGCCCTCTACCGAGGGCTGACGTGGGTTCGCACGCACACCGGCACGTGCGACGTGCTCGCGGTCAACACCCACGACTTCAGACCCGCGGGGACCGCGGGCGCGAAGGTCGACTCGGGGTACTACTACTACTCGGCGTTTAGCGAACGGCGCGTGTTCTTCGAAAGCTGGATCATGACGACCCAGGCGCTGCGCCGTGCACAGCCCTACCCGGCACTCTACGCGCTCAACAGTGCGGCGACGCTGCGCGGAAGCCCAGCGGCCGTGCGGGAGCTCGCGCGCAGGGGGGTGAGTTACATCTTGATCGACAAGACCCACGGCGGGGACGTGCGGGAGCCCGCGAGTGTGAGCCAGCTCGTGTTCGGCAACAGTGCCCTTGACGTCTACCGCCTGACGGTGCCGGTGAGCCCTCACAGGTGCTGACCGGTGCGATCGGCTCAGGCTCAGAACAGCCGCCGCCACAGCCGCCGCCAGAACCCCGGCCGGGGCCGGCGGCGCCAGAGCGCCGGCGGGGGCACCGTGGCGCGCACCAGGGCGACCCACTCCTCCAGCGGCAGCTCACCCGAGATCAGACGACCGAGGGCGCTCGTGACCACGACCTGCCCTCCCGCGCGTTCCAGGGCTAGCGCCAGCAGCGGCACCGACTCGAGCGCCTCCACCGCTTGGCCGATGCGAGCGGGGATCTCGGTGGCAGGCACCCCCGCGGCGAGCAGCTCGCCCGCGCGGCGGTTGCGGCTCTCGGGCGCCAGCGCAGTGGCCACCAGGTCGCCGGTGCCCGCCAGGCCGATCATCGACTCCGGCCGCGCCCCGAGGCCCTCCGCGTAGCGCCACACCTCCGCGAAGATGTGCCCCGCAGCGGCGCCCGCGGCGTTGAGGCCCTGCGCCTCGGTGGCCCCCGCGGCGAGCGCCGCGGCGTTCTTCGCGGCCCCCGCGAGCTCCACCCCGAGCGGGTCGTTGGAGCGCTCGCACACCACGCCCGCGCGTGTGAACACCTGCGCGAGCTGGCCCGCGAGCTCCTCCTCGGCGCAGGCCGCGACCAGTCCGGCGCCGGCGTGCACCATCTCCTGGGCGTGTGCCGGCCCGCCGAGGCAGGCCACGCGGTCGGCGCCGAACGCCGCGGCGAGGACGCTTGTCGGGGGTGCACCCTCCGGCGGGACGAGGCCCTTGGCGACCGACACCACCGCCGTGCGGCGCCCGAGTCCGGCTTCCTGTAAGCCCGCGATCACTCCGCCCATCGCCTGCGAGGGCACCGCCAGGAAGACGTAGTCGGCGCGCGCCACCCCCGTGGAGGCCGGCTCGATGCGCAGCTGCGCCGGCAGCTCCACGCCGGGCAGGTACACACGGTTCTCGCGCTCGGCCTCCAGCCTCTGCGCCTGCTCGGCGGTGCGTGCCTGCAGCGTCGTGCGCAGGCCCCCCCGCGCCAGCACCACCGCGAGCGCGGTCCCGAACGAGCCCGCCCCGATCACTGTCGCGCGCTTGGCGCCCGGCGTCGGCAGCGAGCGCGCGCGGGTGGCGCGCGCGGCGCTTGCCTCCGCTGCCGGCAGCGGAGTGGAGGTAGGCTCACTCATCCGGTGAGCGAGCCTAGCGATCGACATGCGAAGCCGGGCGCCGCCGAGTGGCGCAACTGGGCTGGCGACCAGCGCTGCCACCCGGCCGCGCTCGAGCGGCCCGCCTCGATCGGCGAGATCGCCGCCGCACTGGAGCGCGCCGCGGCGCAGGGCCAGCGGGTGCGGGTCGCCGGCGCGGGGCACTCCTTCAGCGACGCCGTGCTCACCGACGGGCGTCTGCTGACCCTCGAGCGCATGGACCGCGTGCTCGACGTCGACCAGGCCTCGGGCCTTGTGCGGGTGCAGGGCGGCCTCACGATCCGCGCGCTCAACCGCCGCCTGGCCGAGCACGGCCTGGCGATGGAGAACCTCGGGGACGTCGACGCGCAGAGCGTCGCCGGGGCGATCTCGACCGCCACCCACGGCACCGGCGCGCGGCTGCGCAACCTCTCCTCCCAGGTCGCCGCGCTGACGCTCGTGCTCGCCGACGGCTCCACGCTGCACTGCTCCGAGGAGGACCCCGCCCTGCTGCGCGCCGCGCGCGTGGGGCTCGGCGCGCTCGGGGTCGTGGCCGAGGTGACGCTGCGCTGCGTGCCCGCCTTCCGCCTGTGCGGTGTCGACGCGCCTGCGCCGCTGGAGGCGACGCTGGAGCGCTTCGAGGAGCTCTCCGCCGCCAACGACCACTTCGAGTTCTACGTCTTCCCCCACACCCGCACCGCACTCACCCGCACCAACAACCGCACCGAGGATGTCCCCCGGCCGCGCGGGCGTCGAAACGCGTACCTCAACGACGTGCTGCTCACCAACCGCACCTTCGAGCTCTGCTGCCGCCTCGGGCGGCGCGCGCCCTCGCAGATCCCCCGCATCAACCGGCTCGTCACGCGCCTCGCGGGTGCCTCCCGGCGCATCGACCGCTCAGATCGCATCTTCACGAGCCCCCGTCTGGTGCGCTTCACCGAGATGGAGTACGCGCTCCCGCGCGAGCGCACCGTCGAGGCCGTGCGCCGCGTGCTGGAGCTTGTGGAGGGCGGGGGGCGGGCGGGCGGGACTCGAAACAGGTTCGCCGTGCCCTTCCCAATCGAGGTCCGCACCGTCGCCGCCGACGACGCTCTGCTCTCCACCGCCGGTGGGCGCGACAGCGGGTTTGTGGCGGTGCACATGTTCGAAGGGATGGCCTTCGAGCCGTACTTCCGCGCTGTGGAGGCGGTCATGGACGAGCTCGACGGCCGCCCCCACTGGGGCAAGCGCCACTTCCAGAGCGCCGCCACCCTGCGCGGGCGCTACCCCGATTGGGAGCGCTTCCAGGCTGTGCGCCGGCGTCTGGACCCAGGCGGGCGTTTCGCCAATGCGTATACCGATCGAGTGCTGGGACCGCTCAATGCCTGACGACCTCGATCGACTCGAACGGGCCACCGCCTCGCTCGACCCGCCCTTCGCGGTCGTTGACCTCGACGCCTTCTGGGCCAACGCTGCCGACATGGAACGGCGCGCGGCGCCCAAGCCGATCCGGCTTGCCTCCAAGTCCGTGCGCTGCCGCGCGCTGCAGGAGCGCGTGCTTGCGCGGCCCGGCTTCGCGGGGACGCTCGCCTTCACGTTGCCCGAGGCCCTGTGGTTGGCGAAGCATGGATTTGAGGAGCTCGTCGTTGGCTACCCCACCGCCGATCGTCGCGCACTGCGCGAGCTTGTGCGGCTCGCCGCCGAGCGGCCCGAGGCGCGCGTCTCGATCATGGTCGACTCGCTCACCCACCTTGACCTGCTCGACGCTGCTGTCGGCGGGTTGGCGGGCGCCGCGCGGGCGCCTGTGTGCGTCTGTTTGGAGCTCGACGCCGGTCTCTGGCTGCTCGGCGGGCGCGTGCGCGTCGGGGTCAAGCGCTCCCCCGTCCACACCCCAGCGCAGGCCGCCGCGCTCGCCCGCGCCCTTGTTGCTCGGGCGGGGGTGCGGCTGGTTGGTCTGATGGCCTACGAGGCCCACATCGCCGGGCTCGGCGACGCGCCGGCCGGGCGAGGGCTCGGCCCTCGCCTGAGCGCGTTCACCGTGCGCCTCCTGCAGGCCGCGTCGGCTCGCGAGCTGGCCACGCGTCGCGCCGCCGTGGTCGCTGCCGTGCAGGCCGTTTCGCCGCTGGAGTTCGTCAACGGCGGAGGCACCGGCTCCCTGGAGGGCACCACCCGCGAGGCGGCCGTCACCGAGGTCTCCGCCGGCTCCGGTCTCTACGGGCCCGCCCTGTTCGACGCTTACCGCGCCTTCACCCCCCGGCCCGCCGCGCTGTTCGCGCTGCCGCTCGTGCGCCGCCCCGCGCCCGGCGTGCTCACCGCGCTCGGCGGCGGCTACCTCGCCTCAGGTCCCGCCGACGCTGCGCGCCTGCCCCGCCCCTTTCTGCCCGCCGGGCTACGCCTCGACCGCCGCGAGGGAGCCGGGGAGGTGCAGACCCCCCTGCTCGGTGCCCCCGCTCGCACGCTCGCGGTCGGCGATCGCGTTTGGATGCGCCACGCCAAGGCCGGCGAGCTCTGCGAGCGCTTCGACCGGCTGTTCCTTGTGGACGGTAATCGCGTTGTCGATGAGGTCCCCACCTACCGGGGGGAGGGACGGTGCTTTTTGTGAGCTATATGGGTCGTATATAGGTCGTTGTGGGCGTGGAGCTTGCGGCGGGCGACGGCGGGAGGACAGTGCTTTTTCGGAGCTATATAGGTCCTATATAAGCCCCGCCAGCTTCTCCCCCGCCCGCCGCAGCGCCCGTGTGGTGCTTGCCTCCACGATGACCTGCAGGTCGAGGATCCGCGCATCGAAGAGGCTCAGCGCGTTCTCCCCCGCCACCGCGTACGCCGGCACCCCTGCCTGACGCGCCCGCGTCGCGATCTCGAACACCGCGCTTCCCACGAGGGTACGCTCGTCAAGACGCTCCGCGCCGACCACCACCGCGCGAGCTGCCCGCATCCGCACGTCGAAGTCCTCTGGCATCGTGGGGTCGATCGGGCACAGATCGAACCCCAGCGAGGGGTCTCCCGCGTGCACCCCACGCCCGATCGCTGCCCCCGCGCGGGCGGCGCTCAGCCCCTCGCCGAAGGGCTCCGTCGCGATGAGCACTGTCCGCGGGATCATTGTCCGGCATCCTTACAGGCATGGCTGCGGACAAGGAGTACGTCACCGTCGAGGCCGCTGGGCAGGAGCTGCGGGTCTCGAGTCCCTCCAAGCTCTACTTCCCCGAGCCCGGTCTCACCAAGCTCGACCTGATTGCCTTCTACGTCGAGTGCGCCGAGGCCGTGCTCGTGCACCTCCGCGAGCGCCCCACCGTGATGAAGCGGTGGGTCGACGGGGTCGCCGGCAAGCCCTTCTTTCAGAAGCGCGTCCCCGACCACGCCCCCGAGTGGCTGCAGACCACGGTCGTCCAGTTCCCCTCCGGGCGTACTGCCCGCGAGCTCGTCGTCTCCGACGCCGCCCACCTCGTGTGGGGCGTCAACCTCGGCGTGATCGACTGGAACCCTTGGCCCGTGCGCCGCGCCGACCTCGACCACCCCGACGAGCTGCGCATCGACCTCGACCCGCAGCCGGACATCCCCTTCGCGCAGGTTCGCGACGTGACGCTCGGGGTGCGCGAGGTGCTCGAAGGGCACGGGCTGCGCGGCTTCCCCAAGACCTCCGGCTCGCGCGGGATGCACGTGTTCGTGCGGATCTCCCCGCAGTGGACCTTCCGCGAGGTGCGCCGCGCCGCACTCGCGCTCGCCCGCGAGGTCGAGCGGCGGATGCCCGGACGGGCCACCACGCGCTGGTGGAAGGAGCAGCGCGAGGGGGTCTTCATCGACTACAACCAGAACGCCCGCGACCGCACCGTCGCCTCCGCGTACTCCGTGCGCGCCGTCCCCGACGCGCGTGTCTCCTGTCCGCTGGAGTGGGACGAGGTCGCCGACGTCGAACCCGCGGAGCTGCGCCTCGACACCGTCCCCGCGCGCCTGCGCGAGTGCGGCGACCCCGCCGCTGAGATCGACCGGCACGCCGGCTCGCTCGACTCGCTGCTCGAGCTCGCCGACCGCGACGAGCGCGAGGGCCTCGGCGACGCCCCCTGGCCGCCGCACTTCCGCAAGCAGCGCGGCGAGCCCCGGCGCGTGCAGCCCTCCCGGGCGCGGGAGGCCGAGGGGAAGCCTGGGTCAGCTGCGGGTGGGAAGACCCCCGCCGGAGAGGCCGCCGCGGGCCGGAGGTCGAAATCGTCCGCCGCCCCGGCCGCAAGCGATAAGTCATGACCCTCCCGCTTCGCCCCCCACTCAAGCCGCAGCTCGCGCTCTCACGCAAGGCGCTCCCCGTGGGCGAGGCGTACCTGTACGAGATCAAGCTTGACGGCTTCCGCTGCCTCGCGTTCGTGGACGGGGAGGAGGTCTTCCTGCAGTCCCGCAACGGGCGGCCGCTCGGGCGCTACTTCCCCGAGCTGCGCTTCCCCGCAGGGCACTACGTTCTCGACGGGGAGATCGTCGTCCGCGGCGGCGACGGGCGCGAGGACTTCGACGCGCTCGGGCAGCGCGTGCACCCCGCGGAGTCGCGGATCAAGCTGCTCTCCGCCGAGACCCCCGCGGTGTACGTGGCGTTTGACCTGCTCGCCCGCGATGACGAGTCCCTGCTCGCCCGCCCCCTCGCCGAGCGCCGCGCCGCGCTCGAAGCGCTGCTCGCGCAGCCCCGCTTCGCGGGCGCGCCCATCGAGCTGATGCCCGCGGTGGACACCCCCGCCGAGGCCGAGCTCTGGTTGCGCGAGGCCGAGGGCGCAATGGCCAAGGAGCGCTTCGCTCCCTACCGTCAGGGGGAGCGCCGCGGGATGTTCAAGGTCAAGCGCACCCGCACGCTCGACGTCGTTGTGGTCGGCTGGCGCCCCGGCAAGGAGCCCGACACGGTGGGCGCGCTGATCCTCGGGCTCTACGACGAGGACCATCTGCGCGTCGTCGGGCACTGCTCCGGCTTCACCGCCGCGGAGAAGCGCCGTCTCGTCGGCTTCCTCTCTCCCTACGAGACGGGCGAGCGGGGCTCCGCCGACCCCTCCCGCTGGAGCTCCGGGCGCGAGCTCGAGTGGGTCGCCCTGCGCCCCGAGCTCGTCGTCGAGATCGACTTCGACCACGTCTCTGCCGGGCGCATCCGTCACGGCGCCAAGCTGCGGCGCTGGCGCGACGACAAGGACCCGCAGCTCTGCACCTTCGATCAGCTCTCCACGTGAGCGGCCGGGCGCCGTCGCGTTCACGTAGATCCACCTCCGTCGCTTCAGCCCTCGCGGTCGGCCCCCTGCACGGTGGCTCCTCTAGCATCGTCGTTGAGATGACCGGCGTTGCCGCCACCGTGGGGGAGGAGGAGTACCTCCAGATCCTCTTCTGGCTCCAGGAGGCCGGGTTGCCGATGACCGGCGCCAACGTCGCCCGCGCGATGCAGCTCTCTGCCCCCACCGTCCACGAGATGGTTGGGCGCCTGGAACGTGATGGCTACATCACGCGCGGTCAGAGCCGTGCGATCGCCTTCACCGCCGACGGCGCCACCCAGGCCGAGGGCATCGTGCGCCGCCACCGCCTGATCGAGCGCTTCCTCACCGACGTACTCGGGGTCCCCTGGGACGAGGTCCACGAGGAGGCCGAGCGCCTCGAGCACGCCATGTCTCCTGTGCTCGAACAGCGCATGCTCGCCGCGATCGGCGACGCCAAGACCTGCCCCCACGGCCACCCTCTCGTCGCCGGCGCCCGCGAGGCCGGTGTGCCGCTCGCCGACGTGGCCCTCGGCGCCGCCGTGCGCGTGCTGCGCTTCGAGAACGAGGCCGAGGACCTGCTGCACTACCTCAAGGACTCCGGCTTGGAGCCTGGGTTGGAGGGCACCCTGGCCGCCCACGACCGCCGCGAGGTCGTCGTGCAGACGGCGGACGGGCGCCGCTGCGCCGTCACCCCCTCAGTCGCCGAGACGGTCTCCGTGGTCGCCGACCCCTCCCCGCCTCCGCGCACCGCGCTGCCGGAGCAATTGGTGCTGGGCCAGCAGCGCTATGGGAAGTGATCGCTCAGGCCGGTGCGCTCTGCAGTGACCGCACCGCCGCCGCCAACCGCGACACGCCCTCCTCGATCTGCTCTGGCGTGACACCCGAGTAGGCCAGGCGCAGCGTGTTCTCGCCGCCCTCCAACAGGAAGTCGGTGCCCTTCACGAACGCCACGCCCAGCTCCGCGGCCGCGCTGTGCAGGGCGCTCACGTCGGTGCCCTCGGGCAGCGTCACCCACATGAAGTAACCCCCCTCGGGTGCGACGAACTCGGCCTCGGGCAGCTCTTGACGCAGCGCCACGCCGAGCGTGCGTGCGCGCTTGGCGAGGGCCGTCCTGACCGTCTCGATCGAGCGCTCCAGCGCCCCGGAGGCGCAGAACTCGTACACGATCGACTGCGCCACCATGTTGGGCGAGATGTACGTGTTGGTCGCCAGCTTTGCGATTGCGGCGATCAAATCTGGCGGTCCTACGAGGTAGCCGACGCGGATGCCGGGGCACACCGTCTTCGAGAACGAGGACGCGTACACCACGTGCTCCGGGTCCGTCGAGAGCATCGTCGGCAGCTTCTGGCCGCTGAAGTGCAGCTCCACGTAGGGGTCGTCCTCGAACACCGTGAATTCGTGCTCCGCCGCCAGCGCGAGCAGCGCGCGGCGCCGGTCCGCGGTGAGCGTGTACCCGGCGGGGTTCTGAAAGTTGGGGATGATGTGGGCGAGCTTCGCCCGCACCGCCGGTCCGTGCCTGCCTGCGAGTAGGTCGGCGAGCGCCTCGGTGTCGATCCCGTCCGGAAGCAGCTCCACCTGGTGCACGCGCGCGCCGCGTTCGCGCAGGGAGAGCAGCGTGCGGTCGTAGGTGGGGCGCTCCACCACCACGTCGTCTCCCGCGTGCACCAGGTGCTCGAACAGGAACGCGTCCGCCTGCATCGAGCCGTTCGTGACGAGCACCCGCTCCGGCTCCACCTCGTGGCGCGCGGCGATCCACGTCCGCAGCTTGGGGTAGCCGATCGAGGTCCCGTACGCCGTCGTCCCCGCCGGATCGTTTGCAAACGCGCGCACGGCCGCCTCGCGCAGGCCCTCCACGTCGACGATGTCGAGCGACGGGGCGCCGCGGGCGAAGGAGATCGTTGAGTCGGTCATCGACGCTAGCTTACGCGAACCGACCCCCTCACTCGTGCCGCCAGGCGCCGGGTGTCCGCCGACGCTCAGGTGGGCCCTCAGCTTTCGTCGAACGTCAGCAGGATGCGTCCGTCCGCGACCTCGCGGACGCTGAAGTCGGTCTCCCCGGCGCGGCGTAGCTCCACCACCAGCGCCACCGGAGACGCCAGCCGCACGTCGACCACCGCGTGGCTCGCCTCGAAGCGGCGCACCGACGCCTCGGCAACGTGGGGCAGGCCCGCCAGCCGTCGCTGGAACGCGCTCAGCGAGGCGATGTCGTAGAACGGGCCGACACCCAGCTCGATACGACCCTCGAACAGGGCTTCCTCTGGAGATGGGGGCGCGGGCGGAGGCGGCGGGGCCACGGGGGGCGGCGGGGGAGAGGGCGCCACCGGAGGCATCGCCGGCGAAACTGTGGCCGAGGGAGAGGCGGAGGTGAGCCCCGACATCACCCGGCTGAGCAGCGCGTCGTACTCCGAGGCCAGATCCTTTGCGAAGCGCTCCAGCCGATCGCGAAAGCGTCGCAGCTCGGCAAGGCTCGCAAGCTGCGCTTCGGTCGGTCGCGGACGCTCGCCGGGCTCGAGCGGTGACCGCGGCTCGGGCGCCGACTGCGACTCGCTCACGGCGGGCGACTCGTTGCGGGAGGCCGGCTCCCGCAACGCCGACTGCCGCGCCGACTCGAGCGGCCTCACGAACTTGACCGGTTGCCCGCTGCCGGCGGGCTCGGTCGGGGCCGGTGGCTGGATGGGGGCCGGAGGCTGTATCGGGGTCGGAGGCCCGATCGCAGTCGGAGGCTCGATGGCCTCGTCCACCAGTCTCCCGCTCGTCTGGACTGAGGCTCGCGCGGCTGCCTCCTGCGCGGCGTCTGCGCCAGTCAACTCGCGGCGTCTGCCGATCGACGTCAGCTCCCGCTCGAGCTCTCGCAGCTTGCGCTCCAGGTCCGCAAGGGTGCCCGTCACGTCACCCGTCTGCTGAGAGGCGGCATCGCCGGGCGCGCTGGGTCCATTGGCGAACGTATCGGTCATCAGCTCAGGGAGGGTCGCTACTTATCCTACTCGGGCCGGACCGCCGTCCGCACAAGCCCTGGGCCGCATATTGCGTCGGTGTCATCCGGACTGAAAAAAGAGGGGCCCGGCTCGGCGGCCTTCGGCCGCCTGCGCCACCCTCTACCCTCGCAGGATCTGCACGGCCAGCTCGGCCACCTCGGTGGGGGTGCGCCCCACGCGGACCCCGCTCGCCTCGAGCGCCTGTGCCTTGGCGGCTGCCGTGCCCGAGCTGCCCGAGACGATCGCGCCCGCATGACCCATCTGCTTGCCCGCCGGTGCTGTGAAGCCCGCGATGTAGGCGACCACTGGCTTTGAGACGTGCTCGGCGATGTACTGCGCCGCCTCCTCCTCCGCCGAGCCCCCGATCTCGCCCGCGAGCACGATCAGCTCGGTCTCCACGTCGGCCTGGAAGAGCTCGAGGATGTCCACGAACGAGGAGCCCGGCACGGGGTCTCCGCCGATCCCCACGATCGAGCTGTTGCCGAAGCCCGCGAGGGCGATCTCGTTGCCGATCTGGTAGGTCAGGGTGCCCGAACGCGACACCACGCCCACGTTGCCCTCCCTGAAGAACGACGCCGGGACGATGCCCACGTTGGCCTTCCCCGGGGAGAGGATGCCGGGGCAGTTGGGGCCCACCAGGCGCGTCCCTGGATGATCGCGCTCCAGCGTGTTGTAGACCCGCAGCTCGTCGTGCGCGGGGATCCCCTCGGTGATCGCGATCACCAGCGCCACCCCGGCCGCCGCGGCCTCCAGGATCGAGTCGGCCGCGAACCGCGGGGGGACGAAGATCATCGCCGTGTTCGGCTGCGTCGCCTGCGCGGCCTCCGCCCAGCTGTCGAACACGGGGATGCCCTCGACGTCCTGGCCGCCCTTGCCCGGGGTTATCCCGCTCACCACGGCGGTGCCGTAGCGGCGGTTGTTGAGCGTGTGGAAGGAGCCCTCCTTGCCGGTGATGCCCGCCACCGCGAGGCGCGTGTCCCTGTCGACCAGGATGGACATCAGGCTTCTCGCTCGCAGTGCCCGGCGGGTAGGCCATGGCCGCGCGGAGCGCGACCGGGACGTGTGTGCGGGATCAGGGCGGACATCACGCCTGCCCCGCGGCCAGCGCGACGACCTTCTCGGCCGCCTCGTTCATCGTGGCGGCGGGGTGCACGTTGGGCAGCGCCACCTGCGCGAGCAGTTCGCGCCCCTGTTTGTCGTTGGTGCCGTCGAGGCGCACCACGAACGGAACCGTAGGCTTGACCTCCCCAAACGCCGCGATCAACCCCCGCGCGACCTCGTCGCAGCGGGTGATCCCGCCGAAGATGTTGAACAGCACCGCCTTCACGCGCTCGTTGGAGAGGATCAGCTCGACCGCCTGCTTGATCTTGGCCGCGTCCGAGCCGCCGCCCGCGTCGAGGAAGTTGGCGGGGCGCCCGCCGGCCTGGGCGACCACGTCGAGCGTCGACATCACCAGGCCCGCCCCGTTGCCGAGGATGCCGATGTCCCCGTCGAGCGCCACGTACTGCACGCCCTGTTCTTTGGCCCGGCGCTCGATCGGGTCCTCGTTCTCCACGTCCGAGAGCCCCTGGTTCTCGGGGTGGCGGTAGAGCGCGTTGCCGTCCAGCGAGACCTTCGCGTCGAGCGCCTTGACCTGGCGCTCCGGGGTGACGATCAGCGGGTTGATCTCCGCCAGCGTGGCGTCCTCTGCCAGCCACACCTCGTACAGCGCCGTGAGCGCGTCCGCCACCCCCTCGATCACATCCGCGTCCGCGCCCCCCTCGGTGGCGATCCGCACCGCCTCCTCCCGCGAGAGGCCCTCAAGAGCGTCCACGTGGTGGCGCACCAGCTTCTCCGGCGTCTGCTCTGCCACCTCTTCGATGTCCACGCCGCCCTCGGTGCTGAACATCACGAGCGGCTGCTTGGCCGAGCGGTCGAGCAGCACCGAGGCGTAGTACTCCGTGGCGATGTCGCTCGCGTGCTCGATCCACAGCTTGCGCACCGTGTGGCCGTGGATGTCCATGTCGAGGATGCTGGTGGCGTGCTCGCGCGCCTCGGCTTCGTCCGCGGCCAGCTTCACGCCGCCGGCCTTGCCGCGTCCACCGATCAGCACCTGGGCCTTGACCACCACCGGGTAGCCCACCTCGTTCGCGGCGGCCACCGCCTCCTCCACGGTCGTGGCCACCCTGCCGGACGAGACCGCCAATCCGTGGCGGGCAAACAACTGCTTGCCCTGATACTCGAGCAGGTCCATGGCGGCGCGGGACTCTAACTGAAAGAAGATGGGCCCGGCTTGCCGGCCTCCGGCCGACTGCGCCACCCTCTAGGCCTAAGTAGGCAGACCGCGCCGCGATCCCCGTGCAGGGCATAATGCCGGCGCGATGCCTCTTCCGAAGAACGTCACCTTCGTCACATTCGACGTGTACGGCACGTTGATCGATTCGGAGACCGGCATCTATGAGGCTTTCGAGAAAGAGGCCACGCGCGACGGGATCACGCTCGACCGCGCCGAGCTGCTCGCCCTCTTCCGCGAGATCTCCCGCGAGATCGAGGCCGGCTCCTACGAGCTCTACGCCGAGGTGCTGCGGCGCACCGCGCTCGAGATCGCCAAACGCCTCGATTGGCCTCTGGAAACGTCGCGCTCGGGCTTCCTGCCGGACTCGGTGCAGCGCTGGAAGCCTTTCAAGGAGACTCCCATCCAGTTGCAGAAGCTCGCCAAGAAGTACAAGCTCGGCCTGCTCTCCAACATCGACGACAAGCTGCTCGGCCAGACCCGCCGCCACATCGCGACCGACTTCGACCTCGTCGTCACCGCACAGCAGGTGCGCTCCTACAAGCCCGACCTCGCCCACTTCACCGAGTGCGCGCGGCGCATGGGGGGCAAGAAGGGGTGGGTGCACGTCGCCGCCAGCCACTATCACGACGTGGAGCCCTGCCTCAAGCAGCGTGTCCCCGTGATCTGGGTTAACCGCAACAAGGAGACCCTCGACCCCTCGCAGAAAAAGCCCACCGCCGAGGTCCCCAACCTGCGCGAGGCCGCCAAGCTGCTGGGCGTCGCCTGACCCCGTGCGGGTGCGCGCGCTGCACCCGGACGTGCTCCTGGCGACCAGCGCGATCTGGCAGACCAACTGCGCGGTGGTGCGCGGCGCGGTCGACACCGACGGGCACGAGACCTTCATCGTCGACTCCCCCGTCCTGCCCGAGGAGCTCGAAGCCCTGCCGGCGCTGCTCGAGCAGGCCCGCTTTCCCGCCCCCAGCGGCCTGCTTGCGACCCACGCCGACTGGGACCACCTGCTCGGGCGCCTCGCCTTCCCGGGGGTGGCGCTGGGTTGCGCGCAGAGCACCGCGGAGCACATGCAGGCCGCGCCGGGCGAGGCTCAGCGCGAGCTGCGCGCGTTCGACGAGCAGTACCTGATCGAGCGCCCCCGGCCGCTGGCTCTGGGGGCGATCCAGGCGCTGCCCGTCCCCGGGCGGTGCGCGATTGGCGCCCTCGAGCTCGAGCTGCACCCCACCGAGGGCCACACCGGGGACGGGATGGCTATGTGGGTTCCCTGGGCGCACGTGCTGTTCACCGGCGACTACCTCTCGGCCGCCGAGATCCCCACCCTTGGCGAGATTCCCGACGCGCTGCGCGCATACGTGACCACCCTCGAGCGGCTGCGCCCGCTGGTGAGGGACGCCGTGCACGTCGTACCCGGCCACGGGCCGATACTCGACACCGAGCGCGGACTCGCCGTGCTGGAGGAGGATCTCGCCTACCTGCGCGCCCTGGAGGAGCACGGCGTCGAGGCGGAACTGCCCCCCGGACGGCGCACCGCGTTCCAGCGGCGCCAGCACCGGGAGAATGCCGACCGGCTCATCCGTAGTAGCGCGAGATGACCAAAAGCTGGCTGAAGACGTCGTGCGCCAGCAGGAGGGTGACGATCAGCACCCCGACGACGGGCCCCCAGCGCCGCCCCGCGCCGCGCGCAGCCAGCGCCAGCACGGGGCCCCACAGTGCGAGCAGCGGCAACAGGTACCGCGGCTCGGCGTACTCGGTGGGCAGGTGGTGGATGTAGTCGTCCACGCCGATCACGCCCACCACGCTGAGGCCGATCGCCAGGTAGACGCAGAGCTCGACCAGTCGGCTGCGCAGAGCCTCACGGTATTTGTGGAGAGCGCGCACGAAGAGCGCGGCGATCAGCCCCGCGGGGACGAGTGCGGCGGTGTACACCCAGTTTGGGAAGGTCGTGTCCAGCCAGCCGTACAGCCCCACCAGCCCGTTGAACCAGAGCACGCGCGTGGTGAGGAAGCCGTGGAAGTAGTGGCGCATCCCGGGCAGTGGCGGCAGGTAGAACTGCCAGGTGTAGCCGAGCTCCTTCAGCGGCGCCCCGCTTTTGCCGCTCAGGTTGAGGGCGCTGGCGAGCGCGCCGAGCACGGGCCGGCCCGAGAGCGCGTTGTAGAGCGCGTACAGCACGATCGGACTCGCCCCGACGACGGCGGCGAGCCCGAACGAGCGGTAGGCGGCCCGCCGCGAGGTACGCGCCTCGCGCACGCACAGCGCGAGCAGCCCGAGCACGGCGCCGGGCACCAGGCTGAGGAAGGTGAGCTTGGTCAGGATGCCGATGGCGAGCACCGCGCCGAGTGCGACGGCGAGCTCCGGTGTGAGCCCCCGCCGGAAGCCCCGCGCGAGGCAGTAGAAGAGCGCCGCCGAGACCGTGAACAGCAGTGCGTCGGGGTTGACCGCGCCCGACATCAGCCCGAGCAGCGGCGCCAGCGCGACGCCGAGGCCGCCGACCGTCCACGCCCACCGCGCCCCGGGGAGCGCCTCGCGCAGGAAGAGGAACGCGAACAGCGCCGTGAGGCCACCCATCACGGCAGAGAGCAGCCGCATCAGCGCGAGCTGGTCGAGCAGGGTCCCGGGCGAGGCCAGCTTGTAGGGGACCGTCTCCAGGGCGTAGTACAGCGGCGGCTGGGAGGTGGCCACCCCCGCCTGCGCCGAGCCCGTGCGCGAGAGCGGCGCGGCGAGGGTGTGCTCCAGCCTGCGCTGCTCGCTCGGCGAGGAGATCGTGCCCACGCTCGGGTCGAACCGCACGTTTGAGTAGAGCAGGGCGTTCAGCACGGCCCGCTCGGCGTGCGGAAACGTTTCCCCGCTCCCCGACGGCAGGTGCCCGGTTTCGGCGAGGTGCTGCACGTAGGCGAAGTGGGAGGGTTCGTCGGGCACCTCGAACGGGGGGGAGACGATCGACCAGCACGCCGCGTTGAGGAACGCGACCAGCGCGCAGATCCACGCCGCTCTGGGTACACGGCGGAGCCCCGCGGGCAGGTCCGCGAGGAGCTGCCGGCCGCGGCCAAGCGCCCGCCGGTGCGCGGGCGGTTCGACGACGCCAGGTGCGTCCTTCGCGGGGGAGCGCGGCTCGACGGCGGGTGCGGCGGTGTGCCTGCTCATGAGAGTTCCTTGACGACCAGCCAGGAGGAGAGCGCGATGAACGCGAGCACGAGCGCCACCACGAGCAGGGCGTCCCAGGCACCGTCGGCCGCGTGGCCGTAACCCAGTCGCCGGATCACCGAGGCGGCCGAAGACCACCACGGGCGGCTCGGCCGCAGGTATTCGACGCCCATCCTGCCGGGCAGGGGGCCTTCGCTGGAGAGCGCCGCCACGGCGCGGCGCGTCGGCCATCCCCGCAGCGTGACGGGCGCGTTCATCGCGCTGAGCGTGAAGCAGACCTTCACCGGGGCGACCGCGTGGGCGACGGGAGTCACGGGTACCGTCACCGCGCCGCTCGACCACCCCGGGGGGTGGGAGCCCTGCGTCACGACGCGCGAGCCCGACAGGACCCGCACCGTCACCTGCGGACCGAGCACGGTGAGCAGGGCCAGGCGAATCGCCGAGGTGCCGCGCGGCAGGGCTTCTTCGGCCTGGCAGGCGCGGGCCGGCTGGCTGGTGGTCACAAACCCGCCGGCCGTGGACAGGTTGCCCCGGGCGACCGTGAGCGGCGAGTGCGACAGCGTCGCCACGAAGGCTGCCGCGACGACCGCCAGTCCCACCCCCAGCGCGGTGCGCACGGAGGGTGGCGGGGGCAGCCGGAGTCCGCCCACACGGTGGCGCGGCCGGCCGAAGGCCCTTCTTTTCGAGTTGCGCGCGCCTGAGGCTGAGGCCGATCGCCGGGCCATCAGCCGTAGTAGCGCGAGATGTCAAGCAGTTGACCGAAAAGGTTCTGGGCCATGACAAGGGTGACGATCAGCGCCCCTGCGACCGGCCCCCAGCGCCGCCCAGCCCCGCGCGCGGACAGCGCCAGCACCGCGCCCCACAGCACGAGCATCGGCAGCAGGTAGCGGGGCTCGGCGAACTCCCCAGGCGCTTTGTGGATGTAGTCGTCCGAGCCGACGATCAGCAGCACCCCCAGGCCCATCGCCACGTAGACGAGGGCCTCGACCAAGCGGCTGCGCAGATCGCTGCGGGAGACCACGAGCGCGCGGGCGAACAGCACCGCGAGCAACCCCGTCGGGATCAGCGCGAGCGTGTAGACCCAACTCGGGAACGCCGCGTCCAGCCAGCCGTAGATGCCCACCAGGCCCCGGAACCAGTACACGCGTGTGGTGAGGAAGCCGTGGAAGAACGGCGTCTGACCCGGTAGCCGGGGGAGGTAGAACTGCCAGATGTAGCTGAGCTCGTGCAGCAGCGACCCCTTGCCGCTGAGCGACACGGCGTTGCCGAGCGCGCCGACCGCAGACCGGGAGGAGAGCAGGTTGACGAGGATGTACAGCAGCGCCGGAGTCGCTGCCACCCCGAGCCCGAGCCCCACGCAGCGCAGGGCGGCCTGCCGGGAGCTGTGCCGCGCCTCGCGCGCGCCGAGGGCCAGCAGGCCGAAGAGTGCCCCGGGCAGCAGGCCGAGGAAGGTGAGCTTGGTCAGGAAGCCGACGGCGAGCACCGCGCCGAGCGCGACGGCGAGCCGCGGTGTGAGCCCCCGCCGGAAGCCCCGCGCGAGGAGGTAGAAGAGCGCCGCGCAGACCGCGAACAGCAGCGCGTCGGGGTTGACCGAGCCCGACATGACCCCGAGCAGCGGCTCGAGCGCGACGCCGAGGCCGCCGACCGTCCACGCCCACGGCGCCGCGGGGAGCGCCTCGCGCAGGAACAGGTAGGCGAACAGCGCCGTGAGGCCGCCCATCAGCGCGGAGAGCAGGCGCATCAGCGCGAGCCGGTCGAGCACGGTGCCGCCCGACTCGAGGTCGTAGGGGAGCGTCTCGAGCACGTAGTACAGCGGCGGCTGCGAGGCCGCGACGCCCGCGTCGCCGTTGCCGGTGCGCTTTTCGGGCACGGAGAGGTCGTGTTCGAGCTTGCGCTGTTCGGCCTCGGTGGAGATCGTGTCGACCGAGGGGTGCTCGAGCACCGCCGCGTTGTGCAGGTCGTACAGTGCCCGTTCCTCCGCCGGCAGGAAGCTTTCGCTCGCCGAGGAGGGCAGGCGTCCCGTCTCGGCCAGGCGCTGCACGTAGGCGTAGTGCGCCGATTCGTCGACCACCTGGAAGGGCGGCGTGATGATCGACCAGCAGACCGCGTTGAGGCAGGCGATCAGCGCGCAGAGCCACGCCGTCGAAGGGATCCGACGGAGCGCGGCCAGCAGGCGGGCCGACACCGGCGCTGCCGCTGCCGCGGGCCGCGCGGGCCGCCGCTTCGCGGGCGCCTTGGGGGCGGTGCGGCTGCTCATCTCAGGTCCCTCACGACCAGCCAGGAGGAGAGCGAGAGGACCGTGAGCGCGAGCATCAAAACGAGCAGCGCGTTGCCGGTGCCGGCGGCGGCGCGACCGAGACCCAGGCGACGGGCGACCGAGACGGCGAGCGACGCCCACGAGCGAGAGCCCGGGTGCAGGTATTCGATGCCGATCCGACCGGGCAGCGGCCGGATTCCTCCGAACGTGGCTTCGGCGGGGGGCGTCCGTCTGCCCACCATCGTGACTTCCCCGGTGACCGATTCCATCGTGAAGCACACGCGGACGGGCGCGACCGTGCGGGAGAGAGCGCGCACCGGCACCGTTGCCCCCTCGCCCGACCAACCGGCGGCCAGGGTGCCTTCGGTGAGGACGCGCGAGCCCGCAAAGACCCGCACCGCCACTTCGGGTGAGGTGACCCCGAAGAGGCCGAGGCGGATCGCCGTGGTGCCGCGTGGCAGCACTTCGCGCGACTGGCAGCCGCCGATGTCGTGGGTTGTGGCGACCAGCTGCGTTTCGGGCGGGACCGATCTCGCCCTGTCGGGCACCAGCGGCGCGTGCGCGAGCGTTCTCAGCAGCGCTAGCGCGATCAGCGCCAAACCGCCGGCGAGCGCCAATCGGATGCGCATCAGCGGCGCCGCAGTCCGAGGATCGAGAGCAGGAACGAGGCGAAGATGACTTGGATGCCGAGCACCAGCAGCGTCCCGGCGAGAATCGCCAGGCGCTCCTCGGAGAGGCTGCCGAAGCCGCGCTGCACCCACTCGAGCACGATCGCGACGATGATCGCCAGCCCCACGGCCGCGATCGCGCTGCCGAGCAGCAGGCCGTGCTCGAGGCGCCAGCGGCGGCGCTGGCGCTCGAACCAGGGGTCGCGCTCGCCCATGAAGTAGATCCCGTACGCCCGCGCGCAGAGGCCGAGCGTGACGACCTGCGCGCCCACGATCAGCAGCAGCGAGCCGCCGATCAGCGTGTGCACTTCCCAGCGGCGGCCGAGCACCGAGACGTGCGCGAGCACCGTCGCGCAGATCAGCGCGCCGAGCGTCGCCAGCACCGCGCCGGGGATGATGAAGAGGTGCCGGGGGGAGTGCAGGACCAGGTAGCGCAGGTGGCGCCAGCCGTCGCGGAAGCTCGACAGCTTCGACTCGCCGCCGCGCGGGTGGTAGGAGATCGGCAGCTGGCGGATGTCGAGGTCCGCCTTCGCCGCGCGAACGACCATCTCGGAAGCGAACTCCATGCCGGAGGTGCGCAGTTCCAGACGGGCCAGGTGCTCGGCGCGAAACGCGCGCATCCCGCAGTGCGCATCGTTGACACCGGTGTGGAAGAGGAGGTTCAGCAGGTGGGAGAGCAGCGGGTTGCCGATGTAGCGGTGCAGCCACGGCATCGCCCCCGGGCGGATGTCGTGCATGCGGTCGCCGATCACCATGTCCGCCCCCGCTTCGAGCTCCGCTAGAAAGCGCGGAATCTCGTTGAAGTCGTAGGTCAGGTCGGCGTCGGCCATCAGGATGTACTGCCCGCGCGCCGCGGCGAACCCGGCGAGGTAGGCGCGGCCGTAGCCGCGCACCGGTTCGTGGACCGTGCGGGCACCCGCGAGCTCAGCCAGCGCGGCGGAGCCGTCGACTGAGCCGTTGTCGGAGACGACCACCTCCCCGCGGATCCCCGCCGCAGCCATCGCCTCGCGCGCGGTGTGGACGCACTGCTCGATGTTGAGAGCCTCGTCGAGGCAGGGGATGACGACCGAGACCAGACACGCCGGCTCGCTCACGTCCCGGACGACGGCCCTCTCGACGCTGGTGCTCATGGGCGGCTCAGGCTGGCAAGCGGGCCCGGGGGGGTCAAGCGGTCCCTGGCGGCTGTAGCGTAGGTGGGCGAAAGCGGCGCTGGCAGTGCGCGTCGTTGTTTCCGACAGCGGCGTCAGCGGGGCGTCGCGCCCCGGCGCGCGACCGCGTGCAGCATGTCGCCGCCGCCGCCGAGGCGGTCGAGCACCCACACCAGCGGCACGGAGAGAACGCATGCGGCCCCCGCGAGACGCAGGCGCAGCCCGCCGGGAAACAGGCAACGGCCGGCGAGAACGTACTGGAGCGAGCCGGCGAGACCCACTGTGCTCGAGGAGGTGGACACCTCGACGTCCTCGAAGCCGGCGCGCGCGAGCGCCCCGCGCAGCGCGGCCGCGTCGAAGTGGAAGCGGTGGCGGGGGAGGTCGAGGTGAAACCAGCGGCCCCCGAAGCGCCGCCGCTGCCAGCAGCCGAAGTTCGGCACCGAGACGGCGAGCAGGCCCCCCTGGCGCAGCGCGGTGGCGGCGTGGCGCAGGTCGGCGAGCGGGTCGGGCACGTGCTCGAGCGACTGGCGGAAGACCACGGCGTCGAACGCGCCGGGCTCCAGCTCGACCGCCTCGAGCGTGCCCTCTTTCGCGTGCACGCCTCGGCGCCGCGCGAGCGCGCAGGCCGCGGCGGAGGGCTCGACCCCGACGGCGCGCCAGCCCCGCCGCAGGAACCAGACGCCGAGGTCGCCCCGCCCGCAGCCCACATCGAGCAGGCGTCCGGGGGGCAGCCGCGCGAGCGAGGCGAGCGGGGACGTGCGCAGCGCGCGCCGGGCCTGGAGGCGGAGGATCAGCCGCGAGAGCAGGCCGGCGAGCCCCGACGGCAGCTCGTAGGCGCCGTAGGCGCTCGGGTAGAAGGCGGCGAGCTCGTGCGCCCCGAGCGCGAGGGGAAGCGTGACGCCCACCCCGCAGGATCCGCAGCGCACGACCGTGAAGGTCCCCGGCGAGCCGTGGAAGCGGTCGGGGGAGCGCAGCAGCGGGGCGCCGAGTGGCCCGGCGCAGACGGGGCAGCGTTCCCGATCGTTATCGCCCAGCTCAGGCATCACCGGGTTGAGCGACGTTTGGCAGTAAGCGCGTATGACCACACCGTCCTGGATATCGGATTTGCTTTTTGGTGCATCCTAACCATAAGAAGGTGGCTCGCTAACAATCGCTAGTCAGAGACAGAGTGCCGATCGTTGGGTCCTCGGTCGAACGGGCCGACGGCCGGCCGTCCACCGCTCGCCGCCAACGTTTTCGGGTAGCGCGCCAAGCGCGTGACCCGTTGGCCTCGGCTCGCGGAGCAGCGACACTGAAAGGTTTGGGTGACACTCTGGCGGCATGAGTACCCGCGGCTCAGACGTTGGTATCGCAGTCGTCGGCTATGGCTACTGGGGACCCAACCTCGCCCGCAACGTAGCGGCGACGAGCAGGGCGCGTCTGGTGAGCGTTTGTGACCGGGATGCGCTCGCCCGTCGGCGCGCGTCGACGCGCCATCGCGACACGCGTGTGACCGACGACTGGGACTCGGTTCTTGCCGATGAAGACGTTGGCGCTGTCGTGATTGCGCTGCCCCTCACGCTTCACCACAGCTTCGCACTCGAGGCGCTCGAGGCGGGGAAGCACGTACTTGTCGAGAAGCCGCTGGCGAGCTCGGTCTCTCAGTGCGACGAGCTCATCCGCACGGCGCTGGAGCGCGAGCGCGTGTTGATGGTGGGCCACACGTTTGAGTTCAACCCCGCTGTGCGACTGGTGGGCGAGTACCTGCGCGCGGATGAGCTCGGCGAGCCTTACTACGTCTCGATGCGCCGTACGAATCTGGGCATCGTTCGGGACGACGAGAACGTGATGTGGGACCTCGCTCCGCACGACATCTCGATCCTCATCCACTGGCTCCAGCGTGCCCCCCTCAGCGTCAACGTGACCGGAGCGGCGCTTCTGCAGCCGGGTATCGAGGAGGTCGTATTCATGTCGATCCGCTTCGAGGACGACATCATCGGCCACGTCCACTGCAGCTGGCTGGACCCCAACAAGCTCCGCGATGCGACCGTCGTGGGTAGCCGCAAGATGGCCGTCTACAACGAGATGTCCTCCGACATGAAGATCCTCCTGTATGACAAGGGGATCGTCAAGCAGCGCTCGCTCGGGCGGTATGAGACCTTTGCACGCTTTCAGATGCTCGCTCGTGCGGGTGACATCCTCGTGCCGAAGATCGAGCCCAGCGAGCCACTCGCGCTCGAGGTCGAACACTTCGTCGAGTGCATCGTGGATGGGCGCGCGCCCGTGACCGACGGCGCGAGCGGACGGCGGGTCGTGGCCGTACTCGAGGCGGCGCAGCGATCGCTGGAAGGCAACGGCGCCGCCGAGCCGGTGGCGCTGGCGCCGACCCCGATGCTGGGCGCCCCATGAATCGGCTCAAGATGGTCGATCTCCGCGCGCTGCATACGGAGTTGGGCGAGGAGATCGAGGAGGCGATGCTGCAGGTCGTTCGCAGCGGCCGTCACGTCGGAGGTCCAGAGGTGGCTGCTTTTGAGGATGCGTTTGCGAGCTTTCTCGGAGCTCGGCACGTAATCGCGCTGGCCAACGGTACCGACGCGCTACGGCTCGCACTGCTGGCGAGCGGTGTCGGACGCGACGATGAGGTGCTGGTGCCGGCCAACACGTTCATCGCTACCGCTGAGGCGGTCCTCGCCGTGGGCGCGAACCCGCGTTTTGTCGACGTCGCGCTCGACACCGGGCTGATAGATCTGCGCAGCGCCGAGGCGCGCGTCACCGCACGCACCAAGGCCATCGTCCCGGTTCACCTGTATGGCCGCATGGTTGACATGGGGCCGGTGGCAGCCTTCGCGAGCAAGTACAGCCTCCTCGTCATCGAGGACGCCGCTCAGGCGCACGGCGCCAGCCGCGACGGGCGCCGCGCGGGCACCGTCGGCGATGTCGGCTGCTTCAGCTTCTACCCCGGTAAGAACCTGGGCGCGATCGGCGACGCCGGTGCCGCTGTCACCGATGACGGCGCCACCGCGGACCGCATCCGGCTCTATCGAGACCACGGGCGGCGCGGTCGCGACAACCACGAGATCGCAGGCTGCAACAGTCGGATGGATCCGCTCCAGGCGGCGGTTCTCCGGGTTAAGCTGGCGCATCTGGAGCGGTGGACGCAGGCGCGCCGGAAGGTCGCGGGCAGCTACCGGGCGGGCCTCGCTCCCCTGCTGGACTGGGAGGGTGGCGAGCCGCGGGCGGAGGTCCACCACGTGTTTCCGATCATGGTCGAGGATCGCGACGAGCTCGAGCGGGCGCTATGGGAGCACGGGATCCCGACCGGTGTGCACTACCGTCAGACGGTCCCCGCGACCCCCGCGTTTGCGCCCTCAGTCGACGACTGTCCTGTGGCAGAGGCGCGCGCGCGCCGGCAGCTGTCGCTGCCGATCCATCCGCATCTGCAGGACAGCGACGTGCACAGGATCGTGGATGCGGTCAATCGCTTCTCGCTCGCCCCGGCTGGCGTTTGAGAGCGCGCGCGCGGTGCTGCCAACGGCCGGCTCCACGGGTGTGGTGGCTGGCGATCGCGCACTCCATCGATTCGACGAATGCCTCCGCCGGCCCCGGATAGCGGTAGCGCTCGAGCCCCCTGGGTTGAAACCTCCTCGCAAGCTGCCCGCTCGCGGCTGCTCGCAGAGCACCGACGATTGCCTGCACGTCGTCCGGCGCAACGACGACGCCGGTGTTGGTCTCGCGCACGAGACGGGCTGCCTCGTTGTCCGAGGCAACGGCGATGATCGGACGATTCGCGGCCAGGTACTCGAAGATCTTGCCCGTTACCTGCGATGCGTGGTCGCCTGAAGTGAGCAACAGCAACGCATCGGCGCGACGCTGAAGCGCAACCGCGTCGCGGCGGCGTAGTGCGCCAACGTGGCGTACGAGACCATCGCGGTTCATGCCATCCACCATCTGTCGCTCCTGCTCTGACAGAGACCCGGCCAGTACCAGGCGAATGCGGCTGGCGTCCTCGGGATACCTGACGGCGAGCTCGCGCAGCGCCGCTATGAGTCCCCTTGGATCTCGGCGATGTGGGAGAGTGAGGGTGCCCGTATACACGATGTTGACGCGATCGGTGTCCAGTTCGGGCGGGCGTGCGGAGCTCGAATTGCTCCTCCAGATCCGGATCCCAGGCCATCGACACGTGATCGGCGCAGACACCGAAGCGACGATTGAAGTCGTCGACTATCGGCACAGTCACGGCCACCAGTCGATCCGCGGAGCGGGCCACCCGTGCCTCCAGCGCGCAATCCACGCGATCCTGGATCCGAGTCGGCCAGGCTTCGCGCAACTGGTCAAACCGCCAGCCCTCCTCGAAGTCGGCGACCCACGCCGGTCTGCTCCGGCCGAGCAGCAGGCCGAGCAGGTGAGTCGAATCGGGTGGCCCCGACGTCACCAAGCAGTCGTACGCGCTGGAGTGCAGCAGGCGACGAGCGCTCGCCAGCACAAATGGCAGCCAGGTCAAAAGCCACGCATCGGGCACCGGCCCATCGCGCAGCAGGCGCGGTGGAGGCACGACCACGGACGGAGGTGCGCCACCTGTCGTGAGCGGGGGGCGACGCAGCAGCCGGCGCAGGGTGGGCGAGGTGAAAAGATCGGCCGCGCGCAGCACCTGCGCGCCGTCGTCGGGCAAGGTGCCGAATGCCGAGGTTGTGATGACGGTGACCTCGTGGCCCATACGACGCAGGTACCGGGTGAGCGCGGACCACCGATGGCTGCCAACCGATGGGTCCGGCGGATAGAAGTAGGTAACGAGGAGAATCCGGCGGGCCACGACGGACCGATGGTAGGCGCCGAGTCAAGGCCGCAGGAGGCATGACGGGCACTCTGAAGCGTCGAGTTTCGTTGCACGCAGGCGATCCCCGGCGCCGCCGAGTCAGAGACACGCCGGCTCAAGAAGCCTTTGCACCGGCGCTTCGAGGCGGGCGAGGTGAGCGCGGCGATTTGGGCTCTCTAAGGTCCAACGGAATGTTCGGCATCGCTGGAATAGTCGGGGCAGGCAGGCCGGAGCTGGCGACACTCGAACGCCTTGCGCGTTGTGGTCCGGTGCCGAGCGGGAAGCGGCTCTGACCGAAGCTGTCGATCGGCCCACTGGCCAGGACGGAGCGCGAACGCTGCGGCCGCTGACGGGTGGCGCCGTGACGCTGGCGGCAAGTCGGGCCGGCGTTGCCCTCGCCGGTTCGCTCGCAACGGTGGCAGTGGCGCGCATCCTGGGGCCGGCGGGGTCTGGCGGCTACGCAATCGCGATCTCCATCATCGCCATGCTGATCGTGCTGTCCACGTTGGGCATCGAGCATGGGATCGCCTACTACGTCAGCAGCCGGCGCTGGGCGGCCCGCGAGGCCTTTCGCGCGGGCCAGCGGGTTGCACTGGGCTCGGGTCTGCTCTGGGCCGCGGTGGGCCTCGGTGTGCGACTGCTGTACCCGGCGGCGTTCGACGGGCTGTCGGTGTCGATGACGGTCGTGGTCGTGCTCGCCCTGCCCTTCGCGCTTTCGTGGTCCTACGCGAGCTTCGTAGCGCTCGCGACCGATCACTTCGAGAGCTACGCGATGGCGCCGTTGCTGCAGGCGGTTGCCGCGCTACTCCCAGTCGCGGTGCTGTCGGCGATCATTGGCCTGCGGGGCGCGTTGATCGGCGTGACGGCGGCTCATGCCATCGCCGCTGTGGCCATGCTTGCGTGGTCTCGCAGATGGCTGCCGGGAACCCCTGAGGTCAACCCGGCCGATGCCCACACCCTGCGCCACGCGGCCAGCTTCGGGGTCAAGGGCTACGCGGCGGCTGCGCTCGGAGTCTTCAACTACCGGCTTGATCTCTTCGTGCTTAGCGCCGTCGCCGACGCCGCGACCGTCGGGCGCTACGCGATTGCCGTGACCGTCACGCAGACGCTCTGGCTACTGCCGCCGGCGGTAAGCGATCTCGTGCTGCCGCGGGTGGCCGCCCTCGCCGCGGGTGAGGGCGAGGATCCGGTCGCCCAGCAGGCGATGGTGGAGACGAAGGGGATCCGTCACACGGTCATCATCGTCGCCGGCACGACCGCTCTGGCGGCACTTGGTTTGGTCTTCCTGGTGGTCCCCATATTCGGGTCCGCCTTCAGGGGATCGATCGACCTCGGCTTGATCCTCCTGCCGGGTGTGGCCGCGGTTGGCCTCTGCGGAGTCCTGTCGTCGGTCATCGTCGGCCGCGGGAAGCCGGTCTACTTGCTGCTGATTGCGCTGATCACGACTCCGACGACCATCGTTCTCTATCTGCTGCTGATCCCGTCGCTGAAGGGTCCGGGAGCCGCGCTGGCGTCGACGATCTCGTATACCGGCAGCCTCGCGCTGACCATGCTCTTCTTTCGACGCCTGACCGGCTGGAGCCTCGCCAGGGTCATGCTGCCGACGCGTGGCGAGTTGGAGGACTATCGGCGGCTGCTACGCACGCTGCCTGGCCGAGCCGCCGCCACCCTGAGGGTTCGCGTGGGCCCTAACTCTCGCTCTTGATCGTCGCGATCGGCGCCCCTGCGGCGATCGGGGCGCCCTCTGTGATCGGCAGCTCGGCGATCACTCCCGCCTTGTGGGCGGTGATCTCGTTCTCCATCTTCATCGCCTCGATGATGCACAGCAGCTGGCCCTCGCTCACCGTGTCCCCCTGCTTGACGAGCACCTTCCACATGTTTCCCTGTAGCGGGGAGGCAAGGGTGTCCGGGCCTCCCGCGGCCGCTGAGCGGCGCTCTCGCCGCTGGGGCTTGCGGGCGGCCGGGGCGGCGGAGCCGTTCAGCGCGCCTGGGTCGCCTACGCCCGGGGAGGGGGGGCCTACGACCTTCACGTCGAAGCGCCTGCCCGAGACCTCGACCGTGTAGGACTGCTCCAGGCGCTCGGGCTCCTCCTCGACCGCGGGGTCGGCGGCCTTCGGCGGCGCCTCGAACGCCAGCGTCTTCAGCCACGCGCGGTCCTCCAGCAGGTCCCTGCAGGTCTCCCCGCGGGCCCACTGATCGGTGGCCAGCAGCGCTTTGTGGAAGGGGATCAGGGTCCTCAGGCCCTCGATCTCGTATTCCTCCAGGGCCCTCTGCATGCGCCGCGTGGCCTGCTCGCGGTCGGCGTCCCACACGATCAGCTTGGCGACCATCGGGTCGTACGCCGGGGACACCTCGCCGCCTTCGCCGACGCCCGAGTCCACTCGCACGCCGGGGCCCGTGGGCTCCCGGTAGCGGCCGATTCGCCCCGGCGCCGGGGCGAAGTTCTTGGAGGCGTCCTCCGCGTTGATGCGGCACTCGATCGCGTGGCCGCGCAGCTGCACGTCCTCCTGTGCGTAGGAGAGCGGCTCACCCGCCGCCGCGCGGATGCCCTCCTTGACGATGTCGATGCCGGTGGTCATCTCCGTCACGCAGTGCTCCACCTGCACGCGCGTGTTCATCTCCAGGAAGTAGTACTCCGGCTGGGCGCCGCTGGCGGCGTCTGATCCCGCGCTCGCGCCGGCCCGTCGCTTGCCGCTGGCTGCCGCCGGGGCGATGGCGAGCAGGCCCTCGATCGTGCCGGCGCCCACGTAGTCGACCGCGCGGGCGGCCTCCACCCCGATCTGGCCGATCCGCTCGCGCATCTCGGCGTCCACCACCCACTCCGGCGCGGGAGACTCCTCGATCACCTTCTGGTGGCGGCGCTGGATCGAGCAGTCGCGCTCGCCGAGGTGGATCACGTTACCGTGGCGGTCGGCCAGCACCTGCACCTCCACGTGGCGGGGGTCGGGCAGGTAGCGCTCCAGGTAGACGGTCGGGTCCGAGAAGAACTTCTCTCCCTCGCGGCTGGCGCCCTCGAAGGCGCCCTCGAGCTCCGCCTCGCTGAGCGCCACCCGGAAGCCCTTGCCCCCGCCGCCGCCCGCCGCCTTGACCGCTACCGGGAAGCCGATCTCGCCCTTGGCGATCTTCAGCGCGTCTGCGACGGTGGCCACCGGCTCGGTCGTGCCCGGCACGATCGGCACCCCCGCAGCCTGCATCAGCTCCCGCGCGCGGGTCTTCGAGCCCATCGCCTCGATCGCGCTCGCCGGCGGGCCGATGAACACCACCCCCGCGTCCGCGCACGCCTGCGCGAACGGGGCGTTCTCGGCAAGGAAGCCGTACCCCGGGTGGATCGCCTGCGCTCCCGCTCGCGCCGCCACGTCGAGGATCTTCTCGACGTTCAGGTAGTTCTCCGCTGCCGGTCCCCCGCCGAGGTTGTATGCCTCCACGGCGCGGCCCACGTGCGGGGTGTCGCGGTCCTGCTCGG
Organism: uncultured Solirubrobacterales bacterium; assembly: GCA_963702085.1. Taxonomy (GTDB): domain Bacteria; phylum Actinomycetota; class Thermoleophilia; order Solirubrobacterales; family Solirubrobacteraceae; genus Palsa-744. Next base: position 3,524,448 of record OY969707.1, on the reverse strand, counting down.
AGTACACGGCCACCGAGGCCACGCCCAGCTCCTCGAGCGCCCGCACGATACGCACGGCGATCTCGCCCCGGTTGGCCACAAGCACCTTCGTGAACATGGGGTCGGCAGATTACCGCGTCCGGCAGGCGCTCGCGCCCGGGGTAAGCGCTCCACAGACCCCTGGCGCGAGCCGGGCACTGCCCTGGCGTGCGCTCGGCACTCAGTGCCCGCCCTACCGGGGTGGGCGGCTCTGACGCCGCCTCACCAGCTTGGTTATCGACTGTCCTGTCCCAAGAGTTCTACTTATCCAACAAAGATAGAATGTCCGTCGAACCTTTTTATCAGATCCAGCCGGACGTGGCCGAATATACGAAATATTGTAGTGCCCGGGTCGGAACTCAATCCTCGGTCGAGCCCACCATCCCGGCGCCCACCGTCTCGTTGGTCGCCTCGTCGATCAGGATGAAGCTCCCCGTGCGGCGGTTCACGCGGTAGGTGTCGAACGCCAGCTGCGAGCTCGTGCGCAGCCGCACCGCCCCGATGTCGTTCAGCGCGAGCTCCTGCGGCGCCGGCACGCGTTCGAGCGTGTGCACGTCCACCCGGTCCCCCAACTCCTCCACGATCGCCGTGGCGCTGCGTGTCGTGTGCTTGATCGCGTACCGCCCCCCCGGGCGCAGCGGGCGCTCGTTCAGCCAGCACACGTCCGCGCGCAGCTCCCTGCCAACCGTCGGGGTCTCCTGCGCCCGGCAAATCATCTCCCCGCGCGAGACGTCGAGCTCGTCCTCGAGGCGAAGCGTCACCGACATCGGCGCCAGCGCCTCCTCCAGGGTGCCGTCGTACGTGTCGATCGCCGCGATCCGGGTGCGCCTGCCGCTCGGCAGCACCACGACCTCCTCGCCGACGCGCAGCGAGCCGCTCGCCAGCTGGCCCGCGTAGCCGCGATAGTCGCCGTCCGCCGCTCCCCCGGCGGGGGTCGGGGCGGCGGAGTTGGGGGTCGCGGGGCGCACCACCCACTGCACCGGGAACCGCGCCGGGGTGTCGTCGGGGTGGTCGTAGGCGACCTCGACCTGCTCGAGCAGCTCCAGCAGCGTCGGCCCCTCGTACCACTCCATCTCCGCCGAGCGCTCGACCACGTTGTCGCCCTCCAGCGCCGACATCGGGATGTAGTCGAGCTTCGCTCTGCCCCCCAGCTTCGCGGCGAAGCCGGCGAACTCGACCACGAGCTCGTCGAAGCGCGCCTGCGAGCGCTCCACGAGGTCCATCTTGTTGACCGCCACCACCAGGTGCGGGATCCCCAGCAGCGCGCTGATGAACGCGTGGCGCTTGGACTGCTCCAGCACGCCCTTGCGCGCGTCCAGCAGGATCACCGAGAGGTCGGCCGTCGAGGCGCCCGTCACCATGTTGCGGGTGTACTGCTGGTGGCCCGGGCAGTCGGCGATGATGAACCGCCGCTTGGCCGTCGCGAAGTAGCGGTACGCCACGTCGATCGTGATCCCCTGCTCGCGCTCGGCGCGCAGGCCGTCGGTCAGCAGCGCGAGGTCCAGCGCGCCCGAGCCGCCGCGCCGCGCGCTCGCCTGCGCGACGTGCTCGAGCTGGTCCTCGAACACCTGCTTGCTGTCGTACAGCAGCCTGCCGATCAGCGTGCTCTTGCCGTCGTCCACGGACCCGGCCGTGGTGAAGCGCAGCAGGTCGAGCGTCACTAGAAGTACCCGGCCTTCTTGCGGTCCTCCATCGCGGCCTCTGAGGTGCGGTCATCCGCGCGCGTCTCGCCGCGCTCGGTGATGCGCGTCGCGGCGATCTCCGTGACCACCTCCTCCAGCGTGCCCGCCAGCGAACGCACGCCGCCCGTGCAGCTCATGTCGCCCACGGTGCGGTAGCGCACCGTCTCGGAGTACACCTGCTCCCCGTCAATCGAGCTCGGTTCCCTCGCGCCACGCGTACAGCATCCCGTCGCGGCGGAACACCTCGCGCTCGTGCGCGAAGTAGATCGAGGGCACCTCCAGCTGCTCTTGGGCGATGTACTCCCACACGTCGAGCTCCGTCCAGTTCGACAGGGGGAACACCCTCACGTGCTCGCCCTTGCGAATGCGCCCGTTGTACAGGTTCCACAGCTCCGGGCGCTGGTTCTTCGGGTCCCACTGGCCGAAGTCGTCGCGGAAGGACATGATCCGCTCCTTCGCCCGCGCGCGCTCCTCGTCGCGCCGCGCGCCGCCGAACGCCGCGTCGAAGTCGTGCTGGGTGATCGCGTCCAGCAGCGTCACCGTCTGCAGGCGGTTGCGCGAGGCCCGCGGGCCCGTCTCCTCGACCGCGCGGCCGCTGTCGATCGACTCCTGCACGCTCGCCACGATCAGCTGCTCGCCCAGTTCCGCCACCCGCCGGTCGCGGAACTCGATCACCTCCGGGAAGTTGTGGCCCGTGTCCACGTGCATCAGCGGGAACGGGAACGGTGCCGGGCGGAACGCCTTCTCCGCGAGGCGCAGCAGCACGATCGAGTCCTTGCCGCCGCTGAACAGCAGCACCGGGCGCTCCAGTTCCGCGGCGACCTCGCGCATCACGTGGATCGCCTCGCTCTCCAGCGCCCGCAGGTGGCTCAGTTGCGGGCGCGCCGCCACGGTCACGGTCGCTCCCATCTCACCGTACATGCGTCCTCGCTTTTCATGTCGTGATCACGTGCAGACCACACTCGGTCTTCCCTGTTCCCGCCCACCGGCCGTCGCGGCCGGAGCCGGGCTGGGTGCACGGCTCGCACCCGATCGAGGCGTACCCGCGGTCGTGCAGGGGGTTGTAGGGCAGATCGCGCTCGTGTATCCGCCGCCACAGATCCTTCTCGGTCCAGTGTGCCAGCGGGTTGTACTTCCACAGGCTCCGCTGCTCGTCGCGTTCGATCAGCTCCGCCTCTGCGCGCGTGGGGCCCTGCTCGCGGCGGATGCCGGTGATCCAGCCTTCGGCGCCGTCGAGCGCCCGCTCCAGCGCCGCCACCTTTGCCTGCGAGCAGCAGTGCTCGGGTCCGGTCCACCGGTCGCCTTCCGGCGCGCTCGCGTCCTGCACCTCGATCGCGACCCCGAAGCGCTCCTCGAACGCGCGCCACGTCTGCAGCGTCTCCTCGAACAGCACGCCGGTGTCGATCGTCACGACCCTCACGCGCGTGGGTGGGCCTTCGAGCCGCAGCAGCTCGTCGAGCAGCACCGACTCCTCCTTCTGGAATGAGCACAGCAGCACCGCCCGCTTGCCGTGGCGCGCCGCCTCGCGCAGCGTGTGCGTGAGGCTCAGCGCGAGGTCGGTGTTGGAGGTGGCGGGCTCCACGGATGGGTTCACAGGATGCATCGGATCGGGTCCTCGTGTCGACATGGAAGTCGGTGGGCCTATACGGCGCACTCGCCCTCTCCGCGGATCACCTGGAAGGGCACGTTGCGGTTCCAGTCGATGAACTGGCCCATCGTCTCCAGGCCGAACTCCGCCGGCAGCGAGAGGTCCTTCACCAGGCCCTCGAGCTCGGGGGTGCCGACGCGCTGCACGAACGCGCCCCACAGCTCGCCGTCCTCGCGCGCGGACTCGTAGTGGCGCAGCCACCGCTCGACGGCATCCGGCACCCGCTTGGACGGCAGGCGCGCCTTCAGCCGCTGGCCGAATTCGATCTCCTTGCCTTCGAAGGCCCCGCCGACGTGCGGGATGTACGCGGGGATCGTGTGCTCGCCGACTTTGATCGACGCTCCCGTGAAGCCGATGCTGCCGACGTGGTGCTGTCCGCAGCCGTTGGGGCAGCCGCTGATCTTGATGTGGATCGCGCGGGTCAGCGGGTCGTCGATCCCCATCGCCTCGATCCGCTCCTGGACCGCCTGGTTGAGGCCCATCGAGCTCGTGATCCCCAGCTTGCACGAGTCGGTGCCCGGGCAGGAGACAACGTCGTCAATCTCGCGCGAGCCCGCGTCGCCGAGGCCGAGCTCGCTCAGTGCGCGCCACACGTCGTAGGCGCTCTCGTGGCGCACCCACCGCAGCACCACGTTCTGCTGCACCGTCGTGCGCGCGTAGCCACCCGAGTGGTTCCGCACGATCGCCGCCAGCCCGCGGAACTGCTCCGGGGTGAGGTCGCCGCGGGTCACCTTCGCCTCGACCGTCACGAAGCCTTCCTGGCGCTGCTCGCGCACGTTCGCCGCCCGCCAGCGCTCGAACTCGGAGACATCGCCGTTGGGGGTCCCGTAGGTGGTGGGCGGCGCCGGCGCGGACTCGCGCTCGTCGTCGAGGAACAGCCGGTGCTCGACCGAGAAGTCCCGGTCGGCCACCCACTCGCCCTCGAGCTCCTCCTCCACCTGGCGGCGCAGCTCGTCGATCCCGTACTTGTCGACGAACACCTTGATTCGCGCCCGCGCGCGGTTGGCGCGCAGCCACTCCTGGCGGTCGAAGATGCGGAAGACGGCCTCGGCGACCTTCAGGTACTCGCCGTCGTCGAGCCCCACCCACTCGTACAGCACCGGCGCTTTGCGCGGCATGATCGAGGTGCCGCCGCCGACCAGCATCTGCGCGCCGCGCACCTCGTGGCCGTCGATCTCGCGCACGCGCGCCCGGAAGGCGATGTCGTGGATTTCGCTGATCGCCCGCCCCGGCTCGCTGGCGTCGAACGCGGTCTTGATCTTGCGCGGCATCGCCTGCGTCGTCGGGTGGCGCACGAAGTAGCGCACGTACGCCCCCGCGTAGGGGGTCATGTCGAACAGCTCGTCGCTCGCCACTCCTGCCCACGGGTCGCCGGTGACGTTGCGCACGGTGTTGCCGCACCCCTCGCGGCTGGAGAGCCCCGCCTCGCCCAGCTCGCGGATCGCCCGCTCGGCGTCCGGTAGGGGGATGTGGTGCATCTGGATGTTCTGGCGCGTCGTGATGTGGCCCTTGTTGAGCGGCACGTACTTCTCGATCACGTCGGCGAACTTCTCCAGCTGCTCCGGGGTGATCCCCCCGAACGGCAGCTTCACGCGGATCATCTGCACGTCGGCCTGGCGCTGGCCGTAGACCCCCTGCTTGAGGCGGAACTTGATGAACTCGTCTTCCGGCGTCTCGCCCTCCAGGAATTTGGTCGCCTCGGTCTTGAAGTCGTCGAACTCCCGCTGCAGGATCGGGATCACGTGCCCGGGCACGTTCTGCAGGATCTCCGGGTCCTCCAGGGTGCCGCGCGGTGCGGGGGGTACGGTGGTTGGCTCCATCGACTAGACCTCCTGATCCGATATGGCTTCTCTAGCTGCTTTGGCGGGGGCGGACGAGCTTTAGCCCTAAAGGCTAGCGACTTTTGGGTATTTATCCAGTCCCGCCGGCGCAGTTCATTCCCAGGGGTGCGGATCGCCCCAGTCGGTCGGCCACTCGTCCTCGCGCCCGACGTCTTCGAGCATCGCCATCCGCGTCCACAGGTCCCGCCGCTCCGCCACTGGCGCCAGGCGGGGCGCGGTGTCTCTCATAAACCGCTCCAGCGCCGCCACGATCGCCGCCGCCTCCTGCGGGGAGGCCGACGGCGCGATCAGCTCCAGCTGGGGACGGCGGTTGACCATGCGCCGCACAGTGTAGGCGCCGGTCGGGTGCGCGCCCGCGGTGGGCTCCCGTCTTGCGGCCCGGCCCCGCGGCCTGGCCACGCGATCTGGCCTTTGCTGGCTGGGCGGCCAGGCCGCTGGTAGGCTCGCGGCGTGTCCCGCGAGCTCGACGGCTTCCTCGCCACGGCCCCGTGGCCCCAGCGCGCGGGGCTCCGCGCGCTGGTCGCGCTCGGCCGGCGCCCGCGCGGGGTGGCGCTGCTCAGGCGTCTCGCGCCCGCCGACCAGCTCGCCCAGTCGCTCCTCGGGATGGCCCGCTACGAAGATTCCACGCTCGCCTGCGCGCTCGGGTGGGACGCCGCCGCCGTCGTGGCCCGTGGGCGGGCGCTGCGCCGCGCCGAGGGGCGGCCGTGAGCGCCACCCGCACGCTCGAGGCCGACGTCTGCGTGATCGGCGCCGGCGCCGGCGGGGCCGTCGTGGCGGCAGAGCTCGCCGAGGGCGGGGCGCGCGTGGTCGTGCTCGAGCAGGGGCCCGCTCACGACCCCGACGGCTTCACGGCGCGGCCGATGGAGATGATGGCGCGCCTCTACCGCGACGGGGGCCAGACGGTGACGCTCGGCGCTCCCCCGATCGCGCTGCCGCTCGGCCGCGGCCTGGGGGGTACCACGCTCGTGAACTCCGGCACCTGCTTTCGCACCCCCGCCCACGTGCTCGAGCGCTGGCGGCGCGAGCACGGGCTGGAGCTCGACGGGGGCGCCCTCGACCCCTGCTTCGAGCGGGTCGAACGCGCCCTGTCGGTCGCCGAGGTCACCCCCGAGCTGGCGGGCGCCAACGCCGCCGTGGCGCGCCGAGGGGCCGAGCGGCTCGGCTGGTCGCACGGCTACCTGCGCCGCAACGCCCGCGGCTGCGTCGGCTCCGGGGTGTGCGCCTTCGGCTGCCCCACTTCGGCCAAGCAGCACGTCGGCATCGCCTACCTGCCGCGCGCCGAGGCGGCTGGGGCCACGGTGCTCACCGGGACGGACGTGCAGAGGATCCTCGTCGAGGGCGGTCGCGCGCGGGGGGTCCGGGCGCGGCTCGGCGCCGGCGCGCGGTTGACGGGCGGGGGCGCCGGCGGGGAGGGCCTCGCGGCCGAGGGCCGGGAGCGTGGGGACGCGGGGGGTGTGCTGGAGGTGCGCGCCCCACGGGTGGTGGTGGCGGCCGGCACGGTCCACACCCCGCTGCTGCTCGCCCGCAGCGGGATCGGGGCGGCGTCCGGGCAGCTTGGGCGCAACCTCGTGATACACCCCGCCACCGCTGCCTTCGCCCTGATGGACGAGGTCGTGGACATGGCCCGCGGGGTTCCCCAGAGCTTCTACGTGGACGAGTTCGCCTCAGAGGGGATCATGTTCGAGGGCGTCGCCGGCCCGCCCGCCTACGTCGCGCTCTCGCTGCCGTTGACCGGCGCCCGCCACGCTGCGGCGATGGCGAACTACCGGCGCCTCGCGCAGTGCGGGCTGATGGTCAGCGATCACTCGCGTGGAAGCGTGCGCCTACCGCGACGCGGGCGGGGCGGGCAGGCTCTGATTCGCTACGACATAGTCGAGGAGGACGTCGCGAAGTTCCGTTCCGGACTCGCCTACCTCGAGGAGCTCTTCCGTGCGGCCGGGGCGCGCGAGGTCTACCTGCCGCTGCCCCGCGGCGTGGCCCCCGCGCGCGCCCGCCCGCGGGATCTAAAACTGATGGCCTTCCACCCGCTGGGAACCGCCCGCGCCGATGCGAACCCCGCGCGCGGGGTGCTCGACCCCGACCTGGGGGTGCACGGCGTCGAGGGCCTGCACGTCGCCGATGGCAGCGTGATGCCAAGCTCACTTGGGGTCAACCCGCAGATCACGATCATGGCGCTCGCGACCCGGCTGGCGTACCATCTGCTGGAGCGGAGCGTGCCGCGCGCCGCGACCCACGAGGAGGCTCATTGTCGTTCCTGATCGACCCCCCCTGGCTGTACGCCACCGGCCGCGCCTACGGGCGGCTGATGCCCGAGCGCACGCCCGCCGCGCGCGCGGTGAGCCGGGCGACCGCGGGGGCGTTCCTCGCGACGAGCGTCTCGCTGTACCTCGACCGCCCGTGGACACGGCGCCTGTGGGAGGCGTGCCGCGCGCAGAGCGGGCGCGACTGGATGCTCAACTCAGGAGTCTTCCGCTTCGACCCCCGCCGCGCGGGACGCCGCACGCACGTCGTCTCGGCGCTGCTGTTCGCCACCTACCCGCTGTGGCTGGCCCTCGGCGAAAGGCAAGCGCGGCGCAGCTGATCCGCCGGTGGTGCGTGAGCCCTACAGCGGGATGTTCCCGTGCTTGCGCTTCGGGTTCGGTTCGCGCTTGGTCTGCAAGGTCCGCAGCGCGGTGATCAGCCGCGGGCGGGTCTCGTGGGGGACGATCACGTCGTCGATGTAGCCGCGCTCGGCGGCGGTGTAGGGGTTGGCGAAGCGCGCCTTGTAGTCGTCCATCAGCTTGCGCCGGCGCTCCTCGGGCGTGGGGGAGCCCGCGATGTCGCGGCGGTAGATGATGTTGACCGCGCCCTCGGGCCCCATCACCGCGACCTCGGCGGTGGGCCACGCGAGGTTGAAGTCCGCGCCGAGGTGCTTGGAGGACATCACGTCGTAGGCGCCCCCGTAGGCCTTGCGGGTGATGATCGTGACCTTCGGCACGGTCGCCTCGGCGAACGCGTACAGCAGCTTGGCGCCGTGGCGGATGATCCCCCCCCACTCCTGGGCGGTGCCGGGCAGGAAGCCGGGGACGTCGCAGAAGGTGAGCAGCGGGATGTTGAACGCGTCGCAGGTACGCACGAAGCGCGCGGCCTTCGCGGAGGCGTCGATGTCGAGCACGCCCGCGAGCTGGGAGGGCTGGTTGCCGACCACCCCGACGGTCCACCCGTCCAGGCGCGCGAAGCCGCAGACGATGTTGCGCGCGTGGTGTTCGTGGACCTCCAGGAACTCCCCGTCGTCGACGATCAGGCGCACGACGTCGCGCATGTCGTAGGGCTTGTTGGGGTTGTCGGGGACGACGTGGTCGAGCTCGGGGTCCTGCCGCAGCGGGTCGTCGGTGGGCTGCACGCGCGGGGTGGTCCCGAGGTTGTTGGAGGGCAGGAAGGACAGCAGGTAGCGGCAGTCCTCCAGGCACGCGTCCTCGTCGACCGAGGCGAAGTGGGCGACGCCGGACTTGGTGTTGTGCGTCATCGCCCCGCCGAGCTCCTCGAAGCCGACTTCCTCGCCGGTCACGGTCTTGATCACGTCGGGGCCGGTGATGAACATGTGCGAGGTCTCGGCGACCATGAAGATGAAGTCGGTGATCGCCGGCGAGTAGACCGCCCCGCCGGCGCAGGGGCCCATCACGAGGGAGACCTGTGGGATCACCCCCGAGCAGCGGACGTTGCGTAGGAACACGTCCCCGTAGGAGCCGAGCGAGACGACGCCCTCCTGGATGCGGGCGCCGCCGGAGTCGTTGATGCCGATCATGGGGCAGCCGATCTTGGCGGCGAGGTCCATGATCTTGCACATCTTCTCGCCCATCACCTCCCCCAGCGAGCCCCCGAACACCGTGAAGTCCTGACTGAACACACACACCTGGCGGCCCTCGACGGTGCCGTGGCCGGTGACCACCGCGTCGCCCCACGGCCGGTTGCGCTGCATGTCGAACTCGTACGTGCGGTGGCGCACGAAGGTGTCGAGCTCCTGGAAGGAGCCGGGGTCGAGCAGCCGTTCCACGCGCTCGCGCGCGGTGTACTTGCCGCGCGCGTGCTGCTTCTCCTCCGCCTCCGGCGCGGAGTGCAGCGCCGCCGTGCGCAGCTCCTGCAGCTGGGCGAGCTTCTCCTCGTACGTCTCCGGTGCCTTGGCGCGCATCACAGGGCGCCCGATGTTATCCACGCCACCGCCGCCGTGGCTCTTACGCGCGCGCGTAGGCGCAAGTTTTTTTCACGTGTTGCGAGGCCCAGACCCTGCGCTGGAGCGTATGCACGGGGACCACGCCCAGCGCTGGAGCCGGTGCGCGAGGGTCGCGAGCACCTCAACCGCGCGAGAACGGCCGGTGGTGCGCCGCGCCGAGGCGGTCAAGCACCGCGGTGAGCAGCGCCGCGTCCTGCTCGGCCATCGCCTCCTCGACCCGCGCGAGCTCCGCGGCGAGTTCGGCGGCTGAGATTCGGCGGCTCCTCTTCCGCGGGCTCAGGCTCGATGGTCGGCTGCGCCTTGCGGCGACGGCGGAAGAGTCTCGCGAAGAACCTTGGACGCGGCTCTGGAACCGGCTCCGGCTCCGGCTCAGGCTCTGGTTCGGGCTCCTGGATGACCTCCGGCTCCGGGAGATCGCGGACGACGGTGAGCGTGACCCGGGTGCCCCAGCCCGAGGGCTTGAGCTGGACGGCTCCGGTGGCGTCGGGGGCCTCCCACTCGACGCTCTGCTCGGCCTCGACGCGCACGATGCGGATCTCGCCGAGCTCGCCGAGGTGCCGTGCGATGGAAGAGGGGTCGCTGAACTCGGCCCACAGCTCGGGCGGGGACTTCACAAGGGTGCGCTGCACTTCGGTGGAGGGCATCGCCCCATGTTTCGAGGAGCGCGGCAGGACTCCTCCTGGCGGCGACGGGCACCCGTGCGTGGCAAAGGTTGTCGCCGCCTCTGGCAAAAGTATATTTTTATATAGTTTTTCTTGGTATACTTTTTGTAAATGGAGGAGTCGAGGAATTCGTTTGTAGGCCGCAAGTTCGAGCTAAAGGCTTTGAGCGACGAGCTTTCCGGCGTGCGGTCGAGCGGCGAGGGGCGATTCGTCTGGATCTCCGGCCGGCGCCGCGTGGGCAAGTCGCGGCTGGTGCAGGAGTTCGTCGAAGCCTCGGAAGAGCGGTATGTCTTCTACCAGGCCCCCCGTCGATCGCGCTCCGACGGGCTGGAGCGCTTCCGCGAGGCGCTGGAGGAGTCGACGCTGGCCGCCGCCGAGCAGGTGCGCGAGGGGGCCCGCTTCGAGAGCTGGCCCGCCGCGCTGCGACTGGCGTGCGCGGATGCCACCCCCGAGCGCCCGGCGGTGATCGTGATCGACGAGCTGCCCTACCTCGTCGAATCCGACCCGGGGGTTCCAGCGGACATTCAGCAGGCATGGGACCGAGACCTGCAACGCCGTGCGGTGCTGCTCGTGTGCATCGGCAGCGACGCGCGCATGATGAGCGCGCTCACACAGCACCCGGCTGAGCTGTTCGGCAGGCCCACGCGCGAGCTGGTGGTGCAGCCCTTCAGCCCCCGCGATCTCGCCGCCCTGAGCCGCGTGGCGGCGGTGGAGGCGTTCGATCGCTACCTGATCGTCGGGGGGCTGCCGATACTCGCCCGCTCCTGGCCGGATCGCGCCAGCCGGCGGCAATACCTGAAGGGCGCTCTTGCCAGCCCATCCAGTCCGCTGGTGGTGGATGGCATGCGCATCCTCGACGCCGAGTTCCCCGCGGAACTGCAGGTCCGCGGGGTGCTCGAAGCGATCGGTCACGGCGAGCGGACCTTTGGCGCGATCGGTGCTCGCGGCGGCATTGCCAACCACTCAGCGCTCGCCGCCGCGCTGAATACGCTGGTGGTGAAGGGAATCGTCGAGGCGCGACTGCCGTACGCGGCGCCACCGGGTCGCAAGAACAAGCGCTATGTCGTGGTCGATCCGTATCTGCGTTTCTGGCTGCGCTTCGTCGCGCCCGGAGGCGTGGAGGAGGTGGACAGGGGCCGCGGCGACCTGTTGGCGGCACGCATCGAGCGCGACTGGTCGACGTTCCGAGGCACCGCGGTGGAGCCGCTGGTGAGGCAGTCGCTGGAGCGCCTGCTGCCAGACGAGCGCTTCGGCGACTCACGCTACGTGGGGGGCTACTGGACACGCACCAACGTCCCCGAGGTGGATCTCGTAGGAGCCGCCGAGCGAGAGCCGAGCACAGTGTCGTTCGTGGGCTCGATCAAGTGGCGTGAGCGCGGTGGGTTCTCGGTGCGTGACACCCGTCGCCTGGTCGAACAGCGCGGCCATGTGCCGGGTGCCGCGGAGGCACGCCTGGTGGGCGTCTCACGCGCAGGCTTCGAGGCCGACGCCGGGCTCGACGTCGAGCTGTCGCCCGAGGACCTACTGGGCGCCTGGCCGGCGCCCTGAAGCGCAAGCGTAGGACTCCTTCAGCAATTCGTGAACAGCCTGACGTTCGAAGGCCAAGACTGGCCAGGACGCAAGGAGCGTGGCGTGCTATGCACGCGAGCGACTGAGGACGCCGCCAGGCGCCGGCATTCGGGCGTCAGGCCGGATCAGCCCACGCTCGTGCAGCAGCTCGGCGATCTGCACCGCGTTGGTGGCCGCCCCCTTGCGCAGGTTGTCGGCGACGATCCACAGGTCGAGCGCGCGCTCGTGGCCGGGGTCGCGGCGGATGCGCCCGACGAGCACGGCGTCGCGGCCGGCGGCGTCGATCGCCAGCGGGTAGCGAGCAGCTCCCGGGTCGTCGACGACCTCCACCCCGGGCGCGGCGGCGAGCAACTCGCGCGCGCGCTCGGGCGAGAGCGGCTCGCGGGTCTGCACGTTGACCGCCTCGGAGTGGCCGGTGAGGACGGGCACGCGCACGCAGGTGGCGCTCACGCGGATGGCGGGGTCGCCGAGGATCTTGCGGGTCTCGTCGATCAGCTTGCGCTCCTCGTCGGTGTGGTCCTCGCCCGGCGCGAAGGACCCGGCGTGGGGGAGCGCGTTGAAGGCGATCTGGTGCGCGTACGCGCGGGGGGGCTCGATCTCGCGCTCGTGCAGCAGGGCGTGGGACTGATCGAGCAGCTCGTCCACCGCGGCCCTGCCCGTGCCGGAGACCGCCTGGTAGGTGGAGATCACGAGCCGCTCGATCCCGGCGGCGTCGTGGAGGGGCTTGAGCGCGACGACCATCTGCATGGTGGAGCAGTTGGGGTTGGCGACGATCCCGTGGTGCGCGGCGAGCGCGTCGGGGTTGACCTCGGCGACGACCAACGGCACGTCGTCGTGCATGCGCCAGCGCGAGGAGTTGTCGACCACCACGGCCCCCGCGTCGGCGAAGCGGGGCGCCCACTCGCCCGAGACGGCCCCCCCAGCGGAGAAGAGCGCCAGGTCGAAGCCCTGGATTGACTCCTCGGAGAGCGCCTGGACGGTGAGATCGCCGCCGTCGGCCGCGGCGCCTTCGAGAACGCGGCCGGCCGAGCGCTCCGAGGCGAACGCCACCACCTCGCGCGCGGGAAACCCGCGCTCGCGCAGCAGGCGCAGCATCAGCGAGCCCACCTGCCCGGTGGCCCCAACGACCACGATGCGGTAACCATCGCTCATCGATTCAGGGTATCGCGGGCGTAGGGGCCGGCAGCGGCGAGCTACGCCCCGGCGCGGGTGGCCATGAAGAAGATCGTGAGCACCACGAGCAGGTCCATCAGCGCGCCGATCCCACCGACGCGGCGGACGAGCGCCTGGTGCTCGGGGCCGGGTGTGAGGGGCCCGTCTCCGGCGGCGGCGAGGTCACGGTCGGCCGCCTCCACGAGGCGCCTCTCGGAGGGCCCGAGGAGCATCCCCTCGATGGCGCCGATCACGAGCGAGACGCCGAGCCCCCACTGGACGTAGAAGACGCTCCACGCGTGGAGCTTGGAGGCGAGGTAGATGCCGCAGACCATGACCAGGGCGAGCCCGGGCATGATGACCCGCTGGCTGACCGCGTGAAAGGCCCGGTACAGCGAGGGCAGGGCGCGCGAGTCGGCCTTGGTGATCGCGGCGAGGAAGACGGGGTAGGCGAAGGTCGCGCCGAAGGCGATGACGACGGCGAGGATGTGGACGGCGAGGACCAGTTCGAAGAAGGCGACGGCGGGGCCTACGGTCATGCGGACACCCTAACCGCTGTGGCTCGTCTGAGGGATGAGCTAGCGTTGGCCGGTGCCCGAGGCTGGCGATTTGCGGGTGGATCATGCCCCTTGACATAGTGGGGCGGCGCCGTGCCACCCGGGCGGCGATCGAGCAGCTTGGCTACTCGGGCGAGTTGATCCTGGAGGACTATCCCGTATATACGCAGGAAGGAATCTCTCGCTGCGGTTATGCCGCGTTCGGGCAGGCCGTGCCGAAGGACATGAACACCGCGACGCTCGTCGCCGACGTCGTGGAGTCCGATGCGCGGCCCGACGGGCTCGCCGCGCGCGCTCTGGCGACGCCCTTTCGCTTGGCTGCGGCGCCGTCGGCACTGGAGGTTTGGACGGTGAGCAGCGATCCTGGCAATGAGGAGATGATCGAAAAAGTAGAATATACACACGATGGTGTTGCGTGGCCGGGACGGCTCGTGTCCGGTCTGGGACCGGAGGTGTTGTTGAGCGCCAAGCGAGAGGGCCGCCAGCTCGCCCTGTTGCCGCTTGACGTATCGTTGCTGCCCACCGCTAGGGGCCGGTTGAGCGCGACCCTTACCGAGCGGGTCGAGGAGGCGCTGCGCGAGCTGATGAAAGGGCCTGGGCGGGGACGCAAGGACGCGTTGGCGTCGGCGGCGCGGCTGGTGGTGGGTGCGCTGACGGCGTTGATGGTGCGCGACAAGCAGGCCGAGCCAGGAGGGCCGATCGCGGCGTCGGCGGTGCTCTCCACCGCCAAGCGCCGCTTTCCCAGCCAGTTCAGCTGGATAACCGACCTTTCCCCAAAGGATCGCGACGCGATGTTGGATCTGATCGGTGCGCTCGGCGCGGATGTGAACTACGCGAGCCTCGACCCGGCCATCGTTAGTCACGTGTATGAGGAGGCGGTCGTTTCCAAGGCCGCCCGGGCACGGCTGGGGATCCACTACACCCCGTTCGATCTCGCTCGACGTATTGCTGACGCATTGCCTTTCGAGAGGTTTCCACCGCATGAGCGATCGGTGCTCGATCCGGCCTGTGGATCGGGCACGCTCCTGCTCGCTGCGCACGATCGGCTCGGGTCGGCGGCCCCCCGCGCGCTCGATGCCGGTGGCCGGCACGATTACATCCGCTCTCGCCTCACCGGGTACGACGTTGACGACTTCGCGGTGCAGATCGCGCAGCTCAGCCTGCTGCTGCACGCGCTGCCCGACGGCAACGGATGGCACATCGAGCGTCGCGATGCGTTGCAAGCCGGCGGACCGGACGACGAGCAGTTCTCGGTGGTGATGAGCAATCCGCCCTGGAGGCAGGAGCGAAGCGTCGAAAAACGGCGCAAGGAGGGGGCCGACGCTTTCGTCATCGCCGCGCTCGACAGGGTGGCGCCCGGGGGTCTGCTTGCCCTCATTCTGTCCGCGACTTGGCTCGACAGCGACGTCAGCAGGGACGCCAGGCGAGCGCTGACCGAGCGAGCGGACGTGTTCGAGGTCTGGCGACTTCCTGAAAAAACATTCGAGCTCCGCTTCGCTGGCGCCGTGCGTGGTGTTCGCTGAACGTCAGCGCTCGGAGGGTAGGCCGACCTTGTTTCGGAGGGTGCTCGGGCGGGGGGATTGGCGCACCCGCTTCCTGCTTGAGGGCCGCGCGGACGAGCAGCATCTCAGCGCCATGCCACAGGACGGCGAGGGCTTTCTCTCGGGAGCGCTGGGGCCGGGCAGGGGCATGGCGTCCGACGCCAAGCGATTGTCCGATTATGCGATCGTCCGTCAGGGACCCGTGCCCAAGCCACCGGTCGAGACGGTGGGGTCGCGAGGAGGCGATCATCGGTGGCTGCGTGAGGCGGAGGCGCTGCCGGCTTTCTCGCACCCCGCTGAGGAGGCGATCATTCCGGTCCGCTACCCTGCGGACTTCCACCGGCGGATTCGCGATCCCACACTGTTCGTCGCGGCCAAGCTGCTGGTCTCGGCCAAGCGCTCGCCCGCCAATCCATGGCGCGTGAAGGTGGGGTACGACCTGAGCGGCGTCATTCCCCGCGAGACCCTCTACATGGTGGTCCCGCGAGATCGGGACGACCGCGAGATGTTGTGGGGGCTGCTCGCGGTCCTCGGCAGCTCGATGGCGTCATATTGGGTGGACATCTACGCACCCATGCTGTCGATCCCGAGGCGGGCACTGATCTCGACGCCGATGCCCTCCGAGGCTGCGATCCGCGGCCTCGCCGACGTCGGCGAACGCGTCGCGGAGGCAGCTGGCGCGGGAGGCGTCCCGCGGGCGCTGATGACCGAGCTCGAGGAGCGTGTGTGGAGCGCGTACGGCGTGGACGAGGCCACCCGTGCGCACGTGGTGGCGCAGCTTGCGGGCTTTCCCGCGCCGGAGGGCGGGACGAGGTTCGACATCGACGTCGCCGCGCCCGCCGGCTCGGCGAGTGGATGTACGCATCGCTTCGGCGCCACCCTGGAGGTCGACGACGCGAGCGATCGGGTGCGGCTTTGGGTACCGGGCGTCACACCCCCCGATGGCGAGTGGCAGCCGCTGCCCACGCGCTTTCTCGGCTGGTTGTGTCGTCCCGAGGTGACGTTTGACGTGCGCATTCAAGACGACGACCTGCACGGTGCGGAGTTCGCGTTTCAGGCAAAGACCTACCTCGGCGCGGAGGATCTGGCCGAGAGGTTCCGAAGCGGCTCGCGCGGTCAGGCGCTGGAGGCGGCCGATGAGTGAGGTTGCGTCAGTGAGCTTTGTGGATGTCGCGCAGGGCGACTGCATTGTGGCGGTCGATTGCATAAGCGCCGCGGCGATCGTCGTGGATTGCCCGACGAACACCGCCGATCTGGTCGAGCATGCGCTGCGCTCCAAAGGAGCACGACGGATCGGCGCGCTCATCCTGACGCACCCGCACGAGGACCACATCGGCGATGTGCTCGAGCTCTGCCGGCGATTTCGCGTACGGAGAATCCGCACCAACGTCAGCGCGACTCCCACGCGTTCTTCGCAGGTGGTGGCCACCCTGCGGGCGATGGCTGCACTGGAGGACGACGGCGTGCAGGTGGAGCCGGCGACCAGGGGCAAGACCGACACGGTGGGCGTGCTGCGGTACGAAATACTCGCCCCCACGCACGCCCGGGCGGTGAAAGCGGCGACCCGGTCCAACCCCAACCATGGCAGTGTCGTCGGCCGTCTCGCGGTGTCCGAGCGAAGCTGGCTGCTCAGCGCGGACGCCACTGGGGAGGTGTGGAAGTACCTGCTGGCGCAGGATCGCGAAGCGCTGCGCGCGGATGTATTTCAGCTGCCCCACCACGGAGGCCGGCTGGACACCAATGAAGACGTAAAGCTGCTCGATCGTCTGCTCGCGGCCGTCAAGCCGGACGATGTCGTCGTGAGCGTGGGCACCGCCAACGCACATGGACATCCACGGCCGGAGCACCTGGAATGCGCGGCCCGGCATGGCCGCGTAATGTGCACGCAGGTCAATCGCGCCTGCCTCGGGAGCAGGCCACTACCACGAGAAGCCGCGCAGGCTCTTCCCGGCGCCGCGACGGCGGCGGGGGGAAGTCGCAACCAAGGATGCTCGTGTGCGGGCACGGTGACCTACGCGGTCCATGCGTCGGGAAGCGTTGGGCTCCGTCCCTCCGCTGAACAGCACGCCGCCGTCATACGGCATCTGGAACAGCCGATCTGTCGCGTGCCGTGAAGCTGTGCCCTTGGCGCATGCGCCAAGGGCCGAACCCGCACATGTGCGGGTTCGAGGAACGGCCACATGTGGCCGTTCCAGGCAGGGCCACATGTGGCCCTGCCGACCAGCCCACATGTGGGCTGGTCCCCCAGACGCTCAGAACGTCGGCGCGTAGGCCCCGAACACGTCCTGCATCGCCCCGCAGACCTCGCCGACGGAGCAGCGGTCCTTGAGCGCGGCGCGGATCGCGGGCAGCAGGTTCTCGCTGCCGCGCGCCACCTCGCGCAGCTCCTGCAGGCGGCGCTCGACGAGCGCGTGGTCGCGGTCGGCCTTGAAGGCGGCGAGGCGGTCGAGCTGTTCGCGCTCGGACTGGGGGTCCACGCGTAGGAGGTCGGGAACCTCGAGGTCGTCCTCCTGGTAGGCGTTGACGCCCACGACCACGTCCTGCCCGATGCGGTAGCGCTCCTCGTAGCCCCACGCGGACTCGTCGATCTCGCCGGTGATGAACTGCAGCGCGTTGACCGAGCCGCCGAGCGCGTCGACCTTGTCGATCAGCTCGAGCGCGCGCGCTTCGATCTCGTCGGTGAGCGCCTCGACGAAGTAGGAGCCGGCGAAGGGGTCCACGGTGTCGGCGGCACCGGACTCGTGGGCGAGGATCTGCTGGGTGCGCAGCGCGATCTTGGCGGCGTGCTCGGTGGGCAGCGCCAGCGCCTCGTCGAAGCCGTTGGTGTGTAGCGACTGGGTGCCCCCGCACACGGCCGCGAAGCCCTGCAGCGCGACCCGCACGATGTTGTTCTCCGGCTGCTGTGCGGTGAGCGTGACGCCGCCGGTCTGCGTGTGAAAACGGAGCGTCTGCGCGCGGGGGTCGGTGGCGGCGAAGCGCTCGCGCATGATCCGCGCCCACATGCGCCGCGCGGCGCGGAACTTCGCGACCTCCTGGAAGACGTTGTTGTGGCCGTTGAAGAAGAACGCCAGGCGCGGGGCGAAGTGCTCGACGTCGAGCCCCTTGTCGATCGCGGCCTGCACGTAGGCGATCCCGGAGCACAGCGTGAACGCGACCTCCTGCACCGCCGAGCAGCCCTTCTCGCGGAAGTGGTAGCCGGAGATCGAGATCGTGTTCCACCGCGGCACCCGTTCGTGGCAGTACTGGAAGAGGTCGGTGGTGAGCCGCATCGTCGGCTCGGGCGGGTAGATGTAGTTGCCGCGCGCGATGTACTCCTTGAGCACGTCGTTCTGGGTTGTGCCGCGCAGCTTCTGCGAGGGCACCCCCTGCTCCTCGCCGACGAGCTCGTACAGCAGCAGCAGGCACGCGGCGGGGGCGTTGATCGTCATCGAGGTGGAGACCTGGTCGAGCGGGATGCCCTCGAAGGCGGTGCGCATGTCGTCGATCGTGTCGATCGCCACTCCCGTGCGGCCGACCTCGCCGAGGCAGCGGGGGTTGTCTGAATCGAGCCCCAGCTGGGTGGGCAGATCGAAGGCCATCGAGAGCCCGGTGGAGCCCTTGGAGAGCAGGTACCGGTAGCGGCGGTTGGACTCCTTGGCGGAGGCGTACCCGGCGTACTGGCGCATCGTCCACAACTGGCGGCGGTACATCTCGCGGTGCACGCCGCGGGTGTACGGGTACTCGCCCGGCTCGCCGAGCTCGAGCTCCGCGGGGAGGTCGGCCTCGGTGTACAGCGGGGCGACCTCGATCCCGGAATCGGTGAAGCGCCGGGGATCGTCGGGTCCGACGATCGGGGCGACGGTGAGGCGCTCGGGGTCCTCGTCGCCTGCGCCGCTTCGCGGGGGTCGCTCCGTTGTGGCCATTTGGAGATCATAAGTGTCGGACGGGGCCGAGACGGGGCCGGGACGGTTATGCTCGGCTTGATGGCTACCTGCCTGGTCACCGGCGGCGCGGGCTTCCTGGGCTCCCACCTGTGCGACGAGCTGCTCGCGCGCGGGCACCGCGTGATCTGTGTGGACAACCTGGAGACGGGGTCGCTGGCGAACATCGAGCACATCCGCGACCCGGTCCGGTTCGTGCACCTGGGGGTGGACATCATCGACCCGTACTTCGTGGAGGAGCCGGTGGACTTCGTCTACCACCTGGCCTCGCCGGCGTCGCCGATCGACTACCTGCGCCTGCCGCTGCACACGCTGAAGGTGGGCTCCTACGGTACCCACCACACGCTGGGTCTCGCGAAGGCCAAGCGCGCGCGCTTCCTGCTGGCGTCCACGAGCGAGGTGTACGGCGACCCGCAGGTGCACCCGCAACCGGAGTCCTACTGGGGCCACGTGAACCCGATCGGCCCGCGGGGGGTCTACGACGAGGCGAAGCGCTACGCGGAGGCGCTGACGATGGCCTACCACCGCCAGCAGGGGGTGGACACGGCGATCGTGCGGATCTTCAACACCTACGGGGCGAGGATGCGCCCTCGCGACGGCCGCGCGATCCCGACGTTCCTGCGCCAGGCGCTCGCGGACCGCCCGCTCACGGTCTTCGGCGACGGCGGCCAGACGCGCTCGTTCTGCTACGTGGCCGACCTGATCCGGGGGCTCGTCGCGCTCGCCGAGTCGGGCCACCACGAGCCGGTGAACATCGGCAACCCCGACGAGTTCACGCTGCTGGAGCTCGCGCAGACCGTCAAAGAGGTCACGGGGTCGAGCTCGGAGATCGTCTTCGAGGCGCTGCCGGTGGACGACCCCAAGCAGCGGCGGCCGAACATCGCGCTGGCGCGCGAGCTCCTGGGCTGGTCGCCCGAGGTGGCGCTGCGGGAGGGCCTCGAACGCACGATCGACGAGTCGGGCGTCGAAGTTCTGGTGGGCTGAACCCTCCGGCACGGAGCGTGCGACCGCTCCATCTGCGAGTCTGAGGCGTTGTGAACAGCGACATGGGACCATCGCCCCGGGCGTCTACCACCGTTGAGCACGCAGATCCCCCGAAGACCGACACCCTGCCTCCCCGCGCGCCGAGGATCACGAGGCAGGCGCAGGCGGAGAGGGCGCGGCCGGTGCTCTCCGAGGTGACGGCTCGCCGAGAGCGCTCCGACCGGGACATGCGCCGCAAGCGCTCGCCGGCGATCTCGTTCCTGCTGCGCGTCGAGACGGCGCGCCGCGCGGTGCGGGTGCTGACGCTGCTGGCGCTCGACTTCGCGGGGCTCTCGCTGGCGATCTTCACGTCGCTGGTGCTGAAGGCGGCGGTGCTGAGCGAAGTGAGCGTGCACGGCGCCTACGAGGAGACCCGTAGCATCCTGGCGTTCGCGTACCTGCTGACGGCGCTGCTGTTCGCGCGCTCGGGGCTGTACGCGGCGGGGGCGCAGCGGCCGGGCATGACGCGGATCGTCGCCTCGCTCTTCCAGGTGACGTTCGTGGCGGCGCTGTTCGCGCTGGTCAGCGGCGAACACTTCCAGAGCTACTACATCTTCTGGGGCTCGCTGGCGTTCGCGCTGCTGTACGTGCCCCTGCTGCGCTACCTGTACGAGCGGGCCACGGGCACGGCCCTGCGGATCGCGGGCCACGAACGCCGGGCGGTGCTGGTGGGCACGGGCTCGCACATCCGCGAGGTCGCGCGCGCGCTCGCGGACGCGCCCCACTCGCGCGTGACGGTGGTGGGCTACGTCTCGCTGCGAGCGCTGCCCGCGAACGGGCTGCGTTCGCTGGGCACCCCGCGCGACCTGGAGCGGGTGCTGGCGGCCGAGCGGGTCGACGAGGTGATCATCGCGGACCCGGACTTTCCGCAGGCGGAGGCCGTGGAGCTGGTCGACCGCTGCCACCAGCGGGGGGTGCGGGTGCGGATCGCGCCCTCGACGATGGAGATCCTGATCCACCGCTCGGAGTTCGTGCCGGGGGAGTCGGTGCCGCTGTTCGAGCTGAAGCCGCCGGTCTTCGAGGGGATCGACTTCGCGCTGAAGCGCACGTTCGACGTGGTGGGCGCCACGGTGCTGCTGGTCCTCCTCAGCCCGCTGCTGGCCGCCGTGTGGGTGGCCGTGCGGGCGACCTCGCGCGGCCCGGCGGTGTTCCGCTCGATCCGCCAGGGCATCGGGGAGCGGCCGTTCGCGTGCCTGAAGTTCCGCACGATGTACGTCGACGCCCAGCACCGCCAAGTGGACCTGGAAGCGCTCAACGAGGCGTCGGGGGCGCTGTTCAAGATCCGCGACGACCCGCGCACGACCCCGGTGGGCCGGTTCCTACGGCGCTTCTCGCTGGACGAGCTGCCGCAGCTGGTGAACGTGCTGCGGGGCGAGATGTCGCTGGTGGGCCCGCGCCCGCTGCCGGAGCGGGACTTCGAGATGCTCGAGGAGTGGCACCGCAAGCGCTACCTGGTGCTCCCGGGGATCACGGGCCTGTGGCAGGTCTCAGGCCGCGCGGAGCTCGACTTCGACGACCTCGTGCACCTGGACTTCCTCTACCTGGAGCACTGGTCGCTGGCGGTCGATCTCACGATTCTGCTGAAGACCATCCCGGCTGTGCTCTCGCGGCGCGGCGCTTACTGAGCCCCTGCCGGCTGGAGGAGGCGACGCAGGGTCGGTGGGGGTGGGCGAGCGCCCGCCGGTAGACGCTCCACGTCTCGCGTGCAGCGTCCTCCCAGCCCCACGAGGGCGGGGCGAGGTCCGGCGCCTCGGGGATCACGGCCACACGCTCGCGCTCGAGCCCGAGCTCGGCGACGGCTTCGTGGGCGACGACCTCGCTGGGGACAATCACGTGTGACGCACGCTGCACCGCAAGGTGGCGCAGGCGCAGGTGGATGCCGCCACCGCGCAGCCGCTCGGAGGGGCGCTTGAGCGCGGAGAGGTCGTAGAGGGTGACGACCATCGGGCAGGGACTGTGCAGCATTGCCCCCTGCATCCACGGAGCGTGGAAGAGGTCGGCTCCGCGGGGGCGGTGGGTCTCGAGGATCTCGTCCTGCTCGCCGGCGGTCTCGCGCAACGCTTGGAGCAGGCAGCTCGCGTAGCGCCCCAGGCCCTGCGGCTCGGCCGTGGGGCGGCTGTCGAACGCCAGCCTCACGGGCGCACGAGATCCTTCGCGTAACTCCCCCGGACGTGCATCGGGGGAGACCTTAGTGATTTTGTGACGAAGCGGTAGAGATGACAGCGGAGTTGCCGCTCTCTCCGCGAATCGCGTCCCGCGGGGCGTCCAGCTAGCCTGCGCGGAGTGGTGCGCCTTGAAAGCTGGATCAGGCCGGCCGGTGTGAGTCCGGTCCGGGTAGACGCCGGAGTGCCCGGTAGCAGGCCCCGGTTCGTTGTCGAGAGGCGGCGGGCTGAGCGGGGCGTCGAAAGCCTCTTTGGAGGAAGCGAGCGCGTGGGCTGGGATTGCAGCCTCGTCATAGGAACAATCGGGGAGCCGAGCCGGTCACTTTGCGGCGAAGGCCATGTCCGCCAGTCCTGGTTCCGGATTGGGTGCGGCGGGTCCCTGCGGGGTAGGGAGACTTGCACGCGCGCAAGGTCTGGTCACGGAACAAGGGAGGCCCGTCTGCCCAGCCTCGTCAGCAAAGACCGCTTGTATAAGCCGATGGCGAAGTCGAGCGGAGGGCAGCGGGAGTCCGAGGGGGTCGTAGTAGTTGAGATCGGCGTGCAGAACAACGCGCCAGGAGCGAAGGACCCCTGCTTTGATCGCGCAAGCGCCGAGGGTAAGCGTTAGGGCATGGTCGAGACCGCTCGACCCACCGACCCTGCCGGGCATGAGCCTGGTGATCCCGCCAGCGAAATGGTCTTGGAGGCCACTGGTGGGGATGTGCGAGAACTTCAGCGCAAGCTATGGGTGGCCGCCAAGCGGTCGCCGGGTAGACGTTTCCACGCTCTGTTTGACCGGATCTTCAGGAGTGACGTCCTGTTGGAGGCGTGGAGGCGCGTGCAGAAGAACAAGGGCGCTGCCGGGGTCGATTCCCAGACGCTGGTGGCGGTGCAGGAGTACGGTGCGGAGCGGCTGTTGGCCGAGTTGCAGCGTGATCTGCGCGAGGGGTCTTATCGCCCGCGGCCGGTCCGGCGGGTGTTGATCCCTAAGCCCAAGGGTGGCGTGCGGCCGCTTGGCATTCCGACCGTCAAGGATCGGATCGTCCAGCAGGCCGCGCGTATCGTGCTTGAGCCCATCTTCGAGGCCGACTTCTTGGAGGTCTCGTTTGGGTTCCGCCCGCGCCGGTCGGCCACGGACGCCAAGGAGGTGCTGCGTCGATCGTACATCGATGGGTACCGCTTCGTGTTCGAGGCCGACATCCGCGACTACTTCTCCTCGATCGACCACGAGCGTCTGCTCGGGAAGGTCTCAGAGCGGGTCTCGGACCGGCGCGTGCTCAGGCTCATACGGCAGTGGCTGCGGGCGGGTGTGATGGATGAGGGGGTGCTCAGGCAGTCGGTTGCTGGGACCCCGCAGGGCGGCGTGATCTCGCCGCTTTTGTCGAACATCTACCTGCACGCGCTGGATCTCGCGTTCGCTGACGGTACTCACGGCAGGCTCGTTCGTTATGCGGACGATTTCGTCGTGATGTGCAAGAGCGAGGCGCAGGCCCACGCAGCCCGAGAGTTGGCCAGGCAGGTGCTGGCTGATCTCGGGTTGAAGCTGCACCGGGAGAAGACGAGAGTCGTTGACCTCACCGAGGGTCGGGAAGGTCTCGATTTCCTTGGCTGCCACTTCCACGCTCGCGTGTCGGGCAAGCTGCTGGAGCGCGGCATCCGCCGCTACTACCTCCAGCGTTGGCCCTCACAAGCGGCGATGAAGCGGGTACGCCAGCGGATCAAGGCGCTGACTGGCCGTGGTCGTGTCGGGACGGACATCCGCGAGGTGATCTCGTGGCTCAACCCGATCCTGCGCGGCTGGGGCAACTACTTTCGCACCGGCAACGCCGCCATCCGCTTCAACCAGATCGACTGGTACGTCGTGGGACGTCTACGCGGTCTAATGCGCAAGCGCTACGGCCGCAACCTGCGCCCCGGCCAGAGGGCCGTCTGGACGCGCGAGTGGTTCGAGGCTCACGGCCTCTACCGCCTGCGCGGCACCATCCGCTACCCGGCAACAGCGTCGTGACCATCATGAAGATCATCGGCAAGCCGTGTGCGGGAAAACCGCACGCACGGATTGAAAGGGGAATGGGGAAACGGACCTTCACGGCACCGCGCCCCTGACTACCAATGCCGGCGCGCGAGTACCACGAGAGCCTGTGGGAGGGTCTCCCGGAGGGCCTGTCGCCGCCGGACTGGGCGGCGCGTCTCTCGTTCCTGCTCGAGCGCGTGCCCGCCGGGGCGCGGGTGCTGGACGTGGGCTGCGGCGAGGGGCGCTTCACGGCTGCGCTGGCGCGGGCGGGCCGCGAGGCGGTGGGGATCGACGTGGCCGAGGAGCCGCTGCGCCGCGCGCGCGCCCGGGAGGGGGAGGGGGTCCTGGACCTGCGCCTCGTCCCCGCGGAGGGCCCGTGGCCGCTGCCGGACGCGAGCTTCGACGCGGTGTGGGCAGGGGAGGTGCTCGAGCACGTGGCGGACACCGCGGGGTGGCTCTCGGAGGTGCGCCGCGTGCTGCGCTCGGGGGGCGCGCTGGTGCTGAGCACGCCCGCGCACGGCCCACTCACCCGCCTGCCGCTGGGCCTCTCGGGGCGGGCGTTCGACGCCCACTTCGACCCCCGCTCGGACCACCTGCGCTTCTACACCCGCCGCACCCTGGTCGCGTTGCTGGCGGACTTCGGCTTCGACCGGATCGAGACCGCCGGCCTCGGCGGCCTACCGGGAGCGCGCCGCGTGCTGCTGGCGACGGCCCGCCGCAAGCGTTTTTGATCAGTGAGCGGCGGTCCCGCCGTTGCCGGTGGCGCGCAGCGCCTGCAGGTAGGCGTTCTGGATCGAGAGCAGTTCGCCGTGTGTGGCGAGTTCCGCGCGGGGGGCGACCGCCTCGGGGTTGAGGTAGACCGCCGCGCGCAGCGCCTGCAGCGCGGCTTGGGGCTGACCGATGCTCAGGTCGTATTCGCCGAGCGCCTGCCACGTTTTGAAGTTGGAGGGCTGCAGGTGTACGGCCTGCTCGTAGGTGGCGGTGGCGGTGGCGGACTGGCCGGCGCCCTCCTGGACGGCGGCGAGTGTGAGCAGCGCTTCGGCAGAGAGGGGGTCGCGGCTGACCGCGGTGTGCGCGGCCGCGAGGGCGGCGGTAGGGTCGCGTGTCGCCAGCAGCGCGAGCGCTTGGTTGGACGCGTCCACCGAGCGCTGCGGCTGCCACTCCGCCCACGCGGCGAGCAGCGCAACGACGACGACTGCCGCGGCGGCGCCACCGCGGAGCGGGCCGATCTCGCGCGGCGAAGGCAGGCGCAGCCGTGGGGAAAGAGGGACCCGATCTGCTGGGGGGTTGGGCTCGAGGCTGCCCACCGGGGCGCCCGTCGCGGCGAGGGCGCCAGGCAGCGGCCCACGACCGAAGCCGGGAGACACTCGCGCATCCCCGTTTCGGCCAGCCACCCACCCGGCGCAGAGCAGGGCGGTGCAGGCGAGGCCGGGGACGTACCACGTCCAGTCCACGAAGGAGTGCACGCCGAACGTGGCTACGAGGCAGACCATCGTGAGCAGCCCGACGCGCTCGGCGGAGTAGACCCTTTCTCCGCCGACGAGGGGCCGCCAACGCCAGCCGCTCCAACGCCGGTTGAAGGGGTGGGTGGCGCGCCCCGCAGCGGTGAGCCACGAGCCGAGCAGCACAAGCACCACCAGCAGCCCCGCGAGGCCGAGGTCGGCGAGGGTCTGCACGATGAAGCCGTGGGCCTGGCCGACGTTGATGAACGCTGTGCGGTAGCGCAGGCGGGCCGTTTCGTAGCCTTCGGCGCCGACCCCGAACAGGGGGTGGTCCTGGAAGATCTCCAGGGCTTCGTTCCAGTAGCGCGCACGCACGCTGCCGATCGCGGTGAGGCGCCCCGGGCCGTTGGCGGGCACGGCCGCGTTGGGGTTCGTGAGCGTGCCGGCGGTGTGGGAGATGCTTCCGAACAGGCCGCGGTGGCTCACGGTGAGCGCCCCGGCGACCGCGATCACAGCGATCACGGGGAGGCTCAGCAGCACCGCGCCGACGCGCCGGCGGGTACGGGGCGACGGTGCGTGCCGGCCGTCGAAGAAGCCGATCGCCAGGCCGGCGAGGGTGAGACCCACGAGCACCGCGACGAGCAGCACCCCGAGCTGGTGCCCGGCGCTGACGCGTGCGGCGAGCGGCGTGTTGTCGGTGGTGAGGGCGTGTTGGGAGAAGTCCCACGCGACCACCACGCCGGCCCCCACCGCGCCGGCGCAGAGCACGGCGACGCCGCGCAGGCGCAGCGGGACGAGACAGAGCCACAGCGCGAGCCCCGCCACGAGCGCGGCGAGCGCGCCGCGCGAGTAGGCGAGCATGACGGTGACCAGCACGAGCCCCATCGCGGGGTAGGCGAGCGCGTTCAGCAGTGCGTGTCCGGCGCGGCGGGCGCCCAGCCACATGCAGACGATCGCGCCAAGCGCGGCAGCGAGGCCGATCGCGTTCCAGTAGCCGTAGGGTTCGCGCAGCCGCGCGTAGACAGGCCCGTAGTTCTGCTTGGCGCCGATCGCGTCGGGGAAGACCTTGGTGAGCAGCGCGTAACCGCACACTGCCACGGCGGCAAGCAGCACTCCACCGAGCACTGCCGACCAGCGTGCGGGGGCAGCGTGTGCGAACACCACAGCGAGTGCGAACACGGCGCCGTAGGCGAACAGGCGCCCCGCGTTCTGCCAGCTGGCGTCGGGCTGCACCGACCAGATCACCGACAGCGCCGAGAGCGCAGCGAGCGCGAGCAGCAGGCTTGCCGACCACGCTCCGTAAACGCGCCGGTCGAAACGGGGATGCTGGCCGAACGGGGGATGCTGGTCGAAACGGGGATTCGCGCCGGAGGCGCGTGTCTCCCGGCTTCGGTCGGAGGCCGGTGTCTCCCGGCTTCGGTCGGCCGGCGCGAGCAGGATCGTCGCGGCGATCCCGACGCCGCAGGCGAGCGTCAGCACGATCTGGACAGGGGTCCGAGTGCTGAGGTTGAGGCCGCCGCCGGCGAGGAAGGTGATCAGGCAGAGGGCGCCCGCGACCAGCAGCGTCGGACCGGCGACCTTCATGGACATGTCAGGCCCGGCGGGCGCGGACACGGTTGCGGACGGCCCGTCCGAGGAGCAGCAGGGCGCAGGCGAGCAGGAAGGCGAGCAGCGCGAGCAGCGGGGTCGGCAGTGTGTTGAAAGCCGACGCGAGGTTGACGTGCACAACGCCTGGGTGGATCACCTCGCCTCCGACCTGCACCCGCGGAGCGCTCGCGCGGGGGATGCTTTCGAGGGTGTGTTGTTCGGTTGGGGTGGGTGGCGCGCTGGACGCCACGGCGCCTTGGGAGCCGGCGCCCTGGGATCTGGTGGCGCGGGCGAGCTGCGCTTTCTGGATCAGGTCGGGACAGTTGTCGTACTCGGCGAGTTCCGGCGGCATCTGCTTCATCGCCTGGTTGTATGCCTGCTGGCTGAAACCGACGGGCACCGTGCTGTTGCCGCAGTCTTCGTAGATCCTCGTGACTTCGCTCGCGCTTGCCGGGACGGCGACGAACAGCGAGAGCGCCAGCGCCGCCGTGAGGGCAAGCGCCAGCCGGGGTGGGGCTGACTTGGTGAACAAGTGACGCACGCTACCAGCGCCCCCCGCGGGAAAGTCCGAGGCTGTGCAGCGCCTGGGAGAACCCCTGCGCCCAGGCGTCGTGGGTGTAGGCCTGCACGTCGCTGTGCCCGGCTGCGCCGAGGCGGGCGCGCAGCGACGCGTCGGCAGCGAGGCGCCGCAGGGCGTCGGCGAGCGCGTGGGAGTCTCCGGCGGGCACGACGAGACCGTTGCGCCCGTCGCGCACCAGGCCGCCGGCCACGGCCCCCACGGCGTCGCTCGCGATCACGGGGAGGTTGCTGTTCATCGCCTCGTTGACCACCAACCCCCACGGCTCGCGGAAGGTGCGGGTTGCGAGGGAGGGCACCACGAGAACGTCGGCCGCCACGTAGAGGCTGCGCAGCTGCACCGGGGGGACGGGGTCCATGCACACCACCTCGTGGCCGGCCGCGCCGCCGGCGGGAACCCAAGGGGGGGTGGGTCCCACGCCGACGAGGACGAGCGCGGCTGAGGGCGTAAGGAGGCCTGACTCACGCCAGGCATCGATCAGTGCCCCCACACCCTTTTCCCGGACGGGGCGGCCCGCAAACAGGAACTTGACGTCGGCCTGCGAGGGCCACGGGGACGTCGCGGGGGGACTCACGCCCGGGGCGGTGAGCGGGTGGGACCAAAACGCGTTGTCGACGGACTGGGGGGCGACGTGCACGTTGCGGGCGCCCCGCGCGCGCACGTAAGCGCTGACGTGGGGCCCGTAGGTGACGACGGCGTCCGCGGAGCGGTAGAGGCGCCGCAGCGCTACGTAGCTGAGGGCGTGGGCGGCGGTGCGGGGGTGCGCCCACAGCGCGCTCCACAGCACCACCGGGACCCGCGCACGGCGCGCCCCAGCCCACGCGCCGGGCAGCGCGAGGCGCCCGCCGGTGGAGCACACCACGGCCCGGTAGTGCCCGGAGGCGGCGAGCGCCGCGACCTCGTGCTGGCGGAGGTGCCGGTGGGGGAAGGGGAGCTCCTCCCCTCCGGCGACCCCGCCGTGCTGAGAGCGTCCTCCGAAGAGCGCGAACTCGACGCCCTCGCGCTCGTGCAAGCGGGCGAAGGCGCCCACCCGATCGGACGGTGCGTGCCCGGTGACGAACAGGACTGGTTTCATTGCAAGACGTGCTCGTACGCGGCGACGGTCTGCTCGCCGCAGCGCTCCCACGTGAAGTGGGCGGCGACGGTGGCCCGTGCGCGGCGGCCGGCCTCGCGCAGTCGCTGGGGGTCGGAGAGCAGCTCGTCGATGCGCTGGGTGAGGCGCTCGATGTCGCCGGGGGGGACCAGCACGAAGCCGTCGCCCGCAGCGGCGATCTCCTCGGGCCCGGGCTCCCCGCGGCAGCCGATCGCGGGCAGGCCGCCGGCCATCGCCTCAATGTAGGCGACCCCGAAGGCCTCCTCGGTGGAGGGCATCGCGAACAGGCTGCACCGGCGCGCGCGCTCGAGCGCCTCGCCGGGGGGCAGCTGCCCGCAGAACTCCACGCGCTCGCGGACTCCGAGGCGGACGGCGAGCCCTTCGAGGGGCACCCGCTCGGGGCCGTCGCCGACGACCACGTAGCGCAGCGTGGGGTGTCGGGGGGTGAGCACGGCCAGCGCGCGCAGCACGTCGGCGTGGCGCTTGCGGGCGACGAGGTGCCCGACGGTGACCAATGATTGGGCCCCGCCCACCCCACGCTCCCCTTCGGCGCGTCGCGCGCTGGAGCGGGGGAGGTCCGTTCCGAGGTGCACCACCCGCACCTCCCGCGCGCCGTGGGCACGGGCGAGCTCGGCGATGCCGCGGCTGTTGGCGAGCACCAGGCGGGCGGCGCCCAGTCCGCGTGCGACGGCCTCGCGGCCGGCCGCGGAGCGAGGGGCGGTGTAGAGCACGTCGCCGCCGTGCACGGAGACCACGAGCGGCACGCCGAGCCCGGCGCGGCGCACCGCCTCGCCCGCGGGCACGGCGTTGTGGGCGTGGATCACGTCGAAGCCGCCGCGGCGGCGCAGCCGGCGCAGGGCGAGCGCCAGCGCGGGCGCTGCCCACGCGCTCCAAGCGGGGTAGTGGCGCTCGCGCGGCGGGGACACGTAGGGGACGTGAGTGACGGGCAGGCCGTCGAGCAACTGGTGTCGGCCCCCGCCCACCCCGTCGCGCAGCAGGCTCCCGAGCTCCCGCGCGGCGGCGGCCGGGGTGGGGCGGGAGCCCCGGTAAAGAGAGGCGCGCGGCGGCACGAGGCGGTGGAGGACGAGCACGTGCACCTCCGCCCCTGCGGCCTGCGCGGCGAGCGCCTGGCGGTGGGCCCACACCCCCAGCACGGGGTCGCCCCTGCGAGGGTAGAACTCGGCTACGACGGCGACCTTCACCAGCGGCGATGGGTGGCGATGGTGACCTGTGCTTCGCGGGCCTTCAGGTACGGCCGCTCGGCGAGCAGGGCGCGGGCCTCGGCGACGGCGTCCCGGCGCGAGTAGGCGTCCCCGGCGGGGGCGGCGGAGTGGCGGATCGCGACGGCGTCGAGCACGCCGCAGCGCCACCCGTGCTGGCGGGCGAGCGCGGCCCAGTGCAGGTCGAGGCCCCACCCCATGCGCACGTCGGGGAAGGGCAACAGCGCAGCGAAGGTGGGGCGGGCGAAGGCGGTGACGGGGCCGATCTCGACGAACGGCGTCTGCCGCGCCACGGCGCCCGCGCGGCGGCGGGTGACGCGCCAGGCGCCGTGCGAGCGCGCGCGGTGGGCCGGCTGGACCAGCTGGAAGTCGAAGCGCTCGGCGAGGTACAGCAGACGGTCGAGGAAGCCGCGGGGGAGGACCACGTCGTCGTCGACCACGAGCACCCAGTCGTGGTCCTCGACCGGTCGGTCCGCGAGCAGCAGGTTGAGGTTCTCGAACTTCCCGAGACCTCCGGGGCGGCGCGTGTGCAGCTCGACGTCGTGGCGTGAGCGCTCGAGCTCGGTGCGCACCGCGGCGGTCAGCTCGCTCCACTCGGGGCGCTCGACGCCGAGTACGAGCACTCGCCGGCGGGGCGGAGTCCGGCGGGCGGCGCGCCCGAGGCGCAGGCGCCGGCCGCTGAGCAGTTCGCGGGTGTCGAGGAGCCTGTCGTACACCTCCCGCCGCGCGGCTTCGAGACCCCCGACGGTGCCGCTTGCGCCGGAGAGGAAGTCCTCCGCCTCGCGGGGTGCCGGTGGACGGCGCCGTTCGTGGACGCCCTGTTCGAGCCGACCGAGGCTGTGGGCGACCCCCGTGAGGCCGGCGGGGCAGCGGCGGCGCACGACGTGGCCGACGCACCCGGCGAGCGTGCGCAGCTCGCGCGGGAGGCCTGGAGCCTCCCCGCGCCAGGCGTCGAAGCGGCGGCTCGCCCGCCCCCGGGCGCGGGCGGCGCGGGCCAGCGGGCGCAGCCGGGCGTCGTCGGGGGAGCGCCGGTGGTCGAGGGCCGCGGCGGCGACGTACAGCACTCGGCCATCCCCACGCGAGCGCAGCCGGTCCTGCCACTCCTGCTCGTCGCCGCCTTCCGCGAGGGCGGTGTCGAAGGGGCCGGTGCGCTCCAGGGCGCCGCGGCGCACAGCCATGTTGGCTCCCCACGCGTACCGCACGCGGTCGGTGTCCTCGGGGCCGAGGTCGAGGGCGGTGATCGGAGGCCCCTCCCGCCCGCACGAGTGCCGACCCCACCCGCCCCGGCCTTCCAGGCGGGGGTGGATCGGCCCGGCGAAGACCTGCGCGCGGGGGTGCTCGCGGGCGGCGCGCAACAGCGCCTGCAGCCAGCCGGGGCGGACCTCGACGTCGTCGTCGACGAACACCACCAGCTCACCGTGGGAGTTGGCGACGCCGGTGTTGCGGGCGGCGTTCAGCCCGAGGTGCCGGCCGTGCGGGAGGTAGCCCGCGCCGAAGCGCTCGGCGGTCGCGCGCACCGCGGGCGAGGGCGGATCGTCGTGGACGACGAGCACCTCGGCCCCGGCGGCGGCCGCCTGGGGGGCGATCGAGGCGAGCGCGACCTCGAGGTAGTCGGGGCGCTCGCGGGTGGGGATGACGATCGACGCGGTGGGGTTCGTGGGGTTCAAGAGAGGTGCTTCTGAGAAGGAGGGGCTCGGCTCGCCGGCAGATCGGCGATCGGCGGGATCTCCGATCGGCCTGCGGCCGGCTGCGCCACCCTCTGGTCGGGATGCGAATACTCGCAATGAGAGTATTCGCGAGGCGAACATTCTAGGTTTGGGTGACGAATGGTCCTGTTTCTGCACAACCGCTACCGCGCGCCGGGGGGCGAGGAGCGCGTGGTGGAGGACCTGCTGTGGCTGGTGCGCGAGCGCCTGGGCGAGCCGGCGGAGCTGCTGACGCGGGGTTCAGCTGCGGTGGGCCGCACGCGGGCGGCTGCGGGTCTGCTGCGCGGGGGCCTAGACCCCGACGGGGTGGCGGACGCGGTCCGGCGCGGGGGGGCGCGGGTGGTGCACGCGCACAACCTCCACCCGACGCTCGGCTGGCGGGCGCTGGCGGCGGCGCGGGCCGCGGGGGCGCGTGTCGTCCTGCACCTGCACCAGTACCGCCTGGTGTGCGCCGTGGGGGTGTGCTTCACGCGGGGGGAGGAGTGTGTGCGCTGCCACGGGCGCAACACGCTGCCGGGGGTGCTGCGCAACTGCCGTGGCTCCCGCGGGGAGGCCCTGACCTACGCGGCGGGCCTCGCGCTGTGGCAGCGCCGGCTGGTGGAGCAGGTTGACGCCGTGATCGTGCCGAGCGAGTTTGCACTGGAACGGCTGCGGGAGTTGGGGGCGCCGCTGCCGTGGGAGCGCGTGCACGTGCTGGCGCCCCCGGTGCGGGCGCTCGTGCAGGGGGGTGGTGCGCCGAGCCGGGATGCGGTGGCCGAGGCGGGCGTCTCGGGACCGTCGGCGGGCTCGGACCTGCCGCCCGCGGGGTACGCGCTGCTGGTGGCGCGTCTGTCCCCTGAGAAGGGGCTCGACGTGGCGATCGAGGCGTGCCGCCGGGCGGGTCTCCCGCTGGTGGTAGCCGGCGAGGGCTTGGAGGGTGGGAGCGGCGGTGGCGAGCAGGGGAGAGCGGGCTGGGGCGCGGGAGCGGTCCGCTTCGTGGGTCGTGTCGACGATCTGCGCCTCGCGCAACTGCGCGCCGGGGCGGCGGTGGCGGTGGTGCCCTCGCGCTCGGCGGAGACCTTCGGCCTGGCGGCGGCGGAGGCGATGGCCGCGGGTCTGCCGGTGGCCGCGAGCCGTTTGGGGGCGCTGCCCGAGCTGGTCGGCGAAGAGGGCCTCGCGCCGCCGGGCGACGCCGGTGCGCTGGCGGCGGCGATCGAACGCCTGCGCGCTGACCCTCAGGCGGGTACGCGGGCGCTGGAGCGGGTTCGCGCCGTGTGTGCCCCGGAGGTCGTCGCGGGCAAGCTTGCGGAGGTGTACGGGGCGGCCACGGGGTCGCGGTAGTGCTTTGGTGGCCAGGGGTGGCGCTCGCGGTAGGGTCTGACGGCCGCTCGCCAGGATCGGGAGCCCAGGCTTTCCGCTAATCCAGTTCCCGACAGCAGGACGCTTCATCGACGTGCGGGCGGCTGGAGGCCGTCTGCGCGGAGCTCGTCCTCGAGCAGGCCGAGAACATTGTCGAGGACTTCTCTGGCACGCTCGCCGCTGAATTGGGCGAGGCTGTGGGTAATGGCCCTTCTGTGCGGCCGGAGTGGGTCGGCTGCCTCCTTGTCGAGCGTGCCGGCAGAAGCGATCCAGACGCTCTCGAAGGCCAGCGAGGAATGCGCGGCGATACGATCGAAGTCGGCGTCGTAGTGCAGTACCCCGAGCTCGTGGGCGGCGGCGATCGCCGCGACGAGGTAGTCCTGGTGTGGGAGGCGGTGAAAGCCAGCCGCATGTCGCGCAAGTTTGGCCTGGGCTTCAAGCGCGGCGCCAACCACGACCTCCGATAGCTCCAGCGGTCTGAGTGCCTCGAGCTCCTCTCTCAGGTCCGCGTGCTCGCGGGCGTTGCGCGCGCTGTAGAGAACCTCGAACTCCAGGATCGGCGATCGGTAGAGATGTCCTTCCCCAAGCGCCTGAAGCCAGTCGGCACGCACGGTCTCGTTGCCGCCGCGCTGAAACGCGGAGTTGTCTACGACGAGCTTCCTGCCTTTGAACGCCGAGCTCACCCGCGCTGCCACTGCGCGGAGGCCTCGCGGAGTGCCGCATAGTCGAGGCCCTTCGGCCGCCGGAAACGGTCGGCCAGGCGCTTGGCGGCCGCACGCCGGCGCTGCTCATAGTCTTCTTCCGCTTGGCTCCCCTGCTGAAGCGCCTCCTCGCCCTTGCTGACGAGCGCAGCGAGGATCTTTGAATCTGAAGTTCCAGGCGGGAAGCTGCGCCGACTTCGCCGGAGTGCGAACTCGACCTTCTCGTCACTCGTGATGGTGTAGCGGTGCTTCTTCGTCGGCATACGACGAGCGTAGCACTAAGTGCGGCACCCTACGGGCAGCGGCGCTCCGGGGAGACGAGGATCGCCTCCGGTGGGAGTGCGCCCTCCCACCGGTGCTCGTGAGGCCGGTGCGCTTCGTGCGGCTTCAAGTCAAGGACCCGCGCCCGGCCTCGCCCCTACACTACGCCCGCATGACCACCGTGGGCATCGTCGGGCTGGGCTACGTGGGGCTGCCGCTGGCGGTGGCGTTCGCGAACGAGGGCTGCGAGGTGGTCGCGGTCGATGTGGACGCGCGCAAGGTCAAGGCGATCGAGGCGGGGGAGTCCTACATCGAGGACGTGCCCTCCGCGCAGCTGGAGGCGGTGCGGGAGCGCATCCACGCCACCACCCGCTACGCCCGCCTGGAGCGGGCGGACGCGGTGCTGATCTGCGTGCCCACGCCGCTGACGCGCAACCGCGAGCCCGACCTCGGCCCGCTCCTGGAAGCCACGCGCGAGCTGGCGAAGGTGCTGCAGGCGGGGCAGCTCGTGGTGTTGGAGTCCACCACCTACCCCGGCACCACCCGCGAGCGCGTCGCGCCGCTGTTGGAGGAGTCGGGCCTGGCGGCGGGCCGCGACTTCCACCTCGCCTTCAGCCCGGAGCGCGTGGACCCGGGCCGCACGGACTTCACGCTGCGCACCACCCCGAAGGTGGTGGGTGGGTTGACCGAGGCGTGCGCAGAGCGCGCGGAGGCGCTGTACGGGCTCGTGTGCGACCGGCTGGTGCGGGTCTCGACCCCCGAGGCGGCGGAGCTGACGAAGCTGCTGGAGAACATCTTCCGCTCGGTCAACATCGCGCTGGTCAACGAACTGGCGATGCTGACGGACCGCATGGGGATCGACATCTGGGAGGTGGTGGACGCCGCCGCGACCAAGCCCTACGGGTTCATGCGCTTCGAGCCGGGGCCGGGCATGGGCGGGCACTGCATGCCGGTGGACCCCTTCTACCTGAGCTGGCGCGCGCGCGAGTTCGACATGACCACGGAGTTCATCGAGCTCGCGGGCAAGGTCAACCAGCAGATGCCCTACCACTGCGTGTCGAAGGTCGAGCGCGCGCTGAACGACGCGGGCCTGCCGGTGCGGGGTTCGCGGATCGCGGTGCTGGGCGTGAGCTACAAGCCGGGCGTGGGCGACGTGCGGGAGTCCCCGGCGTTGAAGATCCTCAGCCTGCTGGGGGCGCTGGGGGCGGAGCTCGTCTACCACGACCCGCACGTCGCCGAGCTGCCCGACCTCGGCCTGCGCAGCGTGCCGCTGGAGGACGCCCTGCGGGACGCCGACCTCGCGCTGATCGTGACCGCCCACCCGACGGTCGACCACGGCCTCGCGGCCGAGCGCGCGCGCGTGGTGGTGGACCTCCGCGGGGTCACCCGCGGCGCGGCGGTGGCGAACACGGTGCGGCTGTGAGCCTCTCGCCCGACCCGCGCGCCCCGGGCCTGCTGGTGGGCGAGGGCGTGGAGATCGGCGAGGGGGTCTCGTTCGGCGCGTACGTGGTGGTGCACGCGGACACAGTTGTCGGGGCGGGCTGTGTGGTCGAGGACCACGCGGTGCTCGGCAAGCGCCCGCGCCTCGCGCGCAGCTCCTCCGCGAAGGGCGAGGTGGGCCGCCTGGAGCTGGGCGAGCGCGTCACGGTGTGCGCCGGGGCAGTCGTCTTTGCGGGGGCGCGCATCGGCGAGGAGGCGATCCTGGGCGACCAGTCGTTCGTGCGCGAGCGCTCCGTGGTGGGCCCGGGCTCGGTGATCGGCCGTGGCAGCGTGGTGGACAACGACGTGCGCGTCGGCGCCCGCGTGAAAGTGCAGACCGGCGTCTACCTGACGGCGGGCACCGTGGTCGAGGACGACGTGTTCGTGGGCCCCGGCGCCACGACGACGAACGACGACACGATGGCCCGCCACGACGACGCGACCCCGCTGCGGGGCGTGACCCTGCGCCGCGCCTGCCGCGTGGGCGGTGGCACGGTGCTGACCCCGGGCGTGGAGGTCGGCGAGGAGGCGTTCGTCGCCGCGGGCGCGGTGGTCACGCGCGACGTCCCCGCGCGCGCGGTCGCGATGGGCGTCCCCGGCCGTGTGGTGCGCGAGGTCCCCGCCGAGGACCTGCTGGAGCGCTGGCGGTAGCGCGTCTCATTTGATCTGCAGGATCTGCGGGTGGGTGGCGAGCAGCAGCCCCGTGAAGACGTAGTCGAAGGTCCCGAACGCGAGGAAGGAGACGACGACTGCCTGGTTGACGGCGCGCCCGACGCCCTCGGCGCCACCGGAGGCGGTCATGCCCTTGTAGCAGCAGATGATCGAGATGATCGCCCCGTAGAGCGTGGCCTTCAACGCGGAGCCCCACACGTCGGTCGTGTCGGCGTTGGCGAACAGCGTGTCCCAGAAGGGCCCCAGCGGGTAGCCGTTGACGAACTCGGCGAGCAGTCCGCCGAACAGGCCGAACAGGATCGCGTAGACGTTGAACAGGCCGGTCGCGAGCATCAGCGCAAGGAAGCGGGGGACGACGAGGTTCTTGACGGGGTCCACGCCCAGCACCTGCAGCGCGTCGAGCTCCTCGCGGACCTTGCGCGCGCCGAGGTCGGCGGTGATCGCGGTGCCGGCGACCCCGGCGATCACGATCGCCGTCACGAGCGGGGCGATCTCGCGGATCACGGCGAGCGTGAAGATCCCGCCGAGGCGGTCGAGCGCGCCGAAGAGTATGAGCACGTTTGCGCCCTGCAGGCCGGGTGCTGCGTAGCTGAAGCAGACGATGGAGAGCATCAGCGGGAACCAGCAGAGGCGCAGCGTGAAGAGGAACTGCGAGACGAACTCGCCCCCGTAGGGGTAGGGAGGCCGCAGGGCGGAGGAGACCGTCCTGCCGGTCAGGAGCACGATGTCGCCCACTTCCTCGAGCAGGCTCCTGGAGGGGAGCAGGGCCCGCTCGAGCTGGGCCTTGGTCGGATTGTGCCTCTGCGGGGGGTTTGTCCGCGCACCCGAGCGGGACCACAGTGCCATTACGCCAGTGTACTAGTTCACTAGCAAAGTATCTTGTCGGTCCAGAAGGCGCTACCGTAAGGGCGTGACTCGCCAGCCTGACACCGGGGGTTTGGGCGGCCTGGGCGGCCTGGACTTCGCGATCGACCGTCGCGCGGAGGTCCCGATCGGGGTGCAGGTGGCGTGGGCTCTGCGCGCGCGCATCCACGACGGCCGCCTCGCGCCCGGGCAGCGCCTGCCGGGTCTGCGGGACCTCGCCCAGGCGCTGAAGGTCAACGCCAACACCGTGCGCGCCGTCTACCAGCGCCTGGAGCACGAGGGCATGATCGAGAGCCAGCAGGGCAGCGGCACGTACGTCACCGACACCGCGCACCGGCCCTCCGCCGCGGGCGCGATCGCGGCCAACGCCGCCCGCGAGGCCCACCAGACGGGCGTCGACCCGCGCGAGGTCGCGGCCGCTCTGTACGTGGAGCCGGGCCCCCCGGCGCAGCCCGACGAGGCGGCGGCGCACAGGCGCGAGCTGCGCGCGCAGATCGCCGCCTTGGAGCGAGTGCTCGTGAAGATCGAAACCGAGCACCCCGGGCTCGTGGCTCCGACGCGCAGGACGCTGCCCGCGCGCGGCCCGCGGCTGCTGGACGTCGAGGAGCTCGAGCAGGTCCAGACCTACCTCGTCCGCCGACTCGCCGCGATCCAGAACGCGCGGGACGAGCTGGAGCACGGGCGGGAGGCGTCCGCCGAGCTGGCCCCTGCCGCCGAGCCGGAGCGCCGGCGGAAGGCCCCTGCCGCCAAGGCCCCCGCCGAGCCGGCGCGTGCAGCGGCTACGGCGCCGAAGCCCGCACGGCCGCGACGACCTCCTCGGCCTGCGCCTGCGTGAGGACGGGGCTCAGCGGGATCGCGAGGCGCGCAGCGGGTTCTCCCAGCGCACCCCTTGGAAGCGCGCGAAGTCGCTGTCGGCGCTGCAGACGGTGAGCCCATGCTCGATCGCCAGCGCGCCGAGATGCGCGTCGCCCACAAGATCGGGCCGCGACTCTCCCTCGAGCAGGCCGCCGAGTATCTCCCAATGACGGTCGGTGGGAAGCGGGATCCACGTTTGCGGGAGCGCCAGCCACGACTCCACTCGGGCTCGCGAGCGGCGCAGAGGTATGGGGTGCTGCACTGCGTGGGGGTTGCCCATCAAACGCGTGAATCCCAGCAGGCTCGGCCACGGGAGCCCGACCTTAGCCGGGCGGCTAAGGACACCCTCGAACCAGGCGCGGGCGACCTTGTTGTGGGGGGACCGCGGTTCGTAGGCGTAGATCAGGAGGTTGGTGTCGAGGAGGATCAACCCTGCCTCTGCAGCCTCTGCCAATCTTCGGCGTCGAGCCTGTCGAGCACGGGGCCCATGTCGTCGATGTCGATGAGCAGTCCGCCGGCGTCCAGTGGCTCGACGCGGAACGGCGGGGCCTCCGCCCGCGGTTCGTCCACGTGCCGGAGGCCGGCGCGCAACAGCTCGTTGACCTCCTGCTTGAGGGAGTGGTTGCGCTCTCGCCGGCGATGGTCGATCGCCGCCGCGACATCGTCCTCAAGGGTAAGAGTGGTACGCATACATCAGAGCATAGAGTATTTGATGCCTTGATGCCTCCCCACAACCACCGGCACGCCACCAACCGGCCCATCCTGGACCCGGAGGGTCCTATTCAAAAAAAATCAAGACGAAGCGGTGCGCACGGCGACTACGACCTCGGCGGCCTGCGTCAGGAAGAGGCGGCGCGCACGACCCCGACGACCTCGTCAACCTGCGCGGCGGTGAGCACCGGGCTCAGCGGGATCGCCAGGTGGGTGCGCGCGGCGTGGTCGGTCGCGGGCAACTCGACGCCGGCGCCCCACGCGCGCATCGCCGCCTGGCGGTGGACGGGGGTGCGGTAGTAGGCCTTGTGGCCGATACCTGCGGCGGCGAGCGCTGCTTCCAAAGGCGCGGGTGCGGGGTGGCCGATCACGTAGAGGTGCCACGCGGGCTGCGCACCCGCGACGGGCCGCGGCAGCGCGACGAGCTCCCCGAGGCCGGCCTGCTCGTAGAGCGCGCCCGCGCGGCGGCGGCCGTCGGCCCAGGTGTCGAGGAGGGGCAGCTGCACGCGCAGGATCGCGGCCTGCAACTCGTCGAGGCGTGAGTTGTAGCCCACCTGCTCGTAGGTGACCTTGTCCCGAGAGCCGTGGAAGCGCAGAGTGCGCACGCGATCGGCGAGGTCGGGGTCCGAGGTCACGACCGCCCCGCCGTCGCCGAAGCAGCCGAGGTTCTTGGAGGGGAAGAAGGAGAACGTCGCCGCCGTTCCCAGCGCGCCGGGGCGCCCGGCGGCGGAGCGCGAACCGGCGGACTGCGCGGCGTCCTCGAGCACGGGTACGCCCAGCGCCTCGATGTCGGCGACCGGGGCGACGTTGCCGAACAGGTGCACGGCGATCACGGCCTTCGTGCGCGGGGTGAGCGCGGCGCGCACGGTGTCCGCCGTCACGCAGAAGGTATCGGGGTCGCAGTCGCAGAACACCGGCGTGGCGCCCGTCGGGGGAACGGCCTCGGCGGAGGCGTAGAACGTGAAGGAGGGCACGACGACCTCGTCGCCCGGCCCCACGCCCATCGCGCGCAGGGCGATGGTGAGCGCGTCGGTGCCGTTGGCGACCCCCACCGCGTGCGCGGCCCCGCAGTAGGCGGCGAACTCCTGCTCGAAGGCGGCGACCTCGGGGCCGAGGATGTAGCGCTCAGAGTCGAGCACCCGCGCCACCGCCGCGCGCAGCTGCTCGCGCAGCGGGGTCAGCGGGGCGGAGGTGTCGAACAGGGGGACGCTCATGCGTGGGACCCCACCGCCGCCTCCCGCTCGCGCAGCCAGGCGACGGTCGCGGCGAGGCCCTCCTGCACCCCGATGCGCGCCTCCCAGCCGAGCAGGGTGCGGGCCTTCTCGACCGAGGGCCAGCGGCGCGGGACGTCCACGGTAAAGGACGGCAGGTGCTCGAGTGCGAACGCGTCGGGGTCCTCGCCGCAGGCGGCCCACACGAGCCGAGCGATCTCCTCGACCGTCAGCTCGCGCGAGGCGGAGACGTTAAAGTCCTCGTTCAACCCCGCCGGGGAGCCCATCGCCACAACGATCCCGTCGGCGATGTCGTCCACGTGCGTGAGCGTGCGCGTCTGCTCGCCGGAGCCAAAGATGGGCAGGGGCCGCTGGCCGCAGAGCACCTTGCGGATCAGGTCGGGCACGGCGTGGGCGATGCCGGGCTCGGCGTCGGGCACCTCGCCGGGGCCGTACGCGTTGAAGGGACGGCAGATCGTGTACGGCAGGCCGTGCTCGGCGTGGGCGGCGCGGCAGTACACCTCGCCGGTGAGCTTGGAGAAGCCGTACGCGGAGAGCGGCACGGGGCAGTCGGGCAGGTGCGCCTCGGTGGTGGGGAACTCGGTGGCGCGCTCGAAGACCATCG
Organism: uncultured Solirubrobacterales bacterium; assembly: GCA_963702085.1. Classification (GTDB taxonomy): domain Bacteria; phylum Actinomycetota; class Thermoleophilia; order Solirubrobacterales; family Solirubrobacteraceae; genus Palsa-744. The sequence continues at coordinate 3,484,128 of OY969707.1, read as the reverse complement.
AGGAGGAGACGTACGTGAAGCGCTCGAGCTCGACCTCCAGCGCCGCGCGCACGACGGCGTTGTAGAGCGCGGCGTTGACCTCCGTGAGCGTGTGGGGCAGCCGGTGGAAGTTGGCGATGCCCCCGACGATCGCGGCGAGGTGGATCACGTGCGTGCACCCGTCGGTCGCCCGCCGCGCCTGCGCGAGCTCGCGCAGGTCGCCGGTGTGCACCTCGCACCCCTCGCGCATCCACTGCGGGGCGGGCCGCTGGTCGGAGACCCGCACCTCGTACGCGGGGTCGGCGAGCAGCCGGCGCACCACGGCAGAGCCGATCGTCCCGGCGCCTCCGGTGACGAGCACCCGGCTCATGGGCTGGGCGCCCCCAGCGCGGCGAGCTCGGCGGCGTAGGCGAACACCTGCCCGGCGCCCCAACAGTTCCAGGGGTCGGCGACCAGGCAGTCCTCGGCGGCGAGCGCGGCGATCGCGGCGAGCGTCGCGGGCTCGCGGAAGACGGCGTGGGGGGCCGCCACGACGACCGCGTCGGCGCCCGCGAGCACCTCCTCCAGCGGCGCGGTGGGGGTGGGGACGAGTGGGTCGTGCACGGCGACGTCGGCGAGCTCACGCTCGAGCAGTCGCACGAGCTTGTGGGCGAGCGAGTCGCGCTCGTCGTCGGTGTCGGCCTTGAACGCGAGACCGAGCACCGCGACCTTGCGGTCGGCCAGCGTGCCGAGGCGCCGGCGCAGCCCCTCGACGAGGAACAGCGGCACCGACTCGTTGACGCGCGAGACCGCGAGCAGCATCCCCGGCGCGGGGGAGCGCTCCTCGGAGAAGGCGAAGTCCTTGCGCAGGCACGTCCCCGCGGTGAGCCCCGGCTGGGCGAGGCCGCCGCGGGGGTAGTCGCGGTTGACGAGGTCGATCACCTCGAACACGTTTGCGCCGTGGCGCTCGCAGTCCATCATCAGCAGGTTGGGCAGCGCGAACAGCGTGTAACGCAGGATGTTGGCCCAAATCTTCGCGAGCTCGGCCTGCACGGGGGTGGTCTGCACGATCGGCGCGTCGAACACCCCAAACAGCTCCGCGGCGACCTCCCCCGAGCGGGGGCCGACGCCGCCGATGAGGCACGGCAGCGTGTCGATCTCCTCCAGGAACCGCCCTGCGGCGATGCGCTCGGGGGCGTGCGCGACGAACACGTCCTCGCCCGGGCGAAAGCCGCGGTGCTTGGCGAGGTACCCCGCCACGAAGTCTGTCGTCCCGGGCGCGACGGTGGAGCGCAGCACGAGCGAGTGCCCGGGGGCGAGCACCCCGAGCAGGTCGTCGAGCACCGAGCGGATGTCGCGCATGTCGATCTCGATGTGCGAGAACGAGGGGGTGCCGAGCGTCAGCACGATGTGCCGCGCCCGCGCGGCGTCGGGCACGCGCTCGGAGAGCTCCAGCCGGGCGGGCGGGCCCTGGTCGGCTCGCACGCGCTCGAGCAGCTCCTGCGCGCCGGTCTCCTGGAAGGGCATCACGCCCTCGCGCACCGCGCCGAGGCGGGCGGGGTCGTTGTCCACGCCCACGACCCGCAGGCCGCGGTCGGCGAAGGACAGCGCGAGCGGCAGCCCGACGCGGCCGAGGCCGATCACCGAGACGTCGGCGGTGTACTCCGGCGGGGTCACGGAGGGGAGGTTAGCGACGCTCGTGCCAGTACTGGCGGGCGAACCCGACCACGAAGCGGGGGTTGTAGCGTACGTAGCGAGGCCACAGCCGGCGCGGCTCGCGCGCGAGCCGGTAGGTCCACTCGAGGCCGTTGCGCTGCATCCACGGGGGGGCCTGGGGGACGAGGCCGGCGTGAAAGTCGAAGGCCGCCCCGACCCCGACCAGCAGCGGCGCGCGCAGACGGGGGCGCATGCGCTGCATCCAGCGCTCCTGCCGGGGCTGCCCGGTGCCGACCCACACGACCTGAGCGCCGCAGCCGTCGATCTCGGCGACCACGCGCCGCTCCTCCTCTGGGGTGAGCTCCCGGAAGGGGGGCGACCAGCCGCCGGCGAGCACCAGGCCGGGGAAGCGCTCGCGCAGGCGGCGGGTGAGCAACTCCAGCGCCTCGGGGGTGCGGCCGCCGTAGAGGTAGGCGGGGGTCCCGGAGCGGGCGGCGCGCGCGCAGAAGGCCGCCATCAGGTCGGGCCCGTACACGCGCGTGGCGCGCGGGTGCCCGAGCAGGCGCAGCGCCCACACGAGCGGCTGCCCGTCGGGCACCGCGAGCGTGGCGTCGAGCGTCGCGGCGAGCGTCGCGGGGTCCTCGCGGGCGCTCATCACGAGGTTGACGGCGGCGGCCGTGACGTAGCCGCGCTCCCCCGCGGCGATCGTCGCCTCCATCCAGTCGAGCACCTCGCCGTAGTCGGAGATCGCGAGCGGGATGCCGAGCACCTCCGCGCGGGGCGGCGCCGGCACGGTGGATGTGGCGGGGTGGGCGATCGGGTGAAGATAGCCACCTCGCGGCGAGGTCGGACCCTGGTGGCGGACATGCCGTCAGACAACTGTCGGTCAGTCGAACGATTCGACACACTCGCAAGCCAGCCCGTAAGCTCCCGGTCGTGAGCCCATCGACGCTGCGCCGCTACCGTGCCGAGCGCCTGCTGCGCCAGGAGTTCGGGGGGCTGCGCGAGGAGGTGCTGGGGAGCGTGCGCGGGCGGTTGCGCGCCCGCGGGGTGCAGCTCGACCGGGGGGACCTGGAAGCGTGCTACGCGGTGGCCTGGCAGGGCCTCTACGTCGCGGTGGCGGCCGGCGAGGAGATCGCCAACCCGGGAGGGTGGTTGACGGTGGTGACGTTCCGCCGCGCGATCGACGAGCACCGAAGCGTCGGTGCGCGCGTGAGTCCCAACCCCACCGACCCCGATCCAGCCCGTCCCGAGCGGGAGCGCTTCCTCGCGGGACCGGCGGGCGCGGGGCGGGCCACGGCCGAGCCGGACTGGGCGGCGGAGCTCGACGACCGGGCGCGTCTGCGCCAGCTGTTCGAGGCGCTGCGGGGCCGCCTGAACGCGCGCGAGTGCGAAGCGGCGAGCCTCTGCTACCTGCAGGGCCTGACTCGCGCGCAGGCCGCGGAGCGCATGGGGATCAGCGAGGCGCGCATGGGCAAGCTGATGGAGGGCCGCGGCCCGGACCGGCCGGGGGTGGCGGGCAAGGTGGGGGAGCTGCTGGAGGCGATCCGCGGCGGGGAGTGGTGCGAGCAGCAGGGCTCGCTGATGCGCGGCCTGGCGTTCGGCATCCTCGACCCCCGTGGCGAGCGCTACCGCCTGGCGCGCCTGCACCAGCGGGAGTGCCCGGCGTGCCGTGCGTACGTGCTCTCGCTGCGCGGCCTCGCCGCGGTGCTGCCCCCGCTGCCGCTCCCGTGGGGGTTGGGATTTGAGGCCCCACCGACCCACGCCACACCCACCCACGCTGCGGCCGGTGCGGGTGCGAGCGCCGGCGCCGGGACGCTCTCGGCATCGGGCGGCGCTGTCGGTGGGGGCTGGCTCATGGGCGGCTCGGTGGGCGCGAAGCTGGCGGTGAGCTGCGTGGTGGCGCTCAGCGTCGGCTGCGTGGCCCTGACGGTGGCGCCGCACCACCCGGGAACTTCCGCGCGACGACGGCTCCATCGTGAGGCCCCGAGGAGGAGCGCCTATATCGCGGGCACCGCGCAGCTGGCGACGGGCTCGACTGCGCTGGGCGGCACCCTCTCGGGGAGGCCACCTTCGACGCCCGCTCCTCGCATCTCGCGGGCGGCTGTCGCCGCCGCGTCACGCCGTGCCTCTGCGCGACAGGCCCAGCGGGAGTTCGGACCCGAACAGCCCGCCGCCGCAGGCTCTACGGCTCCCGCCGCCGGCCCGGCGTCGGTGACGGCACGCGCTGCCTCGCGTCATCCGTCGAGCAGTACGGCCAGCGAAGCATCCGCCACGCCCGCTCCAGCTCGTCCCCCGACCCACGCGGAACGGGAGTTCGGCCCCGAATAGGCTCAGGCCCGCTCAGGCCCGCGGGAAGACCTTGGTGAGCCGTTTGAGCGCGAGCGGGTTCCCGCGCGGGCGCATGCGCCCGGTGGCGAGCGCGCGCATCGGGTTGAGGCGGTCGCCGATGATGTCGACGAAGTCCTGGTAGGCGACGCGCAGGCGCACGTCGGCGTGGGGTGCGGCGCCCTGGTGGACGGTGGAGGAGCCGTTGTTCACCGTCAGGTGCCACGTGGGGACGTCGGGGTCGGTGAACTCCCACTGGAAGGTGGTGGGGCGGCGCAGGCCGTGCGCGGGGTTGACCTGGCGGCGGATCGTGTCGAACAGCAACTCGACCGTCTCGGGGTCGCGCGCGGAAGGGCCCTCGCGGACGCCGATCACGCCGGCTTTGGCGAGCGCGCGGCCGCGCTGGGAGAGTTCCAGCGGGGTGAGACCGGGAGGCATGATCGGGGGGCCGGGCAGCGTCTCGTGGGGCAGGCCGGCGGCGCGGAGCTTGGTTAGCAGCGAGTTGACGCCCTCGGGCCCGATGCGGTCGAAGGTGTAGCCGAAGCACGTCAGGTAGCTCTCGTCCCAGCCGGGGGGCATCAGCACCTGGGCGGTGTACCGGGTGACGTCGTTCAGCAGGCGGGCGACGGCCTTGGGCACGCCGACGGGGTCTTCGCGCTTGAGGTCGGCGAGCAGCTTGACGCCGAAGCCGATGTGGCGCTGCTCGTCGGCCTGGATGTTCTGCATGCCCTCGCGGAACGCGGGCAACACGTCGCGCTCTTCGAGGTAGGAGCAGATCAGGTGCTGCCCGGGCTGGGCGAGGGCGCCCTCGATCACGAGGTGGTACAGCGCGACCGCGGCCGCGAGTTTGGCGGGGGAGTGGTCGGCGCGCAGTTCGTCGGCCATCGTGTCCAGGCGCGCGAAGATCTTGCGGAAGCCGGGGGACAGCTGGGGCAGGACGGCGGACAGCCCCGAGGACATGGAGCCGTCGCCGACCCCGGCGACCTCGTGCATGAAGCGCTTGAAGAACACGGCGTGGCGCGCCTCGTCGACCTGCTGGGTGGCGAGGAAGTACTTCTGCTCCTCGCGCGGCGCCGCGTCGATGTAGGGAGACAGGTTGTCGGCGACGGCGTCCTCGCCCCAGAAGAACAGCGCGTAGTTCCACAGCGCGGCCTGGCGCTCGAAGTCGGTGAACCGCTCGCGCCACTGGCGGGCGTCCTCGGTAAAGTCCAGCTCGGTGGCGCTCCAGTTGCCGCGCTCCCACCGGGCGTACAGGTCCGTGTAGGAGAGGGAGTCGGCGGGGAGGCTGCCGAGCTCCGCGGTGGCGGGGGGTCCGTCGCCGTTGGAGGTGGAGCCGGTGGTGGTGGGGGTTGCGCTGCTCGCCATGTCGTCTGCTCCTCGTGGTCCGTCGGGGGTGGGCCTGTTGGCTGGTGGCTGAGTCGGTGCGGGTGCGGGTCCGTCGGGGTGGAGGGTGCTGGTGGAGGGATGCGCGCGGGGCGTGCCCCCTGCGTAGCGGCAACCGAGCCGCGAAACGGATAGCGAACGTTATCGCAATAGCAGGCGCTCCGTCAAGTAGGATGGGGCCCGTGGCGACTGAGCGCCTGACACGCGAGCAGAGCAAGGCCCTCACGCGCGAGCGCCTGCTGGCGGCGGCGCGCGCGGTGTTCGCGCGGCGCGGCTTCCACGCGGCCTCGGTGGAGGAGATCGCCGCGGAGGGGGGCTACTCGACAGGGGCGCTGTACTCGAACTTCAGCGGCAAGGAGGATCTGTTCCTCGCGGTGATGGACCGCGAGATCGACGAGCACGCGCGCGAGATCGAGGAGGCGGTGCGCGAGCGCACGTCGGTCGCCGCGCGCGCGCAGGGCGGGGCGGAGCGGTGGATGGCGATGATCGAGCGCGAACCGGACGTGCTGCTGCTGTTCATGGAGTTCTGGGCGTACGCGGCCCGCGACGAGGGCGTGCGCCGCCACGTGGCGGACAGTTTCGCGCGCGCTCGGGCGACGTTGACGCGCCTGATCGCGGACGGGGCGCGGGACTTCGAGCTGGAGCTCGAGCCTGCCCGCGGAGCAGCTGGCGATCGCGATCGACGCGCTGGCGGACGGCATCGCGCGCCAGAAGATGGCCGACCCCGAGGCGGTCCCCGACGAGCTGATGGGCCGCGTGCTCGCGCTGCTGCTGGCGGGCGCCACGCGCCCCGCGTCCTCGTAAGCACCTACGCTTCAGCCTGAATGACCAGGCTTGTGGCGCCCCTGCGCGAAGCCCCCGCCACGGTGCCCGCCCTCGGCGCGCTCGCGCTGATGGTCGCGTGGGCCACCGACCAAGCCGGCTACCCGCTGACCCACTGGGCGCCCGGCGGTCTGGTCGTGCTGGCGCTGCTGACCGTCGCGCTCGCGGCGGTGCGCCCACGGCTGAGCGAGTCCCCGCCGGCGGTGCGCCTCGCGGTGGCGTGTCTGGCGGCGTACACCGCGCTCAGCTTCCTCTCGATCCTGTGGGCGGGGGTGCCGGGCGACGCGTGGGAAGGCGCGAACCGGACGCTGCTGTACCTGCTGGTGTTCGCGCTGTTCGCCTGTTGTCCGCAGCGGGGGGCGACGGCTGCGCTGCTGGTCTGCGCCTGGACGCTCGCGCTGATCGGGGTGGCGCTGTTCACGGCGCTGCACGTCGACGCGGCGGCGGGCGACGCGGCGCGCCTGCAGGCGCTGCTGCCAGGGGGCCGGCTGGTGTACCCGGCGGGGTACGTCAACGCGAACGCGGCGCAGTGGTTGATGGCGTTCTGGCCGGCGCTGCTGCTGGCGCGCGAGCGGCGGCTGCCGTGGGGCCTGCGGGGCGCGCTAGCGGGCGGCGCGGTGGTGCTAGCCGAGGTGGCGCTGCTCAGTCAGAGCCGGGGCTCGGTGTACGCGACCGCGGCGCTGGTGGTGCTGGTGTTAGCGCTGCTGGGAGGCCGGGTGCGCACGTTCGCGCTGGCGGTCCCGGTGGCGGTGGGGATCGCCGCGGCGGCGCCGGCGGTGTTGCGCGTGGGCGACCGGGTGAGCGCCCTGGAAAGCGCCCTGACGAGTGGCGCTCACGGCGCGGCCGCGCGTGCCGGCACGGCGGTGGCAGCACACAGCGCGGCGGCGGCGGTGCACGGGGCCGTGGCGGCGACGCTGCTCAGCGCGCTCGCGGTCGGCTTGGTGGTGGCGGCGGGGGCGGCGCTGGAGAGCCGGCGCACCCTCTCGCCGGCGGCGGCGGCGCGGGTGCACCGGGGTGTGGCCGCGGTCGCGGTGGCCGCGCTGGTGGTGCTGCTGGCGGGCGGTTGGGCGGCGGCGGGCGACCCGCTGACGCGGGTGCGCCACGCGTGGGACACGTTCAAGAGCCCGCGGGGGTACGGCGCCGACACCACCACGGGCAGCCGCCTTGCGAGCGGGCTGGGGAGCAACCGCTACGACTTCTACCGGGTCGGGCTCGACGAGTTTGCCGCTCACCCCGTGGGTGGAATCGGGGCGGACAACTTCGCCGAGGCATACCTCGCTCACGGGCGCAGCGACGAGACCCCGCGCTACCCGCACTCGGTGGAGCTGCGCACACTCGCGGACACGGGGGCAGTGGGGGCGTTACTCGCGGTGGTCGGCCTGGGTGCGGCGCTGGTGGCCTGCCGGTGGGCAATCGTGCGCAACCCCGACCCCCTCGCACGCGCGGTCGCGGCGGCCGCGGTTGCGGGCTTCGCGTACTGGGCGGTGCACGGCTCGGTCGACTGGTTCTGGGAGTTCGCGGGCCTGGGGGCGCCGGCGTTCGCGCTGCTCGGCCTCGGGTGCGCGCTGGCGCCACGGGCAGGCGTTGTGTCCCTACGCACGAGTCGGCACGGCAGGCCCCTGATCGTGTTGGGAGCCCTCGTCGTTGCGCTCGCTGCGACGGCGTCGCTGACGGCACCGTGGCTGAGCGAGCTGCAGGTGCAGAGCGCGGCCCGCATCTGGGTGCAGGCTCCCGAGCAGGCGTATGCCCGGCTGAACAGCGCGGCGCAGCTGAACCCGCTCAGCGACGAACCGTACGTCGTTGCCGGCTCCATCGCGCTGCGCCTGGACGAACTCGAGCGCGCGGACCGCGAGTTCGCGCTGGCGCTGCGGCGCACCCCGGGGGACGCTTACGCGACGCTCGAGCGGGGGGCGATCGCCTCCGCGCAGGGCCGTCGCCGCGAGGCGCTCGCGCTGCTCGAACGGGCGTCGCGCCTGAGCCCGCGCGATCCGCTCACCCGCGCCGCGCTCCATCTCGCGCGCGGTGGCCGCACGGTGGACGTCGGGGAACTGAACCGCTCGATTCTGCGCAACGCTCGTCAATTCTCATAAAACGAACGAGTTGTGAGTAAAAATACGGACCGGATGTGCCGCTCTCCGCTCGACATTGCTCGTAGGCTTCGCTAGTTTGTGTGGTTGAGCGCCGGTCTAGACGCTGCGACGGCCATGGGCCCCGACCGTGGGCAAGGACGGCGAGGCGATGAAGGGCAGGCAAGGAGGCGGCAGGATGTCGCCCGAGCCGAAAGGACCCCAAGGTTGGGAAGCATGAAGCACCGTCGCACAATCCTCTACACGCTGACCCTGGTGGTCGGCTCCTGCTCGCTCGCCCCCGCGGCCGCGACGGCGGGGGGGCCGCTGCTCAGCGGCTACGGCGGCCCCGGCGCCGGCGCGCAGTCGATCATCGGTGCGACGCTGCTGAACGGTCCGAGCTCCGGCTCCGGTGGCGGCTCGGGTGGCTCCTCCTCGAGCAACACCACCATCGGCTCCTCCCGATCCGCCTTCTCCACCGCTCCCTCTCGCGGCGCGGGCGGGAGCGGGCAGGCCGCAAAGTCCGGCTCCGCCGGCGGGAGCGCGGGGAACGGAGGCGCGGGGAGGGCCTCGGGCGCCCGGACGGGGAGCTCGGCCGCCGGTTCGACCTCCTCGCGTACGGGGGCGGCGTACCCGGCTGCCGCGACGAGCGCGGGAGCGTCCTGGTTCTCCGGCGCGGACCTGCTGGCGCTCCTGCTGGCGACCGCCGTGCTGGCGCTCGTGGCGGTGGCGACGGTGAGATTGGCGGCGACCCAGGCGACCCATCATGATTAGGCCCCTCCCATGAACGGACCGCGCGTTACCCAGCAGACGACTGCCCCCAGCCTGCCGCTGACCCGCCACCCCGCTGCGCGGCACGCGCCGGGGCCGCGCTCCGCCTACCGTCGGATCGCCCGCGGGCCGCTGCAGCTGCTGCTCGAGGAGCCCGGCTGGAACGTGGTGGTCCCGGTGGTGGACTTCGTGATGCTGTGCGCCGCGGTGGCGTTCGCGCTCGGCGGCGCTCAGGCCGCTGCGCACGTCCCCGCGACGAGCGTGCCGCTGCTGGCGCTGCCGGCGCTGACGATGGTGACGCTCTACCTGCGCGGGCTCTACCGCACGCGGCTGCGCGCGCTGATCCTCGACGGGCTGGCCCCCGCCGTGAGCGCGGTGTCGGTCGCGGCGATGGCGGTGGCGCTGATCGGCCTACTCGCCAACGGGCAGATCCCCGCGCAGTCCGCGTGGGTGGAGGCGTGGCTGCTCGCGCTGGCCACGCTGGGCGCCGGCCGCGCGACGCTGGCGTTGGCGCAGCGGTGGGCGCGCAGCCGCCGGCTGGTGGGCCGACCGGTGCTGATCGTGGGCGCCGGTGTGGTGGGCGCGCAGGTGGCGCGCCGCCTGGAGGACCACCCCGAGTACGGCCTCTACCCGGCGGGCTTCCTCGACAGTGACCCCCGCCCGCTGGCGGAGGTGGGCGGGCGCGACGTGCCGGTGCTGGGCACACCCGAGGACCTCGACGAGGTCGTACGGCGCACGGGCACCCGCAACCTGATCGTGGCGTTCTCGTCGGTCGCCGACGCTCGCATGAGCCGCCTGATCCAGCGCTGCCAGGAGCTCGGCATCGAGGTGTCGGTGGTGCCGCGCATGTTCGACACGATCAACAACCGTGTGGGCTACGACACGGTGGGGGGCCTGCCGCTGCTCTCCTTCACGACCGTCAACCCGAGGGGCGTGCAGTTCGCGCTCAAGCACGCCTTCGACTGGGTGTTCGCGGCGACGCTGCTGATCGTGCTCGCCCCCGTGCTGGCGTGCACGGCGCTGGCGGTGCGTCTCACCTCCCCCGGCCCGATCCTCTTCCGCCAGCGCCGCGTGGGCCGCGACGGCACGCTGTTCGACCTCTACAAGTTCCGCTCGATGCGCCTGGGGCACTCCGAGCCGGAGCCGAGCGAGGACGACGAGCGCGCGTTCCTGCTCGGCTGGGACACCGCCCCGGGCGGGGTCGAGGGCGAGGACCGCCGCACCCCGATCGGACGCTTCCTGCGCCGCACCTCCCTGGACGAGCTGCCTCAGCTGCTCAACGTGGTGCGCGGCGAGATGAGCGTCATCGGTCCCCGCCCGGAGCGCCCGGAGTTCGTGGAGCTCTTCCGCCAGGACGTGACTCGCTACGGGGACCGCCACAGAGTCAAGTCGGGGATCACAGGCTGGGCCCAGGTGCACGGCCTGCGCGGTCAGACCTCGCTGGCCGAACGGGTCGAGTGGGACAACTACTACATCGCCCACTGGTCGCTGGCCCTGGACCTGAAGATCCTCGCGCTCACCTTCGGGGCGCTGCTGCGCAGCGCGGAGTGAGCACGCGGCTCAGATGCTGCGCTGCGCGTCGCTGTGCGGGCCGGCCCAGTACTGAAAGACGCGCACCGTCAGGCCGTGCGTACCCAGCGCCCGCGGCAGCGGGATCGCGTAGCGGTTGAAGCGGTCGAGCGTGAGCAGCGCCTTGTAGCGCAGCACCGAGCCCTGGGAGGCTTCCAGCTGCATGTAGTCCCCGACGGGTCCGGTGCCGCTGGCAAGCACCCCGCCGTGGCGCCTGCGGAGGCTCAGGGTCACCGGGCTGGGTGCGCGGAAGGGGGAGTCGAGCACCCCGGCGAGCGCCGCGAAGGCGGGCTTGCGGGCGCCCTTGGTGTTCAGGACACCGAAGTCTTCATTTGTGCCGTCTTGCAGCCCGTAGAGCACCTCGGCGGCAATGTAGGGAGTGCGCACGAGCGAGCGGAAGGTGTTGGTGATGTTGGCGGCTTGGACCTTTGGGGTCACGCAGCCCTGTTCCTGTTGGATCTTCTGGTGGGGCCAGCAGCTGCTCCAGCCAAACTCGTCCAACCACAGGGGGGTGTCGTCGCCGCCCGCGAGCTGCGTTTCGTGAATCGCGCGCAGCGACCCGAGCGTCAGGTTGTAGAAGTGCACGGCCAGGCCGTCGTAGTAGCCCTTGATGCCGGCCGCGTAGAGCGCGCGGAGGAAGACGCCGTTGGAGCCGACGAGCGAGCCCGCGAGCACCCGCACTCCGGGGTTGGCCTGCTTGACCGCGGGGTAGGCAGCCCGCAGCACCGCCGCGTAGCGCTGCGGTTTTTCTGGACCCGCGAAGTAGGCTTCGTTGCTCTGGTCTGGCTCGTTCCAGACTTCGATCGCGGCAAGGCGGGTGCCGTAGCGCGCGGCCAGGTAGCCCACCATCGCTGCGTAGTCGGCGGGGTTGCTAGGGGGCCAGGCGCTGGCCTTGCTGGATCCGTTCGGTGCGCACTTGCGCAGCAGCGAGGTGGGCGCCGAGGAGGCCCAACACGGCGTGCTGTAGACGGTCGCGATCACGCGGATGTCCCTGGCTGCGGCGCCGCTCACCAAGCGATCGAGGACGGCCAGCGCGCGCGGTTCGATCTGGCTGTGACCGAGCGGCTCGAGTGCCGACCACGGGACCCCGAGGCGTACGAGCCTCGAGTGCAGGGCCGCCGCGGCGGCGAGCTCCCGGTTGACTTCGCTCGGGCGGGTTCCGGGTGCCAGCCCGCCGATGTTCACGCCGCCCAGCGGCGCGGCGATGGAGGCTCGGACCACGCCGGCGCGCCCAGCCTCACCTGGCGGTGCCAGCCACGCCAACGCGCCCAGCGAGAGCAGGGCGACGGCTGCGAGCTTGCTCAGTAGGCGTCCGGCCATGGGTACCTTCGGCATCCTGCCATCTCTATACGGTAGCCGCCGCCGATACCCTGTCAGGCGTCATGCCCTCCACATGGATCTGGATGCAGGTCGCGATCGTGGTGTTCGTGGTGCTTGGCATGATCATCGCGATCACGAAGCTCGTCTGATCCGTCAGCGGCGCAGGGAGCGCCACCAACCTCGCCGCGCCGGCTCAAGCACAGCCGTCGCCCCTACCGGAGCGGGCGGGATCTCCCCGCCGTCGAGGATCGCGGCGGGCACCGCCCCGGTCAACCACGGCGCGAGCGGGGCGAGTCCGGCACGCTCGAGCTCCGCGGCGATCTCGGGGGTGCGGTTGACGGCGTCGTGGGCGTCCGAGGCGACGTTGTGGAGCAGCCCCCCCGCGCGAGCGCGAGCGCCAGCCGGCGCGCCTCGCCGCCGAAGCGACCCCCGAGCGAGCCGGCCGTGACCGAGGTGAGCAGGCCGGCGCGCACGAGTTGCTCCAGCATCGGTGGGTCGCGCTGGAAGGCGGGGCAGCGCTCGGGGTGGGCGAGCACGACGCGGTGCCCGCTGCGCTGAAGCTCCAGCAGGATCGCATCGAGGTTCGGCGCCACCGGGGTGAAGGGAGGCTCCACCAGCAGCCACGGCCCGCCGCCGAGACCGAGGGCGGCGAGCTGCCCGTCGCCGAGCTCGGGGATCAGCGTCAGCGCGATCTCGGCTCCGGAGCGGACCTCGAGCACGCTGCCGTCGGTCGTCAGGACCTCCTCGGAGGCCAGGCGCTCGTTCAGCTCGGCCACGCGCTCTGCGATCGTCGCAGCGTCGTTGCGGTAGCGCCAGTTCACGTGCGGGGTGGCGACGAGCACGCGCGTTCCCCCCGCCGCGGCGAGGCGCGCGAGCTCGAGCGAGCCCTCGATCGTGGCGGGTCCGTCGTCGATGCCCGGCAGCACGTGGCAGTGCAGGTCGATCACTGAAGGCGCAAACGTTACCCCGGGGTCGCGCTTCCTCGCGGGCCACGCCCGGTGGACCCGCAGACCCCTCGCGAGCGGCCACGGGGGCGGGCCCGGATATGATCGACTGGGCCGGCGGGGCCGGCCAGCTTTCACTACACACACGCAGGCGAGGAGCGAGGCATGTTCAAGTCGATCGTGGTTGGTACAGACGGCTCTGAGACAGCCGGCGAGGCGGTGCGCCAGGCGACCGATCTGGCCCGCACGCTCGGGGCGGCGCTCGAGATCGTGAGCGCGTACGAGCCCGTGCCGGCGCAACGCCTGCGCGAGGAACGCCGCGACGCCCCGGAGGATCTGCAGTGGGCGATCAACCCGCGCGAGGACGTCGACCTCGCGCTGGAGGCCGCTGCCGCGCCGGCCCGCGAGGCGGGCGTGGAGGTCAACGTCTACGCCCGCCAGGGCGACCCGGCCGACGCGATCCTCGACGTCGCCGAGGAGCGCGGCGCGGACCTGATCGTGGTCGGCAACAAGGGCATGACCGGCGCCAAGCGCTTCCTGCTGGGCTCGGTGCCCAACAAGGTCTCCCACCACGCGCCCTGCTCGGTGCTGATCATCAGGACGACCTGAGCAGCGGCGGTGGAGGGGCGCCCGACGCCGCTCGTCGTGCAGTACCTGTACGTGCACGGGGCGGGCGAGGCGTTCGACTACCCCTCGAGCCGCTCGCACGGCGGCTCCGGGGATCTGGCCGCACGCTACTTGGAGTGCGTGCTCGTGCAGGCCGCCTCGCTGCGGCTGCGGGGGGTCGAATGTGACCTGGCGCTCGTCACCAACCTCACCGACAGGCGCTCCCTGGGTGACCGCGGGGTGCGCCTGCTGGAGGAGGCCGAGTCGCTCGGGGTCGAGACGGTGTTCGCCGACTACCTGCACCGACCGCCGGGGGAGGTGGCGACGTTCGCGTCCTCCAGGTACGTCTTCGACGCGATCGTCGCGGCCAGCGACCGAGGGGACCCGGGGAGGCCGCTGTGCCTGGTGGACGTCGACTGCGTGTGGCTCGACGCGCCCAGGGTGTTCGCCGCCGTGCCCCCGTCGCCGGGCATCGGCTGTATTCACATTCCCTACCCTCCCGACTGGGAGCTGTACGGGTTCACCCCCCGGACGATGGGCGAGCTCGCCGCCCGCATGGGAGCGCCCGACGCCTCCCTGCGGTGGGTGGGCGGCGAGCTGCTGGCGGGCGCGGCCGGAGATCTGCGGGCGCTGGTGTCGACGTGCGAGCAGCTCGAGCGGGACGTGGCGGCGGCACACGACGAGGCATTCACGACCGAGGAGCAGCTGCTGTCGCTCGCCGGGGCGCTCGGGCGCGCCCAGTACCACGATCTGGGGAGCGTCGCGCAGCGGATCTGGACCGGTCCCCGTCACGGCGCACCGGCCGTCAGCGATCCGGCGTCACTCGGCCTGTGGCATCTGCCGAGCGAGAAGGGCCTGGGATTTCGCCGCGCCGCCCGCGCGGTGGTCGCCGGTCACGCCGAGCGGCTGGTGCGCGACCTCGAGGTTCCCTCGCGGGCCCTGAAGCGGTTCAACGTCGCGGGGGCGGGGTGGCCCCGCCGGGTCCGCGACGACGGCTGGTTGGCCACGCAACGGCTCCGTGACCTCCTCGTCTCACGCGTCCGATGAGGCGGCTGGGAGCGGGTCGGCTGCTCATGATCGAGCAGGGAGGACGTGGCGGCGTCGCCGACTACACGGCGGAGTTGACGCGCGCGCTCGCCGCGGAGGGTTGGCAGGTGGTGCTCGCGACGGCGGACGACCACCGCTACCAGCCGGCGAGTGGCGTCACCGTCCGCGGCCTCTTCCACTACGTGCGCGGTCACAGCCGACTTGCGCGCGCCGTGCGTCGTGTGGGGCTCGGCCCGATCGCCAACGGGCTGTGCTTCCTGCTCGCCATCCCGCCGCTGGTCCGCCTCAGTCGCAACACGGATCTGGTGCACACCCAGGGGTGGGAGTTCGCCCCGCTCGGGCTGGTCGCGGTCGCCTGCCTGCGGCTCGCCGGAGCGCGGGTCGTGCAGACCTCCCACAACACCTTCGAGCGCGGCCGGTCGCTCGACCGAACCCACGCCTGGCTGGCGCGGCTCACAGCGCGCACGATCGTCCACACCGAAGCCGATCTCGCCCGGGTGCCGAGCACCGCGGGCGGCCGCGTGGCGGTGATCCCGCACGGCGACTACGGGGCGCTCGCCCGTAGGGGAGGCCCGGCAGATCGCGAGGCGGCGCGGGCGCAGCTGGGCATCGCGCCCGAGGCGCCAGTGACGCTGCTGTTCGGCCAGTTGCGAGTTGACAAGGGCCTCGGCGACCTGCTCGCCGCACTGGAGCGCCTGCCGCGGCTGCACCTGCTCGTCGGCGGCCAGGAGGAGGGCGCGCTCGCTGCGGCGAGCGGGCAGCTTGCGAACCCGGCGCTCGCCGGGCGCGTAACAGTACACGAGGGGTACCTCGACATGCGTGAGGCAGCGAGGCTGTTCGCCGCCACCGACACGGTCGCGCTCCCTTACACGGTGGCCAGTCAGAGCGGTGTCCTGCTGCTCGCGTACGGCTTCCGCCGCCCGGTGGTCGCCTACCCGGTCGGGGGGCTGCTCGAGGCGGTGCTCGACGGCGAGACCGGGTGGATCTGCGCACGGCCCGACGTCGACGCGCTCGTCGACGCGCTCGCGGCGAGCGCCGAGGCCGGCTGGCCGGAGTGCCGCCGCCGCGGGGAGGCTGGGGTGAGGCTCGCCGAAGAGCGCTTCGCGTGGCCGGCCATAGCCCGGCGTACCGCCGAGGTCTATCGCGAGGTGCTCGCTGGCGTCTGAGGCCCACGCCGACAAGGTGGTATGACTGCCCGGTGGCCGGCCACCGCATAGTGTCGATCCAGACGACCGACGAACGCGGTGGAGCCGAGTACGCAAACGTCGATCTGCTCCAGGCGCTGCGCCGGCGCGGCCACGACGTGCTGCTCCTGACCAACGTGCCAGACATCGCCGCCGACACCGGTGTGCCCGTCCGGACGATCGACATCGGCCCCAAGCTCGCCCGCCGCAGCGCCGCGCTCGTCGCGCTCGAGGCGCCCCGCACGGTCCTGCGCATCGCCCGGGCGTTGCGTGCCGAGCGGCCGGTCGGGGCCACGCTGCTGCACTTCAAGAAGGAGCAACTGCTGTGCTCGCTGCTGCCCCGCCGGCTCACGGGCAAGATCGTGTGGGCTGAGTGGGGGCCCGTACCCCTGCCGATGCGTCGGGGTGTGGCGCGGTGGCTGTACACGCTCGCGGCCCGGCGCGCCGGCCAGATCATCGCCGTCTCGGAGGGGACCCGGCGCACGGTGGTTGCCACCGGCGTGCCCGCCGCGAAGGTGACGGTGGTGCCGAACCTGGTCGACGTGGACAACGTGGCCTTCGATCCCACGGGCCGCGAGGAGCTGCGGCGGGCGTGGGGGGCAGCGGAGCAGACCCTGGTGGTGGGCTGCGTCTCGCGCTTTCAGCAACGCAAGCGCGCCGACGTGGCGATCGACGCCGTGGCTCACCTGGACGGTGACGTGCGCCTCGTGCTCGCCGGCGAGGGCGAGGAGGAGCGGGCACTGCGCGAGCGGGCGGCCCCCTTCGGCGAGCGCGTGCGCTTCGTGGCGAACGTGCGCGGGCACGTGGAGTCGTTCCTCTCCGCCTGCGACGTGCTCGTGTTCACACCCAGTCCAACCGAGGGGGAGCCCCGGGTGATCGTGATGGCGCAGCTCGTCGGACTGCCAGTCATCGCCACCGATCCGGAGGGCGCGGAGGGGCTGATCCCGCCGGGCGGGGGCACGATCGTCTCGCCGTCGCACGACCCCCGCGCGCTGGCGGCGGCGATCGAAGCGTATCGAGGCGATCCGGAGCGTCGCAAGCGGGAGGGCGAGCTCGCCCGTCAGGTCACGCTGAAGAGCCACGAACCGGAGCGGACGCTGAGCCTGGTGAAACGTGCGCTTGGACTCGAGCCGCCGGAGGGAGCGGCGGTGCAGCGCGGCGGCGGGGTGAACCAGGGCTCGCCACAAGATGGGGAGCGGGTCGGACCGCTGAAGATCGTGACCGTCATGACGACCGACTCGAGCGGAGGCGCCGAGTTCGCGGCTGTCGAGATGCTCGAGGCGCTGCGCCGGCGCGGCCACGAGACGGTGATGCTCAGCGACATGCCCGGGATCGGACGGGACACGCAGGTGACGGTGGCGGGGATCGACATCGGCCCGAAGCTCTCCACGCGCACGTGGACCCGGCTGGCGCTGCGCTGGCCGCTGCTGCTCAGGCGCTTTGCGCGCGCGCTCGAGGAGCAGTGGCCCTACGACGTGCTCCTCGTGCATTACAAGAAGGAGCAGCTGATGGCCGGCACGCTCCCCAGGTGGTTGCGCGCAACCACTGTGTGGGCCGAGTGGGGCCCGGTTCCCGTGCCGCTGCGAAGCGGCGTACCGCGGCTCGCCTATCTCGCTGCGGGCAGACGGGCCGCGCTGGCGATGGCAGTGTCAGAGGGCACACGTCGGTCGGTCGCCGAGGTGGGTGTGAGCACGAAGCTGGTCGTGGTGCCGAATGTGCTGCGCACCGATGAGATTCGCTTCACCGAGTGGGGACGCAGGCGCGTTCGTGAGCAGCTGGGCATCCCCGAGGATGCCTTTGTGGTGGGCTGCGTCTCCCGCTTTCACCGCAAGAAGCGCAACGACGTGGTCGTCGACGCGGTGCGCGAACTGGAGGATCCGCGCGTGCACCTGATTCTCGCCGGAGAGGGCGAAACCGAAGGGCAGCTGCGAGAGCTCGCGGCTCCGCTGGGCGAGCGTGCGCACTTCATCTCGACACCGGGGACCGAGATCCCCGAGGTGCTGTCGGCCTTCGACGTGTCGGTGTTCTGTCCGAGCCCGACCGAGGGTGCTCCGCGGGCGGTGATCCTGGGGATGCTCGCCTCCCGTCCCTGCCTGGCGACGGGCGCCGAGGGGGTCGCGGACATGATCTCCGAGGAGGTCGGGGCGATCGCCTCGCCGGAGAACTCCCCAGCGGCGCTGCGGGAGCTGC
Organism: uncultured Solirubrobacterales bacterium; assembly: GCA_963702085.1. Taxonomy (GTDB): domain Bacteria; phylum Actinomycetota; class Thermoleophilia; order Solirubrobacterales; family Solirubrobacteraceae; genus Palsa-744. Next base: position 3,466,284 of record OY969707.1, on the reverse strand, counting down.
TCGAGCGCTACGTCGACCACCCCGAGCGGATCGAGCGCGAGGGAAGGGCCGCGCGTGAGTATGCCGAGCGGACGTATGCCGCGCCGGTGGTCGCCGAGCTGATCGAGGGTCTCCTCGGCGAAGCGGTCGCCGCCCGATGAGCGAGGGTCTCCTCAGGGAAGCGGTCGTCGCCCGATGATCAAGTCCCGCCTCAAGCGCCTGTCGCCCGTCTGGCAGGATCGCCTGCGACGCCTCTCTCGCCTGCGGTGGTTCGAGAAGGCGCGGATCGTTCGCTCCTACGGGGTCTCGTTCCGCGCGCACCCGCTCCTGGTGGCCCGGTACGTCCTGTGGGACCCCGACGTGGGCGACTTCTCCTACGAGCTCGACAACGAGGGGGAGCTCGTGGAGTGCCTCGCGGGCGCGCTCGGTCTCGCCCCCGCGACGATCGCGGGCTACCTCGCCGAGGTACGCGCCGAGCCCGCGCTCACGCGGGAGCTGGCCGCCCGGGTGCGCTGGCGGGTGGACATGAAGCGCCGGGTCGGCCTGGGGCCCCGCGTGGCGTGGTACGCAGTGGCGCGGGCGATGAAGCCCCATCTGGTGGTCGAGACCGGCATCAAGCACGGACTGGGTGCGCTCGTGCTGCTCGTGGCGCTGCAGCGCAACGCCCGCGAAGGCAGCGAGGGACGCCTCGTCTCCTTCGACCCCGACCCGTTCAGCGGCTGGGTGGTGCCTGACCGCCTGCGCTACAACTGGGAACCCGTGATCGCGTCGACCTTCGATGCGCTCGAGACGACGCTCGCCGGCAGAGAGGTCGACCTGTTCATCTGCGACACGCCTCCCGACTACGCAATCGAGTCATTCGAGATGCGAACCGCCCTGCGCCACGCTGCACCGGGGATCGTCCTGATCGCCGCCAACGGCGATCGCACGACCGTCCTGCCGGAGCTGGCCGCCGAGCGGGAGGGTGAGTACCACTACTTCGCCGAGCGCCCGCGGCGCCACATCTACCCCGGTGCGGGCATTGGACTCGGGCTCGCCCTGAACGTGGAGCCGTGAGGCGCGAGGGGCCATGAGGCGCGCGGTGATCCTGGCGGGGGGTGAGGGCACGCGCCTGCGCCCCTACACGACGGTGCTGCCCAAGCCGCTGATGCCGATCGGCGATCGCCCGGTACTCGACATCGTCGTGCGCCAGCTCAAGGCGCATGGCTTCGAACGGATCACGATCGCCACCGGCTACCTGGCGGAGCTGATCGAGGCGTTCTTCCGCGACGGCTCCGTGTACGGCGTCCCGATCGACTACTACCGCGAGCAGGAGCCGCTCGGCACGGTGGGCGCACTGGCCTTGATCGAGGGCCTCGCGGACGCCGATGTCCTGGTGATGAACGGCGATGTGCTCACTGACATCGACTACGGCGCTCTGCTCGAGCGTCACAGCGTCAGCGACGCGGCCGCGACGATTGCTACCAAGGTTCGCAACATCCAGATCTCGCTCGGCGTGCTGCGCTTCGGTGACGACAGCGACTCCACGCGCCTGACCGGCTACGACGAGAAGCCGGCGCTGGACTACACCGCGAGCATGGGTGTCTACTGCTTCGCACCACGAGCGCTCTCGCACATCGAGCCGGGCGAGCGCCTGGACTTCCCCGACCTGATCCTCCGCCTGATCGCGGCCGGGGAGACGGTGCGCGCGTGGCCGAGCGATGACTACTGGCTGGACATCGGTCGCCACGACGATTACGAGCAGGCCCAGGAGGAGTTCGAGTCCGTGCGCGACCGCCTGATCCCGCCGGGGTCCTAGGCGAGCGCCGCGCGCACGGCCTCGACGACGGTTTCGACTTCGCTCTCGGTCATCGTCGAGGCTGAGCGGCAGTGCGCAGTGGCGGTCGGCCACCTCGGTGGCCTGCGGCAGCCCATCCGCGGGCGCGAACTGGCGGTACTCGGTGAAGCTGTGCAGCGCCGGGTACCAAGTCGTCTGGATGCCGTTCGCTTTGAGATCGTTGCGGAAGCGATCGCGGGTCTCGCGGTCGGCGAGCAGTACCGGGAAGGCGAAGTGCGAGGAGAACTCGACGGCCGCGTCGTCGAATGGCAGCTCGATGCCGGGGATCTCGGTGAGACGCTCGCGATACACGCGCACCATCTGGCGGCGGGTCTCGATGCTCTGTGCCAGCCGCGCCAGGCGGCTCAGCCCGAGCGCCGCCCGCGGCTCGTCGAGGCGGTAATTGAAGCCGATGTCGACCACGTCGTAGGCGGGGTCGTGACCGTGGTGGCGGTCCCAGGTGCTGCTGGTCATCGCGTGCGAGCGGAACAGCCGCACGCGATTGACCAACTGCTCGTCGGCGCTCGTCACCATTCCGCCCTCGCCCACGCAAAGCTGCTTCTTGGAGAAGAAGCTGAACGCCCCGAGCTTCCCGACCGTGCCAACCTGGCGCCCGCCGACGTCAAGTCGTGCGCCGATCGCCTGCGCGCAGTCCTCGATCAGCACCAGCCTGTGCTCGTCGCACAGCGCTCGCAGCGCGCTGACGTCCGCCGGGTAGCCACAGAAGTGGACCGCCACGATCGCGCGTGTCCTGGATGTGATGCGCCGCGCCGCGTCCTCGGGGTCGATGTTGAAGTCGTGAGGGCTGCGGACGTCGCACAGCACCGGCTTGGCGCCGACGTAGCGCGGGGCGCTGGCGCTCGCCACAAACGTAAACGCCGGCACGATCACCTCGTCCCCCGCGCCGATCCCCGCGGCCAGGCACGCGAGGTGCAGCGCCGCTGTGCCGCTCGAGACGGTCGCCGCGTACGGCGTGCCCACGAACTCGGCGAGCGCCTGCTCGAACGCTTTCGTGCGCGGTCCCATCGTCAGCCAACCGGAGCGCAGACAGTCGAGCACGGCCTCGACGTCCTGCTCGGGCATCGCGATGTCGGTGAGCGGCACGCGCCAGTCGCTCATCGCGCGAGCACCTCCGCGAGCGCGGTGACGACGCGGTCCTGGTCGGCGTGGGTCATGTGCGGGTAGAACGGCAGCGTCAGCTCAGTCCGCGAGGCCATCTCGGTGACGGGCAGCGAGACGTCGGGGAAGCGCTCGCGGTAGGCGGAGAAGCGGTGGATCGCGGGGTAGAAGATGCTCGTCTGAATGCCTCGCTCGCGCAGCTGCGCGCTCACCTGCGCCTGGCGGCCGTCCTGCTCGAGCATGACGGGCAGGACGTAGCAGGAGGAGCCGGGCACGTCGGAGTCCTCGAACGGCACGATGATCCCCTCGACCTGCGCGAGCAGCGCGCGGTAGCGCAGCGTCAGCTCGCGACGGCGCTCGATTTCAGCCTCCAAGCGCCCCAGGCGCGAGAGCAGCAGCGCCGCGCGCGGCTCGTCCAGGCGGTAGTTGTAGCCGAGCCCGACCACGTCGTAGGTGTCGGTGCGCCCGCGGTGGCGGTCCCACGTGCCGGAGGTCATCGCGTGCGAGCGGCGCGAGCGCGCGAACGCGGCGACCTCGTCGTCGTCGGTGCACAGCAGCCCGCCCTCGCCGACGGACAGCACCTTGTTGGAGAAGAAGCTGAACGCGCCCGCGAGGCCCCACGTGCCGAGCTTGCGCCCGTGCAGCGTGGCGGAGGGCGCGTGCGCGACGTCCTCGATCAGCGCGAGGCCGTGCGCGTCGCACATCTCGCGCAGGCGGTCCACGGCGGCGGGGTAGCCAGCGTAGTGCACCGCGCACACTGCCTTCGTGCGCGGCGTGATGCGCCGCTCCACGTCCTCGGGGTCGAGGCTCGGGTTCTTGCGCGAGGCGATCTCGGCGAACACCGGCGTCGCGCCGCAGTACACCACTGCCGCAGCGGTGGCGGCGAACGTGAAGGCGGGCACCACGACCTCGTCGCCGGGGCCGACGCCGGCCGCGAGGTAGGCGAGGTGCAGCGCCGCGGTGCAGGAGGAGAGCGCGACCGCGTGGCGCGCCCCGAGGTGCGCGGCGAACGCCTCCTCGAAGGCGGCGGTGCGGGGGCCCATCGTCAGCCAGCCGGAGCGCAGCGTCTGTGCGACCGCCTCCAGGTCCTGAGGCTGCAGCTGCAGGTCGAACAGCGGAAGCTCAGGGAAGGTCTCGGTGCCGGCCATTACTCGGTTGCGGGCGCGAGCCAAGGGATGGCGCTCGAGGGCGGGGATCCTCCTGCGGTGCTCGATCGGGGTCGTGCGGCGGTGGCGCTCAAGGGATGTTCTTGTAGCGCGGGTCGAACGGGTCGCCGAATGCCTCGGCGTCGAGCGCGGCGATCACCTCGGCGATGCCGTCGGGCACCGTCATCAGCGTCTCGAAGCCGAGCTCGGCGCGGATCTTGTCAAAGCTCACCTTGTAGTCGCGGGGATCCTCGTCGCGCTTGACGTAGGAGACCTTGCCGCGGTCGATCTGCCTCCCGATCTCCTGCACGAGGTCGAGCTTGCGGTAGTTCTCGCCCGAGCGGCCCGCGTTGAACACGTTGTTCGCGACCCTCTCCGCGGGTGCCTCCAGCACGGTGCGAACCGCCCGGGCGGCGTCGCGCACATGGATGTAGGGGCGCCAGAACTGCTCGCCGAAGACCTCCAGCTCTCGGTCGGCCCACAGGTCGCGCGTGAACTCGTTGACGGTCAGGTCGAAGCGCATGCGCCGCCCCACGCCGTACACGGTGGCGAAGCGCAGACAGGTCGGTTTGAGCGCGCCCGCGCCGCCGCCGAGGATCAGCTTCTCCATGCCGACCTTCTGCTCGGCGTACAACGACACGGGGCGCAGCTCACCCTCCTCGGTGATCGGCACGTCGGGGTCGGCCATGCGCCCGTAGTTGGAGCAGGTGGAGGCGAACACGAGCCGCTGTACGTCCGCAGCGCCCGCGTCGGCGACGAGCGCGCGGGTGGCCTGCACGTTGACCTCGTCGGAGACCGCGGGGTCGAGCGCGCAGGCGGGGTCGCCGACGATCGCGGCGAGGTGCACGACGGCCTCTACCCCCCCGAGCGCCGGGCGGCGGGCGGCGGCGTCGCGGACGTCCCCGCGGACCACCTCCACGCCGGCGCGCTCCTGCTCCGCGGCGAGCTCCTCCTGTCCGTGCAGCAGCGAGTCGAGGACGCGCACCTCGCGCCCCGCCTCGCGCAGCTCCCGCACGAGCATCGCGCCGATGTAGCCGCTGCCGCCGGTCACCAAGGTTGTGTTGCCCATCCGATGTCCCTCTCTGGTCGCGCCGCCTTGCCGTGGACGCCTGCCGCCGGTTGCGAGACCCGAGCAATCCTATCCGTCGTGGAGAAAGGCTCAGCGTTGGACGCTGATTTCCGACGTGGGTTCGTGAGTGAGGCGGCGCAGAGAGCTCACCCTCAGAGTCGTCGTCCTCGCGGCGACGAAGCGCGAGATGGCGAAGGTTTCGGTTCTCGTCACTCCTGTGAGGCGAAAGCCTTCGGGTGGACTGGTCGGCACGATCGGGGCTAGAGGCGCGCCACCCGTGCGCCTCTTGCGCAGCGCGACAAAGGCCAGTTCGCGGGTCGAAACGGATGGGGCGAAGGTGGTTCGTACGTCCCTGAGGTAGATGGACAGGGGAGCGGCGCCATACTGTTCGCTGACGATGATGCGAGCGGCTGTCGGAGTTGCGAGGGCGTGCGCAGCACTTCGCCAGTCGTCGCGTTGGTAGGCCGGGATCAGGTTGGTCGCCGCGATAACCGCGAGGGAGATCGCACAGAGCCCTGCACCGAGTAGCGTGCCCTCACGACCCGCGCGCGTCGCCCCCAGGCCGCAGGCCACGAGCACCGCGAACGGCACCCAGTTGGCGATTACGTTGCGCCCGTCGTAGACGTCCACCACGTGGGTCACCGCCAGCAGCAGGGGCAGGGCGGTCGCGACGACTGCGATGACTGCGGCATCTCGCGCTCCCGTCCGCTCGCGTTGCTCCCCGCGTCGAATCAGCAGAGCGAGGGCGCCGGCGACGAGCAGCCCGGCGAGCAGCGCCGAGACGATCTCCAGTGGGCCATATACCCCAACGACGAAAAGCTTGGCCGTCTCTGCCACGCGTGAGATCAGCGACGTTTCTTCGATCCAGTGGACCTTGCCGCTCGCGCGCTGGCTTGCGGCCAGCGGCAGCAGTGCCAGCCCGACGAGCACGACGACACCGGCCGGTGCCCATACTCGCTTCCAACCAAGACGTCTTGCCAGGATCGCCGCCTCGGGAACGAACAGGAACGCGGCGAAGTAGTGCGTGAGCAACGCGAGGATCGACACCCCGGCCCACAGCGCCAGACGCCGCGCCCCCGGCGCTTGGAGCGCACGCTGCCAAAGGACATATGCCGCCGCGCTGAAAAGGATCGCCAGCGCGTAGCAGCGTGCCTCCTGCGAGTAGTAGTACATCGCTGGATTCACGCTCGCAAGCGCCGCCGCCCAGACTCCCACGCGCGGGGATATCTGCCGGCCCGCGGCATAGAGCACCGGGATCGTCAGCGTGCCGACGAGCGCGGAGAATGAGCGAAAGCCGAGCGGGCCGGCGCCAAAGACTTTCGTCCACATCCACACGAGGACGTAGTAGAGGGGCGGCGAGGACTCGCTCGCCGAGAGATGCGAGAGCATTCCCGAGAACCCGCGGTGAACGAGCATCAACGTGGCCGACTCGTCGAGCCAGATGCTCTGTACGTTCAGCGTCGCAAATCGCAGTACTCCACCAAGCACCGTGAGGGCGATCACGATCTGGGCAGGGCTTGGGCGCCGGCGGGCTGCCAGCCAGCTGTTCATACACACTCCAGCAGAGCGCGCCAGCGCTCCGCGTAGCGCTCGAGGCTGTTGTGCTCTTCCACAAACGCCTGGGCGGTGGAGGTCAGGCGCGCGGTGTCGAGATCGGCCAGCGCTCGCAGCCGATCCACGATGTCATCGAGCGTCGGCTCTACGCACAGCGCCTCGTACTCCGGGACAGCCCGCAGAAGCGTGGGCATCCAGCCGACTCTCGTGGTGAGCAGGGGCACACCGCAGGCCAGTGTCTCCAGCACGACGAAGCTGCATGCCTCATAGAGGCTGGGGAACAGCACGCAGTCGGCTGCCGAGTAGGCGACGGCCAGCGCCTCGGGTGAGAGGACGCCGAGGTTGATCGCATGGGGGCTCCCGTCGCGACCAGCCACGATTAGATCGAAACCGGCGCGCCTGCTCGCCTCGAGGAGCAGGCCGGCACCCTTGCCGTGGTCCATGCGCCCCACGAACAGGGCGTAGCGTCCCTCGAGCGCCAATCCCAAGCGCGCGCGGGCCTCCGCACGCGGTCGTGCCGAGAAGGTCGCGGTGTCGATCCCGTTGGGGATCACCGTCTCGCCGCGCACTCTGTAGAAACGGCGTACCTCCGCCGCGGCTGAGCTTGACACGCAGACCACGGCTCTTGCCCCGCGAGCCGACAGAGCCTCGGCGCTCCCGGCGCCCACCATGCGCCGGATGCGCTCGCGCCGCGGCAGGTTGGCGCCCGCTGCCCGTGTCGAGGCCACCACCGTGCCGTGGTAGACGTGTATGCGGGGAATCCGCCTGCTGTAGCCCACTCCCAGGCAGCCGTTGGTGATCAGCAGGTCTGGGTGCTGCGCCCGCGCCACACGGCTGGCGGAGCGCGAGGCGGCGATGGCGCCCACGCCGATACGGAACTGCCAGCGCGTGACCTCGCGATCCGGTCCGACGATCGTGGCTCTCCACCCCTGCTGCTCGACCACGCGTGCCAACAGGACGCACATGCGCTCGACGCCACCTGCCGCGTTTGACACATCTGGAGAGACGATGACCGCATGACGCATCGCGCTACTCACCAGGGCGCCTGACGGCTGCGCCTTGCAGCGTCCGTCGGGCGGCCCTCATCCGGGCTCGCGCCGTGCCCGAGGCGACCGTCAGGGCCCGCCGCCGGGCGAACCGAAGTTGGGCGCTTGCGATCCCGTCGATGTGGCCTTGTGAGACGAGCCACGACCCGTGACGTCGCAGGAAGCGCCAGTTGTTGCTCAACGCCCAGTACTCGTAGCGCAACGGGGATGCATGGTGCTGGCCGCCGTCCCACGTGTCCAGCTGGTAGCAGTAGGTCTCAGGCGTCAGCAGGCAACGGAAGCCGACCCTGGCGGCCTGCACGAAGAAGTCCGTCTCCTCGCGGTAGCCGTTCACCGGAAAGCCGTCGTAGAAGCGGACGCGATCGAAGACCGTGTGCCGGACGAGCACCCGTGCCGGTAGGAATGGCGTCTGGATGGCCTGGAGCGGGAACATGTCCGCCTCGTCCATGGACGGTCCCTGCGCACGGCGGGGAGCGCGGGCGGCGAGCTCGGCCGCGTCCGCGTCGGTGCCGTCCAGGTGCAGCAGCGGAGCGCCGACGATGTCCGCGCCGTAGCGCTCGGCCTCCTGCCGGAGCACGATGGCGTAGTTGGTCGGGAAGCGACAGTCGTCCTCGCCGAAGAGCACCCACTGACCCTCGGCTGCATCAATGCCGGTGTTGCGCGCGGCGGCCACGCCCCGGTTCTGCGGGTGGCTGATCACCCGCAGACGCTCCTCGTCAAAGCGCCTGCACACCCGTAGGGTCTCGTCGGTTGAGCCGTCGTCGATCACGATCACCTCGGCCACGTCGCTCACCGCGAGCATCACCCCGAGGTTCGCGCGGAGGGCCTCGGCGCGGTTGTAGGTGGGCAGCACCAGGGAGATGCGACCGTGCTCGTCCGTGCCCACGCCAGCAGTCTAATCGCGAGCCCTACGGAAGCTGAGATGTGCGGTCGGAGCCGACCCACGTCTACGATCCAGCGATGATCGAGCGCCGTGGCGATGGTTTGAACGACGGTCCCCGCCCGCCGGCGAAGAGCGGTCGGCCCAACCGATGAGCGAGCACCTTCAGATCGGCCCACGGCGCCTGACGCTCGACGTCGCCGTGCAGATCGTCGCACGCATCGCCAACCTCGCGCTGGGCGTGGTCGTGACGCTCGTGCTCGTGCATGCGCTGGGGAGCAACAGCTTCGGCCTGTGGTCGACAATTTTCGCGATTACCCAGATCACCAGCAGCTTCGGCGAATTGGGGCTCACCCAGATAGCGGTCAGCCGTGCTGCCCGCGAGCCCGACCGCGAGCCCGAGTGGCTGGGCAGCCTGCTCTCGCTGCGACTGCTGCTCGCGGTTCCGATCACGCTCGCCTCGATCGTGGCCGTGCTCCTGCTCGTCTCGAGCCACGAGGGGAGAGTCGCCGGGACGCTGCTTTCGCTCGTGCTGCTGGTGGGAGCCCCAGCGACACTCAGCGCCGTCTTTCAGCTGCGCGTGCGCAACCACATCTCGATGGCGATCATGACCCTGAACAGCATCGTCTGGGGTGCCGGCGTGGTCGTCGTGGCACTCGCGTCCGGGGGCATCGTCGCGTTTGCCGCGGTCTTCCTCGGAGCCTCTGTGTTCACAACCGTTCTCACCGCCGTGCTGGCTTCGCGGAATGCGGTCGTACGAATGCGCGGGACGCGAAGCCTGTGGCGCCCAATGCTGCGTGTGGGGCTCGGACTGGGGGCAGCCGGGATCCTCGTGACGCTGTACGTCAAGCTCGACCAGATCCTGGTCTTCGAGATCGCGGGCAGTCACCAGGCAGGCCTGTATGGCGCGGACTACCGACTGCTGGATCAGATCCAGTTCATCCCCACCTCGGTGATGACCACGCTCTTTCCGCTGATCGCCGCTGCCTACCCCCACAATCGCGAGCGGGTGTGCAACCTACTCCAGATGACCGGCGAGTACCTCACGATGGCCTCGTTGCCGATCCTGGCATTCACGATCGTGGCTGCCCCGCAGATTGTGACTCTCCTGTTCGGCACGCAATTCGCGGCGGCGGCGCCGGCGCTCCCGATTCTCGCGGGCGCGTTCGTCTCCATCTCGTTCGGATACCTGGTGGGCAACATGGTCGTGATCCTCGAACTCCAGCGCCTGTTCCTGCGCTATGCGGCGATCGGCCTGGTCCTGAATGCGGTGCTCAACGTTCTGCTCATACCCCGCTACGGGTTCCTGGCGGCTGCCTGGATCACGCTGCTCACCGAGGTGACGGTGATGTCGCTGAGCATGCGTAGGGTGCTGCAAGGGCTCCAGATGCGTCCGCGACTGAGTCGCCTGGCCCGCACGCTTCTTGCAGCGTCGGCGATGGGTTTGGCGGTGTGGCTCGCTCGCGCGGTTGGTGTGCCATTGGGAGGTCTCGTGGCGGTCGCCGCCATCAGCTACCTACCCAGTCTGATGCTTCTGCGCTTGCTCACGCGTGACGATCTGCTATCCGTGTTACGCAGAGAACCGCTTGCCGTGATGGACTAGCGCGTGGTGCACCGATGGGGTCGGCTCACGTGCTTGTTGCGAGCTCCGGATCGACCAACCGATGAGGCTTGGCGGCCTGGAGCGACCGCTCTGGATGCGCATCGATCGACAGCGAATGCACAGCGCCCCAGACCATGGCCACGAAGAAGACGAAAAGGGCGGGGTCGTAGAACAGGTAGTCGTAGAGACCCTGTGCCATCAACCCGCCCAGTGCAGCCACGAACGCAGACGCGCGTATGGCGTGAATCCCCCGACCCTGACGACTGAACACGAGTAGAATCGGGAATGCGAAGAGCGTCAAGAAACCGGCCAATCCAAGCCACCCCGAATCCAGTCCGATCTGGATCGGAGTCTCGTGAGCGTGGAAGAAGGGCTGGCGGATATTCGAGTTGCGCACGTTGGTGCTGAGATAGTACGAAAAGTTGCCAAAGCCAAGTCCCAACGGGTACCGTGCAAGCGCCTGCTTTCCAGCCGCCTGCAATGCGAACCGCTCCTTGTCCTCGCCCTGACTACCGTTCGACAGGGAGATCCGCTGCTCGATCGTCGCAATCGTGGAGGCAGGGGTGGCGATGTAAGCGGCTCCCGCAAAGATCGCGAGTATCACAAAAGCACGAGCGAGAACCGGTCCGCGGCGAGCGTTGAGCGCCAGCAGCAGCAGCCACCCGCTGGCAAGGGCGACGATGCCGCCGCGCGACGTCGATACCGCGATACCCGTCAGCAGAAATATGAGGGCGAGACCGTACGTGGCGGCGCGCATCGCGTTGCGTTGGTCAAGCGCAATCAAGATCTCGCCGGTCGCCAACGTTGCCGCCATCGCCACGTAGCCTGCGTAAACGGTGTAGTAGGCGAAAAAGGAGTTGGGGAGACCGGCCTCGAACGGAGCTCCCACGATCGCGTCTATCCCGGCCTTCTGCAGAAACGCGAAGGTCCCCACGATCACGGCAGATCCTGTGAAGATGTCGATCATGCGCCGGGATGCCTCCCGGCGCTCACGCAGCACCGTCAACGCCACGAACAAGACAAGGATCGCCGTGAGCCAATCCACGGCGCCTTCGAGAGCTGCGCTTCGATTGTGGGCGCCGATCGACGCGATGAAGCTTCCCATCACGAGCGCCAGCCCTCCGATCGCGGCCCACGACGGTATGGCTCTCGCTCGGATCCGCCACATCATCGTGAGTGCAAGGGCGTACAGCAGGACCTGATCGGAGTTGGTCCCGAAGAAGCCGAACTCGAACGGGATCAGCGCCATCAGGATGATCAGCCCGTAGTCGGGCCGCAGGGCCGCGACCACCATCGCCACGCCAGCCGTCACGATGATCAGCGCCTTCAGTTGGTGCTGGAAACTGCCGAGCTTCGCGGTGGCGAGACCGGTGGCGGCGGCCATCAGGGTGGCTAGGAGGGCGATGAGCAGCCGCGAGCGATCCAGGTGGCCGACGCTCCTGGGGAGGCGAATGCGGGGTGGGGTCGCCACCCGCCGAGCTTAACGACGCTCAGGATGGACCCCGGCACGCCGACCGTCTCTGCAAGGCATCGTGCGGCGAGGCTTCTCCCTGGCGGGATTGGGGAGCCTTGAGCAGGTTTGCGGGTGCGGGACAGCGATTTGCGGCTCCGGGAGAGCAGCGCGGGCCGACCGGCCAGCTACCATCGCGGGGAGACGATGCCCCGTAGGCAAGCGAGATATTAGCCGGATGCCCGAGCGCGATTCGGAGACGACCGAGACGCCGGGCTTGGTGCGCGCGCTTCAGGTGCTGCGCGAACGGTGGTTGGTCATCGTCCTCTGCGCACTCGTTTCGCTCGTGGCCGCTGTCGCCTACGTCGAGCACAAGCCCAACCAGTACACGGCGACCTCGTCGCTCCAGTTCACGACCAACTCCATTCCCAGCCAGGTCGCGGGCGTGGGAAGCGGCCAGTCGCTGGACCCCGAAGGCGAAAAGAATACCAACGTCCAGCTCGTCACGACGACCCCCGTCGCTGCACTGGTCATCAGAGCGCTCGGGCTGAAGACCACACCCGCCGAACTCCTCGGTGAAGTCAGCGCCAGCGATCCACAGAGCGATTACATCGTCGATATCGCGGTGACCCACGAAAACCCTCGGCTCGCGGCGAAGATAGCCAACTCGTTCGCACAGCAGTACGTCACTTACAGCCAGCGGCAGAACGAAGAACAGCTCATCAAGGGCCAGCAGCTGATCGCACGGCGTTCTGCACAGCTGCCGCCCGGTGACACGGCCGATCGCGCCAATCTCAACGCCCTCTCCCAGAAACTGTTGCTGCTGCAGGCTGTGGCGACGGCGAACGCCCGGGTGGCCAACGTCGCATCTATTCCCGAATCTCCAAGCTCGCCAAACAGAAAGGCGACGGCTGCCGTCGCAGTGATCTTCGGCTTGCTGCTCGGTATCGGGCTTGCCTTCCTGTTCAACCTCCTGACCACGCGGGTGAAGTCTTGGGAGGAGATCGAGGAGATGTACGGCGTGCGCTCGCTTGCCGGCATTCCACAGCGCGGACGGGCGGATACGCGAAGGGAGCAGGACGTCGAACTCGAGCCCTTCCGTATCTTGCACAACGGCCTCTCGTTGCTCGCACCTGACGGCACCGTCAAGACGGTGCTGGTCACGAGCGCCGTCTCCGGCGAGGGCAAGACCACCGTGGCCATCGGCCTCGCCAACGCCGCGGCGCAATCCGGGATCGACGTGGTGTTGGTGGAGGCCGACCTCCGCCGCCCGACCTTTTCACAGCGACTGCGCGTGGACAGCAGGGCCCACGGCCTGGTTGACGCTCTGTTCAACGACGAGGACCCGCTCGAGCCTGCTCCAGTTGCCGTTCCCCGACCTGCCACGTCTCCAGGTGCTCGCGGCTGGGCAGGTGCCGCCGGACGCGCCGAATAGGTTGCGTCCCTATGAGCTGACCAGAGTGTTCGAAGCGCTGTCTTCCTCTGCCGCTCTCGTCGTGATCGACTCGGCGCCGCTGCTCCCCGTGGTCGATACCCGCGTGCTGCTCGACGAGCTCACTCTCGATGCGCAGCTGGTCGTCGCGCGCATGGGTGTCACAAAGCGCGAAGACATCCGCAACGCCCGCTCGCTGCTCGACCACCGCGGCCTGAAGAGGAGCGTCGGGCTTGTCGTCAATGCCCTGCCTGCGCGGATCGGCAACTACTACTACGGCGCGGACCAGGCTGCGCCAGTCGGGCAGGGTAAGAGCGTGGCGCGCTCACGCGCCGGGCGCCAGGCATCGTAAGACCGCGGATCGCGGATCCTGCGAGCGTCGAAGTGAAAGAAAGCGAGACACGCCCGGGCACCTGAAGGTGAACCCGGGCGTGTCTGTGTAGATCAGGAGCTCAGCAGAGACTCCACCTGCGTGGTGTACGCGCCCTTGGGCTGCAGTTCGTGCTGCAGGGCGCCGAAGTAGGCCTGCCAGTTCGTCGTCTGGCCGGTGGGTTTCTGATCGCGTACCTGGTAGAGGAAGAAGTCCTGGAGCCGGCTGCCGAGCAGCTTGGTCATCCATGTGACCGTGCTCTTCAGCGTTCCTGCGGCTTCTTCGTAGGTCATGCACGGGTTCAGGCCTTCGTTGAATTCCAGGCAGCGACCGTTGTCGGTGGTCACGCCCCACTCGGTGACGTCGATCGGGATCGCGGACGCGCCGTGTTCAGCGGTCTGGGCGATTAGGTCGGCGAACCGGTTGCGGTTGTACTGTTCTCCCCCGTAGGGGTGGATGGTCCAGCCGGCGACGTACTTGGTGAGGTCGGGGACCGCGGAGTACATGCCGTTGATCCAGTCGCCGGTCTCGTCGTCGTCCTGCGCCAAGAGCCCGACGCCCGTTCCGGTTGCATCGATCGCTTCAGCGGCCTCCCGGAAACGCGTGGCGTAGGTTTCGGCCAGCGTCGTGTAGGCGGCTTCGCCCTTGCGGACACCGTACTGGGCTCCGGAGGCGGTTTCGTTGCCGAACTCGATCGCCGGGATGGCGAGTTGTCCGTCGGATCGACCGGCCCAGAAGGTCCCTCCGGGACCGTAGGCCTTGGCCCAGCTCGCGAGGTTCCGTGCTTCGGCCGGGGTTGGCATCGTTTCATAGAATTCGGCCACCGGCTGAACCCGGATGCCCTTGGAGGCGTAGCCGGCGATCGCTGGCTCCATCGCTGCTGCTGTGGTACCGATCGACCAGGCGACCCGCACCAGCTTGGCTCCCAAGATCGCGGCTCCCTTGAGATCTTCGTTCATGTTGGTGCCCGAATTGAGCCCCGGCTGGAACGTCGTCGGGTTCTGTGGGGGAGTTTCTTTGGTGGGTGTGGGAGCTTCATTGGTTGGTGCGGGAACTTCTTTGGTGGGTGTGGGAGGCTGCTTTGGTGGGTGTTTTGGCGCTCGCCGGTGGGCTCGACGCCGCGGCGGGGTACGAGATGGCGACCTCCGCTGACGACGCGCTGCCGCCGATCCCGGTGCGGACGCTGTAGAGGACGGTCGCTCCGGGCACGGCAGGCGGGGTGGTCGAGGTGCCGGTGACGATCGAGGTCTGAACGGACTGGCCGGCCGTCCTGCGCGCGAGGACGTAGATGTGGACTCTGCCGATCGCCCTCCAGCTCAGGCTGTCGCCCGAGACGGTGATCGTCGGCGCCGTCAGGTAGTAGCGGGTGCCACCGGCGAAGCCCGCCGGATGTGCCTGCGCTGCGTGGAGTCCGCGGGCGGCCCGCTCGACCGCCCGCTTGGCGGCCGCGCAGTCCCGGGGATGGACGCGCTCGCAGGCGTGCAGGGCCCGCGTCCGCGACGCGAGCGTGTGAGCTGCGGCGGCGCGAGCCGTCGTCGCACTCCGCGCGGTGTGGGAGGTTGTGGAGGCGCTGCTCGTGGCTGGTGAGGATGCCGGGGTGCCTGCCTGGGCGGCGGTGGCCGATAGGAGCATGCACGTAGCCATGCACGCAGCGGCCATCAGCTTGCTCGGCACCCAGCGGGTATGCGGCTGGATGGTGGTCATCAATGACTCCTTCGGTAGCCGGGCTGTCTACGAGAGACCCCTGGCTTTGCGAGCCCGCCTCGCGGCGGGGGTGCCTTTGTCGGGATGAAGTGAGCGTGCCGGCGAGCGCTTCCGGTGCCGATCCACGCACTTTCTTTAGGTCTGCACAGGATCTTTCGGGTCTGCTGGGGACGCCTGTGAGTGCTCGCGGAGCGCCTGGACGGATGTCCGTCTGACGCTGGTTCGAGTCGGTAAGACGCTCCTTGGGGGGTCCGTACTTGCACCCCGGTGGAAGGCGTAGTCGGGCGCCGCAGACCTCCGTGATCGCCCGTCAGGGCGTTGCCTACGCCCTCAGCTCGCTACAAGTGCAGTGAGCGTAGCGCTCACTGAGGACCAGCGACCGGCGACGGGCGCGGCGCTCGTGGGACGATCCGGCTGGGCTCCGGCAGCACCGTGGCTCCGGCCGGCACGTCGCCGACCACGATCGCGCCCGCGCCGATCACCGCTTCCTCGCCGATCGTGAGGGTGCGTCCGCTCGGGCACAGGATCAGCGCGTGCGCGCCGATCACCGTGCGGGGTCCGATCCGCACGCCCGTGTGCATGGCGGTGTCCTTGTCGTTGTTGGAGGCGATCGTCACGTACTGCCAGATCTGCACCCAGTCGCCGATCACGGTGGTGCCGTGGATGACCACGCCCAGTCCGCGATGGGCGAAGTTGACGTGGCCCTCCAGCCGCACCTCCGGCTCGAGCAGCGCTCCGAAGCCGAGGAAGAGGAGCGTCTTGAACAGGCGCGCGGCGCGGCGGTGCCCGTGCCGATGGCACCACATGCTCATCTTCCACAGGCGAAGCGCGATCACGGCCGACATGATGCTGGATGTGCGAGCGCGAGGCCCGGTGAGTGCGAGCGCTCGTCTCACGAGTTCGTTACCCCATGAGTTCGTTACTCAGGTGTTTGTAGCGAGGGGTCGTCGAGCGCCGCCACCAGCCCGCTGAGCGCCTCGATCGAGTAGCGCTCCTCGGCAAGCTCGCGGCCACGCCGAGCGAGCTCGGGCGCCCCGTCGCGCAGGACGCCGACGAGCGCCGCGGCAAACGCCTCGCCGTCCTCGGCGACCAGGCAGTGCTCGCCGGCGCGCAGCTCCAGGCCCGCGGCGGCACGCGCTGTGGCGATCGCGGGCAGGCCGTAGGCGAGCGCCTCGATTAACTTCAGGGGCGTGCCGCCGCCCTGCAGCAGCGGGACGACAGCGCAGGATGCGCCGGCGTAGGCGGCGTGGAGGTCCTCGACGAAGCCGAGGACCTCCACTCGCGGATCGCTCGAGGGCGGCTGTTGCATGCCTGTGCCGACGAGCGTCAACCGGGCGTCGGGCAGCTCGGCCCACACCCGTGGGAACACCTCGTCGAGCAGGAAGCGCAGCCCGCGGCGGTTGGGCTCGTAGGCGAAGCTTGCGACGAACAGCGCCCTTCTCTCCTCCACCGCCGGGCGCACGGGCACGATCCCCGCCACGTCGACGACGTTGGGCACGTAGCGCAGCCGCGCGTCGGGGCACAGTTCGCGGGCGGCAGCCATGTCGGCGCGGCTCACCATCCAGGACTCCTGGAAGTCGGCCAGCACCCTGCGCTCGAATGCGCGCATCGTGCGCCGCTCGCGAGCGCCGCGCGCGGTCAGCTCGTGGCGGAAGCTCGACTCGAGGTTGTGCGCGTTGTAGATCACCGGGCGCCGCCGCGCCAGGCGAGCGAGCGCGGCGGCGGCGATCGGCCCGTCGGCGATGACCCTTCCGCGGCCCGGCTTGTCCGCGAGGCGCGCGGCCTCGGCGGCGAGCTCGCTCGAGGCCCCGCGCGCGAAGCCCCAGGGCACTCCCCCAAGACGGGCCACCGCGTAGGTGCGCAGCCGGCGCGGGCCGCGCGAGGGTACGACCTCGCACAGCTCGATTCCCTCGATCGCCCTGAAGGCGCCGTCGGGCGCGGGTGCGCCGAAGCGCGCGTAGAGCAGTGTCAGGCCACCGTGCGCGGCGAGCGCACGGGCGACGCCGTAGGTGCGCACCGCCTGGCCGGAGCCGAGCACGGGCGTGTGCGAGGTGACGAGCAGATCCTTCATAGGGCGGCTATCGCCGTGGCGATCTCCTCCAGGCGCCGCTCCCAAGAATGGGAGGCAGCCGCAAGGGAGCGCTCGGCGCGACGGTTCGGGCCGTTGTCGGCGAGCGCCCGGTCGAGCAGCGCGGCGAGACCCTGCGCGTCGGGCGCGCACGCGACCTCGGCAACGCCGGCGAGCGCCGGCAGCGGCGTCGCGATCACCGGCAGGCCCGCGGCGAGGTACTCGTAGACCTTCATCGGGAAGATGCTGTCGGTCAACGTGTTGCGCGCGTAGGGGATCAGCCCGGCGTCCGCCGCCCGCAGCACGTCGGGCAGCTCGCCGTAGGCGCGGCGGCCGAGCAGGTGCACGTTCGGCTCGGCCGCCAGCGGCGAGACGTCGGTGCGGGGATCGCCCGGCCCGACGGGGCCGACCAGCGCGAACGACCACGACGGCCGCAGGCGCGCCAGCTCGACCAGCAGGGGGACGTCGAGCTTGGTGGCGACGAGCGCGCCGGTGAACACGACCCGGGGCGCCGGCAGCGCGGCCATCCCGGGGTCGAGCGGGGCGGGTGGGCTCGGCTCGAGCGCCTGCGCGAAGCGCTCGGTGTCGGCCACGTTCGGCGCGTCGAGGACGTTGCGGGAGACCGCTCGCAGTCGCTGCGCGAGAGCGGGCGCGCTTGCGAGCACGAGGTCGGCGTGTGCGGCGAAGCGCGTCTCGGCGGCGCGGAAGCTCGCGGTGTCGATGCGCTCGTGGGCGGCGATATCGTCGACGCAGTGGTAGACGATGAGCGACGGGTCGAGCGCCTCCACCAGCACCTCGGCCTGGGGCACGTAGGCCCACAGGATCGGCGCTCGCATACCCAGCCGGCGGGCCGCGCGGGCGACCAGCGCCGGGAGCAGACGGGCGTTGAGCGCCCGCGCGAGTCGTGAGCGGTGCAGCGGCAGGACGAGCGGCGAGAGCACGTACAGCCCGTCCACCTCGCGTGGCGGTGCCAGCCCCCGCCGCAGCCGCCGCCAGATGCGTGCCAGGTCGCGCCCAGCGAGCTGGGGTCGGCGCAGGCCGAGGGACTCGACGAACAGGACGCGGTTCTCGCGTGCCAGGCGCGACATCAGGTGGTGCTGGTTGGTCCACAGCTCCGTGTCCCAGTCGGCGAACCCGACGCACACGATGTCGCGCCCCTGGAGACGTGGCCGCTCGTCCATCGGGGCCATGATCTCAGGCTGGGTACTCTCGTGACGGTGAGCCCTATTCGGGCCGGCACCCTCAGGGCAGCAGGGTGAAGCTGGGAACGTGCAGGGGGCGCACGACGCTGAGGTGGCGGTGGTCGAGGGTGGCGATCTCCGTCGCTTGGTGGCGCTCGGCGAGCGTGATGAGCGAGGCGTCGGCGATACCGAGGGGGAGGTCGAGGTACTGCTCCATGAGCTCGGCGATGCGCTCCCACTCGGGGTCGAGGACGGGTTCCACGAGGAGCTCGCCGGCGGCGATGGCGCGCGCGAAGGCGAGCTCGGCGTGGGGGCCGATGCGGTCGCTGAGCAGGTAGGAGACCTCGGTGACGACGAGCTCGGGCACCAGGAGCGGCCGCGGTGCATGGGCGAGCAGTTCGAGACAGCGGCTGTGGTGGTCGTCCTGTGTGGCGGCGGCGGCGTACAGCGGCCCGGCGTCGACGATCAGCACTGCGCTAGGAGGCGGGGTGGCGAGCGCTGATGGCGGGCCCCACGAAGTCCTCGGCGCGCGTGGAGGCGTCGGGTGGGCCGCCCGGGCCGATGGCAAAGAAGGAGAGGGCGCCGTCGGGGGTCGGCTCGGGCAGCTGCTGCTCGATCGCGCGTCGCGCGACATCGGCGATCGAAACGCCACGCCGCCTGGCCTCGTGGCGCAGGCGGGCGTTCAGGTCGTCGGGGAGCATGATGGTCGTTCGCTTCACGCATATAGCATAGCGCATATCGCTGCGGGTGGGCCTCCCACGAGTAACTCGTCCATCGGCGCCACGATCTCAGGCTGGGTACTCTCGTGACGGTGATCCCCAGCACGGAAGCGGACCCGCGAGGCGGCTCGGGCGCCCATGTTCAGGACCAGGCGCGGACCGCGCGGTTGCTGTTCGACGCCGAGCTCGCCGCGGGGACGCTCGCGCCCGAGGCGCTGCTGGCCCCCGCGGTACGCCGGGCGACTCGCGTCCGCGCCGTCCCTCCGCGCCCCGTGCGCCTGGCCGAACGGGTGCGCTACAAGCTCGGCAAGCTCGACTTCGAGGCGGCCGTGGCGGGGCCGCTGCTGGCCGCGCGTCGCGCGGTGCTCGGCGAGCGCGCCGCGGCGCACCCGCGCTTGCTCGTACGAGTCGACGAGTTTCCCCACTACCTGGCGTGGGACGACCCCGAGCGCTTTGGGACCGCGGGGTTCGAGCGCTTTCACGAGATCCTCGCCGGCGCCGGCGTGCCCTACCTCGTGGCGGTGCTCCCCCGTGTCGCTCGCGACCCGCTCTCGCCCGCGGCGAGCGGGTCTCGCGCGCTGGAGCCCGAGGAGGTCGCGATGCTGCGCCGGCTGGCCGGCGAGCGGGTGGCGCTCGGTTTGCACGGACGCGATCACCGCACGCGCCACGCCTCCCCGCGCCGCCACTCGGAGTTGTGCGGGCTGAGCCCGGCCGCGACCGAGGCGCTGCTCGAGGACGCGCTCGCGGAGCTCGCCCGCCACGAGCTCCGTCCCGACGTGTTCGTGCCCCCCTACAACCGCTTCGACGCTCGCCAGTTCGAGGCGCTCGCCCGGCGCTTCGAGGTCGTCTGCGGAGGGCCGGAGTCGATCGGGACGGTGGGGTTTCACAGCACGCCCCAGTGGCGCGGGGAGGCCGTGTACCTGCCCTCCTACGCCCCCGTCTACGGCCGCGCGGCGGACGTGCTGCCGGCGCTCGAGCGGGTGGCCGAGTGGGCCGCCGGGCTGTGGGTGCCGGTGGTGCTGCACTGGGGGTGGGAGGCGCAGGCCGGCTGGGGGGACCTGGAACGCCTGGCCGAGCGACTCGCTCCGTACGCCGCCGCGTGGGAGGACTTCCACGACGCGGTCCAGCGCAGCCGGGGGCCCGGGCGGTGACCGTCTCGACGCTGGAGCGACTGCGCGAGCGCTTCCCGCGCGTGGCCGTCGTGCACGAGTGGCTGACGATCCCCGGGGGCTCCGAGCAGGTGGTGGTGGAGCTGCTGGAGATGTTCCCCCACGCGGAGCTCTTCTGCTCGATCTACGACCCGGCTCCGTGGCCGCCGACGATCACCGAGCGCCCGGTGCACGCCTCCTACCTCAGCCGTCTCCCCGGGGCAAGGGCCCACTACCGGAGGCTGCTGCCGCTGATGGATCGCGCCTACCGCTCCTTCGATCTTTCACGCTTCGACTTAGTCCTCTCCAGCAACCACGCGTTCGCCAAGAACGTGCGCACCCCCCCGGGCGCGCTGCACGTGTGCTACTGCCACACGCCGATGCGCTACGCCTGGGAGGAGGACTTCCTCGAGGGCGAGGAGGTGGGGCGTGTGGCACGCCTGGCGTTGCCGCTGCTGTTGGGGCGCCTGCGCCGCCAGGACCTGCGCGGCGCGGCCGGGCCGGACGTGTGGGTCGCCAACTCCCGCCACGTCGCCGCGCGCATCGAGCGCTGCTACGGGCGCACCGCGGAGGTGGTCAACCCGCCGGTGGACGTGCAGCACTACCTCGGGGTGCCCCACGCCCCGGAGGACTTCTACCTGGTGTTCGGTCGGGTGGTGCCTTACAAGCGCGTCGACCTCGCAGTCGCCGCGTGTGCGCGCCTGGGCGTCGCGCTGAAGGTCGCCGGCGACGGGCGGGCGCTGGACACCGTGCGCGCCGCGGCGCCGCCGGGCGCCCACGTCGAGTTCCTCGGCCGGGTGAGCGAGCGCGAGCGCGACGCGCTGCTGGGCGGTGCCCTCGCGTTGCTGTTCCCGGGCGAGGAGGACTTCGGGATCGTGCCGGTCGAGGCGCAGGCGGCCGGCGTGCCGGTGATCGCCTACGGCGTCGGCGGGGCCGCGGAGACGGTGCTCGACGGCCGCACGGGCGTGCTGTTCGGCGAGCAGAGCGCTCCCGCGCTCGCGGCGGGGATCGAGCGCTTCGAGGGCCTGCGGCTGGACGCGCGCGACGCGCGCGAGAACGCGCGGCGGTTCGGCCGTGAGCGCTTCCGCGACGAGCTGGCCGCGGTGATCGACCGCGCGTGGAGCGAGCGCCACCCGCGCGAGCGAGCGCCGGTCGCGCGGGCGGGCCAGCGGGCGGGCTAGCGTACGGTCTTGAAGTCCACGTACCGCGCGGTCCCGGCCGCGCCCGTGCGTGTGCGTGGCGTGAGCGCCACGCGGTAGTCGCCCGCGGGCAGGCCGGCGAGGTTGACCGTGAGCGCGTTCCTCCCCGCATGTCCCGCGACCGTGAGCTTGACGCTCGTGGGCACGTCGTGGACGCACGTGCGCACGCCGCGCCGGCAGTTGTGGCTGAGGACGCGGCGGTCGATCGCGATCTGCACCGTGCCCGCCGCCGAGAGCGTGTAGGTGAGACGGAGCTCACGGCGACCCCGTCCACGCTTGGACGCGGGGTAGGCGAGGTGCAGCCGCGCGAGGCTCGCCAGCGGTTCGGGGAGAGTGAGCGAGGGGCCCAGCGGGTTGGTGGGCGTCAGGCTCGGCGTTGTCCCGGTCTTGCCCTGTTCGTTGGGCTTGGTGGGTTCTTTAGGGGGCGTGGTGGGTTCTTCAGGCGGCTTGGTGGGTTCTTCAGGCGGCGCTTCGGCGGTGCCCGACAGCGCGACGTCGGTTGCGCCCGCCGCGCTGCTCAGGCTGAGCGAGCCATTGAAGTTCCCCGCCGTGGCGGAGCGAAAGGCGACGTGCACCGTGAGCGTCTGGCCCTGTTCGATGACGGCGCCTTCCGGCGGCAGGCCGGTCGCTTCGAAGGGAGCCGACGGCGAGTGCACCGCTTCGACGGTGAGGCTGGACGGGCCCGTGTCGGTGAGCGTCACTTCGCCGGTGAGCTGCGCGCCGGTGAGCGCCGTACCCAGGTCCAGCGACGTGCTGGAGGGTGTCAGCTGCGGGGCGCTGTAGCCGAAGATGCGCCCTTCGCGGTTGCCGACGTAGATGTGGTCGTTGGCGGCGTCGGGGCGGGAGAACTTGTTCGCGGTGCCGATCGGCTCGTGCCAGAGCAGCTGCAGGGTTTCGTTCGGGAGCGGCACCGGGTTGTAGGCGAGGAGTTCCGCATTTTCGCAGCCAGGGGTTGGGCACCATGTAATCCAGAGGACCGCCGTGCCGCTGGTGGTGCCTTCGGATGTGACGATCGGAGAGCCCGATCCGAACCAGAACGTTTCCGGGCTCGTCGCCGCGAGCGACAGGGTGGGTTCTTCGATGGCTTCGACGCCGTACTTGAAGGTGTGCAGGTTGCCGCTGCTGCCCCCCGAGGCCCCGCCGGGCGAGACGGAGGGTACGTAGACGTAGCCTCCGTTGCCGGGCCACACGGCGGCGCCGTCCCACACGCCGCCGTTACCTTCGAGCGTCTGCACGTCGGCATCCTTCCCTGCTTTGCCCTGGGCCACCCCGCCGAGCTCTTCGAGGCCCCGATTCAGCAGGTACATGTCGCCTTCCTTGCTGGGCTGAAGCAGCAGGTTGGGCACCTTCTTCGTGCCGAAGTACTGGGAGGGCAGCGCGATCGGCGCCGCCGAGCCCAGGTCGAGATCCGATTCGTCGAGGAATTCGTTGTTGTACGGCGAGAAGAGGTCGGTGGCCTTGAGGTTCCCTTCCTTCTGCACTTCCACCCGTACGACCGCCTCGGCGAGCCGTCCTTCGGTGGGATCGGTCCCCGGGCCGGGCAGCGGAAAGGCTTTGGCGCCGGTGCCGGGGCCGTTGCCGGTGGCGAAGAGGATCTGCCCGGGAGCGTCCGAGATCAGACCGCCCCCGGCCTGCCAGATCGAGCCGCCTTCTTTTGCTGTGGCCCACATCGTGGTGAGGCGGTGTTCGGCGGCGGAGACGCCGACCAGCCAGCCCTGGAAGAGCGGTTTGTCGCAGTGGCTCCCGAACCCGGCGTAGACGACCCCGTTCATCAACAGCAGCGCCGGCCGCTGCAACTCCTCGGGGGCTTCGAACTTCACGCCCGGGAGGTTCTGCGCTTCACCGGCGATTTTCACGGGGAAGCCGGCGACCTCCTTGCCGCTGCTCATTTCGATCGCCTGCATGTACCAGGCGATCGGGCTGCCCAGGTTTGCTTTTTTGCCCACGTAGCTGTTGGAGGTGAAGTACGCGACGTTGGTTTCCGTGTCGACCACCGGCGTGCCGGTGATGCCGATTTCCGGTTTGAGGTCTTCGCACTCGATTTCGGGGTCGTTCCACGCTACCGGTTCGCCGAACCGCCTTTCCCAGCGGACGCTGCCCGTGACGGGATTGAGGCCGAAGGCCCGGTCGTCCTCGGTCGCCACCAGCAGCGTGTTGTCTGCGACCAGCGGCTGGGCGTAGATCTGACCATGGCCGGGGAGGGTGCGACTGAAGGCCTGCTGGAAGCTTTCGCCTTCCACCAGCGCGGGCGTCAGCGACGGCTCGTTCGGGTACCACCCCGTGCGCAGATCGTCGGCCGCGCCGGTCACGTCGGCAAACGCCGGGGCGGCGGCGAGTAACGCGAGCGCTGCCACCGTGACGACGCCTAGCCAACGCTTGCGAGCGCGCCTCGACCGCCCCGCGGCCACCCCCCGGTTTGTGGCGCTGGTAGACAGCTGCGGCAGTCGAGGCATTGGAATCGAAGGCTATCAGGGGCTTGGGGGCCCAAGGGCAAGTACACACAAACTGCGTACTCTGCTCACATCCGGCGTGTAAACCACCTGGGGCAGCCCGGGCGCCCGGCACTACCCCCCGACGGCCACCGGCCCCCCGGGCGCGGTGGCGGTGGTGGCGTCGAGCAGGCCCCCGCCGTAGAGGCGGCTGTCGGAGGGTCCGCCGAGCGGGCGGGCGGTGGCGACCAGGCGGGCCGCGACCTGGGCGGGGGTGGGGTGGTGGCCGAGCACGCCGGAGGCGATCACGAGCGCGGCTGCGGCGGCGACGTGGGGGGTGGCCATCGAGGTGCCTTCGTAGCCGCCGGGGATCCCGAAGTGCCAGGGGGACGTGCCGGTCAAGGTGACCTGGAAGATGTCGCGCCCCGCGGGCAGTTCGGGGTGGCAGTTGGGGTCCCCGGGGAGGCTCGCGTCGGGTCCGCCGCCGGGCGCCACCAGCGTGACGCCGGTGCCGAAGTTGGAGTAGGCCGCAAGGCACCCGTGTTCGGTGGTGGCCCCCACCGCGATCACGTTGGGCGCGCGCGCGGGGTACGCCGCGGCGGCGTGAGCCTCGTTGCCGGCGGCCGCCACCACGACGACTCCGTGGCGGTTGGCGTAGCGCAGCGCGGCAATCAGCTCGGGGATCTCCGCCGCGGTGATGCCCCCGGGAAATTCGAGAGAAAGGTTTATTACCCGCGCGCCGTGGTTGACCGCGAAGCGGACCCCCTGGGCGATAGTGGCGGCGTCGCCGTTGCCTTCGGAGTTGAGCACCCGCACGGGCATCACCCGCACCCCGTAGGCGAGGCCGGTGAGGCCGCGGCCGTTGTTGGTCGCCTCCGCCACGGTGCCCGCGACGAACGTGCCGTGGCCGTTGCGGTCGTTGGGGTACGCGTCGTGGGCGACGAAGTCGTGGCCCTTCACGAACTGGTAGCCGTAGAAGTCCGGCGAGCGGCGGGAGGGCCCGCGGTGGGCGTACGCGATGCCGGTGTCGAGCACCGCCACGACGACCCCCCGCCCGCCGGGAGCGTGGTCGGCGATCAGGTTCGCCCACGCGCCGGGCGCTTCGACCCCGAAGGTTCCCACGAAGTTCCACTGCAGTTCCCGCCACCCCCCGGGGACTCCGGCGAGCCCGGGGTCGTCGGGGAACGGCTCGCCGGCGGCGGTGGAGGTCGTGGCGGCAGCGGTGGAGGCCGTGGAGAGGGTGCTCGCTGTGGGCGCGGGCGTGCTCGGGCCGAGCGGTCCGGCGACGTGGGCTAGGTAGTCGGGCACGGCCCACGCCACGCCGCGCGTGCGACGCAGGCGGGCGATGGCGTGGGGCACAGAGGCGTGGGGCGCGAGCGTGAGCAGCTGCGGGGGGGTGCTCCCTTCGGCCTGCGCTTCGGCGGAGCCCGCTTCCACCCCCGCTTCGGGGGTCCTCTCTTGCGTCTGCGCCTCGGCTGCCACGCTCGAGCCCGCGGCGCCCGCGGCGCGCGCAGCGGAGGCCTGCGCGGCGGGAGGGGTGGAGGGTTCGTAGTCGACCACCACGACACCGGGCGCGGCGGGGGGTTCGCCGGTGGGTTGTCGTGCGGGGGCGCCCTTGATTTGGATGGCGGGCCCGCCCGGAGGGCGGCCCGGGGCGGGGGCGGCGTGGGCGGAGTGGGAGCCCGACGCCAGTGGCGCTGCCGCGCCGAGTGCCAGGGCCACGCAGACGAGACCGAGCGCGCGACGCCGACGTGGGTGTGCGGTGCGCGTCGCGGGAGGGGTCGGTGCGGGACGGGGGGGCATGGGTTTGGTAATGATGGTGGCCCGCGCTCCCTCAGGATTGCACTTCCGGCCGGCGGGGGCTTCGAGGCAGGCTACGAACGGCTTTCAAAAAGACCGGCACGCCTGGATGCGCCCCTGTACGCTGCGCTGGATCGCCACGTGCCGGCTTGCCCGTGCTACCAGCACGGGCTTCACCGTCCCGCGTCGCCCAGCTTGGTCCAGGGACGCCCCAGACGCACCGCCTATTTTGAAAGACGTTCTGTGACTGACCGCTTCTTTCCGCGCGACGAGTACTTCATGCGCCTCGCCCTGCGCGAGGCCGAACATGCGTTGGAACACGAGGACGTGCCGATTGGCGCGGTGGCGGTACGCGCGGGGGAGGTGCTCGGGGCGGGACACGACGAACGGGAAGTGCGCGGCGACCCCACGGCGCACGCGGAGCTGCTCGCCCTGCGCGAGGCTGCCCGCGCGGTGGGCGGCTGGAGGCTGTTGGAGACCGTGCTCTACGTGACGCTCGAGCCGTGCGCGATGTGCGCGGGGGCGATCGTGCTGGCGCGCGTTCCCCGCGTGGTGTTCGGCGCGTGGGACCCCAAGGCGGGGGCGGCGGGCTCGGTGCTGGACGTGCTCGGGGAGCCTCGCCTGAACCACCGCCCCGAGGTCGCCGGGGGCTTGCTGGCGGAGGAGTGCGGGGCGCTTTTGAGCGAGTTCTTCGCCTCGCGCAGGTAGCCTCTTATCGGCCGAACGCTTGTGTTTGCAAGGCGTAGTGCCAGCATGACGCTGACAGTGCTGTCCGAACGGAGTGGGCGGCCGGCGAGAGATTGAGCGGCGATGACAGTCGAACCCGGATCTTGTGTGGAAACGCATTAGCAGACTGCACGCCAGGCGCCTCCGGGCACGTTCATGGACTGCTCCTCCGCGGTGGCTGCAATGGCCGTCAGCTCAACTGTGGTGCGAGCTGAAGCCCGACCTTGGGGAGCGCACGACGAACTCTCCGGTCGAACGACGCCACGTGGGCGTCGCGAGCCTGCGCGGTCGCAAGCGCAAAACCGTCTGCGAGACTGATGTTCAGTCTTCGATGCCGCGCCGCGTCCACCGCGATCGAGGGCGTCGGAGCGACCAGCCGGATCCCCAACGCAACCAGCGCGTCCTTGGCTGTCTTCAGGTTGCGTTCGTCATCCGCTGGTCTGACGAGCGCCTCCGCGTAGTTGACGAGCGACAGGAGCAACAGCACGTCGTCTTCAGTCAGCCGCTTGATTGCGGTTGCTGCGTTGGCATGATGCGGGTCACGCCGGTCGAGCGCGGCGATCACCACGTCTGTATCCAGCACACAGCCGCTCACGCACGCTCGCCCGCGCGAAGTCGCTCCAAGTAGCCAGGCTCATACAGGCCGTCGAAAACTCCCAATGCCCGCCCAGCATCGCGTGAGACGCGGCGGACGATGATGCGATCGGCCCCTTCAGCTTCGATCGCCACCTCATCTCCCACGCTCAGGCCGGCCTCCTTCAACGACTCGACCGGGAGGGTCACCTGGTGCTTGCTGGAGATCCGCGTCATACCTTTACTATAGCGTAAAGGCAAGTCAGCCGCGGCGTCAGTAGCGAGATGCACGCCCGGCGTCATGGCTGATGTCTTGAGAAAGCCAGTCAGGCGACTTTGAGGTATTGACGTAGGGCCTTGCGGATCACCGCGGAGGTCGTCGCGTGATCGCGGCTAGCTCGTCGCGCGAGTGCTTGACGCAGCTCAGGGTCGAGCCGCACGGACTCTACCTCCGCCGCAGCCGACCCCAGTGGCGGCCGTCCGCCACGTCGGCGCAGGGTCTTCTCCACGTCGTAGCCCGCCTCGGCCATCGACCAGGGTGGCGACCGAGACCACCACGCCGTCGGTCGCTTCAGCCTCGGCAAGCGCCTCTACTGCGGGAGCCGAGAGACGCCGAGAGCCCTGTAGATGCCAGACGACGGCGTGCGAGTCGGCGAGAACCCTCACGTCGCCGTGAGGTCACGCTTTGCGAGCGCGCTTGCGTGCTCGAACTCCTCCCACGTCAGATCCGGGAAGTCCGCCAGCGACCCAGCGAGCGTCCCAGCCTGGCTCGTCTGCACCACGCGGAGATGGGCACCAGGCGCCACGCCAAGACGCGCTAGCTGATCGGCGGGAATGCTCCCGTCAGGGGCGACGACCAGTTCGTGGCCTGCGGGCTCGCTCGCTGCACTCATCCTGCAAGCCTACCGCTCGTTCACGACGCCGCGCGGGCTTCTGCGCAGATGCCCCCGCTATACCGGGCTCCCGGCCCGTATAGCGGACAACTGGCCTCACGACGCCATCCGGGAAGCCGCTCGAAGCCTTCCTCGGCCCTCCAGCCCCTCCCCGCACGGGTAGCCGTGGGGTAGCCAGCACCCCCCAGGAGCCCCCCTCACCCCCTCCCAGCGGTTGACGCAACCGCTCGAACCTTCGGCCCAGAGCACGCCAATCTCGCTTGCCTAAGCCAAATCTGGCTCTAACAACGGGGAGCGAGGGACGAAGATCGAACCCGCAGTTTGTGTGGAAGCGCATTAGCGAGCTACACGCCAAGCGCTTCAGACATCGACTATGAGAGCAGCGCCAGCAGCACGAAGATGCCGGTGGCGGCGATCAGCATCGCCGACAGGACCGCAACCGCCGCAACGGCCGCCAGACGACGCGATGCGCCCGAGCGGCGCACGGCGACGTAAGAGGCCAAGCAGACCGCCACGGGGACGCCCATGAAGATGATGTCGCCTTCGACCCAGGGCCCCGGGGAGTTGCCCACCGATGTGTCGCCCGCGCCAATAGCGATCGTGAGGACCATCACCGGCAGGCAGCAGACAGCCGCGAGCACCGCGATCCAGACGGCGCGTCTTCGGTGCCTTGGTCCATTGGTGGGGGCCATGCGATGCTTGAGCGTCGGTGAGTAGGTCAACACTCTTATCGGCCAAAGGCTTGTGTTTGCAAGGCGTAGCGGATGCCAAGTCGATCGCTACGCCGCCCGGCGCGATGCCTCTCGAATGAGCGACCTGACGACCTCGCCCGGCCTCTCGCCCTGGTCGTGCACGATCCGCTGCAGCGCCGCCGCGTCGTCTACGTCAAGCGCCACCTGAACGACGAGGCTACGGTCGCGTGAAGCGTCCACGACCTGCACATCGGCAGGGCGCGGTTCTCTGAACTCCTCATCGAAGTCTCCGGGCAGCGGGTCGGCTTCAGGATGCGTCATGACCTCTCCAAGATCATACGCTCCGCGCGCGTCGAGTCCCAGCCGGTGATGAGAAGCCACGTCGTTGGATCGATGGTTTCCTCGACGACCAGCGTGAGGATGCGACTCGCGTCGGTGTGCCCGATCAGGAGCCTGCGCGCATCACGCTGGGGTCGCTCTGGGCTACCCCGGAGGTTCTTGATCACCACGTGCCGGTTCCACAGCGTCTGTCCTGCCTCGGCGGTGGAGATTCTGCGTGCTCCGAGCTTGTCGAGCGCCGCCTCTGTAGCCAGCAACTGCTTGACGTCATCGGGCACACGACCAGCATGACCGATGCCTTGGACGTGAGCCTCCCAGTTCGAACCACGCCCAAGCTCCGGCGAAACAGCGGGGCGATCGGGACGACCTGCGAACCCCGCGCCGCCTCTGGACCGCCTCCTCGAGCATCTCATGGAGCCGGTCGGTCGGCAGGCGCGGCGGCGGGCGGCGGAGGCGATCAGGCGACCTTGAGATACTCACGCAGCGCCTTGCGGATGACCGATTGTACAACACGGCGAACGAGGTCAGTCTCCTGGGCCTGCTTCATCAGCTGATGGATCGCAGAGACTGCCTCCTTCTGGAGGTGCGCAAGAAGGTTGAGTCCGGATTGCAGGGGCTGGGACGAATCGACCTCAATCGACGCCTGGATCTGGCGCCCCTCCGTTATATCGGAGCCAAGGTGGATCCTGCGACGGTGGAGTACAGGGAGGTGCCGAGCCCAAGTTCGGTCCCCGGAGCCGCGACGGTCGCGGCGACGATTCCAACGCTGGAACTTGATGGCAGATTCCACAGCGACCTGACGTTGTTCAGCGTGCACTACTATGACGATGAGGCGATCAGGCAGGTCTTGCAGGAAGTCGGGTTTCGCATCTTGTTCGACGACTCTCGGACCAGTTCGCTTTTTTATGTGGTGTGCAAGGCAGATGGAGTGGGTACTCCGGGCGAATGAGCGGCACAGCTCAAAGCGCTTGCTCGCCTATGGTGGAGCCAGCAACGAGGGACGCAAACCGGTCGGTTGCGGAGGCGATCAGGCGATCAGGCGATCTCGAGGTAGGGCGCTTCCGTGATCTAGTGCGCTGCATTGAGGATGTCTGCGGCGGCTGCACGACGAACTCGTTGCTGAAGGCACCGACGGCTCAAAGTACCTGCCCGAGCTTCAGTCCTGCGCGGACACCTGGCCTGAGTGACCCGCAGCCACCGCCGCGACTTCCTGCTCGACAGCGGCGGCGTCAGCGCGCTGGCCGCCAGCCGAGACGGCTCCTCGCGTATCTCGAACTGCTTGAGCAGCGGTTCGATGGGGCGCTCCTGATTCCAGTTCCGGTCCTCACCGAGGTCCGCTCCGGCCACCGGGGTCCCGACACGCTCGTCGACCGCCTGATCAAGGCCATCGGCGCCGAGGAGGACATCTACGCTCCCCTGACCGTCATAGCCGCCATGCGGGCCGGCGTGTTGCCCACCGAGGCACTCTCGCTGTCGCGCCACGACATCTCGCCGACCGATGCGCAGATCGTGGCGATGGCTGAGGAGCGCCGCCGCATCTGTGCGATGACCATCATCACCGACGATCCAGACGACATCAACCTGCTCGTGGGCGTGACCCGCCGCACCAACATCGCCGTGGATGTCCCCGGCTGACTCCGACTCTTCGCTCCCAGGGTTCGTACGAGAGTCAAACGCCCCTATCCGGTCGGTCACACTCGTTCTCGGCTTCACAGAGCCAAAAACGACGAAAAATCGCTGTCAGCGGAGGGGGAGAGATTCGAACTCTCGGTACGCCAATAAGACGCACAACGGTTTTCGAGACCGCCGCATTCAACCGCTCTGCCACCCCTCCAGGTAGGCGTTTCCAAGGCTAGTGGATCGCGACGCAGCCTGAGGGATGCGTCCACAACCGGCTGGCGGGGCGGCTGTGAGCATCGTCTACTCCGTCGCCGAGGCCCCCGCGATCTCTGTCTCGCGATCGGCCGCAAGCACTCGGGCGCGTCCGGCCACCTTGGCGCGGTAGAGCGCCTGGTCGGCGGCGCGGGAGACCGTGCCGAGGTCGGATCCGTCGCGCGGGTACTCGGCGACGCCGGCGCTGAAGCTCACTCGCAACGTCCCCTCGCCGCTCAAGAACTGCTCCTCGCGGAAGCGCTTGAGCGTGTCCGTGAGGCGCCGCACGGCGTCCTTGCGGGTCATGCCATACATGCCGACGATGAACTCCTCTCCGCCCCACCGTCCGACCACGTCGTTGCCACGGAAGTCGCGCCGCAGGTGCTCGCCGAGGCGTCGCAGCACGCTGTCACCGACGGGGTGGCCGTGGCGGTCGTTGACGAGCTTAAAGTTGTCGAGGTCGAGCATCGCCACCGACAGGGGCTCGGAGTAGCGGTCGGCGAGCGTGGCGAGCTGGGCCAGACCCTCGTCTGCCTTGGCCCGACTGGCCAGGCCGGTGAGGTAGTCGGTCTCCGCCCGGGCGCGGTAGAGCCGCACGCGCTCGAGCCGGTTGGCGACTCGGCTGACGAGCTCCGGCCCGACGATCGGCTTGGGGACGTAGTCGTCGGCGCCGGCCCTGAACACCTCCTCGACCGTTGCGACGTCGGTGTGGGCGGTGACGAAGATCACGGCCACGCCGCTCCACCGGGGGTCGTTGCGCACGGTGCGGCACAGTTCGGGGCCGTTCATGCCGGGCATGTCGACGTCGAGGATCAGCAGCTCGGGCGCCACCTCCTCCAGCTGCTCCCAGAAGCGCAGCGGGTCCGCCAGGGTCGAGACCTCGAGATCGTGGGGCTCCAGGAGCGTGCGCATCGCGTCGAGCACCGCCGGGTCGTCGTCGACGACGAGCACCCGTGTGGCCGTGAGGCGCTCGCGGGCGAGGAACTGCTCGACGGCGTCCAGCACCTGGCTCGGCAGCAGCGACTTGGGCAGGAACGCGCGGCTGCCGCGCCGTGCCGCCTCGACGCGATCGGTGAAGGCGTCGGTGCCGGTGAGCACGAGCACGGGAACCGGCGGCGTCGCCTCGCTCAGCTGCGAGAGCAGCGCGTAGGCGTCGGTCGCGTCGTCGGGCGGGAACGTCAGGTCCAGCAGCACGATCGTGGGAGGGCGCTCCGCGCACAGCGCACTACGCGCCTCCCGCGGGCTGGCGGCTGTGTCGCAGCGCACCCCTCGCAGGGTCGCCTCCGCGGCGATGCGCTCGCACAGCGCGCGGTCGTCGTCCACGACCAGGACACGCAGCTGCTCGCCGGCGGGCTCGGTGCGTCGGTCGGCGGCGGGGTCGCCGCGTTGAGTGCCGTCGGGCGCGATGCGCCTAGCCTCCTGGTGCGCGAGCGCTTCGCCCTGCAGCTCGCTGTAGATGACGGCTACGAGTCTCGACATCTCCCCTGCGCGCGCGGGGGTGGGGTCGGCGAGCTCGAGCTCCAGTTCGCGCGCCGCCTCGGAGGCACGGACGAAGCCAAACGTCCCGACCGACCCGATCAGCGAGTGCGCCTCGCGGCTCGCCTCGACGCGCAGCTGCTGGTCGGGCTCGGCTGCCGTCAGCGCCTGCACGGCCCGCTCGATCGTGGCCACACGCTGCAGGGCGCCCGCGCGGTGCTGCTGCCAGATCGCGCGCAGGGTGTCCTCGGTCGTCCTCGCGGCGGGATCGTCGGGATTCATGGCCTCGCGGTCAGATTAGGGCACGCCGGCGAGCAGTTCGCTGATTGCCGCGTCGACGTCGCGCGCGAAGTGCCCCGCGTCCGGGACCGCCTCGCGGTCGGTGTAGATCCCGAAGCAGGCGCGGTCGCGCACGCTCGTCATGCCGACCGAGAGCGCGTGGCGATCGGCCAGCGGGACCACGGGGTAGGCGCCCTCCAGCGGGCAGCCGAGCATGTACATCGGCTGGGCGGGACCGGGAATGTTGGAGACCACGAGATTGGAGGTGCGCGGGCTGGCGACGATCCGGGAGATCGCGTGCTGGACGGCGCCGGGCGTGTACGCGGCGGCCTTGAGCGCCAGGTCCGCGCTCTCGGGCTCGCGGTCGTGCTTGCGCTGGGTCATCATCGCGTGCACGTGCTCTAAACGGCGAACGGGATCGGGCTCCCCGCAGGGCAGCTCGGCGAACACGAACGAGACGTGGTTGCCGAGTACGTCGCGCTCGTCGCGGACACTGACGGGGACCATCGCCTTGAGCGCGACCGGCTGCTCGCCGCGCCGGGCGAAGAACGTGCGCGCCCCGCCCGCGACCGCGGCGAGCAGGACGTCGTTGACGGTCGTTCCGTAAGCGCGCTTGACCCTGCGCAGGTCCTCGAGCGGACGCTGCCCCCACGCCAGGCTTCGCAGCGGCGAGAGCGGCCTGTTGAGCGAGCTTGCGGGAGCGGCGCACAGCGAGTGCTCGAGCGCTCGCGCCACGCGGGGAATGGCGCCGGCGAGCTCGCACGCGGCGCGCGAGGGAGAGGCGGCGGCGCGCAGCGGCCAGCGCAGCAGCCTGAGCTGCTCGCCGAGGAGGTCGCGCACCCCCCGGGTCAGCAGCCCCACCCTGTCGGGCTCGGGCTCGGCGCGCCAGCCGTCGAGCTCGCAGGCGGCCGGCTCGGGCGTGGGGTCGAGCAGTAGCGAGGCGAGCTCGACCGCGGCAAGGCCGTCGACCATGCAGTGGTGGGTCTTCCCGACGATCGCAAACTGCCGGTCCTCCGGGCTCTCGCAGATCCACATCTCCCACAGCGGGCGGTCGCGGCGCAGCGGCACCGACATCACCTCCTCGACGAGTTCGTGCAGCGAACCGGGCGCCCAGTAGACGTGACGGTCGACGGAGAACGCCCGATCGTCGGCCCACTCGGGTGCGTGTAGGCCGAGCGGAACGGACGCGAGCTTCTGGCGGTAGCGCGGTGCGCGCGCCTGGCGGCGCTCGATGTGATCGCGCAGCTGCGGGAAGCTCGGCAGCCGGCCGTCGGCGTCCGGCGAGAACACCGCGACCCATCCTGCGTGCATGTGTGCGGTGGGTGTCTCCACTGCGAGGAACGACGCGTCGAGCGCCGACAGACGCCCGCCGGTCATCGCGCGAGCACCAGTGGTGCTCCTGCTGGGCGGACTGTCCTCGCCCGTCGTTTGTAAGAGGACTCCGGGCGGTCGTAGGCTGGCTCCGCCTGGTCGTCGGATAGCTCCGCCCGGTCGCGGGAAAGCTTCCCCCGCTCGTCGGTGGGCTTCCCCTGGTCGTGGCGCGGCTCCATCTCTCTCCACGTGTGGGCGCGCGGTATCTGCCGGCGGCCCCACTCGGCCGCGAGCGCGAACTCGACCAGCCGCTCGAAGTAGGTGCGCAGCGGTGGGGCTTCGATGCCGGTTCCCCGCAGCGCCACGCGGGAGCGGCGATCGTCGTAGCGGACTCTCGTCGCGAAGTACGGGAAGAAGACCTCGCTGCGCTGGAGTGCCCTGCGATAGTGCTCGTCGCGGCTTGAGCGCACGAGCAGCGGATGCACCACGCGCCGATACACCGAGGGGTCGAGCAGGCGCGGTGCCGGGCGCCCGAAGAACGCGCTCGCCAGCTCGACGAGCTCACCCACGCTGCTCGCGTGCGTTCCCGCGGTCAGGTGGAAGGTGGCGCCCTCGGCCTCGCGCACTTGGCTGAGGTGGAAGATCGCGTCGGCGACGTAGTCGACCGGCACCACGTCGACGGGGGCGCTGCGGCGTGCCGGCAACGCCAGGTAAGCGCCGCGTGCAAACGCGCGCAACGGCCAGTACAGCACGTTGAACGAGGCGGTCCAGCCGCTCTCGCGCTCGCCGACGACGATGCTCGGGCGCAGCACCGTGATCGGCAGCCGCCCGCGCGAGCGGCTGACGAGACTCTCGCCCTCGAACTTCGACTGCTCGTAGGCGTTGCGAAAGCGCTGGCCCACGTCGAGGTCGTCCTCGCTGAAGCACCCTCCGTGCTCACCGGCGACGTACGCCGTGGAGATGTGGGAGAGGCGTCGCAGGCTGCCACGCGCGGCGCAGCGCTCCGCGAAGGCGAGCACCCGTCTGGTGCCCTCGACGTTGATCGCGCGCGCCTCCTCCAGCCCGAGCTCGAAGGAGACCGACGCCGCGCCGTGCACGATCTCGCAGACCTCCTCGGCGAGCGCATCGCGCCTGCCCTTGAGGCCGAGACCGGGCTGTGTAATGTCGCCCCGAACAGCGACCACGCGCCGCGCGTAGCGGTGGCCGGAGCCGAACAGCGTGCGCAGCGTGCGCCTGACTCTGGCCGCCGCCTCGTGGTCGTCCGCTCCGCGCACGAGAGCGTACACACGGCGGTCGGTGCGCTCCAGGTAGCGGGCCATCGAGCTCCATGCCGATGAACCCGGTCGCACCCGTCAGCAGCACGCCGCCGGCTGCCGGTCCCTCGGTCTGCTCCTCGGCGGGGTACATCCGGCTGAGGATTGCGCCGGCTTCGCAACGGTCCATCGTTGCCTTGGGGGTTATCTCATCACTCCTCTCGATCCTTCGAGTAGACGTTTCACCCCCGCCTGGCACTTCCCCAGCCTGCTCTTCCCACATGGTGGCGAGCGCAAACGTCCACGTCCCAAAAAGTCCGCAAATAGCGACAAAAACGTGAGCTGCCCGGTCGCAGACTGCGAAAGAAACGTGGGTGTGCCCTACGGCGCTCTGTCGATCACGCCGTGGCCGCGGGGACGGCTCCCTGCGACGCGACCGCCGCGCCATGGCGGATCAAGTCGGCGGCACGTTCGGCCACCGCGATCGTGGGCGCGTTGGTGTTGCCGCGGGGCACGGTCGGCATCACCGAGGCGTCCACCACGCGCAGCCCCTCGACTCCGCGCACGCGCAGCTCGGCGTCCACCACCGCGTCGGCATCTGCGCCCATGCGGCAGGTGCCGACGGGGTGGTAGAGCGTGAAGGTCTGCTGGCGCGCGTGTGCGCGCACGTCCTGCTCGGAGTCCGAGGCGGGGGTGTAGCGGGGCCGGGTGGTGTACGGGGCGAGCGCGGGCTGGCGGGCGATCTCGATCGCCAGGCGCAGACCCTCCACCATCCTCGCCATGTCGGTCTCCTCCGCCAGGTAGTTGTGGAGGATGTAGGGCTTGGCGGTCGGGTCGGGGGTGAGCGGCAGGACGACCCCGCGGCTGGCGGGGGTCAGCACGCACGGCGCCAGGCCGAAGCCGTGCTCGATCACGGGCTCGTCGACGTACATCGCGGGCGCGGCGTGGAACTGGATGTCGGGCGCGTCGAGCGCTGCGCTGGAGCGCACGAACCCGCCGGCCTCGGCGACGTTGGAGGTCAGCGGGCCGCGCCCCTCCCCGAACGCGGCGAGGTTGGCCTCGGTCAGCGGATTGAACAGCGACACCGGCTCGTCGTGCGCCCACGTGAGCCCCGAGGCGGGGTGGTCCTGGAGGTTCTGCCCGACGCTCGCCAAGTCCTGGACGACGGGGATCTGCAGCATCGTCAGTAGCTCGGCGGGGCCGACCCCGGAGAGCATCAACAGCTGGGGCGAGTTGTAGGTGCCCCCGCACACGATCGTCTCGCGCGTGGCGCGCAGCTCGTGGAGCTCCCCCAGCCGCGCCCCCTGCACGCCGACGGCGCGCTCGCCCTCGAACAGCACGCGGTGGACCTGCAGGTAGGTCTCCACGGTTAGGTTGGGACGCGCCATCGCCGGATGCAGGTAGGCGACCGCGGCGCTACAGCGCCGACCGTCGCGCTGGGTGCGCTGGTAGCGCCCGAAGCCGTCCTGCGCGGCGCCGTTGAAGTCCTCGTTAGCCGGTAGGCCGGCCTGCGCGCAGGCCTCCAGGAAGGCGTCGGTGATCGGGTTGGGCGCGCGGTCCTCGCAGACGCTCAGCGGGCCGCCGGCGCCGTGCAGCTCGGACGCTCCGCGCTCGTTGTCCTCGGCACGCTTGAAGTAGGGGAGCAGTTCGTCGTAGCCCCACCCCTCGCAGCCGGCCTCGCGCCACCCGTCGTAGTCGGCGCGGTTGCCGCGGATGTAGACCATCGCGTTGATCGAGGACGAGCCGCCGAGGGTCTTGCCGCGGGGCAGGTAGATGCGCCGCCGGTCGACGCCCGGCTCGGCGGCGGTCGAGTAGTCCCAGTCGACCTGGGTGCGGAACAGCGCGGGGAACGCGACGGGCACGTGGATGTTCTCGATCGTGTCCGGCGGGCCGGCCTCGACCAGCGCGACGCTGACGTCCGGGTCCTCGCTGAGCCGGGCCGCGAGCACGCACCCAGCCGAGCCCGCACCGACGATCACGTAGTCGTATTCGCGCATGCTGACCTCCCTCGTTTGCGACGAGCGGTTTGCTCGAGCCTGCGCTTCATGCTACACCGCTGCCGCCGGGTGGTTGACGCCTGTTTCGGGCCCGGCGACCCACGGCCGAGGTGGGGGCGGAGCACCGTCAGCGGCCCCGGCGCGCCATACAGTGGGAGGATGGGTGCCGAGCGCCGGTTCGCGGACCGTCACGACGCGGGCCGCCGCTTGGCGGGTCTGCTGGAGCCCCTGCGGGCGGAGCGCCCGGTCGTCTGCGGGATCCCGCGCGGGGGGGTGCCGGTGGCCGCGGAGGTGGCGCGTGCGCTGGGCGCGCCACTGGACGTCGTGGTGGTGCGCAAGATCGGCGCGCCGCTGAACCCGGAGTACGGGATCGGGGCGCTGGCGGAGGGGGGAGTCGGGGTGGTCGACCGCGAGGCGGTGCGAGCGTTGGGCATCGGGCCGGTGCAACTTCAGAAGCTCACCTGGCGTGCCGAGCGGGAGCTCGCGGAGCGGCTTGCGAGGTACCGCGTTCCGCTTCCCGCCTCCCTCCCGGAGCGTCCGCCGCTCCCGGTGGCGGGGCGCACGGCGATCGTCGTGGACGACGGCCTGGCGACCGGGCACACCGCGCAGGTGGCGGCGCGCGCGCTGCGGGGGCGCGGCGCGGCGCGGGTGATCCTCGCGGTGCCGGTGGCGGCACCGAGTTCGGTGGCGGCGCTCGCGGAGGAGGTCGACGAGGTGGTGTGCGTGGAGGAGCCGCCGAACCTGGTGGCGATCGGCTTCTGGTACGAGGACTTCGCGCCCACGCCCGACCGCGAGGTCTTGGCCCTGCTGGACGAGGCCGCGGCTCGGGTGCAAGCTGCGTCGCAGACACAAAATCAGCGGTAAAAGCGCTAAACTCGTGGTAGTGGAAAAGGTCCGAGGTATGGAACTTCGGCCCGAATGTTGGTCTTGGTTCCATATTCCAAATCACGGAAGGTGCGGAAAAAAACGCCGGAGAGGTCCGGCGCAGGGGAGCGCCGCGCGGCGCACGAGGCGGGAGGCCCGCCGTGCAACTTGAGCTGACCACCCAGGCCACGCTGTTCGAGCTCGCCCCGGACGCGTTCGTGGGGATCGGTTGCGACGGCCTGATCGTGCTGGTCAACGCGCAGACGGAAGCGCTGTTCGGGTACCCGCGCGATGCGCTCCTCGGGCAGCCGGTGGAGCAGTTGGTACCCGAGCGCTTCCGCAACAGGCACCGCGCGCACCGCGCGGGGTACTTCGAGGATCCGCGCACGCGGCCGATGGGCGCGGGCCTGCAGCTGTTCGGCCGCCGCAGCGACGGCAGCGAGTTCCCCGCCGAGATCAGTCTGTCGAGCATCGAGACCGGGGAGGAACGGCTCGCGATCGCGGCGATCCGCGACGTCAGCGACCGCGTGGAGGAGGCCCGCGAACGCGAGCGGTTGGAGGCCGAGGCCGAGCGCGAGCGGCTGCAGAACCAGCTGCACCAGGCCCAGCGCTTGGAGAGCCTCGGGCAACTGGCGGGCGGCATCGCGCACGACTTCAACAACCTGCTGGCGGTGATCATCAACTACGCGGCCTTCATCGCCAACGACCTCGACGCGGCGGCCGGCGTCGACGGCGACGGCCGCTGGCAGGGCACGCGCGAAGACGCCGAGCAGATCCGCCTCGCGGGCGAGCGTGCTGCGCACCTGACCCACCAGCTGCTCGCGTTCGCGCGGCGCGAGGTGGTTCAGCCGGAGGTCGTCGACGTCAACCAGGTGGTCGCCGACGTCGAGCAGTTGCTGCGCCGCACGCTCGGGGAGCACGTGGAGCTCGTCAGCTCGCTGGCGAGCGAGCTGCAGCCCGTGCTGGTCGACCCCGGACAGCTCGAGCAGATCCTGGTCAACCTCGCGGTCAACGCCCGCGACGCGATGCCCGAAGGCGGGATGCTGAGGATCGACACCGCCAACGTCGACGTCGATGCGGACTACGCGGCCACGCGTGCCGAGCTCTCACCCGGGCACTACGTCCGCCTGCGGGTCAGCGACAGTGGGACGGGCATGACCCACGAGGTGCTGCAGCGCGTGTTCGACCCGTTCTTCACCACCAAGCCGCCGGGGCAGGGGACTGGCCTCGGACTGGCGACCGTGTACGGGATCGTCCAGCAGGCCGGCGGGCACGCGCAGGTGTACTCCGAGCCAGGTGTCGGCACGACCTTCACGGCGCTGCTGCCGGTCACCGACCGGCCGATCCCGCGTGCCGCGCGCGAGCTCGACGGAGAGCAGCCGCGGGGCGACGAGACGATCCTGTTGGTGGAGGACGAGGAGGCCTTGCGCGAGGTGACCCGCCGCATCCTCGCCGCCGGGGGCTACCGCGTGATCTCCGCGGCGAACGGCCCGCAGGCGCTGGAGGTGGCGGCGGCCCACGAGGGCCCGATCGACCTGCTGCTCACCGACGTGATCATGCCGCAGATGCCCGGCCCGCAACTCGCCAAGCACGTCCAGCAGCAGCTTCCCTCGGTGCGCGTGCTGTTCATGTCGGGCTTCGCCCAGCCGATCCTGGACAGCACCGAGCAGCTGGGCAACGGCATACCGCTGGTCGAGAAGCCGTTCTCCGGCCAGACGCTGCTCGCCAAAGTCAACCAGGTCCTGCGGCGATGACCGAACTGCTGATCGTCGACGACGAGGAGCCACTGCGCCGCTGGGCGCAGCGCGTCCTCGAGGGCCGCGGCTACTCGTGCGATACTGCCGGCGACGCGGCCGCCGCGCGCGAGCGCCTGCAGGCCGTCGAGCACCAGGTAGTGCTGCTCGACGTCAACATGCCGGGCGAGTCGGGCATGCACCTGCTCTCCCACATCCGCTCCGAGCACCCCTCCGCGGCGGTCGTGATGATGACCGGGGAGGACAGCCTCCAGCTGGCCACCGCGGCGATCGAGCAGGGCGCCTACGGGTACATGGTCAAGCCGGTGGGCGACGGCGAGCTCTCGATCAACGTGGTGGGAGCCATGTACCACCGCCGCCGCGAGCTCGAGCACCAGCGCCTGCTGGAGCGCCTGCAGAGCACCGCGCAGGAGCGCGGCGAGCGGCTGGCGGAGGCGCTGCAGGAGCTGCAGGTCTCGGAGAGCA
This sequence comes from uncultured Solirubrobacterales bacterium, assembly GCA_963702085.1. Classification (GTDB taxonomy): domain Bacteria; phylum Actinomycetota; class Thermoleophilia; order Solirubrobacterales; family Solirubrobacteraceae; genus Palsa-744. Next base: position 3,426,079 of record OY969707.1, on the reverse strand, counting down.
AGGTGTGGGTCTCCCAGGCCGAGACGATCTTCCGCCTGGCGCGCCTGGTCGAGTTCCGCGACGAGGAGACCGGCCACCACCTGCGGCGCATGAGCTCCTACTGCGAGATCCTCGCCCGCCGGATCGGGCTCTCCGAGGAGCGCTGCGAGCTGATCCGCCTGGCCAGCCAGCTGCACGACGTCGGCAAGATCGCGATCCCCGACAGCATCCTGCGCAAGCACGGCAAGCTCACCACGGAGGAGTTCGAGGTGATCAAGGGCCACGCCGAGATCGGCTTTCAGATGCTCGCCGACTCGACCTCCGACGTCGTGAAGATGGGGGCGGTGATCGCGCGCAACCACCAGGAGTGGTGGGACGGCGGCGGCTACCCGCGCGGGCTCGCCGGCGAGGCGATCCCGCTGGAGGGCAGGATCGCGGCGGTCGCCGACGTGTTCGACGCGCTCACCTCCGACCGCGTCTACCGCCCCGCGTTCCCGACCGGTTCGGCGGTCGAGATGATGCGCTCAGAGCGCGGCACGCACTTCGATCCCGAGCTGCTCGACGCGTTCCTGGCGGCGCTGGGAGAGGTCGAGGCGATCCGCCGCGCCCTCGCGGACTGATGGCCCGCCGGCCGGATTGAGAACCTGAGCCGATGGCCCGTGCGCGGATCCTGGTGGTGGACGACGACGAGCTCGCGCGCGCGGCGCTCCGCGGCATCCTGGAGGGGGCGGGCTACGAGGTGCGCGAGGCCGAGGACGGCCGCCGCGGCCTGCGCGAGCTGTACGCCGCGCCGGCGGACCTGGTGATCCTCGACGTCACGATGCCCGAGCTCGACGGGTGGGCGACGCTCGAGCGCATCCGCGACCTGAGCGACGTCCCGGTGCTGATGCTGAGCGTCCGGGAGACGGAGCTCGAGCGGGTACGGGGCCTGCGTGGCGGGGCGGACGACTACGTCGCCAAGCCGTTCGGCCACCAGGAGCTGACCGCGCGCGTGCACGCGCTGCTGCGCCGCTCGCGGGCGGAGTCCTCCGGCGAGCAACAGACCTACGCGGACGCGCTCCTTCAGATCGACGTCACGCGACGCACGGTCGTCTACGAACGCCGCGAGGTGCAGCTCACCCCGCTCGAGTTCAAGCTGCTCAGCGTCTTCGTGCGCCACCCCAACCAGGTGCTCAGCCGCGAGCAGCTGCTGGAGCTGGTGTGGGGCGACACGTGGGGGGTCTCCTCCGGGCAGGTGAAGCTATACGTGGGCTACCTGCGCCGCAAGCTCGACCCCGACGCCCCTTCCTCGACGCCGATCGAGACGGTGCGCGGCTTCGGCTACCGCTACCGGCGCCCGGAGGAGAGCGCGTCGAGCCGCTCGAGTAGAGGCGCGAGGTAGCGCGCGGAGATCTTGACCGGCGGCGACCACGTGGGCGTGTCGGTCAGCTCGGAGCTGAAGCCGTGCCCACCGGTGATGCGGGCGCTGAGGTAGCGCGGGGCCCCGCCGGTGAGCAGCAGTCCGTGGATCAAGGGGTGGAAGGGCTGCGGCTCGACCGGGGCGCCGGCGAGCGCCGCGATCGATTCGGCGGCCGCGTCGGCCTGCTGGGCGGAGATGCCACCCTGCTTGACCGCAAAGTCGACGGCGTCCCCGGCGGCGTACACACGCTCGACGCCGCCCACGCGGCCGTGGGGGTCGACGGGGATGAACCCGTGGCTTGAGGTGTGCAGGCCGCGCACGGCGGGGCCGTAGAGTTCGGGGAGGGCCACGATGCGATCGACCTCCAGGCGCCGGTCGCCGGGGTTGACGATGACCTGCCCGGCGTAGGGAACCTCGGCGTAGGCGGAGGTGAGCGTCTCGATGCCCGCCGTCGCGAGCAGCTCGGCGACGGCGCCGCTGGCCCCGAGCCCGAAGATCGCGAGCGGGCTCTCCTCGGGTGTGACGAGCGTCACCGCGAGCTCGACGTTCGCGTCGTAGGCGCGCGCCGCGGTCATCAGCGCGAGCTCGTAGATCGGCAGCGGCCACGCCATGCGGCCGGGGACGACGAACGCGACGGAGTGCACGTATCCGCCCTCGATGTCCTGGATCAGGCCGTGCAGGATCTCGTCCATGCGCCGGTCGTCGATCGTCAGCGCGTGCTCGTAGCGCGGGTGTGCGCGCGCCCCGAGCGCCAGCACCAGCGCGTCGTAGGTGAGCTCGGCGCCCGCCTCGGTGTGCGCCACGCGGGCGTCCGCGTCCACCCACGCGAAGGCGTCCCGCACGAGCTCGGCGCCCAGATCGCGCGCGATCGGCTCCAGCGGGTAGCGCTGCGCGGCGCCGTAGGCGAACGGCTCGCCCACGGTCATCGGGCGGTACACGAACTCCGAAATGGGCGCCAGGAGCTTCAGCGCGACGCGCTGACCGGCGAGCTCGCGCAGCGCGAGCGCCGCCTCCAGCCCGGCGACGCCGCCGCCGGCGATCACGACCTCGAAGGGCTTCGCGGGGGAACCCGAGGGCTCCTCCGTAGGCTCCTGCGCACGAGGGGCTCCGGGGGCGTCGTCGGGAGCCGCCGGGTCGGGGGCCGGTGGGGAGTCGGAGTGGGGGCTCATGCGACGGGTGGGGAGTCGGAGTCAGGGGAGCTCATGGCGCCAGCGTACGGTCTGCCCGCGGGTGCGCCAGCCGCGCAACCCCGCGGTCCTGCAGCGGGGAACTACGGATAACCGCGTCCTGCGAGGACTGTACCTTGAAAACAATGCCGGCAGAGGAGGCACACCAGCCACACTCGGGTGCGGTCGAGGGGGATGCGCCCTCCGCGACGATCCGGATCGTCCTCGCGGACGACCACGCGGTGGTGCGCAGCGGCCTGCGGCTGCTACTCGACGGTGAGGAGGGCTTCGAAGTCGTGGCCGAGGCCGGCGACGTGGAGGCGGCGCGCCGCTACGTGCGCGGGCACCACCCCGCGGTGCTGGTGCTCGACCTCAACATGCCCGGCGAATCGAGCCTGGAGGCGATCCCCGCGATCCGTGCGGAGTCCCCGGACACCCAGATCGTGGTCCTCACGATGCAGGAGGAGCCGGCGTTCGCCCGCCACGCGCTCGGCGCGGGCGCGCTCGGCTACGTCCTCAAGGAGGCCGCCGACGACGAGCTCGTGCAGGCCGTTCGCCGAGCCGCCGTCGGCGAGACCTACATGAACCCGCGCCTCGGGGCGCGGCTCGCCTCCGAGCCCCCTCCGGGGCGTCCCGACGACCTCTCCGAGCGCGAGGTCGACGTGTTGCACCTGATCGCCCTCGGCCACACCAACGCGGAGATCGCCGAGCAGCTGTTCCTCTCGGTGCGCACGGTCGAGACCCACCGTGCCCACATCCAGCAGAAGCTGAGCCTCTCCTCCCGCGCGGAGCTGGTCCGGTATGCGCTGGAGCGCGGCCTGATGACCCTCTAGGACGCCGCTGCGCGGCGCGCTGCGGCGTCCTCGCTCGCTCATGTGCTAAAGCACATTTCGCTCACTGCGTCCTTGCATCGCTTGCCCAGCGACGCCCTAGAGAGGCGCGTACGCTGGAACGCGGGCTGCGCAAGCGCGGCGCGTCAGCGGCCGCTGCGGATGTCGCGCACCTCGGCCCCGGCCGCGGCAGTGCGGCGCTGGACGGGGAAGCTCGCGCGTACCGTGGTGCCGCGACCCGGAGTGGAGTCCAGCTGCAGCGTGCCGTCGAGCAGCTCGACCCGCTCGCGCATGCCGAGCAGGCCGAAGCCGTCGGTCTCCGCGGCCGGGTCGAAGCCGGCGCCGTCGTCGCGAATCTCCAGGTGGACGGTCTCGTCGTCCTCGTGGATCTCGACGACCGCGCGCCGCGCGCCGCCGTGCTTGGTGGCGTTGGAGAGCGCCTCCTGGACGATCCGGTAGATCGCGGTCTCGAGTTCCGGTGTGTGGCGCGGGTGGGTGGGCAGGCCGGCTCCGTGCTCGTGAGCGAGGTCGATGCTGACATCCACCTCGATGCCGTGACGCGAGGCGCGTTCGGCGAGCGCTTCGACCGCGGCCTGCGCGCCGAGCTCGTCCAGCGCCGCGGGACGCAGGTCGGTGATCAGCGCGCGGAGGTTGGTGATGCCCTCCTCGAGCTGCTCGATCGCCAGGCGGTAGGCGTCCCGGAGCGCCTCCGGACGCTCCGAGCGCGACGCCGTGGAGAGCCCGATCCGCAGCGCCGAGAGGCTCTGGAGGGTCTCGTCGTGCAGCTCGCGCGCCCACCGCTGGCGCTCCCCCTCGGCCGCGGCCAGGCGCTGGCGCTGGCGCTCGGTCGCGACCGACTGCGCGGTCGCCACGGCGGTGGCGGCGCTCGCCGCGAACGCCCCCAGCAGCCGTTCGTCCTCTGCTGTGAAGCCCGGCCCGTCCTCGAGGCGGTCGAGTGCGAGCAGCGCGCCGTAGGGGCGGCCCTGGAAGAGCAGCGGGACCACCAGACCGCCCTTGGCGTGCACGCCCATCTGGCCGGTGCCGTGCTCGTCGAAGCGGGCGCGGTTGAGCTCGTTGTCCAGGCGCAGTGTGCGGCGCGCGCGCAACGCCTGGCCGGCGATCGAGTCCTTCATCGTGACGCGCCCCCCGATCAGATTCGGAGGTATCTCGCCAGCGCCGGCGGCGACGACGAGCTCCTCGCGGTCGCACAGCTCGATCAGCAGCACGCGCGCGCTGACCAGCGCGCGGCCGCGCTTGGCGACCAGCTCGAGGATCACGTCGAGGTCGGTCTCGCCGCCCACCGCCAACGCGATCTGCGTGGTGGCGTCGAGCGTGGCGACCATCCGCTCCAGCTCGTCGCGGCGCTCGCTCGCGCCGGTGTAGCGGCGCGCGTGATCGATCGCGAAGCCGGCCAGCTCGGCGAGGACCGTGAGCGCCTCCTCGTCCTCCTCGGAGAACTCCGCGCCGCCCGCCTTCTCGGTCAGGTAGAGGTTGCCGAAGGGTTGCCCGCGGACCAGGATGGGCGCGCCCAGGAAGGTGTCCATCGGGGGGTGCCCGTGGGGGAAGCCGTAGGAGCGGGGATGCCGCCCGACGTCGCTCAGGCGCAGCGGCACGGGGTTCTCGATCAGTGCCCCCAGCACCCCGCGCCCGCGAGGCAGCGCCCCGATCGCCGCGTGGGTCGCCTCGTCGATGCCCCGCGTGAGGAACCGCGAGAGCGCGGAGCGCGACTCGTCGAGCACCCCCAGGGCCGCGTAGCGCGCGCCGGTCAGCTCCTGCGCGGACTCGAGCACCCGCTCGAGTACCACGTCGAGGTCGAGCTCGGCGAGCACCCCGCGGGCCAGGTCGAGCACGCCGCGTGCCGCTTTGTCCATCAGTGGGAATGCTACAACGAATGACTGGGTGAGCCAGGCGGCCAAATACTCAAGCGCGAGCGAGGCTGACGTAGCGCTGCGCGACGGCTCGACGCTCCACATCCGCCCCGTCACGGTGCAGGACCGCCCGGCGATCGACGCATTCCTGCAGGGGCTCTCGCCGGAGTCGGTCGGGTTTCGGTTCTTCGGCGCGGTGAACCTCGAGTGGGTGGGGGAGTGGGCGGTGGACGTGGACTACGCCGACCGCTACGCGCTCGTGGCGGTAACGGGTCTGGAGCGGAGGATCGTGGCGCACGCGGCCTACATGCGCACCGGGGAGGAGCGTGCCGAAGTTGCCTTCCTGGTGGCTGACGCATGGCAGGGACACGGGATCGCGACGCTGATGCTGGCCCACCTCGCAGCGGCGGCGCAGGAGCACGGGATCGCGACGTTCACCGCGGAGGTGCTGCCCCACAACCACCGCATGATCGAGGTCTTCCGCGAAAGCGGCTTCCCGGTGGAGCTGCGCTCCAGCGGAGAGGTGCTCGAGATCGAGCTGCCGACCTCGCTCTCCGCTGCCGCTCTCGAGCGTTTCGAGCGGCGCGAGCAGACAGCCGCGGTGGCGGCCGTAAAGAGCTTCCTGTGCCCCCGCGCGGTCGCGGTGGTCGGGGCCTCGCGGCGGCGGCGGACCGTGGGCGCGGAGATCCTGCGCAACCTGCTCGCGCACGGCTACACCGGCGCGGTGTACCCCGTGAACTCCCGCGCGCGCACCGTCCAGGGCCGCCGCGCGTACGCCTCGGTGGGCGAGCTGCCCGAGCGGGTGGACCTCGCGGTGATTGCCGTGCCGGCAGCGCAGGTCGCGGGCGTGGCGCGGGAGTGCGGGGCGGCGGGCGTGCGCGCGCTGCTCGTGCTCTCCGCGGGCTTCGCGGAGGCGGGGGCGGAGGGGACGGCGCGCCAGTACGAGCTGCTCGAGGTCTGCCGCGAGACGGGGATGCGCGTGGTCGGCCCGAACTGCCAAGGGGTGCTGAACACCGCGCCCGACGTGCGCCTGGACGCGACCTTCGCGTCGGGCGCGGTGCTGCCGGGCCACGTCGGCTTCCTCTCCCAGGGCGGCGGGCTGGGGATCGCGATCGTCGAAGCCGCCGGGCGCCTCGGCCTCGGCGTCTCCTCGTTTGTGTCGGTGGGCAACAAGGCCGACGTCTCCGGCAACGACCTGCTCCAGTACTGGGAGCAGGATCCGCACACCGACGTGGTGGGACTGTACCTGGAGTCCTTCGGCAACCCCCGCCGGTTCGCCCGCGTCGCGCGCCGCGTGAGCGCGGCCAAGCCGGTGGTGGCCGTCAAGAGCGGCCGCTCCGCGGCGGGGTCGCGGGCCAGCACCTCGCACACCGGCGCGCTGGTGGCGGCCTCGGACGTGACCGTGGACGCGCTGTTTCGCCAGGCTGGGGTGATCCGCACGGACACGGTGCGCGAGCTCCTCGACGTCGCCTCGCTGCTCTGCGCCCAACCGCCGCCGCGCGGCCTGCGGGTGGCGATCGTGACCAACGCGGGGGGCCCGGGCACGCTCTGTGCGGACGCTTGCCAGGCGGGCGGCCTGGAGGTGCCGCGGCTACCGGAGCGGGTGCGCCGGCGGCTGGCGGGCCTGCTCGCGCCGGAGGCGGCGACGGCGAACCCGATCGACATGCTCGCGACGGCCTCCGCGGAGGACTACCGCCGCACGATCGAGGTGCTCGTCGAGGAGGGGGCGGCGGACGCGGTCGTCGCGCTCTTCGTGCCCACGCTGGTGACCGCGGCGCGCGAGGTGGCACGCGAGCTCCGCGCGGCGGCGCGGCGTGCGGATGGGGTGACGCTGAGCGCGGTGTTCATGACCGGCGAGGGCGCGCCGTGGGAGCTTCAAGGGCGCGACCCGCCCGCCTCATCCAACCCGCCCGCCTCACGCGCGTCGCCAGCTGCGCCCACCCCTGGCACTCCACCCACACTGCGCACCCCGCGCCGCCCGCCGCGGGTCCCCGCGTACCACTTCCCCGAGGACGCCGCCCGCGCACTCGCCCACGCGGCCCGGTACTCGCGCTGGCGGGGGCGTCCGCAGGGCGCGCCGCCCAAGCTGGAGGGCTGCCGTCCGGAGGCGGCGGCCGCGATCGTCGGGGCTGCGAGGATCGCCACCGGCGAGGGGTGGCTCCCGCCGGGGATGGCGGCAGCGCTGCTGCGCTGTTACGGCCTGCCACTGAGCCCCACGAGCGCCGTGGCGGACCCGGGCGTGGAGTTGTCGATGGGGGTGGTCTACGACGAGAGCTTCGGACCGGTCGTGGCGTGCGGCGCCGGTGGGGTGAACGCGGAGCTGCAGCGCGACGTGGCGGTGCGGATCACGCCGCTGACCGACGTGGACGCGGCGGAGATGGTGCGCTCGCTGCGTACGTTTCCGCTGCTCGAGGGCTACCGCGGCACGCCGCGGTGCGACGTGGCGGCGGTGGAGGACGTCCTGTTGCGCCTGAGCGCGCTCGTGGAGGGGCATCCGGAGATCGCGGAGCTGGACGCGAACCCGGTGATCGCCGGCCCCGCGGGAGCGACGATCGTGGACGCCCGTGTGCGCCTGGCGCCGGCGCCCCCGCGACGGCCGCTCGCCGCCCTCGGGGCTTTGCCGCAGGCGGTGGGTGGGTTTACCCGGTAGGCGGAGCGCTGTGCCAGAGGTAGCGTCGAGGGATGCCCCCGCGTCTACAGGTGGCGGGCGCGCCGGCAGCGACGCGACTCGCGCAGGAGGGGCCCGTCAGCGTCGTCTTGGCCGACGACCACGCGGGCGTGCGCCGTAGCCTGCGCGCAGTGCTCGACGGGGAGCAGGATCTGGAGGTGGTCGCGGAGGCGGGCGACTTCGAGGAGACTGCCCGGGCGCTGCGGGCCCACCGTCCACGCGTGCTGGTGGTGGACCTGTGGATCTCCGACGGGGCTGGCCCTGCGACGATCGGAGACCTGCGCGCGCGAGCGCCGTGGACGCGGGTGGTGGCGGTGACGATGAACGACAGCCCGGCCTTTGCGCGGGCGCTGTTGGGAGCAGGCGCGGCGGGCTTCGTGCTGAAGGAGATGGCTGACTCCGACCTGCCGCGTGCGGTGCGCGCGGCGGCGGGCGGCAAGGAGTTTGTGAGCCCCAGCATCGCCGCGCGCCTGCGGGTGCTGAGCGGCGGGCTGGCTGCGCTCGGCCCCCGCGGCGGCGAAAGAGATAGAAACAACACTTGACAACACCAGAGCATCCCGCCTACATTAGACATGCAGTGATTGGCCGCAGGGGCGGTAAGCAGGGGCCGTAGAATCGGAGGGGCAGTGGATAGGACGAGCAGGCGCGGAGCTCAGGACGGCGCGGAGAACGGGCACGGGGTGCTCACGAGCGCCTCTCCGCGTGCCCGCGCGGCACTGGAGCGCGAACGCGTGGCGGAGATCCAGCGCGTGCGGATGTTGGGCGCGATGGTCGACCTGACCCGCGAGCGCGGAGCGGAGCGCGTGACGGTCGCGCACGTGGTGGCCCGTGCGGGAGTCTCGCGGCGCACGTTCTACGAGATTTTCGCGGACCGCGAAGCGTGCCTGTTGGCGGCGCTCGACGAGGCGATCGAACAGATCGCCGCAGCGGTGCTCCCGGCCTACCAGCACGACCGGGCGTGGCTCCCACGGATCAGGGCGGGCCTTACGGCGGCGCTCAAGTTCTTCGACGAGCAGCCGGCGATGGCGGCGCTGTGTGTGGTCGACGCGCTCGGCGCGGGCCCCGCGGCGTTGGAACGCCGCGCGCGGGTGCTCGACGCGTTGGTGTCCGCGGTCGATCGCGGCCGTCGCGAGGCGCCCGCGGGGAACGCGCTGAACCGCGTGACCGCGGAAGGCGTGGTGGGGGCGGTGTTGGGAGTCCTGCACACGCGCCTGCGCGAGGGGGGGGTGGGGCCCGAGATAAAGCCGTTGCTCCCCCTGCGGGGCCAGCTGATGAGCATGATCGTGCTCCCCTACCTCGGCCCCAAGGCCGCCGCGGCCGAGTTGGCGCTGCGCCCGCCGCGCCCGCGCCGCAACCGCGCCCCGGAGGACCCGCTGAAGGGCCTCGACATGCGCCTCACGTACCGCACGATGCGCGTGCTCACCGCGGTGGCCGACTGCCCGGGTCTGAACAACCGCCGCGTGGCCCGTGAAGCGGGAGTCGTCGACCAGGGCCAGATCTCAAAGCTGCTTGCGCGCCTGGAGAGCATCGGCCTGCTCGTCAACACCGGAGACGCTGCGCGCGGGGAAGCGAACGCGTGGAGACTCACCGAGCGCGGCTACGAGCTCGAGCAGGCGATCCGCGTGCGCGTGGAACGCTGAGCGCGGTCGCCCACGCCCGGAAGGCAGACGCCCGTCCCAACCAGTGGCGGGGGTCACCCGCGACCGCCCGGGGTACGCACCACTACAAATGACACTGGACAAACCATCGCGCCGGCGTCTATAATCAGGCCGTCGCGCGGGTCGGCGCGATCGAGGAGATAGGGTTGGGGGAGGATCGTGCCGATGCGTACAACAGCAGGCGGTCGTACCGCGCTTACGGGCGCCTTCGCGGGTGCCGCCCGGCGCTACTGGCTGGGGGTCTTCCCGCGCGTCTGCGCGGAGCGCCGGCGGCGGGAGGCGCGCGCGCAGGAGATCCCCGACCCGCTGCTGCGGCGGGTGGTCGTCGACGCGCTGCGCAAGTGGGGCAACATCGAGGGCGCCGCTGCGTTCGCGGCGTTCGTCCCCCGCCGCCGGCGGGCCGCCGCGGTGCGGGCGATGGCGTGCTTTCAGGCCGCCTACAACTACCTCGACCAGCTCACCGAGCTGCCGAACACCGACCCCGAGGCCAACGGGCGGCTGCTGCACCGCGCGCTGCTCGTTGCGCTGGACCCCTCGGCGGAGCACCTCGACTACTACGCCCACCACCACCTGCACGCCGACGGGGGTTACCTCGCGGAGACCGTCGACGGCTGCCGCGCGGCTCTCGCGCAGCTGCCCTCCTACGCCGCGGTCGCCCCCGCGGCGCGCCGCGCGGCGGAGCGCATCGTCGCCTTTCAGAGCTGCAACACCGGCGAGGTGCAGGGCGACTACCTGGCCCTCGAACGGTGGGCGCGTGCCCACACTCCGCGCGGGACCGGCCTGCGCTGGTGGGAGACCGCCGCCGCGGGGGGCTCCTCGCTGTGCGTGTACGCGCTGCTCGCCGCCGCCGCTCGGCCCGACGTCAACCCCGCGGAGGTCGCCGCGCTCGAGGGGGCCTACTTCCCGTGGATCGGGGCGCTGCACTCGCTGCTCGACAACCTCGTCGACGCCGCTGAGGACTACGCCACCGGGCAGCGCTCGCTCGTCGGCTGCTACGCCTCCCCCCTCGACGCCGCCACGCGGATGGGCCTCCTGGCGGAGCGCTCGGCGAGCGCGGCGCGGGCGCTGCCGGTCGGTCGCGCCCACGAGCTGCTGCTCGCGGCGATGGCGAGCTTCTACCTCTCCACGCCCGAGGCCCACGCACCCGAGACGGCGCCGGTGGCCGCCGCGGTGCTCGCCGCGCTGGGGGAGCCCGCGGAGCTTGCGATGGCGGTCTTCCGCACGCGGCTGCGCCTACGGCGCTTTGTGCCTGCCGCGCCCGGGGCGCCCACGCGGCGGGGCGGCGGGGCGGAGGTCGTGATGCCCGCCCTGGTCGCAGAGCTCACGCCGGGTGCCGCCGTCGGGGCGGGTGCCCTTGCGGCGCCGGCACCGTTGAGTCACGAGGCGCATGGCATCAAGTAGAGTCTTGTCTGTCCGGGTCCCCAGGGAGGTCTCGGCTCGGTATGGTCGTCGTCGTCACGCCCGCGGGTCTGAGGGAGAGTCGCCTTGCTTGAGTTGCGCGATCTCGTAAAGCACTACCCCGAGATCGGCGGGGAGCCGGTGCGCGCCGTCGATGGCGTCTCGATGACTGTCGAGCCGGGGGAGATGGTCGCGCTGTACGGCCCCTCCGGCTCGGGCAAGACCACGCTGCTGCTGATGGTCGCCACGCTGCTGGCGCCGACCTCCGGCGCGGTGCTGATCGGCGGCCGGGACGTCTCCTCGCTCTCCGAGCGCGAGGCTTCGCACTTCCGTCTCTCCGAACTCGGCTTCATCCGCCAGAACTTCGACCTGCTGCCGGGGGTGACCGCGATCGACAACGCGGTGCTGAAGCTGCTGAAGACGATGCGCTGGCGCGACGCCCACCGCCAGATCGCGCCGCTGCTCGAGCGACTCGGCCTCGGCGGACGCTTGGAGCACCGCGCGGAGACACTCTCGATGGGCGAGCGCCAGCGGGTGATGATCGCGCGGGCGCTCTCCACCGAACCGCGCCTGCTGCTCGCCGATGAGCCGACCGGCTCCCTCGACACGCAGCGCGGCCGGGAAGTGCTCGAGCTGTTGACAGAGCTCTGCCGCGAGCACCAGGTCGCGATCGTGCTCGTCTCCCACGACCCCCAGGCGGCCGCGTACGCCGATCGGGTGTACGCGCTGCGGGACGGCAAGCTCGGCGAGTACGAGCCCGACCAGTGGGCCGCGCGGGTCTCCGCGCAGTAGCCATGCGGGACTCGCGGCTGTGAAGTCGGGGAACGTGCTGCACCTCTACCGCGTGCGGCTGCGCGCGCGCCTACTGCAGGAGCTGTTCGCGGTCGTGGGCATCGCCGCGGGCGTGGCGCTGCTGTTCGCCTCGCAGGTCGCCTCCTCGAGCCTCTCCTCCTCGGTGGCGCAGCTCTCGCACGGGATTGTCGGAAACGCCACGCTGCAGCTGATCTCACGCGACGCGGGCGGCTTGGACGAAGGGCTCGTCCGGCAGGTGCGCGCGCTGCCCGGCGTGCGCGTCGCGGCGCCGCTGCTGGAAGGGTCCGCCAACGCGACCGGGCCTCGCGGGCACGAATCGGTCGAGCTCGTCGGTGCCGACGGCAGCCTCTCCGCGCTGGGGGGCTCGCTCGTACACCACACCCAGCTCTCGCCGGTCGCCGGCATCGGCGCGATCGTGCTGCCGGCGCCGCTCGCGCGCAAGCTCGGCGTGACCAAGTTCGGCCAGGAAGCCACCCTCCAGCTGGACGGGCGGGTTGCGCAGGCGCCGCTGTACGAGCAGCTCGGCGCCCGGCAGATCGGGCCGCTCGTCTCGAGCCCCATCGTGATCGCCCCGCTCGCGTTCGCCCAGGAAATGACAGGCCTTTCGGGGCGCGTCTCGCGCGTCCTCGTGGAGCCCGCGCCGGGCCGCGAAGCGCAGGTACGGGCTGGGCTGCAGCGGCTCGCGGCGGGGCGGCTGAACGTGGAGCCGGCCTCCTACGACGAAAAACTGTTCGCCCGCGCCGCCGCGGCGACCAATCAGTCCACGGCGCTGTTCGCGGTGATCTCCGCGCTGGTGGGCTTTCTGTTCGCGTTCAACGCGATGCTGCTCACGATCCCCCAGCGCCGGCGGCTGATCGCGGACCTGCGCCGCGACGGCTACCCGCCGCGGACTGTGATCGGGGTGCTGATGTTCGACGCCGTCGTGCTCGGGGTGCTCGCGTGCGTGCTCGGGCTGGTGCTCGGCGAGGAGCTCTCGATCCATCTCTTCCACTCCAACCCCGGCTACCTCTCCTCGGCATTCGCGGTCGGCTCCCAGCGGGTGGTCTCCGCGCAGAGCGTCGGGGTCGCCGTCGCGGGTGGGATGCTCGCCGCCTCGGTCGCGGTGCTCAGCCCCTTCAAAGACATCGTCTCGCGCCAGCCGCTCGCGGCGATCACGGAAAAGACCGGCTCGGTCGCGGGGGGCGGCGGGCGCTGGCTCGCGCTCGCGGGGTTCCTCTGCCTGGCCGCGGCCACCGCGATCCTGCTTGCCGCACCGAAAGCGGCGGTGCTCGGCATGGTCTTCCTCGTCGCCGCGCTGCTGCTGCTGTTGCCGATCCCGCTGGCCGGGACGCTCACGCTGGTACGGCGCCTCGCGCCCTCGATCACCTCCGCGGTCCCGCACGTCGCTGTGATGGAGCTACGCGCCGGGCGCGCGCGCGCGGTGGCGATCGCGGCGACCGGCGCGGTCGCGGTCTTCGGCAGCGTCGCGATCGAGGCGGCCCACGGCGACCTGCTGCACGGCCTGGAAAACGCGGCGCACGACATGAACGCCTTCACCGACGTGTGGGTCTCCCCGGCCGGCTCCTACAACCTTCTGAAGACCACCCCGTTCGCGCCCACCCAGCAGGCCGCCCTCGCACGCCTGCCGGGCGTGAGGGCGGTGAGCCTGTACCGCGGCGGGCTGCTCGACATCGGCGAACGGCGCGTGTGGGTGATCGCCCCCCCGCGCGCCTCCACGCCGCTGCTGCCCCCAAGCCAGATCGTCGAAGGCGACGTGGCGCGCGCCGAAGCGCAGGTCCGCGCCGGCGGCTGGGCGGTCGTCTCGCAGGCCATCGCCACCGAACACCACCTGCACATCGGCAGCCCCTTCGCGCTGCCCACGCCCGTACCCACCACGTTCAGGGTCGCTGCGATCGGCACCAACATCGGGTGGGCGCCTGGCGCGATCGTCATGAATGCCACGGACTTCGCGCACGCGTGGGGCTCGCTCGATGCGAGCGCCTACAACGTGCTGCTCGCGCCCGGCGTCTCGGAGGCGCAGGGCGCGCGCGAGATCCGGCGGGCTCTGGGGCCGAGCTCGGGCCTCGCCGTGGAAACCGCTGAACGGCACGCGAGCCAGCAGCGCGCGCTCAGCCGCCAGGGACTCGAACGCCTCACGCAGATCGCCACGCTGATCCTGATCGCCGCGGTGCTCGCGATGGCGGCGGCGATGGGCAACATGGTCTGGCAGCGCCGCCCGCGCCTGGCCAAGCTGAAGCTGGAGGGCTTCCCGCGCGCGGAACTGTGGCGCACGATCCTACTCGAGAGCCTGCTGCTGCTCGGCGTGGGCTGCCTCTCCGGGGCGGTCTTCGGCCTCTACGGCCAGCAGTTGCTCGACCGCGCGCTCGCCAACGTCATCAACTTCCCGGTGGTCTACTCCTTCGGGGCGCTGGTCGCGGTCACGAGCCTCGCGCTGGTCACCGCCGCCGCGGTGACGATCGTCGCGATCCCGGGATACCTCGCCGCCGGAGTCTCCCCCGCCGTGGCCCTGCAGGACTGACCCCCGGGGCGGTCTTCACCACCCGCGGTGCTCGGCGTGCTGGCCGATCTGTGATCGGTAGCACGCCTGCGCTCGCGTGCGGCGAATCCCATCCCCGGGGGGGGCGTTATTTGTGCCGGTGCCGCACAGGCGGGGGGCAGGGGACGGTGGTCACCGCTTCGGCGGTCGAGCCGTCCTGGAAGAGGAAGTTGGCGGTGAACGGGAAACCGCCGTGCGGACACCGTTCCGGGACGGCGATACCGACCGGGTGGAAGGGCACGCGCCGGCCGTGGACGTACTTGTAGTACGTCAGGTGGCTGGGGCCGATCGTGGACTGCACGCTGACGATCGACACGTCCGGGCCGTTGGGCACGCTGCTGATCGCCGGCACGACTGTGGACAGCTGCGAGCCGAAGCGCCCCGTCGAGGGCAGCAGTTCGCCTCTAAAGACCAGCTGCGCGAAGACCGGGGTCTGGCCGTTTGCGTAGAACAGCACCACGATGTTGCTGTTGGAGCTCGGCGGCCCCATCAACGCCTGGATTTCGGGAATCTCCTGGCCCGAGCTGGTGCCGAACGGGACTTCGACGAACGCGCTGCCGGACCCGAGGCGCGAGTTGGCCGGGCAGCCGCCGAGCCCGTGCTTTTCAAGCTCTTCCGGCTGGCAGATCGCCAGGCCGAGTGTGGTCGACGTGTAGTTCATGCCGGCCGGCATGTGCAGGTCGATGTTCGCCAGCGGCGGGGGCGCCAGCCCTTCCGCGGTGGAGAGGTGGAATCCGAACCCGATCGTCGTGCTGGCGCCAAGCACGTCCGGTGTGAACGACGCCTGGAGCGTCGCGTTCTCCGTGACTGCGCCGGCGGCGGGCGCCCCCACGCACCCGCCGACCAGCAGCACCGCCGCAACCATCAGTGACCTGGATTTGTTGAGCATGGGTCCCCCCTGCGACGCGTCAGACGGAGAGGTGGCCGTTGACCCGGACGGTGACCGAGCCGTGGAGGCGTTCGATCGTGCCGCTGAAGCTGATGCCGGACCCACGCGCGTGGGCGTACTTGCCGGTCCCGTGGGTGATCGACAGCGAGCCCGAGAAGCTCGCGGTGGCGCCGTTGTTGCGGTAGCTGCCCGACGCCGTGCCGCTCATCGAGCCGCCGCCGCTGGCGTAGACGGTGAGTTCGGCAGTCACGCGGTTGGTGGAGACGACGTCCAGGTGCAGGGAGACCGTGCCCCCGATCGTGCCGCTCGCCTTGCCGCTCTCGTACAGGTTGAAGCCCTTGTGCGACGTCTCACGCAGGTGCCCGCTGTCGTTCAGCGTGATTGTCCTCGCCGCCACGGCGTGCGACCCCGACGCCCCGGCTGCGCTGCTGAGAGCAAGTGTGCCGGCCGCGACGACGAGCGTGCCCGCCACGGCGAGACTGCGATGAATGCGATTCCTCAAGACCACGATGCCCCTCTCCTCCAACGTTTTGCTTTGCCTAATGTAGACCCCAGTCCGAGCCTACCAACCTATAGGTTCGCTGGGCTTCTCGTCAAGTCACCGTTTACAAGGGGTCCGCTCGATCAAACCCCCGGCGGGGTGGCGAGTTGCTGCGTGGTGGAAATCTTTCCTTTCGCCGGCGGCGGGGCGTTCGGTCGCCGTGGGAGACGTTTCTCAAGAAGCACGGGCCGTTGCCGATAGATGAGGGCATGTCCGTCCAGGGGCAAGATCCCTCGAGCGAGGGTGGGGAGGTGGCGAGCGGGCCTGCGCCTGCGCAGGCGGGCCTCGTGGACGATCGCCGCCACGACCTGCGCCGTCTCGGGGAAGCGCTCAAAGTGGGGACCGACGAGGTGGTCGCGGGGATGCTGCGCCGCTCGGCGGGGTCCGGTGCGGTGCTCGACGCGCTGGTGGAAGACTCCTTCACGCGGGTCGGCTCGGTCTCTACGATCGCCGTCGCGAGGTGGATGGCCGGCGACGGCGAGGAGGTCGCCCGCGAGGTCGGCCGCGAGTCGTGGCGCATCTTCGGCCAGCTGGCCGCCCAGCGGGCGGCGCCGCTCAACGAGGTCACCAAGCGCTGCCTGCGCTGGCGCGACGCGGCCGAGGAGGTCGTGCGCGAGCGCGCCACGGCGCTCGGGCTGGCGGAGGATGTGCTGGACGGGGCGCTGGCGATGTTGCAGCGCAGCCTCGACGTGACGCTCGTGCGGATGTGCGAGGCCTTCGAGGAGGAGCGGCGCAAGGCGCACGAGGAGCTCTCCCGCCGCCAGGACGAGCTCGCCTTCCTCGCCACCCACGACCCCCTCACGGGTCTGCCGAACCGCACCCTGGTGCTCGACCGCGTCGAGCAGATGCTCGTGCGCTCGCGGCGCAGCCGCACGCCCGTCGCGGCGCTGTTCGTGGACCTCGACAACTTCAAGTCGATCAACGACACGCTCGGCCACGGGGCGGGCGACCGACTGCTGAAGGCGGTCGCCGCGCGACTGGGGGCCGCGATCCGTGAGACCGACGCGCTCGGGCGCCTCGGCGGCGACGAGTTCGTGGTGATCGCCGAGGGCATGTCGCTGGCCGCCGGCCCCGAGCTGATCGCCGAGCGTCTGCTGGCCGCGCTCGAGCAGCCGTTCAAACTCGACGACGCCGACGCCGCGCGCCTGGCTGTCTCCGCGTCGGTAGGGATCGCGATGGGCGATCGCGAGTCCGCCGAGGAGCTGCTGCGCGACGCGGACATCGCGATGTACCGGGCCAAGTGGGACGGCAAGAACCGCTACGTGGTGTTCGAGTCCGCGATGCAGGACGCCGTGCAGAGCCGCATGGAGCTCGAGATGGACCTGCGCGAAGCGTTCGAGCGCGACCAGTTCTTCCTCGTCTACCAGCCCACGTTCGACCTGCAGAGCATGAGCCCCACCGGCGTGGAGGCGCTGCTGCGCTGGGACTCTCCGCGCCGCGGGGAGGTGCAGCCCGACGACTTCGTGCAACTGCTCGAGGAGACCGGCCTGATCGTGGAGGTCGGACGGTGGGTCCTGTACGAGGCCTGCCGGCAGAGCGCTACGTGGCGTGCCGCGGGACACGCGATCGGCATGTCGGTCAACGTCTCGGCCCGCCAGCTGGAAACCGACGAATTCGTCGGCCACGTCCGCGAGGCGCTCGCGGAGAGCGGCCTCGAGCCCGGCGCGCTGACGCTCGAGATCACCGAGACGACGATCATGCGCGACGCCCAGCACACGGTCCGCCGGCTCGCCGCCATCAAGGCGCTCGGCGTGCGCATCGCGATCGACGACTTCGGCACCGGCTACTCCTCGCTCTCGCACCTCCAGCAGTTCCCCGTGGACGCGCTGAAGATCGACCGCTCCTTCATCGCGCGGCTGACGCAGTCCCCCGAAGGCGAGACGCTGATCCGCACGCTTGTGCAGCTCGGCAAGGCGATGTCGATCGAGACGCTCGCCGAGGGCATCGAGCACCACGGTGAGCTGAGCCTGCTGCAGGACGAGCAGTGTGACTCCGGCCAGGGTTTCCTCTTTGCGCGTCCCCTCGACGCTTCCACCGCGGAGGCCTTCTTCCGCACCTGGAGCGGGGACCTGCCGGAGGCGTTCGCGTCGGAGGTGGCGTAGGGCGGCGTTCAGCGCACCGCGACCTTCGCGTTGTGGTTGAAGGAGCCGACCTCCTGCTCGGAGAGCGACGAGCTCGGCGGGTGGTCCGCCAGCGTCTTGAGGCTGCGGTGCAGATCGGCGAGCAGCAGGTCGGCCATGTCGCGGCTGAAGCCGTGGCGCACCAGGATCCGCTGGATCGCGAGGCCCTCGAGGTGGGGGGGCAGCGTGTAGGCGGGCACGAGCCAGCCGTGGGCGCGCAGGCGGTCGGCGAGGTCGAACAGGTTGAAGGCGTGCTCGGCGCCCTCGGCCAGCTTCCACGAGACCGCGGCGATGCCCCTGTCGGGGTCGCCGTCGTGGACGATCTCAAACGGCCCCGCCTTGGCGATCGCCTGCGCGAGGTGGCGGCACGTCTCGTACGTGGCCCCGTGCACGCGGGCGTAGCCCTCGCGTCCCAGGCGGATGAAGTCGTAGTACTGGGTCACGACCTGCCCCCCGGGGCGGGAGAAGTTGAGGTTGAACGTGGGCATCTCCCCGCCGAGGTAGTTGACGTTGAAGATCATCCGCTGCGGCATGTCGGCCTGCTCGCGCCACACCGCCCACCCGCAGCCGAGCGGGGCGAGGCCGGTCTTGTGCCCGGAGGCGTTGATCGACCGCACGCGCGGGTTGCGGAAGTCCCACTCCAGCTCCGGCGCGGTGAACGGGGCGAGCAGGGCGCCGCTGGCGCCGTCCACGTGCAGCGGGACGTCGAGGCCGCGCTCGGCCTGCAGCCCGTCGAGCGCGGCGGCGATCCCGGCGACGTCCTCGAACAGGCCGGTGAACGTCTGCCCGAGCGTGGCGACCACCATGATCGTGTTCTCGTCGCACCGCTCCAGGCACTGCTCGGCTTCCATCAGGTACCGGCCGGGGTCCATCGGCACCTCGCGGATCTCCACGTCGAAGTAGCGCGCGAACTTCTCCCAGCACACCTGCACCGGCCCGCACACGAAGTTCGGCCGCTCGGCGGGCTTGCCTTCGGCCTCGCGGCGCTCGCGCCAGCGGAACTTCGCCGCCAGGCCCGCCAGCATCGCGGCCTCGCTGGAGCCGGTCGTGGAGGTGCCGAGTGTGGTATCGGGGTGCGGGGAGTGCCACAGGTCGGCCAGCATCCGCACGCACCGCGCCTCGAGCTCCGCGGTCTGGGGGTACTCGTCCTTGTCGACGATGTTCTTGTCGAAGCTCTCCGCCAGCAGCGCCAGCACCTCAGGCTCGGCCCACGTGGTGCAGAAGGTCGCGAGGTTCATACGCGCCACCCCGTCCAGTAGCAGCTCGTCGTGCACGAGCGCGTACGCCAGTCGCGGTTCGCACTCGCGTGCGGGGAAACGGCGCTTGGGTGCTCCCCGCCGGGCCATCAGCGACTCGTAGGGGTCCTCCTCGTCGGGCTGCGGGCGGGTGTGCGGGTGCTCGCTCATGCGGGGCTCCTTGCAGTTGGTGACTCCGGGGAAAGGTGACGTTCCCCCGAAGGATGGCGGACCCTGGCGTTCATCGTGGTGAACGCTCGCCTCCCGAAGGATGGCGGATCGAGGCGTTCATGGCGGTGAACGCAAGTCGGGAACTGCGGGCGATTGTGGGTGTCCCGCCGGCTCCCCATCATCGGTTGCCGCACCCCTTACCGGCCTCTCGGGACGCACAGCGTGTGAGGCCGGCGACGCTCGGAGGAGCGTGAGGGGGTCGCCAGCAGACAGCAGAAGACATGGAAACGCCAGACCAAGGATGGAGGCCTCCGATGCTCACAAGTGTCAAAACCGTTCAGGAGAACCAGCGAATCGGGTTGCGTGCTCGCACGACCCTCGACGAGTCGCCCGAGTCGATGCGCCAGGTGCGCCTCGCGATCGCGCGTGCCAAGGAGGGGGACCGCGACGCGCTGCGAGTGCTGTACGTGCGCTACTCCGAAAACGTCTACGGCTACGTGCGCTCCATCGTGCGCGACGAGAAGGAGGCCGAAGACCTCACCCAGCACGTCTTCCTAAAGCTGATCACCGCGATCTGCAAGTACGACGACCGCGGCATCCCCTTCTCCGGCTGGCTGCTGCGGCTGGCGCGCAACGTCGCGCTCGACCACCTGCGCCGGCGCCGGGCAACCCCCACCGAGGAGGTCTTCGGGGCCGACACCCACGTCGACGACACCTCGCTCGACCGGGCGCGCTCCCTGCGTACGGCGCTCGACTCGCTGCCGGAGGAGCAGCGCTCGGTGGTTGTGATGCGTCACGTGATCGGGCTCACCCCGCCTGAGATCGCCGCGCAGCTGGGCCGCTCGGAGAGTTCGGTTCACGGCCTGCACCACCGCGGCCGCCGCGCGCTCCGCGAGGAGCTGGTCCGGTTGGAAGCTGCCCCCGCGACCGCCGCCGTTGCGGTCTGAAAGGAGCCAGAGAATGTCCGCCACCACCGCTACACACGATCCCGTCCGCGCGGCCCAGGTGCCGTTCGCGCGCATGGACTGTGCCGACCCCGCACTGCTCGAGGAGCTGCTGGGGGCCGTCCGCGAAGTCGCCGAGCACGGCGCGTTTACGCTCGGCCACCACGTCGAGGCCTTCGAGCGGGAGTTTGCCGACTACTGCGAGTCCGACTTCGCGGTCGGCGTCTCCTCCGGTACCGAGGCGCTCGTGCTCGCCCTGCGTGCCCTGGAGATCGGGCCCGGAGACGAGGTGCTCGTGCCGACCAACTCGTTCATCGCGACCGCCGAGGCGGTCTCAGCGGTCGGGGCCACCCCGGTGCCGGTGGACGTGGACCCCGACTCCCACCTGCTCACCGCCGAGCTGCTCGCGCCTGCGCTCGGGCCGCGCGTGCGCTGTGTGATCCCCGTGCACCTGTTCGGGGGGACCGTGGAGCTCGACCCGATCCTCGCGCTGGCCCGCGAAGCGGGGGTGCACGTGCTCGAGGACGCCTGTCAGGCGCACGGCGCTCGCTACCGCGGCCGGCGGGTGGGTACGCTGGGGTCGCTCGGCTGCTTCAGCTTCTACCCCGCCAAGAACCTCGGCGCGTGGGGCGACGGAGGGGCGGTCGTGACCGCCGTGCCGGAGCTCGCCGACCGCCTGCGGCTGCTGCGCTCCCACGGGGAGCGTCCGCGCTACCACCACCGTGTGGTCGGCTCGACCGCACGGCTGGACGCCCTGCAGGCGGCGGTGCTGCGGCGCAAGCTCACGCGCCTGGACGGCTGGAACGACGAGCGCCGCCGGCTCGGGGGCGAGCTGCGCGAGCGGCTGAGCGGAGGGGTGGTCGACCCGGTCGGGTTGCCGTTCGCCGGCGCCGACCACGTCTACCACCTGTTCGTGGTGCGCTGCGAGGACCGCGACGCGCTGCGCCAGCACCTCGCCGAGCGGGGCGTCGCGACGGGCATCCACTACCCCGTCCCGATCCACCGCACGGCGGCCTACGCCGAGCTCGGGCAGGGCCCGGGGAGCCTCCCGGTGAGCGAGGGGCTTGCGGAGCGGATCTGCTCGCTGCCGATCTTCCCGGGGATGTCAGCGGCCGAGCTCGAGCAGGTGGTCGGGGCGGTCGGAACCTTTGCAAGCAACAAGTCCTCTCGCTCAGAGCACGGGCTGACAAAAGACGGACTGGAGGGGGTGCGTTGATGATGTATATGGGACCGACTTCCACAGGCGGGGGAGACTCCTCAGGGACACGGGGCGACTGGGGCGCCCCGGCCGGGGAGGTGCGCCGGCCGGGGCGGATCGTGCCCCGGCCGGCGCCGATCGGCGCGGCCGTCGTCGGCTGCGGCTACTGGGGCCCGAACCTCGCCCGCAACCTGGCCGAGCGCCCCGAGTTTCACCTTCGCGCGCTGTGCGACCGCGACCCGGCCCAGCTGCGGACGCTCGCCCAGCGCCACCCGCAGGCGCGCGCGGTGGCCGACCTCGACGAGTTGCTCTGTGACGACGCCGTCGAGGCGGTGATCTTCGCGACGCCCCCGCAGACCCACCACCCGCTCGTCAAGCGGGCGCTGGAAGCGGGTAAGCACGCGCTCGTCGAGAAGCCGCTCGCCACCCGTCTCGACCACGCCCACGAGCTGGCCGACCTGGCTGAGGATGGGGACCTCGTGCTGATGCCGGGTCACACCTTCATCTACAGCCCGGCCGTCAACACCGTGCGTGACCTTGTCCGCGACGGCACCGTCGGCGACGTGCACTTCATCACCTCCTCGCGGATGAACCTCGGCAAGTACCAGTCCGACGGCGTCGTCTGCGACCTCGCGCCGCACGACCTCTCGATCCTCATGTACTGGCTCGACCAGCCGATCGTGGAGGTCTCGGCCTCGGGGAGCAGCGTGTTCGCGCAGGGGGTGCCGGAGACGGCGTTCTTGACGCTCACCTTCGCCGGCGGCACCACCGCCAACGTGCAGCTCTCCTGGCTGGCGCCGCGCAAGATGCGCCAGATGATCGTGGTGGGCTCCAAGCGCATGGTGCAGTACGACGACACCGCCTCCGACGAGCCGGTGCGGGTGTACGACCGTGGCATGGACGTGGGGCCGCCCTCCAACTTCGGCGAGCACCAGTTGATCTACCGGACCGGTGACGTCGTGATCCCGCGGGTGCAGCCGCAGGAGCCGCTGCGCCTGGAGCTCGAGGACTTCGCCCGTGCGATCCGCACGGGCTCCGAACCCCGCTCGAACGTGGCGCTCGGGATCGAAATCGTCGCCGCCGTCGAGATGGCGTCGGCCTCGATCCGCGACAACGGAGCCCCGTTGGCGCTCGCCGCGCCGCGCCTCGAACGCGCTGCCGCGTAGCCATGACGGACGAGTCGCGGTCGACCGAGGGTCTGCGGTCGGCCGACGAGGAGCGCGCGGCGGAGCGCTGTGAGGCCGAGGGTCGCGCCGGTGAGCAGCTGCGTGCGGCCGAGGGGCGCGAGGCTGAGGATCTGCGTGCGGCCGACGATCACGCGGCTGAGGATCTGCGTGCGGCCGCCCTGCACGGGATGCGGTGGTCCTCGATCGCCCGCCCCACGGCCGAGTTTCTCCTGCTGGGCTCGATGGTCGTCCTCGCGCGCATCATCCCGCCCGCCGAATTCGGCCGCTACGCGGTGGCGCTGATCGCCCAGGAACTGGCCTACGTGATCACCGCCGAAGGAGTGGGCAGCGCGCTGGTCCAGCGCAAGGTCCTCAGCCGCGAGCACCTGCAGTCGGGGATGGCGCTGGGGCTGCTCATCGGCCTCGTGTTGGCCGGGCTGATGCTGGTCGTGGCCAGCCTGGCGATCGACCCGATCTTCGGCTCGCGCACCGCGCAGTTCGTCCGGCTGATTTCGCCCCTGTGCCTGATCGCCGCGGCGGGGACCGTCTCGATGGCGCTGCTGCGCAGGCGGATGGCGTTCCGGCGCTTGAGCGAGATCGAAGTCGCGAGCACCCTTGTGCGCGTCGTGACCTGCATCGCCCTCGCGCTCGCGGGCCTGAGCGGCGAGGCGCTGATCTGGGGCATGCTCGCCAGCACGCTGGCGATGACCACCATCGCGTGGGTCAGCGCGCCGCCGCCACTGCCGCGCCTGCACCTCAAGGCCGCCCGCGAACTGCTCGACTACGGCTTCTCGGCGTCGATGGCGGCGGCCAGCTGGGTCGGGTTCCGCAACAGCGACTACGCGATCGTCGGCGCCCGCCTTGGGGTCGTGCCGGCCGGCCTGTACTTTCGCGCCTACACCCTGGCCGTCGACTACCAGAAGAAGGTCAGCATGGTGATGGGCCAGGTCGGCTTTCCCCTGCTCTCACGTACCCGCAGCGAAACCGAGCTGGCCGAGATGCGCCGCCAGATGGTGCGCCTGCTGACGATCACCCTCTTCCCGCTGCTCGTGCTCCTGGCGATCGGCGCGCCGGTGCTCGTTCCGTTTCTCTTCGGCCCCAAGTGGACGGGGGCGGTGGTGCCGACGCAGATCCTCGCGGTGGGCGGGGCCGCCACCCTCGTGATCGACGCCGTGGGGACGGTGCTGATGGCCAACGGCCGCACGCGCGCGCTGCTCGGCTACGGTCTCTCGCACTGGGGCGTCTACGCGGGCTCGGTGTTCCTGGTCGTACCGCTCGGGATCGACGCGGTCGCCGCCGACGCGGCGGTCGTGCACACGCTGTTCCTCGTGTTCGCGTACCGCCTGATGCTGCGCGACTCCTCCGAGCGCCCGCTGCGCTGCCTGTGGAGCGACGTCTGCCCGGCCACCGTCGCCTGCCTGGGGCTTGTGGCGGTGACCCTGCCGGCGAGCCTCGCGCTCACGGATGCGCACCTGCCCAGGATCCTGTGGCTGACGGCGGTCGGGCTCGTCGCGGTGCCCCCCTACCTGCTGACACTGCGCCTCTGCTTCCCCGCGACGTGGCGCAGCCTGCGCGCGGTTCTGGAGCAGTTCGTGCCGGAGCACCCCCGGTTGCGCTGGATGCAGCGGCGCCTGACCACGGCCGACGCGCGGTCGGCGGCATGAGCGGGTATGAGAGGTTCGGTTGGGCCGGCATGAGAGATTCGGCTGAACGGACATGAGAGGCTCGGGCTACCTGGACGCGCCCCTGCGGCGCGCGCGGATCTGGAAGTACCAGGCGCTCTCCACGTGCCGGCGGGTTAGCGGCTCACCGGTCATCCTGCAACCCGTGCTGTTCCTTGGCACCGGCGCGATCGTGCTGGGTCGCGACGTCGAGTTCGGCTGGCCCCGATCGACTCTGTTCTACACCGGCTACTGCCACGTCGAGGCCGCCACTCCCCACTCGGCGATCGAGATCGGCGACGAGGTGCAGATCAACAACAACGCGTTCCTCAAGAGCGAGGGACCGGGCATCCGCATCGGCGCGCGTGCGCTGTTGGGGTCGGAGGTGACGATCTACGACAGCGACTTCCACGACCTGCGGCCCAACCACCGCCGCGACGGTCAGCCGCGCATGGCGGGGGTCGAGCTCGGTGAGGACGTGTTCGTGGGGGACGGTGTGAAGATCCTCAAGGGTGTGACCGTCGGCGCTCACTCGGTGATCGGCGCCGGCAGCGTCGTGACCGGGTCGATCCCGGAGGGCGTGATCGCGGCGGGCAACCCCGCGCGGGTCATCAGGGCGCTGGGCGACGGGCCAGGGCAATCGAGAAGCTCTCGAAAAATCACCCTACCTGGGGGCGTTTAGTCACCATGAACGCTCCTACCCTGCGCGGTGTCCGCGCCCTCATCACCGGCGGCGCGGGCGCCGTCGGCTCCAACATCGCCGACCAGCTCGTGCAGGCCGGGGCCGAGGAGATCGTCGTGCTCGACAACTTCGTGCGTGGCCGTCCCGAGAACCTCGCCTGGGCGCTCGCCAACGGCCCTGTGCGGCTCGTCGAGGGCGACATCTGCGACCGCGAGCTCGTCGCCGAGCTGACGCGCGGCATCGACGTCGTCTTCCACCAAGCGGCGCTGCGCATCACCCAGTGCGCGGAGGAACCGCGGCTCGCGCTAGAGGTGATGGTCGACGGGACCTACAACGTGATCGAGGCCGCTCTCGCGGAGGGGGTGCGCAGGGTCGTCGCCGCCTCCTCGGCGTCGGTCTACGGCCTCGCCGAGGAGTTCCCGACAACCGAGTCCCACCACCCCTACGCGAATGACACGCTCTACGGCGCCGCGAAGACCTTCAACGAGGGCCTGCTGCGCAGTTTCCACTCGATGCGGGGGCTCGACTACGTGGCGCTGCGCTACTTCAACGTGTACGGGCCGCGGATGGACATCCACGGGGTCTACACCGAGGTGCTGGTGCGCTGGATGGAGCGCATCGAAGCCGGCGACGCTCCGCTGATCCTCGGGGACGGGTCGCAGACGATGGACTTCATCTACATCGGCGACGTCGCCCGGGCCAACCTGCTCGCCGCCGCGGCGCCGGTGAGCGACGAGGTGTTCAACGTCGCCAGCGGCACCGAGACCAGTCTGCTCGAGCTCGCACGCATGCTGATCGAGGTGATGGACGCC
Source organism: uncultured Solirubrobacterales bacterium (assembly GCA_963702085.1). GTDB lineage: Bacteria > Actinomycetota > Thermoleophilia > Solirubrobacterales > Solirubrobacteraceae > Palsa-744. The sequence continues at coordinate 3,400,345 of OY969707.1, read as the reverse complement.
GACCTTCCCGTCGAGCACGGCCCCGAGCGGTCTGTCAACAAGGTCCCGCGGCGCCTCTCGGACACCACGCTCGCCCGCGAGCGCCTGGGCTTCGAGGCGGAGGTCGATCTCGAAGAGGGCCTGCGGCGACTCGTCGAGTGGTGGCGCGCCGAGCGCGAGCAGGCACTGGCGCCGGCGCTGGCGGGGGCGTCGTGACCGGTCTCTGCCACACAGCGGCACCGAGCGGTGGCGGTTCGGCCGATCCTCCAGCACAAACCGGCTGCGTTTCCGCGGCGATCGGGGCGTCGTGATGGAGGTCCCCTTCGCACGTCCGAGCTTCTCCGGCCGAGAGGCGGCCGCGATCGCGGAGGCCGTGGCAACCGGCTGGGTCTCCCAGGGTCCGCGCGTGCAGGCCTTCGAGGCCGCCTTCGCCGAGCGCGTTGGGGCGGCCGACGCGGTCGCCACGACCAGTTGCACGACGGCCCTGCACCTCGCGCTGCACGTGTCGGGGGTCGGCCCGGGCGACGAGGTGATCGTCCCCTCGCTGTCGTTCATCGCGACCGCCAACGCCGTCTGGCAGTGCGGCGCGCAGCCGGTGTTCGCGGACGTCGACCCGCTCACCTACAACCTCGACGCGGCCGCCGCCGAGCGCGCGATCACGCCACGGACGAAGGCCGTCATGCCCGTCCACCAGGTCGGGCTGCCCGCCGACATGGACGCCTTCTTCGCGCTCTCCGAGCGCCACGGCCTCGCGATCGTCGAGGACGCCGCCTGCGCGATCGGCGCCCGCTACAAGGACCGGCCGATCGGCTCGCTCGGGCCGCTCGCCTGCTTCTCCCTGCACCCACGCAAGGTCATCACGACCGGCGAGGGGGGCATGATCGCCGTGCAGGACCCGGCGGTGGCGCAGCGGCTGCGGCGGCTGCGCGCGCACGGGATGGACACGTCCGACCTAGCCCGCCACGCTGCCCGCGACGTGGTCATCGAGAGCTACCCCGAACGGGGCTTCAACGCGCGCATGACCGACCTGCAGGCTGCGCTCGGGCTGTGCCAGCTGGAGGATCTCGACGGCATCCTCGAACGCCGCCGGCACCTGGCCGAGCGCTACACCGCCGCACTCGCTCAGATCCCGCACCTGTACGCACCTTACGAACCGCCGTACGCGCAGCGCACCTGGCAGTCCTACTGCGTGCGCGTCGGTCCGCGCGCGGCGGTTGGCCGCACGGAGCTGATGCGCCGCCTGCTGCGCGACGGCATCCCGACCCGCCGCGGGGTGATGGCGATCCACGAGGAGCGCTCCTACGCCGGCGAGCACACAGCGCTCGCACACACCGAGGCGGCCGCGCGCGAGGTGCTGATGCTGCCCCTCTTCCCTGACCTGAGCGAGGAGCAGCAGGACTACGTGCTGCAGCGCCTCGCCGCCCACGCGGTCAGCCTGGCGGCGTGATGCCCGAGAGTGCCTGGGAGGAGGCGTGCCGCCTGTTTCCGGGCACCGTCTCGATCACAAGAGACCCGCACGGACCGGTTCCGCGTGCTTTGACGGTCACAAAAGACCGACAAAGGCCGGTTCCGCAAGCTTTCACAGTCACAAAAGACCGGCAAAGACCGGTGCGTTCATCTGGTATGGAGGCGAGCACTGCCCAGAGACGGGGCTTGGCGGAGTACCCCCACGCGCTCGCGGCCACGGCGGTCGTAGGCGAGGCGCCGTACCCCCCGGTCCACATCGCCGCGACGCGGAAGTGGTACCTCGATGCGCCGCTGCGCGCGCTCGACGTCGCCCTCTCGGCCGCGCTGCTGGTGGTGCTCTTCCCGCTGCTCGCGCTGCTCGCGCTCGCGGTGCGGATCGACTCCCGGGGCCCCGTGCTGTTTCGCCAGCGCCGCGTCGGACGCGGCCTGGAGCCGTTCACCGTCAACAAATTTCGCACGATGCACGACGGCGTCGGCCACGACACCCACCGAGACTTCGTGCTGGGGCTGATCGCGGGCGAGCAGCCCGAGCGTCCCGACGGCGGCCCCCGCTTCAAGCTCGTGGGCGACGAGCGCGTCACGCGCCTCGGGCGGCTGCTGCGGCAGTCGAGCCTCGACGAGCTGCCCCAGCTGTGGAACGTACTGCGCGGTGAGATGTCGCTCGTCGGTCCGCGTCCGCCGATCCCTTACGAGGTGGAGCACTACCCCGCGCACTGGTTCGCGCGCTTCGCCGTAAAGCCTGGGCTGACCGGCCTATGGCAGGTGAGTGGGCGCTCCGATCTCACGCTCGAGCAGATGATCGCGCTCGACGTCGAGTACTCGGAGCGCCGCTCCCTGTGGCTCAACCTCTCGATCCTTGTGCGGACCGTGCCCGCTGTGCTCAGCGGCAAGGGGGCCTCGTGAAAGGGCACGCAGTACTTCAGGGCTCACCCACAATCTCGGCGCGGACCGCTCTTGCGGGGCTGACCGGCAAGGAGGCATCGTGAGGGACGACACGCGAGGATTGGGCTTGGGCGTACGTGCGCCTATGCGTGCGGCACTGCTGTGGCTGCTGGGCGCGCTGGCGCTCCTCGCTGCCCTGGCGCTGGCGTCCGCGGGGCCGGCGAGCGCCGCGGAAGACAAATGCGGGGAAGCCGCCAACCCGATCGTGTGCGAGAACGCCCTCCCCGGCGATCCGCCGAGCAACTGGCAGGTCAACGGTGTGGGCAACCCCGAAATCGAAGGGTACGCCACCTCGATGAGTGTCAACGTCGGGCAGACCGAGTCGTTCAAGATCAAGACGACCGCCTCCTCCTACCACCTCGAAATCCTGCGGCTCGGCTACTACGGCGGCAACGGGGCGCACGTGGTCGTCTCCGAAGTCAAACCCACGGCGACGCTGCCCCAGAAACAGCCGGCCTGCCTGACCAGCTCCACGACGGGGCTGATCGACTGCGGCAACTGGGGTGTCTCGGCCTCCTGGACGGTGCCGAGCAACGCCGTGTCGGGGGTTTACGTCGCGGAGCTCGTGTTGGGCGCCGGCAAGGAAGAGAGCCAGATCCCGTTCGTGGTGCGCAACGACTCAAGCCACTCCGAAATCCTGCTGCAGACCTCCGACGCGACGTGGGAGGCCTACAACGACTGGGGCGGCAACAGCCTCTACACGTGCACCGTCGCCTGCCCTCCCGGGGAACCGGAAGCATACAAGGGCGCGGACGCCGTCTCCTACAACCGCCCGTGGGAGGGCGCCTTCCAGGTCGACGGCGGGCGGTCCTACCTTTGGTACGCCGAGTACCAGATGATGTACTGGCTGGAAGAGAACGGCTACAACGTCAGCTACACGAGCGAGTCCGAAGTCGACCACAGCGGCGCGCTGCTGAAGAACCACAAGGTGTTCGTCTCCAGCGGCCACGACGAGTACTGGTCCGAAGGTCAGCGGAGCAACGTCGAAGCGGCACGCGAAGCCGGCGTCAACCTTGCGTTCTTCAGCGGCAACGAGGTTTTCTGGAAGACGCGCTGGGGGCCGAGCACCGAAGGCACGAGCACGCCCTACCGCACCGTCACCTCCTACAAGGAGACTCACTACAACGCGCCCGTCGACCCGCTCGACCCCTCGATCTGGACGGGCACCTGGCGCGACCCGCGCTTCAGTCCTCCCGCCAACGGGGGCAGGCCCGAGAACTCGCTCACCGGCCAGCTCTTCCTGGTCAACGCGGGCACCTCGGACATCACCGTGCCCTCGCAGTACAGCAAACTGCGCCTGTGGAAAGGCACGGCCGTCACCACCCTGAAAGCCGGGCAGTCGCTGACGCTCGCGCCCGGGACCGGGACGCTCGGCTACGAGTGGGACCAGGACGTCGACAACGGCTTCCGCCCCGCGGGTGAGTTCGACCTCTCCTCCTCGACGGTCAGCGGCCTGCAGACGTTCACCGACTACGGCAGCCGTCTGGCGGAAAACCAGACGGCCACGCACCACCTGACGCTGTACAGGGCGCCCAGCGGGGCGCTCGTGTTCGGCGCGGGCACCGTGCAGTGGTCGTGGGGCCTGGCCAACGTCAACGCGTGGGAATCGGAAACCACCGAGCCCGCCAACAAGCCCCCGGACCCCAACTTGGAGCAGGCGACGGTCAACCTCTTCGCCGAAATGGGCGCCCAGCCCGGGTCGCTGGTGGCGGGCCTCGTGTCGGGGAGCAAATCGACCGACACCACCCCACCCACCTCGACGATCACCGCACCCGCACAGGGCGCCACCCTCCAGGACGGCAGCGCCGTCACGATCACGGGCGCCGCCACCGACGCCGGCGGCGGCGCGGTGGCCGGCGTGGAAGTCTCCACCGACGGCGGCTCCACGTGGCACCCTGCGACGCTGAGCACCCCTGCCGAACAGTCAGTCAAATGGTCGTACACGTGGGCCGCCCACGGCAACCCCACGACCACCATCAAATCGCGCGCCGTGGACGACAGCGCCAACCTCGAGACTCCCGCCGCGGGCGTGAGCGTCAACGTCGAATGCCCCTGCTCGATCTGGGGCGCGGGCGTCACGCCGCGCACCCCGGACGCAGGCGACCCGACCTCGCTCGAGCTCGGCATGAAGTTCACCTCCGACGCGTTCGGTGTGGTCAACGGGGTCCGCTTCTACAAGTCCGCCCTGAACACCGGCACGCACGTGGGCAGCCTGTGGAGCGAAAACGGGACGCTGCTCGCCTCCGCGACCTTCACGGGCGAAACCGCCTCCGGCTGGCAGCAGGTCAACTTCTCGGCGCCCGTACAGATTTCACCGCACACGACCTACGTGGTGGGCTACTTCGCGCCCAACGGCCACTACGCAGGCGATCCGTACTACTTCTACAGCCCGCCCCCGACCGGCGGCAACGCGCTGAACAGCCCGCCCCTGCACGCGGTCGGAGCGAGCGACACGACGACCAACGGCCTGTACGCGTACACCGGCACGCCCATTTTCCCCACGAGCAGTTTCAACGCGACCAACTACTGGGTGGACCCGGTGTTCACGCCGGCCGCGATCCCGGGACAGGTGACCGAAGTGAAAGCCACGCCGCAGGCCGGCGCCGCGACCGTCTCCTGGACGGCGCCCACGAGTGGAGTGGTGAGCACCTACACCGTCACCCCCTACGTCGGCTCGACCGCGCAGTCGCCGACCACCGTGACCGGCTCCCCGCCGGAAACCTCGGTGACGATCTCGGGCCTCACGCCGGGCACGACCTACACGTTCACGGTGCAGGCGTCCAACCCGAACGGCGCCGGCCCGGTGTCGGCGCACTCCAACCCGGTCAACCCGCCGGCGACCGCGCCGCCCTCGCCGCCACGCGGCGTGGCCGCGAGCCCCGCGACCAAGCAGGTGCTGGTGGAGCTGGAAAGCGCCGAGCAACGAAGGCGGGACACCGATCACCGGGTACACCGTGACCCCCTACGTCGGCTCCACCGCGCAGACGCCGGTGAGCGCCGGCGCCTCGGCGACCTCGACGATCGTGACGGGCCTCACCACCGGCACGAGCTACACGTTCAAGGTAACCGCGACCAACGCGATCGGCACGAGCGAACCGTCGCAGGCGTCGACGGCCGCAACACCCGAGGACACGATCTTCGACTTCGCGACGCCCACGCTCCCCGACGCCGGCGACCCGAGCTCGGTCGAGCTCGGGGTCAAGTTCACAGCCTCCTCTGAAGGCTGGGTGACGGGAGTCCGCTTCTACAAGGCGGCTGCGAACACCGGCACGCACGTGGGCAGCCTGTGGAGCTCCACCGGCACGCTGCTTGCCTCCGCGACGTTCACGGGCGAGACGGAATCCGGGTGGCAGCAGGTGACGTTCTCAGCAAAGGTGGCCGTCAAAGCGGGCACCACCTACGTGGCCGGCTACTTCGCCCCATTCGGGCACTACTCGGCGACCGGCTTCGGCTTCGGCTCGGCGGGGGTGACCCGCGGGCCACTGGAAGGGCTCGCCAACGCCAGCAGCGCCAACGGCGTGTACGCGTACGGCTCGAGCAGCGCGTACCCCTCGAACAGCTACAACGCGACCAACTACTACACCGACGTGCTGTTCGAACCGGTACCGCCGTCGGGGCCGCCCGCGCAGCCCACGGGCGTCTTCGCCGCCGTTGCCTCCGGCCAGGCGCAGGTGAGTTGGAAGGCGCCGAGCAACGAAGGCGGGGGTCCGATCACCGGGTACACGGTCACCCCCTACGTCGGCTCCACCGCGCAGACGCCGGTGAAAGTGGGCGCCTCGACCGCCTCGCTCGCGCTGAGCGGTCTCACAAACGGCACGACCTACACGTTCAAGGTGGCCGCGACGAACTCGGTCGGGACCGGCCCGCAGTCCGCGGCCTCGAACGCCGTCACGCCGCAGGACACCATCTTCGAATTCGCGACGCCCACGGTCGTCGATGCCGGAGACGGGAGCTCCGTCGAGCTCGGTGTCAAGTTCACCCCCGAAGAAAACGGCTTCGTGACGGGGGTCCGCTTCTACAAGTCCGCGGCGAACACCGGCACGCACGTGGGCAGCCTGTGGAGCTCCACAGGCACGCTGCTCGCCTCGGCGACGTTCTCCAGCGAAGGCGAATCCGGTTGGCAGCAGGTCACGTTCACGAGCCCCGTCGCGGTCAAAGCGGGGACCACCTACGTGGCGGGCTACCTCGCGCCCAACGGCCACTACTCGGCCACCTCGGCGGCCTTTTCGCCCTTCGGGGTCAGCAACCCGCCGTTGAAGGCGCTCGCTAACGAAACGAGCGTGGACGGGGTGTACGCGTACGGCTCCTCCAGTGCGTTCCCCACGAACAGCTTCAACGCGACCAACTACTGGGTGGACGTGCTGTTCGAGCTGGCGCTGCCCTCAGCGCCGGAAGCGCCCGAAGGCGTCTCGGCGACCTCGGCGACCAGCCAGGCGCAGGTGAGCTGGAGCGCACCCAACGCCGACGGCAGCCCGATCACGGGCTACACGGTCACGCCCTACGTGGGTACGACGGCGCAGACGTCCGTAGAAGTGGGCGCCTCGGCGCGTAGCGCGATCGTCACGGGCCTTGCCAACGGGACGAGCTACACCTTCAAGGTCTCGGCGACCAACTCGATCGGGACCGGTCCGCAGTCCTCGGCGTCGGGCGCTGTGACGCCGCAGGACACGATCTTCAACTACGCCACGCCGGAAGTGGTCGACTCGGGCGACCGCGGCTCAATCGAGCTCGGGGCTCAAGTTCACCGCGGCCGAAAACGGCTCGGTGACGGGGATCCGCTTCTACAAGGCCGCCGCGAACACCGGCACGCACGTGGGCAGCCTGTGGAGCTCCACTGGCGCCCTGCTCGCCTCCGCGACGTTCACGGGCGAGACGGAATCCGGGTGGCAGCAGGTCACGTTCTCGAGCCCCGTCGCGGTCACCGCGGGTACCACCTACGTGGCGGGCTACTTCGCGCCGAACGGCCGCTACTCGTACTCCCCCGCCGCCTTCGCCTCTGCCGGGGTGAGCAGCCCGCCGCTGCTTGCGCTCGCGAACGAAACGAGCAGCAACGGTGTCTACGCGTACAGCGCTGAAAGCACCTTCCCCTCGAACAGCTACAACGCCACCAACTACTGGGTCGACGTGCTGTTCGCGCCGGGCTCGTGAGGAGTGTGATCGAACGATGAGTGGTGTTACTCGAAAGAGCGCGTGCGTGCTGCTGCCGGCCGCGGCCGCGCTCCTCGTGGGCGCGTGCGGGGCCTCGTCCCCGTCCCCGTCCACCTCTTCCTCTTCCGCCTCCTCCCCTGCGCCAGTCCCGAAGGGTGTTGTCGGCGCGCGCGTGCAGGCCGGCCGCGGCGTGACGCCGATCTCCAAGTTTCTGGGCGCCGACCAGGTGCACCCGACCCGCCGCAGCCCGATCAGGGCGCGGGCTCAGGCGGGGATGATCGACGACGAGGTCAGCACCACGGGCGCCAAGGCGCTTAACCCGTGCTCGCTCGTGACCCGCGCGCAGGCGCAGGCGATCCTCGGCAAGCCGGTCGGCCAGCCCCTCGACGCGCCCCAGGGTCCGACCTGCATCTACACGCCGCAGGGCGCCCGGGGCCTCGTCACAGTCGCCGTGATCGCCACCGACTTCTCGACGCTCAAGCCGCAGGCGCACCTCCGGGACCGGATGTCGGTCACGGTTAGCGGCCACGCCGCCTACTGCGGCGTCGCGGGCTCCCCGACGATGGTCGTTCCGCTGACGCCCGGCCGGTTCCTGACGGTCGCCGCGCCCTGCCCCATCGCCGCGTCGTTCGCGGCCGCAGCGCTGAGTCGCATCCCTTAGAGTGACCGCCTATGCGCCCGCCGCGCATGGACGCTATCGCGCCGCGGCCGATGACCCTATAGCCAATCCTCGCCACTGGCGAGGTCGCTCTCTCCGGGGTGGGCTGCCAACTTCTGCTCCAGGGCGGCGACGATCCGACCGGTATCTGCACGTGTACGGCGGCGACCACCGGGGATGAAGACCATGCCATAGTCGCCGGGTCCTCCGGGAGTGACCGCCTCGTAGTGCAGGGGCCGCATATCGACGAGGTTGTCGGTGACGAGCGCTCTGCGCTCTCGCCGTGCGAGGTCGATGACCTGCCGGTCGTCGTAGGAGCACCACTCGGGGTGCTCTTGAATCGCCTCCACATCGTGACCACGGGTGCGAAGCTCGCGCGCGATGGTGGGGGACAGCATCTCGTCGAGCAGTAGCCTCACTGGCCAAGGGCTTGCTCGGCAGCAAGAAAGGCGGCGTGGGCTTCCTGCGCTGCGCGGCGGTTGCGCTCGATGCGTTCGTCGATCTCCTGCGGGTACGCTCCGTAGTAGGAGGCGGCAGCCTGGATATGGCCCAGAGGCATCTCCAGATATGCGGAGGTCTCCTCCAGGTCGCCGTGGTTGTCCTGTGCCACTGAGATCACCTCCCATACGTCCGGGCCGCCGATCAGTCGCGCTCGGCGACCGGAGGGGCCGTCGGCGAATCGCACCAGCGGGTGCTCGTCCATGCGCAAACCCTCCTCGATGTAGCGCTGCGCGAGCGTTCGTGGCGCCATGCTGGAGCGACCTGCATGGTCGGCCAGCCGCCCTACGGTCTGTTCGGGGAGGCGGATACTCAGAGGCACAGCGCTCACGTATCGCATCGTAACACAGGACGATACGTTACGAAAATGGGCTTGGTTCCGTACCAACCGACCCCATCCCGGACCCCCCTTGTGGGGGTCCTTATCCAAATAAAAAAACCGGGCCTCCACGCGGAGGCTTCGGCCACCGTGCGCAGAGGGATCGGCTACGCCGACACTCCGGCCGGCGTGCGGCAAGACTGCCTACGTCGACGCGTCGGCCAGCACGCGCCGACCGCGGGCCAACTGGCGCACGCGCTCGCGGCTCGGCACGACGTTCCCGGCGGGCCCGGCGGAGGCGATCACCGTCAGGGCGGCGACCATGAAGAACATGTAGGGCGCCTGCGGGAAGGACATCGCGTCGAACAGCGCGTTGACGACAAGGTAGGCGACGCAGCCCGCCGAGGCGGCGAGCGCCAGGGAGGAGACCGCCGGGTCGCGGGTGCGGATCGCCCGGCGTGCCGTGAGGATCGGCGCGAGGATCATGAGCAGGTAGGCCGCCAGGCCCACCACCCCGACCTGCCAGATCTCGTCGACGTACTCGTCGTCGTTGATCCGGAACTGGGTCGGCGCTTCGATGTTGAGCGTGCCGAAGCCCCGTCCCAGGATCGGGCGCGCGAGCACGTCCGGCGCGACGTTGGTGAAGTCCCCGACGCGGTGCGTCGTCGAGCTGCTGCTCAGTCCAGCGCTTGGGGTGAAGATCGTGCCGAGCGCCCCCGGCGAGGCGAAGTGCACCAGGCCCACCAACGCCACCAGCCCGATCGGAGCCAGGCGCAGCACCTGGCGCGGGCGGTAGCAGGCGAGGTACAGGACCACCGCGACCGGGACCAACAGGGCGGTCTTGCGATCGGTCGAGGCCGCCCCCACCAGCATCAGCGTCAGCGCGAGCGCGTTCAGCCACCACGAGCGGCGCCCCCCGGGCTGCGTACGCGAGGCGTCGAACATGCGCACGAGCGCGAACGGCATCGTCACCATCAACATCGTCGTGGCCGCGAGGCCGTGCAGCGTCGGCCCCACCACCACCACACGGCCGTCGGTGCCGTATTCGGGGTGGATGTTCGTCGGAGCCGCCGCCACGCGCGCGATCGGTTTGAGCACCGTGGCGCTCAATTCGTAGAAGACGTTGGTCCCCGTGTGACGCTCGACGAGCATCCCGATCGACGTCACCGTGCCGAGTCCGATCAGGTACGTCGCGAAGCCCCGCACGTCCTCGAAGCGCAACGCCGTGAGCGTGAACCACGACAGCACCAGAAACGAGCCCAGCAGGCCGAAGCGCTTCTCAGCGAGGGTGAGGTCGTTGATGTTGACGATCCGCCCCACGTCCAGCAGCAGGCTTGCCACGGCGAGCGCGAGGAACGCCACCGCCGCGCCCACGTACAACTTCGAGCGTCGTGTGCGCAGGAACGCCCGCTGGTCGCCGCCGAACACGAGCCACGCGAGGACCAGCCCGACGACCGCGAAGCGGTCGATCTGCGAGCCCACCGGCAGACTGACCTTCAATTCCGTCGAGTCGATCGGCACGAAGAACAGCATCGCCAGAAACCCCACCAGCAGCCACGGCAGCGGGCGGCGCGTGTGGGGGAAGGCGTCGGGCCTGGCGCCGGCGATGCTCGCACCCGCCCGCACGTCGGTCACTGTCCGGTTGTGCGGAAACGCGCGTGTAGCCTCGCCGCGCCGACCGGCTCCGGAGCGCGCTCGCCGCCGCGCGGCCTGCTCCGAGCTTCGTGCTCGGCGTTCCGAACTCCGAGCTCGACGGTTTCACGGGAGCCTTGGGGACGGTCGAACTCGTCGATCCCAGGCGGCCGGTCGAGCTCGCCGAGCGTCAGTTGGGGAGCGGCAGCTGCGCCGTCGGGTGCCGCTGCGAAGTCCGCGCTCGTGCGCCAGTTCTGGCGGAAGCGCGACCCAACCAGGATCAGCAGACACCACATGCCCAAGACTCCAAGGAACACCATCGCAGCCAGCGACTTGCTGACCCCGCTGTTGGCGACCCCCCCGCTCGCCTTACCGAGCTGACGGATCACCACGCGGGACTGCGCGGGAACGTTGTCGGCCACCTGCAGGCCTCTGACGTACGTACTGAGGCTGTTCGCGGCCGCGTTGGCGAGCGCGATCGCCTGCGCGGTGGTCGGGGCCTGGGCGTAGATCCCGATCGTGGGAAGGTTGGGGTCGTTGTTGAAGTTCAGCCGGTACGGCGCCGTTTCGCCGGTGATCTCCACGTTGCGCTGCACCGCCGTCGGTTCCTCCACCACGCGCGGCACCAGCGGATCGACCGGGCCGGCCGCGTAGAGCTGATCCCCGGGTATGCCGGCCTGCTGGCCGATCGCGTTGAGGGCCGACTGGCTGGCCATGAAGTTCGCGTAGACGGTGGCGCGGGCCAGCAGCGGGTCGAACGAGGGGTTGAGGTTGCCGAGGACTGACGACGGCGTGTCCACGAAGACCGTGGTGCTCGCGCTTGAGTGCTGCAACTGACGCGGCTTGAGCTTCAGGCCGTCGAGGTGGTACACGCTGAAGGTGGCGGCGACCACGGCGACAAGCACGCCGACCGCCAGCGCGATCCGGTGCTTGGCCAGCTCTCGCAATACAAGCGCAAACTCCATTTTGCTCGATCCTTCCGGTGGTTGAGGGGCGGGTGCGGCTGTCGGTCGTGGGCGTGTGCGACTGCCTCACCACAAGCAACGAACCCGCTACGGCGCTTTTTGCGGCGAGAAACCTGGGGCCGCGCACGTTGCTTTGGTGATGCGCCCCGACCTGAGTGTGATCGTGGTCACCCACAACCGTGCGGAGCTCGCGTTGAGCACGCTGCGGTCGGCCGCGGCCGCCGTGCGCGATCTGGAGGTCGAATGGATCGTCGTCGACAGTGGCTCTGCCGACGGCACCCCCGAGGCGATCGAAGCGGCCCTCCCGGAGGTGCGGGTGCTGCGCGAGGCCAACATCGGCTTCGCCGCCGCCAACAACCGCGGCCTGAAGCATGTGCGCGGACGCTATGTGCTGCTGCTCAACCCCGATGTCGAGATCGACTCCGGCACCTTTGACGAGCTGGTGGGGACCCTCGATGCGCGGCCCGCGATCGGGGTGGCGAGCGTCGTGCAGAACGCTCCCGACGGCTCCCTGCAGTACTCCGTGCGACGTTTCCCCACTCCCTGGCTTGCGCTTGGCGAGGCGCTCGCCGCATCCCGCTGGGCGCCCCTGCGCCGCTGGCGCGAGGAGGAGCCCCGCAGGAGTGTCTACGGCAGCGAGACCTCGGCGGAGTGGCTGGTGGGCGCCTTCCTGATCGCTCGTGCCGAGGCTCTAGCCGAGGTCGGATCGCTGGATGAGCGCTTCTTCCTCTACTCCGAGGAGACCGACTGGTGCTACCGCTTCCACCGCGCCGGGTGGGGGGTGGCCCATCTGCCGACGATGACCGTGACGCACCACAGCGGTCACGCTCCCGGGCCTGACCTGTCGGCGCAGCAGAGCTACGCCAAGATCCTGTTTGCGCGCAAGCACTACGGAGCGGTGCGGGCAGCGGCCATCCGTGGGGCGCTGGTGCTGCGTCACACGCTGCGCGGCGCCCTCGCCACCGTCGTCGGCTCCGCGCGGCCACGGTGGGCGGCGCGGGCCGTGGTCGAGCGCCGCGCGCTGGCCGTTGTGCTGGGCCTCGCCGAGCCGCCGTTCGCGCGCACCCCCGGGTCCGAGTGATCCCGAGGTCCCGCCGAAGCCTGCGACCGGCCTACCCGAGCCTCCCGTAAACCTCGCGCAGCGCTTCCTCGGAGCGCTCCCACGTGAGCTCCAGGGCGCGGGTGCGCGCCAGGCGCCCGAGGCGCAGCCGCCGCTCCCCGTCGCGGGCGAGCGCGGCGATGAGCTCGACGAACGCCTGCCGGTCCCCGCACGGCGCATACAGCGCGGCCTCGCCGGCGGTGCGGCGGGTCTCGCGCAGGTCGTACGCCACCACCGGGCGCCCCGCGCCCAGGTACTCGGCGACCTTGATCATCGTCGAGCCGTGATTGAGCTCGGTGCCGGGTGCGGGGTCGATGCCGACGTCGGCCTCTCCGATCAGCGCCGCGACGCGCTCGTGAGGCACGTGGCCGGTGAACGTGACCCGACTCTCCACGCCCGCCCGGCGGCAGCGCTCGAGCAGCTCCTGGCGTGCCGGGCCGTCGCCGACGACCGTGAGGTGCGCGCTCTGCAGCGCGGGCGCTCCGAGGAGGTCGGGCAGATCGAGCACTCCGTCCTGGACGTCGAGGGTCCCCACGTAGACGAGCTTGGGGGCGGCCAGCTCCCCCGGAGCGCCGGCCGTGGGCTCGGGGAACTCCGCCGCGCGGGGGCCGTTGCGCACGACCGTCACGTCCCGCGGCGAGCGCCCCCCGCGGGCGATGGCCAGTTCGCGCTGGGTCTCGTTGGTGACCACCACCTGGTTGGCGCACCGCACCGCGGCGCGCTGCGCGGCGAGCATCGCCCGGGCGAGCAGCGAGCCGAGCCCGGTCTCGCCGAACTTGGCGCGGAACAGCTCCGGCCCGGAGTCGTGCATGTCGTAGACCACCCGGCGCCCGCCCAGCCGCGCGAGGATGCCCGCCACGGCGAGGGTGTCGGGGGGGCCGTTGAGGTGCAGGGTGTCGGCGCCGCGCACGAGCGCCGCGAGCGCGCGCGCGGTGAGCTGCACGTGCGCGACCCCGTACTCCAGCGCGTAGGACCACGGCGAGCGCCCGGCCCACACCGTGCGGTAGCGGCGCACCTCCACGCCCCGCACGAGCTCCCGCGAGGGCTCGCCGCGGCCGCGGGGGGCGAGCACCGTGACGCGGTGGCCCGCGCCGACCAGCGACTCCGCCTCGTTGCGCACCCGCGTGTCCCGGGGGTAGGTGAGGTTCTCGAGCAGCACCACCACCCACTGGGACACCGCCGGCTCTCCGCCCGCCGGCGTAGGCTGCTCACCCGTTGCCACGGCTTCCCCACGCGCCGCCGTAGGATCACGAGTGGCCATGAGAGATCAACGAGACCCCACGTGACCGGCTTTCGCAGTGCCGTCGAGCCGGACGGGCCGCGCAAGCGCGTCGCGGTGTACGGGGCGCCGGCGGGTCCCGGCGCGGGGGGAGCCCCCGCCGTGGAGCGGGTGCTGGGGCTGCTCGAGCAGGTGTACCCGGTTCGCTTCGCGCAAGCGAACGACGCCGATCCGCCAGGGAGCGAGCGGTCGAGGCCCGATTTGCCGGGGGGCGATCCGCGGGGGGCGGATGCGGCTGTTGTGCTCGACCCCGAGCGTCTTCCGGAGGTCCCCACCGGGGTGCCCCGGCTCGTGCTCGCCGCTCACGCTCGGCAAGGGGGCACGGCCACGGGGGTCGCACTGGCCGACGACGAGCAGGTGGCGCGCCCACTGCGCGGAAGGACGATCGCGGACAGCGCCGTCAGCGGCGAGCTGCCGCCGCCGCATCCCGCAGTGGGCCGTGTGCTGGGGAGCGTGGACCAGAGGCCGGTCTGGTGGCAGGCTGGCGAGGACCCGGCGGGCTTGTGGTGCAGCGAGTACCCACTCGCCGAGCCGGCCGAGGGCGAGACCTTGCGCGAGCACCTGAAAGCGGGCCGCTTCATGGGGCTGTTGCCGGTGGTGCGGTTCCTCGGGCAGGTGGCCGGCGCGGAGGGCTGGACCCTGCCGGCGCCGCGCGCGTCGTTCGTGGTGGACGACCCCAACCTCCACTGGCCCTCCTACGGGTACCTCAAGTACCGCGAGCTGGTGGCCCACGCCCGGCGCCACGGCTACCACATGGGCCTGGCGACGGTGCCGCTCGACCGCTGGTGGGTCGATCGCCGGGCGGCCGCGCTGGTACGGGACAACAGGGCGGTGCTCACGCTGGCGATGCACGGCAACGACCACCTGACGCACGAGCTGGGCCGTCTGCGCAGCGACGCCGAGGCGGAGTCGGCGATGGCCCAGGCGCTGCGACGGACCGCGGCGCTGGAGCGCCGCGCGGGGGTGAGCGTGGAGCGGGTGATGGTGCCCCCTCACAGCCGCTGCTCGGTGCAGGCGCTGCGGGCGATGTACAGGCTGGGGATCGAGGGAGTGTGCCTGAACCGGTCCTACCCGTGGCGCGACGAGGAGTCGGCGCCCACCCCGCTGGGCGAGTGGTACCCGGCGGAGCTGGTGGCCGGCGGCCTGCCGATGCTGCTGCGCAGCCCGCTGGTGGACCCCCGCGAGGATCTCGCGTTTCGCGCGCTGCTCGGCCAGCCGTTGATCCTCTACGCCCACCACTGGGACTTCGCGGAGGGCCTCGACGTCCTGGCGCAGGCGGCGCGGGACGTCAACGCCCTCGGGGAGGTGCGGTGGGGCCCGCTCGGCTCGATCGTCCGCGACAGCTTCGCCACCCGGCGAGTGGGGGAGACCCTGTTCGTGCGGCTGCACGCCCGCAGGGTCGCGCTCGAGGTGCCCGCGGGGGTGCGTGAGCTGCGCGTCCTCGCCCCCGAGCCGCTGGGCGGAGCGGGTTGGCGGCGGCTCGCCTACGGAGGGAGCGTCGCAAACATGACCTTCGACGACGGTGTGGGCGCCTCGGAGCCGCTGCCCCTCGAGGTGCCTGGCACGATCGAGCTGACGCTGATCCGGGATCGTCCCCTGGACCCCGCCGAGGTCCCCGCGCGCCGCCTCCGGCCGTGGCCGCTGATCCGGCGGGTGGCGGTCGAGGGCCGCGACCGCGTGCAGGGGTTGCGCTGATCGCCTACGCCCGTCGCCTGATCCAGAACCCCCCGGGACGAACGGTGTAGGGATCGAACGAGGGGATGAGGCGCTTGAGAACGTCGGGCGCGGCGCGGGCGAGGGCGTAGTTGGGCAGCACGACCTCGAAGTCCCGGTTGAAGGCGAGGAACGCCTGCAGGAGGTACTGCTCGGCCCAGGCGCGGCGCTCCTCCACGACCCACTCCCGGGGATACTCGTAGGGCAGGAAGACGTCGTGCACGTGGACGGTCACGCCGGCGGCGAGGCGGGGGAGGATCTCTAGGAAGATGTGGGCCACGTCGCCGCCGGTGCGCACGGTGTGGGTGGTGTCGACGAACAGTACGTCACCGGCCCGCAGGGCGGCGAACCGCGCGGGGTCGAGGTTCTCGGCGCGGATCGGGTGTGTGGTGGCGCTCAGAACTGGGCCCATCGGGCTGGCCGTGTAGGGGAAGGGGTCGAAGACGGTGTGCTCCAAGGGGCTGTCCTCCCGGGCGTTGGCGAGGGCGGCGAGGTGGATCACGTGAGAGGAGGCGCCGGAGCCGAGCTCGTGCACGCGTGCGGGCTTGAGGTGGCGCAGGATCGCGTAGAGAGTCTCGGCGTCCACGGACTCGTATGAGTTGTTGTGCAGCCAGAAGTCCCCCGGGTGGGTGGAGGACGAGAGCCCACCCGGCTGGGTGGGGTGCAACGGTGGGTGGAACTCCGCGAGGTAGGGCAGCAGCGGCCCGTTCAGCAGCGCGAGGGCGTCCTCGACGTGGAGATCCACGCCCGGCAGCTCCGAGGGACCGTCCCACAGGCTCGAGGGGAGCTCCTCGACGATCGGGATGGGGCTGTAGAAGTGCCGGCGGGTGAGCTGGTAACCCGCCGGCTCGAGCGCCCGCCGGGCGGTGTCCTCGGCGAGGCGGCGTAGGCGCGCGAGGCGCTCCTGTACTGGCATCCGCCAAGCCGGTGGTGTATCACTTTGGGAGTATATCACCGACTGGACCTGTGGGTAGCAACCAGATGGCAGTTATGAGAGGTCCAGTTAGCTGTATGTTCGCCGAAATGCACTATATGGCTCTCGCGGGTCTGCGGGTCCTGACCAAACTGAGGCACTACCGCCAAGCCTACGCCACTGCAAGATCGCCCCGGCCCTGGACGTTTAAGGGTATGTGACCAATGCGCTGCTCCCCCAGGCGGCTACCGCCGCTCGCCGTTGGTCGGGCACGACCCTTCCGACGCCGAGCAGCACCCTCTCCACGCCGGACAGCGCCGTCCCCACGCCAGCCGGCGCCGGCCCGACGTCGAGCAGCACCCTCCCCACGGTCAGCGTGATCGTGCCCTGTTTCAACTACGGCCACCTCCTGGAGGGTTGCCTGGCGAGCGTGCTCTCCCAGGAGGGCGTCGAGGTGCGGGTGCTCGTGATCGACGACCGCTCCACCGACGACAGCGCCGAGGCGGCGGGGCGCCTGGCTGCGCGCGACGATCGCGTCGAGCTGCGCCTCCACACGGAGAACAGGGGCCTGATCGCCACCGCCAACGAGGGGCTCGAGCTGGGCCCCCGGCGAGTACGTGGTCCTGCTGTCTGCCGACGACCTGCTCGTGCCCGGTTCCCTGCGCCGGGCCACGGAGGTGATGGTCGGGCACCCGAACGTCGGCATGGTCTATGGAAAGACGCTCCAGGCAGCCGAGGGCAGGCCGCTCCCGGAGCCCTCCGGCCGCTGGCGCGCCACCAAGGTGTGGTCGGGAGCCGAGTGGGTGCGCATCCGCTGCCGCTCGACCTACAACTGCATCTCCTCCCCCGAGGTGGTGGTGCGCAACTCGGTGCAGCGGGCCGTGGGGGGCTACGACCCCGCGTGCCACCACTCCAGCGACCTGAACATGTGGCTGCGCATCGCCGCCGTCGCCGACGTCGCCTACGTTCGCGGCGTGCCCCAGGCGGTGTACCGCGTGCACTCCGACAGCATGTTGCGCAGCGCGGCGAGCACGATGGTCGACCTGCGCGAACGCCGCAGGGCCTTCGACTCCTTCTTCGCCTCCCGCCCGGCGCGGCCCGAGCCGACCGACCGACCGCCGGCCGACCGACCGGGAGCCAACGCGGGGACCGACTCGCCGGGGACCGAGCAGCTGCGGAGCGCGGCCGCACGCACGCTGGCCCGCCAGGCGTTGTGGCGGGCCAGCCGCGCCGTCGACCAGGGCGCAGCGGACGGGGTGGTGCAGGAGCTGACCGGCTTCGCCCTGGACGTCTACCCAGACGCCCGCCGCCTGCGCGAGTGGCGCGGACTGCGGTTGCGCCAGCGGATCGGCGCGGGACGCTCGCGCGGCTTCCTCCCGTTCCTCGCCACCGGCGCCGCCCACCGCCTGCGCTCCCACGCGATCCGGATGCGCTGGAGGCTGCGGGGGACATGAGCCCGCTCGTCCTCCGCGAGCCCCACGTGGCCCCACCCGTCTCACGGGCCGTGTCTCGCCGCTGTTGGTGCGCAGTGGCCTTCCCACGGGTCGGTGAGCGCCAGTGAGCCGTCGCCTGACAGTCCTCGACCGCGCCCGCCAGACACGGCGGCTGCTGCGCAGAGAAGGGTACGCCGGCGTGGCCGCCCGCCTGCTCGACCGCACCTCGCGGTGGGTCTCCCCCGCGGGGGACGGGCGGCTGCTGGTGGCGCGCGAGGATCTCGTGCGCGCGGCGGAGATCGCCGCGGGCGGCTGGAGGCTCCCGCCGCCGCTGCCCCTGGGTGCCGGCGAGCCGCTCAAGGTGGCGTGGGTGTGCGCGCCCCCGGGGGAGGGGGCGGGAGGGTTCACGACCCTCTTCCGCCTGGCGTCCTTGCTCGAGCGGGCGGGACACGAGTGCACCGTCTACCTCCACGACCGCCACGGGTGGTCGCTCGAGCACCACCGCGAGCGGATGCGGGCCTGGTGGCCCTCGCTGCAGGCGGAGATCCGCGACGCCGCCGCGGGCATCGAGGACTCCCACGCGATCTTCGCGACCTCGTGGGAAACGGCCTACCCCGTCCTCACGGCTCCCGCGCGGGGGGCGCGCCTGTACCTGGTGCAGGACCACGAGCCCTCCTTCTACGCGGCCGGCAGCCAGGCGCTGCTCGCGCAGGCCACGTACGGTTTCGGGTTCCACGGCGTGACCGCCGGGCCGTGGCTCGCGCAGCGGCTGGAGCGCGACTACGGGATGGCCGCCGACCACTTCGACTTCGGCTGCGACCTCGACCGCTACCGCCTGGACCCCGCCGCCGAGCGCACCGGGGTGTGCCTGTACTCGCGTCCCTCGACTCCCCGCCGCGCGTTCGAGCTCGCCGTGGCGGCCCTCGACCTGTTCGCCGAGCGCCACCCCGAGGTCCCGATCCACCTCTACGGGGAGTCCGTGCGCGGCCTGCCGTTCGCAGCCCACGACCACGGCCTGCTCGCCCCCGAGGAGCTCGGGGACCTCTACAACCGCTGCATCGCCGGTCTCGTGCTGTCCGCCACCAACGTCTCGCTGGTGCCCCACGAGATGCTGGCCGCCGGCTGCATCCCCGTCGTCAACGACGCCGAGCACAACCGTGTCGTGCTCGACAACCCCGAGGTGGCCTACGCCCCGGCGACGCCGTTCGATCTCGCCAACGCGCTCGCCTGCCTCGTCGACCGGCCCGCCGCCGAGCGCCACGCTGCGGCGCAGGCGGCTTCCGCGAGCGTGCAGGGGGCCTCCTGGGAGGACGCGGGCGCGCTCGTCGAGCGGGTGATCCGCGAGGTCGTCGAGGTCGCCGGCGAGGTCCCTGCGCCCACAAGCGCGACTCCCCCCGGCGCGTTGCTTGGATGATGTGCTGGCGAGCTAGTCAGGAACCCGCGCGATGACCCAGCGACTGCTCCTCATCTCGCCCGTGCGCAACGAGGAGGCCCACCTCGAGTGCATCGCCGAGGCGCTCGCGCGCCAGACGCGTCCGCCGGACCTGTGGGTGGTCGTGGACGACGGCTCCACCGACCGCACTCCCGAGATCCTCGCGCGGCTGGCTGGGCGGATCGACTTCCTGCGGGTGGTAGACGGGTCCAAGCGAACCCGCAAGGGACCCGTCCCCGACCGCCTCGCGCTGGCCGCCGAGGTGCGGGCCTTCAACCAGGGGCTGGAGAGTGTCGAGTGGCGCTCCTTCACCCACATCGCCAAGCTCGACGGCGACACCGAGCTGCCGCCGCACTACTTCGAGCGCATCCTGGGTGAGTTCGAGCGCGACCCGCGGCTCGGCCTGGCGGGCGGGCTGTACGCGGACCCCGACCCGAGCCGCGAGGGAGGGGGCTGGAAGACGATGCGGATGCCGACCGAGCACCACGTCCCGGGCACCCTGAAGTGCTACTCGCTCGCCTGCTTCACCGACATCGGAGGGATGCAGGAACGGCTCGGGTGGGACACGATCGATGAGACGTACGCCCGGATGCGGGGCTATCGCACGCGCGCGTACGGGGATCTCGTCGCCCTGCACCACCGCCCCTTCGCGAGCGCCGACGGCACGCTGCGGGGCCGCGCCCGGCACGGAGAGTGCGCGTACATCGTCCACTTCACGCTCCCGTGGGTCACCCTGCGGGCGCTCAAGGTCGCGCGCACGCCACCGCGGGGGCTCTCCGGTGTGGCGTTCCTCTACGGCTACCTGCGCTCGGCCGTCCGCCGGACCCCGCGGGTGGAGGATCCGGAGTTTCGCCTGTTCGTCCGCCGGGAGTTGCGGGGACGGATGCTGGGCACACTGCGCCTGCGTGGCTCAGGCCGCGCCTCGGCTCGCCCTCGCCCGGCTTAGTAGGGCTTTGTTAGCTTTGTCACTCGTGTTGTGGCCGGTGGAAAGGTACGTGGGCGGGATTGATTGTTTGGTGGCAGGTGGTGCAGCGGCCGGTCCAGCACTTGAAGAGGGGCTGGAGCAGTCGGACTGCCTGGGGTAGGGTCAGGCCGGCCGCTGGTGATTTGGGTTCTGCCGCTCCAGGGTGAGGAACCCGTGCGCGGCGGTGACGAGCGCGGTGTGGTGGTACCAGCCGAGCCAGGAGCGGCCCTCGTAGTGGTCGAGCCCGAGCTCGCCCTTGAGCTGGCGGTAGTCCAGCTCGATCTTCCACCGCATCCGGGCCAGGCGCGCCAGCTGCTCTGGTGGCGTGTCGGCTGGGAGGTTTGAGATCCAGTAGTCGAGCGGCGTGTCGTGGCCTTCTGGCCACTCGCAGATCAGCCACTCTTCACGGGGCTCCTGCTCAGCCCCGTTGCCCCAGCGCTTGAGCGCCCGGACGCGCAGGAATGCGAACTGGGAGGTGACGGGCTCCCCGCCGTCGGGGTCGTCCCTGAAGGTGACGGTCTGCAGGTTCTGCGGTGCCAGGCGCTCGATGAGCTTGCGGACGGGCTCGGGTTTGCGGTCGGGACGCAGCCGTGTTCGTCCCCGGCCGCTCTTCCGGGCGCGCTCGGGCAGCGAGAACACCGTGTCCGGGGCGAACACGCTCGCGACCTTGTCGATCGAGAATACGTACTGGAAGCCGGCATCGTCGAGTTCTTGGCGAAGCTGGGTGTTCTTGCCGTACGCCTCATCGCCCAGGACGGGTGCCCTCTCGATAGCCCACCCGCCGGCACGTTCGATCAGATCCTTCCCGAGCTCTGACTTCTTCTTGAACTTGATCTCCTCGGGGATCTTCGCCTTCGCTCTGCGCTCGGGGTCCTCGCACCACTCCTCGGGCAGATACAACGCCCACCCCAACGCAACCGTGCCCTTGCTGCCCACTGCGTGCACAGAGACACCGATCTGACAGTTGCCGATCTTGCCGAGCGTCCCCGAGTACTGGCGCTTGACCCCCGGCGAATGCTTGCCATCCTTCGGGAAACCAGTGTCATCCAACACCCACGCTTCGACCGCTATCCGCGGCGCCACCCGCTCCGCCGTCGCCTTGACGACGAGCGCCGGATCCCACGTACTCACCGCCAAGAACTGCTGCAAGCTCTCATAGTCGGCCTCCCCACCCAGCCGCGCGACCATCGGCTCCAGCGACTTCCGAGGACCCTCCTCGATCAACCCCCGCAGATACGACCGGCCATTGACCAGTTGCACCGGCCGGTTCACAGCCTCCGCCAACACCTCCCCGGCGAACGCCTCCAAACGCTCACGCACCACCACAGGCCCATCCACCACTGTCTCCATCGTCGCCACCACGAGCCTCCCCACGTCGAGAACCAGACACAAGAAGAGTTCGCCAAACCAGCAACGAATCCTACAAAAAAACTAACAAAGCCCTATTAGGGCCTATCCCCATAGGACCGTGCGGCTGGGGCGGTCGAGGGTCGAGCGAGGCGCGGACGCAAGGGCGAAGGCATGGTGGGCCCATGTCGAGCCCGAGGACAAAGCCTCGCGAAGGCCATCGGCCGTATCCAGATGTGCGGGCCTATGGGGATAGGCCCTTAGGGTCCGTGGGCCCTTAACGGCGGTCCGATCGCCGCCGCCTGGCCCGGTGCCGCTGGCATCTCCTGCTGTGATGCCGCCTCCGTGACCGTCGATTGCAGGTTGCCCTCTTGCGGTGCCTTCAGGGCGAGGGCTCGGGGACGGATTTCAGTGTGTCGTCCCAGAAGTTGCCCGACCAGGTGGTCACGGCGTTGTTGAAGTACGCACCGATGCCGTAGTAGCCGCTTTCGGGGTAGTACGTGTTGCTGAAGCGATTCCCGCTCACCGTCACCGGACCCTTGACGGCGCCGCATTCGCCGGTTGTGCAGCTCGCGCCGCCGTAGAGGGTGTAGCCCCCGCCGGCGAGCAGGTTGTCGGTGATCGTCAGCGTGTCCTGGTCCCCGAAGTCGTTGCTGGCGAACACCGTCGCGGTCTGTCCCTGAGGGTTGAGCATCGTGTCGTGGTTGACGATCAGCGATCCTTCGCCGCCACCGTAGTAGATGTCCTCGTAGTGTTCACCCGAGATCACCGCGGTGACGTCGAAGAACGAGTTCGTGATCGTGCCGGGGCCGTTGAGGCACTCCCCGCAGTTGTAGAGGTGGGAGTACTCGATCTTCGTGGCGGAGTCTTTGTTGAAGACGCAGTACTGGGATCCGCTGCCTTCGCCGTGGCAGGTGTCGTGGGCGATCACCGTGCCGGTGACGCCGGGAGCGATGTAGATACCGCGATTGCCACTCCCAGCGCTCGCGATGACTTCGTCGTCTTCCAGGGTCGTGTTGTTCGCCTCGACCAGGATTTCGCCGCTCACGGCGAGGTCCTTGACCGTGGTCCCCGCTGCGGTGACGGAGACTTCGCCCGCGCGCGGGGTCAGTGTGGTGCCCGCGGGCACCCCGGTGTTGGTGGCGTCCGGGTAGCCGCACGAGGAGGGTTTGGCGACGCAGTTGGTCTTCGTCGGTGGTTCTTCTTTCGGGGGTGGTTCTTCTTTGGGTTCTTCTTTCGGGGGTTCTTCTTTTGGCGGTTCTTCTTTCGGAGGCGGTTCGGGTGCGACCGTGACGTTGTGCTCGACGGTGGCCGTCTGCCCCAGTACGTCGGTGACGAGCAGGCGTACGTACTCGGTGCCGGCGCTCGTGAACGTCAGCGAGACGGTCTGCCCGTTGCCGAGCGGAAACAGCGGCGGGATCGGCCGGACGGGGCTGCCGTCGTTGGACCATTCGTAGGTGCAGGAGCCGGCGGGACAGGTGGAGCCGGTCCCATTGAACTTGACCGACTGCCCGACCTCGGGCGAGGTGGGGCTGTGGGTGAAGCTCGCAGTGGGGCCCGGCGGGGGCGGCGGCGGGCCCGAGGTTTCCCCGGAGGCGTAGAACGAGGCGGGCGAGTTTGCGTAGGATTCGCCGCTGCTCCACGTGGCGGGCAGGGAGCCGAGCGATTTGGAGGCGCTGCTCTGCGTCGGTTCGCCGCTGCCGGGGAGATCGCGCAGCGAGAGCGTCCCTTTCGGTGCCAGCGCCGCCAGCCAGTAGGTCGCGCCCTGTTCCACCTTCACCGGGGGGACGTCCACCGAGTTCCAAGCCCCAGCCCTGGGCGAGGCGATGGTGGCGTGGGTCAGCAGCGAGCCGGGGTGCCCCGAGGCGTTGCTGTACAGGCCGACGACGATCGAGGAGGCGGTGTCGCCCGAGTTCACGTACAGCCAGATACTCCGCACCGTGCCATCCGCGAGGGCTTCGTACTGGAAGGCTTCGGCTTCCCCGCCGGCGGTGGTGTCCCCGTCAGGCTGAAGCGCGGCGCTGCCCACCAGTCGCCCTGTCGATTCGACCGGCGGTTCTTTGGGTGGTTCTTCTTTCGGTGGCGGTTCTTCTTTGGGCGGTTCTTTTGTTTCTTTGGGCCCTTCTTTCGGTTTTTCTTTGGGCCCGGGTTCTTCCTTGAGTTTTTCTTTGGGTTCTTTGTGTTCGAACGGAGGGAATCTTGATTCCTGGGGCTCGGAAGGGGTCCCCGTCGGCGTGCTCGGCAGGGAGTCTGCGGGTGTGGCGGTCACACCTACGATCGAGGGCACACCGATCGGGCTCAGTAAGCCCGGCACGGTCGGGGTGCTTGCCGGAGCGGGCGCCTTGCGGTGCCGGGGATGCGCGACCGTGCACTTGACGGACCTATGGCGCTTGGCGTCCGACCGTCCACTCGCGTGGGCGCCTGGCCTGTGCGTGGAGGACACGCAGCGAGTGGGCTCGGCGGAGCGGCGGTCGGACCGGCGGTGGGTCTTTGCGTGGGCCTTCACCACCGACGCTTCCCGCGTGCCCGCAGCCGACGGCGCGCCCGTCGTCGAACCCTGCGCCCCCGCCACCGTGACGGCGCTCAGCGCAAGGACAATCGTGGTGGCTGTCAGCGAAAGCGCGCATCCGTGCCGCCATGCAGCGGGTGGGTGGCGGGCTGGCACTGTCATAGACTCTACAGCACGCGGTCCTGGTCCTCTGAGGAGTCTCCAAAGGCCCCGAGGAACCTGCGTGCGAGCGGCGGCCTGCGCCAAGCGTTTTGTAGGCGTGCTCAGCAGGGGTGTAATCGTGATCCCGCCCACGACCAGGTCGCGGGGACCCTGGCTGGACGCTACGCGCGCGGCGTCGCTGCAGCGGATCGCCAACCGCCCGATCGTGTGCCACGTGCTCGATGCGCTCGCGGCCGCGGGGGTGGAGGAGGTCGGGGTGCTGACCCCCGCCGACCTCGTGGAGGAGATCGGGACCTGCGTCGCGGGATCTGGGCCGCCGGCGGGCGTCGGGGTGCGCTACCTGGCGTATGAGGCGCAGGCCGGCAGTGCGAGCGCCCTGCACACGCTCGCGCGGTTCGCGGGGGGCGCTCCCACGGTGGTGCACCGCTCCGATGGGCTGCTGGGCCAGCCGCTCGGCCCGTTCTTGCGACTGCTGCGCGAGGAGGACGCCGACGTCGTGCTGCTCGTCGCGCAGGGCGCACGCAACACCGAACGCATGGGGACGGCGACGCAGCGGATGTTGCGCGTGGCGGAGCTCGATCCGGCCAATGCGGGGCTAGGGATGGCGGGCGTGTGCGTCCTGGGTCCGGGCGCGCTCAGCGATCCGGATGTGCTCAGCGAGTCGGGATGTGCCGAGGGGTGTCAACCGGAGGTCGAGTTGGGGACCATCGCGGAGTCGGTGATCGCGCGCGAGGGCGCGCGACTGCAGGTGCGCGTGGTGCGCGAGTGGCGCGCCTTCGCCGGCGAGGCGAGCGACCTGCTCGACATGAACCGCGCGCTGCTCGACGGGCTCGAGCACCAGGTGTCGGCGGTGCAGCGCGACGGCAATCGCTTCGAGGGTCGCGTCTTCATCGATGCGACGGCGACGGTGACGTCGAGCGTCATCTGCGGACCGGTGATCGTGGGCGCCGGCGCGCATGTGGCGGACTCCTATATCGGTCCGCACACCTCGATCGGCGAGCGCGTCCACGTCGAGGGGGTCGAGATCGAGCGCTCGATCGTCTTCGCGGGAGCCAGCATCATCCATGTGGGTGGGCGCCTGGTGGGGAGCGTCGTGGGCCGTGAGGCCCGGGTCTTCAGAGACTTCTCGATCCCGCGGGCGCTGCGCCTGCAGGTGGGTGACGGGGACGAGGTCGCGCTCTGCTGAGCGGGCCGAGCGACGAGCCTCCCTCTGGTGAGAGAGCCCGTCGCCCCGTCCAAGAGTCGTTTATTTCAGGTCATATATAGGGTCGAGAAAGGGTCATAGAGTGCGCTACATAGGCGTGCAATAGGATCTACGCGAGGCTCGCGTCGTAGCCCCGCCACAGGGCCGCCGGCCTCAGGGCTCGGGCACACCCTTCAGGCTGGAGTCCCAGACGTTGCCCGACCAGGTGGTGGCGGCGTTGTCGAAGTACGCCCCAATGCCGTAGTAGCCGCCTTTGGGGTAGTACTTGTTGCTGAAGCGGTTCCCGGTGACGGTGACCGGGCCCTTGACCGAGCCGCAGCCGCCGGTGGTGCAACTGGTGCCGCCGTAGAGGGTGTAGCCCCCGCCGGCGAGCAGGTTGTTGGTGATCGTCAACGTGGTCTGGTTGCCGAAGTCGGTGCTGGCGAAGATCGTAGCGGTCTGTCCCTGGGGGTTGAGCATCGTGTCGTGGTTGACGATCAGCGGTCCTTCACCGCCGCCGTAGTAGATGTCCTCGTAGTGTTCGCCGGAGATCACCGCGGTGACGTCGAAGAAGGAGTTGGTGATCGTGCCGGGGCCGTTGAGGCACTCGCCGCAGTTGTAGAGGTAGGAGTACTCGATCTTCGTGGCGGAGTCTTTGTTGAAGATGCAGTACTGAGTTCCTTTGCCGGCGCCGTGGCAGGTGACGTGGTCGATCACCGTGCCGGTGACGCCGGGGGCGACGTAGATGCCGCGGTTGCCGCTGCCGGCGCTCGCGGTCACTTCGTCGTCTTCCAGGGTCGTGTTGTTCGCATCGACTGCGATCGCGGTCACGGCGAGATCCTTGACTGTGGTCCCCGCTTTTGTCACCGAGACTTCGCCCGACTGCGAGGTCAGCTTGGTGCCCGCGGGCACACCGGTGTTGGTGGCGTCGGGGTAGCCACAGGCGCTGGGCACGGTGATGCAGTCGGTCTGCGTCGGAGGCGGTTCGGTTTTCGGTACTTCTTTTTCGACGGGCGGTTCGGTGGGCGGTTCTTTTTCGGCGGGTGGTTCGGTTTTCGGCGATTCTTTTTCAGCGGGCGGTTCTTTTTCGGTCGGCGGTTCGGTTTCCGTGGGTGGTTCTTTTTCGGGCGGAGGTTCGGTCTTGGGGGGTTCGGCGGCAACGACCACGTTGTGCTCGACGGTGGCGGTGACGCCCAGCGCGTCCGTCATGACGAGGCGGACGTACTTGGTCGCGGCTTCGTGGAAGGTGAACGAGATGCTCTGCCCGTTGCCGAGCGGCCAGAGTGCGGGCATCGGCCGTGTGAGTCCGCCGTCGTCGGACCATTCGTAGGCGCAGGGCCCGTCGGCGCAGAGTGAGTCGGTGGCATTGAAGGTGACGGCCTGGCCGACGATGGGCGCGGTGGGAGCGTAGGCGAAGCGGGCCGTGAGCGCGGGGGAACGGCGGTGGTGGCGCGCAGCGTGCGCCGGGTGACGACGGTGGGCTGCACGCTTTGTTTCATGGCGCAAGGGATGTGCGCCGAGCGCCGACGAGGTGGCGAAGGCAGAGAGCGGCAGCAGCAGCAAGGCGAGAACAGCGGCGAGCGCGCGAGACGTGGACTTGAGCATCAAGGATCCTCCTGGCAGGGACGTGGAGCGCTGACGTGGGGCGCGGGTCTTGTGAGGCTCGACGCGCCCTGATGGCTACTTAACCCGTTTGCGGGGCAGCTAAACGTTCGAACCCCCCGGGAGCCAAATTTCCGTAGATTGGGACTTCGCCGAAGGGTGACCAAGGGACGACAAGGTGTCGGCCCGATGGGACGACGCTGCCTCGGTGGGGCGAGGGGACCCTGCCGCGGCGGCGCGAGCCCGCGTGGCGCCCCCGGCAGGCCAGCGTGCCGCGGGCGATTCCTCTATTTTCGGCATGTGGACTCCCGGGACCCCGCGCTCAGCGTGGTGATCGCAGACGACCATCGCCTCTTCCGCGATGGCCTGCGCGGCACGCTCCAGGAGGCCGGCATGAGGGTCGTCGGAGAGGCGTGCGACGGCGCCGAGGCGGTCGCGCTCACGCGCGAGATGGCCCCCGACGTGGTGGTGCTCGACCTCAACATGCCGGGGGTGACGGGCCTGGAGGCGCTGCGCCAGATCGAGCAGGGCAGTCCGGGGGTCCAGGCGGTGGTCCTAACTGTCTCCGCCGCGGGCACCGACGTGCTGGCGGCGCTGGCGGCGGGAGCGTGCGGGTACCTGCTCAAGGACACGCGCGCGGATCGGCTGGCCGAGGGCATCAGGCAGGCGGCGGAGGGACACATGGTGCTCTCCAGAGACGTGGCGCAGGCGCTGACGGCCTACGTGCGCGCCGGCGCAGAGACGGCAGTGGTAGAGGCTGCGGTCGCGCAGGAGGCGGCGGAGAGGCGCGAGACGGGCGAGGAGCTCTCCGCGCTCACCCCCCGCGAGGAGGCGGTTCTGCGCCTGATCGCGGGGGGCGCCGACAACGTCGCGATCGGCCTCGAGCTCGTCGATCAGCCCTCACACCGTCAAGCAGTACGTGACCAACATCTTCGAAAAGCTCGGGGTGCGCAGCCGCGTGCAGGCTGCGGTGTACGCCGTGCGGGCGGGGCTCGTCTGATTAAGGGCCCACGACAAAGTATCTGACGGTTCGGTGCGGCCGCTCCGCGGCGATCTGCGCCACCCGTGATGCTCGCCGTGCCACCAGCACGGCTGCGCTCACGTGCGTCGCATCTCATCCACGGATCGACCACCCCGATCCCGCCATCTACTTTGTCGCGAACCCTAAGCGATCGCGCGCAGCGCCTCGTCGCGCCCGTCGGCCCCAAGCTTGGCCGCGGCGGCGGAGAGGTGGCGGCGGACGGTGACGGGGGAGAGCGAGAGGCGCTCGGCGATCTCCACAGTGGAGAGGCCGGAGCGCAACATGCGAAGGATCTCGGACTCCCGCGCGGTGAGCTCGACGCCGCCCGCGCGCACTGGCGCGTCGCCGGGGGCGGGGAGCCCGCGCATCTCGTGGAGCATCCGCCCGACGAACGTTCGGGGGAGCGCGGCCTCGCCCTTCAGCACTCCGCGCAGCGCGGCAGGGAGGCTGTCGGGGGACATGTCCTTGGGCAGGTAGCCCCGCGCGCCGGCTCGCAGCGCGGCAAGCAGATCCTCGGCGCTGGTGGAGACGGTGAGCATCACCACCGCCGTGGCGGGCGCGAGCTGGGCCAGACGGGCGGCGGCCTCGATGCCGCCGCCGGGCATGGAGATGTCGAGCAGGCAGAGGTCGGGCCGCTCGCGCAGCACCGCCTCCACCGCGCCGTCGCCGTCGGCGGCCTCGGCGAGCACTCGAAAGCCGCCGCGCAGCAGCGCCATCCGCACGCCCAGGCGGATCGGGGGGTGGTCGTCGGCGAGCACGACGGTGGGCGCGGCGTTCGCCGCGGGACGGCCGCCGCCGGTGCTCTCGAGCGCGGCGCTCACGGTAGGACCGCCTCCACCAAGGTGCCCCCGCCGCTGCCACGGCCCACGTGCACAGCGCCGCCGAGGGCGTGCGCGGAGTAGCGCATGGAGGCCAGCCCGAAGCCCCCGCCGGCGGGGGCTTCGTCGAAGCCGCGGCCGTCGTCGCGCACCGTCAGCCGCCACTGACCGGCGTGCTCGAGGACCACTTCGACGGTGCTCGCGGAGGCGTGCTTGACCGCGTTGGTGACGGCCTCGCGGGCGATGTGCACGAGCGCGTGGCGGGTCGGCTCGTCGAGCTCCGCCGTGGCGGGCACCCGGGCGGCGTGGAACGCCAGCGGGGTGTGACGGGCGGCGGCCCGCACGGACGCCTCGACGGCCTGGGCGATCGGTCTGGTGTCGTGCTCGGCGAGTTCGCCGAGCAACTGGCGGGCGCCCGCCAGCGCGCGTTCGCCGGCGCTGACAACCACGTTGGCCTGCTGCGCGCACGCGGGGTCGTCGGTGAGCGAGCGCGCGGAGGCGAGCGCGAGGGAGAGATCCTGCATGATCAGGTCGTGAACGTCCGCCGCGATGCGTCGCCGCTCGCGCGCGAGAGAGGGGTCTGGACGCTCGGCGAGCGACCGTTTGATGCGGGCTGGCACGAACAGCGCCTCGGCCGCCAGGGTCGCGGCATGCTGTGCGACGGGCTCGTTCGCGACCGATGTGTCGTGGACCTGCCCCCGGTTACTGCCTGCGATGATCATCCATGTTCCTCGCTGTCCTTCCGCACCCCATCCGGGGGGCACGTCGTTGAGAGTTCAGAATGGTCCCGCGAGTTTGACGCACCGGCGCCCACTCGACGCCACGCCCGCACGCAGAACGTCATTCGAACTCAAGCTATCCCTGCCTGTGTCTCTGCCCATCCCTAAGTCGTACCAATACTTATTGTAGACCTTTCAACCGCAATTTGCAGCCAAATTTGTGGTACGGCAGCAAATCTTGC
Organism: uncultured Solirubrobacterales bacterium; assembly: GCA_963702085.1. Taxonomy (GTDB): domain Bacteria; phylum Actinomycetota; class Thermoleophilia; order Solirubrobacterales; family Solirubrobacteraceae; genus Palsa-744. The sequence continues at coordinate 3,370,301 of OY969707.1, read as the reverse complement.
GGGGGACTACCGAGCGCGGCGGTCCGCGCCGAACGGGGTGCGAGGCGAGGGGTCATGTTGGCCAGAGTGTCTCCGACCCTCCGATCGAGGACGGCTCGACCCTGTGTCCCGCCTATCGTCAACTGTCCGGGAGGGGGCCCCGACCTGCCGTCGGCCGTCCGGGGGGAGCCCGACCTGCCGTCGGCCGTCCGGGGGGAGCCCCGACCTGCCGTCGGCCGTCCGGGGGGAGCCCCGACCTGCCGTCAACCCTCCGGGAGGGGGCCAGAGTGCCGTCAGCCGTCCGGGAAGGGCGCCAGCGGCACGCCGTGGTCGCGCTCGCGCATACCCAGCTCGTAGGCTGCGCCGTACGCGGTGCGCAGCGTGCGCGCGGGGCGCCCGGGCTGGCGCACGGTGAGGGTGAGCGCGGCGATCGAACAGTTGCTCACGTCGTGTCCCGCGCCGTCGGGGTCGGCGTAGCGCCAGCCGGCGAGCGCCTCGTGGGGAGCGTGTGTGTGCGCCTCGACCACGAGCCCCCCGGCGCCGGGCAGCGAGAGGAGGCAGTGCTCGGGGCGCTCGGCGACCAGCAGTCCCCGCGCGCCGAGGCCCCCCAGCCGGTGGCGGGCCCCGTCGAGGTGGAGCGCGCCGTTGGCCACCCACGGGGTGAGCCGCCCCGCCACACGCACCCGCCCGAGCGCCACGTCGAGCCACGCCTCGGGGTCCTCGGCGAAGCCGAGGCCGTGCAGCCAGATCCACCGCTCGGCGTGCTCGGCGCCCCAGTTGTGGCCGACCATCCCGCGCCAGCCGTCGAGCTCGATCGTACGCTCTGCGAGCACCATCGTGCCCTCGAAGCGCGCCGCGGGCGCGGGGCTCGTGAGCTTCGTGCGGGGCAGCGGGGCGCGGTACAGGAAGTCCCGCGGGAGGTGGCGCAGCTCGGGCTCGCGCGAGGCGAAGCGCAGCGCCCAGCGGGCGTCCCCGCAGGTGCCCTCGGCACGCCCTGGGCCGAGGAGGGAGTCGCCCACCGCGATCCACCCGCCGGGAGGGACGGAGAGCTCGACGGTGGTGAGCTTGTGCTGGAACGGTCGGCGGCGGGCCCCGTCGAACACAGTGCACCACACCGAGCCCCGCGGAGGAGGACTCGACCCCCGCCCGGGCGGGCGGGCCCGTTTGTGCACGGTGTAGCGGATCCACACCCCGAGCGGCCGGTCGGGGGCGACGGCGCGCAGGTAGAAGGACTCGTACATCCCCGCACGCGGCGGTGCGTCGGGGAAGACCGCGTGGACACCGGGCTGCCGCATCGACTGCAAGTATCCCTGGTGTGGACCGCGACTCGCTCGTCAAGCTCCCCCCGGCGCTCGCCCACTTCGGCTCGGACTCTCCGGCGGGGTCCCCCGCGCGGGCCGGCGCAGGTTCGAGCTCTCCCGGAGCGTCTACTTCTCGCGCCCGCGCGCGCGGGCGAAATGGGGACCTTTTTTTGTTGGGTATAGACGGAGGCGCGACCAAGACGCTGGCGGCGGTGCTGGACGTCGAGCGCGGCGCGCTGCACCTGGGGCGCGGGGGCCCGAGCAACCAGGACGCCGTGGGGGTGCAGGCCGCAGGGCGGGGTCTGTTCGAGGCGGCCGACGAGGCGCTCGCGGAGGCTGGCATCGGGGACGCGCAACTGGACGCGGCGGTGCTGGCGGTGGCGGGCACGGACACCGACGCGGTGGAGGCGCACGTGCGCGCAGAGCGCTCGAAGGAGTGGATCGTGGTGGGCGACGTGGTGGGGGCGTGGGCGACGGCGACCGGCGCGCGGCCCGGGGTGGGGGCGATCTCGGGCACGGGCAGCAACGTGTTCGGCGTGGGTCCTGACGGGCGCGCGTGGCGGGCGGGCGGCTGGGGCCACCTGCTGGGCGACGAGGGCTCGGGGTACTGGCTCGGAGTGCAGTCGATCAAGGCGGCGCTGCGCGACCGCGAGCGCTCGGGCCCGGAGACCCCGCTGAGCGAGGCGGCGGTCGAGTTCTTCGGCGCCTCCACCGTGGAGGCGCTGGCGAGCATGGTCTACAGCGTGCCGCTCACGAAGGACAGGGTCGCCGCGTTCGCGAGAGAGACGGCGTCGCTCGCCGAGCAGGGCGACCCGGTGGCGCGCGAGCTGTACGAGCGCGGAGCGGCGGAGCTGGCGCAGCAGATCGCCGCGGTGATCCACGAGACAGACCTGCAGGGCGCCTTCCCGGTGGGGCTGATCGGCAGCGCGTGGAAAGCGGGCGCGGTGTTCGTGGACCCCCTCACACGGGCGATCCACGCGACGGCACCCCAGGCGCAGGTGGCGGCCGTGGAGATGAACCCTGTGGGCGGCTCGCTGTTGCTCGCCGCGCGCGCGGCCGGAGCGGAGCAGGCGCTCGCGGAGGTGGACCTCGCGACGCTCATCGAGGGGGCGCTGGCCGCGCGGACGGGGTGAGCCGCGCCTCGACCGCGTGGCGGTCGCCGATCGCGTCTGGTCCGGACCCGGCGAGGCGCACCGCCGCGGCGGCGTTGGCGAAGGCCGCGGCGGCCGCGGGGGGGCGGCCCTCGCGCAGGGCGACGAAGAGGGCCGCGGCGAACACGTCGCCGGCGCCGAGGTCGTCACGGGTTGCGTCGAGTGCCGGAACGGGCACGCTCAGCAGTCCGTCACCTGGCAGCAGCAGCGTGACGGGCCGCGCGCCGGCGGTCACCGCGACGAGCGCGCCATCCCCCTGGGCCGTGGCGAGGAAGTCCTCGCAGCGCCCACGCTCGCCGGCGGAGAGCACCACCGCGTCGCAGCGCTCGGGCAGCAGCTCCTGCGGCGGCGGGACGAGCGTGAGGTCCCCCCGGGCGTCCCACTCGCGCAGGAGGCCCTGGGGGGTGAGCCCCACGAGCTCGGCGCGGGGCGGGTGGGCGCCGAGACACCCGTGGGGAGTCTCGCGGGCGACGGGCGCGAGGTGCAGGATCGCGGTGTCCACCTCGATGGGTCCCGTGAATGGCCCAGCCCAGGCGAGCAGCCGTTGGCGGCGCTCCGCGCCCTCGCCCGAGGTCTGCAGCGTGGTGGTGCGCTGTGCGGGGAGGACCGTCAGGTCGAGCTCGTCGCGGTAGGGCTCGAGCAACCGTTCGACCTCGGGGGGGTCGCCCTGAGTCAGGATCAGCGTGTGCAGCCCGAGCCGCGCGGCCTGGAGTGCGCTGTAGAACGCGGTACCACCAGGACGGCGGGAGCCGTCGGCGAGCACGTCAACGGTGACGTGCCCCACCGTCACGTAGTCGTACCGGGGCACCGCTCAGCGCGAGGGGACGTCCGCGCGTGGCGGGGTCCGCGGCGGCTCCGTCACGCGCGGCGGGGTGCTCAGCGGCAACTCCGCCCCCGCCACGGCGGCGGCCGCGAGGCGGCCGGTGAAGACGCAGCCGCCGAGGAACGTGCCCTCCAGGGAGCGCTTGCCGTGCATCCCGCCGCCGCCGAAGCCGGCGGCCTCGCCGACCGCGTAGAGGCCGGGGACCGGCTCGCCGTCGGAGCTGCGCAGCACGCGGCAGGCGAGGTCGGTCTGGATGCCCCCGAGGCTCTTGCGCGCCATCACCTGCAGGCGAATCGCGATCAGGGGTCCCGCCTTGGGGTCGAGGATGCGCTGGAAGGCGCACGTGCGCAGGCGGTCCCCGCGCCAGTTGCGCAGCTGGGCGATGCGCCGCAGCTGGTCGTCGTTGAAGAGGCCCTTCCCGCGGGCGATCGACTCGTCGTAGCGGCCGATCTCCGCCGCGAGCACGTCCGGGTCGATCGGTTCCTGGCCCCCGCTCGTCCCCGCGCCTGCGGGGGCCTCCTCGCCTTCGCTCCTCTCCCGGCGCGTCACCTCGTTCATCGCGCGCGCGAGCTCGGGCAGCGAGCGGGCGGACACGAAGTCGGGGGAGCCCTCCAGGAAGTGGGCCACCACCCGGGGTTTGCCGAGCAGCACCCCCAGCAGGAAGCGCACCCGGCGGCGCTCGCGCAGGTGGGGGTTGTGCTGAGAGCCGGACACGTCGAGCTCGCGGCGGGCGATCTTCCAGTTGCAGATCAGCCACGAGTACTTGCGCTCGTCCTCGCACATCCGCTCCAGGGCGGCGTACGCGTCGTAGGTGGGCATCACCGGGACGGGGCCGTAGCGGCGGCCGTCGGGGTCGAGCATCACCCCCGAGCGGGGCGGGATCAGCTTGATCCCGTGGTTCTCCCGCTGCGGCGCGGGGTGGCGCACGGCGTCGGCGTAGTTCCACATCCGCGAGAGGTTCCTCACGGCTCCCCCCACGCGTTCCACCTCCTCGTGCAGGGCCCCGTCGGCGTAGGGGTGGGAGCCCGCCAGCAGCCGCCGCGGGGGGCTGCCCAGCTCCTCGGTCGGCCACACGCGGCGCACTAGGTCGTGATTGCCGCCGATCCCGCCGGCGGCCACCACCACCGCCTTACTCGCCCGAACCTCGTAGGTGCCCTGCCCGCCGGCGCCTGCGTCCGTCCCCGCCCCATGGCTGGCACTCGCGCCCGACCCCTCCTCCTCGGTCTCCGTCGGCGGCCACGTGCCGAACGCCCTGGGTTCCCCGCCCCCCGCTCGACGGCCCCTCTCCAAATCCTCATCTTCAACCCTGCAGCCCACCACGCGTCCCGGCCCGTCGGTGACCAGCCCGGTGACGTGGGCCCCGAAGCGGACGTCCAGGTTCTCGCGGCGCGGGTCGCTCTCGATCGCGCCCCACACCGCCCGCACGAGCGCCAGGCCCGTGCCCCACGTAAGGTGGAAGCGGGGCACCGAGTTGCCGTCCCCGAAGTTGCCCCGCTCCGCCCAGTTGACGACGGGGAAGAAGCGCACCCCGAGCTCCCGCAGCCAGCCGCCCACGTCGTCGCGGGCGCGGGTCACGTACTGCTCGGCCCACTCGCGCGGCCAGCGCTCCTCGGGTCCCGAGCTCGGCGATCCGCAGCCAGTCTTCCAGCGCGAGGCGCTCGTTGTCGCGGATCCGCGAGCGCCGCTGCTCGGGAGAGTCCACCATGAACATCCCCCCGAACGCCTCCCGCGCGAGGCCCCCCACCTCGTGGGGGTGGCCTCGGTCGAGCAGCAGCACCGTGTGGCCGCTGCGCAGCAGCTCCAGCGTGCTCACCAGCCCCGCGAGACCCGCCCCGACCACGATCGCGTCGGGTGCGGGCGGGTCGTGGGCGCCGTTGCCGTTGGCGGTGGTCATCGCGCTGGGGTGGGCGGCAGGGAGGGTGGTGAGGGGGATCGACTCTTTTCGGACCCTATATCAAATGAGATTGAGTCTCGTTCTTGTTTATATAGGGCTCGAAGAGAGAACACGACGGGCAGGTGGTTCATGCCAGCGCCATCCCCGGGGCCATCATGCCAGCGCCATCCCCGGGGCCACCTGCACCTCGACCAGCTCCGGCTGCGGGGATGCCAGCGCGCGGCGCAGCTCCACGCCCAACTCCTCGGGGTCGCCCGCCCGGTGCGCGTTCACGCCGTACCCGGCGGCCACGGCCGCGGTGTCGAGCGCCGGCAGATCCAGGCCGGGCGCGCCCGGGACTTCCTCCATCAGCGAGAAGAACTTGAGGATCGCGTACTCCTCGTTGCGCAGCACGAGGAACGTCACGGGTACCCTGTACGCGGCGGCGGTCCAGAAGCTCTGCACCGCGTACTGCGCCGAGCCCTCGCCGACCACGCACACCACCGGGCGCTCCGGGCAGGCCAGCTGCACACCGATCGACGCGGGCATCCCGAAGCCGAGGCCCCCGCCGGCGGAGAAGTAGTAGCTCCCGGGGCGCCCCAGGCGCAGCTGGTTGCGCAGCGCGGGCGTCGCGGAGGGCGACTCCAGCACCACGATGCCGTCCTCGGGGAACACTCCCGCCAGCGTGCGCACCGCCGTGGAGGGGCTCATCGGGTCCGTGAGGGGGACCTCCTCCGGGGCCGGGCGCACCGGCGGGGGCTTGCGGTGGGTGCCCCCCGTCCCCTCCGATCCAGCCGTCGCGCTCCCGTCGGCCGCCTCAACCGCCTGCGCCAGCGCCGCCAGCGTGAGCGCGACGTCCGCCACGATCGCGTCACCCATCGGCGCCCGCGCCGCCTCGTCGGGATCGGAGGTGACCGCCACCAGGCTCGTGCCCGGGGCCAGCAGGGGGCCGGGGATGTTGGGGTAGTAGGGGAACACCGACGTGCCCACCGCGAGCACGAAGTCGTGCACCGCCAGCATTTCCCCGAGCGGCTGCACCGCCGGAGGGAGGATCGCCTGGAAGAGCGGGTGGTTCTCGGGGAAGCCCAGCCGCCCCCCGCCCGTCGCCGGGGTCGCGTACACCGGCAGGCGCGCACGCTCCGCGAGCGCCACCGCCGCGTCCCACCCGCCCGCCGCGTCGACGTCCGGGCCCGCCACCAGGGCCGGGTTGGCCGCCTGCGCCAAGCGCTGCGCGAGGTCCGCGAGTGTGGCCCCGTCGGGGAGGCCGGCTCCGCCGCGCACCGTGCGCGTGGTCTGGTGGCGCACCTCCTCCTCGGAGCGCACCTCTGCGTACCAGTCGTCCATCGGCACCGACACGAACACGGGGCCCCGCGGTGGGAGCGCCGCGGTGTGCACTGCCCGCGCCAGCGCGTGCGGGACGTCCTGCGCGCAGGGGGGCTCGTAGCTCCACTTCACCAGCGGGTGGGGCATCCGCGTGGCGTCGCGGTTGGTCAGGTTGGCCTGCAGCGTCATCAGCGAGCGGTACTGCTGGCCCGCGGTCACCACCAGCGGTGACTTGTTGGCCTGCGCGTTGAAGATCGCGCCCATCCCGTTGCCCAGCCCCGGGGCGGTGTGCAGGTTGACCAGCGTCGGGCGCCCCGTCGCCTGGGCATACCCGTCGGCCATCCCCACCGCCACCGCCTCCTGCAGGCCGAGCACGTAGCGAAAGTCCTCGGGGAAGGAGCTCAGCATCGGTAGCTCCGTGGAGCCGGGGTTGCCGAACAGCGTGGTCATGCCCCGCTCCCGCAGCAGCTCGTACGTCGCCTCTCGGACCGTCTTCATCGCGTCTCCTCGCTCGCAGTCGGCTCGACAGTACCAGCGCGACGTCTGCAAGTTCTCGTTCACCACATCGAACGCCCAGCTAGCCTGTTCGAGTGCTTGACAGTCCGATGACGCTGCCCCGGCCTGCCATCCGCCGATCCGCGCTCGCGGGGCTCCTACTGGTCGCCCTCGCGGTGCTGCTCTGCGCACCGGCTGCGCTCGCCGCGCCGCGCAAGCGGAGCGCGCCGAAGGCCCACCGCCCGCCCACGCTGAGCCTCTACGCCGAGCACGCGCTGCTCGCCTACGAAGCGATGCAACAGAACTTCTACGTCCCCTCCGCGGGGCTGTACAAGGGCGAACCGGAGTACTCGTTCCTGTGGCCCTTCTCGCAGGCGCTCGCGGCGAGCGTCAGCGTCGCGCACATCCCCGGCCAGCAGGCCCGCCTCGAAGGCGGGCTGCAGGCGCTGGCGGCGGGCCTGCAGGTGTACGCGAGCTCACCCCCCCTGGGGGAAACCACAGCGACGGGCGCCTCCACGGCCACGACCGCGCGCTCCTTCGACGACGTCACCGCGCCCCCCGTGGGCCCCGGCGGGGACAGCTTCTACGACGACAACGAGTGGGTCGGGATCGAGCTGGCGCGCATGTACGAGCTCGACCACTCCTCCGCCGCGCTGACGCAGGCGGAGCAGATCATGGCGTTCGTGATGACCGGCTGGCAGACCGTCGACCCCGAAGGCCAGCCGCTGCCCTGCGCCGGAGGAGTGCCGTTCTCCAATGCCCCGACCAACAAGCAGCGCAACACCGTCACCGACGCCCCCGCGGCGGAGCTGGGGGTGCAGCTGTACCGCGCCACCCACGAAGTTCGCTACCTGCAGTTCGCCGAGCAGGCCTACGGGTGGGTGCGCCAGTGCCTGCTCGAACCCAACGACCTCTACGCCGACCACGTCGAACTCAACGGCACCGTGCAACGCACGGAGTGGTCCTACAACCAGGGTGCGATGGTGGGCGCGGGCGCGCTGCTCTACCAGGCCACCCACCAAGGCGCCTACCTCTACGAGGCCCGCCAGACCGCGAAGGCGGCGCTCGTCGCCTACCCCTACAGCCGGCTCTCCTCGGAAAACCCGTTCTTCGTCGAGGTCTACTTCCGCAACCTGATGTACCTGGACTCCATCACCCACGACCCCCCCGGGGCCGGGCTGGCGCGCGAATACGCCTACTACGCGTGGCAGCGCCACCGTCTCAGCGACAACCTGTTCGCCTACGGCTCGCCGCCCACCGCCGAACTGCTGGGGCAGGCCGCACTCGTGCAGATCTACGCGCTGCTCTCAACGCCGCCCTCCACGTACTTCTGATGGCGGCCGATGGCCTGCGCGGTGCGGCGTCCTCAGTCGCTCGTGTGCAGAGCACACTTCACGGGTGGGTGGGTCCTGATCGATTGGCACCGCTTGACCCTCGACCGCCATCGGCGTGGTGCGATCCACTAGGCTTCGAGCATGGAGGCGACCAGCCTGATGACACCTGCCGGCCTGGAGACCCTGCGCGCGGAACTCGAGGCGCTCGAGGGCGAGGGTCGCCGGGAGATCGCGGAGCGGATCAAAACGGCGCGCGAGTGGGGGGACCTGAAGGAGAACTCCGAGTACCACGACGCCAAGAACGACCAGGCCCACCTGGAGACGAAGATCGCGCGCCTGCGCGAAAAGATTTCGACGGCGGTGGTGGTGGAGGAGAGCGAGGGGCCCGGCGCCGACGGCACCGTCGGCTTCGGCTCGACCGTGGCGGTGCGTGACCAGAACGGGGGGGAGCGCACGTGGAGGATCGTCAGCTCCCACGACGCCGCTCCCGCGGAGGGCCGCCTCTCGGTCGAGTCCCCCGTCGCCCGCGCCCTCGTGGGACGCCGCCCCGGCGACCAGGTCGCGGTGGTGCTGCCCCGCGGCCAGTCGGTGCTGACGATCCTCAGCGTGGACTGAGGTCGCCCGCGGCGAGCCCGTCCGCGGCGCGCGGCAGCTCACGCACGGGCGCGGCCGCCCGGCTTCGTTTCAACCCCGGCTCCAGCAGCGTGGACACGAACGCCTCGACGACCTCGGGGTCGAACTGGGTGCCGGCGCACGCGCGCAGCTCGGCGACCGCCTCGGCGGGGGCGACCGCGCCGGAGTAGGAGCGCTCGGAGATCATCGCGTCGAACGCGTCGCACACGAAGATGATCCGCGCGCCCAGTGGGATCTCCTGGCCGTGCAGGCCGTCGGGGTAGCCCGTGCCGTCGTAGCGCTCGTGGCTGGAGCGCACGAGCTCCGCCACCGGGCGCAGGGCGGCGGCGGCTTTGAGGATGCGCTCGCCGAGGATCGTGTGGCGGCGCATGAACAGCCACTCCTCGTCGTCCAGGGGGCCGGGCTTGTTGAGGATCGCGTCGGGGATCGCGATCTTGCCGACGTCGTGCAGCTCCGCGGCGCGGGCCAGCACGTCGAGCTCCTCACCGGCCATGGCCAGCCGCCGTCCGACCTCGAGCACGAGCGCGCCCACCCCGCGCTGGTGTTCGCGCAGGTCGGGGTGGCGCTCCTGGAAAGCCTGCAGCAGCACGTCGCGCAGCTGGTGCACGGCGCTCGCCTCGCGGGTCTGGTCCTTGCGCTGGTAGAGGCGCTGGTCGGCGAGCTGCATCACCGCGGCGGGGTCGTCGAGCTCGGGCGGGATGCTCACCACCCCGTGGGCCGCTCCGATCGAGAAGCCCGGCCCCTGCTCGGAGAGCGCGGCCACGGAGGCCGGCACGAGCACGTCGAGGTGCTCGGTGGAGTCGCGCAGCAGCGCGCAGAACTCGTCGCCCCCCATCCGGTAGGCGGTGCCGTGGGGGGCGACGACCGCCCGCAGCTTGTCGGAGAGGCGTGCCAGCAGCGCGTCGCCGGCGGGGTGCCCAAAGGTGTCGTTGTAGCGCTTGAAGCCGTTGAGGTCGTACAGCACGAGGTCCCACGTCTCGCCCGCGCTCGCGCGCCGGCAGGCGACGCTGAGGTCTTCCATCAACTGGCGGCGGTTGCCGAGGCCGGTGAGCGGGTCGGTCAGCGCCAGGCGCCGCGAGCCGGCGAGCATCGCGGCGTTCTCGCGCACGGTCGCCACCAGGTGCACGCACACCGCGAGCACGGTCGCCGCTGCGAGCACCAGGGCGGTGGGCGTGAGCTGGGTGTCGGGGAAGTTGCCGTAGACCAGCACCCCCAGCGCGGCGAGCAGCGAGAGCGAGGGCACCGACACCAGTCGCCACCCCTCCACCCGCCGGCGCGCGGGCCGCGGCCACGGGGTCCACGCGGCGAGCGCCAGCAGCACCGCGGAGAGCGGCCACAGGCTCTGCGTCCAGTTGTCCACGCGGTAGGTGTCGGTGGCGGTCTGGTAGAGGTAGGCCGAGTCGGCCACCGCGGTGACCAGCAGGGCCGCGGCGATCAGCAGCCACACCCGCCCGGGGCGCCACCCGGTCACGGCGAGCGCGCTGAGCGCGAACGCCAGCAGCAGCAGGTCGCCGATGGGGTACGCGAGCGTCACCCCCAACGAGGCGGCGTCCCCGTGGGCGCTGTGCAGGATCGGCGGCAGCACGAGCGCCGCACCCACCGTGGCGGCCGCGAGCCCGCCGATCAGCCCGTCCAGCCAGATGGCGATGCGGGTCTCGTGCAGGTGCGCAGCCAGCAGCAGCACGAGCGCGACGTAGCAGCAGGGGTAGAACGACAGGTACAGCACGTCGGCCGGCGAGAGGCCGCCGCCGGCGGTGCCGGGACCTTCCAGGAAGAGCGTGTAGTAGAGGTCGCCGAGCCACCAGCACAGCACGCCGGCGCCCATCGTCAGCCACGCCGCGCGCTGCGCCTGCACGAGCAGGCCGCGGGCGAGCACCGTGAGGGCGCCGCCGCCCATCAGCGCGCTGTAGATGCCCTGGTCGAAGAGTCCTTCGGGACGGTAGTCGCCCAGACCGAGGGTGGAGTGCAGCGCCAGGACTCCCACTCCCCCCAGGAGGAGGGCTAGGAGGCAAGTGATGGGTGTGGGTCGTGTACGGGAGGCTTGACGAGACACTGTTTCTGCATCGGCGGCGCTCCGGGGGTTCTGAAGCCTAATTGGCGGATTTGAACGAGTTGCCGAGGTCTACTGCGCGTGCCGCACGCGGCGCACGAAGCGCCGCGGCTTGCGTCGGTAGAGGCGCTCGCCCTCGCGCAGCGCGCCCCTGCGCAGCGACCGGCGCCGGCGGGCGATGAGCCGCAGCAGGCGCTTGCGCGTCCCGCGCTCCCCGGCGAAGTAGCGGGAGCGCTCGCGCACCCTGGCCTCCAGCAGCGCGAGGTCGTGCTCCTCGCCGAGCGCTTCCCCGAGCCGGTCGGCGCGGCGCGCGACGCGGCGTGTGTACGTCGAGGACCCGCTCCCGTGGCCGCCGCGGTCGAGCGTCTCCGCGACGTAGCGGAGGTCCTTGACGCGTTTGCGCCACGCGTGCAGCGCTTCGGCGTTCCTGCGCCGGCGCTTTGCACTCCCCCCACCCCCGCGCTTGCTCCCGCCCGCACCCCGGCGGGCTGTGCGCAGGCCCACGCGCCCCTCGCGGTAGGTGCGCTCGAGGCCGGGGGCGAGTGAGCGGAAGCCGCGCTCGCGCAGATCCCACCGCTCGACGCGTGCGCGGACCGCGCGCAGCTCGCCGAGCACCTCTCCGCGCACGCGCGGGTCGCGGATGGCGAGCGCGGCGGCGGCTTCGCGTTCGGCGTGCAACTGGGCGCGCAACGCGCGCACGGCGGCGGAGCGCGCCAGCCGCGCGGGGTGGCGCTGCACGAGTGCGTCGAGGGTGCCGACCATGACCTCCGCGTCGCGCGCGCCCGCGAGGTGCCGCGCGCAGTCGCGCAGGGCGGCGTTCTCGCGCGTGTAGCGGCGGCGGCCGAGCTCGGGGCGCAGCAGCGCCAGCAGCGCGCGCAGGCGCTTGAGGGCCTTGCGGGTCTCGTGCACGGTCTGCTCGCCGTCCACCGGCGGCGCCGGGGGGCCGACCGGAGCACCGCCCGCCGCTCGGCTCGCCTCCCCGGGGTAGCCTTCGAGCAGCTCGACGGCGAGGTCGAGCCTGTCCGAGGATCACTCGCCGCACCCCCTCCACGTAGGGCTCGCCCGGGAGCAGCGCCGGCCGTCGCCGGCGCTGCTCCCGGGGTCGCGGGTCGCGCCGCGAGCGCTCGGAGCGGCGCTCCAGTTGGGCTTTCGCGAGGGCCACGCCCACCCCCAGGCCGACCACCGCCAGCGCGGTCGCCAGCGAGCGGGGCCCCGGAGCGGCCACAATGGGGCGGTGCCCACGCGCCTTCCACCGGCCCCGTGGTGGACGGTGCGCCGCGCGGCGAACCGCAAGCCCGCGACGTACCGCTGCCCGATCTGCGGCCATCACCTGCCCGCGCTCAGCGAGCACGTGTTGATCGCTCCCGAAGGCGACACCCGCCGCCGCCGCCACGCGCACACGGTGTGCGTGGCGCGCGCCCACGAGCGGGGGCAGCTGCGGTGGCGCGAGGAGTGGCTGCGCACCCAGCCGCGGCCCACGCCGTGGTGGCGGCGGCTGTTCGGAGCCACCGGCTCCTCCGAGCGTCCGCCCGCCGGGCCGCGTACCCGCCCTCCGACCTGACCGAGGTCCCCCCGCGCGGCCCGCCTGCCCGCGGGCCCGGCGGGGCCGTCAGGCCCCGTAGGTGTGAACGTACTCCGGCTCGACACGGATGATCACGCGCTGTTCGCCGGGCTGGCGGTAGGGGTAGGTGTCCTGGCCGAGGTACTTCTGCGCGAGCGCGTCGATGTGGGTGTCGGCGCCCTCGTGGGTGCGCTCGGCGACGCGTCCGCGGATGGTGACGTACTCGTAGGGGTTCTCCATGTTCTGCACCGTCAGGGTCACGCGGGGGTCGCGTTCGAGGTTGCGCGGCCACGCGCGCCCCTCGGCGGTGTTGAGCGTGGGGCGGCCCTCCTGTACGTCGACCCAGACGGGTGCGGCGTGTACGGAGCCGTCACCGCGGAGCGTGGCTACGGTGCAGAAGTTCTTGCCCTTCAGCAACTCCTCGGCGTGGCCTTCGATCTTTGCGCTCATGCGGGGTCCCTCCTTCTCTCTTGGGGTGGGGTGTCACTGCACACCACCAAGATAGGGCTCGCGAGCAGTGGCCGCCCGGCGACCGTGCCGCCTACCGGGCTTACTGCCGGGCGAGGCCGCTCGGGGAGCTGACCGGCGGGAGTGGCTGGAGCGGGACGAGCGTGCCGTTGTTGAGCTGGTAGTGCACGACGGACTGGCCCCCGGAGGGGCAGCAGAGGGGGTCGTGGGCGCGGTAGAGCGCGTACGCGAGGGCGACTTCGGTGTCGGACTGGCTGACGACGTGGATCGAGGCGGAGGCTTGGGAGGAGTCGGTGCCGAGGTAGCGGCCGTCGAGGAAGAAGAACGCGCGCTGGGCGTGCCCGTCGGCCGAGCCGGTGCGGGTGCCGACGAGCACTCTGAGGGTCTGGGTGGGGTGGTAGTCGGAGACGTCGGTGGGCGTGTACCCGTGCGCGGTCACCACGGCGGCGGCCGCCGCGGTCTGGGCGCCCGTAGCCGCCGATCCGGACTGCGTGCCGGTCTCGGTGAACGCCGGCGCGGGGGCGGTGCGGGTCGTGCTCGCGCTCTTCCCCCCCGTTTCCTGGCCGGCGCCGGTGGTGGTGGCCGGCACGTGTGTCGTGGTGGTCGTGGTCGTGCGGGCGGGCGTACTCGCCGTCGTCGCCCCGCCTGCGGTAGTGGTGGGCGCGGCGGCTGCGGAGACGCTCACGGTCTTCGTGCCCGCGCCGCACCCTCCGAGCAGCGCGCCGCCCGCGAAGCCGAGGGCCAGCACAGCCGCTACCGATACCCCTCGCCTGCTCATCGCCCCACTGTACGCCGCTGCTCGGACTCGCACCTGCTCCCCAACACGGGTGGGTCCTCCTCCTTGACAAAATTATTAGTCACTGCTAATCTCGGTAGCAGTTAGCAACCACTAAGAAAGGAGGCTGGCCGTGAGCGGCTCACGCAGGAACAACTGGACCCTGGGGATCGTGTCGGTCGCCCTGTTCATGGTGGTGCTCGACAACCTCGTCGTCTCGGTCGCGCTGCCCTCGATCCGGCGCGACCTCGGCGCGTCGATCCAGTCGCTGGAGTGGACCGTCAACGCCTACGTGCTCGCGTACGCGGTGCTGCTGCTCACCGGCGCTGCGCTCGGCGACCGCTTCGGGCGCAGGCGCATGTTCCTCGCGGGGCTCTCGCTCTTCACCGCCGCCTCCGCCGCCGCCGCGCTCGCGCCCACCACCGGCCTGCTCGTCGCCGCCCGCGCGTTCCAGGGGGCGGGCGCCGCGGTGGTGACTCCCCTCACGCTCACCCTGCTCGCCGAAGCCTTCCCGATCGATCGGGGATCAGAGGGATCCCCGATCGGCCAGCAGCGCGGGATGGCGCTGGGGGTGTGGTCGGGCATCTCGGGTGCCGCCGTCGCGCTCGGCCCGCTCGTCGGGGGTGCGGTGGTGCAGGGCATCTCGTGGCACTGGATCTTCTGGATCAACGTCCCCATCGGCCTGGTCGTGCTCCCGCTCGCCGCGCTGCGCCTGCGGGAGAGCCACGGCCCCTACGGCTCCCTGGACCTCCCCGGCCTCGCGCTCGCCTCCACCGGCGCCTTCGGGGTCGTGTTCGGCCTCGTGCGCGCCCAGTCGCTGGGGTGGACCTCGCCGACGATCCTCGCCTCGCTGGGCGCCGGCGCCGTGCTGCTCGTGGCGTTCGTCGTGTGGGAGCGTCGCGCACGCGAGCCGATGCTGCCGATGGTGTTCTTCTCGCGCCGCGCGTTCGCGGTGACCAACTTCGCGTCGCTTACCATGTACTTCGGGATGTTCGGGTCTATTTTCTTCCTTTCGCAGTTCATGCAGAACGTGCTGGGCAACTCTCCTCTGGAGGCGGGCCTGAAGATCCTCGTGTGGACGGGCGCCACGATGGTCACCGCCCCGCTCGCGGGCGTTTACTCCCAGCGCTTCGGCAGCCGCCCCTTCATGCTCTCCGGGCTCACCCTGCAGGCCGGCGCGCTGGCGTGGCTGGCGGCGATCGTCAGTACCCACACCCCCTACGCGGAGATGCTCGTCCCGTTCGTCGCGGCCGGCGCGGGGATGGCGCTCGTGTTCGCCCCCTCCGCAAACGCGGTGCTCTCCTCCGTGCGCACCGACCAGGCCGGGCAGGTCTCCGGTGCCACCAACGCGATCCGCGAGACCGGTGGGGTGCTGGGTGTGGCGGTGCTCGCCTCCGTCTTCACCCACGTGGGCGGCTACGGCTCCCCGCAGGCGTTCGTCCAGGGCCTCGCCCCGGCGCTGTGGGTCGGCGTGGCGGTGCTCGGCGCCGGCGCACTGGCGGTGCTGGTGCTGCCCTTCGAGACCCGGGCGGCGCCCGCCGCGGTGTCCGCCGCCGGCGGGGTGGACGGGGCCGGCGTGGGCGGGACTCCCTCCCACGAGGGTCGGGTGCCCGCCCTCGAAGGAGTCGCTTGAGCGCCGAGCCGACCCGCGTGCGCGTGCCCGCGGCGGAGCGCCGCGAGGAGCTGATTGCGGCCGCCGTGTACGAGTTCGCCCACGGCGGCCTGCACGGCACGCCGGTTGAGCGCATCGCGCGCCGTGTCGGGGTGGCCCAGCCGTACGTGTTCACGCTGTTCGGCAACAAGCGCGAGCTGTTCCTCGCGGCGCTGGAGCGCTCCTTCGAACGGATCGCCCTGACGTTCGAGCACGCCGCCGCCGAGTACCGCGAGGGGCGCGGGCCCGTCGACTGTGAGGACACCCTGGAAGCGATGGGGCGCGCGTACGTGGAGCTGCTGACCTCCGACCGCGACTACCTGATGCTCCAGCACCAGTCCTACGCGGCCTGCGACGACGAGGTGGTGCGCGCTCGCGTGCGCCACTGCTACGCCGCGCTCGTCGGCCTCGCCCAGGAGCTCTCCGGCGCGGAGGACGAGCGCATCGACGACTTCTTTCGCCGCGGTATGGTCCTCAACGTCGCCGCCGCCCTCGGGGTCGAGGATCTCTCGTGCGACGGCGCGTGGGTCAAGGCCGAGCTCGCTGCGGGTGACGCGCTCACGGGGTGAGGCCCTGGCAGGGGTGACGCCGCGGTGGGGTGACGCGCTCACGGGGTGAGCCCTCGCGGGGGAGGCCCTTGCCGGTGACGCCGCGTGGCGATGCCGTTTGCGAGGCTATGCCCGCGGGGTGAGGCCGCCGTGTGAGGCCCTCGCGGGGCGATGCCCTACTATGGGAGCGGGCCATGTCCGCCTCCACTCAGACACCGGCGCCCGCCAAACCCAAGCGCAACAACCGTGAGCTGGCCCGCACGGGCGGGCTCGTCACACTGGCGGTGCTCGCGACCCTGTTCGCCGTGTTCAACCTCGAAAAGGTCGAGGTCAACTGGATCTTCGGCAAGGGTCAGGCGCCTTTGATCGTCGTGATCGTGCTGTCCGTGCTCGTGGGGGTCGTGTTCACGCACTTCGCCGAGCGGCGCTCCGCCAAGCGCCGGTAGTCTTCCGCGGCCGGGGCAGACCCGCTCGTGCCGTTGACCGCGGGGCCCCCGGTGGTTGAGGGTGTGCCGTTGACCGTGTTGCCGGCCGCGCGCGTCCCGTTGGTCGAAGGCGTGCCGTTGGCCGCGCGCGTTCCGTTCGCTGCGTGGACCCCGTTGGTCGAGGGTGTCTCGCTGGCCGTGTGCGCACCGTTGGTCGAGGGTGCGCCGTTGGTCGAAGACGTCCCCGCGTCCCGCGAGCGCACGATCGCCTCCGCGGCCTCCTCGGGGCCGACGAAGGGGGCAAGGACCACGTAGGAGACGTACTCGGAGAGCACCGGCAGCCGGTGGCCGCGGCCCGCGAGCACCTCGCAGGCGAGGATCTGCCACAGCGCTCCCGCGATCCCCTCCACCGCGATCCGAGTGCGCGGGCGTCGGGGCGCCCCCTCGGTCAGCAGCGTCGCGACCTCGTAGGCCAGGTCATCCATGTTCGCGATCGCCGGCGGCCCCGCCTCGAACGCCTTCACCGCGAGCGTCGCCACCCGGGCGGGGCTGGACGCGAGGTAGGCAAGTAGGCGCGCGATCGTGCTGCACACCGCGGCGGACCATTCCGCGGAGACCAAGCCGGGGTCCGCGACCAGCTGCAGTGCTTCGTCCCCGAGCACGTCCAGGGCTTCCAGGTAGCACGCTTCGGGGCCGAGGAACAGCTCGATGAAGGCCTCGACGGGCAGCCTCGCGCCGTCGGCGATCCGCAGGGAGCTGAATTCGTCCACCTTCCCCTCCGGCAACCGCAGCTCGATCGCGCTGCGCAGCAGCCGCGCGCGGGTGCTCTCGCCGCCGCACGCACCTGGCTCGAGCACGGCCGTCTCGGGGAACGGAGGGTTCGCGCAGGGCCGCGGGCGCAGCTCGGCCACCGCCGGCGAGGAGAACAGGAGCGCCCACTTCACCATCTCTCCCGTGAGCGGCCCGAGCTCGGCCGTCTCCCCGTCGCGCAGGCGCACCGAGGTCACCCGGCGCAGGCCGCCCACGATCGCCCGTACCACCGGCAGCGGGAGGGCAGCCGCGTCCCCGGCCGCCCGATCTCCGATCGGTCCGCCGGCGGAGTCGGTGGTGGACCGACCCGGGTCGGACAGGAGGCTCGACAGCCGTGCCTCGCACAGCGCCGCGATCCGCTGCAGCCGCCGCACCCCGTCGGGCCCCGCGGTCTGAGCGTCGAGCAGCACCAGGTGCAGTGCCTTGGGGTTCTGTTCGACTTCCGCCCCGAGCGCCTCCAGCGCCACGCGCAGGCGCTTCTCCGGGCCGCCCGGAGCCGCGCGGTAGGCGTGGGTGAGGCGCTGGACCGCGCGCTTGACGATCAGGTCGAAGGTCGCCAGGAAGCACTCCTCCTTGCCCGAGAACTGCTCGTAGAACACCCTCCGCGAGACCCCAGCCAGCCCGATCACGAGCCTCACGCTCGTCTGCGCGTAGCACCCGGTCGTGACCGCCTCGATCATTCCGCCGTGCATGCGGATGCGTTGGTTGCGGGCCAC
Organism: uncultured Solirubrobacterales bacterium; assembly: GCA_963702085.1. GTDB lineage: Bacteria > Actinomycetota > Thermoleophilia > Solirubrobacterales > Solirubrobacteraceae > Palsa-744. The sequence continues at coordinate 3,352,385 of OY969707.1, read as the reverse complement.
CCCCGTCGCCCCGATGCTGTGCGGCCCCTTCGGCAGGCGCGCGTAGATCGGCACGATCGCCGCCGTCTTCGTCTGCCGCTTCGGCTTGCCATGCGGCGACTTCCCGTTCTCGACGCTCCCGGTACCGTTCGACCCCGCGCGCTCTCGCTCCGACCCAGACATTCGACCTCCCCGCATCCTCTCGCTCCCCAGACTGTCATGGTATACGGTAAACAGGACCATTCCATGTCAGCGATCTTTTGTCTACAGCTTACTGGATCCGGCTCTCACCGTCGCCGCCTCCGCTCGCAGAAGAAGATGTTTCCCCAGCAGCAACACCGCTTTTGAAGATAGCTCAGTGGCCGCACGAGGGCGTTCGCGGGCCACCGTGGAACGTCGCGGGCCGGTCCCGACGGGGCTCGTAGTATGGGCCACCGGATGTCTACGACTTCCTCGATCTCCGGGCGGCCGACCTTTTCGAAACCGGTTCTCAGTGCAGGATCGCCCGCAGGGCGATCACGCCCAGGCCCATCGCTGCGCCCACGCACACCTCGAGCGCGAGCTCTCCGGGTCGGGCCCGCGCACGCAGCCCGGCGAGCAGCTCGAACGCCACGAGGCACCCCGCGCACGTCCACAGCGCCACGGTGACCGCGGTCTGCTGCCCGGCGCCCACCGCCCACGCGACCAGCAGCGCGAGCAGCGGTGCCGCGGTGCCCCGTACGATCGCCCAGTCGCGTCCGAGTGCCTGCCCCAACGCGCGCGCGCTGAGACGCTCACCGGTGGCGAGGCGCTGCCCGAGCAGTTCGGCGTAGGAGTGCGCCAGCCAGTAGAGCAGGAGCGTCACCACCACCGACCCCACGGTCTCGGCGTAGGTGTCGTGCAGCCCGTCCTCCGCCGCGAGCAGCGCTCCGAGCGTGATCGTCCCGTACACCGCCCCCGCGGGGTTCTCGCCGGGCAGCGCCCACTCGAGCGCCCGTTTGCCCGCGCGCAGCGCGCGGGCCTCGGGCTCGGCCGAGTGCCGCGCGCGGGGGCCGGCCGCGGAGTCCGCGGGGTCTCGGTGGGTGGGTGGCATGGGCTCCAATGATGACCTCTGGAGCGCGTGCTGGTCGGCGGACAGCGCACGGTGGTGGGCACGGGCCACCGTGTGCGTGTCGTGCGCGGGGAGCGCCCGGTCGATGGCGCCTACTTCGCCTGCTCGCCGCAACCGCGGCTAGCCGTCCAGCGGCTCGATCTCAGGGGAGCGCAGGGCGATGCCGAGCCCGCGCAGGGAGAGGCGCCCGGTCTCGGGGTAGAAGCACATGTCGCCCGGCTCGCGGGTGCCGTAGGCGAGGTAGGTGAGGCCCTGGTCGCCGGCCCGCAGGGCGTGCGCGACCCCGGTCGCGGCGGGTCGCGAGATGACGTCACCCGCGCGCAGTGGGTGCTCCTCCGGGCTCTTGGGGCTTGCGCCGCGGGGCGACAGCTGGAGCGTGCCGCCACCGTCGAGCACGACGAAGAGCTCCTCCTCCTCGGAGTGGCAGTGCGGGGGGGCGCCCCGCTCGCCGGGGGGCAGGGTGATGTGCTTGAGGCCGGTGGCGCGCGCGCCCGCGGCCTCGCCGAGCAGCCGCGCGGCCCCGCCGAAGGCCGTGGGGGCGTCCGCGAGCGCCACCACGTTGCGGGGACGCTCGGCCAGAGGCGGGGGGCACTCGGGTGGCCCGGCGGCGGCTTCGCGGGCGAACGGGGGCTCACCGTCGGCAAGCTCCACCCACCGGGGGAAGCTCCAGGCCACGCCGATGCGGGGTAGCGCAGTGAGGCGGGGGTCGAGGCGCTGGCCGAAGACGAGCACGTCGAGTCCGCCGTCGGCGGCGCGCAGGGTGTGGGCGCCGCGCAGGGGTCGGTGCACGATGCAGTCGCCGCTGCGCACCTCGTAGGTCTTGCCGTCCTCCCACAGCAGCCCACCGCCGGAGAGTGCGAAGAAGATCTCCTCGTCGGCGCCGTGCACGTGGGCGGGGGTGGAGAAGTGCCCCGCCGCGATCTCGATGCGCCGCAGGCCCACCGTGCGCGTGCCGACCTCGCGTCCAAGGTCGCGCCACACCCCCTTGATGTGGCCGAACGCGAGCTCCCGCGAGGGGCTCCCATGCAGGTTCGCGAGCTTCACGGGCCGCGACCTTATCAGCGTCGGGTGCGAGCACTGTGTCGAGGTGCTCGACCACCGGCGCCTGCCAATCCCAGGAAGCGCCTGACGAAGTCCACCGCCCGAGCCTCCGCAGAGACAGAAGCGCATCCTCTCGATCGAGCGTCCGCTCGTGTACCGGCTGCGGCGGTTCCTAGCGAGGACTCCGAAACGCAGCGTGACGCACGACGTGAAGGTGGCTTTTGTGGTTTGCTTGCCGTACCGGCGGCCCAAGACCAGCGTCGCCACGAGATTGGAGGTGCTCTGATGAGTGCGACGGAGATTGACGAGGCAAAGCTCGAAGCGTTTATGGGGCAGGCGGTGACGGACATGGGCGCGATCATCAGCGGGCCGCTGATGCTGATCGGCGAGAAGCTCGGCCTCTACAAAGCGATGGCTCATGCGGGGTCGCTGACCTCGCAGGAAGTCGCGGAGCGTTCGGGTGCGGCTGAGCGATACGTTCGCGAGTGGCTGGGAAACCAGGCCGCGGGGGGCTATGTCACCTACGACCCCGAGAGCGACCGCTACACGTTGCCGGATGAGCACGCGCTTGCGCTGGCCGACGAAGACAGTCCGTTCTACATCCTGGGCGTCTATGACTCGATCGCATCGTTGTATGCCGACGAAGATCGGATCATCGAGGCATTTCGCAGCGGCGAGGGGATGGGCTGGCACGAGCACGACCATCGCCTGTTTCGTGGCACCGAGCGATTCTTCCGGCCCGGCTACCGTGCCCACCTCGTCGCTGAGTGGCTTCCGGCCCTGGACGGAGTCCTGGAGAAGCTGCAGCGTGGTGCCAAGGTCGCCGACGTGGGTTGCGGGCACGGGGCATCGACGATCATCATGGCCGAGGCATTCCCGAACTCCGAATTCTTCGGCTTTGACTACCACGCCCCCTCGATCGAGCGCGCGCACCAGGCGGCAAAGGAAGCTGGCGTCGATGATCGGATCACGTTCGCGACGGACGCGGCAAAGGAGTATCCGGGTCACGGCTATGACCTGGTGTGCGTGTTCGACTGCCTGCACGACATGGGCGACCCGGTGGGTGCCTCCGAACATGTTCGCCAGACGCTGGCGCCCGACGGAACGTGGATGGTCGTCGAGCCGTTCGCGAACGATCGCCTCGAGGAGAACCTCAACCCGGTCGGGCGCGTCTTCTACGGCGCCTCGACCGTGATCTGCACCCCGGCGTCGCTCGACCAGGAGGTCGGCCTCGCGCTCGGCGCCCAGGCCGGTGAGGCGCGCCTGACCGAGGTGCTCAAGAAGGGCGGATTTACCCGCGTGCGCCGTGCGACCGAAACACCGTTCAACCTGATCCTCGAGGCACGGCCTTGAAGGTTGTGCAAGTTGGAGTGCGCAGCTAGGGCAGCAGCGCGATCTTGCCGTGGCTGTGGCGTCTTTCCAGCTCGCGGTAGGCGTCGCGAACCTGCTCCAGCGGGAAGGTACGCGCGATCGGTATCTCAAGGCTCGTGCCGGCGCCGAGGGCCTGTACCACGCCGGCAAGATCGGTTCCCTCCCCCGAGGGGAATGTCACGATACCTTCCACCACCGTGCATACCGGCGCAAGGGTCTGCCGCTGCCGGCGCTGCGGCTGATCGCGCCGGTGGTGGTGATCTCGACTGTGACGGTGTTTGCGAGTGGGAATTAGATGCTTCTCATCGCCGGTTAATGCCGCCTTTCGCCGGATGAAGGATGGTGCTCTGCCGTGTCGTCCGCGGAACCGCGCAGGCCAGCCACGCCCGGAAGCGTCCAGCGCGGCCTCTTGGTTGCCGTCGGCGTGATCGCGGCCGTGCTTGGTGCGCCGGCCGCATTGCTCGCCCAAGGGAGCGCGGGGCCGGGTGCTCCGGGTGGAGCAGTTGCGCCCACCGCGCCGACCACGACCGTGTCAGCCACGACCACTCCCACCACTCCCACCACCACGCCGACCGCTACCGCTCCAACCACGCCGTCGCCGCAGCCGCGGGGCGAATCCAACCCGTGCCTGGATGTGGCGCTGCACCTGCACTGCCCGGCGCCGATCATGTCGGCGCCATTTGAACTGCACCTCGACCGCACAACCATCCCGGGGCGCGTGCTGCTACGGGCGAGCAGCTCGATCAACAACCACGGCAGCGGGCCGCTCGAGCTGCGCGCGACCCGCACCGGACCACGCACGACGGTCGTCTATCAAGCAATCTACGACCGCCGAGGGCGGGTGCACCTCTATCGCACCGCCGCTTCGCTGGTGTTCAAGTACATACCCGGCGAACGCTACGAATATGGCAACGTCGGGGCCTTCAGCTACTGGAAGCTCAGGCACGCAGCCGCGTTCCAGCTGTGGTCGATCGACGGGCACCACAAGGCGCTTCGGCTCGTGCGGACGGGCCCGAAGGTGGACTACTGCCTGCGCGATCTGATGCGTACGCATCAGTCCCGCGGCTCACCGCGCGAAATGGTCTACCCCGCCTGCAGCAAGGATCCCAACATGCGCCATGACGTACTCGGCACGTCCGTCGGCTGGTCGGACATCTACCCATACGCCTACCCGGAACAGTGGGTCAACGTGACCGGTCTGCGGGGCCGCTTCGCGTATGTTCAGATCGTCGACCCTGACAACCTGTTGCTCGACTCCGATCCCCAACGAAAGGTCTCTGAGACCTACGTCGAACTGCCCTCCGGTCGCGTGCTCGGCCACCGCGTCGGCGTCGCCGTGCCGTGAACGGGCCGCACTGTGTTCATCTCTGCTCATTTTCCTGGCCTTGTAGGCGGCGTCTAACCCGGATCGTGCAGTAAAGACCGCGCCCCCGGGGTGAGCGGGGGCGCGGATCCGTCCGGTGGAGCGGGGATTCTTGGGGTGTTGAGTCCTGGAATCCCGAGTTTGGAGGTTCACCTTGAGGGTGACGCGTAATGGACGGTCTGTAACGGTAGAGGTCACGGCGGACGGAACGGGGCTGGTGTCGCACGCGGGCAGCGTGCTGTTTGCCCAGGTGGCGGACAAGCTGGGGTTGACGAGGTCGCTCTCGTCGGGGCTTGCTGGGTGCAAGCAGCGGCGTCGTGGGCATGACGTGGGGAGGGTGTTGCGGGATCTCGTGGTGATGCTTGCCGATGGCGGGGAGTGCGTATCCGATCTCGGGGCGGTGCGTGACCAGCAGGAGTTGTTCGGGCCGGTCGCGTCTGATTCGACAGCGTTCCGGGTGATCGAGAAGATCGCTCGTGAGCCGGGAGCGCTGGAGGCGCTACGCGTGGCGCACGCCAGGGCACGGGAGCGCTTCTGGGAGCAGCACGGCGCACCTGAGTCCTTGACGATCGACGTGGACGCCACGCTCATCACCGTGCACTCCGAGAAGGAGAAGGCGGCCGGCAACTACAAGGGTGGCTTCGGGTTCCACCCGTTGCAGGCCTACGCCGATGAGACACGCGAGGCGTTGGGTGGCGTGTTGCGGGCGGGGAACGCGGGGTCGAACACCGCGGAGGATCACAAGACGGTGCTCGACCTCGCGCTCTGTCAGATCCCCCCGCAGCACATCGAAAGCATCGCGATCCTCGTGCGCTGCGACACGGCCGGCTCAACGCACGGCCTGGCCTGCCACTGCCGCGATCACGGCATGCGCTTCTCCGTCGGCTACGATCTCACAGAGCCCGTCCGCGCCGCGATCCTCCAGATTCCCGATGATGCTTGGGTTTCGGCGCTCGACCAAGACGGCTCGCAGCGCAAGAACGGCCAAGTGGCCGAGATCACCAGCGGGGTCGACTTGTCCTCCTGGCCTTCGGGGTCCAGGCTGATCGTGCGCCGCGAGCGCCCGCACCCCGGTGCGCAGCTGTCCTTCACCGACCACGATGGGCACCGCTTCCAGGCGATCCTCACCGACCAGGCCGATCAGGATATCGCCGTGATCGAGTGCCGCCACCGCCAGCACGCGCACGTCGAGGACCGCATCCGCGACGACAAGGACACCGGCCTTTCCAAGTTCCCATTCAAAGACTTCAAGCTCAACGAAGTGTGGCTCGAGCTGGTCATGCTCGCGCACGATCTGATCGTCTGGACACAGGCGCTCTTACTCGAAGGCAAGCTTGCCAAGGCGGAGCCCAAGCGCCTGCGCTACACACTCCTGCACGTCGCTGCCAGGCTCGCGTTCCACGGACGCGCCGCGAAGCTCCACCTGCCCAGCACATGGCCGTGGGCTACCGCGCTGCGCGCGGCGTTCCAGAAGCTCCGGGCGCTTCCAGCGCCCGCCCGCTGACACACCCACCAGTGAATGACACAACCGAGGCAGACCCACGGCGCCAGCGCCCGATCAGCGCTGCCTTAAAACACGCCTCTCGCCGCCGGTGCGACGGCACGACCCTCGATTCTGACAGCCTCATCACCCCGTCAGCGCGGCCTGCCGTGCCCGACGGCCGATTTCAGCGACGCCCAGGCGCCTACTGCACGATCCGGGCTAACGTCAGAGTGAGAATAATCACAGGGTCTCGTCGATCGCTCAAGGCGCACCTCACGGCGCCGATGAACGGAGCGCAAGCCATCCACGGAAGGAGCGGTTTTATGAGTATCGGAGCAGTCGGGGGCGTGAGTCCCGCCCAGAGCCATGTAGTGCTCGCCAACATGAGCAGGCCGGAGTCCGGCGAGGTACCAGGCGCTCCGGACCACGACGGCGATTCCGACGATGCCGGGACGCCAGTCCCAGCAGCCACGGTCTCGAGTGCAGCGGTCGCTGGGCACGTGAACGTGAAGGCGTGAACGATCTCCCGGTGGCCGCCACCACACTTTCGGGGCGGCCACCGGGTACCTCAATCACTGGCGGAAACATGCGACCTTGTGACCGTGAGGACGGTCTCGCTCTGGCTTTACTCCGCCATCAAGATGGCGTGGGAGTGTTCCGATGGGGGATCGGCATCACCGCAATCAACAAGGGAGAGCTTCACCCATTTTCATACGACGAAGATGAGGAAAGTCTATCGGAGTGCATATCCTGAACTTAGATGGCCCGTAAGAGAATAGGGGATGTTCACGATGTCCAGGAACTGGGATGCGCGTGTTGGCGACGCCGAGCTGATCGCACGCAGTCCCGGGTTTCGCGAGCTGCGCGATCGCATCATCGAGCTGGCAGAGCCACAGGCGCAGCACACAGTCGTCGATGTGGGGGCGGGCACCGGCCTGCTGTCCTTGGCCTTCGCCGAGCGCGCCGCCCGTGTGTGGGCGATCGACGAGCTCACCTGCGATGGGTGAGTACCTGCGCGCCAAGGCGACCAGTGCGGGCCTCGACAACGTCGAGAGTGTGCTGGCCTCCGCTGTCAGCCTTCCCCTCGTCGACGGGGCAGCGGACATCGTGGTCTCGAACTATTGCATGCACGAGTTGCGTCGCGCCGAGAAGCATCGCGCTCTCGCTGAGGCCAGGCGGGTTCTGAAGCCGGGCGGGCGGATCGTGATTGGCGACATGATGTTCTCACTCAATCCCATCCACTCTCGCGACCGGCGCGTCGTAGTCGTCAAGCTGCGCAAGATCGCCCGTCGGGGCCTTCCCGGCGCGTGGCGACTGCTGAAGAACGCCACGCGGCTGGCCACCGGACGTTGGGAGTATCCGGCCAATGCCGCCTGGTGGCAGGAGGCGTTGACGCAATCCGGCTTTCACCACGTCCGGGTCGAAATGCTCGCCCACGAGGGTGGGATCGCGGTAGCCGAGGCACCTGTCGGGAGCTCCAGTGCCAGTCGCTCGCATCTCGGCCGGCGATCCTTGACGCAAGTACGATAGGGCTCAGGGTTCGGCGAGCAGCGACGCCGTTGCGGGAACGCTTCCGAGCGATACGATGCGCCGCAGCGCCCCGGCCTGACGCTTGAGGTAGGCATCGAAGAAGGCGATTGTCACTCGCTCGACGATCCCGAGCTGCGGCTGCTGGCTGGAGTATGGCGGCAGGTGTTCGGCCCCGGGCAGAGTGAGCAGGTACTTCGGCCGCCGCGCGAGGTCGAAGAACGCGTTCGTAGCGCTCGGTGGGTTGACGGTGTCGGCTGTGCCCTGTACGGCCAGCAGCGGCGGGCTTCCGGACGGGAATGTGAACCCTTCGACGCCGGGTATCTCTGCGCCCGACAGGATCGCCGCGGCGCTGACGCGTGGGTCGCGGAAGTGGCGGTTGTAGGCCACGGCGAGGGCCGTGTCGCCGCCGTCGGATTGCCCTGTGACCGCGATCCGCCTGGGATCGACGAGCCCGGCAAGGGGTCCCGTGCTCGCGCTGCCGGCCGCGAGGATGCGAGAGATCACAAAGCGCACGTCGGCTGGCTGGTTGGTCAGATCCGACTCATCCGGTCCACCTGGGGCACCGGCGCTCTCCAGCGGGAACACGGGCGCGGCTACGACATACCCCGCTCGCGCCCAGCTCTGCAACAGGTGCGCGTAGAGCGCGGGCGTGACGTCGAAGCCGTGTCCGAAGACGATGAGCGGGAACGGGCCGTCAGCGCGTGCTGGCGGTGCGTTCGGCAGGTCTGTTCGGCCCAGCGCTCCGAGCGCCGGGTAGCGGACATACGTGAGGAGCGTTCGCGGCTCGGACGTCCCATTCGGGAGCACGATCTTGCGACTGGCATCGACCAGCCGTAGGACGCGCAGGCCGACCGCGAACGACGACGGCGGCGGCTTCGCATGCGGACTGCTCGTCACCGTCGCGCTCTGAGGTGGGGCAGTGCCGGCCCCGCTGTGGTGCTTGGGCGCGTGCCCGCCGCTCGCCAGCGCGACGCTCAACGCGACGGCCGCGGCGAGAAGCCCAAGCGCCAACAGCCGCCGACGAGGGATGGCTCGCTCGCGCTTGGCGCGCTTGCGCTCCGTGGCTCTTCGACGGGCGCCTCGTTCACCAGCGAGATCGGGTGGACGTTGGGGTGCGGGCGCCACAGGGTCTCACGGTAACGACAGGTGCCCGTCGCCGGAGGGGACATCGACCCGGACCAGCCGCGCACAGGCGGCATCGCGGGCGAATCGCACGTGCGCGGCGGCCCCAGCCCCGCAGCCTGGCTGTCACCGTGGGCGGATTCTCTTTGATTACCCCGGCTCGAGGGGAGTGAGAGTGTTCTCACCCCCACATTAGGCGACCACTACGCCCGCCGGGCGCACCCACGGCGATTGACCGCGCCTTGAGAAGGCCCCCGCGCGATCGAACCTTTCTCGCCGGCATCTCGGGACGTCCGTCGCCTATCGTGGGAGGCGCGATGGCTGTGAGCGCAGGCGATGCCGGGCGGGTCTTGCTCGTCGAGGACGAGGCTTCGATCGCCGACCCGTTCGCCCAGGCGCTCGCCCGTAACGGCTTTCAGCCGGTGATCGCGCGCACAGCAGGCGAGGCGCTGCGCCTGGGCCGCGAGGGCAACGTGGACGTCGTGCTGCTCGATCTCTCGCTGCCCGACGGCGACGGCCGCGACGTGTGCCGCGAGCTGCGTCGCATCTCCGACGTCCCGATCATCATGCTGACGGCGCGCGGCACCGTTACCGACCGCGTGGTCGGCCTGGAGCTCGGGGCAGACGACTACGTCGTCAAGCCCTTCGCCGTAGGCGAGGTCATCTCCAGGATCCGCGCGGTGTTGCGCCGCGCGCGCAACACCGCGCCCGCGCCCGCGGTCATGTCGGTCGGCGATCTGCATCTCGATCCCGCGGCGCGCCGGGTGCTGCTTGCGGGAGTCGAACTGGAGCTCACGCGCAAGGAGTTCGATCTGCTTGCGCGCCTTGTGCGCGACGCGGGGAGCGTGGTCTCGCGCGAGACGCTGATGTCGGAGGTGTGGGACGAGAACTGGTTCGGCTCGACCAAGACACTCGATGTGCACATCGCGGGGCTGCGGCGCAAGCTCGGCGACCAGTCGGCTTCACCGCGCTACATCCAGACGGTGCGCGGCGTCGGCTTCCGGTTCGCCGCGGACCGGGAGGCGGGGCCGTAAAGCGGCCTGTGAGACTCAGGACGGGCCTGCTGGCGGCGCTCGCCTATGTGGTGCTGCTGGCGATCGTCGCGCTCGGTGTGCCGCTCGCGTCGAGCCTCAGCGCGCGCGTGAACGATGAGGTTCGCTCGCAGGCGCTGGGGCAGGCCGATCTGGTTGCCGCCACCGCCGCGGACATGCTCTCCGGAGCGCGTCGCAGCGAGCTCGCCGCCCTGACCCGGACCGCTGAAGCATCCGTGCACGGGCGGGTGCTCGTCGTCGACCGCTCGGGGATCGTGCTCGCAGACAGCGCTGGCCCGGCCCAGCTCGGGGCAAGCTATGCCCTGCGCCCGGAGATCCGCAGCGCGCTCGCCGGCCACCAGGCGCAGGGTCAGCGCCCGAGCCGCACGCTCGGCGAGGAAATCCTGGCGACGGCCGTGCCGATCATCCGCAACAGGGCGCCGGTGGGAGCGGTGCGCGTGACTCAGAGCGTGGCCGCCGTCCATGCCGCGGTCCGGCGTGTCGAGCTCGGGCTGGCGTTGATCGGCGCGATCGTGCTCGCCCTTGGCCTCGCTGTCGGGGCTGTGATCGCGGGGCAGATCGCGCGGCCGCTGGGGCGCCTGGAGCGGGTTGCCAGGCGCGTCGCGGGTGGCGATCTGAGTGCCCGTGCGACGATCGAGGGCACCCGTGAGCAGCGTTCGCTGGGTGAGTCCTTCAACGAGATGACCGACCGCGTGCAGCGTCTGCTCGACTCCCAGCGCGCGTTCGTGGCCGACGCCTCGCATCAGCTGCGCACCCCGCTCACCGGTCTGCGGCTGCGAATCGAGGAGGCCCGCGCGATCGGCGTTAACCCCTCTGCTGCTGTCGAGCTGGATGCCGGTGCGGCCGAGGTGGACCGGCTCGCGCAGATCGTCGAGGAGCTACTGGTGCTCAGCCGCGCCGGCGAGCGCGAGCTGCCCGGCGAGAGCCTCGACCTGCGCTCCGTGATCGAGCGCGCACTCGTGCGGTGGCGGGCCGCCGCCGCCGAGCGCGAGATCGCACTGGAGAACGGTGAGCTGCTCGGCGGGGCGGTGTGGTGCGCAGCGGCCGACGCCGATCGCGCGCTCGACGTGCTCGTCGAGAACGCCCTGTGCTACGCCCCGCGCGGATCGCGTGTGACACTCGCGGGCACGCCGGGACGGGTCGAGGTGCGCGATCGCGGCCCTGGCCTGGCGGCCGAGGACGGCGAGTCGATCTTCGAGCGCTTCCACCGCGGCAGCGCGGGACGCGCCGGTCCGGCAGGCAGCGGCCTGGGGCTCGCGATCGCACGTGAGCTCGCGCGCGAGTGGGGGGGCGAGGTCACGCTGCGCAACCGCGAGGGCGGCGGCGCCATCGCGACACTTACGCTACCCGAGCGCCAGCCGTGACCGCACCTTGCCAACATTTAACGATTCGCGAGCTAGCGTGGCGGGCGTGAGTCGTCAAGTCTCTCTCTGGGTGTTGGCCGCGCTGCTCGGCATTGCGCTCACCGCCGGCATCACGTGGGCCACCGGCCAGCTCACGAGTCAGCACATCGGCCTCTCCTCCGAACCGGTCTCGGCCGGCAGCCGGCTGGCGCCGCGTGTCAGAACGCGGCCGGCGCACACGCGACCCCGGGCCGGTGGGCGGGCAGGCACGAGCACGGCGAGGAGCTCAACGTCTCCCGCGGGCGCCTCCGCTCCCGCCGGCTCGTCGCCTCCGCCCAGATCCGCGCCGCCCGTAAGCGCGCCGCCCTTCGTGTCGAGGGCGCCTGCGGCGCCTGCCGTCACGGCGACCCCGCCACAGGCATCGCCCACTTCGCGCTCGTCCTCCGGCGACGACGGGCACGACAGTCAGGGTGGCGGCCAGGGCAACCAGCGGGAAAGCCAGGGCGGCGCTCAGAGCGGCGGTCGCGACGATTGAGCGCCCCGCGACTTTTTGCCAAAGCTTTACCCGCCGCTGGGCGGCGCCTGCATGAGCACCGGGCACAGTAGGTGTGTCCACGTCCAAGGAGCCGCAGATGCCCAGCCGCACCACCAACGCCAGGATCGCCGCGCTCGCCACGACGCTGGTGGCCGGCGTGCTCGCCGCCTTCGCGCTGCGCCCCTCGACCTCCAGCACCGGCTCCGCCGCGCACGTGCAGCAGCAGGCGGCCGAGGTCCGCACGCAGGTCATCAGGCGCACCGTCCACATCGTCCGCCACGAACGGCCTCCCCGCGCTCGTACTACGGCCGGGAGGGGCTCCACCGGCTCGGCGGCCACCGTCGGCGTGGCGGGAGCGAGCCGTGCCCCGCGAACCAGCGCGAGCGGTTCGCACTCGAGCGCCGCGGGTCTGGCGACCGGGGTTCCCGCGCCCGCGCCGCGCACACGCACGAGCGGTGCGAGCACCGGCGCTACGCCGTCCACCGGCGCGGTCGGGGCGCCTGTTCGAACTCGTACCAGCGGCACCGCCGTGGCCGGCGCGCCCTCCACGAGCGGCTCGGGAGCTCCCGTGCGCACACGCACCAGCGGAGGCGCGACCAGTGGCGGTTCGGGCGGCGGCGGCGCCGTGCGCACCCGTACGAGCGGCGGCGGCGGCGATGGCGGGGGAGGCCACGATGACTGAGCGTCGACCCGATCGGTATGTGGCGAAGTCCAGCCTCCTACGCAACCCTCTTTCGGTGATCGCGCCCGCGGCGGCGAGCTTTCTCGCTGTGCTGGCCCTGCTCACGGCGCGCGTTGTGAGCGGCACCGACCCGTCGTTGCACGCGAGCGCCGCGAGCTCAGTGGTTGTCTCGCATCGCGGTCACACGGTCGTGCGCACAACGGCGAGCGGGAGGGTGATCGGCGTCGCCAAGCAGGGAGCGGGTGTCGAAGGTGGCGGTGTTCAGCCGGCCACGGTCGTGACCCGTACGAGTGGCGGCTTCGCCGGTGGAGGCGAGCGGGATGAGTGAGCAGACGCTTGCCACCCCGGTCCGCCGTGCGCGCGGGGGGGCAGACCGCGTCACGGTCGCGCTGTTCTCGCTGGCCGCCTTCCTGCTCGTCCTCGCGCTACTCGGCACACAGCTGAGCCGGGCGGGCTCCAACCATGCCCCTGCGCGCAGGAGCGTCCTGGTCCGCCGGATCTACAAGACGACCATCGTCGAACGGGTCCTGCCGGCCGGTGTCGGCGGGGCGGGCGGGACATCGGTCACCCAGTCGGTCTCCGGCTCGAGCCCGGGCTCGCTGCTGGGAGCGGCGCCCGTCACACGCACCTCATGAGCGAAACGCACGACACCACGTTTCACTCGATGGGCAGCGAGATCCGTCTGCTGATCGGCTCGCCGCTGCTGCGCACGGCGCCCTCGCCGGCCGCGGCCGCCTGGCGTGAGCGGGCGTACGTCGAGGACTTCGCGGCGCGCCTCTCGCGCTTTCGCCCCGCGAGCGAGTTGAGCGCGCTGAACCGCGACCCCCGCACGCGGGTCCCCGCCTCGCCGCTGCTGCGCACCGCGGTGCGCGCCGGGATCTGGGCTGCGCAGCGCAGCGGAGGGTTGGTCGATCCCACGCTGGCCGGCGCGCTGGAGCGCGCGGGGTACGCGACCTCGCTCGATGGCAGCCCTCCGGCATCGCTGGAGCAGGCGCTCGCGGCCGCCCCCCCGCGCCGGCCGGCGCGCCCGCACCCCGAGCAGCTCTGGCAGCGGGTGTCGGTCGATGATCGAAGCGCCACCGTGCAGCGACCGGTCGGCGTCATGTTCGATACCGGCGGTACCGGCAAGGGGCTGTGCGCGGATGCCGTAGCACACCGTCTCGGCGGCTACACGCGCTTCGTGGTGGACTGCGGCGGAGACCTCACGATCGGCGGGGTCGGCGCGCAGCTCGAGCCCTACGAGGTCGAGATCGAGCATCCGCTCACCGGCGAGGCGATCCGCACCGTGCGGGTCGGGGCCGGCGGCGTGGCAACCTCGGGATTGAACGTGCGTGTCTGGCAGGACGCGGAGGGGTGCTTCGCGCACCACCTGCTTGACCCGGCGAGCGGCCTGCCGGCGTGGACGGGGCTGATCGGGGTGACCGCGCTCGCCCCCAGCGCCCTGGAGGCGGAGACCCTCTCCAAGGCGGCCCTGCTGCTCGGCCCGCTCGGCGCCCGGCGTGTCCTCGCCGAGCACGGTGGGCTGATCGTCCACGACGAAGGCGAGGTCGAGGAGATCGGCCCACTGGATCGCCCGCGCGGCGCGCTCGCACTCACGGGACGGGCCGCCTGATGGCGCCGCGCGACCCCACACCGTACCTGTGGTGGCTGGTCAGCCGCGCCTCGGGCATCGTCGCGCTCGGCCTCGTCACCGTCGCGGTGCTGCTCGGGTTGACGATGTCCACGAAGCTGCTGGGCCGCCCCGGCGTCGGCCGCACCCTCGTGCGCCTGCACGAGCACGTCGCGCTCGTGGGGCTCGCGGCGATCGCGGTGCACGGGCTCGCGCTGCTGGGCGACCCCTGGCTGCGACCCGGACTGGGAGGGTTGACGGTCCCCTTCGCTATGTCCTACCGGCCGCTGTTCACCGGTCTGGGCATCCTCGCGGGGTATCTCGCGGCGCTGCTCGGCCTGAGCTTCTACGCGCGGCGGCGGATCGGCGTGAAGCTGTGGCGGCGGTTGCACCGCGCCACCGTGCTCGTGTGGGTGCTCGGCATCGTCCACACGCTCGGCGCGGGCAGCGACGCCACCACGCAATGGCTGCGCGCGTTCGTGCTGCTACCCGCGATCCCGATCGTCTACCTGACCGTGCTGCGCACCCTGCAGGGCCGCACCCAGCGAGCCGCGAAGCGGCGCCGGGACACCCGGACGGCAGTGCCGGCGCTGGCGGAGGAGGCGACATGACCCGCCCCGACGCGGACGTGCTGATCGCCGGTGGCGGGCTCGCCGCGCAGCGCTGCTGTGAGACGCTGCGCCGTCTCGGGTTCGACGGACGGATCGTCATGCTCTGCGAGGAGCCCCGCGCCCCCTACGACCGGCCCCCGCTCTCCAAGGCTGTCCTCGCCGACGGACGCGAGCCACACGAGCTCGCCCTCCGGCCGGCCGAGTGGTACCCGGAGAACGACGTGGAGCTGCTGCTCGGCGCCGCCGCGAGCGACCTCGACGTCGCCGGGCGAAGGGTCGTGTTGCGCCAGCGCAGTGGGGCGGCGCGACACGGCGCGCGAGGCGGCGGCGCACTGCGCTACCGGCGGCTGGTGATCGCCACCGGCAGCCGCCCTCGCAGGCTGTCCGGAGTGGCGCTCGGGGGCACGGTGCACGAGCTGCGAACCGACGCCGACGCGCTCGCACTGCGCGCTGCCCTGTGCGAGGGCGGGGGCCGGCTCGTCGTACTTGGGGCGGGGCTCGTCGGGATGGAGGTCGCCTCCTCGGCACGTGTCCTCGGGCTGGAGGTGACGCTGATCGAGGCCGCCCCCACGCCACTCGGCCGCGCGCTGCCGCCGGCGCTTGGCCGTTGGATGGCACGGCTTCACCGGGGACACGGGGTCGATGTGAGGCTCGCGACGAGCGTCGAGCGTGTCGGGGTGCGCCGTCGTACCGCGACGCTCCAGCTGAGCGACGGGAGCACCGTGAGGGCCGACACGGCGCTGGTGGCCGTCGGCACGGCTCCCGCGACCGAGTGGCTTGCCGCGAGCGGCGTCGGGCCCGGTTCGATCCCCACCGATCGCGGCGGGCGCACTCGGCTCCCCGGGGTATACGCAGCGGGCGACGCGGCCTGCTTTCCGGACCCCTACCTCGGTGAGCGCGTTCCCGCCCAGCACTGGGAGGCCGCCGTCAGGCAGGGCGCGGCGGTCGCCCGCTCGATCGTAGGACTTGAACCCTCGGCGGCGGTGCCGCCGATGTTCTGGAGCGACCAGCACGGCCGGCGGATCCAGCTCGTCGGACACGCGCCACCGCAGTGCGAGATCGAGCTCGACGGAGACCCCGAGAGCGGCGAGCCGTTCACCGCGTGGATCAGGCGCGGCGGACTGCCGGCGGCCGCGCTGCTGGTGAACCGCTCGGACGCCCTCCCGCGAGCCCGCCGCTGGATCGCCGACGTGCACCCGAGCGCCGAGGAGGGCCTGCGCGCCGCGTGAACCAACACTGCCGGCGGGACGGCGAGAAGCTCCCGCACCGAGAAGATCACGACCAGAATCGAGACACCCCAATGACATACCTACCAGTGATCGACGACTCTGCCTGCCTGGCGCACGGCGATTGCGAAGAGCTCGCACCCGACGTGTTCCGCGTCGAGGACGTCGCAACCGTCATCGGAACCGCGCCCCGGGAGCAGCTCGTCGCGATCGCCGAGGCCTGCCCCGCCAGTGCGATCAGTGTGATCGACGCCGAGACCGGCGAGCAGATCTACCCCTGACCTTCTCGGCGCTCCCGTGGCCAACGCGCGGGTCGTAACGGGAGGGTGGAGACGCCCGCGCGTTGCCAGAGTTGACATCGACCGGCGCGTGGTCGGTGTGAGATAGTTGGCCCGGGTCCAGAGCAGGGACGGCCGCGCATTCTGGCCGGAGACCTCAAACTGACGCGACGCCTCCAGTTCCACGCCTCGCTGCGAGACCACCTGCCGCAGTACTACATCGACGCGCTGACCCCGCCGGGGGTCCGCAGTGAGTTCGGCGATTGAGCTTCCCCACAGCAGAAACGCTTCGGCTGTCCAGCGAGTGCCCGCATGGCCGCCTGGTGCCTGCCTACGATATGTGTCCGCCGCGCTCACGCCAGGCCGCAGAATGCTTCTGGATGCCAGCCCGCTCGCCGACATACTCAGCATGAGCCCGCGTCAGGCCACTGCCACGCTCACCTGCGCCTTCGCGCTCCTGCCTGCGGCGGCGGCGGGTGCATACAGCGAGCACTCGGTGGGCAGCGCCGAACAGATCGCGTGGGTACGGCGGGCGGCGGGCAACTTCGTGGCGGCGGAGCTCAGCGGGAACGGGGCGGCGGCATGCACGGTGCTGAACGCCCCCCTGCGCGCCACCGAGCACCACCGCACCTGCGAACAGCGGTGGAACACGCGCTTGGGGAAGCTGTTGCATGAGCGAGGGGCGCGCTCGCGCCTGCGCGCCGAGCAGCGAGCGATCCCCGCGGCCAGGGTGGTGGTTCACGGCGACATCGCCTCGATCGAGCTGCCCGCTCCGCTGCTGCGCGGTTCGAACCGCTTCCTGTGGACGGAAAACTGCTGGATGCTGATGGGCTGACCCGCTGTTCCTGGCGATCTTCGAGGAGCGCACCCGTCGCCGTGCCGAGGGGCTCAGACGGGCCGCCATGCGCGTGAGCTCGCTGGCCGAGCTCGCGCAAGCCGGCGAACGGTTCTGGATCGCGACATTGCGCGACGAGCGCGAGTGGTCGCTGCTGCTGGTGGAGTTCGAGGTCTACGCCGCGCGTGATGCGATCCTGCGCAAGCGTCTGGCCGGCATCCTGGGCCTGTTCCGGTCTGCGATGTGCGAGGCGATCGAGGCTGTGGCGGCAGCCTCGGGAGAGCGTCTGGGGGTGCCGGCCGAGCAGCTGACCGTCGCGACTCTGGCGCTCGGCAACGGGATCATGCTCGAGGGCTTGACCGGCGCGAGCACGGACCCCGTAGAGGCATTTCGAGATGCCTTCGCGCTGTTCTTGCGCGGTGCCGCAGCACCGGGAGAAACGTGATGAGTGGGCGCTCGGTGCTCCGCCGGCTCGGCGACTGCGTCGGGGCGATGCGCCGCTACCGGCACTAGACCTCGGTGGGGACCCCGCGCGAGCCTGCGGCTGTCTGAGGTGGAGGCCCATCTCGAGCGGGTGCGCGGCGATGAGCTTTACCTCGGCGCGTATCGCTGCATGCCGACAGGCGGCACGACCGGACGCAAGGGCGTCTTCGTCTACGACCGCGACGAGTGGCGTCAGTGCCTGACTGTGTTTCTGCGCTGGAGCGAGCTCACGGGACTGCGGCCGCAGCTGCCCCGCCGCCTGCGACTCGCCACCGTCGGCGCGACCAGCCCTCTGCGCATGTCGGCGCGCTTCAGTCTGAGCATCGACCTGGGTCGCGCTGACGACCGCGCCCTGCCCGTGCGGGCGTCCGCTCGCATCAGTCCAGGGACGCAGCGACGACATCCTGCGCATGACGGGAACAGACGGGCGGATCATCGCGGTGCGCCCGCTCACGTTGTTCGTCCTGAGCAGCTATCTGCCCGCGCCTTGCGCGCGCTCGCTCTCGGGCGAACGCAGGCGCGGGCGGAGCCGAAGCGCGGCTTGGGGCAACGGGTACATCGGCAAGGACGGAGCGCGAATGTGGCAGTATCGGCGCCATGAGCGATCCTCGCACCGCACCGTACGGCTCCGTCCGCCTGGCTGACGTGGACACCCTGGCCCAAGTCGACCCCGGGAACCCGAACATCAACGATGGCGCGTTCCATCTCATCCGTCGCCATTTTGACGCCCGGGCGTTCGGCGTCAACGCTGCGACTGGCAATGCCGGTGACGAGATGATCGAGGAGCATCACGAGGCTGACGAAGAGGAGAACGAAACGAACGGCCACCAGGAGCTCTTCGCTGTGATGACCGGACATGCGCTCTTCACGGTCGACGGCGAGGAGATCGACGCGCCGGCCGGGACGATTATCTTCGTGCGCGATCCGGCGTTGCTCCGCGCCGCCCGAGCAACCGCCGACAACACGACGATCTTCATGGTCGGAGGACCCACCGGCGTTCCGTACACCGTCTCGCGCTGGGAGACATCGCTCCCGTAACCGAGCGACGCCCGGCGTCAGCCGCGCAACGCTCAACGCAGCGCCTGGGGCGCAGCATCCGGCCCACCGACCGCCCCGACCGCCGTTTCGCGCGATTTGCGGGCGTCCGCTGAGGCTCGTCCAGACGCCTGCTCGGGACGACGACCAGTCTTCTCGTCCCCGCCCCGAGGCCCGGGTTTGAGCTGTGGCGGTCGGAGCGGCGGTGAGTTGGCGGCGGTGTCTGCTCTGAGCTGGCGCCGCCGCAACCGAGTGTCAGCCAGAGAGGCCGAGATCAAGCGTGCGGGCTCGTTGTTGGAGGGGCTACGGTTCCCGGTGTATCGTCTGGGACCAGTGAGGGATACGACCGAGCCACCCGCCGTTTCATCCGGCGCATCTCGCGCCTGGCCGTTGGTTCTGCTGCTGGGCGCTTTCGCGCTGGCATTGATGGCCGTCGCCGGCCTCTCGCCTCGCCCCGCACGCGGCGAGTTGGCGCGGGCCGGCGAAGCGGTGATCGGCGTTTCGGGAGAAACGGTTCCCGGCAAGTTGCCTCGCTCGCGCATGGTTCCGGCGAAGTTGCGGCTGGGGTTCACCTCCGAGGCGCCGAGCACGCCTACGACGCCCGAACTCACCGCAATCAGGCTCGAAATCTCCCGCAATCTCGCATTTCAGACAACAGGTTTGCCGAGTTGCCCCATCTCGGAGCTCTACTCCGAATCTTCGGACGCGGGGCAGATCTGCGCGGGGTCGCTGGTCGGCTACGGCATCGTGATCTCAGAAGTGACTCTTCCAGGACAGGCGCCTGTGACGATCGAAGGGCACCTCTCGGCTTTCTATGACTTCGGGGAAGGCCAGCCCCGCATCCTCGCGCAGGTCACAAGTACCGGTGCTTTGCCGCTCACCTATGTAATCCCGTTCACGATCTACAAGGCTCATGGCGTCTTCGGGACGATCCTATCGGTGCAACAAATGCGGTTTATCGCGGGCAAGTGCGTGCGAGGGCACCCGAACTGCTTCTCCCAGACTTACACGTATAAGGGCATCTACGGACATATCTCGAAGTTCGAACTCACTCTGGACCGCCAATTCGTCCATGCGGGCAAGAGGATTAGTGTCGTGAGCGCAGATTGCCCCGCTAGCGGTAGCTCATCGAGCGCGGTCTTTCCCCTCGTCAAGGTGAACCTCACCTACCCCGAAGCGAGCTCGCTGAGCCAGGTCGCGACACGCCGGTGCGAAGTTTTCAAAGCCCCGCGGCAACGTCGCCGAAAAGGGTCGTAGCGCAGCAGTCGGTGTGAGTCCGTACGGGCTTGCGCACCGCTCCCTAGCCCGGAACGTGCAATAAGCGCGTGAGAAGGGCTGCGCGTGGCTGTTTGACGGGTCGGTGGCTTGTTGATCGGTGATTTGGCTGGGCGGTGCGGTCTGTGACGCACTCTTGGGGGGCGTTGGCGTGCGCTCGGCCCGTTTCGGGGTAGCGGTGATTGCGGCCGGTGGCCGGGGGGTCTTCTGGGTTGTAGCGGGGGGCTGGCGGCTGGTCTCAGCCGGTGGCGGCGTGAAGCGTTTTGAGTTTCTGGAACGCGGCGAGGAGCTCGGCTGCCCATGGCCATGTGTCTTGGAGGTGGAGCTTCGCGCGGCGCCCGGAGAACGCGAGCCGCCCGGCGACGTGCAGTAGCCGGTAGCGCAGCCGCTTGGGCTCGGCCTTGGCGAGCTCTCCGTCGAGGACGAGCGCTTGGGTCCAGACGATCAGATCGTGGGCGAGCATCACGATCTCCAGCCACACCTCGTTGAGCGCGAACTCTTTGAACGGGAACTTGGATAGGCCGGTGTCCTTGTCGTCGCGGATGCGGTCCTCGACGTGCGCGTGCTGGCGGTGGCGGCACTCCAAGACGGCGATGTCCTCGTCGGGCTGGTCGGTGAGGATCGCTTGGAAGCGGTACCCGTCGTGGTCGGTAAACGACAGCTGCGCCCCGGGATGCGGGCGCTCACGCCGCACGATCAGCCTGGAGCCCTCCGGCCACGCCGACAGATCGACCATGCCGGTGATCTCACAGACCTCGCCGTTCTTGCGGGCCGAGCCGTCCTGGTCGAGCGCCGGGATCCATGCCCCCTTGGGGATCGTGAGGATCGCGCCACGAACCTTCTCGGTCAGCTCGTAGCCGATCGAGAAGCGCATCCGTGCCTCGCGGCAGTAGTCAACGAGACCATGCGTAGCGCCGGCAGTGTCCGCGCGCACCAAGATCTCCAGAGTCTCCACGTACCGGGCGGGGATCTGTGCCAGCGCCAAGTCCAGCGCCGCGACATGATCATCGGCGGTGTTCGAGCCGGCGTTCCCGGGGCGCAAGAGGCCGCCGAGCGCCTCCCTGGTCTCATCCAGGTAGACCTGCAACGGGTGAAACCCATAGCCGCCCTTGTAGGTCCCGGCCGCCTTCTCCTTCTCCGAATGCGCCGTGATCAGCGTCGCGTCAACATCGAGCGTCAACCGCCCAGGCGCACCATGCAGCCCCCAGAACCGCTCCCGCGCCTGCGCATGCGCGACACGCAGGGCATCCAGCAGCCCCGGCGTAGAAGCGATCCGGTCGATCATCCGAAACGCCGTCGAGTCAGACGCCACCGCCCCGAACAACGCGTCCTGCTCACGGACCACACCGAGATCCGAGACGCACTCGCCGCCATCGACGAGCATCACCGCGAGGTCACGGAAGACCCTGCCCGGATCATGGCCGCGACGCCGCTGCTTGACAGCAGCCAGCTCCCGCGAGAGCGCTGCCGTGAGCCCCACCTTCTCAGCGACCTGCGCCACGAGCGCCGTACCCGCATGCGATACCAAGCCCGCTCCGTCCGACGTGACTTCTACGGTTACCGGGCGTCCATCACGCATCACCCTCAAGGTGACCTCCAAGCTCGGGATCAAGGACCTTCGACAAGCCCAAGGATCCCTGCTCAACCGGACGTTTCCGCGCCCCCGCTCACCCCGGGGGCGCGGTCGTTACTGCACGCTCCGGGCTAGCACTCCTTCACGGCCCGGCTGGCTGGAGTTTCCGCCAGTAGTTTGCTCGCGCGTTTGGCGACGGCTCTGCGCTGGCCGTGTTGGTGCGCCGAGGTCATCTCCGTCTGAGCCACTCGGCGAGGAGGGGGTCGAGCAGAAACGGTGTCCCCTCGTTATCCCGCTGGACGTGACGTCGTCTGCGAGCAGCCGCTCAAGCGCTTCACGCAGCGTGGCGTCCGCGGCTGACCGTCACGGCGACGTCGAGCGGCATGTGCGGCTGGCCGCGGCACGCGAGGAGGGTGATCTGACGGAGTTTCGAGCGGAGGTCGATCGTGGGTTGCGGACCCGGCGGTTCCTGGGGTACCGGGAGAGTTCGGAGCGCGGCGCGGCCGGTCGTCGAGGAGTTGCGCTCGGTTGCCGTGTCCTCGCCGTCGAGAGACCTCGTCGTGCTGTTCGGTGGGGATTTGAGCGCGCCGCATCAGTTCATCCGGGTCAGCGAGGCGATGGCCGAGCTTGGATGCGACGAGGAGGTTCTGCTGTGGGCCAAGCGCGGCATCGCCGAGACCGACGGTTGGCAGGTCGCGCAGCTGTATGACCTGGCGTGCGGTGTGTACGAGCGGCGCTCGGCTCCGCTGGAAATACTGCGTCTGCGCCGCGAGCAGCACGAGCGAATGGCCTCGGCGAGCACCTACTCGCGCTTGCGTCGCGCGGCCGACGCGGTGGGCGCGTGATATCGAGCGTGACGCCGCGCGTCTGGCGCTGCGTCTGCGTGACCTCGGGGGGCTCGTCGACGCGCTGCTCGCCGACGGCGACGTCGAGGATGACTGGAGTGTCGCGCACGAGGACCCCGACTGGGACCCGGGGTCCGCGGCGTGGCATATCGACCATCCAGCCACGGTTCGCCAACTCCGCCGCAGCTGCATACTCTCCGGCGTCTCCCTTTTGCTGGGTGCTTTCTCGGTCCATGACGCCGCCAACTATGGCGCACGAGCTCGACCCAGGAGCAGCCGCTACGGTTTGCCGATGGGACATCAGAGCGACTCGCTCGAGCAGCGAACCGCCGAGCCGCTGATCCTCGCCGGCGTGTCGAGGATGATCGGCGTCGAACTGACGCCACGATCACTGCGGCTGCAGGGTGGAGCCCGCGCCGATGTCGACGGTGCTGCCACCGACGACTCGGTGCTCGTCGAGGTCTTCGCCCATCAAGGCCGGCTGAAGGGAGCGCAGTACCACAAGGTTGCCCGGGACGCGTTGAAGCTCATCACCCTGGGGCGAAGCCGGGCTGGGAGCAGGCTGATCATTGCGTTCGGCGACCCGGGATGCCGCAGCCTGCGTGACCGGGGCAAGCTGGTTGGCCGAGGCGCTTAGCTCGTGGGGGATCGAGGTGCTCGTCGTCGGACTTGACGACGCCGTGCGCGCTGGCCTTCGAGATGCACAGGTGCGCCAGGTGATGGTCAACCCCTAGACCCTATGGAGCGTCGGCTCTATGGCGTTTGAGGCAGGATCGGCCACCTGCCACAGCATACGGTTGCTACCAATGCGACCGTTGTAATCGTTGCGGCCAGCTGCTACTGTGGCCTCATGGCAACCTCACCAACAATCCCCCGCGCGGATCTGCAGCGAGTCCTCCCGAGCTTCCGCAAGGCCGCCGCGCTCATCGACGTGCATCCTTCGTTCGTCACTCGCGCCGTGCGCGATCTCGGGATCACGCCTGTCGAGTGGGGCCGACGCGAGCGTTACCTGCAGATCCCTGACGTGCTGCTGATCGCGACTCACGCCCGACGCAACGCCGTCGAGGAGGTCGCGGGGGGCCTAGTCGAGCTGGCCGAGCAGCACGCCCCGGACCTCGCGGGGTGGGTGGCCGCGGAGGCAGAGCAGTTCCTCGCTGCGCTTCCCGCGCCCGAGCCTGGGGAGAGCGACGCCTTCCTCGTAGAGTTGCGTAGCGAGCTGCCCGGGCAGTGGGCCGATCGCGCGGAGGCGATCTACCGCCGCCATCTGGACAATCAGACGGGGTGACGCCGTTCGCGGTATGCCCGGTCGGCCCAGCTGCCGTTGGGCTCGCCGACACCGGGCGTGAACCCGAACGCGTCGAGCTCCCCGGGCGTGAGGACTACCGCAGAGTCCTCGAGCACGCCGACACGGCCGTGTGCGACGGTCAGCGTGTCGATCGCGGATATGACGAGCGTCAGCAGAAGCGCGGCGGTCATGTACTCCCCGCGGAGTCGACCCTCGACGTCCTGACGGACACACACGGACGTGATCAGATGCGGGCGGCGCCGCCCGGCCTACGCGCAGCGCTCCCAGGGGCACCGACGGACGGCAGGTAGTGATCGAGACGGACCCGCGTCTGCGGGTCACTGGAGCGGCGAGCATCCGAGACGGCCAGCGCCGCCGCCAGTCGTTTGATGAGTTCGTCGTGATCGGGCACGCCAGCACGGTCGGGGGGGTGCTCCGGACCCTACAGCTCGGGGCCGACCGGCTCGCAAGGCGGACGGCGTGCCGCCGCGGACCCGGAGGGAAGGCCGTCCTCGGATGCTGGGCCAGCCCCCTCATTCGGCCCAGCGGCGGGCGCTGGGGGGAGAGCCGACGGCCGGATTCGAACCGGCGACCCCGTGCTTACCATGCACGTGCTCTGGCCTACTGAGCTACGTCGGCGTGGCCGCATGGTATCGCCTTCGTTACCGCAACGTTACCAGCGGTTCGGTATAGTTTTTTGCCGTAGTTGTCCGCTTCTGTTCGCACCTGCGGCACCAGCGAAACCCCAACGAAGGAGCCGAAAATGGCGCTATGCCTAGAGATTCGGCACCTTCAGGGCGCACGCATGGTAAGGCGGAGGTCTCGGGTTCGACCCCCGACGTCGGCTCTTTCTCGGCTGGTCCGGAGCCGAGTCATGTCGAGGAGAGATGTAGACAGAGCGCTGCGAAGCAGGGGTCTGGAGCCACGGATTCTACGAAATTATCCGGAGTTATCCGGCTTGCGGAGCAGAATGCGGCTTGACCCTGATGACTGCGAGTTGGGCTCGATCTCTGGAGGTTCCACGGCCCGCGCGCGAGCAGCGAGCCTCGACCCGCAGCCTTGGCGCTGGGGTCACCCGCGTGTTCCTCTACACGATTCGCCGACGCTTTCGCGTCTGGCCGAGGGTGCGCTGAGTAGGGCCGCCTCACCTGTCGTTACCGTGAGCCCGTGGCGTCCGCAGCCCCCCACGCGGCCCAGATGGCGACCAAGTCGAACAGCGGCAGAAACAACTGGCTGAGCTGCTGACGGCCGGGCGGACTGTACCTCGCCAACGCGACATGGTCGGAAAACAGGTAGGATCATGGGTATGAAGGTGAGTGTGAGCCTGCCAGGAGAGGACGTGGCGTTCTTGGACGCGTACGCCGGTGCCCATGCGTACCCGTCGCGCTCTGCCGTGGTGCATCAGGCGATCCGGGTGCTCCGTCTCGGCGAGCTTCACGAGGCGTACGGCGACGCCTGGGCGGAGTGGGACGCAAGCGGTGAAGCCGATAGCTGGGACGTCGTGGTTGGCGATGGCGTGTGATGCGGCGCGGCGAAGTGCGCATGGTTGATCTCGATCCCGCCCGCGGGGCAGAGGCGAACAAGTGTCGGCCGGCTGTCATCGTGAGCAACGACGCCGCGAACAGCGCCGCGGCCAGGCTGGGCCGGGGAGTACTGACGGTCGTGCCGGTCACATCGAGCGTCGAGCGCGTCTACCCGTTCCAGGTGCTTCTCCCGGCAGGAACCGGCGGCCTGCCGCAGGACTCCAAGGCCCAGGCCGAGCAGGTCCGTTCGCTCGATGCCGAGCGCATCGGCGAGCAGCTCGGTCGGCTGCCCGCAGAGGTGATGAAGTCGCTCGACGAGGTGCTGCGCCTGCACCTGGCGTTGTAGCTCGGCGCAGGATCGCCCTGGTGAGGCGGCTGCCGATCATCATCGGGCCCGACGGCAAACTCGCCGAAGTTACTCCTGCGTGCCGACGGTGTACACGTACAAAACGTACGTGATGTACGCTATCCTGGTTTCATCGCGTCAGGGGAATAAAGAATGACCCATGCCTGAACCCGTCAGCATCAGCTCGTTTCGCCAGAAGACAGGCCCGTACTTCACCGCGGCCGTGCACAGGCACTCGCCGCTGGCGATCCAGCGCGGGAGCGAGGACCTTGGGTTGCTCCTCGGCCGCGACGAGGCGTGGGCTCTGCTGGCTGACCGTACGTTTACACCGGAGGTCATGCGCGGCGATGGCAGCGTGAGCATCTGGCTCCCGGAGTTCGCGGTCGACGGCCAGGGCGCGACGTATGCCGAGGCCAAGGCCGATCTGCTCGACGAGGTGCGCGTCTACGTCGACGAGTACCTGGCCAACGCGGCGGAGTATCAGCGTGCTCCCAACCGTGCCGCGCATCTGCCCCACGTCATCAAGGCCTACCTCGCCGACCTGCGCGGCGAGTTGGAGCTCCTCATCTTCCCCGGCCCTCCGGAGCTGGCGGTCGCAGGAAGCAACGAAGTCGGCCCCCCCGCCGGGCACTAGCTCGGTGCCGCTCCCCGACAAGAAGGACCTCAGACGCTTCTGCGAACTCGACGGCTGGGAGCAGACCGAGGCGAGGAGCCCAGACCACGACCGCTACCGCAAGACGCTCGAGAACGGCGACATCCTGCGCACCCGCGTCTCGCACGGCCGTGGCCCGGCGTGCGATGACCCCGCGCTGTGGAACCGCATCTGGAGACACCAACTCGCGCTGCAGAGCGAAGCCGAGTTCTGGGAGGTGCTCCGCACGCGCCGGCCGGCCAATCGCGGTGCGCCGACTGCAGCGCCCTGGCAACCCAGCATGTCCGCCTGGCTCTTCGCGTTCCTCGTCAACGTCATCGGCCTGCCGGAGAGCGACGTGCTGGATATGACCGAGGATGACGCCATGCAGACCTACATGCGTCACGTCGGCCGCGAGTGAGATGGGGCTTGCCGGCCCATCCGGGCCGTCCTCCAGTTCGCGCCGGCGCGCCGCGCGGGACCAGCTCGGGTGAGGCGGCTACGATCCGCGCATGATCGAGCAAGGAGATGAGGCTCCGGGCTTTGAGCTACCCGACCAAGACGGCCGCGCCGTGAAGCTCTCCGACTACCGCGGCCGGCCGGTCGTCGTCTACTTCTACCCGAAGGCCGACACGCCCGGGTGTACCGTTCAGGCGTGCGGGGTGCGTGACCGCAGGGCCGAGTACGGGAGCGCGGGTGCGACGGTGCTGGGCATCTCGCCGGACCCGCCTGCGAAGATCAAGAAGTTCCACGACCGGTACGAGCTCGGCTTCACGCTGCTCGGCGACGAGGACCACGCGGTGGCGGAGGCGTACGGGGTGTGGGTCGCCAAGAGGATGTACGGGCGCGAGTTTCTTGGGAACGAGCGCACGACGTTCATCATCGACGCTGACGGGAAGGTCGCCGAGGTTCTGTGCAAGGTCAAGCCGGCCGAGCACGACGCGCTGGTGTTGAAGGCGCTTGCGGACGCTGCGCCGCCTGTCGTGTAACAGTGTTCACCCGCCCGGGCGCAGCTCAGGCCGCGACCTCCAGTGCGGGCTCCGCGCTTGACGGTCCGACGGGAGGTGCTGCGCGGCGCGGCTGGTCGGGCTGAAGGTGAAGGCGCGCGCAGCGCGCCGGTCACATGGGCACAGCGACGTGCAGTTGGCGCTTTGCGCCGCGGTCGGGGTTCTCGGCCGGGTGGGTGTCGCAAGCCTCAGCGGCGGCGGCAAGCCGCCCAAGGGCGTCCCTCGGCGCCGCTGAGGACGCTCGGCGTGTAGCGAGCCTCATTCCTCAGGGCTGGAGAGCCGGCACAGAGTCCCTGGCGGCTCCACAGGCGCAGTCGAACGCTGGGGGCTCATGCCGTTGACCGCCTCCCGCACCTCTCGTTGCTCTGTATTCGCCGTCCACGCTTGTCCCTCCCCCATCCCATCCGAACACCAAAAGGAGGTCACGCCCAATTCGGACCTCCTTTTGGTTCGTGTAACTCGCCTTTTGCCTTGGTTGGCGTGCTGCGCGTTCGACGCGGGACACGGAGGTCCCGCGCACACTGCGCTTGGATGCCCTACCCACCCGCGCGGATGATCCCCCCCGCATACCCGAATGAAGATCACGCGCGTGGTCCTTGCCGCAGCGCAGGTCTCCGCAGCTCTAGATCGGTCGTCTCAGCCTGGGTGGGAGCCCCCCCTGTGAGTGCAGGGCACGGCCGTGTGAGCGTGGGCCTGCGCGCCACCCTCGAAAGTGAGTGCGGTGGCGAACTGGAACCCGCCGCGGGGGCACCGCCGGGGGAGGAGGATGCCGCGGGGGTGGTAGGGGACGTATCTGCCCTTGCGGTATTCCCAGTAGGTGATGCCGCTGGGGCCGAGCGTGGTGGCGAACCGCGTGAGGATGGCGTAGGACGCGCCGGGCAGCGTTGGGACCAGGGGTACGCTGGTGGTGAGGTCGCCGCCGAACGGCGCGTGGGAGGGCAGCACCACGCTGGGGATGACCAGTTCTTCGCTGACCGGAACGCCTGCATCGACGAAGAAGAGCAGCCCCAGGTGCCCTTCCTGCAAGGGCGCCATGAAGGTCGTCAGTTTGACCGACTCGTACACGGTCTCGGGGCCGAAGGGGACCTCGATGAGTCCCGAGCCGTAGCCCATGATCGACTCGGCCGGACAGCCGGGCGGCCCGTCCTGTTCGAGGGTCTGGGCGCTGCATGTCGAGAGGCCAAGACCACTCGTGGCGATCCCCAGATGCGCGGGGTAGCGCAGTTCGATCAGCGTGATGGGTATGGGCTTTTCGCCACGGGGGAACGCAATCGAGAACCCGAACCGAATCGTGGTGCCCGCGCCCAGGTGCTCGGGGTGGAGGCCGGCTTTGAGCGTGACCGTCGGCGTCCCGGCCGCCGAGGCGGGCAGGCAGACGACGCAGGCGAGGACGGCCAGGATGGTCCGTCGTCCCGTGCTCGGCGTCGGCCGAGTGGTCATCGGTACGAGAGCTTCCCCGTGGTCTGGACGACCAAGGCGTCGTTGGCGCGGCGGTTGACGGTGCCGTAGAGGCCGCCGCTGCCGTGGGCGTGTGCGTAGCGGCCGGTGCCGTGGCTCACGGTGAGCGTCCCTCCGAAGCTGGAGTACGTGCCGGTGGAGTGCAGCCGGGCGGAGCCGTGGCCGGTGATCGACCCGCCGCCGCGCGGGTAGAAGACGAAGGTGCCCATGACCGACGTGCCGACCGTGAAGCGGACGTGGACCTTGCCGGGGAGCGCCCCGGTGGCGGGGCCTTCCTCTTCGAGGACTTCGCCTGCGGTGTTGACGAGGCGCAGGTGCGCTTCGTCGGTCACGTTGAGCGTGCGTGCGGCCCTTGCGCGCACCGATGATGCGTCAGCCGCGCCCACGCACGCGAGCACGGCCAGGCCCAGCAGGGCGGCTACGAACAGGGATCGCCATGCGGGCAAGTTTGTTGTCTTAGGATATGTCCACATGCGGGAAACCTATAGGATGGGGGCGTTCAAGCCGCAAGTTTTGGGGGTTTGAGGCCGTGGCGCAAGAGAAGAAGAAGCCGCAGTTGGGCAAGCGCTCGCCGCTGCGGGCGGCGGTGGTCGCCGTGCTGCTCGAAGGGCCGGGCTACGGCTACGAAATCGCTAACCGTCTGAAGATGCGGCTGCGGCCGAGCTGGCGCATCTACGCCAAACACCTCTACCCGCTGCTAAAAGAACTGGAGAAGGCCGGGCTCGTGCGGTCTGAAGAGACGCCGGGCGACTCGAAGGCGCGGCGCAGAGCGTCCAAAAACGACCGGACGGTCTACTTCCCGACGCCCGCGGCGTTGGAGGCGCGTGCATCCCGGACGGTTCGCGGACGGTGCCCGTGCTGGCCGACGTGTCGTTCGAGATCGACCCCGGCGAATACGTTGGGCTGTGGGGCACGCGACGACGGTCGGGGAAGTCCACGTTGCTGCGCCTGGCCGCAGGCGTTGGGTCGCACTGGAAGGCCCGGCCTACTTCGTCAGCCACGGCGGCGAAGCGTTCCCGAGCGTGATCTTCGTGCTGCAGGGCGATAACGTGACGATCGACGCCGTCAGCACGACCTTCATCAACAAAGCCGGGATCACGAGCGCGACGCTGAAGACGATCCCCGACGCACCGTTCACGTCCTTCGAATTGAACTTCCCGCAGGACGCACACTCGGCGCTCGCCGCGAACGGCGACCTCTGCACGAGCACACTGAGGATGCCAACGGAATTCATCGCGCAGAACGGCCTGAAGATCACCCAGTCCACCCCGATCGCCGTCACCGGCTGCACAAAGACCAAGCACCTCACCCGCGCGCAGAAGCTCGCCAAAGCACTGAAGGCATGCCGCAAGCAGAAGAGCGACCCGCGCGCCACCTGCAAACGCCAAGCCCAGCGCCGGTACGGACCACCGAAGAAACACAGATCCTCCAAGAAGAAGGGCTGAGGCGAACCGTCTTCGGGGCCCTCTCGCCTGTGAGTCTCGGGGCACGGGCCGCGAGGGCGCTATGTGCCACCGCCGGCGACGGTGTCGGCTGCGAAGAGTAGGAGTGCGCGTGCGCGGCGCAGGGCGGATCGCAGCTCGGGTGTGCTCACGTGGAGCACGCCGTACTGCGCGGCGTCCTTGAGGTCGAGAAGGCGTCGCAGATCCTTGGCGGCGTCGCGTCCTGCCGGAACGATCTCCGTGAGAAGGCGCTCGGCATCGTGATGGTCTTGCGAGCGCGATCGGCGGCCAAGCCTGGCGCAGCAGGCTGCGTCGCAGGCGGCGATCCCGGCCAGGACGGCAAGCGATGCGGCAACGCTGGCGTTCGCCTCGTCGTCGGTGACATCGGTTGCGATCAGCTCGGCGGCATCGAGGAACTTGTGGGCGTGGGCCAGCCGGGTGGCGGCTTGGGGGCGGCCGCATCTCTGCGTTCGTCCCGGGTGTCGAGGGGTCACGCGATGGCCCTCTCTCTGCGATGGGTGAGGAGGTCGGCGATCTCGGGGCCGGCGAGCGCGATGGAGGTGTCGCGCAGCGAGGCGATGATGGGCTCTCCTCGGCGCAGAGCAGCCTTGAGTCCTTTGGGTGAGACCTCGTGCAGAGACGCGTGGTTGCCCGACCATCGCTCGATCAGCTCGGCGAGCCGGTGGAGCTGCTCGCGCCATTGCGGATCGTCTTCGGCGAGATCCTCGGGGCGAACGATCAGGAGGTCGATGTCGCTCTCCGTGTGACCGTCTGCGCGCGCTGCGGAACCGAAGACGGAGACGTGGACGGGCCGGCTGGACCAGCCCTCGACCTCTCGGCGGATGCGCTCGATCAGCTCTGCGCGCAGCCGCAGGAGACCCTCGACGACGCCCGCCGCGACGTGCTCGCGGTTGAGGACGAAGAGCGAAGCGGACCCCGCCTCCTGGGCCCTCACGAGTCCGCCGGCGACCAGCCGGTGAAGCACGAGGCGCACGCCCCGCTCCGAACCTCGACTGGCGAGGCGCGCAATCTCGCGGCCCGTCAGCGGACGGGTCGTGTGGGCGAGCACGTCCAGAACGGGCCCCTCCAAGGTCGGGCAGATCACGGTGTAGGGCCGACTCAAATCCATCGCCGCAGCATTCTACCCGACTGGATAGAAAAGTATGCAATCCGGCAGTCCAGTGCCGCACGGTCTGCCCCCCAACTGCTGGCACGCGCGCTGCGCGAATGCCAGAAGCAGCCAAAGAGCCGACGGGCTCAGTGTGTGGCGAGCGCACACAGGAAGTACGGGGCCAAGGCGGAGAAGAGCGGCCGGCACAAGGGGTCCTCATCAGGGACCATCGTCAAACGGGACATGCGGCCTGTGGGGCCGGCGCCTACCGCCGTTCACTCCGCGCTGCGGACCCGAGCCTGCTCGCATAGCTCGGCCAGGCCGATCGCCTCGACCGACGGCGCTAGGCGGTAGCTCTCGGCCCCGGGGTAGACGACCAGCGCGCGTTGCGGCGCGAGGTCGGCGAGGGCAGAGTGAAAGCCGCGCTCGGGCGTGGGCGCGAGGCTGCGCTTGATCTCCACCGCCCACTCCTCGCCGCCGGGCCAGGTGAGGACGAGGTCGACCTCGGCGCCGTGGCTTGTGCGGTAGAAGCTCCCTTGTACTTGATGCCCGCCCGCCACGAGCAGATTCTCGATCGCCATGCCCTCCCAGCTCGGCCCGACGGCCGGGTGTCCGAGCAGCGCCTCCTTGCCGGCCAAGCCGAGCAGGGCGTGCACGAGACCGCTGTCGCGCACGTACACCTTCGGCGAGCGCACCAGCCGCTTGCCGACGTTCGGTAGGCGTGGCGCCAGGCGGCGCACAAGCAGGAGGTCGACCATCAGGTCGAGGTAGTGGGCGACGGTCGTCGCGCTCACGCCGAGTCCGCGGGCGAGCTGCGCGGCGTTGAGCAGGCCGCCCTGGTGGTGCGCGAACATGGTCCACAGTCGCCGCAGCGTCTCGGCGGGGATGCGCGGGCCCAGCTGCGGGATGTCGCGCTCCAGGTAGGTTCGGATGAAGTCCCGGCGCCACCGTAGGCTGAGCGCGTCGCTCGCCGCGAGGAAGCTGTCGGGGAACCCGCCTCGGACCCAGAGCTGGTCCGACCGTCCTTCGCCGACCTCGGCGAGGTCGAACGGCGCGAGCTCGACGAATGCGATCCTCCCCGCGAGGCTCTCGCCCGACTGGGCCAGCAGGTCGATCGCAGCAGAGCCCAGCAGCAGGAACCGGCCGGTCCCCCTGCGCTCCCGCCTGGCCTGGTCGATGATGCCGCGCAGCGCTTCGAACAGGCCCGGCGCGCGGTGGATCTCATCGAGGATGACAAGCTCGTCGGCGTGGTCGGCGAAGTAGAGCACCGGCTCGGCGAGGCGGGCGCGGTCCGCGGCAGACTCCAGGTCCAGGTAGACCGAGGGCCGTCCCTCGGCGATCGTCAGGGCGAGCGTGGTCTTGCCGGCCTGACGGGGGCCGAGGAGGGCAACGGCTGGCGCGTGGTCCAGCAGAGCGGTGACTTCCGAGGCTGCCTGTCTCTCTATCATCCGTGCAATTATAAACTGTCACTTGAGATTTGCACGAATTGCCTTTGGGCACGCCTGTCACCCGATGGCTAGGTGGGGCGGCCCCGCGCCGACGCGGGACACGGAGGTTCCGCGCCCACTGCGCTTGGGTGGCGCACCCACTCACGCGGACGATCCCCGAATACCAGAGGTACTCTGAGCGCAACTATGATGCTCCCGCTTCCCCGGGAACCGGGTGAGCAGCATAAGAGACCCACAGTTCACGAACAAGCCCTGAAAGGAGAGCGGCATGTCGCTGGGCACCATTCTCGAGACCCCCGAGCATGAGTTCGACGACGAGGATTGGGAGGAAGACGAGGAGCTCGGCACCGACGACGAGGAGTTGGAGCTCGACGAGTACGAGGAGGTCCTCGGGGACGACGGCGACGAGGACGACATCTGAGGCCGCGTCGGGTGCAGGAGGCTGCATCCGGCTCGGGACCGCCGCCGGCCGACCCCCACGCGGCGCGCTCGCCGTACGCTTGAGGCGTGCTCCTCGCCTCGACCTCGATCGGCCACAGCGTCAGCACCTTCCTGGAGGCGGCCGGGCAGTTCTTCTCCGACCTCGCCGCGGTCCACTGGGGGGCGCTGGTGCTGGGTCTGGTCTTCTTCGGGCTGAACCTGACGCTGCGCTCGCGGGCGTTCTTCCACAGCCTGCGCGCGGCGTACCCCGCGGTGAGCTTCCAGTGGCGGCGCATCTGGGGGGCGTACTTCGCGGCGGTGGGCTTCAACAACGTGGTGCCCGCACGTGGGGGGGACCTCATCAAGCTGTTCCTCACGCGCTCCTCGATCCCGGGCTCGACCTACCCCACGGTGGCCTCGGCGTTCTTCGTGGAGTCCGTCTTCGACGTGACCGTGGGGGTGCTGGTGCTGATCTTCGCGTTCACCCAGGGCGTCTTCCCCAAGCCGCCGGACTTCTCGCAGCTGAGCTCCTTCGACATCTCCTACCTGGCCGAGCACTTCCGCTTCACGCTCTTTTTGATCACCGCCCTGGCGATCCTCGGCCTCGTGGCCTTCGCGCTGCTGTCGGTGCGCGCGCGGGCCTTCTGGGCGCGCGTCCGCCAGGGCGTGACGATCCTCGGCGACCGCCCACGCTACCTGCGTGAGGTCGCGGCGTTGCAGGCGGGGGGGTGGCTGTGCCGCTTCGCGGCCTTCTGGTTTCTGCTCGAAGCCTTCCGCGTGGGCGGCTCGGTGCAGAACGTGCTGCTCGTGTTCGGCGTCAACCAGGTCGCGGGCGCGGTGCCGTTCACGCCGGGTGGCGCGGGTGTGCAGCAGGCGCTGCTGGTGAAGGTGTTCGCCACCAGTGCCGCCGGCACGGCGGCCGTGGCGGCGTACTCCGTGGGCCAGCAGATCGCGATCGCCGTCTTCACCGCGCTCGTGGGTCTGGGTGCGGTGGTCTTCATCTTCCGCTTCCGCTCCTTCCGGGAGGTGCTCGCCGCGGGGCACGCCTCGCGTGAGGCCGAGCGGCGCGCAGAGCGCGCCGGTGTGCTCCTGGTCGAAGAGGAGGAGCCGCCTACTGGAGTCCCTCGCGCGCCTCGCGCACGAGCGTGACCGCTTCGGGGAAGATCGTCGCCATCACCGCGCGGATCTGCTCGGCCTGCGCCTCGGCGCTGCCCTGCAGGTTGACGCGGTTCACCGCCGCGACGGTCATGTCGACGGCGAGCTTGATCGCGTTGTCGGCCCACGCGAGGCGCTGCTGACCCTGCATCTGCAGGGCGAAGTCCGCGAGGCGCCGCTGCAGCTCCTCGGGGTCTCCGAACAGGTCTCCCAGACCGCCGCTCTCCATGGCACCCATCCTAGCGGTGGGGCGCATAGACTCCACGGCCGATGGCCAACAGGAGCGAGATCGATGCGCCCGGGCAGGGCGAGGCGGGGCCGGGCAAGCAGGAGATCCGCGCTCGGGTGGCCTACGAGAGCGAACGC
This sequence comes from uncultured Solirubrobacterales bacterium, assembly GCA_963702085.1. Taxonomy (GTDB): domain Bacteria; phylum Actinomycetota; class Thermoleophilia; order Solirubrobacterales; family Solirubrobacteraceae; genus Palsa-744. Next base: position 3,317,832 of record OY969707.1, on the reverse strand, counting down.
CGCGTGCGCCTCGCAACACCGACGATCGCGGGAGGAGTGCTCTACCTGCTGGGGGGCATCACGGTCACCGCGACGCTGAAGTCCCTGCCGACGGTCGGCGTGATCCAGGGGCTCGCGCCCGCGCTGCGGGGAGAAGCGAACCCGGCCGTCAGCCCCGGCACTCCCGAGGTGCGGTTCGTCAACGCTCACGCCTTCGGCCTGATCGCCGGCAACGTCGTGCAGGCGGTCGCCGTCCTGTTCATCCTCCTGGTCCTGCTGTTCCTGCTCGGTGCGGTCCGCTTTCGTCGGCCCGAGACGAGCGCCGTCGCGCGGCCGCTGCTGCTCGGCGGGGGGGCGGTCATGGTGCTCGTGACCCTCGTCCACCCGCTCGCCCAGGTGATCAACGCCCACAACTTCGTGGCCGGCCACGACTTCACCGCGGACGCGGTCAACCGGGCGCTGACTCAGAGCACCGTGCTCGTGGCCACGGAGTACCTGGGCCTGGTGGGAGGGCTCACGCTGGCCGCGGGGATGGTCATCGTGGTGCTGGGCGCCTCGCGCACAGGGGTCTTCCCGCGTTGGATGATGTACCTCGGGATCTTCGCGGCGCTGCTCGCCTTCACCCCCTTCGGGCTCGCGCTCGGATCGGCTCAGCAGCTGATCCCCGCGTTCTGGATGGTGGCCGTGGGCCTCCTGCTGATGGGGCGCTTCCCGGGGGGCGACCCTCCGGCGTGGGCCGCCGGCGAGGCGCGGCCGTGGCCCTCCCGGGCGCAGGCCCGTACCGAACGCGAGGGGGAGAGCGCCGGTCCGGACGCGAAGGGCGGGGCGGGGCGCTCGGGCGCCAGGGCCCAGCAGGACGCAGGGGACGCCAACGGCACCGTTCCAGAGCCGGTGCAGCCGGCTGCGCGGGACGGCGCCAGGCGGCGGCGCAAGCGCAGCTCGCGCCGGTAGGCTTGACGATAGAGATCCTCCACTTGACGATTGAGTTGGCCTCCGAACGGGAATAACCAATGCGAGAACGTGGGAATCGCCACAACCCCTTTCCCCGTTCGCAGAGTCAAACCGCAAAGTGTCCTGAGCCGCCCGGGAGGGTGGCTGGAGGGAGGGTTTCTCATGGAGGCAGCCTCAATTCATCGTCCCGAGCCGATGCAGTCGATCCCGCGCCGCGACCTGCCGCCGGACGAGGGCACGCAGGCGAGCGTGTGGAAACCGGCCGACCCCGGGCCGCTAGGCCTGGCGGGGTTCGCGATGACCACGTTCGTGCTCTCGATGTTCAACTCCAACCTCGTCGACGAAAAGGGCGTCCCGGTGGTACTCGCCCTGGCGCTCGCCTACGGCGGGATCGTGCAGCTGATCGCTGGCCTGTGGGAGTTTCGCACCGGCAACACCTTCGGTGCCGTGGCGTTCTGCTCCTACGGGGCCTTCTGGCTCTCCTTCTGGGCGTTGAACGTGTTCTACGCCAAGGACATCGGCGGCAACGTGGGTCACTCTGTCGGGCTGTACCTGTGGGCTTGGGCGATCTTCACCGCCTACATGACGGTCGCGGCGCTGCGCGTGAACCTCGCGGTGCTGGCCGTGTTCGCGCTGCTGACGGCGACCTTCGTCCTGCTGGCGATCGGCGCGGTGGGCGCGCACTCCACGGTCACCCACTGGGGCGGCTACGTCGGTCTGGCGACCGCGGCCGTGGCTTGGTACGCCTCGTTTGCCGCGGTGGTGAACTCGACCTTCGAGCGCGTCGTGCTGCCGGTGATGCCGCTGGGCAAACGGTAGAGTCCGGTCATGGGGACTGAACCGCAGGCACCCCCCGCCGGCGACTCGGGCGGCGCGGTCGAGGGCGAGGCGCTCGACCGCGAGCTGGCCGAGCTGCTGGAGGTGCAGACGTTCGAGCCCTCCCCCGAGTTCCGCGAGCACGCCCTGCTGAGCGACCCCGCGGTGTACGAGGAGGCGGCGCGCGACCCGCAGGCGTGGTGGGTGGGACAGGCCAGGCGCCTGCACTGGTTCGAGCCGTGGGAGACGGTGCTCGACGACTCCAACCCGCCCTTCTACAAGTGGTTCGTCGGCGGCCGGCTGAACGTCTCCTACAACTGCCTGGACCGCCACGTGCTGGAGGGCCGGGGCGAGCGCGTGGCCTTTCACTGGCGCGGCGAGGAGGGCCAGGAGCGCGACCTCACCTACGCGCAGCTGCTCGCGGAGGTGCAGCGCTTCGCCAACGCGCTGCGGGACCTCGGGGTGCGGCGCGGCGACGTGGTGGGGATCTACCTGCCGATGATCCCCGAGGTGGTCGTCGCGATGCTCGCCTGCGCGCGCCTCGGGGCCCCGCACAACGTCGTCTTCGGCGGCTTCTCCGCGGAGGCGGTGCGCGAGCGGATGGAGTTCTCCGAGGCCCGGGTGCTGATTACAGTGGACGGCGCCGCGCGCAAGGGCAAGACGGCGCCGGTGAAGGACCGCGTGGACGAGGTGATGGGCGACCTGCCCACGCTCGAGCGGATCGTCGTGGTGCGCAGCAAGGGGACGCCCTGTCAGATGCGCGAGGGCCGCGACGTGTACTACGACGAGATCGTCGCGGCCGCCGCGCCGGAGTGCCCCGCCGAGCCGCTGGACGCCGAGCACCCGCTGTACATCCTCTACACCTCCGGCTCGACCGCCAAGCCGAAGGGCATCCTGCACACCTCCGGCGGCTACCTGACGGCGGTGGCGAGCACCCACCGCTACGTGTTCGACCTCAAGCCGGAGTCCGACGTGTACTGGTGCGCCGCCGACGTGGGCTGGGTCACGGGGCACTCCTACATCGTCTACGGGCCGCTGGCCAACGGGGCGACCTCCGTCATGTGGGAGGGGGCGCCGGACTACCCCCACAAGGGCATCTGGTGGGAGCTCGTGGAGCGCTACGGGGTCACGATCCTCTACTGCGCCCCCACCGCGATCCGCGCCTGCATCAAGTGGGGCGCGCAGTGGCCCAACAAACACGACCTCTCCTCGCTGCGGCTGCTGGGGACGGTGGGGGAGCCGATCAACCCGAAGGCGTGGCTGTGGTACCACAAGGTCGTCGGTGGCGGGCGCTGCCCGATCGTGGACACCTGGTGGCAGACCGAGACGGGCGCAATCATGATCACCCCGCTGCCGGGCCTCACCGCGACCAAGCCCGGCTCCTGCACGCGCCCCTTCCCGGGCGTCGAGGCCGAGGTCTTCGACGAGTCTGGCGGCTACCCAATCGAGAAGGGCCAGGGGCTGCTCGTGCTCACCCGCCCGTGGCCCTCGATGCTGCGCACCCTCTACCGGGAGGACGAGCGCTACATCAAGACCTACTTCGAGCGCTTCGGGCCAGAGACCTACCTTGTTGGCGACGCCGCCCGCCGCGACTCCGACGGCTACCTCTGGGTCATCGGGCGCATCGACGACGTCGTCAACGTCTCCGGGCACCGGCTCTCCACCGCGGAGGTGGAGTCGGCGATCGTGGCTCACCCCGACGTCGCGGAGGCCGCGGTGATCGGCCAGCACGACGAGGACACCGGGCAGGCGATCGTGGCGTTCGTCACCCTGCAGGGCGACCTTGAGGGCGACGAGCGCGAGGTCGAGGGCATCCGCGCAGCGGTGGCCGAGCGGATCGGCAAGTTTGCGCGCCCCAAGCGGATCATCTGGTCCGAGGACCTGCCCAAGACGCGCTCGGGCAAGATCATGCGCCGCCTGCTGCGCGACATCGCCGAGGGCCGGGCGCTCGGCGACGTGACCACGCTGCGCGACCCCGCGGTCATGGCCCAGCTTCAGGAGCGCGTCCACGAGTTGCAGGCGCAGGAGGACTGAGATCAGAGCCCGGGCGGGCTCCGATATCCTCGCCCTCTATGCCGTCTAGTCAGACGCACGATGGCGCCACCGCGGTCCAGACCAGGGGCCTGACCAAGCGCTTCGGCGAGCGCGCTGCGATCGACGGCGTCGACCTGTACGTCCCGCGCGGCAGCGCCTTCGGCTTCCTCGGCCCCAACGGGGCGGGCAAGACGACGATGATCCGGATGCTGCTCGGCCTCACCCGCGCCTCCGCGGGGAGCATGAGCGTGCTGGGGCACCCGGTGCCCGCCGAGCGCGCGCAGGCGCTGCGGCGGGTCGGCGCGATCGTCGAGGAGCCCCGCTTTCACCCCAACCTCACCGGCCGGGAGAACCTGCGCATCGTCGCCGCCGTGCGCGGGCCCGAGGTGCACGCGCGGATCGCCCCGGCGCTCGCACGCGTCGGCCTGGCCGAGCGCGCCGACGAGAAGGTCAAGAAGTACTCGCTCGGGATGCGCCAGCGTCTGGGCGTGGCCCGCTGCCTGCTCGCCGACCCGCTGCTGCTGATTCTCGACGAGCCGACCAACGGCCTGGACCCGGGCGGCATCCAGGAGTTCCGCGAAATGATCCGCACGATGGTCGAGCAGGAGAACCGCACCATCTTCCTCTCCTCGCACCTGCTCGACGAGGTTGAAAAGATCTGCGACGCCGCGGCGATCGTGGACCGCGGCAAGATCATCGCGCAGGGCCCGATCGCCGAGCTGACCCGCGGTGGCGCAGGCGGCGCCCGCAACGAGCTGATCGTCGGAGTGGACGACGTGGAGTTGGCGCTCGGCACGCTCAGCGCCAGCGAGCTCGTGAGCGATGCCCACCGCTCCGACGAGGGTTTGCGCGTGGTCCTCTCAGGTGACCTGGAGACCGCGGCCGCGGTGAACGCAAGCCTTGTGCGCGCAGGTGTCGCGGTCATGCGCCTGGAGCCCGTGCGCCACAGCCTCGAGCAGCGCTTCCTTGAGGTCACCGCACGGCTCGACGCTCCGACCCAGGGGCTCGACGCACCGGCGGCGGACGAGGTGAGGGCATGAGTGCCGTGGCGCCGGCGGCGCCCGCCCCCGCCCCCGCGCGTGACGGGGGCTCGCCCGCCACGGTCGCGACGCAGATGTTCGGCGCCGACCTGCTCAAGCTGCGCAAGAAGCGCGGCACCCTGATCTGGGCGCTCGTGCTCGCCGTCGCACCGGTGCTGATCTACTTCGTCGTGGCGGTCATCCAGCACTCCGCGGCTCCGCAGGAACACGGCCCCGCCGGGGGCATAGCCAACTTCTCCGACGGCCTGCGCGTTGTCGCCCTCTTCTTCGGCCCGCTTGCGGCTCTTTTGATCGGCGTGGAGGCGGGCACGGGGGACGCCTCCGCGGGCGTCTTCCGGGACCTGGTCGTGACCGGCCGCTCGCGCCTTGCGCTGTTCGCCTCGCGCGTGCCTGCGGCCCTGGTCCTGTGCTTCATCGTGATCGGCGCGGCCTACGCGCTGCTGGTGCTCGGCACCTTCGCGTTCGCGGGAAACCTCCCCACGCCCGAAGGGTCGCTGATCCTCAACGGCCTGGGCTTCGCGCTGCTGAGCACCGGGATGCTGTGCGCGGTGGCGGTGGGCTTTGCTTCGCTGACGACCTCCAAGCCGGCTGCGATCATCGCTCTGATCGCGTGGCAGATCGTGGCCAGTCCACTGCTCGTCATGATCAGCTCGTTGGGCAGCGCCCGCAAAGGCCTTCTGAGCCAGGCGATAGCGCATTTCAGCCCTGTCCCCACCGGCAACGGCGGCCACGGTGCGACCGTCACGCTCTCCGGCGGGCTGGCCCTCATAGTGCTCGTCGGCTGGCTGGTCGTGTTCCTCGGCCTCGGCGCGTGGCGCACCAGCCGCATGGACACCTGAAGCCGGGAGCGCGTGACGGCGCTCAGGAGTAGTAGGTCAACCAGGCGAACAGGCTTGTGGTGCCAGCCATCGTGCGGAACATCCCGGGCAGCGTCTGCGAGTCCCTGATCGGGCCGCCCCACCAGCTGCCCAACCACAGGCCGCGGCCATTGGCTGCGTGCTGGGCCGCGTGAGCGGCGTTCACCTGCGCCACTTCCAGCCAGTGGTCGTCACCCACGGCCTTGCCGTAAGCCTCCATCCACTCCATGAAGATCGAGTCGTACAGCGGCGCGAAGTTGTACTCGACCCCGTAGATCTCCGTCATCGACCGCGCCTGCTCCGCGGAGTGCGCGCAGTAGCCGTGCTGGCCGGTCGCCTGGCAGAGCAGGTACTGCGCGTAGATCAACGGCGCCTGCACGTAGTCGATCACCGTGCTGCCCGGGCCGCCGCTCAGGTAGAGCCCGTGAAAGCCGACGTCGTGGCTGTTGCCCCAGTCGATGAACTTGCGCACCTGCGCGAGCTGGAAGGGTTCGTGGTCGATCCCGTAGAGCAGCATCCCCAGCAGGCTGTTCGACGCCAGCGCCTCGCCCGCGTGGTAGGGGTGCTCGGTGTTCCACCACATCCCACCTCCGCCCGCCGCGTCCCAGCCCTGGGTGGCGGCGAAGTTGAAGGCGCGCTGCGCGTCGTGCAGGTAGCGGCGCTCGCCCGTCGCCCGGTATGCCTGCACGAACGCTACCCCCAGCCAGCCGTTGTCGTCGAACCACGCCTCCGCGCCCCGGTAGCGGTCGCCCGGGTAGGGAGCGTAGCCGTTCAGGTAGGGGTTCCAGTAGCGCTCGGACTCGTGCGCGAAGCGGTCCACCTCCGCGCGGTGCGTGGCCGACGGCGCGGCCGCCTCCAGCGCGTCGACCGTTTCGAACATCCGCACGTCCCCCCAGATCGTCAGCAACGGGTAGGCCCCCGTGCAACCCAGGTACTCGCAGTACCACCCTCCGGAGCGCCAACTCTCGCTCTGTGCGAGGCCCCGTTCGGCCAGCGCCTCGTAGTCGAGTGGCTGGGCGTTGGCCGGCGGTTGCGCGTTGGCCGGCGGCGGCGCGACCAGGGCGGCCGCGAGCATCAGCGTCACGGTCAGTGCGAGCAGCGCGCGAACGATCACACCTTCCATATCGGCGAGCCGCCCGCGGCGATTAGGTTTGTGCCCCCCGAGCGGCCGCTTCGGCCAGCTGCAGCTGGCGCTCCACGAGGTCCAGGCCCGCGTCCCAGAAGCCCGGGTCTGTGAGGTCCACGCCGACGATCTGCCCGAGCTCCTCCGGGCTGCGCGAGCCGCCCGCCGCGAGCAGCTGCAGGTACTGCGGCACGAGCTCCGCGCCGCGCTGCTCGTAGCGCTCGTACACCGACAGCGCGAGCAGCTGGCCGTAGGCGTACGCGTACACGTACCCCGGCGTGTTGATGAAGTGCGGGATGTACGACCACCACGTGCGGTAGCCCTCGGTTAGCTCGACCGAGTCGCCCAGCAGCTCCGCCTGGCTCTCCGCCCACAACTCGCCCAGGCGCTCCACCGACAGCTCCCCCTGCTCGCGGCGAGCGGTGTGGACGAGGTCCTCGAAGCGGTTCATCGCGACCTGGCGGAAGACCGTGGCGATGATGTCCTCCAGGTGCTCGGCCAGCAGCGCCAGGCGCGACTGCGGCGTCGAGTCCTGCGCGAGCAGGCGCCCGAACACGACCGTCTCGCCGAACACCGAGGCCGTCTCCGCCAGCGTCAGCGGGGTGCCCTGGTGAAAGACGCCCTGGCGCGCCGCCAGCGCGAAGTGCACGCCGTGCCCGAGCTCGTGGGCGAGCGTCAGCACGTCGCGCCGGCGCGAGGTGTAGTTGAGCAGCACGTACGGGTGCGCGGAGGGCACCGCCGAGGCGCAGAACGCCCCCCCGCGCTTGGCCGGGCGCACCGGGGCGTCGATCCAGCGCTCGGAGAAGAAGCGGCCCGCCAGAACCCCGAGCTCGGGGGAGAAGGAGCCGTAGCAGTCGAGCACCAGCTCGCGCGCCTGCGCGAAGGTGAAGCGCACCTCGTCCTGGGTCACCGCGGCCATCCGGTCGTAGTCCGCCAAACGGTCCACCCCGAGCAGCCCCGCCTTCAGCCGGTACCACCGGCGCGCGATCTCGTAGCGGCCGCGCACCGCCTCGACCAGCGCGCGCACCGACTCGTCGCTCGCCTCGTTGGCGAGATTGCGCGCTGCCAGCCAGTGCGGGTAGCGGCGCAGGCGGTCGTCCACCGACTTGTCCACCAGCAGGGTGTTGAGCACGTACGCGCGCGTGCGCAGGCCCGGCTCGAGCGCGGCCGTGACCGCCTCCGCCGCCGTGCGGCGAACCTCGCGGTCGGGTCCCGCCAGGCGGCTGAGCGCCACGTCGAGGGCGACCCGCTCCTCCGGCAGATCCACCTCGATCGCCGAGGTCAGCTCCTCGAACAGCCGCGCCCACGCGGTGGCGCCGGTCAGCGACTTCTCGGAGAGCACCTTCTCCTCCGGTTCGCTTAGCAGGTGCTCGCGGTAGCGGCGCACGTTGCGCAGGTGGTGGCGGCAGAAGTCCAGCGCCTCCCCCGCCAGCAGTTCCTCGGCGCGCTCCTCCGGGAGGGCCGCCCACTCCAGCTCGAAGAACAGCAACGTCGTCTCGATCGCCGTCTCGCGCTCCTGCACCCTCTGCAGTAGCGCCCCGTTCGCGGGGTCCGCGGTGTCCGTGGAGAAGCGCAACCCCGCGTACGTCCCCGCGCGGCCCACCAGTTCGTAGAGGTCGGCCAGATCCCCCATCGCCTCCGCCAGGCCGGGGCCGTCCTGCTCGCCCAGCTTCCCCGCGTAGCGCTCCGCGAAGGCCTTCGCGCGGGTCAGCGCCTCCTCCAGCCGGCGCTCCACCCCGGCCTCGCCCTCGCCGTCCACGAGCGGCTCTAGGTCCCACGCGGCGCGCTCCAGCTCGGGGTCGGTGGGCTCGGTGGCGACAGCGGACATGGCGGGTCAGCTTAGAGGGTGGCGCAGCCGGCCGCTGGCCGATCGGAGATCCCGTCGATCCCCCATCGGTGGCGAGCCGGGCCCCTCTTATTCAGTCATACGCAGCTCACGCAGACGCGTCCGCCACGGTCCGCCGTCGGCGACCACGGCCCCGACGAAGCCAGGTTGCGTCCGCAGGCGCCGAACTTGCCACTCCCCGGCTCCGTCGGGCAGATCGAGGCGCGGCCGATCGGAGGGCCCCTCGACGCCGACCTCCCGCAGATCGATCGCCAAGCCCAATCCGAGCGCCTTTGCATAGGCCTCCTTGACGGTCCAGTAGCGCAGGAACGCGGCGGTGCGCTCGCGGCCGTCGGTCCGCAGCACCCGCGCTGCCTCCCGGTCGTTGAGCGCGCGCTCGATCACGCCCGGAGAGGGCGCGCGCCGATCGACTGCCTCCACGTCGATCCCGATCGCGCGCCCGCGCCCGATCGCGAAGACCGCCAGGCCGGCGGTGTGGGAGAGGTTGAAGCAGAGGTCGTGGGGGTCGTGAACCGGCGCGAGCTCGGGGCGTCCAAACGCGCCCTGCAGGATCTTCACCGCTCGTGGGTCGATCCCGAGGTAGGAGCCCAGCAGCAGCCGCAGGCCGGCACGCGCCGCCGAGCGCTGCTCGCGCGCGGAATCCGCGATGCCCAGTGCGAGCGTCCACACGTGAAGCTCCCGTGCCGGCAGCCTCTGTGCCACCAACTCCTGCGCCCGCGCCGCGACTGGGTTTCGGACATCGATTGGCGCGCAGCTGGACAGGTTGGCGATCGTAGCGCGGCGGTGCCGGCGTGGCGGTTTGCACTGGCCCCGGAGCGGCGCCGTCCGGATGACGTCCTACCATCGCTCGCCCAATGCACGAGACGACTCCCAGCGTGTTCTTGATCGCCCGCCCGTCGATCGACCTGGAGGGGATGGGCGCCTACCTGCAGGACGTGGGCGGGCAGTCGTGGCTCGAGCGGCGCCTCGGCGAAGCGGATGGTCCAGAGGGCGAGAAGCCCAGTGCGGGAGAACTGCTCTTGGAGTTCGGGGGGCGCGCGTGCTACCGCAGCTGGGAGCCCGGCCTGAACCCCAACGTCTCCAAGATCCGCACCGACCGGCGCGAGTACTTCGCCAACATCCTGCGCTCTGGCCACGGGAGCGTGTTGGAGCACGCCAACTACTCCTTCGTCATACGGAATTGTTCACGTGTTTTTACTCACGAGCTTGTTAGGCACCGCGCCGGCTCGGCCTTCAGTCAGGAGAGCCTGCGCTACGTGCGCCTCACCGACATCGGCTTCCGCGTGCCCCCGGCGCTCGAGCCCGTGCGTGAGCAGGTGCTCTCGATCGTGGAGCAGCTCGAGGAGTTCCAGGTCAGCGCCGCCGCTGAGCTCGGGATCGAGGAGCAGGGGGTGCCCTTCCACGTCAAGAAGGAGGTCACCTCCGCGCTGCGTCGCCTCGCGCCGATCGGCCTCTCCACCGACATCGTCTGGACCGCCAACGCTCGCACCCTGCGCCACGTGATCGAGATGCGCACAGCGGAGAGCGCGGAGGAGGAGTTGCGCCTCGTGTTCGACGATGTCGCCCGGATCATGTGCGCCGAGGCTCCGAACCTCTTTCAGGACTTCGTGCGCCACGACGACGGGTCGTGGGTGCCCGAGCACCACAAGGTCTGACAGGTCCCTACGCTCACCGGCCCTACGGTTTCCTGGACTTCGGTCTGGTCTTGACGAGCTCCGTCCTCGGTGCCGCTCACCACACGGCGATGGCGCGCGGGTGGCGGTGGGCGCGCAGCTTGCTGTCCTTGGTGATGAGCCTCCATCCGTGCTCGATCGCCGTCGCGTAGATCAGGCGGTCGGCGGGGTCTCCGAGGAAGGAGGTTGGCAGGGAGACCGCGGTGTCGGCGACGGCGGGCGTGACCCCGACGGTGCGGAGCTGGCCGGCGAGCCGCTCGAGCCACGACCGGATCGGAATCGCGACGGCGATCCGCTCGTGCCTGGCCAGCCACGCCAGCTCGAACCACGTGATGGCCGCCACGGCGAGCTCGTCCGCTTCGTTCAGCGCCTCGGCGGCAGCTCGGCTGACTCGCTGCGGCTCGGCCGACCACCAGTGGACGACGTGGGTGTCGAGGACCACCGTCGTCACGGCAGGTTCCAGGGCGCCCCGGTCGTGAACAGATCCTCCTCGTCGCTCGCCGTCATCGCGACGCCGGCGAGCTTGCCCTCGAGCGACCGGGCGCCGCTGGCCGGTACGAGGCGTGCGACGACGTGGCCATGCTTGGTGATCTCCACCTCCTCGCCGCTCGCGACCTCGTCGAGCAGCGCAAGGATCTTCGCCTTCACCTCAGTTGCAGTCATTATCCTGCCCATATGACCAGTATACCAGTCATGCGGGAGGTAGTCAATCGTTGTGCCGATGGGGTGAGTGAGCTCCATTCCACGAGCGTACGGATCGACGGGGATGGAACGCTCGCTCGGCTCAGAACAGCCCGAGCCCGGCGCCCGCGTGGCGCACGAGGTCAAACAGCGGCCCGGGCACGATCCCGAAGAAGAGCGTGGCGGCCCCGGCCAGCACCGCGACTAGGGCTACCTCCAGCTGTGGTCCGGCGGTGCGCACGAGGTCGGGCTCGGCCGGGTCAAGCTCGGAGGACCCGCCCGCGATCGCCGGGACGACGGCGGGGGAGGGCGCCTCGCTCATCCACATCGTGGCGACCACCGGCAGGTAGTACCCGAGCGAGATCATCGAGCCCACCACGATCGCCACGCCCAGCCACGTGTACCCCCCGGAGACCGCGGCGTCGATCAGGTAGAACTTCCCCATGAAGCCCGCGGTGGCGGGGATGCCGGCGAGGCCGAGCATCGAGATCGTCATCGGCCACGCCAGCCACGGCTGCTCGCGGCCGAGGCCCGCCAACGTGCCGATGCCGTCGCCGAGGCCGGTGGCGCGCTCGCGGGCGACGATCACGGCGAACGCGGCCATGTTCATAAACAGGTAGACGGCGAGGTAGAAGACCGTCGCGCGTACCCCCAGTTGGGAGGCAACGACGACGCCGGCGAGCATGTAGCCGGCCTGCGCGACGGAGGAGTAGGCGAGCATTCGCTTCAGCGAGGACTGTCCGAGTGCGCCGACGTTGCCGACGACGATCGTGACCGCCGCGAGCGTCGCGACCGCGGGGCCCCAGCTGGCCTGGGCTTCGATCAGCGCGACGTCGAAGAGGCGCAGGAAGACGCCGAGCGCGGCGACCTTGGTGGCGACGGCCATGAACGCGGTGACTGGCGTGGGCGCGCCCTCGTAGACGTCGGGGGTCCACTGGTGGAAGGGGGCGACGGAGGCCTTGAAGGCGAGGCCGGCGACGGACAGCGCGATGCCGGTGAGCAGCAGCACGTTGGTGGCGAGCCCCTTGCTGGAGATCGCCGTGGCGATCGCGCCGAAGTCGGTGGCGCCGGTGGCGCCGTAGATCAGCGCGAGGCCGTACAGCAGCGTCGCGGAGCCGACCGAGCCGATGATCAGGTACTTCAGCCCCGACTCCAGCGAGTGCTCGCGGCGCATTTCGGTGGCGCACAGCACGTACAGCGGGATCGAGAGGAGCTCCAGGCCGATGAACAGCGCGACGATGTTCTGCGCCGCCGCGAGCAGCGACATACCGCCGATCGCGGTGAGCAGCAGCGCGTGAAACTCGCCGTGCGCCGCTTCCTCGTGCGGCGAGCGAGCGCCACGCGAGCAGCACCGTGCACGCGCCGCCCGCGACCAGGATCAGGTTGAGCACGAGCGCGAGGTCGTCGATCCGCAGCGCGCCGGAGACGATCGACTTCTGTTCGTCCCACTGCCATATGGTGAGGCCAGCCGCCGCGCCGAGCGCCACGAGGCTGAGGGCGGAGACGACGTGCTCGCGCACCCGCCGCGCGCCGAGCAGGCCGACGAGCAGCACCACGACGGCCCCGCCGAGCAGGGCGATCAGGGGGGATAGCCCCGCGAAGTTCACCGGCGGGCCTTTTAGGTGGACGGTGGCCACGTGGGCGGGGAAGTAGGGCACGAGGTTCATGGGACAGTGCTGGCCGTGGTCGACGGGGCAGGTCGCGCTGCTGCCTGGGCGGAGGCCACGGAGGCCTTCACCGACCCTTCGCTGCGCGTCAGCGCGAGCTGCGGGTACACCGCGAAGAACACGATCACCGCGACCAGCGGCACGAGCACGGCGCCGTCGAGCAGGGTGAGCTCGCGGGAGTCCACGCCCGCGTGAACCCGGTTGTGCATCGCGCGGATGAACAGCCGCAGCGCGTACACGCTCGCCAGCACGACGCCGCTGAACGCGATGACGGCGATCGCCAGCTTCGCTTTGAAGAGGCCGAGCAGGATCAGAAACTCACCCACGAAGTTCGACGAGCCGGGCATCGCCAGCGTGGCGAGCGCCACGACCAGGAAGAGCGAGGCGAGCACCGGGGCGCGGAACGCGATGCTGCCCATCTCGCGGATGTCCTCCGAGCCCCCCGCGCGCTGGGAGAGCAGCAGGATGATGAAGAACAGCGGGGCGACGACGAGCCCGTGGTTGACCATCTGCAGCAGCGCGCCCTGGGCGCCCTGAGGGTTCAGCGCGAAGATCCCGAGCGTGATGAAGCCGAGCTGGGCGACGGAGGAGAAACCGGCGATCAGGCGGGCGTTTGTCTGTGTGAACGCCATCGCGGAGCCGTACAGGATCGAGGCGAGCGCGATCAGCAGCATCAGCGTCTGGAAGTGCACCGCGGCGTGCGGGTAGAGCGGCAGCACGATCGCAAGGAAACCGTAGGCGCCGACCTTGGAGAGCACTCCGGAGAAGACCATCAGCACCTCGATCGGCATTGCGCGGTAGCCGTCGGGCATCCAGCCGTGCAGCGGGAAGGCGGGCATCTTGACGAGGAACGCGGCGGCGAAGAACAGGAAGATCCACTCCTGCGAGCCGCCGCTCAGCGGCAGCGCGTGCAGCGAGGAGAGCACGAACGTCAGCGGGGTCCCGTGCTGCTCGGAGGCGAGCACCCCGGTGGCGATCGCCGCGGCCAGCATCAGCAGCGAGCCGACGAGCGTGTAGATCACGAGCTTGATCGTCGCCTTCACCCGGTCCGGGCCGACGCCCCACCCGCCGATCAGGAAGTAGAAGGGGATCAGCATCAGGTCGAAGAACGCGACGAACAGCGCGAGATCCTGCGCGAGGAACGCCCCGAGCACGGCCGACTCGGCGAGCATGAAGTGGAAGTAGAAGAGCCGCGGGCGTTCGGGGTAGGCTCCGCCCGCCCCGGCCTCCCCGCCCACCCCGGCGTCACCAGCCTCGGTCTCGCCGGCCCCCTCCGGCCCGCTCTTGGCGGCCGCACCTCCGCCCGAGGTTCGCGTCCTGATGTTCAGAGACAGCACCGCGGCGGCGAACAGCAGCGTGGTGAGTCCCACGAGCATCACGTTGAGGCCGCTCACCCCGAGCTTGTAGTGGATCCCGAGCGCGGCGATCCACGCGACGTCGGTGACGTGCTGGAGTCCCGCTCCGGGTGTGTAGTCGGCGATGTACCCGATCGCCAGCCCCAGCGCGGCCACCGAGCCGACCAGCGCGACCAGGCCCGGAATGCGCTCGTTGCGCAGGCCGAGGACGGCGCCGCCCAGGCCGCAGGCGAGAGGGAGCCAGATGAGGACGGAAAGGGGCATCGGTCTTGGTCAGGTGCTCGCGGGCATAGGGGTCACGACTGCAGCAGGAAGTAGAGGCCGAGCGCTCCGACGCCGAGCAGCAGCAGCGCGGTGTAGTAGCGCAGGAAGCCGCTCTGCACGGCGCGCACCGCGGCGGAGCCGGCGCGGACCACCCCGGTGGTGCCGCCGACGAGCGTGCCGTCGACGAACACGCGCTCGAAGGTGTCGCTCGCGAAGCGCCCGGCGGCGCCGGCGGGGCGCACGATCAGGAGGTCGATGGCCTCGTCGAAGTACCACTTGTGCCAGAGCAGCTCGTACACCGCCCCAAACCGCTCGCGCGCACGGACTGCGATCGCCGGCTCGCGCACCCAGATGCGGTAGGCGATCGCGATGCCGCTCAGCCCGAGCACGGTGCCGAGGCACAGCCCGAAGATCAGCAGGCCGTCGCGGGTGTGGGGTTCGTACAGCGGCGAGGTGGCGAACGTGGGGCGCAGGAAGTTGACGATCACGTCGTCCACGCCGGGGACCTGCACGAGCCCGGCGCCGACGGCGCCGACCGCCAGCACGCTCATCGCCACGCGCATCGGCAGCGCGCGCTCGGCGACCGTGTGATGGGGGCCGGGGAAGCCGACGTCGGTGTCCTCCACCTCGCCCGTGGCGGGGTTGGTGGGGACCTCGGCGTGGTGGAGGTGTCCTCCTTCCAGCTCTCTGGCCTCGGCGACGGGGTCGCCGTAGAAGGCGCGGAAGATCATGCGGAACGTGTAGATCGCGGTGAGGAAGGCGCCGGCGTAGCCGACCACGTACAGCGCCCAGTGCCAGCCGCCGCGCTCGGCGGTGACGAGCAGGATCTCGTCCTTGGAGAAGAAGCCGGAGAAGGGGGGGATGCCCGACAGCGCGAGGCCGCCGATCACGAAGCAGGCGAAGGTGAACGGCAGCGCCTTGCGGAAGCCGCCCATGCGGTCGAGTGACTGCTCGCCGGACATCGCGCCGATGATCGAGCCGGCGCCCATGAACAGCAGCGCCTTGAAGAACGCGTGGGTCATCAGGTGAAACAGCCCCGCGGCGTAGGCGCCGACGGAGACCCCCATGATCATGTAGCCGATCTGGGACATCGTGGAGTAGGCGATCACGCGCTTGATGTCGGTCTGTACGAGTGCGATCGTGCCGGCGATGAGGAGTGTGGCGGCGCCGATCGCCGCGCCGGTGTCCTGCGCGGCGGGGGCGAGTTCGAAGAGCGTGTGCATCCGCGCGATCAGGTACACGCCGGCGGTGACCATCGTGGCGGCGTGGATCAGCGCGGAGACGGGCGTGGGGCCCTCCATCGCGTCGGGCAGCCACGTGTGCAGGGGGATCTGGGCGGACTTGGCGGCGGCGCCGACGAGCAGCAGCAGGCAGCCGGCGGTGATGTCCGCTTCGCCGGAGTGAAAGACGTGGGGGGCGGCCTTGAAGATGGCGAGGAATTCGAGCGTGCCGGTGTGCTTGAAGATGAAGTAGGTCCCGAGCACGAGCCCCACGTCGCCGACCACGTTGATCACGAACGCCTTGATCCCCGCGCGGGTCGCGGTGGCGCGGCGGTACCAGAAGGAGATCAGCAGGTACGAGGCGGCGCCGACGAACGCCCACCCGACGATCAGCAACAGGAAGTTGCCGGCGAGCACCAGCAGCAGCATCGAGAAGACGAAGAAGTTGAGGTAGGAGAAGTAGCGCGCGAAGCCGCGGTCCTCCTCCAGGTAGGAGACCGAGTAGAGGTGGATCATCGTCGAGATGCCCGTGACGACGAGGATCATGTAGACCGAGAGGGGGTCGACGAGGATCGAGACGTGCGCGTCGATGCCCACGGTCACCGCGTAGCTCCACAGCGAGGAGGTCAGCTCGCGGTGGGCGGGCGCGTTGCCCTGCATCTTGAGCAGAGCCCCCAGCGAGGCCACGAACGCGAGGCCGATCGCCGCCGTGGCGATCCAGCCGGCCGTCCGGCCTGGCAGGACACGGAAGCCGAAGCCGATCGCGAGCGTCCCGAGCAGCGGGAACAGCAGCACAAGCCAGCCCCACGTCGTCGCGCTCATCCGCGGCCCCCGCTCACCCTTGTAGCTCCCTCAGCTCGTCCACGTCGATCGGGAGGCGCCGGCGGTAGATCGCGACGATCATGCCGAGCCCGATGCAG
Source organism: uncultured Solirubrobacterales bacterium (assembly GCA_963702085.1). Classification (GTDB taxonomy): domain Bacteria; phylum Actinomycetota; class Thermoleophilia; order Solirubrobacterales; family Solirubrobacteraceae; genus Palsa-744. Next base: position 3,301,406 of record OY969707.1, on the reverse strand, counting down.
ACCTCGCAGGCGGCGACGGTCATCACCACGAGCGCGAGCACCTGCCCGTCGCCGTTGCCCCACATGCGCGCGAACGCGATCAGCGCGAGGTTGCCGCCGTTGAGCATCAGCTCCAGGCAGAGCAGCACGACGAGCGGGTTGCGTCGAATGATGACGCCGACGGCGCCGAGCGCGAAGACGATCGCCGAGACGGCGAGGAACCAGGCGATGCTCACCGGCTGCCGACCCCCTCGGCCATCGTGCCGGTGCCCTGGGGGCGGACGAGGTCCAGCGGGGCGAGTGGCTCGCGGCTCTCCTCGCCGAGGCCGCCGCGGCGCCGGGCGAGCACGACGCCTCCGACGGCCGCGATCAGCAGCAGGAACGAGGCGAGCTCGAACGCGAGCAGGAAGCGGGTGAGCAGCAGGTTGCCGATGTACGCGGGGGTGCCGAACGCGCGCGGACCCGGCACGTACCCGGCGCCGTACCCTTCGATCGCCTTCAGGCCGGAGCCGAGCAGCGCGATCAGGAGCTCGACGAGCACCGCCCCGCCGAGCAGCGCGGCCGCGAGGCGCAGGGAGCCGCGCGAGGAGGCGCCGCGGCGCAGGCGCTGGCCGAGCGTGCGGGCGGAGTCCCCGACGTAGGCGACGACGAACACGTACAGCACCATCACCGCGCCGGCGTAGACGACGACCTGCGCGGCGGCGACGAATTCGGCGCGCAGCAGCAGGAACAGGACGGCGAGCGAGAGCAGGTGAACGACCAGCGCGAGCACCGCGAAGAAGGCGTCGCGCAGCGCGACCACGCCGACCGCGCCGGCGATGGCGCCGAACGCGGCGAGGAAGAACAGCAGCGCGCTCACTCACCCTCCCGGCGCAGGGGCGTGCGCTCCAGCGGCTCGGCGAGCAGCATCTCCTTGGTGAAGATCAGGTCCGAGCGCGAGTAGTCGGAGAGCTCGTAGTCGTGGCCCATCGTGATCGCGTCGAAGGGGCAGGCGATCTCGCAGTAGCCGCAGAAGATGCAGCGGGAGAGGTTGATCTCGTACACCTCGGCGTAGCGCTCGCCGGCGGAGACGCGGTTCTCGGGTGTGTTCTCCGCCGCGACGACACGGATGCAGTCGGCCGGGCAGGCGGCGGCACACAGCGAGCAGCCGACGCACTTCTCGAGGCCGGTGTCCTCGAACTTATGCAGCTTGTGGCGGCCGCGGAAGCGCGGGTAGACCGGGGTCTTCTCCTCCGGGTACTGGACCGTCACGACCGGTTCGCGGAAGCGGCCGAAGGTCGTGAACAGGCCGCGCACGGTCTCGCGGAACGTGCGCCACGTGCCGCGCGCGGCACCGGGCGCGGGGGTGCGCTGGACCTGGATCACGTCCTCGCCGGGGCTCCAGGCCGTGACGTTCAGGCCGGCGGCGGAGGGAGTGACGGGCTGTGGAGGCATGGATATCGGGGGCGTTGGCTGTGGGGGCGTGGGGGCCATCAGTGCGTCACCACCACGAGCACGGCCGTGACGAGCGCGTTGAGCGTCGCCAGCGGCAGCAGCACCTTCCACCCGAAGCTCATCAGCTGGTCGTAGCGCAGGCGCGGCAGCGTGGCGCGCACCCAGATGAAGAAGAACGTGAAGAGACCCATCTTGAACAGCACCACGAACGGGTCGACCCACCCGGGCGGGTGGATGCCGAACGGCAGCAGCCAGCCGCCGAGGAACACGGTGGTGACGATGCCGGAGACGACGAGCACGTTGAGGTACTCGGCGAAGTAGAAGGAGGCGAAGCGCCCGCCGCCGAACTCGGTGTTGTAGCCGCCGACGAGCTCGGCGTCGGCCTCCGTGAGGTCGAACGGCGCGCGGTTGATCTCCGCGAAGGAGGCGGTCAGGAAGATCAGGAAGCCCACGAACTGCGGCACGAGGAACCACATGCCGGCCTGCGCTTCGACGATGCCGGTCAGCGACAGCGTCTGCGCGGTGAAGATCACGCCGACGAGCGCCAGGCCCTGGGAGACCTCGTAGGAGATCATCTGCGCCGCGCCGCGCATCGCCCCGAGGAACGAGTACTTCGACCCCGAGGCCCAGCCGCCGAGCATGATGCCGTAGAAGGCGATCGCGCCGAACGCGAACAGGTACAGCGGCCCGATCGAGACGTCCACCCCGTACAGCCCGACGGGCGTGCCGAAGATGTGCTGGACGTTGCCGAACGGGATCAGCGCGAACGCGGCCACCGCGGTGACGATCGAGATGATTGGCGCGACCGCGAACAGGAAGCCGATCGAGGAGGTCGGGCGGAACTGCTCCTTGGTGAGCAGCTTGACGATGTCCGCGAGCGGCTGCATAGCGCCGTAGGGCCCGACGCGGTTGGGGCCGTACCGCGACTGAAAGCGCCCGAGCAGCTTGCGCTCGGCGAGCAGCACGACCGGCACGAGCTGCAGGCCGACGGCGAAGATGACGATGGCCTTCAGGACCTGGATCCACCATTCTTCGTAGAAGCCGACGACCGCAAGCGTCACGAGGGCACCGCCGGCCGCTGGAGGAGTTGGACAACCGCGAGCGTCATGAGGTGACCGCCACCGGCGCGAGGAGTGCGGCCAGCTCGTCCAGCACACGCGTCTCCGCGCGCGTTTCGCCCAGGCGCGCCACTCCGGGCCGCAGCCGCTGGACGCGGCCGTCGGGGTGCACGACGGTGCCCTCCTTCTCGGGGTAGGCGAGCGCCGGGAAGACGACGGAGGCGTGCGCGGCGACTCCCTCGGTGAGGAACGCGGCGTGCGCGATCACGGTGGAGGCCCGCTCCAGCGCCTGCTCCCACAGCTCCGGCTCCACCCACGGCGAGCGGAGGTGCTCGGAGGAGGGAGGGGTGAGGGGCCGTCCGCGAGCGGGTCGGCGTCCAGCAGGTAGATCGCGGAGAGCTCGCCGGCGGCCAGCGCCGCGGCGATTCCCTGCGTGTCGAGCCCCTCCTCGTCGGTCTCGCCGAGCTCCGGCCCGGCGTTGGGGAGCACGCCCGCCTCGCGCAGGCCGCGGCCGTTGGCGTGGGCGGGGACTTCGAGCAGTCCGGCTCCGTCGGTCTCGGCGAGGCCCAGCGTCGCGGCGAGGTCGAGCAGGGCGCGCACGGCTCGCTCGCCGTCGGGGCCGGCGGCCAGGCGCTCGTGCCACAGCACGACGACCTCCTCGCCGGCGGCGCGCGCCGTGTCGAGCAGCTCCGCGCGGCGGGCCTCGTCGAGCAGCTGCTCGCGGTCGGCGCGCACCAGCTGCATCCCGTGGCGGCGCACCCCCTTGCGCAGCCGCAGGTCGAGGATCGCGGCGTCGGCGATCGGGTCGCAGTCGAGCACCAGCACGGCGTGGGCGAACTCCAGGTCGGGGACGTGCGCCTGCAGGACCGGCTCGGCGAGCGCACGGTGCAGCTCCAGCGCCAGCCTGCCGGCGGGGCGCGAGTCCAGGTGCGGCGAGCCCAGCGCCTCGCGCATCAGGCGGCTCAGCAGCAACCCCTCCTCGTTGGTCGTGCCGCCACCGGCGAGCGCGCCGGTGCGGACGCCCGCGCGGGCGAGGCGGGTGGCGGCCTCCTCGAGCGCGCGCTCCCACGAGACGGGGCGCAGCTCACCGCCGTCGCGCAGCAGCGGCGCGGTGACGCGCTCCTCGCCGCCGAGGGCGGGGTAGGCGAAGCGCCCGCGGTCGCACAGCCAGCCGTCGTCGACCTCGGGGTTCTCGCGCGAGAGCACGCGCAGCACGCGCTCGTCGCGCACGGTCAGCGTGACGTTGCACTGCGCGGGGCACAGCGTGCAGACCGAGCCCGCGTCCTCGATGTCCCACGGCCGTGCGCGGAAGCGGTAGGGGCGCGAGGTGAGCGCGCCGACGGGGCACAGCTCGACGATGTTGCCGCTGAACGGGGCTATATAGGGGTGCCCGTCGAAGGTCGAGACGTACGAGTGCGCGCCGCGCTCCTGGAGCACGAGCTGGTAGTCCTCGGAGACCTCCTGGGAGAAGCGCACGCAGCGGTAGCACAGGATGCACCGCTCGCGGTCGATCGCGATCAGGGGGGAGAGTGCGAGCGGCTTGACGAAGTGGCGCTTGGGCTCGACGAAGCGCGAGATGCCGCGGCCCCACCCGAACGTGATGTCCTGCAGCGGGCACTCGCCGCCCTTGTCGCAGACGGGGCAGTCGAGCGGGTGGTTGATGAGCAGGAACTCGACGACGGAGTTCTGCGCCTCCTTGACGCGCTCGGACTGCGTGTGGACGACCATGCCGTCCTTGACGGGCGTGGAGCAGCCGGTCTGCAGCTTGGGGATGCCCTCGATTTCGACGAGGCACATGCGGCACGCGCCGACGGGAGAGCCGAGCTTGGGCTCGTAGCAGAACACGGGGATCTCGATGTCGCCGCGCTTGGCGGCGTCGACCAGCATCGAGTTTTCGGGCGCCTGGACCTCCAGGCCGTCGATCGTGAAGGTGATGGTGTTGGGTTCGGGCCGTGGCATCAGTGGTTCACCCGGTCTCCGCGCCGACAACTCCAACCGCCATCTCGGTGCCGACACGGCTCATGCGGGCCGCCTCGATGTGCGCTTCGAACTCGTCCCTGAACTTCTCGATCATCGAACCGATCGGCATCGCCATCGCGTCGCCGAGCACGCACAGGCAGTTGCCGATGATGTGCTCCTGCACGGACGCCATGATCTCCAGGTCCATCGGGGTGGCCTCGCCGCTCTCGATGCGCTCCAGCATGGTCACCGTCCAGTTGGTGCCCTCGCGGCAGGGGGTGCACTTGCCGCACGACTCGTGGCGGTAGAACTTCGCGACCTTCAGCGCGACGTCGAGGATCGGCGTGGAGTCGTCGACGACGATGATCGCCCCGGAGCCGAGCATCGTGCCGGCCTTGGCCATCGAGTCGAAGTCGTAGGGGATGTCGAGGTCCTCGCTCATCAGCACGGGGGAGGAGGAGCCCCCGGGGAACCAGCACTTGACCTTGCGGCCCTCCGGCGGCCCGCCGGCGAGCCCGTAGATGATCTCGCGCGAGGGGACGCCGAGCTCGATCTCGTAGTTGCCCGGCCGCTGCACGTGCCCGGAGACCGACACGAGCTTCGTCCCAGTGGAGGTCTCCACGCCGATCTTGGCGTACTCCGCGCCGCCCATGCGGACGATCGTCGGCACGGTGGCGAGCGTCTCGACGTTGTTGATCAGCGTCGGCCCCTGGTAGAGGCCCTGGTTGGCGGGGAACGGGGGCTTCAGGCGCGGGTTGCCGCGCTTGCCCTCCAGCGAGTCGAGCAGCCCGGTCTCCTCGCCGCAGATGTACGCGCCGGCGCCGCGGTGTACGACCAGCGAGAGCGAGGTGTCGGAGCCGAGGATTTTCTCCCCGATATACCCCGCGGCGCGCGCTTCGGCGAGCGCGGCGTCGAGGATGTCGGCCTGCTGCACATACTCGCCCCGGATGTAGATGAACGAGCGGGTCGTCCCGGCTGCATGGGCGGCGATCGCGATGCCCTCGATCAGCACGTGCGGGTTCTTCTGCATCAGTTCGCGGTCCTTGAACGTCCCCGGCTCGGACTCGTCGGCGTTGCACACGAGGTACTTGTCCATCCCGCCCTTGGGCAGGAACGACACCTTCTTGCCCATCTGGAAGCCGGCGCCCCCGCGCCCGCGCAGCCCAGACGCTTCGAGCTCGTGCAGCACGGCCTCGGGCGGCATCTGCAGGGCCTTGCGCAGCGCCTCATACCCGCCGCGGCGTTCGTACACCTCCAGGGTGTTCAGCCCCGGCTCGTCGATCCGGTCGAACAGGAGCTTCACGCCCCGGCCTCCTGGTCGGCACAGGCACGGCGGGCGAGCTGCTTCTCGGGCAGCACCTCGCGACCAGCGCGGATGTCGTCGAGGAGCTGGGGTACGTCGGCTACTTTCAGCGGGCCTATATATACGCCGTCGACAGAGACCATCGGCGCGATGTCGCAGGCGCCGAGGCACTCGAACGAGCGCACGTTGAAGTCCTCATCGTCCCCGGCGGCGGCGCGGATCGCCTCGTACAGCTCGTCGGCTCCGCACAGCGAGCAGGAGATGTTCGTGCACACATATACGGAGTGGCGCCCCACGGGCACGGTCTCGAGCATGTCGTAGAACGTCGCGACGGCGGCAAGGTCGGCGGGAGTCAGCCGCATCACGCACGCGACCTGTTCGATCGCCTCGGGCGAGCACCACCCGTGCACGCGCTGGGCGGCCTCCAGCGCCGGCAGCGTGGCTGAGCGGGGGTCGGGGTAGAGCGCCATGTGCGCCTCGATCTCCGCACGCAGCGCCTCGGGCACGTTCATCGGTCGATCCCCCCGAGGATCGGATCGAGCATCGCCGTGGTGGCGATCAGATCGGCGATATAGCTGCCCCGGGTCATGTGCGCCAGCGCCTGCAGGTTGACGAACGAGGGGTCGCGCATGTGCACCCGCGCGGGCTTGGAGGAGCCGTCCGAGCGCACGTAACAGGCCAGCTCTCCCCGGGGGGACTCGATCGGGTTGTACACCTCGCCCGGCGGCACGCGGAAGCCCTCGGTCACGAGCTTGAAGTGGTGGATCAGCGCCTCCATCGAGGTCGCGAGCTCGTGTCGGGGGGGCAGCGCGACCTTGCGGTCCTCAGTCATGTATGGCCCCTCGGGCAGCCCGTCGAGCGCCTGCTCGATTATGTGCACCGACTGGTAGATCTCGGCCAGCCGCACCGCGAAGCGGTCGTAGTTGTCGCCGACGGTGCCCACGGGGATCTTGAACGCGAAGTCCCCGTAGGAGGAGTACGGCGCGGCCTTGCGCAGGTCCCACGGGTTGCCGGCCGCGCGCAGCAGGGGGCCCGTCACGCCGAGGCCGAGCAGCGTCTCGGCGTCCAGCGGGCACGTGCCGCGCAGTCGCTGCAGCACGATCTCGTTGGCGTTGAGGATCGCGCCGTACTCGTCGGCGCGCTTGGGCATGACCTTCAGGAACTCGCGCAGCTTCGCCGCGAAGCCGGTGGGGATGTCCTCGATCACGCCGCCGACCTGGAAGTAGCGCGTGTGCATGCGCGCGCCCGAGGACATCTCGAACAGGTCGAGGATCAGTTCGCGCTCGCGCAGGCAGTACAGGAAGATCGAGGTCGCGCCGAGGTCGAGCACGCTCGTGCCGAGCCAGATCAGGTGCGAGGCGATGCGGTTGAGCTCGAGGTGGATCACGCGCAGGTACTGCGCGCGCTTGGGGACCTCCACCTCCGCCAGCGTCTCCACGGCGCCGCAGTAGGCCATCGCGTTGAAGTAGTAGGAGAGGTAGTCCATCCGCTCGACCACGGGGATGACCTTCCAGTAGGACTTGTCCTCGGCCGTCTTCTCGATCCCGGTGTGCACGTACCCGATGATCGGTTTCAGGTCCCGCACGACCTCGCCCTGGAGCGTCACCAGCAGGCGCAGCACGCCGTGCGTGGCGGGGTGGTGGGGGCCGAAGTTGAGCGTCAGCAGCTCGTCGGTCGTCTCGCTGCCTTCCACGCCGTCGAGCTGGTCCTCCACAGTCGCCGGGCTCACTCGAGCGCCTCCAGCCACGTGGCCTCGTCGCGCGTGAAGATCACCGGTTCGCCGCCGGTCGGGAAGTCGCGGCGCTGCGGGTGCCCCTCGTAGTCCTCGGGCATCAGGATCCGGCGCAGGTCCGGGTGGCCCTCGAACACGACGCCGAACATGTCGTAGACCTCGCGCTCCTGGTGGTCGGCCGTCGGCCAGTCGGCCGTCACAGACTCCACGCGCGGCGCCTCGACCGGGACGCGCAGCTTGACCGTGAGGCGGTCCACGCGGCTCATGTCCAGCAGCTCGTACACCACGCCCAGGCGCGGCTCCTCGGGGTAGTGGTCCACGCCGTGCACGCTCGCCAGGAACGCGTACCCCTTCGTGCGCAGCGTCTGGAGCGCGGTGCGAATGTGGGCCGGGTCCACCACGACAGTCGCCCGGTTGCGGAAGTACACGGTCTCGATCGCGGCGTCGCCCGAGCCTCGTGGGCGAGCAGCTCCAAGCCCGTGGCGTCAGGCATCTAAGCGCTCTCTCGGTGCGAACGCGCCGTCCGATCCTCGCCCGGGGGCGGACGCGGCGACCGATCCCCGATTGTGGCTACACACCCGACGGAGCCTCCTCGGTGCCTACGGCGTCGTACCGCTCGCGCCAGCCCCGGTCGGGGTTGTCCTGCACCAGCTTGCGCAGCTTCAGGATCCCGTGCATCAGCGCCTCCGGGCGCGGCGGGCAGCCGGGCACGTGCACGTCGATCGGCATGAACTTGTCGGCCGGCACCAGCGCGTAGTTGTTGAACACGCCCATCGAGCTGCAGCACGCGCCCATCGAGATCGCCCACTTCGGCTCGAGCATCTGGTCGTAGAGGCGGCGGATGATCGGCGCCATCTTGATCGACACGCGCCCCGCGAGGATGATCAGGTCGGCCTGGCGGGGGGAGGCCCGGAACGCCTCGAACCCGAACCGCGCGATGTCCATGCGCGGGCCGGCGGCGTGGAACTGCTCCATCGCGCAGCACGCCAGCCCGAACCCGAGGGGAAAGAACGAGTTCGAGCGCCCCCACGCGACCGTTTTGTCGAGCGTGGTCATCAGCACGCGCTCCTCCACGTAGCGCTCGAGCTCCTCGCCCTCCAGGTGCGCCGGCTGGTTGGCGCCCTCCAGGTCGCCGCCGCGCAGCAGCTGGTGCGCGTTCAGGTGCTCCACGCGTAGGCCGGCCTTCGATCGCTCGCCGCCCGGTCCGAGCCGCTCGCGTTTCACCTCCACTCGAGTGCCCCCCTGCGCCACACGTAGACGAACGCGACGAACAGCAGCACGATGAACGTCACCGTCTCGGCCAGCGCGTAGCTCCCGTACGCCCGCAACTCCACCGCGATCGGGTACAGGAAGATGACCTCGATGTCGAACAGGATGAACAGCATCGCGATCAGGTAGAAGCTGATCCCGAAGCGCATCCCCTGCTTGACCTCCGAGGGCAGCCCGCACTCGTACGGGTCCTGCTTCTGCCTGACCGCCCGCCGGGGACCCAGCAGGCCGTTGAGCAGCGTGAACGCGCCGCCCACGGCGCCGCCGAGGATCAGGAAGACGATCGCGGGGAGGTAGGAGCGCAGCACCGCGGCTGGTTATACCACCGCCCGCCGACGCTTGTGCGAGAGTGTCACATAGTGACGATCGGCTCGATATCCCGCCCATGAACGGCGCCGTGGTGGCGGGTGCCCTCGCCATCGCTGCACTCAACGCGCTCCCCGCGCTCCTCGGCGGTTGGCGCTGGTACCGCGACGAATCGACCGATCGAAGATCGGCCAACACCTTCTGGATCCTCCTGCGCGTCGCCCAGGGCGGCGCGGTCCTCTTCGCGCTCGCCGTCGGGGTGCTCGCCGCCGTGGGCCACACATCGACCGAAACGCTCTTCTACCTCTACGCTCTCCTGCCCCTCGCCGTCGCGTTCGTAGCCGAGCAGCTGCGCATCGCCTCCGCCCAGACGATCCTCGACCAGCGCGGTCTGCAGACCGCCGCCGAGGTCGGCCACCTCCCCGAGGCCGAGCAGCTCTCCGTTGTTGGCGCAATCGTCCGCCGCGAGCAGGGCATCATGGCCCTCTCCGCTTCGGTCGTCGTTTTCCTGCTGCTGCGCGCGGCGGGTACCGCGCATGGGATGTGAGGAGGAGCCTCACCGCACGATCAGCGTGGCCGCCACGCCCAGCACGGCCTGGTTGCCAACTGTGCTTGCCAGCAGGTAGCGCCCCGGGGCCAGCGGCTGGGTGGCTACCGACCCGCACCTCCCGGGGAGCAGCGTGGGGACGTCGGTGAGCGTTGTGCGTTCGTTGGAGTCCAGGGTTCCCCGCTGAAGCGCCACGTTGTGCGTGAGGATTCCGCGATTGCAGGCCACGATCCGGAGGGGTCCCGCGGGCACGCTCGCCGTCTGCGGCACGATGCGGTACTCGCTGAGCGTCAGCGTCAGCGTGTGGCCCGGCACCAGCGCTGTTTGTGTTACCCCGCAGCCCGCCAGCAGGAGCGGTGCGAGCGAGGCCACCGCCAGGGACCGAAGTCGCATCCGGCGAGCCTATATATTCCGGCCGGCATGAAGACCCGCCCACCCCGTCCCAGGATCGTCGTGGCGCTCGCCGCTGTGGCCGTCGCCACCGCCTGCCTCTCCGCCTGCGGCACGCAGGGCATCCAGGTCTCCAAATCCAGCCCCTACTACAAGGGGGCCGTGCTGTTCCTGCAGCGCTGCTCCGGCTGTCACACCCTCGCCACAGTTGGCGCCGAGGGCTCGGCGACGAGCATCAAGGACCGGCTGCGCACCAACGGCCCCAACTTCAACTTCCGCAAGGAGCAGTACGGGCAGGTTCTCTACGCGATCCGCAACGGCGGCTTCTCCGGCGCGATCATGCCGCAGAACATCGTCGTCGGCACCGAAGCGCAGGCGGTCGCGGAGTTCCTCACCAAGTACTCCGGCCTGCAGGCCCCGAAGGTGCCGGTCATCGAAAACACCGCCATCCCCGGCGCCCCCGCGGAAGGCGCCTCCGCCGCGAACCCCGGCGGGTAGGCGCCGCCCGGGGGGCTAACGGCGCGTGCTCGACATCAGGCGCATCCGGGATGACTCCGACGGCGTTCGCGCCGCGCTGGCGCGGCGGGACACGAGCCTGGTCGGTGTTGTCGATGAGATCGTTGAACAGGATCGGCATTGGCGCGCTGCGACGACCACCGCGGAGGGCGAACGCGCGCTGCAGAAGACCCAATCCGATGCTTTCGCCGCAGCAAAGGCGAGAGGGGAAGACGCCGCGGACATTCTCGCCGTGATGAAGACGATGAGCGCGGGCGTCAAGCAGCTCACCGAAGAGGCCGACCGCGCAAAAGCGCGACTCGACGAACTCCTGTTGCGGCTGCCGAACCTGCCCGACTCGGGCGCCGCGCCCGGCCCGGAGGACGAACTCCTCCGTACGGTCGGCGAGCCGCGGGCGTTCGATTTCCAGCCCCGCGACCACCTGGAGCTGGCCGGGTCGTCGATCGACATGGACCACGCCGCCAGGCTCTCCGGCGCGCGCTTCGCCTACCTGAAGGGCGACCTGGTACTGCTCGAGCTCGCCCTCGTGCGCTGGGTGCTCGAGCAGCTGCGTGGCCACGGCTTCGAGCCGGTGATCCCGCCGGTGCTGGTGCGCGAGCGGGCGCTGTTCGGCACCGGCTTCCTGCCCGACACCGAGCAGCAGATCTACTCCCTGCCCGCGGACGAGCTCTACCTGGTGGGCACCTCCGAGGTCGCGCTCGCCTCGCTGCACGACGAGGAGATCCTCGACGCCGAGCGCCTGCCGCTGCGCTACGCCGGGTTCTCGCCCTGCTTTCGCCGCGAGGCCGGTGCCGCCGGCAAAGACACGCGCGGAATCTTCCGCGTGCACCAGTTCGACAAGGTGGAGATGTTCAGCTTCGTCGAGCCGGCAGACTCCGGCGCCGAGCACGAGCGCATCCTCGCGATCGAGGAGGAGATCCTCACCGCGCTCGGCCTGCCCTACCGCGTCGTCAACATCGCCGTGGGCGACCTCGGGGCCTCGGCCGCCAAGAAGTACGACTGCGAGGCGTGGCTGCCCAGCCAGGGCCGCTACCGCGAGCTCACCTCCTGCTCCAACACCACCGACTACCAGGCGCGGCGCCTTGGCATCCGCGTTCGCCGGGAGCGCCAGACGCAGACCCTCCACACCCTCAACGGCACCGCCGCCGCCGTGGGGCGCACGCTGATCGCGCTGCTGGAGAACGGCCAGCGGAAGGACGGCTCTGTCGCTTTGCCCGAGTGCCTGGTGTCGTTCGGGGCGCCCGCTGTGTTGCTATAGGGTCCGCTCCAGCGCGTAGCCGATCTCCAGGCCCGTGGAGTCGACGACGTCGTCCACTCGCTCTTCGTGGGTCACGCGGTAGCCGGCCTGTGCGAACAGCTGTAGCCACTCTGCGTGCGGGAGCAGGCGCTGGGTGGTCACCGAGTGCAGCCAGATGTAGTAGTTGTAGTAGCCGCGCCCCTGGCGGTCGGAGCCGACCAGCTCGCCGCGGCCTTCCTCGTAGGGGTTCGAGACCTCGACGATGAGCAGGCGGGCTTTGGGGAAGCGCCGGCCGAAGGACCGCAGGAACTCGACCGTCCCCTCCACGCCGCGCTGGCCGACGATCTCGTGCAGGACGAACGCCGAGACGACGAAGTCCACCTCCTCGGTGGGCGTGTAGTCGGGGGCCGAGGCGTGCTCGATCGCGATGCGCTCCTGCAGGCCCGCCGCCTGCACGTGCGCCCGTGCGGCCTCGACGGTCTCCTGCGCGAGCTCCACGCCGAGCCCGCGCAGGCCCGGGTGCTGGGCGCAGAGTGCGATCAGGTACAGCGCGTTGCCGCAGCCGTAGTCGAGCACGACCCCCTCCGAGGCCCCCAGCCGCTCGATCAACCGCAGCGTGAGCGGCACCGCGTCGTAGACCGCGATCCGCGCGCTGCCCGTCGCGACGCGCAGGTGGTTGCGCTCGATGCTCCCGTCGCCCTCGCGCATCAGCCGCCCCACGCCCTGGAAGAGCTCGCGGTAGCCCTCCATCAGCAGCTCCAGCCACCCGTGCACCGCGCGCATCTCGGAGAGGTCTTCGGCGAGGCGGTACCTCCCTGCCTCGCGGACGAGCACGCCCTCCGAGTGCAGCGCCTGCAGCAGCGCGCCGGTCAGCTCGCTCCCGGACGCGCCCGTGGTCGGGCTGTCGGGCGAGCCCAAGCGCTGGGCGAGCTCCTCGGCGCTGACGCCCTGCTCGAGCGCGCTCAACATGGTCTCGTCTTCGAGGATCGCCATCAGCAGCTCCGCGGTGGCCCACCCCGCGAGGTAGTCGAGCGCTCTGAGCAGCGTTGGGCGGAAGGCCGCGCGGTTGATGGCCTCCGGCGTGCTCGCCGCGATCTTCTGTGTGCTGCTGTTCATGCTCCTCGCTCCTTTGCGGTGCCCGCCTCGCGCGGGTGCTCGTTTCGGCCGGCGCTCTCGCACGGGCCCTCTGTTGGACCGCCGCCTACGTGCAGGCCCCCGATCGCGGTCAACCCGGCCACCAGCCGATCGGCGTCACCTTGCAGGCTCACGCCGATGCGCAGTCCCGCCGGCTCTCCGAGCGGCGCGGTCGAGGCCACCCTCACGTTCTCGCGCGCCGCGAGCGTCTCGCGGATCCACTCCGCCTCGCCCACCGTCGCGCACTTCACGAAGACGAAGTTCGTCTCGCTGTCGTACACGCGCTCGAACAGCGCCACCGCCCGCAGCCGCGCGATCAGCTCCTCGCGCAGCGCCCGCACCTCGCGGGCGTGGCGGCCGGGGAACTCGGGGTCGCTCTCCAGCGCCCCGCGCAGCGCTTCCGCCGCGAGGCCGCTCGTCGTCAGGTACGCCTGCCGCGCGCGCAGGCGCGCCACCAGCCGCTCCTCGCCGACGAGGCACCCGATCCGCAGTCCGGCCAGCCCGTACGCCTTCGAGAACGAGCGGAACACCACCAGGCGCGGGTACTCGGCGAGCCACCGCAGTCCCGGGGCGTCCGTGCTGAAGTCCGCGTAGGTCTCGTCCAGCAGCAGGTGGGCGCCGCGCTCCAGCAGGGCGCGCAGGGACTCCTGGGCGAAGGCGTTGGCCGTAGGGTTGTTTGGGCTCGCCACCGTCACCAACTGACCCGCCTCTGTCGCGTCGATCAGCTCCCGGGGGAGCGCGTGCTCCGCGGTCAGCGCGAACGCCCGGGCGCGGTGGTTGAGCGCCGCCGCGCGGTCGCCGTACCCGTCGAAGCCTGGCGTCACCGTCCACGGGTCGCCGAGCTCGAGCACGCACAGGTCGGTGGCCTCGTCCACGCCGTTCGTGAGCACCGCCTGCTCCGGCTCGACCCCCAGATGGGCGGCCGCGGCCTCTGTGGCGCGTGCGACCGCCTCGTGGGGGTATATATGCCCGCGGGCGATCGCCGCACGCACCCGCTCGACCGCCCCCTGCGGGGGTCCCCGCAGCGCCTCGTTGCGGTCCAGCGCCAGCTGGCTCTTCGCGTCCGCGCTCTCCACGCAGGGGCTCCCGGTGTGTGACTCCGCGGCACCTATATATAGGGTCTCCGAGCAAACCTTCTTCGCCCCTTGGCCGGCGGCGAGGAGCGTCATCCCGGCCCACCGCCCTCGGGCGCCGCGCCCGGCAGGCCCAACGCGCCCAGACCGGCGGCGAGCAGGGTGCGCATCGCGCGGGCCACGCGCGCGTCCGCGTCCGACGCCACGTAGCGGCGGCTCAGGTGCCCGTAGAAGCGCGCGAGCTCGTACGTGTCAAGCTGCTCCACCGCGCGCTCCAGCAGCTCCCGGTGGACCTGCGACCGCAGGACCGTCTGGCGGTAGCGCACATCATCGGGCGCTGGGTCGGGCGGGCCGTCGTAGCGGGGGCTCCACGCGTGGACCGTCGCCCGCGCGAGATCCCAGCCGACTCCGCCGCGCAGGTCGAGCATCTCGCTCAGCGTCAGGTCGACCGGCTTGCGGGTGGGGCGACCGAGGTAGAAGCCGAGCGCAATCAGTGCGGCGAGGTCCCGCGGCTTGAAGCGCCCCTCGCTCTGCGCGGCGAGCTCCCTCAGCTCCTGGGCGGCCCCGAGCCGCTCCAACAGCCCGTCCACGAGCGGCGGCCGGCCGTTGCTCGACTTCACCGCGCCGCCCTCCACGGTGACCATCCCGTAGATCACGTTGCTGCTCGGCTGCCGCGGCGCCTGCGAGGGCGCGATGCCCTGCATCAGGCGCTCGTGGTAGCGCACGTAGGCGTGCCACTCCTCGCCCACCAGCTCGACCGACCGCGTGCCGTCGAGCGAGGCGCGCAGCGAGTGCCACAGCGCGAACGTGCGCAGGTGCTGGGTGGGGAAGCCGTCCGGGCGCGCCAGCAGCAGCCGCGGGTACTCGTCCTCCCCCGTCTCGTACACGACCGCCCCGTTGTCGGTGCGCGTCAGCACGCCGTGGGCCAGCCCCGTGTCGAGGATCCACCGCGTGAGCGGCCGGGAGTCCGACTCGTGCACCACGCGGTCGATGCTCACCCCGAGCGCGGCGAGCGTCGCGTCGTGCCCCTCCAGCGCCCAGCCGCGGAGCTTGTGCCACCGCTCCACGATCTCCGGGTCGCCGGCGCTCAGGCGCCTGAGCAGCTCCTCGGCGAGGTCGTCGCGGACGGCCGCCTCCGCGCGCAGCGCCGGGTCACCCGCGTCGTCGGTCTGCTCCCGCTCGCGGGTCGTGGTCTGCTCCCGCGCGCGCGTCGCGGTCGCGGTCTCGCCCGCAGGCGCCCGCTCGAGCCCCGTCCCCCCGGCGTCGCTCGCGGCCGGCGGCTCGGAGGCGGCGGCGTAGCGCAGGAAGCAGTCGCCCACGAAGTGATCGCTCTTCACGCCCAACGCGCGCGGGGTGAGGTGCACGGGCAGCTCCAGGTAGCCCGCTAGCGCTTCGCCCATGCTGCGGCAGTAGTCGCTGACCTGGCTCTGGCGCGTCACCCGGGCGCCCGCGGCCGCGAGCGCCCCGGCGAGCGCCTGGCCGAGCGCGATGTTGCGCAGGTGGCCGACGTGCAGCGCCTTCGTCGGGTTGGCGTCGCAGAAGTTGACGAGCACCTCGGCGCCCCCCAACACGTCGCGTGCGTCCAACGCGCCGGTCTCGCCGGCCTCCAGGCGCCCTCCGAGCCGCGCGAGGGGCTCGTCGGCGAACCGCACCGTCAGCGCGCCTCCGTGCGCGCGGACCGCCTCCACCTCGGGCAGCGCGGCGAGCGCCTCGCGGGCGGCGGCGAGCTCGCCCGCGGCGGTGAGCTCCCCAGCGGGGGCGAGCTCCCCCGCGTCGGCGGACTCCGACCCCCGGCGGGCGGCCCGGAGGTCTCTGAGGAAGACCCGCGCGTCGGCGCCACGGCGGGGGTTGTACAACGGGACCACCGAGAACTCGCCCCGTGGCGCGGCCGCGCTCAGGGCACGTGTGAGCCGGTCGAGCACTTCAATGGCGCAGGTCTAGGAGGTACGCCCGGCGGGGCTCGAACCCACATCGGTGGCTTAGAAGGCCACTGCTCTTGGACCACTCACGGCTCGTGTAGGCCCACTCCAGCCACGCGGCCGCTACGCGGCAGATAGCCGCCGGTACGCGCCCACGGGCGCGGGGCCCGGAGCTCGTAGCCGGTTGAATGACTACACGTGGGGACTGGGCGCCACTGCCATCATGGCCGCTAGCCAGTTGAGCTACAGGCGCAGGAGAAGGTCGGGTAACCACTTCGATCCGAGGGTAAGCCCGATCGTCCAGTCGCGCAATTGAAATGCGAGGAGGCTCGGCGCCGGCGCGGGAGTCCGCGCGCGGCGTCTCGCGTTTCCCCTGCACAGACGCGAAAAAATGTGCACAGCGAGGCTCCGGCGAGGCTCGAATAATGGGAGACAGCGTCTCGCGACTGCCGCCGAAGAGAGCCGCTCGGGCGGCGCCGAGAGACGGTTCGACGCTCCCCGCCCCCCGCGTGGTCGAGGCGTGGCGTGGCGGGCCCGCCGGACGCAGAGCGTGGCTCGCGCCCCGCCGTCGCCACGCCCCTGCCGCGGCCCCCTGGAAAACCCCTCCCTACAATAAGGCCGCCGGTGGCTAGACAATGAGAAGATACTGCCGGTGACAAAGATCAAGCTCACGTAAGGTGCAGGCAGTCGCACATGGGTCCAAGGGGTTGGGTGCAGGAGAGAGGGGGTCGGGTGCGGGAGAGAGAGGAGCGGGTGCACGATCGAAGGGGTGCCGTGGAGCAGGACAGGCGTATGCGGATCTTCAGGGCGATGGCGGAGACCGTGGCCGAGGAGGGCGTGCGCTCCGTCACGTTCACAGACCTCGCCGCGCGGGCGGAGGTCTCGCCGCGGAAGCTGCGCGAGCAGTTCGCCGACGTCGAGGAGAGCCTGCTCGCGGCCTTCGACTGGATCACGCGGCGCGCGGGCGCCACGATGGCCGAGGCGTACAACGACGAGGCGCGGTGGGTCCAAGCGGTCAGAGCCGCCCTCGCCGCGATGCTCGGGCTCGTCGAGCAGGAGCCCGAGCTGGCGCGCCTGTGGATCGTCGACTCCCTGGGCGCCGGTCCGCGAGTGCTGCGCAGCCGCGCCAGGGCGATCGCGACGCTGTGCGAGTACATCGACCGCGGGCGCCTGCAGGCGGCGTCGCGCACCGAGCCCCCCGCGATCACGGCCGAGGGGGTGGTGGGCGCGCTGCTGGCGGTTCTGCAAACGCGCCTGCTCGTGCCGAACCCCGCGCCGCCGAGCAACCTGCTGGGGGAGCTGACGAGCCTCGTCGTGCTCCCCTACCTGGGCAGCGCGGCCGCGAAGCGGGAGCTCGCGCGGGCTGCGCGGCGGCCTCCGCAGCCACGGCGCAGCAGCCGCTTCGCGCTGGAGGGGGTCGGCATGCGGCTCACCTACCGCACCGCCCGCGTGCTGATGGCGATCGCCGAACGCCCCGGGTCGAGCAACCGCGAGGTCGGCAACCGCGCAGAGGTTGTCGACCAAGGCCAGATCTCCAAGCTGCTCAGCCGCCTGGAGTCCCAGGACCTGATCGTCAACGACGGCACCGGCGGGCGGCGCGGTGCGCCCAACGCGTGGGAACTGACCCCTCGCGGCGAGCAGGTGGAGCACGTCATCCGCCAGCAGGCGGCCGCGCCGGAGGGGGCGGTGCTGCGGTAGGCGTACCTACCTACCGCGGCACGAACACGATCGATCGCGCCCCGCCGTGTGCGGGGGACAGCGTGAGGCGGTAGCGCCCCGGGGAGAGTGCCCTGCGGCCCCGCAGGTGACCGCGGTCGCGGCCCGCGCCGGCGGCGAGCGTGAGCGCGCCCGGCACCGACACCCAGCGCAGACGCCCGTGGACCCGGACCTGCCGGGAGAGCGCGACCCGCACACGCGCGGGGGCGGAGAGAGTGAAGGCGAAGGCCACCTGGGCGAGGGTGGGCAGGCCGCGGGCGATCACCGCGCTCGCGCGGGCGGTGAGGGCGAGGCGGGAGAGGCGGACGGTGGTCGGCGAGGAACCCCCCGAGCCGGTGCTCGCGCCCGACGGGTGGCTGCCGAGCCCGCCGCCCACCGAGCCGCCGAGCAGCCGGCCCCCGCCCGTCGTTTCGCCGCCCCCGCCGCCTTTGCCCGTGGAGCCTTCCCCGAAGCCACCGCGCGCCGCTTCTTCTTCCTTCAGCTCCTGTTCGGCGACTCGTTCTTCTTCGGCTTTCCTCGCTTCGACGGCCCTCGCCGCTTCCGCTTCTTCGGCCTGTCTCGCCCTCAGTTCTTCTTCGGCCTGCCGTTCCGCTGCGTGCTCGACTTCTTCGGCCGCCCGTTCTTCTTCGGCCTTCTGTTCGGCGGCTTTTCTCGCCTGCACCCGGTTGGAGTGTTCCGCTTCGCTGCCGGGTTCGAAGGCGGCGAGCCCGTTGGGGGCGCCGACTCCGGTGGGGCCGTCGTAGCCGGGAGCGGCGTTGCAGACCAGCGCCCCCGAGCCGCAGTCGAGTGGGAAGAGCGGGGAGAGTGGTTCCATCGAGCCGCTGCAGCCGCTGGTGTAGAGGCCATCGCACTTGCCGTTGCCGCCGGCGGTGACGTCATCCAGGGAGGGGTCACCGAGGTGGGAGTAGAGCGTCTGGGCGGGGTACGCGACTTCGTGCGGTTCGTCGGTGATCGCGAACATCGAGGCGACGATCGGGGAGGCCACGCTGGTGCCGCCGATCGGCACCCAGCGGAACACGGTGGATCTCCCTTCTTCTTCGTAGGGGACCGAGTCGTAGACGGCGACCCCGGTGTAGGGATCGGCGTCCGCGGCGACGTCGGCGACGGCGCGTTCGGAGCCGCAGCCGACGGACGCCCAGTCGGCGACAGCCTGCTGCCAGAGTGGGGCGGTGAACCGCGTGCTGCAGCCACCACCCCCCGCGCCCTCGTTCCCGCCTTCGGGGGCGGGGTCCTCGTTCCACACCGTCTCGCTCTGCCGCGCGCCGCCGGTGCTCAGCGTGAGCTTGGTGCCGCCGACCGCGACCACGTGGGGCGAGGAGGCGGGGTAGTCAGCCCCGACGTAGCGTTCTTCGCCCGCTTCTTTGGCGCCGGTCCAGTTCAGGTAGCCGTCGTCGCCGGCGGCGGCGGTGATTACGGTCTTTGGGTGATCGAAGGCCGGACTGTCGGGCACGGGCTCTTCGCCGCCCCAGGAGTTGGAGATCTCGGTGGCCCCGAGTCTCACCGCTGTGTCCTCGGCGGTTTCGAGGTTGGTGTACGACGCCGAGTCTGGCCTCCACGAGCAGGATGCGACAGTTCTGGCAGACGGCGTGGGCGACCTCGATGTCGGTCGAGATCTCCAGGGCCCAGCCCGAGGCTTCTTCCCCGACGGCGGACGGCAGGTGCCCGGTTTCGCCGAGCTGGTTGACCTTCTTGAAGCACCTGTCTTCGGCGGTGCAGGGGGGCAGGCCGAATTCGCGATCGTAGACGCCCAGGTCGGCTTCGGCCGAGGGGTCGTTGTAAGCGTCCACGAGCGCGATCGTCTGCGGTTCGGACGCGGGCGCGTCGGGCGGTTCGCCGGGAAAGTAGGCGCTGCGCAGATCCTGCGGCCGCAGGCCGTCGACGCCTTCCGCGGCGCTCGAGGACGCGATCGGCCTGCTTCTGGTCATGCCCAGCGGGTGGGTGCGGGCGCGGGCGGCCGCAGTCTGGGCCACCAGCCGCAGCGCCAGGCAGCCGACGTGGCCGGGTGCGGGGGCCGGGCAGACCGGGCGTGTCTGGTAGTCGGATTCGGGCAGCGGCGAGACGGCTCCCGCGGCGGCGGCCGGCAGGCAGAGCGCCAGGGCGAGCGCCGTCAGAAGCGCCCACCGCGTCGCCGCGATCCTGATGGAGTGCTGCACCTCGATCGAATCCATCTCCTTAGGAATCGACGGTAGCGGCTGTAGGCATGAGGGGGCGGCGGTGTGCTCGGACAAACGCATGGCTGGCCGGGCTTCATCTACGCTGAGCGGATGTCCCGCCTGCTGGGCATCGTGCCGGTCCCGACCTCGAGCGCGCGCCGCGAGGCGCTGGAGCGCAGGCGGGAGGCGAGCCTCGTGACAGAGATGGCGCGCGTGCTGCTGCGGGGGGGGAGCCTCGCGGAGGTGCTGCCGACGGCGGCGCAGCGGATCGCCCAGGCGCTCGAGCTCCCCTCGGCGGCGATCGCGATGGAGGCGGTGGAGCCGGACGCGCGCAGCGTGGCGTTCCCGCTGCGCGAGGGGGACCGCCGGCTGGGGACGGTGGTGGTGTCGGCGGACAGCTCGGAGCGCAGCCTGTACCGCCTGCAGGAGCGGGTGGTGCCGGCGCTGGAGGCGCTGCTGAGCGCGGCGCTCGAGCGCGAGGCACTGCAGGGGGGGGTGGTGGAGACGGCGGCGCTGCGCCAGGCGGACGTGGTCAAGACGGCGCTGCTGCGGGCGGTCTCGCACGACCTGCGCAGCCCGCTGACCGCGATCTCGGCGGCGGCGGAGGCGATCGCGCTGCCGGGGGTCTCCGCACAGGAGCGGGAGGAGCTGGCGGCGGCGATCCTCGGGGAGACGCGGCGGCTCTCGCGGCTGGTGGACAACCTGCTGGACCTCTCGAAGCTGGAGGCGGGGGCGGCGGAGCCGCGGCGGGCGTGGCTGTCGGTGGAGGAGACGATCGGCGCGGCGCTCGAGGACCTGAGCTCCCAACCGGAGGAGTTCCAGCTCTCGATCGACCGCGACCTGCCGCTGGTGCGCGCGGACTCGACGCAGCTGGAGCGGGCGTTCGTGAACGTGCTGGAGAACGCGCGGCGGCACTCGGGGGGCCACGCGGTGTCGGTCAGGGCGCGGGCGGTGCGGACGATGACGGGCGAGGGCGATCGCCTGATCGTGCGCGTGGTGGACCGCGGCCCGGGGATCCCTCCGGCGCAGTTGGAGCGCGTGTTCGAGCCGTTCTACCGGGCGGGCACGGCGCGCGGCGGGCACCGTGGCTCGGGGCTGGGCCTCGCGATCGCGCGGGGCTTCGTCGAAGCGAACGGGGGCACGCTGCACGTGGAGTCGCTGCCGGGTCAGGGGGCGACGTTCGTGTTCGAGCTGCCGTTGGAGCGCAGTGCGCCGGCACCCGGAGCGCCGGTGCCGGCGGTGCAGGGCGCGTGAGCGCCACCGCCGAGCCGGCTCTCAGGCCACGGGTGCTCGTCGTGGACGACGAGCCGCAGATCCTGCGGGCGCTGAAGGTGGTGCTGCGCGAGGCCGGCTTCGAGGTCCTCGGCGCGCAGAGCGCCCCGGAGGCGCTGGACCTCGCGGCGGTGCGCGCGCCCCGGGCGGCGATCGTGGACCTGGTGCTCCCGGAGGGCGACGGGGTCGAGGTGACGCGCAGCCTGCGCGAGTGGAGCGCGATGCCGATCCTCGTGCTCTCCGCGGTGGGCGAGGAGGAGCAGAAGGTGCGGGCGCTGGAGGCGGGGGCGGACGACTACATCACCAAGCCGTTCGGGGCGCGCGAGCTGGTGGCGCGGCTGCGCGCGGCGCTGCGCCGCAGCGAGGGCGCGGACGACCAGCCGACGATCGTGGTGGACGGCCTGGAGGTGGACGTGGCCGCGCACGCGGTGCGCCGCGAGGGCGAGGCGGTCCACCTGACCCCGATCGAGTTCGAGCTGCTGCGGGTGCTGGCGCAGAGCCGCGGGCGGCTGCTGACCCACCGGGCGCTGCTGGCGGAGGTGTGGGGCCCGGGGTACGTGGACGACGTGCAGGCGCTGCGCACCCACATCGCCCGCCTGCGCGCGAAGATCGAGCCGGAGGGCGAGCGCCCGCGCTACATCCTCACCGACCCGGGCGTGGGGTACCGGTTCGCGGGCTGAGCGGGGGATGAGGGCCTTTCTTTTTTGATGGGCGATCCCCTGAGGGGTTGCCAGCGGCGTTCGTAGCGCGGTGACCGGGCGCCGTAACGAAATCGTTATACGCGGGGGCTAAATCGTCACGCGGCCGTGATGGCGAAGCGGGAATAGTGTGCGCATGGATGTTGTGGCGATAGTGCTCGGGATCGCGATGTTTGTGATCCTGCTCGCGATCATCGAGGGGATCGAGCGGATATGAACACGCTTCCCGTAGGCGAGTTCATCGCGCACATGAGCGGCGCGGACTTCTTCGGCCTGGTCGTGTCGGTGTTGATCATCGCTTACCTCTTTTATGCCCTCATCCGCGGGGAGAACCTCTAGGCCATGACATTCGCGGGCTGGCTCACGATCGTGCTGTTCGCGGTCATCCTGACCGCGTTTGCCTTCCCGCTCGGCAGCTACATGGCGGGCGTGTTCACCGGCAAGCGGGTGTTCCTCACGCCGCTGCTGGGGGCCCCGGAGCGGCTGCTCTACCGCGTCATGCGGGTGAATCCCAACCGCGAGCAGGATTGGAAGGCGTACGCGAAAAGCCTGATCGTCTTCTCGCTCGCGGGGTGGCTGCTGCTGTATGCGATCCTGCGCACGCAGAACGCCTTCTTCGTGCCCCACGCGCTCAACCCGTTGGGTTACAAATCGGCGCCGTGGAACGTAACGTTCAACACCACCTCGTCGTTCCTCACCAACACCAACTGGCAGTACTACGGTGGTGAGACGACGATGACCTACCTCAGCCAGATGGCGGGGTTGACGGTGCAGAACTTCCTCTCCGCCGGTGTGGGGATCGTCGTCGCGGCAGCGCTGATCCGCGGGATCGTCGGGCGTGCCGGCAAGGGGATCGGCAACTTCTGGCAGGACATCGTGCGCACGGTGCTCTACATCCTGCTGCCGATCTCGATCGTCGGCGCACTGGTCCTGGCCTCCCAGGGCGTGATCGCCAACCTCTCCAACTACCTGGTCGTCCACACGGTTACCGGCCTGCAGCAGACGATCGCGATGGGCCCGGTCGCCTCGCAGGAGGCGATCAAGGAGCTCGGCACCAACGGCGGCGGTTTCTTCAACGTCAACTCGGCGCACCCGTTCGAGAACCCCACCGGCTTCACCAACTTCGTCGAGATGCTGCTCGTGCTGATCATCCCCGCAGCGCTGATCTTCACCTACGGGCGGATGGCCGGCAACCGCCGCCAGGGGTACGCGATCTACGGCGTGGTGATGTTCATGTTCCTCGGCGCCGTGTGCGTCGCCTACATCGCCGAGGCGCACGGCTCGCCCGCGCAGCACGCCGCCGGCCTGCACACCGGCGTGATCCACGGCTCCGGCGGCGGCAACCTGGAAGGCAAGGAGCAGCGCTTCGGGATCGCCGGCTCGGCGCTGTTCGACGTCGTCACCACGGTCACCTCCTGCGGCGCGGTCAACAGCGCGCTGGAGTCGTTCACGGGTATCGGCGGCGCTGTGCCGATGGCCAACCTCTCGGCCAGCGAGGTGATCTTCGGCGGCGTCGGCACCGGGCTGTACTCGATCCTGCTGTACGTGCTGCTCGCGGTGTTCATCGGCGGTCTGATGGTCGGGCGCACGCCGGAGTGGCTGGGCAAGAAGCTCGAGGCGCGGGAGATCAAGCTCGCCGGCCTCGGCATCCTGATCACGCCGCTGGCGGCGCTTTTCTGCACGGCGATGGGCACCGCCACGCAGGCGGGGCGCAAGTCGATCGCCCCGGTGGCGCTCTCGAAGACGGGCGGCAACACGCCGCAGGGCTTCTCCGAGACCTTCTACGCCTACCTGTCGCAGGCCAACAACAACGGCTCGGCGTTCGCCGGCTACACAGGCTTCATCCAGCCGAACGCCGGCAACGCCGGCGCCCACGGGGTCACCTTCGCCAACTTGCTCGGCGGCTTCGACATGCTGTTCGCCCGCTACGCGCCGATCCTGTTCGCGCTCGCCGTCGCCGGTGCGCTCGCGGGCAAGCGCGTCACCCCCGCGGGCCTCGGCACGATGCGCACCGACAACACCACGTTCGCGGTGCTGCTGATCGGCGTGATCGTGCTCGTCGGCGCGCTCACCTTCTTCCCCGCCTTGCTGCTCGGCCCGATCGTGCAGGGCCTGACCGGACATCTGTACTGAGAGAAAAACTGAAGATGAAACGCGACATCGTCACCTCGGTCATTGGGATAATCGTCTTCACGATCCTGCTCGGGCTCGTCTACCCGCTCGCGATCACCGGCATCAGCCAGGTCGTCTTCCCAGGCAACGCCAACGGGCAGCAGATCAAGGTCAACGGCCGGCTGGTCGGCTCGAAGATCATCGGCCAGAGCTTTGCCTCCCCGGTGATCGGTAAGAACGGCAAGCCGGAGGAAAAGGAAGAAGAACTCGTCACCGAACCGGATCCGCGCTACTTCCAGTCGCGTCCCTCTGCCACCGAAGGAGGGGCGTACAACGCCGCCGCGAGCACGTTCTCCAACCGCGGGCCCAACAGCGTCAAGACCAGGGAAGCGAACGAAGAAAACGTCAAGGCGTACCTCGAATTGAACAAGAACCCCGCCACCAAATCCGAATACGACCCTGGGCTGACCGTGGTGAGGATCCCGGTCGACGCCATCAACACCTCGGGCTCGAACCTCGACCCCGAAATCTCACAGGCCAACGCGTGGATTCAGGCCTACCGCATCGCGGCCGTGCGCCACCTCCCTCTGGGGACGGTCGACGGCCTGATCTCCAAGTACACCTCCGGTCGCGGCCTCGGCTTCTCCGGTGAACCGGGAGTGAACGTGCTCGAGCTGAACCTCGCCCTCGATCACCTGACTGGAGTAACACGCTGATGTCAACGATTCCGGCAGCCACGGAACGCCGCGCGGTCTCCCTGTTCCAGCGCGAGATCGTCGTGCGCGCGCTGATCGACAGCGTCAAGAAGCTCGACCCGCGCGTGCAGGTTCGCAACCCGGTGATGTTCGTCGTGGAGATCGGCGCGGTGATCACGACGGTCACGTGGCTGATCCAGGCGAGCGGCGGCAAGCCGCTCGGCGGTGGCCACGAGCCGGGGTGGTACACGTTCACGATCGCTGTGTGGCTGTGGCTGACCGTCGTGTTCGCAAACATGGCCGAGGCGTTCGCCGAGGGCCGCGGCCGCGCGCAGGCCGACACGCTGCGCTCAATGCGCAAGGAGACCGTCGCGACGATGAAGGACGGCTCCACGAAGGCCGCCTCGGAGCTGACCCGCGGCGACCTGGTGGTCATCGAGGCGGGCGAGTTGATCCCCGGCGACGGGACGGTGATCGAGGGGATCGCGACCGTCGACGAGTCCGCGATCACGGGCGAGTCCGCGCCGGTGATCCGCGAGTCCGGCGGGGACCGCAGCGCGGTGACGGGCGGCACGCGCGTGACCTCCGACCGGATCGTCGTGGAGATCACCCAGGAGCCCGGGCACTCGTTCCTCGACCGCATGATCGCGCTGGTCGAGGGGGCCGAGCGGCGCAAGACGCCGAACGAGATCGCGCTCAACATCCTGCTCGCGGCGCTGACGCTGATCTTCATGATCGTGGTCGCGACGCTGCGTCCCTTCGGCCTGTTCGCGGGCACGGCGATCTCCGAGACGACGCTGATCGCGCTGCTGGTCGCGCTGATCCCGACGACGATCGGTGCGCTGCTCTCCGCGATCGGGATCGCGGGCATGGATCGCATGGTGCGCCGCAACGTCCTCGCCCTATCCGGCCGCGCGGTCGAGGCCTCAGGCGACGTGGACGTGCTGCTGCTCGACAAGACCGGCACGATCACGATCGGCAACCGCCTCGCCTCGGAGTTCATCCCGATGCCAGGCGTGCCCGAGGCCGAGCTGGCCGAGGCGGCGCAGCTCTCCTCGCTCGCGGACGAGACGCCGGAGGGCCGCTCGATCGTGGTGCTCGCCAAGCAGTACGGCCTGCGCGAGCACGACATGGCCTCGCTGAACGCGACGTTCGTGCCGTTCACCGCGCAGACGAGGATGAGCGGCATCGACTACGACGGCCAGCAGCTGCGCAAGGGCGCGGGCGACTCGATCGTCGAGTTCGTCAAGCGGGAGGGCGGCTCGCCGCCGCCGGAGCTGCAGGCGCAGCTCGATCGCATCGGCCGCGAGGGCGGCACTCCCCTGGCGGTCTCGCGCGACAGCCAGGTGCTCGGCGTGATCTACCTCAAGGACACGATCAAGGAGGGCATGAAGGTCCGCTTCGACCAGCTGCGCGCGATGGGCATCAAGACCGTGATGGTGACCGGCGACAACCGCCTGACGGCGGCGAAGATCGCCGAGGAGTCCGGTGTCGACGACTTCCTCGCCGAAGCGACGCCCGAGGCAAAGCTCGCGCTGATCCGCGAGCAGCAGCAGGACGGGCGCCTCGTGGCGATGACCGGAGACGGCACCAACGACGCTCCGGCGCTCGCGCAGGCCGACGTGGGCGTGGCGATGAACACGGGGACGCAGGCGGCGCGCGAGGCGGGCAACATGGTCGACCTCGACTCCAACCCGACGAAGCTGATCGAGATCGTCGAGGTCGGCAAGCAGCTGCTGATCACGCGCGGCGCGCTGACGACGTTCTCGATCGCCAACGACGTCGCCAAGTACTTCGCGATCCTGCCGGCGATCTTCATCGGCACCTACGCCACGAGCGCAGACGGCAAGGGTCCGCTGCACGTGCTCAACATCATGAACCTGGGCACGCCGGAATCGGCGATCGTCTCGGCGATCATCTTCAACGCGATCGTGATCCCGCTGCTGATCCCGCTCGCGCTGCGCGGCGTGCGCTACCGCCCGATCGGCGCGAGCGCGCTACTGCGGCGCAACCTCTGGATCTACGGCCTCGGCGGCATCATCGCACCGTTCATCGGCATCAAGCTGATCGACCTGGTCGTGCACAACCTCCTCGGGGGCTAAGAGTTCGCGAGCAGCACCACCACGAAGGCCAGGTAGAAGGCGATGATCAGCGCGCCGGGGATGCGGCGCAGGCCGCGGTCGAGGTAGGCGCTCGCGAGCGCGAAGGCGGTTAGGCCGAGGTAGCAGGCGGCGACGAAGGTCGTCTGTCCGGCGGGGGCGCCGAGGCCGACGATCGCCCCCGGCAGCAGCAGCCCGGCGACGACGTTGAGTGCGTTGCTGTTCAGCGCGGTGCTGAGCACCGCCGCCCCCCGGCCGCGCGTGGCGAGGTACACGGCTGCCACGGCGTTGGGCAGGCTCGTGACGGCGGCGAGGATCAGCCCACCGACCACGATTTCGGGAATCGCGTGGCGCGCGCCGAGCTCCGACGCGGTGCGCTCCATCGCGATGCTCGCGGCCACGACGACGAGCACCGCGACGGTCGCCAGCGCACCGTCGCGCGCGCCGCCGCGAGAGGGGTGGATCGCGACCTCGAGCTCGAGCTCCTCCTCCCTGACCGCCTCGGTCAGCCAGCTCGCCCAGGAGTCGGGGAGGCGCAGGTGTGCGAGCCGCTGCACGCCTATGCCGAGGATCGCGAGGTACGGCGCGAGCACCACGAGCACCGCGAGCAGCCCCGCCACCGCCGAGAGGACCCCGGTTACGACCAGCAGGCACACCACGGAGGTCCACAGCGCGATCGCGCCGCCCAGCTCGATCACCCGCCGGTGCAGCGCGATCCGGCCGGCGACGACGGCCGCCAGGCCGAGCAACGCGGCGAGGTTGAACACGTTCGAGCCGATCACGACGCCGGCGCCGATGTGCGTGTCGTGCTGCGCGAGCGCGCTCACCGCCGCGGTGATCTCGGGTGCGTCGGCCGCCAGCGCGGCGAGCATCCCCAGCAGCGCCTCGGAGAGGCCGAGCCGCGCCCCCACCCGCTCGAGCCGGACGACGAGCACCCAGCTGGAGCCGAGGCTCACCACCACGCCGGCCACGAAGATGAGGCTCAGCAGCGCGTCGGACATGGCGAACCCCCGCCGAGCGATGCAGGACAATGAGGCGCCGTGCCATCCGATCGAGGACACCTCAAGGTATTCGTCGGGATGGCGGCTGGCGTGGGCAAGACCTACAGGATGTTGCAGGAGGGCCAGGCGGAGGCGGAGGCCGGCCGCGACGTGGCGATCGGCTACCTGGAGCCGCACGGTCGCGAGCAGACCACGGCGCAGGCCGAGGGCCTGGAGGTGGTGCCGCGCCGGCGGGTGCGCTACCGCGAGACGGAGCTCGAGGAGATGGACCTCCCCGCCATCCTCGCGCGCGCGCCGGAGCTGTGTCTGATCGACGAGCTCGCGCACACCAACGCCCCGGGGGTGGAGCACGAGAAGCGCTACGAAGACGTGCGCGACGTGCTGAGGGCGGGGATCGACGTGTTCTCCACCGTGAACGTGCAGCACCTGGAGAGCCTCAACGATCAGGTGACCCAGCTGACGGGCGTGCGCGTGCGCGAGACGATCCCCGACGCGGTGCTCTCGGCGGCGGACGAGACGGTGCTCGTCGACGTCACCCCGGAGGCGCTGATCGCGCGCCTGCGCGCCGGCAAGGTCTACGCGCCCGAGCGTGTGCAGGCAGCGCTCGGCAACTTCTTCAAGATCGAGAACCTCTCCGCGCTGCGCGAGACGGCGCTGCGCCAGGTGGCCGAGGGTGTGGAGCTCGAGCGCCTGGTGCGCGAGGTCCCGGCGGCGCGCCGCAGCGAGGACCGGCTGGTCGCGCAGGCCGCCCCGCAGGTGATCTCCGAGCGGCTGCTGGCGCTCGTCACGCCGACTCCGCGCTCGCAGCGGGTGGTGCGCCGCGCGTGGCGCTCCGCGCAGCGCCTGGGGGCGGAGCTCGACCTGCTGGTGGTGCGCCCCCCGGGGGCGACGCCGAGCCGCGAGGAGCGCGAGCAGCTGGAGGCGCTGCGGCGCCTGGCCTCGGTGCTCGGCGCGCACCTGCTGCTGGAGGAGGCCGACGACGTCGCCGAGGCGGCGATCGGCGTGGCGCGCTCGCGCGGCACGACGTACCTGCTGATGGGGACCCCCAAGCCGCGCAGCGCGTGGCGCAGGCTGACCCAGCCGGCGCTGCCCTTCCGGCTGTTGAAAGGCCTGCCGGGCGTGGACCTGCGGATCGTCGCCGATCGCACGCTGCGCCCGAGCACCGGCGAAGCCGATCCGGAGGAGGAGGGGGCGGCGCTGTGACTGCGCTCGCGGCGGTCCTGATCGTGGTCGCGCTGGCGGTCGGCTTCGCGGTCGCGTGGGGCCTCGAGCGCCGGCGCCGCACCCGCGCGCTGAGCGGCCGCACGCGGGTGCGGCGGATCGCGTTCCCGTTCACGGGCGATGCGCTCTCCGAGCCGGCGCTCGCGGCCGCCCTGCGGCTGGCGCGCATCGATGGGGCGACGCTGATGCCGGTCTACCTGGCGCTGGTGCCGATGCGCCTGTCGGTGGACGTGCCGCTGCGCAGCGAGTGCGACCTGGCGCTGCCGATGCTGGATGCGATCGAGCAGCGCGCCGCCCGCGCGGAGGTGCCGGTCGACTCGCGCATCGAGCGCGGGCGCACGGTGCGCCACGCGCTGCGGGAGCTGATCGCGCACGAGAGCTTCGAGCGGATGGTGGTGGCGGCCGGCGCCGACAGCTCGGGGGAGGGCTTCACCCCGGAGGCGGTGGCGTGGCTGCTGACCAACGTCCCGGGCGAGGTGATCGTGCTGCGACCCGCTGACGCCGCCCCGCAGGCTTTGTTGCAGCCCGGGGAATCGGCGTCGCCGCAACCTCAGGGTGCATAGCCTGTTGGCATGAGCATGCTTGGATCCCTCCTCCGCTGGCCGAAACGGGGATGCTCGCCGAAGGCGAGTGTCTCCCGGCTTCGGTCCGCCGTCCTGCTTGCGTGCGCGACGCTGATCGGAGCGCTGGCGTTTGCCTGGACGCCCGCAGGCAGCTCCGCGGCAAAGAAGCCGCGCCCCCGCGGGCCGTCCTACATGACCGGCATCGGCGACGACCAAGTCGAGATGTTCTCCAACCCGTTGTGGAAGCAACTGCACACGCAGATCGTGCGCGACATCGTTCCCTACGACGCGGCCGTGCGCCCCGACGAGCTGCAGCGCGCGACCGAATGGATCCGCGCGGCGGAAGCACGGCACCAGCGGATCCTCGTCGCCTTCTACCACTCCGAGCACACGCCGTCGACGATGCCGAGCGTCGCGGTCTACAGGCGCGACGTGGAGAGGTTCATCAAGCGATTCCCGCACATCGGGGAATACCAGGCCTGGGACGAGGCCAACCGCGGCGACGTGCACAGTGGCGCGGCGCAGTTCTCGAGCCCGACGGCGGTGGAAGACGCGCAGTACTACCAGGCGCTGAAGCGCTCCTGCCTGCCCTGCACGGTGGTCGGCCTGGACGTGCTGGACCAGGACAACATCTACCCGACGCTCGAATACATCGCGGAATTCAAGCGCGAGATCTACCGCCTGCGGTCGGTGATGCCGACGGTGTGGGGCCTGCACGACTACTCCGACCTCAACCGCCTGGAAAGCTGGCGCACGCGCGACCTCGTGGCGGCCCTCGGCGGCGAAGTGTGGCTGACCGAGACGGGCGGGGTCGTGAAGTTCGGCGGGGCCTTCCCGAACAACCACGGCTCGGGCCTCACACGCGCCGCGAGGGTGCTCCGCTTCATGTTCGGCGTCGCGGCCTCCAACACACGGATCAAGCGCCTCTACATCTACGACTGGACGGGCGGCACCGCCTCGACCCGCTTCGACGCGGGCCTGATGAACGTCCGCTACAAGCCCCGTCAGGGCTACGTGGTGGTCTGCAGGCAGCTACACGCCGCGCACTGCAACGTCAAGACGGTCGACAACTGAGTCGGGTTTGATCTGGAGATCGTCCGCGCGGCGCCCGACGCCCACCGGGCGCGCGTGGGCGGGGCTTCCGTGCCCCGCCGCGGCGGCTTCATGCTATGTCCATAGCTGGTTATACTTAGAGTATGACTTACAAGGTGGGGCCTAAGGGCCAGGTTGTGATTCCAAAGGCGATCCGCGACCGGGTTGGCATTGGTCCAGGCGACCAGGTGTTCTTCGATGAGGAACAGGGCGCTGTCCGCATCCGCAAGGTGGTCACCGATCCAGCCGAGCGCCGGGCGATCCTGGCCAGGTTGCGTGGATCGTTGAAGGGTGGTGGGATCGATCCGATAGCGGGACTCGAAGCCGAGCATCGCCGTGAGGTCGAAGCCGACGAACGCGAGCGGCGTATGCGCGGGCTTTGACGGCAGTTCTCGACGCCTGGGCGGTGCTTGCGCTGCTGCGTGATGAGTCTCCTGCCGCGCGCGTCGAAGAATTGATCTTCGGAGGGGAGGCGCTGATCTCATCGATCAATTTGGGTGAGGCCTTGTACTGGACCGAGCGCCGGCAAGGGCAGCGCGCGGCTCGTGAGCAGATCGACGAACTACCGCAGATGCTGGCGGTCGAGGACCCCGATTGGCCACTGATCAGTGCTGCCGCGCATATCAAGGCGGGGGGTGGTCTTTCCTACGCCGATGCCTTCTGTGTTGCGACTGCTCAACGTCACCAAGCCACGCTCTACACCGGCGACCCCGAGATATTGGCGCTCGAGGTGTCGGTGGAGATGGTTGACCTGCGCGAGGAATCTCCGCCGTCGGCAGGCTTGCTGTAGCCGTCGCTCCGCCAAATCCACGCTCCAGTTAGTGCCACCAGCGCGAACCCGCAGGCCAGCGGGACGAGCGCCCGCAGCGGGTAGGGGCCGAAGTAGGCGCCCTTGGTGAGGGCGTGGGGGTCCCCGGAGCGGAGGGTGTCGAGCAGGCCCTGGTGGTCGAGGCCGAGCAGGGTTGGGGCCAGCGCGGCGTACAGCGCCCAGGCGGCGAGCGCGAGCGCTCCCGCACGCAGCGAGGCGGGGGTGAGGCGCATCCGCGGCGTGGCGATTGCGGCGAGCACGATCGCGCCGAGGGCGGGGAGCAGGAAGGTCCAGATCTCCCCCCAGCCGCGGCCGAGGCCGTAGGCGGAGGCGATCGTGGGCTGGAAGAAGCCCTCCAGCAGGTGGCGCATCCAGCTGACGGTCTCGGTCTCGTAGCCGATCAGCGGGTGGGTGATCGTGGCGAGGATCGCACACACGATCGAGACCGCCGCGAGCGCGATCGTCGGGCCGGGCCAGCGCTCGAAGGCGATCGCCAGCGGGAGCGCGAGGAACGGGAGGGTCGTGGCGAGGAACCGTGGTCCGAGCGAGCCGCCACCGAAGGGCAGGTAGTAGCCGGAGTTGTAGGTGAGGTAGCAGAGGCACACGCCCGCGATCGTGAGCGCCTCCGCGCGGCGGCCGCGGCGGTAGAGCGCGAGCGTGCCGAGCGCCCCCATGACCAACACGGGGGCGAGCGTAAGCAGGCCGCGGGAGTCGCCCAGCAGCGTCGCCGCGACGCGCAGGGAGGGCGCGGTGATCCCGAAGAAACCCTTGTGCTGGTGGGGCACGTTGGCGTAGGCGACGTGGGTGAGCGAGTGGAAGGCGGCGCGGTTGTAGAGCGCGAGCGGCACGAGGCCCACGACGATCCCCGTGGCGTAGGCGCCTCCGCGGCGCAGCGCCCCCAGGGGCGTGAGCGCGTCGCGGCGGGAGAGCAGGTAGAGGCCGAGCACGCCGCCGAGCAACGCGAGCGGGTACTCCGAGGAGATCGCGTAGCCGAGCGTGAGGCCGGCTGCCCCGCACAGCCACGCGCGCGGAGGGCCGTCGCGCTCGCGCAGCAGCAGCGTGAACGCGGCGAAGCCGAGGAACGCGGTGAAGATGTGCGAGAACAGCAGCGTGGAGAGCGCGAGTGCCATCGTGCCGAGGCCGAGCGTGACCGCCGTGGCGGCCCCGAAGCCGGGCTGCAGGCGCTCCGCGGCGCTCCACACGAGCACCAGCAGCAGCAGGCCGGGCAGCACGTTGCCCCACAGCCCGACCAGGTAGATCAGCTCGTCGTCGCCTGGCTGTGTCGGGGAGCTGCGGGCCCAGTGCTCGGCGTCCACCCCGCGCAGGACGGTGTACCAGGGCAGCGTAAACAGCGCGAGGCCCGGCGCGCGTGCCGAGTACCAGTGCCCGTGGTAGAGGACCTTGTCGCCGGTGTCCTTCTCGTAGGGGTCGATCGTGGTGGATTCGTGGTAGAGCGCCTGCACCAGGTCGTAGTGGGAGGTCTGGTTCCAGGAGAAGTTCTGGATCGGCGTCGCGTAGGAGAGGCCCACGAGCAGGACCGCCGCGAGGGCCAGGCGCCGCCTTCTTGCAGTGATCGTGCGCTCCGCTACGATCGGCTGAGGATATGCGAGTCCTGGTGGTCGGAGCGGGTGGCGTGGGCGCCGCGTTTGCGGCGATCGCGCAGCGGCGGCCGGCGTTCGAGAAGGTCGTGCTGGCCGACGTCTCGCCGCGGCGCGCGCACGACGCGGTCGCGCGGCTGGGGGAGGCCGACCGCTTCGCAGCCGAGCAGGTGGACGCCTCCAGCCGCGAGCAGCTGGTCGCGCTGATCGAGGCGGTCAAGCCGGATGCGGTGCTGAACGCGTGCGACCCGCGCTTCAACGAGCCGATCTTCGCGGCGGCGTTCGACGCGCGGGTGACGTACCTGGACATGGCGATGACGCTCTCAAAGCCCCACGAGCAGCGCCCGTACGAGCTGCCGGGGGTGATGCTCGGCGAGCACCAGCTGAAGCGCCACGAGGAGTGGGAGCGGGCGGGGCTGCTGGCGCTCGTGGGGATCGGGGTGGAGCCGGGGCTCTCCGACGTGTTCGCGCGCTACGCCGCCGACGAACTGTTCTCGAAGGTCGAGGAGGTGGGAGTGCGCGACGGGGCGGACCTCGTGGTGGAGGGGTACGACTTCGCGCCGACGTTCTCGATCTGGACGACGATCGAGGAGTGCCTGAACCCGCCACTGGTGTGGGAGCGCGAGCGCGGCTTCTACACCACCCCGCCGTTCTCCGAGCCGGAAGTGTTCGAGTTCCCGGAGGGGATCGGCAGCGTGGAGTGCGTGAACGTCGAGCACGAGGAGGTCGTGCTGATCCCCCGCTGGGTGCCCTGCGAGCGGGTCACGTTCAAGTACGGCCTGGGGGAGGAGTTCATCGGGGTGCTGCGCACGCTGCACAAGCTCGGCCTCGACTCCACCCGGCCGGTCTCGGTACGCGGCGTGGAGGTCTCCCCGCGCGACGTGGTGGCCGCCACGCTGCCCGACCCCGCCACGCTGGGCGAGCGGATGACCGGCCGCACCTGCGCGGGCACGTGGGTGAAGGGCACCGGCAGGGACGGCAACCAGCGCTCGACGTACCTCTACCACGTGGTGGACAACGAGCAGACGATGCGCGAGTACGGCAGCCAGGCGGTCGTCTGGCAGACCGCCGTCAACCCGGTCGTGGCGCTCGAGCTGCTCGACGAGGGTGCGTGGCAGGGCACCGGCGTGCTCGGCCCCGAGGCGTTCCCACCGGCCCCGTTCCTCGAGCGCCTCGCCGCGCTCGGTGCGCCGCACGGCCAGCGGGAGATGTAGGGAGCGAGGCGCGGGCCTCGTGCCGGCGCGCCTCGCTCCCTTCTGCCCCCCAGGGCAGCTGAAAACCTCAGAACTCCACGCGCGCGGGGACCGGCCCGGTCGGCGGCGGCTGCTCGAGCAGCCCCGGCGGCGCGGTTTCGGTCTTGCGCGAGAAGAACTCTTTGAAGTACGGGCGCGAGATGAGCATGATGACGGCGCCGAGGAGCATCCCGCCGATGCCCATCCACAGCGGCAGCGTGATGCCGAGGATCGGCTTGGATTCGACGTTTTTCGTTTCTGCGTAGTAGAACGCCGCCTTGATGCCGATGCCGAACAGCATCAGGCCGCCCAGGAGCGGGCCGACGCCCAGCAGCAGCAGCTTGCGCGTGCTCTCCCGCAACTCGCGACGGAAGTACCACGCGCAGGCCACGCCGGTGAAGCCGTAGTAGAAGCAGATCGGGAAGCCGATCGCCGTGAGCGAGTCGGAGAGCACGCTTGCGGAGAGCAGCAGCAGGGCGACCGTGACCATGATCGCCAGGGCGCCGAAGCCGAGCGTCGAGACGGTCGGCGTGAGGTACCGTTTGTGGACCCGGGAGAGCAGGGAGGTGACCGCTTTCCAGTGCGCCATCGAGAGCGTCGTGCGGGCGGTTGGCAGGATCGTCGTCTGCGTCGAGGCCGACGCCGAGGTGAGCACCGCGACGATCAGCAGCTTGTTCAGCGGTTCGCCGAACACGCCCGCCCCGAGGGCCTTGAGGATGTCTTCCTGGTTGGCTTCGTTTTCCAGGAAGCCGACCCCGTGGAAGGACTGGGCGGCCGCCGAGACGACGACGTAGATCAGCACGAGCAGGATCGTGGAGACGACCGCGGCCTTACCCGGGCCCTCAGCGGGGTTCTCGGACTCCTCGTTGACCGCCACGCCGGAGTCCCACCCCCAGTAGATGAAGACCGCGAGCAGCAGCGCGACGACGAGGTCGCCGAAGTTCATCGCAAACGGGTTGATCCAGTCGAGCGACGGCTTGATCGAGCCGGCCGGCGGGTGGCTGCCGTAGACCTTGACGAACGCGACCACCGCGAACACCCCGAGGATGAGGACCTCGGCGCTCAGCAGGACCTGCTGGATGCGCGCCGAGAGCTCGATGCCGCGGTAGCAGATCCAGGTCATGATCGCGATCCACAGGACCGCGGCGACGATGATTGCCGCTTTGGATTCGCCGAGTTCGGTGAAGCCGAAGAGCTGGAAGGTGTAAATCGCCGCGATGTCCGCCAGCGAGGCCATCACGATCACGTCCGAGAGGAAGATCGCCCAGCCGTTCAGCCAGCCCGTGGAGGGCCCGAACGTGCGCGTGGTCCACGCGAACGTGGTGCCCGCGTCGGGGTCGGCGCGGTTGAAGTATTTGTAGGCCGAGGCGACGAGCAGCATCGGCAGGAACGCCACGAGCATCACCGCCGGCGCGTGCACCCCGACGCCCTTGACCACGACGATGAACCCGAGCGTCGCGGCCAGCGAGTACGCCGGCGCGGTGGAGGCCACGCCGATGACGATGTTCGAGAGGTACCCGATCGCGTTCTTCTTGAGGCCCTTGTCCATCACCCCCGAGGGGTCGGGAACCGCGGGTGGTGTTGCGCTGATGGCTGCCATGCTTCCACTCCCTCCAACTCCGGGGTGCCCGCTGCACCCAACGCCGGTCGTGGCAAACGTTACGACCGCCCCGGGGCAGACACAAGGTGCGCAATTCCCAAAGATTCGAGGCTGGCTTGTACAATCTGTATAAGGGGAGCAAGCGCTCTTGAACGAGTAGCGCATTGATACAGACGTTGTGTCAGAGTACGTTTGTCCTGAGTGTCTATCCATAAGATGCCGAGTTCCGATAGAGGAGACAGATCATGGCCACCCACGTAAGCGATCCGATTCTTGCGAGCGAGCCCGCGGCGGGCGGCGGCGGGGACCTCCAGGAGCAGGCCCACCGCCACCTGTGGATGCACTTCACGCGGATGGGCGCGTACAAGGACCACGAGGTCCCGGTGATCGTGCGCGGCGAGGGGTGCTACGTGTACGACGAGCACGGCAAGCGGTACCTCGACGGGCTCTCGGCGCTGTTCTGCGTCAACGTCGGCCACGGTCGCGCGGAGCTCGCGGACGCCGCCGCGCGCCAGGCGCGGGAGCTCGCGTTCTACACCAACTGGAGCTACG
Source organism: uncultured Solirubrobacterales bacterium (assembly GCA_963702085.1). Lineage (GTDB taxonomy): Bacteria > Actinomycetota > Thermoleophilia > Solirubrobacterales > Solirubrobacteraceae > Palsa-744. The sequence goes on along the minus strand of OY969707.1, from coordinate 3,265,138 downwards.
CGCACCCCCGGGCGATCGAGCTGGCGACGCGGATCGCAGAGCTCGCGCCGGGCAACCTCAACCGGGTGTTCTTCACCTCCGGCGGGTCGGAGGCCGTGGAGAGCGCGTGGAAGCTCGCGAAGTCCTACCACGCCGCGCGCGGCGAAAAAGGCCGGTACAAGCTGATCGCGCGCAACCTCGCCTACCACGGGACCTCGATGGGGGCGCTCACGGCGACGGGGCTGCCCGCCCTGCGCGCGCCGTTCGAGCCGCTGACACCCGGCGGACACCACGTCCCGAACACGAACGACTACCGGTGGGCGGAGGAGCGCGACCCGCTGTGGGCGGCCGACGCGATTGAGGAGGCGATTACCTTCGAGGGCCCTGAGACGGTCGCGGCCGTGATCCTCGAGCCGGTGCAGAACAGCGGCGGCTGCTTCGTCCCCCAGGAGGGGTACTTCCAGCGGGTGAGGGAGATCTGCGACCGCCACGGCGTGTTGCTGATCTCCGACGAGGTGATCTGCTCGTGGGGGCGCCTCGGCACGTGGTTCGGGTGCGAACGGTATGCCTACCAGCCCGACATGGTCACCACCGCGAAGGGCATCACCTCCGCGTACGCCCCGATGGGAGCGTTGATCGCCGGCGACCACATCGCCGAGCCGTTCCTGCACGGCAAGGCGATCTTCAACCACGGCTTCACGTTCGGCGGGCACCCCGTCTCGAGCGCGGTGGCGCTCGCGAACATCGACGTGATGGAGCGCGAGAAACTGTGCGAGCACGTGCGCGAGAACGAGCCGGCGCTGCGCGGAATGCTCGAGGGCTTGCGTGACCTGCCGATCGTCGGCGACGTGCGCGGCGCGGGCTACTTCCAGGCGGTCGAGCTGGTCAAGGACTCCGAGACGAAGGCGACGTTCACGCACGAGGAGGCCGAGGAGCTGCTGCGCGGCTTCCTCTCGCACGAGTTGTACGACCGCGGGCTGATCTGCCGCACCGACGACCGCGGCGAGCCGGTGATCCAGCTGTCCCCGCCGCTGATCGCGGGCCCCGAGCAGTTCGAGGAGATCGAGGCGGTGCTGCGCCCCGTGCTGAGCGAGGCGTGGGAGCGGATCGGGTAAGAGCCATGCTGACAGTGGAGGGACTAGTCGCCGAGCTGGGCCTCGAGCTCGTCAGCGGGCAGGAGTCGGCCAACACGCACGTGCGGTGGGTGCACAGCACCGAGCTGGTGGACCCCACCCCGTGGCTGCGCGGCGGGGAGCTACTGCTCACGACCGGCCTGCAGCTGCAGAGCGCGAAGGCGCAGCGGGAGCTCGTCGCGCACCTCGCCGAGCACGAGATCGCCGGCCTCGGCTTCGGCACCGGCTTCGCCCACAAACGCATGCCCGCGGCGCTCGCCGACGAGGCGCGCAAGCGCGCGTTCCCCCTGTTCGAGGTCCCGTACGAGCTGCCGTTCATCGCGATCACCGAGCGCGTGTTCGCGCAACTGCTCGACGAGCGCTACGAAATGCTGCAGCGCGGGATGGCCGGCGACGTGCTCGCCGAGGCGCTCACGGGCCGCCTGTACCCCGAGGAGCTGCAGGCGAGGCTGCGCCCGTTCGGGATCGGCGAGCGCGCGGCGGTGCTCGCGTTCGCACCGCCGGACCCCGCGGTGGCCGCGCCGCTGGTCGAGCGGATGCTCGCGCGCGGGCAGGACGCGACCGGCAGGGCGAGCAGGGCCGGCGGCATCGAACCCCCCGCCGGCAGCCTCGTGGCGATCCGTAGCGGCCTGCTGTGCGCGGTGGTGGACGGAGGCGGCGAGCTGGACCCGATCGCGCTCGCCCGGCGCGTACGCACGGAGCTGACAGCCCGCGTCGGCGGCGAGGTGCGCGCGAGCGCAAGCCGCGTGGCGCCCACGCAGTCGCTGCGGGTCAGCTTCCACGAGGCGCGGTGCGCGCTGGAGGCGGTGCGTCTGCAGAACGGCAACGGCGCGGAGGTCGTGGCCTCCTACGCGGACCTCGGCGCCTTCCAGCTGCTGCTGTCCCTGCAGGACGACGACGCGCTGCTGACGTACTGCCGCGGCGTGCTCGGCCCGGTCGAAGCGGGCGAGGGCGAGTACGGCGACGAGCTGCTGCGCTCGCTGGACGTGTTCATCGAGCACAACGGCCACTGGGAGAAGGCCGCGAACGCGCTGTACTGCCACCGCCACACACTGCGCTACCGCATCCGCCGCGTGGAGCAGTTGACGGGCCGCGACTTCTCGACCGCGCGCGACCGGATCGAGTTCTGGCTGGCACTTCGTGGAAGAGAGCTCGCGCGGTGAGGGCGGGGATTTTTAGAAGGACCCCCACAGGGGGGGTCAGGAGGGGCGTTCGTTGTGCGAACCTGGGGTCTGTGCAAACGGCCGGGGGGCCACGGCCGTGAGGATCGGAGTTCCCAGCGAGATCAAGCTCGACGAGTACCGCGTGGCGATCACCCCCGCAGGCGTGCGCGAGCTGAGCGCGCACGGGCATGAGGTGATCGTGCAGGCCGGCGCCGGCCTCGGCAGCGCCTTCGAGGACGCGGCCTTCATGGCACAGGGCGCGCAGATCGTCCCCGACTCGCGCGCGGTGTTCGCGGAGGCGGAGCTGGTGCTGAAGGTCAAGGAGCCCCAGCCGGGCGAGGTCGGGCTGCTGCGCGAGGAGCAGACGCTGTTCACCTACCTGCACCTCGCGGCGGAGCCGAGCCTCACGCGCGGCCTGCAGGCCTCCGGCGCGACGTGCATCGCGTACGAGACGGTCGAGGACGTGCACGGCAACCTCCCGCTGCTGGCCCCGATGAGCGAGGTCGCGGGCAAGCTCGCCACGCAGGCGGGCGCGTTCATGCTCGAGAAGCCGCTCGGCGGCCGCGGCATCCTGCTCGGCGGCGTGCCCGGCGTGGCGGCCGCCACGGTGCTCGTGATCGGCGGCGGCGTGGTGGGCGCGAACGCGGCGATCATCGCGATCGGGATGCAGGCCGACGTGTTCGTGTTCGACCGCTCGATCGACCGCCTGCGCGAGCTCGAAGTGACGTTCGGCGGCCGTGCCTCGACGGTGTACTCCTCGACCCTTGCGATCGAGGAGATGCTGCCGGCCGCGGACCTCGTGGTCGGCGCGGTGCTGATCCACGGCGGCCGCGCCCCGCACGTCGTCACCCGCGAGCAGCTGCGCCTGATGCGCCGCCACGCGGTGATGGTCGACGTCTCGATCGACCAGGGCGGCTGCTTTGAGACCTCGCACCCGACGACCCACTCGAACCCCACGTTCGAGGTGGACGGCATCACCCACTACTGCGTCGCGAACATGCCGGGTGCGGTGCCGATCACCTCGACGTACGCGCTCACCAACGCCACCCTGCCCTACGTGCTGGCGCTCGCCGACCACGGCGTGCAGGAGGCGCTCGAGCGCGACCCGGGCCTGCGCCTCGGGCTGAACGTGCGCGACGGCCAGATCACCCACCCCGCGGTCGCGGAGGCGCTCGCCGCGGTGTAAGCCCCCGAAGAGGAGACAGAGATGGCCACCAACACCGAAACCCTCACCAACTTCGTCGACGGCGAGCGGGCGCCCTCTGACGGCGACACCGAAGCGATCCTGAACCCCGCCACCGGCGAGGAGCTCGCGCGAGCGCCCGTCTCCAGCGCCGCGGACGTGGACCGTGCCGTGCAGGCGGCCCGCAGGGCGTTCGAGGGCTGGTCTGCCACCACGCCCGCCCAGCGCGCGGGGGCGCTGCTCGCGATCGCGGATCTGGTGGAGGACCACGCCGAGGAGATCGCCCGCCTGGAGGCGCTGAACGCGGGCAAGCCGATCGAAGCGGTCACCGCCGACGAGCTCCCGGTGATGGCCGACAACCTGCGCTTCTTCGCCGGCGCCGCCCGCTGCCTGGAGGGCCGCGCGGCCGGCGAGTACATGCAGGGCTACACCTCCTTCACGCGGCGCGAGGCGGTCGGCGTGATCGGGCAGGTCACCCCGTGGAACTACCCGCTGATGATGGCGATCTGGAAATTCGCCCCGGCGCTCGCGGCCGGCAACACGGTCGTGCTCAAGCCCGCGGAGACGACGCCGCTGACGACCGTCCGCCTCGCCGAACTGGTGGCCGACGTCCTGCCGGCGGGAGTGCTGAACGTGGTCACCGGCCCGGGCCGCCCGACGGGCGAGGCGCTCATCAACCACCCCGACGTGGACATGCTCGCGCTGACCGGCTCGGTGGACACGGGCAAGCACTTCGCGCGCACCGCCGCCGACACGCTCAAGCGCGTACACCTCGAGCTCGGCGGCAAGGCCCCGGTGGTCGTCTTCGACGACGTCGGCCTGGAGTCGGCGCTGGAGACGATCGCGGGCACCGGCTACTACAACGCCGGTCAGGACTGCACCGCCGCTACGCGCGTGCTCGCCGCCGAGGGTGTCTACGACGACGTGGTAGCCGGCCTGGCCGAGCAGGCCCAGGGCCTCGTGCTCGGCGACACGCTCGCCCCCGACACCACGCTCGGCCCGCTCAACTCCGCCCGCCAGCGCGAGCGCGTGCAGGGCTTCCTGGAGCGCCGCCCCGCTGCCGCCGAGGTGGTCACCGGCGGCGCCGCCCCCGCCCGTCCGGGCTTCTACCTCGAACCGACCGTGATCGCGGGTGTGGGGCAGGAGGACGAGCTGATCCAGCGCGAGATCTTCGGCCCCGTCATCACCGTCCAGCGCTTCACCGAGGAGGCCCAGGCGATCGAGTGGGCCAACGCCACCCGCTACGGTCTGGCCTCCTCGGTCTGGACGCGCGACGTGGGCCGCGCGTTGCGCGTTGCGCGGGCGCTGCGCTTCGGCTGCGTCTGGATCAACGACCACATCCCGCTGGTCTCTGAGATGCCCCACGGGGGGTTCAAGGAGTCCGGGTACGGCAAGGACCTCTCCGTGTACTCACTGGAGGACTACACGGTGGTCAAGCACGTAATGGCCAATCTCACGTAGCTACGCCCGGCGCGCGAGCACCTGGAAGATCGAGGTGAAGCCCGTCGCGAAGCCGTTGCGCGCGGCGCGCAGATATAGGCGCCAGACGCGCACGCGTTCGCCGCCCGCCAGCCGTTCGGCCTGCTCGCGGTTGGCATCCAGGCGCGCGATCCACTCGCTCAGCGTGTCCACGTAGTCCTGGCGCAGGCCCTCCACGTGCGTGGGCTCGAAGCCGGCGTGCTCCAGCGCGAGCAGCACGCGCGAGACGTGCAGGGGGGCCGCGTCGGGGAAGACGTAGCGCTCGGAGAACGCGCCGGCCTCGGGGTCGCCGTGACGCAGGCGGGCGATGCCGTGGTTGAGCAGGCGCCCGCCGGGGTCGAGCAGGCCCGCGAGCTGCGCGGCGTACGCGTCGATCTGGCTCGCGCCGACGTGCTCGACCATGCCGATGCTCGCGATCGCGTCGTAGCGCTCACCGACGAGGTCTCGGTAGTCGGCCAGGCGGATCTCCACGCGGTCCTCGAGGCCCGCCTTCGCGACCCGCCGGCGCGCGAGCTCGGCCTGGTTGCGCGAGAGCGTGATCCCCACCGCGCAGACGCCGTGGCGGGCGGCGGCGTGCAGCACGAAGCTGCCCCACCCGCAGCCGACGTCGAGCAGGCGCTCGCCCTCGCGCAGGCCGAGCTTCGTGCAGACGAGCTCGCGCTTGGCCAGCTGGGCGTCCTCCAGCGTGGTGGCCCCATGCGAGAAGAGTGCGCAGGAGTACGTCATGGACGAGTCGAGGAACAGCTTGAAGAAGTCGTTGGAGACGTCGTAGTGGTGGCGCACCGCGCGTGCGTCGCGGGCGCGGCTGTGGCGGGCGCCCTGGGGGCGTAGCTCGCTGGCGGGGACCCGCGGGGGGCGCGTCAGGCCGCAGGCCCGCACCGCCGCCGCGGCCAGGCGCAGGCGCGTCGCGCGGTCCAGCGCGGGCGCGTGGAAGCTGTCGAGCAGCCCGATCACGCGGTCGAGGTCGTCGGTTTCGAGCTCCCCCGCGGCGTACGCGCGGCCGAGGCCCAGCTGGCCGGGAGCGCGCAGCAGGTGGGCCACAGCGGTCGGCGAGCGCACCGTGAAGAGCGGGCCGTCCGGCGCGGTCGCCGGGAGCTCCGTGCCGTCCCACCAGCGCAGCGCGAACGGGCGCTCGGGGAGCGCCCGGGCGAGCTCGCGGCGCAGCGGCTCAGTGCGCGCGAAAGGCACCGGTCCCCCGGCCCGAGCGGCGGTTGTCCCTGGCTTGTCGATCGACGCGCATGGCCTTGCGAGAAAGATTACGACCCCGGGCGCGACAGGCCGCCTCTGCGGGTGCTACTTTGCGCCGAGGCCCATGACCAGTACCCATCTTCCCGGTGCCCTCGACGAGGGTTCGCCCGGGCGAAGCGACATCGAGCCGGCTCTCCCCGAAATGGGTGGCGTCCAGCTGGCCACGCTCGAGCGGGACGACGACGTCCAGCCCACCGCGTTCCCCGCCCCCGGACGGGACGACATCCAGCCCCCCGTCTACGAAACGCTCGATCGAGCGCTCACGGGGCTGATCACCGTCGGGCCGATCCTCGCGCTTGGCGTCGTGGGCTGGCAGATGTGGGACGGGCTGCTGCACCGCTCCGACCTGATCGTGTTCGCGATCATGTACGTCCTGACGGGGCTCGGCATCACGGTCGGCTTCCACCGTCTCTTCACCCACCGCTCCTTCAAGACCTACCCCGCGGTGCGCGGCGTGCTCGCCGTGCTCGGCTCCGCGGCGATCGAGGGGCCGGTGATCTCGTGGGTCTCCGACCACCGCAAGCACCACGCCTTCTCCGACAAGGACGGCGACCCCCACAGCCCCCACGTCGACCACGGCGTCGGCCTGCGCGGTGCCCTGCGCGGCCTCGGCCACGCGCACCTCGGCTGGCTGTTCATCCACACCGAGCGCGGCTCGCGCGAACGGTACGCCCCCGACCTGCTCGCCGACCCCGTCGTCGAGTTCGTGGACCGCACCTTCTTCGTGTGGGCGATCGGCGGCCTCCTCGCCGCCTTCGGGCTCGGCTACGCGATCGGCGGCACGTGGCGCGCTGGCCTCACCGGCCTGCTGTGGGGCGGCGCGGTGCGGATGCTCGTGTTGCACCACATGACGTACTCGATCAACTCCCTCTGCCACTTCTTCGGCCGCCGCGACTTTGTCACCGGGGACCACTCCCGCAACCTGGCGTGGCTCGCGCTGCCCACCTTCGGCGAGGCGTGGCACAACAACCACCACGCCTTCCCCACCTCCGCCCGCCACGGCCTCAGCTGGCGCCAGCCCGACGTCTCGGGGCTTGTGATCCACGGCCTGGAGCGCGTCGGGCTCGCGTGGGACGTCGTCACCGTGGACGAGGAGCGCCGCGGGCGCAAGCGCTACGCGGCGGCGTGACGCCGCACCCGCCGGTCTGGCCTCGTGGGGCGGCCCTACGATTGACCCCATGACCCCCGCTCCCATCCCCCCGGTGCGCGAGATCCTCGCGCGGCGGACGGGGGAGGAGTTGGCGCTGAACGACCGCCACCTGAACCCCCAGATGGGGCGCATCCTGCGCACGCTGGGGTTCGACCGGGTGTGGGTGGGCGGCGAGGGGGCGCACCTGATCGACTCCGAGGGCCACCGCTACCTCGACCTGTTCGGCGGCTACGGGGTGTTCGCGATCGGGCGCAACCACCCCGTCGCGATCCAGGCTGTGCAGGACGTGCTGGCGGCCCGCACCGGCAACCTTCCGCAGCTCGGCGTCACGCTGCTCAGCGGGGTGCTCGCCGAGCAGCTGCTCGCGCGCGCGCCGGCGAGCGTGGGGGCCGTCGTGCCCGCCAACAGCGGCACCGAGGCGGTCGAGGCCGCCGTCAAGATCGCGCGCGCGGCCACGGGGCGCCCCCGCCTCCTCTACGCCGAGCACGCCTTCCACGGGCTCACGCTCGGCTCGCTCTCGCTCAACGGCGACGCGCACTTCCGTGACGGCTTCGGGCCGCTGCTGCCGGGGTGCGCGGCGGTGCCCTTCGGCGACCTCGACGCCTTGGAGCGCGAGCTGGAGCGAGGCGACGTCGCCGCGTTCGTGGTCGAGCCCGTGCAGGGCAAGGGCGTCAACCTCCCCCCGGCCGGCTACCTGCCCGGCGCGCAGGCGCTCTGCCGCGAGGCCGGCGCGCTGCTCGTCTGCGACGAGGTGCAGACCGGCCTCGGGCGCACCGGGCGCTTTCTGGCTCTGGAGCACTGGGGCCTGCAGCCCGACCTGGTCTGCCTCGCCAAGGCGCTCTCCGGGGGCCTCGTCCCGATCGGCGCGGTGCTCGTCTCGCGCGCCGCGTTCGAGCGGGTCTTCGACGGCATGGAGCGCGCGGTGCGCCACGGCTCCACCTTCGGCGGCAACGACCTCGCGTCCGCCGCGGGGCTCGCGACGCTGCGGGTGCTCGACGAGGAGGGCCTCGTAGCCCGCGCCCAGCGCATGGGCGAGCTGCTGCTGGAGCTCACGCGCCCGCTGGTCGAGCGCTACGCGATCGTGCGCGACGTGCGCGGCCTCGGGCTGATGTGGGCGATTGAGCTCGGCCCGCCGGAGGGCCGCTCCGCGCGCGCGACGTGGCTCGCCCTGGAGCGCGCGCAGCCCGGGCTCTTCTCGCAGCTCCTCACGGTGCCGCTCTTCCACGAGCACCGCATCCTTTGCCAGGTCGCGGGCCACCGTATGAACGTCATCAAGGCGCTGCCCCCGCTCGTGATCGAGGAGTCGGAGATCCGCCGCTTCGCCGCCGCGCTGGAGACGGTCGTGGCCGCGGCCGAACGGATGCCCTTGGCTTTGGGCCGCTTCGGGGTCCGCCTCGCCCGCAATCTCGCCGGCACCCGCTAGCCTGCGGGCGGCTGTGCTCGAACCCCGCTCAGACATCCGCAACGTCGCGATCGTCGCCCACGTCGACCACGGCAAGACGACGCTCGTCGACGCCATGCTGTGGCAGTCGGGCGCGTTCCGCGTCGGCCAGGAGGTGGCGGACCGGGTGCTCGACTCGATGGACCTCGAGCGCGAGAAGGGCATCACGATCCTCGCGAAGAACACCGCGCTGCGCTACCGCGGGGTGAAGCTCAACATCGTGGACACCCCCGGCCACGCCGACTTCGGGGGCGAGGTCGAGCGGGGCCTGACGATGGTCGACGGGGTGCTGCTGCTCGTGGACGCCTCCGAGGGGCCGCTGCCGCAGACGCGCTTCGTGCTGCGCAAGACGTTGGAGGCGCGGCTGCCGGTGATCCTTGTGGTCAACAAGGTCGACCGCCCCGACGCGCGCGTTGCGGAGGTGATCGACGAGGTGTACGAGCTGTTCCTCGACCTCGACGCCGACGAGTCGCAGATTGACTTCCCGATCGTCTACTGCAACGCCAAGGCCGGCGTCGCGTCGCTGGAGTACGACGAGTCGGTGACGCGCGCCGCCGCGGCGGTTGGCAGCCGGGCCGGGGTGGGTGGTGAGCAGGCCGGGGGTGACGGTGCGCAGGCCGGGGAGGGCGGAGGCCCGGCCGGGAGTGGCGTCGGGCAGGCCGGGGCGGGCAGTGGACAGGCCGGGGTGGACGGAGGCCCGGTCGCCGGGGAGGGGAGCCTCGCGCCGCTGCTGGACCTGCTGCTGGAGCACATCCCCGCGCCGGTCTTTGACCCGGAGTGCCCCCTGCAGGCGCTTGTCACCAACCTCGACGCCTCCCCCTACGTCGGCCGCCTGGCGATCTGCCGGGTTCGCAACGGGCGCATCCGCCGCGGGCAGCCCATCGCCTGGTGTCGCGCGGATGGGTCGATCGAGCGCGCCCAGGTCTCCGAGCTGTATGTCACCGAGGCGCTCGACCGTGTCGACGCCGAGGAGGCGGGGCCGGGGGAGATCATCGCCGTCGCCGGAATCGCCGAGGTCACGATCGGCGAGACGCTCGCCGACCCCGCCGACCCCCGGCCGCTGCCGGTCATAACCGTGGACGAGCCCTCGATCTCGATCACGCTCGGCATCAACACCTCCCCAATGGCTGGCCGTGAGGGCTCCAAGGTCACCGCCCGCCAGCTCCGTGACCGCCTCGACGCGGAGCTGATCGGCAACGTTGCGCTGCGGGTCATCCACACCGGCGGCGTCGGCTCGGAGTCCTGGGAGGTTCAGGGCCGCGGCGAGGCTGCAGCTCGCGGTGTTGGTGGAGATCATGCGCCGCGAGGGCTTCGAGCTGACTGTCGGACAGCCGCGCGTGCTGGAGCGCGAGATCGATGGCCGCCGCCACGAGCCGGTCGAACGGCTGTCGATCGACGTGCCCGAGGACCACGTCGGCGTCGTCACGCAGATGCTCGCGCTGCGCAAGGGGCGCATGGAGCACATGACCAACCACGGCACCGGGTGGGTACGGATGGACTACCTCGTGCCCGCCCGCGGGCTGATCGGTTTCCGCACCGAGTTCATCACCGAGACCCGGGGCACGGGCATGATGCACCACGTCTTCGACCGCTGGGAGCGGTGGGCGGGGGAGATGAAGACCCGCACCACCGGCGTCCTGATCTCCGATCGGCGAGGGGTGACGGCGCAGTACGCGCTGATGAGCCTGCAGGAACGAGGGACGCTGTTCGTCGGCCCCACCGAGGAGGTCTACGAGGGCATGATCGTCGGCGAGAACGCCCGTTCGGAGGACATCGACGTCAACCCCGTCAAGGAGAAGCACCTGACCAACATGCGCTCCTCGACCTCGGAGGTTCTGGAACGTCTGATCCCCCACCGCAAGCTCACCCTCGAGGAGGCGATGGAGTTCGTCCACGAGGACGAGTGCGTGGAGGTCACGCCGAAGACGGTGCGCATGCGCAAGGTCGAGCTGGGTAAGACCGAGCGGTTGAAGGCGGCGCGCACCAGGCGGGGCAAGTGAGCCGGGCGGATGCAGAACCCGCCCGGCTGCGACTGTCCCTCGCTGAGGCCAGACTGACAGCCACGCGCTAGGGTTCCGCGCATGAGCACGATCAGACGCCTCGTCCTCGCTGCCGTGTGCGCGCCCCCCCTGCTGCTGGGCCTTGCCGCGGCCCCGGCGCTCGCGACCCACTTCCAGCGTGAGAGCTACTCCGAACTGCTGGCGCAGCTGCACCACCGGGAAGTGGTTGCGGTCGTGCTCCACCCACAGGGCTACAAGGCCCACGCCTCGCTCTCGGGCGGCGGGCACTTCACGGTCGTCTACACCCCCGCGGAGGTGCCACTGCTGCACGCAGCGTCGCTCGCCGGCGGCTCGTCGTTCACGATCGCCACCGCGAAGCCCAAATCCACCACGGTCCACCACAAACTGCGCTATATCGCGGGAGGGATCCTGATCGTGGTGATCGTGGTCGTGCTGGTCGTGCTGCTGATCGGCCGTCGCCGCGCGCTGGAGGAGGAGGGCGCGGGTGGCGAGGCTGCCTCCGCGTCTCCGCCCGCTGGCTCGGGTTGACGCACGCGCACGGTCCGCTGGCCGAAACGGTGACCGATTGGGGAGACACTTGCTTCGCTCGCATCCCCAAATCGGCCAGCGCCGAAGGCACGTGTCACCCGGCTTCGGTCGGCCCACCGGCGTCCGCCCGCCGCGCGGGGTGAGTTACTTGCACGCCGGACACACCCACGGTCCGCTCCACGCTCCGCCGGCCTCTACCCGCCGCGTGGGGGCGGCGCTGGTGTTGATCCTGGGGTTCATGGCGGTCGAGGTTGTGGCGGGGGTGCTGGCACACTCCCTCGCGCTGGTCTCCGACGCGGCGCACATGCTGACCGACGCGGCGGCCCTCGGGCTCTCCCTGCTCGCGCTGCGCCTGGCGGCGCGACCGGCGCGGGGGGCGATGACCTACGGCTTCCTGCGGGTGGAGGCGCTCGCGGCGCAGGCGAACGGCCTCACGCTGCTGGTGCTCGCGGGCGCGATCGTGTACTCGGCGGTGGTCCGGCTGATCTCACCGCCCGTGGTGTCGGCGTGGGTGATGGTGGTGGTGGCGCTGGTGGGCATCGCGATCAACGCGGCGGCGACGGTCGCGCTCGCGGGTGCGGGGCGCGAGGCGCACATGAGCGTGGAGGGCGCCTTCCAGCACATCCTCACCGACCTCTTCGCGTTCATCGGCACGGCCCTGGCGGGCGTCGTGATCCTTCTGACGGGCTTCGAGCGCGCCGACCCGATCGCCTCGCTGCTCGTGGCGGCGCTGATGGTGCGCTCCGCGGTCGGCCTGCTGCGCGCCTCGGGACGGATCTTCCTGGAGGCGGCGCCGCCGGGCCTCGACCCGCAGGAGATCGGGCACGCGCTGGCGGCCCACCCCGGCGTGGTCGAGGTCCACGACCTCCACGTGTGGGAGCTCTCCGCCGGTTTTCCCGCGCTCTCCGCGCATGTGCTGGTCGAGCGGAACGCCGACTGCCACGCGGCCCGGCGGGCGCTGCAGGAGCTTTTGCGCGAGCGCTTCGGCGTCGAGCACACCACGCTGCAGGTCGACCACGAGGGGGGCGGGGAGCTGTTGGAGCTGCAGCTGCCCGAGGGGTGAGGATCGGGCGTGGTGGTTCTTTTCTCGGCCCCATATAACTAAGAATGAGACTTAGTCTCATCTTATATGGTCCCAGAAAGTAGTCCATCCCCCCCCATCCCATCCCCATCCCGCATCCCCATCCCCCATCATTGCGCCCGGCGCGCGCTGGCTGTTGCTCTTTTTGGGGCCTATATAAATAAGAACAAGACTTAGTCTTATTTATGATAGGGTGCCGAACGTGAGATGGTTTGGTCTCCTCCTCGCCGGTGTCGCGGTCGTGCTCGCAGGCTGTGGGGGCACACAGCCCGAAGGGCTGGGTCAGGGCGAAGTCGCGGCGACGGGCTCCGGCGGTCGCATTCAGGTGGTGGCCGCGGAGAACTTCTGGGGCTCCATCGCTACGCAGCTCGGCGGCGAGCGAGTGCAGGTGCGGAGCATCATCGTCAACCCCGCCACCGACCCCCACAGCTACGAACCGACCGCGCAGGACGCGCGCACGATGGCCGGGGCGCGGCTGGCGATCGTCAATGGGGTCGGCTACGACGAATGGGCCTCGCGGCTGCTCGCGGCGAGTCCGTTGAGCGGGCGCATGGTGTTGAACGTCGGCGGCCTACTCGGGCTGCACGACGGCGAGAACCCGCACCGCTGGTACTTCCCGGCCGACGTATACGCCGTCGTGAACCAGCTCGTCGCTGACTACGACCGCCTGGACCCGGCCGCGGCTCCCTACTTCGCCCAGCAGCGGCGGACCTTCGAGACCCGCGGACTGGCGCGCTACAACGAACTGCGCCGTGAGATTCGCGCCCGCTACGCCGGGGTGCCGGTGGGCTACAGCGAGAGCATCTTCCAGGGCCTCGGGGAAAACCTTGGCCTGAAGCTGCTGACGCCCTACAGCTTTGCGAAGGCGATCGCGGAGGGCAGCGAAGTCACCGCGCAGGACAAGCGCACCGTTGACAGCCAGGTGGAAGCTCACAAGATCGAGGTGTGGGTGTTCAACAGCCAGAACGTCACCCCCGACGTGCAGCGCGTCAACGAACTCGCGCGCGCGGCCCACGTCCCGATCGCGACCGTCACCGAGACGCTCTCGCCGGCGAGCGACTCCTTCGAGCAGTGGCAGGTCTCCGAGCTCGAAGGGCTCGCGCGCGCGTTGCACGAGGCCACGGGGAGGTAGCGTGTTCGCCGGCGGGGCCGACCCGGGAGAGAGGGGCCGGGCCGCGGCGGGCTTGGCGAGAGGGCGCGGCGGCTTGGGGGGATCGCGCGGCGGCTCGGGTGGATCGCCCGGTTCTCCGGCGGTCGAGTTGACCGACGCGGCGGTACGCCTGGGAGGCGCCACCGTGTGGAGCGGCGTGGACCTGCTCGTGCCCGAGGGCGAGTTCGTCGCGATCCTCGGCCCCAACGGGGCCGGCAAGTCGACGCTGCTGCGCGTGCTGCTCGGCCTGCTGGAGCTCTCCCACGGCGAGGTGCGCGTGCTCGGCGGCCCGGCGGGGGCTCACGCCGAGCGCATCGGCTACCTCCCCCAGCGGCGGGTGTTCGACTCCTCCACGCGTGTACGCGGGGTTGACATGGTGCGCCTCGGCCTGGACGGGCGCCGCTGGGGGGTGCCGCTGCCCGCGCTTGGGCCGTTTCAGAGCACCCGCGCGCGCGCCGCCCGCGAGCGGGTCGCGGAGGCGATCGAGCGCGTCGGCGCCGGCGCGTACGCGACCCGCCCCGTCGGGGAGTGCTCCGGTGGCGAGCAGCAGCGGCTTTTGATCGCCCAGGCGCTCGTGCAGCGCCCGCGGCTGCTGATCCTCGACGAGCCCCTGGACGGCCTCGACCTGCCCAACCAGGCCACGGTCTCCGCGCTGGTTCAGGGCATCTGCCGCTCCGCGGGGGTCACCGTGCTGCTCGTGGCCCACGACGTCAACCCGTTGCTGCCCTACGTCGACCGCGTGCTCTACCTCGCCGGGGGTCGGGCCGCGATGGGTCCCGTGGCCGAGGTCATCACCAGCGCGACGCTGAGCGGCCTCTATGGGGCGCCGATCGAGGTGCTGCGCACGACCGACGGGCGCCTCGTGGTGGTCGGCCAGCCGGAGGCCCCTCACCAGCATGGTCCACGACACGTGCTGCGATGAGCGCGCTCCGATGCCACACGAACAACTGACGCTGGGTAGGAGGCCCAGCGCCCACGCGCTTGGGGGGGTACAAACTCACGCGGACGATCCCCCATGAACCCCCACCTCACGCTCAACCTTCTCTCAGACGTGCGCCAACTGTTGGCGTACCCCTTCATGGTGAACGCCCTGCAGGCCGCGGGCGCCGTGGCGGTGATGGCGGCCGTGGTGGGCTGGTTCATGGTGCTGCGGGGCGAGACGTTTGCGGGGCACACGCTTTCGGTGATGTCCTTCCCCGGCGCGGCGGCGGCGGCGCTGGTGGGCCTACCGCTGGCGTGGGGGTACTTCGCGTTCTGTGGTGCGGGGGCGCTGTTGATCGCCGGCTCCACCCCCGGCGGGGTGCGGCGCGGGCAGGCGCAGCAGTCGGCGGTGATCGGGATGGTGCAGGCGGGAGCGCTGGCTGTGGGCTTTCTCCTGCTGAGTCTCTACGGGGGTGTGCTTGAGAGCCTGGAGACGCTGCTGTTCGGCTCGATCCTGGGAGTTACGCGGGGCGAGGTGCTGACGCTGGCGATTGTGGGGGTGTGTGCCGTGGCGTTTCTCGCAGTCGTGGGGCGACCGCTGTTCTTTGCTTCGGTCGATCGCTCGCTTGCAGACGCGAGCCGCGTGCCGGTGCGCGTGTTGTCGGTGGCGTTCCTGGGGGTGCTTGGGCTCTCGGTGGCGGCGACGGTGCAGATCACGGGTGTGCTGCTGGTCTTCGCGCTGCTGCTCGCGCCGGCGGCGATCGCGCGCGAGCTGACCCCGCGCATCGGACTGAGCCTGGCTCTGAGTGTGCTGGTGGGGCTCGTGATCGCGTGGGTGGGGCTGGGGCTCTCCTACTTCACGAACTACCCGCCGGGCTTCTTCGTGACGAGTCTTGCGATCGCGCTGTTCGCGGCGGCGCGGCTGGCGCGGAGCGCGCTTCGCTGATGCCCTTCCAGGGCTTCCTCGGCCCCGCCCTGCTCGCGGGCTCGTGCATCGCGGTGGCCACCGGGCTGATCGGGTACTTCGTGGTGCTGCGTGTGCAGTTGTTCGCGGGGGACGCACTCAGTCACGTGGCGTTCACGGGGGCGCTGGCTGCCGCGGCGGCGGGTCTCGACCTGCGCGTGGGGCTGTTCGCGGCGACCGTCGGGGTCGCGTTGCTGCTGGGGGCTCTGGACCCCTCCGCCCGGTCCTCCGCCCACCACGCGCGAGCGGACGACGTGACGACTGGGATGGTGTTCGTGTGGGTCCTCGGGCTGGGGGTGCTCTTCCTGGCGCTCTTCGACTCGGGCTCCTCGGGGTCGTCCGGGACGATCGCCGCGCGCACGCTGTTCGGCTCGATCTTCAGCCTCACCGCGGGGGAGGCGCAACTGGCGGCGCTCCTCGGCGTGGCGCTCGTGGTGGCGTTGCTGGCGATCGGGCGCCCGCTGCTGTTCGCCTCGATCGACGCGCCGCTCGCGGCGGCTCGGGGTGTGCCGGTGCGCGCCCTGGGGCTCGCGTTCCTGGCGCTGCTGGGCCTCGATGCGGCGGAGGCGACGCAGGCGGTGGGGGCACTCCTGCTGCTCGGCCTGCTTGCGGCTCCCGCGGCGGCTGCGCACCGGCTCACGGCGAGCCCCTTTCGGGGGCTGGCGCTCTCCGCGCTGATCGCCCTGGGCGCGATGTGGGGCGGGCTCGCTTTGGCTGACTGGACCGGGGTGGTCCCCCCGGGCAGCGCGGTGACCCTGGTGGCGCTCGCCTTCTACGCCCTTACCATCCTTGTATGACCTCCCTCACCGACACCTGGGCCGACCGCGCGGAAGCTGTACTGGCCGCGGGGGGTCGCAGGTACGGCGGCGCGCGGCGCGCGCTGTTGGAGCTCCTCGCCGAGCAGCGCTGCGCGCTCACTGCAGACGAGATCGAGCAGGCGCTGGGCGCGCGCTCGCCACGGCCGGTGAGCCGTGCGAGCGTCTACCGGATCCTCGACGAGCTCGAGCGCCTGGGCCTGGTGGTGCGGGTGGAGACGGGGCAGGCCCGGGTCCGCTACGAGCGCGCCCCTGACTCCGCCGGCGAGCACCACCACCACCTGGTGTGCGACTCCTGCGGTTTGGTGACGCCGTTCTCCGATGCCGCCCTGGAGCGCGCGATCGACGAGCTCAGTGCCCGGGTGCCGCTGGCGGTCTCAGAGCACGAGATCGTGTTGCACGGCGCCTGCCGTTCCTGCTCCTCATAGCCCTCTTGCGCCTCACCGCACGCCTGTGCGCTCCCGCTCCCGCGCTCCGTTCACCGAGAGCTCGCCCTCCTCGACGGGGGCCATCTCGCGCACGGAGGTGCCCTCGATATTGATGCGCGGCAGCCTGCGGTCCAGACCGGCGGGGATCCGCCAGGTGCGCTCGCCGACGATGTGGAGCACCGCGGGCAGCAACATGCAGCGGACGATGACCGCGTCGAGGAACACCGCGCTGGCGAGGCTCAGGCCGAACTGCTGGATGACCCGGCTTTCCCCGAGCACGAAGGAGAGGAAGACGCACACCATGATCGCGGCGGCGGCGGTGACCACGCGGCCGGTCAGCGCGAGGCCCTCCCCGACGGCGCGGCGGTTGTCTTTGGTGCGGGTCCACTGCTCGTGGATGCGCGAGACGAGGAACACCTCGTAGTCCATCGAGAGCCCGAACACGATCGCGAACAGCATCACGGGGATGAACGATTCGATCGGCCCCGGGTGCACTCCCAGCAGCCACGGCAGCCAGCCCCACTGGAAGATCGCGACGATCACCCCGAGCGAGGCGCCGATGCTGAGCAGGTTCATGAAGGCGGCCTGCACCGGGATCACCAGCGAGCGAAACACGACCGCCAGCAGCAGCGCCGAGAGCAGCACGACCACGCCGATGAACAGCGGCAGCTTGTGGGCGAGCACGGTGGCGAAGTCGACCGCGCCGGCGGTGACGCCGCCCACGTAGGCGACCGCGCCCGTGCGTGCCTCGACGGGCGGGATCGCGTGTTCGCGCAGGTCCCGCACGAGCACCGTGGTGGCGTACGCCTGGGGGGAGGAGTGGGGGTACACCGAGAACGTGGCCACCTCGCCGGTGGGGTTCAGGCGGGGCGGGGTGACCGAGACCACGCCGGGCGCCCCGGCGAGCGCGCGCTGCAGTTCGCTCAACGCCGCCGTGTCGCCCGCGTGGGGCAGCTGCACCACCACCTGCAGCGGGCCGTTGAAGCCTTCGCCGAAGCCCTCCGCCAGCAGCCTGTATGCCTGGTAGGTGGTCGTGTGCGGGGGGTCGTTGGACGCGTCGCTCGAGCCCAGCCGCAGGGCGAGCGCGGGGGCGGCGATCGCGAGCATGACGAGCGTCGCGGCGAGCGCGATCGTCTTGGGTCGGCGCTGCACGAAGTTGCTCCACCGCAACCACGCTCCGCCACCGGCCGGTGTGGGCGTACCGGTGGGTGCCGACAGGGTGCCGTCGCCCTCAGCCGCGGCCTGCCGTGCGCGCCTACGAGCCCGTCGGCTGGGTCGCGCAAGGCGGTCGCCCGCGAGGCTCAGCAGTGCGGGCAGCAGGGTGAGCGAGGCGCTCATCACGAGCAGCACGCCGATCGACGCCGAGAGCGCCACGCCGTAGAGGAAGCTGACGCCCAGCAACATCATCCCCAGCAGCGCGATCACCACGGTGGTGCCCGCGAACAGGACGGCGCGCCCGGCGGTGTCCATCGCCTGCACGACCGACTCGCGCACCCGCCCGTGGGTGGGGCCGGGGCCGGCGTATGCCTCGCGGTAGCGGGTCAGGATGAACAGCGAGTAGTCGATCCCCACACCGAGGCCGATCATCGCGGCGAGCTCGGAGGAGAAGTTGGGGGTGTCCACCACGTGGGTGAACAGCGCGATCAACCCGAGGCCGGTGCCCAGCCCGAAGAGCGCGGTCACGATCGGCAGGCCCATCGCGATCAGCGAGCCGAAGGTGATCAGCAGGATCACGATCGCCGCCAGCAGGCCGATCGCGGTCGTGAAGCCGAAGCCTTCCTGCTCGGTGAGCTCGATCGCCAGTCCGCCGAGCTCCACCTGGAGGCCCGGCTGCCGGGCGGCCTTGGCGGTGTCGACGACGCGTTCGCCGGCGCTCTTGGGCAGCACGTTGGCTTTCTCGTCGAACACCACCGTCGCGAACGCGATCTGGCGGTTGGCGGAGATCGCCTTGCCTCCCGAGGCCTGCGCGTAGGGGCTGACCACGGTCGAGACGTGCGGCAGGTGGGCGACTTCGGCGAACATCGCGCTCATCCGTTCGCGCACCGCGGGGTCGAGCACGGTGCCGTGTGAGACCCGGAAGACGATCTGGTCGCGGTCCCCGGCCTGCGCGGGGAAGCTCTTCTGCAGGAGGTCCGCGGCGCGCTGGGCGTCGGAGTTGGGGATCGTGAAGTTGTTGGAGTATTCCGTGCCTGCCGACTGCGCTACGCCGTTGACGAGCACGATCAGGAGGATCCAGCCGATTACGACGTACAGGCGATGGGTTGTGGACCAGCGGGCGAGCTTGAGCATCGGCGACCTCGGGCGGTTGGGGAAGCGTGGGGGGCGGGTGGAGCGCGCACCCTGGGGCGGGCTTCTATAGAGAGTAGAAAGCTCTTCGCCGGAGGCCGGCCGTCCGGTTGGACGCTCAGTTCACGCTCGGGTCGAGCGGCATCCGCGCAATCAGCACGTACGCGCCGCCCTTGCGGGCGAGCACTCTGCTCCACAGCTCGTCGGGGTCCTCGGTGAACACGTCCTCGGGCTGCGCGGGGTGGGCGATCCAGTCGCCCTGGTCGAGCTCCTCGTCGAGCTGTCCCTCGCCCCACCCGGCGTAGCCCGCGAACACGCGCCGGCGCGCGATCGACTCGGAGAGCTCGTCGATGTCGGCCTCGGGCGCCGGGAAGCCGATGCGCCCGAGCACGAGCAGCCCGGCGGGGGCTGGGTCCAGAAACTCGGCGAGGAACACGATCGAGCTCGGCTGGACGGGCCCGCCGACGTACACGGTCTCCTGCTCGCCGACGGCCTGCTCAAGCTGCGGCACCGCCTGGCCGACCGTCACCGCGGAGGGGCGGTTGAGCACGACTCCCATCGCCCCCTCCTCGCTGTGGGCGCCGACCAGTACCACTGTGCGCTGGAAGTTGGGGTCCTGCAGCGAGGGGGCGGCGAGGAGCAGTTGTCCGCTGAGCGATTCCTCCATTGGTTCAGGCTACCCCTGCGAGCTGGGTTTGGCTACCCCCGCGAGCCGGGTTTGTCACGCCCGGTCGGTGAATCTGAGCACTGATCGCCGGGTCCCGCCCGCGGGGCGGCTCGGGTGTACGTGTCAGCCGACCGAGAAGAGCTCGAGCGTCCCGCTGAGCTTGTGTTCGTTGGCATCGCCCTCGGGCTCGACGACGTGCCCGTCGGCGACGATCGGGCTGTTCCAGTGCCCGGGGGCGCCCGGCAGCTTGGCGATCGGGTGCGACGAGCCGCCGGGGTTGTAGACCTCGATCCCGCCCCCGTTCGGTTCGTAGACGTACAGCAGGCCGCCCGCCACGATCGGGCTGGCGCCGGCGGTGCTGTTGACCCACAGCGTGTGCAGCCGCCCGCCGCGCAGCGCGTAGGCGCCGGTTCCCTCGCCGTCGGCCACGAACACGGTGGTGGCGCCGCCGTGATGCCACACGGCGGGGGCGGTGAACAGCTCTCCCCCGCTGGGCGTTGGCAGCTGCTGGACTTCCCCGCCCAGCGTGGTGTGCCGGGTGGACGGTGGGTGCCCGTCGAGGTCCGAGAGGGCGAGAACGCGCATGACCCCGTCCTTGCCGGCGAGCACCACCCGGTTGTGGCCGAGCAGCGCGGGGGCGCTGGAGCCGAGGTCGGAGTCGGAGGTGTTGAGGTGTTCCTGGTCCACGGGGGTGTAGCTCTGGCGCAGCCGCAGGCCGGGGAAGGTGAGCTCGAGCACGGAGTCTCCGAAATTGCTGCTCCCGTTCCAGGGGCCGTTGCCGGTGTCAATCAGGATGCCGCGCCCTCCCGGCTCCACAACGGCGCCGCTGCGAGACAGGATCGCGGAGTCGCTGGCGGGGCAGCTGGAGGGGACGCTCAGCGTGCGGCGGTTCGCGCAGAGCGCGTTGAACACTCCGCGCGCGGCGCCCGAGGAGCGATCGATCAGCACCACGTGGCCCTGGTAGGGGGGAGCGTCGCCGAAGTAGCCGCCGGTCGCTGCGAGGACGTCGGGGCCGTCGATGTTCAGTGCGGCGGCGATCTTCTCGTGCGTAGGGTCGCGCGTGATCGAGATCGGCCAGGAGCCACTTGAGTCCTCGCTGCCGTCGGCGAGCGAGAGCTTGTGGATCAGCCCGTTGGGGGACGCGGCGTACACGAACCGGCGGTCGGGGTCGGCGATCGGGCTGGCGGTGGTGATCTGGGGGCTGCCCGCCCACCTGGAGTAGCCGGGCGGGGTGAAGGTCCACAGAATCGCGCCGCTGGAGGCGTCCACCGCGAGCGTCTTGCCGTACGTGGTGGTGGCGATCGTCACATCGCGCACCGCGCTGGCCACGGTCACCTCGTGGAGGTAGATCGGGGACGAGTCCACCGTCCCGGGCAGCGCGATCTGCAGGTGGTGCAGGTGGCCGACGTTGGCGGCCGTGATGTCGGTGCTCTCGTTGCTCGCGTCCGAGCGCAGGGGGTTCAGGCCGAACTCCGGCCAGTTCTGCAGCGAGGCGGTTGCGCCTGCCGTCCTCCCCGTGGGTGTTCCGGGGTCGTCCGACCGGGCTGATCCGCTGGAGGCAGAGGGTGTGCCAGAACTCGCATACGCGGCGGAGGAGCCGGCGGGCGCGGAGGAGGAGGTCGGGGATGCGCTCCCGCCGCAGGCCGCGATCGCCAGCGCGGCGAGCGCGAGCGTGAGCGGCGCAGTGGCCGGGAGCCGCAGGCGACGCCAGGGGCGCGCGGGACATGGGCGCTCAGGGCCTGTGGCCGCGAGGTGGGCGTTCATGCGCAGGTGTTGTACCGCATCGCGGTCACCGCAAGGTCACAACAGATCACCGCAAGATCACATCGGCGGCGTACGCGGGTGCGAGCATCGGCCTGTCCCGAGGGACAGGAAGCGACGTGTGTTCCGAGCAGCCGGTACGACTTCTCTCTCCGCTGGCTGCCTCCCGGATCTCGTGTCGGCCCGAGACCCCCTCAGTCTCGGCGCCGAGCGGGCGCCGGCGGCCCACTGGACCGGACCGCCGGCGCTTCGTCGCCTGTATCCTGCGCCTGTGCCCAAGACGCCGCAGGTTGGAGAGCAGGCCCCGGACTTCGAGCCTGCCGGGCACCGACGGTCCGTTCAAGCTCTCCGCGCACCGCGGGGAGCGGGTGGTGCTGTTGTTCTATCCGGGTGACAACACGCCCGTATGTAAGAGGCAGTTCTGCTCCTACCGGGATCGCGCGGACGACTTCGCGGCGCTCGATGCGACGGTGGTCGGGATCTCCGCGCAGGACGTGGACTCCCACAAGGGCTTCGTCGAGAAGAACAGCCTGACGGTCCCGCTGCTGGCTGACGTCGATAGGGCCGTCGGTCAGGCGTACAGCGCCAGCGGCAAGCGTGCCGTCATCGTGATCGACGAGCAGGGCGTGGTGCGCCACCGCCACGACCATCGCTTGGGGCTGGACTACCAGTCGGTGGACGACCTCAGGGCGGCGCTTGACGCGCTCCTGAGCCGGGCTGGTCAGTAGACCCGACCGGAATCGGATGGGCGGCGGATGCTCTGAGTAGCGTGGCTAGGCGTGCGGGGTGCGCGGTGTGGCGTGAGCGCTCGACGGCGGAGGCGACGAGCTCGGGTATGAGGTCGCCGGGTTCGGCGGAGAGAACGCGGCGCGCGCCGCGGATCTCGTTGCGGTCTAGGTCTTTGAGCAGGAAGGCGTAGACGGCGGCGGCGGAGAAGAAGTGCCGCCGGCCGGCGATCCAGTACGCGGGCAGAAGACCGCTTTCCTCCCAGGTTCGGACTTGCTTCGCGGTGGTGCCGGTGAGGCGGGCGAGCTCGCCGGTGTTCAACGGGTATTCCCGTCGGCGTGCTCCGTCGAGCACCGTCCAGGGTTCGCGGATCGCGCGAATCTGGTCGGCGTCAAGGCGTGCGTACAGGCCCAGGTCGATTGTCAACGGCATGTCCCGCTCTGCGTTTTCGATAGCGGCTTCGAGCAGCTGACGTTCGGTCTCCGATGTTCCCGGGTCGGGTTGCTCAAGAAGTCGTTGCTGCTCGCCGGTGAGGCGGTCGGGGGTGAAGGCCCGTGCCCACTCCGCGATCGTTCGGCGGCTGCGTGGATCTAGGTCGGTCCGGTCGGCGAAGCCCTCGAAATGTTCGCCGTCGAGTACGTATCCGACCCGGTCTGCGCG
Organism: uncultured Solirubrobacterales bacterium; assembly: GCA_963702085.1. GTDB lineage: Bacteria > Actinomycetota > Thermoleophilia > Solirubrobacterales > Solirubrobacteraceae > Palsa-744. The sequence goes on along the minus strand of OY969707.1, from coordinate 3,242,354 downwards.
AAGCTGGGGGCGGCCCTCGAATGTGATCCGCTCGACGGGGATGTTGGAATCGTCGGATGGCATGGTGGCTACCTTTGCAAAGGCAGTATACCGTACTACGGTATGGGCTGTGACTGCGCCGGCAGGTACAGGCTCGGGGAGTGCAGCCAGATGCCTTGCTCGGTCGCGCCCCAGCCCACGATCTGATCGCGCAGGTTCAGCTCGGCGCCGACCGGCGCCGAATGCCGCCAGGCGTGCTCGCTGACCCGCTCGAACATGAGCGGACCGTCGGCGAAGACGACCGCGGCCTGCGTGCGTTCGCGGTCGCGGGTGCCGTCGAACAGGGCGTTGAGGAGTGCCTCAGAACCGACCGCGCCGGGTTGCAAGGTCGTGACGTACAGGCCGGGCGTCTTGGGATGACGGTCGCCGATCTTGTAATGCCGGTCGTGGCGATGGCCCGCGCCGCGCCGCGGTCGGTGTAATGGAACCAGAACCGTTGATCGGACCGGTTCCACGCCAAGTCCGCTGGGTCCAGGGCAACGACCTCACCGGCGCCGGTCGCTGTGCGGATCTGCTGCACAGGCACGCGCGCAACCATAGTCGCGATCGGGCGGCATCTATGACGCGCGTTGGTGGCCCGTCGAATGAGCCAGAAGGCGAGCAGGCGGGGGAAGCCCCCGGAGCGGACGGCCGCGACTACGACCGATACCGGTCCAGGGCAGGCGCTCCTTCCTGCACCGTGAGCGCGTCGATACGAGACCACGCGCGTGGTCCTCGCCGCAGCGCAGGTCTCCGTAGCTCTGGATCGGTCGTCTCAGCCTGGGTGGGAGCCCCCCCTGTGGGGGCAGGGCACGGCCGTGTGAGCGTGGGCCTGCGCGCCACCCTCGAAAGTGAGTGCGGTGGCGAACTGGAACCCGCCGCGGGGGCACCGCCGGGGGAGGAGGATGCCGCGGGGGTGGTAGGGGATGTATCTGCCCTTGCGGTATTCCCAGTAGGTGATGCCGCTGGGGCCGAGTGTGGTGGCGAACCGCGTGAGGATGGCGTAGGACGCGCCGGGCAGCGTTGGGACCAGGGGTACGCTGGTGGTGAGGTCGCCGCCGAACGGCGCGTGGGAGGGCAGCACCACGCTGGGGATGACCAGTTCTTCGCTGACCGGCTCGCCTGCATCGACGAAGAAGAGCAGCCCCAGGTGCCCTTCCTGCAAGGGCGCCATGAAGGTCGTCAGTTTGACCGACTCGTACACGGTCTCGGGGCCGAAGGGGACCTCGATGAGTCCCGAGCCGTAGCCCATGATCGACTCGGCCGGACAGCCGGGCGGCCCGTCCTGTTCGAGGGTCTGGGCGCTGCATGTCGAGAGGCCAAGACCACTCGTGGCGATCCCCAGATGCGCGGGGTAGCGCAGTTCGATCAGCGTGAGGGGTATGGGCTTTTCGCCACGCGGGAACGCGATCGAGAACCCGAACCGAATCGTGGTTCCCCGGCCCAGGTGCTCAGGAAGCAGCTTCGCGTTGAGCGCGACCGTCGGGACAGCGCCGGCCGATGCTGGCAGGCACGCGGCGCAGACGAGCGCCGCGATCAGGACGCGGACTCTCGACATGCTGAGGGACGTCGGCCTAATAGGAGAGCCTGCCTGTGGTCTGGACGGTCAGCGCATCGCCCTTGCGGTCAACGACGCCGTAGAGCCCGCCGCTTCCGTGCGCGTGCGTGTAGCGGCCGGTGCCGTGGCTGACCGTCAGGGTGCCCCCGAAGCTCGCGTAGCGCCCGCTGGAGTGTAGTCGCGCTGACCCGTGGCCGCTGATCGCCCCGCCGCCTCGCGCGTAGATCGTGAAGGTCGCGGTGACCGTTGCGCTGACGGTGAGCTGGACCCGGACTGTGCCGGGGAGCGCTCCGGTGGCTGGGCCTTCCTCGCTCAGCTGTTCGCCTTCGGTCCCGGTGAGGTGCAGGTGGGCTTCGTCGGTGACGTTCAGCGTGCGTGCCGTCCTGGCGGGTACCGGTGATGCGCTCGCGGCGCAGACCCACACGAGCCCGGCGAGCCCGAGGGCGAGCGCCATTGCTACGACCTCGGCCCGCCAGGCAGTCATGTTTGCTGTCTTGGGATCTATCCACATGCCTGAACACTCTATAGAGGCGCCGATGGTCTGTCGTGAGCGATCTCGCGCTTTCCGCCGCCCGAAGCCTGCGCCGTGTCTTTCGTCGTCTCGGACAGGCAAAGTCGGAAACATTTCGGGAGAACTGGGCCTGGCTCGCCACATCGCTTCTGGCCCCCCGCATGTACGATTCGGACGAGTCGAAGATGCCACGCAGGAAGAGACAGCCGGAGGAGGAGCCCCAGCCTGGTCGCCTGGAAGGCAGGGCGCCGGTCAAGGCGGCTTGCTTGGCGGTGCTCTTGGAAGCACCGGGGCATGGGTACGACGTGGCGAAAAGGATCAATCTCCGGATGGGCACCTGGGCGATCCACCCGAAGCACATCTACCAGCCGTTGAAGCAGCTCATAGCGGCTGGGTTGGTCCGGTCCGAGGTTGAATCGATCCCGGACCCTCCCGGCTATCGGAAGGTCTACTATCCGACCGAGGCGGCGAAGCAAGCGCGACTGGACTGGTTCGGCAGCCGGCCGGCAATGAGTGTCCTGCGGGTGGATATCCACGCTCGCGTGGCGTTCTCGGAGGAGGAGGACGCGCCGGATCTGCTGCGAGCCCTGGCAGAGTATCGAGAAGACTTGCTTGAAGCGATCCAGGAGAACGCGGCGACGTGGTCTGCCCCTGTGGGGTCGTGGCGGGGGTTGGTCGTCAGCCAGCTACGGGAGGAGGTCGATAAGCAGTCGAAAGCGGAGATCGAGTGGGTCAACGGGATTTCTGCGGACCTCAAGGATTTCATCGCCCGGCGGCCGGCACGATGACGCTCTTGGCGCTGCAAGAAGTCTGCAAGAGCTACCGCGATGGGTTGCGCCCTCGGCTGGTGCTCGATCACGTCTCGTTCGAGATCGACGTCGGCGAAACGATCGGTGTGCTCGCCGCGCGGCTGGCGGGCAAGACGACGCTGCTCGAGGTCGCCGCCGGTCTGGAGCCGGCGGACTCGGGTTCGGTGTGCTGGGACGGCCACGACCTTGCCCGGATGAGCGGAGATCGCCGAACGCGCTATCGGCGTTGCGGCGGGATCGCGCTGGCGTCGTGCGATTGGCGGCCGGTGGCGTCCCGGCCGGTTGTGACGCACATCGCCACCCCGCTTTACAGCGACGGCCTGAAAATGAGGCAGGCGGAACGGCGCGCGCATCGGGCACTGGAGTGGGTGCAGGCACCGGAGCTGGGGCACCGCACGACCGACCGGCTGGGGGTGAGCGACCGGGTGCGCGTCGAGCTGGCGCGGGCGCTGGTCCGCGAGCCGCGCCTGCTGCTGGTTGACGAGCCTGCGGTGCTGCCCCGTCCGAGCGATGCGCGGGAGTTCTTCGAGTTGCTGCACGGGCTCCCCAAGCAACTCGGGCTTGCGCTAGTTATCGCCTCCGAAGAGGTCACGGCCGTGCGCGGCTCGCACCGCGTGATGAACCTCGACGGCCAGCTCTACTCCACCGACTCGCGCCGCAAGGTGGTGGAGCTGCGACCCGGCCGGGGCGCGAGTCCGGGCGCACCGTGAGCGCGCTCGAACTGCGCGAGGTCGTCAAGCACTACCGGGCCGGCGATGAGACGGTCCGGGCTGTCGATGGTGTCTCGCTGACCGTCTCACCCGGAGAGTTCGTGGCGCTGTACGGCCCGTCCGGCTCGGGCAAGACAACGCTGCTATTGATGGCCGCCGCCATGATGCGACCGGACAGTGGCAGCGTGCGCTTCGGCGGACTGGAGCTGACGAAGCTCTCTCCGAACGAGAGCGCGCGCTACCGGCGCGAGCAGGTGGGGATCGTCTTCCAGTCCTTCAACCTGCTCATGGGCGCCTCCGCGATCGACAACGCGGGGCTGAAGCTCCTGGCGCACGGCGCGAAAATGGGCGAGGCCGCCGACGCCGCCCGGCCCTGGCTGGAGCGAGTCGGGCTCGGCCACCGCCTCGAGCACAAGCCTGCGGAAATGTCGATGGGGGAGCGTCAGCGGGTGGCGATCGCGCGCGCGTTGGCGACCAACCCCCGGCTGCTGCTCGCCGACGAGCCGACCGGCAACCTGGACTCCAAGCGCAGCGTCGAAGTGCTGACGATGCTCAGGGAGATCGGCCACGAGGAGCAGATCCCGGTCCTGCTCGTCACGCACGATCCACTGGCAACGTCGATTGTCGATCGCGTGCTGACGCTGCGCGACGGGCAGATCACCGACGGCTTCATTGCCGAGCTATACCCGACGGTCTCCTGATGCGCTGGCCCGAGCTGGACCCGCTCATCTTCCGGCTGCGGGTGAGCGTTCTGTTCGGCATGTATTGGGAGCGGCTCAGGCGCCACACGATCGGCGAGCTGCTGGCCGGCGCGGGGATTGCCGTGGGGGTGGCGCTGGTGTTCGGCGTGCTGGTCGCCAACACGAGCATCGTGGGCTCTGCGCGCGAAATCCTGCACGACGTGGATGGCACGGCGTCGCTGGAACTGGCGGCGCGCTCCTCGCAGGGGTTCAGCGAGGCATTGGCAAAGCGCGCCGCTGCTCTACCCGGGATCAAGGACTCCGCATTCCTGCTGAGGGAGAACGCAATCCTCCGGGGGCCGAGTGGGGAACGTGCGGTGCAGCTGGAGGGAGTCACTGCGGGCCTGGTCGGCATGGAAGGCCCCGCAGTGCAGAACCTCGGGACGGGAGCGTTGCTTCTGCAGGGCGGTATCGGCCTACCGTCCGGGGTGGCACAGTCGATCGGCGCGCGGACGGAATCGACCGTCCGGCTGCTGACGAACGGGTATGCCCACACCGTCCTGGTGCGCGCAGTGCTCGGCGAAAGCGCGATCGGGCCGGTGGCATCGAGCGGCATCACCGTGGCGTTGCTGCCGTATGCGCAGCAGTTGACGGGACAGGCAGGCCGCGTGACCAACATGCCTATCCGCACGCAGCCGGGGAAGACGGTGCAGGTCGCCCGTGAGTTGCGCGCGCTGGCGGGCGACACGCTCGACGTGGTGCCGGCGACCAACGAACTGCGACTGGTAGAGGGCGCCGCGGCGCCGACGACGCAGTCCACGTCCCTGTTCGTCGCAATCTCGGTGATGGTGGGGATCCTGCTCGCGCTCAACGCGATGCTGCTCACCATGCCCGAGCGCCGCCGGGTCATCGCCGACATGCGTACGCAGGGCTTCGACTCCAAGCAGGTGCTCGTCATCCTCGCGTTTCAGGCCGGGGCGCTCGGCATCGCCGCTTCGTTGGTGGGGATCGCGGTCGGCGACGTGCTGGCGCGCACGTTGTTCCACGAAGTACCGAACTACATCGCCATCGCGTTTCCGGCAAGCGGTCATCAGACGGTGCGCGCGAGCGCGGTGTTGATCGCGTTGGGTTGCGGCGTGCTGGCGGCACTACTGGCGTCAATGGCCCCCATCTTCGACCTGCGCTCCAGTGAGCCCGTGGACGCCGTGCTACACAAGCCCGGCGAGCCGGGGCAGGCCATCACCCCACAGACCGCACGCCGGGCCGCGATCGCAGGCGCGGCGCTGATCGCAGTGGTCACAGTTGTCGTACTCCTCGATTCGTCTCTGACCGCTGGCGGAGGAGTGCTGCTGGCGGCGGCGGCGCTCTGCTTCATCCCACTGGCCTTCCGCGCGGCGACACGTCTCATGCGCTACATCGGCCGCAAGTACCACGGCGGAATGCTGGCCGTCGCTGTCATCGAACTCGAAGGGACCGCTACCCGCTCCGCCGCCTTGGCGGGCATCGCAGCGCTCGCCATCTACGGGTCGGTCGCTGTGGGCGGGGCACGCAACGACCTGATCCGCGGTCTTGGTCAGGTTACAAATCAGGATTACAAGGCAGCACAGATTTGGGTGTTGGGCAACGAAAAGAACATCTTTGCCACCGACAGCTTTCCGGCTCGCGGAGTGCTAGACGCCATCGCCCGAGCGCCTGGCGTCGCCTCGGTGAGCGTGTACCAGAATGCGTATCTCAATGACGGCTCGCGGCGGCTTTGGATACGGGCGCGACCTTCCAACGACGCAGAGATCCTTCCCTCTAGTCAGCTTTTGCGTGGCAATCTCGCGCACGCCTCGGCGCTGCTGCGTCGTGGCGGCTGGGCTGCCGTCTCCAATGCTTTCGCCAATGAACACCACTTGCATATCGGCGGGACATTCACTCTGCCGACACCGACGGGCACTGCGACGTTTGGGGTGGCAGCGATCACCACGAATATCGGATGGCCGCCCGGCGCCATCAGTATCAACACCACCGATTACCGCCATTATTGGAGCACGGCCGACCCGACTGTGTTGGGGATAAACCTCAAGCCGGGCGTGAGGATGGAAACGGGTAGGCGCGCGGTGTCAGCGGCGGTCGGTGCACAGAGCGGTCTCCAAGTTCTGACCTCCCACGAACGCATCGTCAGCATAGAACGCGAAGCGCGCCAGGGTCTGAGGAGTCTTGGTCAGATATCGACGCTGTTGCTGTTGACGGCGGCATTGGCGCTGGCGGCGGCGCTCTCGACGGCCATCCACCAGCGACGGGTCCGATTGGCGACGTTGAAGGCTGATGGCTTCGACCGCCACCAGCTCTGGCGTGGTCTGCTGTTAGAGTGTGGCGTTGTCCTCGCCATCGGGTGTGTCGATGGGCTAGTGCTCGGCCTTTATGGACATGCTCTCGCCGACCGCTACCTGCGCCTGGGCACGGGCTTCCCGACACCCTTCTCGCTCGGTGTGCCGCACGCGATATTCACGCTGCTGGTCGTCGTGGGGATCGCCCTGGCGGTGATCGCTCTCCCCGGATACTCCGCCGCCGGCATCACGACCGAAACAAGTTTGCAGGAGTGAGATTGCACGCGGGGTTCGTGAGCGGGACCATATCGTGTGTCCTGGGCACTGAACTGTCGGATGGCGAGCGCGGCAGCCTTCACGCTGGCCGCGCGCAGCTATTGGCTTGATGTCTTCCCGGTGGTGCGCCGTGAGATGCGCCGCGTATACATGGAGGCGGCCCGGATTCCCGACCCAACGCTGCGTCGCCTGGCGCTCGCCGCGCAGGAGACCAAGTGGGCCAGCCTTGAGGGCGCATCGGTTTTCGCTGCGTTCGCACCCCGTGCGCGCCGGTCTGTCGTCGCGCGTCTGCTCGTGGACTATCAGGCCACCTACGACTACGCCGACACGCTCATGGAGCAGCCAAGCGAGATTCCGGCCGCCAACGCGCGCCAGCCTCCATGCCGCGATCGTCGCCGCGCTCGAACCTGGCGGACCCCACCCCAACTACTACCGCCACCACGCCTGTGGCCACGACGGCGGCTACCTCACCGGGCTGGTGGATAGTTGCCGCGTGGTGGTCGCCCAACTGCCCGCCTACGAACCGCTCGCCGCCAAGATCGTTGCAAGCGCTCGACGGACCGTTCGCTACCAGAGCGGGGTTAACCTCGCAACCGATCAGGACCATCCGGAGCTCATGCGGTGGGCGGCACAGGCCACGCCGTACCGTTCGCTGCGCTGGTGGGAGACATGGGCGGCGTGCGGCTCGTCGCTCGACACGCTGGCGTTGCTGGCCGCCGCCGCTGACCCGGCAATGGACCCGGCCCGCGCCGCGGCGATCGAGGGCTTGTACTGGCCGTGGGCCGGTGCGCTGCACACGCTCTTGGACGGCCTGACCGATCGCGCTGAGGATGCCGCTACCAGCCAGCCCAACCTTCTCGACCTCTATGCCTCGCCGCACGAGACCGCCGAGCGCATGGCGTTCCTCACTGCCGAGTCCGTCCGACGCGCCGCCGCCGGCGCCGACCACAGTCTCATCCTGGCCGGCATGGTGAGCCTCTACCTCTCGGATCGAGAAGCATGGGTGCCGGCGTCCCGTCCCGCTGCGGAAAGCATCCTGGATGCGCTCGGCGAGCTGGCGGCGCCCGCGATGCTCGTCCTGCGTGCCCGGCGGTTTGTGCGTCGTAGCGCGTGAACCGTTGCGCTCGTTCAGCCGGGGTGTCCGCTTGCGGATACCTGCTTACGGTATAGCCGTTTACGGACTTCACATGGGTGGCGGGGTCGGTCATGCTCGCTCGTGCGATGACTGACGAGGCCGCGGGCCGGACTACTGAATCGGCATGGCGAGGGGGCCAGTGATCCCATCGTTACCGGAAAGCTCGGCGAGCGCCAAGTCAGACATCGCGTATAAAGCCCAAGGGCAACCGGGCCGGACCGGACCTTCCTTCGGTCCGGCCCACGCCTCCTTGAGGGACAGATAAAACGGGCGCCGCCCTGGCGTGCGTGGAGGGGTAGGGAGGACCAGAGTGGGTGCCCGCTGGTCGAGAGGCCAGCGGCGCACCCACTCTGAAACTGCCACCAGTAGGGCCTGCGGAGCGCTTGAATGCCAAAGACAGCACCACCGACATTCAGGGTCGACGAGACCGGGGAACTGCTGCCCTCGGTCCCGATGTTGAACGCACCGCGCTTCTCGCAATCGCTGGAGCGTGGCCTGGCGATTTTGAGCTGTTTCACCCCCGACTCGCCCGTGCAGGGAATCGCGGACCTCGCCGACGCGCTGGGGATGAGCCGCAGTACCACCCACCGCTACGTCATCACACTCGTGGCGCTCGGCCACCTGAAGCAGGTCAAGGAGGGGCGCAAGTATTGCCTGGCGCTGTCGGTCATCGATCTTGGTATGGGCGCGATGAGCAGCATGAGCCTCCGCGAGCACTCCCGGACACTGCTCGAGGAGCTGCGCCAGCGCACCGGCTACACCGCCAGCCTTGCGGTCATCGATGGACCCGAAATCCTGTACCTCGATCGGGTGCTGGGCGCGCGTCGCGGGCAACGCAAGATCGATCTCGGGCTCACCATCGGCTCGCGTCTGCCGATTCACTGCACGGCAATGGGGAAGCTGTTGCTTGCGTACCTCTACGACGAGACACAAAGGGCGCTGGTGGACGCACTCAACCTATCCAAGCGCGGGCCAAACACCATCAGGTCCAAAAGAGAGCTGAGGACAGAGCTCGCAACCATCCGCGAGGCAGGTCTTGCGATCAATGACGAGGAGCTTGCGCCTGACCTCATCGCCATCGCGGCGCCAGTGCGCTGTGAGTCGTGCGAGGTAGTCGCTGCTATCAACCTGGCCGCGAACAAGGCGACCATCGGCATTGAGCAACTGGTCGCCGCTCTGGCTCCGCACCTCATATCGACTGCTGACCGCATTTCGGCACGCTTGGGCTATCGGCGCGAGGACGAGCCACACAGCCCAATCAGCCGCCCGTATAACCTTGAGACAGCGGCGGGAGGACAACTATAGATATCTCTGTATCCAAGTCGGGGACAGCCTCCTGGGTTACTCGCAAGAGAGGTTAGCAACAGTGCCCTCAAACACCTATTTTGCCAATGCGGGAACCGAGCGCAGACGACTCGCCCAAGCGTTTGGCGCACGCATCAGGCTCCAGCGGATAGCGACTGGAATGTCAACATCCGACCTCGCTGAGAAATGCCGCCTCGATCCTGGCACGGTTACGAGGGCCGAAGTCGGTCACAGCGATCCCCGCCTTTCGATGGTACTCATTCTCTGCGAGGGATTGGACGTATTACCCGAGGACATCATTAAGGGTCTGCCGGTGCCGAGAAGGCGTGACAAGAAACGATGAAGTCCGACGATCTCGCAGGTGCGGCAAGGGGATCAGGGGAGTGCGCCTCGCGAAGCTAGGCCTCAGCGAGAAGACCATCGAGGTCTTGGGCGCGGTACTCCCGAGCCCGGCTGCTCAGTAGGTGCCGCGCTCCTGAGGTGGTACGGGGTCGATCACGCCCCCGCCGACGGCTCGATGTTCTGGTTGACACGGAAGGTGTTCGCCGGGTCGTAGGTCGCCTTGGCGGCGGCGAGGCGGTCGTAGTTCTCGCGGTAGCTTGCACGCACGCGCTCCTGTCCCTCGTCCATCATCATGTTCACGTACGCCCCGCCGGCCGAGTGGGGGTGTGTGGCCTGCCAGTAGTCGACGGTCCAGTCGCGGATGACGCCGGCCTTGGCTGGGTCGGGGTCCACGCCGACGATCACCTCCGCCCAGTTGCAGTCGTGGTAGCTGAACGGCGTGTCGGCGGCCCCTACGTCGTGGACGGCCCCGTCGATCGGGTAGAGGTGCATGGTCGAGTGCGGCGTCGGGAGCTTCTCTGCGAACGCGACGTGCTGCTCGATCGCCGCGTCCGGGAGCTCACGGACGAAGTCCGCGCGCCAGTACCACTGCAGTCCCGGGAGCGATAATCAGATCTGACTAGCCCGTGCAACAGCTTCCCGGCCCTGCGAGCCCTGGACCCGGCGGCCAGCCCGTCGCTGCCGGACGGCCTCTCCGGTCGCGAGCTCGACGTGCTTCGACAGGTGGCTCGCGGCCTTTCGAATCGTGAGATCGGGGCGGCGCTGTTCATCAGCGAGCACACTGTCGCGAACCACGGGCGCAGTATTCTCCGCAAGACCGGGTGTGCGAACCGCACCGAGGCGACGGCGCACGCCTATCGGCGCGGTCTGGCCGAGAGTTGAGCGATGGCGTAGCATGAGACACATGCCGATGTACGTGATCGAGCGCGCATTCGCCGAGCAGCTCGACCTCTCCAGCGACGACGTCAAGCTGATCGAGGAGGTCAATGCGGACGAGGGCGTGCGCTGGCTGTTCTCGTTCCTCAGCGCCGACCGTCGCCGCTCCTACTGCCTCGACGAGGCACCGTCGCCCGACCTGATCGCCGCTACCGCCAAGCGCGTCGGCATCCCCGCCGACGCAGTGGTCGAGGTCAGCCGCATCTCCGCGGACATGTACGTCTAGCAGGCGTGGGCTGCAAGATGGGCTCCTCGTGTACGTCACCGCGCGAACTGGACTTGCCCCCCAAGGCTGACGCCCCGCTGGGGGGTTGAGCCGTGGCTGGGACGGCCCGCTGCCACACGTGCGGTGAGGCCAACGACGCCGCGCAGCGCTTCTGCGGCCACTGCGGGGCCGCCCTCACACAGCCCTGCGCGGTGTGCGGCAAGGACAATCCGCCGGGCTTCCGCTTCTGTGGAGCATGCGGCGCAACGTGCGACACAGAGGGCTCGTCGCACGTGGGCTCGTCACTTCTGGGCTCCTCACCCTCGGGCTCCGCCGAGCGCGTGGAAGGGGAGCGGCGATCGGTGACCGTCATGTTCGCCGACCTCGCGGGGTTCACGGCGCTGTCGGAGCGCACCGACCCGGAGGAGGTTCGGTCGATGGTGGACCGGTGCATGAGCGAGATGGCGGAGATCGTGGAGCGGTTCGGCGGCACCGTGGACAAGGTCGTCGGCGACGCGCTGATGGCGGTGTTCGGGGCGCCGGTCGCCCACGAGGACGACCCGGAGCGGACGGTGCGGGCGGCTCTGGAGATCCAGCGCTGCGCCGCCGAGGAGGCCGCACTGTTCGGCGGACTCGGCGTCCGTGTCGGCGTGAACACGGGAGAGGTCATCTTCGCCCCGGTGGGCCCGGACGGCCGGCGGGAGCTCACGGTGATGGGGGACGCGGTCAACACCGCCGCGAGGTTGCAGGCCGCCGCTCCGCAGCAGGGTGTGCTGCTCGGCGAGGCCACCCACGCCGCCTGCTCGCACGCGATCGCGTGCGAGGCGGTGGAGCCGATCGTCGCGAAGGGCAAGGGGGCTCCGCTGCGTGTGTGGCTCGCTCGCGGCGTTACCTCGGCGCCAGCTGATCGCCCGCTCTCCGCGGCCCCGTTCATCGGCCGGGACGCGGAGCTCGAGCTGCTGGCGAGGGCTTGGGCGCGAACCTCGGGTGAGCTCCATCCTCAGCTGGTCACGCTGGTGGGTCCCCCGGGGATCGGCAAGACGAGGCTGACTCGGGAGTTCGTCGCGCGAGTGCAGGCGAGCGGGGGACGGACCCTCCACGGCCGCCCGCTCCCGTATGGAGAACCGGCCGCGTACTGGGCGTTTGGAGCGATCGTCAGGGAGGCGTGCGGGATCTTCGCGACCGACCCGCCCGACGTCGCAGCTCGCAAGCTCGGCGAGCGTACGGCCTCGCTGCTGCCGTCCTCCGAAGCGCACGCGCTGGCGAGGAACCTTTCGATCCTCGCCCGTCTCGCCGAGGACACGGTCGAGGACCGGAATGCTCTGTTCGCCTCTGCGCAGATGTTCCTCGAGGCGCTGGCCCGCGAGCAGCCGACGGTGGTGGTGCTCGAGGATCTGCACTGGGCCGACGACAGCTTCGTGGAGCTCGTCGAGGCGCTCTCGGTGCGCCTGGAGGGAGTCCCGCTGCTGCTGCTCGCAATCGCCCGGTCGGAGTTCCTCGATGCACGACCGACTTGGGCGCGGCTCCCGACCAACGTGACCGTGCAGGTTCAGGCTCTCACCGACTCATGCGCACACGAGCTGGTGCACCAATTGCTCGCCGATGTGGCCGAGGAGGAGACCGTCGCCAGGCGCGTGGAGGCGGCGGCGGGAGGCAATCCGCTGTTCATCGAGGAACTGGCCGCGTGGCTTTCGGAGGGCGGCGCCGCCGGTGTGGGCGGGCTGCCGGCAAACGTCAAGGCGATCATCGCCGCGCGGGTCGACGAGCTGCCGGCGCCCGAGCGGAAGGTGATCCTCGACGCCTCCGTGGTTGGGGACTTCTTCTGGCTGGGCAGCCTGCAGGCGCTCGGCGGCAACGGCTCACTCGCGGGTACGTTGCAGTCGCTGGAGCGCCGTGACCTGATCCGCCGCAGCGCGTCGTCGCGGATCGCGGGCGATCAGGAGCTGATCTTCAAGCACGGGCTGGTCCGCGAGGTCGCCTACGCGACTCTGCCCAAAGCGGCCCGCCGAGAGCGCCATGCGGTGGTGGCCCGCTTCATCGAGCACGCGGCCGGAGACCCGACGGCCTACGCGGCGATCCTCGCCCACCACTGGCGTGAGGCGGGCGACGCCGCGAACGCCGCCGATTACCTGCTCACCGCGGCCGACCAGGCCGGCAGGGGGTGGGCGTCGCGCGAGGCCGTCGAGCTATGCAACCAGGCGCTCGAGCTGATCCCGGAGAGCGACACGACCCGCCGCCGACGCGCACGGCTGCGACGGGCCATCGCGGTGCAGGCGGAATGGCACGCAAGCTTCGACGTCGCGTCGAGGGATCAGTCGAAGTCCGCGGGGGAGACGTCGCCGCCGATCTCGTAGATCCCCGTGACCATGTGGTCGCCAAGGATCTCGGCGTGCTCCCGGATGAGCTCCGTGTTGGGCGACGAGTAGACGCAGAAGGACTTCAGCTGACCGTCCTCGCCCATGACTATGTGACTGTGCTCCCACACGACTGGGGAGAACTGCCGATCTTCCGCCAGGATGCGCTTCGAGAGCTGACCCTTCGCCGCCAGCTCCTCCTCCTGCATCGAATTCCAGGCCCTCTCGATCAGATAGCGGGGCATGTCTCCTCCTGACGGCTCGACATCGATCAATCCTACCGCTTTGCGGTGCGGTCGCTTGGCTTTTGCTCCTCGCCGAGCAGGCGCTCGATCGCGGCGGTCAGCGTTGCGAGGACCTCGGAGCGCTCGAAGCCGAGGTCGTGTGAGAGCAGCCACCAGGTGTGCACGTCGCAGAGCACGATCAGCGCGGCGCGGCAGCGCACGCGAGCCTGCCCGTGCAGACGCTCCAGCTGCGGGCCGAACGCGTACTCGACCCAGTTGTAGTGAAGCTGGCGCGCCATCTGCGAGAGCCTGGCGAGCTCGGGGGGGCCGCTTTCAAGCCAGGCGCCGATCCGCAGCGAGCGCTCGCCCAGAACCTCGTAGTGGTCGAGCACGTTCTCGACCGCGCCTTCCACGTTCCCCGGGGGGGCGCTCCAGCGCTGCTTGACCGCGTCCGACGCGCTGTGGACCAGCGCCTGCATCAGCAGTCCGTCCTTGGAGCCGAAGTGGCGCAGCAGCGTCTGCTTGGTGACCCCGGCCCGCCGCGCGAGCGTCTCCAGCGACACCTTCGCCCAGTCACTCCGGGTGAACTCCTCGATCGCTGCGTCCTGCAGCGCGTCTCGGGTGCGCTGCTGCGCCTGTGCTCGCGCTACCTGTTTGTACGGGCGTTTGGCGATGTCGGCCGTCAATGTACCGACCTCGGCTGTCAACCTGGCCAGCTGAGCGTGGGCTGTCACGTCAGTCCTGCAGCGCGAGGGCGGCCGGCACGCGGGTGGCGAGGTAGCCGGGGATCGCGAGGATCGCGAGCGCCGTGGCGGTCACGAGGGCGAAGCTCTCAAGCCCCGCGAGCGCCGTGACGGAGTAGACGACGGGGAAGTCGATCGCGTCGGCGAGCGCGCGGTCGGCCAACTGCTGGCCGTAGAGACCGAAGAGAGCCCCGGTCAGGCAGCCGACGCCCACCAGCAGCAGGCTCTCCAGCAGCACGGTGTGCCACAACTTGGCGCGGGGCAGCCCCTCGAGCTTGAGCTTGGCCAGGCGGGGGCGGCGCTGCCAGACGAGCGCGCCCATCGCCGCGGCCATCGCGAGCACCGCGGCGATCGGGATCAGCGTGGCGATCTGGGTTAGGCGTGCCAGGGCTTCGCGGCTGAGCGCGCGCTGGCGGCCGGCGTGCTGCTGGGCCGTTGCGACAGCCAGCCCAGAGCCTGAGCCCAGTACGCCTTCGATCTCCCGTGCGCCCTGGGCGGGCGTGACGCCGGGAACGAGCAGGATGGTGTAGGCGCTTGCGTCCTGGCTTCCCCACGCGCGGGCGTAGTCCGAGGCGTTCATCACGATCGCGCCGGGCGCCCACGTCATGTTGGTGGACAGCGCCGCGAGGCGGAACGTCCTCGGGTCGGGGCTCGGCAGCGTAAACGCCTGGCCGATGTGCAGGTGGTGTTCGGAGGCGAGCGCCCGCGAGAGGACCAGCCAGCCTCCGGCGTGCAGTCGGGCGGTGGCCTGGCGCAGGTTGCCCTGCACGAGCTGGTCGGCTGACAGCAGCGGGGTGGCGTCGCGCGGCGGGGCGATCACCAGCACCCGACGCTCGCCGTAGTTCAGGAGGCCGCTGCGGTAGAGGCCCACCGCGCGCACGCCGGGCAGACGCGCGAGCTGCGCCTGCTGCGTCGGCGGGAAGGGCGCGGTCTGCAGGAGGTTGTAGGAGCCGGCCGGGGAGACCCACACGTCGGTGAACGCGTTCATGTCGTGCGCCGCGCGGTCGAGGCCCACGAGCAGGTCGTGGTGCGCGCCCTGGATCGTGACGCTGCCGAAGACCGCCACGGCGCCGGTCGCTGCGATCGCGAGGGCGCGCGCGCGGGCCGCGCTCAGCTCCATCACCGCGACGTGCGGGACCGTGCTCGTGAACGTGCAGGCGACCCGCTTGACGAGAGCGAGCGTCGCGCTGAGCGCGAGCGGCAGCTCCAGCAGCAGGGCTCCGAACAGCAGGACCACCCCCGGGATCGCCGCGTCCGGCGCGGCGAGCAGGATCGCGGTGGCGCCGGCGAGGCAGGCCAGGCCGGCGAGCGCCAGCGCGGGCGCGCTCCCGATCGAAGCGACGCCGGAGCCCGCTGGTGGGCTGTCGATCGCGGCGAGCTCGCGGGAGAGGATGTCACGCAGCGGGCTGAGCACCGCCACGATCGCGGCGAACATCCCCCCTCCCGCGGCGAGGGCGACGTTCTGCCAGCTGACCGTGCGCTCCGAGCCGAGCGCGAAGGCCAGAGAGAGCAACGCCGTGTTGGAGTGCAGCACGTGGATCGAGAGCTCCTCGCCCAGCGCCAGCCCGAGCACGCAGGCGGCGAGACCCAGCGCCAGGGCGTCGAGGAGCAGCACCGCGACAACGGTCCCAGGGGTGTACCCGACGAGGCGCAGGTCGGCGCTCAGCCGCCGGCGCTCCGGGACGGTGAGCAGCATCGCGTTGAACGCGAACAGGAACCCCACCAGCGCGCTGATCGCCGCGAACAGCGCGGTCGACTGGTTGCTCGCCGTGGCGGCCTTCGCGAACAGCGTCTCGTCGTAGGTGGTCGCCTCGACGTCCAGACGGCCCCCGGCGAGCGTCGTGAGCGCGGCTCGCACCCGAGTTTCCGCGCCGGCGGCGGGCTGCACGAGGATGCGGCTCACACGAGCGCCCAGGCCGGTCAGTTCCTGCGCGAAGGAGAGCCCCACCAGCGCGACGGGGCTCCCGATCAACGGCCCGATCTGCCGTTCGTGAAGCTCGGTGTAGAGCGGTGCCTCGACGGTGTGCCCAGCGAGCTGGAGGGTGACTTCCTGGCCGAACTTGGTGACACCGAGGGTTCTTGCAAGCGGAGCGGGCAGCACGACCGCGCCGATGCCCCCGACCGGCGCGAGGGCGGTGTGACGCACGAGCGCCCCGCCGAGCGCGGAGAGGCTCGAGTCGGCGCCGACGAGCTCGACCGACTCGCTGCCCCGGGGGCCGATCGCGTTGGCGCTCGCTTCCAGCAGCGGCGCCGCCAGGTGGACGCCGGGGATCCGGCGCACGAGCCCCACCGTGCTTTCCGGAAAGCCGTACGGGTCGCGCGCCAGCAGTTCCAGCGTCGCGGCCCCGTCGATCCCGCGCGAGAGCTCTGCCACGGAGCTCTGCAGGCTCGAGCTCGAGACCTGCGAGGCGAACAGCAGCGCGACTCCGGCGGCGATCCCCACGATCGCGAGGCACTCCTGCACCAGCCGCGCACGCAGGCGCACACCGTAGAGGTGCACGATGTTCGACGGCCTCACGGCTACCCGCCGTCAGCGGCCACGGGAAGCACATCCCCGCGTCCACCCGCCCGGGTGGCTGCGTGTACTGCTTCGTCGGCCGTGGCCGCGTGGCGATCGCCCGCGGACCTGCCCGGAGCGGCCTCATAGTCTGAGAGCCTGCCGTCGCGCAGAGCAAGCGCACGGTCGGCGTAGTCGGCGGCCGCGGGGTCGTGGCTGACGAGCACGGCCGCGACTCCCCGCTCGCGGCACAGCTGACGCAGCAGCTCAAGCACTTCGCGCCCGCGCTGGGTGTCGAGGCTCCCCGTCGGCTCGTCGGCGAGCAGCAGGCGGGGCTTGGTGGAGAGCGCCCGGGCGATCATCACGCGCTGGCGCTCGCCCATCGAGAGCGTCTCGGCGCGGTGGCGCAGGCGTCCGCCCAGCCCGAGGCGTTCCAGCAGCGGCGCGATCTCGCGCTGCGCCTCGCGCCAGCGCATCGAGGACAGGAGCTTCAGCACCGCGTTGTCGATTGCGCTGACACCCGGCAGCAGGTCGAAGTTCTGGCGGATGAAGCCCAGTTCGGAGAGGCGGAAGTGCGAGGCTTCGCGCTCGGAGAGCGAGGACACGTCGCGGCCGGCGATCGTCACCGTACCGGCGGTGGGCGTGAGCAGCATCGCGACCATCAGCAGCAGCGTCGTCTTGCCCGAGCCGCTCGGCCCGTACAGGGCGACCATCTCGCCGGGGGCGACCCGCAGCGAGACGCCGTCCACCGCGCGCACCGATTCTCCGCCGACGGCGGGGTAGTGCTTGACGAGGTCACGCAGCTCCAGCATCCGTGTCTCAATTGGTCGGGTTCGGCCCGGCCGACCGCCACCCAGGTGCATGGTGACGGGCCGTTTGAGGGTGGCTGCCCATCGGGTGTCCTTTGGTTGCCGACCGCTGGCTCATCGCGCGCAGGGGGCCGTGGCGAAGGCGCTGCCGGTGGAGCCGTCGGCGTAGGTGAATTCGGCGGCGAACGGGAAGCCGCCCGCCGGGCACCTGGAGGGCACGAGGACCGTGTTCGCGTTGTGTGCCCGGTGTCGTGGGCTCGCGCCGATGGTGAGCGAGAGGCTGACCATCGAGACGTCCGGGTTGGAGGGCAGCGTGGGAACCGGGGGGACGGGGATCACGAGCTCTTCCCCGTAGGGGGCGCGGGTTGGGACCACCGTCCCGGTGACCACCACCTGCCCGGGCACCGGCTCGGAGCCTTCGCCGAGGAGCTCGAGCGTCGGCACGTTGTTCTGCGGCGGGCCGATGAACGCCCACACGGTGACTGCCTCGGCGACTAGCTGGGCCCCCACGGTCACCTCCGCGAGCGCGTGTCCACTACCGATCCTGGACTGCGCCGGGCAGCTGCCGGGGCCGTGGGCCAGCAGGCGTGCGGCGGTGCAGCTGCGCAGGCTGGGGACTTCGAGGGTCAGCCCGGCGGGGAACCGCACGACCGACCTGTGCACCGGGGAGGGCACGCCGGATTCGCCGCCCGTGTAGTGGATCGTGAAGGTGAGGGCGGCCTTGGCGCCGGGTCGGTCGGGGGAGAAGGACGGTGCGATCGTCGCGGTGGTCTGCGGGGGTGCGGCTGCTTGGGCGGAGGTGGCCCTCCGCGGAGGTGCGGCCGCCTGACCGGATGCGAGCGTCGGAGCCTGCCCGGGCGCGGCCAGCGCCACGCCTGCGAGGAGGGTCCCCAGAAGCATTCGAACTGTACGTGGCATTGGCTCCCCGTCCTTCATATTACCCACAGTAACATGAATCTACGGGGCCGTCAACGTCCTCGCGGTGGGACGGAGTCGTGGGTACCGGGGCGTCGGCTGGGGAAGTTGCCGGAAGCATTCGGACTGTGCAACTCACCACTCCTCCTGTCTGCGCATCGCCCAGGGCAGAATTGATCTAGCACAATAGCACTTCCAGGGGGAGGGTGTCAATCGTGGGTCCTTGCGGCATCGGACGCCTTCGCGCCTCTGAGCTCCATGTTCAAGGGCTTTGCCACGTGGATCGGCGAACACGCCGAGCGCGCGATGTCCAACGAGGAGGCGACGGCAGTGGCCGCGCTCGGGCTCGGGTCGCTGCTCTCCTCCCGCCTGCTGCGCGACGTCCTCGGCATCCCAGTCCAGGTCGATGACGAGACCCTGGTCAATACCTGGGTACAGCTCATGCTCCTCGCGCTGGCCGACCCGACGCCCGCAAGCTCGGCCTGACAACGCAGGGGTGGCGCGAGAGAGCGTCTATCCCAGTCGCCGCGCACCGAAGACCGCCAGCCCGTCGTCGCGATCGACCGACACGTCGGTCAGTCCACACTCCCGCAGCCATCGCCTCAGATCCTCGGCGGTGCCGGTGCGACCGAAGTCATCTCCGCGCAGCAGCCGACGTTGGCGGCGACTGCCGTCGGCCAGAAAGGTGCTCCCCACTAGGCGCCCGCCGGGACGCAGACAGCGCGTCAGCTCGGCGAGCGCCGCGTCGGGATTGGGCACGCAGTGAAGACCCCCATAGCTGACGCACAGGTCAGCGACGCAGTCCTCCAGCGGCAGAGCGGCCATGTCCCCTTCGATGAGGCGCGTTTGCGCCTCCGGGAACCTAGCGGCCCGCCGCCGTGCTCGACGTAGCATGTTGGGCTCGACGTCCACACCGATCCAGGAGACACGCTGGTCGGGACGTAGACCGCGCAGTGCGACTCCGCCACCGCACGGGACATCGAGGATCGTCGCTGCCTCCGGCATCTCCCCAACGGTCGCGATGCTGCGGTAGAAGGGCCGGGGATCGACTCCCCACATCAACCCGAGCACGAGCCGTGCCAGCCGTGGACGTTCGATGTAGTAGTCGTACACCGCGCCAAATGGGCCGGCACATACGTTGCGGGTCTCCGTCGAGGGCTGATCTTCGTGCACTGGTCTCCTCCGGGCGTGCCTACGGGGCTTTGGCGAAACCTGGATCACCGCTCATAGAGCGGGATCGTAGAGCGCCCAGCGGGCACGGTACCCCACGGTCGGCCGATCTGTACCCCACGGCCGCTGAATGAATGCCCTACGGTTTCGGCGGAGAGGGCGGGAACAGCGAGCGCGCGATGACCAAGCCAACCGCGATCACCTGAACCACGACCGCGCCGAGCCACGCGCTTATGGTGCTCCCTGGGATTTCCCATCCATTCCAGAATCCGTAGGTCAGGAAAGCTATGTCCGCTATGACGACCTGAATGCTGATAGCCCGGAATACGCGCTCGGCGATGTCTTTGCGCATCGCACGATCGTCGTCCGCCTGTTTGGCACGAATCTCGTGCTCCTTGACCCATGCCTCGTGGAAGCGCCGCTTGTGATCGTCTGCAAGCTCCGGGATTAGAGTTGGTCGCAGGTCTCCGCGTGCCAACTCCTCCGACGCCGTGGGCAGGGGAGCAAGGTCGGGAGGCAGGGATGGTTCGGGGGCGTCCTCTGGTTGGGCGCTCTCGTCCGACATTACTTGGGCAGAAGGCCGAGGTTGACCAGCCGGTAGTGCATGGCATCGGCCGATACACCGAACTCGTAGGCGAGCGCGACGGCTCCGAGTTTCTTCTCCTCGTACATCTCTTTGACGGCCTCGCTTGGCATCAAGAGACTGGCGGCGAAGCGGTTGGCGTATATCTCCTCAGGGTTGCTGCCCTGCGAGGTCAACAGGTCTCGGTACTCCACGTATTCCCACTCGGTGTCGCCCGTGGCACTCCGCTTGAAGTAGTGGCCGAGCTCGTGCGCGCACGTAAAGCGCTGGCGGTTCGGACTATCGGAGGCATGGACGTATATCTCGGGGTCCTCCCCTGGCCGCTTGATCAGCATCCCCGATACACCATCGTCAAGGTTGGCGGCGTATGCCTTGATCCCGAGCCTTTGCGCAATCGTGAACGGGTCCACCGGCAGCACCGGCATCGTCCAAACCGTGCTCAGAAGCTCTTGTGCGTCGTTTTCGGCGTCGGTGCTCATACCAGGCGGGATGGTAGACGACCACCCCGCGGGAATACACGATCGGGACCGCCACCGGCGGTTTTTCCGTCCACCGGACATGCACGACGAGGGCGCGACCCACGCGATCCGCAGCCCGGCAGGGCCCTCAGTGAGACATCGCCTCGGAGCCCTCGCGCTCCCCGGGCCGCTCCTCGACGGCGCGCAGAGCGTGAAGCTCGATCAGCTCGAGCTGCATACTGCGAGGCGGCTCATCGGGCTGAGGGTGCAGCCGCCGCCAGGCGCCGTCGTGGTGGAGCTCCCAGGCGTTCTGGTTGTCGTGGAAGGCGCGCTCGAGCACGTCGAGCAGCTCAGCCTGAAGCTCCGGAGTCTCGATCGGGACGGCCATCTCGACACGGTGGTCGAGGTTGCGGGGCATGAGGTCTGCGGAGGCGATGTAGACGGTGTGGCGGCCCTCGCGCTCGAACGCGTAGACGCGGGAGTGCTCGAGCAGGCGCCCCACGACCGAGACGACGCGGATGTTCTCCGAGACGCCCTCGACGCCCGGTCGCAGACAGCAGATCCCGCGCACGTTGAGATCGACGCGCACCCCTGCCTGCGAGGCTCGGTAGAGCGCGCGGATGCACGGCCCGTCGACGAGCGCGTTCATCTTCATGAGGATCCGCGCGGGGTGCTCGGGGGAGTGCGCGGCGACCGTGCGCTCGATCTCGGCGAGCAGCCCGTCGCGCAGCTGGGCGGGCGCGATCAGGACCTTGCGGTAGTGCAGCGGGCGCCCGAAGCCGGTGAGGTAGTTGAACATGTCCGCCACGTCGGCTCCAATCTGAGGGTCGGTGGTGAACAGCCCGAAGTCGGTGTACAGGCGGGCGGTGGTCGAGTGGTAGTTGCCGGTGCCGATGTGCACGTAGTTGCGCACCCCCTCGCCCTCGCGGCGCACGACGAGCACACACTTGACGTGGGTCTTCAGCGCCGGCTGGCCGTAGACGACGTGCACCCCGGCCTCCTCCAGCGCCTTGGCCCAGTGGATGTTCATGCGCTCGTCAAAGCGCGCCTTGAGCTCCACCAGCGCGACGGCCTCCTTACCGCCCTCGGTGGCGTCGATCAGCGCCGGGACGAGCGGGGAGTCATCGGAGGTGCGGTACACCGTCTGCTTGATCGCGAGCACGTTGGGGTCGGCGACGGCCTGCTCGACGAAGCGCTCCACGGAGGTGGTGAAGGAGTCGTAGGGGTGGTGCACGAGCACGTCCCCGTCGCGCATCGCGCCGAGCACGTCGGGCCGCTCGCCCTCGTGGCGCAGCAGCCGTGGGTGGGTGATGGGGCTCATTGGCGGGAAGCGCAGCTTGGAGAGGTCGGGCAGGCGCGCGATCTGCCAGAGGGAGCCCATGTCGAGCAGCCCGTCCACGGGGTAGATTTCCTCCTCGGCCATGCCGAGCAGGCTGAGCAGCTCCGAGCGCAGGGGCGCGGAGCAGTGGGCGCCGAGCTCGACCCGCACGACCTCGCCGAAGCGCCGGCGACGCAGCTCGTCCTCGACGGCCTGCAGCAGGTCGGCGGCGTCGTCGGAGACCTCCAGGTCGGCGTCGCGGGTGACGCGGAAGGCGTTGTAGTCGACGATCTCCATGCCGGGGAACAGCGCGTCGAGGTGGTGGGCGATCACCTCCTCGAGCGGCACGAGCGTGACCACCTCGGCGGCGGCGCCCGCGCCACCCGCGTCGCCCGCGCCACCGGCTCCACCCTTGGCGGACTCGACGGAGATGAAGCGGGGGAGGATCTCGGTGGGGACCTTCACGCGGGCGAACACGGTCTGGTCGTTGACGGGGTCGCGCACGAGCACGGCCAGGGAGAGGGAGAGGTTGGAGATGTATGGAAAGGGCCGTCCGGGAGCGACCGCGAGGGGCGTGAGCGCGGGGAAGATGACCCGCTCGAAGTGCTTGGCCAGGTGGGCGCGCTGGCGCTCGTCGAGCTCCTCGAAGCCGACGAGGCAGATGCCGTGGCGGGCCAGCGCGGGGCGCAGTCGCTGCTCGAAGCAGGCGGAGAGCCGCCCGCTCAGCTCGAGCACCCGCTCACGGATGAGCTTGATCGTCTGCGAGGGGGTGAGCCCGTCCTGCGAGGGGTTCTCCACACCGGCCTCGATCTGGTCGTGCAGACCGGCGACGCGCACCATGTAGTACTCGTCGAGGTTGGTGGTGTAGATCGCGCAGAACTTCGCGCGCTCCAGCAGCGGGATCTCCTCGTCCTCAGCGAGTTGCAGCACGCGCTCGTTGAAGTCCAGCCAGGAAACCTCGCGGTTGAGGTAGAGCGAGGGGTCGTCGAGGTCGTCCATCTGCCGGCAACGCTAACACCCTGAACATCCCGCTAGTGTGAAGGGGGAGGGAGATGGCTCGCCAGCTCTGGTTGCTACGCCACGCGGACGCGGAGCCGCACGGAACCCGATCGGACTCCGAGCGGCGTCTGACAGAGCGGGGCGATCGCCAGGCGCGGCTGGCGGGCGTGGCGATCGGGCGGATGGGGGTGGAGTTCGAGACGCTGCTGAGCAGCCCTAAGGAACGCGCGCTGCGCACCGCGACGGTGGCGGCGCAGGCGTGGAGCGAAGAGCAACGCGACAGACTGGAGGTCCATCCGCCGCTCGCGGGGGGCTTCGACGCGCGGCAGGTGCTGGCGCTGCTGGCCGGAGTGGGTGCTGAGGGTCGGCTGTTGGTCGTCGGCCACGAGCCGGACCTCTCGACGGTGGTGGCGGATCTGACGGGCGCTCGCATCGACCTGAAGAAGGGCGGGCTGGCAGTTGTCCGGGTTGACGGCACCAGTGGCGAGCTGGTGGCCCTGCTGCGCCCGAGCGAGCTGGCGCTGATCGCGGACTGAGACCGCGCCGCGCGATAGGGTCCCGGGTCGTGGCCAGCAGACCCTCCGCACTGATAACCGGGATCACCGGTCAGGACGGCTCCTACCTAGCGGAGCTGCTCCTGGAGAAGGGGTACGAGGTGCACGGCGTGGTGCGGCGCTCCTCCACGGAGCGCTTCGAGCGGATCGAGCACTTGCGGGAGCGGATCACCCTGCACCAGGGCGACCTGCTCGACCAGCGCTCGCTGGTGGACGCGCTGCGCGCCGCGCGCCCCCAGGAGATCTACAACCTCGCGGCGATGTCGTTCGTGGCGGTCTCGTGGATCCAGCCGACGCTCACGGCGGAGTTCACCGGGGTGGGCGTGACGCGGATGCTGGAGGCGATGCGGGAAGTGTGCCCGGAGGCGCGCTTCTACCAGGCGTCCTCGAGCGAGATGTTCGGCAAGGTGCGCGAGGTCCCGCAGACCGAGCACACCCCCTTCTACCCGCGCTCGCCGTACGGGGTGGCGAAGGCGTACGGGCACTTCATCACGGTCAACTACCGGGAGTCCTACGGCCTGCACGCGACCAGCGGGATCCTTTTCAACCACGAGTCGCCCCGCCGAACGCTGGAGTTTGTGACGCGCAAGATCACGTGGCACGCGGCGGCGATCAAGCTCGGCCTCGTGGAGAAGTTGCACCTCGGCAACCTCGAGGCCGAACGCGACTGGGGGTACGCGAAGGAGTACGTGGAGGCGATGTGGCTGATGCTCCAGCGCGAGCAGCCCGAGGACTACGTGATCGCCACGGGGACGGCGCACTCGGTGCGCGACTGCCTTGAGGTGGCCTTCGACCAGGTGGGGCTGGAGATAGACGAGCGGGTGGTGATCGACGACTCTCTGAAGCGCCCCGCGGAGGTGGACCATCTGATCGGCGACCCCGCGAAGGCCCGCCGGGACCTCGGGTGGGAGCCGCGGACGAGCTTCGAGCAGCTGATCAGGCTGATGGTCGACGCAGACCACAAGCTGCTGAGCGGGTGATGGCCCCGCCCAACAGGAGACTTGCCGCGCGCGGCGCCGGCCTCGAGGCGCGGACCTTCAGGGGAGGGTAGGTGCCAGCAGGCCCGCGCCGAGCGCTCGTAACGGGGCTCACAGGCCAGGACGGCTCGTTTCTGGCGGAGCTGCTGCTCGCGGAGGGTTACGCGGTGACGGGGATGGTGCGCAAAGGCAAGCACGCCGTCGGCGTAGCGCTTGGCGCAGCGGAGCACCTGCGGGGCAAGGTCGAGGTGGTGGAGGGCGAGCTGCTCGACCCAAAGAGCGTGCGCGCGGCGGTGGAGGGAGTGCGCCCACAGGAGGTGTACCACCTGGCGGCGCCGTCGTACGTGCCAGCCTCGTGGGAGCGCCCCGCGCAGACGCTCGCCGCGATCGCGGGTGCGACGGCCGCACTGCTGGAGGCGGTGCGCGACACGGACCCCACGGCCCGCGTGTTCACGGCCGCCTCGGGCGCGATGTACGGCGCGGCGGGGGAGAGCCCCCAGCGCGAGCAGACCCCCTGCCGCCCGGACACTCCCTACGCGATCGCGAAGCTCGCGGCGCACGAGCTGGTGGGGGCGCTGCGCGCCCACGACGGCCTGTATGCGTGTTCGGGGATCCTCTACAACCATGAGTCCGAGCGCCGCCCGGAGCAGTTCGTGACGCGCAAGGTGACGCGCGCCGCGGCGGCGGTGGAGCTGGGGCTGGCCGACGAGGTGGTGCTGGGCGACCTGGAGGCGGTGCGGGACTGGTCCTTTGCGGGGGACGTCATGCGTGGCGCTTGGCTGATGCTCCAGCAGGAGGAGCCCGAGGACTTCATCCTCGCAAGCGGAGAGCCCCACACGGTCGCGGAGCTCGACGAAGGCGGCGTTCGCGTGCGTGGGCCGGGACGCCGAGCGCTACGTACGGGTCGCGCCCGAGCTCGTGCGCGCGCCGGAGCCGACCCCCCTGGTGGGCGACCCCAGCAAGGCGCGGGAGCGACTGGGCTGGAAGGCGAGCCTGAGCTTCGAGCAGCTGGTGGAGCGGATGGTGCGCGCCGACCTAGACGCGCTGACCGGTGCGGGTCACGGCCGGTAGCGCGTGTACAACTCGATGCGGTGCGCGACATCGCGCCTGACCGTGTCGTCAGCCGTGCCGATCCGGCTCGCGAGACGCGCGTGGCTGACGGTGCGGATCTGGTAGGGCTCGACGTAGCCGACGCGGGTGGAACCACGCTCGCGCGGCAACTCGATGCGAACGGCGGAGGCACGCGTCGTGGTGGTGATCGGCGCGACGATGCAGAGCCGCGCCGGCGCGCGGTTGATCTCCTCCACGCTGACGATCAGCGCCGGACGCGTCTTTGAGACCTCGCTGCCGACGGTCGGGTCGAGTCGCACCCACCACACCTCCCCCTGGCGCGGCTGGGCTACCGCCACGCCGAGAAGTCCTCGTCCGGATCCAGACCATCCGCCAGTACGACATCCCACGCAGCGAGATCCTTATGGTCACGCTCCGGAGCGGAGGCCAGGTCGGTGGTGAGCACAGCGAGCAACCGCGCCTCGGCCGCGTCGCGGATCAGGCACTCAAGCGTATCGATCGCGGTCGTCCCGTCCTCTCGCGCAAGGCGATTCAGCAGATCGCGGGTCTCTGACCGTGCCCTGATGACTACCGTGGAAGACATACTTCTCAGTATGCCATATAACGCTGCAGGCGCAAGGCCTCGTTACTGCGCCCCAGCCGCTCCCACGGCAGCTTCAGACCAGCGCCTCGACCCTGTCCCGCTCGGCCTCAGGAGTGGCGTCAGGCGCCTCAAGCGCGGGAGAAGGCGCAACAGCGGAAGCGTCGACGCCCCCACCGGCATCGCCGCCCGGACCCTCCACAGGAAGCGGAGCCCCGTCCGCGGGTTCGGCGGCGAAGCGGTAGCCGATCCCGAAGTGGGTGTGGATGTAGCGCCAATCCGGCGAGGCACGCTCAAGCTTCTGCCGCAGCTTGCGCACGAAGACGTCGACGGAGCGGTCGCCGCGGACCATCGCGTAGCCCCAGAGCCGCGAGTAGATGTCCTCGCGCTCGAGCACGCGCCCCTCGGCGGCGGCGAGCAACTCGATGAGCTCGAACTCGCGGCGGGTGAGGTCGATGGAGCGCCCGGAGACGAACGCCTGGAAGCGGTCGGAGCGGATTTCCACCTCGCCGGCGCTCACCGGCTTGAGCTCGGCCCGTCCGGCGGAGCGCCGGCGGCGGCGCACGACGCCCTGGACGCGGGCGATGACCTCCTCGGGGTGGCAGGGCTTGGTGATCCAGTCGTCGGCGCCGAGGCGCAGCCCGCGCACGCGCTGGGCCACGGTCGAGGGGCCGGTGCAGACGACGATGCCGAGCTCGGGCAGCGCGCCGCAGAGGCGCTCGAGCCACGCCCAGGCTTGGGGACCGAGGATCGCGAGGTCGACGACGAGCGCGGAGAGGCGCATTGAGGCGATCGCGTCGGGGGGAACGGGGCTTGAGAGCACGCGGTGCTCCCAACCGAGCCGGTCGAGTCTCTTGGAGAGAACTTGGATAAAGCCG
The DNA here is from genome assembly GCA_963702085.1 of uncultured Solirubrobacterales bacterium. Taxonomy (GTDB): domain Bacteria; phylum Actinomycetota; class Thermoleophilia; order Solirubrobacterales; family Solirubrobacteraceae; genus Palsa-744. Next base: position 3,215,427 of record OY969707.1, on the reverse strand, counting down.
CTGTCGCGGTCGAGAACTGCGATTCGCAGTTGGGTGCCAGTGGCGGAAGCGCTACGTGCGTCCTGCACGGCCCCCGGCGCGGCGCGAGTGCTTTCCCTCATCGCGGACCCCAGTCTAAGCAAATCGGCGGTCGTGGTGTGGCCCGGTCACAGGATGGTCACAGGAAATAACGCTAATAGCGGCTCTCACCTCGCAGCAGCCCCCGAGCTCGCGCCCAGCGTGCGGCTGCAGTGGGTCGCGTCGGCGATCGACACTACAGTCGGCGCGTCGGGTCGATCGGCGCTGCACGGCCGCTCGACCGACGCGAGGGCGTCAACCGGGACCCCCCCCGCCCAGCGGGTTCGAGGAGTCGGAGAACTCGCGGAAGAGGCCGGTGACGACGAAGGCGACCTGCTCGCCGACGTCCACGGCGTTGTCGCCGATGCGCTCGAGGGCTCTGGCGACGAGGATCATGTACATGGTCCATTCGCGGGTGTCCAAGTCGTCGCCGACGTCGAGCGCCATGCGGAAGATGTCGCGGTTGAGGCGGTTGATGGCGCGGTCCTGGCGGACGAGGTCCTCCGCGAGGCCGACGTCGCGGGCGGCGAAGGCGGCCTTGCACTGGGTGACCTCCGAGCGGGCGAGCGCACCCATCTTCAAGAGCGCCTCGAGCAGCGGGCGGCGTACGGGCGGCTCGTGGCCGGAGAGCGGGATGAGCTTGGCGATGTTGACGCACTGGTCGCCCATGCGCTCGATGTTCTTCATGACGTGTAAGAGGGCGGCGACGACGCGCAGGTCGCCGGCGACGGGTGACTGCAGCGCGAGCAGGGAGAGGATGCCCTGGTGGATCTCCAGGTAGCGCCCGTCGACACGGTCGTCGTCGGCGATCACCATGGCTGCGAGCTCGACGTCCTGGTGCTCGAGCGCCTCGAGCACGCGGTCGAGTTGCTCGACGACGAGGTCGAGGCCGCCGAGGGCGCGCTGCTCGAGCTCACGCAGCTGCTGCTGGAAGTGCTGGCGGGGGGTGCGCCTGGCGGCGGCGAGCGCGCCGGGCGCACCGACCCCGACCCCGCCGGCCGTACCGCCAGACCCACCGTGGGGTCGCGGGGCGCGGGGCGCGGGGGAGTCAGCCGAACTTTCCGGTGACATATTCCTCTGTGCGGGGATCGGAAGGGTTGGTGAATATCTCGTCGGTGGCCCCGACCTCGACGAGCTCGCCGGCGAGCATGAACGCGGTGCGGTCGGCGACGCGGGCGGCCTGCTGCATGTTGTGCGTGACGATCACGATCGTGATGCGCCGCTTGAGCTGCGCGATGAGCTCCTCGATCTTCAGCGTGGCGATCGGGTCGAGTGCCGAGCAGGGCTCGTCCATCAACAGCACCTCGGGGTCGACGGCGAGCGAGCGGGCGATGCAGAGGCGCTGCTGCTGGCCCCCGGAGAGCCCGACCCCGGGCGTGGAGAGCCGGTCGCGGACCTCCTCCCAGAGGCCGGCGCCGCGCAGCGCGGCCTCGACGCGCGGGGCGATTTCGCCGCGGCCTTTGGAGGTGAGCCGCAGGCCGGCGGCGACGTTGTCGAAGATCGACATGGTGGGGAAGGGGTTGGGCTTCTGGAAGACCATCCCGACAGCACGGCGCACGGCGATGACGTCGACGGAGGGGTCGTAGATGTCGAGCTCGTCGAGCAGCACGCGGCCCTCGGCGCGGGCGCCGGGGATCTCCTCGTGCATGCGGTTCAGACAGCGCACCATCGTGGACTTGCCACAGCCGGAGGGGCCGATGATCGCGGTGACGCGGTTGGCGGGGAAGCGCAGGTCGATGCCCCGCACCTGCTCGGAGGAGCCGTAGAAGGCGCGCAACTGCTCCAACCGAACCTCGGGCGCGACCTTGACCGAGGAGACCTCGCCCGCCCGCCCGCTGGCGCCAGCAGCAGAGGTCTCGGCAGCGGACCCCGTGGCGGCGGGACCGGCGGCCGAGGAGGACGAGGAGGAGGAAGGACGGGATGGCTCGAGCATGGGCTCAGGCGACTCGTCCGCGGTCGAGGGGGAGGGTGCGTCGGGGCTCATGCAAGGCGGCTCCTTCGAGCGATAAGACGGGCGAGGAGATTGAGGATCAGGATCATGGTGACGAGCGTGAGGGCGGCGCCCCAAGCACGGTTTACCACTTGCGTGGTGGGGGAGGTGACGTCGCTGTAGATCTGGTAGGGCAGCGAGTTCATGAACTGCCCGAGGTCGAGGGTGGACTTGTTGGTGTGCCCGGCTGTGAAGAGCAGCGGCGCGGTCTCGCCGGCGGCGCGCGCGACGGCGAGCAGCACTCCGGTAAGCATCCCGGTGAGCGCGGTGGGGAGCACGACCCGGAAGATCACCTTCCAGCGGGCGGCGCCGAGCGCCAGGGCGGATTCGCGCAGCGCGCCCGGCACGAGCGCGAGGATCACCTCGGCGGAGCGGATCACGACGGGGAGCATCAGCAGCGCGAGCGCGAGCGAGCCCTTGTAGCCGGCGTAGGTGGAGCCGGTGCCGATGATGAGCGCGATGTAGATGAACAGCCCGAAGACGATCGAGGGCACCCCCGTGAGGACGTCCACGAAGAAGCGCACCGTGTGGGCAAACCAGGAGGGGCGGCCGTACTCGACGAGCCACAGCGCGACGCCGATGCCGGCCGGAATGGCGATCACGGAGGCGAGCGCGACGATCTCGAGCGACCCCAGGATCGCGCTCTTGATGCCGCCGATGGAGGAGCCCCCGAAGAACGTGGAGCCGGTGGGGTCGGTGGTGAAGAAGCTCACGCTCCACGCGCCGAGGCCCTTGCGCAGCAGGTAGTAGACGATCAGCACGAGCGGCACAAGCGCGACGAGCGTAGCGGCGAGCAGGAGGCCACGTGCGAGGCGGTCGGTGCGCCGCCGCCGGGGACTGACGGCGAAGCGCGCGAGGCGGTCTGTGCTCATGCCCCCGCCGCCACCGCGGCGCCAAGGTCGCCGGGGCTCTCGCCGGACCCGGTCGCCGTGCCCCGCGTACCGCGCGAGGCGCGCAGCACGAGCAGGCGGGCGAGGGCGTTGACGAACAGGGTGAGCACGAACAGCACGAGCGCGGCGGCGAACAGCGCGGAGCGGTGCAGGCCGGTGGCCTCGCCGAATTCGTTGGCGAGCACCGCGGCGAGCGTGTAGCCCTGGCCGAAGAGATGGTGGGCGAGGGTGGGTGAGTCGCCGATCACGATCGTGACGGCAATCGTCTCGCCGATCGCGCGGCCGAGGCCGAGCATCGCCCCGCCGACGATGCCCGAGCGGCAGTAGGGGATCACCGCGAGGCGGACCATCTCCCAGCGGGTGGCGCCGAGCCCGAGCGCGGCCTCGCGGTGGTCTCCGGGCACGGTGCTCATCACCTCGCGGGCGATCGCGGAGACGATCGGGAGGATCATGATCGCGAGGATCAGCCCGGCGACGAAGCAGTTGGGGATGGTCACGAGGCCCCCACCGACGAACGGGACGAAGGAGAAGGTGCGGGCGACCCATTCCTCGGCGGGCTGGAGCTTGGGGGCGAGGAAGAAGATGCCCCACAGCCCGTACACGACGGAGGGCACGGCGGCGAGCAGCTCGACGAGGATCGTGAGCGGCGCGAGGATGCGCCGCGGGCAGAGCTCGGTCAGGTAGAGGGCGGTGGCGACCGCGATCGGCACACCCATCAGCAGGGCGAGGCCGGAGGTGATGAGCGTCCCGACGAGCAGCGGCAGCGCGCCGTACCGTTCGGCCGAGGGGTTCCATTCGTTCTTGAAGACGAAGCCGAACACCCCCGAGGCGGAGAACGCGGGACGCGCTTCGCCGAAGAGGCGCACGAAGAAGTAGACGATCAGGACGAGGATCAGCGCGGCGAGCGCGGTGAGCCCGTAGCGCAGGGCGCGGTCGGGGAGTCGCGCCAGCGGCGACCGCTCCAAAGAGGAACGGTCGCCGCTGGGGATCGAGGCTGCCTCCAAAGCGCCCTTCAGACTAACTGAGCGGCGAGCCTTCGCACGTCAGTCCGGCGACCGCCGCTTTGGACTTGGCGAGGATCGACGCGGGCAGCGCGGCGTAGTCGGCCTTGGCGAGGATCGCCTGTCCCGCGCCGAGGCCGTAGGTGAGGAACTTCACGACGCCTTCGGCCGCCGCCTTGCCACCGGGGACGCCCGCCTTGCAGAGGTCCTTGTAGACCATGACGAAGGTCTGCGAGGTGATCGCGTAGGCGCCGGGGGCGGAGGGGTTTTTGATCGCGAAGCCGAGGTTGGGCGGCACCACGATGCCTTCCGCGGCGGCGCTCGTGGAGGCCAGCGTGGGCGCCACGAAGTTGCCCGCCTTGTTCTTCACGGCGGCGTAGGTGAAGTTGTGCTGCAGCGCGTAGGCCTGCTCGACGTAGCCGATGGCGCCGGTGGTCTGTTCGACCGCGCCGGCGACGCCGGCGTTGCCCTTGGCGCCGGTGCCGACCGGCCAGGGGACGACCTTGCCGGAGCCGACCTTGCTCTTCCATTCGGGGTCGACGGCGGCGAGGTAGCCGGTGAAGCCGGCGGAGGTGCCGGAGGAGTCCGAGCGGTGGACCACGGTGATCGCGGTGCTCGGCAGCGAGACGCCGGGGTTCAGCGCCGCGATCGCGGGGTCGTTCCAGGTCTTGATCTTGCCGAGGTAGATGTCGGCGATCGTGGGGCCTTCGAGCTTCAGGCCGGCCTTCACGCCGGGGAGGTTGTAGGAGACTGTGATCGCGCCCAGGAACATCGGGATCTGGACCGGTTCGCCGATCTTGGCGAGCGCCGCCGCTTCGGCGGCCTTCAGCGGCGAGTCGGAGGCGCCGAAGTCGACGGTCTTGCCTTCCAGCGCGGTGATGCCGGCGCCGGAGCCGACCGCCTGGTAGTTGACGGTGAGGCCGAGGCCGGAGCTCGGCGAGCCCCACTGTTCGTAGACGGGCGCGGCGAAGGTGGACCCCGCGCCGGAGATCGTGGCGGAGCTCGACGAGGCGCTGGCGGTGCTCGAGCTCGTCGTGTTGGAGCTGGAGCCGCAGGCGGCGAGGAGGAGCGAGAGCGCTGCGACGCCCAGGGCCGTCGCGGCTGTCTTTTGCAAGTTGATCACTGCTGAGTCTCCCTCTGGCTTGGGGTTATGGATCGGAGCAGGGGGAAGCGAGGCGGATGCAAGGCGACCCTGCCCGAGTGAGGCCGACTCTACTGTCCTACTCCACGACGGCGTGCGTGTGAAAATTTCGTGAAGGCCCCCGCTGGTGGCCGATCGCGCGCCCCCCTCCCGCCAGAGGCTGGGGCTGGAAGCGGTAGCCGAAGCCGGGGTGGGTGTGGATGAAGCACCGGTCGGGCATCGCAGCTTCGAGCTTGGTGCGCAGCTTGGAGACGTACACGTCGACGGAGCGGTCCCCGGCGCGCAGCTCGCCGCCCCACACGGCGCTGTAGAGATGCTCGCGTGAGAGGATCGCCCCCACCTGCCCGGCCAAGGCGACCAGCAGCTCGAACTCGCGCACCGACAGTCGCAGCACGAGGCCGCCGGCGAGCGCCAAACCCTCGCCGGGGCGGATCTCCAGCTCGCCCGCGTACAGGGTGCCGCCGTTCTCACGAGAGCCCTCCACAGCGTGGCAGAATCGAGCATTCGGCCCGCGCGCGAGTTGCGAACTCGTGATCGATTCGTGAAAAAATCGTGAAAGGAATGGGAAGCCCACCCTCCCGCCCCACCCTCCCAGCCCCCCGTCCCAGCCGGGGCTATCCTCCGCCGATGAGCTTCCTGCGCCGCGGCATGGACGGGGCCCTGATGGACCTCCTGGAGGAGGCCGGGCGCAACGTGCAACGCTCGGGCCTGCTGCTGCGCGACCTGCTGGAGGACTTCCCCGAGCACGCGACGCTGGCGCGCGAGTTGAAGGTGTGCGAGCAGGAGGGGGACCGCATCACCCACGACATCATCCACCGGCTCACCGGGGGCGGGCGCGTGCGCGCCCCGTTCGGGACGCGCGACGGCTACGCGCTGGCGACGGCACTGGACGACATCGTCGACTACACCGAGCACGGGGCGGCGCAGATGGTGCTCTACGGGGTGGAGGCCCCGATGGAGCAGTCGGTGGAGTTCGCGGAGGTGCTGGTGGGCGCGGGCGAGCAGATCGCAAGGGCGCTGCGGTGCCTGCGCACGGGCACCGAGCTCGCCCCCCACCTCGTGGAGATCCACCGCCTGGAGAACGAGGGCGACCGCCTGCAGCGCGACGCGGTGGCCTCGCTGTTCGCGGGCGGCATCGACCCGATGGTGGTGATCCGCTGGAAGGACATCTTCGAGTCCCTCGAGGCCGCCGTGGACGCCTGCGAGACGGTGGCCCACGTGCTGGAGGGCATCACGCTCAAGCAGCGCGGGCGCCGGCGCTAGCGTACCGTTCCCAGCGCGGCTCGAGGCTCTCTCCGCTAGCGGCCATCTCGCGGCTGAGTGCGATCTGCGCGGCGCACAGCGCGTACACGCCCGCGACCGTGCCGTGGCTGATCCATACGCGGACGGTTGCCTCCAGCTAATGGTGCTAATTCGGCAAAAATGATGCTAATCTACGGCTCCTTTAGCACCATTATGCGATGATTAGCACTATGCGCAGCTTCGTTGACCTCGACAGAACCTTTGGCAGCCAGCCCCGAGAGCTCGGCGCCGAGCTCGCAAGGATCGACATCGGGAAGGGCCAAGAACGCCTGTTCGCCGACCAGGTGCCCCAGTTTCTACGGTCGCTCTCCGAGAACGCCCGCATCGCGTCGATCACGGCCTCGAACGCGATCGAGAACGTCACCGTCGCGAAGGATCGGGCCGAGCGGATCGCGGAGGGCAGCCCGCGTTTCCGCAACCGCAACGAGAAGGAGTTCGCCGGCTATCGGGACGCGATCGACTCGATCATGCGCCTGGAGCAGTACGAGCGGCTCACCGTGCCGGTTTTGCTCCATCTCCATCGGCTGCTCTTCAAACACGTAGACGGCCGCGGAGGGCACCTCAAGAGCGATCAGAACCTGATCGTCTCCTACGAGACGGGACGTCGCGAGATCGTCTTCACGCCTCCGGACGAGCACGACACAGCGATGCTTCTCGCCGAGTTACTCGACTGCTACAGCGACGCGAAGCAGGAAGGCCGAACCCATCCAATCGTGCTCATCGGCGCGCTCATCGTGGACCTCCTCGCAATCCACCCGGTCGCCGACGGCAACGGGCGTCTCGCCAGACTCCTCACCACCTACGAGCTGCTCGCGGCCGGCTACGGCGTGGCCCGGTATGTGAGCGTCGAGCAGCGCATCTTCGAAGCGAAGAACGCCTACTACCAGAGCCTCTACGAATCTCAGCGCGGATGGCACACAGGTGAGCACACGATCTGGCCGTGGACCACGTTCCTGATCCAGATCCTCGACGGCGCCTACCAGGACTTCGAGCAGCGCGTCGCGGCTGCGGGCACCGACACCGGCTCAAAGCAGGACCGCGTCCGCGAGCACATCCTGCGCCACGCGCCCGCCGAATTCCGCACACGCGACATCCGGCGCGCACTCCCAGATGTAAGCCCCGCGACAGTGCGGCTTGTGCTCAACGAACTCCGCGATGCCGGCGAGATCGCTTCCAGCGGAAAGGGCTCCGGCGCACGCTGGCACCAACAGGGACGCTAGACCCGGCCCTACGCACCCCAGCTTCGCATCCACGTCCCTGGGGCAGTGGGCCGGCGTGCTGAAATGGGTGGCGATGAGCACGGTCTCCACCACTGAGCGGGCGCCCGCCCGCGGCGTCTCCAGGCCTGCCGGGAGCGAGGGGCGCGGCGTGTACGAGCTCGACGTCACCGGGATGCACTGCGGGTCGTGCGCCGCTCGGGTGCAGAGCGCCCTCGGCGGCGAGCCGGGTGTGCTGGACGCGGTCGTCAACCTCGCGACCGGCCGTGCGACGGTGGACACCGCGTCGGGCGCCGTCGCCCCCGAGCGTCTGCTCGAGGTCGTCGAGGGACTGGGCTACGGCGCGACGCCCGTGGTCGCCTCGCAGACGCCGGCCCGCGCGGCCGAAGAGCTCGACGCGGCCGAGGCGCACGAACGTGCCGACTGGCTGCGTCGGATCGTCGTCGCGGTGCCGCTGACGACGGCCATCGTCGTGCTCACCTACGTCTGGCCCCACAACCAGACGGCGCGCTGGATCGTCGCCGCGCTGGCCGTGCCGGTCCAGTTCTGGTGCGGGGGGCCATTCCTGCGCGGGGCGCTCGTGCGCGCGCGGGCGCGCACGACGAACATGGACACGCTGATCGCGCTCGGCACGCTCTCGGCGTTCACGTACTCCACCGTCGAGCTCCTCACCGCCACGAACCTGCACGACCACGGCGGGCCGGGGGGCGAGTTCATGAGCGGCCACCTGCACTACGACATGGCGGCGGCGATCGTCACCTTCCTGTTGATCGGCCGCTGGTGTGAGGCGAGCGCGAAAGGCAGGGCGGGGCGGGCGGTGCGGGAGCTGGCACGCCTCGGCGCCTCGCAGGCGCGGCTGCTCGACGAGCAGGACCCCACGGCCCCCGAGCGGCTCGTGCCGGTCGAGCAGGTGCGGCGCGGCGAGGTGTTCCTCGTGCGCCCGGGCGACAAGGTGCCCGTCGACGGGATCGTGCTCGCGGGGGACTCCGCCGTCGACGAGTCGATGCTCACCGGCGAGTCGCTCCCAGTCGAGAAGCACGCCGGCTCGCTGCTCACCGGCGCGACGCTCAACGTCGACGGGGCGCTGCGCGCGCGCGCGACCGCGGTCGGCGCCGACACCGCGCTGGCGCAGCTCGTCGCGCTGGTCGAGCGCGCGCAGGCGTCCAAGCCGCAGATCCAGCGGCTCGCCGACCGGATCGCCGGCGTGTTCGTGCCAAGTGTGCTGGCGCTCGCCGCGCTCACCGCGGCGGGGTGGGTGCTCGCCGGACAGTCCGAACGCGGGTTCCTCGCCGGCGTGGCGGTGCTGATCGTCGCGTGCCCCTGTGCGCTCGGCCTCGCGACCCCCGTCGCGGTCCTCGTGGGCAGCGGACGCGGGGCGACGCTCGGGCTGCTGATCAGGGGGGCGGAGATCCTCGAGCGCAGCAACAGGGTCGACACCGTCGTGCTCGACAAGACCGGCACCGTCACGACCGGCGAGCTGTCGGTCGCGGCGCTGTGGAGCGCCCCCGGCGTCGGGGAGGAGGAGCTGCTCGCGCTGGCCGCCTCGGCCGAGGCGGGCTCCGAGCACCCCGTGGCGGCGGCGGTAGTGCAGGCCGCCCGCGAGCGCGAGCTCGAGCTCACGCCGGTCTCGGCGTTCCGCTCGCTCCCCGGACAGGGTGTGCGTGCGACCGTGGCGGGAGAGCCGGTGTGGGTCGGACGGCCCGCGCAGGGGGACGAGCGACCGCCGGTGCTCGACGAGTGGGAGCAGCACGGTCGGACCGCGGTGCTCGTCACGCGCGGCGAGCGCGTCCTCGGGGCGATCGCGCTCGCGGACACCGTCAAGCCGGAGGCGCAGGCGGCGGTGCGCGGGCTGCAGCGCATGGGCTTCGACGTCGCGCTGCTCACCGGGGACAACGCTCGCGCCGCGGGCGCGGTTGCCGTGCAGGTCGGCATCTCCCGCGTGCTCTCCGAGGTGAGCCCCGCCGGGAAGGTGGCGGAGGTGGTGCGCCTGCAGGCCGCCGGGCAGCGGGTCGCGATGGTCGGCGACGGCGTCAACGACGCCGCCGCGCTCGCGCAGGCCGACCTCGGGATCGCGATGGGCACGGGCGTCGGCGCCGCGGTCGAGGCGGCCGACATCTCCGTGCTCTCGGGCGACCTGCGGGGCGTCGCCCGCGCGCTGCGTCTGGCGCGCGAGACGTACGACATCATCCTGCAGAACCTCGGGTGGGCGTTCGGCTACAACCTGATCGCCCTGCCGCTCGCGATCACCGGGCTGCTCAGCCCGACCCTCGCCGGCGTCTCGATGGGGCTCTCGAGCGTGTGTGTGGTCGCCAACAGCCTGCGCCTGCGCCGTTTCGGCGCGCCGGGACGCCCGACCCCGGTCCGCTCCGCCCGCGCGCGGTTGGCCGGCGTCGCCGTGGCCGCGCTCGCGCCGGCCCTGCTGCTCGGCGGGTTGGTGCTCGCCGACCCCAACACGTTCGTCGGCCCGCCGAGCGCCAACCGGATCGTGCGCGAGCCACACGGCGAGAGCCTCTACATCACCGCCCTGCCACTCCAGCCGGGGACCGTCGACCTGCACACCTACCTGATGAGCGCGGCGGGCGCGCAGCCGCGCATCGCCACGATCGCGATGCGGGGCACCTCCACGACCGGCGCCACCGCGACGCCCCGCTTCTTCGCGGCCGGGCCGGCGCACGAGATCGGCGAAGTGAAGCTGACGCGGGGCACGTGGACGTTTCAGATCTCCGGCAGCGACGGAGCCCACCACCCGCTCGGCGGCTCGTTCACGATCGCGATCGGCTGAGGAGAGGGCGAGTCCTCCGCCGGCGCAGGGTACGGCGGCTCGCCCTCGCGTGCAAGCCGCCGTACCTTGACGTTACGATGGCTCCGTCGTCCTTGGACGCCTCTGGCGCCAGCCCGTGGACGCAGGCGTCATGGTTCGTGACGCCCCAAGACGAACTTGACGGGGAATCCCCCGCGACGTATCTCAGCCGCCAGTCGCTCGACGAACGCGTTCTCAAAGCCGTCCGCCGCGTGGCCGCACGCCTTGCCGCCTAGACCGGCGCCGTCCTTCCTGTCGGCGCCGCCGCAGGAGCTCGTGGACTTCCCTGCACACGTGCTACGCCCAGGTTTCGTGGTTCACCGTATCCACCTGGCCACGCTCGACGCGTGGTACTTCAACGCTGACGACACGTGGCGCTTTAACCCCTGCTCGATCAGCGATCTCGGAGCGTGCTACCTTGCCGAGCGTCCTGTTGCCGGCCTGTTGGAGACATTCAAGAGCGTGACCGTCGTGGACGAGCGGGACGTTGCCAACAGAGCGCACTTCTCGGCCACCCTCACGGCGGCGGTTCGCCTGGCTGACTGCTGCGCTTCGGCGGCGGGCGAGTTCGGCATCAACGGCGAGATCCACTCGACGACCGACTACGACATGACCCAGGCCTGGGCAGCAGCATTCGCCGCGGCCGGTTTCGCGGGGGTCCGCTACTTATGCCGCTCGGACCCGGCAATGTCCCTGATCGGCTACGCGCTGCTCGACACGACGGGCAAGGCGCCACCCGGGCGCTGGCCTACGGGTCGCGACATACCGATCGGCGATGACATCCTGCGCGAGGCCGAGGACTATGGGCTCCGTGTGCGGCCGGCTCCGTAGACGTGGGGGAGACGACGCCGAAGGTGGGAGAGCTCGATGGTGCCAATCGAGCGGTGGGCGCCAGTCGAGCTCAGCAGCTGCATGGCGGCGAACATGTAGGCCATGCCGAGCGTCATCACGAACATCGAGGGGCGCAGGTCGCGCTCGCAGATCAGCGGCTGGACGGCGCTCGCCGTGAGCGTGCCGTCGGGGTTCACTGCGTTGCCGGCGACGATCGTGTGGTTGTCGAGTTTGCGGTAGGAGTTCGTCACCCACAGCAGCGCCTGGGCGGTGAAGTACGCGACGAGCAGCCAGGTGATCGGGGCGACGAAGCCGGAGGGCGACCACATGTAGACCATCGCCGCGAGGTCGATCGCCATCACCACCCAGAGCATGTTCACCGCGCGGCCGCTCAGCGCCTGCGCGAGGGTCCAGGCGAGGACGAGCCCGGCGGCGTTGGCGAACAGCAGCTGCCAGAAGCCGGTGGGGATGTTGAAGTGGTCGAGCGACGCCGGCGCGAACATGAACACCATGCCGAGCGCCATCAGTACGTGGCCGGAGTGCCACCACCGCCGCCCGTCGTGCGTCTCAGCCACGTGGCGCGCGTGCAGGACGAGGACGACGAGGAAGGCGAGCGTCCAGAGCACCGCGAGCCAGCTGGGGAGGATGTTGGTCGCCCCGTGGGGCGCGCTCATCGACATCCCGCCCATCGCCGTCGTGGTTGGGTGAGCCGGACCCATCGACATCCCGTTCATCACCATCGCGGGCCAGTGTACCGGCTCCCCAACCGCGCGTGCGGTGGTAACCTCGCCCCGCGATGAGCCTGTTGTACCTGCTCCCCGCGCTCGTGCTGGCGGTTGTCCTGCTCGCCCGCCGCTACCCCGGCGAGTGCGTCATCGAGCGGCTGCGCGAGGCGCGCGCGGCCCGACCGCGGGCACGTGCGGCCGACGCCTTGCGTCCGCGTCAGCGTCCGCGTGAGCACCAGCGCGGCGGACGCCTGATCGCCGTCTCACTCGCCGGGCGCGCACCGCCGCTCGTGGCGGGCTGTTGCTGAAACGGGCGCAGCCCGCGTTCCCGATCGCCTGATCCCGCCCTCCGGTGGCGGGACCACCTCGACCTTCCGCCGACGCGTGCGTCGCGGAGTCCGCCACGCGATGGGAGTTGACACAATGTTGGACGACGACAAACCCGCGCGGGCCGCTGAGCTCGCGCCACCCGTGGGTGCCACGCCGCGAAGTCGCCTGCGCATCACCCGGCGCGGGCTGCAGATCGCGCTCGGCTGCATCTGGCTGCTGGATGGGCTGCTGCAGTTTCAGAGCTACATGTACAGCCACGAGTTCCTCAGCCAGATCGTCGAACCGACGGCGAAGGGACAGCCGGGGTTCATCTCCGACCCGATCCTCACGCTCGCCCACTTCTACGGGCACGACCTGACGTTGTGGAACACGCTCGCCGCCGAGATCCAGTGTGCGATCGGGCTCGGGCTGATCCTCAGCGCTCGCACGGTGCGGCCGGCGCTGCTGGTCTCCTACGTCTGGGCGCTCTTCGTCTGGTGGTTCGGAGAGGGCTTCGCGACGCTCTTCTCGGGTGCGCCGGTCTCCCCGCTGATGGGGGCGCCCGGGGCGGTGCTCGTGTACGGGCTGATCGGCCTACACGTGTGGCCGAAGGACACCGAGGGTGAACGCTCCAGCGCAGAGGGCGAGCGCTCGGTCGCCGACGGCGGGCTGCTCGGCGACCGCGGCGGGCTGGCCGTCTGGTCGCTGCTGTGGCTCGAGGCGGCAGTGCTGTGGTTGCTGGACGTCGATCGTTCCAAGGGTGCGATCCACGAACAGATCGTGGGCATGGCCAGCGTGGCGCCGCACTGGCTTGCCGGGGCGCAGACCTCGGTCGCGAACGCCTCCCAGGGGCATGGCGTGACGATCGCCACCCTGCTCGCGGTCGCCTCGGTCCTGATCGCGCTCGGCGTCTGGACGCGGTGGCGTCCGGGCGCGCTCGCTCTCGGGGCGGCGCTTTCGCTCGCCTACTGGGTGTTCGGGCAGAGCCTCGGCGGCCCGTTCTGGTCAGGGCAGGCGACCGATGTCAACACCGGTCCGCTGCTCGTCCTGCTCGCGCTCACGCTGATGCCCCTACCGAGCGCGGCGCGGCGGGCCGAGCGCGTGTCAGTGCCCGCCACACCTGACCGGGTCGCCGCCGCCGTCTGAGGTGAGTTCACCACTCTTCTCCGCCCGCCTCGCCCGGCGGAGCGGAGAGGGCTGCCAGCCTTCGCCGCCGGCGCACCACGACCACAAGCGCCACCCCGCCCAGCACGATCGCGATAAGCGCGACGATCGCCGCGACGGGGGTCTTGGTGCCTTCCTCGGGGACCCAGTAGAGCTGCCCGTAGATCGTCGCCGGCTGCGTGCCCACCCGGATCGGCACTTCCCATTCGAAGACCTTCGTGCGCTTGGCCTGGTTGGTGACCTCGGGTGGCAGCAGCGGCGACATCCAGTGGATGCGGTGGTCGTGCCATTCGAACTGACCGGCGCGGTCGATGACGCTCCACCGCGGGGTGGCGCTGGGGGACGCCGAGGTCGGAACGGCGACGTCGCCGTAGAAGCTCTGGTTGAGGTAGTACGCGGGCGAGTGCAGGTTGACTTCGACGGTGCCGTTGGCCAGCACGCGAGCGTACGGTTCCTGCTGGTAGCCGTACACCGTGACCGTCCTGCCGGTGTGGTTGAGCACGATCAGTCGGTCGGCGAATTCGAGCACGTGCAGGGTCAGGCCGGGCACGCTCGGGACGACGCGGGTGATGTAGGTGCGGTAGTGGTAGCTGCTGCCCTGATCGTTGATCGGGTTGTCGCTCTCCTGGGTGGGGCTCGGCCGGCCGGCGCTTGGCTGGGTGATGCTCGCGGCGCGTGCGGGGAGCCCAGGCGCCAGGATCAGGGCGCCGAGCGCGGCGGCGAGGGCGAGCCGGCGGAGGGTCACGTCCCCACCGCCGAGAGCAGCCACAGCCCGAAGCTCGTGAACGCCACCATCACCGCCAGCATCCAGTACTGGCTGCGCAGCGCCTCCTGCGGGTCGCGGTAGATCGCGAGCGCGCGGTCGTGTGCGAGCGTCAGGCCGCCGACGTGGCCGGCGAGCAGGGCGGCGACCTGCACGTACCAGATGGCCGCGTAGGAGACGATCCCGTAGTGGATCTGGTAGCTGTCGGTGCCGAGCAGGTTTGCCCCGTTGCCCAGCGGGTCGGAGGCCAGGTAGACCATCGCCTGACTCTGCCAGATCAGTAGCGAGAAGTAGTGTGCCAGCACGTACGCGAACCCGATCGGCGCAAGCGTGTGCGCGAAGTCGCGCATCAGGTGGGGGACGTCGTAGCGGGCGCTGACGGTGTGCACCCCCAGGATCCCCACCCGGTACACCGCCGCGATCACGCCGATGCAGAACAGCAGCCCGACCGAGTACGCCAGCTCCTGTGCGGCCATCTGGCCGAACCCGAGCTCGGCGAAGCGGCTCTGCAGCCACGGCTCGCTGTCGTGCCAGTAGATCCCGTTGCTGAACCCGTCGAACGTGGTGACCCCGATGATCGTGCACATCAGCGCCACCGTCCCGCGACGCTGCGGCAGGTCGGTCAGCCCGCTCAGCGGCCGGCGCACGTAGACCACGCCGTCCTCCCCGCGTACCAGTGCTGAGAGCCGCGCGAGCAGGCTGAAGTACACCCCGAACCCGTCGGCCTGCTCCCCCCACCCCTGCACTCCGAACACCGTCATCCCCGCGACCGACCACAGGAAGTACCCCAGCGACAGCGCCGCGATCAGCGAGGGCTGGTCGCGGCCCGGTATCGGGTACACGAGCTCCAGCCACCCGAACCCCACCAGCGTCGCCACCGCCGGCCACACCCCCAGCCACCGCGGGTAGCGCAGCGGCGCGGTCCGCGCGCGCAGCGGCGGGATCGTGTCGAGGCCGGCGCGCAGCACCCGCGCGCACGTGCGCCACGGGGAGAGCGCCCGGAAGACGTCGCCGAACAGCACGCTCCCCACCGGCAGCCCGACCCAGAACACGACGTACACGAACGTCACCGAGAAGTTCACCGACCACACCTGGGCGCCCGCGAAGCCGCTGTACACCACGACCGCGAACAGCCCCACCCCGACGACGTTGCCAAGCACGTCCACCGCCCGCGGCAGCGCGAACAGCGCCCGGCGGTGCTGGCGCTGCAGCTGCGGGCGCGTCCACAACGTCGAGAGCGCCACGAACGACACCACCAGCACGACCGCCGCCGCCCAGCTGAACAGCCAGGGGGGGATCGGCAGGCCGGCCTTGCCGACGATCCCGTGCGCCGAGGCGCTCGCGGGGAACAGGAGAGCCCCGAGACCCAGGCCGCCGAGCAGCGACAGCCGCACACGTGCGGGGCGGAGAGCCCCCGGGCCGAGGCTGCCGAGCAGCGACAGCCGCACACGCACAGGGCTTCTCATGGCCGTCGGCAGTCTAGTCCCGGGCACACGCTCCACGCCGCAGTGCGGGACCGCAAGTAACCCTTTAGCTCGGCAGTGCAGATTGTCCTCGTGCCAGAGATCCATCGATAGTGATGTCTTATCGCCAAAAAAGGAGATAACGCATCATAAATGATGGTTCAT
Organism: uncultured Solirubrobacterales bacterium; assembly: GCA_963702085.1. Taxonomy (GTDB): domain Bacteria; phylum Actinomycetota; class Thermoleophilia; order Solirubrobacterales; family Solirubrobacteraceae; genus Palsa-744. The sequence goes on along the minus strand of OY969707.1, from coordinate 3,199,609 downwards.
ATGCCCACGGGCTGTGCTATGCTCTGCATCAGATCCGATGCACTATCGCCGTATCCACGCCTAACACATCAGAACTGATGCGCCTTGATGAGATGATGACCGACGCCGCCGTTCTCGCCGAGCTCGGCCGCAGGCTGGCACGCCACCGCTTCGAGCGCAACTGGACCCAGGCTGAGCTGGCCGCGCAAGCCGGGGTCGGTCAGGCGACCGTGCAGCGCGCAGAGCGGGGGGAGTCGGTGCAGGCGACCTCGCTGGTCAAGCTGCTGCGAGCGCTGGACCTGCTGGGCGGTCTCGACGTCGCCGTCCCCGAGGCGATCGACCTTCCGATCGCCCAGCTGGAACGCGAGCAGCGCCCGCTCCGCCGGCGGGCGCGGGGTCGCGGTCAGCGGCGTGCCGACTCCACGGAGCGGCCGTGGACGTGGGGCGAGGAGCCGGGCGCGTCGTGACCGTAGCGGCGGTGACGCTGTGGGGGGCGCGGATCGCGGCGGTCTCGATCGGCGGGGGCGCACGCTACGCAACGTTCCAGTACGACCCGGCGTTCGTGCGCAGCGGCATCGAGCTCGCGCCGGTCCGGATGCCGCTCCGCGCGCAGCCCTACTCCTTCCCCGGCCTGCCGGCCGACGCGTTCAGAGGTCTGCCCGGGCTGCTGGCCGACTCCCTGCCCGACCGTTGGGGCACGGCGCTCGTCAACGCCTGGTTGGCCTCGCAGGGGCGGGAGGAGTCGAGCTTCGACGTCGTGCAACGGCTCTGCTACGTCGGCACCCGCGGCGTGGGCGCGTTGGAGTTCCAGCCGGCCCGCGAGCCGGTCTCCGCCGGCGACGCGGAGATTCAGGTCGAGGCGCTCGTGCGTCTCGCCAGCGAGGTGCTCGCTGCTCGCGCGGAGTTCGTGACCGAGCTGAGCGCCAACCCCGACGAGGAGGCGATGAAGGCGATCCTCGCCGTCGGCAGCTCCGCCGGCGGCGCGCGTCCGAAGGCGTTCATCGCCTACAACGACGCCACCGGCGAGGTCCGTTCGGGACAGGCGCAGGTCGGCGAGGGCTTTCGGCACTGGCTGTTGAAGTTCGACGGGGTCGCGCGCGCCGGCGACCACGGACTCGCCGACCCCCAGGGCTGGGGCGCGGTCGAGTACGCCTACTCGCAGCTGGCCCGGGCGGCCGGCATCGAGATGACCGAGTGCCGCCTCCTGGAGGAGCACGGCCGCCGGCACTTCATGACTCGCCGCTTCGACCGCCCCGAGGGCGCCGACAAGCTGCACATGCAGACGGTCGGGGCGCTGGAGCACGTCAGCTACAACGAGCCGGGCACCTACAGCTACGAGCAGCTGCTGCTGCTGATCCGCCGGCTGGGACTCGGCACGCCCGTCGTCGAGCAGCAGTTCCGGCGCATGGTCTTCAACGTCCTCGCGCGCAACCAGGACGACCACGTCAAGAACGTCGCCTTTCTGATGGACCGTGCAGGGGCGTGGTCGCTGGCCCCGGCCTACGACGTGACCTGGGCCTGGGTGCCCGGCAACCGCTGGCTCGACAGCCACCAGCTGTCGCTCAACGGCAAGCGCGACGGGTTCACCGTCGCCGACCTGCGCGCGGTCGCCCGCATGGCGGGCCTCAAGCGCGGCCGCGCCGAGGCCATCCTCGCGGAGGTCCGTGACGTCGTCGCGGGCTGGCCCGGGGTGGCCGAGGAGGTCGGGGTCGACGAGCGGCTGGCCGAGCAGATCGCCCGCTCGCACCGCCTGACGCTGCCGGCGCTCTGATCCGGAGCGCCGAAGCTAGCGGTGGTGGGCGGGCGGTGGGTGGCCTGTTACCATCGTTGGTGCGTATCAGGTGCTTGGGGCTTACGCCCCTGCCCCGGCCCGCCGCAAGGCGGGCCGAACCTTTTCTAGAGTGTGCTCGGGGGGGCACTCACTTCGAGCTTTGCGCCGGCGGCGCTGCCGATGAACAGCACTTGGAAGGGACTCGAGCTGTGCGCCGCCACCTCGCTCAGCACCGCCCGGCCGGCCGCCACGATCCGCCCGCCGCGGCGGGCGAGCGCATAGACGATGAGGCCCTGCTGCGCCACGGCCGAGTCGTTGTGGACTGTTCCCGCCGCGCCGGAGCTGCCGCCTTCTTCGGTTTGGTGCACCCCCGAGATGCTGACCTTCGGCACGTTCGCGGGAGCCTGGGGGGCTTCGCCGACCACCGCGCTCACGCTCGCCGGCGCTTCGCTGGCTTGCACCTGGTCGTCGATCCACGTGGCGTCGGCACCCGGCGCCAGCAGGGGCACGGAGGTCAGGGCCGCTTCGAGGCCGGGGGCGTTGTTCTGGTAGAGCGTGGCGCCGTGGGCGCTCTTCACGGTGACCGCGATCGGCACGTCGCGCAGCGCGTGGGCGGAGGTGTTGCGCAGCGTCACCACCGCGGCGGTCCCTTCGCTGCTGTGCACCACCTGGGTGGCCACCACCTGCACTTCGCGGCTGACCTGCGCGATCGTCAGGCCGCGGCTGGCCTGTGCGGGGTTGCGCGCCCGCTCGACCTTGGCTGCCCGTTCGAGCTGCGCGCTCTTTTCCTGGCTGCTCTCGCACCCGCCCACGGCGAGCGCCACCGTGACCAGCGCGAGCACCGCCCCCGCTCGGGTGCTCACCCGAAGGCCCCGCCGACGTACTCGCGCGTGCGCTGCTTGCGGGGCGCCTCGAAGACCTGCTCCGCGGGGCCGTACTCGACGAGCTCGCCGAGGTGCATGAACGCAACGTGGTCGGCCACGCGCTGGGCCTGCTGGAGGTTGTGCGTAACGATCACCACCGCCACGCTCTCGCGCAGGCCGACGATCAGCTCCTCGATCACCGCTGTGGAGATCGGGTCCAGGGCCGAGCAGGGCTCGTCGAGCAGCAGCACCTCCGGGTCGGCAGCCAGCGCGCGGGCGATGCACAGCCGCTGCTGCTGGCCGCCCGACAGGGACAGCGCCGGGCGGTCGAGGTCCTCGGCGACCTCCTCGTGCAGGCCGGCGCGGAGCAGCGCCTCGCGCACCTTCGGCTCCAGCTGGCTGCGCCGCGCGCGCCGGCGGCGTCCGGGGGCCTCGCGCAGGGCGTACGCCACGTTCTCGAAGATGCTCATCGGGAACGGGTTCGGCTGCTGGAAGACCATCGTCACGCGCCTTCGCAGTGCGTTGACCTCGATCTCGTGGATCTCCTCGCCGTCGAGCGTGATCCGGCCCGCGCGCCCCGCCCCCGCGGTGATCTCGGTGAGCCGGTTCAGCGCTCGCAGCAGTGTCGTCTTGCCCGAGCCGCTTGCGCCGATCAGCGCCAGCACCTCGCCCTGGCGCACCGGCAGGCTCACGTCGCGCACCACCCACCGCGTCCCGTACGCAAGCGACACGGACTCGATGCGCATCCGCTCCTTCGGTGGGGTGGCCGCCGCCGGCCGTGCGGCGCGGCGACGGGTCGCTACCCCGCCCGCCACCACGGTGGCCGAGCCGTTGCCCGTGCCGTCGCCGGGTGGCGGGGGCGTCGCCACGCGCGGGTGGCGGTCCACCGCGATGCGGCGTACGGGCGGGGGGGTCACTTGCTCCACGGCAACCTCGACCTCAGCTTGAGGGTGATGTTTCGCGCCGCCGTGCGTTCGCTTCCGTCTCTCAGCGCCAGTCGCGTCACCACTGCGTTGAGGGCGAGCACGATCATCAGCAGCACGAAGCCGGCAGCGTAGGCCTTTTGGGGCGAGTTGCCGTCGCCGGTGGGCGCGAAGTAGTAGACGTAGTAGCTGAGCGACGAGCCGGTGCCACGCAGCGTGCTGAGCACGGGCGCCCCCCCGGCCCCTTCGAGCTTCAGCGTGTTGAGCAGGATCAGGATGACCGCGGTGTCGCCGATGATCCTCCCCATCCCCAGCACCGCCCCGCTGGCGATCCCCGGCCTGACCGAGGGCAGCAGCACCCGCCGGATCGTCGTCGCGCGCGTCTTGCCGAGCGCATACGACGCCTCGCGCAGGCGCGCCGGCAGTTGCAGCAGCGCCTCGCGTGTGGCGCCCACCACCAGCGGCAGCGCGAGCAGCGACATGATGATCCCGGCGTTCAGGAACGACTGGCCGCCGACCGTCCCGTTGCTCGCGCTCGCGGAGAGCACCGCGAACAGGGGACGCGCGAAGATCAGCAGGCCAAACAGCGCCAGCACGATGCTGGGGATGCCGGCGATCGTCTCGATCGCGGACTCGACCGCGCGCGCCAGCCACCGCGGCCGCGCGTACTCGACGAGCCACACCGCGATGCCCACGCCGGCCGGGGCGGCGATCGCGATGCCGATGGCCGTGAGGATGAACGTCCCGACGAGCGGGTCGAGGAAGCCGCCGGAACCCTTTTCGTGCAGCACCCCCGCCGATGGCGATTCGACGAACAGGTTGAGGCGCAGCGCCCCGATCCCCTTGACGAACATGAACACCACGATCCCCACCGCTACCACGCACAGCCCGATCCCGACCGCCCAGCACAGCCCGTATGCGAGGCGGTCGCTCAGCGGCCACGACGACGTCGATTCGCGGCGCGGCCGCACGATCGCGGCGGCGGACGGCTGCAGCGCGGGCTCGGCGACGCTCATCAGATGCCAATTCCATACCGTTTGAGTGGCTGCCTAACGGCCCACCCGGCGAGCGACAGCAGCGCCGCGCTGAACAGCAGCACCGCGCCGATCGCGTACACGGTGTGCCCGATCGGGGTGTTGGGGTTGTCGCCGAATTCCTTGACGATCGACGCCGCCAGCGGCTGGATCGGCTCGAAGAAGAACGTGAGGCCGTCGAGCGGGTTGGGGGCCCACGGCCGCCCGCCGCTGAGCATCGCGAGCATGATCGCCTCGCCGAGTGCGCGCGCGGTGCCGAACACCGTGGCGGAGACGATCGCGGGCCGCGCGGCGCGCACCGACACGCGCCACGTCGTGCGCCACCGGTTGACGCCGAGCGCGACGGAGCCCTCGCGCCAGGCCGGTGGAACGGCCGCCAGCGCCCCGGCGGTGAGCGCGATCATGATCGGCAGGATCATCACCGTGAGCACGAGCGTGGCGGTCAGCAGGTCGGAGCCGCTCAGCTGCACGACGTACTGCACTGTTTCCTTGCGCTGGTTGCTGATCAGACCGTTCACCCACGGCGCGATCAGCAGCAGGCCCACCAGCCCGTAGATCACCGACGGCACGCCCGCCAGCAGTCGCACGACCGGTTCGAGCACGCGCCGCACCGGCGCCGGCGCGAACTCGGTCAGGAAGATCGCCGCGAGGATGGAGACGACCAGCGCAATCACGACCGCGCCGGCGGTGCACAGCAGCGTTCCCCAGATCAGCGGCCACGCGCTGAAGTACAGCAGCGGGTGGCCGGGCAGCGCGGTGCCCGTCTGCATCGCGCGGAACTGGAGGACGGGGTCGCTGCCGTTGCCGAACCAGCTGAGGCCGTTGGTTTCGAACGACGGCCACCCGTTGATGAGCACCGTCACGAGCATCGCCGCGATCAGCGCCAGCGTGCCGGCGGCCAGCGCGCCGAGTACGAACTCGACGCGCCGGTCGCGCGCGGCGTCCTTCAGGTGGGCGGTGCTGCTAATAGATCGCGATCCAGTTGGAGTTGATGATGCTTTTGGTGGTCTTGTTGCCGCTCGTCACCCACTTGAGGAACTTGGCTGTTTCTCCCTTCGGCGTGCCCTTGGTGATCATCCAGAAGTTGCGCACGCCGCCGTACTGGCCGGACTTGGCGTTGCGCAGGGTGCACCCCACGCCCTGGTAGGCGGCCGGGTGGACGCCCGCGGTGTACGCGAAGGACACGAACCCGATCGCGTTGGCGTCGGCCGAGACGGCGTTCTGCTCTTCGCCGTTGGAGGACTCCGCGCTGGCGGCGGGGCTGATCCTCAGGTCGATGCCCATGAAGATGTTCTGGAAGGCGTCCTGGGTACCGGAGGCGCTGGAGCGGTCGAACAGGTCGATCGGCCCGGACGCGGTTGCGCCGGGGACTTCGTTCCAGTCGCGGATCGACCCGCTGAAGATTTTTTGGATCGTTTCCTGGGAGAAGTTGGCGACCGGGTTCTTGTCGTTGGTCACGACGCAGATGCCGTCGCGCGCGATCTTCGTCCACGTGAGCGGGACGGTTTTGGGGTCGGTGCTGAGCGGGTCGCGCGAGGAGTCGCCGATGTCAAAGCGCCCGCTGGCCGCGCCCGCGATGCCGATGTCCGATTGCCCACCCTCGACCTTGGGTTCAGGGATCCGCGGGTACGCGTGGTGGTAGGCGGCCGCGAGTTTCTGGGCGAGGGGGAGCACCGACGTCGATCCGCCGAGGATCAGGCGTTTGGCCGCGGCGGTGCTCGCCGGCGCGGAGACGAGCAGGGCGAGACCGATCAGCGAGACGACCTTGAGGGTGCGGTGTGCGCGCACGGAGACTCCTTTGCGTTCGAGGGGCGTCGCGCAGTCTCGGCCGCTCGCCGGGCGGCTCCCGTGAACAGGTGGTGTTCAGTTGGAGAAAGTTTGGTGAAGCCCGGCGGGAGTCGTTGCTTCGATGTTTTGTTTTTGTGAAAGCGGGTTGCTTTTCCCGTCCGCTCCGGTAGACCTGCGGTACCGGGGCGGCTCGCCGTCGTCCTGCGTGCTTCTCTGCCCGCGGCCGCGGCCGCCTGGGTCCTTCCGCCATTTTGCCATGACCGACGAGCCCCTCCCCGACAGCCCCGCTCCACCTCCGCCCGCCCGCCCCTCGGGGAACGGACGACGCGCGGGCATCGGCGGCGCCAACGGCCGGCCCGCCGATGGCCGCGCCGCCGTGCGCTCGGGTTTGGCAAAGCGCCGCAACCCGGTGCTCGCGAACCTCGGCGCGTTCGCCCACAACGTGCGCCGCGTGGCCTTCGGCGACCCGGTCGCCCTGTTCCTGCTGCTCGCCTCCGTCGGCCTGGCGATCGCGTTCGCCACGCTGCTGGGCGACATCAAGCCGAGCAGCGCGGGTGTGGAGGTACCGATCAACACGGTGCAGACACTCGCCAAGAACAGGGACGTCGCCGACGCGCTGCTGCTCGACCACGACAACCGCGTCGAGCTCGTCACGACCGCCGCCGCGCCCCGGCTCTCGCCCGCGGGAGTCGTGCCCCCCGCCACGCCGCGGACCGTGCGCACGCCGGTCACGGTCAAAGGCAAGAAGCGGATCCGCGTCAGCACCGTCCTGGTCCCGGCGCCCGGGGCCGGCCTCAGGCAGCCGCTGTGGGCCGCCTACCCCTCCTCCGGCGCCCAGACCCAGCAGCTGCTGCACGAACTGCTCGCCGGTGGCGCCACGGTGGCGGTCGACCAGCAGTCGGGCAAGGGCACCAAGGCGATCATCGTCCAGTTCCTGATCCCGATCCTGCTGCTCGTCTGCCTCTTCTCGCTGTTCATGCGGCTCGGCACCGAAGGCGCCGCGGGCGGCATCGCCGGCTTCTCGCAGTTCGCGGGCAAAGGGCGCAAGAAGGGCAAGGGCACCTCCGACCGCATCACCTTCTCCGACGTCGCCGGCGCCGGCGAGGCGGTGGCCGAGCTGCGCGAGATCCGCGACTACCTCGCCGAACCGCAGAAATACCTGAGCGTGGGGGCCGCCGCGCCCAAGGGGGTGCTGCTCGTGGGGCCCCCCGGGACGGGCAAGACGCTGCTCGCCAAGGCGGTCGCGGGCGAAGCCGACGCGGCCTTCTTCTCACTGTCGGGCTCGGACTTCGTGGAGTCGTTAGTGGGTGTGGGAGCGGCGAGAGTGCGCGACCTCTTCCGCAAGGCCCGCAAAGCCGCGCCCGCGATCATCTTCATCGACGAGCTCGACGCCGCCGGGCGCAAGCGCGGCGCGGGCATCGGGCAGGGCAACGACGAGCGCGAGCAGACGCTCAACCAGATCCTCGTCGAGATGGACGGCTTCGCCGGCGACGGCGGCCTCGTCGTGATGGGGGCCACCAACCGGCCCGACATCCTCGACCCCGCGCTGCTGCGCCCCGGGCGCTTCGACCGTCAGATCGTGATCGACACCCCCGACGTGCACGGGCGCCTTGAGATCCTGCGCCTGCACGGCGGCAAACGCCCGCTCGCCCCCGACGCCTCGCTGGAGGAGGTCGCGCGCCAGACGCCTGGCTTCAGCGGCGCGGAGCTCGCGAACGTGATCAACGAGGCCGCGCTCTTGAGCGTCCGCGACGGGCGTGTGCAGGCTCGACCAGGCGACGCTCGAGGAGGCGATCGACCGCGTCGTCGCCGGCCCCGCCAAACGCCACATCCTCTCCGCCGAGGAGCGCTGGCTGATTTCGATCCACGAGTCCGCGCACGCCGTGGTGACCGACGCGCTGGGCCAGAAGACCTCCACGCGCAAGCTCTCGATCGTCGCGCGCGGGCGGCAGCTCGGCACCGCCGCGCACATGCTCACCGACCGCGACCAGGTGCTGATGAGCGAGCCCGACCTCCACCGCCAGCTGATCTCGATCCTCGCCGGCCTCGCCGGGGAGCGGATCGCCTTCGGCAACCACTCGACCTCCGTCCACGACGACCTGCACGCCGCCACCGCGCTCGCGCGCTCGATGGTCACCTCGTTCGGGATGTCCCCCGCGCTCGGCCTCGTGACGATCGGCGAGAAGAGCGGCGAGGTCTTCCTCGGCGCCTCGCTGCAGGACCTCGGCTCGGTCGGGCCGCAGACGCTGAACGTGATCGACGACGAGGTCGAGCGGCTCGTCGGCGACGCCGAGGCGCGCGCTGCGGTGATCCTCGACCGCAACTGGTCCACGGTCGAGGAGACCGCCACGGCGCTGCTGGAGCAGGAGACGCTCTCGGGCGTGGCGCTCGAGGCCGTGCTCTCCACCGTGCAGGAGGTGACGCTGGAGGAGCTGCGCGACGTGCGCCGCGCAGCTCCCTCGCCCCCGCGCTTCACCCAACGCGCCGACCCCGAGCAGGCGGGATGAGGCGGCTGCCCTCGCCGGCGATGGTTGTCGCGCTGCTCGCGCTCCTCTTCTCGCTCACCGGCGCCGCCGACGCCGCGCGCCACGCTGTCGTCGCGGTGATCGCCGGGCACCCCGTCAGCTCCAGGCCCCACCCCGGCGCGCTGCTGACACTGGGGCGCAACGGCAAGTTCCCCGCCTCGGCGATCCCGACCGTGAGCACTGCCGAGAACGCCAAGCGCTTCGACGGCAAAACGGCCGCACAGATCGTGGCCACCTGCCCACCGCTCACCGTGGACCTCGGCACCTGGTGCCTGGAATCGACTGCCTTCCCGCTCACCAAGGAAGAGCTCGGCAAGAACAACTACCTCTGGGCCTCCAAGAAGTGCGAGGAAGAAGGCGGCTGGCTGCCCGACGCCTCGCAGCTCCTCGGCGCCGCCGCGCGCGTGAAGCTCGAGTCCACGATCCACGACTCGCCGCTGACCGCGACGATTAACCTCGATCCGACCCGCGGCCTCAAAGACGAACGCGAGATGAGCTCCTCGCTGGTCACCACCGAAGCGGGCTCCGCGGCGGCCGGCTTCGAGGGCGTCTCCGAAGGGGCGACCGGCGACCCCCGCCAGGGCCAGGCCAACCCGGTCCCGCTGCCCGCCGACCCGTTCCCGGAATCGCTGCAGTACGTGGACGTCTACTCCAACGGCACCAAGGGCGGCTTCGCTGGCTCGCAGCCGGTCTCCGAACCGCAGAACTTCCGCTGCGCCTACTTCCCGACACCCGGGGCGCTCAACAAATCGACTTCGTGAGGGAGCTTGCAGCTGTGCCGATCCCCTGCTCGCCTGCGCGCCGGTGGCATCGGGCGGTGGTGGCCGCCGGGCTCGCGGCGATCCTCCTCTTCGCCGTCCAGGCGCCCGGGGCGCACGCGGTCATCCTGCCCGCGACCACGATCGACGGCCCCTCCGAGGAAATCGTCGGCTTCGGCGGCGTGGCGATGGCCGAAGACGGCAGCGGCGGGGTGGTGTACCTCAAGCGCGTCGCAGGCGTTCCCCACGTGTTCGTCTCGCGCTACGTGGAAGGCCACTGGCAGGCGCCGATCCGCGTCGACACCGAAGAGCCCTTCGCCGCGAGCTGGCCGCGGATCGGGGCGGCAGAAGGCGGGGAGCTGATCGTGGTGTGGGCGACGCCGTTCGCCACCCGCGACAGCAAACAGCTCTACGAGCTCGTCGGCTCGGAGCTCGGCCCCGGCAGCTCAGCGTTCGGCCCCGCGATGATCGTCGACCGGAACATCGAAGAAGACACCGGCACGAGCCCCGACCTGGCGGTCAGCTCGACCGGCCAGGCCGACGTCGTCTACAGGGTGGTCGAGCCCGCCAAGACCACCGTTCCGTTGCTGCGCCCCGGGGACGTGGTCGAGCAGGTGCGCCTCGCGCACTTCAGCGGGCAGCGCTGGTCGAACCTGGGGGCGATCAACCGTGACCTCGGCGTCTCGATGCGCCCGCCGACGCAGGCCGACGCCCCCCAGATCGCCGTCGGCCCGACCGGCAACGGCGTGGTCGTCTGGCAGGAGCCCGAAATCGAAGGCGTCGCGCGGATCTGGGCGCGGCGCATCTTCGGCAGCTCGATCGACTACGTGATGCCGATCTCCGCAAACACCTTCGACGGGGCGCCGATCCCTGACGACGCCGACGCGCCCGCGGTCGCCTTCTCGCGTCTCGGCCAGGCTGAGGTCGCCTACCGGCAGACGGCCAGCGCGGGCTCGCCGCTGCCCGGGCCGCGCGTCTTCGTGAACACCGTGGCCGACGGCGAATCGGAAAGCGGCGCCGAGCCCACCGGCCCGGTCGTGGCCGACCCGGCCGTCGCCGGCGGCGAGAGCGCCACGGTCGGCCCGCCGAGCGTGGACATCGACGAAAAGCGCGACGTGCGCCTGCTGTACGACAGCAACGGCACCCCCCGCGTGCTCGAGGGCGCCAACCACACGTTGACGGCCGCGCTCTCGCTCGGCCCTCCCTTCGTCGGCCCCGAACCGTTCGCGGCGAGCGTGTCGAACCCCTCCGGCGGGGGCGTCTCGGCGTGGCCGAGCGCCGACGCGCAGGGGGACCCCGCGGTCGCCGTGCGCGAGGACTTCCCCGACGGGGCCGTGCAGACGGCGCTCGTCAGCGGTGGCGCCGGCGGCGAAGTGGCCGAACTGGCGGTCGGGCGCTCGGGGCTGGGGGACGGCCTGGTGGCCTTCCGCCAGGGGCAGCTCGGCAACGCCGCGATCGTCGCCACGCAGGTGACGGCGCCGCCGGTCGCCTCGATCCTCAGCCTGCCCAAGGACTGGGTCGAGCCCTCGCGGGCCCTCGTCGCCTGGCAGCCGGCAGTCAGCGCCGACGGGCCGCTCACCTACCACGTCGTGCTCGACGGCCGCGCGCTGGCGGTGCCGGCGGGCAGGCGCGAACTGCGCCTGGACCCGCGCGGGCTGGGGTCCGGCCGCCACCGTGTGCAGGTGCTCGCCGCCGACGCCGACGGGCAGTCGACGCTCTCGGCCCCCTCGCCCCTGCTCGTCGACAGCGTGCCGCCCACCGTGCGGATCGTGCGCGCGGGGGGCGGGGGGGAGGTCACCGTGCGCGTGCTCGACCGCTACTCGGGCATCGACGCGCGGGCCGTGAGCGTGAGCTTCGGCGACGGCCGCTCCGCCCGCGGGCGGACGCGATTCCTCCACCACTACGCCCGTCCGGGCGTCTACCGCGTGGTGGTGCGCGTACGGGACAAGCTCGGCAACGCCGGCACCGTGCGCGAGTGGGTGGGCGTGCGATGAGGGTGTCGGCGATCCTGTGCGTCCTCGCCGTGGCGCTGCTCGCGCTCGCGGCACCGGCCGGCGCCGACCTGTTCGGCCCGATCTCACTCGCCTCCGAGGGCACCGTCGGCAGCGGACGGCCCCAGCAGGCCGAATACGCCCACGACGCCGCGATCTCCGGCGACGGGCGGTACGTGGCCTTCGACGGCTCGGTCGGCGGCGTCACGGGGGTGTGGCGGCGCGACGTGGCCACCGGTGCCGTCGAAGAGGTCGCCGGCGGCGACGCCGAGCTGCCCTCGATCAGCGAAAACGGGCGCTACATCAGCTTCACCACCACCGCGGACCTCGTACCGCAGGACGAAGCCCGGGGGCCCAACGTGTGGGTCCGCGACATGGCCCCCGGCCCGGGGGAACCCGAGTACGTGCTCGCCTCGGCGGCCACCGGCTCGACCAAGGGCCTCACCTACGCGTACCCCTCCAACCCGGCGCAGGAAGAACAGCGCTACGGCGCGGTCGCCGCCGGGCGCTCGGCGATCAGCGCCGACGGGCAGGAGGTCGCGTTCGTGACGACCGCCGTCTCCGATCTGGTCGAGACCGAAAAGGACAGGGCCGCCGGAGCAAAAGGCGAACCACCGCCACCGGAAACGCCGGCGCTGCAGGTCGCCGTCCGCTACCTGCAGAGCGACACGACGCGGCTCGTCTCCGGGGTGTACCGCGAAGGCCGCACGACCGCCGAACCGGTGTCCGGCGGGGCGGGCACCGAAGTCTTCGGGGCCGTCTACCCGGGATCCTCGAAAGACGTCGGCTTCGGTCCTCCCCCCGCCGACGGCAACTGGGCCGAAGACCCTCCCCCGGGCGCCTCGCTCAGCGCCGACGGCTCGACCGTCGCGTGGATGGGCGAGGACGTCGACGAGCAGGCGCCGATGCTCCCGGCCGAAACGCGCCCTCCGCTCTACACCGAGCCGCTGTGGCGGCGGATCGCGCCGGGGTCGGAAACCCCCACCGAGCGGGTCACCGGCGGCTCGGACCCCGCCGACCCGGCGTGTGTCGCCGGCGGCGAGGGGGCGCTGCCCCCGATCGAAGCCCAGTCCGCCGCCGATCCCTGCCTGGGCCCGTTCGAGGTGGGGTTCGAAGCGAGCGCCACCACCGGCAGCCGCGGCATCTGGAGCGAAGCGGGCGAAGGGGGGGAGGGCGACTTCGTGCCGCGGCTGAGCGGGGACGGCTACACGGTGGCGTTCCTCGCCTCGGCGGTGCCGGCGAGCCTCGCCGGCGGCTTCGGCCTGGAACCTGAAGGCGAGCCGGCCGACCTGTACGTCGCCGACATGGGCTCGAACCCCACCCGCCTCACGCGCAAGCAGGCGCTCACCCCGCTCACCGAGGTTGGGGGCAAGAACGTCGCCGCCGACTCCGCCGTCACCGACTTCGCGATCTCCGCCAACGGCGAACAGGTCGCGTTCACCACGCGGCGCTCGGAGCTCGCGCTGGGCTCCCCGGCGTACGTCAGCGCTCCGGCCGCCGAACCGGGCGAGAGCGAACTGTTCGACGTCGACCTCCACGACGACACGCTCACGCGCGTGACGCACGGCTACGAGGGCGAACCGAGCGAACAGACACACGGGTCGGTGCTCGAGTGTCCCGGCGCCGAAGACGCCTACTGCAATCCGATCACCGTCGGGGCGCAGTCGCCCTCGCTCTCGGACAACGGCAACCTGCTCGCGTTCTCCTCGACCGCCTCCAACCTGGCGTACGGCGACGGCAACTCGCCCCGCAACCCCTTTGGGACGCCCGAAGGGGCGATGGACGGCTCCGACGCCTTCCTCGTCGAACGCGTTCCGGCGGTCTCCCTGCCCACGCCGCAGTACATCTCCCCGCCCCCCTCGCAGCCGAGCGAGCTCGACTGGCATCTCGGCGCGACGGGGCTCTCGCGCTCCGACGGCAGCGTGGTGCTCTACGTCGAGGCGCCCGGGCCGGGCACACTGTACGCGGCCGCCCGCGGCTCGGTGCTCGTCAGGTTCCCCGCTCGCGCGGTCGCGCGCAGACACGGCCGTGCGAGCCGCCGGGCGGACCCACGCGAGACGGTCGCCACGCGCACCCTCGCCACCTCGAGCGAGCGCCTCGGCGCCGGCGCCGGCGGCGGCGGGGAAGTGGTGGAGGTGGTGCTGAGGCTCGCGCAGCCCTACGCGCCGCTCGCCTCGCGCAGCGGCGGCCTCTCGGCGGAGGTGAGCCTGACCTGCACGTCGTCCGGTCACCCCGCGCTGCACCAGTCGATCGCCGTCACGTTCCTGCGCACGACCCCGGCGCACGCCTCGCGCCGGAGCCGGGCGGGCGTGCGTCGCCGGAGGGCTCGCCGATGACCCTCCTGCGGGCAGCCGCGGCCGTTGTGGTGGCGTCGCTGACGTTCGCGGCGTCGTTGAGCGTCGCCGTGATCGCGGCCGCCGGGGAAGAAGCGACCTGGAGCGGCCTCGAACAGCCGATCCCCTTGGGCTCCGCGTGGCCGGTGGGGCTGGGCAACATCGGTGACATCGCGTTCTGGGCGCCGAACCGGGGAGCGTTGATCACCGAAGGCCACCCGCCCACGGTCCCGGCCGGGCTGTGGGCGTACAACGGCGCCGAATGGCACGAGTACGCGACCGTCTGCGGGGCCTCGCAGCGGCAGGGCGCGCCGGACGACGGGGGCCGCATCGCGTGGGCCTCGCCCGATGAGCTCTGGACGGTCTCCGACGGGCGCCGGGGGCAGGCCAACGAATCCGCCGGCACCGTCTCCGAACGGGAACCGCCGCTGGAAGACAACACCCTCTGCCACTTCGCCGGTGGGCAGGTCGTCGGCTCCTACGCGCACCCCGCCTTCCAGGCCAACTCCTACCAGCTGCTGCACGCTGCAGCGTGCCTGAGCCCCTCCGACTGCTGGTTCGGCGGCGATCCGCTGGAAGAACCGCAGGTGGGCGCCTTCCACCTGCACTGGAACGGCAGCTCGCTGGAAGAGGAACCGTACGTCGGCGAAGGGCACGCGGTCGAGGACATGCTCGCGCTCGAAGGGCACGTGTACGAGAGCGTGCTCGTCACCGGCTCTGACCGCGGGCAGAGCAGCGCTCTGCCGGTGTTGCACCGCATCGGCCCCGAAGGGAGAACCCCGACCTTCGAACCCGAAGAAGGGCTCTTCGACGAACTGCCCGGCGCCCTGTACGAGTCTGGAGAGCTCGCCAAAGCGCTGGACTTCCTGCACCTGTCAGCCGCCGGCGGCGCGCTGTGGGCGGCCGCCGGGCCGAAAACCTCAGAACGGGTCGAACCGCCCCACGTGGCCGGGCAGGTCACGGTCGCGCGCGCCGTCAAGCGCAGCTGGACCCAGCTGATCGGCCCCGAACACCCGCTCGGCCCGATCCTGCCCACCGAACCGGGCGAAGAAGCCGCCCTGCTCGGCGTCGAAGCGAAGGACGCCAAGGAAGCGCGCGTGAGCGCCCTCGCCGCCGAACCAGGCACGAGCACCGCCTGGCTGGCGCTCGCGCCGCCTGAAGAATCGCCCGCCTCCAAAGACAGCTCCGAGCGCGCCGTGCTCGTGCACATCTCCGCCGAAGGCGCCGTGCTGGGCGTGGTGACGTTGCCCTCGGCCGGCGAAGAGGCGCAGGGCATCGGGCCCAAGGGCGCCGCCGCGCGGCTCGCCTGCCCGACGCTCCACGACTGCTGGCTGGCCACCACGCAGGGGTGGCTGTTCCACCTTGCGCCCGCCGCGCAGCGCACCCTGCCCCGGGACGAAGGCGAAGCGGAATACTTCCACGGCCTCATCACCTACCGCCCCCCCGACCAGGGCCTGCCGCAGGTGACCCCCGACGCCCCGCCGGAAGACGACTCGGGGCTGCCCGAAGGGCCTCCGCCCTACCCCACCGTCCTGCCCGAACCGAAGGGCTCGACGAGCGAAGCGAGGGTCGCGGTGGCGCTGCTCTCCCACCTGCGCTCCAGGCTCCTGCACGGCGACACGCTGGAACTGCGCTTCCACCTCGCGGTGCGCGCGCGTGTGCGCCTGGTCGCTCGTCGCCGGCGGAGTGTCGTCGCGGCCACGCCGACGCGCACCCTCGCGGCTGGCGAGCGCAGCCTGCTGCTGCGCCTGGACCCCCGCCGCTGGCCGACCAAGCTCGGCCTGCAGACCCACGCGCTGGCCAAGCTGCCGACGATGCCGGCCGGTGGCGGCGGCGGAGGTGCTGGCCCCAACACGGTGAGCACCGGTCTGGCGGTCCTTCCGCACACGCCCCTGCTCACGGGATCGGAAGCGCTGCGTTGAGCCCTCGCCGCGCGCACTCTCGCCGGATCGCGCTCCGGAGGGCACTGCCCGTGGGCGCGCTCGCGCTCGCAGCGGCGCCGGCGCTCGCCGGCGCACTGATGCTGGCGGGTCTGCTCCCAGGGCGCGGAGCGCCGGCCGCCTCGGCGCTGCCTCCGTTTGCGCCCGGGGAAGTCACGACGTCCCAGGCCGACGGGTCGGTGCCCGCCCACCAGGTCACGATCTTCGGGGCGACCCCCGAAGAACCGGGCGCGCCGGGCTCGGAGGAGACGTGGGGCGTGGGGCGCCTCGGCAAGAACCACGTGCTGGTGCGCTACTACGTGCACCCGTCCGTCGGCGGCAGCGAAGAAGGCACGTGGACGCTCGGCCCCGCGCTGCCGTCGGATCTCAGGCCGGTGGAAGGGCCGCTCGCCGGCGAGATGACACCCCGGGGCACGGGGGTGCTGCTGGGCGAAGGCAAGCCGGGGGTCGTGCTCGTGCGCAGCCCCGGCGGCGCCTTCGAAGCGACGGCGCCCGTGCCGGTCGAAGGGGAAACGCTCGCCCAGGGCGTGGAACCGCTGCTCAAGAGCGGCGAAGCGCTCGCGGGCTCCCGCGCGCCGCTGATCGCCCCGCTGGAAGAAGCGGACGGGCAGGCCGGAGCGCTCGTGGTGCCCGTCTCCGAAGCGCAGGAAGCGAGCGTCGAGGGCCAGGTGCTGCACTGGGACGGGCACACGTGGACGCGCGAGCCGATCGCGGTCCCCGAACTGAGCGCGCAGGACTTCCGCGTGCTGGCGCTCGGTGCGAGCTCGCCCACGAACGCGTGGCTGCTCGCGCAGTTGGCGAGCACACACCTGGGGAAGTCGGCCTACCCGGCGGGCTCGGTGGCGCTGTTCCGGCGCGTCGAAGCGTCCCCCCAGCAGTGGGTCTGGAAGCCGGTGGCGCTGAGCGCCGGGCCGGGCGACGAAGAAGCGCACCCGCTGACGGTCCCCGTGCAGGGCGGGGAAGCGAAGCCCTTCACGGTGCCCGGCACCGGCGAGCCGCCGACCGTCAGGTCCCAGCTGCTCACCGTGAGCAGCGAAGGCGTGTGGATCGACGGCCGGCGCGGGGACGTGCTGGAACCCGAAGCCGCCTCGACGACGCTGTTCTTCAAGCCCGAAGGCGCCGGCGGCGGCAGCGTGCGGGCGAGCTTCTGCCAGCACGCGCCGGAAGGCAAGCCGAGCTGCAGCTACGAACTGCCAGCGGCGCTGCCGAGCGGCTACACGCGCAGCTTCGCCTGGGCGGACCCCGGTGAGCCGTTTGGCGAGCGCGTGATCACGGGGCTGCGCGAAGGCGTGAGCCTGCGCCTGGCAGGCGACTCGTTCACACGGGTGCTCGCGCTCGGCGCGGGCGCGGGCTCCGGGGAAGACCCCGGCGCCCAGTTCGGCGCGGCCTTCTCCAAGCCGACCGAGGGCTGGCTGGGCCAGGACCTGCTGCCGGTGCACCTGACCGAAAGGCCGGTTGCCAGCAGGCTCGCGCCGTGGCCGGTGCCGTTCCGCACGCCGCTGCTCGCCCTGGCGCCCGAGCCGGGCGTGCCGGTCGGCTCGCTCGCAAGCGAAGCGCTCGCGGTCGGCCTCGACGGCGCGGTCGCACGCTACAAGCCGGGCCAGGGGTGGCTGCCCGAAAGCCTGTTCGGGCCCGGCGAGCGCGTGGAACGCGAAGCGCAGCTGCGCGCGGTCGCGTGGCCCACGCCGACACGTGCCTACGCGGTCGGCGACCACGGGCAGATGTGGCTGTGGCGGGGGGAGACCGGCCTGTGGGAAAAAGACCCCGCCACGCCGCCGAACTTCCGCGGCAACCTGCTCGGCGTCGCCTTCGACCCCGCCAACCCGGCGCGCGGCTACGCCGTCGGGACCAGCGAAGTCGGCCTCGGCGGGGTGCTGCTCCGCTACGGCAAGACGTGGACCGAGGAAACCAACCTGCCCCCGCAGGTCCAGGGTGCGGCGTTCACCTCGATTGCGTTCGCGGGCTCGGAGGCGATCGTCGCCTACCGCCGCCAGCCCAACCCCTCGGTGCAGAGCTTCGAAGGGGGCCTGCTCGTCAACGAAGGCTCGGGCTGGCACGTCGACGAAGGGGCGGCCGCCGCGATCGGTTCCGGCGTGCCGCGCACGGTCGCCGGCCTGCCGGACGGCGGCGCCGCCGTCCTCGTCGAAGGCGAAGTCCACCAGGTGTACGAGCGCGAATCGGCGGGCTCCCCCTGGCAGGCGGTGCCCGTGCCGCCGCCGAGCAACGGCAGCTCCCTGGCGCTGTTTCGCGAAGGGGGCGCGCTGCGCACGATCCTCGCCGCCGGCGGCTCGAGCAACGTGGAACTGCAGGCGCAGGCGCCGCCGGGGTTCCCGCCGGACCTCTACGAACCGATCGGCGCCAACAGCGCCGGCCCGGAAACGGCCGTCGTGCTGCGCCAGACCGCGGCCGGCTGGAGTGACGAGAGTCACGAACTGGACCCGATCACAGAACCCGAAGGCGGCTACCACGCCGAATGGGACATCCCCTACCGCCCCGACCCCGTCGCGGCGGTGCTGGTCGACCCCACCGGTACGCAGGGGTGGGCGGTCGGCGGGACGATCAACAGCCGTGCGCTGCTCGAGACCGGCGACATCGAGCGCTACCCCTCCGAAGGCGCCCCCCCGACCGGCGTGAGCGAAGAAGCGCAGGTCGCGCTCGACCCCGAAGTCGCGCCCACAGACGTGACGCTCGCCTTCGGCGGGCACGCCGAATGCGTCAACCCCTGCGCGGCCCGCGCGCGCGCAGGGGTCGGCCCCCAGGTGTGGCTGACCTCGGCGCTGGCCCTCGCCCACAAACTCGGCGTGCGGGCGTTTCTGTACACCGGTCCCTCGGTGAGCGAGGCGAGCATCGAAGGGCAGCGCCGGACCGTGCCGCTGCCCTTCGCGCAGGAGCTCGGGCGCACCGAGGAAATCCTCGACAACGCGAGCGTGCTCGGCGCCACCGGGGTGTACGCGGTCGCCTCGCCGCAGGACCGCGACGCGCGCCCGGAAAACGAAGGCAGCGAGGAACTGTTCGAGCAGGCCTTCGCGGGGCTCTCCCCGCCACTCGGCGACGGTCCCTCCCCGCCGGGCATCTCGCCCGCGCCGGCGGGTCAGCCGCTGGGTGCCGGCCGTCAGGCGTGCGCCGCGGAAGTCGGATGCCAGGCGGCCTACTACGCGATGGATGCCGAAGCGGACGGCAGGCGCGTGCGGGTGATCGTGCTAGACGACAGCAGCGAAGTGGGGGCCGCGCAGCAGGCGTGGCTGGCCGGGCAGCTCAGGAGCGCCGCGGCGGAAGGGCAGCCCGCGATCGTCGTCGGGGACGCCAACCTGAACGCTCGCATCGCGGCCGGCCAGCTGTGGGCGAGGGAAGTGGCTGCGCTGCTGGTCGGCAGCCCCGGGTGCGGGTGCGCCGCCTCGGCGTACTTCTACGACTCCCCCGAAGAAGACGCCGTGCGCCCGCTGCGCGTGGGCGGCGGGGAAGTCGAGACCTACGGCTCGGGCACGCTTGGCTACGTCCACGTGCTGAGCGAGGAAAAGAGCGACTTCCACGGCGCGAGCGGCATCCTGCTGACGCAGGTGCAGATGGCCGGCTACACCCCGCACGCCAACAACAACCGCGCGCCGGTCGTGGTGCGGCTGATTCCCGTGGCCGGCGAACTGGCGCTCGAAGCCAGGGGGGGGACCCTGCTGCGGCGCAGCGAGACGGCGCTGTTCGCGGGGCTCGCCCGCCGGCCCCGGGCGGGCAGCCTCGGGGTCAACGGCTCCGACGAATCCGAGGTCGACCCCTACATCCCGATCCCCGAGGAATGCGTCGGCAAAGAATGCGCGGTCGGGCTGTTCCCGGAATACACGTTCACCTCCTCGCGCACCGACGTCGGCAACTTCGTGGCGCGCAACCTCGCCTCGGCCGACCCGCTCGCGGTGCAGCAGAACGCCAAGGGCGAACCGGAACCCGACCCCCACTCGGGCCTGTTCTGCACTTACAACGCCGGCACGACGATCGTCACGATCCGCGCGGGGGGGCTCGCCGCCTCGCTGCCGGTCACCGTGCAGGCGGGCAGCGTGCGTGAGCCGTGCGGGACGGTGCCGCTCAAAGAACTCCCGCCCGCTCAGCAGCAGGTCTCCGCCGCGCCCCCGACCGCCCCTGCGCCGGCGCCCGCCGGGGCAGCTCCGGCCGCGGCGCCTGCGCCTGTGCCGCTGCCGCCCGCGCCGCCGGTGCCGCCCCCCGCGATCCTGCCCGTGCCGGCGCGCCCGGTCCCGGCGCCGCCGCCGCCGTTCTTCGTGCCCGCGATCGCCCCGATCGCCCTGGTCCCGTTCGTCCCGCCGCCGCTGCCCCCGGCCGCCAACCCCACCCCCCCGAGCGGAACCTCGGCCGTCACCTCGCCGGTGGAGGCGGCGCAGAAGGAAGAGGAGGAGGAGGAGGCGACCGAGTCGGTCTCCAACCAGGCGGTCGCCTACCGGGCTCCCGACCACGAGCCCTCGGCGCTGTTCGTGCTCGGGTTCGTGACCCTCGCGGCGTTCGCGGGCGCCTCGGTCCGGCGCCCTCGGCGCGACCGGCGCGAGCTGCGCGTGGCGCCGGCGACGCTGTCGGCCATGCGCGCCCAGCGGCGGATGGACCCGCGGTCCCGCCGGCGGGGCTAGCTCCGTGTGCCGCCACCCCCGCGGTTGTTCACCATTTGGCTACATCAGCCGACGTCCGAGAACTGTGCGCCAGGCTACAGGGACCGTCCTGTGACTTCTTCACCAGTTGGCAACACGGGCGCGCGCGCGAGCGGCGATCCTTTGCGCCTTGGAGCCAGATCGATGACCCGCGCCCGCAGTCCCCGACCTCGCCACGCTCCGCTCGTGCTCGCCGTGGCCTCGCTGTTGCTCGCTGCGCTCCTTGGCGCGTCCTCTGCGCAGGCCGTGTACGGCGGGCTGGGGCACGTCGACGAAGGGCTCATCGTGCCCGGCACGGAAGGGAAACCCGGGCAGGTCAATCCCGGAGGCAAGTCGCACAGCCACGCGTTCGCCGTCGATCCCAAAACCGCCGACCTCTTCATCGCCGACGAACTCACGGTGACGGAAAACTCGAAAAAGAAGAACTACGCGCGCATCCAGGAGTTCAGTTCCGGCCCGGCGGGCGAATTCCTCGCCGAAACCCGGGTCGAACTCCAGCGGCCGGTCGAAGGTGCCTCGCCGGAGCGGGTCGGTGGTCTGGCGGTCGACTCCGAACGGGGCAAGGTCTACCTGCTGCTGGACGAAGAACGCACGAGCGAAACGGAAATCGAAGAAGAAATCGAAGCGAAGGAAGAAAAGCTCGCACACGCGAAATCCAAGGAAGAAGAAGAAAAGCTGGAGAAAGAAATCGCGGAACTCAAAGCGGAGCTGCCGCTGTTCGACGCTGAACAGCCGGCCGCGTCAGAACTGTACTCCTTCACGATCGCCGCCAGCAACAAAGAACTTCCCAAGCACAAGGTGCTGAGCAGCAAAGTGCTCCTACCCAAGTCGGAAGCGGGGAAAGTGCCGCTGCTCGATCCCACCGGCATCGCCGTCGACCCCAAGACCCACGACATCGTCATCATGGGCCAGCAGGACGAATCCACCAACAGGGACCTCATGGAAGGGGAATCTGCGTGGCACGCCGCGGTCCAGCGCGTGCACGAAAACGGCACCCTCGGGCCACGCTACGTCGACACCCCCAACTGCCTCGACTTCGGTCAGGAACCGGCGGACGAAGAACCCCTGTGCCTGGAAGACGAAAGCTCGTTTCCGAGCTCGCCGATCGTCTCGAGCGGGGGCAAGGTGTTCGTCGAGGACGGCCAGGAAGTGTGGCAGGTCCCGGCGATCTCCGGCGCCGGCGAAGAATTCTCGAACGCCGAAGTCGTCAAAGACGACGGGGTGAAACCCAAGCACCTCTACTCCCTCGAAAGCAGCGCCTTCTTCAAAGAGCTCGCTCACGAACAGGAAGGCGGCGCGATGTCCTTCGTGCCCGTCACATCCCACCGGACGGGGTGGCTGGAAGGCAGGCTCTACCTGGACGCCAGGGTCGAAGAAGGCGGTGGCGGCAATGGACTCGTGGAAGTCAACTACGCTGAACCGGAAGTCGAAGAAGAGGGCAAAGCCGAACCGGAAGCCAGGGAGGTCGGCTGGACCGCCGGCCAGGGCGTGCAGTCGACCGAGAAAGAGTGCGTGCTGATCTCCGGCGTCTCGACGCCCATCCTCGTGGCGGCGGGCGACGAAGACGTGTTCGCGTTCACGACCTCCTCTCCGTCGGTCGTGGAGTACGGCCCGGGCGGCGAAGCGTGCGGTCACACCCCGACCGTCTCCCGCCCGACCGTGGAAGTCGGCAACAATCCCAACGCCTCCGAAGTGGGGGCTGGCGTGATGGCGAGACTCTCGTCGCGGATGAGCGAAGCCCAGGCGCTGGAAGTTGCCTGGACGTTCAAGCACAAGAATCCGGAAAACGGGCAGGTCGAAACTGAAAAAGTCGAACCCGGATATCAGGTCGAATCGACCCCGAGCCTCCAGCACGCCTTCAGTAAACCCGGCGAATACGAAATCACCGAGACCGTCACGACCGACAGCCTCGCCCACCCGACGGTCACCTCGGAAACGACGAAGTTGACGGTGACGGGGATCAAGGCGATCGTGGCGGTCGAACCGGAATCGCCCGCCGCGCAGGAAGAAGCGACGGTGAGCGCCGAGGTCGAAGATCGCGCGGAAGCTCCGGTGCAGCTGAAAGCCGTGTGGAAGTTCAGCGACGGCACCGTGGTGGAAAAAACCTACGAAGGACCCATCAGCCCCGTGAAGCTCGAAATCAAGCACGCCTTTGCGACTCCTGGTGCTTACGAAGTGACGCTGGAAGTCACGGACAAGAGCGGCCTGCGACACACAAGCGCGACGGTGCCGGTCACGGTGGTCGAAAGTGCGGCTGAAAAAGCGCAGAAGCAGAAAAAAATAGAAGAAGAAAAAGCTCAGAAAGAACAGCAGGAAAAACAGGAACAGGAAGCGCTGAAACATAAACAGGAAGAAGAAGCGAGGGCGCAGAAGCAGAAAGAAGAAGAAGCGGCTGCGCTGAAGAAACACCAGGAAGAAGAAGCGCTGCTGAACAAAAAACACGAAGAAGAAGCGCACAATAAATCAGGCCACCCGACTCGCGGCCAGCTGCTGGCAAAAGCGCTGGCGGTCTGCAGGAAGGAGTCGAAGGGCAAGAAGCTCTCGAAGTGCGAGGCGGCCGCGCACAAGAAGTACGGGAGCAAGCCAAGGAGCAAGAAGAAGCACGGGAAGAAGAAGTAGCCGCGGCACCCAGTTGAAGCAACCCCCGTCGCATGGCGCGGCGGACTCGATGGTGCGGCGGGCTCGCGTGTATGGTCGCGAGTCGTGGCGTGGGCCCTAAGTGGCGTTCCGACCGGTTGTGAACAGGTCGTAACCAAAAGTTGCAGATTCGACCGAGCGCCCATGTGACCAGGCCGTGAAGATGGATCGCCTGCACAGAATCGTAACTCGCTCGCAGCCACCACGTGCCAGCGTATGCCTCGGGGAAGTATTCCCGCAGATGTGGACTTGGGTCCGCACTGGCAACCAATGACCAGCAATGACCAGCTAACAGGAGGTAGTCACGCATGAGGTCTCTCATCGCACGGCGTGTGGTCGCATGCCTCGCGTCGGCCGCAGTTATGGCCGTCGTGGTGCCGGCCACCGCGAGCGCGACCGTGAAAACGGATCGCGGCCTGCAGTGCTCCGGCACCAACATCGTCGGCCGAGGCTCGACGTTCCAGAACCCGGCTCAGCTGATCTGGCAGCCAGGATTCAACTCCACCATATCCTCGCTCGGTTGTAACGGCGTCGAAATCCTGGGGAAAAAGACCACCGGCAAACCGACCGCGACGTACCGCAACAAAGAAAAAGCGGACCGCGGCAGCGGCGCCTGCCTGAAGGGCTTCGGAGCCGAAAAACACGCAGTCGAACCCGAATACGACTTCTGCGGCACCGACGAAGCGCCGAACGAACCGCAGAAAGAAGAAATCGAAAAAAAACCGCTCGAAAACGGCGCTGAAGCAAAAACGCTTGAGACGATCCCGGTCCTGCAGGGCGCTGTGACCATCATCGTTCACCTGCCCGAAGGGTGCAAGGCGAGCGGCGAACTGGTCGAAAAAGAAAAACTCTACAAGGTTGGTCGCCTCGTACTCGACGACACCACGGTCGAGAAGATCTACGCTGGCGAAATCAACACGTGGAACCAGCTCCTCGCCGTGCAGGGCGCAGGGCACGGCAACGATGCCATGACCTGCACCAGCGAAAGCGAAAAGGAAGATGAAATCACCCGCGTGGTCCGTACCGACCACTCCGGGACGACGCACATCTTCAAGGCGTACCTGAGCCTCGTGAGCAACGCGAAGCTCAAAATGGAACCGTACGCAGAAGAATACTTCGGAAACAGCACCGGTTGTGGCAAAACCTTCCCCGCCGAAGAAAAGACGTGGGCGGAAGTCAGCGAAGGGTGCCCGAACCAGCGCTGGCCGGAAGCCGCTCACGTGGCGAGGAACACAGAAAACGGCAACCCCGGTGTCGTGAAACTCGTCAACTCGACACCCAGCAGCGTCGGCTACGCCGACCTGGCCGTCGCCCGCGAATACGGGTTCTTCTCTGCCAAAGCGGGGACGAACAAGTTCGGGGAAGTACACCCGGCCGGCGGTGAACAGAAAAAAGGAACCTCGACCAAAGTGGGCGAACAGAACACCCGCTTCTGGGCTCTGGTTCAGAACGACAAGCCGAGCGAAGCGCCGACGTACGCTGATCCGGCCAGCAAATTCGACGTGGAAGCAGTGGCCGCGTCCAACTGCAAAAACACCTTCTACGTCGAAGGGAACGAATCGGAAACCGAAGAATTCCCGCCGGCCAACACGAGGGACCTGTGGAACAAGGCCAAGGCTCGCCTGAAGCAGGAACACTACGCGCTGTGCGGTCTGACGTACGACCTGGCGTTCCGCCAGTACTACCCGTACCTCAAGGGCACGGCGTTCGAAGCCACCGGCAAAGAAATCGCGACGACCGTCGAGAACTACCTGCTGTACGAGGTCAACGGCGGCGCCGGCGGCAAGGAAGTCAAGAACCACGACTACGAAGCCCTGCCTTCGGCCGTGATCAAAGAGGCCGAAAACGGCATCAAGGAAATCGGCTACAAAGAAGGCTAGCCGCGGCCTCCACGCGTTCGCGGCCGCGCGGCGGCCGTGAAGGCGGGGGACCGAGATAGGCAGTTGATGGACCGGGCCGTCCCAATGGGGCGGCCCGGTTCGTTGCCGGCCCGCCCGGCGCTTGAGCTTAGGGTTCGTGGGCCCTTAATCACCGAATCTCGACATCTGTCCGACCGGGCCGCGAGAGGATATGCGCGGCGATGGCGGCGCGGGGCCGTCCGCGGGCAAGGAGTCCAAGCGCACATGAGTGTCGAGACCGGAAGCAGTGCAGAGCTGATCGGGTTGGAGTGGCCTCCGGCCGGCCTGCACGACGGCCTTGGCCAGCAGAGCCGGCGGGTTCTCGCGGGACCGCGGGTCGCGGAGGTTCCCCGCACCTCGGCCGCGCTCAAGCGCGCCTTCGATCTGCTCGCTGTCTCAGTCGGACTGCTGGCGGTGCTGCCGCTGATGCTCGCGGTCGCGGTGGCGATCAAGCTCGACGGCGGCGGCTCGGTCATCTTCCGCCAGTGGAGGGTCGGGCGGCACGGACGGCGCTTTCAGATGCTGAAGTTCCGCACGATGGTCCCGGAGGCCGACGCTCTGAAGGAGCTCGCTGCGCCACCGCAACGAAGCACAGGGAGGCCTCTTCAAGATCGCCGAGGACCCCCGTGTGACCCGTGTGGGCAGGTTTCTGCGTCGCAGCGCGCTGGATGAGCTGCCGCAGCTGCTGAACGTGCTCAAAGGAGAGATGAGCCTGGTCGGGCCGCGGCCGCTGGTGCTCGACGAGGACCAGCGCATCACCGGCTGGCGCCGCCGGCGCCTCGACCTGATGCCGGGGATGACCGGTCCCTGGCAGATCCTCGGCCCCGCGCGCGTGCGCCTCGACGAGATGGTCGCGATCGACTACCGCTACGTCGAGCACTGGTCGCTGTGGAAGGACCTCAAGATCCTGCTGCGCACCGTCCCGCACGTGCTCGGACGCCGCGGGTTGTAGGAGTACCCGGCGGCTCTCAGGGAGTCGGTCGCGGTCAGCTCAGCCATGCCGACAGCTCCTTCAGTGAGTCGGGGATGACGTAGTAGTAGGCCCACAGTCCCTGGCGCTCGGAGTCCACGATCCCGGCGTCGCGGAGCTTCTTCAGATGGTGGGAGAGCGTGGGCTGGGAGATGTCGAACAGGGGCACCAGCTCGCAGACGCAGACCTTGCCGGCGTGTTTACGCAGCACGTCGACGAGCTGCAGGCGGATCGGGTCGCCGAGGGCCTTCGCGACCTCGGCCATCCGCAGCGCGTGATCGCGCGCCACCTCGGGGTAGACCACAGGCTCACAACAGCGCTCGCCGGCGGCGCGCTTCTGCTTGGGGGCCAGCTCCAGATCGACAGGCATCTATATACATATATCAATAACACTCGCGCTTGTCGATGTAATACGATCCGTGGCGTGTACGCCGACGACGCGCCCGCACACACGGCCCGATGAGCACACGCGTGGGCATCAACGGCTTCGGCCGCATGGGGCGGCTGGCACTGCGTGCCGCGTGGGACTGGCCGCAGCTGACGTTCACGCACGTCAACGAGCTGCATGGTGACGCGAGCACGGCCGCCCACCTGCTGACGTTCGACTCGGTCCACGGGCGCTGGTCGGAGGACGTGCGCGGCGACGGTGACACTCTGGCGGTCAACGGGAGCACGCTCGGCTACAGCGCCGCCGCCGAGCCCGCGGACGTGCCGTGGGGCGAGCTCGGCGTCGAGATCGTGCTGGAGTGCTCGGGCAGGTTCCGCACGGCGGAGGCGCTCGACGCGTACTTCCGGCAGGGCGTGCGCAAGGTCATCGTCGCCGCGCCGGTGAAGCAGGAAGCGCTGAACGTGGTGGTCGGTGTCAACGACCACCTCTACGACCCGCGGCGCCACCATCTGCTGACGGCGGCCTCGTGTACGACCAACTGCCTCGCGCCCGTGGTCAAGGCGATCCACGAGGGGATCGGGATTCGGCACGGGCAGATCACGACGCTGCACGACATGACGAACACGCAGACGCCCGTCGACGCTCCGCACAAGGACCTGCGCCGGGCGCGCGCGGCGAGCGTCTCGCTGATCCCCACAACGACGGGGTCGGCCACCGCGATCGGGCTGATCTTCCCCGAGCTCGAGGGCAAGCTGAACGGCCTCGCCGTGCGCGTGCCGCTGCTCAACGCGTCGCTGACGGACTGCGTGTTCGAGGTGGCCCGCACCACGACAGTCGAAGAGGTGAATGCCCTGCTCGAGACGGCGGCGGACGGGCCGCTGGCGGGCATCCTCGGGTGCGAGCGGCGACCGCTCGTGTCGGTCGACTTCAAGGACGACCCGCGCTCGGCCATCGTCGACGTCCCCTCGACGATGGTGACGGACGGGACGCAGGTGAAGATCCTCGCGTGGTACGACAACGAGTGGGGTTACGCCAACCGCCTCGTCGAGCTCGCCCGGACCGTCGCGCAGAGCCTATGAACATGCAGCGGCGCAACGACCTGCGCAACTACGCGCTGGGGACCGCGGCGTACTGGACCGAGACGCTCGTCGACGGGGCGACTCGCACGCTCGTGCTGTTCTACTTCGATCAGCTCGGCTACAGCCCGCTGCAGGTCGCCTCGCTGTTCGTCCTGTACGAGATCGCGGGCATCGTCACGAACCTCGTCGGGGGTTGGTTGGCGGCTCGGCTGGGTCTGAAGATCACGCTCTTCATGGGCCTCGCGATCCAGGTCGTGGCGCTCTGCATGCTGGGCTTCGCGCCGCCGTCGCTGCTGGTCGTCGCCTACGTGATGGCCTCCCAGGCGCTCTCGGGCATCGCCAAGGACCTGACCAAGATGAGCTCCAAGAGCGCCGTCAAGCTGGTCGTGCCCGAGAACGACCAGTCCTCCCTGTACCGCTGGGTTGCGGTCCTGACCGGGTCGAAGAACGCGCTCAAGGGAATCGGCTTCTTCCTCGGTGGCCTGTTGCTCACGCTCTTCGGCTTCCAGGCCGCCGCGCTCGCGATGGCGGCGCTCGTGCTGATCGTCCTGCTCGCCACCTCGAGCCTGATGCACGGATACCTCGGCCGACCCGACAGGACCGCGAAGTTCACGCAGATGTTCTCCAACAACCGCGCGGTCAACATCCTCGCCGCCGCGCGCATCTTCCTGTTCGCGGCCCGCGACGTGTGGTTCGTGGTGGCTCTGCCGTTCTACCTCTACTCCGTCCTGGGTTGGACGTTCTGGCAGGTCGGAACCCTGCTCGCGGTGTGGGTGATCGGTTACGGGGCCGTCCAGGCGGCCGCGCCGCGGTTCGTGCGCCGCCGGGTCCACGGCTCCGGCGGCGAGCCCGACGGCAGGACCGCGGCGTGGCTGGCGCTCGGACTGGCGGTGTGCCCCGCCGCGATCGCGCTGGCCCTCTCAGCGGACGTCGACCCGACGCTCGCGATCGTCGGCGGGCTGATCCCCTTCGGCGTCGCGTTTGCGATGAACTCCGCGGTTCACTCCTACCTGATCCTCGCCTACGCCGACAACGACAAGGTTGCCATGAACGTCGGCTTCTACTACATGGCCAACGCCTGCGGGCGCCTCGCCGGGACGGTTCTCTCGGGGCTGATCTACCAGTGGCAGGGGTTGACCGCCTGCCTGTGGACATCGGCGGGCTTCGTCCTCGTGGCCGGGCTGCTGTCACTTCTGCTGCCGAGCGAGGTTACACGGAGCACACGACCCTCCCAGCTGTCGCAGACGGCATAGCTCCTGAGGTCTTGATGCCCTGGCCCGGCCGCGCCCCTTCGATTCAGGCGCTGAGGATTGTGCCAAAACGCTCGTCGAAAGTGCTTCGGTCCTCTACGGCGATCGCCTGTGCAAAGCGGCTTGCGGTCACGGTCCACCGGTCGAGAAAGCCGACGCTTCCAAGTAGCACAAGACTGTAGCTGTGCCAGCTCTGCACGAAGCCAACTTGAGCCTCCCACTCGCGATACTCATGGATTGCGCCGTCGGGGGGATGCAGGCGCAGCGAGATTGTCTTGTAGCGGGCCGTCAACACGCGGCCGCCCACTGCATGTGGCGTCTCACCCTCGTTATCTGTGAGGTCGACGCCAAGCTGGTCGGCGAGCAGGTCACTGGCCAGAATGGCATCCGCCCCGGTGTCGATCAGGCCGTCCAGCAACGTTGTGCTCTCGCCACTGTCAGCGAGCGAGATCTCCACGAACGGCCGGAAGATCGGCTCGCCGAGCCGGGTGGAGTATGGATCCTCCCGATACGGATACAGCCACGGCAGTGGCGGTAGGTCAGGCAAGACCGACGGGGACGGGCTCACCCGGGTACGGAACGCGGCCGCGCACCACGACATGGTCGCGGCCCTTCGCCTTTTCGAGGACCACGCGTGGGTCCTTATCGGCGATTACGATTACGCCCGTGCGCGCATCCATGGCGACGTACTGGCCCTCGTAGCCCGTGAAATCAGTGCGAATCGGCTCCATGAAGGAAAGTCTAGCGTCCTGTGGGCCTGTGGTCTCGTGGGCTGGCCGCTGGGATCGCGTTCACCAGCGCGATGAGCCATTTGCGTAAAGCATAAGATACGGCGTATGCAAGGCAACGGGGCGGGGCCGGCGGACCTGCTGGGGCGGGGCGAGCGGTGGTGGTACGCCGAGCGGCGCTCGGGGCTGCGCCGGCGCCGGCCGGCGCGGTGGCTCTTCAGGGCGTTTCGCCTCTCGGCGCTCGTCACACGTCATAGGTCTGACGCAACCTCCCGCCCGGGCGTGCTGGCGCGGTTGTGGCTGTGGCAGGTGTGGCGGCGCACGGTCAGGCGCCCCGTCACGATCAGGTGCGCCGAGGGATCGCTGCTGCGAGCGCCCAGCTGGAGCGCGATGGCCGCAGTGCTCGTCGGCGCCGGCCTGACCGAGCGCGAGGATGCCCTGTTCGTGCTCGATCTCCTGCGCCCCGGGGACCTGTTCGTGGACGTCGGGGCCAACATCGGTTTCTACACCGTCCTGGCCGCGCGCCGCGGCGCCCGGGTGCAGGCGTTCGAGCCCGCCGCTCAGGCGCGTGCGGTGTGCGAGCATAATGCGCGGCTCAACGGCGTGCAGGCGCGCACAACGGTCAGTCGCGCCGCCTGCGGCGCCGCGCCGGGCGTGGCGAGGTTCACCACCGGGCTCGACATTCGCAACCACATTGCGGGCTCGGAGGAGCCCGGTGTCGATGTGCCGGTGACCACGCTGGATGACGAGCTCGCGAACGAGGGCGACGCGGAGGTGACGATGCTGAAGATCGACGCGGAGGGGCACGATCTCGACGTGCTCCGGGGAGCGCGGGGCGCGGTCGAGCGTCTGCGCCCGGTGATCCTGATCGAGATCTGGCTGGGAGGCGCGCGCGTGCGCGAGCTGCTCGACGGCTTGGCGTACCGCCCCTACGCGTACGACCCCGATCGGCGGCTCCTGGAGGAGATAGCGCCCGGCCCGCGCCAGCGGGGCAACCTGCTGCTCATATCCGATCCCGCCCTCGAGCGCATCCGCGCGCGTGTCGAGGCCGCCGAGCGACCGGCGCTGCGCGCGCCCTCGGTCAGGTGGGTGGGCCGCGGCGCGGGCGCTGAGGCGGCGATGCGCGGGGGGCGAGCCGCGGCCGGCCCGGAGCAGGCCGCGGGGTCGAGAGGATGAGCGAGGTCGGCGCGCGCGAGCAGGCGTTCTGGGACGGGCACGTGCCCGACCTCGAGCGCTGCGTGCGCCAGTACGAAGCCGGGCCCGACCCCAACACGCAGGCGATGCTCGATGCGGTCGAGCCGTTGCAGGGACGGCGCGTGCTCGACTTCGCGTGCGGCGCGGGCCTCACCGCCGCGTTCCTGGCGCAGCGGGGCGCGCTGGTCACCGGCATCGACATCAGCCCGGCCTCGATCGAGCGCGCCCGCGAGCTCGCCGAGCGAGTCGGGCTCTCGATCGAGCTCCTCGCCGGCGAGCTGACGCCCGCAACGTTCCCGCCGGGCAGCTTCGACGCGGTCGTCGGGCACTACGCGCTGCACCACGTCGACCTCACGGTGGTCGCCCCGATCCTGGGCGAGATCCTCGTGCCGGGCGGTAGAGGCGCGTTCGTGGAGACGATGGGGCTCAACCCGCTGCTGAACCTCTCGCGGCGGCGACTGGCTGGAAGGGGACGGGTCGCAAGCTACGGCTCGGAGGACGAGCGTCCGCTCGACGCCTCGGATCTGCGCGTGCTCGAGCGGAGCGTCGGGGGCGTGCAGCGCGCGGTCGGCGAAATGCGCTTCCTGCGGATCCTCGATCGCAACGTGCTGCACTACCGACGTCCCGTCGCCTCAGCGGTGCTGGGCGCCCTCGACGACCTGCTGCTCCGCCTCGGCCTGGGCGTCCTCAGCTACCACCAGGTGGTGAAGGTGACCAAGCCGGGTGCCGCACGAGGAAGCTCCTTCAGCGTCGCCTGAGCGACCCTCGCCTGCAAGTGTGGCCCGGCTCGGCGTCTCAGCTCGTCAACCTGGCTGTAGCGCGATTGCGGCGGGCACGTTCTGTAGCCGGTAGCCAAGCGCCTCCAGCTCGGCGCCCGCGAGTCGCTCGGCGGCCAGGATCTCGCTCTGGCCGCGTCGGCTGTGGGCGCCGACCGAGCGTGTGTGGGCCGTCTGCAGGCGCTTGCGCATCCTCGGCGTCAGCTGCCGGCCGAGGTGCCGCACGATCGTCTCGCCCTGGCCGAGCGGATCGCGCATCAGATCCTCGTAGCGCACGCGCAACACCCGTCCCGACGCGACGACGTCGGGACGCTCCAGGAGCTCCGTGCAGCGCCTGGCCATCTCCCGCCACATCCAGATCGCACGCAGGTAGGGGCTCGCGGCGAAGAACTCGTTCGCCTCGCTCTCGGCAACCCACCACGGCAGGCAACGCTCGCCGATCCGCTGACCGATCATCACCTCGTTGGACTCCAGGCCCAGGAGCTTCTCGTCGCTCAACACGGCGTAGCTGCGTACGAGCGAGTCGGCCACGTCGCGCCCGTCCCTGAAGATCCAGATCAGACGCGCCTCGGGCAGCGCCTCGTAGGGAAGCTCGGGCGCGAACGCCAGGAACGGCTCCTTGTAGACGAGCAGTTCCTCGCCGCGCCTGCCCCTCACGGCGGCACGCAGCTCGCTGGGCCGGCGACTCGCCGCCCACCACTTCTGCAGCGCGGCCGCGCGCGAGTTGTAGGCGCCCGAAGCCAGGTAGTCGGCGAGCGAGCACCTGAAGCTGCGCTGCAGTGTCTCGCGGACGTCGTCTGGCAGCGGCTGGGCGGCGAGGTGGGCGATGCCGACCGGCAGGAGGTTCCCGGAGACGCACTCGGCCTGCGGCAGCGCGTCGAGGAAGCCCATCAGGAAGGTCGTGCCCGATCGCGGCGCGCCCAGCACGATCGCCCGCTCACTGCTCACCGCGTACCCCCGGGGCTCGTCCGCGCTCGTGCAGGCGAGGGCTCATCTCGGGCCGATGTTAGAGGGTGGCGCAGCCGGTCGGTCGGACAGGCTCTTGGCCGGCTCACCGGGCGGCGACAGCGCGCCGTTTGGCGGCGTCTTCGAACACGGGCGGCGTGACGGCCGGTTCTCGTCTGCTGCGGAGCACGGCCGGCGCACGCTCCGCTTCGACCAAGGGCGGTTCGCCAAACGAGCCTTCTCGACTGTGGACGACCTGGCTCACGTGCGCGTGCAGGCGGCGCTGAAAGGCCGCGACCGAGAAGCGCTCGGCGTTCTCGGTCGCGCGGGCGGGATCGAAGTCGAGCTTGTCGATGTCCCTGATCGCCTGTACGAAGTCCTCGACGTCGTCCAGCCTCGCCAGCCGTCCCGTCTGCCCGTCGAGCACCGTCTCCAGTGTCCCGCCGGCTGCAGTTGCGATGACCGGCCGGCCGGCCGCCTGAGCCTCGACGGCGGTGATGCCGAACTCCTCCAAGCTCGGCACCACCACCGCGCGGGCTTCCGCGTAGAGCTTCACAAGATCCTCGTCGTCGACGCGGCCCAGGAACTCGGCCTTCGGGTACGCCTCGCTGAGGGCGGCGCGGTCGGGCCCCGAGCCGACCACGCGGATCGGCACGCGCGCGCGTTGGGCCGCCTCCAGCGCGATGTGCAGGCGCTTGTGGCGCACGAACTCCGAGACGACCAGCAGCGAGTCGCCGGGCGCGCCCGGCGCGAAGCGGTGGGTCTCCACCGGCGGGTGGATGACCGGGGCGTCGCGCCCGTAGCAGCGCTTGATTCGCTCGCGGCTGAGCTCGGAGATGGCGATGTAGGAGTCGACCCGCCGGCTGGCGGCGAGGTCCCACCGGCGGATGCGGCGCAGCTGGCGGCGCAGCAGGGGACGCAGCAGTGACGGAACCTCGCCGAGGGCGCACTCTTCCTCGTCCCACGCGTAGCGAAACGGCGTGTAGCAGTAACAGATGTGCACGGCCTCGTCGGGCACGCGCAGCCCGTGGGCAAAGGCGCTGCTGCTGCTGATCACCACGTCGCAGTCCGTCGGCCTCAGGCGCTCGACTGCGGCCGGGTACAGCGGCAACAGTCGCCTGAACCCGGACTGCCCCACGCCCAGGCGCTGGAGCGGGGAGGTGGCGATCGAGCGGCCCGCGAAGCGTTCGCCCGTGCCCTGGGCGTCGTAGAGCAGTGTGTAGATCGGCGCCTGTGAGTAGAGGTCGGCGATCGCCGCGAACGTGCGCTCGGCACCGCGCATCACCAGCAGGTAGTCGTGGGAGAGACCGACGCGCCCGACGGATGGTGAAAGTTTGGTGAAGCGCGCCGGGGGCGGCTCGTCGGGGGCGGCGGCGACCCCCTCGGGTGGTGAAAAGCTGGTGAAGCGCGCCGGGGGCGGCTCGTCGGGGGCGTCGATGAGTCCCCCAGGTGGTGAAAAATTGGTGAAGCGCGCCGGGGGCGGCTCGTCGGGGGCGTCGATGAGTCCCCCAGGTGGTGAAAAATTGGTGAAGCGCTCTGCTGGTGGAGGGGAGATGGGTGTATGACTCATCGCAGTTATGGTTTTGACCAACAGGCGGAGCGTGAGCGAACATATCCCCCCGGCGACTGAGCAGATGTGAAGTGTTTGGGAAGTCGGCGATCGCTCGCGCGTGGGGAGGTCGGTGAGCTCGTGCGCGTGGTGGTGACGCTGCCGTGGGGGGAGCGTCTCGGCGGCGCCGAGGCGATGCTGCAGGCGATCCTCGACGGGGCGCAGGAGAGCGGACACGAGCTCGAGCTCGTGTTCTTCGAGCACGGGCCGTGGCCCCAGGAGCTGATCGACGCCGGCTTTCGCGTCGAGGTGATCCCCGCGGGACACCTCCGCGAGGCTCACCGGTGGGTCATGACCGTCGTGCGCCTGGCGGCGATCCTGCGTGCTCGCAAGCCCGACCTGATCCTCAACTGGGCAGCCAAGACGCAGCTGTACGGCGCGCCGGCCGCGGCGCTCGCGGGCATGAGCGGACGCATCGTGTGGTGGCAGCAGGGGATCCCTGATGGCTACTGGCTGGATCGCTGTGCGACGCTGCTCCCGGCTCGTGCGATCGGCTGCTACTCGCAGGCGGCCGCCGACGCCCAGGAGCGGCTGCGACCGCGCCGCGAGACGTTCGTCGTTGCCGCCGGAGCGTCCGCTCCCGACGTGGGCGCGCTCACCCCCGATCCACGTGGGCACTCCCCACTGAATGGGGATTCCCCGATCGAGCTCGCGCCTGCACCGGACGTGCCGGTGGTCGGCATCGTCGGCCGCCTGCAGCCGTGGAAGGGTCAGGATCGGCTGCTCGCCGCGCAGGCGCTGCTGCGCGAGCGGGGACATGACGTTCACCTCGTGATCGTGGGCGGCGACGCGTACGGCCTCTCCGCCGAGTACGCCGAGTCGCTCCCGGCGCTCGTCAGCCGCCTGGGGCTCGACGGTGCCGTCACGCTGACCGGCCAGGTGCCGGACGCGGGTCCCTACATCGAGCAGCTCGACGTGCTCGTCAACGCTTCGGACCCCGAGCCGTTCGGCATCGTCCTGCTGGAGGCGATGGCCCGCGGCGTCCCCGTCGTCGCGGTCGATTCGGGCGGTCCCGCCGAGTTCGTCGAGGACGGCAGGACGGGCGTGCTGGCGCGCTCAGGCGAGCCCGCCGCGCTGGCGGACGCGCTGGAAGCGCTGCTGGCTGCGCCCGAGTCACGCCGGGAGATCGGCCGGGCGGGCCGCGAGCGCTTCCTGGCGGAGTTCACCGACGTCGCGCTGCGCAGGCGCTTCTTTCATCATCTCCAGGCGCTGGCCGCGGATCAGGATGCGGCTCCGACCTCGCCCTGCGAGGTGACGATCGTCGCCCATGACGTCGGCTCGGTGGGCGGCATGGAGCGCCAGTTGGCGGAGCTCATAATGGGGCTGCGAGGACTTGGCCACAAGGTGACGGTGATCGCCTGGACGTGCGAGCCTGCCGAGCGACGCGGGAGTCGCCTTTCACAGGGTGCGTGCCCCCAGACGGCCGTTCCTGCTGGGGTACCCGGCGTTCGCGGTGGCGGGCTCGCTCGCCGTGCGCCGGCGGCGTCGGGGAGTCGTGCAGGCCACCGGAGCGATCGTGTGCAACCGCGTGGACAGCGTCGCGATCCACTGCTGCCACCAGGTTTACCGGGCGGCGCCGAGACGCTCGACACGGCTGTTCGGCTGGTACGCGCAGCTGCTGGGACTCCTCAAGCGGGTCGCGGAGCGAGCGTGCGTGCGGGCGAACCGCACGGCCACGTTCGTGTGCGTCTCAGACGGCGTGGCCGAGGAGATGCGCGAGCACTATCCCCAGGCGGCCGACCGGGTCCTGACGATTCACAACGGGGTGGACACGCACGCCTTCGCCCCGGGGGCGCACGAGCGTGAGGCGCTCGAGCTGCGCGCTCGCCTTGAGATTCCCGCCGAGCGCCTCGTCGCTGCGTTCGTCGCGCGCGGCTGGGGACACAAGGGCCTAGCGCCCGCGATCGAAGCGCTGGCGCAGGCGCCGGAGTGGGAGCTCGTGGTGGCCGGGGACGGCGACCGGCGCCGGTATCAGGAGCTGGCCGCCTCGTGCGGCGTGGCCGGCAGGGTGCACTGGCTGGGAGTCGTGGGGGACATCCACGTCGTCTACGGGCTCGCCGACGCGTTCGTGCTGCCCTCGAGCTATGAGACCTTCTCGCTCGTGACCTTCGAGGCGGCGGCCAGCGGGCTGCCGATCCTCGCCACGGAGGTCAGCGGGGTGCGCGAGCTGCTCGTCGACGGGGAGACAGGCTTCGCGATCGTGCCGGAGCCGGGTGTGATCGCGGCGCGCCTGAACCAGCTCGCTGCGGATCCGGCGACGCGGGAACGTCTGGGGCGCGCCGCCCGGCAGGCGGCGCTCGCGTTCAGATGGGAGGAGATGGTGGCCCAGCACCACGATTTGTACGTGCGACGTTCACCAACTCTTCACACATCCCGGCGCGGCCGGTAGACGGCTCGTAAAGAGACCTTCACCAACTTTTCACACAACTCGGAGCCGTCCGATGCGTGTGCTTATGATAGCGTCCGGCGTTGCGTCAGCCGGAATTGTGTCAGGGTGATGGCGCGTCCTCGGGTGGATAACGAGTGGTTGACATCCGGATAACCCAGGCAAGCCCAACCCAACCCAACCAAACCCCAGGGAGAACGAATGAGACGTCTCAAGCTAGTCATCGGATTTGCCTCTGCGGCGTCCGTGCTGTGTATCGCGGCTGGACCGGCCGCAGCCCATGAATTCACCGCGAGCCGGCTGCCGAAGCCGCTCTCGGAAGCCGCACCCGCAACGACGAAGGGCGTGGGCATCGGCTCGACCGAACTCGGCGGCGAAGAACGCAACCAGGAATTGAAATTCGGCGTGTTCAGCATCTACTGCGCCGCGCAGACCACTGGCAAAACTATCGACGAAGGCGCGGTGTCGTGGTCCACGTCGCTGGTGTTCGCGACGGAGGTGAAGTTCACGAAATGCCTCACGAAGGCCAGTTATGGAGGATTCATCGCCGGGACCGCGACGAAATTCAACGTGAATCCGGAAACGAAAAAAACAGAACCGGTGAAGTTCGTGTACCACGTCAACGGAGTCGTGGAACTCGGCACCGGTGAAGTCGAATCCGAAGTGGAAGTCGGGTCGGGCACGGCCACCTTCACGATCGCGGGCAAGGTCTGCAAGATCGACTGGCCGAGCCAGACCGTCCCGGCCCAGGCGGTGGTGAAGCCGAACGGCGAATACTCGACGGCGGTGTACTCCAACAACGAAGTCCCCGTCGAAGAACGGCTCTGGAAGCGCTTCCCGGGCGGCGTCCAGCACAGGCTCGTCATCAAGAACGTATTCACGACCATGAACTGGTCTTACGAAGAAGGGCAGTGCCTGGGCGAAGGCGGGTTCGAAGAAGGCGCCAACAAAACGGAAGCCAAAAACGGGATCTACAAGGGGTCCCTGGAAGAGCAGCTCAGCGGAGGCAACCTCGGCTTTCAGTAGGAGAGCAGAGTTCGGGAGCTCAGCCTGCGGCGCGCGCGGTGGACGACTGCGCTGCGCGCGCCAACAGGCGCTCGAGCTGGTCTGTCGCGGCCGGCACCGAGAACAGCCGCTCGACCGTCGCGCGACCCCGGCTCGCCAGCTCCGCGCGCAGCGCGGGCGCGTCGCGGAGGGCGCTCAGACGGTCAGCGAGCAGCTCGCGGTCGCCCTCGGGGAAGACCAGTCCCCCGCCGGTCAGCTCGATCAGCCACGGGATCTCTCCGGAGTCCGAGCCGACGACCGGCACGCCGCACCACAGCGCCTCGACGATCACCCGACCGAACTGCTCCTTCCACGTCGCCGTGGTGCGCGAGGGTAGGACGAGCACGTCGAACCGCGCGTACGCCGACGCCATCCGATCGTGAGCCACGCCGTCGAGCACGCGCACCCGCGAGCCGGGGATGGGCTGACCCTCGAGTCGACCCCTCATCTCGCCGGCTCCCACGAGCAGGAGCTCCACCGGGGCCTCCAGCTCGCGCACGGCCCCCAGCAGATCCATCAGCCCCTTACTCTCCACCAGCCGGCCCGCGTAGCCAATCGTGAAGGGACGCCCGTTCTCCCGCTCGCGGACCGCCGGCACGCTCTCCCACGCGGGCACCGCGGGCGGAGCCAACCCGACCTCTCCCCGTGCCCCCCACGCGCGCGCGAGCGCCGCGGCGGTCTCTGAGCGGGCGGCGACGAAGGCGGCGTCACGGAGTACCCGCGTGCGCAGCCGGCGTACCGGCAGGGGCAGGGACCGGTCGATGTTCTCGTAGCACTGCACCCCGAACGGCACCCCCAGCCGCCTGAACGTCCGGCCCCACTGCGTGGCGGCCAGCGCGTAGGGCTCGGCCTCGACGAACGCCACGTCCGGACGCGCCTGGGCGCACAGCGAGCGGCAGCCGGCCAGGTAGAGGTGGCGTTGGGGGCGCCCCCGGAACGCGACCGCCACGGGGCGCAGCGAGTGCTCCAGTCCGTCGAGCGCCTGGGGTGTGACGGGTGTCCGCGAGTAGGAGTGGCGCCAGCGGCTGGGCACGACGAGCGTGAGGCCCCACCCGCGCCGCGCCAGCTCGCGGTACACCTCCTGGTTGACGCTCACCACCGCGGGGTGGCTGATCACGAGCAGCCGGCGGTCGGGGCGGTCCATGGGGCGTATCGTCACAGATCCGCGCACCCGCATCCCCCGTGTACCCGCGTGGACGGGCCGCGCGCATCCACATCTGCTCGTTCCCACCGCGCCACTCGCCGAACAGGTGATTACAAATGCTTTACATGTCGGTCTCGTCCATGCCCGATGCTTTCGGCGGGCGATAGCAACCACGCTCTGGCAGCCAATTCCGAGCACGGAGCGCCGACAGGGACGATCGCGAGCCGATGAACGACACGACCGACGCAGCCGCCATCTTTGCGCCGCTCTGGAGGCACAGGTGGCTGGTACTCATCGTGGGGGTGCTGGTCGCGGGGGCGACGTACGGCTACTACAAGCGCCAGCCGAGCGTCTACACCGTCTCGACGCAGCTGAACCTCGCCAGCGGCTCCGAAGAACAGGGGCTGCTGGGCGGCAATCAGGGCAAGACGCTCGACAGTCACGTCGTCAGCGACGCGGCCACCCTCATCACCTCGAACGTCGTGGCCGAACGGGTGCACGCGCTGCTGCGCTCCGAACGGGGGCGCGTCCCCCACGGCAAGGTGCGCGCGAGCGTGAGCTCGGGCAGCGACCTCGTCACGGTCGCAGCGGAAGCAGGCACCGCCAAGGGGGCCGCTCGCCTCGCCAATGCGTACGCGGTGGTGTACATCAAACACCAGCGTGCCGCGTACCTGCGGGCGCTCGACGCGACGATCGCCAACACGCGCCGGCAGCTGCGGCGCATCGAAGCGCAGTCCACGAACGCGTCCAGGAGCAGGAGTGCGAGAGGCGCGCCGAGGGCCGCGAGCTCGCCCAGCCCAACAGCGGTGATCCAGGCGGCGAATCTGAGCAGCAAGCTCAACCAGCTGGAATCCGAGAGCTCGGCCTCGGGCGTTCAGCAGGTCAACCCCGCCAAGCCCACCGCCGCCGCGCTGGTGTCGCCCACGCCGAAAAAGAACGCGATCTTCGGGTTCGTGCTCGGCGTCGCCCTGGCCGCGCTCGCCGCGTTCGCTCTGGATCGATTCGACCGGCGGCTGCGTGCCCTGCCTGACATCGAGGCGGTGTTCGCAACGCAGATCCTCACCGCGCTGCCGGCTGCGCGAGATCCGATCGTGCGCACCGGCGGGGGCCCGGCGCCGGCCGAGGCCGTGGTCGAGCCCCTCTGGCGGATGCGCGCGGCCCTGCAGCTGGGCGACGTGCTGCACAACGGCCGTGTGGCGCCGCCCCGCACGATCCTGTTCCTCAGCCCCGAGACCGGCGAGGGCAAGTCGACGCTCGTGGCCGGTCTGGCGCTCGTCCAGCGCGACGCCGGCGAACACGTGGCGGTGATCGATGCCGACCTCCGCCGGCCCGCCCAGGCCGGGCTGCTGGGCGTGAGCGGCGCGCGCGGGCTCGCGGAGGTGCTCGCCGGGACGGTCTCCGTCGGCGAGGCGCTGCAGCAGGTGGCCTCGCCGCCGGCCGCGGGGTCCGGCGGGAGCGAACAGACGCCGGCTGCGACGGGAGTTGCCACCGCCGTCAGGCAGCACGCCACGGGCTCTGTGTCTGTGATCGCGAGTGAAGGACCGGCGGGCAACCCGCCCGCCGTGCTCGCCAACAGGGCTGTGCCGGAGCTCCTGCGCGCGGTGGCGGAGGACTTCGACAGCGTGCTGATCGACGCCCCCTCGCCACTGGAGGTCAGCGACGTCATGCCGCTGCTCGGCGCGGTTGACGGGATCGTGCTGGTCGCTCGAGCGGGGTACACGCGCGAAGTCCCCTCCGAGCGGCTCGTGCAGCTGCTCGCGCGCTCCTCCAGCGCCCCGGTGCTCGGCACGATCGTCAACGACGTCCCGCAGGAGGAAATGGTGCGGTACGGCTTCTCCTCAGAGCGCCGCCGGCGCCGCTGGGTTCGCACGCTGACTGGGCGATGAGCGCTCCGGGAGCGCTTCTGTCCGGTCCCGCCCGCGGGCAGCGCTCCGTTGCCCGCGACCGGCGTGTGCGCGACCTGCTGTGGCCCGGCCTCGCCGGGGTCGCCGCGCTCGCGGTCGCGCTGGGAGTGAGCGTCGGGACGCCGAAGCCGAACGTCCTGCTCGCCTGCGGGCTGCTGCTCGGAGCGGGCCTCGTCGTCGCGCTCATGGTCATCCCGCGTCTGGAGATCACGGTCGCGGGCCTCGCGCTCTACCTCACGCTGTTGGACGGGCCGGTCAAGCTGATGAGCGCCAACCAGGCGGCGTCGGCCGCCCGCGACGTGCTGATCGCGGCGGTCAGCCTCGGGGCGCTCGCGCGCCTGGCCGCCCGCCGGGAGCGTCTGCGCCTGCCGCCCCTGTGGGGTTGGGTGGGGGCGTTCGTCGCGCTCGTGCTGATCGAGGCGCTCAACCCGCACACGCACGGGATCTCCAAGGTTCTGGGCGGCTTCCGGCAGAACCTGGAGTGGATCCCGTTCTTCTTCTTCGGCTACGCGCTGATGCGCTCCCACGAGCGCTTTCGCAAGCTCTTCATCCTGCTCGGCGTGGTCGCGCTGGCCAACGGCGTCGTCAGCGCCTACCAGGCGACGCTCACACCCGCTCAGCTGGCCAGCTGGGGTCCGGGCTACAGCGAACGGGTCAACGGCAACTTCAACGGCACCACGGGCACCACCGGGCGCAAATACGTCAGCGAAGGCGTCGCCCGTGTACGCCCGCCGGGCCTTGGCTCGGACAGCGGGTTCGGCGGCGGCGTGGGCGTGATCGCGCTGTCCGGCGCCCTGGCGCTGATCGCGACCGGGCGCAGGCGCCGCCGGTGGGTCGGGGTGGTGCTGTGCCTGGGAGCGCTGCTCGCCGTAGCCACCTGCCTCGGTCGGCTGCAGGTGGTCGGCGCGGTCATCGCCCTGGTCTGCTTCCTGCTGCTCTCGCTGAGCGCCGGCAGGCGGGTCACCCGCCCGCTCGGCGCGATGCTGGCGGTGGGGGCGCTCGCGCTGCCCCTCGGGGCCCTGGTCGTGTCGGCTGAGGGTAGCGGGGTCTTCTCCCGCTACGAAAGCATCGAACCGAACCAGGTGGTGAACACGTCCACCACCTACAAGGAAAAGAGCCTTGCGATGATCCCCCACTACGTCGCGAGCGACCCGTTCGGCTTCGGGCTGGCGACGGCGGGGCCGGCGACCAGCTTCGGCGGGCGGGTCACCGGAGAGCTCGAAGGCCACAGCGTCACCGCGGAGACGCAGTACAACTTCGTGGTCGACGAACTCGGGCTGCCCGGCCTGATCCTGTGGGTCGCCCTCGCCGTGTACCTGATCGCGCTCGTGCTGCGGCGCCTGCCCAGAATCGCCGACGTCGACGTGCGCATCGACCTGGCGGCCGTGTTTGCGGTGGTCTTCGCGTATACCGTGATGGGCCTGCGAGGAGCGTTCACCGATACCTCGGCGGCCGGGCCGTTCTTCTGGTTTACGGTTGGGATCGCCGCGTACTGGCTCGCCGGTCCGGGGCGCAGGGCTGGCGCGGCCGGCCAGGCAGACCCCTCCCCGACCCTGGTGAAGGGCTGAGGATGGCCGTCCCGCAAACGCTCGCGCAGGCGCCGCCGGCAGTGGGCCAAGCGCCGGAGGGCGCGGCGGGCCTCTCCTCGACGCGGGCGCGGCTGAACGCGCTGCTGGGCGATCGCTACGGAGCCGTCCTGGGGCTCTCCGTCAGCTCGATCGCCTCCGGCTTCGCGGAAGCGGGGATCCTCGTGCTGCTGGCGCAGATCGGCGCGACGATCGTCAACAAGGTCAAGCGCGTACATCTGAGCTTCGGCCCGATCCAGATCCACGCGCACGTGGGGACGCTGTTCCTCATCGCGGTGGCGCTCGCCGTCGTGCGGCTTGCGCTGCAGGCGCCGATCTCGATCCTGCCGGCGCGGATCGCCGGCGACGTGCAGGCGCGCCTGCGCAAGAACCTGTTCCACGCCTTCACACGCGCGTCGTGGGACGTGCAGTCGCGCGACCTCGAGGGACACCTGCAGGAGACGATGACAAGCCAGGTGATCCAGGCGACGATGGGCGCGTTGCAGGCCACGACGCTCCTCACCTCGTCGTTCACCTTCGCGGTGCTGATGGTCTCGGCGCTGGCTCTGAACGTCAGAGCCGCGGGCGTCGTGCTGGGAGCGGCCGTCACGCTGTTCGTGCTGCTGCGACCGCTGAACGCGCTCGGCGTGCGCCGCTCGCGCCAGCTATCCCAGGCGCAGATGCGCTACGCCGGCGGGATCGGCGAGGCGGTGCGGGTCGCCGAGGAGACCCAGGTCTTCGGCGTGGCCGGCGCCCAGCGCGGGCGCATCGACGAGCTCGTCGACACCGCTCGCGGGCTCTTCTTTCGCACGCAGCTGCTCGGCCGGCTGATCCCCAATCTCTACCAGAGCCTCATGTACCTGCTGCTGGTAGCCGGCCTCGCCGGGCTGTACCTCGTGGGTCGCGGTCACGTGGCCTCGCTCGCCGGCGTCATCCTGCTGCTCGTGCGGGCGGGGACGAACGGTCAGCAGATCCAGGGCTGCTACCAGGGTCTGCGCCAGTCCCTGCCGTTCATCGAACGGTTGCAGGAGGCGGCTGGGCGGTACTCCGACAGCGCACCGGCGGAGGGGTGGCGGTCGCTGCCGAGCGTGAACACGCTGGCCTTCGAGCACGTGTCGTTCGCCTACCGGGTCGAGCGGCCGGTGCTTGAAGACGTCAGCTTCGAGGTTGCCCGGGGGGAGGCGGTGGGCATCATCGGCCCCTCGGGCGCCGGCAAGTCCACGCTCGTGCAGATCCTGCTGCAGCTGCGGGCGCCTGTGGGCGGGCGCTACCTCGTCAACGGCCTGCCCGCCGAGGAGCTCACGCGCGCGGAGTGGCAGCGGCGAGTCGCCTACGTGTCCCAGGAACCGCGCCTGGTGCACGCCACGGTCGCCGAGAACATCCGGTACTTCCGCGAGGGCATCGACCAGCAGGCGGTCGAGCGCGCCGCCCGGCTCGCCCGTATCCACGAGGACGTCGTCGGCTGGTCGCACGGCTACGAGACGGTGGTCGGTCCCCGGGCGGACGCGGTCTCCGGCGGCCAGCAGCAGCGGATTTGCCTCGCGCGCGCGCTCGCCGCGCGGCCGGAGGTGCTCGTGCTCGACGAGCCCACAAGCGCGCTGGATCCGCAGTCGGAGGCGCTCATCCAGGAGTCGCTGCAGGCGCTCAGGAGCGAGCTGACGCTGTTCATCGTCGCGCACCGCATGTCAACGCTCGACGTCTGCGACCGCGTGATGGTGATCGTCGACGGACGGTTGGTCGCGTTTGACACGACCGACCGGCTGCAGCAAGAGAGCTCCTACTATCGCTCCGCGGTGACGCTTGCCGCGGGCGCGGTTGTGGGTCCGAGTCCCGGGTTCGAGGTGGATGGCTCGAGGCGTCTTGGGCAGGCAGGAGAGGCGGTCGCCGATGCCGCGCAGGCGGTCGCTGCCGGTGTGCCACCCGCCGCACTCCATAGGCCGGCGCCGCCGGTCATCGCACGTGCCCCAGAGCCACCGGCCGTAGCTTCGAGCGGTCCCGTCCGGCTCGCGAGCCGCACGGTCCAACGGCGCGCCCGTGGCGCGGGGGCGGGTGCCCGACTTCTTCGTCGTCGGGCACCCCAAGAGCGGCACAACGGCGTTGTACGAGATGCTGCGGCGCCACCCGCAGGTCTACATGCCCGAGGAGAAGGAGCCGTGGTACTTCTCACCGGAGCTCCGCCACCGCCCGCCGCCGCGCAAGCCCTTCGCGATCCCCGAGACGTACGAGCAGTACCTGGCGCTGTTCGACGCCGCGAGGCCCGAGCAGCGCGTCGGGGAGGCGTCGACGACGTACCTGTGGTCCCGCGCCGCGGCCGGCCTGATCGCGGAGGCGCAGCCGGCCGCGCGGATCGTGGCGGTGCTGCGCGAGCCGGTGAGCTTCCTGCACTCGCTGCACCTGCAGTTCCTGGAGGCGTACATCGAGACCGAGAGCGACTTCCGCCGCGCGCTCGCGCTCGAACAGGCCCGCAGCGAAGGCCGACACGTCGCCCGCTACTCGTACTGGCCGCAGCTGCTGCAGTACGCCGAGCACGTGCGGTACGTGGAGCAGTTGCGCCGCTACCACGACGTGTTCCCCGGCGAGCAGGTGCTGGTGTTGGTGTACGACGACTTCCGCGCCGACAACGAGGCGGCCGTGCGTGCGGTGCTGAACTTCCTGGAGGTGGACGACACGGAGCCGATCGAGCTCGCGGAGGCCAACCC
Source organism: uncultured Solirubrobacterales bacterium (assembly GCA_963702085.1). Taxonomy (GTDB): domain Bacteria; phylum Actinomycetota; class Thermoleophilia; order Solirubrobacterales; family Solirubrobacteraceae; genus Palsa-744. The sequence continues at coordinate 3,154,848 of OY969707.1, read as the reverse complement.
GACGGTCCGTGCGCGCTCCCAGCAGCTGCACCAACTCGTCCACGCGGTGTCGGTCGGACGGGGTCCGGTGTCGCGCGCCGCGAAGAGCACCGTGCAGACGCTGACACCCCGACAGCTGCGCCGCGACGCGCTGCGGGCGGTGCGACACCGCATCGTCTACGACGAGCCCCGGCCGGTCGAAGAGGGCGTGGCCCGCGAGCTGCGGCGTCGCTTCAGGGGGAGGTCGAGGCGCTCGGCGAGTACCTGGAGCGCGATCTGCTCACGGAGTGGGGCTACGGGGATGTCGGCTGACCCGGCGGGCGCGAGGTGGCCCGACTTCTTCGTCGTCGGCCAGCCCAAGAGCGGCACAACGGCGTTGTACGAGATGCTCAGGCGCCACCCGCAGGTCTACATGCCCGAGTTGAAGGAGCCGTGGTTCTTCGCGAGCGAGCTGCGCGAGGGAGCGCCGCCAGCGCGGGGGAGGGCGACGCGAGCGCGCGCGAGGACGCCGCGCACGCCGGAGGAGTACCTGGCGCTGTTCGAGCCCGCGCGGCCCGAGCAGCGCACGGGGGAGGCGTCGGTGATGTACCTGTGGTCGCGCACCGCCGCGAGCGCGATCGCCGCGGTGCAGCCGGCGGCGCGGATCGTCGCGGTGCTGCGCGAGCCCGCGAGCCTGGTGCGCTCGCTGCACCTGCAGTTCGTGCAGACCCACGTCGAGACGGAGGGCGATCTGCGCAAGGCGCTAGCGCTGGAGGACGCTCGCCGCCGTGGCAGCCGCGTCCCTCGCAACACCCCGTGGCCGCAGGCGCTGCAGTACTCCGAGCACGTGCGGTACGTCGAGCAGCTGCGCCGCTACCACGCGGTGTTCGGACCGGAGCAGGTGAAGGTGCTGGTGTACGACGACGTGCGCGCCGACAACGAGGGAGCGGTGCGCGCGGTGTGGCGCTTCCTGGGGGTCGACGACGACGCGCCCGTCACCCCGACGGAGGCCAACCCGACCGTCCACGTCCGCAACCCGAGCGTGCACGGGTTCGTGCACGCGGTGTCCGTCGGGCGCACCCCGGCCGCGCGCGCCGCGAAGGCGACGGTCAAGGCGCTCACGCCCCGCACGGTGCGCCGCGGCGCGCTGCGCGCCACCCGGCGCCACACCGTCCGCGCCGACCCGCTCGCCCCCGACGAGCAGCTGACGGGCGAGCTGCGCCGCCGCTTCAAGGGCGAGGTGGTGGCGGCGAGCGAGTACCTCGGCCGCGACCTTGTGAGCGAGTGGGGATATGACAAGGTCGCTTGAGCGACCCGCGTCCGCGCGCACGACGCGGGTCCCCGACTTCTTCATCGTCGGGCACGCCAAGTGCGGCACAACGGCGTTGTACGAGATGCTCAGGCGCCACCCACAGGTGTACATGCCGGCGTTGAAGGAGCCGCGGTTCTTCGCCAGCGACATGCGCCAGCGCTTTCAGCCGCGGCGGTCCGGCCCGCTGCCCACCACGCTCGAGCAGTACCTGGCCCTGTTCGAGGGCGCGAAGCCCGGGCAGGTCGTCGGCGAGGCGTCGCCGTCGTACCTGACCTCGCGCACCGCCGCAAGCGGGATCGCACAGGTGCAGCCGGCGGCGCGGATCGTGGCGGTGCTGCGCGAGCCCGCGAGCTTCCTGCGCTCGCTGCACCTGCAGCTGCTGCAGTCCCACGTGGAGGTGACGAAGGACTTCCGCCGCGCGCTCGCGCTGGAGGACGCCAGGCGCCGGGGCAGGCGCGTCCCGCGCCGCTCGCACCGTCCGCAGGAGCTCATGTACTCCGAGCACGTGCGGTACGTCGAGCAGCTGCGCCGCTACCACGCGGTGTTCGGACCGGAGCAGGTGATGGTGGTCGTCTACGACGACCTGCGCGCCGACAACGAGGCGACCGTCTGCCGGGTGCTGCGGTTCCTGGAGGTGGACGACACCGTGCCGGTCACGCCGGTCGAGGCCAACCCGACGATCCGCCTGCGCTCGCAGCGGCTCGACGAGCTCGTGCACACGGTGTCCGTGGGACGCGGCCCCATCTCGGGCGTGGCCAAGCGCGGCCTGAAGGCGCTCGTGCCCCAGCCGCTACGCCGCGACGCGCTGCGGACCGTACGGAGCCGGGTCGTCACCGGCCGACCGCGGGCCCCGGACGAGCGGTTCATGCTCGAGCTGCGCCGACGGTTCAAGCCGGAGGTGAGCGCCCTCAGCGAGTACCTGCAGCGCGACCTCGTCAGCCTGTGGGGGTACGAGAACGTTGGGTGAGGGGGGGATCGTCCACGCGGGTGAGCACAGCACCGAGGGCCGTGTGCGCGGGGCCTCCGTGCCCCGCGACGGCGGTGGGCGCTCCGGACCGGGCGGCCCGAGCGGGCGCGCCGAACCGGAGGGCCGGGTGGAGCGCGCCGAACTGGAAGGCCCGAGCGGGCGCGCCGGGCCCGACGGCCCGCTGGGCGCGCGGTGGCGTGCTCAGGCCGAGCGGACCCAGGAGGCGAACCTGCCCCGGGGGCGCGTGGTGGTCACGTGCGGGGCGCCGTACGGCGCGGGCGGCCTCGGGCGCCACCTGAAGGAGATCGTCGACGCGCTCGAGCGCCAGGGACAGCCGCGGGTGTGCATCTGCAACTCGACGCGCGCGGTACCCGAGCAGCCAGAGGTCTGCGTGTGCAACTCGACGCGACACCCCAGCCACCGCGAGCCGCGCCGGCCGGCGCTGAGTACCCTGAGCACGCCGCTGGCGCGCCTCTCGCCCGGGTGGCGTGTGTGGAAGACGAGGGTCGAGTTCGACGCCTACGCTGCGCGCGCGCTGCCGCAGGCCGAGCACCTGATCGCGTTCAACCGCCAGGCCCTGGCGCAGTTCAAGGCGGCGCGGCGGGCCGGCTACGAGTCGGTCGCGCTGATGACTGGCAGTCCGCACGTGCGGCGGGTCGCCCGCCAGCACGCCCGCGCTCGCCGCCAGTATCCGTTGGAGCGCTCGTTCGGTACGCACGTCGTCGGGCGCTACCTCGCCGAGTACGAGCAGGCGGATCGCATCTACGTCGCGTCGCGGTACGCGTGGGAGTCGTTCGCCGAGCAGGGCGTCCCGGAGGAGACGCTCGCGACGTTCCCCCTGACGCCCGACCCCCGGTACCGGCCCGACGGCGAGACCGTTCCCGCTGTGACCTTCAACGTCGTCTACGCGGGCAGCCTGTCGGTCGCCAAGGGCGTCCCGGTGCTGGTCGACGCCGTGCGCCGCCTGCCCCACGCGGACCTGCGACTCGTCCTCGTGGGACGGTGGAAAACGAAGGGCATGAGGCGCTTCGTCGAGCGGGCCGTCGCGGCTGACCCCCGTATCGAGGTGCGTCCCGGCGATCCGCTCCCGCACCTGCAGGCAGCGCGGCTGTGCGTCCACCCGACCTACGAGGACGGGTTCGCCTACGCGCCGGTCGAGGCGCTGGCCTGCGGCGTGCCGGTGCTCGTCAGCGAGGACACCGGCATGAAGGAGCTCATCGAACCCGGCCGTAGCGGCCTGGTCCTGCCAACCGGCGACGTGGCGGCGCTCAGCGAGGCGATCGAGGCGGCGTACCGCGGAGAGATCCTGAGTGGCCGCGGTTGAGGGCGTGGCGACGGCCGCCGTCGGCATCTCCACCAGGCCGGTCTGCGGCGTGCGCGACCATGCCGAAGTGCTCGCCGAGGCGCTGGAGCGCCAGCAGGTGGCCTGCTCGCTGCACTGGCTCGCGCGCGGCGAGAGCCACCTGGCGCACAGCGATGGCTCGTCAGTGCGGGCGAACGACTTCCCAGGGCGGGGCGACGACTCGCCAGCCCGGGGGGACGGCTCGCTGGCGCGAGGCGCAGGCGCGCTGGCGCAGGCCCACGCGGAGGTCGGCGCGTGGACGAGGCGTCTCGCCGACGAACTCGAGCACGAGCGCCCGGACGCTGTCCTGTGGCACTACTCGGTCTTCGCTTACGCCTACCGCGGGCTGCCTCTGTTCGTCCCCCCGACGCTCGCGGTGCTGCGCCGAGCGGGTGTCCCCGTGGTCACGGTCATGCACGAGCCCGCCTACCCGTGGCTGCAGGGAGGGTTGCGAGGCTGCGCGTGGGCGGCGACCCACCGGGCCGTGCTCGCCCCGGTCGTGAGGGCCTCGGCGGCGGTGCTCGTCACCGCCGACTTCCGCGCGCAGTGGCTGACGTCCCGTCCGTGGCTGCCCCGCCGGCCCGTAGCGGTCGCGCCCGTGTTCTCCAACCTGCCGGCGCCGACGCCAAGCGCGCAGCCGCCCGCGAACCGTGCCACGCCGGCCGATCCCTCCGCGAACCGTGCCACACCGACGGTCGGTCTCTTCGGGTACGCCTTCGAGCAGAGCTCCATCGCGCTCGTGCTCGACGCCCTGCGCCTGCTGCGCGACCGCGGCTGCGCGGTCCGGCTGACGCTGCTCGGCGCGCCGGGCCCCTCCTCGGCCGCCGGGCGGGCGTGGTCGGCGGCGGCTGAAAGCCGCGGGGTCGCGAGCCAGCTGTCGCTCTCGGGCGTCCTCTCGGCGCAGGCCCTCTCAGACGCACTGGCGGCGTGCGAGATCCTGCTGTACGCCGACCCCACCGGCCCAGCGTCGCGCAAGGGCACACTGGCCGCCTCGCTCGGGTCGGGCCGGCCTGTGGTCGCACTCGAGGGCCGCCGCCGCTGGCCCGAGCTGCTCGGGTCTGGCGCGGCCCACGTGGCCCCGCGGAGTCGCCGCGCGCTGGCCGAGTCGATCGAGACGCTGCTGGGCGACGAGGACACACGCGAGGCGCTCGGCGCGCGCGGACGCGCCTTCGCGGGGCACACGATGAGCAGCGCGCACGCCGCGGAGGTCGTCAGGGGGCTGCTCGGTGAGGTTCTCGCGGGGTCATGACCCGCGTGTCGGGGGCTCGATGCTCGCCGATTCCTCACCAAATCAGGGCATTGATATAGCTGAGGTTCGAGTCTAGTCCCGCCCGGCGCACATTTTCATAAGCCTCGCTTCTCGTCGATCTCGGGCTTAGGCACAGCGAGTAGGCTCCTTGTCAACTGCTGAAAGCGGTCAAACTCAGCATTTTCCTCGCCAAGCTCACGCCAGAAATCCTCGGGTGTGTAGCCGGGCACCGGGTCAGGCGTTACCTGACTAATCGGCACCTGGATTATCTGTGGCTTTTGGTTTTCCCTTGAGGACTTCATAGAAATGCTTCTCCGTCTTTTTGCACTGTTTGAGTAGATCCTTGAAAAGCGTCTTGTCTGCTATTTCGTCGTTACCGTGAGAGGCGCTTGTGTGAGCGATGACCTCGCCCGCCTCGTTGTACTTCACCCAGGTCTCATGCTTCTTGGAGCGGACCAGTGTGAAGCCATTACGATCGATGACCTTCCGGTACTCATTCCACCGCGGGGGCATCTATCTCCACCGACGCAAACCACAAATCCCGTGGTGTGTCCAACAGCGCGATGTAGTCGGCGTGGTGGGCGATATCTGGGGCGAGCTTCGGCTTATCGTCTCGCAGAAACTCCAAGTACTGCTCTACGCGGTCGCGTAGATTGTCCAGGGCTGCTATCCACGTTGCTCCGTGGCCGATCTCGTCTACCTCCGCCTCCTGCGCGATCCAGCCACTCTCGCTACGCCGCACCTTGGCGGAAAGGCGAGCCGAGAACAGTGGTATGGGGTAGGAGTTCTCGACTGGCTTCGGACGTGGGTACCGCAGAGCCGCTCGGCTCACGCCCACGGGTTCGCTCTCGACGACATCCTCGGCGGTGGACAGACCGCCCGCAACGAGCGTAGCGTTCATGGCTCCTCCTCTGTGGTTGACGGCGGCTCGATTTTCTGCTCGAACTGGTTGGAAAACCGCTCGTGCTGGCTGAGGTGGTTGCTGAGAACTTGCATCAGCGGCATCAGGAAGCTGGGCGAGAGCTTCAAGCGCGCGACCACAATGGGCATCGGTATGCCCCCGCCGGGCACGAGCTGGATGAAGTCCAAGTTGATGTCGTGCGGTGACTGGCTCGACACGGCAGCCGAGTTCGCATACACGCCGACCTGGTGCTCGGGCGGCACGATCACATCGACGGAGGGCTGTTCCTCGGGGGTCATAGCAGGGGACGCTTTCGTGTACTTCGGGTGATCGGCAGTCGCCCATTCGCTCTTGAGCGGCGATCCTGCGATGTAGGACCATTATAACCTAGACTCCCCCTTGTGTCGATCGATACGTAATACAAGCGCTTGGGGCGCCACGCCCAATCCTGCGACGTGGCGACCGCTCGGCGTCGTCAGTTGACGCGGCCGACGATCTGCACCATGCGGAAAGCCGCGCGGGCACCCTTCCGGCAACGCTCGCGCTTGCAGACATCCCACCACGATAGTGCTACTCGTTCACGGCACGGCGACGCCGACGCGGTGGCCGAGCACGCGACCGGAGGGCAGTTCGACGTAGGTCTCGGAGACCTTTCGTTGGGGATCGGAGTCGAGCAGCAGGTTGTCGGGATCGACGATCTGGACGTACGCGAAGCGGCCCCGCAGACCGGTCACGTCGATCCACTGTTCCGGGTAGGCGTACGGGTAGATGTCCGACCAGCCGACGGACGTGCCGAGTACGTCGTGGCGCATGTTGGGATCCTGGCTGCAGGCGGGGTAGACGGCTTCGCGCGGTGAGCCGCGGGAGGGATGCGTGCGCATCAGATCGCGCAGGCAGTAGTCCACCTTCGGGCCCGTCCGCACGAGCCGGAGCGCCTTGTGGTGCCCGTCGATCGACCACAGCTGGAACGCGGCTGCGTGCTTGAGCTTCCAGTAACTGAAGGCCCCGACGTCGCCGTATTCGTAGCGTTCGCCGGGTATGTACTTGAACACCAGCGAAGCGGCGGTGCGATAGAGGTGCGCTCGCCCTCGGCGGTCGTAGATCGCTTGATAGACGACCGTCGTGCCGGGTCCGGTGCGCGTCGCGCGCAGCTCGAGCGGCCCGCTGCCGTGGTTGTTGATCGAGCTGCTCGCCCGTAGCAACACGCGCCCCAGGATGGTCGTGCGGTCGAGGTGCAGTTCGAGTGGCGCCGACATGATCAGCGCTGGGCAGTGCAGGTGCAGCGCCACATCCAGGCACGGGTTCGATTCGCCCTGCGGTTGCGGCGGCGGCGTGGTTGGAGTGGTCGTGGTGGGCGGGGTGGTTGGAGTTGTTGTTGGAGTGGTGGTGGGTGTGGTCGTGGTTGACATGGTCGTGCTCGGCGCGGTAGACGCAGCTGGGCCACCCTGAGCACCCGGCCCCGCGCCCCCTTGGGCGAGCAACGCGGCCGGCGCACCAAGTACGGCCGCGATCACGCCGACGCCAATCGCGAGCCCGCGCTTGACGCTTCCGGGCGTGGCTGGCCTGCGCGGCCCCGCGGACAACACGGCGGAGCACCATCCTTCAACCGGTGAAAGGCGGCATTAACCGGCGATGAGAAGCATCTAATTCGGCGAGGCCAGGCCGGTTGCGGAGACCCCGCGGGCTCCCACCGGGATCAGTCCGGGTACTCGTCCTTGCGGAATGTGCGAGGCTCCCCGGGCTGGGGCTTGGGCGTGCGCTCGAGCAGGAAGTTGAAGTATGGCGCCACGAACGGATCGGGCGCTCTCACCGTGTAGGTGTGGTAGACGGTCCCGTTCTCGCGCGCGAACGCGATCCAGGTGGGACCCTCGCGCAGCCCGTCCTTCAACTTGGCCCCGATCTGGTGCGACCACTCGACCAGCCAACCGGGTGGATTGTCGACCATCTCCTTGATCTCGGGGATCTGCCGCGCCTGCTCCTCTGTCAGTGCGAGCTCGAAGTCGAACGGGAACTCGGTGTTGTAGGTGGACACGTAAGGAAACTCCCAGCCCATCCGCTCCTTGTAGGCCGTAAGCCGCTCGATCGGCGCCCGCGAGAAGCACAGCAGCGTCACGTCGCGGTGGTTGAGGTGAACGAGTGACCCGTCGAGGCCGTCGCCGAGGGACGTACACCCGGGACACGCGCCGTTGGTGTAGTCGGGGCCGAACATGATGTTATAGGCCAGGAGCTGGGAGCGACCGTCGAAGAGCTCGACAAGCGTCCTCTTCCCGTCCTCGGTATCGAACTCGTACTCCTTCTCCACCCGGACCCACGGCAACGCCAGCCGCTGCTCCTTGATCTTCTTGTTTCGGTCTGCCTGCTCGGCCTCGAGCTTCGCGAGCTCGGTCCGGGCCGCCTGCCATTCCTCGCGGCTGCCAATCTTGTAGTCAGGCACCGTCCACCTCCGTTGGTCGTTGGTCACCTCAGCGTAGGCGGCTGTCGTCGATCCTCGGTGGCCGCCCAGTACGTCGAGACCGGCACGGATGCCGAGCTCATCGGCCAGCGATCTCACGCGCCCTCGCGCCGGCGGTGCCACGTGGCGCGCGCGGCCCGCAGGCACTCCAGCAGGGCCACGACGTGACGCTCGCGTGTGAACCGCTCTGCGACGGTCCGCTGGCCGGCAAGGCCCATCGTCTGCTGTCGCTGGGGATCGTTCAGCAGCTCCTCGAGCGCCCGCGCCAAGTCGCCCGGGTCGCCTGGGCGGACGAGCACCCCGGTGCGGCCGTCCTCGAGCCAATCGCGGACCCCTCCGGTGGCGCTTGCGACGACCGGCCGGCCGGCGGCCAGCGCCTCGATCCCGACGAGTCCGAACGGCTCGGGCCACAGCGACGGTATCGCGACCACCGACGCGTTCGCCAACTCCTCGGCCAGCTCGTCGGCGGCCAGCCAGCCCTTGAAGGAGACCCGCTGCTGCACCCCAAGGTGTCGCGCGAGCTCGCGCAGCGCGCCCGCTCGTCGGCCGTCCCCGCAGATGACGAGCTCCGCGTCCACCTCGCGGGCGGCGCGAATCAGCACGTCGACGCCCTTCGGCTTCACCAGCCGCCCGGCGAAGACCACGCGACGCCTGGTTGCGTGTCCGGAGCCCGGCCGCGCGGTGAGCGTGGTGAAAAGGGGCACGACCGCTCGCCGTGTGACCCCGTTGGCGGCCAGGTGCCGGTCCACTGCGCTCGAGTAGGCGACAGCCAGGTCGGCGCGCCTGAGCGCCTGAAGCCGTTCGCCGGCTCGCACATACTTTGCGGGGAGCGCGCGCGGATCGCGGGTGTGGGCGCAGCCGCGGGCGAGCATGTTGGGCAGGCAGCCCACCCCGCGGGCGCGCGTGCACTCCTGGCCGGGGTGGAAGTAGTAGACGCCGGAGGGGCACGCGCTGTAGCTGTGCGCGCTGAGCACCACCGGTACGTTCACCCGCAGCGCGTCGATCATCTCGGGATCGTCGACCTGGTGGAGGTGCACGACGGCGGGCTCGCTTGACAGTGCCGCCCCGATCCTCGTGCCCATGGCGGCACGCGCGTCGAAGAGCTGCGGGCTGTGCAGCACGCGCACCCCGGGCACGGGCTCGCCGCCGTCCACGCGCGCCGCGAGCACCTCGACGCGCAGCCCGTGCTCGGCCAGCGCCGCCGCGCTCGCCGCGACGTGCGCCCCCACGCCGCCGTCCCGGGTCCACCGCGGTGTCACCAGGAGCACCGACTCCGGCGTCGCCGGCATCTCTGCCTCGGGACGCGCTGCGGACGTGCCGGCGACCATGCGGAGGTGATGATAGCCGTGCCCTCCTGGTAGATTCGCGCTCGATGGCCGAGCCGTCCAGGTCCGACCCTCCACCTTCGGCGACTCCCGCGAGGCCGAAGGTGGTCTACCTGATGGGCGCAGCCCGCTCCGGGAGCACCATCCTCGGGGTGACGTTGGGAAACTGCGACGGCTTCTTCTACGCGGGAGAGCTGCGCGGGTGGCTGGAAAAGAGTGGCACTCCTCGGCTCGCCGGCGAGGAGCGGATCGAGTTCTGGGGTCTCGTCAGCAAAGAGGTGAAGACCCCCCCGGAGCTGGCCGGCAGCGCGCCGCAGCACCTCGAGCGCAGCCTCTCGCTGCTGCGTCCCCGCAGCTGGGCGCACCGCCGGCGGCTGCGCTCGCGCTACCGCGAGACGATGGGCGCGCTCTTCGGTGCGGTCGCGCGCACGGCGGGGGTCACCCACGTGATCGACTCCTCCTCCTACCCGCTGCGCGCGCGCGAGCTGAAAAAGGTCGAAGGGCTGGACGTGTACGTGGTGTACGTGGTGCGCGACCCCCACAGCGTCATCGCGTCGTTCACCGGACCGGAGTGGCGGTTCTCGGACTCGACGCTCGTCACGAACCTGTACCTGTCGATGACGACCCTGCTCTCGACGCTCGTCTTCCTCGCGCACCCGCGCGCGAGACGGCTTTTCGTGCGCCACGAAGCGTTCATCGCCGATCCGCACGGCGTGCTGCGTCGGGTGCTCGACTGCGCGGAGTCCTCGGCGCCGCTACCCGACCTGAGCGCGCTGCGGACAGGCATCGCCTTCGGCGGCAACCGCCTGCTGCGCACGGGGGAGGCGATCGCCCTGCACGGCGCGCCCGAGCAGACGGCACGTCGCTCGCTGCTGACGACGCTGCTGCAGTTGCCCTCGGCGCTTGTCCTGCGACTGCTGCGCCCGGCGGCCGGTGAGCGCCCCGGCGCCCTACGCCGGCGTGAAGCAGACGTTCTCGTAGCCGCCCACCAGCCGCAGCCGCCCGTCGTGGGGGACGGTGGAGCCGTCCGCGAGGATGCGCTGGGCGGTGTAGTGCCGCTCACGCATGAGCTCGAGCGTTGCGGTGCCGCTCGTCTCGACGATGACGGTGGGACGCGCGCTCGCGAGCAGTGAGCTCGCGCCGGCGAGCACCTCGCGCTCGTGGCCCTCGACGTCGATCTTCACCACGTCCGGACGGGCTCCGGTGCGGGCGGCGTAGGCGTCGAGCGTCACCACGTCGACCTCGACCCGGCTCTCGGTCGGGACCGTCAGGCTTGTCCTGCCCGTGTTGCCCGGCGCGGAGAGGTACAGGGGCATCGTGCCCTCGCGGTCGCTGCAGGCGGCCGCGACGACCTGGACGCCGCCGTTCCCGAGGCTCACGCTACGGGCGAGCCACCCGCGCACGCGCGGGTTGGGCTCGAACGCGTGCACCGACGCCCCCAGCTCGCGCGAGAGCAGGGAGAAGAAGCCGACGTTGGCGCCCACGTCGAAGACCGTCGAGCCGGCGGCGACGAGCCGGCGAAACAGCGCCGCGATCTCCGGCTCGTGCTCGCCGTAGAAGTAGATCGCGCGGTGCTGGTGGTCGCGCATGGAGAGCACGATCGGCGAGCCCCCCAGCGTTTCGCCGACGAGCACGCGGTCGCCCAGCATCCCGCCTAGCCGCCACGCGCCCTTTTTGCAGCGTCGCGTGAGTGGCACCACCACCGTGCGGGCCGGCGCGGGGGGCGCGTCCCTGCTGCGCGCTCGCTCCGTCTCCGTCTCCATCGCGGGCGCATTTTAGGTGAGCCGCGGCCGGCGGGTGTTACGAACCAGAGTCAGGTGAGTCGCTGCCGGGGTGTTACGAGCGAGTCAGGTGGGCCGCTGCCGGAGTGTTACGAGTCCGAGTCAGGCGAGCCGCTGCCGGGGTTAGGAGCCCGAGTAGTCGAGCGTGAGCACGCGGGGGTAGTCCGTGGCCGTCAGTTCGAACGTGCCGGTGGTGCCCTGCCGCGAGACGAGTTGCGCCGGTGTGGCTTCGTTGCGCAGCGGGTCGTACGCGCTCACGGTGGGGGGGGTGGCGGTTTCGGGGAGGTTGCCGAGGGTGACCTGAAAGCGCTCGTCGGGCAGGTCGAAGCGGGCGACGTCGCTCTGGGGGGCCGTGGGTTCGTAGAGCGTCAGCAGGTCGCGGGTCATCACGTACACGGGGATCGCAAAGCTCGTCGGGGAGGTCTGGAACGGGAGCACCGCGAGGACGTCGCGGTCGTAGAGGCTGGGGTGGGCGGCGGTGCCGTCGCCGCTGAACTGGGCGTGGTTGCCGTCCTGGGCGATCGACAGCAGCTGCACCTGCCGGGGCCCGTCGGTCCCCGGTCCGGGACCCTGGAAGCGGGCGAGCAGGTTGCGAAAGCCGCTCACGACTTCGCCGCCGAGCGCGTCGCCGGGGTAGACCGTCGGGTTGGCCCGGGCGGCCGCCATGAAGCCTTCGCCGATCATGCTCAGATCGCCGGCGCCGGCGGCGGCGTAGAAGTACTCGCGGCTGACGCCCTTGCTGACCATCGACACGAGGCTGCGCAGCAGCGCCTTGGCCTGGAAGTGCGCTTTGTCGGCGGGCGTGAGCTTGGCGGAGGGCCCGGTCTGGGGAGTCACCCCGTCGGGACCCACGGGCGTCCCCCCGGCCGAGCCGAGGTTGTACTCGGTCACCCACTTCTGCACCGGGCTGCCCCCCGGCGGCCCGACGTCGCGGCCGTGTGGGAAGCCGTAGACGTAGGTCGTGGTCGGCGAGAGGTCGCGGATCAGCGTCTCGGTCGAGGTCGCCGTCAACGTGTACTCGGGGAAGTCCGACTGGTAGCTCGGGACGAACAGCGCGTTGTACGGCGCGCGTTCCCCGGCGCGCGTGTCGCGGGCCCCCTGCGCGTTTACGGGGCGTATCGAGTCGGGGTGGTAGCCGGCGGGGAACGTCTTGGCGCCGGCGTAGGGGTGCTTGCTCAACGCCGTGAGGCCCGCCGGCGCGTTCGCGCCCGAGGGGAACGGAGTCTGGCTGGCGAAGCCGTTGGTGATGCCCACGCCCGGGGGGATCCCGTTGGCGGGGTTGCGCACGTACGCGACGGTTTCGTCCAGCAGCGTCTTGACGACCGCCTTGGTCACTTCTCGCTTGGAGGGCACTTCCGAGCCCGCTTCGCCTTCCGAGCCCGCTTCGCTTTCCGAGCCGGCTTCGCCTTCGGTGCCGGCGCCGGCTTCCGTGCCGCCTTCGAGCACCGCTCCGCCTTCGGTCCCCGAGCCGCCTTCGCTCGTCGAGAAGTAGTTTTCGGCGTTCAGGAACTGCGACCCGAAGCTGAGCTCGTTCCAGACCTCGAGGTCGTAGCCTTCCGGGCCGACGACGCTCGCGGCCTCCCGGCAGACCGCCGCGACGTAGCTGAGCCACCCCTCGAGGGTCGCCTCGAACGCGGGATTCGGCTTGCCGCCCGCGATCTGGGGAGGGCCGAACGGCGCGTACGCCAGCGTCGTGCCCCGGTGTTCGCCGGCCGCCAGGGCGCCGGGCAGCGGCCGCGAGAGGGTCGCCACGCCGCCGGCGCCGACCGAGGCGATGAGGACGTCGGGGGAGCCCTGGAAGGGGGTGAGGTCGTTGAAGCCGCTCTTGCCCGGCACGACCTGGGCCGCGCTCGCCGCGCTCAGCGTCAGCGACCGGGCGCCCGCCGGCGCCGCGGCCGTGGTGTCCAGGGTGAGCGGGGTCGAGGGGGCGGGGTCTCCGCTGTTGGAGTCGAGGATGATCAGCGGCCGCAGCCCGTGGCGGTGCAGCGCCGTCAGCCGTGCGGCGACGGAGGCTTCGTTGGCGGGCCTGAGCGCCGTCGGGTCGGTGTAGGACATCGCGTTCCACGCGACTCCCACGCGCGCGAGCTTGAAGCCGCTGTCCTGCAGCAGCTGCGCGGTGTCTTCGGCTTCCGCGGGGTGCACGTTGAAGTTGACCCCGACGGCGTCGAGCAGTCGCGACGCCGGCCACGTGTCGAGGTACGCGCGCCACGGCTGCACCCAGAACGAGCTTGTCCCGAACGGCAGCACGGTGAGGTACCGCGGGTCGATCGGGTCGCTCAGCACGCCGCCGGTCGGCCACGGGCCGTCGGGGGATTCCGATTCTGGGAGCAGTTCGCCGGCCAGTTCCCCCGGCATGAGCCCTTCGGTCGGGGGGGTTGCTGCGGGGGGTTCTGCGGGCGGGCCGGCCGGTGCGGCGGGCGGTGCGAGCGGCGGCGTGGCCCCAGGCGCGGAGCCGTGCGGCCCCCGGTTGGCGCCCGGCGCCCTGCCCGGCCGCCTGGGCGACCCCTTCACGCCGGGGCGGCCACGCTTGGCGGCGCGTTCCGCGGCGCACGCCCGAGCCGCGTGACCGCGACCCCGGGAGCGCCTGCGGGACCTCGGCGCGCACGGCTCGCGAGCCCGGCCGCCGCTGTGCAGCGCAGCGTGGGCGTGGCCCCTGGGCGCCGCCGGGCCGTGAGCGCCACGGGCCTGTGTGGCGACGGGCGCGAGCAGGCCGACGCCGCACGCGAGCGCCGCGGCGCAGCGCAGCGCCGCTCCTCGCGCCGGCCGGCGCCGGGGGGGTGTCGTGGTCCTTGTTGGCATTCGGCGGGAGACGCGGGGTCGGGGGACGCCTCGCGGTGTGGATCGCCGCGGCGTGTGCGATGCTTGAGAGGGATGGGCACCGGCGGACGTTCGTATTTGTCCCGGTCGCCGGTTGCGGCTCTCCCGCGCCTGGCGCGTTGACGTGTGAGGGTTGATTGCATGTCTCAGAGGCCGCGTCTGCTGATCATCACTCCCGACTACCCTCCTACCCGGGGAGGCATCCAGCTACTCGCCCACCGCCTCGCCACGGGGATGAGCGGCTTCGAGACGAGGGTCGTCACGCTCGAGGCCCCCGGCGCCGCGCAGTTCGACGCGACGAGCGGGGTGGCGACGCGGCGCGTCCGGGCCGACCGACGCCTGGGGGCGGGGCGCAACGTCGTGCTTGACCTCGCCGCCGTGCGCGAGGCGCTGCGCTTTCGCCCGCACCTGACGCTCAGCGTGCACCTCGTCGCCAGCCCCGCGGCGGCCTTCATCAGCCGTGTGACGGGGGCGCGGACCGTCCAGTACTTCCACGCCAAGGAGATCGGCGGCCGCCCGCGGCTCGCGGCATTCGCGGTCCGGCAGGCGCGCGCGTCGATCGCGGTCAGCTCCTACACCGCCGGTCTGGTCGCGGCCCTCGGACCTGCGGGGCGGAGCGGAGCGGGGCCTGGTGAAGCGGTGGCGGGGGAAGCGGGGCCGGGTCGAGCAGCGCCAGACGGCGGGGCGGAGGCCAACGGGACCGAATCGCGGAGCGCTGTCCACCTCATCCCCCCCGGGGTGGACCTGCCCGATCCCGCGGACCTCCCGCCCGACCCCTCACCGTCGGCGGCCGGGCGTCCCACCTTCGTGACCGTGGCCCGCCTGGAGGACCGCTACAAGGGCCACGACGTGCTACTCCGGGCGCTCCCCCTCGTGCGCGTGAAGGTGCCGGACGTCGAGTGGGTCGTGATCGGCGACGGGCCGCTGCGCGCGGAGCTTGAAGGGCTCGCGCGCTCCGGCGGGCTCGCGGGTGCGGTCCGGTTCCTCGGCGCAGTTTCCGACGAGCAGCGCGACCGCTGGCTGGCGCGCGCGGACCTGTTCGCGATGCCCTCCCGCCTGCCCGGCGGCGGCCTCGCCGGCGAGGGCTTCGGCATCGTCTACCTGGAGGCCGGCGCCTACGGCAAGCCGGTCGTCGCCGGCAACGTGGCTGGCGCGCTCGACGCCGTGGCCAACGGTGAGAGCGGCCTGCTCGTGGACCCCACCGACTCGCACGCGGTCGCCGAGGCGATCGCCACGCTGCTGCTCGACCGCGCCCTTGCGCGGCGGCTCGGCGGCGCGGGCGCGGCGCGGGCGCGGCACTTCGCCTGGCCCGTGATCGCTGCGCGCGTCGAAGCGCTGCTGCTCGCGCAGCTCCGGCGGGCGGCGTGAGGGTGGTGTATCAGTTTGGGGGTATATCACCGACTGGACCTGTGGGTAGCAACCAGATGGCAGTTATGAGAGGTCCAGTAGCTGTATGTTCGCCCAAATGCACCATCTGGCTCTCGCGGGTCTGCGGGTCCCGACCAAACTGAGGCACCACCGCCGTGAGGGTTCTCTACGTCAACCACACCGCGCAGGTTTCCGGGGCGGAGCACTCGCTGCTGAGCCTGCTCGCCGCGCTGCCCGAGACAGTGGACCCGCTGGTGGCGACGCCGCCGGGACGGCTCGCGGCCGCCGTCGAGGGCCTCGGCATCCCCACCACGCCGCTCACCGGGACGGCGGGCAGCCTCCGCCTGCACCCCCTGCACACCCCGCGCGCGCTCGCC
The DNA here is from genome assembly GCA_963702085.1 of uncultured Solirubrobacterales bacterium. GTDB lineage: Bacteria > Actinomycetota > Thermoleophilia > Solirubrobacterales > Solirubrobacteraceae > Palsa-744. The sequence goes on along the minus strand of OY969707.1, from coordinate 3,138,999 downwards.
GAGCTGAGCGCGGCTGCGCTGCAGGTGCGCCGGGTGGCACGGCGCGCAGGCGTCGAGGTGGTCCACGCCAACTCGATCCGGGCCGGGCTCGTCCTGGCGCTCGCCCGGCCCGCCCCGGCGGCGACGGTCGTGCACGTGCGCGACTGCCTGCCGCCGAGCCCGCTCGCGCGCGCCACGCTGCGCCTGATCGCCGCCACCGCCACCACGGTCGTGGCCAACTCCCGCTACACCGCCCGCTCGGTCCAGGCGCTCGCGCCGCGGGCGCGTGTGGAGGTCGTGCACAACCCGGTGGACCTCGCGCGGTGGGACCCCGCGCGCCTGGACCGCGCCGTCGCCCGCGCCCGGCTCGGGGAGGCCGGCGGGCGGCGGCTGCTGCTGGGCGTGGTCGCCCAGCTGAGCCCGTGGAAGGGCCAGGACACCGCGATCGAGGCTCTGCGCCTGCTGTGCGCGGAGGGCCTTGACGCGCACCTACTGCTGATCGGCTCGGCGAAGTTCCTCGCCCGCGCCACGCGCTTTGACAACGAGCGCTACGTCGCCGCTCTGCGCGCGCAGGTCGCCGACGCCGGCCTGCAGGAGCGTGTCTCGTGGTTGGGGGAGCGCGAGGACGTGCCCGAGCTCGTGCGCGCGCTCGACGTCCTGCTGCTGCCCTCCTGGGAGGAGCCGTTCGGACGGGCGCTGATCGAGGCGATGGCGCTGGGCGTGTCGGTGGTCGCGACCGACGTCGGCGGGCCGCCGGAGATCGTCGAGGACGGGCGCGAGGGCTACCTTGTGGCGCCGCGCGAGCCGCGCGCCTGGGCGCACGCGATCCGCCGCCTGGCCGAGAGCCCCGAGCGCCGCCGCGAGATGGGACGCGCCGGGCGCCTCAGGGTCGAGCGTGAGTTCACGGTCGCCGGACACGTGGCGGCGGTGTGCGAGCCTGTACGAGCGCGCGGTGGAGTCTGCAAAGAGGGGCGCACCCGGCGTGTCGGACCCTTTGAAAGCCGGTTCCTAGCCCGACTGTAAGGACAGTGCTGACAGTGCGCCGCCTTGTGAACATCTTGTGACGCTCACGTGAAACGGGCGCATCGATGAAGTTAGATACGGCGGCTGTGAAAGGATTGTTGACCGATGGACCGGTCCGGTGGCGGGCGGCGCTGGTGGGTACCCTGCTCGCGGTGCTGCTGCTCGGCGTGCCGCTCTCCGAGGGCCTCGCCGACGAAGCGCCCGCGCTGGTCCAGCAGGGCCCGAAGCTCACCGCGGGCGAAGAGAGCGGCCCGGGCTGGTTCGGCCGCAGCGTGGCGCTGTCAGCGGACGGTGACACCGCGCTGGTCAGCGGTCCCCGCGACAGCGACGAAGCGGGGGCGGTGTGGGTGTTCGTGCGCTCGGGCTCGACGTGGACCCAGCAGGCCAAGCTCACGGGCGGGGCCGAAGAGGTGGGCACCGCGCACTTCGGTCGCGCCGTGGCGCTCTCCGCCGACGGCGACACCGCGCTGGTGGGCGCTCCCAACGACGACCACGCCGGCGCGGCGTGGGTGTTCACGCGCTCGGGCTCGACGTGGACCCAGCAGGCGAAGCTCACCGGCGCCGGGGCGAATGGTGCCGCCTGGTTGGGCCGCAGCCTGGCGCTCTCCGCCGACGGCGACACGGCGCTGGTCGGCGGCTTCGTGGACCACTCCGACGTCGGCGCCGCGTGGGTGTTCACGCGCTCGGGCTCGACGTGGACCCAGCAGGGCGAAAAGCTGACCGGCGCGGGCGAGTCGGGCGCGGGCGAGTTCGGCTGGAGCGTGGCGCTCTCCGCCGAAGGCGACACCGCGCTGATCGGGGGCCACGAAGACGGCGGCGGCGTCGGCGCGGCGTGGGTGTTCGCGCGCTCGGGCTCGGTGTGGGCTCAGCAGGGTGGCAAGCTGACCGGCGGCGGCGAGTCGGGCGCGGGGGAGTTCGGCCAGGACGTGGCGCTCTCCGCCGACGGCGACACCGCGCTGCTCGGCGGCTACCAAGACGGCGGCGGCGTCGGCGCGGCGTGGGTGTTCGCGCGCTCGGGCTCGGTGTGGGCTCAGCAGGGCGCCAAGCTCACCGGCGGAGGGGAGTCCGGTGTGGGCTACTTCGGCGACAGCGTGGCGCTCTCCGCCGACGGCGACACCGCGCTGGTGGGCGGCCTGCAGGACGCCGGCGGTGTCGGTGCGGCGTGGGTGTTCGCGCGCTCGGGTTCGACGTGGACCCAGCAGGGCGCGAAGCTCCTCGGCGGGGAAGAGAGCGGCAGGAGCCAGTTCGGCTGGAGCGTGGCGCTCTCCGCCGAAGGCGACACGGCGCTGATCGGCGGCCTCGCCGACCAGGGCAAACTTGGGGCGGCGTGGGTTTTCGGCGACCCCCCCGCGCCGTCGGGCGGCGCGCCTGGAGGCGGCGAACCCACACCGGGCACGCCGGGCGGCACGCAGACGCAGAGCCCCGCCGGGCACTCGCCGGGCACGAGCTCACAGGACCCGTCCCCGGGTCCCAAGCAGGGCGTGGCCGCCTACACAGCCGCGGGCGGTGGGGTCGTGCTCGTCGGCCGGCGCCTGGACGTGCGCGGCGGGCGCGTGCGGGTGGTGCTCCGCTGCACGGCCCCGGTCGCCTGCCGCGGACGCCTCGTGCTGAGGCTCGTGCCCGAGGCGAGGGCCGCGAGGCGCTCCCCCACGGTCGCTGCGGCGGGCTTCTCGATCCCGGGCGGGCACACACGCGCGGTCCAGCTGACGCTCTGAGCACCGGTCGCTCGCGCCTGCGCGCCGGGCGTGGGCGCCTGCGCGCGCACCTGACGGTCCACCTCGCTGTCCCGGACCCCCCGGGGACACGGGTCTACGCGGTCAAGCTCGTGTCGCGGACCGTCAGCCGGTGATGGCCTGGAGCGTCGCTCGTCGAGCGCGTCACCGGTGACGCGCGTGCGCTCGGCGCACTTTGTGCACGACGGGGGTTCCGCGCAGCAGGACCGTCCGGCTGGAGCCCGACACCTGCTTGCCGTTGTTCACCTTGACGAGCGCGCGGTAGGACCCGCTGTGGCGGATGCTCACCACCGCGCTGAAGCGTGAGACGCGCGCGGTGCCCCTCCGGACCACGGTGTCGGCCACGCTCACCGGTCTGCGTGTGGGCCGCATCCACTGGAACGCGACCGGTACGCCCACCTCGGTCGGTGCGACCGTGCCTTCGAGGCGTACGAGCCCCGGGCTGCGGGTGGGACGCGCGCGGAGGGTGACGAGCACCGCGACGCGCTCGGTCACCGCCTGGCTGACGGTGGGTGGCGCGTTGAGTGTTTGCACGCGCAGCTTGGTGGTCTGCGAGACGCCCGGCACGTCGAACGAGAAGCCGCCCGCGGCGTTGGTGCTGACGGGTGCGCCGACGGTGGTGAAGCTGCCCACGTAGGGGAACGGGACGGCCTGCAGGACCACCTCGCGGTTGGCAGCGCCCGTGCCGGTCAGCGTGCCGGTCAGGGTGAACGAGCCTGCCGAACACGTCCGGGGTGGCCGGCTTGGCAATCACGAACTTGAGCGGGATCTGCTTGGTGGTGAACGTGCGGTCCTGGCCGTCCGCCGTGCCGGTCGCCGCGCTCACCGCCACCAGGCGGTAGTGGTAGACAGTGCCCAGCTGCAGCCCGGTCACGGGCTGGCTCACCTTCACTCCCACGGTGCCGCTGCCCGCCGCGACGGTCGGTGTCTGCGCGCTGTAGGCGGTGGTGAGGCCGTACTGGAAGTAGTAGCTGGTTTCGCTGCCGTGGGGGTCGACCGTCCCGGTCAGCGCCGCGGAGGTGTCGTTCACGTCGGAGGCGCCTCGGGTGATCGCCAGCGGCGGCTTGGGAGCGCGTGGCGGCTTGGGGGGGCGCGGCGGCTTGGGTGTGCTCGCCGGCGTGGGGGTGCTCGCCGGCGAGGAGACGGCCGGCGTCAGCGCGGCGCCTGCCAGCAGCGCTCCGGCTAGGGCCGCCGCGCGGCCGGTTGCGTGTCTGCTCACGTCTCGGTCACTCCCCCTGTGCGACGGACTCGGGCGCGAACCGGTAGCCGATCCCGAAGTGGGTGTGGATGTAGGCCCACTCGGGCGCCACCGCGGCGAGCTTGGTGCGGACCTTGCGCACGAACACGTCCACCGCGCGGTCGCGGTGCTTCATCTCCCCGCCCCACACCTGCCGGTAGATCTCCGGGCGGCGCACCACCCGGTCCTCGCGGTCGGCGAGCACGGCGAGGAGCTGGAACTCGCGCACGGTGAGGCCCACCCGCGTGCCGGCGACGAGTGCCTGCATCTCGTCGGGGCGCAGCTCGAGGTTGCCGAAGGTTTTGGTCTGCCGGTCCGCCCGGTCCTGGTCTGCCCGGTCCTCGTCTGCCTGGTCTCGGTCTGCCTGCCCACCGGGGGTGGCGGGAGGCTGCGGAGTCGGGGGCGCCGACTCCACCTCCATGGGTCGCGTGTCTAGGACGGTGGACTCGGGCGTCATGTCATCGCATCGGCGAGCTGGGTCCCTGGCTGTGGCATGGGCTCTGAAAGCTGCCCACGGCGGGACCCGAGTGTGTGAAAGGTTTGTGACGGCTGCGCACGCCGGGGCGCGCGCGGGGCGAGTTTCGCACGCCGGGGCGTTCCCGGGCGGCCTGTTCACCGAATCGTCACCACTCGCCGCCCTGGGGGTTCCTTATCATGCGTGCCCATGCAATCCTGCGCGCACTGCGGCGCCTCGCTCGCCGACGACCAGCGCTACTGCCTGGAGTGCGGTGGACGCCAGGTGCAGGCCCGCAGCCAGTTCCTGGAGCGCTTCACGCCCGCGGCGGTCTCCGATCCGGCCCCCCCGTCGAGCGGGTTGGCGGCGGGCAGTGCGGGGGGTGGGCGCTCCTCGGGCGCGACCGCCGTGGCGGGCGTCGGGGTGCTGCTGCTGGCGATGGGCGTCGGTGTGTTGATCGGCCGCGCCAGCGGCGGCAAGACCGTCACCGAGCCGGCGCAGGTGATCTCGGTCGCCTCGCCCGGCGCCGCGGCGTCCGGTGCGGGCACCGCCACCACCCCGGCGCTCCCCACCTCCACGGGGAGCGCTCCGCCTGCGGCAGCTGGGAGTGGCAAGGGCGCCGGCGCGGAACCGAGCCCGAACGCGAGTTCCAGCGGCAAAGGCTCCTCCTCCTCCTCCTCCTCCTCCTCCTCCTCCTCGGGGGGATCGTCGAAGAGCAGCGGCGGTTCGAGCAAGACCTCCACTCCCCAGTCGAAATCCCCCAGCAGCGGTGAAAGCGCCGAGCAGAAGACGCGCAACATCCCCAACGTCGTGACTACCGGCTGATGGGTCCGATGGCGATTATGGCGATGGGTCTCTGATGGGTCTCTGATGGGCATCTTCGACTCGCTGCTCGCCCGCCCCGACGCGGACGCCGACCAACGGGCCTCCGCGGAGGGCTTGCCCTCGCCCTTGTCCTCCGATGACGGGCGCGCCAGCCTGGAGCGTCGCCGCGACGAGCTGGTCGCGCAGGTCGCCGAGCTGCACTGGGACCTTGGAGGTCTCGCCTACGAGATGGCGATCCGCGACCACTTTCGCCTCGACGTGCTCGTGCGCCGCGCCGCCGATCTGCAGGAGCGCGACGCAGAGCTTGGCGAGCTCGAACGCGTGCTCTCCCTCCAGGAGTCCGCGGGTGCCGGCTCGTGCCCGGACTGCGGGGCGGTCCACGCGCGCGGGGCGCTCTTCTGCTGGCAGTGCGGCCGGGCGCTGATGGAGCGCGTCCCGAGCGCCGCCGCGAACGGTTCGGCGAGCGAGTCTGAGAGCAGCGAGCACACCGCCGAGATCCCCACCGGGTGAGCGGGACTGTGAGCGCCTGCGCGGAGTGCGGCTCGGCGCTGGCCACCGACCAGCGCTACTGCCTTAGCTGCGGCGCCCGCCGCGGGCCGCGCGCGCCGGCGCTGGAGCGCCTTCTCGCCGACTTGCGTCCAGGTGGGCGGGCGTCGGATACCCAGCTCCCCGCCGCGCGGTGGACGCGCAGCGCTCTGCCGGGCCCGCGTCTGGCCACCGTGCTGATACTCGCGATGCTCGCCTTCGGCACGCTCACCGGCGTCGCCGCCTCCAACCCCTCGGGCGCGTTGCGCGCACTGCGCCGCGGGCCGCTCACCCTGCTGGTCCCCGCCCCCGCCCCGGCCGCCACGACGCTCGCCGAAGTGCCGCCGCCCGTGGAAGCGACCTCCACACCCGAACCTGTTGAAGCGCCGGCCGCCGCTGAATCCGCGCCCGCCAAGTCTCCCGAACCGTCCTCCTCCTCCTCCTCCGGCCACAAGAAGTCCGGTGGGAGCTCCGGCGGATCCACGGGCGCGGGAGGCTCTCACCTGCCGCCCGTCAAGCACGTATTCCTGATCGTGCTCGCCGACCAGCCCTACGCCCAGACCTTCGGGCCGGAATCCCCTGCTCCCTACCTCGCGCACACGCTCGAGCACCGCGGCGAGCTGTTAGTGCGCTTCTACGCCGTCGCCCACGAAGAGTTGCCCAACGAGGTCGCCCTCATCAGTGGCCTCGGGCCGACGCCGCAGACCGCGGCCGACTGCCCGACCTTCACAGACGTCGTCCCCGGGGCGGCCAACGCCAAGGGGCAGTACACCGGTCAGGGCTGCATCTACCCAACCGAAGCGCAGACGCTCGGCGAACAGTTAGCTGCCAAGGGGCTCACCTGGAAGGTGTACGCGGAAGGCATGGCCGCCGCCTGCCAGCACCCCGAATTCGGCGCCGCCGACCCGACTTCCCAGGCGCCGCAGGGGGCCACGTTCGCCACCTTCCGCGACCCGTTCACGTACTTCGACGGCGTGCTGCACTCGTCCGCGTGCGCCCACGACAACGTCGGCCTGGGGGGACTCGCGGGCGACCTGCGAAGCGCCAAGCGCACCCCCACCCTCTCCTACATCGTGCCGGGTCTCTGCCACGACGGGCGCCCCACACCGTGCGCCCCCGGCGCGCCCGCCGGCCTGCCGGCCGCCGAAACGTTCTTGCGCCGCGTCGTGCCCGAGATCCTCGCCTCGCCCGCCTACCGGCACGGCGGCCTGCTGGCCGTGACCACCGACCAGGCACCCGCCACCGGGGTTTACGGCGATTCGAGCTCCTGCTGCGAGCAGCCGCGGTTCCCCGCGCCGCTCGGGGGGGTGGGCTCGCCCGGCTCTGCCACCCCGGGCGCTACGGCCACCCAACCCGGCGCGACGGCGACTCAACCGGGCGCCACGACCCCGACAGGGACGAACACGGCTGCGACCGCATCCGCGACGACCACACCCACGACGACCAACCCCGCGACGACCACACCTACGATGACCACACCTACGACGACCACACCCACAGCGACCACCCCGACCGCCTCGACTCCGACAACGATCACTCCAGCCACCAACACTCCGACCACGACCACGCCGGCCGCGACCGCCCCGGGGGTGACCCTCCCCCCCTCCGGGGGCGGACAGGTGGGCGCCCTGCTGCTCTCGCCCTACGTCAAGGCGGGCACGTACAACCAGGAACCCTTCAACGACTTCTCGCTGCTGCACACGCTGGAGAACCTCTTCGGCCTGGCCCCCCTAGGCTACGCCGCCAGTCCCCACGCCGACGCCTTCGAAGCATCGGTGTTCTCCGCGTACAGCGGCTGACCCAACCCGGCCGGCCCTTCGTCGGCTGGCTGACCCCCGTGGCACCCGTTCCCGCTCGTGGCCGACCGACCCGCCGCGGGCATCGCCGCGGACCCCGCACAACCCACCTTGACAGACTCCGATAAATCAGCTATTCTCGACTGAAATAGTCGGCTTGACCGAGAAACTGTAGATCAGCGAGGAGCGCGTGCACGTAGATCCACTCATAGTGCTGGGAGCGGCGGTCGTGGGGGTGCTGGTCGGGATGACCGGAGCCGGCGGCGGGGCACTGATGAGCCCGATGCTGATCCTGCTGTTCGGCGTAACGCCCTCGACGGCGATCTCCAGCGACCTCGTGGCGGCGGTGCTGATGCGCCCGATCGGCGCGGGCGTGCACCTGCGCGCCAAAACGGTCAACACGCGACTCGTGGGGTGGATGGTGCTCGGCTCGGTGCCGGCGGCGTTCGCGGGCGCGTACCTGCTGCACCTGATGGGCAGCACCAAGGCCTCCCAGCAGAACATCGAGGTGGCGCTCGGGACGGCGCTGCTCGTGGGAGCCGCCGCGATGGTGCTGCGCCTCGCGCTGGACCGCCGCGCGGGCCACACCCGCACCGCCGCGGTGCACAGCATCGTCCCTCGGCCGGCGGCGACGGTGGCGATCGGCGTCGTCGGCGGGCTGATCGTCGGGCTGACCTCGGTCGGGTCGGGGTCGCTGATGATCGTGCTGATGCTGTTCGTGTACCCCGCGATCGGGGCAAAGCAGCTGGTCGGGACCGACCTCACGCAGGCCGTCCCGCTCACGGCCGCCGCCGCGCTCGGCGCGCTCGCGTTCGGGCACGTCGACTTCGGCGTCACCACGTCGCTGGTGATCGGCAGCGTCCCCGCCGTGTACGTCGGCTCGCGGCTCTCCTCGAGCATGCCCGATCGCTACATCCGCCCCGTGATCGCGTTCGTGATCTTCGCGTCCGGCCTGAAGTACGTGGGGGTCGGGACGACCGAGCTCGGGTGGACCCTCTCCGCAGTGTTGCTCGCCGGTGCGACGTGGTGGCTCATCTACGCGCGGCCGTGGCGCAGCGCCGCCGCCACTGCGCTGGAGGGCGCCGCCACCGCGTTGGAGGGCGCCAGCACGGCCGAGGCGTCCCCGGAAGTGCTGCTGTAGCGAGGCGCAGCTGCGTGGGCGCCCGGCGTCGTCCCGGCGAGCTTGGCGCAGCGTAGGGGAGCACCCAGCTGTGTCCCCGTGAGTCTGTCGCGACGCGTGGCAGCCCCCCGCGCGGTCGCGACCAGGTCGTCGTAGGTGACGGCGAGACGGCGCTCGCCCGCGCGGCCCAGCACGGCTTCGAGCGCCCGCAGGTGACGGCGGCGGAGAAGGCACGTGGGGGAGAGGTCCAGTCGCAGCGTCCCGCGGGCCAGCAGCGAGCCGACGCCGGCGGAGGTCGGCCCCCAGGCGGGGGCGAGCCGCCGCCAGGCGCGGTCTGTCTCACCGTGGTCTGCACCGGGGCCTGTCTCGCCGCGGTCCGGCCCACCGTGACCTGGCCCCCCGCGGTCCGGCCCACCGTACAGACCCACCGCGTCGGCCCACCACCGGAAGCGGGGGCTCAGCACCCGCCGCAGCGCGGGGGTGTAGGCGTAGGCGGGCGCCACGAACCCGTCGGGCTCGACCCCCGCGAGCTTCAGCAGGCGCCACCCCGCCTCCACCGCGCGGCGGGCCTCGTCGCGGTCGAGCCCCGCGAACTCGGCGGCGCGCCGGCTGCGCACGGGCGTCGGCAGGCGTCGCGTCCACCGCGCGCACCGGAGCTGCTCGTGCTGGAAGCCGTGCTGTGCGATCGAGTCCCCGCGGCGGCGGCGCTCGGCCAGCCAGCCGGCGAGCTCCGGGGAGCGCTCGCCCAGCGGGTGCAGGTCGCGGGCGGGGATCACCAGCAGCGTCACGCGGTCCACGCCGCGGTCCTCCAGCCACTCACGCACCTCCACGCAGCGCTCGAACGTCGCCGGCTCGACGTCGTGCAGCGCGACCGCCAACGTTGGGTCAGGCCGCACGGCGTGCCCCCGGGGTCGTGTCCGAGGCGCTCCGCGGCGCCGCCACCACGCGGCGGTAGCCCTCCGCGAGGCGCTCCATCGCGGCCTCCCACGTGCGGGCGCGCACCCCGCTCAGCGCGACCGCGGCCAGCCGCCGGCGCAGCAGGGGGGAGCCGGCGAGCTCGAGCACGCACTCCGCCAGGGCGTCCGGGGCGGGCTTGCACAGCAGGCCGCTGACGCGGTCCTCGATCAGCGACAGCGGGCCGCCGGCCGCGACGGCCACGACCGGTACGCCGGAGGCCTGCGCCTCGAGGATCACCTGGCCGAAGGTGTCGGTGGCGGAGGGGAACAGGAAGATGTCCGCGCTCGCGTACGCCCGCGCGAGCTCGACGCCCTGCAACCACCCGAGGAAGGTGGCGTGCTCCTCACCGACGCGAGCGCGCAGGCGCTCCTGCTCGGGGCCACCGCCGGCGAGCACCAGGTGCAGACGGGAGTCGCGGCTGTGGGCGTCGAGGAACGCCTCGGCCAGCAGGTCCACGCCCTTCTCGCGGGTGAGGCGCCCCGCGTAGAGGACGTTGAGCTCGCCCGGCAGCGCCAGCCGGCCGCGCAGGGCTGGGTCGAAGCGGTCTGTGTCCACGCCGCGGTCCCACCGCGCCACGCGCTCGGCCCCGACGCCGATCTCGCGCAGCGCCTCGTCGGACGCCGGGCTGGGGGAGAGCACCAGGTCGCACGCCCCGTAGAAGGCCTGCACCGCCAGCGCCACGGCTTGCGCGAGGCGCAGCTCACCTGAGCGCTCCGCGGCGTAGGCGGTGAGCTCGGTGTGGTAGCTGCCGACCAGCGGCAGGCCGAGTGCGCGTGCGACGAGCGCGCCCGCCACCCCGACCGGCCCGGGCGAGCAGACGTGGATCGCGTCGAAGGCGCCCTCGGCGAGCGTTTCCACGGTGGCGGGCAGGCTGGGCACGCCGATGCGCAGGCCGGGGTAGAAGGGGACGTCCACCTCGGCGACCGCGGCGAGACGGCGGTCGACGGAAGGGTCGGTGCCGATCACCTCGATCTCGAAGCCCGCCACGCCGCGCTGGCGGATCTCCTCGAGTGTGCGCGAGACCCCGTGGGTGCTGCCGATCCCGTCGGCCATGATCGCCACCCGCGGCGTCTCCCCCTCGCGCGAGTCGAGCTTGGCCTTCTCGCTGCCCAGGAAGGCGGCAGCGGGGGCGTAGGGGATCGCGGCGACGCAGCCCTCGAAGATTGCCCTCGCGGCGCCCGTCGCGTCGATCTCGCCGCCCTCCGCAGTGCTCGACGGATCGGTGATCGCGTGCACGACGGACTCGACCGCCGTGCGCAGCTTGCGCTCGTGCGCGCGGCACGCGCGACGGTACAGGTCGGCGTGGGTGAAGCGCTCGTCCTGCATGTACGCGACCAACCCGCGCTCGTCGAGCTCGTCGAGGCCCACGGCGGCGAGCCACGCACGCAACAGGCGCCGGGCGTCGGCGGGGGTGAGGTCTGCGCCGACGGCCCCCTGACGCGCGTCGCCCTCGCGCAGCAGGCGCTGGGCCATGGTGAGCACCGTGCGGGGGTCTGGCGCTTCGCCACGGCTGTCGGCCTCGAGCGGGCCACTGCCGAGCGTACGCGCGGCGAGCGCGATCGCGGCGTGCGCCCACTTGGCCGCGCCGCCCTGTTCGCCCCGCGCGGTGGCCCGCCCTCCGCGCACGTGGGCGAGGAACTCCGCAGGGCTGCGCGCGGGCGGGGTCTCCGTCCAGGTGCGCCCGACGTCCACCCCCGCGTGGTCGTCGCTGCCGCCGATGCCCGTGCCGTCGAGCGTGGCTACGTAGGTGGCCGCCGGGCGGTTGAGCTCGCGGGCGCGCGCCCCGTTGCGCACCTCCCAGATCGCAAACGCGTCCGCGAGGCGCCGGCGGTGGCGTGCGGTGAGGGGGGCGCCGACGGTGTAGTAGGGGTGGGCCAGCGCGCACACGCGCTCGCGGGCGTGCAGGTACTCCGCGCACTCCTCCACGTCTCCGCGGTGCGCCTGCAGCCACTCGTGGTCCTCGGGGTCGATCCCGTAGCAGAGCACGTGCACCGCCGCCCGCGGTTCGCCGCGGAAGTGGGCGGTGAGCTCCTCGGAGACGAACACGTCGGGCCGCTCGGCGATCTGCAGGACGCCGGCCACTGTGTCGTGGTCGGTGATCGTCACGAAGTCCATCCCGCGCCGCTTGGCCAGCTCGTAGACCTCCTCCGGCGGGGTTGCGCACTCGGGCAGCCCCACCGCCCGCTGCACCCCCAGGCGCGAGACCTCCGAGGCCGTAGAGTGGCAGTGCAGGTCCACCCTCGCCACGCGCTCGCCGCTCCCGTCTGGCTTCGGCACGATCGAGCTCTTCGCGTCCATACCAAGAGATTCGGCCGCAAATTGCGGGTTCTTGTAACTAGCTGGGCACCACCGTGTGAAGGATTGGTGAACACCAGGACGCTTGTGGTGAGGCCCCCAAGCCGGAGGTTCACCAGATCGCCGCTACTCCGTATGCCGCAAGTGCAGCATCACGCGTGACGATCGGGAGTCCCTCCACGAGCGCTTGGGCGGCGAGCAGCCGATCGAATGGGTCGCGGTGGGGTCGGCCGGCCAGCTCTGGAAAGGGGAGATCCTGGAGCCGTGTGACGTGGCCCCAGGTGACTGCAAGCACGCTGAAGCCGTCGGCGCGGGCCTGATCGGGCCAGTCCGCGTCGATCGCCAGCTTGCCGATCGAACGCTTGACGGCGATCTCGATGAGCGTGCCTGCGCCGAGCAGCGGATCGTCCGCGGTCTCGATGGCCTCACGGGCCGACGCCGGAAGGCGACGGTCTGCGTCAAGCCACCACAGCAGCGCGTGCGCGTCCACGAGCAAGCGCATCAGTCAAGGGCGCCGAGGGCGCGGGCGACGTCAGGCGGCCACTCGTCGAAGTCCTCTGGCACCGTTATCCGCCCACGCATCCGACCCGGCTTGCGTCTGATCTCGCCCTCCCCCGTGCTGACCGCTACGAGGCGCACGACCGGCTGGCGACCGCGACGCAGCACGACCTCCTCGCCGTCCTCGGCCAAGTGCACCAGCTTCGAGAGATGGGTCTTAGCTTCGCCGATGCTGTAGCTCGACACGCCTCAATGATAGCGGTGCTTGACCAACTTGGCCAAGTGCGACGACGGGACGCGAGCAGCATCTTGACTCGCCCCGCGCGCGGTACCCCACTGCGCGACCCGCTGCCGAAGGCCATCCTCCAAAGAACCCCGGTCCCGTCCCCGCTCCGGAGGCGGTTGAGCCGCCTGGGCTCAGGCGAGGGTCCTCGACGGGCCCCGTCGGGCGGCGCCCGGTTCGGAGGTGACGGTGGGGCGGCGGGCGAGGGTCTGGTAGACGCGGGTGTAGCCCACGTCGAAGCCGTGGCGTGCGGCGCGCAGGTACAGCCGCCACACGCGCGTGCGCTCGGCGCCGGCGAGGCGCTCGGCCTCCCCGAGGTGCGCGTCGAGTCGCTCCTGCCACTGGCGCAGCGTCTGCGCGTAGTCCTGCTGGAAGCCCTCGACGTGCTCTGTGTGCAGGCCGGCGCGCTCGAGCGCCAGCTGCACGCGCGAGTAGGGCAGCGGCTCGCCGTCGGGGAACACGTAGCGCATCGTGACCTCGTCGTCGAGCGGGTCGTCCTCGGGGTTCGTCACGGCGATCCCGTGGTTCAGCAGCGCGCCGCCGGGGGCCAGCAGCCCGGCGAGGGTCTGCGCGTAGCGGTCGATCTGGCTCGCCCCGACGTGCTCGACCATCCCGATGCTCGCGATCGCGTCGAACGGCTCCTCGGCGAGCTCGCGGTAGTCCGCGACGCGGACCTCGACGCGCTCGCTGAGGCCCGCGGCCGCGACGCGCTCGCGTGCGAGCTCCGCCTGCTGGGGGGACAGCGTGATCGCGGTGACGCGCACCCCGTAGTTGCTCGCGGCGTGCACCGCGAAGCTGCCCCACCCGCAGCCGACGTCGAGCACGCGCTGGCCGGGGGCGAGCGCGAGCTTGGTCGCGACCACGTCGAGCTTGGTCGCCTGCGCCTCCTCCAGCGTGCTCGCACCGCGCGAGAACACCGCGCAGCTGTAGGTCATCGACGCGTCGAGGAACAGCGCGAAGAAATCGTTGCCGACGTCGTAGTGGTAGCGCACGGCGGCCGCGTCGCGCTCCACGCTGTGACGCTCGCCGCCGAGCAGCAGCTCCAGCGCCGGCCGCCGCGGCACCCCGCCCGGCGCCGCTGCCACCGCGACGCCCACCGCCAGCCGCACACGGTCGGGCGCCGAGATCGGTGGTGGCTCCCAGTCGTCGACGACGATGAACGCCGCGTCGAGGTCGTCGACGCTCAGCGAGCCCTCGACGTACGCCCGGAACAGCCCCAGCGCCCCCGGCGCCCGCAGGAGGTGCGCGAGCGCCGAGGGGCGCTCGAAGCAGAACGTCGGCGCCGCGGGCACCGTCGCAGCGACGGTGCCGCCGTCCCAGAACCGCACGTTGAACGGGCGCTCGGGCAGGGCGTGCACGAGGCTGCGACGCAGGGGCAGGGAGAACGGGAACGCCACCGGAGCCACCGATGTTAGGTCCCGCGATGCACCATCGCCGGGCCGCCCCATAAGCTTTCGCGCCGGTGCACCACCTGATCTCCTACTTCCAGGCGGTGGTTCTCGGCCTCACGCAGGGGGTCGCGGAGCCGTTCCCGATCTCGAGCCTCGGGCACGCGGTCGTGCTGCCGCGGCTGCTCGGCTGGAACATCCACCAGTCCGCTCCCTACTTCCTCACGTTCCTCGTCGCCACTCACCTCGCCACGGCGATCGTGCTGCTGCTGTTCTTCCTGCGCGACTGGGTTCTGATCGTCAAGGGCATCCTGCGCTCGCTGCGCCAGCGCGAGGTCCGCGAGGACGACGTCTACGCCCGGCTCGGGTGGCTGCTCATCGTGGGCACCATCCCCGCGGGGATCCTCGGGCTGCTGCTGCAGGACACGCTGCGCAAACTGTTCGCCTCCCCCTCCATCGCCGCCGCTTTCCTGATCGTCAACGGGGTCGCCCTGCTCGTGTTCGAGCGGCTGCGCCAGCGCCCCCCGCAGCCCGGGGACTACCTCGGCGACGCCGACGCGCGGATCGCGAAGCGCAGCTGGCGTCAGGCCGCCGCGATCGGCACCTCGCAGGCCGCCGCGCTGATCCCCGGCATCTCCCGCTCGGGCTTCGCGATGGGGGGCGGGCTGCTCACCGGGCTCTCCAACGAGGACGCCGCCCGCTACGGCTTCCTGCTCGCCACCCCCGTGATCCTCGCCGCCGCGGCGCTGAAGCTGCCCGAACTGCTCGGTCCCCAGGGTGACGGCGTGCGCGGCCCCGCGCTCGTTGCGGGCCTCTGCGCCGCGCTCACGACGTTCTTGGCCGTCAAGTTCCTGCTGCGCTTCCTGCAGACCAACCGCCTCTCCCCGTTCGGGTTCTACTGCATCGGCTTCGGGCTGGTCTGCTCCGTGGTGTTCGCGCTGGAAGGGTAGGTGGCC
This sequence comes from uncultured Solirubrobacterales bacterium, assembly GCA_963702085.1. GTDB lineage: Bacteria > Actinomycetota > Thermoleophilia > Solirubrobacterales > Solirubrobacteraceae > Palsa-744. The sequence goes on along the minus strand of OY969707.1, from coordinate 3,123,930 downwards.
CGCAGCCCGCTGGCGCTACCCGTCAGAGGCGCTCGACCCCGCGGCCTGCGTTTTCGGCCCCGTCTGAAACCACGCGAACGCGAAGCACGCCAGCGCGACCACCAGCGCTGCGATCCCGTGCTTGGTGTGGTGGTGGTTCGCTTCGGCGCTGCCCGCCGCTGTGTGGCCCGGGAAGAACGACGGCAGCGAGTGCTCGGGCGTCACGAAGTACACCACCGCCACCACGATCAACACGATCCCCAGGATCACCGCGGGCACGACCAACTTGCGCATAGTGGAGCTGCTCACTGCCGGCGAAGGCTACACCGTCGCTGCTCGGTTGGGTGGCACGCCTGCTTGCGACCTACGGCCGCCGTGGACGCAGCCGCCATCATGTGCGGGTGGGGTTCTACGAGACGCCCCAGCCCCATGCCCCGCACCCCACCCCTCCCCAAGACCCCGTCGAAGATGTTCGAGACCCGCAGCCAAGCGTGGCAGGAGGTCGGTCTGCTGCATCAGGTCTCCCCCCGCGCGGCGAAACGCGCGCGCGTGGAGGGGCTCGTGCTGGCCGTGCTGTTCGTGGTGGTCGTGGTCGTCTACGACCACCGCCAGAGCCTGCTCTCGGTCGAAACGCGGGGCAGCACACCGGAAGTCAACACCCTCGTGCAGATCCTCACGGTGCTCGCGCTGCTGGGTCTCGGCTGGGCGATCGCGCGCGACGCCGGCCGCGCGCTCGGGCCCGCGCTGTTCCGGCGCATGGACCCAGCCACCGCGGGGACCGTGGGCTTCCTGGTGCGCCTCGCGACGGCCGTGCTTGCGCTGCTGGTGGCGCTGGGCGTCGCGGGGGTCGAAGCGCGCGCGCTGGCCCTCGGCGGGGCGTTCACCGCCGTGGTCCTCGGCCTCGCGGCGCAGCAGACGCTCGGCAACCTGATCGCGGGCACCGTGCTGCTCTCAGCCGGACCCTTCCGCGTCGGCGACCACGTGCGCCTGCAGGGCGGGCCGGTGGGCGGGCAGATCGAGGGGGTCGTGAGCTCGTTGGGGCTGCTCTACACGACGTTCGCCACCGCGGAGGGGTCGGTGTTCGTGCCCAACAGCGTTGTGCTCAACGTGGCGGTTCACACCGGGGAGGGCCGCCTCGACACGGACGCCTCGGAGCAGGCGGGCGTCGCGGCCGGCTACCGCGCTCCGCCGGGCCCGCCCACGCGGTAGCGCAGCAGCAGCTGAGACTCGCTCTCGAGCACCCCGAGCAGCTCCAGCTGCAGGGGGGGCTCGAACTCGGGGCCGTTGAGGATCCGCGGCGACTCCCCCGCGAGCCCGCCCCCGGCGAGCTTGGGGGCGAGGGACAGAAACAGTTCGTCGACGAGCCCTGCGGCGAACAGCTGGCCGTTGAGGCGCGGCCCCCCCTCGCACAGGACGGTGCGAACCCCCAGGCGGGCGTACACCTCGGCGAGCGCGGCGGGCAGGTCGAGCGCCCCGTCGCGGGCGGCCCGGATGTACTCGACCGAGGCGGCCTCGCCGGAATGCTCACCGGCGGGGCCGGCGCTCCCGGCGGGGCCGGCGCTCCCGGCGGGGCCTGCCCTCCCGGGGAGCTCGCCCGTCGGGGAGGGGGTGAGGACGGCGATCCGTGCGGCGGGGTCGGCGAGCAGCGGGATGTCGGGCGCGAGGTCGAGGCTGGCGGAGACGAGGCACGCAAGCGGTTCCTCTGCCAGCCCCCGCGCCGCTCGCAGCCGCCGGTGCGCCTCGTCGCGCACGAGCCGGCCGTAGCGCTCGGCGCGCACGGTGCCGGCGCCCACGAGCACGGCGTCGACGGCGGCGCGCAGCGCGTGGAAGAGCTCGCGGTCGGCGCGGTTGCCGATCGACCCGGACCGGCCCCCGACGGTGGTCCGCCCGTCCGCGGTGCAGGCCATGTTGAGCACGACCCGCGGCCGTCCACTTGGCGGGTGCCCCGGTGGGCGCTCCCACAGCCGCAGCTGCTCGAGCACCTGCTCGGCGCTCAGGGGCCGTGAGCCTGCACCCAGCAGCGGCGTCAGCGCGGCTGGCTCCGTCGTGGGTCTCATGGGCCAAACCCTAGCCGGGGAGTGCAACAACTTAAGAACAAAACGGCCGCCGCACGTGCTACCGTCGTTGCCGTTGGGCTGGCGTAAAGGCCGGCTAAAGTAGTGCAAGCTCTCGCAGGTCGAAGCTCTTCGTAGCATCCTCCGCGCAGTAGCACGCACGAATCGTGGAGGAGTCACATGCCTACCGGCACAGTGAAGTGGTTCAGCGACGACAAGGGATTCGGTTTCATCACCCCGGACGACGGGGACAAGGATCTCTTCGTACACCACACCGGAATCAACGGCGACGGCTACCGCTCGCTGCAGGAGGGCGCCAAAGTGTCCTACGACGCGGAGCAGGGCGACAAGGGCCCCAAGGCCGTCAACGTTAGCGCTATATAGGGGTGCTGCCCTGAAGCGTAGATCCCCAGGACGAGGACAAGTACTCTAAGGGGACCCGGTTTACAGCCGGGTCCCCTTAGTATGGCTAGCGACGCGACCACACTGCCCCTGCGGGACTCGCCGCTGGACGACCCGCGCAGCGCGCCTCCGCGGGCGACGTGGCGCCGCGGGGGGGCGCCGGTCCCGGACGAGCTCCTCGGCGCCGCACGGACGCGCACGCGCAGAGAGACGGTGCTCGGCGCCGCGGCGCTGGCCACGATCGCGGTGTGCGTGGCGCTGCTCGTGGTGGCCGCCGCCAACCGCCCGAGCTTCCTCTCCGCGCCGACCCACTACGGCTTCTTCCCCGGCTGGATGGCCGGTCCGCTGGGCGGGCTGTGGCCGTCGCTCACGCGCAGCCCGCAGGCGATCAAGTCGCTGTTCACGGGGGCGCTGCTCGTGATGTACGTGGCGTACCTCGTGAGCCTGAGGTACGTGCCGGCGCTGCGGGCACGGTGGGCGGTGGCGACCGTGGTGGGGGTGCACGCCGTGCTGCTGCTCTCCCCGCCGCTGTCGCTGACAGACGTGTTCAACTACATCAACTACGGGCGCATGGGGATGTTGCACCACCTCAACCCCTACACCACGATCCCGGTGCTCGAGCCCCACAGCGACCCGAGCTACGCGCTGAGCAACTGGCACCAACTGCTGAGCCCCTACGGGCCGGCGTTCACGCTGCTCACCTACGCGGTGGTGCCGCTCGGGCTCGCGGGCTCGCTGTGGACGCTCAAAGCCCTCGTGGCGGTGGCGAGCCTGGGGACGATCCTGCTGGTGTGGAGGTGCGCGCGCCTGCTCGGCCGCGACCCGGTGCGGGCGATCGTGTTCGTGGGTCTCAATCCGATCGTGCTGGTGTGGGGTCTGGGGGGCGACCACAACGACTTCTTCATGGTGTTCTTCATCGTGCTCGCCTTCTATCTGCTGCTGCGCGCGCGCGCCCCCGGGATCTCACCGGAGATGGACGCCTCGGCCGAGCCCGACCCCGTGCGTGGCGCCCGCTGGGAGCAGGTGCGTGGGTGGCTCTGGCCGCCGGCGGCGCCGGAAGTGGCAGCGGGGCTCGCGCTGGCGAGCGCGATCGCGCTGAAGGCCTCGGCGGGGATCCTCGTCCCGGTGCTGCTCGTGGGTTTGCTGCGCGCCCCGCGCCGCCTCGTGCAGGTGGCGGCGGGCATCGTCGTGGGCGGGGCCGTGTGGGGGGCGTGCAGCGTGGTGGCGTTCGGCTTTCACCTACCCAACCTCGGCACCCAGGGCCGCCTGGTGATCCCGATGAGCCTGCCCAACGTGGCGGGCCTGGTGCTGGGCCAGGGGGGGGAGACGAACACCATGCGCGTGTTGCTCAGCGTGGTGTTGGCGCTGTCGGTGCTCGGCTGCTCCGTGCTGGCGTGGCGGTGGCGAGACGCGCTGAGCGCCTCGGGCTGGGCGACGGTGGCGCTGCTGGTGACCCTCAGCTGGGTGCTGCCGTGGTACGTGCTGTGGGTGCTGCCGCTCGCGGCGCTCTCGCGCTCGCGCGCGCTGCGCCGCACGACGCTGGCGGTGGGGGCGTACCTGATCCTCACGTGGATGCCGTCAGCGACGGCGATGGACAACGCGATCGGCCTGCGGCCGACTAAGACCTCGCTCGGACAGTCGCACCAGCTCGCAGTGAAACGGCTTCTTCACTGAAGGCGCCTCGCTCAGTGCGCGACCCCCGGCGGCCCCCCGCCGACGCGCTCCTCGCCCTCGGGCAGGCGCCCGTCGCGCCCGACGTAGCCGTCCTTGCCGCCGACGCAGAGGTAGATGGTCTCGCCCTCGCCGACGTTGCGCATGGAGCGCACGGTGGCGGCGTCGACGCGGGCGAAGCCGCCCTCCTCCAGCCTGTGCGCGGAGCCGTCGCCGAACTGCATCTCCAGCGCGCCGCGGTGCACGAAGTAGAGCTCCTCCTGGGTCTCGTGAAGGTGGCGCCCGGACTGGTAGCCGGGGGGCATGACGATCGCGTTGACGCCGAACGCGGTCACGCCGAGGCCCTTGCGGACCTTGCGAAAGCCGGGGCCCTCGCCCAGCGCGTCGAGGTCGCCGACGGCGTAGCCCTCGCCGACGGTTACGTTGTGGTACTCGGTGGATGCCTCCATGGGATCTCCTCTTGTTGCTGTGTGTTGGTCAGTGCTCGGCGACATGTCCGCCCTCGGGTGCGAGCGGGCGGCCCTCCTGCGCCCAGCGCGCAAGGCCGCCGTTCAGTGAGTGGGCCCGGAAGCCCGAGGCGCGGAAGGCCTGCGCGGCCATGTCGGAGCGGGAGCCGATGCGGCAGTAAAAGACGACCGGGCGGTCGGCCGCGATCGTGGCGGCCTGCGCGGTGAGGAGGTTCGAGCTCGATGTGGCGGCTGCCCTCGATGTGGCCAGCCCGGCGCTCGTAGTCCTCGCGCACGTCGATCACCTGCAGGTTGGAATCGGCGGCAAGCCACTCGACCAGCTGGGCGGGCTCGATGGCGATCTCGGACGACGCGTCGACGGGCCCCATCGACGGAGCGTAGCGGCTAGTAGCATCAGGACGGTGGAGGCAGTCAGCGACGTTTACACCATCCCCCAGGAGCACACCGACCTGTGCGCGACGATCCGCCAGATCGCGCAGGAGAAGATCGCGCCGCGCGCGGCGGAGATCGACGAGCGGGCCGAGTACCCGTGGGACATCCGCAAGATCCTCGCCGAGCAGGACGTGCTCGGCCTGCCGTTCCCGATCGAGTACGGGGGCACGGGCACCGGCACGCTGATGCTCAACCAGGCGATCGAGGAGCTTGCGAAGGTCGACGCCTCGTGTGCGCTGATCCTGATGGTGCAGGAGCTCGGCACGCTGCCGCTGCAGCTGTTCGGCACCGAGGAGCTCAAGGAGCGCTTCCTGCCGCGGTGCGCCAGCGGCGAGTGGTCGCCGGCGTTCGCGCTCTCCGAGCCCGAGGCGGGCTCGGACCCGGCGGGGATGAAGACGACCGCGGTCAAAGACGGCGAGGAGTGGGTGATCAACGGCACCAAGAACTGGATCACCAACCTCGGGGTGGCGGACTTCTACGTCTGCTTCGCCGTCACCGACCGCGAGAGCCGGCGGGTCACGGCGTTCGTGGTGGAGGCCGACCGCCCGGGGTTCAGCGTGGGCAAGCTCGAGCACAAGCTCGGGATCCGCGCCTCCCCGACGGGTCAGCCGACCTTCGAGGACGTGCGGGTGCCGCAGGAGAACGTGATCGGCGAGGTCGGCCGCGGCATGAGGGTCGCGCTGGCGACGCTCGAGCGCACGCGCCTGGGGGCGGCGGCGCAGGCGGTGGGGATCGCCCAGGGGGCGACCGACTACGCGGTGGGGTACGCGCGCGAGCGGGTGCAGTTCGGCCAGCCGATCCTCGAGCACCAGGCGATCGCCTTCAAGCTCGCCGATATGGAAACACGCACGGCGGCAGCGCGGGAGCTGCTGTACAAGGCTTGCGCGATGGCCGACCGCGGGGATCCCCAGCGTGCGAAGTACTCCTCGATGGCGAAGGTGTTTGCCTCGGACACCGCGATGGCTGTGACAGTCGAGGCGGTGCAGGTGTTGGGGGGGTACGGTTACGTGAAGGAGTACCCGGTGGAGCGCATGATGAGGGACGCCAAGATCACCCAGATCTACGAGGGCACGAACGAGATCCAGCGACTCGTGATCGCCCGGACGCTCAAGAAGCAGTGAGGGGCAGGCGGAGGCCGTGCGCTCGTCGAGGTCGCAGGGCGTCACCGGCCAGCTGCGAAGGGTCGGGCTGGCTGCGCTGATCGCGCTGGCGCTCGGTCTGACGGTGGTCGTGGCCGGGCAGGGCTTCAGCACCGTCGGGGCGGTGCGGGTGGTCGAGCAGCTGGTCCTCGGCCTCGCGGCCGTCGGGGTGCTGCTGACGGCGGCCGCGTTCGTGGCGGTGCGCCTGGCGGGGTGGCGCGAACCGGAGTCCGAGGAGGAGTTCGAAGCGATCGTGCGCCGCGCGGAGCAGCTGGGCCGGGAAGGCCTCGCGGTGGACCCCGACGAAGCGGAGTTCATGGAGCTCGACCCGCTCAACGACGAGGACTTCGAAGAGCTCGTGCGCGACGCGCTGGATGACCTGCCCGACCTGCTGCGCAACGCGCTGCGCCACGTGCCGGTGGTGATCTCCGACAAGGGCCGCCAGGCGGGGGCGTACGGCCTCTACCAGGGTGGGCAGGGCCGCATCAACGCGTTTGGGCCCCCCACCCACGACCGCATCATGATCTTCCGCGACACGCTGCGGCGGGACTTCGGGCACGACCCGGAGCTGCTGCGCGAGCGCGTGGTCAAAACGGTGCGCCACGAGCTCGCCCACCACGTGGGCTTCGACGAGCTCGGCGTCTCGCGCTTGGACCTCTGAGACCCCGCCCTCGGGCTCCTACCCCGAGGCAAACACTCTTTTTGGGACCCTATATAAACGAGATTGAGTCCCGTTCTTGTTTATATGGGTAGCAAAACAGAACACAACCCCACCCCACCCTTCATTTTGTGAAGTGGTAGGGTGCGTGAGGGGGAGGTGAGCGGGTGCCGCGCCGCCGGGAGACAAACGACCAAGGAGAGCCGAATGCCTGACGCCGTAATCGTGGACGCCGTACGCACGCCGATCGGACGGGCGGTGAAGGGGTCGCTGAAATCGGTCCGCGCCGACGACCTCGCGGCGGTCCCGCTGAAGGCGATCCTGAAGCGCAACCCGCAGCTGGAGTCGAGCTCGATCGTGGACGTGATGATGGGGTGCGGCTTCGCGGAGGGGGAGTCGGGCTACAACATCGGGCGCAACGCGGCGCTGCTGGCGGGCATCGACCACCACGTGCCGGGCACCACGGTCAACCGCTTCTGCGCCTCCTCGCTGCAGACCACGCGGATGGCGTTCCACGCGATCAAGGTGGGCGAGGGCGACACCTACATCGCGTGCGGCGTTGAGGCGGTCTCGCGCGCCACGCAGGGAGGCGAGTTCGAGTTCCATCCGCAGCTCGACGGGTCGGAGGGGTCGCTGTACAACGTGTACATCCCGATGGGCCTTACCGCGGAGAACGTGGCGGAGGAAAGGAAAGTCAGCCGCGAGGCGCAGGACGAGTGGGCGGTGGTCTCCCAGACCCGCGCGGTGGCGGCGCAGGAGTCGGGCCACTACGACGTGGAAATCGTCCCGGTGACGGCGCCCGCGCACAAAGACACCGACCGCGAAGGCAACGAGATCGAGATTCCCGAGCAGGTGGTCAGGAAGGACGATGGCCCGCGCCCGGGCACAACACTCGAGAAGCTGGCGTCACTGAAGCCGGCGTTCAAGCCCGACGGGACGGTGACGGCCGGCAACGCGTGCCCGCTCAACGACGGCGCCGCCGCCCTGCTGGTCACCTCCGAGGAGCGCGCCGCGGAGCTGGGCCTGAAGCCGAAAGTGAAGATCCTCGCCTCCACCGTGGTGGCGATCCGCCCGGAGGTGATGGGCCTCGGCCCGATCCCGGCGATCCAGCAGCTGCTGAAGAACACCGGCATGTCGATCGGCGACATCGACGTGGTGGAGATCAACGAGGCGTTCGCCGCCCAGATCGTGCCGTGCAAAGACGAGCTCGGCATCCCCGACGAGAAGCTCAACCCCTTCGGCGGGGCGATCGCCCTGGGTCACCCCTTCGGGATGACCGGCGCGCGGATCATGACGACGCTGATCAACGACCTGCAGACCCTCGACGGGACCTACGGCATCGAGTCGATGTGCGTCGCGGGGGGCATGGGCATGGCGATGCTTGTGGAGCGCTTGAGCTGATCCTCTATTGACAACGCTCCCACGTGATGCCCGTGTGGGTATGCGCGGGGGCGGTTTTTCTTGAATAGGGCCGCCTCGGGGCGGCCCGCGGGGGTCGCGTTGCGCGGAGAGGACGCTCAGCGCGGCGGCATCCGCAGCGCCCCATCCAACCGGATGACCTCGCCGTTGAGCATCGGGTTCTCAACTATGTGAGCCGCAAGCTGCGCGTACTCGTCCGGCCGGCCAAGGCGCTGGGGGAAGGGGACGCCGGCGCCGAGCTTCTGGCGGGCCTCCTCGGGCAGAGCGGCGAGCAAAGGGGTGTCGAACAGCCCGGGGGCGATCGTGCAGACGCGGACCCCGTACTGCGCGAGGTCCCGTGCCGCCGGGAGCGTCATGCCGACGACGCCGCCCTTGGAGGCGGAGTAGGCGATCTGCCCGACCTGGCCGTCGAAGGCGGCGACGGAGGCGGTGTTGACGCAGACGCCGCGTTCGCCGTCCTCGCCGAGCGGCTCGAGCGCAAGCATCGCGGTGGCGGCGAAGCGCAGCACGTTGAAGGTGCCGATGAGGTTGATCTGGAGGATCGTCTCGAAAGGAAGCAGTGGGTGGGGGCCCTTGGAGCCCGCGACCTTCTGCGCCCAGCCGGTGCCGGCGCAGCAGACGGCGATGCGCAGCCCGCCCTCGACGGCGGCGGCGCGCTCCACGGCGCCCTGCACCTGGGCCTCATCGCGCACGTCGCAGGCCACGAACTCGAGGCCCAGCTCGGAGGCCAACGCGCCGCCCTTCTCGGCGTTGACGTCCGCGATCGTCACGAGCGCCCCGCCCGCGTGCAGGCGGCGCACGGTGGCCTCGCCGAGCCCGGAGGCGCCGCCGACGACGATCGCTGAGTTGCCCTCGATCTGCATAGTCGGCGGGGAGCCTACAGCAAACTGGCTGCGAAACCAGGACCGGGGGAAGCTTCGTGAGGTCGGTCAGCTCACGCGCTTGGTGGCGGCGCGGGCCCCCTCACCCCGCGGCCGCGAGAGCGTCAGCGCGAACAGGTTCTCGGGGTCGGCGAGCCAGCGCACGAGCTCCAGACCTGCGGCGTCGAGGTCCCCGCGCAGGCGGGCCGGGGTGAACTTAGCGGAGATCTCGGTGCGCACCTCCTCGCCGGCGTCGAAGTGCACGTCGAGCTCCAGGGCGCGCACGGTGACGGTGTGCGCGCGCCGCGCGCGCAGACGCATCTCGATCCACTCGTGGCGGTCGTCGAAGAGCGCGATGTGGTCGAAGTCTCGGGGCTCGAAGTCGGCGTCGAGCTCGCGGTTGAGGACGTGCAGGACGTTGCGGTTGAACTCGGCGGTGACGCCCTGGGCGTCGTCGTAGGCGGCCTCGAGCACGTCGGGGTCCTTGACGAGGTCGGTGCCCATCAACAGGTGGTCGCGGGGCCCCAGCAGGCCGGCGATCTCGCGCAGGAAGCGCCGGCGCGAGCCGGGGGGGAAGTTGCCGATGGTGCCGCCGAGGAAGACCACCAGACGGGGCCCGGCGGCGGGGGGCACACGGTCGAGGTGGCGCTCGAAGTCGCCGATCACCCCGTGCACGCGCAGGCCCGGGTACTCCAGCGTGAGCTCGTCGGCGCAGTCGCGCACCATCTGCTCGGTGACGTCGACGGGCACGTACCGTTCGAGCGTGCCGGCGCGGTGCAGCGCGTCGAGCAGCACGCGCGTCTTGGCAGCGGTGCCGGAGCCGAGCTCGACCAGCTCCACGGCCCCGGTCAGTGCGGCGAGCTCGTCGGCGGTGTCGTGCAGGATGCCGCGCTCGGTGCGGGTGGGGTAGTACTCGGGGAGCTCGCAGATGCGGTCGAAGAGCGCGGCGCCGCGGGCGTCGTAGAAGTGCTTGGGGGGCAGTTCCTTGAAGGGCCGGGTGAGCCCGTCGAGGACGTCCTCGGCGAGGGTGCGCTCCTCGGCGCCGCCGAGGTGGGAGTCGATCTGGATGTCGGCCGGGTTAGGGGTGCCTCCGTTCGCGGCGCCCCCGTTGGCGGTGTCCCCATTCGCGGCATCTCCGTTGACGGGCGCTTGCGAGAAGGTGGGGTCGCGGATCGGCTCCATCAGGACTCCTCGACGTCTCTGGCAAGCCGCAGGCCCGCGAAGAGTCTGCCGTCGCACGGGGAGGTCCCAGTTGCGGAAGGTGGGGCCGGCGACGCGCGGGCTCGTGGCCCACGAGCCACCGCGCAGCACGCGGTACTCATCGCCGAAGAACACTTCGGAGTACTCCCGGTAGGGGTACGCCACGAACCCCGGGTAGCCGCGGAAGGGGCTGGCGGTCCACTCCCACACCTGCCCGACGCCCCCAAGCGCCGGCTGGTTCCAGGTCGCCGCCCGCTCCCACTCGGCCTCGGTGGGTAGCCGCGCACCGTGCGCGCGGGCGAAGGCGTCGGCCTCGAACCAGCTGACGTGGCAGATGGGCGCCTGCGGAGGGCCCGCTGCCACGTAGGCGTGGTGGGTGAGGTCGTACTCCTCCTTCCAGGCCCAGCCCTCCGCCGACCACCACTCGCGCCGCTCGTAACCGCCGCCCTCGGCGAAGCGCAGCCAGCTCGCGTTGGTGACGGGGCGCCGGGCGATGCGGAAAGCGCCGGTCTGCGCCAGGTGGCGGGGGCGCTCATTGTCGTAGGCGAAGCCCTCGGAGCCGGCGGCGGGAGGGGCACCCATCAAAAAGGCGCCGGCAGGGAGCTCCAGCCACCCGTCCTCGCCGTCGAGCGCCGCCAGGCGGGGCTCCCCGGGCGGGAGCAGCCCGGCGAGCGCCATCGTCTGGCGCATGGTCTCGGTGTGCTGCAGCTCGTGGCGCAGGACCAGCTCGTGCAGCAGGCCGTCGCCGACCCCTTCGCGAAGGATCGCGTCGGCGACACGATCGCGGACCGCCTCCAGGTAGGCGCGTGCGCCGGGGGCGTCGAGCAGCTCGACGGACCCCCGCACGGCGCGGGGGGTCTCGAAGGCGTCGTAGCGCTCGGCTAGGTCGGGGCGCAGCAGGCCCAGGCCGGCGTGGCGGTGGGCGAGCCACAGGTCCTCGTAGGCGGCGATGTGGGCGAGGTCCCACGCGAGCGGGCTCTGCAGCGGCGAGTGCGTGCGCTCGAGCTCCTCGTCGGAGAGGTGCGCGACGAGCGCGAGCGTGTCGAGCCGAACGCCGTCCAACGCGGCGAGCGTCTCGGCGGCGAGCGGGTCGGGCGCGACGGTGTGGTGGGGAACGGTGCGGGCCATGGGCTCCGAGCGCCTACTCAGTGCAGAGTACGACGTTTGCGCCCGTCTGGCTCACCCCGTGCCTCGGAACCAACGTTCCGAACGTCAGGAACTGCCCGCGGCGGCGGCGTCAGCCACGACAAGCAGGCGCTCGGAGACGAGCAGGCTCGCGGGCACCCGCGGGTCGGACCCAGCCAACACGGCGGCGAGCGCCGAGGCCTTGCCGGCGCCGGTGACGAGCAGCAGGCAGCAGCGCGCGGCGCGCAGCACGGGAAAGGTGAGCGTCACCCGCTCAGGCGGTGGCTTGGGCGCGTCGCGCACGGGGAGGCAGAGCGCGCCGGAGTCGTCGTCCACCTCGGGGTGACCGGGGAACAGCGAGGCGGTGTGCCCGTCCTCGCCGAGGCCGAGCAGCGCGACGTCGAGCACCGGCAGGCCGCCCTCCTCGGCGGGGGCCACCCGCGCGCGCAGCTGCGTCTCGTAAGCGCGCGCGGCCGCCTCGGAGCCGAGCTCGCCGAGGATGCGGTGCTCGCGCGGGCCCTCCGGGGCGCCGGGGAGGCCGGCGAGCAGCGTGCGGGACACGAGGAGGTGGTTGCTCTCCGGGTCCTCGGGCGGGACGCAGCGCTCGTCGCCGTACCACAGCTCGACCGCGCTCCAGTCGGTGAGCAGGCCGGCGAGCAGAACGTAGACTGGACGGGGGGTGGAGCCTCCGGCGAGCGAGAGGTGTGCGACGCCGCGGCGCTCCACGGCCTCCTGCAGCACACGCGCGATCTCGGCCGCCGCGTGGGCGGCCGCGGCCTCGGGGTCGGCGCAGGTGAGCAGGCGGGTCACGGCGCCATCTGCGCCACCGCCGCCAGGGCGGGCGCGTAGGTGGGGTCGCGCAGGAGCGCCTGGCGGATGCCCTCCCCGAGGATGCCGGCCTCTCCGCGGGAGGCGCCGAGCAGCGTCCACTCCCGCTCCACCCCCCGGGGGTCGGAGCGAAAGGCGTGCAGGCCGCCGGGCCCGCGGTCCAGGCGCAGACTCCAGCCGCCGGCCGTCTCGAGCGTCAGGCCGGCGAGGCCGCGCACGGACAGCTCGGGGGCGGCGAGCAGGCGCAGCGCGACGTCCTGGCGGCGGGTGCGGCCCACGCCGACGAGGGCGTCGTCGTGCGCCGTCAGCGCGGGGACGTCCCAGCCGAGGCGGGAGGCGAGCCAGCCGACGAGCAGCAGCGCGGAGATCGTGGAGTCGGGGTGGTGGCGGACGGTGAGCGTCTGCAGCAGCGACAGCTCGCGGCGCAGGTGCGGGGGGTCGAAGGCTGTGGCGAGGCGCTCGCGCCACGGGGTGGAGCGCAGCCAGGCGAGGTCCACCACGTAGGCGCGCCCGGAGAGCGCCCGCGCGCGCTCCACGGCGTCCCGCCAGACGGGCTCGTCCACGGAGTCGACCAGCACCGCCTGGGCGAGCCCGAGCAGCTCGTCCAGGACCTCGGGGTGGCCGTGGGGGGACCACAGCAGGGTGGGCAGGTCGGACACGACGAGCGGGTCGGCGATCGTGTAGAGGTCGTCGAGGTGGCGGTCCCCGAGCTCCACCACCACCGTCTCGCGCAGCAGGGTGAGCTCGCCCGGTCTCGGGTCGCCCTCGGAGGCCACGGTGGCGAGCGCGTCGAGAGTGGTGCGGCCGGGTTCGTAGGAGAGCACGACGAGCCGCGAGGCATGGAAGCGCCCGACCCCGCGCAGGCGGTTGGCGATCTCCCCGCTCCAGGCGTGGTCCACGAACGCGATCATGTTCAGCGCGCGCGCGGGGACGTAGCCGCCGTGCTCGGCGTGGCGTTCGGCGAGCATCGCCCGCAGCGCGGCCTCGATCGCGTCGGGCGTGGTGCCCTGGGCGCTCCACACGGCGTCGGAGACCGCGGGCATCAGCAGGCCCCCCCGCGCCCAGCCGCGCGCCGGTCCGCGCCGCCCGGTTCAGGGCCCGGCCGCGTGCGCGTCGAGGAGATCCCCGCACCCATCAGATCGAGCGCCAGGCGTGGCCCTCGCGTAGCAGCCCCGCGGCCTCCGCGGGGCCCTGGGAGCCGGCCTCGTACTGAGGCAGTTTGACTACCCGCCCACCCGCGGCGGGGTGGGTGGGCGCCCAATATTTCACCACGGGGTCGCAGATCTCCCACTGGGCCTCGACCTCGTCGTTGCGGGTGAACAGCGTGGGGTCCCCACGCATGGCGTCCATGATCAGCCGCTCGTACGCCTCGGGGGACTGCGAGAGGAAGGCGGTGCCGTAGAGGAACTCCATGTTGACGGGGCGGATCAACATGCGGGTGCCGGGGATCTTGGCGCCGAGCTGCAGGGTGACCCCCTCGTTGGGCTGCAGCGTGAGGATCAGCTGGTTGGGGCGGATGCCCAGCGAGCCCGTCTGGTCGAACGCAAGGTGGGGGACGGGCTTCAGCGTGATCGCGATCTCGGTGATCTTGCGCGCGAGGCGCTTGCCGGCGCGCAGGTAGAAGGGCACCCCCGCCCACCGCCAGTTGTCGACCTCCAGGCGCAGCGCGGCGAAGGTCTCGGTGGACGAGCCCTCCCGCACCCCCTCCTCGTCCAGGTACCCCGGCACGTCCTCCCCGCCGGCGTGCCCGGCGGCGTACTGCGCGCGCACGGCCATCTCGGAGATGGTGGCCTCCGTGGGGGCGTGGATCGCCTGCAGCACCTTGACCTTCTCGTTGCGCACCTCTTCGGCGGTGAAGTTCACGGGGGGCTCCATCGCGACGTGGCAGAGCAGCTGCAGCATGTGGTTCTGGATCAGGTCGCGCAGCGCCCCGGCGTGGTCGTAGTAGCCGGCGCGGGAGCCGATGCCGATGTCCTCGGCGGCGGTGAGCTGCACGGAGTCGATGTAGTTGCGGTTCCACAGCGGCTCGAACAGCCCGTTGGCGAAGCGGAACGCCAGCATGTTCTGGACGGTCTCCTTGCCCAGGTAGTGGTCGATGCGGAAGACCTGGGACTCGTCGAACACGTCGAGCACCCGGCGGTTGAGCTCGGCGGCCTCCGCGAGGGAGGTGCCGAAGGGCTTCTCGATGATCGCCCGCACCTCGGCGCCGGCGTGGCGGTTGAGGTCCTGCGCGCCCAGCGCCTCGACGATCACCGGGAAGAACTCGGGCGCTGTCGAGAGGTAGAAGGCGCGGTTGAGCGGCTCGCCCGCACGCTCGTCGAAGCGGTCGAGCACGAACGCGAGCTCCCGGTAGACGCGGTCGTCGTCGAACGTGCCGGGCACGTACTTGACGTGCGCGAGCAGCCCCGCGAGCACAGCCTCGTCGGGGGGGCGGCGCGAGAAGAAGCGGATCGCCTGCTCGCACTCGGCGCGGTAGTCGTCGCGCTCCTTCTCTTTACGCGACACACCCACCAGGTTGAAGCGCTCCGGCAGCGCCCCCTCGTGCGCGAGGTTGTAGAGCGCGGGCAGCAGCTTGCGCCGGGCGAGGTCGCCGGTGGCGCCGAAGATGACGAGTGTGGTGGGCGCGACGGGCAGCCGCTCCAGACCCTCGACGAGGGGGTTCTCAGGCGACTGCTCGACCGTGCTCATTGCTTTCTGACCGCGTGGCCGCCGAACTGGTTGCGCAGCGCGGCCAGCACGCGGTTGGCGTAGTCGCCGTTGCCGCGCGAGGAGAAGCGCGCGTACAGCGAGGCGGTGATCGCGGGGGTGGGCACGTCGCGGGCGGTCGCCTCGGCGATCGTCCAGCGCCCCTCGCCGGAGTCCTCGGTGTAGCCGGTGAGGGCGTGCAGGTCGTTGCCGTCGGCTTCGAAGGCGCGGGCGGCCAGTTCGCACAGCCACGAGCGCACCACCGAGCCCTGGCCCCACAGGTGGGCGATGCGCGCGTTGTCGAGCTCGTACTCGCACTTGTCGAACAGGTCGAAGCCCTCCGCGTAGGCTTGCATGAGGCCGTACTCGACGCCGTTGTGGACCATCTTGACGAAGTGCCCGGCGCCGGCGGGCCCGAAGTGCAGCCACCCGCGCGGGCCGACCGCAGCGAGGCTCTCGGCGGAGGTCGGTGGGGCGAGCACGTCGAGGAACGGGGCCAGCCGCTTGACAGCGCGGGGGGGGCCGCCGACCATCATGCAGTAGCCGACCTCGAGGCCCCACACTCCGCCGGAGGTGCCCACGTCGACGTAGTGGATGCCGCTCTTCTTGAGTTCCCCGGCGCGGCGCTTGTCTTCCGTCCACTGCGTGTTGCCGCCGTCGACGATGGTGTCGTCGCGGTCGAGCAGCTTGGCCAGCCGGTCGATCGTGCCCTGGGTGACAGCACCAGCGGGCAGCATCACCCACACGATCCGGGGCGGCGCAAGTCGTTTGACGAGCGCGGCGAGCGACGCCACGCCGACGGCCCCGGTGGCCGTCGCGCGCTTGACGGCGGCGCTGTCGGCGTCGTACACGACCACCTCGTGCGCGGAGTCACGGAGGATGCGGTGCGCCATGCCGCCGCCCATGCGCCCCATCCCGACGAACCCGATCTGACTCACAACTCCTCCTCTGGTGTAGGTTTCAGGCACACGCGCACGTAAAGGTATCCATTTGAGTCCCGACCCCACCCACCAGCGTCCCGACCGCAACCTCGCGCTCGAGCTGGTGCGCGTCACCGAGGCCGCCGCGCTCGCCGCCGCCCGGCTCGTCGGCAAAGGCGACAAGCTGGCCGCCGACCAGGCCGCCGTGGACGGGATGCACTACGCGCTGCAGTCGGTGCAGATGGACGGCGTGGTGGTGATCGGCGAGGGCGAGAAGGACGAGGCCCCGATGCTCGCCAACGGCGAGCACATCGGCGACGGCTCGCCGCCCGAGGTGGACATCGCCGTGGACCCGCTGGAGGGCACCACGCTCGCGGCGCACGGGATGCCGTCCGCGCTGGCGGTGATCGCGCTGTCCGCCCGCGGCACGATGTTCGACCCGGGTCCGTGCGTGTACATGGAGAAGATGGCGGGCGCCCCCGACGTCGCCGACCTGCTCGACCTCGACCGCCCGCTGTCTGAGACGGTCGCCCTGATCGCCAAGCGCAAGGGCCGCGAGGTCGGGGACGTGAAGGTGGTCGTGCTCGACCGCCCCCGCCACGAGCAGGGCATCAGGGAGATCCGCGAGGCGGGAGCGTGCGTGCGGCTGATCCCCCACGGCGACGTGTCCGCGTCGCTGCTGGCGGTCACCGAGCGCTCCCCGGTGGACTTGCTGTGGGGCATCGGGGGCACCCCCGAGGGTGTGATCTCCGCCGCCGCGATCAAGTGCCTCGGCGGCCAACTGGTGGGGCGCCTGTGGCCCCGCGACGAGCACGAGCGCACCGCCGCGCTGGAGGCCGGCTACGACCTGCAGCGGGTGCTCGACCGCGACGACCTGGTGGCGGGCGAGGACGTGTTCTTCTCAGCCACCGGCATCACCGACGGCGACGTCCTGCAGGGCGTGCGGTACCCCTCCGCGGGCGGGGCGACCACCGAGTCGCTGGTGATGCGCACCCGTTCGGGCACGGTGCGCCGCGTCCACGCGCGCCACGACCGCGCCAAGCTGCGCGAGATCTACGGCGACGCGCGGTTCGGGTAGGGGCGGCCCTTACCGGGGCAGGATCGCCCCGGAGTTTGCTGCCCCATCGGAGCCCGCCGCCCCGTCGCCCTGCGCAAGGCTCCCCACGCGCTGGCCGGACTCCGTCCGGTCCGCGAGGTTCAGGCGCGCGAGCGAGCGCAGGAAGCCGTGGGTCACGAGCACGTGGATGCGCGACTGGGTCGCGTTGTAGAGGCGGAGGCTGAGTCCCGAAGCGATCGCGGGGTGGAAGTTGGCGACCTCCACCTCGATGTGCAGGCGTGGCCCCTTCGTGCCCTCCACCTTCAAGTCCGCCCCCTTCGAGCTTTCCGCAGCCAAGCTCTCCCTCTCCAAGCGCTTTGCGGCTGGGCGCTCCCCCGCCGAGCCTTCGCCGCGCAGGCGGCGCACGTCGATCTGCAGGTGCCCCTTGCTCTCACGTCCCGCGCGGGCCACCAGCAGGCCCCGCCGCAGGCGCCATCGCACCACGCCGTGGTCGGGCTTCAGCTCGTACTCCGGGGCGCTGAACGCGAGCAGCGTCAGCGGCCGGAAGAGCAGCACCACGAGGCGCTCGCGCTCGGTGTAGCGCACGCGCACGAGACCCAGCGTCACGCGGGTCAGGAAGCGCCAGTAGGTCCGCGCCAGCCGCTCCAGGTTCTCGGGTGACCACAGCTCGCTCAGCGCGCGCTCGCTCAGCAGCACGTCGGCGGTCTGCACCGAGCGCATCGCTCCGGTGTGCTCGTCCACGGTGGTGCAGTCGCGCAGGTTGGTTATGCGGGCATCCGCCACTGCCTCCCAGGCTACCTGCCGGCTCGTGTCTGGCGCCTCTGATATTCAAGAGGCTCAGTGAGCGACTTCCCGTCCGATCCACCCCCCCGCTTCGCTCACACCCAAGAGGGGTCGCCGTCGGCGCGCCTGGCACGGGCCGCGCACGCGGCGGAGGAGCTGTGCGGGGCACTGTGGGAGGCGGTGCACGACGAGCTGCGCCAACCCGGCGCGCCGCGGGTGGCCGAGCTCTCCGAGCGCCTGGCGCAGGTCTGCTCGGCCGTCGCGGCCCTGGCCGCCGAGGATCTGGCGTTCGGGCGGGAGTCGCCGGCGGCTCCTGGGCGGGAGCCATTCGCGGCATCCGAGTGGGAGCGACGCGCAACGCATGAGCGGGAACCGCCGGCGGCGTCCGAGCGAGAGTGGCCCGCGGCGGTCGAGCGAGAGTGGCCCGCGGCGCCCGAGTGGGAGCGACCCGCGGCGCACGAGCCGGAGCCACCGGTGCCCGCGGGGGCGCCGGAGATCGCGATCCACGACGTCCGCCGTGAGAGCGGTGAGGGTCCCGCCGCGTGGATCGAGTCGATCGAGGCGAGCCTCGAGCGCCATCGGGCGGAGGGGCTGCCGTTCGCAGTGCTGTTGGTCGAGGCGCTGGATGTGGAGCGGCTCGCCCGGGCGGAGCCCGCAGCCGCGCTCACGGGCCTGCTCGACCGCGTCGAGGCTGCGATCCAGCGGGAGTTGCGTCCCGCTGACACGCTCGTGCGCGAGAGCGACGGCCGCTGGTGGCTGACGGCCTCGCGGACCGACTCCGGCGGCGCACGTGCGCTCGCCGAGCGGCTGGCGCGCGCCGCGTGCGCCACGGCCGTCCACCGCGGTCAACCGCTGGGGGTGGCGGTTGGCGTGGCGGCGTGTCCCGCCCACGGCGAAGAGGCGGCGACGCTCGCGGCCCACGCCGACGTGGACCTCTACGCCGCGCGCGCGATGGGGCGGTCGGTGGCCCCAACCGACGACGCGGCGTAGACGAGCCGGCTCACCGGCGTTGTGTGCTTTTTCAGGAGAAAGAGCAGAGGAGAGCTCAGCCCGCGGTGGCCCCGCCGGTGGTCGTCCCCGTGGGGGCCGGCGCGAGTGGACTGGAGGGCGCGGGCGGTTCGGGTTCGCCGAGCGTGGGGGTGTTTGCGACGTGGCCGACGATCTGAGTGGTGACGCGCACCGTCTCCTTGATTTCGAGTACCTGCGCGGCACCCTGCGTCAGGTCCCACGTGGCGCCGTTGTGCCCGTAGGGCCCGCGGTCGAGCACGGGCACCGTCAGCAGGTGTCCGCGGTAGCCGATCTGCACGAGCGTCCCGCAGGGAAGGGTGCGGCTCGCGACGCCCACGATCGTGGGACTCATCGTCTGTCCGCACGCTGTGGCGTGGCCGTAGAAGCCGGGGCCGAACCACGTCGCCAGCGTGAGTCTGCCAGGGGAGGCCGGCGTGGCCGGCGTGGGGGCCGCTCCGCCGGTGGGCGAGCCGCTCGCCACAGGGGCGCCCGCGGCGAGCGACGCGGTCAAAAGCCCTGCCAGCAGGGCGTGCCTGAAGAAAGCGGTGCGCATGGGTGTCGTCGCCTACGGGGTGAGCTGACGGGCTCGCGCTTGACGGCGCTACGGTCCCGAAAGGACCGATTCGCCCCCGTGGACCGGCGCTCGGTCCACAATGGGTCCCCCGTCCTCCGCGACCTGGGCCGCAGAGGTTCGGCGTGCGCGCAGTATACAGGGCCCGCGGACGGGTGTGCTGTCCAGGGGAGGCGCTCGGGATTCGACGAGGCCAAGGAGCCCGCAGTTTGCGGCAACAGCCCGACGGCCTCAGCCCGACAGCCGCCGGAGGGCGTCCTTCACGAGTTGCCCCCCGGTGGAGAGGCCCGCCTGGGCGAGCTCCCCGAAGAGCTCCGCCACCGAGGCCGCCAGCTCGGGGCCGCTCGGCGGCTGTACGGGACGCCCGGCCTCGATCTGCTCCTCGGCCTCGAAGCCCTGCGGGGGCACCGGGGGCTCGACAGGCTTGGGTGCAGCCTTCGCGACCTGCCGTGGGCGAGCGTTCGCGGCCTGCCCTGCGCGAGCGTTCGCGGCCCGCCCTGCGCGAGCGCTTGCAGCTGGCGCGGGGGTCGTCGTGCTTACGTTCGCGGCCCGCCCTGCGCGAGCGCTTGCAGCTGGCGCGGGGGTCGTCGTGCTTAGTTTGGCGCGGGCCTTCGCGCGGCGGGCGGAGGGGCGCTGGGGACGGGTGCTGGGGAGGCTCCCCAGCACGCCCGGGTTGTCTCTCTCGGGACCGCGGGACTGTGGCTGTCCATCAGCCTGTCGCCGCCTGCGGGGCCTGTCGGTTGCGCTGGGAGGAGTCATGCGGTCGCATCATCGCGCATAAGGACAAACGGCGGCGAAGCGTTAGCATAGGGTCCACGTTCGGTCGTAAGGTGGCGGGTCTCGGGCCGCGGCCGGGCGGGTGCAGGTCCTCGGTGCATCCGGCAGGGTCGCCTCGGTTGCGACGGGGCCGGGCGGCCGGGATTCGAGAAGATCGCTGTCAACGGAAACGGGAATCGATGTCAGTAGTCGAACTGCAGGAGCTCGATGAGATAAAGGGCCTGCTGGCGAAGGGCCAGCAGATCGGGGTGTTGACGTTCGCGGAGATCTCCACCGCCACCTCGGAGCTGGATCTGGACGAGTCGGACGTCGAGGAGCTGCACGGCTTCCTGGAGAAATCGGAGATCGAGCTCGTCGAGGACATCGACCCGGCGACCGCGGCGGCGTCGCAGGTGGAGCGCGCCCCGGACAAACGGGGCCGGCGCAAAGCGAAAGCGACGCTCGACCTCAAGCCGGACATGACGACCGACTCGCTGCAGCTGTTCCTCAAGGACATCGGCAAGGTGCGGCTGCTGACCGCCCAGGAGGAGGTCGATCTCGCCAAGCGCATCGAGCGCGGGGACCTTGACGCCAAGCAGAAGATGGTCGAGTCCAACCTGCGCCTGGTGGTGTCGATCGCCAAGAACTACCGCAACCAGGGCCTGCCGTTCCTCGACCTGATCCAGGAGGGCACCCTCGGGCTGGTGCGCGCGGCGGAGAAGTTCGACTACCGCAAGGGCTTCAAGTTCTCCACGTACGCCACGTGGTGGATCCGCCAGGCGATCGCCCGCGCGCTGGCGGACAAGGCGCGCACGATCCGCATCCCGGTGCACGTGGTCGAGAAGCTCAACAAGATCGGCCGCGCCGAGCGCAAGCTGGTCACCGAGCTGGGCCGCGAACCGACCGCCGAGGAGATCGCGGACGTCACGGGCATCGACCCCGAAGAGGTCGACTCGATCAAGCGCTCCGCCCAGGCCCCCGTGTCGCTGGAGAAGCCGGTGGGCGACGAGGAGGAGTCGGAGTTCGGCCAGTTCATCGCTGACGAGCGCGCCGAGTCCCCGTACGAGCGGGCCGCGGAAATCCTCACCAAGGAGGCCCTGCGGGAGGCGCTGGAGAACCTCTCCTACCGTGAACGCCGCGTGCTCGAGCTCCGCTACGGCCTCGGTGGCGAGCACCCCCGCACCCTCGACGAGGTCGGGCGCACCTTCAACGTGACGCGCGAGCGCATCCGCCAGATCGAGAACCAGTCGCTGAAGAAGCTCCAGTCGCTGGCAGAGGCACAGAAGCTCCGCGACGTAGCCTGACCTGACGGCGTCTCGACTCCCCTGCCGGCGTCCTCCCTCGCTCATGTGCCGAGCACATTTCGCTCGGTGCGTCCTTGGCAGGGAAGCCGATTCGCTCGTCAGGGGGGCTTGGTCTTGGTCCACGCGGCCCGGTGAGGCTCAAGCCCTGAGCGGGCGGTGCCGATGCGGAGAGCATGTTCGACGTGCAGTCAGCGCTGCGCGAGCTGGTGAGCAAACACGGCTCGGACTTGCACCTGAAGGTGGACTCGCCTCCGCTGTACCGGGTGTACGGCGTCCTCACCCACGACGAGCACGGCGAGACGCTGAGCGCCGAGGACACCGAGCGGGCGCTGCACGACCTGCTGCACGACGCCACCAAGCTGCACGAATTCACCGAGGAGCACGAGGTCGACTTCTCGTTTGAGATCGCGGGCGTGGCGCGCTATCGCATCAACGCCTTCCGCCAGCGCGGGGTGATCTCGCTGGCGTGTCGCGCGATCCCCCACAAGATCAGCACGATCGACGAGCTGACGCTGCCGCCGGTCGTGCGCGAACTGGCCGAGGAGGAGCGCGGGATCATCCTGCTCACGGGCACCACGGGGTCGGGCAAGTCGACCACGCTGGCGGCGATGATCGACCACGTCAACGAGACGTTCTCCAAGCACATCGTCACGATCGAGGACCCGATCGAGTTCGTGCACCGGGACAAGCGCTCGGTGATCAACCAGCGCGAGGTTGGGATGGACACCGCCTCCTTCAAGCGCGCCCTGCGCCGCGTGCTGCGCCAGGACCCCGACGTGATCCTCGTGGGCGAGATGCGCGACGAGGAGACCGTCCAGACCGCGCTGTCGGCCGCCGAGACCGGCCACCTGGTGCTCTCCACGATCCACACGGTCGACGCGGCGGAGTCGATTAACCGGATGCTCGACTTCTTCCCGCCCCACCAGCACGCCCAGGCGCGCTCGATGATCGCGGGCACGATCAAGGGCGTCATCTCCCAGCGCCTCGTGCCGGGGGCCGACGGCGGCCGGGTCGCGGTGTGCGAGATCCTGCGGATGACCGGCAGGGTTCGCGACATGATCATCGACCCCGCCCAGACGGGCAAGCTGCACGAGGTGATCGCCTCCGGCGGCTACTACGGGATGCAGACCTTCGACCAGGCCCTCTTCGGGCACCTGAAGGCCGGGAGGGTCACCCTCGACGACGCGATGCGCGTGGCCTCCAGCCCCCACGACTTCAAGCTGCTCGTGCAGGCCGACGGCCGTCGCGGCACCACGATGGAGGACGTCGCCTCGATGGCCGAGCAGCGGGGCGAACGTCCCACCGGCCCGACCGCCCCCCCGACCGCCCCCCCGAACGGCGCTCCCGCCACGCAGCCGCTCCCAGGTGCTGCACCCGCCGAGCCCCCGCGTGAGCCGGCGCCCGCCGGCCGCCCGCCGCTGACGGTCGCGTAGGGCTGTGTCTCACCCCGATGGGCGGACCTCACGCCCAACCGGGGCGAGGGAGGTAGTGCCTCAGTTTGGTCGGGACCCGCAGACCCGCGAGAGCCATGTAGTGCATTTGGGCGAACATATAGCTAACTGGACCTCTCATGACTGCCATCTGGTTGCTACCCACAGGTCCAGTCGGTGATATACCCCCAAACTGACACACCACCGCGAGGGACCGTTACTTCACTTGGTAAAGTAAAGGGGTGGCCGTCGATGAGACATGTCCCGTATGCCGCACGGCTGAGATCGTGTGCGCGAAGTGGACGCTGCTGCTGATCCGTGACCTGGCCGAGGGCCGCTCGCGCTTCTGCGAGCTCGAGCGCTCGCTGGAGGGCATCAGCCCGCGCACGCTCTCGCTGCGGCTGCGCGCCCTGGAGGAGGAGGGGATCGTGGAGCGCCAGACCTTCCCCGAGGTGCCCCCGCGCGTCGAGTACGCGCTGACCGAGAAGGGCTCGGCGCTGCTGCCGATCATCGAGGACATGCGCGTCTACGGCGAGCGCTGGATCGTGCAGGGCTGCGAAGACCGGGTGACCTCCGCGATCTCCCCCCGGGTCGCGGCGGTCCTCGCGTAGGCCAGCAAGAAAGCCCCCCGGGTCGTGGCGGTCCTCGCGTAGGGCTGCAAGAAAGCCCCCCGGGTCGTGGCGGTCCTCGCGTAGGGCTGCAAGACCCCCTGCGTCCGCAGGAGCGCGGGCGGTCCCGGCGAACTGCCTCCCGTGCGCTCCCCCCAGCTCCAGACGGCCCTCACGCAGTTCGTCAAGGACGCTGCGCGGTACCTGCAGGCGGAGCTCGACGCCGGCGCGGAGGTGCCGTTCGAGCTCGCGGCCACCGCGGCGCGCGGGCGGCCGGCGCTGTACAGCTACCGTCCGCTGCCCGGCACGTTCATCGGCGAGTGCTGGCCCGCGCTCACGGGCCTCGAGAGCTACGCCGCGGCGGAGCGCCTGCTGGAGTGCCTGCAGGGGCTCGAGCGCTACCTGCTCGTGCGGGGTGTGCGGATCGGACGGGGCGCGCGGCGGGCGCGGGCGAACGTGGTGGCGCGGACGTTGCTGGAGGCGGTGTTCGCCGAGCAGACCGACTTCGAGCTCTGTGAGGAGCGGCTGCGCCGGGCGCTCGAGGAGCTGGACGAGGCGGCCTTCACGAACGCCGGTGAGGTCGCGCTGGTGGAGACGCTGCACGGCCTCGCCACGGTCGCTCCCGAGCTCGCGCGGACGCGCGCCCCGGCGATCGGCCGGCCCGAGCTCGCGTGGGCGCTGGCGCGCTTTGAGATGGGCTGCGAACGGGCCTCGGAACTGGAGGCGCTATCCGACTACCTGCTCGCGCTGCGGGCGCTGCTAGAGCCGGAGGGGCCCTCCTCCGGCCGGCTCGCGGGCCGACTCGCCGCGCTCTGCGCCACGCCCGCGGAGCGGCCCGGTCTGACGCGGCGGGCGCACCAGGCGGTTGCCCTGGAGCGCGCCGTGATCACGGGCGCCGCGCTCGAGCACACGAGTTGCGCCGCGCTTGTGGCAGAGCTCGCCGGCCACCTGCGGGCGCTGCTGCGCGACGTCGTGTGCGGCCACCTGCCCCCCGACCTTGCGACCCTTGCCGACGCGCTGGCGGCGCCGCGGGAGGCGACCGGGGAGGTGACGGTGCGGCGCGGGTCGGCAGGTGCGCCTCGGGGGGAGGAGACCGAGAAGGTGACGGCGCGCCGGAGGCCGGGTCGCCTGTTCGGGGAGAAGACCGAGGAAGTGACGGCGCGCCGGCAGGAGGGACCGCCCCGGGAGCGGGTGTCAGGAAAACAGATAGTCGGCGACTCGAGCGAGACCTGCGAGATCCTGAACGTCCCCGTCTAGGTGGGGCACGAGGATCGGGTCGGGGTCGCCGAGCGCCTTGGACAGCTGTGCGACGCTGGCGCGGTCGCGCTCCACGAGCACGTCGAAGTCCGCGAGGTTGGCGGCCACGCGCGCGGCGAGCCGCTCGCCGAGCTCGTCCGCGAGCAGCGCCTGGACCTGCGCGGGGGAGTGCCCCTGCAGGCCATCGCGGTGGACGCGGTTGACGATCGTCCCGGCGCGGTCCATGCCGGCGGCGGCGAGGTGCTCGGCGAAGGCGGCCGCCTCGCGCGCGGGCTCGGGCTCGGGGGAGGTGACGAGCAGGAAGGCGGTGGCGGGGTCGCGCAGTAGCGCCTCGACGGCGTGGGCGCGCTCGCGGAAGCCGTCGACCATCCCCGCGAGCGAGCCGAAGAAGCCCGACAGCTCCCCGATCAGGTCGACGCCGGTGAAGCGGGAGAAGACCGACAGCACGAGGCCGGTCCCGCGGCCGACGACGCGCGCGGCGAGGGTGCCGGGGGCGAGGAACATCTTCAGCGCGCGGCCCTCCAGGAAGCGGCTCATGCGCCCCGGGGCGTCGAGGAAGTCCATTGCGTTGCGCGAGGGCGGGGTGTCGAGCACGACGGTGTCGAAGCCCCCCTCTCGGTGCAGTTCGTAGAGCTTGGCGATCGCGGAGAACTCCTGGGTGCCGGCGACGGCTGAGGAGACCTCCTGGTAGATGCGGTTGGAGAGGGCGGCCTCGCGCGCGCGCTCGTCGGGGGCGAGGCGGGCGATGAGGTCGTCGAAGGTGCCCTTGGCATCGAGCATCGTCGCCCACAGCTCCCCGCGGAGCTCCACCCCGTGGGCGACGAGCAGCGCGGGGTCGATGCGCCGCGGCTCGTTGTCGAGCTCGGCGAGGCCGAGCGCGCTCGCCAGGCGCCGGGCGGGGTCGATCGTGACGACCGCGACGCGCTGCCCTTCGCGGGCGAGGCCCAGCGCGAGCGCGGCTGCCGTGGTGGTCTTGCCCACCCCGCCCGGGCCGACGCAGACGCAGACGGTGCGCCCGGCGAGTCGCCGCTGCAGCGTGACGTGGCGGGTGGGCACGGGGGGATGGTATGGAGTCCCGCTCGCCCCTATATATAGGTCCCAAAAGAGAGCTCATAGGCCCGTGACCTCCCGCCCGGGGACACGCTCTCATCAGCCCTATCTATAGGTCCCAAAAAGAGAACACCGACCCCCGCCCGCCGGCCCGTGCAGGAATCCGCCCGCCATGTGCGAATACCCACCCGACGGCTTCCCATCGACGGGTTTCCCATCGATGGGCCCCACCAACGAGCGACGGACGGAGCGTGCCGTGCAAGGACGGGCGAAGGTCATAGCGTTCGCCAACCAGAAGGGCGGCGTGGCGAAGACGACGACGACGCTGAACCTGGCGGCGGCGTTCGCGGAGGAGGGCCACCGGGTGCTGTGCGTGGACATGGACCCGCAGGGCAACCTGACGATGTCCCAGGGGATCGACCCCGACACTCTGGAGAAATCGATGTACGACGTGCTGGTCCACAAAACGTCGATCCGCGAGGTGGTGCGCCGGCGCGAGGTGGACGTGGCGTGCGCCTCGATCGACCTGGCGGGGGCGGAGATCGCGATGAGCACGATGATCGGCCGCGAGCGCTCGCTGCAGAAGGCGTTCGAGCCGATCCGCGAGGACTACGACTTCATCTGCATCGACACCCCGCCGAGCCTGGGACTGCTGACGATCAACGCGCTGACGGCGGCCGACAAGGTGATCGTCCCCGTGCAGTGCGAGTATCTGTCGATGCGCGGGCTGATCCAGCTGCAGAACACCCTGGCGATGATCCGCGAGAACCTCAACCCGGACGTCGACATCGAGGGTATCCTTCCTACGTTGGTGGACACGCGCACGATCCACGCGAAGGAGGCGATCGAGATCCTCGAGGAGAACTTCGGCGACCGCGTGTTCGCCTCGCGCATCCGCAAGACGGTCCGCTTCGCGGAGGCGCCGGTGAAGGGCATGTCGGTGCTCAAGTACGAGCCCCACGGCGTGGCCGCGCAGTCCTACCGCCAGCTCGCGCAGGAGGTCCTCGCGCACGGCGTGAAGGAGGAGGAGAGGATCCTCGCGCACGGCTCGGGTGAGATCGCCGCGCGGCGGGGCCACATCGCCCAGGGCGCGCCGGCGCCGGCCGCGCAGACGCCGGTCGCCGACGCCCGCGAGGAGGCTCTCGCCCGTGGCCCAGAGTAAACGCGCAAGCATGAGGGAGGGGCCCCTGACGGCCCTGTTCAGCAAGACGGAGGAGGAGCAGGCGAAGGAGCCTGAGAAGTCGGCCGCAAAGGAGCCCGAGGCGCCCTCGACAAAGGCGTCTGAGCAGCCCTCGGCAAAGGCGCCCGAGGAGCCGCCCGCGCAGGACGAGCTCGCCCCGAGCGCGCCGGAGGCGGTCGCGGAGGAGCCCGAGGAGGAGACGACCACCGTCCCCAGCCCAAGGGAGCGGCTGCGCAACGTGTTCTCGGCGGAGATACCACTGATGGAGCGGTCGGCCGAGGCGACGAGCGAGAAGGAGCCCCCGGCGGCGGATGTGTACGCGCGCGAGGAAGAGCCGCGGCGGGAAGCTGGCGGGCAGGGCGTGACCGAGCCGGTGATCCGCGTGGTGGGCGTCGGCGGCGCGGGCGTGAACGCGGTAAATCGGATGGTGGAGGCCGAGGTCGCGGGCGTGGAGTTCCTCGCGATCAACACCGACCTGCAGTCGCTGCAGCAGTCCACCGCGGACATCACCCTGCACATCGGCGCCGAGCTGACCAGGGGGCTGGGGTCCGGCTCGGACACGAACCTGGGCCGCGCGGCGGCGATGGAGGATTACGACCGCGCGAAGGCGCTGCTGAAGGGCTCGGACATGATCTTCATCACCGCGGGCGCCGGCGGTGGCACGGGCACGGGCGCGGCCCCGATCGTCGCGCGGATCGCGCGCGAAGTGGGCGCGCTGACGGTCGCGATCGTCACCAAGCCGTTCGGCTTCGAGGGCTCCCGCCGCGCCGAGGCAGCCGAGCAGGGCGTGCAGGCGCTGGCCGAAGAGGTGGACACGCTGATCGTGGTGCCCAACAACCGCCTGCTGACGGTGCTCGACAAGCAGACCTCGATGGTCGAGGCGTTCCGCGTCGCCGACGACGTGCTGCGCCAGGGCGTGCAGGGCATCTGCGACCTGGTGACGCTGCCGGGCCTGATCAACCTCGACTTCGCCGACGTGCGCACGATCATGTCCGGCGCCGGCAACGCGCTGCTCGGCATCGGCATGGGCGCAGGCGGCGAGCACCGCGCGACGGAGGCCGCGATGCAGGCGGTCGCCTCGCCGCTCTTGGAAACCTCGATGGAGGGCGCGCGCTCGATCCTGCTGTCGATCACCGGTGGCAAAGACCTCTCCCTGTGGGAGGTCAACGAGGCCGCCAAGGCGGTCTCCGAGGCCGCCCACCCGGACGCGAACATCATCTTCGGCGCGATGGTCGACGAGAAGCTCGAGGAGCAGGTGTGGGTCACGGTCGTGGCCACCGGCTACGAGGAGAAGCGCGGCGCCCGCCCCACCGGCCGCGGTCGCCTGGAGGAGCCGCGGGGCGAGCCGAGAGTACAGCGTGCGGGCCGAACCGGGGAGACGGGCCGCCGCGACACGGGCCGCCGCGAGCGCAAGGGCTTCGCCGTGGACGATTTGGAGATCCCGGAGTTCATGCCAAAGGCCTGAGCCTGAGGCGCGTCAGCACTGCGCCATGCGACGATCGCGGCGACCCGCGTTGACCGCCATCACGCCGAGCGCGCCGCCGTCGGGCGCAGCGGAGCGCGCCGTTTGCATCCGCAGTTGGCACTCTCGCGGTCGCGCTACCAGATGCGCGTGAGCCCGTAGGAGTCGAAGACCGTGTCGGTGGACACGATGGTGGCGCGCTCGCAGAGGGCCTGTGCGGCGAGTAGTCGGTCGAAGGGGTCGTTGTGGATCGGCGGGAGCGCTCGCACCGCCCACGCGTGCGCATCGGTGATCGGCAGGCGCTCGAAGGCGAACTCGTCGAGGCGCTCGGGCAGGTCGTCGGGGACCCGCAGCTTGCCCAGCGCGCTCTTGATGGCTGCCTCCCACACGCACACCGAGCTGACCAGCACACTCGTACGCGGATCCTCGATCGCGGCGCGCACTCCCTCGACGCGTGCGTCGCCCTCGAGCAGCCACAACACTGCGTGCGTGTCGAGCAGCAGGCTCAGCGGAAGTGCTCGGCGAAGTCCGCGGGCAGCTCGTCGAAATCGTCTGCCAGCTCGATCTGACCGTGCAGCACCCCGAAGGCCTCGGCGACGGGGCGACGGCGCTGCACTGCCACCAGTCGCGCGGCCGGCCGCCCGGAGCGTTGGATGACGACCTCCTCGCCGCCCTCGGCGAGCTCGACCAGCCGCGACAGCTGGCTCTTGGCTTCATGCATTCCAACGCGTACCACGACCACACGGTAGCACGGCTTAGCTAGAACGGACCGACACAGCCACCCCGCCCCGGCGGGGGTCGCCCGTGCCAAGCAGGGCTCCGTCGATGCGCTGGACCGCCTGCACGCCCCCGAAGTAGAGGTTGAGCTCGTGGAAGCTCACGACCCGCCGGTCCTCCCGCGCGAGCGCCCGCACGTCGATGCCCGGCTCCGCGTACACCACACCCTCCTCGTAGTGCACCCGCGGCGCGCGTACCGCCTCGGGGGCGCGCAGGCCGTGGTCGACCACCCCCACGATCGTCTGTAGCAGCGCCGAGCGGATGCGGTTGGAGCCGGCGCTGCCGAGGACCAGCTCCACCTCGCCCGCGCGGCGCACCACCGAGGGCGCCATCATGCTCGGCATCCGGCGCCCCGCGGGGTGTAGGTGAAAGCCCAGCGGGTTGAGATCCTGCTCGCCCATGATGTTGTTCACGTGGATGCCCGTCCCGGGCACCACCACGCCCGAGCCCTCGCCGTTGGTGCACGTCACGCTGCACGCCCGCCCCGCGCCGTCGAGCACCGAGATGTGGGTCGTCGCGCCGAGGTGGCTGCTCGTGTTGCCCCCTGCTTGACGGCGCGTACCCCCTCCCGCTTGGCCGCCCACGTCTGGGTGCTCGGCTCCACCGGACCCCCGCCCGGCCGGTCCGGCCGCGCCCAGGCGCTCCGCGAGGAACCGCTGCAGGAAGCCCTCCTCGCCCAGGCCCTCGACGAACTCGGAGGTGCGCTCCGCCTGGGCGGCTTCCATCGCCGCCACGACCTGCTCCAGCGTGGGCGGCGCCGACCGGCGGTCGAGCAGGCCGAGCGTGTACGCCAGCAGCGTGCCCCCGGCCGAGGGCGGCGGGTTGGTCAGCACCTCGCGGTCGCGGTACCCCTGCCGTACGGGCTCGCGCTGCTGCGCTCCGTAGGAGGCGAGCGCCGCGCGCGTCACCGAGCCGCCGCGCTCGCCCACCCACTCGCTGACGGCGCCCGCCACGTCCCCGCGGTAGAAGGGCTCGGCGCCGTCGCGGCCGAGGCGCTCCAGCGCGTCCCCCAGCTCGGGGTTGTGCAGCACCTCGCCCTCGCCCAGCACGTGGCCGGCGGGCGCCCACAGCGCGGCGCACTCCGGGGTCGAGAGCAGCAGCTCCGTGAGGATCTTCGCCACGTACGCCTGTCCGTGGTTGAGCGCCACCCCTGCGCGCGCGAGGCGGGCCGCGGGCGCTGCGAGCGTCTCGAGCGGGACGGTGCCCCACCGCGCGACTGCCTCGCACACCCCCGCCGGCGTGCCGTAGACCCCGCAGGAGGCCGGCCCGATGTGGAACGTCTGCACCGCGTCCCCGAAGGACACGTCGATCGCCTGGAGCTCCGCCGCCGAGCCGTCCCGCGCCCGCGCGGGGGCCTCCACGAAGAAGTCCAGCAGGGCGGGCTCCCACTCGGGGCCCGCCACCATCAGATAGCCGCCGGCTCCCAGGCCGGTCAGCAGCGGCTCGGCCACGAACGAGGTCAGCACCGCCCCCACCGCGGCGTCCACCGCGTTGCCCCCTTCGCGCAGGACCCGCGCCCCCGCCTGCGCGGTCAGCGGATGCCCGGCGGCGACGCAGCCCCGTTCGGGTGAGCTCACGCGGGTTGCCCTCTTCCAGCGGCGCCCGCGCTCCGGCCTCGGCGGCCGGTGGAGTGCTTGGCGGCGATGACGCCCCGTTCGGATGGGCTCACGCGGGTTGCCCTCTTCCAGCGGCGCCCGCGCTCCGGCCTCGGCGGCCGGTGGAGTGCTTGGCGGCGATGACGCCCCGTTCGGATGGGCTCACGCGAGGTGCCCTCTGCCTGCGGCGCATATGCTCCCTGCAGGTGAGCTCATCTGCGAAGGGTACGGGTAGCACTGGGCGGATGCCCGGTGTGTGGGTGGCGTGGGTGGGCGCGGTGGCCGGGGTGCTGCTCGCCGTGGCCGCCGGCGTCGCCTTGGCGGGCTGCGGGGAGAACATCGTGCTCCCCGACCTGTTCGTGGTGCAGCGCACCGGGGGCGCGCCCAGGGAGACGCTGTTGATGGTGGTCAACGAAGGCGGTGCGGTCCGCTGCGGCGAAGGACCCGCCCACCCCTTCCGCCTGGGCCGGGCGCACCAGTTGAGCGACTCCCAGCTGGTGCTCGCGCGGGGCCTGCAGGAAGAAGTCCAGGAACCCTCCGCCAAGCACCTCTCCCTACCTCCACGCCCGGGGTCGGTGTTCGACTACAGGGTGCGCGACCCCGAAGGCTCGGTGCGCTTCGCCGACAACTCCGCGGACCAGCCCGCGGTCTTCCACCACCTGGCCCTCTTCGTGCTGGAAGTGGCGCAGCGGGTGTGCGGCCTGCCGCGGTGAGCGTGGGTGTGCGGCCTGGGCGTGGCCCGCGATGGCGAGCGTGGGGTGTGGGCTGGGTATGCGGCCAGGATGTGCGGCCGCCGCGGTGAGTGAGCCCTAGCCGAAGCGCACCTTCCCGTTGGACTGCGCGTGCGCCTGGGCGCGCTCGACGAGCTCCATGCGCTTGATCGCGGCGCGGAAGAGCATCGTGAGCAGGCGCAGGCGCGCGTTCTCGGAGCGCAGCTCGAGCAGCTCCTGCTTGGCGTCGGTGCCGAACTCCACCGTGGCGGCCATGCGGTAGGCGTTGAGCGCTTCGAGCTCCTCGCTGGAGAGGGCGTTGTCGGTCGCCTGCTCGACCAGTTTGGCGTACAGCTCGCGGGTGCTGTTCACCACCTCGAGGTCGGTCGGCTCGTCGTGCTCGTCGAGGAACTCCACGACGCCTGCCGGGTAGGGGAGGTCGTCTTGGCGCTCGAGCAGGCGGAACGGCCTGGTGCCGCGCACGAGGATGTTCATGCGCCCGTCCTCCTTGCGCTCGAGCACCTGCTCGACCGTGCAGGCGCAGCCGACCGGCTTGAGTTCGTCGTCGGCCATCCACACGATCCCGAACTCGCTCCCGTCCTCCAGGCACTCCTCGATCATCGTGCGGTAGCGGTCCTCGAAGATGTGCAGCGGCACGTTCTCGGTCGGCAGCGCCACGATGCCCAGCGGGAAGAGCGGGAAACCCCGGTGCCTTTGGTCGGTCACGCCGCAGAGTCTAAGGGGATGAACCGTCTAGGGTGGTGAACCTCGACGGGTGTGTAACGATCGGTACCCGGTGGTTCTCACTCCCCCTTGCGCGCGGAGAGCATCAGGTTGTAGAAGATCGCGGCGGGCAGCCGCGACTCCAGCAGGCGGCGGTCGAGCTCCTGCAGCACGAGGTACCCGCGGTAGGCGTACTGGCGCCACGCCCACGGGACGTCCGCCGGCTCGGCGGTGGCCTCGAGCGTGCGGTTGGTCCAGCCGAACCAGTTGGCGGTGAGCTCCTCGCCGATCACGCGGACCTGCTGCAGGCCGGCTCCGTGCGCGAGCTCGCGCAGTTCCCCGGGGGCGAAGGCGTGGACGTCGACCACGCTCTCCAGGGCCGCGTCGGGCGCGCCTTCGGATCCGGTGGGGTACCCGACACGACGGGCGCGCAACGCGGCGCGCCACAGGGGGGCCACGGCGCCGGCGAAGCGCTTGGGCACGCGGGCTAGGCGGTCGCCGTAGCGGGAGGGCTCCCCGGCGAACAGGAGCGTCCCGCCGGGGGCGAGCACGCGGGCGAGCTCGCCGAAGGCGGTGGGGAGGTCGGGGAGGTGGTGCAGCACGGCGTGGCCGAGGACGAGGTCGAAGCTTCCGTCCGCGAAGGGCAGGCGCTCGGCGTCGGCGCTCACGGTCTCGACCTGCAGCCCGAGGCGCTGCGCGTTGGCGCTCAGCGCCGCGAGCATCCCCGGTGAGATGTCGGTGCAGGTGGCCCGCTCGATCGCCCCGGCGCGCAGCAGGTTCAGCGTGAAGTACCCGGTCCCCGCCCCGATCTCCAGCGAGCGGCTGTAGTTCGGAAGCCCACCCGTCCGCCCGTCGAGCGCCTTGCGCACCTTGGCGGTGACCTGCTCGAGGCCGACGTCCCCGAAGTCGATCCCCCACTTCGCGTCGTAGTGGCCCGCGGCGACGTCGTGGTAGCGCGTGTTGACGTCGCGGATCTCCTCGGGGGTCATGGCGGGTGGCATCGCGCCCGGGACCATATACTCGCGCGCGGTGTCGGCGTCCCTCTACGTGCAGCGTGACCAGCCCGTCGACGTGCCGCCGTTGGCGCTGACGGGCGAGCGCACGCTCCCGGACGTGCCGGAGGAGAACTACTGGTTCCGCCGCCACCTGGTGGTCTACCAGTGGATCGCGGCGCGCGTCGAGGGCCTGCGTTCGATCGACATGGCCTGCGGGGAGGGCTACGGCTCGGACGTGCTTGCGGGGAGCGCCGCGAGCGTCGTGGGGGTGGACGCCAACCCCGAGGCGCACGAGCACGCGCGCGCGCGCTACCGGCGGGCGAACCTGCGCTTCGAGCGCGACCTGATCGAAACGTTCTCCGAGCCGGCGGACGCGGTGGTGTTCCTACAGACCGTCGAGCACCTGCAGGACCCCGGCGCGGCGCTCGAGCACTTCCGCGCGCTCGTGGCGGGAGCGGGCCAAGGCGGCGGGGGCACCGTGTACCTGTCCACCCCGAACGTGCTCACCCTCGCCCCGAAGGGGGCGGAGCGCTCGGACAACCCGTGGCACGTACACGAGTACCGCGCGCACGAGTTCGAGCATCTCTGTCGCGAGCACTTCGCCTCGGTGGCGCTCTTCGGCCTCTTCCACGCCCGCCGCCTGCGCGCGCACGAGCTCGCGCTGCGCTTGGGCTGGGACCGCGTGCACCCCCGGCTGGGACTCACCGAGCGCTTCTACGGGTGGTTCACCCCGGCGATCTCCGTCACGGACTTCGCGCTGCGCCCCCGTGGCCAAGCGGACCTCGACCGGGCGCTCGACTTCGTGGCGGTGTGCCGGGCGTGAGCCACCGTCCGGTTGCCCGCCCGCCCCAAGGCGAGCTGGCGATCGTCCTGCACACCCACATGCCCTACGTGGAGGGCTTCGGGACGTGGCCGTTCGGGGAGGAGTGGCTGTGGGAGGCGCTGGCCACGTGCTACCTGCCGCTGCTGGATCTGCTGGAGGCAGGCGCGCCGCTGACGGTGTCGCTGACCCCGGTGCTGTGCGACCAACTCGAGGCCCCCGGCGTGGGGGAGCGGTTTGCGCAGTTCGTGGGGGACACCCGCCGCTACACCCACGCCGAGGACGCCCGCGGGTTGCGCGCGGGGGGCCACGAGACCCTGGCGCGCGAGCTGGAGCGCGCTTGGGGGGACTACGAGCGGGCGCTGGAGGACTTCGAGCGCCGTGGCGGGGACCTGCTCGGCGCGTTCGCTCCCCACGCGCAGTGGACCTCCTCGGCCACCCACGCGGTGCTGCCCCTGCTCGCCACGGAGGCGGGGCTTCAGGTGCAGGTCCACAGCGGCGTCGCCTCCCACCGCGCGCGCTTCGGCGCGGGGGCGTGGCGGGGGGGCTTCTGGCTGCCGGAGTGCGCTCACGTCCCCTACCTGGAGCCCACGCTGGCGCAGGCCGGGGTGCACGCCACCTGCGTCGATCTGACCGGTCGCCTCGGCCTGGGGGTGCCCGCGCACCTGCGCCCGCTGCGGGGGGCCGCGGGCGTGGTGCTCGTCCCGATCGACCGCGCCACGGTGGCGCTGGTGTGGAGCGAGGCGGGCTACCCCGCGCACGGGCACTACCGGGACTACCACCGCCACACGGTCCACCACCACCAACCGTGGGCCAACGACGGCGGCGCCTACGACCACCCCCGCGCGCTCGCGCTAGCGCGGGCCCACGCAGCGGACTTCGTGGCGCGTACCGGCGAGCGGCTGCGCCGCGACGGCGCCGGCCTGCCCGGGGGCGGCCTGGCGGTGTGCGCCCTGGACACCGAGCTGCTCGGCCACTGGTGGTACGAGGGTCTCGCCTGGCTGACCGCGGTGGTGCAGGAGTGCGCGCGTCAGGGGCTCCCCCTGGTGCGCCTCGACGACGCCCTGGAGCGCCACGAACCGGCGCCCGTGGAGGACACGGAGGAGTGGGGGACCACCACGTGGGGTCAGGGCGGCGACCTCTCGACGTGGTCGGCCCCGGCGGTGGCGGACCTCGCCTTCGCCACGCGGGCTGCCGAGCTGGACGTGGTGCGCGCCGGCCCCCGCGCGGGGGCCGCGGCGGTGCGGGAGCTGCTGGCGCTGCAGGCGAGCGACTGGGCCTTCATGGTCTCCCGCGGCCTCGCGGTCCCCTACGCGCGCGAGCGCTTCGCGGGCCACCGCCTCGGTGTCGAGCGGGCGCTGGCGGGCGGTCCGGACGCCGACGCGGGCGCGGTGCGCAACCTCGCCGTGCACGCCGACCGCGTCGCGCTGCTGGCCCCGTGACTGCCCGGCGCCTGCACGGCCTGCCCGCGACCCGGGTCCGCTACACGAACGCCCTCCCGGTGGTGTATCGGTTTTTTGGGGGTATACACCAAACTGGACCTGTGGGTAGCAACCAGATGGCAGAGTTTCTGAGAGGTCCAGTAGCTGTATATGTTGCCCAAAAATGCATTATGGCGTCTCGCGGGCCTGCGGGTTCCGGCCACCTCTGAGGCGCCACCCCCTCCCCGACCCTCTCTGTGTGTTGACACCGGCGCGCCTGCACGCGACCCCGGGTCCGGCACACGAACGAAACGCCCTCCTGACCCCCCCTGGGGGGTCCTCCTAAAACCTCCCCCCTCACCCCCACCGCATCGAGCGGGGCGCCTCGCGCATGCGGATCACGCGGGCGGGGACGCCGCCGACCACGGCGTTGGGGGGCACGTCTGCGGTGACCACGGCGCTGGTGCCCACCACGCTGTTGTCCCCGACCGTCACCCCGCGCAGGATGCACGCGCCGTAGCCGAGCCACACGTTGTGCCCGACGCGCACGTCGCGCTTGTAGATGCCCTGCAGGCGTACCGGGCGCTCGACCTCGACCATGCCGTGGTCGAAGTCGATCAGCATCACCCGGTCCGCGACGATGCACTCGCGTCCGATCGAGACGTGCTGGAAGGCCGACACGGTGCACTCCTGGCCCACCACGGTCTTTGCGCCGATCCGCACCTCGCCCTCGTGCACGCGCAGCTTGGTGGCGTGTCCCACCCACGCCCACCGGCCGATGTGCAGCTTCGCGTGGCGGCCGATCTCGATCTGCACGCCGGGGCAGACGAAGCACGGCCCGTCGGTGCGCAGGCGTCCGCGCCAGCGCAGCTTCAGCCACGCGAGGCGCAGCGCCATGCGGGCGTACGCGGGGGACGCCATGTTGTTGGCGCGCGCGAACCGCCACGCCGTCAGCAGTCCGCCCGTGCGCGGGGGCGGCTCGCCGCGTACCTGTGCGGGGGTGTCCACGAGCACCTGCTGCGCCATCGTGGGCTCATCGTACGTCCTGCGATGATTGCGCCGTGGAGACGGCCTCGACGACGACGCTCGCCCGTCGCCTGCTCGCCGGCGACCGCCGCGCGCTCGCGCGGGGGATCTCGCTGGTGGAGGACGACCGCCCGGAGGGGTGGGCGCTCGTGCGCGAGGTCTACCCGCACACCGGCCGCGCCGCGGTGGTCGGCTTCACCGGCCCCCCCGGGGTGGGCAAGTCCACGCTGATCGGCGCGCTCACCCGCGCCCGCCGGGAGGCGGGGCGCACCGTGGGGGTGCTCTCGATCGACCCCTCCTCCCCGTTCACCCACGGCGCGCTGCTGGGGGACCGCATCCGCCTCGGCGAGCACTTCCTGGACCCGGGGGTGTTCATCCGCTCGATGGCCTCCCGCGGCGCGCTGGGCGGCCTCTCCGAGGCGGCGCTGCAGGCCGCGCTGCTGCTCGACGCCGCCGGACGCGACGACGTGTTCGTGGAGACCGTCGGGGTGGGCCAGGCGGAGGTGGACGTCGTCGACCACGCCGACACGGTGGTGCTCGTGCTGATGCCCGGCTCGGGCGACTCCGTCCAGGCGCTCAAGGCGGGCGTGATGGAGATCCCCGACGTGATCGTCGTCAACAAGGCCGACCACCCGCTCACCGACACCACGGTGCGCGAGATCCGCGGCGTGCTCTCGCTCGGCCCCCTCGGCGCCGCCGACGGCGCGGGGGAGGGGCGCCCGCGCGGGCGGGCCTGGCGGGTGCCGGTCGTCCGGACCGAGGCGGCGCACGGCCTGGGCGTGCCCGAGCTGGTGGAGCGCCTTGAGGCACACCGCGCGTGGATCCTCGCCGAGGGCCACCTCGCCGAGCGCCGGCGGCGCAACCTGCGCAGCGAGGTGCTCGCGCTGGCGTCCGCCCGCCTGCGCCGCCGCCTGGAGCTCGCCCTGCGCGGGGACGCCGTTTTCGAGCGTCTCCTGGACGACGTCGTGGCCCGCCGTCTGGACCCCGCGAGCGCGGCCACGGCACTGCTCGAGCGGGCCGCGCCGAGCGCCGACGCGGGCGCGCCGCCGGGGCCTGGCAGGCGCGCCGAGGGCAACTAAAGACTGGAACGACCGGGAAACGTAGCTCCCGTTCTATTTGAAAGGTTCTTAAAAGCGCTCCACTTGGGAGCGGTTTGTTGTACGGTTAGGGTGTTGTAACCGAACGGTTGTCGGAGGGACGACCGGGAGATTGATGTCTGCTAACAACTCGACCGCTGCCGTTGACCGAACCTGGATGCGAGGGTCTTCGCCCCTGAAGGGGGCGATCCTGGCGCTTGTCCTGGAGCGCCCGGGCCACGGCTACGACCTCGGCGCTCGCCTCGGGGCGCGCTTGGGGCCGACGTGGGCGATCGACCCCAAGCGCCTCTACCGGATGCTCGACCAACTCGAGCGGGCGGGCCTGATCTCGGGCACGGTGGAGTCCGACCCGGAGAACCCGCGCCAGCACCGCACCGTGTACCGCGCCACCGACCTCGCTCCCGAGGCGCTGCAACTGTGGCTCGAAACGCTGGCCCCCCGCGAGCCCACGCGCGCCGAGATCCAGGCGAAGGTCGCGGCGGCGCGCGAGCAGGACGCGCCCCCTCTGCTGCTCGCGCTGCGCCGCTACGAGCTCGAGTGCCTGGAGCTGCTGCGCCAGAGCTCCGGGCCGCCGCTGCCGGTGCGCTCGTGGATGGGTCTCGTGATGGACATCGTGCGCGACGCCTCCGACGCCCAGCTGCGCGCCGAGGTCGACTGGGCCAAACGCACGCGCGGGCGAATCGAGGAGCACGTCGGTGTCGGGCAGGGCCGGTAAGAACCTGTTTCAGAACAGGCGGTGGGTTCGGGGCGTTCCTGGACCAAGCTGGGCGACGCGGGACGGTGAAGCCCGTGCTGGTGGCACGGGCAAGCCGGCACGTGGCGATCCAGCGCCGCGTCCCAGGGACGCATCCGTGCCGGTGCTCCGCTTCGAGCAGGTCACCAAGGCCTACCCCGACGGACGGCGCCGGACCGTGGTGCTCGAGCGGGCCTCCTTCGAGATCCACCGCGGCGCGCACGTCGGCATCCTCGGCTCGCGGCGTTCGGGCAAGTCCACGCTGCTGCGCCTGGCTGCGGGCGTCGACGCGCCCGACGGGGGGCGCATCGACTTCGAAGGGCGCGACCTGGCGCGGATGTCGGCGCTGCAACGCGAGCGGCTGCTGCGCCACGACATCGGCCTGCTGGCCTCCGAGGACTGGCGTCCCGCGAGGGGTGAGCGGGTCGTCGACCTCGTGGCCCTGCCGCTGGTCTCCGACGGGGCCACCCTGCACGAAGCGCGGCGTGTGGCACGGCGCATGTTGAACTCACTGGACGCCACCGACTACGCCGACGACCTCGCCGTCGCGCTCGCGGCGGGGCAGCGTCTGCGCGCGATGCTTGCGCGGGCGCTCGTGCGCGAGCCACGCCTGCTGCTGGTCGACGAGCCGGCGGTGGTGCCGTCCTCGACCGAACGCCTGGAGCTGTACGCGCTGCTGCGCGCCGGCGCGCGCGAGCACGAGGCCACGCTGATCGTGGCCTCCGAGGACACCGAAGCCACACGCGGGACCGACGTGCTGATGGAGATCGGGGGCGGCGAGCTGCTGCTCACCGGCGAGGAGCCCGGGGTCGTCGTGCCGCTGTTTGCGACTCCCCGGCGGCCCGGCGGGGTGGAGCGCTCCGGGTCGTGACCGCGGGCCTGCAGCTGCGCGAGCTCGTCAAGTACTACGTCAGCGACTCGGAGGTCATCCGCGCGGTGGACGGGGTCTCGCTGACGATCGCCCCGGGCGAGCTCGTGGCGCTGTACGGGCCCTCCGGGTCGGGCAAGACCACGCTGCTGCTGCTGACCGCGGGGCTGCTCACGCCGGACAGCGGCAGCGTGTGGTTTGCTGAGCGCGAGGTCACCGCTCTGTCCCCGACGGAGGGCGCCTGTTTCCGTCGCCGGGAGGTGGGCTTCGTGTTTCAGTCCTTCCACCTGATGGCCGGCGCCTCGGCGCTGGACAACGCCGCGCTGAAGCTGCTGGGGGACGGCTGGACGCTGCGCGAGGCCCGCCGGGCCACACGTCCGTGGCTGGAGCGCGTGGGCTTGGGGGAGCGCGCGGACCACACCCCCGACCGCCTCTCGATGGGCGAGCGCCAGCGGGTGGCGATCGCCCGGGCGCTCGCAGCCGACCCGCGCCTGCTGCTCACCGACGAGCCGACCGGCAACCTCGACTCCAAGCGCTCCCGGGAGGTGCTCGCGCTGCTGCGCGACGTCTGCCACGAACAGAGCCTCCCCGGGCTGCTCGTCACACACGACCCCCAGGCGAGGGCGTTCGTCGACCGCGTGCACACGCTCCGCGACGGGCACCTGCACGAGGGCCTGGACGCGGAGCTGGCGGTCAGCCTCGCGTGATGGCGGCCCCGACCCTCGCGCCCCGCGTTCGATGAGCCTCCCGCCCGACCGCACTCCGGTCAGCGCCACCCGCACACGATGAGCCCCGTCTCGCTGGACCCGACGATCCAGGGCGTGCGCGTGAGCATGCTGTTCCGCTTCTACGGCTGGCGCCTGCGCCGCCACACGGCTCAGGAGCTGCTGGCCGGCGGTGGGATCGCGGTGGGGGTGGCGCTGGTGTTCGGGGTGCTCGTGGCCAACACCTCGCTGATGGGCTCGGCTGGCAACCTGCTGCACGGACTGGTCGGCTCGGCGCGCCTGCAGCTGGTGGCGCGCTCCTCCGACGGGTTCGACGAGCGCTTGGCGGGCGCCGTCCGCCGGCTGCCGGGGGTGGACGACGCCGCGGCGCTCCTGCGCGAGGACGTGATCGCGGTCGGCCCACGCGGGCGCGAGTCGATCCAACTGATCGGCGTGGACCCGAACATCGTCAGGCTCGGCATCCTGATCGGGCGAGAACCCAACTCCGAAGCGCTGCTGCTTGCGGGCGGAGTGGGAGTGCCGGCCCAGGTGGCGAGCACGATCGGCGTGCGCCGGGGGGAGCCGGTGAGAGTGCTCGCCAGAGGCCGGGAGGGCTTGACCTCGGTGCGGGCACTGTTCTCCGGCCAGCTGGCCGGAGCGACCACCTACGGCACCGTAGCGGTCGCTCTGCTGCCGCTCGCGCAGACGCTCACCGGCGAGCCCGGACGTGTGACGGAAGTGCTGGTGCAGCCGCTGCCCGGCGCGGACGGGACCGTGGCCGCGGAGCTTCGACACCTTGCCGGTGGGCGGCTGAACGTGGAGCCCGCCGCTCACGAACTGCGCCTGCTCGCCACCGCGAGCCAGCCGACGAACCAGTCGACCGCGCTGTTCGCCGCGATCGGCGCGATGGTCGGCTTCCTGCTCGCCGTCAACGCGATGCTGCTCACGATCCCCGAGCGCCGGCGGTTCATCGCCGATCTGCGCATGCAGGGCTTCGACTCCCGCCAGATGCTGCTGATCCTCGGCTTTCAGGCGCTGGTGCTCGGGGTGGGGGCTTCGCTCGTGGGGGTCGTGCTTGGCGAGGTGCTCTCGCGCACGCTGTTTCACCAACTGCCCGTCTACCTCGCGGTGGCCTTTCCGATCAGCGCTCACCAGATCGTTCACCTCGGGACGATCCTGGTGGCGATCGGCGCCGGCGTGCTCGCGACGCTGCTCGCCTCGCTGCCCCCGCTGCTCGACCTGCGTGCGAGGAGGCCGGCCGACGCGGTCTTTCGCGAAGGGCGGGGGGACCTCGGCATCGCCGGGCCGGTGGTCCTGTGGCTGGGAGCCGCCGGTCTCGCGCTGATCGCCGTCGTGAGCGTGGTCGTGCTGGTGGCCCCCCAGCTGACGATCGTCGGCGGCATGGCGCTGGCGTTGGCGGCGGTCGCCCTGATTCCGGCGATCTTCGCGGCCGTCATCCGGGGGCTTGCGCGCGTGGGCGAGCGCGTCCCCGGCAGCATGCTCGTGGTCGCCGTGATCGAGCTGCGCTCGACCGCGACGCGCTCGATCGCGCTGGCCGGCGTGGCCGCGTTAGCGGTCTACGGCAGCGTCGCGATCGGAGGCGCCCGGCAGGACCTCCTGCACGGCTTGGACGCCGCCTTTGCGCAGTACCTCGACACCGCCGAGGTGTGGGTGACCACCGGCGGCAACGACCTCACCACCAACTCCTTTCAGGCCGACGGCACGGCGGCCGCGATCCTCAGAGCCCCCGGCGTTGCCGCGGTGCGCGACTACCAGGGGGCGCTGCTGGACGTGGGCGCCAGCCGTATGTGGATCCTCGCGCGTCCCCCTGGGGACCCCACGATGATCCCGGCCAGTCAGCTGCTGCACGGCGATCTCGCGCGCGCCACCGCGCTGCTGCGCCAGGGCGGGTGGGCCGCGGTCTCCGAAGGCTTCGCCGCCAGCCGCCGCCTGCGCGTGGGAGGCTCGTTCACGTTGCCCACGCCGTCGGGCTACCCCCGTTTCAGGGTGGCCGCAGTCACGACCAACCTGGGCTGGCCCTCGGGTTCGATCATCCTCAACACGAGCGACTTCAGCCGCGCCTGGCTGACCACGGACCCCGCGGCGCTGGAGGTCGACCTCGAACCGGGCGTGACCCCCGCGCAGGGCAGGCGCGCCGTCGTGCGGGCGCTGGGTGGCCGCCCCGGGCTGGGTGTCCAGACGTTGAGCGAACGCGAGCGCCAGTACGACCAGAACGCTCGTCAGGGTCTCCAGAGCCTCGGCGAGATCGCGACGCTGCTGCTGATCGCGGCCGCGCTCTCGGTCGCCTCGGCGCTGAGCGCGGTCATCTGGCAGCGGCGCGCCAGGCTCGCATCGCTCCGGATCCAGGGCTTCGACTACCG
Source organism: uncultured Solirubrobacterales bacterium (assembly GCA_963702085.1). Lineage (GTDB taxonomy): Bacteria > Actinomycetota > Thermoleophilia > Solirubrobacterales > Solirubrobacteraceae > Palsa-744. The sequence continues at coordinate 3,081,775 of OY969707.1, read as the reverse complement.
CCAGCTCTGGCGAGCGCTGCTGCTCGAGAGCTTGATCCTGTTGAGCATCGGCGGCACCGAGGGCGCGGTGCTCGGCGTGTACGGCCACGCCCTGGCGAGCCGCTGGCTGCAGCTTACGACGGGCTTCCCCGCGCCTTTCTCCCTCGCGGGCACGCAGATCCTGACCACCTTCCTGCTGGTTTCCGGCATGGCGCTCGCGGTCATCGCCCTGCCCGGTTTGCGGGCGGCGAAGGTGCCGGCGCACGTGGGGCTGCAGGAGTAGGCGGCGCCTTGGCGCCCGCGGCGATCGCCCTGCCGGGGTTGCGGACGACGAGGGTGCCGGCGCGTGCGGGGCCGCGGGAGTGAGAAACAACACAAGCAGTCCGATGTGCCCCAAAGGTTCGATCGGGCGTGCCCGCCGGGGCCGCGCACCGATTGTTTCGTCGTGCTGTCTTCTCCACCCGCAAAGCTGTCCGTGTGATTGTGCGCCGAGCAAGACACGCGGCGCTCGCCGCCGGATTCGCGAGCGCCGCGAAACGCTACTGGCTGGGGGTCTTCCCGTGCGTCTGCCGCGAGGTGGGCCACTGGCGCGCCCGGGCCTCGGCGATTCCCGATCCCGCGCTTCGTCAGGTGGCGCTCGAGAACCTGCGCGAGGAGCGCCTGAACCTCGACGGCGCGGCGGCGTTCGCGGCGTTCGCGCCCGCCGTGCGCCGTCCCGCGGTCGTGCGGGCCCAGGTCGCCTTTCAGGCTGCCTACGACTACGTCGACACGCTCGCCGAGCAGCACAACTCCGATCCGGTTCGCAACGCAGACCTGCTCCACCGGTCGCTGCTGGCCGCGATCGATCCCGCGCTCGGGCAGGTCGACTACTACGCACACCACGGGCACCGCGACGACGCCGGCTACCTGGAGATCATCGTCGAGACCTGCCGCGTCGCGCTGCGCACGCTGCCTTCGTTCGCCTCGGTCGCGGCCCCCGCGCGCAGAGCCGCCGCGCGGATCGTCTCCTACCAGAGCCTGAACCTCGGCGAGTCGCGGGGCGGTCACAAGGCGCTGGAGCGCTGGGCGAGCGAGTGCAAACCGCGCGACAGCGACCTGCAGTGGTGGGAGATCGCCGCCTCGGCCGGCTCTTCGCTCGGCGTCTTCGTGCTGATCGCAACCGCGGCCGAGCGGGCCGTCTGCGCGGAAGACGCAGCCGCGATCGAAGGTGCCTACTTCCCCTGGATTGGATCGCTGCACACCCTGCTGGACAGCCTCGTCGACCGACAGGAGGACGTCGCGGCAGGCCAGCGCAGCCTCTTGGACTACTACTCCTCGCCCCAGGAGGCCGCCACTCGCATGGCGCGGCTCGCGGACGAGTCGCTGCACCGAGCGACGGTGCTCCCTCGTGGCCGGCAGCACGCGCTCGTGCTTGCGGGGATGGCCAGCCACTACCTTTCGACCCGCGAGGCCTCGCTGCCCGAGGCGCTGCTCACGACCCGGAGCGTGCTCGCTTCGATCGGCGGCCTCGCGGCGCCGGCGATGCTCGTGATGGGCGCCCGCCGGGCGACCACCCGGGGCGTCCACGACCGCCGGCTCGAGCTCCCCGTTGCAGGGGCGACGCCTGAGCGCGACTACGCTGAAGTCGGAGACGGTGAAGGTGATCTCGTATAGTCAGAGCTTCTCCTCGCCCGGGAGAATTACTCGCAAAGCGACCATTCTTGTTGCGACTTTCGCAATGCGGGCGTGTTAGGCACGATGACAGCCGTCATGGCCAAGCCACTCGATCCCGATCATCCCGGCAGGTTCTCCTCCTCGCTGGTCGCCGGCCTGGCGATGCTCACGTGCTTTACCGCCGAGCACCCCGTGCGCGGGATCGCCGACATGGCTGAGGAGCTCGACCTGGGTCGCTCGACCACCCACCGGTACGCGACCACGCTCGTCACGCTCGGCTACCTCGAGCAGGGGCCCTCGCGCAAGTACCGGCTCTCCTCGCGCGTCTCGGACTTCGGGCTCTCGCTGCTGGACTCGATGGTCGTCCGCCGGGTCGCCCGCGAGCACCTGCGCGAGCTGCGGGCGCGGACCGGACGCACCGCAAGCTTGGGGGTCCTTGGGGGGACCGAGGTTGCCTACATCGACCGTTGGCAGGGGTCGCGCCAAGGGCAGTACGCGGTCGACGCGGGCATCGGGCTGGGCACGCGCCTGCCCATCCACTGCACCGCCGCGGGCAAGGCGCTACTGGCGCGCCTGCCCGAGGCGGAGCAGCGGGATCTGATCGGGAAGCTGCGCCTGGCCAAGCGCGGCCCCAAGACGATCGTGACCAAGACCGCCCTGCGCGCGGAGCTCGAGCGGATCGCCGCCGAGGGCGGGTTGGCGGTGGAGGACGAAGAGCTGCTCGCCGGCCGGCGGGCGATCGCCGCCGTGGTCGTGAACGGGAAGGGTGTCGCGGTCGCGGCCGTCGAGCTGTCGGTTCCCGCGAACGCTTACGCGCGTGATCGGTTGCTGAAGGAACTGGGCCCCCGGGTGACCACCACAGCCCAGCGGATCGCAGCGGCGCTGGAATGAGGACCCCGGAAGATCGGGAGCCTCGCCAACCGGCTGGCCCACCTCAGGTTCGCCCGCCTCGCCCCCCGTGGGCCCGACTCCACCTGCGCCGCGACGCGCGCTGGCACGCCGTCGGCGGGGAGCTCGCGCGTCGTGTGGTCGGCTGCGCTCGCCCCGTGCTGCCGCTCTGCCCGCTCGCCGAGCGGCCGAAGCCGTCTGGCCCGCTCGCGGAGCGATCGAAGGCTACGCCCCGAGGGCTCGCGCGATCACCATCTGCTGGACCTCGTCGGTGCCCTCCCCGATCGTGAGGATCTTCGCGTCGCGGTAGAACCGGCACACGGGGTACTCCTCGATGTAGCCGTACCCGCCGTGGATCTGCACCGCCTCCTCCGCGCACCGCACCGCCAGGCGGCCCGTCTTGAGCTTGGCCTGGGCGGCGGTGAGCGTGAAGTTGGTCCCTGAGTCCTTCTCGCGGGCGGCCTTGTGGACGAGCAGTCGCGCGGCCGCGATCTCGGTTGACATGTCCGCCAGCTTGCCCTGGATCGCCTGGAACTTCGAGATCGGCTTGCCGAACGCGCGGCGCTGCTTGGCGTAGGCCAACGCCTGGTCGAGCGCGCCCTGCGCGAGGCCCACACCCATCGCCGCGACCCCGATACGCCCGATGTCGAGGATGTGCAGGAACTGCTTGAAGCCCTGGCCGCGGGGGCCGAGCAGGTTCTCCTCGGGGACGTGGCAGTCGGTGAACGTCAGGGGGCGGGTGTCCGAGGCGTTCCAGCCCATCTTGCGGTACGGCTGCCCCTGCTCGTAGCCCGGCGTGCCGTTGGGCACGATGACGTTGGAGATCTCCCTGCTCGCGCCGCCGTCCGCGGTGCCCGCGCCGTCGCTCTCGCCCGTGACCGCCGTTATGCACACCACCCCCGAGATCCTCGTGCCGGCGTTGGTGATGAACTGCTTTGCCCCGTCGACCACCCACTCGCCGTCCTGCAGGCGCGCGCGGGTGCGCGTGTTGCCCGCGTCCGAGCCCGCCTCCGGCTCGGTCAGCCCGAACGCCCCGAGCTTCGTGCCCGCACACAGCTGCGGCAGCCACTCGCGCTTCTGCTCCTCGCTGCCGAACAGGTAGATCGGCTGCGTGCCCAGCGAGGTGTGGGCGCACACCGTGATCGCCACCGAGGAGTCCACCCTCGTGAGCTCCTCCACCGCGAGCGCGTACGCCAGCGTGTCCCCGCCGCCGCCGCCGTACTCCTGCGGGAACGGAATCCCCATCAGGTTCAGCTTGCCCAGCTTCTCCACGATCTCGTACGGGAACGCCTTGGTGCGGTCGAGCTCCTCGGCCACGGGGGCGACCTCGCCCTCGGCGAACTCCCGCACCGTGCGGCGGATCAGCTCATGGTCGGGGGAGAGGTCGAAGTCCATCAGGCGTAGGAGCGAGCCAGCTCCACGAGCAGCCTGACCCCGTACCCCGAGGCGCCCTTGCCGACGTAGGCGCGGCCGAGGTCCCACGCCGAGCCCGCGATGTCGAGGTGCGCCCAGGGGGTCTCGCCGACGAAGTTCGACAGGAACGCCCCGCCCACGATCGTGCCCGCCTTGCGCGCTTCCGGGGCGTTGTCGAGGTCGCCGTACTTGCCCTTGACGAGCTCGTCGTACTCCTCGTGCAGCGGCAGGCGCCACACGATCTCCCCGCTGCGCTCGCCCGCCGCCGCGATCCGCTGGGCGAGCTCGTCGTCGTTTGCCATCACGCCCGCGTACGTCGAGCCGAGCGCGACGATCACCGCGCCGGTGAGCGTGGCCAGGTCGACGATCCGCTCCGCCCCGAGGGTCACCGCGTGGTGCAGGCAGTCGGCCAGCACGAGGCGCCCCTCCGCATCGGTGTTGTTGACCTCGATCGTCTTGCCGTTGCCGGCCGTGACGATGTCCCCGGGCTTGACTGCCCGCCCGTTCGGCAGGTTCTCCGTCGCCCCGACGACGCCCACGACGCGCACCGGCAGTCCCAGCCGGGCGATCGCGCCGACGGCCTCGACCACCGCCGCGCCCCCCGACATGTCGAACTTCATCTCCGCCATTTTCGCACCCGGCTTCAGCGAGATGCCGCCGCTGTCGAACGTCACCGCCTTGCCCACGAGGCCCAGCAGCGGGCCCTTTGGGGATGCCCCGCCCGCCCCGTTGGGCGCCCCGCCCACCCCGTCATACCGCAGCACGATCAGCGCCGGCTCCTGCTCGGAGCCCTGGGCGACCGCCGCGAACGCGCCCATCCCGCGCCCCACGATCCCCTCGCGTCCCTCCGTCTCCACGGAGAGCCCCTCGACCTCCTGTGCCAGCGCCTGCGCGTGCGCGGCCAGGGCGGTCGGGGTGAGGTCGTTGGCCGGGCGGTTCTGCAGGTCCCGCGCCGCGTTGACCGACGCCGCGACCGTCGCCGCCTCGGAGACCTCCCGTTCCAGCTGCGCCGCGTCCCCCGCGTCGGGGGCGCTGAGCACCAGCGCCTGCAGGTGCTTGGGGGCGGCGTCCTCCGCGTCGGGCGGGGCCGAGCGGTGGCGGTCGTACCGGTAGTCCGCCAGCGCCGTGCCCTCCACGAGCGCCGCGCGCACCTCCGGGCCGCTCTCCGCCGGCGTCTGCCAGCACAGCGTGCGTGTCGCGAGCTCCAGTGCCCGCGCGTGCGCGCCCGCCGCGGCCACGCGGGCGCGCTCGGGCGTGAGGTCCGCCCGCTTGCCCAGCCCCACGAGCAGCCACCGCTTGCCGTCCGCGTGGGCGACGGCGAGCGCCTTGGGCTTGCCGCGCGCCTCGCCCGTCGCGATCAGCTGCGCCGCCTCGCCCGGCAGCCCGCTCGGGGGCTCCTCGCCCTCGAAGATCCCGACCGCCACCGTGTCTGCGTCGGTGCTGGCGCCGGGCTCTGTTGTCGCTGAGACGTCCACGTTCAGGGGGAACCTTATCTCGCTCGCTAGCATTCTCGGCGTCCGGCCCCCTCATCGCCCCCTCATCGACTCAGGAGAGCTTCACCAAATGCCCAAGACCGTGATCCTCGGCACCGCGCGCACACCGATCGGCAAGATGGGCGGCGGCCTCGCGACGCTCGACGCCACCGAGCTCGGGGGGCTCGCGATCGAGGCCGCGCTCGAGCGCGCCGGCGTGGAGCCCGCCCAGGTCGAGCACGTCGTGATGGGCCAGGTGCTGCAGGCCGGGCAGGGGCAGATCCCCTCGCGCCAGGCGCAGATCAAAGCGGGCATCCCCCGGGAGGTCTCCTCGGAGACGATCAACAAGGTCTGCGCCTCCGGGCTGCGCGCCACGGTGCTGCTCGACCAGGCGATCCGCGCCGGCGACGTGCAGATCGGCGTGGGCGGGGGGATGGAGTCGATGTCCCGCGCTCCCTACCTGCTCCCCGGCGCGCGCTTCGGCTTTCGCATGGGCGACGTGACCGCGCTCGACGCGATGGTCCACGACGGCCTCACCAACCCCTTCTCCGGCAAGCAGATGTTCGTCGAGGCCACTGCCATCGGCGACGAGCTCGAGCTGACCCGCGCCGACCTCGACCGCTGGGCGCTGCGCTCGCACGAGCGCGCTTTGGCCGCGACCGACGAGGGGCGCCTGCCCGAGGAGATCGTGGCGGTCACCGTGCCGGGCAAGAAGGGCGACACCGTTGTCGAGGTCGACGAGGGTCCCCGCCGCGACACCTCGCTTGAGAAGCTCGCCGCGCTTCCGGGCCTGGTCGGCAGGGAGGGTTCGCACACCGCGGGCAACTCCCCCGGCGTCAACGACGCGGCCGGCGCGCTGGTGGTCTCCTCCGATGAGTGGGCCGCCGCCAACGGCCGGGAGGTTCTCGGCGAGATCGTCACCCACGCGCAGAGCGGCGACGACTTCGCTTACCTCGCCCGCACGCCCGCCTCCGCCGCCACCAAGGCGCTGCAGCGGGCGGGGCTCTCCGCGCAGGACATCGACGTGTGGGAGATCAACGAGGCGTTCGCCTCGGTCACGCTCAACTCGATCCGCCTGCTCGGCATCGACGAGGAGCGGGTCAACGTCAACGGCGGCGCCGTCGCGCTCGGCCACCCGATCGGCGCCTCCGGCGCGCGCATCCTCGGCTCGCTCGTGTTGGAGTTGCGCCGCCGCGGCGGTGGCCTCGGCTGTGCGGCGATCTGCTCCGGCGGTGGGCAGGGCGACGCGGTGATCGTCCGGGTTTAGATGTCCGAGCGCGCAGCGGCGTTCTTCGATCTCGACAGGACCCTGATGGCCGGCTCCTCCGGCATCTTCTTCGCGCGCGCGGCCTACGAGGCCGGAATGATCTCCCGGCGGCGTCTGCTCGGGGACCTCTACCAGAACCTGCGCTTCCGCCTGCGCGGCTCGACCGACGACTGGGCCGACGCGGTGCGCCGGCGCGTCGGGGAGATGCTGGCTGGGGTGGCCGTACGCGACCTGCAGCGGATGTCTCCGCGCGTGCTCGCCGGGGTGCTGCCGCGCCTGTACCCGCAGATGCTTCAGCGTGCTTACGCCCACCAGGACGCCGGGCTGCCGGTCTACATCGTCACCGCGGCCTCCCAGGAGATGGCCGATCTGATGGCTCACGTGCTCGTCTTCGACGGCGGCGTCGGCTCGCGCCTGGAGATCCGCGACGGCCGCTACACCGGTCGCGCCGACGGGCCGTTCAACTACCGCGAGGGCAAGGTGCTCTCGCTGCGCGAGCTCGCCGAGCGGGAGGGCATCGACCTCGACGCCTCCTTCGCCTACTCCGACTCGGAGTCCGACCTGCCGATGCTGCGCGCCGTCGGGCACCCGGTGGTCGTCAACCCCGACCCCGTTCTCGCCCGCACCGCCGTCGGCGAGGGCTGGGAGGTCCTGCGCCTCGACCACCTCGGGCGCCGGCTGAAGATCGCGGTGGCGCTCTCCGCCGGATTCGGCCTCGCCGGTCTCGGGCGCGTCGTGAGGGGGCGTGCCGGCGAGCGCGAGCGGGCGCGGGCATAATCCCCCGCGATGTCTTCCGCCGCACCCACCCACGGCAAGATCCGCGTCGTGGTCGCCAAGCCCGGTCTCGACGGTCACGACCGCGGCGCGAAGATCATCGCCCGCGCGCTGCGCGACGCCGGCATGGAGGTCATCTACACCGGCCTGCACCAGACCCCCGAGCAGATCGTCGAGACCGTGATCCAGGAGGACGCCGACGCCGTCGGGCTCTCGATCCTCTCCGGTGCGCACATGACGCTCGTGCCGCGCGTCGTTTCCCTGCTGCACGAGCAGGGAGTCGACGATGTGCTCGTGACCGTCGGTGGCACGATCCCCGCCGAAGACATCCCCGAGCTCAAGCGCCTCGGGGTCGCGGAGGTGTTCACGCCCGGCGCGCCCACGCAGGCCATCGTCGACTTCATCCGCGCCGGCGTGGCCGACAATTGATTGACTCGTCAGTCAACCGCGCGAGCAGGTAAGCTATATGGGTCCAAACACCAAGGAGATTGGCTGAAGAATGAAGATTTGCGTTCTGGTGAAGGAGGTCCCCGACGCGGCCGTCGAGAAGCGCATCGACCACTCGACGGGGCGCATGGACCGCAGCGGGGAGAAGAACCTCAACCCCTACGACACCCACGCCATCGAGGCCGCCATGCAGATCAAAGAGGGCGGCGCCGTTGCGGTGGATGAGATCGTCGCCGTCACGATGGGCCCCGAGAGCGCCGTGCGCGCGCTGCACAAGGCCGTCTCGCTCGGCGCCGACCGCTCCGTGCACCTCTCCGACCCCGCCGTGGCGGGGTCCGACGTGGCCGCCACCGGCTACGCCCTCGCGCAGACGCTCCAGCGCGAGAGCCCGGATCTCGTGCTGCTCGGCCAGCAGTCCGACGACGGCGAGTGCTACACGATCGGCGCCGTCGTCGCCGAGCACCTCGGGATGCCCTCGCTCACGCAGGTCATCAAGATGGACGTCGAAGACGGTGCCCTGCGCTGCGAGCGCCAGGCCGAGTACGGCTACGACACCGTGCAGGTCGGCCTCCCCGCGGTGATCTCCGTCGGCGACGCGATCAACGAGCCGCGCTACCCCTCGCTGAAGGCGATCATGGGGGCCAAGAAGAAGCCGCTCGACACGCTCGGCATCGGGGACGTCGGCATCGATTCATCCAAGGTCGGCGGCGATAACTCCGCTGCCCAATGGGTGGCTGCCAAGGCGCCTCCTGCCAAGGCCGCTGGGGAGATCATCGAGGACGAAGACACCAACGAGACCGTCGAAAAGATCGTCGCCTGGCTCGACGATCGTAAGCTTCTCTAAGCGTGGATCAGCGAAAGGATCTGAACTGAAATGGCAAACATCCTGGTCTACGCGCTGCACTACAACGGCGCGATCAACAAGAACTCGCTCGGTGCCGTCTCCGAGGGCGCGAAGCTCGCCGCGGAGCTCGGCGGCGAGGCGCACGCGATCCTGCTCGGCGAGAACGTCCCGCAGGAGCTCGCTGCCTCGCTCGGCAAGTACGGCGCCAAGAAGGTGCTCGTCGCCGAGGGCCCCGAGGGCCTCGCGCAGCCGCTGGTCGACGCGATGGCCGCGGCAATCTCGGGCGGCGACTACTCCTACGCGCTGTTCGGCGGCGGCCTGCTCGGCTTCGAGATCGGCGCCGGCCTCGCCGCGCGCCTCGGGGCGGGGGTCGTGATGGAGGTCACGGGAGTGCGCGCCGAGGGCGGCGAGCTGATCGCCGAGCGCCCGATCCTGGGGGACTCCGCGATCTCCGAGATCAGGTACCGCTCCCCCGTCGGCATCGTCATCGGCCGCCTCAACGCGTTTGAGATCGCCGAGCCCGGCGGCGCCGACGCCCCCGTGGAGCAGCTCGCCTTCGAGCTCTCCCCCCACGCCGCGCGGGCCAAGATGATCACCCGCGGCGAACAGCGCGGCGCGGACGTGGACATCGAGGGCGCCTCGATCCTGATCGCCGGCGGCCGCGGCCTCGGCAAGGCCGAGGGCTTCCAGCTGTGCGAGGAGCTCGCGGGCGCGTTCGGAGGCAACACGGCTGTGGCGGCGACCCGCGCGGTCGTGGACGCCGGCTGGTACCCCTACGCCGCGCAGATCGGGCAGACCGGCAAGACGGTCGCGCCGAAGCTGTACCTCGCCGCGGGCATCTCCGGGGCGATCCAGCACAAGGTTGGGATGCAGTCCTCGGAGAACATCGTCGCGATCAACAAGGACTCCAACGCGCCGATCTTCGAATTCTCCGACCTCGGCATCGTCGGCGACCTGAACAAGATCCTGCCGAAGTTGACGGAGGCCGTGAAGGCGAAGAGGGCAGGCTAAGGAGGTCTGATCGTGTCCGGGCATAACGGCTCCAGCAACGGCAGGGTCGTCCCCGCTGCGTACCCACCCCCGGTGGACTCGCAGAAGGAGTTCGTCAAGCGCGGGCTCGACGCCGAGGACGAGCTGATCGAGGTCGGGGTGGCGATCGTCGGCGGCGGCACCGCGGGCCTCGCCTGCGCGAACCGCCTGCTGCAGCTGCTCGGCGACGATCCGGAGACGATGGAGCGCCTCGGCGAAGTGCCCGTGGCGGTGGTCGAGAAGGCGAAGACCTGTGGTGGGCACAATTTGTCAGGCGCGGTGATGCGCCCCGGGCCGCTGCAGGAGCTCTTCCCGGAGCTCACGCGCGAGCAGTGGCGCCAGGAGGGCTTCGCGTTCGGCGAGGTCAGGAAGGAGTCGGTCTACCTGCTGCCCAACGGCAAAGCCAAGATCCGCATCCCGCCGCCGCCGCCTCAGCACAACCACGGCAACGAGGTGATCTCGGTCTCGGCGCTCGCGCGCTACCAGCAGCGTGTCGCCGAGGAGGCCGGCGCGTACATCCTCACCGAGACGGCGGCCACGCAGTTGATCGTGGAGGATGGCCGCGTCGTCGGTGTGCGCTCCGGCGACAAGGGCCGCGGCAAGGACGGCGAGCCGCTCGGCAACTTCGAGCCCGGCACCGACATCAAGGCGCAGGCGACCGTGCTCGCCGAGGGCTGCTGGGGGCACATCACCGGCGCGGCGATCAGGGAGTTCGACCTCGCCGCCGGGCGCGAACCGCAGGTGTGGGAGCTCGGCGTCAAGGAGGTCTGGAAGGTCGCCCGGCCGCTCGACCGCGTGATCCACACGCTCGCGGGGTGGCCGCTGAAGCTCTCCGCCAAGTACGGGCAGATCGGCGGCTCGTGGATCTACCCGATGAAGAACGAGAAGACCGGCGAGGACCTCGTCTCGATCGGCTTCATCGTCGACCTCGACTACGCCGACGCGACCACCTCCGCGCACGACCTGCTGCAGGAGATCAAGACCCACCCGCTCTTCAAAGGGATCCTCGAGGGCGGCGAGCGCGTCGCCTGGGGCGCCAAGGCGCTGCCGGCCGGTGGCTACTGGGCGATGCCGAAGCTCTCGATGCCCGGCGCGGTGCTCGTCGGCGACGCGGCGGGCATCATGAACCTCGCCTCGCTGAAGGGCGTCCACTACGCGATCAAGTCCGGGATGCTCGCCGCCGAGTCGATCTACGCGGCGCTCAAGCGGGGGGAGTCCTCGTTCGAGAACTACGAGCAGGTGGTCGAGAGCTCGATCATCGGCAAAGACATGTGGGAACAGCGCAACACGCGCCAGCCCTTCCAGAAAGGGCTGATCAGGGGCGGGCCGCTCGTCAACCTGATGATTGCCACCAAGGGCCGCTTCCCCGGCGGGCGCTGGGCGCTGCACCGCAACGACGCCAAGCCGATGTTCATCGGCAAGACCAAGGACTCCTACCCCAAGCCCGACGGCAGGTACACCTTCGACAAGCTCTCCTCGGTGTTCATCACCGGCAACGCCACCCGCGACGACGCCCCCAACCACATCCGCGTGCAGAAGCACGTCCCCCGCGAGATCGCCGAAACGTGGCGCTGGATGTGCCCCGCGGGGGTCTACGAGATCCCCGAGGACGCCCCCGAGCACGGTGTCGTCGACGTGATCGTCAACTACACCAACTGCGTGCAGTGCGGCGCGATCACCGCGAAGGGCGGCCGCCTCACAACCCCCGAGGGGGGCGACGGGCCCTTGTACCAGATTCTTTAGGGGTTGCGAAACCTACACGCCATTTGAGTGTTAGGGAAGAGCGTGTTCTCTACGGCCCTGACCACAGTGGCGTTGATGGCGGCGCTCCCCGGAGCGGGCACGACGACGCCTGCGCCGGTGGTGAGCGCGAACGTCGAACAGTGCGTCGCCGCGACCGTCCAGTCCGGCCGCTCGGTCACGTTCACCGGCCAGATGGAAACACTCCCGGGCGCCCATCGGATGGCGATGGAGATCGTCGTGCAGGAGCATCTCCCCGGCGAAGTCGGCTTCCACACGCTCGCCGCCGCCGGTCCCGCCACGTGGCAGCGCTCCGAAGTGGGGCTGAAGATCTACAGGTACGTGCGGCAGGTGACCGACCTGCCCGCCCCGGCTGCCTTCCGCGCGCTGGTGCAGTACCGCTGGCTCGACGAACGGGGCCACGTCCTCAGGAGCACCGCGCGGCGGACCCCCATCTGCCACGAGCCCGGGGAACGCCCCCGGACTGAAGCGCCGGGCGCCGCTACAATGCCTGGAGCATGAAGACTGCGATCCACCCCAACTATGCGCAGGCCCGCGTGAGATGCACGTGCGGCAACGAGTTCACCACGCGGGCCACCCGCAAGGAGCTGCACGTGGAGGTCTGCTCCAACTGCCATCCCTTCTACACGGGCCGCCAGAAGCTCGTGGACACGGGCGGGCGCGTGGAGCGCTTCCAGCGCCGGGTGGCCAAGAGCCGCGTGCGGCAGGGGCAGGCGCAGGGCGCACAGCCCAGCGCTGTCCTCGCAGCCGAGGCGGGCGCCGGCGCACAGAGTCAGACACCGCCCGAGTAGCGATGTCCTCGCGCGCGCTCGCCGGTCCGTCCACGGCGACGCCGCCCACGGGTCGAGCGCTGAACGGAGGCGCGCCGAACGGCCGCGCACCGGCCGGCGGGGAGGCCGAGGCCGCCTACGCATCGGCCGAGGACGGCGAGCTGGTCGCCCAGCGCGACGCCCCGCTCGGCGGCCAGGCGGTGCTCGAGGGCGTGATGATGCGCGGGGTGTCCACCTGGGCGGTGGCGGTGCGCAAGCCGAGCGTCGAGCAGCTGCAGGACGGCGGCCTCGACCCCGAGGAGGCGGCGCTGGGGGAGATCGAGGTCACGAACTTCCCGCTGAGCTCGCCGATCCGCCGCCACCGCGCGTTGCGCCTGCCGATCGTGCGCGGCGTGGTCGCGCTCGGCGAGTCGCTGGCGATCGGCTTCCGCGCGCTGGGGGTCTCTGCGAACGCACAGCTCCCCGCGGTCGAGGGCGGCGGCGAGGGCGAGGACGGCAAGGGCGGCGAGAGCGAGGGGGAGGCCCAGGCCCAGGAGATCCCCGGCGCGGTGTGGGCCGGGACGGTGGTGATCGCGATCGTCTTCTCGATCGGGCTGTTCTTCCTGATCCCGGTGGGCCTCGTGAGCCTCATCAAGGGCCAGCTGGGCGGCTCCTCGGTGCTCTTCTGGCTGATCGAGGGGCTCGTGCGCACGGCGATCTTCCTCGGCTACATGCTGCTGCTCTCGCGGATCCGCGACCTGCGCCGGGTGTTCGAGTACCACGGCGCGGAGCACAAGACGATCTCCTGCTACGAGGCGCAGCTGGAGCTCACGCCGACCAACGCGCAGCGCTTCTCGCGCCTGCACCCGCGCTGCGGGACGAGCTTCCTGCTGATCGTGATGATCGTGGCGATCTTCGTCTTCGCCCCGATCGGCCTGCCGGCCTGGTACTGGCTCGTGGCGACGCGCATCCTCGGCGTCCCGCTGATCGCCGGGATCTCCTTCGAGATCATCAAGTTCGCCGGCCGCAACCGCCGCCGTGGCTGGGTACGAGTGCTGATGTGGCCCGGCCTGAAGCTGCAGCTGTTGACGACCCGCGAGCCGGACCTCAGCCAGCTGGCGGTCGCGATCGCAGCCCTGAACGCGGTCCTGGAGCACGAGACCCCGGGCGAGCTGACCGCGGCGGACCTTGTCGGCGTCGAGGTCGTTGCCTAGGCCCTACGCTGTTTGCGACCCGCGCGGGTATGAAGCGGACCGAAACCCTGGTTCCGTCGGTGCTACGGCGGCGAGCCTTGTACGAGTAGGCCCGTGCTGCGACTGGCGGCGTAGCTGGGACAAGCTTAGCTCTGACGTTCAATAGCCCTATGCCGTTATTGCCCTACGCCGTTTGCGACCCGCGCAAGTATGAAGCGGACCAAAACCCTGGTCACGTCGAAGCTACGGCGGCAAGCCTTGTACGAATAGGCCCGTGCTGCGACTGGCGGCGTAGCTGGGACACCGCTGCAGCCATACTCGAACAGAGCTCGTACGACTGGAGGTCCGTGATGCGGCTGGCGGCGTAGCAGGCGCCAACTCTAGACTGGTCAAGATGATCGAAGACCTAGTAGCGCAGATCGAAGCGCGCTTCGCCGAGCTCGGCGCCCAGCTGACCGACCCCGCGGTGATCTCAGACCGTGAGCGCTACGCGGGGGCCGGCCGCGCGTACCGGCGCCTGGAGCCCGCGGCGAAGCTGGCGGCGCAGTGGCGCCGCGCGCAGGACGACGCGGCGGGCGCGGAGGAGCTGCTGAGCGAGGATGGCGAGGACGCTGAGGTGCGCGAGATGTTGACCGGCGCGCGCGAGCGGATCGAGCGGCTGGAGGAGGAGATCAGGCTGGCGATGGTCGAGGAGGACCCGAACGACGAGAAGGGCGTGATCGTCGAGATCCAGGGCGGCGCGGGCGGCGACGAGGCGGGGCTGTGGGCGGGCGACGTCTACAGAATGCTGAGCCGCTACGCGGAGCGCCGGGGCTTCCAGAGCGAACCGTTGGAGGCGGGCGAGGGCAAGTACACGTTCGCAATCAAGGGCGAGGGCGCGTACTCGGTGTTCAAGTTCGAGGGCGGCACGCACCGCGTGCAGCGCGTCCCCGCGACCGAGTCCCAGGGCCGCACGCACACCTCGACGGCGACGGTCGCGGTGCTGCCGGAGGCCGAGGAGGTCGAGGTGCAGATCGACCCGAACGACCTGCAGATCGACGTGTACCGCTCGACGGGCCCGGGCGGCCAGTCGGTCAACACGACCGACAGCGCGGTGCGGATCACCCACAGGCCGTCGGGAGTGGTGGTCGCGATGCAGGACGAGAAGTCCCAGCTGCAGAACCGCGAAAAGGCGATGCGGGTGTTGCGCGCGCGCCTCTACGAGCGGGCGCTGGCCGAGCAGCAGGCGAGCCACGCCGCGGACCGCCGCGCGCAGGTCGGCACGGGCGACCGCGCGGAGAAGATCCGCACGTACAACTACGGCGAGCGGCGCGTGACCGACCACCGCGTGAAGCTGACGACGCACAACCTCGACCAGGTGCTGGAGGGCGAGCTGGAGGAGTTCACCGAGACGCTGCAGTCGGACGAGAAGCGCCGAAGGCTGCAGGCGCAGGCCGCCGCGTGAACAGCGCTGGGGGGTGGGGAGGGGTTCGGATGGGCGGCCCCCCTCCGGGGCCGCCGGCGGCGTTCGCAGCACAGTCCGAGAGCGGTGCGCAGGGGCCCCGCGCAGGGGCGAGGCGGGGTGTCCCTGTGCGGGACGCACTGGAGGGCGCGATGACGGCACTGACCGCGGCGGGCGTGGAGACCCCGCGATTGGACGCGGAGGTATTGCTCGCCCACGCAATGGGTATCGACCGCGCGCGCCTATATATAGACCGCGAGCTGACGATCGAGGGCCCCGCGGTGCGCCGCTATCGGGAGGCGATACGCCGCCGATCGGTGGAGCGCGAGCCTGTCGCCTATATAACGGGCAAACGCGGCTTCCGCCATATAGAGCTGAACGTGGACCACCGCGCATTGATCCCGCGCCCCGAGACGGAGCTGCTCGTGGAGATCGGCATATCCCTGCCAGAGGCCATATGCGTGCTCGACGTGGGGACAGGAAGCGGAGCGGTGGCATTGGCGCTTAAGCACGAGCGCAATGACCTATATGTGGCCGGCAGCGACATCGGCGAGCAGGCGCTCATACTGGCGCGGGAGAACGGAGCGAAGCTCGGCCTGGAGGTCGAGTGGCTGCGCTCCGACCTGTTGGACGACATCCCCGACGAATTTGACGCGGTATTGAGCAACCCGCCATATGTGGCCGAGCCCGAGCGCAGAAACATTGGCCCCGGAGATCCTCCGCCACGAGCCCGAAGAAGCCCTCTTCGCCGGCGACGACGGCCTGAGAACGATCCGGCGCCTAATAGCCCAGCTGGCCGAGCGGGAGCGCATACGCATAGCGGCCCTGGAGGTCGGCGCCGGCCAGGCCGACGCCGTGAGCGAGCTGATGCGCAGTGCCGGCTTCGCCAAGGTACGCACCGAGCGCGATCTAGCAGGCATCGAGCGCGTGGTCGTCGCCGAACGCAGGCGGTAGACCAGACCGAAACCCTGGTCATATCGGTGCTAGGGCGGCGAGCCTCGTACGAAGAGGTCCGTGCTGCGACTGGCGGCGTAGCTGGACCACGACAAGGCCCCTTCGCTGGACCAAGGACACCACGCTGTTTAGGTATTGACAAGCATAAGCGGATGGTGTACGGTTGCCATTGTCAAGGTCATCCCCCTGGGATGCCTGGCAAACATAGGGTCGGGTTTGGGTCGACGCGCCTTGCGGTTGACATCAAGCGCTAGCAGGGTCAGAGATTGTTCGGGAGAGGGACCAACGTCTCGAACGGTGAGGAGTGGATGTAGCGTGGTTTTGAGAGGGAATAACGTGACGGGGATGCCTGTCGCCCAACGAGGGCGCGTAGCTAGATGCGCCAGCTTGGCGCTGCCGCATCTCTCTCTCTCTCTCTCTCTCTTCAGTCTCTCGCCTAGCCTCTAGACGCCCCCACCGACACGCGCCCGAAGCCCCATCCGCGGGGAGGGCGATCTGATGCCCTCGCGCGCGTCTGTAATAGACCGCGGCGCGCAGGGCGCGCAGCTGATCGAGATCCAGCGCTCGCGATTGATCGCGGGCGCGGTCTGCGCGATCGAGGAGCTCGGCTACGCGCAGACGACGGTCGGCCATATAACCCGTCGCGCGAGCGTCTCGCGCCGCACGTTCTACGAATTGTTCGCCAACCGCGAGGAGTGCCTGGCCGCGGTGCTCGAGGATCTCGTCGGCCAGATCGGCAACGAGCTCGCGGCGGCCGGCCTCCAGGATCTGCAGTGGCGCGAGCGGGTCCGTGCGGGTTTGTGGGCGATCCTCTCGTTCTTCGACCGCGAGCCGGCGCTCGCGCGGGTCTGCGTCGTGCAGGCGCTGCGCGGCGGCCCGAAGGTGCTGCAGCGCCGCGAGGAGATCCTCGCGGGCCTCGCGGCGATCGTCGACGAGGGCCGCCACGAGGGCGCCCGCGGCAGCGAGTGCACCCCGCTGACGGCGGAGGGGTTGGTCGGCGCGGCGTTCGCGATCGTGTATGCGCGCCTGTTGCGCGGTGAGCGCCGGCCGCTCGCGGGTCTGCTGGGCGAGTTGATGGGGATGATCGTGCTGCCCTATATGGGCCCGGCTGCCGCGCGTCGCGAGCAGGAGCGCCCGGTGCCGTCTCCCTCGCGTGTGGCCGTATCGAAGGGGGCACGTGGGGCGAGGGGCGAGGGCGACCCGCTGCGGGACGTCCCGGTGCGCCTGACATACCGCACCGCGCGGGTGCTGGCCGGGATCGCTGAGCACCCGGGCGCGAGCAACCGCATGGTCGGGGAGTACGCGGGGGTCGCGGATCCGGGGCAGATCTCGAAGCTGTTGGCGCGCTTGGAGCGCGTTGGGCTGCTCGCCAACACGGGCCTGGGCCACGCGAAGGGTGAGCCGAATGCGTGGAGGCTCACCCCGAAGGGCGAGCTCCTCGCGCGGAGCATCCGCATGCACACACCCGGTGAGCGGAGGGCCGCGTGATGCGTCGTTGGTCTTTGTGTGCTGAGTGGGGGCGCTGGCGTGCGCCAGGTGGTTTTTGTCAAGGGCTTTACAAGGAAAAGAGAAACGGGAGGAGCAATCGATGCTTTCATGGATTCGTAGGCAACTGAACCCCGCCACTGCGATGGCGTTCGTGGCGTTGGTGTTCGCGACGACGGGTGGGGCGTACGCCGTCTCCGCCAACGGCGGCGGCTCCAGCGGGCGCGGTCCGGGCGCGAGCGCCTCCGACGTTTCGGTCCATGCGGTCACCGCGAAGAAGAAGAAAGCGTCCACCGGCAAGCCCGGTCCGCGGGGGCCGGCCGGCCCCGCCGGGGCGCAGGGTCCCGTCGGTCCCACCGGCGCGACCGGCTCGCAGGGGCCCGCCGGGCCTGCCGGTGCTGCTGGGCCGAAGGGTGAAAACGGGGCGGCTGGGAGCAACGGCACGAACGGGACCAACGGCACGAGCGTGACGAGCATCGAAAAACCGGAAGGCACAATCGGGACATGCAAAGAAGGTGGCTCGTCGTTCACCTCGGCGAGCGGCAAGACGTATGCGTGCAACGGGAAGCCGGGCTCGCCGTGGACGGCGGGCGGCACGCTCCCGAAGGGGGCGACTGAGACCGGGGCGTGGCAGGTGGGGTCGGTGGCGCTCAAACACTCGACGATGTCTGGTTCCGGCATTTATCAAGCGATGGTTGTCTCATTCCCGATTCGGTTGGCCGCACCACTGAACCGAGAACACACCCACTACATCAACGAAGAAGGCAAGGAAGTCACCGGCGCAAAGCTCAACGAAGAACGTATACCGGTCGAAGAAGAAACGGTGGCACAGGCCGCTCCCGCACCGTGTCCCGGATCGCTTGAAGAACCGGAGGCGCTTCCCGGCAACCTCTGTATCTACGCTCACAACCAAGGTGTGTTCTTCGAGGGGCAGATTGCCGCTCCCGGAGGCTTCGTCTCCGGCGCCGGCGTGGCCGGGGCCAGCGAGTTGTTCGTTCCCAACGAATATGAAGAACCTGAAGCAATCGGCACCTGGGCGGTGACCGGGTGAGCGACGTGCTGCTCACCGACCGTCCCTGGCGCCTGGCTGCCGTCAGCCTGTTGTGTGCGCTGGCGGGCGTGCTGGCCTTTGGCCTCGCGCCGGCTTGGGCCGTCACGAGTCACGAGTACCTTTCGCAGATCACCGAAGTGCCGGCCAAGGGTCCGCCGCCGGCTGAAGAACCGGTGCCCCTGCCCGGCCCGTTTGGCCAATTTCTGGGGATGACAATTGATTCGGGCCATCTGTGGGTGACAGACAAAGAGTCCGGGACCGCCAGAGTGGACAAGTTCGACGTGGGGACAGGCAAGTTCATCTCGCAGTTCGCCCATGCCGAAAATGGCCATTCCCCCGTAACCGTCGCGCTCGGCCACGCGAAAGGCGAACCGGGACCCCAGGTCTATGTGGCGGAATATGGAACGGGCGGATATGTTGTGGGTGTCGAGAACGAATCGGGGACCAGGCAGGCGACTTGGACCGGTGCGGGCACGCCCGCCAAATCCTTCTCCTATGTCTCAGATCTGGCGGTCGATAATAATCCGGCGAGCCTCTCGGATTGGGCAGCTGGAGACGTGTATGTATCCGATAAGAACAATCATGTCGTGGATGTCTTGCATCGTGAACCCAACGGCGAAGAACATTATGTCACGCAGCTGCCGGAATCCGAACCCGAACCGGGAGTTCACGTCCCCTTCAAGGAACCGCGCGAGGTGGCCGTGGATGAATCGAACGGCGACGTGTTCGTCACGGATAGCGTGGGTGCCACTGAAGTTGTGGACGAGTTCGAACCGACGTTGCTTGACCAATATGCGTTCGTGCGGCAGCTGAGGGGTACGCCTGCGGGCTCCTTCGGAAATATCTATGGCGTGGCGGTGGACAGCGTCTATGGCGATATCTACGTGGCGCTGGGACAGGAAGGGGTTGTCGACGAGTTCGGCTCCGCGGGCGTCTATCTCGGCCATTTGACGGGCACGCCGTCCGGCCCGTTCAGAGCCCCGGAGGCGGTGGCGGTCGACCCGGAAAACCACGATGTGTATGTCGGCGATGAACTCTCTGGCGTTGACGTCTTTGGGCCGAACGTCATCACGCCGGACGTCACGACGTCGGCCGTGTCGAGCTCGAGGTCGAGGAGCGCGATGCTCAACGGGACGGTCAACCCGCTCGAAAGCGAAACCGGTGAACCGGCGGAATGCTGGTTTGAGTGGGGCACGAGCGAAGCGCTCGGACACAAGGCGGAATGCGAACCGCCGCAGGTCAAAGGCACCGGCGAAATGCCGGTGCACGCAGAATTGACCGGTCTTCAACCGGATACGACCTACTACTACCGGCTGGAGGCCAGCAACAAAAAAAATGGCACGAACCCCGGTGAAGCCTCCCAGGACCAGCATTTCACGACCGCCGGACCGGGTATCCGTGAACCGTCGGCGGCGAGCGTGACCTCGACGTCGGCGACGCTGGACGCCGGGATCGACCCGAACAACGCCTCCACGAGCTATTACTTCGAGTACGGCACGAGCGCCTCCTATGGCTCCAGTGTGCCGGCGCCGCCGGGTGTGAGCGCCGGCTCAGGCGAAGGCGCGGTGGGCGTGAGCGTGGATCTGCAAGGTCTTTCCCCGGGCACCGTCTACCACTATCGTGTGGTCGCGGTCAGCGAACCGGGCGGCGAACCCGTGACGGTCGAAAGCCTCGATCTGACGTTAACGACGCAGGCGGCGGGCACTGTCGTGACGCAGCCGGATGGCCGGGAGTGGGAACTGGTGACCCCGCCGAACAAGCAGGGCGCAGCGCTCTACGGAGTGGGGACCGAACAGGGGGCCGATATTCAGGCCGCGGCGGATGGCGGTGCGATCACGTATACGGCGACCGCGCCGATCGTTCCCAACCCCGCGGGCAGCAGATCCATAGAAATGGAACAGGTCTTTTCGAGGCGTAATGCTCCGGGCAGCTGGGGTACGGCGGACATCACGACGGCCTACGATGAAGGCGCCTCGGAACTGGCGGCTGGACACTCGGCGGAGTACAAGCTCTTCTCGAGCGACCTATCGCTCGGTCTCGTCGAACCCGCCGGCGATACGCCGCTGCCGCCACTGCCGGCAGGATCGGAAAAGACGATCTACCTCCGTGAAGCCGATGGTGCATACAAAGCGCTCGTCACGTCGGAAAACGTGCCGGAAGGCGTCGAATTCGGTGGCAATGAGGAAGCGGTGGGTGGGGTCCAGTTCGTTTCCGCGTCGCCTGACCTCGAGCATGTTGTTGTCATATCCACGGTGGCGTTGGTAAAGGGGGCACCGTCGGGGGGGCTGCGGGGTGGGGGGGCGTTGTATGAGTGGGCGGGAGGGCAGTTGCGGCTGGTCAGTGTGCTGCCTGGCAACGGGGAAGCTGTGTCCGAAGCCCGTCTTGGCGACGGAGGTGGTGCCTATGATGGAGATGTGCGGGGCGCGATCTCGGACGATGGCTCGCGTATCGTGTGGGAAACTGAGACCGGTCAAGGCAATGAAAAACGCTACTATCTGCGTGACATGGTGAAAGAAGAAACCATCAAAATAGGAAGCGGCCAAACGGATGAATATGACATCGCCAACGGCAAGGGCTCGAAGGATCTTCCTGACGAATGCTGGGGCTCTCGATGTGTTCGAAGTGACCAGCGGTGAAAGCGAACCACTGGCGGGCAAGGTGACGCTGCTGAGTGGCGGTGTGGAGAATGTGATCGGCGCGAGCGAAGATGGGTCCTATGTCTACTTCGTCGCGGGTGACAGCATATATGTGGATCGCTACGACGAAGCGACGAAGGCGTGGATGCCCCCGACGCTCATCGCCGCTCTTTCGGCGGGCGATGCATCGACCTGGGGCTGGCGAGGCGGGCAGCCGTCGAGCGATCTCGCCGGGATGACGTCCCGGGTTTCGCCGAATGGCAGGTATCTGGCGTTCATGTCGGAACGGAGCTTGACAGGGTATGAAAACCGGGACGCGAACAGCAGTGCGCCGGACGAGGAGGTCTTCCTCTATCACGCGCCGGAAGATCTCGCAACGGAACCCGGCAGCTTGATCTGCGCGTCGTGCGATCCGACGGGCGCCCGGCCGGTGGGCGTGACCGAGTCGTTCGA
Organism: uncultured Solirubrobacterales bacterium; assembly: GCA_963702085.1. GTDB lineage: Bacteria > Actinomycetota > Thermoleophilia > Solirubrobacterales > Solirubrobacteraceae > Palsa-744. The sequence continues at coordinate 3,060,286 of OY969707.1, read as the reverse complement.
CGAAACACCGCTATGGGACGAAGCCGCAAACTGGAATGGTCGCTGGGTGGCGGGGAATGTCCCGGGGTGGACGTCGAAAAGTCTCACGACCGCGGTGTATCAGTCGCGGTATCTTTCCAACGAAGGCAGGTTGTTCTTCGATAGCTCCGATGCGCTGGTGCCGGCGGACGTGGATGGCCGGGTCGATGTGTACGAGTACCAGCCTGCCGGCGTCGGGGGCTGCCGGGCGCCGGGCTATAGTCAGAGCGCGAGCGTCGTCTACAGCGAAGGAGAGGGTGGCTGTGTCGGTCTGATCTCTTCTGGGACCTCCAGTCAGGAATCGGCGTTCCTGGATGCGAGCGAAACGGGCGGGGATGTGTTCTTCCTGACGACCTCGCGGCTCTCGCCGCTGGATTACGACACGAGCTATGACGTGTACGACGCGCACGAATGCACCACCGCGGTGCCGTGCGCGCCCCCGCCGCCGCTGGCGCTACCGCCGTGTACGACTGGTGATGCATGCAAGGCGGCGCCGACGCCGCAGCCGGCGTTCTTCGGGGCGCCGTCGAGCGAGACGTTCTCCGGGGCAGGCAACATCGTTCCCGAAGCGACAGTGCCGGCGAAGGGAATCGCGAAGAAGAAGACGACGAAGTGCGCCAGGGGCAAGAAGCCGAGCCACGGCAGGTGCGTGAGGCGAAAGCTCGTGAAGCACGCCAAGAAGAGCGGCCGCACAAGGGGGGGGAAGTGATCATCATGAGACGGTTTGGTCTCGCTTCGTTGATGGCGGTTGCTGTATTCGTTGGCGTGTGGGTGTTCTCGGGTGCTGTGTCGGCATCTGCGGCGGTTGAATGTGGATCGTGCAGCGTGTGGTGGGGGATCAGCTTCCAGTCGGTGCCGGCTAGTCTGCCGCGGGGCGGCGAAGGCGAAATCTGGGTGCTGGTGCAGGACTTCGGCGACGCGGGCCCCAACCCGGCGTCGCCGGTGGTTGTGAAGGACGAGTTGCCGGAAGGCGTCGAAGCGCGGAGCGTCCTGACGTATCAGGGTTTCAAGCGGGGAGGCTGTACCGCCCAGCCCAGGGAAGTCGTGTGCAGCGCGGGCAATGCGGGAGAAGAAGAAGCTGTGGTACGCGCGTACGATAGCTTTCGGATCCGTATCAAGGTCAGGGTCTCCGAAACGGCTGTGTCGGGCGAAGCGAATCGGGCGAGCGTGTCCGGTGGCGGGGCGCCCACCGCCTCTGCGAGCACCCCGATCAGCGTCGAGGACGAAGGCGAACCGATCCCGTTCGGGGTCGAACAGTACGAGCTTCGGGCGGAAAACGCGGATGGGTCGCCGGATACGCAGGCGGGCTCGCACCCGTTCCAGTTGACGAGCGACATCGCGCTCAACCAGACGGCGAACCTGAACAAGCCTCCGGCGGCACCGAAGGATCTGCGGTTCGATCTGCCGCCGGGGTTGATCGGCAACCCGACGCCGTTCCCGCAGTGCCCGTTGAAGGTGTTCCTGCACGAAGTGCCACCGGACAAGGAAGACGCCTGCCCGGATGACACTGTGGTCGGGGTCGCATCGGTGACGGTCAAAGTAAACGCTTTGGGCAATGGTGGGCCCGTGGAAACGGAAAGGTCGCCGCTGTTCGCGTTGGTGCCGTCGGTTGGTGAACCGGCGCGGTTCGGGTTCTTCATCCTCGGCGACCCGGTGTATCTGAACACGTCGGTGCGGACGGGCGAAGACTACGGTGTGACGGTGACTGTCCCGAACATCACGGAGCTCGTCGGGTTCTTCTCGAGTCGTGTGACGTTCTGGGGTGTGCCGGGCGACCCGCGCCACGACTCCGTCCGGGGATGGAACTGCCTCAAACCGCATACCGAAGGGCAATTCATATCGCCGCCATGTGCCGCGACCGAAGAGAAGGCGCCGCCGCCGCTGTTGACGCTCCCGACGTCGTGCACCGGCCCGGTGCACACGACGGTCGAAGCGGAATCGTGGGAGGAAGAGGGCGTGTTCCGTCCGCCGTTTGAATACACGTTCGTGGACAACCTGGGGCGCCCGACGGGCCTGGATGGCTGCAACAAGCTGCCGTTCTCCCCGGAAGTGAGGGTCACGCCGGATGGACAGGCCGGGAGCACCCCGACTGGGCTGACGGTCGACGAGCACGTCCCGCAGGAAATCAGCCTGAACGGGGCGGGCCTCGCCGAGGCCGACGTGAAGGGCCTCTCGGTGACGCTGCCCGAAGGCGTCGTGCTGAACCCGTCGGGCGCGGATGGCCTGCTGGCGTGCTCGACCGAACAGATCGCGCTGCAGAGCCGTGAAGCGTCGACGTGCCCGGAAGCGGCGAAGGTCGGCACGGTGAAGATCAAGACGCCGCTGCTGGCGAACGCGTTGGAAGGCGCGGCGTATCTGGCGACGCAGAACACGAACCCGTTCGGGTCGCTCGTCGCGTTGTATATCGAAGCGTACGACCCGATCTCGGGGATCCGCGCGAAGGCGACGGGGGAAGTGCGGGAGAACCCGGTGACGGGCCAGCTGTCGTCGTACTTCGAAGGGGACCCGGTGTTCGAGAACGACCCGCGGTGGGCGGGGGATGTCGCGGCGCAGTTCTTGCCGGAGACCCCGTTTGAAGACGTCGAACTGCACTTCTTCGGTGGGGACCGCGCGCCGCTGGCGACCCCCGCGTTGTGCGGGTCCTATACGACGACGGGGACGTTCACGCCGTGGTCGGGGAACACGACGACGGAATCCTCCTCGACGTTCAATATCGTCTCCGGTCCGAATGGGAAGCCGTGTGAGGACCCGTTGCCGTTCGCGCCGTCGTTGACGGCGGGTACGTCGAGTATTCAGGCGGGTGGGTTCACGCCGTTCGTGATGACGATGGGCCGCGAAGACGGCGAACAGGCCCTGCAGGGCATCCAGTTGAAGATGCCGCCGGGTGTGTCGGGGACGCTATCGACGGTGAAGCTGTGCGGCGAAGAACAGGCCGACGCAGGGACCTGCGGCCCGGAAAGCCAGATCGGGGAAACGATCGTCAGCGTCGGTGTCGGCGGGGACCCGTACACCGTGACGGGCGGCAAGGTCTACATCACCGGCCCGTACAAGGGCGCCCCGTTTGGGTTGTCGATCGTGAACCCGGCGAAGGCGGGCCCGTTCAACCTCGGGTATGTCGTGGTGCGGGCGAAGCTCGAAGTGAACGAGGAAACGGCGGCGATCACGGTCACGACGGACAACGAAGGCCCGTACAAGATCCCGACGATCATCGACGGCATCCCGTTGCAGATCAAGCACGTGAACGTGGACGTCAACCGTCCGGGGTTCACGTTCAACGCGACGAACTGCAGCCCGCTTCAGATCACGGGGAGCCTGACGAGCACCGAAGGCGCCACGAGCACGCTGCATGTGCCTTACCAGGCGACCAACTGCGCGGTATTGGCGTTCAAGCCGCAGTTGGAAGCCTCGACGTCGGGGAAGACCTCGCGCGCGAACGGCGCGAGCTTCCACGTCAAACTGGGGTACCCCGCGGGGCCGTACGACGCGAACATCGCCAGGGTCAAAGTCGAACTCCCCAAGGCGCTGCCCTCGCGGCTGACGACGCTGCAGAAGGCGTGCACCGCCGCGGTCTTCAACGCGAACCCCGCGGCGTGCCCGCCGGCCTCGATCGTCGGTCAGGCGACGGCCAAGACCCCGGTGCTCCCGGTCCCGCTCTCGGGCCCTGCGTACTTCGTCTCGCACGGCGGGGAAGCGTTCCCGAGCCTTGTGATCGTGCTGCAGGGGTACGGCGTGACGGTGCATATCGTCGGTTCGACGTTCATCAACAAGGCGGGGATCACGAGCAGCACGTTCAAGGCGGTCCCCGACGTCCCCGTCGGCACGTTCGAACTGACGCTCCCCGAGGGCCCCTACTCCGCGCTCGCGGCGAACGGGAACCTCTGCAAGCAGAAGCTCGCGATGCCGACGGAATTCCTCGGGCAGAACGGCGCGCTGATCAAGACCAGCACGAAGATCGCGGTCACGGGGTGCCCGAAGGCCCGGCACAAAGCGAAGAAAAAGGCGTCCCACAAGAAGAAGGGCAAGAAGGGCAAGCGCAAGAAGTAGACGGGGGAGCTGAGCTGGGCCAGGCGCAGGGTATTGCTTCAGCTCGAAGTCCGATGTTCCGGCTCGGTGAGCGCGGCGATGTCGGCCAGATCCTCGGGACGGCCGGTGGCGCGCTTCATCTTGATGAGGTCGTCGAGCCCGGCGATCGGGATCGGGTGCTCGCCGGGCACGATCACGAGCGCGCGCTCGCGCAGCTGGGGGAACGGCGCGGCGCCGGGTGCGTCGTGCAGGACGTCGATGTCTCCGTGGCGCGTCGAGAGCTGCCACAGCGTGGCCCGGGGCAGCATCCGCTTGTCGATCTTCATGTGCTCGCTGCCGGGGTTCAGCACCCGCGCATCGAGCTCTGTCAGCGCGTCGGCCAGGCGCGTGAGATTCTCTGGGGTCGGAGAGGGGATCAGATCGACGTCGTTGGTCATGCGCACGTGGCCGTGCACCTGTACGGCGATGCCGCCGACCACCACGTACTCGACCGCGTGAGCGTCGAGCGCAGCGAAGATGCGCTCGACGTCGGGCGGTCCCGCGTCAGTCATGCTCGCGCGCTGCTCGCCCGGCGGCGGCGAGGCGTCCGGCCATCCTGTTCCATGAGAGCGCCAGTGCGAACCGTTCCTCGGGCGTGCGCGCAAGCGTGCTCGCCATGTGGACCGGGTCCCATGCGGTCGGCAGCCGCCGCGCGCTCAGTCCTGGCTCCTCTCCCATAGCGACCATCAGCTCGCGCAGCGTCGCGAACGTCGGCGAGACGACGCCGCGCTCGATTCGGCTCACTGCGGCCTGCGTCGTACCGGCGCGCAAAGCCAGTCGGCGCTGGCTCAGGCCGAGGCGCTCGCGAGTGCAGCGGACCATCTCTGCCGGGCTCATGACGTCATAAATGATATCAACCTCGGCGACGGATGGTCCGGGGATGAGCAGGCAGCTCGGGCCAGTGCTCGCGGGGCTGCCTCGCAGCGTGACCGCCGAGGGATGAGCAAGAAAGCCTTCTCGGTTAGGTATTGACAAGCATACGCGAGTAGTGTACGGTTGCCATTGTCAAGGTCATCCCCCTGGGATACCTGGCGGACATAGGGTCGGGTTTGGGTCGACGCACCTTGCGGTTGACATCCAAAGCGCTAAGCAGGGATGAGTTGTTCGGGAGAGGGACCAACGTCTCGAACGGTGAGGAGTGGATGTAGCGTGGTTTTGAGAGGGAATAACGTGACGGGGATGCCTGTCGCCCAGCATGGGCGCCTTGCTAGATGCGCCAGCTTGGCGCTGCCGCATCTCTCTCTCTCTCTCTCTCTCTTCGTCTAGCGGTCTAGCCTCCAGACGCCCTCATCGTTCGGCCCTGACAACCCCCTCCGCGGGGAGGGTGACGTGATGCCCTCGCGCGCACGTGGATCGAGGGCCTCGGGTGTCAAGACGTCGGGCCTCGCCCAGCGGACGCGCGCGTCTGTAATAGACCGCGATGCGCAGGGCGCCCAGCTGATCGAGATCCAGCGCTCGCGATTGATCGCGGGCGCGGTCTGCGCGATCGAGGAGCTCGGCTACGCGCAGACGACGGTCGGCCACATCACCCGCCGCGCGAGCGTCTCGCGGCGCACGTTCTACGAATTGTTCGCCAACCGCGAGGAGTGCTTGGCCGCGGTGCTCGAGGATCTCGTCGGCCAGATCGGCAACGAGATCGCGGCGGCGGGCCTCGAGGATCTGCAGTGGCGCGAGCGGGTCCGTGCGGGGTTATGGGCGATCCTCTCGCTCTTCGACCGCGAGCCGGCGCTCGCGCGGGTCTGCGTGGTGCAGGCGCTGCGCGGCGGCCCAAAGGTGCTGCAGCGTCGCGAGGAGATCCTCGCGGGCCTCGCGGCGATCGTCGACGAGGGCCGCAGCGAGGGGCCCCGCGGCGCGGGGTGCACCCCGTTGACGGCGGAGGGCCTCGTGGGCGCGGCGTTCGCGATCGTCTACGCGCGCCTGTTGCGCGGGGAGCGCCGGCCGCTCACGGGTCTATTGGGCGAGCTGATGGGGATGATCGTCCTGCCATATCTCGGCCCGGCCGCGGCGCGCCGCGAGCAGACCCGCCCGGTACCGGCGCCCTTGCGTGTGGCCGTATCGGAGCGCGCACGTGGGGCGCAGGGCGAGGGCGACCCGCTGCGGGACGTCCCGGTGCGTCTGACATATCGCACCGCGCGAGTGCTGGCCGGGATCGCCGAGCACCCGGGCGCGAGCAACCGCATGGTCGGCGAGTACGCGGGGGTCGCGGACCCGGGGCAGATATCGAAGCTGTTGGCGCGTCTGGAGCGCGTTGGGCTGCTCGCCAACGCGGGTCTGGGGCACGCCAAGGGCGAGCCGAACGCGTGGACGCTCACGCCGAAGGGCGAGCAGGTCGCGCAGAACATCCGCGCGCATACCCCCGGTGAGCGGAGGGCCGCGTGATGCGTCGTCGGTCTTCGTGTGCTGAGAGGGCGCGTCCGTGTGCGTCGAGGGATCTTTGTCAAGGGCTTTACAAGGAAAGAGAAATGGGAGGAGCGTTCGATGCTTTCATGGATTCGTAGGCAGTTGAGCCCCGCCACGGCGATGGCGTTCGTGGCGTTGGTGTTCGCACTTACCGGTGGCGCGTTCGCGGCAACGGGGGGTGGTGGTAGTCCTTCGCACGCGACGCTGACGGCTTCTGCTGCCAAGGCGAAGGCTAAAACCAAAGCTGGCCCTCGTGGCCCCGCCGGCCCCAAGGGCGCACCGGGCGCGACCGGAGCAACGGGACCGGCCGGCGCGACCGGGCCGCAGGGGCCCGCCGGGCCGGCTGGTGCGGCTGGGGCGAAGGGTGAAAACGGGGCGGCCGGGACGAACGGTACGAACGGGACCAACGGCACGAGCGTGACGAGCATCGAATCGAAGACCAAAATCGGGGGGCCCTGCGAAGCGGGCGGCTCGTCGTTCACCTCGGCGAGCGGCAAGACGTATGCGTGCGACGGCAAAGAAGGCTCGCCGTGGACGGCGGGCGGCACGCTGCCGTCGGGCTCGACCGAGACTGGGGCGTGGAGGGCGGGTTCCGTCCTGCTCAAACGGTCGACGGAGAATATCTTCATCAAGGAAATAATCTCTTTTCCGATCCGGCTGGCTGCTCCTCTGGATGGAAAACATGTCCATTACATCAACGAAGCGGGGCAGGAAGTCACCGGCGTCACTTTCGAAGAAGCGGAACCGGTGGGAGAAGAAACGACTGCCCAGACCGCATGCCCCGGGTCCATTGAAAAACCCGAAGCCGTCTCCGGCAACCTCTGCATCTATGGTACGGATGGCACGAGCACCGGCGCATTCGAGCTTCAGATCACCGGTCCTGCGGGCGGAGGTGGTGCCGGTACGACCGGGGCTGTCCTCGGTCTTTATGTGAATGAAGCACGGGAACCGTATGCCGAGGGCACGTGGGCGGTGACCGGGTGAGCGAGGTGCGGCTCACCGACCGTCCCTGGCGCCTGGCTGCCGTTGCCCTGTTGTGTGCGCTGGTTGGCGTGCTGGCATTCGGCCTCGCGCCGGCTTGGGCCGTCACGAGTCACGAGTACCTTTCGCAGATCACTGAAATGCCGGCCAAAGGTCCGCCGCCGGCTGAAGAACCGGTGCCCCTTCCCGGCCCGTTTAGTGAATTTCTGGGGATGACCATTGATTCGGGTCATCTGTGGGTGACAGACAACGAGTCCGGGAACACCAGAGTGGACAAGTTCGATGCGGCGACGGGCGGGTTCATCTCGCAGTTCGCCCATGCCGAAAATGGTCATTTCCCCGAAGCCGTCGCGCTCGGCCATGCGAAAGGCGAACCGGGACCCCAGGTCTATCTGGCGGAACGAGCAACGGGCGGATATGTTGTAGGTGTCGAGAACGAATCGGGGACCAGGCAGGCGAGTTGGACCGGTGCGGGTACACCAGCCAAATCCATCTCCTATACCACTGATGTAGCGGTTGATAACTCGGTGAGCTTCTCGGACTGGGCGGCTGGCGACGTGTATGTACCCGATAAGAACAATAATGTCGTGGATGTCTTGCGCCGTGAACCCAACGGCGAAGAACACTATGTCACGCAGTTGCCGGAACCCGAACCCGAACCGGGAGTTCACGTCCCCTTCAACGAACCGCGCAACGTGGCTGTGGATGAATCGAACGGCGACGTGTTCGTCACGAATTCAGGAGCCGTGGACGAGTTCGAACCGACGGTGCTTGACCAATATGCCTTCGTGCGGCAGCTCAAGGGCACCCCCGCGGGCCCCTTCGGAGGGGCCGCTGGCGTGGCGGTGGACAGTGTCTATGGCGATATCTACGTGCTGCAGGGACTGGAAGGGGTTGTCGACGAGTTCAGCTCCGCGGGTGTCTATCTCGGCCATTTGACGGGCACGAGAGCAGCGGGAGCGGTGGCGGTCGACCCGGAAAGCCACGATGTGTATGTCGGCGATAGCGACTCTGGCGTTGACGTCTTTGGGCCGAACGTCATCAGGCCGGACGTCACGACGTCGGCCGCGTCGAGCGTGAGGTCGAGGAACGTGACGCTCAACGGGACGGTCAACCCGCTCGAAAGCGAAACTGGTGAACCGGCAGAATGTTGGTTTGAGTGGGGCACGAGCGAAGCGCTCGGACAGAAGGCGGAATGCGAACCGCCGCAGGTCAAAGGCACCGGTGAAATGCCGGTGCATGCAGAATTGACCGGTCTTCAACCGGATACGACCTACTACTACCGACTGGAGGCGAGCAACAAAAAAAATGGCACGAACTCCGGTGAAGCCTTCCAGGACCAGCATTTCACGACGGCCGGCCCGGGTATCCGTGAACCGTCGGCGGCGAGCGTGACCTCGACGTCCGCGACGCTGGAGGCCGGGATCGACCCGAACAGCGCCTCCACGAGCTACTACTTCGAGTACGGCACGAGCGCCTCCTATGGCTCCAGCGTGCCGGCGCCGCCGGGTGTGAGCGCCGGCTCGGGCGTCGGCGCGGTGGGCGTGAGCGTGCATCTGCAGGGTCTTTCCCCGGGAACCGTGTACCACTATCGTGTGGTGGCGGTCAGCGAACCGGGCGGCGAATCCGTGACGGTCGAAAGCCCCGATCTGACGTTCACGACGCAGGTGGTGAATACCGCGGTGACGTCGCCGGATGGCCGCGAGTGGGAAATGGTGACGCCGCCGGACAAGCAGGGTGCGGGGCTCTACGGGGTGGGTGGGTCCGAAGGGAACGATATTCAGGCGGCGGTGGATGGGGGGGCGATCACGTACGTCTCGACCGCGCCGTTGGAAGTGAACCCGGTGAGCAGCCGCTCGCCGGAATCGACGCAGGATCTCTCCAGGCGTGTCGTGCCGGGGGGTTGGGCGACGAGCGATATCGTGACGGCGCACGAGGAAGGACCGTCCAAGCCGCTGGTGGGGTCGATCGATGAATACAAGCTTTTCTCGCCGGATCTGTCGGTGGGGTTCGTCGAACCGGAGGGGAACACGCCGTTGCCGCCGTTGCCGCCGGGCTCGGAAAAGACGATTTACCTCCGCGAAGAGAACGGCTCATACCGGGCGCTCGTCAGCGCTGAAAACGTGCCGCCGGGTACCAGGATCGGGGGTCCGAACGAAGGCAGCGTACAACAGCAGGAGGGTGGCGTCAAATTCCTCGGGGCGTCGCCCGATCTCAGCCACGTGATCATCGAATCCGATACGGCCTTGGAAGAAGGTGCACCGGCCGGTGGGGGGTTGTACGAGTGGGCGGACGGGAGGCTCCAGCTCGTCAGTGTGCTGCCGCACGAAGAAGGCGGCACGGCAAATGCCTTTCTTGGTTATAACGCACGAGATCATGGCGGGGACGCCCAGCGTGCGGTGTCGAACGACGGTTCGCGCGTCGTGTGGCAGTTCCAAAAGCATGCCGCCGGTGGGTCGTTGGAAGAAGAACAGCTGTTGCTGCGTGATACGGCGCGTGGGGAAACGGTGCGCGTCGACGCTGCGCAGAATGTGCCGCAGCCGGCGGTCGATGCGGCGCACTATTGGACGGCCAACGGCGAAGGGTCGCGGGTGTTCTTCACGAGCCCGGTGCGGTTGACGGAAGACTCGACGGCCTCGCGAGTACAGAAAGGCCTTGGCGATCTGTATGTGTTCGAAGTGACGAGCGGCCCGGGGGAACCGCTCGCGGGCAGGGTGAGCGATCTGACGGTTTCGGGGAACGGTGGTACGGCGGAAGTCGGCGGGGTGATCGGCGCCAGCGAAGACGGGACGTACGTCTACTTTGAGGCTGCCGGCGCGCTCGGCGACGCGCGCGAAGGGGGCGCGAACCTCTACGTCGAGCATTACGAAGAAGCGACGAAGACGTGGGCGCCGCCGCGTCTGATCGCCGCGCTCGCGGGCGCCGACCAGCACACGTGGAGCCGCGTGGCAGGCGTGGGGGACCTCGATGAAATGACCGCGCGGGTCTCGCCGAACGGCCGGTATCTGGCGTTCATGTCCGAAGCGAGCCTGACGGGCTATGAAAACCGCGACGCGGTGAGCGGCGTGCGCGACCAGGAGGTCTTCCTGTATGACGCGGGCACGGGTCATCTGGCGTGCGCCTCGTGCGACCCGACCGGTGCGCGTCCCCAGGGGGTGCTGGAGCAGGGACAGATTGCCCCGCTCTGGGATGAACCTAAACTCTGGGAGGGTGTCTGGGTCGCTGGGAGCGTCCCCGGGTGGACGACCGAGACCGTCAGCGCGTCGCTGTCTCAGTCGCGGTATCTCTCCAATGGCGGCCGGCTGTTCTTCGACAGCTCCGATGCGCTGGTACCGGGGGACGTGAACGGTCAGGTGGATGTGTACGAGTACGAGCCCTCCGGGGAAGGCAGCTGCCAGCCGCCGGGGTACGGTGCGAGCGCGAGCGTCGTCTACAGCCCGGGCGCGGAAGGGTGCGTCGGGTTGGTCTCGGCGGGTACGTCCTCGGAGGAATCGGCGTTCCTGGACGCGAGCGAATCGGGCGGGGACGTCTTCTTCCTGACGACCTCGCAGCTCTCGCCGGCGGATTACGACAAAAGCTATGACATCTACGACGCGCACGAATGCACGGCGGTGTCGCCGTGTGCGCCGCCGCCGCTGCTGAAACGGCCGCCGTGCACGACGGGGGATGCGTGCAAGGCGGCGCCGACGCCGCAGCCGGAGCTCTACGGGGCGCCCTCCAGCGAGACGTTCAGCGGTGCGGGGAACGTGACGCCCGCGGTCGCGCTGCCGGCGAAGTCCAAGGTCGCGCGGCCGAAGGCGAAGAGGGCGCGGTGCCGTAAGCGCGGCCGCGGCTGTAAGAGCGGGAAGCGCAAGGCGAGGAAGTCGGCCACGGTTAGGGCGAGGAGGAGGGGATGACCGTGTTGAAGAGGTGTCTGCCGGTGGTTGTGGTCCTCGCGGTGCTCGCTGGGTTGGCGGGCGCGCCGTCGGCGTTCGCTGCGGGCGAACCGGAACTGGCGTGCAGCGCGACGTGCAGCCCGTGGTGGCGTGTGAGCGCGCAGTCGCTGCCGCGGAGCTTGCCGGCGGGCGGCGAAGGCGAAGTCACGCTGCTGGCGGAGGATTTCGGCGATGAGGGGACGAGCGGCTCTTCGACGGTCGTGTTGCATGTGAGCCTGCCGGAAGGCCTGACGGCGCTGAGCGCCTATGGACTTGGGGCGCACGGTGGAGTTCCGCAACCCTGCAAGAAGGTTCTGCGGCAGGAAGTGACGTGTGAACTGCCGGGGTACGCGCTGCGTGCGTTTGAAATCTTCGAATTCAGGGTCAAGGTCGCGGTCGGTGAAGCGGCGCATTCGGGTGAAGAGCTCGACGCGAGCGTCTCCGGTGGCGGGGCGGCTGGGGCGTCGTCGGGTTACGCGATCGAGGTCGGCGAAGGGCAACCGACGCCGTTTGGGGTCGAACAGTATGAACTGCGGCCGGAAAGCGCGGATGGCTCACCGGATACGCAGGCGGGGTCGCACCCGTTCCAGCTGACGAGCGACATCGCGTTCAACCAGACGGCGAACCCGAACAAGCCGCCCGCGGCGGTGAAGGATCTGCGCTTCAATCTGCCGCCGGGGCTGATCGGCAACCCGCTGCCGTTCCCGACCTGTTCGCTGAAGGAGTTCACGCACCAGGTCGGCAACGGCAACGCATGTCCGGACGACACCGTGGTCGGTGTCGCGTCGGTGACGTACACCGTGAATCAAACGGAACCGGGGACGGTCGATGTGCCGCTGTTCGCGCTCGAACCGTCGGTCGGGGAACCGGCGCGCTTTGGCTTTCGCGTCCTCGGCGAGCTGACGTTCCTCGACACCTCCGTGCGGACCGGCGGCGACTACGGGGTGACGGTGACTGTCCCGAACATCACCCAGCTGATCGGGTTCATGTCGAGCCGGGTGACGTTCTGGGGTGTGCCGGGCGACCCGCGGCACGACCCCCAGCGGGGCTGGAACTGCCTCGTCCCGGAAGAAGCCGAAAGGGGCCACGCGCCGTGTCCCCACACCGAAGCGAAAGCGCCGCCGCCGCTGCTGACGCTCCCGACATCGTGCAACGCGCCGGTGAGCACGAACGTCGAAGGGGATTCCTGGGAGGAAGAGGGATCGTTCACCGCGCCGTTCGAATACGTCTTCAAGGACAACCTCGGCCGGCCGGTCACGATGGACGGCTGCAACCAGCTGCCGTTCTCGCCGAGCATCAAGGTCACCCCCGATGGCGAAGCGGGGAGCACCCCGACGGGGTTGACGGTCGACGAGCATGTGCCGCAGGAAGTGAGCCTGAACCCGACGGGGCTGGCGGAGTCCGACGTGAAGGGTCTCACGGTGACGCTGCCGGAAGGGATCGCGTTGAACCCGTCGGCGGCGGATGGGCTGATGGCGTGCTCGATGGAAGGGATCGCGTTGACGAGCCGGGAAGCCGGGGTCTGCCCGGAAGCGTCGAAGGTCGCGACCGTGAGGATCAAGACGCCGCTGCTGGCGAACCCGCTGGAAGGCGCGGCGTACCTCGCCACACAGGACACCAACCCGTTCGGGAGCCTGGTGGCGTTGTATATCGAAGCGTACGATCCGGTGTCTGGCATCCGCGCGAAGGCGACGGGGGAAGTGCAGGAGAACCCGGTCACCGGCCAGCTGTACTCGGTGTTCGATGAAAACCCGGTGTTGAAGGGCGACCCGGCGTTCGCGAGCGACGAAGCGGCGCAGTTTTTGCCGCAGACGCCGTTTGAAGACGTCGAACTGCACTTCTTCGGCGGGGACCGCGCACCGTTGACGACCCCGGCGAAGTGCGGCACGTATACGACGACGGGGACGTTCACGCCGTGGTCGGAGACCGCGACGGTGGATTCCTCCTCGACGTTCCAGATCGTCAGCGGCCCGAACGGGAAGCCGTGCCAGGATCCGTTGCCGTTCAGCCCGACGCTGACGACGGGCACGACGAGCATCCAGGCGGGCGGGTTCAGCCCGTTCGTGATGACGATGTCCAGGGAAGACGGGGAACAGAACCTGCAGGGCGTGACGCTGCACATGCCGCTCGGGGTCTCCGGGACCCTCTCGACGGTGAAGCTCTGCGGTGAACAGCAGGCCGACGAAGGGACGTGCGGCCCGGAAAGCCTGATCGGCGAAACGACCGTCTCGGTGGGGGTCGGCGGGGACCCGTACACGGTCACCGGCGGGAAGGTATTCATCACCGGCCCCTACAAGGGCGCCCCGTTCGGGTTGAGCATCGTGAACCCGGCGAAGGCGGGCCCGTTCAACCTCGGGTACGTGGTGGTTCGCGCGAAGCTCGAAGTCAACGAGGAAACCGCCGCGATCAGCGTGACGACGGACAACGAAGGCCCGTACAAGATCCCGACGATCATCGACGGCATTCCATTGCAGATAAAGCACGTGTTCGTGAACGTCAACCGGCCCGGGTTCACGTTCAACGCGACGAACTGCAATCCGCTGAAGATCACCGGCGAACTGCTCAGCACCGAAGGTGCGACCCAGAACCTCTCGGTGCCCTACCAGGCGACCAACTGCGCGGTCCTCGCGTTCAAGCCGCAGCTGGAAGCCTCGACGTCGGGGAAGACCTCGAGGGCGAACGGCGCGAGCTTCCACGTCAAACTGGGGTACCCCGCGGGCCCCTACGACGCGAACATCGCCAGGGTCAAAGTCGAACTCCCCAAGGCGCTCCCCTCCAGGCTGACGACGCTGCAGAAGGCGTGCACCGCGGCGGTCTTCAACGCGAACCCCGCGGCGTGCCCGCCGGCGTCAATCGTGGGCCAGGCGACGGCCAAGACCCCGGTGCTGCCGGTCCCGCTCTCGGGCCCGGCGTACTTCGTCTCCCACGGCGGCGAAGCGTTCCCAAGCCTTGTGATCGTGCTGCAGGGCTATGGCGTGACGGTGCATCTGGTCGGTTCGACGTTCATCAACAAGGCGGGGATCACGAGCAGCACGTTCAAGACGGTCCCCGACGCCCCCGTCGGCACGTTCGAACTGACGCTCCCCGAGGGCCCGTTCTCCGCGCTCGCGGCGACCGGGAACCTCTGCAAGGAGAAGCTCGCGATGCCGACGGAATTCGTCGGGCAGAACGGCGCGCTGATCAAGACCAGCACGAAGATCGCGGTCACAGGCTGCCCGAAGAAGGCGAAGAAGGCCAAGCACGCGAAGAAGGGCTGGCACAGGCGCAAGCGGAAGAAGTAGCGCGCGGGCGGTCCCCGCCTGAGCGGCTCGGACGAGCGTACCATCCCAAGCGTCTCGTAATTTGGGCGGATGAGTTCTTCGAGCCCTATAGGCAGATGACCACACGCGCCGAGGCGGGGATCGCCCCCGACCACGGCCGGACTACTGCTGTCGAGTCGCTGATCGGCTTGGCGCAGAGTCAGATCGCCGCAGGTCTGGCGCGAGCCGCGAATATCGACGCGCAGGCGCTCGGCCTGATCGGGCTCGACGCAGGGCTGATCGCCGTGGCCGTCACCGCTCAGGGGCTGCTCGGACCCAGTTGGTGGGTCGCGATCCCCGGGCTGGTTGCCTCGATCGCGATCGGCGGAGCCGCTCTTTCCATCACGCGGTTCGACCTCGGACCCGAACCGGAGCAGCTGTACGGGCAGATTGAGGCGGAGGAGATGTCCAGCGAGGAGACCATCACAAGGCTGCTCGTAAACCTTGTCGAGACATACAGGGCAAATCGAGAGCCTCTGCGATCGAAGGCGACGCGACTGCTGATCGCGGTTGGCGTGCTTGTGACGACGATAGTCTACACGACACTCGTCATCATGCTCTAGGATTGGAATCGAGATGCCGGACAAGCAGAACGACACGACCGCGGAGAATGCGCAGCCCGTTGACCAGCAGCGCGTCCCCTGGCCCCCGCTGCCCGAGCCGTTCGACGTCCCGCACGTCACCATGAGCGGGGGTCTCTTCGGCGGTCTCGACGTCATGCGCACCGAATACATCAAGCCTCGCCCGCCGCGCCGCGGCCTATTGCGCAGGCCCCGCCGAAGCTCGTAGCTGCCACGTCGCCCCGCGCCGTCGGCGCGCGAGCTCCAGCGGTGGGTCAGATGGCGAGTAGATCCTCCGGTGTCAGGCGGATGTCGAGGCCGTCCACGGCGAAGCCGCTCCGGGAGACTCCCACCAGGAGGGTGTCGTCGCTTGCGCCCGGGATCAGCGCGCGGTGTCGGATCAGATTGCTGAGATCGCGGCGGTCGAGCTCGTTGCGCTCGCGCCACTTGATCGAGCCGACGAAGTCGATCTGTGCACTTGTGGCCTGTCCGCGGCCGCCCACGAGGTCGACCTCGACACTGTTGTCGCGGTTCCAGAAGGAGCCGACGAATTCGGCGCCGCCGAAGCGGGGGTCGGGCAGCAGCGCCTGGATCGCGCTGCGAATCAGCGGCTCGATCGCGCGGCCCGCGAACGAGGGCCACGACTCGCGGATCTGCCGGTGGACGAGGGCGCCAAGTGTCTTGTGCGCATCGTAAAAGTGTATCTGAGTAAACACTACTCAACTACACTTTGCCTCGCCAGCGGTCTCGACACGCCGAAGGCTGCAAGAAGAAGGGCAGGAAGGGTAAGCGGAAGAAGTAGAGCCCATCTGCTACCGCAGCAACCGGTAGGGCACGTCGAGTGCGCGGTTGGTGGCGTAGCGGGGACAACCTCACAGCCAGTGGCGGAGGCTCGTGGGGGCCGTGCCGGGTTGTTCGCCCAGCAGCTGCGCGAGGGCGGTGACCATGCGCCCGATCGTGCGGGGGTTGCCGCGCGAGTAACGACCGGGGTTGACGAGAACGAGGCCGTGGTGCGGATCGCCGCGCTGGTCGTGACTGTCGGCGATCTGGCTGAAGTCATCGATGTTCTCGGTGACCACGGCACGCTGCTCGCGTTGCGCCGTCGCGAAGACGTCCAGGTCCGCAAGCGTGCGAAGCTCTCCTCGTGCGGCCACTGCGTCCACGTCATGGCCGCGGCGGCGCAGTTGCTCCGCGATCGCGGGTGGGTACATCTCGTCGAGGAGGAGCTTCAAGCGAGCGCTGCCTGTGCTCGCTCCCACGCTGCCTGCTGACGGTCGGCCTCCTGGCGGTTGTGGGCGATTCTCTCGTCCACCTCGTCATGGAAGTCGCCGTAGTAGCGCACGGCGGTGCGGACCTGCGCCTGCGTGAGGGCGCCCCACTCGGCGGTGGCCGCGATCGCCTGCTCGCCCGCGAGCCCCGTGCCCTTGAGCGTCTCGACGACCTCCCATATGTCCGGACCGCCGGCGAGCGCCGCCCGGCGTCCGGCAGGGCCGTCTCTGAACACGACGCCGGGGTGGTCCTCCATGCGCAGGCCCTCGTCGATGAGCCGCTCGGCCGTTCGTGCCTTGGCCTCGCCGCGACGCCGTGCGCCCAGATCGAGGCGGGCGAGCGTTCGTGCGCTCATGCGAATCGAGAACGGCTTCTGTGCTGGATCGCTACTCATTGTAGTTCTTTGTAGTTTAGCACGCTACAGAAGCGCGCCCGAATTCTACTAAGTTGGACTAAGCCGATGAGACGCCTTACGCTGGATCCCCGCTCTCGGGCGCCTCGTCTTCCGCGGGATCGGCGTCGCTGGTTGGCTCGGGCGCGGTGGGCGCCATCGTTCGCAGGCCCGCGAGGCGGGCCGCCGCGCTCTGGCGCTCGTCGTAGCTGACGAACGCGTCCACCGGGGAGAGCTCGAGCGCCGCGGTGACGTGGATTGCGTCGAGTGCTCGCAGTGTGGACTCCTGCAGCGCTCCCGCGGCGAGGAGGATGGTTTGGTCGAGCGGCAGCAGGGCGAGCGTGTCGAGCAGCTCGGCAGCCTGCTCCATGAGCGCGTCGAGGGGCAGCTGCGGGTCGTGCGCGACTGCGCGGCGGATCGCGCGTGGGACCTCGGTGAGGACCAGCTCGCTGCGATCGGTCACGACCAGGCGCTCACCGCGCTCCACGCGCCGCAGGTAGCGGCTGAGGTTCTGGCGCAGTTCGGCGACCCGACGGTGGCGCTCATGTACATGAAGTTAGCATCACCGTGATTGCCAAGCCTTGGGCCTTGGGTCAAAGGCGGCCCGAGTCCTGCTAAGCTGGACTAAGCTAATGGCGAGCGTATATAACATGCACGAGGCCAAGACGCATCTGTCGCGGCTTGCCGAGCGCGCTGCGCAGGGGGAGGAGATCGTGATCGCGCGCAACGGCCATGCGCTGGCGAGGCTTGTTCAGATCGAGGAGCGCAGGCCCCGCAGGCTTGGGCTGTGGGCCGGCAGGGTGTGGATGAGCGAGGATTTCGACGACCCGCTGCCCGCGGAGATCCAGAGTGGCTTCGAGGGCGCGGAGTGAGGCTGCTGCTCGACACCCATACGCTGATCTGGGCGGCGGAGGGGAGCCTGGGGGGAGATGCGCAGAGCGCGATCGAAGCGGGGGCCGAGGCGGTGTTCGTCAGCGCCGCGACCGTTTGGGAGATCGAGATCAAGCGGGCGCTCGACAGGCTGCGCGCGCCCGAAGACGTGGCCGAACTCGTGGAGCAGTCGGGGTTCCAACCGCTTGCGATCGGTTTCGAGCACGCGCGCGAGGCGGGGCGGCTGCCGCCGTTGCACGGAGACCCGTTCGATCGGATGCTCGTCGCACAAGCGCGGGTGGAGGGGTTGACGCTGGCGACCGCCGACGAGGCGATCCGCCGTTACGAGGTCGCTGTGCTCGACGTAGCCCGGGTGTAGTGGAGTGCCGAAGCGAGCGGCGCTCACCCGCGCCGCCGGCGCGCGAGCTCCAGCGATT
This sequence comes from uncultured Solirubrobacterales bacterium, assembly GCA_963702085.1. GTDB lineage: Bacteria > Actinomycetota > Thermoleophilia > Solirubrobacterales > Solirubrobacteraceae > Palsa-744. The sequence goes on along the minus strand of OY969707.1, from coordinate 3,042,085 downwards.
CGAGGTCGATCAGATCCTGCGGGCGGCCCGCGGCGCGCTTCATCGCCATCAGGTCATCGATCGAGGCGACGGCGATGGTGAGGCCGTCGAGGTCCATGCGATCGGCCCTGTGTCGCAGCGCCGTGTAGCCCGGCGATCCGTCGGGGTCGACGAGCAGGTCGATGTCGCCCTCGCCGGTGCTCAGCGTCAGGATCTGTGTCCGCCTCAGCGTGCGTGCGTCGGGCACGAATGGCAGATCCTCGTCGACGCCGCGCAGCATCGCGTCGAGATCCACCAGCACTCCGGCGAGCCGATCGAGGTTCTCCCGCGCGGTGGCGTAGCAGATGTCGAGGTCTCGGGTGAACCGCGGGCTCGCCTGGAGGACGACCGCGACGCCGCCCACGATCACGAAGTCCACCTCCGCCTCCGTCAGGCGGCGCAGCAGGCTGCCCAATCGGAACGCTGGCTGGTCGAGCCAGGATTCAGACGTGCTCACCGCGACTCCGCGCGCCCGCCAGTGCGAGTGCGCGCGCCTGCGCGTACATCGCTTCGAGTCCGTGCAATCGCTCGCCGGGCGTCAGGTCGAGCTGGCGGCGGATAAGGCTCTCGTCCACGCCGCCGCGCCGCGCCGGCGCCTCGAGCTCCAGACGGTGCCCTGTCGCTCGTAGGGCTGCCGCGAGCGTCGCAAAGGTCGGATTCGCCCCCGGGCGCTCCAGCTTCGCGATCGCCGCCTGGCTGACCCCCAGGCGCAGCGCGAGCTGCCGCTGCGTCAGCCCCGCGCGGCGGCGCGCGTCTCTGAGCAGCGCAGCGGGATCGGACATGAGCCCATGATAACCCATAGGTTGTACGCCGCAGCGAGCCGGCTTGAGCAGGCCCTTGTCGATGCTCAGGCCCCGTTGAGGCGCTCGAGGTCTTCGAGATCCTGTGGCCGTCCAGCGGCGCGCTTCATCGCGCGCAGGTGCTCCAGGCTGCACACGCGAATCTGCGTATCCCTGAACTTTACGGTGAGGGCCTGCGGCGCGAGCTCGTCGTACGCGAGGTCTGCGTCGATGCCGGATACCCACTGCAGTATGTCCAGCGGGCCGCGAGCGGTATCCAGGCGGAAGTTGGCTCCTTCGGCGAGCTGGACGGGATCGGTGGGGTCGAAAGGGAACTCCTCGGGTGAGAAGTCGCCGATGCCGACGTGCTGGGCCTTGATGTCGATGAGGAGGCGGGCGAGTCGCGCCAGGTTCTCGGGGGCTGGATCTGGAACGATGTCCAGATCCTTGGTGGCGCGCACGTGTTTGTGTACGCCGACGGCGACTCCTCCGATGACGACGAAGTCGACCTGTGCGTTCGTCAACGTGAGAAGCAGATCATCTGGTTCGAACATCGTCCGGAGCGCCGTCTCGCAGCTCGCTGATGAATCGGCTGAGACGCAACGTCTCCTCCAGACGCTCCTCCGGAGTCTTCCGCTCGTCGCGTGCCTCCCGCTCCCGGTTGACACGCTCATTGCGCGCGATCTCCTCGGGTGTCCACGCCCCCCGGGGTTTGGTTTTCGGCGTCGCTGCCATGCATCGCATTGTACCTCGGTCACGGCCGATCTCATCGGGCGTGCCCCGGCTTGGATGCGCAACCGCTCTGAGGGTCGACGAGCCGGTGGAGGAGCAGGCGTGGTCGATCCTCGAGTCCCACGCCGACAAGCATTGGAGCTATGTGGACGCGACCTCGTTCGCGCTCATGGAGCGTGAGCGGATCACCGAGGCGTTCGCCTTCGACCATCACCTCGCCCAGCGCGGGCTGACGCTCGTGCCGTAGCGAGGCGTTATCATGCGAATAGCATGTGATACTCTATATCGCATGTCCAGCATGGTGCAGATCCGCAACGTTCCCGATGAGCTTCACCGCGAGCTGAAGGTTCGCGCCGCGCGGGCGGGAATGACGCTCTCGGACTACCTGCTCGACGAGCTGCGCAATCTCGCCGTCCGCCCCACGATGCGCGAGTGGGTGCACGACGCTCGCGGGCTGGAGCCTGTCCGGGTCTCTCAGAGCCCGGCCGAGATCCTGCGCAAAGAGCGCGATCGGTGATCGTTCTCGACGCGAGCGTCGCCGTCGAGATCCTGCTCGGCTCCGAGATCGGCGGCCTCGCGCTCGATCGTCTCGAGTCTCACGCCGAGGTGCACGTCCCCGAGCACTTCCACATTGAGGCGATCTCCGCGCTGCGTCGCTACGCGCTGCGCGGCGAGCTGGGCGAGCTCAGGGCCGCCAGGGCGCTGGCCGCGTTGAGCGAGTTGCGGACAGTGCGCTACCCCGTGATCGATCTCATCGACGGGATCTGGGGTCTGCGCGAGCGACTGAGCGCCTACGACGCCGCGTACCTCGCGCTGGCGCGCCGGCTCGACCTCGCGTTGCTGACGACGGACGCCGGCCTCGCCGCCGCGGCGCGCGAAGAGGGACGCCTCGCCGAGATCGCGACCTAGACCTCGCCCAGCGGAAGAAGAACGCCCGCGATCCTCCCGGGGATGGTGTCGAGTAGAAACGCTGTTTGGGTATTGACAAGCATAAGCGGATGGTGTACGGTTGCCATCGTCAAGGTCATCCCCAGTGGATGCCTGGCAAAACATAGGGTCGGGTTTGGGTCGACGCGCCTTGCGGTTGACATCAAGCGCTAGCAGGGTCTGAGAAATTGTTCGGGAGAGGGACCAACGTCTCGAACGGTGAGGAGTGGATGTAGCGTGGTTTTGAGAGGGAATAACGTGACGGGGATGCCTGTCGCCCAAGAAGGGCGCGTAGCTAGATGCGCCAGCTTGGCGCTGTCGCATCTCTCTCTCTCTCTCTCTCTCTTCAGTCTCGGAACTAGCCTCTAGAAGCCCCCATCGACACGCGCCCGAAGCCCCATCCGCGGGGAGGGCGATCTGATGCCCTCGCGTGCGCGTGTAACGGGCCCCTGGGGCGTTAATGCCTCCAGGGCCCGGGGCGTCAACACCACGGGTCTCTCCGAGCGTACCCGCGCGTCCGTGGTGGACCGCGACGCGCAGGGCGCGCAGCTGGTCGAGATCCAGCGCGCGCGGTTGATCGCGGGCGCGGTCTGCGCGATCGAGGAGCTCGGCTACGCGCAGACGACGGTGGGGCATATAACGACGCGCGCGAGCGTCTCGCGGCGCACGTTCTACGAACTGTTCGCCAACCGCGAGGAGTGCCTGGCCGCGGTCCTCGAGGACCTGCTCGGCCAGATAAGCACTGAGCTCGCCGCGGCGGACCTCCAGGATCTGCAGTGGCGGGAGCGTATCCGCGCGGGATTGTGGGCGATCCTCTCGCTGTTCGATCGCGAGCCGGCGCTCGCCGGGGTCTGCGTGGTGCAGGCGCTGCGCGGCGGCCCAAAGGTATTGCAGCGCCGCGAGGAGATCATGGCGGGCCTCGCGGCGATCGTCGACGAGGGCCGCAGTGAGGGTGGTCTCCGCGGCGCGGGGTGCACCCCGTTGACGGCGGAGGGCCTCGTCGGCGCGGCGTTCGCGATCGTGTACGCGCGGTTGTTGCGCGGTGAGCGCCGGCCGCTCACGGGTCTGCTGGGCGAGTTGATGGGGATGATCGTGCTGCCCTATCTCGGCCCGGCCGCCGCGCGTCGCGAGCAGGCCCGCCCCGCGCCCGCCCCGCCGCAGCCGGCTGGTGCGGATAGCGCGCGCGGCGGCGCGCAGGGCGATGGCGACCCGCTGCGGGACGTCCCGGTGCGCCTGACATATCGCACCGCGAGGGTGTTGGCCGGGATCGCCGAGCACCCGGGTGCGAGCAATCGTATGGTCGGCGAGTACGCGGGGGTTGTGGACCCGGGGCAGATCTCGAAGCTTTTGAGGCGCCTCGAGCGCGTTGGGCTGCTCGCCAACACGGGCGAGGGGCACGCCAAGGGCGAGCCGAACGCGTGGACGCTCACCCCCAGGGGCGAGCTCCTCGCGCAGAGCATCCGCGCGCATACCCCCGGTGAGCAGAGGGCCGCGTGATGCGTCGCCGGTCTTCGTGTGCTGAGCGGGCCCCGGTGTGCGCCGGTTGTTTTTTGTCAGGGGCTTTACAAGAAAAGAGAAACGGGAGGAGCATTCGATGCTTTCATGGATTCGTAGGCAGTTGAGTCCGGCCACGGTGATGGCGTTCGCCGCGCTAGTGTTTGCGATGACGGGTGGGGCGTTCGCCGTCACCAGCCACGGTGGTGGCTCCGGCAGCGGGACCGCCTCGGCCGGCGCCACGGCTGCGAAGAGCAAGTCCAAAAGCAAAGCCGGCGCCAGGGGCCCCGCCGGCCCCAGGGGTGCGACGGGCGCCGCGGGGCTGGCCGGAGCGGCCGGGCCCGCCGGGCCCACAGGGCCGGCGGGTGGCACCGGGCCCGCGGGAACGGGGACGCAGGGTGAAAAAGGCGTTCAGGGCGAAAAGGGCGAAACGGGCGTGGCCGGTAAGGCCGGGGCGAGCGTGACGAATGAAACGATAGCTCCGGGCGGCTCGGAATGTGGAGGGCAGGGCGGCGCGAAGTTCAAAGTTGGCAGCGGAGGAACGCCGACCACCGCCTGCAACGGCACGACCGGCTTCACCAAGACGCTGCCGAAGGGTGAAACCGAGACCGGGGTGTGGTCGGTCGATCCGACCGGGTCGCCACCGAAGTTCTCCGTCATGAACGTGCCGATTGCCTCGTTCTCGATACCGCTGGCCAAACCGCTGAAAGATGTCAACGGCGAACCCTGCCAAAAACAGGAACCAACGTGTCAGGTCCACGTCATCATCAGCGAAACCGGCGAAGAAGTGACTGCATTCGAAGGCGTCGGCACAGAAGAACCGAAAGACGCGGGACTCCTGCCCCAGAAGGAAGAACCCAAGAAGCCGTGCCCCGGGACGGCGGAAGAACCAAAGGCGGAACCGGGCGAGCTCTGCGTCTATGTCGCGGAAGCCAAAGACCTGGCATTCGCTTCCGACAGCATCGTTAATTCTGCAGTGAGCGGGAGTGGCACCGGCAAAGCGGGGGCTTTTGCGCAAGCGTTCATTGGAACAAACGGCGGCTATGCCTACGGCGCGTGGGCGGTAACGGCCGAATAACCGCTGGATCTGGACTTCGGCCCGACCGTAAAACCGCTGCGCGGGGGTCGGTCGGGCCAAGTTCCGGGCCTGTTTGGTCGAGCCTCCTGACGCACGACTCACCAACCTTCGCATGTATCGCTCCCACGAGAAAGGCATCAAATTGAGCAAGACACACCACATCCTCGTTGTTCTTCTGGCGTTCGGTGTCGTCCTGCTCTCCGCGGCCGGGCCCGCCTCTGCCGCGCACTCGGTCACGTTCGCCACCGGAGGCGTAGGGGCAGGCCAGCTCAATGAGCCCGAAGGCGTCGCTGTCGACCAGAGCACTGGCGATATCTACATCGCCGAGCGTCATAACGATCGCATCAGCGAGTTTGCGCAGGAAGGCACATTCATCAGGGCTTTTGGCTGGGGCGTCGACGCGGCTGAACCTAAAGGAGAACTTCAGACCTGCACACTTACGACCGGTTGCCTTCCAGGTACCGGAGGATCTGGCCCAGGCCAGATCGGCAGCGGGCTGAGTGTCGCGGTCGAACAGCCCAGCCACGATATCTACGTATCCGAAGCTAGAAATGGACGTGTCCAAAAGTTTGATCCGGCAGGCGAATTCCTACTTATGTTCGGCAAGGGTGTCAATGAGACCAAGGTCGGCGAACCGGGCTCAACTGAATCCGAACAGGACCTCTGCACCAAGGCCAATATCGAAGCCGGTGACACCTGCGCTGCCGGTGTCACCGGCAGCGGCAAAGATGAGTTGAGCCCTGTCGAAACGGATCCTATCGCCATTGGCGCTTCTGGCGATGTGTGGGTCGGTGGCGGTGAACGTCTCGAGGAGTTCAGCTCCGAAGGCGACTTCATCGAAGAAGTACCGCTTGCCGGGGACAAGTCGATCGCAGCGCTCGCAACCGATACCGACCCCCTCAGCCCCTCCTACGAAGATTTCTACACCGTCAAGCCGGCGACGGGCGGCCAGGATGAGCTTCAAAATGTGGTCCCGCCTGAAAGCGGCACCTTCACCCTCACCTTCGCCGGCGAGACCACCACCCCGATCCCATCCGGCAAACATTTCGATAGGAGCACTTTCGAATCCGCGCTAAAAGCCCTCCCCTCGATCGGCCACAACCTTTACTCTGAGAACTGTGATAGCGCACACTGCGAAGTGGAATTCATCGGTGCCCTTAGTTTCACCGATGTCGAACAGATGACCGCCTCGGGCGGTGCCACCGTCGAAGTTGAGCGCAGCGGCGAACCACAGACCCCGGGTGAGGTTCTGAAGTTCAGTCGCTCCGGTGTCCCGCTCGGCGGTCTCGACGAAGATGGCAGCCCTAATGCCGTCGGTCTCGATCCCGCCACCGGCGATCTGTTCGTCAGCGATCAGATCGGACCGGCTAGCCGTGAAGAACATCCTGCCACCCTACTCGAGTATGGTCCGTCGGGTGCGTTCCTTGAGAGCTTCGGCACCGGTGGCGTTGAGGGTGGCCCGATTGGTAATTCTCTCGCCTTCGGCGATAAAAGCGACGCACTCTATGTCGTTGATAGCGGGACATACTTCGGAAGTGGTGGTGTGGATGGGCAGATCTTTTTCCCGCCTCCACCGGGTCCGCAGATCGAGGAAGGCAGCGTACACGCCGAACCGGTCGGGAGTACGACCGCAACGTTGAAAGCCGCGATCAACCCGGAGGGTGCGGAAACGACTTACCATTTCGAATATGTCACCGAAAGGCAGTTCACCGAAGAAGGCGGTTTTGCGAAGGCGGTGAAGACTCCTGAGAGCGGCTCGATCGGCGCGGATCTCTCCGAGCACCCTGTGAGCGTCGCGATCAACGGGTTGAATCCTGAAACCACGTATCGTTTCCGTGTCGTCGCGACGAATCCGAACGCTGCGCCTGGTGGCATCGTCAGCGAAGAAGTGGTCTTCACGACGCTTCCCCCGGCATTGATCGGCAGCGAGTCGGTGAGCGGGGTGGCGTCGACGAGCGCCACGTTGGAAGCGCAGATCAACCCGCTGGGGAACGAAACGACGTACTACTTCGAGTATGGGAGGACGACCGGCTATGAAGATCCGGCGGTGCCGGCCCCGCCGGGAGTCAGCCTTGGCTCTGGCGAAGGCGCTCTGCCGGCGAGCGTGCATCTGCAGGGTCTGGCGGCGGGGACGACCTATCACTATCGTGTTGTTGCCGTCAACGCGCTGACCGGCGCTGAAGGCCGAGCGGGCGAAGACCGCGCGTTCACGACGCAGGCGGCGGGTACGGTGGTGACGCAGTCGGATGGCCGGGTGTGGGAACTGGTCTCGCCGCCGAATAAGCAGGGCGCTGGGTTCCCTGCCACGGGCGGCGGCCCTAACGGGGCCGATATTCAGGCCGCGGCGGATGGCGGTGCGATCACGTATGCGGCGACCGCGCCGATCGTTCCCAATCCCGCGGGCAGCAGGTCTCCAGAAAATGAGCAGGTCTTCTCCACGCGTCGTGGCCCGGGGAGCTGGGGTACGGCGGACATCACGACGGCTCACGATGAAGGACCTTCGGCGGTTGGGCATTTCTCGGAATACAGGCTTTTCTTGAGTGACCTGTCGTTTGGGGCGGTCGAACCTGCTGGCGATACGCCGCTGCCGCCGTTGCCGGCGGGGTCGGAAAAAACGATCTACCTACGTGAAGCCGACGGCGAATACAAAGCGCTCGTCACGTCGGGAAACGTGCCGGAAGGCGTCGAATTCGGTGGCGACGAGGAAACCCTACCTGGGGTCAGTTTCGTTTCCGCTTCGCCTGACTTCAAGCATGTTGTCCTCCAATCCACGGCGGCGTTGGTATCGGGGGCGCCGTCCGGGGTACAGGTTGGAGGGGAAGGGGGGGCGTTGTATGAGTGGACGGAAGGGCAGTTGCAGCTGGTCAGCGTGCTGCCCGGCAACAGGGAAGCTGTCGGAGCGCAGCTCGGCTTCGTGGGCAATAGACAAAATGGAGATGTGCGGGGCGCGATCTCCGATGACGGCTCACGCATCGTGTGGACAACCACAACCCAGAACAACAGTGAAAGACGCTACTACCTTCGTGACATGGTAAAAGAAGAAACCATGCAAATTAGTAGCGGTAGAACAGGACAAGATGAATTTGACCTCGCCAACAGCAAAGGTTCGCGGGTCTTCCTGACGAATTCCGGGACTCTCGGTGTGTTCGAAATGACGAGCGGCCAGGATGAACCGTTGGCCGGTAAGACCACCGAATTGAGTGGTGATGTGAAGGGTGTGATCGGCGCGAGCGAAGATGGCTCTTATGTCTACTTCGTCGCGGGGGACAGCATATATGTCGATCGCTATGACGAAGCGACGAAAGCGTGGATGCCTCCGACGCTTATCGCTGCTCTTTCTGCGGGCGATGCGCCCACGTGGGGCTATACCTCCACCGGGGAGGAAGAGCACGGCCAGCTCGTTACCATGACGTCGCGGGTTTCGCCGAATGGCAGGTATCTGGCGTTCATGTCGGAAGCGAGCCTGACGGGGTATGACAACCGGGATGCGAACAGCGGTGTGGCGGACGAGGAGGTGTTCCTCTACCACGCCCCGGAAAGCCCCGAAAAGGAATCCGGCAGTTTGATCTGCGCGTCGTGCGATCCGACGGGCGCGCGGCCGGTGGGCGTCGTCGAGGGAACCGAAGAAGAACCGCTCTGGGACCAACACAGTCTGTGGACGCATCGTTGGCTCGCGGGGAGTGTCCCGGGGTGGACGCCGGAGGATAACTCTGTCGCTAGGTATCAGTCGCGGTATCTCTCCAACGAAGGCCGGTTGTTCTTCGACAGCTTCGATGCGCTGGTGCCGGCGGACGTGGATGGCCAGTTGGATGTGTATGAGTATGAGCCGGCGGGGGTAGGTGGCTGCCGGGCGCCGGGCTATGGTCAGAGCGCGAGCGTGGTCTACAGCGAAGGCGAGGGTGGCTGTGTCGGTTTGATCTCCTCGGGGGACTCCAGCCAGGAATCGGTGTTCTTGGATGCGAGCGAAACAGGCGGGGATGTGTTCTTCCTGACGGCCTCGCGGCTCTCGCCGCTGGATTACGACACGAGCTATGACGTATACGACGCGCACGAATGCACCACCGCGGTGCCGTGCTCGCCACCGCCGGCGCTGGCGCCGCCGGCGTGTACGACGGGCGATGCGTGCAAGCCGGCGCCGACGCCGCAGCCGGCGTTCTTCGGGGCGCCGTCGAGCGAGACGTTCTCAGGCGCCGGGAACGTCGTTCCCGAAGCGACAGCGCCGCCGAAGAAGATCGTGAAGAAGAAGACAACGAAGTGCGCGAGGGGCAAGAAGCCGAGCCACGGCAGGTGCGTGAGGCGAAGGCCCGTGAAGCACGCCAAGAAGAGCGACCGCACAAGGGGGGGGAAGTGATGATGAGACGGCTTGGTCTTGCTTCGTTGATGGTGGTCTCTGTATTGGTCGGTGTGTGGGCGCTCTCGGGTGCCGTGTCGGCGTCCGCGGCGGTTGAATGCGGTTCGTGCGGCGCGTGGTGGAAGATCAGCTTCCAGTCGCTGCCGGCGAGTCTGCCGCGGGGCGGGGAAGGCGAAATCTGGGTACTGGTGCAGGACTTCGGCGACGTGGGCCCGAACCCAGCCTCGCCGGTGGTTCTCAAGGACGAACTGCCGGAAGGCATCGAAGCGCAGAGCGTCGTGACGGACCGGGGCGCCATTCGCGAAGGCTGCACTGTCCAGCCCAGGGAAATCGTGTGCAGCCCCGGAGGAGAAGAACCTCTGGAACGCGCGTACAACAGCTTTCCGATCCGCATCAAGGTCAAGGTGTCCGAAACGGCTGTCTCGGGGGAAGTGAATCGGGCGAGTGTGTCCGGTGGCGGGGTGCCCCCCGCGTCGGCGAGCAGCCGCGTTGCGGTGGGTGCCGAAGGTGAACCGATTCCGTTCGGCGTCGAACAGTATGAACTTCGGCCGGAAAACGCGGATGGGTCGCCGGATACGCAGGCGGGCTCGCACCCGTTTCAGTTGACAACCGATATCGCGCTCAACCAGACGGCGAACCCGAGCAAGCCTCCCGCGGCGCCGAAGGATCTGCGGTTCGATCTGCCGCCGGGCCTGATCGGCAACCCGACGCCGTTCCCGCAGTGCCCGTTGAAGGTGTTTCTGCACAAACTGCCAGGACTCGTGAAATCCGATGACGCCTGCCCGGATGACACGGCGGTCGGGGTCGCGTCGGTGACTATCAAAGTAAACGTTGGCAGCGCCAATAGTGGGGTCGTAGAAACGGCCAGGTCGCCGCTGTTCTCGCTGGTGCCGTCGGTCGGTGAACCGGCGCGGTTTGGGTTCTTCATCGAGGGCGACCCGGTGTATCTGACGACGTCGGTGCGGACGGGTGAAGACTACGGTGTGACGGTGACCGTCCCAAACATCACGGAGCTTGTCGGGTTCTTCTCCAGTCGTGTGACGTTCTGGGGTGTCCCGGGCGACCCCCGCCACGACTCCTCCCGAGGATGGAACTGCCTCACACCCAACGTTGAATTACCGCCGTGCGGCGCTACCGAAGAGAAAACGCCGCCGCCGCTGCTGACGCTCCCGACGGCGTGCACCGGCCCGCTGCACACGACCGTCGAAGGCGACTCCTGGCAGGAAGAGGGATCGTTCACCGCGCCGTTCGAATTCGTCTTCAAAGACAACCTGGGCCGCCCGGTCGCGATGGACGGCTGCAACCAGGAGCCGTTCTCACCGAGCATCAGGGTCACGCCGGATGGGCAGGCGGGGAGCACCCCGACCGGGTTGACGGTCGACGAGCACGTCCCGCAGGAAATCAGCTTGAACGGGGCGGGTCTCGCGGAGGCCGACGTGAAGGGCCTCTCGGTGACGCTCCCCGAAGGCGTCGTGCTGAACCCGTCCGGCGCCGATGGGCTGCTGGCGTGCTCGACCGAACAGATCGCGCTGCAGAGCCGTGAAGCGTCGAGTTGCCCGGAAGCGGCGAAGGTCGGCACGGTGAAGATCAAGACCCCGCTGCTGGCGAACGCACTGGAAGGCGCGGCGTATCTCGCGACGCAGAATACGAACCCGTTCGGTTCGCTGGTCGCGCTGTATATCGAAGCGTATGACCCGGTGTCGGGGATCCGCGCGAAGGCGACCGGCGAAGTACTGGAGGACCCCGTGACGGGCCAACTGACGTCCCACTTCGAAGGCGACCCGGTGTTCGAGAACGACCCGCGGTACGCGAACGATGTGGCGGCGCAGTTCTTGCCGCAGACGCCGTTTGAAGACGTCGAACTGCATTTCTTCGGCGGGGACCGCGCGCCGCTTGCGACCCCCGCGTTGTGTGGGGCATATACGACGACGGGGACGTTCACGCCGTGGTCGGGGAACGCGACGACGGAATCCTCCTCGACGTTCGACATCGTCTCGGGTCCGAACGGCAGTCCGTGCCGTGACCCGTTGCCGTTCAGCCCGTCGTTGACGACGGGCACGTCGAGTATTCAGGCGGGAGGGTTCACGCCGTTCGTGATGACGATGGGCCGCGAAGACGGCGAACAGGCGCTGCAGGGCGTCCAGTTGCATATGCCGCTCGGGCTCTCCGGGACGCTGTCAACGGTCAAGCTGTGCGGCGAAGCACAGGCGAATGCGGGGACGTGCGGACCGGAAAGCTTGATCGGGGAAACGATCGTCAGCGTCGGCGTGGGCGGGGACCCGTACACCGTGAAGGGCGGCAAGGTGTATATCACCGGCCCGTATAAGGGCGCGCCGTTCGGCCTGTCGATCGTGAACCCCGCGAAGGCGGGACCGTTCGACCTTGGCCAGGTCATCGTTCGAGCGAGGATCGACGTGAACGAGGAAACCGCGGCGTTGACGGTCACGACGGATAACGAAGGCCCGTATAGGATCCCGACGTTGATCGACGGCATCCCGTTGCAGATCAAGCATGTGTTCGTCGATGTGAACCGTCCGGGGTTCACGTTCAACGCGACGAACTGCAGTCAGTTGGCGGTCACGGGGACGTTGACGAGCACCGAAGGCGCGACGTCGGCGCTCTCGGTGCCCTACCAGGTCACCAACTGCGCGGTCCTGGCGTTCAAGCCGCAGCTGGAAGCGTCGACGTCGGGGAAGACCTCGCGGGCGAACGGCGCGAGCTTCCACGTCAAGCTGGGGTACCCCGCGGGCCCGTACGACGCGAACATCTCCAAAGTCAAAGTCGAACTCCCCAAGGCGCTCCCCTCCAGGCTGACGACGTTGCAGAAGGCATGCACCGCGGCGGTGTTCAACGCGAACCCCGCGGCGTGCCCGCCCGCCTCGATCGTCGGCCAGGCGACCGCGACGACCCCGGAGCTCCCGGTCCCGCTCTCGGGCCCGGCGTACTTCGTCTCCCACGGCGGGGAATCGTTCCCGAGCTTGATCATCGTGTTGCAGGGCTACGGCGTGACGGTGCACCTGGTGGGTTCGACGTTCATCAATAAGGCGGGGATCACGAGTAGCACGTTCAAGACGGTCCCCGACGCCCCCGTCGGCACGTTCGAACTGACGCTGCCGCAGGGCCCGTACTCGGCGCTCGCGGCGAATGGGAACCTCTGCAAGCAGAAGCTCGCGATGCCGACGGAATTCCTCGGGCAGAACGGCGCGCTGATCAAGACCAGCACGAAGATCGCGGTCACGGGGTGCGGCAAGACGAAGAAGGCCAAGCACGCGAAGAAGCGCGCCAAGCACGGGAAGACGCGGAAGAAGAGGCGCTGAGCCGGACCCGGTTGCGGAGGTGCTCACCAGATGGTTGGCACGAGCCCGCTGTTGCGGATCGCGGCATCCCTCGTGACGAGCGGGACCTCGAGAACCTTGGCAGTCGCCACGATGAAGCGGTCCCACGGGTCCCCGAGTGCATCGCGGGGAATCGACGTGGTGGCGTCGACGACGTCCTCGTCGATCGGATGCAAGCTCAGCTCAGGCGAGGAGGCGATCTGTTCACGCAGGTGGGTCAGATCGGCATCGCTCACGCCCTTGGTCGTCTTCGTGACGTACCAAAGGTCGATCAGAGTGGCGACCGACACCACCACGCCATCCGTTTCTTCTGCTTCGAGCAGCGCATTTGCCGCATCGTCGGATAGTTGCGGCGAGCGTTGTGACTGCCAGACGATGGCGTGGGAGTCGGCGATGACCCTCACGTTGGAGCGACATCTTCGCGAGCGAGCTCGCTTGCTCGCTCAAAGTCCTCCCAGGTCAACTCGGGGAAGTCAGGCAGGGATCCAGCGAAGCTGCCGCCCGTTCGTGCCGCGGGCGCCTCCACCACACGTAGATGGGCGCCGGGCGCGACGCCCAGGCGCGCCAACTGATCGGCGGGGATGCTCCCGTCGGCCGCGACGACCAGCTCATGGTCGGTGTGCTCATTCGCTGCCATGAGTGGATTCTAGCGACGCGCGGGGGGCGCTCGTAAGGAACAGCGGCCCGGACGCGGGGCACGGAGGCCCCGCGCGCACGCACCTTTGGGCTCCGCACGGACACGCGTGGACGATCCCAAAGTAGCCCCACAGGTACGCTCACACCTGTGATCCTCGCGATCGACCAGGGTACGACGGGCTCCACGTGCATCGTCTTCGACGAGCGCATGGAGGTGGTCGGGCGCGCTTACCGTGAGTTTGCGCAGCACTTTCCCCGGCCGGGGTGGGTGGAGCACGACGCGGGGGAGATCTGGGAGGTGACGCGGGCGGTCGCGGGCGAGGCGCTTGGCGATGCGGGCGTGCGCCCGGGGGAGCTTTTGGCGGTGGGGATCGCCAATCAGCGCGAGACGGTCTGCGTGTGGGACCCGGCGACGGGGGAGCCGCTGCATCGGGCGATCGTTTGGCAGGATCGCCGCACCGCCGCGCGCTGCGATGAGCTGCGCGAATTGGGGCATGAGGGGCTGGTCCGCGCGCGTACGGGGTTGGTGCTCGACCCCTACTTTTCGGCTACCAAGATCGAGTGGCTGCTCGAGCATGTGGATGGGTTGCGCGCGCGCGCGCACGAGGGCCGCGCGGTGTTTGGGACGGTCGATTCGTGGCTCATATATAGGCTCACCGGTGAATATGTGACGGACCCGTCGAATGCGTCGCGGACGATGCTCTATGACATCGCGGCGGGGCGTTGGGACCCGGAGTTGTTGGAGCTCTTCGGGGTGCCCGCGCGGGCGCTGCCCGAGGTGTGTGCGAGCGCGGGCGTGCTGGGCGTCACGCGGCCCGAGGCGCTGCACGGCCACGCGGTGCCGGTCGCGGGCGTGGCGGGCGACCAGCAGGCGGCGCTATTCGGCCAGGCGTGCGTGGACCCGGGGATGGGCAAGAACACGTACGGCACGGGCTCGTTCGTGCTGTTGAACGCCGGCTGGGTCGCGCCGGCCCCCGCGCCGGGGCTGTTGAGCACCGTCGCGTGGGGGATTGGAACCCCGCCCGCCCCGTCCGCTGTCCCACCCGGACCCGACGCGCGCGACGCCCCCCGGCCGGCCGCGGCCCGCTCGGCGCTGACCTACGCCCTGGAGGCGTCGATCTTCGTCACCGGCGCGGCGGTGCAGTGGTTGCGCGACGGCCTGCAGATTATCGCCGACGCGGCCGAGAGCGAGGCGCTCGCAGCCTCGCTCGACTCCAACGACGAGGTCTACTTCGTCCCCGCGCTGACGGGCCTCGGCTCCCCCCATTGGGACCCCAACGCGCGCGGGACGATCACGGGCCTGACGCGCGGCTCCACGCGCGCGCACCTCGCGCGCGCGACCCTGGAGGCGATCGCCTACCAGACGGTCGACGCGGTCCGCGCCATGGAGGCCGGAGCCGGCGAGCCGCTGCGCGAGCTGCGCGCCGACGGCGGCGCGACCTCGAACCGCTGGCTGATGCAGTTCCAGGCGGACATCCTCGGCGTCCCGGTGCTCCTCCCCGAGCTCGCCGAGACGACCGCGCTCGGCGCGGCCTACCTCGCGGGCGTGGGCGCGGGCCTCTGGACCGTCAGCGACGTGCGCGCCGGCTGGCGCGAGCGCGCGCGCTTCGAGCCGCTCATGGGCGAGGGAGAGCGGGCGTGCCTGCTCGCGGGGTGGCACGGCGCATTGGCGCGTGCGCGGAGCGGGTGGGACTAGCGCGCGGCGGGCGTGTCTGTACGCCGGAGGAACCTGCGCAGCCATGCGGGCATGGGGGGGAGCTCGAGCAGGCCGGGCACAGTGAGTGACCTGATCTGGGGAGGCTCCCGCTCGTCTGTATTGGTGGTGCCGGCGACCTGTTGGTCAGTGGTGGCATTCTCCATGCGTCTCATTGTACTCCTACCAGCTTGAGAACGAGCGCGAGTACGAAGAGCGCCACAGCCCCGGTGAGCAGCAGGTTCTTGCGCCGGAGGGCGTCCTCGTTGGCAAGCGTTTCCGCCGCGAGGTCGTTGAGCAGAGTCCGTTCGAGGTCTTTGTCATCGTGTGCCTGGCGAGCGTCGAGCATGTCAGCCACGAGCGGACCGATCTGCTTGGCGCCTGGAAGAAACAGAGCGCGGACGGCGACCCCGACGGACACCGCGAGCAGGACCAGCGCGGCGATCCAGAGGTGGTATGCGGACCTGACGCCGAGGACGATCGCAGCGACCGCCACGCATGCGCTCACGACGCCCAGCGCGCTGGCGTCGAGCGTGCCGGAGCGCGATACCTGCGTTTGCAACTGGCCTTCGGCCAGCGAGCAGAGTCGGTCGGCAAGCCTCGGCGTGATCGCTTTCGTGGACATCTCCATCCCCTACTCCGACCCCACCCCGCAACCGGGACACGCTGGGGGCTTGACATCGCGTCACAGGTGTGGTTATATAGTGCGGGTCGGTGCCCACAGAGGGTGGTGCATCGGTCGACATAGGGTCTGGTTTGGGTCATCCCGTCTTGTGGTTGACGTCCAAGCGCTTGCAGGGTTGGTTTGGGTAGAGGGACTGGGTCACAGAACTAGAGGGAGATTGGTTCAGCGTGGTTTCGAGAGGGAATAACGTGGCGGTAATGCGTGGGGCTCCGGGTGGGGTTCTTGCCAGATGCATCAGCGGTCTGATGCATCTCTCTCTCTCTCTCTCTCTCTCTTCAGCATCTCGGCCTGCAGCTAGCCGGCCGGTAGCGGCCGGTTCGCGCCGCCCCGGTTCTCCCGCTCGCGGGGGTGGGTCTCGCGCGGCCTTCATACCCGTCCGCGCGGGGGAGGCGCTCTGATGCCCGCGCGCGCGGTGGCGGTGCGTGCCTCGAGCCCGGGTGCATCGCACGAGCAGATCGTTGAGATTCAGCGTTCGCGGTTGCTCGCGGCGGCGGTCGCGGCGGTCGACGAGCTCGGCTACGCGGACATGACGGTCGCGGATATCACGAGCCGCGCGCGGGTGTCGCGTCGCACGTTCTACGAGCTGTTCTCGAACCGCGAGGAGTGCCTCGCCACGGTGTTGGAGGATGTCGTCGCGCTGGTCGAGGGGGATGTGGCGGCGGCTGGCCTCGAGGGCCTGGCGTGGCGTGAGCGGGTGCGTGGGGGTTTGTGGGCGATCCTCTCGTTCCTCGATCGCGAGCCGGCGCTCGCGCGTGTATGTGTGGTTCAGGCGTTGCGTGGTGGCGCGGAGGTGTTGGGGCGTCGCGAGGAGGTCCTCGCGGGCCTGGCGGCGGTCGTCGATGAGGGTCGTGTGGAGGGTGCGCGCGGCGGGGGTTGCACGCCGTTGACCGCGGAGGGTGTTGTGGGCGCGGCGTTCACGATCGTGCACGGGCGTTTGTTGCGGGGTGAGCGTGGGCCGCTCACCGATCTTCTCGGCGAGTTGATGGGGATGATCGTGCTGCCCTATATGGGTGCCGCGGCGGCGCGCCGCGAGCAGGCGCGTCCCGCGCCCGCGGGCACCAAGCGCGCGTCCGCTGGCCCATCTGCGTCCGGGAGCGCGGTGGGCGATCCGCTGGAGGGTGTCTCGATGCGTTTGACGTATCGCACCGCGCGGGTCCTGGAAGGTGTGGGGGAGCGCCCGGGGGCGAGCAATCGCATGGTCGCCGAGCGCGCGGGGATCCACGACCCGGGGCAGGTCTCGAAGCTGCTGCGGCGCCTGGAGAGCCTTGGGCTGCTGGAGAACGCGGGTGAGGGTCACGCGAAAGGTGAGCCGAACGCGTGGAGTCTCACCGCGCGGGGTCTGCGGGTCGCGCAGAGCATCCGGATCCATGCTCCCGGTGAGCGGAGGGCCGCGTGATGCGCCGCCGGTCTTCGCATGCTGCGTGGGCGTGTTGGTGTGCGCCCGAGAATTTTTGTCAAGGGTTTTACAAGGAAAGAGAAATGGGAGGAGCGTCCGATGGTTGCTTGGGTTCGTAGGCAGTTGAGTCCGGCCACGGTGATGGCGTTCGTGGCGTTGGTGTTCGCGACGACGGGTGGGGCGTTTGCCGTCACGGGGCGTGGTGGCTCCGGCCCGGCTGCGTCGGCCGGGTCCGTGTCCGCGGTCGCGACTGTGGCGAAGAGCAAGGCCAAGCCGAAAGCGAAGGCGGGTCCACGTGGCCCGGCCGGTCCTCAGGGACCCGCGGGGTCGACGGGACCGACGGGTCCGTCCGGCGCGGCGGGCGCTCAGGGTCCCGCGGGCCCGGCCGGTCCGACTGGCGCCGCTGGTGCGAATGGGACCAATGGGACCAACGGGACCAGTGTCACGAGCGTCGAATCCCAAGGCAAAATCGGCAGCTGCGAAGAAGGCGGCTCGGCGTTCACGTCGGCGAGCGGCAAAACGTATGCCTGCAAAGGGAAGGAAGGCTCGCCGTGGACGGCGGGCGGCACGCTCCCGGCCGGGGCGACCGAGACCGGGGCGTGGAGGGCGGGAGCTTCTCTCTTCAAACGGACGACCACAAATCTAGGTGCGATTCGTGAGGTTCTCTCTTTTCCTATCCCGCTCGCCAAGTCCCTCGGTAATGAAGAAGTTCACTACATCAACGAACAGGGCGAAGAAGTCATAGCGCCCACATTCGGCAACGAACGTGAACCGGAAGGGCCCGAAACAACGAAAACGCAGACGGCATGCCCCGGATCCATCGCGGAACCGAAGGCGGTCTCCGGCAACCTCTGCATTTACGGTACCGATGGCACGAACACTGGTGCATTCGCTGTTGGGGGCGCGATTCACGCTCGACCTGAAGGAGGCCCGCACACGACGGGGGTATTCTTTGCCCTCTTTGTGCAGGAAATACTAGAACCGTATGCCGAAGGCACCTGGGCGGTGACCGGGTGAGCGAGGTGCGGCTCACCGACTGTCCTTGGCGCCTGGCTGTGGTCGGTCTGTTGTGTGCGCTGGCGGGCGCTCTTGCGCTGGGCGGTGCGTCTGCGCAGGCTGCGACCACGCGAAATTTTCTCTCGCAGATCACCGAAATCCCGGCAACCGGGCCGCCGCCGGGTAATGAACCCGTGCCTAATCATGGTCCGTTGGAATCCTTTCCTGGGATGACTGTTGATTCGGGTCATCTATGGCTGAGTGAACGCTCCAGGGTTGACAAGTTCTATGCCGCGACAGGGGACTTTCTTTCGCAGTTTGCTAACGGAGCGAGGTGTGAACTTCTTTGTGACGACATCGGGGTGGGTCACGCGCAGGGGGTATCCGCACCACAGATTTATCTCCTGGTCGGCGGCCGTCTTAACTCGGAACGCAACATAGTTGTCGAGAATGAATCGGGGGTCGTGCAGGCGACGTGGACCGGTGCGCAAACGCCGAGTAAATCTTTGACTGGAGAAGACTACATGGCGGTCGACAACTCCGAAAGCCTCTCGGATTGGGCAACCGGTGATGTGTATGTATCAATCTCGTCGAGTGTCCACGCCGTCTACGTCTTCCATCGTGAAGCCAACGGTGAAGAACACTATGTCACGGAACTCCCGGCGCCGGAACTCAGGCCAGGAGTTCCCTTCCTATTTGTGGAATCACGCGCGATAGCTGTCGATGAATCGAATGGCGATGTTTTCGTGGCGTACTATGAGGTATCTTCTTCTACACGCGGTTTCGTAGTGGATGAGCTCCAGCCGACGGCGTTTGGTCAGTATACGTTCGTGCGGCAGCTGACAGGTACATCGGCGCGTGGCTTCGGGGACATTACCGACATCGCGGTGGACGCCAGCAATGGCGATGTATATGTGGTCGACTCTACAGTTATCGACCGTTTCAGCTCTGAAGGTGTCTATCTCGGCCAGTTGACGGGCACTCCGGCTGGTCCGTTTGGCCGTACGAGAGGCGTGGCGGTCGATCCTGTCAGCCACAACCTGTTCGTCAGCGACGAAAAAGGCAGTACCGCCGTTGTCGACATCTTTGGTCCGCTCATCGTCGTGCCTGACGTGACAACCTCGCCAGCCTCCGTGGTTGGGGTGAGGAAGGCGACACTCGAGGGCACGGTGAACCCGGACGAAGTAGGTGCGGCGACGTGCCAGTTCGAATGGGGCACGAGCGAATCGTTCGGTCAGATCAGCCCGTGCTCGGAAGCGGTCGCCAACGGTCACAGTCCGATGGCGGTGCACGCGGAACTGACCGGCCTGCAGCCGGATACGACCTACTACTACCGGTTGCAGGCGAGCAACGCCAACGGGACGAGCCCGGGAGAAGCCTCGCAGGATCGAGCGTTCAGAACGCTCGGGCCCCCGATTGTCCAGGAAGCCTCGGCTTCGGTCGTCACTTCAACTTCCGCGACGCTGGACGCGGAGGTCAACCCGAACACCTCGCCCACGAGCTACTACTTCGAATACGGCACGAGTGCGTCGTACGGGGCGAGCGTTCCCGCGCCGCCCGGGGCGAGCGTTGGCTCCGGCGAGGGCGCGGTGGCTGTGAGTGTGCATCTGCAGGGCCTTTCTCCGGGAACGACCTATCACTATCGCGTGGTCGCGGTGAATGAACCGGAAGGGGAAAGATTCGTCGTCGAAAGTCCGGATGGGGTGTTCGTGACGCAGGCGGCGGGGACGGAGACGGCGCTGCCGGATGGCCGGGCGTGGGAAATGGTGACGCCGCCGAACAAGCAGGGCTCGGGGCTTGCCGGGCTCGATGGCGCCGGGCTTGACCCCTTGGCCGAAACGGAAGGCAATGATATTCAGGCGGCGGTGGATGGCGGGGCGATCGTGTTCACTTCGACGGCGCCGTTGGAAGTCAACCCTGCGGGTGCGCGTTCGCCGGAAGTGACGGAGGACATGGCGACTCGGACGGCGCCTGGGAGTTGGAGGACGGTGGATCTTGCGACGCCGCATGAAGAAGGACCGTCCAAGCCGCTGCTCGGTGAAGTCGACGAATACAGGCTGTTCTCCAGCGATCTGTCGCTCGGGCTTGTCGAACCGGAGGGAAATACGCCGTTGCCGCCATTGCCGGCCGGCGCGGAAAAGACTCTCTATTTGCGTGAAGCGAGCGGTGCGTACCGGGCGCTTGTGAGCGCGGAAAACGTGCCGCTGGGCACCAAGATCGGGGGTCCAGACGAAGGCAAGCCAGAACAGCAGCGTGGTGGTGTCAGCTTCCTCGGGGCGTCCCCCGATTTCAGTCATGTGATCGTCAAATCTGATACTGCTTTGGAAGAAGGCGCGCCGGCCGGTGGGGGGTTGTACGAGTGGACGGATGGAAAGCTGCGGTTCGTCGGTGTCCTGCCGGATGGCGAACGGACGTCCGAAGGGGGGCTGGGTGAACCTCACAGCTGGTTGGTGAGGAACGCCGTTTCTACCGACGGCTCGCGGATCGTGTGGCAATTCGAAAAATCTAATGGCCGTGGGGTGGAAGAAGAACAGCTTCTTCTGCGCGACGCGTCGCGTGGGGAAAATGGGGAAACAGTGCGCGTCGATGCGGCTCAGGGCATGCCGCAGCAAAAGGTTGACAGCGCGAAGTATTGGGCGGCGAACGGGGAAGGTTCGCGGGTGTTCTTCACGAGTCCGGAGCGTCTTACCGTAGACTCGACGGCTGCCGAGAAAGGTGGTAACGGTGATCTGTATGTGTTCGAAGTGACGAGTGGCGCGGGGTCGTCGGTGGGTAGGTTGACGGATCTGTCGGTGGATGGCCATCCGGGTGAAACGGCGAATGTGTCTAGTGTGATTGGCGCGGGCGAAGACGGTTCGTATGTGTATTTCGTGGCGGAAGGCGCGCTGGGTGGGGCGGGCCAGGGCGGCGGGAACCATTTGTATATGGAGCATTACGAAGCGGCGACGCGTACGTGGGCGCCGCCGAAGCTCGTCGCGACGGGCGTGAGCTCGAGCGAAGGTCTCACGAGTATGGAATCGCGCGTGTCGCCGAACGGTCGGTTTGTGGCTTTTATGTCTGAACAGAGCGTGACGGGGTATGAAAACCGGGACGCCGTCAGCGGCGCGCGCGACCAGGAGGTGTTTCTCTACGATGCGAGCACGGGGCGTGTGGTGTGCGCGTCGTGTGACCCGACGGGCGCGCGTCCGCTGGGTGGGTCGCGCGTCCCCGCATGGACACCCTATGGCGACTCGCGTTCCCGGTATCAGCCGCGGTATCTTTCCAATGGCGGGCGGTTGTTCTTCGATAGTGCCGATGCGTTGGTGCCGGCGGATGTGAATGGCCAGGGCGATGTGTATGAGTACGAGCCGGTGGGTGAGGGCAGCTGTGGGCCGCCGGGTTATGGGGTGAGCGCGAGCGTGGTGTACAGTCCGGCGGCGGAAGGGTGCGTCGGACTGATTTCCTCGGGGACGTCCTCGGAGGAATCGTCGTTCATGGATGCGAGCGAATTGGGTGGAGACGTCTTCTTCTTGACGACCTCGCAACTCTCGCCACGGGATTACGACAACAGCTATGACATCTACGATGCGCATGAGTGCACGGAAATGGCGCCATGCGCGCTGATGGAATTGTTGAAGCGTCCGCCGTGCACGACGGGGGATGCGTGCAAGGCGGCGCCGACGCCACAGCCGACGTTGTTCGGGGCGCCCTCCAGCGAGACGTTCACCGGCGCGGGAAATGTGACTCCCACGCCGACGCCGGTGGCGAAACCCAGGGCTAAGGCCAGGGCGCCCAAGTGCTCGAGGCGGACCCGTGCGTGCAAGCGCGGGCGCAGGAGCAGGCGACACGCTCGGAGAGCGAGCAGGGTGAAAGGGAGGAGAGGATGAGCGTGCTGAAGAGATGTCTGCCTGTCGTCCAGGCGGCCGCGGCGTTGGCAGTGCTTGTGGTGGTGGCGGGTTCGGCTCCGGCGTTTGCAGCGGAAGCGGAATTGCCGTGCTCGGAAGTGTGCAGCCCGTGGTGGCACGTGGACGTGCAGGCGCTGCCGCGGGATCTGGCGGCGGGCGGGGAAGGCGAGGTCACGCTGCTGGCGGAGGATTTCGGCGATGCGGGCACGAGCTCCTCCTCGACGGTCGTGCTGGGGGTGAGCTTGCCGGAAGGCCTGACGGTGCTGAGCGCTGCTGGGCCGGAGGGCTGCAAAGTCATGGCGCGGGAGGTGACGTGCGAAGTGCCGGGGTCTTCAGCGACGCGGCGCGCGTTTGAAAGCTTTGAAGTCAAGGTGAAGGTCGCGGTCGGCGAAGCGGCGCACTCCGGCGAAGAGGTTCTCGGGAGCGTCTCGGGTGGCGGTGCGGTGGCTGCGTCGACGAGTTACCCGATCGTCGTCGGCGAAGGGGGACCGACACCGTTTGGTCCCGAGCGGTATGAACTATTGCCGGAAGACGCGGGCGGGTCGCCGGATACGCAGGCGGGGTCGCACCCGTTTCAGCTTACGACGTATATCGCGCTGAACCAGACGGCGAATCCGAACAAGCCGCCGGGCGCGGTGAAGGATCTGCGTTTCAATCTGCCGCCGGGGTTGATCGGCAACCCGTTGCCGTTCCCGACGTGCCCGCTGAAGGAGTTTGTGCACACGCTGGGTGGTAGCGCAGAGTCACATAATGAATGCCCGGATGACACGGCGGTCGGCGTAGCATCGGTCACGTACACGGTGAATCAAGCGTCCCAACCGGCCACGGTCGCTGCGCCGCTGTTCGCGCTGGAACCGGCGGTCGGGGAACCGGCGCGGTTCGGTTTCAATTTGGATGGTGAGCTGACGTTCCTCGATACCTCTGTTCGCACGGGCGGGGATTATGGGGTGACGGTGACGGTGCCGAACATCACCGAGCTCGTCGGGTTTCTGTCGAGCCGGGTCACGTTTTGGGGTGTGCCGGGCGATCTGCGCCACGACGGGCAGCGGGGGTGGAACTGCCTCGCTCCGCAATCCTTTCTTGGATCGCCACCGCCGTGCACGCACACCGAAGAGAAAGCGCCGCCACCGTTGTTGACGATGCCGACCTCCTGCGGTGGGCCGGTGAACACGACTGTGGAAGGCGACTCGTGGGAGGGGGAGGGCGCGTTCACCGGTCCGCTCGAATACACCTTCAAAGACAACCTCGGCCGGCCGGTGGCGATGGATGGCTGCAACCAGCTGCCGTTCTCGCCGAGCATCAAGGTAACGCCCGACGGGGAAGCCGGGAGCACCCCGACGGGGCTGACCGTCGACGAGCACGTGCCGCAGGACGTCAGCCTGAACCCGACTGGCCTCGCGGAGGCCGACGTGAAGGGCCTCTCGGTGACGCTTCCCGAAGGCGTCGTGCTGAACCCCGCGGGCGCGGACGGGCTGCTCGCGTGCTCGACCGAACAGATCGCGCTGCAGAGCGCGGAAGCATCCACGTGCCCGGAAGCAGCGAAGGTCGGCACGGTGAAGATCAAGACGCCGCTGCTACCCAACGCGTTGGAAGGCGCGGCGTACCTCGCGACGCAGAACACCAACCCGTTCGGTTCGCTGGTCGCGCTGTATATCGAAGCGTACGACCCGATATCCGGGATCCGCGCGAAGGCGACCGGCGAAGTGCGCGAGAACCCGGTGACGGGCCAGCTGTCGTCGTACTTCGAAGGGGACCCGGTGTTCGAGAACGACCCGCGGTACACGAACGATGTCGCGGCGCAGTTCTTGCCGCAGACGCCGTTTGAAGACGTAGAACTGCACTTCTTCGGCGGGGACCGTGCGCCGCTTGTGACGCCTGCGTTGTGTGGGGCGTATACGACGACGGGGACGTTCACGCCGTGGTCGGGGAACGCGACGACGGAATCCTCCTCGACGTTCGACATCATCTCGGGTCCCAACGGCAGCCCATGCCGTGACCCATTGCCGTTCGCGCCGAGCCTGACGGCGGGTACGTCGAGTATTCAGGCGGGTGGGTTCACGCCGTTCGTGATGACGATGGGCCGCGAAGACGGCGAACAGGCCCTGCAGGGCGTCCAGTTGAAGATGCCGCTCGGGGTCTCGGGGACGCTCTCGAACGTAAAGCTCTGCGGCGAAGAACAGGCGAACGCTGGGACGTGCGGCCCGGAAAGCCTGATCGGCGAAACGATCGTCAGCGTCGGGGTGGGTGGGGACCCGTACACCGTGAAGGGCGGCAAGGTCTACATCACCGGCCCGTACAAGGGCGCCCCGTTCGGCCTGTCGATCGTGAACCCGGCGAAGGCGGGCCCGTTCGACCTCGGCCAGGTCATCGTGCGGGCGAGGATCGACGTGAACGAGGAAACCGCGGCGTTGACGGTCACGACGGACAACGAAGGCCCGTACAGGATCCCGACGCTGATCGACGGCATCCCGTTGCAGATCAAGCACGTGTTCGTGGATGTGAACCGTCCGGGGTTCACGTTCAACGCGACGAACTGCAGTCCGTTGGCGGTCACGGGGACGCTGACGAGCACCGAAGGCGCGACGTCGGCGCTGTCGGTGCCCTACCAGGTCACCAACTGCGCGGTCCTCGCGTTCAAGCCGAAGCTGGAAGCGTCGACGTCGGGGAAGACCTCGCGGGCGAACGGGGCGAGCTTCCACGTCAAGCTCGGCTACCCGGCGGGCCCGTATGACGCGAACATCGCCAAAGTCAAAGTCGAACTCCCGAAGGCGCTGCCTTCGCGGCTCACGACGTTGCAGAAGGCATGCACCGCGGCGGTCTTCAATGCGAACCCCGCGGCGTGCCCGCCCGCGTCGATCGTCGGCCAGGCGACGGCGACGACCCCGGAGCTCCCGGTCCCGCTCTCGGGCCCGGCGTACTTCGTCTCCCACGGCGGGGAATCGTTCCCGAGCTTGATCATCGTGTTGCAGGGCTACGGCGTGACGGTGCACCTGGTGGGTTCGACGTTCATCAATAAGGCGGGGATCACGAGTAGCACGTTCAAGACGGTCCCCGACGCCCCCGTCGGCACGTTCGAACTGACGCTCCCGCAGGGCCAGTACTCCGCCCTCGCGGCGAACGGGAACCTATGCAAGGAGAAGCTCGCGATGCCGACCGAATTCGTCGGGCAGAACGGCGCATTGATCAAGACCAGCACGAAGATCGCGGTCACCGGCTGCGGGAAGCACAAGGCCAAGCACGCGAAGAAGCGCGCCAAGCACGGGAGGACGCGGAAGAGGAAGTAGGGCGCTACCACACAGGCGAGCGCCGCCTGCGCTCGCTCCCACGCCGCCTGCTGGCGGTCGCGGCCTCCACGCGGCCAACCTCGCGGGGTGAGAAGTGTTAGGTCTCCGCCTCGGAGGAGGAAGGCGGTTTGGGCTTGAGCTCCGTCGAGAGCGCCTCGGCATGGATCACCGATGGCGCGATGAGATCCTCTCCGGCCAGCTCATCGAAGCCGTTGGGGGCAAGGCAGAGGTCGACGGCGACGCTCGCGTCGATGACGAGCATGTCTTCGGTCAGTGGCCTTCGCGCGAGCGCCTTACGGCGGCCACGACATTCGGCATCGGCTGGCCGTTGGCCATGCGCCCCCAGCCCTCCGGCAGCGGCGCCATCTCGGGCTCGCCCCACTCGTCGTCAACTACACGTAGATGGGCGCCGGGCGCGACGCCCAGGCGCGCCAACTGATCGGCAGGGATGCTCCCATCGGCCGCGACGACCAGCTCATGGTCGGTGTGCTCATTCGCTGCCATGAGTGGATTCTAGCGACGCGCGGGGGGCGCTCGGCGGTGCAGTGGCTGCGCGACGGCCTGCAGATCAACGCGAACGCGGCCGAGGCCGAGGCGCTCGCTGGCCCCGCGCCAAGGGCATGACGTTAACGTCATGGAGCTATGACATAATCGTCATAGATGCGGATCCCCAGTCGCGAGATGTTCCCCTCCGATGCGCCCGTCCCGCTTGACCGGATGATAGGTCGCCGGGGCGATGTGGATCAGCTCGTGCTGCAGTTGTCGGGCGGCGCGCATCGCGTGGTCGCCGCTCCGAGGCGCACCGGCAAGAGCAGTGTCTGCGAGGCTGCCGTCGGGGTGCTGCGCGCCGGGGGCTTCTATACGGTGTCCGTCAGCCTCTACAGGTACTCGAACGCCGCCACGCTCGCGGAGGCGCTCGTTCAGGAGACGCTCGCCAACCGCGGGCCGGTGCACAAGCTGATCGAGAGGATCCACGAGGCGGGCGCCGCGGTGCTCAAGGGAGCCGCGCTGACCCTGGCGATGAAGACCCAGGCCGACCTGGGCGATGCGGTCGAGCTGGCGTTCCGCCCGGGCTCTGCCGCCGGGGACCCCGAGCGGGCCCTGCGGATGGCGCTCGAGCTTCTGCAGCGCATCGCAGGACGCGACGGCAAGCGGCTGGTCCTCTTCGTGGATGAGCTTCAGGAGATCGTCGACGGCGGCGGTTACGGCGATCCGGATGCTCTGATGAGGTTCATGCGCGAGACGCTGCACAGATCGGACCGGGTCACCGCGCTGTTCGCCGGCAGCTTGGAGCACATGATGCGCGACCTGTTCACCAGCCGTCAGCGCGCGTTCTACGGCTTCGGCGGGTTCATCGAGCTGACGCCGATCCTCGCCAGTGAGTGGCGCGAGGGGCTGGAGGGGCGCTTTGCCGAGGACGGGTGCGGCGTGGAGGCGGACGCGCTGGAGCGCATCATCGAGCTGGGCGAGCTGCACCCGCGCACGATCATGCTGATCGCGCAGCAGACCCATCTCGCCTCGATCGAGGCTGACACCCACGAGATCGACCGTGGGCTGGCGCTCAGCGGTTGGCGCAGCGCCCTGCAGGCCGAGCGTGCCCGCCACGTCGATGCGGTCGAGACGGTCCGGCGCCTGGGCCGCTCCGGCGCGATCGCGTTGCGGATCGTCGGCAACCTCGCCGCCGGGCGGTCGGCCTATCACGGACTGGAGTCGCAGGCCGCGAGCCGCGCGCTGGGACACCTGCAGCGCGCGAGCATTGTCCACCGCTCCCCGCAGACGGCGAAGTGGGAGCTCGACGACCCGCTGCTGGCCACCTACATTCGAGAAGAGATCGCCACGTAGTCTGCCGATCGCGACCAAACCCGTGCGCGCAGCGACCCGGGCGGCTGACCGGTCTCCCGTCGCAGGACGGGACTAGCGCGAGGTGCGTTTGTCTGCGCGCCGGAAGCGCTTGCGCAACCACTCGGGGAGGATGAGACCCGACGCGATTCCCGGTGTGATGACCGATTTGAAGTGCAACGGCCGCCCGTCCCACGTCATGTACCTGTATTTGCCGTCAGGCGTCCTCGGATAGTCCCGGGTGGGTTGGGTGGTGCTGGTAGGCTCCATGGCGCTCATTGTACGCTTGCCAGCTCGAGCACGATCGCGAGCACGAGCAGCGCCACCGCCCAGGCGAGCGGCGGATCCTTGCGAGCGAGGGCCCGCTCGTTGGTAAAGGTTTCCGCCGCGAGGTCTTCGAGCAGGGTCTCTTCGACGGTCTCGTCGTCATTCCTCGCGCGGGCGTCGAGCATCTCGGTTACGGACGGGCCGTTCTGCTCTGCGCCCGGAAGCAGCAGGGCGTACACGGCCAGGCCGAGCGACAGCCCGAGCAGGACCAGCGCGGCGATCCAGAGGTGGTGGGCGGAGCGGACGCCCAGGACGATCGCGGCGATGGCCGCGCAGGCGCTCACGACGCCCAGTGCGCTGGCGTCGAGCGTGCCGGAGCGCGATACCTGGGTCTGCAACTGGCCTTCGGCCAGTGAGCAGAGCCGGTCGGCAAGCCTTGGTGCGATCGCTTTCGTAGATATCTCCATCCCCTACTCCGACCCCACCCCGCAACCGGGACGCACCAGGGGCTTGACATCGCGTCACAGGTGTGGAGATTCAGCGTGTGGAGGTGCCACCGATGCCCGTCGTTCAGGCCCCGCGCCAACTGGCCACCTACATCCGAGAAGAGATCGCCACGTAGTCCGCCGATCGCGCCAAACCCGCCGGACGCGATCTGAGCTTCCGTGAAACCTACGCGCTCATACCAGCCCACCTGCTGCTCTGGGCGCTCGGCTGACAGGCCGAGATTTTTTCCCTTCACTCGGGCAGCAGTTGCAGCGCCTCGCAGTGACGCGGTCTGATGGCGTGGAAGTGGCGGCGGTCGAGCGTGATGACATGGGGGGTGGCGAGTCGTTCGGCGAGTGCGACGACGGAGGCGTCGGTGGCGCCGAGCGGGAAGTCCGCGTACTCGCGGATCAGCTCGGCGATGCGTGTCCACTCCTGCGGTGGGGGCGCGTCGACGTCGAGGGCGCCGAGTGCCCGGATGAAGGTCGCCTCGACGTCGGCGCCGAGGCGCGTCGCGGCGAGGTAGGCGACCTCGGCGATCACGAGCATCGGGATCACCATGCGCAGTCCGGGGCGGCTGAGCGCGGTTGCGCAGGCCTGGTGGTCTGCGTCGTCGAGGTCGAGTGAGGCGTAGAGCGGCCCTGTGTCAACGACCGCGAGCATCGCCCCACTCGTGAGCAAGGATCTCCTCGGCGCGTCGCGCCGTGTCGCCTGTGCCGCTGTGTCCGATGCCGATGAACGGCAGACCACCCGCCGCCCGCCTGTCGAGGTGCTCGCGCAGCGCGTTCCGCGCGACCTCTGAGACGGACACGCGTCGTCGCTGCGCCTCGCGCTCGATGTCCTGGGCCAGATCCTCGGGCAGACTGATGGTCGCTCGCCTCATACGCTCATCGTATCATCGCGTAGGCGTAGCGTGGCCTTCTCCCGCGGGGGTGGGCGCGTAACCTTGCCGCTCCCGCGAGGTAGAAAGGCCATGCAGCGAGCAGGAGAGCCCGACCGGGCAGGGGAGAGCAGATGAGCGAGCTGGCGCCGATGCGCGAGCAGGTGTACACAGACCCGCGGCCGAAGGAGCACTTCGACCGCTTCCACGAGCGCGCCCGCACGCGCGAACCCGACTGGGCGTACGAGGCGACGCGCCTGGTGACCTCGCTGTACGCGTACGCCGGCCTGCGCGCGCGCGCGATCTCGACCGACAACGTGCCCGGCTCCGGCCCGGTGATCCTCGCGCCCAACCACTTCTCCTTCATGGACCACTTCCTGATGGGCTGCTACATCCGCCGCAAGGTCCGCTTCATGGCCAAGTCGCAGCTGTTCAAGCCCCCGATGCAGTTCATCTACACCCACGGCGGCGTCTTCCCCGTGCGCCGCGGGGCGCGCGACGAAGAGGTGTTCACCACCGCGCGGACGATCCTCGCGCGCGGCGGGGCGATCACGATGTACTGCGAGGGGGGGCGCTCGCGCAGCGGCAAACTTGCCGAGCAGGCCAAGCGCGGGATCGGCCGCCTGGCGCTGGAGTCCGGCGCGCCGGTGGTGCCGATCGCGATCCACGGCTCCTCGCGGATCCGCAACTGGAAGCGCCTGCGGCTGCCCCAGGTCACCGTGCAGTACGGGCAGGCGCTGCGCTGGGAGCGCGTCGCCGACCCCACCCGCGAGCAGCAGCAGGCGGTCGCCGACGAGATCCTCGCGGAGATCAAGCGCCTCTACGCGGGCCTGGAGGAGCACGGGCGCCGTGGGGTTCTCCGCCGGGTGCGTGAGCAGCGCCGCGCCGGCGAGGCGTCGGGGGCGTCGCGCACCGTCAGCCAGGTCGGCTGAGATGGGGGTCGCGGGCCGGCGCCCGCGAAGGCGTCGGGGGCGTCACGTACAGTTACCCGGTCGGCTGCGGCTATGGGCCCAGGCTCCAGGCATCGAGAGGCGTGAGGGAGGCGAGGACAGCGTGACCAGTTCGATCGACGTGGGCGAGATCATCCGCCGCACGTTCCAGATCTACGTGGACCAGGCCTCCGTGCTGATGCCGGCGGCCGCCGTCGTGTTCGCGATCAGCGGGGTCTTCGGCGTGCTGCTGATCGCGGCCTCGTCGGGGCTGGCGTTCATCGCGCTGATCGTCAGCCTCGTCGCCACCACGCTGTTCACCGGCATGGTCGTCGAGCTGGTCGCCGACGTCCAGGACGGCAAGCGCGACGCGAGCGCCGGCCAGCTGCTGCGCGCGGTCACGCCGGTGCTCGGCCAGCTGATCCTGGTGGGCATCGTCGCGGGCATCGGCATCCTGATCGGCTTCATCCTGATCGTCATCCCCGGCCTGATCCTCGCCACGCTGTGGGCGGTCGCGGCCCCCGTCGTGGTGCTCGAGCGCCCCGGCGGCCTGCGTGCCCTCGGCCGCAGCCGCGAGCTGGTGCGCGGCAACGGCTGGAACGTGTTCGCGGTGATCCTGTTGCTGGTCGTCCTGGTCGGCGTCGTGGGCGCCGGGATCGAGGTGGCGGCCGACGCGGCGGGCACCGGCGTCGGTCTCGTCGTACGGGTGATCGTCGGCATCCTCACCGCGCCGATCTCCGCGCTCGCGGCCGCGGTCCTCTACTTCGACCTGCGCCGCGCCCACGGCGGCGGCCCCACGCCCGAGGAGCCGGAGCTCCCCTCCTTCCAGTCCGGCCCGTTCCCGCCCGCGGCGCCCTGAGCGAAACCCCTATGGTCACGGCGTCGTGACAGCGACTCGAGCATCCAAGCTGTTGCGCCCCGGCGTCCTGGAGGGCGCCTCGGTGCTGCTCGCCGTCCCGCCGGGGCCGCCCTCGGAGGGGGCGCTGGGGGCGGCGGTGTCCGCTGCGTGCGCGACGCTGGGGGCGAAGGTCTCCACGTGTTGGCCGATCTCCGATCGGTCAGACGCCGCCGACGAAGCCGCGCTCGACGCCGCGGTCGCGGCTGTGGTTGCGGAGATGGGGCGAATCGATCTGCTCGTGGTCGACGGCGCGGGTCTCTTCGCGCACGCGCTCGTGCAGGACGGGGACGGGCACGCCGCGCTGCGGGTCTGCGTGGACGTCGCCTGGAACGCCACGCGTGCGGTCGTCAACGGAGCCTTCCTACCCGTTGAACCGAGCCCGCCCGCCCGCAGGATCGTCTACCTCGCTCCTGCCTCCGACGCGGGCGAACACGCACCGGCGGCGTGCGCTGGTCTGGAGAACCTCGCCCGCACGCTCTCGATCGAGTGGGCGCGCCACGGGATCACGACGGTGACGGTCGCCCCCGGCGCGCAGACCCCCGCGGGCGAGGTCGCGGGGGTCGTCGCCTACCTCGCCTCCCCCGCGGGGGCGTACTTCTCGGGGTGCCTGCTGGACCTGCGGGGTCCGTAGGCGCTGCCGTCAGCCGGTCATCCCCCCGAACATCCCGCCGGTGACGTGCAGCGTCTGCCCGTGCACGTAGTTGGACCACGGAGTGCAGAGGAAGAAGATCCCGCCCGCGGCCTCCTCGGGGGTGGCGGCGCGGCCGAGGGGGATCAGCACGGAGGCCATCTGGCGCAGCTGCTCGGGGATGCCGAGCTGGATCTGCTCGCCGTCCTTCTCCATCGTGTTGTCCTCGACCTTCGCCTGCGTAAGGCGCGTGTCGATGAAGCCGAACGCGACCGCGTTGACGTTGATCTTGAACTGGCCCCACTCCTTGGCGAGCGTCTTGGTGAGGCCCACGACCGCGGCCTTGGCGGCCGAGTAGTTGGCCTGCCCGGGGTTCCCAAACGTGCCGGAGGTGGAGGACACGTTGACGACCTTGCGGAACACCTCGCGGCCTTCCTCGCGCTCGGCCTTGGCGGGCTCGCGCAGGTGCGGCGCGGCGGCGCGCAGCACGCGGAAGGGCACGACGGTGTGGATGTCGAGCATCGCCTGGAAGTGCTCGTCGGACATCTTGTGGATCGGCGCGTCGAGCGTGTAGCCGGCGTTGTTGACGACGATGTCGATCCGGCCGAACGCGTCCACGGCGCTCTGCACGAGCGCCTCGGGCACGCCGGGCTTGGTCAGGTCGCCGGCGAACACCGCGTGCTCGCCCGCGATCTCCCCGGCGGTCTGCTGGGCGACGTCACCGTCGAGGTCGTTGATGAGCACGCGCGCGCCGTGCGCGGCGAGCAGCTCTGCGGTGGCGCGCCCGATGCCGCGCGCGGACCCGGTGACGATGGCGGCTTTGCCGTCGAGTACTCCCATGTGTGTGGCTCCTCTGCTCGCTGGTTTGAGCGGCGGAGGTTATCTGTCGGGCGGGTGGGCCGTGTGTTTCCCGGGCGGAGCCGTGCGGGGAGCGCCCGTGCGCGGGTCGGCCGCTCGCGCCACGGGTGGAGCCGCCCGGCTGGGACGCCGCGGAGCTGTGTGCGGAGCGGCTGGCCGTGAGGACGGTGCCGAAGTCCTGGGTGTAGATCCCGCCGGCCTGCCCTTCGGCGAGCGACGCGGGGGCGTGCGGTGAGACCCCGACGCCGGTTTCGCGGTAGGCGGCGTCGAGGATGTTGGCGCGGTGCCCCGGGGAGGCCATCCAGGCGGAGACGATCGCCTGCGGGGTGGCCAGCCACAGGGTGCCCCACGCGATGTTCTCGCCGACGACGTACCCGTCCTGGGAGTTCGGGAAGTAGCCGCTCGCGCGCATCCGCTGCAGCGGCGTTTCGCCGTCGGGCGCGACGTGGGAGAAGTAGTCCTGTGCGGCCATGTCGCGGCTGTGGCCTTCCGCCGCGCGCGCGAGCGCGGCGTTGGGCTGCAGGGCGGGCTCGCCGTGGCTCGCGCGTTCCTGGTCGACCAGGCACAGCACCGCGGCGCGCACCACGGCGAGGTTGCTCGGCTGGGGGGTCAGGTTCGCGTTGGCGCAGCCCGCGGCCGCGGCGGAGGGGGGCAGAGCGCCGACCATGGCGACTGCACAGAGGCAGGTTGTGAGTGTGAGTGCGAGCAGCGGTGTGAGTCGGGCGTGGGCCACGGCGATTGAATCGACGCCCGCGCGCGCGGACGTGAGCCGGGGCGGGCAGGTTTGGACACTTTTCGAGCAGTACGCGCACGCGCCAACTCGGCCAGGGACCGAGCCGACGCGTGCAGCAGCTCACCCATCGGCAGGGGCGTGCGGGGGGTGGTGGGGTGCAAGCGGGGCTGCACCGACGGATTGAACCGAACCTGCCCGCCGGTTCCCGAGAGCCCCGGGCGTGGCCCGGTGAGCCGAGCCCGCCCGCCTGACGTGGTGTCCTTGAGGGCGGCGGGTGCCTGCGACCGTGGCGTGGGACTGGGTGGTCAGACTGAGCCGAGCCCGCCCGTCCGGGGCGCGCAATGTGTTGGCCCGCAGGTGCGCTCGGTCACGCTGGTGGCGCGGGTGCCGATGGAGTGCCTGTGGGTGCGCGCGCCAATCGAAACCGGCGATGTGGCCGGAGCCAGTGGGAGACGAGCGGGCCAACGAGGTCCGTGGCCAGTGGCTCCATCCGGCAGCGGAGGCTTGGGACAGGTCGTCGCTCTGGGCCCTCGTGTAGCCTACCGGCCAATGCGGCGAAGGTCAATCCTCCAGCTCATACCGCTCTGTGGGCGGGGAGCCCGTGTTAGAGGCTTCCGTACGGCGATGACGAACAGATTGAACAGCGCGACGGCAATGCGGTCTCTCGCCCAACTGCGCCGCGCAAACTCTGCCTCGTCTCGCGCGTGATTTTGGTATGGACTCCGTGCACGACACCGACAGCCACGAGCTCAGGGACGCGAATCCCGGGTATGGCGTTGAGGCGATGAGCATCGTCATCGAAGATCCCAGCCTCGGGAGGGGTGCGGGGAAGGAGGTTCAGGCCCTGAGAACCGAGCTGACCGACAGGGCCGACGCTCTCGCGGACGCCACCAGCTGGACGCGCACGCAGTTCCTCGAGTACGCCGGCTGCTCCTCGCAGAGAAAGTTACAGAGCCTCGAGATGGGCTTCCTGCAGACGTGCCGGTCCTACCTTCTGTGGGTGGGCCGGATGGTCTGGGCCCTCGACCTGGCGGTCGATCGCCGGACGGCGGTCATCGGCGCCGCCGAACTGTGGCGCGAGGGGGGGCACAGCCTGGAGCGCTGCGAAGAGCTCATCGGAGGCAAGGGCCTTCCCGCGACGACGCTGCTACAGCTGGGGGAAGTGACCTACGCGTTTCAGATCGCGCGGGCCCATCTCGACACGCCGCGGGGGAAGCTCGCCCGACGGGTGCTGCTGGACGATCCCGATTACGTGAGCTCACCGCACGTGTCGAGCGAGCGCGTCGCGCTGGCGCGGTTGGATCCGCAGGCGCTGGGCGAGAACGTTGCGAAAGCCGTGAACGAACACGTGAACGGCTGCGAGATCTGCAAGGCGATCCACGGTGAGTTCGTCCACCCCCACCGCGCGGGCGCGGCGGGGTAGCGTCGAGGAGTCCGAGCCTCACCCGCGCTTGGCCGGACTGGCGGGCCACCTGTTGGGCCAGGGAGCGGTACCCATGCGGTCGTTTGGGGGATAGGATGAATCCGCCAGCCGGGAGAAACTTCCGGTGGGCGGGAGGGTAGGAGCGCTCGACCGACGACGCGACGGAGGATCAACTGCTGCTTCATGTGCACATCGGGCCCAGCCCGCTCGGACAGGCGCTCATCCTTCCGCTCGCGTCGGAGGCCGGTTTCGAGACGTGCCTGATCGGTCGCGAGGGTTCGCCGCTGCTGCCGCGCGATACCCGGGGGCGGCCCACCTACAGTCTGCGCTGGGAAGGGGCCGAGAAGTGGGAGGAGCCGCGCGCCGTGCGCTGGGACTGCCGGCCGGGATGCGAGGCCGACCTGCCCGCGGAGGTTCGCGAAGCGCTGCGGTCAGAGCCGCCAGTGCCGGTCCTGATCACGGCGACCCTCAGAAAGGAGGGGATCGAGGCGCGCCATACGCTGATCAGGGAGATGCTCGAAGTCCGGCCGAAGGGCGCCGAGACGGTGGTGATGCCCTGCGAGAACAAGGTGCCGGATGCCTGGGACAAGATCGAGGCCGCCTGTCGGGCGTGCGGAGCGGACTTCGTGATCCCTCTGGTCAACCGCATCGCGGTGCCGTTCGAATGCTCGCAGCAGGGGGCGCGCATCACGCGCACCCACCCGTTGGGCGAGTGGCTGGTCGCGCCGGCCGAGCGTCGCTTGCAGATTCTCGACGCGCTCGCGACGGCTGAGAGGTTCGCGGTGGTCGGCGATCTGGAGACGCGCAAACGGCGCAAGCTGTACGTGGTCAACGGCGCTCATCTCGCTGTCGGTATCCAGGGCGTTCGAAGAAACCGTCGCAGCCTGCGGACGACCGCTCGAATGCCCGAGAACGCGTATCTCATGGGTGAACTTCACCAAGCCATGCGGCAGGGACTCGCGTTAGGAGGAGACGGGCTGCCGGACACCGACACCTACTCCCGCGAGCACTTCCAGGCCTACTGCGAAGTCTCGGACAAGGTTGCTCGCATCATGGCGCCTCTGAGGAGGACCGATCCAAGACCCTTTCTCGAAAGCGTCGAGGAACGCCTGACCGCGCCCGCGATGCTCGCGGCGAGCGTCCAGCAGGAGCGTGCTCGCGTGGGTGGTGACGGGGATCTGCTGAGTCCGTACCGAAGGATCTTCGAGAGCCTGGCGCTCGTGCTCGAGGATCTGTCGGCCTACTCGGACGCGAAAACTCCCCGCCTACAGGGCGGGCTGCAGCTGGACCCCGAGGTCGATCGCGAAGCGCTCGCCGTGTACCGGCGCTGCCTGTACAACTGGGAGCGGGCGTCCGACGTCAATGATCGCGTCGGTGACCTTAAGCGGCACTTCGCGACCCACCACGCGGTAGTTGCCGGCCTCGGAGGATGACGGCGGCCCCCCCGCGTGGGGTCCAGGCGCCCTACAGCGCGAGCACAGCGCCCAAGGATCTGCGCAAGCCTCAGCGGGAGGGGGGGCGGGCCCCTCCCGACCCCCCCGTGTGGGGATC
Source organism: uncultured Solirubrobacterales bacterium (assembly GCA_963702085.1). Classification (GTDB taxonomy): domain Bacteria; phylum Actinomycetota; class Thermoleophilia; order Solirubrobacterales; family Solirubrobacteraceae; genus Palsa-744. The sequence goes on along the minus strand of OY969707.1, from coordinate 3,006,305 downwards.
GCCGGCTCAGAGCCCGAGCACGCGACCAAGAATCTCGCGCATGACCTCGTCCGTGCCCCCGCCGATCGGGCCGAGGCGGGCGTCGCGCGCGGCGCGCTCGACCCAGTACTCCTTCATATACCCCGCGCCGCCGTGGATCTGCAGGCAGGCGTCCATCAGCTCGTAAGCGGCGCGCTGGGTCAGCAGCTTGGCCATCGTCACCTCGCGCAGCGGTTCCTCGCCGGCCACAAAGCGGCGCAGCGCGTCGTAGGTGACGCAACGGCACGTGTACACCGAGGTCGCGAGGTCGGCGAGCTTGTGCCGGGTGACCTGGTGCTTGGCGAGCGGCCGCCCGAAGACGTGGCGCTCGCGCGCGAAGGCGGCGGTGCGCTCCCACGCGAGGCCCATCGCTGCGGACGCGCCGAGCGCCATCGCGAGGCGCTCCCACTGGAAGTTGGCCATGATCAGCTTGAAGCCCTCGTGCTCGGGCCCGAGCAGGTTCTCAGCCGGGACGAACACGTCCTCGAAGGCGACGGTGGCGGTGTCCGAGGCGGCCCACCCGAGCTTGCGGAGCTTCGCCGAGGTGACGCCCTCGCCGCGCTCGACGATCAGGAAGGAGATCCCGTGGTGGCCGCCCTCCTCGGTGGTCTTCACGGCGGTCACGAGGAAGTGCGCGCGCACCCCGTTGGTGATGTACGTCTTCTCGCCGTTGAGGACCCACCCGCCGTCCACCGGCACGGCGCGGGTGCGCAGCGCGGAGACGTCCGAGCCGGCGCCGGGCTCGGTGATCGCCAGCGCTCCGATCCGCTCCCCGCGGATCGCGGGCACGAGATAGCGCTGGCGCTGCTCCTCTGTGCCGAACTTCCAGATCGGCGGCGTGGCGATGTTGACGTGCGCCCCGATCCCCGCGGCGGTCCCGCCCGAGCCGGTGCGCGTGAGCTCCTCGATCAGCACCGCCTCGTGCAGGTAGTCCCCGCCCTGCCCGCCGTACTCCTCGGGGTACTTCAGGCCGAGAAAGCCGTGCGCGGCGAGCTTCGGAAAGACGTCGTCGGGAAACCACTCCTCCTCCTCCCACCGCGGCGCGTGAGGCGCGAGCTCGCGCTCGACGAAGCGGCGGATCGAGTCGCGCAGCTCCTCGTGCTCGTCAGTGAAGGGGGGGTTGGGTGCGCTCATCAGCCAGTCGATAGGTGCTGTTCCGGTGGGCGCATGCGCCCACCGGCCGGACCGCACATGTGCGGTCCGGTGGCAGGGTCGCATGCGACCCTGCCGACGATGCCGCATGCGGCATCGTCAACAATCGTCCCCCTATCACAGCCCGTACGAGCGCCCGATGACCTCCAACATGATCTCGTCGGTGCCCGCGCCGATGCGGTTCAGGCGCATGTCGCGCCACGCGCGCTCGACGCCGTACTCGCGCATGTAGCCGGCGCCGCCGTGGATCTGGATGCACTCGTCGGCGACCTCGCACGCGATCCGCGAGGCGTACAGCTTGGCCATCGAGATCTCGCGCACGGGGTAGTCGCCGTTGTGGTGGCGCCACGCGGTCATGTACACCATCTGGCGGGCGGTCTCGATCTTGGTGGCCATCTCGGCGAACTTGTGGCGGGTCACCTGGAAGCTGCCGATCGCGCGGCCGAACGCGGTGCGCTCTTTGGCGTACTCGAGCGTGCGGTCGAACACTCGCTGCGCGCCCGCGACGCACCCGGCGGCGCCGATCAGCCGCTCGCCCTGGAGCTCCCACATGATGTGGTAGAAGCCGCGGCCGACCTGCCCGAGCACCGCCGAGGCGGGCACGCGCACGTCCTGGAAGGCCAGCAGCGCGGTGTCGGAGGCGTGCATCCCCATCTTCTGCAGCTTCTTCTCGCGGATCACCCCGGGGGAGTCCATCGGCACGAGGAACAACGTGAAGCCGTCGTAGCCGGCGTCGGCGTCGGTCTTCGTGACGAGCACGATCACGTCGGCGCGGTGGCCGTTGGTGATGTACGTCTTGGAGCCGTTGACGACGTACTCCTCGCCGTCCTTCACGGCGCGCGTCTTGATGCCTTTCACGTCGGAGCCGGCGTCGGGCTCGGTGATGCCCAGGCACAGGATCTTCGTGCCGGCGATCGCCGGGGCGGCCCACTGCTGCTTCTGCTCCTCGGTGCCGAACGCGAGGATCGGCGGCATCGCCATGTCGGTCTGCACCGCGACCCCCATCGCGAGGCCCCCGGAGTTGGCGTGCCCGATCTCCTCGGCGAGCACCAGCGCGCTGTAGTAGTCCCCGCCCTGGCCGCCGTACTCCTCGGGCTTGTCGAGGCCGAGGAAGCCCAGCTCGCCCATGCGCGTAAAGACCGAGTCGGGGAACGTCGTCTCCTCCCACTCCTCCGCGTGCGGCGCGAGCTCTTTGACGGCGAAGTTGCGGATCGACTCGCGCAGCTGTTCGTGCTCGTCGGTAAACAGGAAGTGCTTGCGCTTGGCGTGGTGGTCGGGCTTCTGCACGCGCTCGGCGGTGGCGGCCATGTCGGTGGTGACTCCTTCGTGCTCGGGGCTTGGCGCGCGGTCGCGCGCGGGGTGTGCTCGCTTGTGTCTGGAGAAACTAGCGCTTTGGCCAGGAAAAGGCCAGCGGGGCAGGTGGCGGCCGAGCGTTCCATCCCGGGGCGCGCGTAGCATGAAGACAATGAGCTACACGAGGTATTCAACGGCGCTAGAATCGCCCAATGCCGACGGTGATTCTCGATCCGCTCCCGGTGGAGATCGATGAGCTGCTGTATCGCCGCAAACAGCTCGGCCTGGATCGCGCCGACGAGATGTGGGAAGGGGTGCTGCACGTGAATCCCACCCCGCATGGTCGCCGCGGTCGCGTGCTGCAGCAGCTCGCTGAGATCTTCGGACCGCTGGCGCACGCCGCAGGTTTCATCCCAATTGCGGACTTCAATCTTGGGACCGAGGGCAACTATCGCGTGCCCGACAGCGGCATCCTTCGCCCTACACCCGATCAGCTGTACTACTCCACTGCGGCGCTCGTCGTGGAGATCGTCTCACCCTACGACGAGACGTGGGCCAAGCTGCCCTTCTACGCCGCCCACGACGTCGAGGAGGTCTTGATCGTCGATCCCAAGAAGCACGAGGTACGGTGGCTCGCGCTGCCCGGCGATCGCTACGAGCCGATCGAGCGCAGCGGACTGATCGAGCTCGGACCAAAGGAGTTGGCCGAGCGGATCGAGTGGGCGTAGCTCCCGCGTCGGGCCCTGTGGTCCCACCAAGGATGAGCGGGGCTGCCGCTGGTCGCTCCGGGCGCTCGAGTCTGCTCAGGCCGACGCGTCGCTGCCAATCGAATCGAGGGGGGCCGAGATGAGGAGATCGTGGGTGCCGCTCCTTGCTGTGCTGGTCCTCGGTGGCGCGGTCCCCGCGGCGGTTGCCGCGGAAGGCGCCCCGGCTCCGCCCACGGCCCCGGCACAGACGCCGACGGTCCTTCCCCCCACACTGCTGGCGCTGGAGCAGAAGATGGAAGCACTGAAGGTCACGAGTCTGCGCTTCTCGGCGCAGACATCTATCACTGTGCCGCGCAAGGGGCACGAAATCCTGCGCTTCCTGAAGCTGCTTGGGGACTCGCGGGTCTCCGGGGAAGAGACGATCTCGCCACCGGCGGGGAACATCACGCTCAACCTGTTCGGCGGTCATCCGTTTACCTTGCGTGTGGTGGGAAAGACGATGTACGTCTATGTTCGTGCGCTTGGCCGTGTCGACCACGGTCGGCCGTGGATCAGGCTCGGTCGCGGCGGTCTCGCCGAACTGGTCACCGAAGAAAACGGGAAACACATAAAAGTGCCCAAGACCCCGGCCCCGACGATCGGTGAGCCGGCGCTCGCGGAACCCCCGTTCGCGGGGTTGCGCAAGGTGCTCGCCGGAGCGGAGGAAGTGCGCGAAGTCGGGGCCGGGACGCTCTACGGCCAGCCGGTCACGAACTTCCTCGCGATCCTCGAACCCGCCCAGCTCGAACGTGAACACCTGGCGTCCACCTCGCGGCTGCTGCCTCCCCCGACCCAGCCGCCGACGGTCACGCTCGAAACGTCGCTGGCGCAGGACGGCCTGCCGGTGCGCACGGTGATCACCGAGCGCGACAAAGGGACGGTGGTGACCGTCAAGCTGGACATCCCCGCGATCAACTTCCCGCTCGTCATCGCCGCGCCGCCGGCCTCACGGACGATCACTGTGGCGCGGCTGCGGGAGCTCGAACGCCGCGCTCGCCGTCACCACCGCTCGAAACGCAAGAAGTGAACGGTAGGTGGCGGGGCCTGGCAAGGTGCTCGCAGCCGTAGAGCAAATCTGCTCGCAAACGTAGAGCAGGTTTGGGAGTGCGGTGACGCCGGCTGCGGGTCGGCCCCGCCGTCAGGCCCGCCTACCGCTCCGCGCGACCGTCCACGATCCACGCGGCGAGCAGCGGGTCGGTGAGGCGGTAGCCGGTACGGGCGGCGGCGTCCGCGGCGATCTCGCCACGGTCTTCAAGCGCCCGGATCGCGGCGTGGACGGCGCCGCCGCGTGAGCCACCATGGCGGCGAGCGGCGGCGTAGAGGGGGGTGGTGTTCTCGGCGACCGCGGTCAGCGCGCGGCGGTGGCCGGCGGGCAGTGCGGTCCAGGCGGTGCGCATCTCGTCGCGGACCTGGTGCATGGCGCGTTCGTAGGCGGCCTGCCACGTCTCCTCGGTCGCGGCCCGCCCGCTGGGGGTGAGCTCCCAGAGGGTGTGCGCGAGGAGCATCGTGCGCTGCGGGTGGCCCTGGGCGAGCGCGAGCAGCGGCTCGAGCGCCACGCCGACCTCGCGCCGGGTGCGCTGGAAGCGGGTCGCGACGTAGTCGGCGACCTCGGCGGGTGGGAGCGGCGGGAGCTCGACGGGGGCCGCCTGGCCGTAGAAGGCGCGGCGGCGGTCGGCGAACAGCTCGCGCATCATGCCCACGTGCGAGCCGGCGAAGATGTAGCTGGCCGCGTCGCCGTGGTGCTGGATCTCCGAGCGGATGACGGCGTCGGCGCGGTCGGTCGCCGCGAGCGTGTCCTGGAACTCGTCGAACACGACGAGCGTGCGTGTGCCGTGGCGCTCGTACAGACGGCGCGGCAGCGCGAGCCGGTCGAGCAGCGGCGGCTCGGCCTGCGCGTCGAGCGTGACCTCGAGGCCGGCCGGCACCGGGCCACCGCCGGCGCGCAGCGTGGGGCGCAACATCCGCCTCGCGCCCGCGAACCAGGTTGCGAGGCGCCCCTGCAGCTGCTCGGCGTAGGCGCGCTCGATGCGCTGGGAGATGTCGGCGAGCGTGAGCACGCCGAAGAAGTCGACGTAGACCGTCGCCCACCCCTCCCTGTCGGCGTCGTGCAGCACGCGCCGCAGCAGCGAGGTCTTGCCGTAGCGCCGCGGTGCTACGAGGCGGCTGTTGTTGCCCTCCACGGCCCGCTCGATCAGCTCCCGCGCCTCGCCGTCGCGGTTCATCAGCTCCTCGGCAGTGACGGGCTCACTGTAGCGGAAGGGGTTCATGCTCTTCATGCTAGAGCATTTTTGCTCGCAAACATAGAGCAATTTTGCTCGCTCTCGGCGAGCGGTATCGAGCTCCCGGCGGCTGGCCGGCCGGCCAGCGATCGAGCGCCGCGACGCCGCGGGCGGGTACGATGCCGGGCGTGTCCGAGCAACCCGCCACCCCGCAGGCCCCGCCCGCGCCCGAGACCCCCTCGGGGCCGGTGCTCTACGAGGTCGCCGACGGCGTGGCGACGATCACGCTGAACGAGCCCGCGACACGCAACGCGCTGTCGGTGGATCTGCTCGGCGGGCTGATCGCCGCGTTCGAGCGCGCTCGCGACGACGCTGACGCGCGCTGCGTGGTGCTGGCGTCCTCGCACGAGAAGGTGTTCTCCTCGGGCGCCAACCTGGGGGGGTTCGCGGGCGATGTGCCGCTCGTGTACAAGCACTTCGGCTCCGAGTCATTCGTCGGGCTGTTCAAGCTGATCGGCTCGCTCGGCAAGCCGACGGTGTGCGCGGCGCGCGGGCACGTGCTCGCGGGGGCGCTGGGGATCGCGTTGGCGTGCGATTTGATCGTGGCCTCCGAGCAGGCGACGTTCGGGACGCCCGAGATCAACGTGGGGGCGTTCCCGTTCATGATCATGGCGCTGATCTACCGCAACGTGCCGCGCAAGCGCGCCAACGAGCTGCTGCTGCTCGGTGAGCGGTGGTCTGCTCAGGAGGCGCTCGCCGCCGGGATCGTCAACCGGGTCGTGCCCACGGACGAGTTCGACGCCGCGGTCGCCGAGTGGGCCGCGAAGCTCGCCGCGAAGTCTCCTCTTGTGATGCGCCTCGGCAAGGAAGCGATGCGCCGGCAGATGGACATGCCGCTGGAGGACGCCCTGGACTACCTGCGCGCGCAGCTGACGCTCGCGCTCTCGACCGAGGACATCGTGGAGGGCGTCAGCGCGTTCTTCGAAAAGCGCGACCCCGTGTGGAAAGGCCGCTGATGAGCGAGGACGCGACCGAGACCACCACGTCCCTGCTGCGCCCGCTGGTCGAGGACCTCGAGGCGCGCCGCGCGAAGGCCCGGGCGGGCGGCGGCGAGGAGAAGATCGCCAAGCAGCACGAGCGCGGCAAGCTCACCGCGCGCGAGCGGATCGCGCTGCTGATCGACGAGGGGACGTTCGTGGAGCTCGGCATCCACGGGCGCCCGCACTTCGCCGCCCGCGCGATGGACGGCGTCGAGGCCCCCGCGGACGGCGTCATCACCGGCTACGGCAAGGTGGACGGGCGTCTCACGGCGGTGTGCGCGTACGACTTCACGGTGATGGCCGGCTCGATGGGGATGACGGGTGAGATCAAGACGACCCGCCTGCGCGAGCTGGCGCTCACCAAGCGCATCCCGTTCGTGTGGCTGCTCGACTCCGCCGGCGCGCGCGTGCAGGAGGCCGCCGGCGCGATGTTCGCCGGCTCGGGGCACCTGTTCCGCGAGGAGGTCGTGGCGAGCGGGGTGATCCCCCAGGTCGCCGCGCTGATGGGGCCGTGCGCCGCCGGCACCGCGTACATCCCCGGCCTCGCGGACTTCGTGCCGATGGTCCGCGGCCGCGGCTCGATGGCGCTCGCGGGGCCCCACCTCGTGCGCGCCGCGGTCGGCGAGGACGTGACCCAGGAGGAACTCGGCGGCTCGCGCGTGCACTGCCGCCGCTCGGGCGTGGGGGACATGGAAGTGGACAGCGATGAGGAGTGTGTGGCGCGGATCAAGGAGTACCTCTCGTACATGCCGTCCAACTGCGAACAGCGCCCCCCGCAGCGACCGGTGTCCGACCCCGTGGACCGCGCCGAGGAGGCGCTGCTGGACGTGCTGCCGGAGTCCAACCGCAAGCCCTACGACATGTACGAGGTGATCCGGCTGATCGTGGACGACCGCGAGTACCTCGACGTCAAGCGCCAGTGGGCGCGCACCATCATCACATGCTTCGCGCGCTTCGGCGGGCGCCCGGTGGGGATCGTCGCCAACCAGCCCCGCCAGCTCGGGGGGATCCTCGACAACGACTCCTCCGACAAGGCCGCGCGGTTCGTGAACCTCTGCAACGCGTTCGGCGTCCCGCTCGTGTTCCTCCAGGACGTCCCCGGCTTCATGGTCGGCACGAAAGTCGAGGCTGCGGGCATCATCCGCCACGGCGCCAAGATGCTGTACGCCGTCGCCAACGCCACCGTCCCCAAGGTGACCGTCATCACCCGCAAGGCGTACGGCGCCGGGTACTACGTGATGAACGGCCGCGCGTACGAACCCGACCTGATCGTCGCGTGGCCCTCCGCCGAGATCTCGGTGATGGGCGCGGAGGGCGTCGTGGAGATCGCGTTCCGCAAGGTCGTGGACGAAGCCGCCGACCCCGCCGCCAAGCGGGCGGAGCTGATCGCGGGGTTCCGCAAGCAGTTCGACGTGTACATAGCCGCCGGCAACGACCTGATCGACGACGTGATCGACCCGCGGGAGACCCGCGCGACGATCTGCCGCGCGCTTGAGATGGCGCAGAGTAAGCGGGTCGAGCGGCCGTGGAAGCGGCACGGAGTTGTTCCGGTATGACCCTGAGCCCGCATGGCGGCGCTGGATCTGCGTCCTCGATCGCTCATGTGCAAAGCACATTTCGCTCACTGCGTCCTTGCCCAGCTTGCCCTGCGAACTCAGGGACGCGTAATTGGACTCCTGGCCGATGAGCGTCGAGGACCCGGTAGTCATCACCTGCGCGATCTCCGGCGTGCTCGCCAACCGCGAGCAGTGCCCGGCGATCCCGTACACCCCCGCGGAGTACGCCGCCGAGGCGCGGCGGATCGTGGACGAGGGGGGGACGATGATCCACATCCACGCGCGCACCCCCGACGGCCGGCCGAGCTTCGAGGTCGAGGACTACCGGGCGATCGGCGAGGCGATCCGCGCGGAGGTGGGGGACGCGGCGATCCTCAACTTCTCGACCGGGGCGGTGGGGGTGTCCGTGGAGAAGCGCGTGGCGTACCTGCGCGCCTGCCGCCCCGAAGTCGCGGCGCTCAACATGGGGTCGATGAACTACGCGAAGTACTCGCGGACGCGCAAGGACTTCGTGTTCAACATGGTCTTCGCCAACCCCTTCGAGGAGATCGTCGCCCTGCTGCGCGCGATGACCGAGCTCGGCATCAAACCGGAGCACGAGTGCTTCGACCTCGGCCACGTGGGCAGCCTGGAGCCGCTGATCGACATGGGCGTGCTCGAGCCCCCGCTGCACGTGGACTGCATCATGGGCGTCGTCGGCGGGGTACCCCCGGGCGCGCGCAACCTCGCCGCGATGGTCGCCACGATCCCCGGGGTGGACGTCCCCGGCGCCCCCGCGGTCGGCGGCGCGAAGTCCCACTGGGCCGTCATCGGCATCTCGCGCCAGCAGTGGCTGTTGGTGGCCGCCGCGCTGACCCTCGGCGGCTCGGTGCGCGTGGGCCTGGAGGACAACCTGTACCTCCCCGACGGCGCGATGGCGCGCTCCAACGGCGAGCTGGTCGCCAAGGCGCGGCAGATGACCGAGGACGTGGGCCGCCGGCCGGCCACCGTGCAGGAGGCCCGCGGGCTGCTGAACATCCCGAGCGCGGTGGCGGGGTAGTGGGTTCTTTTTTTGATGAGCGGCCTCCGGCCGCGCGCGCGGCGCGCGTGGCGCAGACGGGGTGCCCGCGGCAGCCAGGGGGGGCGTGGTGAGCCTCCCCCTGGCGGGCATCCGCGTCCTTGACCTCTCGCGGCTGCTGCCGGGCGGCTTCTGCTCGCTGCTGCTCGCGGACTTCGGCGCGGACGTGCTGAAGGTCGAGGACACCGGCTTGGGCGACTACATCCGCTGGTCGCCGCCCTACCACGAGGGTGCCGCCGACAGCGCGAAGTCGGCGCTGTTCCTCGCGCTGAACCGCAACAAGCGCTCGGTCCGCGTCGACCTCAAGCACGAGCGCGGCCGCGAGGTGCTGCTGCGCCTGGTGGCGGCCCACGACGTCGTGCTCGAGTCCTTCCGCCCCGGCGTGCTCGACCGCCTCGGCGTGGGCTACGAGCGGATGCGCGCCGTCAACCCCGGGATCGTGTACTGCGCGATCTCCGGCTACGGCCAGACCGGCCCCAAGCGCGAGGCCTCCGGCCACGACATGAACTACCTCGGCCTCGTCGGCCTGCTCGGGCTCACCGGAGAGCGCGAGGAGGTGGGCGGGCATCCCGTACAGGCAGCGGGCCAGATCGCCGACCTCGGCGGCGGTGCGCTGATGGCTGCCTTCGGCATCCTCGCCGCGCTGCGCGAGCGCGACGGAGGGCCGGGCCGCCCGGGCTCGGGCGAGGGCCAGCAGGTGGACGTCTCGATGGCCGACGGCGCGCTCTCGTGGCTGGCGATGGTCGCCGGCGCGTACTTCGCCGACGGCGTCGTGCCCCGCCGCGGCGGCCTGCCGCTGGCGGGCTCGCTGGTGTGTTACCGCCCCTACGCCTGCGCCGACGGCTGGGTCACGCTCGGCGCGCTGGAGCCCAAGTTCTGGCAGGCGTGGTGCCGCGGCGTGGGCCGTGAGGATCTCGTCGAGCGCCAGTTCGAACCGCCGGGCTCCGAGGCCCACGCCCAGGTGGTCGAGCTCTTCAAGGCCCGCACCCGCGCGCAGTGGCAGCAGTTCGCGGGCGAACACGACTGCTGCCTGGAGCCCGTGCTCGAGCTCGACGAGGCCCTGGACTCCGAGCTTGTGCGCGCGCGAGAGATGGTCGTCACGCTCGAGCAGCCCGGCGTGGCGGGCGGCGTGCGCCAGTTGGGCCTCCCCGTCAAGCTCACCCGCACCCCCGGCGCCCACGACCGCCTCCCCGGCCCCGCGCTGGGCGAGCACACCGAGCAGGTGCTCGCCGGCGCCGGTTACCCGCCGGAGGAGGTGGCCGCGCTGCTGGAGTCAGGCGCGGCCGCCGGACCCGCGGCTACGGCGGGGCAGGGTGCGACGTTCCGGGCGTAGAGCGGGGCGGGTGGGGGAGGCACGGAGGGCAGGGTGCGAGGGTCCGGGCGTGAGTGAGGGTTACCCAGGGCGACGCAGTGCGACTCGCAGATCGTCGGTGAACGTTTGAATCGTCGGGTCGGATCGTCCAGCTCTGTAGAAATCCATGCGCGCGACGATCTCCTCGGCCAACTCAGCGCCACCCTGAACCACGATCTGGCCGGCATCCTCCAATGCCTGCATCAGCCTTGTCTTCCAGGTGTGGCCGGTTTCTGGCGCTCCGAGAGCGGGTTGAATGCCAAAGGTCTGGGCGAACGAGACTGGGTCGGAGAGGAGCCATCGCTCGACGCAGGGGTTCGGCGTCCCGATGACGTAGGACGGAAATACCGCAGAGTCGAGCACCTCCTCGATTTCGGCACGCCGAGCGGCTGGGCCGACGGCGTTTGAGTCGACAAGAATAACGAGTAGGTCGGGGGTGCCAGAGCGATGGGAGACCCACGACTGGAACGCTTTCAGCTCCCGTTTGAGTCGTCCGATCCCAGCACTGGCGGTTGCTGTACGGATGGAGACCTCGAGCTGGAGCTCCCCCGCGATCCTTCCCACCAATGCACGAGCGCAACTCTCATGGGCACTGTCCTCGCAGAACAGCTCCACTTGCCGCGTCATCTTCTCAGGAGTCCAGCCAGCCACGACGGAGGAGCGCGGCAACCTTGTCGTGGTCGTCAGGTTCGTTCAGAAGCTCATTTATCGCCTTGTCAGACCACAGGCTCGAATCCTGTGCAAACCGCCGCACTACGCTCCGTTGTCCTTCCCGGCCGACGCTGAACAGGTCAATTGTGCCGCTGCTGTTGTCCCTAGCCCTGGTGAGCATAGCGGCGACGAAGTCCGGTGAGTGAGTCGTGACCACGATCTGCGCACCTCCCCGGCGTGCCAGAGATGTCAGCAGCTCGGCCACCCTGTCGAGGCGCTGGGGCTGCACGCCGTTCTCGGGCTCCTCGAACGCGATCAGTCCACGCGTCGCAGTCACGGCGATCACGCACAGGGCGAGCACCCGCAGCGTGCCCTCGGAGATCACTCGCGAGGAGAACGTCGTCCCGTCCTGCTCGATCTGGATATCGAGTGTTCCGCGCTTCGTGTCGAGGTCCACATCGAGACCGCTGACCGCTGGAATCACGGCCCGCAATGCGCGACGCACTGCGAAAAACTCCTGCTCTTTTCGAGTCTTGAGACCGTAAAGAAAGGGCGCAAGGTGCTCGCCGCGCACGCCGATGTCGACGACCTCGCGCGGGGGCGCTGCTCGACGCATCGCGGTCTGCGGGTCGAGGTAGTGCGTGCGCCAGCTCGCCAGCTCGCTCCGCACCAGGTCAAACAACGGATAGGAGGCGCCAGAAAGGCGGGCGTCGGAGAGGTATGTGTGGTTGACACCCAGCGGCTCGTGTGGTGGTCTCCCGCCACCGCCGGATCGTCGTACGATCAGCTCATCGCCGACGGTTTCGATGCGTGGGTTGTGGATTGGCTTCCACCACTTCGTGAGCTGCGTCAGGTGCTCATCGGCAAGGGAGAGGATGCCTGTATCGGGGTCGATTTCGACCTCCACGTGGTAGCGAGCTCGGACGACGTCACGGCCGTTGCCGCTCGGCATTGCCAAGTCGGCCTCGATCGAGAATCGTGCGCTCGGTTTCTGGAGCAACTCTGGCAATCCCCCTCGCGGAAGCGTGAAAGCCTCGGCCGGAAAGCCTCTGATGGGATCGCTCAGTGCATCTGCAAGTGTCCGCTGTGTGCCAGCGCGAGCAAGCATCTGGATTGCGTCGAGGAGGTTGCTCTTGCCAGCGGCGTTGGGTCCGAAAAGCACCGCTAGGCGTGGGAGCTCGAACGTAACGTTGGTGAGTGACTTGAACCCGTTGACCGATATGCGCTGGAGCACCGGCCTATGTTATGCGGAGACCGCCGGCAGGACGTTCCAGCCCTACCACCGGGCACGGTGGTGCTCGACCACGCCCAGGCAGTGCGCGAGCTCGATCCCGCCGGGGAGGGTCCCGCTGAACGTCCCGAACGGCGCGCGGTACTCGCTGCGCACCACCCCCAGGTTCTCGCGGCGGCTGCGCTGCGCCTCCGCGGTGAAGCGCAGCTGCGAGCCGTCGGCGGCCGTGATCCGGGTGAGGTCGTGCGCGAAGATGACGGGCGCGACCTCGTGCGGCTCGCCCGCCACCCACACCGCGCGCTCGCTGCCGGTGGGCGGGTCGTTGACGCCCTCCACGAGGTTGAACGCCAGCGGCGCCCCCGCGGGGTCCACCCCGACGCCGGCCGCCCACCGCCACTCGGTCACGCGCGCGTGGTAGCCCGCGGTGTCGTCGAGCACCGCGAGCGCCTCGACCGCGCGCGGGGGGCCGCCGTCGAGCGCCACCGTCACGTGGGCGGGGACACCCGCCTGCTTGCGCGTCCACACGTACGCGCCACCGTGCGGGCAGGCCGCCTGGATGCCGGGGCCTTCCTCGAACGCGACGTCGAGCGCCACGCCGCCGTCGCGCACCCGCAGCCGCCCCGGTGCCAGATCGACGGTGCCGCGACGGGCGAGCGTGTGGGTGCGCTCCCGCAGGGTGGGGTGCTCGCCGCGCGAGAGCACCGCCCAGAAGCTCTGGCGCGCGGGGCCGACGCGCACGACGGCTGCGCACGCCGCCAGCTCCTCGCAGAAGACCGCCACGTAGCGCCAGCGCTTGAGTGGGCGCGTGCCACGAAACAGGGGCATGTGGGCAGGCGGCACGGGCTCGGCCCCGCGCAGCGCACGCACGTCGTCCGCGGGAGCACCTCGTGTGGACGCCACCTTTGCGGGTGCCGAACTTGCGGCTTCGGGCCGCCCCGGCGCTATGCTTGGGCTCGTTGACTGACTAGTCAATCTACTCTGTGAGGGACGCCTCATGGAAGGAGCTCGCTTGAGGGTCGCCGCAGTCCAGCTCAACTCCACGGCCGACGCGGCCGCGAACCTGGCTGCCGCCGATCGCCTCACGCGCGCCGCCGCGGCGGACGGCGCTCGACTGATCGTACTGCCTGAGAAATGGACCGTGCTCGGCACCGACGAGGACCTGCGGGCGGGTGCCCAGACGCTCGACGGTCCCGGCGTCTCGTGGGCGCGCGCGCTCGCGCGAGATCTGGGCGTGGACCTCGTCGCGGGCTCGTTCATGGAGCGTTTGGAGGGTGACGCCGCCCGCGCCGCGGCCGCCGGTGCGGACGCCGGCAAGCTCGCCAACACCTCCGTGCACGTCGGCCCCGACGGGGACGTGCGGGCGGTGTACCGCAAGTTGCACCTGTTCGACGTCGACGTCGCCGGGCGCGCCTACCGCGAGTCCGCCGTGACCGAGGCGGGGGAGGACATCGTCGTGAGCGCCACCGCCGCCGGCGTCGAGGTGGGGATGGCGATCTGCTACGACCTGCGCTTCCCCGAGCTGTTCCGCGTGCTCGCCCTGCGCGGCGCTCGCGTGGTGGTGCTGCCCTCCGCGTTCACGGAGCCCACCACCCGCGACCACTGGGAGGTGCTCGTGCGCGCCCGCGCGATCGAGAACGAGGTGTTCGTGGTCGCCGCCAACCAGGTCGGCGCCCACCCAGGCGGGCAGCACCGCTCGGGGGGGCGCTCGCTGGTCGTCGACCCCTGGGGGGTCGTGCTCGCCGAGGCCGGCGAGGGCGAGGGCTTCGTAGCGGCCGACCTCGACCTCGCCCGCCAGCAGGAGATCCGCGCGCAGCTGCCGGTGCTCGCCCACCGCCGCCCGGAGGTGTACGGGCGGGCGGAGGGGGTGTGCGCGTGAAGGGCGGCCTGCACCCTGGACGGCCACACCCTGCGTCGCCGCGGGGCACGACGCCCCGCGCGCACCCGCCCGGGGCGGTCGCGACACACGTGGACGATCCCCTATGAGTACCACTCGGTCTCCGGCCGCTCGGGCCAAGAACGGGCCCGACAAGCGCCGCATGATCCTCGACGCCGCCGTGCGGGTGTTCGCGCGCCAGGGCTTTCACGCCTGCCGCGTCTCGGACATCGCCGACGAGGCGGGGGTAGCGTACGGGCTCGTGTACCACTACTTCGCCTCCAAGGACGAGGTGCTCGACACGCTCTTCCTGGAGCGGTGGGCGGTGATGCTCGAGACGATCCGCGCCGTGGACGCGCAGGAGGGGCTGGGCGCGCGCGAGAAGCTGCACGAGATCGCGTCGTTCATCGTGGACTCCTACCGTCACGACCCCGACCTGATGAAGGTCATCATCGTCGAGGTCACCCGCGCGGCCAACTCCTTTGGGCAGACCCACCTCGCGCAGATCCGCCAGGCGTACGAGCTGATCGCCGCGATCGTCACCGCCGCGCAGGCCGACGGGACGTTCAAGGCCGAGATCGACGCCCCCTTCGCGGCCCTGTCCTTCTACGGCGCGATCGAGCAGATGCTCACCGGCTGGATCTTCGGGCTGCTGCCCGCCGGGGAGGACCAGTACGAGCGCGCCCCGTGGCTCGTGGTCGAGACGGTGTGTGGGGGACTCGAGACGACCACCGTGGGCAATACACTCTCCGGATGATGGAGAACGAGATGGTCAAGCGGCTGCTGTGGTCGGGCCTGCTCACCGCCCTCGGCGCCCTCGCGAGCGTCCTCGTGCAGCGCACCGCCGGCCTTGCGTGGCGGCGGGTGTTCGACGAGGAGCCGCCGGAGTGAGCGTGGCCTCCGGCGGCACCCTGTGCACCACGGCCCTCGCGTGGTGGCGGGCCTGCGGCGAGGAGCCCTCCGCGTGAGCGCCACGTCCGGCAGCGGGCAACGCACCGAGTCGGGGGCGGGTGGACCCGAGGCGGGTGGGCCGCAGAACATCGCCACCGCACTCACCGACGTCTCCGAGCGCGTCGCGGTGTTGGTCCGCGAGGAGGTCGAGCTCGCCAAGGCGGAGGTCGCCGAGAAGGCCTCCCGGCTCGCGCGTGGCGCGGTGGTCGGGGTGGTCGCGGGCGTCTTCTTCTTCACCGCCCTCTTCTTCGTGCTGATCGGGTGCGCGTGGTTGCTCTATTACTACCTGCCCGTCGGCAGCGAGTTCACGTACTTCTGGGGCTTCTTCGCGATGGCGCTCATCCTGGTCGTGCTCGGGGCGATCGCTGGGCTGCTTGCCGCCAAAGCCGTCAAAAAAGGCGCCCCGCCGGTGCCCACCCAGGCGATCGAGGAGGCGCGTCTGATCCGCGAGACCTTGAGTGCGGGCTACGCCGAGCAGGGCGCAGTCTCGCCCGGCGCCGCGAGTGCGAGTCCGTACGGCGCGGCGGGCGCGGCGGGCTCGGCCTCCACGGCGAGCACGGGCATCTACCGTGTCCCCTCCGACGGCGGGGGGGCATGATGGCGCAGCGCTCCCCGGCGGAGATCCGCAGCTCGATCGAGGCGAACCGCGCGGAGCTCGCGGTCTCGATGGAGCGCCTGCACGGCGAGGTGACGCGCCTCACCGACTGGCGCGGCCACGTCGCGCGCCACCGACGTGAGCTGTTGATCGGGGCGGCCGTCGTAGGCCTCGCGCTGGGCGTCCGCAGTCGCCGTCGCCGGCGCCGCTGAGGCAGCCGCGCTCAGGCTCAGGCCACCAGCGCGCGGGGGAGCCCGCCGACGCCGACCAGGCCCGGCCCTACGTAGGTGCCGATCACGGGTCCGACTTCGGAGACGAACAGCGGCTCGGAGCCGTAGATCTCGCGTCCGCGCGAGATCAACCGCTGGGCCTGCTCGGTGGCCTGGATGTGCTGCACCACCCACGCGTCGGAGCCCGCCTCGCGCAGCTCGTGCAGGTACTGCACCATCCGCTCGAACGCCCGCCCCGCGGTGCGCACGCGCTCGACGGGCGTGATCTCGTACCCCAAGGTGAGGATCGGCTTGATCCGCAGCGTGCCCCCGATCCACGCCTGCGCCTTGCCGACGCGGCCCCCGCGGCGCAGGTACTCGAGCGTGTCGATGCAGAACCAGATGCGCAGCGCCGCGCGCGCCTCGCGCACGCGAGCGAGCACCCCGTCTTTGTCCGCCCCCCCGCGCGCCGCCGCGGCGGCCGCGAGCACGAGCATGCCGAGGCCCCCGCAGGCGGTCTCCCCGTCGATCACCTCCACGCGCTCGGCGAGACCGCGCTCGGCGAGCAGGCCGTGGGCCTGGCGGGCCGCCTCGCAGGTGCCGGAGATGCCGCCCGAGAGGTGCACTGACACCACGTCCTGCCCGGCCTCCAGTAGCGGCTCCCACACCTCGAGGAAGTCCCCGATCGAGGGCTGGGAGGTGGTGGGCAGCTCAGGGTCTGAGCCCAGGCGCTCGTAGAAGGCGTCGAAGCCGTCCCCCTCGGTCTCCCGCCGGCGTTCGTCGCCCCACCCCACGTACAGGCTCACCTGGTGGACGCCCTCGCTGTCGGCGAGCGCGCGGGGAAGGTAGTGGGTGGAGTCGGTGACGATCGCTACGGAGGGCATGGGGCGAGGACCCTAGCAACGCTCCGCCCTCGGTGGGTTGCGGCGCTTCGGTCTACCGGAGTCGGTCGAAAAGCTCCGCGAGCTCGCCGGACTCGTACATCTCGGTGACGATGTCGCACCCACCGACCAGCTCGCCGTCGACGAACAGCTGCGGGATCGTCGGCCAGTTGGAGAGCGCCGAGAGCTCCTGACGGATGCGGGGGTCGGGCAGCACGTCCACGGCGGCGAAGGCCACGTCGAGCTCCTGCAGCGCTGCGACGGTGCGCCGCGAGAAGCCGCACGCGGGCGCGTCGGGGGAGCCCTTCATGAAGAGCATCACGGGGTTCTCCGCGATCGCCTGCTCGATTGCGTTGCGGATCGGATTGGGCCCGCCCCCGGCCGGGGGGGGCTGGGTTGCGGGATCGCTGCTGGCCATGGGAAGCGTCTGGTTTGCTGACACGTGAGGCTCCTTCTCGCGGGGGTCCGGGGTGGTTCAGGGGGTGGGGCGGTTCAGGGGGTCCGGTGGTTCGGGTCCGGGTGGTTCAGCCGGTGTGGGTCTTCAACGACAGCGCGTGTATAGCCCCGCCGAGCTCTTCGCCGAAGACCGCGTAGACGAGGCGGTGCTGCTCGATGCGACTGCGCCCCGCGAACGCCTCGGCGGTGACGGTCGCCTTGAAGTGGTCGTTGCCGCCGCTGACCTCGGCGCGGGCGCCCGGGATCGCGGTCTCGATGCGCTGCTTGATCTCATCGGTGGTGGGCACTCTGCAAGGATAGCCGCTGTCGGCGCGGCGCTATACTTTGGATAGCAATGGTTGCGTTCACCGACAAGGGAGCCGAGAAGGTGCGCGAGTTCCTCGCCGGTCAGCAGGCCGACGTGGCCCTCGCGGGGCTGCGTGTCGGGGTGCGCGGCGGCGGCTGCTCGGGTTTCCAGTACCAGCTCGCCTTCGACGCGCAGCACGACTCCGACGCCGTCTTCGAGAGCCACGGCCTGAAGCTCCTGGTCGACCGCGCCTCCCTGCAGTACGTGGAGGGCTCGGAGATCGACTACGAGGAGAGCCTCCAGGGGGCCGGCTTCAAGGTCAACAACCCCAACGTCGTCGCCGCCTGCGGCTGCGGCTCGTCGTTCCGCGTGGCCGAGGAGGAGCAGGTCTCAGCCGTCTGACGGTCGGATGGCCGGATGGCGGCGCATAGCGGCGTCCTCGGCCGCTCGTGTGCCGGCGGCCGGATGGCTGCGCATAGCGGCGTCCTCAGTCGCTCGTGTGCCGAGCACACTTCGCTCCCTGCGTCCTTGCTCTGCTTGCCCTCCGACCGCCGGGGGCGCTGTGAAGCCTGCATGGGCTTGTCCTCGATTGAGTGCCGGGACTCGGCGGTTCTCTGGCGGGGACACCCTCGCTTCATGTCTCTTGGGATTATCTTTGTAGAGATAAAGTAAATCATCTTGACAAGGATTATCTTGTCAGACATAATTGGGGTGTGGCGCGTGGCTCAGAGAACCCGACCAACCCCTTCCGCTTCGGCGCGCTGGCGCTCGACGAGGCGTTCACGGACCGCGAGGAGGAGCTCCGGGAGCTGACGGCCGACGTTCGCAACGGACAGGACGTCGTCCTGTTCGCGCCGCGACGCTACGGCAAGTCCTCGCTGATCTGGCGGGTCGCTCAGCAGCTCGTGGGGGACGGCGTGCTGATCGCGCAGGTCGACCTGATGCGCACCCCGACCAGGGAGCGCCTGGCCGAGCGGCTCGCCTCGACGATCTACGAGGAGCTCGCCTCCCCGCTGTTCCGCACCCGCGAGCGTCTGCGGTGGTTCGCGGGGCTGCGCATCGCCCCGACCGCGACCCTCGACCCCGAGGATGGCTCGCTGTCCTTCAGCTTCGACGCCCGCGCCGCGCGTGAGGATCTCGACGCCACGCTCGAGGGGCTGTTCGCGCTCCCGGGGCGCCTCGCGGCCGAGCGGGGTCGTCGCGTGGCGCTGGTGCTCGACGAGTTCCAGGAGGTCGTCGACATCGACCCTGGCCTGCTCAAGCTGATGCGCTCGGTCTTCCAGGAGCAGCCCGAGGTGGCCCACGTCTACCTCGGCAGCGCGCGCCACATGATCGAGCGCATCTTCAACGACGAGCACGAGCCCTTCTGGCGCAGCGCCAAGCAGCGCGAGCTGGGTCCGATCCCGCGGGCGCCGTTCGAGCGCTACGCCGTCGCCGGGTTCGCCCGCACCGGCAAGCTGCTCGACCCCCAGGCGTGCGCCGGGGTGCTGGACGCCACCGGCGGGCACCCCTACGCCACCCAGGAGCTGCTCTACTTCCTCTGGGAGGCAACCCCCGCAGGCGAGACGGCCGCGGCAGAGCGTCTGGAGCGCGCCCTGACCACGACGCTGCGCTCCGAGCACGCCCACTTCAGCCTGCTGTGGTCACGCACGGCCGCCGCCCAGCGCCGCGTGCTGCAGGCGCTCGCCGCCGAGCAGCCCGGACGACCGCTGAGCAGCGAGTACCGCCGCCGCCACGCGCTGCCGGCTGCCGCCACCGTGCAGACCGCCCTCGCCGCCTTGGGTGCCGCCGAGCTGGTCGTTCGGATCGGCCGCGGGGAGTACCGCATCGGCGAGCCGTTTCTGGCGGAGTGGATCAGGTTGAACGAGAGTTGAGGGGCGCTGCTGGCGAAAGACCTGCTACCATTCTGCTACCATTGTGGGATGAGCAAGCAGATCGCCGTCCGACTCCCAGACGAGCTTGTCGACTTCGTTGACGAGCTTGTCGACTCCGGCGCCGGACGCAGCCGGGCGGCAGTCGTCACCTGGGCGCTCGAGCGCGAACGTCGGCGCGCGGTCGCCGCGCGCGACGCCGAGATCCTGGCCCGCACAGGTCCGGATCCGGAGCTCGCCGGGCTGGCCGAGCACGCCGTCGGCCTGCCCTCCGAGCTTGCCTGATGCGGCCGATCCACGTCGCACAGCTCGACAAGGTTCGGCCGGTGCTGATTCTCACGCGCGAGCTCGTGCGCCCGCACCTCACGACGGTGACCGCCGCGCCGATCACCACGACCATCCGCGGACTCTCGACCGAGGTGCCTGTCGACGCGGCGAACGGTCTCACGGGACCCTCGGTGGTGAGCTGCGACAACATCACCACGATCCCCACAGACGCCCTGGGTGAGCAGATCGGTGTGCTGCTCGACCGCCAAGAGCGCGCCCTCGGCGACGCGATCCAGGCCGCGTTCGATCTCGATTGACCGCTCTGCCCTGCGCGAGCGATGCGTCCGGTTGCCGGTTTCCCGGCCGCCTTCTCAGTGGTCGCTACGGATAGCCGTGCCACGTTTCTGGCGTAATGTCGCAGGCATGGACTTGATCGTCATTCTGCTGGTAATTCTCATCGTCTTGGCGTTGGTTGGGAGTATCGCCGTAAGTCCGCTGCTGTGGGTGCTCGTAATCATCCTCGTGCTCTTCGCCTTTCTGGGTCGCGGCCGCTACTACGGACGGCGAGGGTGATGGCTCGCTCTAGAACCATCTGTGGATCGCGGCGACAGGTTGCGCAACGTCCGCCGGGTAGTCGCCGTGACCGTCTGCGTTCCTCGCCCGCTAGGGCGACGTGTCTCGGCCACAACCCACTACAGCCCCAGGAGGCCCAGTTATGAGTGAGAAAACCGACAAGATCAGTGGCCGCGCGAAGCAGGCCGTTGGCGCCGTTACCGGCGATGAAGAGACCAAGCGCGAAGGGGAGCGCCAAGAGGACAAGGGCAAGCTCAAGGGCAAGTTCGACTCAGTCGTCGACAAAGCGGAGCACGCGCTTGAGGATCTGAAGGGCAAGGTCGACCGGAGATAGTCAGCTCTTATGACCGTTGGAACATCGCTGTTCTTGATCGCGGTCGGCGCGATCCTGCGTTATGCGGTGACCGCTACCGTCTCGGGCGTCTCGCTTGCGACCGTCGGGTTGATCCTGATGATCGTTGGCGTCGTGGGATTGGTGATATCTCTTTACTACATACGCGTTTGGAGGCCCCGAGGCAGGTAGTCAGCGAGCCGGAACGTGTGTAGCGAATCAAGGATCGACGCGCTGCGCTAGGACATAACCGGAGACCAGGAGGCGTAAGACGATGACCGAGCACCAGCAAGATGCCGAGCCGGACCTCGCCCCCCAGAACCGGCAAGATGCCGAGCCGGAGGTCGCTGAGCACCAAGGGGAGGCCGAATGGAACGTCGCCGAATGGCACGGCAAGATGCTGGTAGACCGCAACGGCGAGAAGATCGGCAAGCTGCAAGACGTCTACGTCGACGTCGAGACCGACGAGCCGCAGTTCGCGACCGTCAAGGAGGGCTTCATCGGCCGCCACTTGACCTTCGTGCCGCTCGGTGGAATCAAGGTCGGGCCCGATAGCCTCGAAGCCGCTGTCTCCAGGCAGCAGGTCCAAGACGCGCCCAACATCGAGCAGCACGGCGAGGAGCTCTCCCAGGCGGACGAGTCAAGCCTCTACCACCACTACGAGCTCAACTACACGCCGCCCAAGACCGAGAGTGGCCGCCGACTCGCCCGCCGCTGACGGCGCCGTCACCAGGAAGAACGCTTCTGGAGTGGGCAGGGCTTGACGGACACTGATGGCTCCAGTGGCCTGAGTGCGAAACGGAATCAGCGGCGAGGCTTCGCCGTGCGCGACCGCCGCATCAGACTCCTGCAATGCAAGACCAAGCGAGCGCGGGCACAGCGTCCGTGCCCACTACCGAGTTGGACGAATCGCGAGAGCAGAGATCGCACCATGGTTGGCCGCCGCTTCCAACCAGGAACGGCAGCATGATCGAGCCTGAATAGCGTTGAGGAGCTACGCCGGTTCGTTGTCCAGCGAGCGCCACAGGTAGCGGCACGCGAGCGTGCGGTGCGGGCGCCACGGCTCGGCGATCCGTTCCATCTCGGGGGCGTCCGGGAGCGCCGGCAGCGCGTACGCACGCTCGATCGCGCGGCGGATTCCGAGGTCCCCGACGGGCAGCACGTCGGGGCGCTGGAGGTGGAACATGAGGAACATGTGTGCCGTCCACACACCCAGACCCTTGACCGCCACGAGCTCGGCGATCACCGTCTCGTCGTCCAACTCGTCGAGGCGCTCGAGCTCCAGTTCGCCGGAAAGCGCGTGTTCGGCCAGCGAGCGCAGGTAGCCGACCTTCGCGCGTGAGAGCCCCGCGGCGGCGCGCAACTCTTCGGGCTCGTCTGCGAGCACCTGCTCGGGTGTCGGGGTGCGGCCGTCGAAGCGCTCGGTGAGGCGCAGGTAGATCGAGCGCGCCGCCTTCGTGGAGAGCTGCTGGCCCACGATCGCGCGCACCAGCGCCCCGTAGTGGTCGGCGGGGCGCCCGGCGCGCGCGTCGCCGAGCTTTGGCCCGACCGCCTCGATCACCGCGGCCAGCACCGGGTCGGCACGGCGCAGATGGGCGAGACCCCTAGGCAGTGCTCAAGGCCTCGAGTGCGACCGGCTCGCCGTCGAGCGCGTTCAGGGCGCGCGGCAGGGACATCGCGAGGCACGTGAAGCTGGGAGTGTCGCGCACGGTGTAGCGGGATGCCTCCGTTGTACGCAGGCGCTGCACGAGATCGAGGAACGTACCCACGTCGTCGGTGTCGAACGCCACCACGAACTCCTGGTCGTCCAGGCCGAAGGAGTAGGTCGTGTGGTTGTCCACCCCCGGGTACTCGCGCCCCACCGCGATGTGCCCCTGCATGATCCGCCACCGCTCCTCCGCGGGCAGGGCGTACCACTCTCGCGACTTCACGAACGGGTACACGAACACGTACTTGCCGCGGAAGCCCCGCGGGGTGGTGCGCACGTCTTCGGAGTACTCCGAGCTCTTACGCATCCCCAGGAACGAGTAGGGGGTCTGCGCCCACTTCATCAGCCCGCTCTGCGCCAGCACCACGTGGAACTCGTGGATGCGGTCGAGGTTCTCCGCCTCGGAGATCAGCAGCAGCTCGGCATCCCCGCGGGTGCCCACCAGCGAGAAGGCCTGCAGTAGGTGCCCGTCCGCGAAGTCCTCGCACGCCGCCACGAGCTCGCGCTTGTCCTGTACCCGCTGCTCGGAGTCCAGGCGCCGCCACGCCGGGTCCACCTTCAGGAACGTGTACTTGACGAAGTGGCGCTCGCTCACACCTCACAGGCTACCGGCCTTCGGGGACCGGACGGGCTAAGGTTCGTACGTGCGGATCGCGCTAGTCTCGCCCTACTCGTGGACGTACCCGGGGGGAGTCACACGCCACATCGAGGCGCTCGCCCACGAGCTCCGGGCGGCCGGTCACGAGGCGCACATCCTCGCGCCCTTCGACCCCGACGACGCGCTCGCGCGCAGGATGCACCGGGGGGCGCGCCCCCAACGCCTCACTCCGCCGGAGGGCTTCGTGGCGCTCGGGCGTTCCACGGGGTTCCCCGCCAACGGGGCGGTCTCCAACCTCGCGGCCACGCCGGACTCGCTGGTGCGCCTGGCGCGAGAGCTGCGCGGCGAGGACTACGACCTCGTGCACGTCCACGAGCCCGTGGTACCCCTGGTCGGCTGGTACGCGCCCGGCTGCGCCGGGGACCTCCCGCTCGTGGGCACCTTTCACAGCTTCTCCGAGAACGCCTTCACCAACGGGATCGGGTTGGCGCTCGGAGCCCGCCGGCGCATGAACCGTCTGCACGCTCGCATCGCGGTCTCCGAGGCCGCCGCCTGGACCGCGCGGCGCTTCTTCGGTGGGCGCTACCGGATCGTGCCCAACGGGGTGCACCTCGGCGCGCCCGGCGACAAGGCCCCCGAGTACGAGCGTGAGGGGGAGGGCGAGGGTCTGCGCATCCTCTTCGTCGGCCAGGCGGTCGAGCGCAAGGGACTGCCCGTGCTGCTGCGCGCCTTCGAGGCGCTGCGCGAGCACGTGCCCGCCACGCTCACGCTCGTGGGGGCCGCCCCGGAGGAGATCGCGCCGCTGCTGCTCGAGCACCGCGGCGTGCGCGCACTGGGCAAGGTCTCCGAGGCGCAGAAGGTGGCCGAGCTCGCGCGTGCCGACGTGCTCTGCGCGCCCTCGCTCGGTGGCGAGAGCTTTGGGATGGTGCTCACCGAGGCGTTCGCCGCGGGCACGCCCGTGGTGGCGTCGGACATCGCCGGTTACCGCGACGTGGTGCGTGATGGCCTCGACGGCCTGCTCACCCCCCGCGGCGACGCGCGCGCGCTCGCGGAGGCGCTGCGCGTGCTGGCGCTCGACCCCGCGCGGCGCGCGGGGATGGCGGTGGCGGCGCGCGAGCGCGCCGAGCGCTTCGCCTGGCCCCACGTCGCCGCCGAGGTGCTCGAGGTCTACGAGCAGGCGTTGGCCGTCGGACGGGCTCCCACCCGCTCCGCCCGCGTGGCGGTGCGTCTCGGCCTTGCGCCCGCCGACCTGTTGCCCCGTGTACCCGCCCGGCGTCTGCCCAGCCTCGAGCCCGAGCTCGCGCGGGACGCTCCGCGCCGCGCGCTGCGCACGGCCCGCCGCGGCGCGCTCGCGCTCGCCTCACTCGCCGGCCTCGCGCTGGCGCTGGACGCGCTTTCGCGGATCGGGGTGGGCCGCGTGCTCGCCAGCCTCGTCGCCTCCAGCCCTGGGCTGGTGGCCGCCGGCCTCGCGCTGATGTGCGTCTCGATGGTCGTGCGTGGCCTCGCCTGGCACGCGATCCTCTCCGCGGCGCCCACCTGGCGTCCGGCGCGCCGGCGCGACGCGCTGCAGGGCACCTTCATCGGCGTGCTCATGTCCGCCACCCTGCCCGCCCGCCTGGGGGAGCCCTCGCGCGCGCTGATCGTCGCGCGCCGCATCGGGCGCCCCCGCGAGACGCTGCCCGTGGTGCTCGGCACGATGGTCTCCCAGACGCTCCTGAACCTGCTCGCGCTGGCCCTCCTCGGCGCGGCGATGCTCTCCGGCGTGCCGCTCCTGCGCGGCCACGACGGGGCGCTGGCCGTGGCTGCGCTCGTGCCCCTCGCCGCGCTGACGGCCGTGCTGCTCGCCCCCGTGCTGCTGCCCCGCTCCGCGACCTCCCGCTTCGCGCGGCTGCACTCCCTGGTACTCGGGCTGCGCCATTCGTTGTTGCGCGTGCGCGAGGGCCTGCGCGTCTTTCGCCAACCCCGCCGCGCGGCGGTGGCCACGACAGTGCAGCTCTTCCGCCTGGGCGCTGCAGTGCGCCTCGTGCTGGCTGCTGCTGATGGCGCTCGGCCTCGACCACCGCGTCGGTCTCGCGGGCGCCGCGGGTGTGCTGTTCGCGGTCAACGTCACCGCCGTCGTGCCGGCCACACCGGCCAACGTCGGCGTCTTCCAGGCCGCCTGCGTGGCAGTGCTCGCCGGTGCCTACCACGTCTCCACCCCCGACGCCGTCGCCTACGGGATTGTGTTGCAGGCGGTGGAGGTCGGCACCGCGGTGCTCATGGGCATGCCCGCGCTCGTCTCGGAGGGCCTCTCCTGGAAGGAGGTCCGCCTGCGCACGCTGCACGCCACGCCGGTGCGCCTGGCGCCGCTGCCGGGGGGCGGCGGGGTCGCCTCGCGGGCGTAGTGGCATCCACCACCCTCTAGGAGGGTCGTGGACCAAGCGGAGCAAGGACGCAGTGAGCGAAGTGTGCTTTGCACACGAGCGATCGAGGACGCCGCTCCGCGCCGCGTCCATGACCCTCCTAGGCCATGGCCGGTTCGTCCTCGGACTCCACTGCTCCGTCCGGTGGGTCCTCGTCGCCCAGTTCGGGGGGACTCTCGTCCGTGCCGAACAGCGAGGGGTCGCGCGAGGAGCCCTTGATGAGGTCGTCCGGGGAGCCGTTCTCGAGCAGGCGGCCCTGGCGGGTGCCGAAGTAGATCGCCTGCGGGTGGTGGGCTACGAGCGCGAGCGTGGACTGCTCCGGTTCGGGGGCGTAGCCGTCGGTGATACGCATACCGATGTCCGACAGGCCCAGCAGCCGCTCGACCTTCAGGTGCTCTGACTGCTCGGGCACCGCCGGGTAGCCCCACGAGTAGCGCCGGCCCTGGGTCGCGGGGATGCCGAGCATGTTGCGCGCTTCGTAGTGCAGCCACTCGGCGAGCCCCTCCGCGGTCTGCACGCCGAGGCCGTGCACGTACAGCTGCTCGGCGTACTCGCCGTCGGACTCGAGCTTGGCCATCAGCTCGGTGACCTGCGAGCCCACGGTCACCGCCTGCACCGCGATCACGTCGAGCTCGGGCGGTGCCGAGCCGTCCTCGGCCGCCGCCCGGAAGAAGTCGGCCAGGCACAGGCGGGCGCCCTTCGGCTGGCGCGGGCACACGAAGCGCGTCAGCTCGGTGGTGCGGCCCTCGGGGTCGAGCACGACGATCTCGTTGCCGGCGCTGTAGCAGGGGAAGAAGCCGAGCAGCGCGCGGGGGTGCAGGTAGGTCTGCTCGCGCCACATCCGCTCCAGGCGGGGGCGGAAGTTCTCGTCCACCAACTCGCGCCAAGCCTCGCCTTTGATACCACGCCCGCCCCAGTGCAGCTTGAACAGCACGTGCGTGTCGAGGTGGGGGTAGACCTCGTCGAGGTTGACGGGGATCTCCTTGACCCCCCAGTACGGGGGCTCGGGGAGCGGCACGTCGGTGCGCGCGGCGGAGCGCACGGAGTCGTCGGCGAAGTTGAGCTCCTCGGCCGGCTCCTCGCGCTTGGCGCGGAACTCGGTGGCGCCCGCGCGCAGCTTCTCCAGCAGCGCGCCGTGCGCGTCGGCGTCGACCAGCTGGTCCATCACCGCGAGGCCCTCGAAGGCGTCCTTGCAGTAGAAGACCCCCGGCTCGTACACCTCCTCGGACTCCCGCCCGCCGGGGTACAGCGCGCGGTAGCCGAACGCGCGGTTGATCGCCGCGCCGCCGATCAGCACCGGGAACTCAAGGCCCTTGGCGTGCAGCTCGGCGATGCACGCCGGCATCTGCTTGGAGGTCGAGACCAGCAGCGCCGAGAGCCCGATCGCGGTCGCCTCGTGCTCCTGCGCGGCGTCGAGGATCGTCTGGATCGGGACCTGCTTGCCGAGGTCCACCACCGTGTAGCCGTTGTTCGTGAGGATCGTGTTGACCAGCGACTTGCCGATGTCGTGCACGTCGCCGAACACCGTCGCGAGCACCACCGTGCCCTTCGTGTAGCCCTCGATGCGGTCGAGGTACTTCTCCAGCTGCGCGACCGCCCGCTTCATCACTTCCGCGGACTGCAGCACAAACGGCAGGATCAGCTCGCCCGCGCCGAATTTGTCGCCGACCTCTTTCATCGCCGGCAGCAGCACCCCGTTGAGCGTGGGGACGGCTCCGATCTTCTCCACGCTGCGGTCGATCCACTCCTCGACGCCCTCCTTGCGGCGGCGCAGGATGTGGAAGTGCAGCGCCTCCTCGGGCTCCATCCCCTCGGTGGGGTCCGCCGCGCTCTGAGTCTCCTGCTCCCCCTGGGACTCGAAGTGCGCGATGAAGCGCTCCAGCGCGTCCTCGCGGCGGTTGAACACGAGGTCGTCGGCCAGCTCGCGCTCGACGTCGGGAATCTCCCCGTAAGGGGTGATGTGGTTGGGGTTGACCATCGCCAGATCGAGGCCGGCGCCCACGCAGTGGTGTAGGAACACCGAGTTCAGCACCGCGCGCGCGGGGGGGAGACGCCGAAGGAGACGTTCGAGACCCCCAGCGAGGTCTTCACCTGCGGAATCTGCTCCTTGATCGCCTTGATGCCGGCGATCGTCTCGACGGCCGACGGGCGCCACTCCTCGTCGCCGGTGGTCAGCGTGAACGTCAGGCAGTCGAAGATCAGCAGCTGCGGGTCGAGCCCGTGCTCCTCGCAGCACAGCTCGCGGATGCGCTGGGCGACCTCGACCTTGCGCTGCGCCGTCTTGGCCATCCCGACCTCGTCGATCGTCAGCGCGATCAGCGCCGCCCCGTGCGCGAGCGCGACTGGCACCACTCGGTCGAGCTTGGCGCGGCCGGCCTCGAGGTTGACGGAGTTGACGATCGCCCGGCCGGGGATCTGCTCGAGCGCGCGTTCGATCACCTCCGGCTCGGTCGAGTCCACCTGGATCGGCGCCGGCTGGGTCAGCGAGACCTTCTTGGCGACCAGACGCATCTGTTCGTCCTCGTCGGAGCGCTCGGTCAGCGCCACGCACAGGTCGAGCACGTGCGCCCCGCCGGTGACCTGGTCCTCGGCGATCTGCACGAGCCCGTCGTAGTCCTCGGCCAGCAGCAGCTCCTTGGCCCTGCGCGAGCCCTGCGAGTTGACCCGCTCGCCGACCATCGTCGGCGCCGGCTCCTGCGCCAGCGGGGTCGCGGCGATCATCGAGGAGAGGTGGGGGGGCCGGGGGGCGGGGCGGGCTCCCACGGGGCGTCCGTCTGGACGGCTCGGCGTCCGTCCGACCCGCTCCACGATCGCCGCGATGTGCTCGGGCGTGGTGCCGCAGCAGCCGCCGACGATGCCCACGCCGTAGCGCTCGACGAACTCTCCCAGCGCCTCTGCCAGCGGCTCGGGCTGCTCGGGGAAGATCGTCTCGCCGTCGGGGCCCTGCAGCGGCAGGCCGGCGTTGGGGATGCACGCGACCGGCACCGGGCACTGCTCACCCAGGAAGCGGATCGCGTCGCGCATGTCCTCCGGGCCGGTCGAGCAGTTCAGGCCGATCACGTCCACCCGCAGGGCCTCAAGCGTGCACAGCAGCGCCGAGATGTCGGTGCCCAGCAGCATCTTGCCGCCGTTGGGCAGCAGCGACACGGAGGTGTGCACCGGCAGCGTGCGCCCGGTGCTCTTGAACGCGGCGCGCGCGCCGAACACCGCGGCCTTGACCTCGAGGATGTCCTGCGCGGTCTCGACGATGAGCAGGTCCGCGCCGCCGTCGATCAGACCCGCGGCCTGCTCGGTGAAGACGTCCACCAGCTCGCCGAAGCGGATCTGCCCGAGCGAGGGGTCCTCGGAGGCCGGCAGGTAGCCGGTCGGCCCGATCGAGCCGGCGACGAAGCGGTGCTCGCCGGCCGCGCGGCGCGCAATTTCCGCGGCCTTCGTGTTGATCTCGACCGTGTAGTCCGCGAGGCCCCACTCGCCGAGCTTCAGCCGCGAGGCCTGGAACGTGTCCGTCTCGACCACCTCCGCGCCGGCGTCGAGCATCGAGGAGTGCACCCCTTCGATCACGTCGGGACGGTGGAGCACGAGCGCCTCGTGGCACTTGCCCTGCAGGCCGCCGTAGTCCTCGGCGGTCAGCTCGAACTGCTCCAGGGTCGCGCCCATGCCGCCGTCGTAGACGACGACTCGGCTGGAGAGCGTCTGCAGGAAGTCGCGCACACTCCGATGCTACCGATCCGGCTTAGCTGCCCCTCTCGGGCAGGCCTGTCGGCCCTTCCGGACGACACGGCCGTATCACTCATTGGGACTTTGGTCGATCACTCGTCCAGCGGCCGTGAAACTCGGCCTGCGAGCAGCCATCCTGCACAGCTACTGCCGCTGCACTGCAGCCGGCGCGATCCACGACAAGGCCAGGAAGCACTGCTCGTGGACTGCGATCGACTGCGCGACTGACAAGCCAGGACGACAAGTCAAGTCAGGAGACTGCCCCATGCCACAGCCTGCCCCTGCCGCTCTACAAGCTCCCCCACGTTCTACCCGCCGCCGCTCCGCGCCAAACCGCTCCAAGCGGGCCGGGCACACCGTGGTCGCCGTCGTCGGGCTCGGCTACGTCGGCCTGCCCACCGCGGTCGCGCTGCGCAACGCCGGCTGCCGGATCGTCGGGATCGACGTCTCCGGCCCCCGCCTCGGCGCCATCCGCAACGGCGAGGCCGAGCTGTTGGAGAGCGAGCAGCGCGACCTCAGCCGCCACCTCGCGAGCGACGGGTTCGTGCTCACCAACCGCGTCAAGGCGCTCGACGCCGCCGACCTGGTGCTGATCTGCGTGCCCACCCCCGTCGACGAGCGGCTGGCGCCCGACCCGCGGATCCTGCGCGACGCGTGCGCCTCCGTCGTGCGCCACGCTCGCCCCGGCCAGACGCTCGTGCTGACCTCGACCACCTACGTCGGCACCACCCGCGAGCTGCTCGCCGAGCCGCTCGCAGAGCGCGGCCTGCGCGTCGGCGAGGACGTGTTCGTCGCGTTCGCCCCCGAGCGCATCGACCCCGGCGTCAACGCGCACGAGCAGCTGCAGACCCCGCGGGTCCTGGGTGGGGTGACGGAGGAGTGCGGCGCGCGCGCCGCCGCCGTGCTGCGCCACACCTGCAAGCGCCTGCACCGCGTCTCCTCCCCCGAGGCCGCGGAGCTCGTG
The DNA here is from genome assembly GCA_963702085.1 of uncultured Solirubrobacterales bacterium. GTDB lineage: Bacteria > Actinomycetota > Thermoleophilia > Solirubrobacterales > Solirubrobacteraceae > Palsa-744. Next base: position 2,976,309 of record OY969707.1, on the reverse strand, counting down.
AAGCTCTACGAGAACACCTTCCGCGCGGTCAACATCGCGCTCGCCTTCGAGCTCGCCGAAGCGTGTGGCACGCACGGCCTCGACGCGATCGAGGTGACCGAGGGCGCCGCCTCGAAGCCCTACGGCTTCCTGCCCCACTACCCCTCCGCCGGGGTGGGGGGGCACTGCATCGCCGTGGACCCCTACTACCTGCTGGCAGACCTGCGCGAACGTGGCCGCCCCGCCACGGTCGCCGAGGAGGCGCTGCGCAAGGTCTCCGGGCGCCCCCGCCACGTCGCGTGGCGCGCCCACGAAGTGCTTGTGCAGCTGGGCCGGCCGCTGGCGCAGGCGCGCGTGCTGCTCGTCGGCGCCTCCTACAAGCCCGGCGTCGCCGACACCCGCGAGGCGCCCTCCCTGGAGATCATCGCGCGCCTGCGCGCCGAGGGCGCCCAGGTCGACTACCACGACCCGCTCGTCCCCGCCATCGAGATCGACGGCGTGCGCTCGCGCGGAGTGGCGGCCCCGGCCGCGGCGAGCGTGGCGGGCGCGGAGGCCGTGCCTCGCCGGCTCGACGGCCCCGTCCTCGACCCCGAGCACTACGACCTAGCGATCCTCACCACGCTGCACCCCGGCCACGACTACGACTGGCTCGAACACTGCCCGGCGGTGCTCGACTGCACCTACCGCCAACACGCCGCCGGACGCAAGCGCTTCACGCCCTAGCCGATGTCCCACCGCTCCATCACGACCCACCGCATCCTCAAGGGGCTCGCCGGCCTCTACCTGCTGGCGCTGCTCGTCGCCGTGATGGCCTACAAGGCGGCGTTCGCCGGGCTGCTGTTCTCCAACGTGTTCTTCGGCGTCTACTCCGTCACCGTCGCGACCTACATCGTCTCGCGCTTTGTGTTCAGCCTCTTCTACCGCACCCGGCCGGACGCGGGGGCCGAGCCCCACATCGCGATCGTGATGCCCGGCTTCAACGAGCAGGAGGCGATCGCCCACTCGCTGCACTCGCTGCTCGCGCTCGACTACCCCCCCGAGAAGCTCGAGCTCGTGGCCGTCAACGACGGCTCCACCGACGACACCCTGGTGGAGATGCAGCGCGTCGCCACCGAGTCGCGTGGGCGCGTGCGCGTGATCGACTTTCCGCAGAACCGCGGCAAGCGCGCCGCGATGGCGGCCGGCATCCGTGCCACCTCCGCGGAGGTGATCGTGTTCGTCGACTCCGACTCCTCGGTGGAGCCCGACGCGCTCAAACGGCTCGTGCAGCCGCTCGCCGACAACAGCGTGGGAGCGGTCTGCGGGCACGCCGACGTGCTCAACGTGCGCGACAGCTGGATCACCCGCATGCAGGCCGTGCGCTACTTCGTCGCCTTCCGCGTCGTCAAGGCCGCCGAATCGGTGTTCGGCGCGGTCACGTGCTGCTCGGGCTGCTTCTCCGCCTACCGCCGCGCCGCGATCCTGCCGCGCCTTGAGTGGTGGGAGAGCCAGACGTTCCTCGGCGTCGAGTCCACCTTCGGCGACGACCGGTCGCTGACCAACTGCGTGCTGCGCGACTGGCGCATCGTCTACGAACGGCGCGCCGTCTCGCACACGATCGTGCCCACCACCTTCCGCGCCTTCCTCATCCAGCAGACCCGCTGGAAGCGCTCCTGGACGCGCGAGTCGCTGCTCGTGGCCAAATTCATCTGGCGCAAGCACCCCGTCGCCGCCCTCTTCGCCTACATGAGCATCCTGCTGCCGCTGCTCGCGCCGGTCGCCGCGGTGCACTCGCTCGTGTGGGCGCCGCTGACCCACCACGGGGTCCTGCCGCTCACCTACCTCGCCGGGATCTACGCGCTCGCGCTCGTGTACTCCTTCTACTTCCTGCTCTTCCAGGACCGCTACAACGTCCTGTGGCTGTACGGGATCCTGTTCGTCTTCTTCTACCTGGCGATCATGCTGTGGCAGACCTACTACGCGATCGCCACCTGCCGCACCGCCGCGTGGGGTACCCGGCCCGCGACAGCCGGCCTCGGCGGCGGGGGAGAGGGGGGCTAGGTGCCCTCCGTGGTTCACCGGCTCTCGCTCCGGCGGGCGCTCGCAGCGCTGCTGCTACCCGCCTCGCTGGCGCCCGTGGTGCTGCTGGCCCCCTCGCTCGCTCGCGCGCCCGCCACGCTTGCGCTACGCGCCGAGCGGCCACTCGCACGCGCGCTGGCGCCCGCCAAACCCCGCCGCGCACCACCCGAGCCGCGGCGTTACCCGATCGGGGCCGCGCGCCTTGAGGTCGACGTATTCGCACCCGTCGCCGGTGCCTTCGCGCCGCAGGTCGGGGTCTCCCCGCTCGCCGAACATCGCTCGGCGGCTGAAACGGCGAGTGAGCCGGTCGTCCTGATTGCGCCGGGGCAGGAAGCCGGTGTCTCGCCCCCGCCGCAAGGCGACTCCTCGCGCGGGCAGCCCTCGCGTGCGGAACCCAAGCAGGGAGCCAGCTCGCGGTGAGACGTTCGGCCGTAAAGCGCCTCCTTTGCGCCGTGCCCGCACTGCCCGCCACGGGACTTGTGCTTGCCGTCTGTGCCGCTGCCGCGCCCGCCGCGCCTGGCCCCCTTGGGTCGGGTCCGCTGACGCGCGGCCTAGTCGGGTTGGGCCAACTCGCACCGGTCCCGCTCGCGCGCTCCTCCGCGCACGGACGGGCCCCCGCGAACGCGGCGGCCTGTGCCGGGCGAGCGCCCCGCGCGGTGCGCCTCACGCGCCTGGCCGGTCCCCGCGCGCGGCTCAGCTGGCGGGCGCCCGCCGCCGTCCCAGCGGGCGGGGTCGCCTACCGCGTGCTGCGCTCCGGGCGCACCGTCGGGCAGACCGCGCGCACCGCGATGGTCCTCCCCGTCGTACCCGGTCGACGCACCACGTTCACCGTACAGGCTCGCTACACCCGGGCCCCACGGGTTTGTGCGGCGAGCGTCCACAGCGCGCTGCGTCTGCGCCCCCCCGGGCGCGTGCGGAGGCTGCGCGTGCTCGCCTACACCACGACTGGCGCGCGAGTCGGGTGGGGCCGCGTCGCGCGTGGTGACGCCCCCGTCGCCGGCTACCGGGTCGTGCGCGACGGTGCCGTCGCCGGGCAGACCCGCGGGCGCGTGTACGAGTTCAAGCTGAGCGCCGGGCGCGCGCACACGATCACGGTCGCCGCCGTAGACACTCGCGGACGCCTCGGGCCGCCGAGCAGGGTGTTGAAGATTGCCGCCGGCTCGGGCGCCCCGCGCGGCGCGCGCCCCCGCGCGGTGGCGGGCAACACCCCCCCCTCCACGCCCGACCGGCTGAGCGTCTCCGAAGTCAGCGAAGCCGGCGCCACCGTCTCGTGGCTGCCCAGCCGGCCGGGCTCCGCGCGGATCGTCGGCTACCGCGTCTACCGCGACAACGCCCTGGTCGGCCAGAGCACCACGAGCTCGATGCGCCTCACCCACCTCTCGGCGATCCGCACGTACCTGATTCAGGTCGCCGCCGTCGACGCCGCGCACCGCGAAAGCGCGCGCACTCCGCCGCTGCGTCTGACCACCACCCACGTCCCGCCCCAGGGCCCCGCACTGATCTCCGCCTCGCGCGTCACCGACACCTCCGCCACGCTCGCGTGGCAGGCCGGCGCCGCCAACAGCGGCAGCCTCGTGGGGTACCTGCTGTATGAGAACGGGCAACCCGAGCGCGTCGTGGCCGGTCAGACCACGACCGTCACGCTCGCCTCCCAGCGCCACTACACGTTCACGGTGCGCGCGCTGGACTCCTACGGCTACCTCTCCACCGCCGCCCCCGAAGTGGCCGTGTTCACCACCCACACCCCGCCCTCCACGCCGGCCGGCCTCACGGCCGCCGAAGTCACCGCCTCCTCCGCCACCCTCGGGTGGTCGCCGTCGAGTCCCGTCAGCGGCACCATCGTCGGCTACCGCGTGTTTCGCAACGGCGTCCCCGTCGGGCAGACGGCCGCGCCCGGGATGACGCTCGCCAACCTCGCGCCCTCCACCGGCTACCAGGTCACCGTCGTAGCCGTGGACTCGCTCGGGGCGATCAGCGCGCCCACGGCGCCGCTCTCTTTTGAAACCTCCGACCCCGCGCCCACGCACGGCAACGTCCAGGCGTTCCTGCTCGCGTCCACCGACCAAAGCTTCTACGACCTCGAGGCCCACTACCAGCAGATCGGCGTGGTCTACCCCACCTACTTCAACTGCGGGCCCGGGGGCGCGGTGACCGGCGCCAACGATCCGCTTGTCACCGGCTGGGCGGTGGCCCGCCAGATCGCGGTGATGCCCCGCCTGAACTGCCAGAACACCACCGACGAGGATCAGATCCTCAACGAACCGGCCGCCGGGGAAGCGATGATCAACCAGATCGCCGCGATGTGCCAGACCTACGACTACCAGGGCATCCAGGTGGACTTCGAGGGCAACATCCCCAGCGAGCGCAACCCCTTCACCGCCTGGATCACCGCACTCGCCGCCAAGCTCCACGCACAGGGCGACAAGCTCTCCACGGTGGTCACCGCCAAGTACTACAACGTCATGAGCGGGCGCGCCGCGCTGTACGACGACGCCGCCCTCTCCGTGCCCTCCGACTACCTGTTCGTGCTCGACTGGGGCCTGCACTGGACCACCTCCGCTCCCGGCGGGATGGACGAACTGCCGTGGTTCACGAAGGTCGCCGAATACACCGCCACGCTGCCCAACAAGGGCAAGTTCGTGCTCGGCATGCCCATGTACGGGATCGACTGGCCCAACGGCGGCGGCTCCTCGAACCCCGGCACCCCACTGGAGTTCAACAACATCATGGCCCTCGAGGGCGAGTTCGGGATCACCCCCGAATGGGAACCCGTGGCGGCCGACCCCCACTTCTCCTACACCGACGCCAGCGGCGTGCCCCACTCGGTGTGGTACACCGACCAGCAGTCGCTGGGCATCCGCGCCCAGCTCGCGCAGTCGCTCGGCCTCGGTATCGGCCTGTGGCACCTCGGCTCCGAGGACCAGAGCGTCTGGGAACTGCCTCAGCTTGGGGGCTGAGGGTGAGTGGGACGTCACACGGGTGCCCGAGGTGCAACTGCGGTGTTACACTGGCGTGGTGTCGACCGTGCATCCCCGCATAGCGCTCACGCGCGACCCTGAGCTCGACGAGGCGCTGCGGCGCACCAGGCCCTTGCTCGGCGAGGGGAAGCCCACGGCCACGCTCGCGCGTGAACTGATCCTGCGCGGAGCGCGCGAGCTGCTCTCCAACCAGGGCACAGAGCTCGACCGCTGGCTGGATCGGCGGCAGGCCACCCCGGCCGAGCGCTCCACCGAGGAGGTGCTTGCGGCTGCCGTCAGGCTTGGCCCGCCCGACTCCGCGAGACCGTACGCGAGCACCGAAGCTTTGGAGCAGTTGCGGGGCGAGCGACTCTGACGACGGTGGCGGACGCGAAGCTCGTCTACCTGGACACCTCGGCATTCGTGAAGCTGGTGCTCCCCGAGCCCGAGACGGCGGCGCTGGTGGCGGCGCTCACCACCACGACCCGACTGGTCGCCTCGGAGATCCTTGAGGTCGAGGCGCTGCGCGCCGCGCGCAGGGCGAGTGGCGAGGACGGCGCCACCGCCGCACGCGCTCAGCTCGCCGGCGTTCGCCTCCTGCCGCTGACCGACGGGATCCGCAGGCGAGCAGCTGAGTTGGAGCCCGTCACGCTGCGCTCGCTCGATGCGATCCACCTCGCCACCGCGCTGGACCTCGGCGAGCGCCTTGCAGATGTCTACGCCTACGACGTGCGCCTGGCCGCAGCAGCAACCGACGCCGGCCTGCGTGTATGCGCACCTGCGGTCGAGCGGCCCGCCGCCGAGGACGCGCAGGCCGAGCGACCCGCCGATCCGGATACCGCGGAAGGCTCCGGCGCCGGGTGACCCGGCTTCTCGTGCGCGTGAGGCTCGGCAGAGACCTGTGGCTGTTGGCCCGCCGTCGCAAACGTGCGCTCCTGGTGTGCGCCGTCGTGCTGGCGCTCGCCGTGGCAGCACCAAGAGCGTGGGCGGGCCGCACGCGCTCCGATGCCCCTCGGGCCGCCCCCGAATGGGGGAACGCCAGTCAAAACCCTTCCCCCGCACCTCTGCAGGCCTTCCTGCTGACGAGCTCGCCCGACTCCTTCGCTGACCTGCGGGCCCACGTCGGGGCGCTCGGCGTGGTGTACCCCACCTACTTCGAATGCGCCCCCGGCGGGGTTGTCGTGGGCGCTCCCAACCCTGCGATCGACGCCTACGCCGCCGCCCACGGTCTCGTGGAGGAGCCGCGCTTCACCTGCCAGGACGGCGCCGTCGTGCACCGTCTGCTCACCCTCCCCGCCCTGCGCGCACGCACGCTCGCACAGCTGGTCGCGCTTGCTGCGGGGCCTTCCTCCGCGGGCCTCGCTGCCGGGCCCACCTACTCGGGGCTCAACCTCGACCTCGAGAACGACGGCGCGCGTGACCGCGGGGCGCTCAGCTCCTTCATGCGGGCGCTCGCGGCCCGTCTGCACGCGCTCGGCCGGCGGCTCTCCGTCGACGTCGTCGGCGTCACCCGCGAAGACCCGGGGCGTGCCACCTACGTATATGACGACCGCACGCTGGCTGCCGCCGCGGACACGGTCTTCGTGGAGGCGTGGGGCGTTCACTGGGAAGGCTCTGCGCCCGGGCCCCTCGCGCCGCTGCCGTTCGTGCGGGCCGTCGCCCGCCGCCTCGCCGCGCTGCCCTACGCCCACCGCTTCGTGCTCGGGGTGCCGATGTACGGGCTCGACTGGCCCGTGTCTGGCGGGCGCCCGCGCCGGGCCACCGCGCTGCAGTACGCCGGCGTCCTCGCGCTCGCCCGCTCCGCCGGCGCCACCCCCGTGCGTGACCCTGCCTCGGGGGAGTTGACGTTCGCCTACACCAGCGCCGGCGTTCCCCGCCGTGTGTGGTTCATGGATGCCCGCGCGATCCTCGACCGCCTGCAGATCGCTCGCGGGTTCGGGCTCGCCGCCGGGGTGTGGCGGCTGGGCGAGGAGGATCAGGTGCTCTGGTCCTCGCCGTCGGCTGGGGGGTAGTGCGCTTTCGTGGGTGAGGGTGGGGGTGGCTCAGCGAATGGATTGGTGACCCGCACCGTGCCATAGAGGCGACCGTGTTGGAAGTCCTCGGAGAGAAGCTCCTCCATCCCGAAGCGCTCCGCGTAGGCCCACATGTGCGCATCGAACCACGAGAGCTGGTAAGCCGCTGCCCCGCGCAGGGCGAGCCGCAGGAGCTCCTCGTCGGGGTAGAGCACCTCGAACTGCGTCAGCAGCTCCTCGGCCTCGCGCAGCGCGTCGGCGCGCGGGAGAAGTGGCTCGCCGCCGGTGGTGGGGCGGGTGAGCGCGGCGACGAACTCCACGACTGCCTGGTGGGGCAGCCGCAGTGAGCCATCGGCGATCCCCGCGCGTAGAACGTCGGTTGCGATCTTCTGCTTGTCGGGAAAGCGCGGGTCGAAGCGGTAGACGAGGACGTTGGTGTCAACCAGCGCCGTGGCGCTCATAGAGCTCCTCGCGTGTCCATCCGCGTCCGCCATCGACGCCGCGCTCGACGCCCCGCACCGGCTCGCGTGCGCGCTGGCGATCTGTCGCGCGGTCGAAGAGCTCCACGCGCCCACGCGCGTCGAGCGCTCTGCGCAGAGCGCCCTGCGGGACGACACGAATCGCATCGCCCGCCTGCAGCCACTCGACCTCCTGCCCCGGTGCTATCGCGTAGCGCTCCGCGATCGCCTTGGGGATCGTGACCTGCAGCTTGCTTGTGACCTTTGCCATGTCCTTACTGTAGCAAGGATGTATCCTTGCTAAGGTAAAGATCGATAACTTGGAGACTGCTCGAGCTAAGAAATGCGAAGAAGGTAGATGGTGTCTCCCACCCGAATGCGCTTAGGATCTGCTTTGCCGCTGGCTCCGACGGTGCCGTCGGCCCGCAGGTGGCGCTCAGCTCGTGCGATCTCGCGCCCAAAGCTATCGAGATATGCCACGATCTCCGTAACGACACAATCGGGTGGCGTTCCGGCGCCACACTTTCGCTTGTGCCGTGGCTCGACTATGTACCCACTGTCCTCAGGCGTTTCCAGCCCCAGCGCCCGCCAGTGGCGGCGCATGGTGGCTCGAGCTATGCGAACGGTTTTGTAGCGGCCCATGGATGACCTTCAGCGACAGATTCGATACGCATTGAGGTGTTTCCTCGATGGCACGACTTCGTTTGAGGCATTCGAGGAGTGGTTCGTAGACGCTACCTGGGACATCAGCCGCGATCACCCCGATCTTGCGGATTTGGTCTATGAGATTGAGGGGCATATCTTCGCCTTGACAGGCGGTCGCAAGACCGAGCGAGAGCTAAAGCGCTGCTTGCGTCCGCTCGCGCCGGACTGGTGGGATGCTGTCGATGCGACTCTCGCCGTGCCAGTCGCATCCACCCCTGAGAACGGGTCGACGGCTAAGAAGGCGTCGCGCAAGCGGTCGAAGCCTAAACTTGGCGCTACGGTGCCACTGGCTGCGGCTGGTACATGACGTTAAGCGGGATGCGGCTAAGTAGCCGGTCCTCCTGACCCGTCGTGCCTAGAAGAATGTCGAACCAGTACAAGCCCTCTTCGGTGACCTGATATTGCATGGGCAGGATCGTGTCCACGCCCTTACCGCCGGTTTCTCGGAAGTTGATGGGCACCGTCAGAGCGTCCTCTTGGACGCCGCTTGGTGCCTCGGGCCGGACCTTGAGTTTGTAGCGGCCTTTGGTTTTGTCCGACCAGAGCGTCACGACTAGGAACAGCCTCTCAAGCGAGAGTGGCGGCATATCCTCGGGCACGTCCTGCCCTACCACGGTCGCCGTGACTCCTTCAACGATGTTGATGAGACTCAGGCCGCCGTTAGCGTCGCGCAGCACCTTCTCGCATAGAACAGCCGTCTGCACATGGGGTCCGCCGTCGCCGATTGCCATAGGATCGCCTATCCTAAGGCCAAGAGCCGACGAAGGAAGTGTGTCGTGTCCCGCAGGAAGCAACCACCTTATAAGACCTTTGTGAGCTTCGGCACGATCAAAGCTGGAGGCCCTCGCCAGAAGGCTCCGGCTACCGCCAGAACTGGGGACGAGGCCGGTGCATTCTCACGCTTCGAGAAGCGGACTGACGCCCTCGTCCAGGTCCCGAAGGCTGAGGTAGACGAGCAGGACGAGAAGTCTTAGCCAGGCGGCCTCGCCCGGCGCGTAGCGCCGGGGCACGGAGGCCCCGGCCACACACAGTGTCGCCCGTGCACCAACCCACGCGGACGATCCCCAAGTCCCCAACTGGTCCGCCACCCGCTCGGGCCAGCGGCGGACGCGTTGGGGAAGGGGCCTACTTGATAAAGAGCATCTCCGAGTACTTCGGTAGCGGCCAGAGGTCATCCGGCACGAGGCCCTCCAGGCGGTCGGCGACCTCGCGCACGTCGTCCATCGCGGGGACCACCGTGTCGCGCATGTAGGCCGCCCACTTCGCCGGCGAGGAGTCGGGCTGGTTGTCCGCGAGGTTCGCGTCCTCGAGCTTCAGCAGCGCGTAGTGCAGCTCCTTGACCAGCGGCTCCACCTCGCCGATCAGCTCTTCGAGGCCCGTGGCCCGCAGTTCGTTCAGGTACCGCACTGCCGCCGGCAGCAGCGCCGTGCGGGCGATCGCCGCCGCGGTCTCGGCCTCAATGTTGAGCTTCACCGCGTACTGCTCGGTGAACACCTCGTAGCGGGACTCGAGCTCGCGCTTGGAGAGCACCTTGTACTTCTTGAACAGCGCCACGGTGCCCTTCTCGACGAGCCACGGCAGCGCCTCGGGGGTGGAGCGCAGGTTGTAGAGGCCGCGCTTCTCGGCCTCCCGGTGCCAGGACTCGGAGTAGTTGTCCCCGCCGAACACGACCTGCTTGTTGGCCGCGTAGCTGTCCTTGACGACCTTGGTGAGCGCCTTCTCGAGGTTCGCGCCGGAGCCTTTCAGCGCCGCCGCGAGCTTGTCCGCGAGGTCGTCGATGGCCTCCGCCACGATCGTGTTGAGCACCGTGTTGGGCAGCGCCAGCGACTGCGAGGAGCCGAGCGCGCGGAACTCGAACTTGTTGCCCGTGAACGCGAACGGGCTCGTGCGGTTGCGGTCCCCGCCGTGCAGCGGCAGCGCCGGCAGCACGGGCGTCCCGAGGCCGAGGAACGAGCCGGGCTTGGAGGTCTGCGCCTTGCCGGCCTCGATCGCGCCAAAGACCCGCTCGAGCTCGGAGCCGAGGAAGATCGAGATGATCGCCGGCGGCGCCTCGTTGGCGCCCAGGCGGTGGTCCTGGCCGGGGCTCGCGATCGACGCCCGCAGCAGCGCCTGGTGGGTGTTGACCGCCTGGATGACCGCCGCGCAGAAGAACAGGAACTGCAGGTTCTCGTGCGGGGTGTCGCCGGGCTCGAGCAGGTTCGCGCCGGTGTTGGTGCCCATCGACCAGTTGTTGTGCTTGCCCGACCCGTTGACGCCCGCGAACGGCTTCTCGTGCAGCAGGCACACCAGGCCGTAGCGGCGCGCGACGTTCTGCATCACCTGCATGGTCAGCTGCTGGTGGTCGGAGCCCACGTTGGAGTTCTCGAAGATCGGCGCCAGCTCGTACTGGTTGGGGGCCACCTCGTTGTGGCGCGTCTTGACCGGAACCCCCAGCTTCGCGAGCTCCTGCTCGGTCTCCAGCATGTACGCGAGGATCCGCTCGGGGATCGAGCCGAAGTAGTGGTCGTCGAGCTCGTGGCCCTTCGGCGGCTTGGCGCCGAACAGCGTGCGCCCGGTGGTCAGCAGGTCGGGGCGCTCGAAGTAGTACTGCTCGTCGATCAGGAAGTACTCCTGCTCGGGGCCCACCGTGGTGAACACCCGCTGCGCGTCGTCCACGCCCAGCAGTCGCAGCGCGCGCACCGCCGCGCCCGAGAGCGCGTCCATCGAGCGCAGCAGCGGGATCTTGTGGTCGAGCGCCTCGCCCGTCCACGACGTAAACGCCGTCGGGATGCACAGCAGCGCCCCGTTGGGGTTCTCCAGGATGAACGCCGGCGACGTCGGGTCCCACGCGGTGTAGCCGCGCGCCTCGAACGTCGCGCGGATGCCCCCGGTCGGAAACGACGAGGCGTCCGGCTCGCCCTGGATCAGCTCGCCGCCGGAGAACTCCGCGATCGCCGTGCCGTCTCCGACTGGGGCGTAGAAGGAGTCGTGCTTCTCCGCGGTGGACCCCGTCAGCGGCTGAAACCAGTGCGTGTAGTGGGTCGCGCCCTTCTCCATCGCCCACTCCTTCATCGCCTGCGCCACCGAATCCGCCAGCGAGGTGTCGAGCGCCTCGCCGCGCTCCAACGTCCGCTTGAGCGCCTTGTACACGTCCTTGGGCAGGCGCTGGCGCTGGACGACCGGGCTGAACACGTTCGACGCAAACACCTGGTTGCCCGGCAGGGTCAGGTCGGGCGAGCCGAGCGCCGTGCCGTTCGCGCTCCACTGTGCTGCTGTGACGTTCTGCTGGCGTGTCCTTGGCATGGGGGGCTTCTGTCCTCCTCGTCTGGGGCTGGGGCGTCCGCGCGGCCCGCGCAGCGACAGACTAGCCGTCCCTCACGCGGGCCGACTCGCATCGTAGACTCCTCCGCAGCTCCCCGTGTCGCACCTCTGGCGAAAACGCCGGGCCGATCTTTCGACACCGGGCCAAATCGTGGGCGCCTACGCTTCCGAGGGCACGTACGGACCGGGCACGACCTTACCGGTCTTCGGGTCCACGTGGGTCGGCGGCGGCTTGCCGGCGACGTACACCGTGAAGCTGCCCACCGGGGCCGCGCCGTTGGCGAGCTGCGCCTGGGCCTTGCCGTTGAGGCCGGCGTACACCCTGTAGAAGACCCGGTGCAGGCCCGGCTTCACCGGGGTCACCTGCCACATGAAGCTGCGCGTCGCTCCCGCCGGCAGCGGGCCGAGCGCCCAGACGTTGTAGTTCGCCGTCGTGCCGCTGCCCGGCGGATCCACCTGCACCGTTTCGACCGGTGGGTCGGGGGTCCGCCCCGGGCCCTGGTCCACGACCCACACCGGTCGCTTGCGGTCCGCGAGGTTCGGGTAGTTGCTGAGGTAGTCGAACGACGTCACCGCCACCGTTACGTTGGGCAGTGTGCGCGCGCTTGTGTTGCGCACGACCAGTGCGAGCCGCACCGGCCGCGCGACCGACTGGTGGGCGGGGAAGCTCGCCTGCGCGACGCGCACCGTGTAGTGGCCCTGCGGTTCGTGTGCGTCCTGCGGCGCCGAACTGCCGCAGCCGGCCGCCACCGCGCTCGCGAGCGCTCCGCAGACGCTGAGCAACAAGACCCTGGATGTCATCTACACGACCCCCTCACAGCGTTGCCACGATACCAGCGGCTCAGGCTGGAGGGGTGGCGCTCCGCCCCCGGATCGCGTAGAGTGTGCGTGCAGCGGCACACTTGCGCCGCGATGTGAGCTGAGGAGGAGGCAGAGCAGTGGTTCGCAGTGCCGCCGAGCGGGCGTTCCTCCCGACGAGGAACTTCATCGAGGAAGTGGGCGACATGATGATCCTGACGGCCAGGACCATCTCCTCCGCCCTGAAACCTCCCTACCCGTACGGCGGGGAGTTCGTCTCGCAGTTCCTCTTCGCGCTGCGGCTGTGCTGGTTTCCGCTGCTGATCTCCACGGTCTGCATCTGCTACGCCGCGCCCGGCCTGCAGGCCGCCAACTTCCTCACGCTGTTCGGCGCCCTGGACCGCCTCGGCGGGATCTTCGTGCTCGCCGCGATCCGCGAGATCGGCCCCAACGTCACCGCGATCGTGCTCGCCGGCGTCGCCGGCACCGCGATCACCGCCGACCTCGGTGCCCGCAAGATCCGCGAGGAGCTCGACGCGCTGCAGGTGCTCGGCGTGGACCCCGTGAAGAACCTCGTCGTCCCCCGCTTCCTGGCGCTGATGCTCGTCACCGGCCTGTTCAACATCTACGCGATCCTGTTCGGCCTGTTCGGCGGCGTGCTCGCCGAGCTCGTCTACCACCAGCCGCTCGGGCCGTTCTGGGACAACCTCTTCAACAACGCCTCCACCACCGACCTGTGGGGCTCCGCGCTGAAGACCGTGCTGTTCGGCGCGATCATCGCGATCGTGTGCTGCTACAAGGGCATGACCGCCTCCGGTGGCGCCGAGGGCGTGGGGCGCGCGGTCAACCAGGCCGTCGTCGTCGCGTTCCTGGCGATCTTCGCCTTCGACTACGTCTTCACGCAGACGCTCCTGGCCACCCACCCCCAGATCCTCCAGATCAAATAGGGGGTGGTCGAGCAATGAATGAATGGTTGGCAGTTCCGCGTGAATGGGTCGGGTCGGCGGGGGAGATCGCCGGCTTCGCCGGGCAGATCATGCGCAACGTCTACGACCTGCGCGTCTTCCGCTTCTTCGGCGAGGGGCTGCGCCAGTCGGGCATCCTGATCATCTCCTCCACGCTGATCATCTGGTCGCTGATGTTCATCCTCGGCCTGGAGTGCGGCATCGAGGGCGCCTACTTCCTCGAGGCCCAGGGGGCACCCGCGTACTCCGGGGTGTTCACCGCGTGGTGCGACCTGCGCGAGATCATCCCCTACGCCTTCGGCTACATGATGGCCGCGAAGGTCGGCACCGGGATCGTCGCCGAGCTCGGCGCGATGCGCATCTCCGACGAGATCGACGCGCTCGAGGTGATGGGCATCGACTCCGTCACGTTCCTCTGCGCAACCCGCCTGCTCGCCGCGTGGCTCGTGCTCCCCTTCATGTACCTCGCCGGCATCGGCGGCGCGTTCCTCGCCTCCTACATCGCCGTGGTGCAGCAGGTGGGGGTGGTCTCCTCCGGCGGGTACCTGCTGATCTTCTGGCAGTTCCAGAACCCACCGGACTTCCTGTTCAGCCTGGTCAAGGCGATGTTCATGGCGACCGCGATCGTGCTCGTCGCCTGTTACTACGGCTACAACGCCTCTGGCGGCCCGGTTGGGGTGGGGACGGCGACCGCCAAGTCGATGGTGCTGAACCTCGTGCTCGTGCACCTGATCGGGATGGTCGGCACCCAGGTCTTCTGGGGGGCCAACCCCCGAGCTCCGATCGGAGGGTGAGGGTGTCTGTGCAGGCCCGCACAGTCCACGTCCACGGCTGCGGCGCCTCCCGCACCCCGCTCGGAGGCTGACGGTGGCACCCGAGCCCGAGACGGTCGATCCGGCCGACGAGGAGGTCTTCCAGTACCACACCGGTGCCTCCCGTCCCACCGAGTCCCCCGACGCGATCGAGTTCATCGACGTGCACAAGGCGTTCGGCTCCAACCGCGTGCTGCGCGGGCTGAACCTGGGCATCCCCGAAGGCCAGGTCTCGATGATCCTCGGGCCCTCCGGCACCGGCAAGTCGGTCTGCATCAAGCACATCGTCGGCCTGCTGTACCCCGACCAGGGCGACGTGATCGTCGCCGGGCACTCGATCCCCTCGCTCTCCGACGACGACCTCTTCGAGTTGCGCAAGAAGTTCGGGGTGCTCTTCCAGGACGGCGCGCTGTTCGGCTCGCTCAACCTCTACGACAACGTCGCCTTCCCGCTGCGCCAGCACACCGAGAAGGGCGAGGAGGAGATCGCCGAGATCGTCAACCGGCGCCTGCGCGAGGTCGGCCTCGGGGACGCCAACGAGAAGATGCCCAACGAGCTCTCCGGCGGGATGCGCAAGCGCGCCGGGTTCGCCCGGGCGCTAGTGCTCGACCCCGAGATCGTGCTGTTCGACGAGCCCGACTCGGGCCTCGACCCCGTGCGCACTGCGCTGCTGTGCGAGCTCATCAAGGAAGTCCACGCCGAGAACGGCGGCACCTACGTGGTGATCACGCACGACATCCTCTCCGCCCGCCGCGTCGCCGAGCACATCTCGATCCTGTGGCGCGGGCGCATCGTCGAGTCCGGGCCCGCCGAAGATCTGTTCGCCTCTGAGAACCCCTTCGTCCGCCAGTTCCTCTCTGGTGACTCAGCGGGTCCTCTCGGGATGGAGTGAGTACCGCCCGGATACTCTCCGCTCTCGCCGGCGGGGCGGCGCGTCGGCCGCTGCTGGTGGTCGCGCTCGCCGTGGCACTCGGCCTGGGCGGCGCCGCCCTCGCGCTGCGGCTGCACCCCTCCGCCGCCGCCGACACGTTCATCGGGCGCTCCTCCGCCGGGTACAAGGCCACGCAGGGCTACTACCGCGCCTTCGGGGAAGAGCCCGTGGACGTGATGGTGCGGGGCAGCCTGCAGCAGCTGCTGCTCAGCTCCGACCTCGAACGCCTGCTCGGGCTGGAGGGGTGCCTCTCGGGCAAAGTCCCGCGCGCCGCGCTCTCCCACGAGGGCGGGTACCAGGGCCCCTGCGGGCAGCTGGGCCGGCTGGGGACCGTGAAGGTCGTGATCGGCCCCGGCACCTTCGTCAACGAGGCGGTCAAGCAGATCGACGAACAGCTCTCCGCCCAGAGCAGCCGGGCCGAGGCGCAGGCCCGCCAGGCCGAACAGACCGTCAGCCTCGCGGCGCTCGCCCACGGTCGCTCCGCCGCCGAAGCGCACAAACTCGGCGAAGAAGCCAGCAAGGCCACGCTCGAACACTACGTCCAGGAGATCGCGCTGCTGGGGACGGAGTACGGCCTCACCGCGCCGCCCTCCCTCAACGACCCGAGCTTCGTGGCCACGCTCGTGTTCGACAACACCGCCAAGGTCCCCGGGACCCCCAAGCAGCGCTTCGCCTACCTCTTCCCGAGCCGCGAAGCCGCGCTCGTCTCGGTGCGCCTGCGGGCCGGCACGAGCGAAGCGCAGCGGTCGCGCACGATCGCCCTCGTCCGCCGCGCGCTCACGATGCCCGAGTGGCACCTGCAGCACGGCGAGCACTACCTGCTCACCGGCGAGCCCGTGATCGTCTCCGAACTGACGAGCTCGATCACGCACTCGATCGAGTTGCTGCTCGTGGCCGTGCTGCTCGTGATGGCCGTCGTGCTCAGCCTCATCTTCCGCGGCCGTCCCCGCCTGCTGCCGCTGGGGATCGCCGCGCTCGCCGCCGCGCTCACCTTCGGGGGGCTCGCCGCCGTGGGGGCGTCCCTGACGGTCGCCCAGGTCGCCGTGCTGCCTGTGCTGGTGGGGCTTGCCGTCGACTACGCGATCCAGTTCCTCTCGCGCGTGCAGGAGGCCCGCGAAGAGGGCGACGCGGACATCGGTGTCGCGATTCGCCGCGCCGCCGCGGTCGGGGGCCCCACGCTCGCCGCCGCCGCCGCGGCCGGAGCGGGAGCGCTGCTCGTCCTGACGCTCTCCCCGGTGCCGACCGTGCGCGGCTTCGGGCTGCTGCTCGTCGTGGGCATCGCGCTCGCCCTGCTCTGCGCGCTTGTCGTGGGCTCCGCCGTGCTCGCGCTCACCGCCTCGCGGGTCCCGCAACCACTCATCGGCGCTTGGCTGGCGCCCTCCTGGCGCGGCGCGCAGGAGTTGCTGCGCGAGAACTTCCTGACCCGCTTCATCTCCAGGGCGGCGCTCGTGTATGCGCCGCGCTCCCCCGGGCGGGTGATCGGCGTGGGCCTGGCGCTCGCGGCGCTCGGCTGGGGGCTGGACACGCAGACGCACGTCGAAACCAACCTCGAAAAGCTGGTCCCCCAGAACCTGGCCTCGCTGCGCAACCTCGACGCGCTCGAGCACGCCTCGGGGGTGGGCGGGGAAATCGATCTGGAGGTCTCCGGCGCGAACCTCGCCACCCCGGCGGCGATCGAATGGATGAGCACTTACCAGAACGCGGTCCTGAAGCGCTTCGGCTACACCTCGACGCGCGGCTGCGGGCGCGCGCTGCTGTGCCCGGCCTTCTCGCTGCCCACGCTCTTTTTCGAAGCCCGCCCACTCGGAGCCCTCAAGGGCGGCGCCGCCGAACCCGCGCAGTCCGGCACGGGCGCCTCGGGGGGCGGTTCAACGGGTGGCGGCGCGGGCTCGGCGAGCGGGGCGGCGCACGCGAAGCTCACCGCCGCCGAGGTGGACGGCCTGCTGCGGGCGATCCCGCCGTACTTCTCCCAGAATGCGATCACCTCCAACAGGCGCGCGGCGACGCTCGCGTTCGGCATCCGCCTGGGGCCCCTCGAACAGCAGCAGCACGTGATCGAAGCGATGCGCGCGAGCCTGCACCCCCCGCGCGGGCTGAGCGCGCAGCTGGTCGGCCTGCCGGTCCTCGCGGCGCAGTCGGGCGCGCAGGTCGCCGCTCCGTGGCGGCGGGTGCTGACACTGCTCGCCGGGCTCGCCGCGGCCGCGCTCGTGCTGCTGGGCGCCTTCCGTGGGGACCGCCGCCGGGCGCTGACGCCGCTGCTGCCGGTGGCGCTCGCGACAGGGTGGTCGGCGCTGGTGGTGTTCGTCATCCGCGTGCCGCTGAACCCCATGTCGGTCACGCTCTCCGCGCTGGTGATTGCGATCTCCACCGAGTTCTCCGTGCTGCTCTCCGAGCGCCACCGCCAGGAGCGAGCCGCCGGCCGGTCGCTGCAGGAGGCGCTGCGCGTGACCTACGCACGCACCGGCGCCGCCGTGGCGGCCTCCGGCGTCACCGCGATCGCCGGCTTCGGGGTGCTCGTCCTCTCCGACATCCGCATGCTCCGCGACTTCGGCATCGTGACGCTCGTCGATCTCTCCGTCTCCCTGGTGGGGGTGCTGGTCGCGCTGCCCGCGGCGCTGGCGCTCGCGGAGCCCGGCGAGCTCGCTCGACGAAGACTTGTGCTCTCCCGCCCCCTGGCGGCGCTTCGCGCGCGCGTGCGCCCGCGCCATGAGCCCGTCTGAGCGGCCCGCGGCTTTCGCCGCTCCGCGCTACGGTCGGTGGGTGGGTGCGCTGGCGCTGGTGATCCTCGGGCTGATCACGCTCAACACCATCCTCACCCCGTCCAACGGGGCGGTCGGGCTCGCGCCGGGTGAACGTCTGCCGCCCTTCGCCGTCCCGCTCGCGAGCGGCAACCTGCAGGGGGCCGCCGACGTCGCGACCCGCCCCAACGACGGCTCCGCCGGGAAGGTGCCCGCGTGCGCGGAGCGGGGCCCGCAGATCCTGAACATCTGCCAGCTCTACGAACGGGGCCCGGTGGTGCTGGCGCTGTTCGTGGACTCCGGTGGCTGTGAGGCGGTGCTCAGCGACCTGCAGGCGCTCGCCCCCAGCTTCCCCGGGGTGCGCTTCGCGGCGGTCTCGATCAAAGGCGACCGCGGGCAGCTGCGGGCGCTGGCGCGCTCCCACGGCCTGAGCAGCGTCCCGATCGGCATCGACCCCGAAGGCGTGGTGGTGGCGCTCTACAAAGTCTCGACCTGTCCCCAGCTGACCTTCGCGTACCCCGGGGGGGTGGTGCAGAGCAGGGCGCTGCTCGACCGTCCCCCGCTCGCCACGCTGCGCGCCCGTCTGGAAGAGCTTGTGGCGGGAGCCCGCGGGCGGGGGTGGAGGCCGCCGCGGTGAGTGCCGAGCCTCCTTTGCCCTCGCTCCCGGGTGGGACGCGGCCGGGGGAGCCCGCCGCGGGAGGGACCGCGGGGGTGGAGCCCACGCGCGGGTGGTGCGAGCGCGAGGTCGAAGAGGAGCTGCCGGGACTACGCCTCGTACACCTCCGCGCGGCCGTCGCGCACACCGGCCGGAGCTCCCCGCCGACGGTGAGGGCACGGCTGCGGGAGCTCTCCAACCGATGGGCGGGGCCGCACGCGGTCAACCTGCGACAGCGGGCGGTCCCGGCGGCCTACCGCGTGTTCTACAGACACATCGGCCTCGACCCCGACGTGGTGCGCACGCCGATCGAGGAGGCGATGCTCGCGCGCATGTTCCAGGGGGGCTTCCACTCCAACCACCTGCTCGCGGACGTCCTGCTGATTGCGCTGGTGGACACCGGCGTGCCGGTGTGGGCGCTCGACGCCGCGGCGGTCGCGGCACCGCTCGGCATCCGCGCAAGCCGCGAGGGGGAGGGATTGGGAGGCCCGCCGGCCCGCTCGCCCGCCGGCCCGCTCGCCCGCTCGTCCGCCCGCTCGCCCACCGTTCCGTCCTCCGGCTCGCCCGGTGACCCGCCCGCCCGCCGGTCCCCCCGCCGGCCCGCCCGCTCACCCGAGCTCGGAGGCTCCCCCGATGCGACCCTCCTGCCCGCGGGGCAACTGGTGGTCGCCGACGCGCACTCGGCGGTGGCGGTGCTGTTCGGGCAGATCGCGCCCGGCTACCTTCCCGCGTTCGGCGCCGGCGACGTCGAGCTCTTCACTCTGCAGGTCCCCGGAGTCTCCTCCCTGCACGTCGAGGAGGCGCTGTGGATGTGCCACGCGATGCTCGAGGGGCCTTGGTAGGGAGCGCCGAGCGCTGGTAGAATCGCTCCAGCGGCAGCCCCCGAGGAGGAGAAGCTGGGCGATGGTCCCAACTGAGCAGCCCATCATCGATCGTGAGGTCCCACGCCTCCGTCCGGACGCGGAGACCGATCGCGGCAGGGCCGATCGGAGGGCGGCCACCAGGGCGGCTGAGCGCGCCGCGCGGGAGTCGTTGCGGGTGCAGGTCGGCCAAGCTCGAGCGCGAGCTCTCCGGGATCGTCGCCGGCCGCTTCCCGTACGTCTTCCCCGGTTCGGATTTCATCGGTCCCGCCCACTCTGACTCTCTCCGCCCCGCCCGGCCCCCCGGGCGGGTGGGTCCTCATCTCCTCTCGCTGGCGGAGCTCGAGCGTCTGCGCGATCGGCTCGTGGTGCGGTTGCGGGGGGCGCAGCTGCAGGCGGGGCAGCGGTCAGAGCTCGAAACGCGCTCGCGCGAGCTGCTGGAGCGAATGCAGCAGGAACCGGGCCGCTACAAGTTCGTGCGCCTGCCCGTTACCGACCTCGGCGAAAGCGGTTGCGGGGTGTGGGAGGTGCGTCCCCGCCTCGGCCTGCTCGGGATGCTCGCCGGCTGGTGGCAGCTGACGCTCTCCTCGGGCTGTCCGTTACCCCGGCCGCGCGCCCGTGGCGCGCGGCTGCTTCCGGTCGAGGTCTCGTGGTCGAGGGCTACTCGTGGCGGTCTACTCGTGGCACGCTGAGGCGAGCGTGCGACGTTGGCGCTCGGTCAGCGACCCCACGGTCTTGGCCTCCGAGAGCTGCAGCTGGTAGAGCAGTTTGCGGCAGCGGCTCTCTCCCCATTTGCGTTGGCTGATCAGCAGGTCGGCCACCGTCATGCTGTGCGCTTCCCAGGGGCACTCGAGGATGACCTCGGCAGCGTCGAGCTCCCCGGTCGCCACCCTCCGCTTGAGATCGGCGCGGGCTAGGCGCACTTTGTTGGCGCGTTCCAGGGCGCGCATGTACTGAGGTGGTCCACCCACCCGGCCGGCAGGGGCAATCGTCGCTGTCGCGTTCATGTAGCTCACTCCCCGTTGCCGCCGCGGGTGCTCACCGCGACGCAACACCTTGCTTGGTTTTTTGACGAGTACCGCGCCCGCAACGTCGCTCTCAACTCGCCCACCGGACGTCCCTTCCGGTCTCGGCACCCCTCTACCTGTGACGCGGAGCGAGTTCCGAGCGTTGATGCAGTAGCGCCTCTTCACGCTATCCAGCGAGGGGTTCGCGGTCAACACCGCTCGGTGAAGATCGTGCGCAAGAAGCGACCTTTTTCTTTTCTCACGGATCCCGTGAGAAACCCTAGTCGAGCCCCGGGCCGGGCAACGGTCCGTGCTCGGCCTCGAAGTCGCGCTTGACCCGCGCGAACGCGTCCAGCGCGCGGTCGATGCGTGGCCTCGTCGTGGGTGGCCATCACGCTCGTGCGCAGCAGCGCCCCGCCGGGCGGCACGGCGGGGTACAGGGCGGTGTTGACGAACACGCCGGCGTCGTACAGCGCGCGCCACAGCAGCGCGGCCTTCCAGTCGTCGCCGACGAGCACCGGCACGATCGGGGTCACGATCGTGGGGGCGCCGCTCGGGTCGGGGCGCACCCCCGCGGCGCCGGCCACGCTCGGGCGCGCGGGCAGCCGCTGAGGGGCGACCACCGCGAAGCCGAGCTCGGCCAAGCCCGTCGCGCAGGCGCCACGCGTTGTCGAGCACCCGTGCGAGCAGCGCGGCGCCATCGGGTGAGCGCAGCACGCGCAACGCGGCGAGCGCGGCGCCAAGCGCGGCGGGCACGCGCGGAGGCGGTGAAGATGAACGCGCGCGAGTAGTAGCGCAGGTACTCGAGCACGTCGGCGGGCCCCGCCACGAAGCCGCCGCAGGAGGCCAGCGACTTCGAGAAGGTGCCCACGCGCAGATCCACGCGGTCCTCCAGGCCGAGCAGCTCGGCGGTGCCGGCGCCGCGCGCGCCCAGCACCCCGGCGCCGTGGGCCTCGTCGACCATCAGCCGCGCGCCGTGGCGCTCGCACAGCTCGCAGATGTCGAGCAGCGGGCGCGATGTCGCCCTCCATCGAGAAGACGCCGTCGACGACCACCAGCACGCCGCCGCCGTCGCCCCTCGCGCGGGCGAGCATCTTCTCGAGCTTCTCCAGGCGGTTGTGGCGGAACGGGCGCAGCTTCGCGCGCGAGAGCAGGCAGCCGTCGAGGATCGAGGCGTGGTCGCCCGAGTCGGCGATCACCGTGTCGCCGACGCCGAGGATCGTGCCGAGCGTGCCGAGGTTGGCCTGGTGGCCGGTCGTGAACACGAGCGCGTCCTCGCTGCCCATCCACTCGGCGAGCTCCGCCTCCAGTTCGAGGTGCAGCGGGGTGGTGCCGTTCAGTGGACGCGAGCCGGTCAGCCCGGTGCCGTAGCGGTGCAGGGCGTCCTGGGCGCCGGCGAGCACGCGCTCGTCGCCGGTGAGGCCGAGGTAGTTGTTGGAGCCGAGCATGATCCGCTGCGCGCCCTCCATCTCCACGACCGGCATCGCGGGGGAGGTGAGCACGTGGAAGTAGGGGAGCACGTCTGCCTCCCGTGCGGCCGCCAGCAGCTCGGCGCGCTCGTGGTGGCGGACCTTGGCGAAGACGTCCTTCGACTTGGGCGCGGCGTCCGCCGAGGTCGGTGCACCGCCGTCCGCCGGGGTGCTCGCGGGGACGTTTGTCAACGTGGGTGTGTAGGGTGGCGGGCGATGGCTGTCAAGGGTGCTGGTCGATGACCGGCGTCGAGATCCGCCCGGTCACGTCCCGGGGCGATCTGAACACGTTCATCAAGCTGCCGTGGCGGCTGTCCGGGCCTATCGTAACGAGCCCAACTGGGTGGCGCCGTTGCTGATGGACCTGAAGAACCGGCTGGACCAGCAGAAGAACCCCTTCTTCAAGCACGCCGAGGCGCAGTACTTCCTGGCGTGGCGCGACGGGCGGGCCGTCGGCCGCATCAGCGCCCACGTGGACCGCAACTTCAACGAGTTCCAGGGCAACGAGTGGGGCCTGTGGGGGTGGTTCGAGTGCGAGGACGACCCCGAGGCCGCCCGCGCGCTGCTGGACGCCGCCGAGGCGTGGCTGCGCGAGCGCGGCCGCGACCGGATGGTCGGCCCGATGGACTTCACGACCAACGACGAGATCGGGCTGCTGGTCGAGGGGCACGAGTACCCGCCGATCATCCTGTGCCCCTGGCACCACCCCTACTACCAGCGCCTGCTCGAACAGGACGTCGGCCTGGCCAAGGCGATGGACCTGTACATGTGGAGCCTGTACGTGGACAAACGCGAGAAGGTCCACCCCGCGATCTGGGAGGCCGCCGAGAAGCTCGAGTCCGAGCACGGGATCGTGTGCCGCAACTTCCGCAAGAAGGATCTGCAGGCGGAGGTGACCCGCTTCCTCGAGGTCTACAACGCCGCGTGGGAGTCCAACTGGGCCTCGGTGCCGCTCAACGAGGAGGAGGTCCGCCACTACGCCAAAGACCTCAAACCGGTGCTCGACGAGAACTGGGCGATGGTCGCCGAAAAAAGCGACACCGGCGAGGTGGTGGGCGCCGCCCTGACGCTCCCGGACTTCAACCAGGTGCTGGCGAAGCTCAACGGGCGGCTGCTGCCCTTCGGGTGGGTGACCGCGCTGCGCGAGAAACGCAAGATCGACGCGGTGCGGGTGTTCGCGCTGGGCGTCAAGCCGGAGTACCAGCACACCGGCGTCGCGGCGCGCTTCTACCAGATGCACTTCGACGCCGCCGAACGCACCCCGCAGAAGGGCGGCGAGATGGGCTGGATCCTCGAGGTCAACAAGCCGATGAACCGCGCGATGGAAGGGATGGGCGGCGAGATCAAGCGCCGCTACCGGGTGTACGAGCGGGTGTTCGACTAGCAGTCTGGACCGCTCTCTACACTCCGGCGCGTGGGCGAACCGCTTCAGACCGACGGGCCGCAGGCCGAGGGTGGCGACACCGAGGAAGTAGACGCCGTGGTCGTGACGCCCGCGCCGCGGGCGCTCCCGGCGCGCCGGGCCGCCGAGGCGGTCGTGCCCGCCGTGCAGGCCGCGGCGGTGGCCGCCACGGGCTTCGTCGCAGGGGCGGCCCTGGTGGGCCTGGCACACCGCCGCCAGCACCGCCGCGAGCTCATGCGGGTCGGCTCCGCACGACGCCTCGGCCGGCGCACGAGCGGGGGCCGCGGGCGCGGGTCCGCGAAGGGCGGGGCGGAGCTAGTCAAGATCGTGGGCAGCCGTTCGCTGCTGGTCGACGTGCACCTGCTCGGTGGCCGCGACTAGCACTGTCGAGGTGCGGCCCGCGTGGCCGTTTCGCCTCCCTGCGCACGGGGGGGTGGACGGGGTGCTGCGCCACCGGGGGGGCGTGCTGGAACGGCTGCTGCACCGTGGGGAGGAGCCGGTGGTGGTGCGCGTCGCCCAGGCGGCCCCGGATCGCGTGGTGTTCGGGGCGTGGGCTCCCACGCGGGAGGCGGCGGAGCACGGGATCGAGCGGATGCGCTTCGCGGTGGGGGTGGACGAGGACCTGCGTGCCTTCCACACCCGCTTCGCGCAGGACCCCCTGATCGGCGCCTCGGTGCGCCGCCGTCCGTGGCTGCGGGTGCGTCGGCGCCCGGAGCCGTGGGAGGCGCTGGCGTGGGCGGTGTGCGAGCAGCTGATCGAGTTCGAGCGCGCGGCGGCGATCGAGCGGCGGATCGTGGCGCGGTTGGGACGGCGCTGTGCGCCGACACGCCTTGACGTGTTCACCCACCCGGGTCGCGACGCTGCCGGGCGCGGCCAGGGAGGGGACCTGCGCGACGTGCCGACCCCGGAGGCGCTCGCGGGGGTGGCGCCGGCGCTGCTGCAATCGCTCGACCTGGGCGGTGCGCGGGCGCGCACGCTGGTGCGCGTAGCGCGCGAGGTGGCCCGAGGGCAGATCGACCTGCACTCCCCCGACCACGAGCGCACGTGGCGGCGCCTGCGTGCGATCCCGGGGATCGGCCCGTGGACGGTGGAGATGCTGGCGCTGCACGGCCAGGGCCGCCACGACCAGGTGCCGGCGGGGGACGTTGGTCTGCTGAAGCTGGTGGGGCGCCGGCTGAGCGGCGGGAACCCGTACGCGCGTGCGCAGGAGTCGCAGGTGCGCGAGTTCTTCGCACCCTACGGTGAGTGGGCGGGCCTGGCGGCGATGCACGTGATGAGTGTCTGAGGAGCGGAGTGGCTGCGGGAGCACGACGCACCGGACGCCTCCATGTGTTCTAGGCTTTTGGATGTGTCTCCGAAGGGAAAGCGCGAACTGGCTCGTGAGCATTTCGACGACGCACAGGCTGCGCGCGAGGATGAGCGGTTCAAGGATGCTGTGAATGCACTGTTCTACGCGGCGGAGGCGGCTGTCGTTGCGCTGGCTGAGCATCATAAAATCGACACGAGAAAGCACCACGCAGTCAAGGCAGATGCAGCTACACAGATGAACGCTGACGGACTCCTCGCTGAGGACTATGGCCCGCTTCTCCGGGAGCTCAATCAGGCTCGCAAGGACATCTGGTACGAGGGCGAGGAGCCCGAACTGGATGACGACCTGCAGTCGATCGCCGACCAGGTTGAGGTGCTCGTCCAAGCGGCCGAGGAGTTCCCATGAGGGTGCAGCAGCCGATGGGGTCATCGTCAATGGATGGGTGGACGCGGCGTATACGAGGGGACCGCATCCGTGCGGAGCGCAATCAGACCCCTGAGCAGGCTCGCGGTGACCAGGCGGCTGTTGGCACGAGCACTTGGACTCGGCGCCGAGGGCTTTGCGCTCACGGGCTCGACCGCTCGTGGCCAGCGGACGATCGTAAGCGACCTCGACTATCACATCATCGGTCCGCGTCCCAACCTCAGCGACATGCCGAGTGACGTTGATGTGGTCAGCACCAGCGCCGAGCGCTTCCTAGAGAAGCTGCTCTCTGGAGACGACTTCGTGCAGTGGACACTGAGATACGGGTGCATACTTCACGACACTGGGATCATGCGTGAGGGGGACCGTCTGATCGCCGGTGAGCAGATCTGGCCTGACGCGCACCGTAAGCTCGAACGCCTCACCGACCTTCGCCGCGAGTCCGAGCGACTTGTTCGCATGTGTGATCGAGACGCGGCTCAGGATCAGCTGCGGGCGACGCTGACCTCAGCAGCAAGGGCGCTGCTGCTAGAGGTCAAAGTATTTCCGTTGGCGCGCAATGAGCTCCCCGGCCAGCTGGAGCGGGTCGGATACCACGCTCTCGCCAAGGCGCTCGATGCCTCGATCCACCAGACGCTCGAGCTAACAAGCCTTGCAGCCCACCTGCGAGTTCTCGATGCCACGCTCACCTTATCCACCACGCGGTCAGCCGCTTGAGTACGACACGC
Organism: uncultured Solirubrobacterales bacterium; assembly: GCA_963702085.1. Taxonomy (GTDB): domain Bacteria; phylum Actinomycetota; class Thermoleophilia; order Solirubrobacterales; family Solirubrobacteraceae; genus Palsa-744. The sequence goes on along the minus strand of OY969707.1, from coordinate 2,950,743 downwards.
GTGACACTTCGATGCCCCGGGCAGGGTACGAGTCCGCGACCGGTAGATTTAAGTGAAGAGTTCACAACCTGAGCACCGCGGCCCCGGTGAACCGCCCGGCCCGCAGATCGGCTAGTGCGCCGTTGGCCTCCTCCAGCGGGTAGACGGTGACCTGGGTCCGCACCGGAACCCGCGGCGCGAGCGCAAGAGACTCGGCGGCGTCGAGGCGCGTGAGGTTCGCGACCGAGCGCAGGACACGCTCCTCCCAGAGCGCGGAGTAGGGGAATGAGGGGAGGTCGCTCATGTGGATGCCGCCGCACACCACGACCCCGCCGGGCGCGACGGCGCGCAGCGCGAGCGGGACGAGCGCGCCGACGGGGGCGAAGATGATCGCGGCGTCGAGCCGCTCGGGGGGCGACTCGTCCGAGCCCCCGGCCCACGCGGCGCCGAGCTCTCGCGCGAAGGCCTGGGCGGCCAGGTCGCCGGGGCGGGTGAAGGCGAACACGCGCCGGTCCTGCCAGAGGGCGACCTGGGTGAGGATGTGGGCGGCGGCGCCGAACCCGTAGAGGCCGAGGGTGCGGGGGTCCCCGCAGAGGCGCAGCGCGCGAAAGCCGATCAGCCCGGCGCACAGCAGCGGCGCGGCCTGCTCATCGGGGAAGTCGGGGGGAAGGTCGAAGCAGAAGCGTTCGTCGGCCACGACGTACTCGGCCATGCCACCGTCGAGGTCGCGCCCGGTGAAAAGCGCGCGGGGGCAGAGGTTCTCGCGCCCGGAGCGGCAGTAGGCGCAAACCCCGCAGGTCCACCCGAGCCACGGCACTCCGACGCGCCGCCCGATCGGCGCCGGCGCGCCCTCGCCCGCGGCGCCCGCGCCACGCTCCCCGGCGCCCGCGCCCGTCTCCGCGGGACCCGCGCCGCGCGCCTCGACGGTCCCGACGATCTGGTGCCCGAGGATGCGCGGCGGGTCCCCAACGGGCACCTCGCCGTCGAGCAGGTGCAGGTCGGTGCGGCAGACCCCGCAGGCGTGGACCCGCAGCAGCAGCTGCCCGGGCGCGGGCTCGGGGACGGGACGCTCAACCGCCCGCAGCGGCCGGCCGACCTCCTCGAAGACCATCGCGCGCATGGGTGACTGAAGATAGAGGCGGGAGGCCCGGCGCCCCGACCGAGCGGAGATCGCAAGGTCCGCGGCCGGCGGCGAGCGCCACCCTCACCCAAAGAACAGCTCCGCGGTCGCGTACAGCTCCGGGTCGAGCAGCTTCGGCGCGGAGAGCGCAAGCGCGAGGTCGACCTCGACGATCCGCGTGCCCTGCAGCGCGACCATCGTGCCGAAGCGCCCGGAGGCCACCGCGTACACGGCGGCGACCCCCAAGCGGGTGGCGAGCACGCGGTCGAAGGCGACGGGCGTGCCCCCGCGCTGTACGTGGCCGAGGATCGTCGCGCGGGTCTCAAAGCCGGTGCGGGCCTCGATCTCGCGCTCGAGCGTGACCCCGATACCGCCGAGGCGGGCGTGCCCGAAGGCGTCGGTGGCGGTGTCCCGCACGACCTGCAGCGTGCCCTCGCGCGGCACGGCCCCCTCGGCGACGACGACGATCGAGAAGGAGCGCCCGCGGGCGTGGCGGCGGCGCAGGTGCGCGCAGACCTCCTCGAGATCGAACGGCCGCTCGGGCACGAGGATCGCGTCGGCGCCCCCCGCGAGCCCGGCGTGCGTGGCGAGCCACCCCGCGTGGCGGCCCATCACCTCGACGACCATCACGCGGTTGTGCGACTCCGCGGTGGTGTGCAGGCGGTCGAGGGCGTCGGCGCCGATCTGCACGGCGGTGTGAAAGCCGACGGTGACGTCGGTGCCGCCGAGGTCGTTGTCGATCGTCTTCGGGACGCCCACGAGAGGAACGCCCGCCTCGTGCAGGCGCAGCGCCACCCCGAGCGTGTCCTCGCCGCCGATCGGGATGAGCGCGTCGACGCCGCGGCGCTGCAGCGTGGCGCGGACGGCCTCCAGCCCACCGTCGCCCTCGGCGAACGGGTTGGTGCGCGAGGTGCCGAGGATGGTGCCCCCGCGCGGCAGGATCCCGACGGTGGACTGCAGCGTGAGCTCGACGGCGTCGTCGGCGAGCACCCCGGCCCAGCCGTGGCGAAAGCCGACGAAGGAGTGGCGCCCCTGCGCGAGCCCGCTGCGCACGGCCCCGCGGATCACGGCGTTCAGCCCGGGGCAGTCCCCGCCGCCGGTGAGCAGACCCACGCGCGCCATGCGTTACAGATTAGGCGTCGTCCCCGATGGGAGAGCCGGGGGTAAAGTGGGGGAGATGAGTGAGGGAGACTCTCCCGCAGGTGAGCCCGTCCGCGAGGGGCCGCTGACCCCCGCGCAGATGGCGCGCGCCAAGCGGCGGCTGCTGTGGCTGGAGCTGCCCACGATGTTCGACTTCGACGACCCCGCGTACGAATGGCGGCGGCTGTTCTCCGAGCTGCTTGGCACGTTCCTGCTCGTGCTCGCCGGCGCGGGCGCCGGGGTCGTGAACGCCGTCAGCCACGGCGGCGTCTCTCGCGGGGCGGCCGTGACCGCGCCGGGACTGACGGTGATGGCGGTGATCCTGTTCATGGGGGCCGTCGGCGGCGCGCACCTGAACCCCGCCGTCAGCATCATGTTCTGGCTGCGGGGCGACTTCCCGTGGCGGCGCGTGCCCGGCTACATCGTGATGCAACTGGTGGGCGCGACGTTGGCGTGCCTGTTCCTCGCCGCGGTCTTCGGCAAGGTCGGGCAGCTCGGCGCCACCGAGCCGGGCCCCGGCGTGCACGCCTGGCAGGCGGCGTTGATCGAGCTCGTGCTCACCGCCGGGCTGGTCAGCACGATCCTCGGGACCGCCTCCAAGGCGCAGAACGTGGGCGCGCTGGCGGCTGTGGGCGTGGGCGGCTACATCGTGCTCGCGGGCCTGTGGGCGAGCCCGATCAGCGCGGCCTCGATGAACCCCGCGCGCTCGTTCGGGCCCGACCTTGTGACGGGGAACTTCAGCAACTACTGGGTGTACCTCGTCGGCCCGCTCGCCGGGGGCCTCGTGGCGGTCGCGTGCGCCCACATCCTGCGAGGTCCCGGCGGGGACTCCGGCGGCCTGGCGGCCGCGCGCGGTAGGCTGGGCAGCGACGTATGAGCGCCACTACACGCACTGCCGACGTGTTCGTCGTGTTCGGCATCACCGGCGACCTCGCCAAGGTGATGACCTTCCACTCGCTGTACCGCCTGGAGCGGCGCGGCCTGCTGGACTGCCCCGTCGTCGGGGTGGCTGGCGAGGACTGGACGCTCGAGCACCTGCGCGCGCACGCCCGCGAGTGCATCGAGGGCTGCGGCGAGACCGTGGAGGAGGACGTCTTCGAGCGCTTTGCCGCGCGGCTGTCGTACGTGAGCGGCGACTTCACCGACGCCGGCACCTACGCGCGCCTCGCGGCCGCCGTGGGCAAGGCGAGCAGCCCCGTCTTCTACCTGGAGATCCCGCCGTTCCTGTTCGGGCCGGTGATCCAGCAGCTCGCCGCCGCGGGCCTCGTCAAGAGCGGCCGCGTCGTGGTGGAGAAGCCCTTCGGCCACGACCGCGCCTCCGCGCGCGCGCTGGCCGCGGAGATCCACCAGTACATCGAGGAGTCCCAGCTGTACCGGATCGACCACTTCCTGGGCAAGATGGGCACCGACGAGTTCCTGTACCTGCGCTTCGGCAACACCATGATCGAGCCGATCTGGAACCGCAACCACGTCGCGTGCGTGCAGATCACGATGGCCGAGTCCTTCGGCGTCGAGGACCGCGGGCACTTCTACGACCCCGTCGGCGCCGTGCGCGACGTGGTCGTCAACCACCTCATGCAGGTCGTGGCCGTGGCCGCGATGGAGGCGCCCGCCGGCGACGACGCCGAAACCTTCAAGGACGCCAAGTACGCCGTGTTCCGCTCGACCGCCGACGCCGACCCGGCCCACTACGTGCGCGGGCAGTACGACGGCTACCGCGACATCGACGGCGTCGCGAAGGATTCCACCACCGAGACGTACGCCGCGCTGCGCCTGGAGATCGACAACTGGCGGTGGTCGGGCGTGCCGTGGTTCATCCGCACCGGCAAGCGGCTGCCGGTCACCCAGACCGAGCTGCGAGTCGTGTTCCGCCACCCCCCGCGCCTCGGGTTCATGGCTCACGGGCACCGCCGCCCCGAGCCCGACCAGCTGGTCGTCAAGCTCGACCCCTCGACCGGCACGCAGGTGATCCTCGACGCCCACCGCGCCGACCGCGGCGGCCCCCAGGCGATCACGCTCGACATGGAGTTCGCCGAAGAGGGCGGCGAGGCCCCCACCCCCTACGAGGTGCTCCTGCTCGACGCCCTGCGCGGCGAGGGCACCCGCTTCACGCGCCAGGACTCCGTCGAGGAGGCGTGGCGCATCTTCGAACCGCTGCTGACCGCCCCCCCGCCGGTCCACCCCTACGCCCCAGGGACGTGGGGCCCCAAGGAGGCCGACCGCCTCGTGGCCGGCTACGGCGCGTGGCACGGCCCGTGGGTGGCCACGTGAGGGTCCCCCACCTGCCCTGAGGGGCCGGCTTCGTCATGATTGGCCCGTGAGGGCGCTCGACCCGAGGCTGCTCCGCTACGCGCGCGCGACCCGGACGTTCCTGTACGTCTCGGTCTGCCTGGGGACACTCAGCGCGCTGTTGATCGTCGCGCAGGCGTGGCTGCTCGCGGATGTCGTGGCCGGTGCGTTCCGCCACGGGCGCGACCTCGCGCAGTTACGCACCCCGCTGAGCGTGCTGCTGTGCGTGGTCCTCGCCCGCGCCGCGGTCGCGTGGGGGGCGGAGCTCGCCGCGAGCCGGGCCTCCGCGCGCGCGAAGTCTCAGCTGCGCGGCGCGCTGCTGGAGCGCGCGGCGGAGATGGGGGCCGACCACTCCCGCGAGGAGCGCACCGGGGCGCTCGCGGTGCTCGCCACGCGAGGGGTCGACGCGCTCGACGGGTGGTTCTCGCTGTACCTGCCGCAGCTGTTCCTCGCCGTGATCGTGCCCGTCGTCGTGCTCGCCGTGGTGCTCTTCGAAGACTGGCTCTCCGCGGCGATCGTCGCCCTCACGATCCCGCTGATCCCGCTGTTCATGGCGCTCGTGGGGGCCACCACGCGGGAGCGCATGGACCGGCAGCTGCGGGCGCTGGAGCGGCTCGGCGGCCACTTCCTCGACGTCGTCGCCGGGCTGCCCACGCTGAAGGTGTTCGGGCGCGCGCGCGCTCAGGCCGCCGCGATCCGCGAGGTCACGGAACGGTACCGCCGCACCGCGCTCTCCACGCTGCGGGTCACGTTCCTCTCCTCGCTGATCCTCGAGTTCGTCGCGACCGTCTCGGTCGCGCTCGTCGCGGTTGCGATCGGCCTGCGCCTGATGGCCGGGCAGCTCGACCTGCGTACCGCCCTGTTCGTGCTCGTGCTCGCTCCCGAGGCGTACCTGCCGCTACGCCAGCTCGGTGCCAACTACCACGCGAGCGCTGAGGGCGTGGCCGCCGCCGAGCAGGTGTTCGCCGTGCTGGAGCGGCCGGCCGTGGCGCGCGGTGCGCACACCGACGTGCCCGACCCCGCTGTCGCCGACCTCACCGTCGAAGAGCTACAGGTCGCTTACCCCGGTCGCGCAACCCCCGCGCTCGACGGCGTCTCGCTGACGGTGCACGCCGGCGAGGTGCTCGCGCTTGCCGGTCCAAGCGGGTGCGGCAAGTCCACCCTGCTCGGGGTGCTGCTCGGGCTGGTCGCGCCGCAGGGCGGATCGGTTCGCGTCGGACACCGCGACCTCGCCGAGCTCGACCCCGACGCGTGGCGCGCGCACCTGGCGTGGGTGCCCCAGCGGCCGCACCTGTTCGCCGCCTCGATCGTCGAGAACGTGCGCCTCGGACGCCCCGGCGCGTCCGTCGAGGAGGTCCGCGCGGCGGTCTGCGCCGCGGGGCTCGACGGCGTGGTCGCCGACCTGCCCCAGGGCCTGGAGACCCAGCTCGGCGAGCGGGGTGCGGGGCTCTCCGCCGGCGAGCGCCAGCGGGTCGCGCTCGCGCGCGCGTTTCTGCGCGACGCCCCGCTACTGCTGCTCGACGAGCCGACCGCCAACCTCGACGGCCGCACCGAGCGGGAGGTGCTGGAGGCCGTGCGGCGCCTCTCCCGCGGGCGCACCGTCGTGCTTGTCGCTCACCGTCCGGCGCTGCTGGCCCTCGCCGACCGCGTGCTCTCGCTCGCCTCCGTGGAGGTCGCGGCGTGAGGACGCGAGACTCCCAGGACCCAGCCGGCCCGCCCGAGGTCTCCGCCGCGGGCCCTGCTGCTGCAACCGCCGACGCCCACGGCCCGCAGGCCCCGCTGCTGCGCACGCTCGCCATCGCCCGTCCCGCCGCGGGGCGGCTGGCGCTCGCGACGCTGCTCGGAGCCGGAGCCGTGGGCGCCGCGATCGGCCTGATCGCGACCTCCGCGTGGCTGATCTCCCGCTCCTCGCAGCGCCCCGAGGAGTCCGCCGTCGCGGTCGCGATCGTCGGCGTGCAGTTCTTCGCGCTCTCCCGGGGCCTGTGCCGCTACGGCGAGCGGCTCGTCGGCCACGACGCGGCCTTCCGCGTGCTGGCCGACCTGCGGGTGCGCATCTACGAACGGCTGGAGCGGCTGGCCCCGCTCGGCCTGCCCGCGTTCCGCAGCGGCGAGCTGCTCGCGCGCCTGGTCCACGACGTGGACGCTCTGCAGGACCTGCTGCTGCGGGTCGTGCCGCCGTTCGCCGTCGCCGCGCTCGTCGGGGCTGCCACCGTCGGCGTCGTCTGGCTGGTGCTTCCCGCGGCGGGCGCGATCCTGCTCGTCGCGCTGCTGCTCGCCGGAGTGCTCGTGCCGTGGTTGACCGGGGCGCTCGCCGCGCGCGCGGAGGCGCGACAGGCCGCGGCGCGGGGGGATCTGACCGCGTCGGTCGTGGACCTCGTCGAGGGCGCCCCGGAGCTGCTCGTCAACGGGGCCGCCGCGGCGCAGCTGGCGTGCGCGATGGCGGCGGACGCCGAGGTTACGAGCATCGCCCGCGCGAGCGCACGCACCGCGGGGGTCGGCCAGGGACTGACAACGCTCTGCTCGGGGCTCGCGATGTGGGGTGCCCTGCTCGTCGGCGTCGCCGCTGTGCGTGCGGGGACCCTGAACGGCGTGTGGCTCGCCGGGCTCGCGCTGGTGCCGCTCGTCGCGTTCGAGCTCGTGACGGGCCTGCCGGTCGCGACCCAGACCCTCCAGCGGGTGCGCCGCGCGGCCGCGCGCGTGTTCGAGGTGCTCGACGCCCCGCCGCCGGTGGTGGAGCCCGCGCACCCCGTGGCGCTGCCCTCTACGCCGCACGTCCTGCGGGTCCGAGGTCTGCGCAGCCGCTACCCCGGCGCCGACCGGTGGGCACTCGACGGGATCGATCTGGACCTCGCCCCCGGCCGGCGAGTCGCCGTCGTCGGCCCCAGCGGCGCCGGCAAGTCCACGCTCGCGGGCGTGCTGCTGCGGTTCCTCCCCTACGAGGCCGGGTCGGTGACGCTCGACGGCGTGGAGCTCGCTGAGCTTGACGGCGAGGAGTGCCGGCGCGTGGTCGGGCTGGTGGCCCAGGACGCGCACGTCTTCGACAACACGCTCGAGGAGAACCTCCGTCTGGCGCGACGGGAGGCCACACCGGAGGAGCTGAGTGAGGTGCTGGCGCAGGTCAGGTTGCTCGACTGGGTCGAAGCGCTGCCCAAGGGCCTTCAAACCGAGGTCGGCGAGCGCGGCGCGCGCCTGTCCGGCGGGCAGCGTCAGCGCCTCGCGCTCGCCCGCGCGCTGCTGGCCGACTTCCCGATCCTCATCCTCGACGAGCCCGGCGAGCACCTCGATACGGCGACCGCCGACGCGATCCTCGCCGACCTGCTGGCGCTCACACGCGACCGGGCGGTGCTGCTGATCACTCACCGACTGGCCGATCTGCAGGAGATGGACGAGGTGCTTGTGCTGGACACCGCACAGAGGAGTAGGGTTCCAAAGGAATGACCAACGACCTGGCACGTTGGCAGTTCGCTACCACGAGCATCTATCACTTCCTGTTTGTCCCCGTGACGATCGGGCTGGCGTTTCTCGTCGCGATCCTGCAGACGTCCTGGCACCGTAACGGCCGCCCCGAGTACCGCCGCCTGACGCGCTTCTTCGGCACGCTGCTGCTGATCAACGTCGCGGTCGGGGTCGTGACCGGCCTCGTGCAGGAGTTCGAGTTCGGGATGAACTGGTCGGTGTACTCGCGCTACGTGGGCGACGTGTTCGGAGGGCCGCTGGCGATGGAGGGGCTGGCGGCGTTCTTCCTGGAGTCCACGTTCCTCGGGCTGTGGCTGTTCGGGTGGGGCCGCCTGCCCCGGCGGGTGCACCTGGCGTGCATCTGGCTGGTCTCGTTCGCGACGGCGCTCTCGGCGCTGTTCATCATGGCCGCCAACTCGTGGATGCAGCACCCCGTCGGCTACACGCTCAACCACGCAGGCCAGCCGGAACTGAACAACATCGGCGCGCTGTTCACGAACCCCACGTTCCTGTGGGGCTACGTGCACGTGCTGCTCGCCTCGCTGGTCACCGGCTCGCTGATCATGCTCGCGGTCTCCGCCTGGTACCTGCGCAGGCGGCGCGAGGTCGAGGCGTTCCACCGGACCGCCTCGATCTCACTGGCCGTGCTGATCCCCTCGATCGTGCTGGCGCTGTTCGTCGGCTCCGAGCTGGGGGTCGTGGAGGCTCGCTACCAGCCGATGAAGATCGCCGCGGCCGAGGCGCAGTGGAACACCTGCCAGCCGTGCTCGTTCTCGCTGTTTCAGATCGGCGGCGGCCAAAACGACAAGACGCCCTCGCAGATCGTCGAAGTGCCGCACGTGCTCTCGCTGCTGGCGACCAACTCGTGGAACGGCAAGGTGATCGGACTGAACCAGCTGCAGGCGGAATACGAAAAGCGCTACGGCCCCGGCAACTACGTGCCGGACGTGTTCATCCAGTACTGGTCGATGCGCATCATGGCCTACCTCGCGGGGCTCATCCTGCTGCTCGCGCTGTGGGGCGCGTGGCTGCTGCACCGGGGCACGTTCGACCGCTCCAAGTGGTTCCTGCGCGTCTCGATCTGGGCCGTCGTCACGCCCTTCCTGATGAACACCGCCGGCTGGATGCTGACCGAGAACGGGCGCCAGCCGTGGATCGTGCAGGGGTTGATGAAGACCGTCAACGCGTCCTCGCCGTCGGTCACCGCGACCGACATCTGGATCAGCCTGGTGGTGTTCGTGGCGATCTACGCCGCGCTCGGCGCCGCCGACGTGGTGCTGATGCTGCGCTACGCGCGCAAAGGGCTTGACCACGGGGACGAGGGGGCCGAGGCTGACGGGTCCAGGACAGCGACGGGAGGGGCCGGGGCGATCCCCGCGCTGACGTACTGATGCACCTGCACACCCTCTGGTTCGTCATCCTCGCCGTCGTGTGGGTCGGCTTCTTCGTGCTGGAGGGGTTCGACTTCGGGGTGGGGGTGCTGCACACGCTCGTGGGGCGCACCGAACTCGAGCGGCGCGTCGCGCTCAACACGATCGGGCCCTTCTGGGACGGCAACGAGGTGTGGCTGATCGTCGCGGGCGCCGGCACGTTCGCGGCGTTCCCCGGGTGGTACGCGACGATGTTCTCGGCGCTGTACCTCGCGCTGCTGCTGGTGCTGGTGGCGCTGATCGCGCGCGGCGTCGCGTTCGAGTTCAGGGGCAAGCAGGAGGACCCCCGGTGGCGCGCCACGTGGACGTGGTGCACGACGCTCGGCAGCCTGCTGATCCCGCTGCTGCTCGGCGTCGGGCTCGGCGACCTGCTGCACGGCCTGCCGATCGACGGGGGCCACGAGTACACCGGCAACTTCTTCGACCTGCTGACGCCCTACGGCCTGTGGACGGGCGTGACGCTGCTCGGGCTGTGCCTGCTGCACGGCGCCACGTTCCTGGCGCTCAAGAGCACCGACGCCGTGCGCGCCCGCGCGCGAGCGCTCGCCCGGCCGCTCGGGTGGGCGGCCGTCGGCCTCGTGGTGGGCTTCGTGGTGTGGACGCGCGTGGTCGTCGGGCACACCCAGGTGCCCGGACCGGTCGAAGTGCTGGCCGTGATCGCGGTGGCGTTCGCCGCCCGCCTGGCGCGCTCCGAGCACGAGGGGTGGGCGTTCGCGGCCTCCGCCACCGCGATCGCGGCGACGGTGGGGTCGATCTTCGTGGACCTGTACCCCGACGTGATGGTGTCGAGCACCTCCGCCGCGTACAACCTCTCCGTGAACAACTCCGCCTCGGGCCACTACGCGCTGGTCGTGATGACGATCGTGGTCGTGCTCCTGCTCCCACTCGTGCTGGCCTACCAGGGCTGGTCCTTCTACGTGTTCCGCGCCCGCGTACAGGCCCCGCCGCGCGCGTGAGCGCCGGGGCCTCCGTGCCCCGCGACCGGGCGGGCCGTCGCCAACGGGCGGGCGCCGAGGCCGAGCGGTTCATCCTGGGCGGCAGTTGATGGTATGTTTATGCCATGACTACCACCATCGATTCTGCCGGACGAATCGTGGTCCCCAAGCGGCTGCGTGAGGAGCTTGGCTTCAGGCCGGGGCAGAAGCTGGAGCTGAGCGCGGTGGACGGGCGGCTCGAGGTGGTGCATCCCACGACCCCCATGCATCTGGAGACGCGCGCGGGACGGCTCGTGGCCGTCGCCGATCGTCCGATGCCGACGTTGACGCCCGAGCTTGTGCGCGAGACGCTGGAACAGACTCGCCGGTGAGCTCCGAGGGCGCCGCGGAGACTCCCGACAGCAGTGTCGTGATTGCCGCCTTCGCCAGCTGGAATCAGCACCACGAGGCGGCAATCGAGGCGCTCGGCGATGCGAGGGATCTGGTGGCGCACGCGGAGCTGGAGTCCTACTCGGTGCTGACCCGCCTGCCGGAGCCGTTCCGGGTCGAGCGGGCGCTTGTTGCGGAGTACCTGCGCAAGGACTACCCAGGTAAGCGGATGGTCCTGCCAGAGTCCGAGCGACGCGACCTGGTCACGCGGCTGGCCGGGCTCTCGATCGCCGGCGGCGCCGTCTACGACGCGATGGTCGCGGCCACCGCCGCCCACCACGGATATCGCCTGCTCAGCTGCGACCGCCGCGCCACCGCCACCTACGAGCGGCTCGGGGTCGAGGTCACCTACCTGTAGGTAGGGCCGGCCGCTCCTGCTCTCGCTCCACGTGCTCGGCGCCCGCGTGCAGGCCCCGCCCTCAGTCGAGCCGTCGCCAACGGGCGCCCCGGCCGGCGCCGACGGGCTGGATCGCACCCTCCCCGCGTAGGCGGGTGAGGGTCTTGTTGATGTAGGAGTGGCTGGCGGTGGGGACGGCGCGGCGCACGTCGGCGACTGTGAACTCCTCCGCGAGCGAGCGCGCGACGAACCGGCGGATCGCCTCGCGCTTGGAGCCCCGGCCGGCCACCGTGCCGACCTGGCCCTCCAGCTCGCGGTAGGCGGCGGTGAGGATGCCCAGGAAGTAGCGCAACCACGGGCCGATGTCGTGCTCGCCCTCGTGCCAGCCATGCCCCGCGGCGCGCAGCGCGTCGTAGTAGGTCTCCCGACTGTCGTCCACGAGGCGCTCGAGGCTGATGAAGCGGCCGACCTCGTACCCCGCCTGGTAGAGCGCCAGCAGGGTCAGCAGCCGGCTGATGCGGCCGTTGCCGTCGCGGAAGGGGTGGATCGAGAGGAAGTCGAACACGTAGCAGCCCACCAGCAGCAGTGGGTGGTGCCCGCCGGAGTCCCGCGCGGCGGCGAAGCGCTCGTGCAGCTCCTCCATCGCCGCCGGGGTGGCGAGCGCGGGGACGGTCTCGAAGCGCACCACCCGCACACCGTCGGGGCGCACTTCCTGGATCGAGTTCTCGATGCTCTTCCACCGTCCGGCGGGGGTGTTCGTGAACTGGTACAGGTCGCGGTGCAACTGTTGGACCACGCGCGGGGTGAACGGGATGTGGGCCGCGTCGGCGTTGATCGTGTCCAGCACCGCCCGGTACCCAGCGATCTCCTCCTCGCCGCGGTTGGCCGGGGTCGTCTTCTGGGCGAGCAGCTTCTGGACCCGCTCGGCCGGCGCCGTGATGTTCTCGATCGCGTTCGAGGACTCCACGCTCTGGATCCGCGCGATCTCGGTGAGCGTCCGCAGCGCCTCGGGGTGCTCACCGCGAAACGCGGACTCCGCCCCCCGCGCCCGGTCGATGTCGCCGAGCGCCCTCGCCATCGAGGCGGGGACCATGCCGATCTGGCGCTCTATCGTTCGGAAGGTCTGCACTGGGGCGGGCGTGGGGAATCTGGCACTCTTCACTAGAACATAGCACTTTGGAGTGGTTAGTGCTATGTTGTGCTCGATCACCGAAATCAAACGGAGGAGCCCCGCCATGTCCACGCCCGCCATCCGCCTGCTGCTCTCCGACGTCGACGGCACGCTGGTCAACTCCGAGAAGGCCCTCACCGAGCGCTCCGTCGAGGCCGTCCACAAGCTGCACGACGCGGGGGTCCTGTTCGCGGTCACGAGCGGCCGCCCGCCGCGGGGGATGGAGATGCTCGTGCAGCCGTTGGCGCTCGACACGCCGGTGGCGGCGTTCAACGGCGGCCTGCTCGTCGACCCCGACATGGCCGTGATCGAGGAGCGGGCGGTCCCGGACGAGCTCGTTGCGCCGGTGCTCGAGCTGCTGGAGTCCTTCGCGCTCTCCGCCTGGGTCTACCGCGGCGCCGACTGGTACGTGCGCGACCTGCACGGGCCGCACATCGAGCGTGAGAGCTTCACAGTGCAGTTCGCGCCCACGCTGGTGGAGAGCTTCGCGGGCCTCGTCGGGGACGTCGCCAAGATCGTCGGCGTGAGCGACGACCACGACGCCGTGGCGCGTGCGGCCGCAGCCGCCGGCGAGCAGTTCGGCGATCGCGTCTCCGCCTCCCGCTCGCAGCCCTACTACCTGGACGTAACCCACCCCGAGGCGAACAAGGGGCGCGTCGTGCGCTACCTCGCGAGCCGCTACGACATCCCCACAGAGGCGATCGCCACGATCGGGGACATGCCCAACGACGTGCTGATGTTCGCCCATTCCGGGCTCTCGATCGCGATGGGCAACGCCGGCCGCGAGGTGCAGCGCGCCGCGCGGCGCGTGACCGCCTCCAACGACGAGGACGGCTTCGCCCTCGCGGTCGAGCGGTTCATCTTGAGCGCGTAGCTCGGTAACGACGGATCAGCGCGTTCGTCGAGCTGTCGTGGCGCAGCTGCGGCTCGGTCTCGCTCTGGAGCTCGGGGACGATCCGCTTGGCGAGCGCCTTGCCGAGCTCAACGCCCCACTGGTCGAAGCAATCGATCCCCCACACCGTCCCCTGCGTGAAGACGCTGTGCTCGTACAGCGCTACCAGCGCGCCCAGCGTGTGGGGGGTCAGGCGCTCGGCGAGGATCGTGTTGGTCGGGCGGTTGCCCTCCATCACCCGGTGGGGCACGACCGCCTCGGGGGTGCCCTCTGCGCGCACCTCCTCGGCGGTCTTGCCGAACGCGAGCGCCTCGGCCTGGGCGAAGACGTTTGACATGAGGATGTCGTGGTGCTCCCCTAGAGGGTTGAGGCTCTGCGCGAAGCCGATCAGGTCGACGGGGATCAGCCGCGTGCCCTGGTGGATCAGTTGGTAGAAGCTGTGCTGGCCGTTGGTCCCCGGCTCGCCCCAGTACACCGCGCCGGTCTGGTGGTCCACCGGCCGGCCCTCCAGCGTGACGTGCTTGCCGAGCGACTCCATCGTCAGCTGCTGCAGGTACGCGGGGAAGCGCTTGAGGTACTGCTCGTAGGGCATCACCCCGTGGGTCTGGGCACCGAAGAAGTTGCCGTACCACACGGCCAGCAGGCCCATCAGCGCCGGCAGGTTGCGCTCCACGGGGGTCTCGCGGAAGTGCTCGTCCATCGCGTGGAAGCCCGCCAGCAGCTCCCCGAAGCGCTCCGGTCCCACCGCGAGCATCGTGGACAGGCCGATCGCCGAGTCCATCGAGTACCGCCCGCCGACCCAGTCCCAGAAGCCGAACATGTTGTCCGTGTCGATCCCGAACTTCGCGACCTCCGCGGCGTTGGTGGAGACCGCCACGAAGTGCTTGGCGACCGCTGCCTCCTCGCCCAGCGCCGCGAGCGCCCACTCCCGCGCGGAGCGCGCGTTGGTCATCGTCTCCAGGGTGGTGAACGTCTTCGAGGAGACGATGCAGAGGGTCTCGGCCGGGTCGAGGTCGCGCGTGGCCTCCACGAAGTCGGTGCCGTCCACGTTGGAGACGAAGCGGAACGTCAGCTCGCGGTGGGCGTAGTGGCGCAGTGCCTCATACGCCATCACCGGGCCGAGGTCCGAGCCGCCGATGCCGACGTTGAGGACGTTGCGGATCGCGCGCCCGGTGTGCCCGCGCCACTCGCCCGTGCGCACGCGCTCGGCGAACGCGGCCATCCGCTCGAGCACCTCGTGGACCTGCGCCACGACGTCCACGCCGTCCACGACCAGCGAGGCGCTGCGCGGCATCCGCAGCGCCACGTGCAGCACGGAGCGGTTCTCCGAGACGTTGATCCGCTCGCCCTTGAACATCGCCGCCGTCCGCGCCGCGAGGCCCGACTGCTCCGCCAGCGCGACCAGCAGGCCGAGCGTCTCGTCGGTGACGCGGTTCTTCGAGTAGTCGAGGTACAGGCCCGCGCCCTCCGCGGTCAGCCGCTCGCCCCGCGCGGGGTCCTGGGCGAACATCTCCCGTAGGTGCGTCCCCTCGAGCGCCTCGCGGTGCGCGGTGAGCGCCGCCCACGCCGGGCGCTCGCGCAGCGGGGTCGTGGGGGTGGTGGCGGCAGGGGTGCCCATCGCCATAGTCAATCACCCGGTGGGGATGACGCTCGCTCGCCCGCCGGTTCATTAGACCTCCGAGATGTTCGAGAACGTCGCCCTGCTCGGGCTCAGCTGCGCGTTCAACCCGGTGCTGCTCGCCGTGGTGCTGCTCACGCTCGCCTCGGAGCGCCCCAAACGGATGCTCGGCGCGTACACCGCCGGCGCGTTCACGTGGAGCGTGGGCCTCGGCATCGGGGTCGTCGCGGTCGCCACCAACGCCGAAGTGTTCGGCTCGTCCTCCTCGTCCTCGCGGCCGGTCGCAGACCTCGCGCTCGGCGTGCTGCTGCTGGTGGGGGCGGTGTGGTACGCGACGGGGCGCGCCGAAGCCCGCAAAGCGCGCAAGGCGGCGCTTGCGGAGGCCGAGAAGGCCAAGGACGGCGGGCCGCAGCGGCCACCGCTAGCCGAGCGGCTGCTGTCGGGGCCGCCCGCGCTCGCGTTCTTCGCCGGCGTCGTGTTGAACTTCCCGAGCGTGCGGTACATCGCGGCGATGAAGGAAATCGTCGTCGCCAACGTCGCCGAGCGCCAGCAGGTCCTCGCGATCCTGCTCTTCAACGTGCTGATGCTCTCGCCCGCGCTGGTCCCGCTCGCGCTGCTCTCGTTCCGCCCCGAGGAGACCAGGGCCACGCTCAAGCGACTCGACGCGTGGATGCGCCGCAACGCGCGCGTGCTGATCTCGGGCGTGCTCGGCGCGCTGGGGCTCTACCTGGCCGCCAAAGGCGTCGTGGGGCTGGCCTGAGCGGGGCGGCGCGCGGTGCGGCGCGGGGCGAGGGGCGTCCGGCCCTGTCACCCCGGGGGGGTGATGCCGCCTCACCCGCGGGCGGGAGATGCTCCCTCCCGGCGGCGCCCGCGATGCCGGGTCCGTCCACATCTTTTTCCAGTCCTGCCGCCCGCGCGGGGCGGCGCAACCCGCAGTGAGGAGGGAAGTCATGTCCAGCACCACTTCCGACCCCAGCGCCGCCGGCGAGCGCTACGACACCCGCTACGGCTCCCCGGGGCCGGTCAGCGGCTGGATCGTATTCGCCGGGGTACTGATGCTGATCGAGGGCTTCCTCGACGCGATGTGGGGCCTCGCGGCGGTCATCAACAACGAAGTGATCACGGTCGGCGGCCACGGCGTCGTCGTGTGGGACATCACCGCGTGGGGCTGGGGGCACCTGATCCTCGGATCGCTGGTCGCGCTCACCGGCCTGGGCCTGCTCGCGCAGCAGAGCTGGGCGCGCTTCGTCGGCATCTTCTTCGTCTCGCTGGACATGCTCGTCCAGTTCGGCACCTTCACGCTGTTCCCGCTGTGGGCGATGATGATCATCGCGATCGACATCGTGATCCTCTACCACCTCTGCGCGCGCTGGGAGTCGGCTCCCCGCTGATCCAGCACCACAGCGCGACACGCCGGCGGCGTCTCGACCCTCTCCGTGGGTGACGGGTGACGGGTGGTATGATCGTCGTGTGCTGAAGAAGACCAGCATCTATGTCGAGGCCGACGTCGATCGCGCGCTTGACCGCAGGGCCACCGCGGAGGGCACCACCAAGGCCGCGCTGATCCGCCTCGCCCTCGCGGAGGCCGTCGCGCCGGCCACGCGTCCCCGGCCGCGGGCGTGCGGTGTGTTCGATGGCCCCGAGGACCTCGCTCGGGAAGCTGACCGCTACCTGGCGCAGACCGGGTTCGGCGAGCGTTGATCGTCCTCGACACCTCGGTGGCGCTCGCCTTCATGAACCGCCGCGACCACGCCCACGCGCGCGTCCGCGAATGGATGGAGGGGCTCGACGAGGAGCTCGGCACGACTCCTCTGATCCTCGCCGAGCTCGACCACCTGCTCACAAGCCTCGGGGGAGCGTCCGCCGCGAGCGCCCTGCGCGACGACTTGGACCGCGGCGCCTACACGGTGGAGTGGTGGCCGTCCGCGATCCACGAGACGATCGCCGCCGCCCGGCGGTACGAGTCGATGGAGCTCGGTCTCGCCGACGCCTCGCTGATGGCGCTCGCCGCGCGGCACGAGACCCGCGAGATCGCCACGCTCGACGAACGTCACTTCCGCGCCCTGCGGCCGCTCTCTGGCAAAGCCGATGCCTTCACCCTGCTCCCCGCCGACGCCCCCGGGCGTCCAGGGAGCCGATCGAGCCGCGGCTGACCGGGCTCCGGCCTGAGCGAGCCAAAGCGCACCATGTCGTAGCCGGGCGCGGCTCGAGGCTCTTGTGGCCTTGGGTCGCGTCCGCGCAGGTGCGCTCAGTACCGAAGCGTGTGGGCGCGGGGCCTCCCTGCCCCGCGTCGGTGCGTCGGGCCCCGACGAGGGGTCCCAGGGCGTCGTGCGAAGTAGGACTTGACAAGTGCCTCGCGGTGTGGTTATAGTAGTCCTACCTTGTTTCCCCGGGTGGGGTGACGGGGCACCGTATTGAACATATGGGTCTGGTTTGGGTCCGGCCGCCTGCGGTCGACCTTCTGCAGCACTGGCAGGGTTTTTCTGCCGGGAGAGGGACTGGGTCAGATCGATGAGGGAGTTGGTTTTCGCGTGAGCTTGAGAGGGACAAACGTGACAGGAGTTCCTGGCACCTTTAGGGGTGGTATTTCCAGATGCATCAGCGGTCTGATGCATCTCTCTCTCTCTCTCTCTCTCTCTTGTGCCTCCAGCCTAACCGCTGAGGCCTCTCATCGGGCGCGTTTGCGCCATCTCGCAGGGTACCCCGCGCGGGGTGGGTCACACGCGCGCGTGACGCGCGTGTATGGGAGCGCCCTGCGTCCGCCGTCTGACGGTGGGCGTTTCGATGTCGCGCGCGGTCGTGCTCTCGGCAGGTCCGGGGCGCGTCTTTCGTTCTCGTTGCCGCGGGTGCGGCCGGGGGCGCTTTTGCAGGTTTCTCGGAAAACGTATACGGGAGGAGCATTCGATGCTTGCTTGGATTCGTAGGCAGTTGAGTCCGGCCACGGTGATGGCGTTCGTGGCGTTGGTGTTCGCGATGACGGGCGGGGCGTTCGCGGTCTCCGGCAACGACGGCGGCTCCGGCGCGGGTGCCCCGCGCGCGAGCGCCTCCTCCGTCTCGGTGCATGCGGTGACGGCGAAGAAGAAGAAAGCGTCCGCCGGGAAGCCCGGTCCGCGGGGGCCGGCCGGCCCCGCCGGGGCGCAGGGTCCCGCCGGGCCCGCCGGTGCGACCGGTCCGCAGGGGCCCGCCGGGACGGCCGGCGCGGCTGGGGCGAAGGGTGAAAACGGGGCGGCCGGGACGAACGGCACGAACGGGACTAACGGCACGAGCGTGACGAGCGGCGAATCGAAAACCAAAATCGGGGGGCCGTGCGAAGCAGGCGGCTCGTCGTTCACGTCGGCGAGCGGCAAGACGTATGCGTGCGACGGCAAAGAAGGCTCGCCGTGGACGGCGGGCGGCACGCTCCCGGTCGGTGCGACGGAGACCGGAGCTTGGTTCGTGGAAGGTGTCAAAAAAAGCAAGCTGGAACCAAACAAATTGGGTCCTGTTGCTGTGGTGGCCTCCTTCCCAATCGAGCTGGCTGCTGCTCTCGGCGAAGGCCATTTCCACTACATCAATGAAGCGGGACTGGAAGTCACCCACATCACCTTCAACTCAAAATTTGAACCGGAAGGTGAAGAAACGGCGCCCCAGACCGCATGCCCGGGGTCCATTGAAGAACCGAAGGCCGTTTCCGGCAACCTCTGCATCTACAGCACAGGCGGCGGCGGTGGTCTATTCGCCGCCACTGAATTAATAGCGGCTCCGCCGGATAGCGAAGGCACCGTTGGAAGAACTGGGGCCGTCGTTGACTTCCTCGTCACAGAAGGCAATTCGCCACATGTTGGTGGCTCTTGGGCGGTGACCGGATAGTCCATCCCCGCCCTGCAGCCGACAGTTGCTCCCCGGGGCGTTGAGTCCCCGGGGAGCAGGCTCCAGTCCTCACGAGAATCGACCTGTTATGCGCAGTTACGTCAGCCGACACCAGACACATCGCACGAGCGAATTGCATGTATCACGTTACGAGAAAGGCACCAAGGTGAGCATACTTCGCCGCTACAACATCGCATCGAAGTCTCCCAGTCGCCTTGGCGACGGTGGACGTGCTCGTCTGGGCGCCATCCGGTGTGACAAAGCGTGTTTTCAGTCTGCGTTCAGGCTGGCGTTGGCCGCCCTCGTCTCGTCGGGTGTGCTGGCGAGCGCTTTTGCGTTGGGCACCACATCGGCACAGGCTGCGACCACTCGCAATTTTCTCACATCCATCACTGAAATCCCGGTTACCGGACCGCCGCCCGCTAATGAACCCGTCGCCGATCACGGTCCGTTGAAAGTTGAATCCGCCGCATTCGGAGGAATATCGATGGTTGTCGATTCGGGTCATCTATGGCTGAGCGAAATATCCCTAGGCGAACAGAGATCCAGAGTCGATAAGTTCGATGCAGCTACGGGGGGCTTTCTTTCGCAGTTCGCTCACATGGAAGCGACGGAACTTTATGACGCCGTCGCGGTGGGTCATGCGAAAGGGGTATCGGAACCACAAATCTACCTTCCATTTACTGCAACAGGTAATTCTGGACTATATCAAACTGACATAGCTGTTGAGAGCGAATCGGGGGTCAGGCAGGCAACGTGGACTGGCGCCGGAGTGCCTGCTGGAGCCATTCGTGGATCAACACACAGGATAGCTGTTGACGACAACTCCGAAAGCCTCTCGGATTGGGCGGCCGGCGATGTGTACGTATCCAGTGGCCCCTCTGTCTATGTATTTCATCGTGAAGCCAACGGTGAAGAACACTATGTCACGGAACTGCCCGCGCCGGAATCCAGTCCAGGAGTTCCCTTCCGCGTTGAGGAACCGGGCGCCATGGCTGTAGATGAATCAAACGGTGATCTGTTGGTGGCGTACCAGGTGGGCGAAGAATTCTTTGCGATGCATCTCGTTGTGGAGGAGTTCGAACCTAGTCCATTCGGGAAGTATACGCTTACGCGGCAGATGACACGTACCCCAGCGGGTGCATTACAGACAATCAATGCCGTGGCGGTGGACAGCAGCAACGGTGAAATCTATGTAGCCGAAGGAGAAGCAGCGGGGGTCATCGATCACTTCAGCTCTGAAGGCGTCTATCTCGGCCAGTTGACGGGCACGCCGTCTGGTCCGTTCGGCTTTACGCGGAGCGTGGCGGTCGATCCTGTCAGTGGCAACCTGTTTGTCAGCGACGACAAAGGCGGTACTGCCGCTGTTGACATCTTCGGCCCAACTGTTGTGGTGCCCGACGTGACGACCTCGCCGGCTTTGAGCGTGGGGTTGAGGAGGGCGACGCTCGGGGGCACGGTCAACCCGGACGAAGCAGGCGCGGTGACGTGCCAGTTCGAATGGGGTACGAACGAATCGTTCGGTCATGTCGCGCCGTGCTCGGAAACGGTCGCGAACGGTCATAGTCCGGTCGCTGTGCACGCGGAAGTGACCGGCCTTCTGCCGGATACGACCTACTACTACCGGTTGCAGGCCAGCAACGGAAACGGTACGAACCCCGGAGAAGCTTCGCAGGATCATCGGTTTACGACGCTTGGACCCCCGATTGTCAAGGAACCTTCGGCGTCGAGCGTAACCTCGACGTCGGCGACATTGGAGGCCGAGGTCAACTCGAACAATTCGGCCACGAGCTACTACTTCGAGTATGGCACGAGCACGTCGTACGGCTCAAGCATTCCTGCGCCCCCCGGTGCGGGTGTTGGCTCTGGCGAAGGCTTCGTGGGCGTGAGTGTGCATCTGCAGGGCCTATCTCCGGGCACGACGTACCACTACCGAGTGATAGTTGTGAATGAACCGGAAGGGGAACAATTCACCGCCGAAGGCCCGGATGAGACGTTCACGACGCAGGCGGCGGGCACGGAGGTGACGCTGCCGGACGGCCGGGCGTGGGAAATGGTCTCCCCGCCGAACAAGCAGGGCGCGGATATCATCGCGATCGGCAACGAACAGGGAGCCGATACTCAGGCTGCCGCGGAAGGCGGCGGGATCACCTACACGGCGACCGCGTCGTTTGTCGCCAACCCGGCGGGAAACAGGTCTATAGAAACGACGCAGGTGATCTCCAACCGTCACGCTCCTGGGAGCTGGGGGACCGCGGACATCACGACGCCCCACGACGAAGGGCCCTCTGGGCTCGCGACTGGGTCGGCCTCGGAATACAAGCTATTCTCGTCCGATCTGTCGCTCGGGTTGGTCGAACCGGCGGGTCATACGCCGTTGCCGCCGCTGCCGCCGGGCTCGGAAAAGACGATCTACTTCCGTGCGGCGAACGGTGAATACAAAGCTCTCGTCACTTCGGCGAACGTGCCGCCGGGCACCGAATTCGGCGGCAACGGCGAAGTTGGCGGCGGGGTTCAGTTCGTCTCTGGGTCGCCCGACCTGAGCCACGTCGTCGTCAAATCCACGGTGGCTTTGGTGGAAGGCGCCCCGGCTGGTGGGGGGTTGTACGAGTGGTCGGGTGGGCAGTTGCAGCCGGTCAATGTGCTGCCCAAAGGTGAACTCACGTCGAGCGCCAGGCTTGGTGATCTGGGAGACAGGACCGAAGGGGACGTCAAACACGCGATCTCTGACGATGGGTCGCGCATCGTGTGGGAAAAGGAAGGAAGCGGACGGTACTACTTGCGGGATATGGTGAAAGGGGAAACTGTCGCGATCGATGCTGCGCAGGGTGCACCGGAACCAGTGAGCCGATCGCAGCAGTACTGGACCGCCGATGGGGAAGGCTCGCGGGTGTTCTTCACAAGCAGTGGGCGTCTGACGGCCAACTCCACGGCTTCCGCGGGTGGAGGAGACCTCTATGTGTTCGAAGTGACCAGCGGTGAGGGTGAACCGTTGGCGGGCAGGTTGACCGACCTGACCGTCGATGGGAACGCCGGAGAAAGCGCGGGTGTACATGGCGTGATCGGGGCGAGCGAAGATGGCTCCTACGTCTACTTCGTCGCCAGTGGGGTTCTCGGTGACGGCGCCGAACACGGCGCTGAACGGGGCGGGAACAACCTCTACATGGAGCGCTACGACGATGGGGCGAAAGCGTGGTTGCCGGCGACGTTCGTCGCTGCGCTCTCGGGAGGTGACGGGAACACGTGGGGTTCTGGTGGGAGTCTCAAGGCGATGACTTCGCGGGTTTCGCCGAACGGCCGTTATCTGACGTTCATGTCGGAACGGAGCCTGACGGGGTACGAAAACCGCGATGCGAACAGCGGAGTGCCCGACGAGGAGGTCTTCGTCTACGACGCGGGCACGGGTCGTGTGGTGTGCGCGTCGTGCGATCCGACGGGCGCGCGGCCAGTCGGGCTGCACGAGGGCAGTGCATACGAGGAAAACCTGGTTGACTACGCCAAGATCTGGCAAGGACGGTGGTTTGCGGCGAACATCCCGGGGTGGACGACGAAAGACCTCTCCAACGCGATCTACCAGTCGCGGTACCTCTCGGATAGCGGGCGGTTGTTCTTCAACAGCTCCGATGCGCTCGTGCCGGCGGATGTCAACGGCAGGGAGGATGTCTATGAGTATGAGCCTGCCGGGGTCGGCAGCTGTCAGGGGCCCACTTATGGGCAGAGCGCTAGCGTTGTCTTCAGCGAAGGCGTGGGTGGCTGTGTGGCGTTGATCTCGTCGGGGACGTCCTCTGAAGAATCGGCGTTCATGGATGCGAGCGAAACCGGCGGGGATGTGTTCTTCATCACGCTGTCCAAGCTCGCGCCACAGGACTACGACACGAGCATCGATATGTACGACGCGCACGAATGCACGGCGTCCGCGCCGTGCGCGCCGCCGCCGCCGCTGTCGCGGCCGCCGTGTACGACGGGGGATGCGTGCAAGGCAGCGCCGACGCCGCAGCCGACGCTGTTCGGTGCCCCGTCGAGCGAGACGTTCTCCGGTGCGGGCAACGTCACACCCTCGCCCACGGCGGTGGGCGGACCGAAGGCGAAGTCCGCGAGGTGCAGGCGGGGGTACGCGAAGAGGCACGGCGTGTGCTTGAAAAGGAAGCCCGTGAAGTCCAAGAGGGCTGGGAAGACGAACCGGAGGGGTAAGTAGATGGCTGCCAAGACCCGCACGTTGACGATCCTCGGCGCTCTGCTGGCGGTGCTCGCGCTCTGTGCACCGGCGGCGTTCGCGGAAGCGGAACTTGAATGCGGCGCGGGGTGCAGGCCGTGGTGGCATCTCGCCTTCCAGTCGCTGCCGGAGAGCCTGCCGCGCGGCGGGGAAGGCGAAATCAGGCTGCTCGTGGAGAACCTCGGCGATACGGCCACGAGCTCCTCCTCGTCGGTCGTGGCGAAGGTGAGGCTGCCGGAAGGCGTGAGCGTGTTGAAAGCGGGGCCGCTTGGCTGCAGCGTCGTGGGGCGTGAAGTGACGTGCGAAGTTCCGGCGTCTACGACGACGGTGCATCCGTTCTCGATCTTCGAAGTCGCGGTGAAGGTCGCCGTCGCTGAAACCGCGCAGTCGGGTGAAGAGGTCGCCGCGAGCGTCTCCGGCGGTGGCGCGGCGGGCGCCTCGACAAGCAGGCCGATCGCGGTCGGCGAAGGGGGACCGGTCCCGTTCGGGGTCGAACAGTATGAATTGCTCGCGGAAAACGCGGATGGTTCGCCGGATACCCAGGCGGGCTCGCACCCATTCCAGTTGACGAGCGACATCGCGTTCAACCAGACCAACGAAGGCAGCAGTCCCCCCGCGGCGTTGAAGGACCTGCGGTTCAACCTCCCGCCGGGTCTGATCGGCAACCCGACCCCGTTCCCGCAATGCCCGCTGGCGAAGTTCCTCGGCAACGCAGAAGAAGGGCAGAACTTCTGTCCGGATGACACGGTGATCGGCGTCGCATCGGTGACCTTCTTCTTTTCGAAGGGAGTCAGCTCGGGGGGCCCGACGACGGCGGAGGTGCCTCTGTTCGCGCTGGCGCCGTCTGTCGGCGAACCGGCGCGGTTCGGCTTCGACGTCGACGGCGACCCGGTGTATCTCAACACGTCGGTGCGGACGGGCGGCGACTACGGCGTGACGGTGACGGTCCCCAATATCACCGAGGTCATCGCGTTCGCGTCGAGCCGCGTGACGTTCTGGGGGGTGCCGGGCGATCCGCGTCACGACCAGGTCCGCGGCTGGAACTGCCTGCACCCTCTCCATGGAGGCATAGGTCGCCAAACCCCGCCGTGCGCAGCGACCGAACAGTCTACGCCGCCGCCGCTGCTGACGTTGCCGACGTCGTGCACGGGCCCGGTGAGCACGAACGTGGAAGGGGACTCCTGGGAGCAAGAGGGCGCGTTCACCGCCCCGTTCGAATACGTCTTCAAGGACAACCTGGGCCGCCCGGTCGGGATGGACGGCTGCAACCAGGAGCCGTTCTCCCCGAGCATCAAGGTCACCCCCGATGGGGAAGCGGGGAGCACCCCGACGGGGTTGACCGTCGATGAGCACGTCCCGCAGGAAACCAGCCTGAACCCTACGGGGTTGGCGGAGGCCGACGTGAAGGGCCTCTCGGTGACGCTCCCCGAAGGCGTCGTGCTGAACCCCTCCGGTGCGGATGGGCTGCTGGCGTGCTCGACCGAACAGGTCGCGCTGCAGAGCGCGGAAGCGTCGACGTGCCCGGAAGCGGCGAAGGTCGGCACGGTGAAGATCAGGACGCCGCTGCTGGCGAACCCGTTGGAAGGCGCGGCGTATCTGGCGACGCAGAACACCAACCCGTTCGGTTCGCTGGTCGCGTTGTACATCGAAGCGTACGATCCGATCTCGGGGATCCGCGCGAAGGCGACCGGCGAAGTGCGCGAGAACCCCGTGACCGGCCAGCTGTCGTCGTACTTCGAAGGGGACCCGGTGTTCGAGAACGACCCGCGGTGGGCGGGGGATGTAGCGGCGCAGTTTCTGCCGCAGACGCCGTTTGAAGACGTCGAACTGCATTTCTTCGGTGGGGATCGCGCGCCGCTTGTGACCCCGGCGTTGTGTGGGGCGTATACGACGACGGGGACGTTCACGCCGTGGTCGGGGAACACGACGACGGAATCCTCCTCGACGTTCAACATCGTCTCCGGCCCGAACGGCAGCCCGTGCCGGGACCCGTTGCCGTTCGCGCCGAGCTTGACGACGGGTACGTCGAGCATTCAGGCGGGTGGGTTCACGCCGTTCGTGATGACGATGGGCCGCGAAGACGGCGAACAGGCGCTGCAGGGCGTCCAGTTGAAGATGCCGCTGGGGGTCTCCGGGACCCTCACGAACGTGAAGCTCTGCGGCGAAGAACAGGCCGACGCGGGGACGTGCGGCCCGGAAAGCCTGATCGGCGAAACGATCGTCTCGGTGGGTGTCGGCGGCGACCCGTATACCGTGAAGGGCGGCCAGGTGTTCATCACTGGCCCGTACAGGGGCGCCCCGTTCGGGTTGTCGATCGTCAACCCGGCGAAGGCGGGCCCGTTCGACCTCGGCAAAGTCATCGTGCGGGCGAAGATCGACGTGAACGAGGAAACCGCCGCGTTGACGGTCACGACGGATAATGAAGGCCCGTACAGGATCCCGACGTTGATCGACGGGATCCCATTGGAGATCAAGCATGTGTTCGTGGATGTGAACCGGCCGGGGTTCACGTTCAACGCGACGAACTGCAGCCCGCTTCAGATCACGGGGACGCTGACGAGCACCGAAGGCGCCACCTCGAACCTCTCGGTGCCCTACCAGGCGACCAACTGCGCGGTCCTCGCGTTCAAGCCGCAGCTGGAAGCGTCGACCTCAGGCAGGACCTCGCGCGCGAACGGAGCGAGCTTCCACGTCAAACTGGGGTACCCAGCGGGCCCGTACGACGCGAACATCGCCAAAGTCAAAGTCGAACTCCCCAAGGCGCTCCCGTCGCGGCTGACGACGTTGCAGAAGGCGTGTACCGCGGCGGTCTTCAACGCGAACCCCGCGGCGTGCCCGCCGGCGTCGATCGTCGGCCAGGCGACGGCGAGGACCCCGGTGCTGCCGGTCCCGTTGAGCGGCCCGGCGTACTTCGTCTCGCACGGCGGCGAAGCGTTCCCGAGCCTTGTCATCGTGTTGCAGGGCTACGGCGTGACCGTGCATATCGTCGGTTCGACGTTCATCAACAAGGCGGGGATCACGAGCTCAACGTTCAAGGCGGTCCCCGACGTCCCCGTCGGCACGTTCGAACTGACGCTCCCCGAGGGCCAGTTCTCGGCGCTCGCAGCGACCGGGAACTTCTGCAAGGAGAAGCTCGCGATGCCCACGGAATTCGTGGGGCAGAACGGGGCGCTGATCAAGACCTCCACGAAGATCGCGGTCACGGGCTGCGGCAAGGTGAAGAAGGCTTCGCACAAGAAGAGGCACAAGGGCAAGAAGGGCGGGAAGGCCGGGAGGGACGGGCGGAAGAAGAAGGGATAGGGGAGCTGGTGGTTGCTGTGGCTGCGCGTAGCGATGGGAGGGCCGCCGACCGGGTCGACAGGGTGGTCGGGACGGCCGAGGCCCCGGGGCGCCCGCGGGTGGGGGAGATCCAGCGCGCGCGGATCGTCGCGGCGATGGGCGCATTGGTGCGCGAGCGTGGCGCGGGTGGTGTGAGCGTCGCGCACGTGGTGGCCCGTTCGGGGGTCTCGCGGCGCACGTTCTACGAGTTCTTCGACGATCGCGAGGACTGCTTCCTCGCGGCGTTCGACGTCGCGGTCGCGAGGGCCGCGGAGCGCGTGGCCCCGGCGTACGGGGCGGCGGGCCAGTGGCGTGAGCGTGTGCGGGGCGCGCTGGAGGCGGGGCTCGCGTTCCTCGACGAGGAGCCCGAGCTCGGGTATCTCTGCGTCGTCGGCGCGCTCGCCGGCGGCCCAAGGGCGCTCGAGCGCCGCACACAGGTCGTGCGGGAGCTCGTGGACGTCGTGCACGAGGGGCGGCGCGAGAGCAGGGCGACGCGGCGCCCGAGCCGCCTCGTCGCGGAGGGCGTCGTCGGCGCGGTGCTCGCGGTGATCCACGCGCGGCTGGTGGACCAGAGCGTCACCACGGCGGCCAACGGCGCGAAGAACGGCACGACCTCGGGGAGGGAACCTGGGGCGGGCTCTGGCAAGGGCTCCGCGGCTCCGCGGCCCTCCAAGCCCCTGGTCGGCCTGCTCAACCCGCTGATGGGGATGATCGTGCTGCCCTATCTCGGCGCGGCCGCCACGGAGCGCGAGCCTGCGCCGCCCCGCGCCGAGGACGCGCAAGCCCGCCGCGCCGCGCATCGACCCGCTGAGCGAGCTCCACATGCGCCTCACCTACCGCACCGTGCGGGTGCTGCTCGCGATCGCCTCCCAGCCGGACTCCAGCAACCGCCAGGTCGCCACCGCCGCGGGGATCGCCGACCAGGGCCAGATCTCAAAGCTCCTCGCGCGCCTATATGCGCTCGGGCTGATCCAAAACGCCGGCCGCGACCCCGCCAAAGGCGAGCCCAACGCCTGGTCGCTCACCCCCCGCGGGCAAGACGTGACGCACGCCCTCCAGATCCAGACGGGTTGAGGTATACCCCCGGCGGCCAGGCTCAGCTGTGCTTGGCGACGAGCCGCAGCTGCTCGACCGGGACAATGACGTAATCCAGGGTCTCGCCGCGGTCGTTGGAGATCTCGATTTCCTTGTGGTCGTCGTAGTCGCTGACGACGGTGCCGGTGGTGCCGGTCGGCCACTTGCCGACCCCATCGACCCTGTCGACCGGTCGGACGAAGGCAACGACATCGACTTCTCCGATTGTCTGCTCGGCGGTGGCCATGGTCCCTCCAGTCTAAGGCTTTGGGTAAGCGTTGACAAGTCGTGGGGGATTACCCGGTTGGTCGAATGCCCAGACGGTCCTGACGTTGGCGACGCGGCCGGCCTTGGCGCCCATTCCGGCGATGGGCATGTCGACGGTGCACTTGAGGCCGTAGGGCCCGTTGTCCCGGACTTCGGAGATGGGCGTCTCCAGGACGCGGGCCATGATCTGCGCTTCGAGGTAGTCGATCGCCTCGATCGTGATGCCAAGGATGAGCTCGAAGCCCCGGGCCTTGGGTCCGCCGTCCTCATGCGTGGTATCCAGGGAGTACCTGGCGAGCTTGCGGCGCACCCCAAACGCCTCTGCCGCACGGGGAAGCAACCCACCCACGGCGGGCGGCAGGGGGGTGTCGGCGACCATACGAGCCGAGGCTACGCCGGGCTGGGGATGGAACGCTCGCGCGGCTCAGATCCCTTCCCCCGGCAGGTACTCGTTCGTGAACGGCGGCAAACCGGCCGCGTCGGGGTTGCTCTTGAGCAGGCCCCGCGTGTACATCCACTGCCCAAAGGCCGCCCACTGCGCGGGGTCCTGGTATCCGAACGGCCGGCCAGGTTCGGTGGGTTGGGCCGCGGGCAATGTGCGCTTGATCGATTCCAGCTGGAGATGTTCTTCGAGGCTCGGGTTGGCCGTCATGATCGGCTTCGCCGCCGCTGCGGGGTTCGCGCGCACCGCGCGCTCGCCGCGTGTCAGCGCCTGCATGAATGCCCGCAGGTCCTGGCCGTCGTGGTGCGCCTCTTCCTGGCGTACCACCAGCACCAGTTCGTCATAGGTGGGCACCCCCGCTTGGTTGATCGGGATCACCGTCGGGTGCCTGTGCAGCAGCTGCAGCTGGATCGCCTCGTAGTTCCAGAAGCCCCCGAGCGTCGCGGCCACCTTGCCCGAGAGCATCGCCGGCACGAGGTTGAAGCCCACGTTCACTTCCTGCGTCTTGGCCGGGTTCACACCCGCGTTCTGCAGCGCCGTGCGCAGCTCAGCCGCCTGGTAGGGGATGCCGGCCGTGCCCACCTTCCTGCCGGCGAGATCCGCGACCGTGGTCACGTGCTGCTTGGGCAGCGCGATGATCGAGGTCAGCGGGCGCTGCACCAAGGCGCCGATCGACACCAGTTTGAGGCCCTGATCGCGCGCGAGCAGCAGCTGCGGCTCGTAGGAGATCGCCGCGTCCACCTTCCCGGTCGCGAGCAGCTTCAGCGGTTCCGCCGATTCCGAGGGGGTGACCGGCTGCACGTCCAGGCCGACCGCGCGGAAGTCCCCGTTCGCGATCGCGGAGTACAGCGCTGCGTGGTCGGCGTTGGGGAACCAGTCGAGCATCACCGTGAAGCGCTTGAGCCCCGGCGGGGCGATCGTGTCCTGCTTGGCCCCGCACGCGGTCAGGGTCAGGGCGCACGCGAGGGTCGCCATACCCAGCACGGCGCGCCGGCCCGGGCGCGGGAGTGTGCGGCGGGCTGGGTGTAGAGGCGTTAGCGCGCGGCGGGACGGTGGCTTGGTCAAGGTCGAGCTCCTCTTGTTCGATGGTTCCAGGGGTTCAGCTTGCGTTCGGCGAGCGCCAGCGTGTAGAAGCACGCGATCGCGAACAGGCACAGCACGGTCGCCGCCGCCCACGCGCGGGGGTTCTGGAAGGCGTCCCCGTCGGTGACGATCTCTCGTCCGAGGCCGCCGTACGGCCCGACCGTGGCGGTCTGGGACTCCGCGATGAAGGCCGCGATCACACCGACCGCGACCGCGATCCGCGCGCCGCTGAGCGCGGCAGGCAGCGCCGCCGGCAGCTCCGCAAAGCGGAACGCCTGCCAGCGCGAGGCGTCCAGCGTGCGCAGCAGCTTGAGCTGGTCGGGGTCCACCGCCGCGAGCCCGTCGACCGTCGTGACCACGACCGGGAAGAAGCAGATCAGCCCGATCACCACCAGCTTGGGGAAGATCCCGAAGCCCCACCAGAACACCAGCAGCGGCGCGATCACCGCGATCGGCACAGCCTGCGAGCCGACGGCGAGTGGGTACGCCGCGCGGCGAAACAGAGGGGAGAGGTGGATCGCCACCGCCATCGCGAAGCCGCACACAAGCGCCACTCCCAGGCCGAACAGCACCTCCTTCGCGGTGATCGTGAAGTTCCGCCACAGGATTCCCGTGTTGCCCCACAGTTCCACCGCGATCGCATGCGGGGCGGGGAGCAGCGACGGTTCCACGCCTCCCGCCCACACGTACAACTCCCACACCCCCAGCAGCGCCGCCACGAGCAGCACCGCCGGCAGGACGTTCAGCGCACGGCGCCTCACGATGCGCCTTCCAGCCCCAACGCGATCAGCGCCCGCTCGCGCAGCGCGGTCACCGCCGGGTCGGTGCGTGCCCGCGGGCGCGGGAGCTCGATCTCGAGCTCCGCCACCACGCGGCCGGGTCGCGCGCAGAGCACGGCCACACGGTCGGCCAGCAGCACCGCCTCCTCCACGTCGTGCGTCACGAGCACCACCGTGCGCGGCTCCTGCGCGAGCGCTCGCGCGAGCCACCCCTGCATCTCAGCCCGGGTGATCGCGTCCAGGGCCCCGAACGGCTCGTCCAGGCACAGCACTGGCTTGCCCGAGAGCAGCGTGCGCACGAACGCGACCCGCTGGCGCATCCCGCCGGAGAGCTCGTGCGGGTCGGCGTCCTCGAAGCCCGCGAGCCCCAGCTCCGCGAACAGCGCCGCGGCCCGCTCTCGTGCCTGCGCACGCGGACGCCTGGCGATCCGCAGCGCCAGCGCCGCGTTGTCCACCGCGCTCAGCCACGGCAGCAGCAGGTCGCGCTGGGGCATCAGCGCCGCCGGCTCACTGTTCACCGTGCCCGAGTCCGGGCTCTGCAGGCCGCAGATCAGCTCCAGCAGCGTCGTCTTGCCGCAGCCGCTCGGGCCCACCACCGCCAGCAGCTCGCCCTCGGCGGCGCGCAGCGAGACGTCCGCGAGCGCCCGCACGGCGCGCTCGGCGCCGCCCGCAGCCGTGCCCGCCGCCACGCTCTCGGCCGAGCCCCTCGCCCCGCTCTGCGCGTAGGTGCGGCTCACTCCACTGACGCTCACCGCGCACGCTTGCGCGGCCGTCTCAGACGGTTGCGGTCCTGCTCTGAGTACCTGCGACACTCACGCAACTCCCTCCGCGGGCATTACCCCACAGGTTCGAAGGGTCGGCGCCGGGGCATCGCTTCCAGTGCGCCATCTCAGCCGGCCATCCCGCCAGCCCCCCTGTGTTTGCCTTGTCTTTGTAAAGCCTATCGCGGGCTGCACGGGCAACGAGACGACCCTTAAGCGGGTGTTACGGTCGCGTCGCGTCCCTAAAGGATTTGGGCTTTTGCGTTAGGGACGCTAGGGTGTGGTCGTGGAGCTCACCGCCTACGCACCGACGCTCTTCGGCGAGCCGCGCCGCACGCCGGGCCGGCACGGATACGTCGCATACTTTCCCGCGCCGATCCCCCGCTTGGTCGAGCTACCGGCGTCGACGATTGGGCTGCTAGCCGACGCCGAGGCATCGCTCGGGCGGCTCGCCGGCGTCGGGCAGCTGGTGCCCAACCCGCACCTGCTGATCCGCCCCTACCTCTTGCGCGAGGCGATCTCCTCGACGCGCATCGAGGGTACGCAGGCGTCGCTGGCCGACGTCTTCGAAGCCGAGGCTAGCGATGAGCCGCCGAGCGCCGACGTCGAGGAGGTCCTCAACTACATCGACGCGCTCGAGTGGGGCCTCGGCCAGGTGGACGAGTTGCCGCTGGGCGTTCGCCTGATCCGCGAGATGCACCGCCGGCTGCTCGCCGGAGTACGTGGCCGCGAGCGTGTGCCCGGCGAGTTTCGGACCACGCAGAACTGGGTCGGAGCCGCCGGCTCGACGATCGAGACGGCGCGCTTCGTCCCGCCGCCGCCGGCTGAGCTCCCGGCCCTGCTCGCCGACTGGGAGCGCTACGCGCACGCCGATCTCGAGATTCCGCTGCTCGTTCGCCACGCGCTGCTGCACTACCAGTTCGAGACGCTGCACCCCTTCCTCGACGGCAACGGGCGCATCGGCCGGCTGCTCTCTGTCTTCCTGCTCGTCGAGCACGGCCGGCTGCCGGCGCCGCTGCTCTACCTGAGCACATTTCTCGAGCGCGACCGCGAGCGGTACTACGAGACGCTCCAGGCGGTTCGCGAACGCGGCGACCCGCTGCCGTGGATCGAGCTGTTCCTCGCTGCGGTGCGCTCGCAGGCAGCGGACGCGGTCGTGCGCGCGCAACGCATCGTCGAGCTGCGCGAGCGCTACCGCACGGCCGCGGCAGGGATCGCGTCGAGCAGCGCGATGGCCCTCGTCGACCTCGTGTGCGAGACGCCGATCGTCTCCTCGCGCGCGGTCGAGGCCGGTCTGGGCGTGAGCCGGCCGACGGCGTTGAGGTTGCTTCGGCAGCTCGAAGGGGTCGGAGTGCTGGAGGAGGGGAGAGCGGGCCCGCGGGGTCAGCGCCGGTACCTTGCGCGGGAGCTGATGGCGGCGGTTACGGACGAAGGGGTGGTGGCGAACGCCGCTGCGGGCCAGGTAGTGACGCTACGCGGGTAGCCACAACGTTGAAGACCGCGAACAAGGTGTACAATACTACAACAATGTTGACCGTCCCCCAGGCCGCCAGGCGCACAGGCCGCAACCCCGAGACGATCCGCCGCTGGATCCGCCAGGGCAAGCTTCGCGCGAGCAAGGTCGGCACCCAGCACGTGATCGAGGAGCACGATCTCGAGGCGATGCAGGTCGGTCCGTATCCGGACATGCTGCCGCTGCCGAAGGGGTGGGGGGAAAAGACCTTCTGGGGCGAGCCGATGCCCAACGTCGCGGCCTGGATCAGGGAATCGCGAGAGGGCCACTGAGACTCGGTGCTGGTCGTCGACGCCAGTTTGGTGGTGGAGTGGTGCATCGACGTTGAAGACGACCTCGCGGAGCTGGCGCCCGGCGAGCGCTGCGCGCCGGCGTTGATGTGGTCGGAGGCGCGCTCGGCGCTGCATGAGTGGGTATGGCGCGGCAGGCTGGGTGCCAACGAGGCCGACCGCGCGCGAGCTCGCCTCGAGGATGCCGACGTCAAGCTCGAGACGCATCCTGGCCTCGCCGACGAGGCATGGCGGATCGCCGACGAGCTCGGCTGGGCGAAAACCTACGACGCCGAGTACGTGGCGCTCGCCTCGCTGCTCGGCTGCCGGCTCGTGACCGTCGATGCCCGCCTTCGCCGAGGCGCGGACAGGCTTGGCTTCGTCGTGGGGCCGACCGAGCTCTGACGCCGCCTACCGCCCCGCGCCCGCCGCCAGCTCAGGCCGCGCCAGCGCGCGCACGAAGTCCTCCAGCTGCGCGGTCGTCCAGCACTCGAAGGCGGTGCAGTGCTGCTCGTACGCCGCGATCACGGAGTCCCCGTAGTTCCAGTACAGCCGCGGCTCGGGGTTCAGCCAGAAGGTGCGCGCGGCGCGCGCGGCGATCGCCGCGAAGGAGTCGGCGCGGGGGTCGCGGCCGTTGGTGCGCGCATCGCCGAGCACGATCACCGTTGCCCGCGGGTTCAGGTCGTCGCCGATCTGTTCGAGGAACTCCGACCACACGCGCCCGTAGTCGGTGTAGCCGGAGATGTCGGCCACCCCCGCGTCGGAGGCGATCCGCTCGTTGACCGCCTTGAAGTCGCGCTCGCGTTCGAAGATGTCGGTGACCTCGGAGATGCGCTCGATGAACACGAACGAGCGCATCTTGCGAAAGGAGTCGTGCAGCGCGTGGAGCACCGAGAGGAAGAACACCGACGCGGAGGTGACGGAGGTGGAGACGTCGCACAGCACGTACACCTCCGGGCGGCGCGGGCGGCGCGGGCGAAACTTGAGCACCACGGGCACCCCGCCGGTCTGTAGCGACGCGCGCATCGTGCGGCGCACGTCCACGTGGGCGTGGTGGCGGTGCCCGCGGGTCTGGTGGCCCTGGGTGGCCAGGCGCCGGCGCAGCTGCGCGACGACGCGGTGCACCGCCGCGAGATCCTGCAGCGGGCCGGAGGGCAGCGCGCGGTCGAGCTCGCCGAGCGGGCGCGCGGGGGGAAGGGTCCCGGTGCGCTGCACCTGCGCGCGCTCGAGCTCGCGGCGCAGCAGCGCCTCGAAGCGGCGCAGCGCCTCGCGCGGCAGCCCCTCGCGGCGGGGGTCCTCGGCTGGCAGATCCGGCTGGGGCTCGGCGCGCAGGCCGAGCGCGCGGCGGATGCGCTGCACGTCGACACCGATCACCCCCGAGCCCCCGTCGCGGCGGGCGAGCGCCGCGATCGCCATGCGCGCGAGGTCGCGCATCGCGCCGTCCGCCCCGTCGCGGAGCGCCGCGGCGATCTGGCGACGCAGCGCGTCGAGCTCCTCCTCGGAGAGCTCTTCGAGGTCCAGTTCCCCGGCGTCGCCGTCGGACGGACGGCCGTCGCGCTCGCCCTCGCGCACCCCCTCGCGTACGGCGGCCAGCTCTACCGCGCGGAAGAAGAAGCGGTCGAACACCAGCTCGAAGACGCGCCGGTCTTCCTGGCTCTTGGCGAGCGTCGCGGCGAGCGCCTCGCGGAAGTCCGCCTGTGCGGTCCACGGGACCTCGCGCAGCACCGCGAACGCGTCCAGCAGCTCCGAGGTGCCGACCGCCACACCCTCGCGGCGGAGCTCCTCGCCGAGCTCCAGCAGGCGCGCCGCGAGGCCCTCGCTCCTCGCAGACGACGACTCCGCGGGCCTGGGGGGGCGGTCGGGTGTGCGATCCACGGGGACGGGCCCTCAGGCCGCGCCGGCGACGGTCCCGGACTCGTCCCGTCCGAGCTTCAGACCCACCCGCTCGGCGACCACGTCCATGTCGGAGCGGTGCTTGACGATCACCGACATCGTCTCGATGAACGTCTCGGAGTCGATGTCCTTGGCCCCCAGCAGCAGCAGCGCCCGCGCCCAGTCGATCGACTCGGCGATCGAGGGGGGCTTCTTGAGGTCGAGCTCGCGCACCATCCCGACCACCTCCACGAGTCGCCGCGCGACCGTCGCGGTGAGCTCGGGAGTGTGCAGCCGCACGATCTCGAGCTCGTGCTCGAGCTCGGGGTAGTCCAGCCACAGGTACAGGCAGCGGCGCTTGAGCGCCTCGGTCAGCTCGCGCGAGTTGTTGGAGGTCAGCAGCACCACGGGGTGCGTGCGCGACTCCACCCGGCCGAGCTCGGGGATCGAGATCTGGAAGTCCGAGAGCACCTCCAGCAGCATCGCCTCGAACTCCTGGTCGGTCTTGTCGATCTCGTCGATCAGCAACACCACCGGCTGCTCGGAGGCGATCGCGCTCATCAGCGGGCGCGCCAGCAGGAACTCCTCGCTGAAGATGTCCTCCTGCACCTCCTCCCAGCCGGCGTCGCCGCCCTGCGCCTGGATGCGCAGCAGCTGCTTGCGGTAGTTCCACTCGTACAACGCCTTCGCCTCGTCGAGGCCCTCGTAGCACTGCAGCCGCACGAGCTCGCGCCCCAGGTAGCGCGCGAGCGCCTTCGCGAGCTCGGTCTTGCCGACCCCCGCGGGGCCCTCGACGAGCACCGGCTTGCCGAGTCGCACCGCTAGGAACGCCACCAGCGCGGTGGACTCCCCCGGCAGGTAGCCGACCCGGCGCAGGCCCTCCGCGACCTCGGTGGCGGAGGTGGGCGCGTCTTGGGAATCGGGGGGCGTCGTGGTCGTCATCGCGTGGCCGTCATCGCAGTGGTACTTCCGGGTCCTCGAAGGAGAGCTGCTCGGATGGAGTGCCCGCCCGCCTCGGGGCTGGAGGGTATCGCCCCCGCTTGCTCGCAGGTATGGGAGCCCGCCCACCCCGCTCGCTCGCGGGGACCGGCACCGCTCTCGGTGTGTTCTCCCGGCGGGCGATCACGACCGTCTCCTGCGCCTCGGGCTCAGGTGGCTCGGGCGGCTCCTCCGGCCTGCGTGGCGGCGTCGGCCGGCGCGGCACCTCGGAGCGGCGCACCAGGGGCGGCTCGGGCCGCTGGGCGGCGCGCATCCGCGAGCCGGCGTACGCGAGCAGGCCGGCGGCGGCCAGCGCAAAGAAGATGCCCCACTGCACGCCGACGTTGGCGGCGACCCCGTGCTGGGTGACCCCAGGCTTGTCGAACAGCCTCAGCACGAGCAGCAGGGCGGACCACAGCCCCGCGGCGAGCACCACCGTCCCGTCGCCGCCCGGCATCTGGAAGCGCCGCCCGTCGGCGCGCGCGTACAGCAGAAACAGCACGGCCACCGCGACCAGCAGCACAGCGGCCTCGACGAACGAGAAGACCGCGAATGCGTCCATGTTGCGGCTCACCAGCGGCGCGGCCCTCGCCCGCACCACCGCGTTCTGCTGGTACCAGGGCAGGAACATGGTGGCGAACAGCGCGACCGCCGCGACCGCCGCCAGGCGCCGATCTCGATCCAGGGAGCCCCACGCGTGCGCGATCCCCGAGCCCGTGGAGCGGCTCTCACGGATGCGGGCTTCGCTCGGCACACCCCGATTGTACGGAGGCGCTCACCGGCGCTTGCGGTGTGCGGGCGTGCCCAGCGTGATCGTGCCACTCGCGGTGGCGGTGTTGCCCGCGAGGTCCACGGCGCGGAGGCTGACTTCGTACGTGCCGGCCGTGCGTGACGTGACCCACAGCAGTCGCGGGTCGCCGCGTTCCACGAGCGCGCTGTTGCTCCACACCACGCGCCCGCCCCGGCGAACCGTCAGGCTGACGGTGGCGACCTTCGAGAGCGACAGCTGCACGCCGCCGCGCACGCCCTCGGGCAGCGTTCGCGTCAACAGCTTGATCGCCGGCGGCGTATGCAGGTCCGCGGTGAAGCGCTGCGCGGTGGTGCAGTAGATCGCGTCCCCGGGGATCGCCGCGCTCGCCTGAGTCGCCGAGGCGGTGGCGCCGCCCGTGTTCGCGGGTTCCGTGGGGGTGGAGGTCGGCGGCGTCGCGGGAGCGGGCGGCGTCGCGGGGGCCGGGGGAGTGGCGGGGGTCGGGGGGGCCAGCGGCTCGCCGAGCCGGGTGCGCTGACAGAGCCCCTGCAGGAATTCGGTGAGCAGAGCGTGGTAGTTGAGGTTCGATTCGGAGTACTGGTCGTACTTCGACCAGGCGCCGGTGTCGAACGAGGGTACGATCGCGCGCGCCTCCGCGTCCCCCGCTTCGAAGAGCTGCAGGCCGAGCGGGTCGCCAGTCAGCTTGGTGTAGTCGTAGAGCCCGTTGAGGGCTTGAACGAAGCCGTTGAGGATGCGGTCGGTGGGGGCGTAGGTGTACTGCGCGTAGAGGGTGCCGGCGGGCCTCGCCACGCGCACGCCCACCGGCGGCGGGGTCTGGAAGACGCCGAGCGCCTGGTGGGCGGCCGTCAGGAACGCCGCTTCGTGCAGGCGCGAGTACGCGCGCGCGAGCGCCTGCAGCGCGGTGCCCTGCGAGAGCCCGGAGGTCCACGGCGGCGAGCCGCCGTCGAAGTGGAACAGGTACTCCCACGCGATGCCCCCGGCCCGCTGTGTGGCGAGCGGGATCGCTTCTTCGAGGACTTCACGCAGCTGCGTGTTCTCGTGCCCGTTGTCGTAGTAGCCGTTGGCCTCCCCGAAGGTCGCGAGCCATTGGATCTCGAGGCCCTGCCCGGGGTAGTACTCCCACACCAGGCGGCTTTCCGGGAAGCTCACGCGCTGGTCGGCGGCGAGCAGCGGTTCGGTGGTCCACCACTGCACGTTGCGTTCGAGCGTGAGGAACAGCGCGGGCGCCCGCGAGGGCGTGAGCTCGCTCGCGGCGGCGATCTGTTGCACGTTGGCGAGCACGGCGGCGAGCTCGGCGCGGCGCGTGCCGCTCAGCCGCCCGACGGCGTGCAGCGCGGCGGTGTAGGCGGAGGAGTCTTCCCCGTACGCTTCGGCGCTCAGCGCGCCCCCGGTCCGCAGGCTCTGCAGCGCGCCGTACACCGTCGGCCCCCGCGCCTGGGCCGCGGCGGGGAAGGCGCTGAGAGCGAGGACGAGCCCGCCCAGCAGCCGGCGAGCGATCACACCGAGTGGCTTGGAGCGCACCGAGAGGATGCTACGACGCGGCGGCGTCGGGGGTGCCGGTTCGTTTGCAGCGCCGGAAGTCAGGAGTCCAGCTCGGCGAGCGTCCGGCGCACCTCGACCTCGACGTCGAACGCGTCGAGCCCCCGGCGCAGGCGGCGTTCGTTGCGGGCGAGGACGAGCTGGCGCACCTCCGCGGTCAGCGCGGCGTCGTGCGGGCCGCCGGCGTCCGGCGCCTGGAGCCTGGCGAGCTCGGCGTCGATGTCGAGCGGCGCGT
The DNA here is from genome assembly GCA_963702085.1 of uncultured Solirubrobacterales bacterium. Classification (GTDB taxonomy): domain Bacteria; phylum Actinomycetota; class Thermoleophilia; order Solirubrobacterales; family Solirubrobacteraceae; genus Palsa-744. The sequence continues at coordinate 2,912,986 of OY969707.1, read as the reverse complement.
GGCCCTCGCGCACGAGGCGTTGGCTGCGGGCGCCGAGCATCTGGCGGATCTCGCGCTCCCGCTCGTCCGCCGGTGCGGGCCTCTCTGCCGCGAGCGGCCCACCGCCGAAGGGGTCCTCGCCGACGAACAGGCCCCCCTGGCCGATCTGGTCGTGGAGGTTGGTGCGGGTGAACATCGAGATCACGCCGAGCAGGACGAACAGCCCGATCGAGCCGAACAGCACCAGGGGGAAGGCGGCCTGCATCGACAAAGTGTTGCTCAATCGGCCGCGCTTCGCTACCCTCCCCGGTGGCCAGCGTTGACTGACCAGTCAATCTACTCGCGCGAGGAGCGGCTCGCCCACCGGGCGTGTGCGCCCCGCGCCAGCCCCGAGGAGCCCGTGAGAAGACATGGTTGAATTCACGCTCACAGACGAGCAGAAGAACCTGCGCGAGCTGGCGCACGACTTCGCCGAGAAGGAGATCCGCCCGGTCGCCTGGGAGTACGACAAGGAGGGCACCTGGCCGCAGGAGATCCTGCAGAAGGCGTGGGAGGTGGGGCTGATGAACACCCACATCCCCGAGGAGTACGGCGGCCCGGGCCTCGGCTACCTCGACGGGTGCCTGATCGAGGAGGAGCTCTCGTGGGGCTGCTCGGGGATCCAGACCTCGCTTGGCTGCAACGGCCTGGCGACCGCCCCGATCACTCTCGGCGGCTCGGAGGAGGTCAAGAAAAAGTACCTGGGCGCCGTCACCGAGGGGCTGAAGCTGGTCTCCTTCTGCCTGACCGAGCCCGACGCGGGCTCGGACGTGTCGGGGATGCGCACGACGGCCGTCAAACAGGGCGACAAGTACGTGCTGAACGGCTCGAAGTGCTTCATCACCAACGGCGGCTACGCCGACTACTACACCGTCTACGCGAAGACCGACAAGGACGCCGGCCACCGCGGCATCTCGGCGTTCGTGGTCGAGCGCGAGTGGGGCGTCGTCGTCGACAAGAAGGAGGACAAGCTCGGCCAGCGCGCCTCGAACACCGCGACGATCTCCTTCAACGACGTCGAGGTCCCCGCGGAGAACCTCCTCGGCGAGGAGAACAAGGGCTTCAAGCTCGCGATGATGACGCTCGACCGCACCCGCCCGGGCGTCGCGGCGATGGCGACCGGCATCGCGCGCGCGGCCCTGGAGTTCGCCACCGAGTACGCCAAGGAACGCACCCAGTTCGGCGTCCCGATCGCGATGCACCAGGCGATCCAGTTCATGATCGCCGACATGGCCACCGACGTCGAGGCGTCGCGCCTGCTGACGTGGAAGTCGGCGTCGCAGCTCGACAACGGCGAACGCAACACGCTGATCTCCTCGCACGCCAAGCGCTTCGCCGCCGACGCCGCGATGAAGGTCGCCACCGACGCGGTGCAGATCTACGGCGGGTACGGCTTCATCAAGGACTACCCCGTGGAGAAGCTGTTCCGCGACGCGAAGATCATGCAGCTGTACGAGGGCACCTCACAGATCCAGCGCCTGGTGATCGCCCGCGAAACGCTGCTGCCGCGCCGCGTCGAGATGGCCGAGACGGTCGCCGCGTAGGTCAGCGAATGAACAGCGGCTCGCTGTAGTTGGACACCTGGGCTCCGTTGGTGACTCTCACAAGCACCCGGTAGACGGCGCCGCGTTTGACTCGGATCACGCGGCTGAAGCGGGAGGTGGTCGCGGTGTCGTGGTGCAGGGTGGTGCCCGCGACCAGCACGTTGCGCCCGCCGGTGATGCGCATGATCCCGACTTCCATGCCGTCCACGGCGGGGCTCACGGTCCCGTAGATGCGAACGTAGTGGCGCCGGTGGTGGCGGGCGTGTCCGACGTGGGCCACCACCCGAACCGCCACGCCCTCGGTCGCCACCGGGCTGACGACGGGGACCTTCGTGTTGGTCAGCACCCGGAACTGCGTCGCCTCGGTGAGGCCGAGGACGGGGAAGGAGAAGCCGCCGGTGGCGGTGGTCAGCTCGGGGTTGCCGACGGTGACGAACCCCTGGGTGTAGGGGAAGGGGTTTGACTGCAACACCACGGGGACGCCGGCGTTGCCGGTGCCCGAAAGCGTGCCCTGGACCGTGAGGGTGCCTCCGAACACGGTCGGGTTGGGGGAGGAGAGGATCTGAAGCGAGAGCGGCACCTTGGCGGTTTTGAACGCCCGATCGGCGCCCGTCGCCGCGCCGATGGCGTTGATCGCGATCAAGCGGAAGTGGTACGTGGTGAACGGCTGCAGCCCGGCGACGGGCATGCTGACCCGCACGGTGCTCACGCCCGCTCCGGCGTCCGCGACGGCGGTCTGCGCGCCGTAGCCGCGGGTAGACCCGTACTGGAAGTAGTAGGAGGTGTTGCTCCCGTGCGGGTCGATCGACCCGACGAGGACCGCCGAGCCGTAGCCGACCGACTCGGCTGCGCCGGTGTAGACCCCCGGCCGGACCAGAGCTTGAGCTGCCACAGGGACCGACAGAGACACCAGCCCTGCGAGCAGGACTGCAAGCGTTGAGCGTCTAGTCATGGCACACCCACCTTTCGTAGCGTTCCGAAGTCCCCTCGAGTCCCCTCGTGCGTAGAAACCCCGGAGCGGGTCGAGAGGTGCGCTGCCGCGCGCACCTCGTTAGGCTGCGGCGTCCAGCGAGAAGAGACTACTCCCGAGCGGGAGACACAATCGAGGAGGCCGGCGTGTTCGTGTTCAAGGCAGCGGTGGTGGGCGCAGGGACGATGGGGGGCCAGATCGCGCAGACGATCGCCGCCGCCGGGTTCCCGGTGGTGCTGAAGGACATCGACGACGCGCTCGTGCAGGCTGGCCTGGAGGAGGCCCGCTCGGTGACCGCGGGCCAGGTGGGCAAACTGGTGGAGCGGGGCAAGCTCACGGCCGAGCAGGGCGAGGCGCAGGTGGCCGAGGTCGTGGGCCGCATCCAGGGCACCACCTCCTACGCGGCCTTCGGCGACGTGGACTTCGTCGTCGAGGCCGTGCCGGAGCGGATGGAGATCAAGCAGGCGGTCTTCGCGGAGCTCGACGTGGCCACGCCGGGCCACGCGGTGCTCGCCTCGAACACCTCCTCGCTGTCGATCACCGAGATCGGCGAAGCGACGCTGCGCCCCGAGCGGGTCGTGGGCTTTCACTACTTCTACCCCGCCTCGGTGATGCCGCTGATCGAGGTCGTCGAAGGCGACGAGACCGCGCCCGAGACGGTCACCGCGGCGGTCACGTTCGCACAGGCGATCCGCAAGCAGCCGATCACGTGCGCGGAGGTGCCGGGGTTCGTGGTCAACCGCATCCTCAACGCGGGCACCTCGGAGGTGTGGCGTGCGCAGGAGCAGCAGGGCCTCTCGATCAAGCTGATCGACGAGGGCGTGGGGTCGGCGAACGTCGTCCCGATGGGGCCCTACTTCCTGGTGAACCTACTGGGCCTCGACACGGTGCTCCACGTCGCCGAGCACCTCGCGGAGTCCTACGGCCCGGAGCGCTTCTACGTCCCCGAGGGGATGCAGCGGCTGGTCGCGCAGGGCAAGCTCGGGGCCAAGACGGGCGGCGACGGCTTCTACAGCCCGGAGGGGGTCGCGAACCTGGAGGGCGAGGGCGAGCCCGACGTGCAGGCGCTCGTGGAGATGCTGACGCTGAAGACGTTCGTGGAGGCGTGCCTCGTGCTGGAGGAGGGCGTGGCGGTCCACCGCGACATCGACTTCGGCCTGATGGCGGGCGCGGGCCTCGACCCGCGGCGGGGGTTGATGCCGCCGTTCATGCGCGCCGACGTCGAGGGCCTCGACACGGTGCTGGAGCGCCTGGAGAACCTGCAGGAGCTCCACGGGGAGCGCTTCGCGCCGCCGCTCATCCTGCGCCGCCTGGTCGCCCAGGGGCGCCTCGGGCAGAAGCGCGGCCAGGGCTTCTACGCCTACCCCCAGCCGGACGCGGACCAGCCCGGCGAGGTCGTCAAGTTGGAGACGCTCCGCGGCGACGCGCGGGGGGGCGCGGGCGTCGGCGGCTCCACCGACACGGGGACGGTGGCCATCGCGTGGCTGGCCAACGGCCAGATGAACTCGATCGCCCCGCAGGTCGTCGAGGATCTCGCCAAGGTGTGGGAGCACGTGAAGGCCGCCGGCGTGCGCGCGCTGGTCATCGCCTCCTCCAACCCGTTCCTGTACAGCGCGGGCGCGGACATCAAGGCGTTCACGACGCTGGACGCCGAGGGGAGCGAGGCGCTGGTCGACAAGGCCCACGCGCTGTTCGGAGAGCTCGGCTCAGAGGGCATCGCGACGGTGGCGGCGGTCAACGGCCTCGCGTTCGGCGGCGGTTGCGAGCTGGCGATGGCCTGCGACGTGCGCGTCGCGGCGCGCTCGGCGCTGTTCGGCCAGCCGGAGATCAAGCTGGGCATCATCCCCGGCTTCGGCGGCACCCAGCGCCTGGCGCGGCTGGTCGGCCAGAGCAAGGCGCTGGAGATGAACCTTGTCGGCGACCCCATGCAGGCGACGGAGGCCTACGAGTACGGCCTCGCAAGTGCGGTGGTCGACGACCACGAACTGCTCGACACCGCCCTCGCGTGGGCGCGCCGCCTGGCAGGCCAGGCCCCGCTGGCGCTCGAGCAGATCAAGCGCGTCTCCGCGGCGGGCGACCTCGACGAGGGGCTGGCCGCCGAGAAGCGCGCGTTCGCCACGGTCGTTCAGAGCGCCGACGCGCGCGAGGGCATCTCAGCGTTCCTGGGCAAACGCGCGCCGCGGTTCACCGGGAAGTAAGCCGGCCCGGCGGGCGCGGTCCCGTAGGGAGTTTTTTGATGAGCGGCCTTCGGCCGCCGCGGCGTTCGTGGTGCGGACCCGCGGTGCGTGGATGCCTATATGGGCCCCCTATATAGAAGTCTGGATCGTACTCAGGAGCTCCCGCCATATCACGCTTTTTGTGATGTCGTATCACGAAAAGCGTGATACGAGGCCTGGGTTGAATGCGGCGCCGATCGCCGTTACTGCGGCTTGCGGGTAAGCAGATGGATGCGGTCCAGCACCTGTTCGAGGGTGGAGTCCCGCACGCCGCCCAGTCGCTTGGCGAGGCGCTCGCGAGAGAGCGAGCGTACGTTCTCGGGGAGTGCGAAGCTGACCGATGTCAGGCCCCCCTCCGGCGGGTCGACGCGGACATGGATCGGTGTGCCGCGATCGGTGCGCGTAAAGGGCACGACGATGCACATTTCGCCTCGACCGGAGGAGATCTGGTTGACGCTGACGACCAACACGGGGCGAGTCCCACCCTGCTCGTGGCCGACGACGGGCTCCAGGCGCGCCTCCCAGACGTCGCCCTGACGGCTCGTCGGGACCGCGCTCACCTACAGGTCCTTCAACCCGTCCTGCAGCGTGCCGTCCCAGGCGCTCAGCTCCTGAACGGTACGACGCGGCCTGCTGGGGGTCGGCCATGATCCGGTTCATCGCGGCCTCGTGCTCGACGAGCAGTCGGTCGTCCTCGGCGCCACGCACCAACCAGTCGAGGAGATCCGGGGTGCTGAGTCCGCGGTTGCGACCGAGGCGCTTCAATCGCTCGCGGGTGTCAGACCGGACACGAATAGTCGCGGTTGCAGTCATCTGGTTCCTCCTGTGCACAAAAGCGTATACATACACGCCTACTCTAGCGCATACGAATCGCGATGGCTACATGGTGTGGCTGAGATCGCGCTCGGGTGCGATCTGCCAGCGCGCCGCCAGCTCGGCGAGCTCGCCGGTGAGTGCCCAGCGGTCGGGCTGGGGCACGCCCTCGTGCTGGAGGCTCGCGCCCTTGAGGGCCATGCAGCCGGTGTTGTCGCCGAGCGCGCGCAGCTCGGTGACCTCAGCGTCACTCAGCCGCGCCTGCGGTCGCGAGCACAGGTCGGTCACTGCGGCGAGCTCCGCGCGCTTGTCCTCGATCGGACGCGTCCGCGAGGGCCGATGCGCGGCTCCGTTGTCCGCCTGCGCGTCGCTCGCGGGGTCGGACTCCTGGATCAGCGTGGGGGCCACGCAGCGCACTGCCGGGTGGGCGAGGTTCCACAGGCAGGCGAGCTGGAGCATCGTCAGGCCGTGGCGGGTCGCGTAGGGGCGCATCCGCTCGAGCCGCTCGCGCCCGGCCTGCACCCACCCCTCGGGGCGGAAGCGGCGGTGGTCGTAGGGGGCGAAGGCGTGGCCGGGGAGCACGTCGTCGTGGAACAAGCCCCCGTAGTCCACGACGCGGGTGATGAGGCGCACGCCGTGGGCGGCGGCGGCGTCGAGCACGAGCTCCCCCGGCCATGGCTCCAGCGGGCCGAGGATGATCATGGCCCAGTCGAGCAGCTCGCCGAAGCGCTCCAGGCAGTCGATCAGGTCGAGCGTGAACCCGTTGGCGGGTCCCGGCGCGACGCCCAGCAACCGTGTCAGGCCGGCCTCGCGGACGGCCTGCATCCCCTCCCACACGCCCGGGCTGGAGTACCCCGTGCGGTCGGGGTTGTGAAGCAGCAGCAGGTCGAACCGCTCCACCCCGAGCCGCTCCAGGCTGCGCTCGGTGGCCATCCTGATGTACGGCGCGTACTCCGCCTCGCCGCGCAGCTGCGGGTCGGTGAAGCGTGGAAAGCCTTTCGCGCCCGCGCGCTCGCCGGTGTAGAAGTCGTGCCCGACGGCGCCCACCAGGCAGTAGCTCTCGCGCGCCACGCCGCGCAGCGCCTCGCCCAACAGCCGGTCGGCGGCACCCTCCCCGTACACGTCGGCGCTGAGCACCGTATCGATGCCCCCACCGGGCCGCAGCAGCGCTCGCAGCCGCTCCTCCTCCAGCGGCTCGCCGAAGTGCATGAAGCGTCCGCCGCTCCACGTGCCGAGGGCTGTCGTCGTGGGGTCCACCGTTTGCACTTTACGCGGTGGGGCGGTGTGTATCGGTTTGGGGGTATATCACCGACTGGACCTGTGGGTAGCAACCAGATGGCAGTTATGAGAGGTCCAGTTAGCTGTATGTTCGCCCAACTGCACTATATGGCTCTCGCGGGTCTGCGGGTCCCGACCAAACTCAGGCACCACCGGTGGGGCCCATATCATCTACGGCGCTATCTACCGCGCGCCCAGCCCCGCCGCCGCGCGGGCGCGCAGCGCGGCCTCCAGGCGGCCGAGCGCGTGGCGGATGACCTCCTCGTCGGGGGCCGCGGGGGTATCCAATCCTGCACCGTCAGGCGATGCCCCCCCGCCCAGCGCGGCGCGGGCGGCCTCGAGCACGCCGGCGTGCAGCTCGGCCAGCTCGGTGAGGCGCTCGGCGAGGTCGGGGCGCTCCTCGGTGGCGAGCTCTGACAGCGCAGCGGTGTAAGCGTGCTCGAGCTCCAGGGCCGCGTGGGGGAGGCGGCCCTCGTCGAGGTCCAGGCGGGCGCGCAGCGCGAGCTCTTCGCAGAGGAGCGGCTGCTCGCGCGCGCCGAGCAGCGCGGCGAAGCGCTCGTGGGAGCGCAGCGCCGCCGAGCGCCGGGTGCGGCGCTCGTCCAGGCGCAGCTCGCGGGCGTGCAGCCAGCGGCCGTAGGCCACCTGCTCGCCCTCGCCCCACCCGGCCCGTACGATCAGCGCGTGCGCGGGGGTGACCTCGCGCACGTGGGGATCCGCGGTGGCGAGGCGGTGGGCGAGCAGCACGCGGTTGAGGGTCGCGGCGGCGGCGTCCGCCTCCCGGTGGGCGTCCAGCTGCGCGAGCCACGTGCGGGCCTGGCTCTCCGCGGAGACCGATACGGCGTCGATCACCGTCGCCCGCGTGGTGGGCACGGGCGCCGGCTCGGGCGTCGTCGGCGGACGCCTCGCCCCGAGCCGCCCGCGGCGCCGAGCGGCGCCCACGGTGTCCAGCACCACCACCCGCTGCGGTGCCCCCCCCTCGCGCTCGCGCAGCAGGTAGCGCCCGTCCGGCGGGCCGAGCTCCCAGGGGAGCTCCAGCTGGAGGAAGAGGAAGAGGCGTTCGGCCACTCCCGCACCGTATCCTCTATGCCCCGCCCGTTTCGTCTTGGCGACCGACACGAGGAGCAGCTGGATGTCCGATGCACACGCACCGAAGGGCCTGCGCGAGCGCTTGGCGGGCGGTACCGAGGATCGCCTCGGCAAGGCTCTCACCGACCTGTTCGAGAACCCGCTGCTGAACGGGGCGCTCGGCCGCGCCTCCGACGCGCGCGAGAAGGCCGCCCAGGCGCAGGAGTTGGCGATGGGCGCGCTGAACCTCCCCTCGGCCGCCGACATCGAACGTCTCACGCGCCGCCTGCGCTCGGTCTCCCAGCGCCTGGAGGGCATCGAGGACGGCGTGCACCGCATCGGGCGCAACCTCGCCAGCCAGTCGATCGAGCCGCGCCTCGCGGCGATCGAGGAGCAGCTGCGGACGCTCTCGGGCAAGCTCGATCCCCAGCAGCCTGCCTCCAAGCGGCCTGCCTCCAAACGGGCAGCTAAACCAAAGCGCTGAGCGCGAGCCGGCCCATCGCCTCGGCGGCGGCGAGCAGCGCGTCGTCGGCGATGTGCTCCTGGCGCTCCTCGGGGTCCTCGCCGAGCACGTTGGACACCGTGAGCACGCAGGCCACCGGGATGCCAGCCTGCGCGCCAACCGCGAACAGGGCGGCCGCCTCCATCTCGACGGCGACTGCGCCCGCGACCCGCCACTCCCGCTCGCGCTCTGAGGTGGGCTCGTAGAAGAGGTCTGTGCTGACGATCGTCGTCCCCCGCCGCCCCGCGGCGCTCTCCAACGCCCCCGTCAGCTCCCGGTCCGCGGCGATCCGCTCGCCCGCCCCCAGCGTGCGGCTCGTGCCGTCCGCGGTGAGCGCCTCGCGCGCCACCACCAGATCGCCGAGCGCAAGGTCCCCGTCCAGCGCGCCGCAGGTCCCCACGCGGATCGCTCGGCGCGCGCCGAGCGCGATCAGCTCCTGCAGCACGATCGCCGCGGAGGGGCCGCCCATGCCGGTGCTCTGGATCGTCAGCGGTACCCCGTCCGCCCTCGCCGCGCCGGTGTAGCCCCACAGGCCCCGGTGGTGGTTGAACATCAGTGGCCCCTCCAGCAGCAGCTGCGCCAGCGCCAGCGCTCGCCCTGGGTCCCCGGGCAGCAGCACCCGCTCGGCCAGCGCGGCCGTCGGGCGCAGGTGGATGGGCTTGCGGAGTGGCACCTGCGAGGACGTTAGCGCCCCCGGTCGGCCGCGGCCGCGATCGAGAGCTCGCCACATTTAGGTTGGGAGAAGCCGTCCAAGGCAGGGACTTCCCGACAGTTCGAAGCACTTGTCCTATGGCCCACTCCCAATATCCACATATATACGAAAAAGGGTTGACTTCCGCACTGGAATCTGTTTAGGATAAATCGACTTCGCGTGTCTATCGCGATCCGCCCAAGTTGACGATGGGAGGAAGGTCAACGAGCGAATATCGGGTGCTGAGCATGCGCCGGTGCCGTCGGCGTCGTGCTCGTCGGCGAGAGGGAGTTCACTCGCTTTGGGCGTGTGGCACTTTCACAAGAGGTTTGATCACGGGGAGGAGTGGGATGCGTCTTTTTGCGCGTGTGCGGTTGGGGTTGGTGGTTGTTGCCGTGTTCTCTCTGTGGGGATGCGCCTCGGCGTCGGCTGGGGGTTTTGATTCCGGTGGGAGCGGCTTCGCGGGTCCGCGGGTCGGGGGTCCGGTTATGGTGGAGGGCGCCGGCTGGCTGCTGGGCGAAGCACAGCTGCAGCGCCAGCGCGAAGCCGACCGGGCTAACCCCGAGGCGGCCGATGCGCGCGCGGCGTCGCGCTCGCGGTTCAGGGGCCTCGACGACGCGCAGGCGGCGCGGCTCGCGAGCGAGGCCTACCCGGGCCTCGTCGGGCAGCCCGAAGGCGGGCTGCCGCCGCTGCCGGGGGGCGCGCGGATCGCGGGCTATCCGACCGACGATGCGGCGCGGGTCGACCTCGCCGGCGGCAGACATGCGCTGATCGAGTCCCTCGCGCCGGTCGCGGTCGAGACTTCGCACGGCCGCCGCGTGCCGCTCGACCTCTCGCTCGCGGAAGCGGGCGGCTCGTTCCAGCCGGCTGTCGCGGCCGTCGGTGTGCGCATCCCCAAGCGGCTCGGCGACGGGGTGCTGCTGCCCGGCGCCGCCGTCTCACTGACGCCGGTCGACGCTCAGGGCCGTGCGCTGGGCGGCACCGAAGGTCGCCTCGACGGCTCGACCGTGTTCTACGGGGGCACGCAGAGCGACGCCGACACGCTCGTCAAGCCCACGACGTCCGGCTTCGAGGAGGACACCGTGCTGCGCTCGGCGGACAGCCCGCAGCGGTTGTACTTCCGGATCGGGCTGCCCGCGGGCGCGCGCCTGGTTCGCCAGGGCGGATCGGGTCCCGTGCAGGTGCTCGATCTGGGCAGAGTGCTCGCCACGGTGCCCACGCCGAGCGCGACCGACTCCGAAGGCACGACGGTGCCCGTGAGCACGACGGTGGCGGGGGACACGCTGGCGCTGACGGTCGCGCACCGCTCGGGGAGCTACCGCTATCCGATCCTCGTCGATCCCACGGTGTGGGACGAACAGCTCAACCACATCGGCGCGTTCAAAACGAACTGGCACTTTGAACACAAAGGCAGCTACTTCACGGCGTCGGAAAACAGCGAAGGCAAAGGCTGGACGGAGCACATCTCGGGGAGCCATGGCGCAGAAGAATGGGGCGCCTTGGTCTATACGACCCAGGGGGAATCCTACATCACCTGGCTGGCGATCCGGGGCAACTGGAACGACACCGGCGGGCACATCGAAAACTCGATCAAAATCGTCGCGCCGAACAAAACCATCGAAGAAAGCGAGACGTTGCCGGTATCCGAAAGCACCCCCAACAACTCGTGGAGCGTCTGCCCCAAAAAATGCTCCGAAGAACGGCCCGCGAACGGCAATTCGGCGGAGTACCTGCAGGTGGCGACGGGGGCCGGGGGTGGCACGGGCGGCGAAAACACGCTGACCTCCGCACAGGTGCAGATCGGGCAGGAAAAAAGCCCTGAAGTCAGCTACGACACCACGGATGCGACCGTCGACGGCGGCAGGGCGAACATCCTCTACGGGTCGGGCAGCTGGCTCGGTCCCAACCGCGGCGCGTTCGAATTGAAATCCCACGATCCGGGCCTCGGGATCAGCTGGCTCGGCATCGCGAGCGGGGCCTGGGGGGAAAAATTCCCGCTCTACGAAAACGGCGAATGCACGAACGGCGGCGTCCAGTGCCCGCCCACCTTCAACCGGGCCTTCACGTACAGCTCGACGATGGCCAACGGCGAAGACTCTGTCGAAGCGAACGCGTACGACCCGGTGAACAACCACACCGCGGCGCCCGCGATGAAAATCAAAGTCGACGCCGCCGCGCCGCACAACATCGTCGTCACCGGCCTTCCCTCCGGCGACGAAATCGCGGCGAAGGAATACTACGTGCAGGCCGAAGCGTCGGACGGGTCGGGCACCACCCCGAGCTCGGGCATCTCCTCGATCGCGCTGACGATCGACGGTCGTGAAATCGGGACGGCCGGGGGCTCGTGCTCGCCCGGGCCGTGCACCGGCCACGCCGCGTGGACGATCTACGGGGAAGAACTCGGCGCCGGAGAACACCAGATCAAGGTCACCGCGACCGACGCCGCGGGCAACGTGGCATCCGAAACGTTCACGATGAAGGTGCACCACGCCTCGCCGGTCGCGCTCGGCCCGGGCAGCGTCAATCCGCAGTCGGGGGAGCTCAGCGTCGATGCCTCGGACGTCTCGCTGGGCGGTGGCCTGGTCGTGTCGCGCAGCGACGGCTCGCGCCATCTGAACGCGGGGGCGCAGGGGCCGCTCGGGCCACTGTGGGCACTCAGCGTGGGGGAACAGGAGAGTCTCGTCAAGCAGGCCAACGGAAGTATGATGCTGACCGACAGCGGCGGGGGCCTGACGACCTTTACGAGCGCCGGCGGCGGCTCGTTCACCTCGCCCCCGGGGGACGCGAACCTGGCGCTCAGCGAAGTTGTGACCGAAGGTGTCAAAGAATTCGTCCTGAAGAACGCAGCGACGGGCGCGAGCACCGGATTCCGCGTGCCCTCGGGTGGCAGCGGCGAAGAATGGGTGCCGTTCACACGCAAGGGCGTGGTTGCCTCCGAAACGGTCACCTACACGTTCCAAGTCGTGGAAGTCGGGGGTAAACACATAACCGAGCCGACCAAGGTGCTCGCGCCGGTGCCCTCCGGCGTGTCGTGCTCGACGGAACTGGTAAAGGGCTGCCGTGCGTTGACGTTCTCCTACGCGTCGAGCACGACCGCGTCAGGTCAGGCGGAGAGCGAATGGGGCGAATACGCCGGCCGCCTGGCGAAGGTGTCCCTCACAGCGTACGAACCGACCGCCAAAGCAATGAAAACGACGGCGATCGCGCAGTACTCCTACGACTCGCTGGGGCGGCTACGCGCTGAGTGGGACCCGCGGGTCTCCCCGGCGTTGAAGACGCTCTACGGGTACGACGCCGCGGGGCACCTGACCGCGGTCTCGGGCGCGGGCCAGCAGCCGTGGCTGCTCGACTACGGCACGGAGCCCGGCGAATCGGACGTGGGCCGGCTGCTGTCGGTCGTCCGCCCGAGCGCGGCGATAGGCGCGTGGGGTGGGCAGTCCCCGAAAAACACAGCTGTGCCGACGCTGTCGAGCACGAGCCCCGTCGTGGGCACCAAGATCAGCGTCTCCAGCAACGGGACGTGGTCGAACAGCCCGCTGACCTACGACTACCAGTGGGAGGACTGCAACTCGGCCGGCGGGGAATGCGCTCCGATCCTCGGCGCCGTCAACGAAAGCTACTATCCGACGACAAGCGACCAGGGCCACCGGCTGGTGCTGGAGGTGACCGCCGCGAACGCGGGCGGGTCGGTGCTCGCGTCGAGCGCCGCGACTTCGGCCGTGGCCGCGGGGACGCCGAACAGCCCGGCGCCCGAACCGCCGAACGTCGGCACGAGCTCGGTGTGGACGGTCGACTACAGCGTCCCGGTGTCGGGTAGCGGCGCGCCGCACGCGATGGGCTCAAGCGAAGTGGCGGGGTGGGCGCAGACCGACGACCCGGTGGAAGCGACCGCGATCTTCCCGCCGGACGAGCCGATGGGCTGGCCGGCGAGGGACTACCGGCGCGCGAGTGTCTACTACCTGGACGAAGAGAGACGCACCGTGAACGTGGCCACCCCGAGCGGTGGGGTCGTGACCAGCGAATACAACGCGACCAACGACCTCACGCGCAGCCTGAGCGCCGACAGCCGCGCGGCGGCGCTGAAAGAAGGCATCAAATCGGCCGAAATCTCGCAGACGCTCGATACGCAGAGCACGTACAACAGCGAAGGCACCGAGTCTGCTGAGCACGCTTGGCCCAACGCACACCGTGAAGCTCTCCAGCGGCAAAGAAGGCCAGGCCCGCAGCCACACGGTCTACTCCTACGACGAAGGAGCGCCGGGCGAAGGCACCTACCGGCTGGTGACGAAGGTCACCCAGGGGGCGGAAGTCAAAGGCGAAGGCGAACAGGACGTGCGCACCACCACCACCACCTACTCCGGCCAGGAAAACCTTGGCTGGAAACTACGCAAGCCGACCTCCGTCACCTCGGATCCGTCAGGTCTGAAATTGACACGCACGACCCTCTACGAAGCGGCGACGGGCAACGCGATCGAAACGAAGATGCCGGGCGATGAAGGCAAAAATGAACTGGTGGCCCCGACCTACGCGAGCTCGTTTGGGACCTCTGGCAGTGGCAACGGGCAGTTCAAAAGCCCATCGGGGTGCGCGGTCGATTCAAGTGGACATGTGTGGGTTGTTGACACCGGCAACAGTCGTGTGCAGGAGTTCACTTCGGAAGGAACGTTCGTGCGCGCGTTCGGCACGAGCGGCACGGGCAATGGGCAATTCAAAGAACCGCATGGCGTAGCGGTCGACTCGAGTGGCCATGTGTGGGTGGTCGATACGGGCAACAGTCGTGTGCAGGAGTTCACTTCGGAAGGCGCTTTTGTGCGCGCGTTCGGCACGAGCGGCTCGGGCAGCGGCCAGTTCAGCAAACCCCGGGGCATCGCGATCGATCCGAGCGGTCACGTGTGGGTGGCCGACGAGGGCAACGATCGGATGGAGGAGTTCAGCACGGAAGGCGCCTACATGAAAACACTGGGTTCCCAGGGCACCGGCAACGGCAAGTTTGAAGAGCCCTACTCGCTGAGCTTCGACGCTACCGGCGACATGTACGTGGTGGACACGGGGAACGTCAGGGTGCAGGAGTTCAACGCTGCCGGCGAATACGTCCGCCAATTCGGCTCTTCCCAGATCGTATTCGACGAAAACATCACTGTGGGCCCGGAAGGCAACGTGTGGTTGTCGGACATTGCCTATAGCCGTATTGAGGAGTTCTCTGCGACTGGCGAATTTTTGACCAAATTTGGCTCCAACGGCAGCGGAAACAGCCAATTCTCATTGCCCGAGGGCGTGAGTGCGTTCGGTTCGAATCTCTACATCGTCGACTCCGGCAACAACCGCGTGAAGAAGTACCTCAACGCGGCGCCGGCCACGGTGCTCTACTCGAGCTCCTTTGGCACGACGGGCACGGGCAACGGGCAATTGAAAAAACCGTGGGGCCTCGTGACGGATTCCTCAGGGAACGTGTGGGTCGCCGACTCGGAAAACAATCGCGTGGAGGAGTTCAATTCGGGAGGATCGTACGTGCGTGCCTTTGGGTCGAGCGGCTCGGGTAACGGGCAGTTCAAAACGCCGAAAGGCATCGCGGTCGACTCGAGCGGCCATGTGTGGGTTGCCGACACCGGCAACGACCGTGTGCAGGAGTTCAGCTCGGAAGGCACTTTTGTGCGCGCCTTTGGCTCCGCTGGCACAGGCAACGGTCAGTTTGAAGAACCACGGGGTATTGCGGTCGATACGAGCGGCCATGTGTGGGTGGCCGACACGGGCAACAATCGACTGCAGGAGTTCAGCTCGGAAGGGACCTACATGAAAACGCTGGGGTCCGCCGGCACCGGCAACGGCCAGTTCGAGAAACCCGCCGCCCTCGGGTTCGACGCCACGGGCGATCTGTACGTGCTCGACGGCGGCAACTACAGGATCGAGGAGTTCAACCCGGCAAGCGAATACGTTCGCCACTTCGGCTCATTGGGAACAGGCAACGGACAGATGGAGACGGCTCGAAGCCTCAGTGTGGGACCCGAAGGAAGCGTGTGGCTATCCGACAGCACCGACCGCCGGGTGGAGGAGTTCTCCTCGAGCGGGTCATACCTGACGCAGTTTGGCTCGAAAGGAAGCGGTGCGTTCAGCGAACCCGTGGGCATCGGCTTCCACGGGTCCACCCTCTACGCGGCCGATCTCAACAACAACCGCGTGGAGAAGTGGGCGCTCTCCTACATCGGCGGTGACGAAGGGGCCCACGATCGGAGAACGATCTACTACTCCTCTGCCGCGAACTCGGAATATCCAGTGTGTGGCGGTCATGCGGAGTGGGCGAACCTGCCCTGCCAGGCTCAACCCGCGCAGCAGCCTGAAATCGCGGGACTGCTGGGCCTCCCGGTCACCGTCTACACGTACAACATGTGGGATGAGCCGCTCACGATCGCGCAGACGGTGGGCTCCTCGACGCGTACGACGACAAACACCTACGATGCCGCGGGCCGCCCGTCGAGCAGCTCGATCTCCTCGACCGTCGGAACGGCGCTGCCCGTCGTGAGCGACGAATACAGCAGCGAAACGGGAGCGCTCGTCAAGCAGATCAGCGGCAGCGGCAGCGAAGAAAAGCACATCGCGAGCGTCTACAACACGCTCGGTGAGCTCACCGAATACACCGACGCCGACGGCAGCGCCTCGACATATAAGTACGACGTCGACGGCCGCCCCTCCGAAGTGTCCGACGGGAAGGGCACCCAGACCTACGGCTACGACGAAACGACCGGCGAGCTGACATCGCTGAAAGACAGCGCCGCGGGGGCGTTCACGGCATCCTACGACGTCGAAGGCAACCTCCTCGGCGAACACTACCCCAACGACATGAACGCGAACTACACGATCGACCCAACCGGGAAGACGACCGGCGTGGAATACGAAAAGGTCGGGCACTGCGGCGCGAGCTGCACGTGGTTCAAAGAGACCACGGTGCCCTCGATCCACGGCCAGACGATGAGCGAGTCCTCGACGCTCGCGACCGCCAGCTATACGTACGACAGCGTCGGCCGGTTGACGCAGGCGCAGGAAGAACCCGCCGGAGAAGGCTGCACCACGAGGCTCTACGAATACGACAGGGAAACCAACCGCACCAGCCTGACGACCCGCGCGCCCGGATCCAAAGGCGAATGCACGACCACGGGCGGCACCGTTGAAAAACACTCCTACGACGTGGCCGACCGACTGACCGACGAAGGCACGAGCTACGACACGTTTGGGAACACGACCTCGCTGCCCGCCAAAGACGCCGGGGGCACCACCCTCACCAGCACCTACTACGACGACAACACGCTCGCGAGCGCCGCCCAGAACGGCGAGACGATCGGCTACCACCTCGACCCGGCGGGCCGCGACCGCGAAATCGTCTCGACCGGCACGAGCTCGTCCGACGTGATCGACCACTACGCCGGCGCCGGAGACTCGCCCGTGTGGACCGTCGAACCCGTATCGGGCAACTGGACCCGCAACATCGCCGGCATCAGCGGCCTCGTCGCGATCCAGAGCAACGGCGGGAGCCCCGTCCTGCAGATCACCGACCTGAAAGGGAACGTGGTCGCCACGGCGTCCACCAGCGAAACCGAAGAAAAACTGCTCTCCACCGAACGCAGCACCGAGTTCGGCGTCCCCACCACAACCAAACCAGCCAAATACTCCTGGCTCGGTGGCGAGCAGCGCCCCACAGAACTACCCAGCGGGATGGTGAACATGGGCGCCCGCGCGTACATCCCCGAGATCGGACGCTTCGAGCAGACCGACCCAATCCCCGGAGGCTCACCCAACCCCTACGCATACACCAACGGCGACCCGGTCGACGAAACCGACCTCACTGGCGAATACGTGGAAAACAACTACCTCGCCGCCGTCAACGGCGAAGAAAATGGGCGCGCGATCGCGCGCGAAGCCGCACGCGAACAGGCCGCCAGAGAAGAAGCCGAACGCCTCGCCGAAGAAGCAGCAGCAGCGGCAGCGGAAGTCGGTGGCGGGGAACCGCCGTACGAACTCGCCGACTACACCGCCAGCGCGAGCTCGGTGGAATCGGAACTCGTCCGCGGCTGCCAGATATACTGCTCGTCCAACTTTTCGCATCTTGTGGACGTCCTAGCTCATGGCGGGAGCTGGAACGAAACCATGTACGGTTGGGAAGCAGTCTTTGCCGGGGAAAGCCTCCTGGAAGCAGCCCGATCTGATCCGGGCGGGCCGCACGCGCGCGCCGCAGCGCGAGCGGGCAGGCTCCTGATCGAAGAAGGCCACAGGGCTGGCGACAAAATCTACGGCGGCAGGAACGTCAAGCTGGATGTGACTGTCAGCGCTAGACACGGCGGACGCGATCCCAGCATAGAGTTCAGTTCCGGCGGGGGTACCGGCGTTCCGAAACGCCTGTAGAGCGGTCTCGCCCGAACAGCATCAAGGGCCGAGCTCGCCCACGGGCGCCGTCGGCCGGCGTCGCCGTCCGAGGTGGATGACGGATCCGGCCGTATCGGCAGTCGGCGGGGTCCCGGGCCGGGGCACGTGCCACGGGTACCGGGCCCTAAACTGCCCTGTATGGTGAGCACCGTCAGCTCAGAGGCCGAGCTCCACGACGCGATCGGCGGCCGGTTCGCGATCCTCGAGAACCTCGCCCGGGCGATCGCCGCTGCGAGGGCCCCCGACGGCGAGGCCTAAGCGTGGGCGATGAGGTGGCCCTCACCCTCGCGCAGGTCGCCTCTCGCGCGGACGTCTCGCCGGGAACGGTGAGGCGGTGGGTCAAGGAGGGGCTGGTCCCCCAGTACAACGGAGGCTGGAGCGCGCCCGCCGCGCGCCAGGTGGGGATCGTCGCGCGCCTGCGCGAGCGCGGGTACACACTCGAGCAGATCCGCGAGGCCTCCGACAGCGGGCGCCTGGCGTTGGGGGACGTCGAGGACTTCCTCTCCGTCCCCGAGGGGCGCCACACGCTCAAGCAGACCGCGCGCGCGACCGGTCTGGCTCCCGAGCTGATCGAGCGGATCGTCGGGGCTATCGGCCTCAGCGCGCTGTCGGTGGAGGCGCTCTCCGACGAGGACGTGGAGATGCTCAAGTACGTCGCGGCCGTGCTGGAGGCCGGACTGCCCGAGGGGGCCTTCATCCAGATCGCCCGCGTGTTCGGGCAGGCGCTCGCGCAGATCGCCGAAACGGAGGTGCGCCTGTTCCACATGTACATCCACGAGCCCCTGATGAGCTCGGGGGTCTCCGGCCTTGAGATCGCCGAGCAGATGGACGGCATGGCGCGCGAGTTGGTGCCGTTCATCGCGCCGCTGATGACGTGGGTGCACGGCCGCTTCCTCGCGTACTTCGTCGAGCAGGACGTGATCGGACACATGGAGGCCGACATGGGCGAGCGGGCGTTCCAGGAGGGACGCCTGCGGGTGGCGATCGCGTTCGCCGACCTCGCCGGCTACACCCGTCTGACCGAGGAGCGGGGCGACGAGCACGCGGTGGGCGCGGTGGAGCGCTTCGTGGAAGCGGTCGAGCGGACCCTGCCGATCGACGCGCGCGTGCTGAAGACGCTCGGCGACGAGGTGATGGTCGTTGCGCCCGACCCCGTTGCGCTGACGCGGTGGGCCGTCGGCTTCCAGGCCCAGGCGCCCGCGGGGGTGCCGCCGCCGCGCATCGGGGTTCACTACGGGGAGGCGATCTACCGCGACGGGGACTACTACGGCCGCGAGGTCAACCAGGCCGCGCGCGTGGTCGCCCGTGCCGCCGGCGGGGAGGTGCTGGTGACCCGCACCGTGGTCGACCTCGCCGAGGGTGTCGCGGGCCTCGCCTTCAAGCTGATCGGCGAGGTCGGCCTCAAGGGCTTCTCCGAGCCGACCGAGCTGTTCCTCGCCTCGGCGCGCGGATGAGCCCCGAGCGGGACGCCGTTGCGATGACCCCCGAGGAGGTCCGCGAGCGGGTGCGGTCGGGGGGCCTGCTCCCGGCGAACGGTCCGGTCGTGGCGATGCTCTCCGGGGGACGCGACTCGGTCTGCCTGCTCGACCTCGCGGTGCGCATCTGCGGCGCGCAGAACGTCCACGCGCTGCACGTCGACTACGGCCTGCGGCCCGAGGCCGCCGAGGAGGAGCGCCACTGCCGGGATCTGTGCGAGCGGTTGGGGGTGGCGCTGGAGGTCGTGCACGCCCCCCGCCCCCCAGACACCGGCAACCTGCAGGCGTGGGCGCGCGAGCTGCGCTACGGCGAGGCGACCCGCCTGGCCCGGGAGATCGACGCGCGCGAGCGGCCCGGCGACGCGCGCGAGCTCGGGCGGGTGGGTGAGCAGCCCGGGCGGGCGGGCACGGTAGTGGCCACTGGGCACACCGCGACCGACCAGGTGGAGACGATCCTCTACCGCCTCGCCGCCTCGCCCGGCAGGCGCGCACTGCTGGGGATGGCCCCGCGCGAGGGCCGCGTGGCGCGCCCGCTGCTGGAGCTCACACGCGAGCAGACGGCCGACTACTGCCGTGCGCGTGGTCTCGCGTGGCGGGAGGACGCGAGCAACGACAGCGAGCTTTACGCACGGGCGCGCGTGCGCAACCGGGTGGTGCCGGCGTTCGACGCGGTACACCCCGCCGCGCAGGAGAACGTGCTGCGCACCGCCCAACTGCTGCGCGAGGAGGCGGTGGTGCTCGACGCACTCATCGATGCGGAGATGGAACGCGACCGCGCCGCGCCGCGAGGCGCCCCGGACGGGCACTGTGGCGAGCCCGGAGGCGAACCAAGCGTCGCGATCGAGCGGCTGCAGGAGCTCCCCCCCGCGCTCGCGCGCCTGGTCGTGGTGCGCCTCGCCGAGCAGACCGCCGGCGCCTACGTGCCGCAGGCCGGTGCCCGCGTGGGGGAGATCCTGGCCCTCGCCCGTCGCGGCGGGCGCGCCGAGCTGCACGTGGGTGGCCTCGTCGGGGCGGTGCTCGAGGGCGGCCGCCTGCGGATGGTCAAGCTGCCGCCGCGCCACTAGACTGCGGGGGTGCTCGTAGATGCCCCCGCGTCCGAGGTCGGCGAGGTGCTCGTCGGCGAGGAGGAGCTGCGCCTACGCGTGGCCGAGCTCGCGCGGGAGATCTCACGCGACTACGCCGACGCGGGCCGCTCGCTGCTGCTCGTGGGGGTTCTCAAGGGGGCGATGTTCTTCCTCTCCGACCTGATGCGCCTGATCGAGATCCCGGTGGAGGTCGACTTCATGGCGGTCGCCTCCTACGGCTCGGCCACCGACTCCTCCGGGGTGGTGCGGATCCTCAAGGACCTCGACACGGCGATCGATGGTCGTGACGTGCTGATCGTCGAGGACATCGTGGACTCGGGGCTGACGCTGCAGTACCTGTTGCGCAACCTCGGCTCGCGCGACCCCCGGACACTCGAGGTGTGCGCGCTGCTGACCAAGCCAGACCGATCGAAGATCGGCCAACACAAGGACGACCGGCCCGCCCGCTACGTCGGCTTCGAGATCCCCGACCGCTTCGTGATCGGCTACGGCCTCGACTACGCCGAGCGCCACCGCAACCTTCCCTTCGTAGCCGCGTTGGAGAGCTCGTGAGCGCTGTGCCCAACGCCGGAAAATGCGACTTCCCGTGGTACGCTAGACGGCTGGTGGCGGCCCTAGAGGGTGGCGCAGCCGGCCGAAAGCCGGCGAGCCGAGCCCCTCTTCTGCAAATCGACCCAGCCGCCGCCCGGACCCGATGAGCCCATCATGAGCCGTTTCTTCAAGAGCGCCGCGTTCCCGATCCTGCTGGTGGTGGTGCTGGCGTTCTTCGTCTCGAAAATGATCTCCAGCAGCTCCTCGCACGGTCCGACGCGCAACGAATACACGCTCGTCACCAAAGAAATCCCGCAGCACGAAATCAAATCGGTCACCTTCAAGACCAAGGGCAACGTCCTCGAAGTCGAACGCGCCGACAAAAGCAAGTACGAAATCGGCTACACCGAACAGACCACGCCCGAACTGAAGAAGGAGCTCAGGGAAGCCGGGGTCACCTACAACACCGAACCCAACAAGAGCAGCATCCTGCTCTCGCTGCTCTCCTTCGCGCTGCCGCTGGTGATCTTCATCTTCATCTGGATCTTCCTGCTCAACCAGGTCCAGGGCGGGGGTTCGAAGGTGATGTCCTTCGGCAAGTCCCGCGCCAAGCGCCTCTCAGCCGACTCCCCCAAGATCACCTTCCGCGACGTCGCCGGGGTCGACGAGGCCGTCGAGGAGTTGCACGAGATCAAGGAGTTCCTGGAGAACCCCAAGAAGTTCCAGGCGCTCGGCGCGCGGATCCCCACCGGCGTGCTGCTGTACGGGCCGCCGGGCACCGGCAAGACGCTGCTCGCCCGCGCTGTCGCCGGCGAGGCGGGCGTGCCGTTCTTCTCGATCTCGGGCTCGGACTTCGTGGAGATGTTCGTCGGCGTCGGCGCCTCGCGCGTGCGCGACCTCTTCGAGCAGGCCAAGCAGAACTCCCCGTGCATCATCTTCATGGACGAGATCGACGCCGTCGGCCGGCACCGCGGCGCTGGTCTTGGTGGCGGCCACGACGAGCGCGAGCAGACGCTCAACCAGCTGCTCGTCGAGATGGACGGGTTCGAGGCGAAGGACAACATCATCATGATCGCGGCCACCAACCGGCCCGACATCCTCGACCCCGCGCTGCTGCGCCCCGGGCGCTTCGACCGCCAGATCGCCGTGGACCGCCCCGACCGCAAGGGCCGCGCGAAAATCCTCGAAGTCCACACCCGGGGCAAGCCGCTGGCAAAGGTGATCGACATCGACGCGCTCGCCGGCCAGACCCCCGGCTTCACCGGCGCCGACCTCTCCAACCTGATCAACGAGGCCGCGCTGCTCTCAGCCCGCACCGGCAAGCGCGAAATCGGCCAGGAAGAGCTCGAGGAGGGGATCATGCGCGTGATCGCCGGCCCCGAGAAGAAGACGCGCGTGATGAGCGAGAAAGAGCGGCTGATCACCGCCTACCACGAGATGGGCCACGCGATCGTCGGGCACTACCTCGAGCACTCCGACCCCGTGCACAAGATCTCCGTGATCTCCCGTGGCCAGGCGCTCGGCTACACGATCTCGATGCCCCAGGAGGACCGTTTCCTGACCACCCGCGCGGAGCTCAACGACACGATGGCGATGACCCTCGGGGGGCGCGCCGCGGAGGAGATCGTCTTCAGCGAGATCACCACCGGCGCCTCCAACGACCTCGAGAAGGTCACCGCGACCGCCAAGCAGATGGTGATGCGCTTCGGCATGTCCGAGAAGCTCGGCCCGCGCGTCTTCGGCCACGAGCACTCCCAGCCGTTCCTCGGCCGCGAGTTCTCCACCGAGCCCGACTACTCCGACGAGATCGCGCGCGAGATCGACGACGAGGTCAGGCGCATCGTCGAGGCCGCCCACCAGCGCGCGCGGGACATCCTCACCGAGCACCGCGCCAACCTCGGCTCGCTGTCGGAGACGCTCGTCAAGCGCGAGACGCTCGAGAAGGAGGAGTTCCTCGCGCTGCTCGACGGCAAGAGCGAACGGGAGGTGTTCGGCGCCGAGGACGAGCACCCCGTCCCCGAGCTCCCCGCGCCGCCGCCCGCGCCCGCCGACCGCCCCGGACGCGAAGCCCCGCGGCCGCTGCCGCGGCCGGGACTGGCCGGGGGTACGGCGGACATGCGCGGGGACGGCCCCGAGCGTCCTGAGCTCGCTTGACGCCGAGGTGAGTGCCCCAGGCGGCTTCCGCCTGATGGGCGTCGTGAACGTGACGCCCGACTCGTTCTCCGACGGGGGCCTCTACCTCGACCCCGCGGCCGCCGTCGCGCATGGTCTCCAGCTGGCGGACGAAGGAGCGGAGATCCTCGACGTCGGCGGGGAGTCGACGCGGCCCGGCGCCGAGCCGGTGGGGGCCGCGGAGGAGCTGCGTCGGGTGCTGCCGGTGGTGAAGGGACTGGTGGACGCGATGCCCGCTGTCTCGTCGTCGCCCGCCGACCCATCGTCGCCCGCCATGCCCGCCAACCCACCGAGCGCCGCCCGCCCCACGATCTCCATCGACACCTCCAAGGCCCCCGTCGCCCGCGCCGCCCTGGAGGCGGGGGCGAGCCTCGTCAACGACGTCACCGCCCTGCGCGGCGACCCCGAGATGGCGGCGGTGGTGGCGCAGAGCGGCGCGGAGTGCTGCCTGATGCACATGCGGGGCGAGCCGCGCACGATGCAGCGGGCACCGCGCTACGAGGACGTCGTCGCTGAGGTCAAGGCGTTCCTGGAGGAGCGCCTCGCGTTCGCCGTCGCGGAGGGGGTCGCCGAGGAGCGCGTGCTGCTCGACCCTGGGATCGGGTTCGGCAAGACCCTGCAGCACAACCTCGAACTGCTGCGCCGCCTGCGCGAGCTCGTCGCGCTCGGCCGCCCCCTGGTGGTCGGGACCTCGCGCAAGAGCTTCCTCGGGCGCATCCTCGCCGACGCCGCCGGCCGCGAGGAGCTGGTGGGCCCGGAGGGCCGGCTCTCGGGCACCGTCGCCACCTGCGTGCTCGCCTACGAGCGCGGGGCCACGGTGCTGCGCGTGCACGACGTCGCCCCCGTGCGCGCCGCGCTTGCGGTGGCCGCTGCTACGTTGGGCGCGCCATGAACGGGGACGACGACCCGCGTGCCGGGAACGAGGACGACGAGCTGAAGGCGGACGAGGCTCCGGCCGCGGGCGCCGAGGAGCAGAGCGGCGGAGCGGGGGAGCACGACGGCGGAGCAGACCTGGAGGCAGAGGACTGGGTCGGGGAGCTGGAGCGGGGACGGGGTCGGGCGCAGGAGCCCGAGGAGCCGGAGGAGGGCGTGGAGGAGGACGAGGAAGAGGAGGAGGAGCGCGAGCGGGGCGTCGAGTCGGTGACGATCGAGATCTCGGGCCTCTCCCTCTACACCCACCACGGCGTCTCCGAGGCCGAGCGCGAGGTCGGCCAGCGGCTGATGTTCGACCTGCGCCTGGAGCTGGGCGAGAGCGACGCCACCCTCACCGACCGCGTCGAGGACACCGTCGACTACGCCGAGGTCTGCCAGCTCGTGGCGCTGCTCGCCGTGCAGCGCTCGCACCGCACGCTCGAGCGGCTGTGCTCCACGATCGCGGACCGTCTGCTGGCCGACTACGAGCTGGAAGCGGTGTGGGTCAAGGCCACCAAGCCCGAGCCCCCGATCCCGCTCACCGTCGAGGAAGTCTCCGTCGAGGTGTGGCGCGAGGCGGAGGAGTAGCGCGTCGAAGCGCAGCCTTACTCTGCAAACGGTAGCGGGCTTCTCCTGCTAACGGTAGCGTGGAAGCACTGCGATTGGGGCGAAGCGGGTGTACGGACAGTGAGCCTTGACAGTTAGTTAGCACTCACTTATAATGTCCCGCGATGGCTCGGCTCGACATATCGCGGCGCGTGTCAGGGCCTGTACTGCGGCGGCGGAACGGGAGGCGGCTGTGATCGACCGCCTCGCCAACCTGGCGACCCACCGCACGCGGCGCGTGCTGCTCGTCGCCGGCGCCGTGTTCCTGCTCGCTGCGGCCCTCGGAGCCCCCATCGTCTCGCTGCTGAAGAGCGAATCTGCCGAATTCCAGGACCCACACGCCCAGAACCAGCAGGTGCTGCGCGCGATCGAACGCGCCACCGGCCAGTCCGCCTACTACGGCGTCGCCGCGCTCGTGCCCTCCGCCAGCGACGTCCGCGCGGACCCCGCGGCCGCCGGCGAGGCGCGCCGCGTCGCTGCGCTGCTCGCCGCCCAGCCCGGCTTTCAGCGAGAGCTCGACTACCCGGCCACCCACCTGCCCGAGCTCGTCGACCGGGAAGGGCGCATGACGCTCCTGCTCGCCGCGTACACCGACCGCGAACACTCCGCCGCGGCGGTCGCCCGCGTGGCCCCCACGTTGGCCGGCAGCGGCGTGCTGTTCGGCGGCAACGACGTCGCGTTCCACGAAATCACCGACCGCGTCACCTCAGACCTCAAACGTGCGGAGACCTTCGCCATCCCGATCCTGCTGCTGCTCTCCTTCTGGGTCTTCCGCGGGCTGATCGCCGCCACGTTGCCGCTGCTCGTGGGTGGCTTTGCGATCGTGCTGACCCTCCTGCTGCTGCGCGTCGTCGACCAGTTCCTCGGCCTGTCGATCTTCGCGGTGAACCTCGTCACCGGGGTGGGGCTGGGCCTCGGCATCGACTACTCGCTGATCGTGCTCTCGCGCTACCGCGAGGAGCTCGCGCGCGGTCTCGATACGCGGGCCGCGATCGGGCGCACGATGCAGACCGCGGGGCGCACCGTCCTCTACAGTTCGCTCACCGTCGCAGGCGCGCTCGCGTCGATGCTCGTGTTCCCGTTGCGGTTCCTCTACTCGATGGGCATCGGCGGCGGGCTCGTCGCGCTGTCTGCGGGCGCCGTCTCACTGCTGGTGCTGCCCGCGGTGCTCGTCGCGCTCGGGCCCCGCATCGACTCGCTCGCGCCCGCCTGGCTGCAGCGCAGCTCCGCGCGTGCGGCCCACGCCGACGCGGACGGTGGCTGGGGGCGGTTCGCCCGCGGGGTGATGCGCCGCCCCGGCACCGTGGCGCTCGCCACGACCGTCGTGCTGCTTGCCGTCGCGGCGCCCGCGCTGCGCCTCGCGCTGATCCCCGCCGACGCCCACGTGCTGCCCGCCGGCGCCCAGCCGCGCGCGGTCGCGGAAACGCTCACCCGCGAGTTCGCCGTGGACGGCTCGCAGGCCGTCACGCTGGTGGCTCACGCGCCCACGAACGGCGCCCCTACAGTCGCGGCGCTCGCGCGGCGCGCCCAGGCCGTGGCCGGCAGCCAGGCCACCCTGACGCGAGGTGGGCAGGGACAGTACCTCGGCCACGACACGTGGCAGCTCGAACTGCAGCCCCGCGGCACCGACGGCGCACCTGCCAATCAGGCGCTCGTGCGCCGGCTGCGCACGCTCGAGCCCGCGCCCGCGCTGCTCGTGGGCGGTTCCACCGCGTGGTTCGTCGACCAGAAGGCGTCGGTCTCCGCGCACACCCCGCTCGCGCTGCTGATCCTCGCCCTGGTCACCGGCGGCTTCCTGTTCCTGATGACCGGCTCGCTCGTGCTGCCGGTGGTGGCGCTCGTGATGAACCTGCTCACCGTCGCCGTCGGCGCCGGCCTGCTCGTCCTGGTCTTCCAGGACGGCCACCTCGCCTCGCTGTTCGGCTTCACCCCGATCGGCGGCCTCGAGGAGTCCGACCTCGTGCTGCTGTTCATCCTCGCCTTCGCGCTCTCCACCGACTACGGCGTGATGTTGTTCGCGCGCATCAAGGAGGCCCACGACGCCGGCCTGCCAACCCGCGAGGCGGTCGCCCACGGGCTCGAGCGCACCGGGCGCCTCGTGACCGCCGCCGCGCTGCTCTTCTGCGTGGCGATCGGCGCGTTCGTGACGTCGGACATCTTCTTCATCAAGGAGCTCGGCTTCGGCGCGGCGCTCGCCGTGGCGATCGACGCCACCGTCGTGCGCGCGCTGCTCGTACCCGCGCTGATGGGCCGCCTCGGCGATCGCACCTGGTGGGCGCCACGCCCGCTGCGCCGCCTGCACGACCGCATCGGCCTGCGCGAGCGCGCCCCGGTGGGAGAGCCCGCCGGCGAGCCTGCGGGGGCGTAGGGCGGGCGGGTCCGTAGACCGAGCGGGTCCGTATACCGTTCCGCGCGTGCCCGAACGTACCGGTCTGCTCGGCCTCGGCTCCAACCTCGGCGACCGTCGTGCCCACCTGCAGGAGGCCGTTGACGCACTGCCCGCCGCGGGCGTGGCGGTGGAGGTGTCCTCCTCGGTGTACGACACCGACCCCGTGGGGGAGCTCCCCGACCAGCCGTCCTTCCTCAACGCCTGCCTGCGCGTACGCACGGCGCTGGAGCCGCTGGAGCTGCTCGACGCCGTAAAGGACGTGGAGCGCGAGCTCGGCCGCGCCGCCGGAGGCCCCCGCCACGGCCCGCGCGCGATCGACATCGACGTCCTCCTGCTGGGCGACACGGAGATGCGCCACGAGCGCATGAGCCTGCCCCACGAGCAGCTGCTCACCCGCCGCTTCGTGCTGGTGCCCGCGCTGGAGCTCGACTTCGAGCTGTGCGCCCCCGACGGGCTTCGTCTCGCGGATGCGCTCGCTACTCTGCCGCTAGAGGAGGGCGTACGCTGGGCGGGGCCGCCGCTGTCGATCGGCTGAACTCAGCCGGCGTGCCGTCTCGGATCCAGTGCGGCCGCCGCCGGGCTCTACGCCGCCGCAGCGCGCGCCGGCAGCCACTCCGCGGGCAGCGTCCCCGCGGGGATGTCACCCACCATCGGCGGGAAGTACCGCGTGAGGTCCGCCGCGGGGTGACCTTCGATCAAGGGGCGCACGTCGCCGAGCGTCTGAAGCAGGCGGATCGTGGAACCGATCTGCAGGTCTGCGGCGTTGGGTTCCTCGCCGCCCAGCAGCCCCTCCGCGATCCAGGCGTCGATCCGCTCGAGGTGGCCGGAGAGCGCCGCGAGGTCCGCGCGCACGGGCTCGTCCTGAGCGCGGTTGCGCCGCGCCATCAGTTTCGCGGTGAGCGGCAGTGCAGGGCGCATCACAGCGCGGGGCAGCGGCAGCTTGGTGTCCCCGGCGTAACTCTCCATCGCCGCGGGGTCGCGCAGGAACCCGGCGTCGAGGATCCGCCGGGGGACGCTCTGGAAGACCTCGTCGCCCCACCGCTCGGCCTCCAGCACACGCTCGCGCAGCGCAGGGTCCGCGGGCAGCAGTGGGGGGTCCGGGGCGAGGGCGTCGAGGCGGCGCATGATCGTGCGCGAGCCCACCAGCCGCTCCCCGTCGAGGCGCATCCCGGGGACGGTGCTCCCGCCGTAGAGCAGGGGTCCCACTCCCACCTGCACCATCGGCAGCAGGTTCACCTGCCGAAAGGGCAGTCCCTTGCGCCGCAGCGCCACTTCCACCGCCGCGCACGGGTGCGAGCCCGGCAGCACGAAAAGCTTGATCGCCACCGGCCCAGCATAATGGTTCGCCGTGCTGCTCGCCGTGGACGTCGGTAACACCCAGACCCACTTCGGGACGTTCTGCGACGGGCAGCTGCGCGAGCACTGGCGTTTCGCGACCGTGCGCCAGTCGACCTCCGACCAGTTGGGGGCCGCGCTGCGCAACCTGCTGGAGCTGCGCCAGGTGTCGATGGGCGAGATCGACGCGTCGATCGTCTCCTCCACGGTGCCCGTGCTGGGCCCGGAATGGTGCGCGATGGCCGAGCGGTACCTAGGGCACGACATGCTCGCGGTGGGGCCCGGCGTCAAGACGGGCATGCCGATCCGCTACGACAACCCGCGCGAGATCGGCCCCGACCGGCTCGTCAACGCCGTCGCCGCCCACGAGCGCCTGGGCGGGCCGTGCGTGGTGGTGGACTTCGGCACCGCCATCACCTACGACCCCGTGTCCGCCGAGGGCGAGTACCTCGGAGGGATCATCTCCCCGGGCGTCGAGATCTCCCTGGAGGCGCTCACCGAGCGCGCCGCGGCGCTGCCCCGCGTCGACGTCACCGCGCCGCGCGCGCTGATCGGCAAGACCACAATCGACGCGATCCGCTCGGGCATCGTGTACGGGACTGCGGGCCAGGTCGACGCGATCGTAGGCCGCCTGCGCGCGGAGCTAGGGCCCGAGACCAAGACGATCGCCACCGGCGGCCTCGCGCATGCGATCGTCCCCTACACGAGCACCATCGAAGGGGTCGACGACCTCCTGACGCTCACGGGGTTGCGGCTCATATACGAGCGCAACCGTACGTAGCGCCCGCGCGCACAGGCACCCGTAGTGTTTCTTGGGGATCGTCCACGTGTGTGGGTGGGGGCCGCCCGGGCGCAGCACGCGCGGGGCCTCCGTGCCCCGCTCCCTCAAGCGCGACTCACAAGCGGCGCGCTAGGACGAGCACCGTCTCGTAGGGCATCTCAAACGAGCCCCCGACCGAGTCGAGCGCCTCGCCGACCGCGGCGAGCAGGCGCTCGCGCTGCGCCGCCGGCAGCGCGCGGTGGTCGGAGTGGGTGCTCAGCTGGGCGAGCCACGCCGTCGTGTCGTAGCGCTCGCTCCACGCGAACCGCGCCACGTCCCCGGGGCCGTACGCGCCGGCCGCGGCGAGACCGTCGAGCGTGTCTTGCACGCGGGCGTCGCGGTTGCCGAACAGCACCGAGTACTTCTCGACGCTGGGCCCAAGGCACGCGTAGATCGGGGAAAGCAGATCCCACACGTGCGGCGGCGGGTCTCCGTAGTTCCAGAACAGCCCGAGAAGCCCCCCCGCGCGCAGCGCCTGCGCCGCCCGCACCGCTCCCGCCCGGGGGTCGATCCAGTGCCACGCCTGCGCGGAGGTCACGAGGTCGAAGCGCCGCCCACGCGGGTCCCAGTCCTCGAAGCGCCCGACCTCCACCTCAAGGCCCTTCGCACGGGCGAGCTCGGCCATCCGCGCGTCCACCTCCACACCGAGCACCGCACAGCCGCGAGCAGCGAGCAGAGCAGCGGCGATGCCCGTCCCGCAGCCCACGTCGAGCACGCTCGGCGGGCCACCGGCGAGCACGCTCTCCGCCCCGCTGGTGAGCACGCTCCCTGCACTGTCGGCGAGCAGCGCGTCCACCAGCGTCGGCGGGTAGGAGGGCCGCACGCGGTCGTACTGCGCGGCCACCGCGCCAAAGGACTCCGCCCGGGACCGGTCCTCGAACAGCACGCGCCCATCCTCCCATGTCGGTCCCCGCCGAGAGCCGGCTGGGAGCTGCGGAGCGTCGTCTGCGTCGGCCTGTTCGGGTTGGGCAGCCGCGTCGGCCGCCCGCGGCGGATCAAGCAAGTCGCGGAGGCGCACTCCCTTCAGGCGGAGCCGCTCGCACCCTCGGCGGTCTCGTCCAACTGCGCCCGGAAGGACCCCGCCGGGCGCACCGTCGCCCCCGCGGCACGCACCCGGGCCGCGAGCGCCCCGTCGGACGTGACCACGCCGATCGCTGCGGGCTCGGGGTCGGCGAGGACGCGCCGGACGATCTCGTCGTCGGCCGAGTCGCGCCGCGGCCGGGGCGCGCACGCCACCTCGACGGTCTCGGAGCAGATCGGGGGAGTGGGGGGCCGCTCGAACACCACCGTCACCTGCTCCCCGCACCGGGCGGCCCACCGCTCGAGCCTGCTCGACGAGCCGGACCGACGCCGCGTGTCGGTCTCGCCACCACCCGTCAGGCCGCGCGCCGATCACGTTCATCCCGTCCACCACCCAGCGCATCGCGAGCAGCATAGATCCTCGTGGGTGCTATGGGCAGCGTGCGAATGACCGATGATGGAACTCGGCCAGATCTTACGTCGCACCCACCCGAGATGCTATGGGCATGGGGTCGCCAAAGATCGTCGTTGCATACCACGGGACATCGGGCAGCGTGGCCGAACGTATCCTCGTGCAAGGGTTCGTGGCGAGCGCAAACCGGTACGACTGGCTCGGTGACGGGACGTACTTCTTTCAGGAGGTTCAGGGCTTCCCGCATTCCGGCCTTGAGCACGCTTGGGCATGGGCGTATCGCCAGCATCCAGGCGACGCTGCGGTGGTGCGCGCGAAGATTGAGCTGGTCGATTGCATGGATTTGCTCGATCTTGGCTGGGCCTCGCGCCTGCGCCTCGTGCACGACGGTCTGGCTGAACGTGCGCGGCTCATAGGGCGAGATCTGCCGCGGCAGGCAGGAGGCGTTGTGCGCGACGCAAGCGTGATTCTCGATGTCTCCCGAGTGCCGGACCAGACGCCGCGACCCACGGTACCGTAGGTCGATGGATGATGATCGCGACATTGAGGAGGCGCTGCGCGGCCATCTGGAGCATGCCAGCGACGATGAGGTCGCGGATCGGCTCGACGCCGCGAGCCGCTGCTCGGAGGTGGGGGACGCCGAGGAAGTGGAGGCCGAAGGGCAGCTCGTCCTGTTGCCGACGGTCCGGCGCCGGCTGCATTTGCGGGCCTACCTAGCCTCGGCGCTCAGCGGTTTGGATGAGACCGAGCGCCAGCTGATCTTCACGCTGTCGGACATCGTCGCTCTTGTGTGCTCCGAGCACGACATAGACCTATATGAGCCGCGCAAGAACACCGATCCCGTCCATCACCCCGATATCGCCGACACCGAGGTGTGGGTGCTTGACAAGGAGCGGGTGTTGCAATCGGACCTGGTCATCCACCTCGCGCACCATCCGAGCACGGGGGCGGGAGAGGAGCTTGCCTATGCCGAGGGAAACTTGATCCCGATCATGCTGATCTCGCATTCAGGTACACGCGTGAGCCGGATGGTGACGGGCATACCGGCAATCCAGATCCACCTCCGTTATACAGAGCCAGAGGAGTTGCGGGAGGAGCTTAGCCGTCGGCTGCTTGAGATCCGCCCTTTGCTGGAGCAGCGCCGCCTTGCTCTCGGCGAGGACCAGAACGTTGTGGGCGAGAAGGTGCGCCAGCTTCGCGAGTCTTTGGGTCTCACACGCGAGGAGGTGGGAGCAGCGGCTGGGACGGACGGGGGCGAGCTCGCGCATCTCGAGGAGAGCCCTGACCGGGTCGCGAACTGGACGCTCACCAAGCTCCGCGTGATTGCGACCGTGCTTCGCACGACGGTCTCGGATCTGATCGAGCCGGACCTCGGCGAGCAGTTGGCGGGGGCGATCGACGACTGGGTGCATGGCCGCGAGGCGGCGCGGTTCCCGGGCATGTCGCCGCATGACCAGCGGCGGTTGGTCTGGACCCTCCTCGGTCGCGTCCGGGATGAGTTCGACCCGAGCAAGGATGAGGGCGGGTGATCGGCCTCGACCCGGAGCTAGCGGCCGCCGAAGTCCTGGCACGCGCCGAGGTGAGCGTCCCGCCCATCGATCCGGTGCGCATCAGCCGCCTGTGGCCGGGTCTGCGTGTCACGCTCGCAGAGCTCGATGGTGCGGGGTACCTTCTCAACTTGCACGGCCGCATCGGTGAGATGCTGGTGCGCCGCTCGGATCCGCCTGCGCGCCGCCGTTACACCTGTGCTCACGAGCTCGGCCACTGGTTGTTGGCGACGTACGCGGAGCCGGTCTCCGAACGCAGTCCACACGCGAGCGTTGAGCGCTGGTGTGACAGGTTTGCTGCTGCCCTGCTCATGCCTGCGGCTTGGGTCATTGAGGAGCTTGTACGGGCGTCACTCGACATAGGGGCGATCGTTGGTCTGCCCCGCCGCTTTGGGGTCTCGCGCCACGCGGCGCTACTGCGCGTCAACGAACTTGCTCCGCTTGAGCTTGGCATCGTCGCCATCTCCTCCGGCAGGCTCACGTTTGTGTGGACGACTGCACGGAAACGGCACGGGCGCTTCGACTGGATCGACGCGGCCTGGCTCGCACGTGAGCTCCGCGGGAGTCGCTCTCAGGTTCGCCTAAGCGCCGACGGGGTCGAACTCCAAGCGCAGCGCCTAACGTCCTCGCGTTGGCTTGTTACGCTCGCGTCCTCGGCGGTGCTGCTCAGCTGGCCCGTGGGTGGCACCGTCGCGCCAGCAGTCCGCGTGCTGTGAAGCATTCATCGCGTGGTGCACCGGGGGCGTGTGACCGCTACACCGGCTTCGTAGCGAACGCGCCGACCACCGTCGGCCAGAAGGTGACGCGCCCGACCGGGCCGGTGTCGGCCCGCAGCCGACGTCGAGCACCCGCATCCCGGGCTCGACCCCCGCGCGCTGCAGCAGACGGCGCGTGAGCGGCTCATACCAGTCCGCCATCCGGGCGTCCACGTCCGCGCCGGCTACGCACCAACTGAGGGTGGCGGCTCGGGTTCGTGCCCCGAGTAGCGCCTGAAGAAGTCCGCATCGAGCTTGACGTCGACGGACGACCCGTTGAAGAGGGAGCGAACCTCGCCGTCCACCAGGAGTGTGGTGAATGGGTGATCCGACGGTGTCGCCTTGGAGTCACCCGTGAGCAGGGCCACGTCATCCGGGTGCTCGAGCAGACGCTCCGCAAACAGCGGCCACCGGAGTCGGAGGATCGTGAAGAGAACGAGTTGCTTGCGCTCGGTGAGGGACAGGAGGCGTCTCTCGCGCACGAGACGGTCCCGCTCGATCCCGTAAGCGTTGACGAGCCTCTTCATGGCGCGCGGGTTGTTCTCGAGGAGTGGCGCGAACTCCTCGAGGAGGCCTTTGAGCTGCGCCTGCAGTGCGGGAGCGTTCAGCCTCCGCACCGCTGCGCGCCGAACCTCCTCCTCGCCGGCGCCATCTTTGATCAGAGCTTTGATACGCCTCTCGACGTCCTGTTCTGTCCGTACCAGGTCAAATTCTTTGGAGAGGCTGGGGTCAGGCGCAACGGTTTGCTGAGCGGAGGTGGGAGCCGCGCTCATCAACCTGCCCCAGTAGTCTCGCCGCACCTCGGATGACATCGGAGGTATCTCCATAGAGATTTGGAACGTCTTCTCGAGGAACAGGAAACCCAACGGGCGGCCAGGGGTGTTGACCGCGTCTTTCAAGTCGTCGTATTCAGTAGCGAAGCACTGGCAAAGCCATCTCCGGTCAGCGGCGACGACGTACGCGACGGCCTCCTTCACGAACAGCGTTTGGATGCCCTCGAGCAGCTGCACTACGTAGGTGGGCCTGCACCGGTCGAGGTCGTCGATGAAGACTGCGACGGGGTGGCCCGCGGATTGCGTGAGCCAGCGGAAGCGCCGCCGGTAGGCGCCCAGTGGATCGTGAGCGCGTTTCAGGAACTTCACCGCTCCCGCCGACGAGCCAAACGCAAGCCACCTGCTGGCGCCGCTGATGCTCGCCCAGAGCAGGGTGCCGAAGGCGATCAGGGCGGTGGCTGAGACTGCAGCAGTCCCCAGGGTGGCGAGCGAACTGCCTTCCAGCCCGAACCAGTCTTGGGTTGCGGCAAGGACGATCGACGCGATCGCGAGCAGCACGCTGATCAGCGCCGCCCGCAAGTTCCACAAGTGCCACGCCGCATTACGAACCCGAAACCAAGCCCACCGGCCCCGGTCGATCCGCCAGAGCTCGCGCCTGCACGCGCGGTCCACGACGGAGAGCAGCCACCACCACGGGGGCTCCAGGCGCTGGTGCTGCCAGGCGTTGAAGTCCGCGACGATCCACTGGGACAGGCGCTCGTCAGCGACCCGCCGGCGACCAAACCGGGTGGGGGGCTTCAGGTTGCGAAGGTCCTCGGCGAGGAAGGACAGAACCGACGACTTGCCGGCGCCCCAGGGAGCGTGGATGTGGACCATAAAGCTTTCGGTCTGCGACGCAGACGCCCGGTCGCGTCGAAGCTTGCTGCTTCGCTCTGCCCGAGTTCTGACGGGCTGCTCGGTGTCCTCGCCACGTACACGCCGGATCCGCTCGCCGAGTACCTCCGCCAGGCGTCTGCGGCCGATCTCGTCCTTCCGCGCCGGGCGATCGGCGTGCGTTGGGACCGCCTCGAGCTCAGACGGCGCGCTCGCGGCCTCTGCGACCGCGGGTCCTGCTTGGGCGGGGGCGGGGGGTGTCGTCGAGTGTCCCTCGCGAACGGTGGCCGCACGGGCGCTTGAGCGCCCCTGGCGCCGTGGGCCGGGATCGGACAGCAGGCGGATGACCTCGTTGCGGACCTTGTCGGCGTCGACGTCGAAGTCGAGCAGGATGCGGACCGCGAGGCCTTCGTCCTCGCGGACGAGCGCGAGCAGGAGGTGCTCGGTGCCGATGTATTTGTGCCCGAGGCTCAGCGTCTCACCCAGTGCGAGGTCACGTACTACGTTCTTCGCTCGCTCAGTGAACGGGATCTGTCCGGCAACAACCTGCTCGCCGGAGCCGACGATGCGCACGACTAGGGCGCGCACGCGCTCCACGGTGACGTCGAAGCTCTCCAGGACGCGGGCCGCGAGGCCCTCCTCCTCGCGCAGCAGCCCGAGCAGGATGTGCTCGGTGCCGATGTAGTTGTGCTTGAGCGTCCGCGCCTCTTCCTGGGCGAGAACGACCACCTGGCGGGCCCGTTCGGTGAATCGCTCGAACACACCGTCGGGGCGTGGGGAGGGCGCCGACATCGCTCCGTAGCATGTCTGATCTTGCACGGATCTGCATAGTTCGATCGGGCGTAAGGTGAATCGGGGGACGGGCTCAAGGCCCACCGAGACCGCCTGGAGACCCCACGCTACTCGCCGCCCAGCATAATGGCCCCATGTCCGCTCCCCGCCTGACCGACCCCTGGGAAATGGGCTCTCTGCGGGTCCCCAACCGCGTGCTGCTTGCCCCGCTGGCGGGGATCGGCAACTGGTTCGTGCGCCTGCAGGCCAAGCGCCACGGGGCGGGGCTGGCGGTCTCGGAGATGGTCTCAAGCCACGCGGTGCACTACCGCAACGAGCGCACCCTGCGCGAGCTGCTGCGCATCCACCCCGACGAGCGCGTGGGGGCCGGCGGGGCGCAGGCGCCGACCTCGATCCAGCTGTTCGGGCAGGACCCCGACGTGATGCGCTCCGCCGCCGCGGCCGTGGTCGCCGCGGGGGCCGACGCGATCGACCTCAACATGGGGTGTCCCGTGCCGAAGGTCTGCCGGACCGGCGCCGGCGCCGCGCTGTTGGCTGACCCCGCGCGCGCTGTCGCCGTCGCCCGCGCCGCCGTCGAGGGGGCCGCCGAAGCGTGTGGCGCCAGGGCGGTTGGTGCACGTGGGGGGCAGGACAGGGTCGGAGATGAGAACGGGGGGAGAAGCGTGCCGGGTGGCGAAGGGGCCGCGGGTCGGGTGGGGGTGCCCGTCACCGTGAAGCTCCGCTCCGGCCAGCGCTCCGGGGACACCTCCGGCTTCGAGCTCGCCCACCGCCTGGTGGCCGACGCGGGGGTCGCCGCGATCGCCTTCCACCCGCGCTCGGCTGCGGTGCACCACCGAGGGTTGCCCGACTACGCGCTCGCCGCGCGCCTGGCCGAGACGCTGCCCGCGCCCGTGATCCTCACCGGCGGCCTGAACGACGCGCAGGGCATCCGCGAGGTGTTCGCGCGCACCGGCGTCGCCGCGGTGATGCTCGCGCGGGGGTGCCTCGGCAACCCGTGGCTGTTCGAGGAGCTCGTGCGCGGACGCACGGCGGCCCCCACCCCCGCGGAGGTGGGGGCCGAGCTCGAAGTGGGTGCTCGCGCGCGCCGGCGAGCACCTCGGGCCCGAGCGCGCTGGGCGGTACCTGCGCAAGTTCTACCCCTGGTACCTTCCGCGCCTGGGGCTCGGCGGGACACGGCTCGCCCACCTGCAACAGGCGCTGCAGGCCACCGCCGACCTGGCCGAGGTCCGGCGCCTGCTTGCCTCCTGTACGCAACCCGCGGTGCTCGCGGCCTGAGCTCTCCGGGTCTCGCTGCGACATTTTTCCCGGGGTCGGTGGGTCTCGCGGGGTCGCTATACTGCTGCGCTCGCTGGAGCCCGCCGAGTCTCGGCCGCCCCGCCCCCACCGGGCGGGCCCGTTCAACCGGCGGGTTTCGTTCGTTTCAACTGCACTTCCCACGAGCGAGGCACATGCCGAAGGACGTCATCCTCACCCCCGAAGGCTTGGAGAAGCTCAAGGACGAGCTCGAGCTGCTCTCGACCGCGCGCCGCCGCGAGGTGGCCGAGCGCATCAAGGAGGCCCGCGAGTTCGGAGACATCTCCGAGAACTCCGAGTACGACGACGCCAAGAACGAGCAGGCGATGCTCGAGAGCAAGATCGCCCAGCTGCAGGAGCGGCTGCGGATGGCCACCGTGATCGACTCCACGGAGCTCTCCACCGACGTCGTACAGGTTGGCTCGGTGGTGCACGTCAAGGACGAGAAGACCGCCAAGTCCGTGAAGTACACGATCGTCGGCTCCGCCGAGGCCAACCCCGACGAGGCGAAGCTCTCCAACGAGTCCCCCGTCGGCCGCGCGCTGCTCGGCCACCGTCGGGGCGACACCGTCGCCGTGCAGGTCCCCCGCGGCCCCGCGCGCAAACTCAAGATCACCAAGATCGACGTCGGCCTGAAGTAGCCTGCGCCCAGGTTTCTCACGGGCCGACCGTGCTGAACCTCGGCTGTTTGCACCAGCCCCGACCCCGCACTGCGAACGCCGCTGGACCCGGAGGGTCCTCTTCCCCTCCCCTCACGCCCCGGCTCCCCGGTGAGCTCCCGACGCGGTTGAGGCCCTACTCTCTCGCCCATGGGGACTGAGGAGCCGCAGGCGGGCCACCGGCACGGCCTGCCCGAGCTGATCGCCGAGCGCCGGGCGAAGGCGCAGCGGCTGCGCGAGGGCGACGGCAGCGCCTTTCCGCACGCGTTCGCGGGCGTCGAGCCGATCGACGCGATCCTCTCGGCCTACGAGCACCTGGCGGCGGGCGAGGAAACCGACGAGCGCCACCGCGTTGCGGGCCGTATCGCCGCGCGGCGCGGTGCGGGCAAGGCCGCGTTCCTGGACCTCGTCGACCGCACCGGCAAGCTCCAGCTGCACGCGCGCCTGGACGTGCTGGGGCGCGAGCGCTTCGACCTGCTGCTCTCGCTCGACCTCGGCGACCTGCTGGGCGTCGACGGCAGCGCGATGCGCAGCCGCCACGGTGAGGTCTCGCTGCGTGTGGAATCCTTTCAGGTGCTCACCAAGGCCCTGCGCCCGCCGCCCGACAAGTTTCACGGGCTCTCAGACGTCGAGACGCGCTACCGCCGGCGCGAGCTCGACCTGATCGCCAGCGAGGACAGCCGACGGCTGTTCATCGACCGTGCGCGGATCGTCTCCGCGGTTCGCGCGGCGCTGGACGGGGACGGCTTCGTGGAGGTCGAGACCCCGGTGTTGCAGCCGCTCTACGGGGGGGCGCTGGCGCGGCCGTTCACCACCCACCACAACGCGCTGGACCGCGACCTGTACCTGCGGATCGCCACCGAGCTGTACCTCAAGCGTCTGATCGTGGGCGGCCTCGAGCGTGTCTACGAGCTGGGCAAGGACTTCCGCAACGAGGGCGTCTCGCACAAGCACAACCCCGAGTTCACGGTGGTCGAGTGGTACGAGGCTTACGCCGACTACGAGGTCGCGATGCAGCGCACCGAAGCGGTCGTGCGCGCGGCCGCCGAGGCTGCGGGATACACGGGCGAGCTCGACTTCTCGGCGCCGTGGCCGCGCGTCGGCTTCGTCGAGGCGATCGCGCAGGCCACCGGCATCGACGTGATGGCCCACCCGACCGCTGAGGCTCTGGCGGCCGCGATCGCCGACTGCGGACTGGATCTGCCCACGGAGGGCCTCGCCTGGGCTCCACTGGCCGATGACCTGCTCTCCAAGTACGTCGAGCCCGGCCTGACCCGGCCCTCGTTTGTCGTGGACTACCCGACGGTTCTCTCGCCGCTCGCCCGCGAGCACCGCTCCGAGGACAAGCGGGGCCTCGTGGAGCGCTTCGAGGCGTTCGCCGGCGGGTTGGAGATCGCCAACGGCTTCTCCGAGCTGTGCGACCCCGACACGCAGCGCGCCCGCTTCGCCGCCCAGGACCGCTTCGACACCCTCACCGACGGCGCTGCCGAGACGATGCCCTACGACGAGGAGTACGTGCAGGCGCTCGAGCAGGGCCTGCCTCCGACCGCGGGCGTCGGCCTCGGCATCGACCGGCTGGTGATGCTCCTCACGGGGCGCGACTCGATCCGCGAGGTCGTGTTGTTCCCGGCGATGCGCTCGTAGCGCCGGCGGGCGGGCGGGTTCCGGTCGAGGCCCGGGGGGCCCGTTGGTAGACTGTCCTATGGCGGCGTTGGGAACCGGGTGCTCATCTTTCTTGCGGTTTGAGACGAAGAGGGGGATGAGGCCCACCCGCCTCGCCACCCAGCCGACCGTCCCTACGGACCACACCAGACCGGACTGACACGAAGGGGCTCTGCCTACCATGTTCGAGCGATTCACAGAACGGGCCCGCCAGGTCGTCGTTCTCGCCCAGGAAGAGGCGCGGACGCTCAAGCACAACTACATCGGCACCGAGCACATCCTGCTCGGGCTGCTCCGCGAGGAGGAGGGTCTTGCGGCCCGCGTCCTGGAGAGCCTCGACATCACCGTGGAGCGCGTGCGCGCCCA
This sequence comes from uncultured Solirubrobacterales bacterium, assembly GCA_963702085.1. Taxonomy (GTDB): domain Bacteria; phylum Actinomycetota; class Thermoleophilia; order Solirubrobacterales; family Solirubrobacteraceae; genus Palsa-744. The sequence goes on along the minus strand of OY969707.1, from coordinate 2,874,000 downwards.
GGTCGTGCGCATCGTCGGCTCCGGCGAGGAGGTCACCTCCGGGCAGATCCCGTTCACGCCGCGCGCCAAGAAGGTCCTGGAGCTCGCGCTGCGCGAGGCGCTGTCGCTGGGGCACAACTACATCGGCACCGAGCACATCCTGCTTGGGCTCGTGCGCGAGAACGAGGGCGTCGCCGCGCGCATCCTGCTCGACTTCGACGCCGACTCCGAGAAGATCCGCAACGAGGTCATCCGGATGCTCTCCGGCCCCTCCGGGCGCCGCCAGGGCCAGGGTGCGGGAGCGCCCGGGGCAGGCGCCGGCGCGGGCGGCGGCCCCGCGGAAGGCAAGAAGTCCTCGAAGCTGCTCGACCAGTTCGGTCGCAACTTGACCAAGCTCGCCTCCGAAGGCAAGCTCGACCCCTGCGTGGGGCGCGAGACGGAGATCGAGCGCATCATGCAGATCCTCTCGCGGCGCACCAAGAACAACCCCGTGCTGATCGGCGAGCCGGGCGTCGGCAAGACCGCCGTCGTCGAGGGGCTCGCCCAGCGGATCACCAACGCCGACGTGCCGGAGCTGCTCAAGAACAAGCAGATCTACACCCTGGACCTCGCGGCGCTGGTCGCCGGCTCGAAGTACCGGGGGGAGTTCGAGGAGCGCCTGAAGAAGGTCATGAAGGAGATCACCCAGCGCGGGGACATCATCCTGTTCATCGACGAGCTCCACAACCTCGTCGGCGCCGGCGCCGCCGAGGGCGCGATCGATGCCGCCTCGATCCTCAAGCCGGCGCTCGCCCGCGGCGAGTTGCAGACGATCGGCGCGACCACGCTGGACGAGTACCGCAAGTACCTCGAGCGCGACTCGGCGCTTGAGCGCCGCTTCCAGCAGATCCGCGTGGAGGAGCCCTCGATCGACCAGAGCGTCGAGATCCTCCGGGGCCTGCGCGACCGCTACGAGTCCCACCACAAGGTACAGATCACCGACGACGCGCTGCGCGCCGCGGCCGAACTGGCCGACCGCTACATCTCCGACCGCTTCCTGCCCGACAAGGCCATCGACCTGATCGACGAGGCGGCCTCGCGGATGCGCATCAAGTCGATGACCTCCCCGCCCGCCAACCGCGAGCTCGAGGAGCAGATCGAGTCCACGCGGCGCGAGAAGGAGGCCGCGATCGAGGCCCAGGAGTTCGAGAAGGCCGCCGCGCTGCGCGACAAGGAGCGCAAGTTCACTCACCGCAAGCGCGAGCTCGAGGAAGAGTGGGAAGCCGGCGAGACCCACGAGCGGCCGGCGATCGGCGAAGAGGAGATCGCCGAAATCGTCTCGATGTGGACCGGCATCCCCGTGTTCAAGCTGACCGAGGCCGAGACGCAGAAGCTGATGCGCATGGAGGAGGAACTGCACAAGCGCGTGATCGGCCAGCACCCCGCGATCGAGGTCATCTCCAAGGCGATCCGCCGCTCGCGGGCGGGCTTGAAGGACCCCAAGCGCCCGACGGGCTCGTTCATCTTCCTCGGCCCCTCCGGCGTGGGCAAGACCGAGCTGGCGCGCACGCTCGCGGAGTTCCTGTTCGGCGACGAGGACTCGATGGTGCGCATCGACATGTCCGAGTACATGGAGAAGCACGCCGTCTCGCGCCTGGTCGGCTCGCCCCCCGGGTACATCGGCTACGACGAGGGCGGGCAGCTCACCGAGGCGGTGCGCCGCAAGCCCTACTGCGTGCTGCTGCTCGACGAGATCGAGAAGGCCCACCCCGACGTCTTCAACATCCTGCTGCAGATCCTCGAGGACGGCCGCCTCACCGACGCCCAGGGGCGCACGGTGGACTTCCGCCACGCGATCGTGATCATGACCTCCAACATCGGCGCCGCGGAGATCGCGCGCAACACGCCGCTGGGCTTCGCGGTCTCCGACGACGAGACGGGCATCACCTACGACGACATGAAGAACCGCATCATGGGCGAGCTTAAGAAGGTGTTCCGGCCCGAGTTCCTCAACCGCATCGACGACGTGATCGTCTTCCACAAGTTGCAGAAGGACGAAATCCGTCAGATCGTCGAGCTGCTGCTGCTGCGTATCCGCGAGACGATGGCCGAACGGGAGCTGCAGCTGGAGCTGACCGACCCCGCCAAGGAACTGCTCGTCGAGAAGGGCTGGGACCCGGCGATGGGCGCCCGCCCGCTGCGCCGCGCGATCCAGCGCTACATTGAGGATCCGCTCGCGGACTTCGTGCTGCGCGAGCAGGTCGTGCCCGGTGCCACCGTCGTGGTCAACCCCGCCGCCGAGGGCGAGGACGGCGAGGTGCGCCTGACGATCGTCAAGCCCAAGAAGCAGAAGACCCCGGTCGCCGTCGGCGCCGAAGGGGCAGCCTCCGAGCTGCCCGCGGGCGAGGACCTGGGCGATGGTCTCCCCGATGGGGACGATGGCGACGGCGACGAGCCGCACGTTGACGAGCCCGACGGGCCCGTGGACGCCGCGGAGGAGTAAAGCCGTCCCCGTCGGGCCGTAGTCTGCGAGGGTGGTGCGCCTTGAAAGCTGGATCAGGCCGGCCGGTGTGAGTCCGGTCCGGGTAGACGCCGGAGTGCCCGGTAGCAGGCCCCGGTTCGTTGTCGAGAGGCGGCGGGCTGAGCGGGGCGTCGAAAGCCTTTTTGGAGGAAGCGAGCGCGTGGGCTGGGATTGCAGCCTCGTCATAGGAACAATCGGGGAGCCGAGCCGGTCACTTTGCGGCGAAGGCCATGTCCGCCAGTCCTGGTGCCGGATTGGGTGCGGCGGGTCCCTGCGGGGTAGGGAGACTTGCACGCGCGCAAGGTCTGGTCACGGAACAAGGGAGGCCCGTCTGCCCAGCCTCGTCAGCAAAGACCGCTTGTATAAGCCGATGGCGAAGTCGAGCGGAGGGCAGCGGGAGTCCGAGGGGGTCGTAGTAGTTGAGATCGGCGTGCAGAACAACGCGCCAGGAGCGAAGGACCCCTGCTTTGATCGCGCAAGCGCCGAGGGTAAGCGTTAGGGCATGGTCGAGACCGCTCGACCCACGACCCTGCCGGGCATGAGCCTGGTGATCCCGCCAGCGAAATGGTCTTGGAGGCCACTGGTGGGGATGTGCGAGAACTTCAGCGCAAGCTATGGGTGGCCGCCAAGCGGTCGCCGGGTAGACGTTTCCACGCTCTGTTTGACCGGATCTTCAGGAGTGACGTCCTGTTGGAGGCGTGGAGGCGCGTGCAGAAGAACGAGGGCGCTGCCGGGGTCGATTCCCAGACGCTGGTGGCGGTGCAGGAGTACGGTGCGGGGCGGCTGTTGGCCGAGTTGCAGCGTGATCTGCGCGAGGGGTCTTATCGCCCGCGGCCGGTCCGGCGGGTGTTGATCCCTAAGCCCAAGGGTGGCGTGCGGCCGCTTGGCATTCCGACCGTCAAGGATCGGATCGTCCAGCAGGCCGCGCGTATCGTGCTTGAGCCCATCTTCGAGGCCGACTTCTTGGAGGTCTCGTTTGGGTTCCGCCCGCGCCGGTCGGCCACGGACGCCAAGGAGGTGCTGCGTCGATCGTACATCGATGGGTGCCGCTTCGTGTTCGAGGCCGACATCCGCGACTACTTCTCCTCGGTCGACCACGAGCGTCTGCTCGGGAAGGTCTCAGAGCGGGTCTCGGACCGGCGCGTGCTCAGGCTCATACGGCAGTGGCTGCGGGCGGGTGTGATGGATGAGGGGGTGCTCAGGCGGTCGGTTGCTGGGACCCCGCAGGGCGGCGTGATCTCGCCGCTTTTGTCGAACATCTACCTGCACGCGCTGGATCTCGCGTTCGCTGACGGTACTCACGGCAGGCTCGTTCGTTATGCGGACGATTTCGTCGTGATGTGCAAGAGCGAGGCGCAGGCCCACGCAGCCCGAGAGTTGGCCAGGCAGGTGCTGGCTGATCTCGGGTTGAAGCTGCACCGGGAGAAGACGAGAGTCGTTGACCTCACCGAGGGTCGGGAAGGTCTCGATTTCCTTGGCTGCCACTTCCACGCTCGCGTGTCGGGCAAGCTGCTGGAGCGCGGCATCCGCCGCTACTACCTCCAGCGTTGGCCCTCACAAGCGGCGATGAAGCGGGTACGCCAGCGGATCAAGGCGCTGACTGGCCGTGGTCGTGTCGGGACGGACATCCGCGAGGTGATCTCGTGGCTCAACCCGATCCTGCGCGGCTGGGGCAACTACTTTCGCACCGGCAACGCCGCCATCCGCTTCAACCAGATCGACTGGTACGTCGTGGGACGTCTACGCGGTCTAATGCGCAAGCGCTACGGCCGCAACCTGCGCCCCGGCCAGAGGGCCGTCTGGACGCGCGAGTGGTTCGAGGCTCACGGCCTCTACCGCCTGCGCGGCACCATCCGCTACCCGGCAACAGCGTCGTGACCATCATGAAGATCATCGGCAAGCCGTGTGCGGGAAAACCGCACGCACGGATTGAAAGGGGAATGGGGAAACGGACCTTCACGGCACCGCGCCCCTGACTACCAATGCCTCGCGCGTCCTCGGTTCACGTCTGCTCTGAGTGTGGCTTCTCCTCGGCCAAGTGGCACGGGCAGTGCCCCGGCTGTGAGGCGTGGAACACGCTCGTGGAGGAGTGCGCCCCGGCGGCCGGCGGGACGAGCGGACGTGCCGCCGGCAGAGGCGTTCGCTCGGGGCAGCCTCGAGACCGACCAACACCCCGTCCCCTCGCGGAGGTCGGCGCGGCGCCCGTGGCGCGCCTGCCCACGGGCATCGGGGAGCTCGACCGGGTACTCGGCGGGGGCCTCGTGCCCGGCTCGCTGGTGTTGCTCGGCGGGGCGCCGGGGATCGGCAAGTCGACGCTCACCAACCAGGTGCTCGGGCACCTCGCGGGGTTGGGTCACCGCACTCTGTACGTCTCCGCCGAGGAGTCCCCCGCCCAGGTGCGCCTGCGCGCGGAGCGTCTCGGCCCCGGCGCGCTGGCGGTGCCGATCGTGGCCGAGACCGACCTCGATGCGGTACTCGACGTGCTCGCCTCGCACGCTCCGGAGGCGTGCGTGATCGACTCCGTGCAGACGCTCCACGCGGCCGAGCTCTCCTCGGCGCCCGGGTCGGTGAGCCAGGTGCGCGAGGTCGCCGTGCGCGTGATGGAGCTCGCCAAGGCGCGTGGCGTCGCGACGATCCTCGTGGGGCACGTCACCAAGGACGGCGCGCTCGCCGGACCGCGGGTGCTCGAACACGTGGTGGACTGCGTGCTCTCCTTCGAAGGCGAGCGCGAGCGCCCCTACCGTGAGCTGCGCGCGCTGAAGAACCGCTTCGGTTCCACCGCCGAGACGGGACTGTTCGAGATGCGCCAGGGCGGGTTGGTGGAGGTGCTCGACGCCTCCGCGCGGTTCGTGGCGCAAGCCACGCGCGCTCCCGGGAGCGTGATGCTGGCCGCGATGGAGGGGTCGCGGCCGCTGCTCGTCGAGGTCCAGGCGCTGGTGGCGCCCTCGGAGCTTGAGCAGCCTCGGCGGGTCGCCTCGGGCCTCGACCGCAACCGCCTCGCGTTGGTGCTCGCGATCCTAGCCCGCCACGGGCGCGTGGGGACCGGCGGGGCCGACGTGTTCGTCAACGTGGTCGGGGGCCTGCGGGTGGACGAGCCCGGGTGCGACCTCGCCGTCGCCCTCGCGGTTGCCTCGGCGAGCCGGGGCGTGCCCGCCACCGGCCTCTCCGGCGCGAGCCGAGGAGCCCACCCACCCGTCCCCTGCGCGTGCTTCGGTGAGCTCGGCCTCACGGGCGAGCTGCGCTGGGTCGGCCACCCCGAGCGCCGCCTGCAGGAGGCCGCCAGGCATGGGCTCACCGAGGTTGTGGCCCCCGCCGGCAGCGGGCCCGGCGCCTGTGAGGTCGGCACCTTACGGGAGGCGTTGGACCGGGTCCTGCCGCGGGAGCAGCGTGGCCCCGCGAGGGTGGCGGCGTAGCGTCGGCGGCCCTAGGGTTCCACCAAACGGGATTTGTGGGGGCTCGTTTCGAGCGAGTTGACGCACGGTGGACTCGGGAGGGTGTTCGAGCCTCGGGAACCCGGGCGAGGAGGCGCTAAATCCCGTGTAAATGCCGTAAAATACCCGGCCGTGGCTCCACGATCCGGCGAAGATTTCGATACCGAAGCTCGCCCGGAGCCCGGTTTGGTGAAGGCGCTGGAGATGGTGGCGCCGGGCACAGCGCTGCGAGAGGGGATGGAGAACATCCTGCACGCCCGCACCGGGGGGCTGATCGTGATCGGCGAGCCCGAGGAGCTGAGCTTCCTGTTCTCGGGGGGCATCAAGCTCGACATCGACTACTCCCCGGCGCTGCTCTACCAGGTCGCGAAGATGGACGGCGCGATCATCCTCAACGCCAACTCCACCAAGATCGCGCTGGCCAACGTCCAGCTGATGCCGGACCCCACGATCCTCACGCTCGAGACGGGCACCCGCCACCGCACCGCGGAGCGCATCTCCAAGCAGACCGAAGCGCTCGTGATCGCGATCTCCCAGCGTCGCGAGGTGGTCTCGCTGTATGTGGACGGCACCAAGTGCATCCTCCAGGACATCCCCGTGGTGCTCGCCAAGGCCAACCAGGCGCTCGCGACGCTCGAGAAGTACCGCACCCGCCTCGACCAGGTCTCCACGCGGCTCACGGCGCTCGAGTTCGAGGGCGGGGTCACCCTGCACGACGTCCTCACCGTGCTCCAGCGCGCGGAGCTCGTGACGCGCATGGCGGTCGAGATCGAGCGCTACATCGTCGAGCTCGGCACCGAGGGGCGCCTGATCGAGATGCAGTTGGAGGAGACGATGGTTGGCACCGCCTCGGAAAAGGCGGCGCTCGTGCAGGACTACCTGGCGAGCTACTCCGACGAGGCGTTTGCCTCTGCGCTGGAGGAGATGGGGCGGCTCGGCCACCAGGATCTGCTCGACTTCGGGCGCCTGGCGGAGCTGCTCGCCTACGACCGCAAGCTGAACACGCTTGACTACCCCGTCTCGCCACGCGGCTACCGCACCCTGGGGCGCATCCCCAGGCTGCCGAAGCTGGTGGTGAGCGAGATCATCAAGGAGTTCGGAGGCCTCGACGAGTTGTTGGCGGCCACCGACGCCGAGCTCGAGGCGATTGAGGGGGTGGGGGAGATACGCGCCAAGGACATCCGCGAGGGCCTTCGGCGTCTGCAGGAGATCAACCTCGTGGACCGCTACCTACAGACGTGAGCGTATGGGCTCCGAACGGCTTCAAAGCTCGCAGTCTGACGTCAAGGCCGCCCCCGGGCGCACCCACTAAAAGGAGAGAACCATTCCTATTCCCCAGGCAATCGAAACAGAGCCGATCGAGGACCTCCACATCGTCACCGAATGCGAGTGCATCGAGTTCGAGTTGGGCGACCACGTGGTCTACCCCCACCACGGTGCGGGCAAGGTCCTCAAGAAGGAGGAGATGGAGGTGCTGGGCGAATGCCGCGAGTACCTCACGATCAAGATCCTCCACAACGACATGACGGTCAAGGTCCCCACCGAAAACGCCGGCCTCGCCGGCCTGCGCAGGGTGATCGACGAGGAGACCGTCAAGAAGGTGCTGAACGTGCTCCAGGACGAAGTCTCAGACATGCCCAAGAACTGGAACCGCCGGTTCAAGCACAACCGCGACAAGATCAAGACCGGCGACATCTACGAGCTCTCCGAGGTCGTGCGCAACCTCGCGCTGCGCGAGTCCGAAAAGGGGCTCTCCACCGGCGAGAAGCAGATGTTCACGCGCGCCAAGAAGATCCTCGCCTCGGAGCTCATGTACGCGCTCGACAAGGACGAGGACGAGGCCGAAGAGTTCCTCGACGACCTGCTCGCCTCCTCGGCCTCCTCCAGGCTGGCGCTGGCCGAGTAGCGAAGCTTTCACGCACGCGGCATTTGACCCCTGCCGCGTGCGCGAGTGCTCTCCGTGTCTCCTGGCCCGCGCACACCTCGCTTCGCGCCCTTCGCCGTGACCGTCGCTCCGATCTTCGGCTCGCCCCGATGGCCGTTGCCCTGATTCTCGCCGCGGGCCGGGGTGAGCGTCTGGGGGCCGGCGCTCCCAAGGCGCTCGCCGAGCTCGCGGGCCGCCCCTTGTTGCAGTGGAGCGTCGACGCGCTCCGTGCCGTCCCCTCGATCGAGCGTCTCGTGGTGGCGCTGCCGCCGGGTGTGGCCGGGCCCGAGGGCACGATCGGGGTCCCCGGGGGCGGGGCGCGCTCGGAGTCCGTGCGTCTCGCGCTCGCCGCGGCGGGGCCGGGGGACCCGGTGCTTGTGCACGACGCCGCGCGTCCGCTGCTCACGCCGCTCCTCGCCGAGCGGGTGCTCGCGGCGGCGCTCGGGGAGGGGGTCGACGCGGCGATCGCGGCGGCCCCGGTGACCGACACCGTCAAGCGGGTGGGGGCGGGCGGCACCGTGCTGGAGACGCTCGACCGCGCGGGCCTGTGGGCGGTGCAGACTCCGCAGGTGTTCCGCCGCGGCGCCTTGGAGCGTGCGCTGGATGTGCCGGATGGTGTGCTGGCGCAAGCGACCGACGACGCCTGGCTGGTGGAGCGCGCGGGCGGCCGGGTCGTTGTGGTGGAGGCGCCCCGCGAGAACCTCAAGGTGACCACCCCGCTGGACCTCGCGCTGGCCGAGTTGCTGCTTGGCCGCGGCGGGGTCTGAGACGACCTCTGCTCCCGCTCGCGCGCTTCCTGCTTGAATCGCGCCCTGATGCTCACTGACTACCACCTCCACCTGCGCCCCGACGACCTCGAGGCCACCGCGTCCGCGCACTTCACGCCCGCCAACGTGGAGCGCTACCGCGAGGTCGCCCGCGAGCGGGGGATCGCGGAGCTGGGGGTCTCCGAGCACATCCACCGCTTCCGCCAGGCGCTGGAGGTTTGGCAGCACCCCTTCTGGTTGGAGAACGCGGTGGACGACCTCGACGAGTACTGCCGGTTCGTGCGCGAGGAGACCGATCTCAAGCTGGGGCTCGAGGCCGACTTCGTCCCCGGGCGAGAGGACCGGACGGCGAACCTGCTGCAGGCGCGCGACTTCGACTACGTGGTGGGCTCGGTGCACTTCATCCGCGACCACGCGGTCGACATGGATGACGGCGGGATTTGGAGTACGGGCCGCAGCGCCGAGCAAATCTGGCGGCGCTACTTCCAGACGCTCGGGGAGGCCGCGCGCAGCGGCCTGTTCGACATCCTCGCGCACCCCGACCTCGTGAAGGTGTGGGGGCCCGACCGCCCGCGTCCGGAGGGGGACCTGCGCCGCTACTACGAGCTCGCGATCGAGGGCATCGCGGAGTCGGGGATCGCTGTGGAGCTCTCCACCGCGGGCTTGCGCAAGCGTGCGCGCGAGCTCTACCCGGCGCCGGCGTTCCTTCAGATGTGCGTGGAAGCCGGTGCGCCAGTCGCGCTCTCCTCCGACGCGCACCGCCCGGAGGACGTTGGGGCCGACTACGACCAGGCGCTCGAGCTCTTGGAGCAGATTGGCGTCGGCGAGCTGTGCGTGTTCGAGCGCCGCGCGCGGCGCCTGGAGCCGATCGGAGCAGGTGTGCGATGAGCCTCAGCGGGATCGGCTACGACTGCCACCGCCTCGCCGCCGGGCGGCGGCTGATCCTCGGGGGCGTGGAGATCCCCCACGAGGTCGGCCTCGAGGGCCACTCGGACGCGGACGTGTTGACCCACGCGGTGATCGACGCGCTGCTCGGGGCCGCGGGCCTGGGGGACATCGGCGAGCACTTCCCCGACACCGAGGAGCGCTACCGCGACGTCGACTCGCTGGTGCTGCTGGAAACGGTGCTCACGACCGTGATCGCGGCGGGCCTCGAAGTGGTGAACGTCGACTGCACAGTGGTGCTGGAAGCGCCCCGGCTTGCTCCCCACCGGCAGGCGATCCGCGAGCGCCTCGCGAGGGCGCTGGGCCTGTCGCCCACGCGTGTCAACGTGAAGGCGACGACGGGCGAGGGCATGGGCTTCGTCGGGCGCGGCGAGGGCGTTGCGGTGCTGGCGGTCGCGAGCCTGCGCAGTCGTTGAGGCCGGCGGGCATTCGCTGAGGCCAGCGGGCGGCCGCAACGTCGGCGGGCGCTGCGGCTCAGCTAGGGTTGGCGCGTCATGTGCCCCATCCACTTGCACGACACCCGCACTGGCGAGGTGCTGCCGCTGCGCCCGCGCGACCCCGGTTGCGTGGGCATCTACGCGTGCGGGCCGACCGTGTATAGCCGCATCCACATCGGCAACGCGCGCCCGTTCGTGGTGTTCAGCCTCCTGAAGCGCTTCCTGGAGCACGAGGGTTACGGCGTGAAGCTCGTTGTGAACGTCACCGACGTCAACGACAAGATCTACGACGCGGCTCGCGCCGCCGGCGTGCCGAGCGAGCAGCTCGCGCGAGAGATGACGGCCGCGTACCTCGCCGACACCGACGCGCTGGAGTTGGGCCGCCCCGACGAGGAGCCCTTGGCCTCTGAGACGATGGGCCCGATCGTCGCCTACATCGAGGCGCTGCTTGAGCGGGGCCACGCCTACGAGAGCGGCGGTGACGTGTTCTTCGGCGTGCGCTCGGACTCCGACTACGGCTCGCTCTCGCACCGTCGCCTGGAGGACATGGACCAGGGCGAGCCCGTGGAGGGGTCAGACCGCAAGCAGGACCCGCTGGACTTCGCGTTGTGGAAGGCCCGCAAGGAGGGCGAGGACACCTTCTGGGACTCGCCCTGGGGTCCGGGGCGGCCGGGCTGGCACATCGAGTGCTCGGCGATGGCGGAGTCCACCCTCGGTGTCGGCTTCGACGTCCACGGGGGCGGCTCGGACCTGCTGTTCCCCCACCACGAGAACGAGGCCGCCCAGACCCGCGCCGCACGGGGTGGGGAGCTGGCACGGATGTGGATGCACAACGGCATGATCCAGTTCACCGGCGAGAAGATGGCCAAGTCCGTGGGCAACATCGCGCTGTTGCACGAGGTGCTCGAGCAGTGGGGGCGCGATGCGGTCGTTATGTACCTGATAGGTGGGCACTACCGCCAGCCGCTGGCGTTCTCGCCCTCGGAGCTCGACGACGCCGATCGGCGTGTGTACCGGATTCGCGACACGCTCAGGCGTGTGGCCCCGGGGGGGCCGAGCGCGGATGACATGGCGCGTCACAAGGAGGCGTTCTTCGCTGCGCTCGCGGAGGACTTCAACACCCCGAAGGCGCTGGCCTCGCTGTTCGAGTGGGTGCGGGAGGCCAACCGCCGCCCCGCGCCGGTGGGCGATCGCGACTTGCGCGAGATGCTTGGCGTGCTCGGACTCGGTGGGCTCTCGGCGCTGGAGGCGGTGGGGGAGGTCGAAGCGATCGATCCCGAGGCGACACAGCTGTTGGAGCAGCGAGAGGCCGCGCGTGGGCAACGCGACTTCGAGACGGCCGATCGGCTGCGCGAGGAGATCCTCAGCCGTGGCTGGGAGATACGCGACGGCCCTCAGGGACCCGAGCTGATCCCGCGGTGATCCTCTACGGCCGCAACCCGGTGCGGGAGGCGCTGCGCGGTCGCCGGGCGCACACGGTCGGTGAGGTGTGGGTCGCCGGTGGCGCCGCCCGCGAGCCGTGGCTCGAGGGGGTGGCGATCCGCAAGGCCACGGTGGAGGAGCTCGAAGGGCGCTGCGGCTCGGCCGCCCACCAGGGTGTCTGCGCGGAGGCCGGCGGCTACCCCTACGTCTCCGCGGATGAACTGCTCGTCGGGCCGGACGCGCTGATCGTCGCGCTCGACCAGGTGCAGGACCCGCAGAACCTCGGCTCGATCTGCCGCACCGCGGAGTGCGCGGGGGTGACGGGGGTGGTGATCCCCGAGCGGCGCGCCGCCGAGGTCACGCCCGCGGTCTGCAAGGCCTCCGCGGGCGCGGTCGAGCACCTACGGGTGGCGCGGGTGCGCAACGTCGCCGACTTCCTCGGTGCGGCCCAGCAGGCGGGGTGTTGGAGCTACGGGGCAAGCGCTGACGCCACGGTGCCCTACGACCGCCCCGACTACCGCGGTGGGGTGGTGCTGGTGCTCGGCAGCGAGGGCCGCGGCCTGCGCCCGCGGGTGGCGGGGGCGTGCGATCAGCTGATCGCGCTGCCGCTGCGGGGGCAGGTGGAGTCGCTGGGGGTGTCCGCGGCGGCGGCGGCGGTCCTGTACGAGATCTTGCAAAATCGCCGCCGTGCCCTTGACAACGCTCCATAACTGTGCGAACCTCGCGTCCGTAACGCTGAACCTAAGCTTGACCCGTAGTTGATTCCATAGCTGTTGGCGCCGGGGGAGGAGTGCGCCACTGAGCGATCCGGGCTGCGCGCAGTCCGAGAAAGGACCTGCTCGTGGCACGTATCTCCAGTAACCCTCACTCTGAGGTCAAGGTCGATGACGGTTTCCTGATCGCCATGGCCAAGCAGGGGGACCGCACCGCGTACGAGCGGCTGGTGCGCCGCTACCACGGCTTCGTACGCCTGAAGGCCTCCTCCTACTTCCTCGCCGGGGGGGACTCCGACGATCTCATCCAGGAGGGCCTCGTCGGCCTCTACAAGGCGATCCGCGACTTTCGCACCGACCGCGAGTCGAGCTTCCGCAACTTCGCCGAGCTGTGCATCACCCGCCAGATCATCACCGCCGTGAAGACCGCGACCCGCAACAAGCACACCCCGCTGAACCAGTACGTCTCGTTCTCCTCGACGCCTGCCGCGAGCGGCGAAGATGCCCCCACCCTCGACCAGATGCTCCCCGGCCCTTCCGTGCACGACCCCGCCAACCAGGTGATCTCCTCCGAGGAGCTGCGCTCGCTGGTCGGCTGCCTCTCGACAGCCCTCTCGGAGCTCGAGAGCCGCGTGCTCTCGCTCTACCTGGACGGCTGCTCCTACGAGCAGGTGGGCGCGCAGCTGGCCTGTGACACGAAGACCGTGGACAACGCCCTGCAGCGGGTCAAGCGCAAGGTGGGCGCGCACCTGCGGGCCCGGGCGGTCGCGGCGTAGGGGTCGAGGTCGGTCCCTCGCGGGAGTGGTTCGTCCGGCGGACAGCGGTCGCCCCGGACCGAGATCGCCTCTGCCACCGCCGAGGCTGACCCGGAACGACCGAGGCCGCCCTCTCAGGCGGCCTCGGCGTGACCGGTGACCAGTGACCCGCGTTGCAGGCTATCTACCGGTGGTGGTGCCCCCCGTGAGGGGGCGCTTCCCGTTCGCCTTCGCCGGTGCGTTCTTCGCCTTCCCTTTCCCCTTCGGAGGGCGAGGTCGAGCCTTCCGCGGGCCCCGAGGAGTTGCTCGGAGCTTCCGGCACCAGGGTCCCTGCTGGCGCCGGGTTCACCTGGATCGTGAACGGCTGGCTCGCCGCGCTCCCGTTGTCGGGTCCGCCGGGGATGCGGACGCGGAAGACGTCGGTTCCCGTGCTGTACACCTGGTAGGGGATCGAGAACGTCGATTCGGGGCTGAGCGTGCTCACCTGCACGACATGGAATTCATGGGTCGAGGGGCTCTGGCGCTCCAGGTAGATCACGTGGCCCGGGCGACTCGGGGTCGGGGCGACGCTGCCGGTGAACGTGAGCGTCTGTCCCTCCAGGACCGTGGTGGCGGACACCTGGGCGGTGAGCAGGTACTTGACTCCCTCGTACAGCACCGCCGACACCAGCTGGACGGGCATCGTATGCGGCACGACGTTACACGACGCGTGCCCCGGGGCTGGCGTGGGGCATGACGGGGCCGAGGACTCGACCTCGTAGTAGGTGCTGTTGACCGGCGTCTGCGCCGGGAAGGCGTAGTCGCCGTCGCTTTCGGTGGTGGCCTGCGCGACCGGCGCGAAGCCGTGCTGATGGACCGTGCGCGCCAGCAGTGTGACTGGCGTGTCGGCCCCGCCGGCCAGCACGCCGCTGATCGTCACCGACTGCCCGTAGGCGATCGGATCCGCCGAGGCGTTGATCGTCAGTGCCGGATTCTGCGCCTGGGAGATCTCATAGGTCAGCACCTCCGACGGGCTGGCGACGTTGCGTCCCTGGCTGCGCACCAGCACGCGCAGATTGGCGTCGCCGGGGACGATGAAGGTATGGGTGATGGAGAAGCCGCCACCTTCCACAACTCCCGAGTCGATCCGGTGCCATTCGTTGCCGGTGAGCGCGTTCTGGCGCTGCAGCACCACCCGCGCCCCGACGTCCGCCGGAGTGACGGTGCCGGTGAACGTGACCCTGTTGGCCACGCCCGTGAGGATCTGGGTGCCTTCCGGCGGCCCGTTCAGCGTCACCTGGGCGGCGACCCGAACCCCCCGATTGGCGCTCTCGGCCCCGTGGGAGCGCACATGCCAGATGCGATTCGTTTCCACCACCCCGTCGGCGTTCTGGAACTGATAGAAGCCCTGCGCGTCGGTGGTGGTGCTCTGCACATACGTGAACCCTGGTGTGCCGAGGACGTGATGGAAGAGCTGCACGACCTGACCCGCCGCTATCGCGCGGCGATGGCATACGAGTCGGCCGAAGATCGTGACCGGTTCGCCCGCGGTGATCCGCCTGGGAGCGACCACCATGCCGACGCGGCACCGGCCGCCCGGACTGCGATGTCTGAACGCAGACGCCTCCGTCGCGAGTAGTGCAAGCGACATGGCCGCCGACGCGACTGCAACTGCGCACGCTGCCGCGATGCTCCTCTTTCTCGAGCGCATCTGTCTTCCTCCTCAGTGCAGGGTTGGGCGATGTCGGCCGGGGCCGTTTCGCCATGCCCCGAGCTCTCATACGGCTCTCTTTACCTCGCCCTAATAACCCGGTCGGGCGGCGATCGATGCGGTCGGTGGTCCTCTGGCGTTCGGCCGCGTGTTTCGGAGTCGTGTGAGATTTTGTGAGGAACGCGTGATGTTCGCGGGGGAGCAGTGTCTCTAGAGGGCGTCCGTTAGGACCAACCAGATAGCGCGAGGATTCCGCTCCCGGACCCTGGCGACGGCGCTCCATCCTTCCGTCGGCAGGTCCGGTCTCGTGCCAAAGCGCCCCTCCCCACGGGGCGGGACAAAGCTTCGGGGCGGCCCATCCTGGCGGGCCGCCCCGAGCTGTCCCCGGGCCGCGGCTCGCGCCTTTTCGTCCAGCCGCGTGAACTACTACCGTGGTTGGTGTCGTAGTGTCGTAAGGATGGTTGGGCGCTGGGCCGCCGCGGGGGCCGCCAGGGACCCCGGGTCGCCACGGCGCCCGTGGTCTGCGATGAGTCCAGGAATCCCCACCCGCCTGCTGGCGACCCAGTCGGATGAACGGCTGCTCGCGCTCGTGCGCGAGGGGCATGAGCGCGCGTTTGAGGCGCTGGTGCACCGTTACCGCAGGCCGCTTCTGAGCTACTGCCGGCGCCTGCTCCCCGAGGCCCGCGCGGAGGACGTCATCCAACTTGCGCTGCTGAAGACCTGGATCGCCGTGCGGGAGGGCGCGGAGGTCCGCGACCTCAAAGCGTGGCTGTACCGGGTGGTCCACAACATCGCCGCCAACGCCGTGCGCGATGCTGCGCACGACGGGGAGCCGCTCGCGGACCCGGCCCGCTGGTCGGCGGCGGGCGAGTCCGGTCTCGACCTCGGACTGGCAGCGCGCGAGGCGCTCGCCGAGGTGGCGGCGCTGCCCCTGCTGCAGCGCGAGGTGATCGTCCGCACCGCCGTCGCGGGGCACAGCCACGAGCAGGTCGCGAGCGACCTCGGCATCAGCCACGGCGCGGTCCGAGGGCTGGTGTACAGAGCGCGTACGACGCTGCGTACGGCAGCCACCGCGCTCACCCCGCCGCCGCTGCTCAGTTGGATGGCCGGGCGAGCCGACCAGGGCGGCTCCGCGCCCGAACGGGTCGCCGAGCTCGCCGGTGGTGGGGCGTCGGTTGGACTCGGCGGGTTGCTGCTGAAGGGCGGAGTAGTGGCGCTCACCGCCGGCACCGCGCTCACCGGTGCGGCGGTCGTCCACATGAGCGGGTCCACGCACCACCGCGATCGGCACGGGCTCGGCGCGGCCAGCTCCTCCGGGAGCGCGGTCGCCGCGGGCTCCTCCTCGGCGCCGGCCGGTGTGGGGCCCGAGCACGGCGAGTCGGCGTCCGCCGGTCCGCCCTCGCACCGCGCGGCCCGTCGGAGTCGGCTCGGGCACCGTGGCGCAGGCGCACCCCTCCAAGCCTTCGGCGGGGGCCGCTCCGTCGCGGTGAGTGGCCCCGGTGTTCGCCGCTGCTGCGGGCGGGCGGGCGCTCCCGCGCAGCCGCGTGGCGGTGCTGGCACGCCGCGGTCAGGAGGGACGGTTCAGAGCGCGACGCCGCCGAGCACCCCCGGCCAGGGGAGCCAGGGCAGTGGCTCGGGGCAGAGCGGGGGCTCGGGGCAGAGCGGAGGATCGGGCGCGGGGCAGACCGCCGAACCCGTGGGCTCGGCTGCGGGCGCCGGCTCCGGGAGTGGGACGGGAGCGAGCGGTTCCCCGACGCAGAGCTCCGGGGAAGGGAGCGGGGCCCCGAGCGGCGGTCAGCCCGGCACGGGCTCTGGCTCGGGCTCGGGCGGCGCGGAAGGCTCTTCTGGCAGCGAAGGCTCTTCGAGCGGCTCGGAACCGTCGAGCGGCTCGGAATCCCCGAGTGGGTCCGAACCCTCGGGCGGCTCGAGCGGCGAACAGTCGGGCGGGCTGGTCGGGACCGTGGTGCACGAAGTCGGCAACATCATCGAACACCTGCTGCCCTGAGGGTGAGGGTGCCGCTCAGGGGACGCGGACCGAGCAGGGCCGCGGACATTGCGCCGCGTAAGAAGGGAGGTTCCGCAGAGCCGACGGCCGGGATCGAACCGGCGACCCCCGGTTTACAAAACGGAATCCGTGGTGGTGTGGGTGGTCATCGAGGCTAAGGATTGGCTCTAACACTTGGGATTCGCTGACTCTCCTTCGCCGTTGTGGTGTCGAGTGGTGTGGGGTCTGTTACCACTTTGTTACCACCTTCGTCGGGGAGCGTCAGCGGCTCGCCGATGTTCCCTTCGAGCAGGTGGACGTAGGTGGCGAGCGTGAACGCGGCGGAGTGGTGGCCGAGCCACCGCTGGACCTGCACCGCGTTGCGGCCCTCGGCGAACAGAAGGGTGGCGCAGGTGTGGCGGAAGGTGTGGAACCCGACCCACTCGAGGCACGCCTCCTCGCGTGGCGGGTGGAGCACGCGGCGGCGTAGGTTCCCCTGGTTCAGGAGTGCGCCGTTGCCTGCCGACCAGACGAGATCATCGTCTCGCGACCACTCGCTGTCTTTGCGGTGCTCGCGGAGCGCCAGCACGACCGCGTGGCCCAGCGGGACCTCTCGTTTGCCGTACTTGCTCTTGGGGGGCCCCATGCGGCCCTTCACGTACGCGCGGCGGACCTTGACGTGCGGCGTGGACCCGTCGAGCTCCAGGTGCCGCCACTGGAGTGCTATGGCCTCGCTGATTCGCAGGCCCGTCACGGCGAGGAACTTGAAGAACGGCCGCTGGCGCTCCGGGAGCAGCTTGAGCAGCGTCGAGAGCTCCTCGTGGCTCATCGCCCGGACCTCCTCTTCATCGGCGTCCTCCGCGGTCGGCCGGTGCGGCAGGTCCACGTCCCGCGCCGGGTTGGAGCGGATCAAGCCCTCCCGGACCGCCGTGGCGAGGCACGCGCGGAGCGGCGTCACGATGTTGCGCACCGTCTGGTCGGACAATGGCACGCGCCGGGTCTTGTCCTCCTTCGTAGGGGCGGTCTTTGTCTGTTTACACAGCCATGCCACGAACTCCGCGATGCGGCTCGGCGTGATCTCCGTGACGCGCAGGGAGGCCGAGAAATACTGCAGCACGTACGCCTCCAACAGCCGCTCGTATTCGTCCCGCGTGGCCTCCCGGAAACCGTGCCGTCCGCGGCCCTGGTAGCGCTTCACCCATGCACGGGCGTACTCGTGCAGCGTCACCCGCGAGCGCTCCTCATGCTCGCCGCGCTCGATGTCCGTGGTCCGCGCGGCCTTTGCGCGGCGGGCTTCCTCGAGCGTGCGGCAGGACTCCCCCCACCGCTGCTTGCCTTCGGCGTCCCTGTAGCTGAACACGTAGCGGTCGCCGCGTTTGAAGATGCCCGGCGTTCTGGTCTTTTCGCGCTTCGCGGCCATGTCGTCACCTGCTCCCTTCAGTCGTCATTTCCATATTCTCGCCCACACCCCGACGCGGCCCGTCATGGTCGACCATCGCGCCTCGCCTCCTCTCGTTCGACGGCTCCCGCCATTCGCGGGCGAGGCGCCAGCGCTGCCGGCCGCGCCAGTAGGCTCATATGCAGATCGCCCCCATGCGGTCGATATGCACCGCACACCGTGATGCCCGCACCCGCTCTCCATCGCGGACCGCGACATCCTCGGCGACCAGCCCGTCGAGCGCGTATCGGATGCCCTCCGGGTGGCAGCCGTTCAGCTCCTTTTCGACCTCCGCGACCGTCCACCACCGGGGCTCCTCGCCCATGCTGAGCTGCCGCGTATCCCGGAGCAGCACGAACATGACGTGCTCCTCTCCCTGCCGTTCGCCGGTGGCGCCTGGGGCGACCTCGCCGATCTCACGGAGCAGCCCGCGCAGCGCCTCCACACGGTCGGCTGCCGCGGGGCGGCCGGGTTCGCCCTTGAGTGCCGTCTCCAGGGAGCTCTCGTCGGCGTTGAGCTGAGCTTTGAGTGCGGCGTGTAGCGCGGGGTGGTACTGGGGCAGGTCGATCTCGATGGCCTCTTGCTTGCCGGCGGCGGTCCAGCGCAAGCGGTCGAGGAGGACCCGCGTACCGTCCATGAGGACCATGAGCGCAATGAAGTCCTCAAGGCTCCCGAAGTCTTCACGCTCCAGATCTGCGGCGAGGCTACGTGCTTCCTCGATCTCGTCGTATAGGTCCCTGTACGCGGCGCCGCGTATGAGCGGGACGAGCGCTGCGGGGATGGTGATGGTGTCCACGCTGGGCCGCCGTTCCTTCTCTTTGTTCATCTTGCGCTGGGTCATCTTCGGTTCCTCCTTGTGGTTGGAGGCCCCGGGGGCGGCTCTAGCGACGAAGACACCCAGCCCGTACCGATAGGGTGTCTGGCGTGCCGGGAGTTCTCGCTCTCGGTGCCGCGCCGGGGGCCGTTCTAGCGGTGCCCCGGCACTGTTTATGGACGAGCCAATACTATCAAAATCAGACCAAAACGGCTCTGGTGTATGGGGTGCTGCAGCGCGAGCGTTCCCGACGTGAGCAAGCCCGTCCACTCCACCACGGCCGAACACGATCAACTCGTCCTCGGCCGCGCTCTACGTGAGCTGCGCCGCCGGGCCGGGCTCACTCAAGAGCAGCTCGCCGACCGCCTCGATGCGCACTCCACGTTCGTGGGTCGGGTCGAGCGGGGGCAGCGCGGGGTGCGCTGGAACACCGCCATGCGTTTTCTGCGAGCCCTGGACGCCGACCTGCACCAGCTCGCCGACGCAATCGACTTGCAGCGCGGTTGAGCGGTAGCGCGGCGGACCCTCGCTGGCACCCATTCGATCGAGCCGTCCGCGCGGACCGGGTGCGAGTCGTTCATCGGGTGGCCTCCAGGTAGGCGTCGAGGTCGGCGGGCCGGAACAGGAGTCGTCGGCCGTCTCGGCGGGGGTGGAGCTTGCCGAGCTGCACAAGGTCATGGATGCGATCCGGCCTGCAGGCGAGGTAGTCGGCGGCGCCCTTCGTGTTGAGCCAACGCGGGGCGGCCGGGCGTTCGATGTCGGTGACGATCGCCGCGGCGCGCTCGGCGATCTGCTCGACCAGCTCGGCTGGTACGTCGAGCGCGAGCGCGATACCGTTCGGCTTCGCCGAGTCTGGCTGCCTCGCGCAACGGGGATGCCTGCGGCCTCGGCGATGGGTACGCAGCCGGGTTGGTGCTGGTGGTCATCGGGTCAGCCGGGGGGCCTCGGAGGCGATGCCGTCAAGTGCGCCGGGTCACGTCGGGGAGGATCGGGTAGTGGTGGTCTTGCCATGCGGGATACCAGCCACCATCATATACCAAATAAGCAAAACAAGCCTTCTCTAGATTGGCCGGCCTTCCAGCCAAGCTACCTCGCTCCGGCCATCAGGAGATCGTGTTGCATTCTGTCTGCACACGCGCTACGATGAGCAAATGAACACAACTAGCAGCATCAGCGGTGAGGAGCGGGTGCTCAGCGACTTCAGGGAAGCGCTCGATGGCTGGCGTAAGGCGCTGGATGCGCACCGCATGGCGCCCCCTGACCGCAACTTCAGCGCACGTCTGGCCGGTCTCGCTCGCGCCGCAAGCGAGGAGGCCGCTGCTTGCCGGGCGGCGGACGCGGCGGGCTTTGACTGGCCGCCCCACCGCGCGGCGGACTCCCGGCCGCCGTATGAGCTTCAGCCGGGCACCGGCCGTCGCGGACCCGAGGGTCTCTGGCGGCGCTTCGACGAAGCTGTCGCGCAGTTGAACACGATCGCGACGGGTCAGAACATGCTCGAGGTCGCGCGCGCCTACGAGGAGCTCGCCGCCGCCGCAGGCGAGCTTGCGGACGCGATCGAGCGCGAGGACAAGGCGAGCGCCGCGCGCCCGCGTGCCCGGGCGCGGCGCTCGGCGTAGCCCGGGAGACCTCCCAGGTTCCGCCGCCGGGCCACGCGCCCGCAGGCAGGCGTGCCAAGCAGCGGGCGAGGGTCGTCGACTCTGGTAGGTCGAACAGCCCCAAAAGAGCTATCCTTTCGGGTAGCGGGGCGGGTCTCGCACCAGCCGGTTTGGGGTTCGTCGCGCTGAACGGTTCGTAGGAGGGGTCTCTCCAACGCCACTCGCGCCGCACACCCCCGTCGCTCGCGCGTACCGCGGCAACACCGCAGGTTCGTCCGAGAACGTCCGTGCCGCGGGTTCAGGAGCGCTTGGAGGGCAGCACGGGGGCGCTCGTCTCATCCCATACGGACGCTGGACGCTCGGCGTCGCGGCGGCGGTGGGGCAGCCCGAGGGTCTCTGGTGCCCAGAGGTCGCGGCGGGTCGCCAGCGAGCTGCTGTCGGCCTGCGCGCGGGCGAGGAGCGCGTCGACGTGCTCGCGGCGTATCCGGAAAGAGCGGCCGATCTTCGCTGCGGGCAGCGCGCCGCTGTCGATCCAGTTGCGGATTGTCTGCGAGGTCACCTGGAGCTCCTCGGCGACCTGGGGCACGGTCAGGATCTGCTGCTCAACCATAGCCAAATAAGCCAAACGATATCTGCATGGTAGGACGTATGATAGAGCAGCGATGCCCGGAATGCGTAGAGGAACGATGATGCCGCCCCGTGACGGCGACGGCACCAGCGGCGATGAGGAGTTGGTCGCGCAGATCATTCCGTTGCGTCGCCGCGCGGGTCCGGTAGCCGCACCACAGGGCCCCGATCGCAGGCCGAGGGAGGTGCTCGCCCCGCCGCAGGACCCACCGGCGCCCACGGAGCGCTCGGTCTGGGATCAGCCGATGCCCGAGCTGCGCCGCCGCCCGATACCCGACTCCGTCTGGTCCGCCGACACGCCCGCCTCCAGCACCCACCCCTACCTGGGTGGGCCGGCTCGATGGGCGTTCATGCCGGCGGCAGTGGCCGCGGTCGCCGTCGTCGCGGTGGCGCTGGTCGTCGGCGGGCTCCTCCTTGCCCAGCCCCGGCGTGCCGCACAGCACACGAACTCATCCACCTCGCATGCTCCGGTGTCGGCGAGTGTCGCCCACGAAAGCGCGAAGTCGCACTCGACGGCATCCCACCACGCGTCCGCCAGCGGCACAGCGCTTCACCCCCACGCTACGCAGAGCCGGCACACTCCCCGCACGGCGGCGACACATCCCGCGACGGGAACCACTCACACCGTCGGTGACACCACTCCCGCGAGCACCGGCGCCGGCACTTCCACCACCGTTCAGGAGGCCTCGGCGCCACCTCCAGCGTCCCCAGGGCTCGCCGCGGCAGAACCGTCAACCAGCACGCCGCAGCACACAGGGGCGCCAGCGGCGCCCAAGGCACGCTCGGAAGGCGGCAGCTACGCCGAGTTCAGCTTCGAACGCTGACTCGCTGCTGGGGCCGCCGGGGCCCCATCCGTCGATCGAGCAGTCGGCCGGCCGCCGGCCCGGCCCCCCTGCACGCCCTGTCAAGGCCCGCCAGGGCCGACCCCTTGTGGGTTGACAGGGCGTGCCACACTGCCCCGCCCGGCGGGGGCCGGGGGACTGCGCTCCGCCGCGGTCGGGGTCCCCGACCAGGCGCCAGCCTGGTTGGGGAGCGGCGGACGATCGACCGTAACTCGGCTGTTGCCCGGTAGGAACGTTCGCGTTGACGCGGGCCACGGAGGGCCCGCGCGCACGGCGCCCGGATGCCTCACCGACTCGCGTGGACGATCCCCCCTTAACACGAGATCGTAAGCTGGCGCTGTGGTCCTTGTCCGAGCGCGCCGGGGCGTGCCCGGTGGTTCACGCTGCGACCGCGTATAGCTGGTGTTCAGTCGCGTTGGACGCCGAAGAGGGCGTCGGCGCAGAGTGCGCAGTCCGTGCAGACGCAGAGCGCGTAGACGTTCCCAGTTCGGTGTCGCCGGCACGGTCTGTGTCCAAGGAAGGTTCACAGGCCGATGCCGTCAGGGAGTTCAACTTCGAACGCTGAGGGCCGGTCTCTCTGTCGGGGGTGACGGGAGCGGATCGGCGAGTCGCTCACGCTGCCATCTCGTTGCCTGGTGGGCGATGGGTCGTCATGCCCCCGGGTGGCGAGTGCGAGTGCCCGTGCGGCGAGGTCGCCTGCCTGTTCGGCCAGTTCGAGCGCCTGTGCGACTTCGACGTCGGCGGCTTCGATTCGTGTCTCGGCTGGGTCTCGCTCGAGCGCGTCCTGGATCTCGGTCTCGGTGCAGCCGGCGGCGCACTGGAGCGCGATCGACCCGCCGTAGCCGTGCTCGCGCAGCGTGAGCGTCCAGTCGGGCACCCGGCAGAACGGGCAGACTGCCTGCCAGGTGGATAGGTGGCGCTCGTCCCCCTTGTAGGGGAGGCCGTGCGCTCGCAGCCGTTCGAGCGCGTGATCGAGCGGTTGCGCGAACGGGTCTTTTCGGCGGCGTCTATCGCCCCTCGGCACGCTGCTGTGAGGCGTCACCGTCGGCCGTGCCCTTGGTTGTTTGTGTCGAGCCTGGCCCGCCACCCGTCTGTTGCGGGCGAGCGGAGGGGCGCGCGGCTGGGGAGGGAGAGCCGGGCGCCCCTCACGCGTGGGGCGGGGTCAGGCGGCGGCCGGCAGCTCCTGGCGCCCTTCCTCCTCCTGGGACTCGGATGCCTCCGGGTCGTTACCGCGTGGGGCGGTGAGGAACTCGACGTGGCCGACTACCCCGTAGTCGTGGCGCTTGGTGCCGTCCTGGGCTTCCCACTGGCGGTACTCCAGGCGTCCGCTGAGCGCGACGAGCCAGCCCTTGGCGAGTACTCGTGCGGCGGCCTCACCGCTGTTGCCGAAGCACGTCGCGTTGATGTACCCGGTCTCGCGGCCGGGGGCGAGGCCGTCGACGGCGAGACGGAGCTTGCATACGGGGTCTCCGCTGGGCAGTGCGTGCAGCTCGGGGTCGTGGGTGAGGCGGCCGGTGATGTTGATGCTGTTCATGTTGTGATTCCTCCTTGAGGGTCGTTGTCGTGGTGTGACTGACGTGCCATGCCCTGCCGCCGAGCAGCGCGGCCGAGCCGGGGGGTGTGAGGGAAGTCGCGTAGGAGCCGCAGGGCGCGGCGGGGGCTGGCGCTTGGCGTGGGGTTGCCTTCTGCGAGGGCGCGCAGCGCGGGGTGCGCGTACCAGGGTCGTAGCCGCAGCCATGCGGGGGGCAGGCGGCCGTAGATCAGCAGCGCGGTGTCGGGCTCGGACTGGCGGACACGATGCGGGGCCGCGAGCGTCCGGAAGTCGCTGCTGACGGTTTTCGAGCCTGGCTGAAGGGCGCCGGGGCGGTGGGTGGAGACGCGGGTGATCTCTTCCTCGCCGAGGGTGTGGGTGAGGTATTCGAGGGTCGCGCGGTCGCCGATCCCGGGGGTGAAGAGACGGGCGCGGTGGTTGGCGATGATCGTTTCCGCGCGGTCGCGGCCCCACCGGTCGGATGCCTGGCTTACGTTCTGCAGGACGGTGAGGAGCTGGACGCCCTGGCCGGGGCCGGTTGAGGCGATCTCGTCGAGGTTCGGCAGCGGCGCGATGTTCGCGGCCTCGTCCAGCGCGAGCAGCAGCGCCGGGTCGATCGGTTTGCCGGTTTGGGTGGAGCGTTCGAACGCGCCGGCGGTGATGTCGGCGACCAGCGCGGTGAACAGGCCACGTAGGCGGCGCTGGTCATCCGCGGGGGCAATCAGGTAGAGCGTGTTCGGGCCGTCGAGTAGCCAGCTGGCGGTGATCGTGCTGTCGCCCATCGTCGCGGCGGCGATCGTGGGCTCCTGCCACGGGTCGAGCGCCGTAGCGATCGTCTGCAACAGCGAGGAGCGAAAGCGCGGGTCGGCTTCCCACACCGATCGCAGCGCCTGCAGCGCTGGTTGCGCACCCGGGGACGGGCTGGTCTCGAGCAGCTCGGTCGGCTCGTCCTCGCCGATGGTTGCTATCCAAGCGAGGATCTCGCGCATCGTGCGGTCGCCGTGCGCGGCGGCGAGCAGCAGCGGTGCGAGGAACCGTGCGCCGGCTGGGCGCCAGAACGTCTCGTCGGCGTTGCTCGCGGGGCCGTGGTCGCCGACGCCGAGGAGCCTCGCGGCTGTACGGCGGGCGCCTTCCCACGTGCGCGAGGCGAGGACCGGCGACCACGCAGTATGCGGCAGCCCCGTCGAGCTCGTGGGGTCGAAGATCCGGACCTCCCCCCGGGTGGCGCGCGCGGTCTGGGTGTCGTGCACGACATCGCTCTTCACCGACGTGGACAGCGCGGGACCCGCCCACTCCAGCAGCGCCGGTACGACGATCCCCGTCGTCTTGCCGGACTGCGAGGGGCCGAGGACCATCACTGACGCGCGGGGCTCCGCGGCGATCGTGGCGCCGTGGTGGACGCCGAGCGTCACCCTGCCCGGCTCGGGGTCGCGCACCCGCAGCCCGTCGAACTCGCCGCGGGCAGCGAACCGCGCCGCGCGGTCTCCCTTGCCGCGCTGGGAACGCCATGTGAGGAGGATCACCGTCCCGGCGAGCAGCACCAGCACCCCGAGGATGTAGAGCGCTGCGGGTGGCGGGCCGATGAGCACGTGCCCGGCGGGGTGCTGTGCTGGTGCGCTGTTCACGTGGGTGCTCCCAGCGGGGCGTGCTCCGGCACACCGGGGGGTTCGCGGGGGGCCATCGCGGCGTCGGTCGCAGTGAGTGCCCGCTCACGCTGGGAGCGGATATGGCGCACCTCGTAGGAGCGCCCGGAGATCCGCCACAGCGCGACTCCCTGGGGGTAGTGGCTGATGCGCTGCGCCTCTGTTGTGGAGAGCCCGAGCGCTGTTTTCGCGCGGGTGGTCTCCTCGGGGTGCTGGCGGTAGACGACCACGGTCCCGGTCTCGGCGAGCAGACCCTTGGCCAGCGCCTGCTGGCGGCTTCCCTGATCGCCTGCGGCGTCGAGGTCTGTGAGGCGGTGCAGGACCATCCAGTGCTGCACGCCGGTCTGCCGACCGAGCTTGAACGCGGCCTGGTAGTAGTCGCCGAGGCCCGCGATCGGCAGCGCGCGCCAGCCCTCGTCGCTGACGCGGATTGTCTTCTCAGCTTCCCGGCCCGCGGCCTGCGCGTCCAGGGTGCGGTGCATCCGCTTGGCGTCCAGGAACGCGGTCGCGCAGACCATCGTGATCGCCAGCGCGAGATCCGACGTCGCACCGCCCGCCGCCACCCTGGAGATGTCCAGCGAGAGCGCCGGCGCGTCCCACACGTCCTCGCCGTGACTGGTCGGCGCGTCGAACATGCCCCGCAGCGGCCCGTGGCAGAGACGCATCAACGCGAGCGCGACTTCGCGCAGATGCTCCCGCGCTGCCTCGTGGGTCAGGTCGAGTGCCTGGGTGACTCGCGCGGCGGGGTCGCGTAGCTGCTCGACGACGTGCCCGACGCACACCTCGCCGGTCGTCTGCTCGTCGGCTGCCGCGAGCGCCTCGACGACGCCGACGGCCTCGGCCTGCCAGAGTGGGCGGGCGAGCATTGCGTGTGCGACCGCGAGCAGCAGGCCCTCGCGCATCTCGGGGGTACCGATCCGTGTGAGCGGGTTCAGGCGTGTTTCGCCGCCGGGCTCCAGGCGCAGCACGACACCTCCGAGGGCGTGCACGAGCTCGCCGTACTCGCCCTTCGGGTCGATGATCTCGCAGCGGCGGGGAAACACGCGGGAGCGGTAGAGCCAGCTCTTGGTCAGCGAGCTCTTACCGAAATCCGGCTGGCCCAGCACGATCGTGTTCGCGATCGACAGCACCCCGCGCTGGTAGAGCAGCCACGGGTCATACACAAACGAGCCACCGTGCAAATCCGAGCCGATATACACACCCTGCGCACCCAACCCCGCCTCCGCGACCGCCGGGTACGCCGCCTGGAAGTGCGCCGTTGAGACCTGGTGCCCCGCGCGCTCCCCCGCGTGCACCAGTCGCCCCAGGCCGCCCGTCGCTCGCTGGGAAAGCTCACGCCGCAGACTCCCTCGCCGAGCGCGGTGCTCCATGCGGGCTGCCCGCTCCTCGCGGCGTGCCTCTCGGCGCTTGCGGCGCTCACCCTGGCGACTCACCGCAGCCCCCGGCACAGCGGCAAGCCGAACGTGAACGCGTCTGCCTGCTGGCCCCACATCCGCTCCAGGCGCAACGGCGCGCGCTTGGCCTCGAGCTCCACCCGGGACACGTCGCTCTCCAGGTCCGCGAGCGCGTCCGGCCCACCCGCGGGCACGCTGACGGTCACATAGGCCGCGTAGCGGACCGCGGCGTGCCCTTCGGCAAGCTCGCGCTCGCGCTCCCCTGTCGCGCGGTCGCGCTGGGACTGGCGCTGGCTTGTGCGCTGCCCCACCCGCGAGCGCAGGCTGCGCTCGGTCGCGGTCTCGGTCGCGGCACGCTCGGCCTGGCGGATCGCGCGGCTCGGCCCGACCAGCTCCATGCACATCACGATCGTCCGCGTCGCGCGGCTGTCCATCAACAGCGGCTGCAGGAACAGCGCGCGGACATCGATCCGTGGCCACTCCGCCGCCCACAACGTGCAGTGCAGCGCCCCGTCGGCCGCGATGTGCGACCAGTGCTCCGCGCGGACCATCGGCGCGGACGTGTGCGGCGCGAGGCCCGTGTCGCCGAGGAGGGTGCGGTCGAGCTGACGCTGGCGCGCGCGCCTGCCCCACGGGTCATACGCATCACGGATCACGCCCGCTAGACCGCGGCGTGTCAGGACACCCGTCGGGGTGAGCGCCGCGCGGTCGAGCAGCTCGATCAGCTGCCCCAGTTCGCCACCCAACACCGCGAGCGCACCGAGGTCCCCGCCACCCATCCGGTTGATCGCGCGCCTGGCGGCCGGGCGCCCGGAGTCCACCTGCAACGCGAACAGCAGCTCGTGCTCCTCCGCGACATCCCCCGCGCGGCCGATCAGGTTCAGATAGGAGATCAGCTCCTCCGGCGGGTCGGCGAGCGTCGCGTCCGGGCGCTTCGCCTCGAGCAGATAGTCACCGAGCGCGTCGCCGTCCCCCGGCAGCGTCCGCTCGATCCACGCGACACGGCGCACAGCGGAGTCGTCGCGTGCGAGCGCGGCGAGCACCGCGCCGTAGTCCTGCAGGCGCTGCTCGCGCTCCTCCGCTGCGAGCAGCGCGAACGCCCGGCCCCGCACCCGCAGCACAGCGGTGAACGTCCGTGCGCGGCAGTCCTTGACCACACCGAAGGGGGCATGGTCGTAGCGCACCAGCTCGCCCTCGAGGAGCTCGAGGTCCGCGAGCTCCCCGGGGAGCGACCACGGCTCCAGCGGACGCTGCGGGTCGAGCTCCCCCGTCGGGAGCCTCACGACGTGCCCGAGCTGCGCGCGCTGGGAGCGGAAGCGTGCGCGGGTGCTGTAGCGGCCGAGCACGAACCGCACCGTCACCGGCGCCCACTGCTCGATCGTGTGCCCACGCACCGGAACCAACAGCACGCCCGCGGCGAACGCGAAGAGCACCAGCGCAAGCGCCAGGCCACCGAACCCGCCGAGGCGCAGCGCGCCGAGCGCCAACGCACCCACGAGGACGAACCCGAGCAGCTGCGAGACCCGCAGCCCGAGCAGGAACCCACCCGTGGGGTGCGGCGCGAAACGGTACGTCGTCTCGCTCACCGCTAGGCCTCCCCCTCTTCGCTACCGGCGGGCTCGCGTGCCGGGTCTGGCCGCGAATGAACAAGGGTCAGCGCCGTCGAGCCGGACCGGCCACGCCGCGACGGCGAGCGCTGGAGGCCCGACGCCGTATCCCCGCCATCTGGGAGCGGAGCACCACCCACCGGTTGCGGCGCGCGCTCAGTCGGCTGCGCGGAGGACTCCTCCTCGGTGGGAGCAGGGGCGCCGGCGGAGCCCCCGGCCGGACGTGGGGGAGAGACGCCCGTCGGGGCTCCGCCGGCAGCTGGTGGCATCGCGCGCGCGCCGCCCGGCTGCCCGCCCGCGAGAGCGCCGCTGGGGGGCTCCCGGCCAGTGTTCTCGGCGCTGGCATCCTCGGCGCCCATGAGTGCGGATGCGCCCTGCGGCTGCGAGCCCGCGCCCGGCTCGCGTGAGTCGCCTGCGCCGTTGGATGCAGCCAGGGCGCCGATACCCGCTGCCGCGCCGACGCTCCCCCCGCCGATCGACTCCGCGGCGACCGGCAGCGTCCCATCCTCCAGCGCGCCTACCACACCCGCCCCGCCCTCTGCGGCTGCGGCGCCCCCCGGGAGCCCGCCGCCCAACGGGCTGCCCCCACCACCCGGGTCCTCGCCGCCACCAGCGCTCCCGAGACCGCCAGGCGTGCCACCGCTAGGTCCCCCGCCGCCCGGTCCACCGCCGCTGCCCAGGCCGCCGGAGCCTGCTCCCCCGCCGAGGTTCCGCAAGCCACCGAGGCTGCGAACCGAACGGCCGTCCTCATCGGTGACCGCGGCTCCTGCGGCAGTGCGCAGACCGGCCGCCATGTACGCGCTCTCCGCGTCCGCCGCGAGCAGATACATCAGCGTCCACGGCGCGAACGCCGCCAACGCGAAGATCACAGTCGCCGCGAGAATCGTCCCGACCGACCCCGACACCCCGCCCCCGAACGACAACCCCGCCGCCGCCGCGCTACCCGCCAGCGAGAGCACGATCACCGCGACCGGCTTGAGGATCACGAACAGCAACAGCAGCCTGCCCAGCCGGCCCGGCCACGAGCCCAGCGCGGGCCAGATCGACGCCGCGAGCACAACCGGGAAGAACAGAACCGCGACATAGATCGCAGCGTCACGGACGATCAGCTCAAGCCACACGAAGATCGCCGCGAACACCTCGACCAGCGCAATCAACGTCGCCAACGCGGAGGAGCCGAACCCACCGAACCCGCGCGAGCCCCACGCGTGCGCCGCCGCCGCCCAGAACGTGTGCGGGGAACTCGTCAAGACCGCACTCGAAACCTCGTCGGCGATCCCCAGGCCGATCGCGGTCAACGCAACCACCAGACCCGTGCCAATGCCCGCCCGGGCGACCCCCGCGAGCGCACCCGCGAGCGCCTCCGGACTACGACGAACCGCCGCCGACGCGAACGCGATCAACACGACCAACAGCCCCAGCGCCGCGCCGAGATCCGCCATCGGCTGAAACTGCGCCTCAAACCACGCCGACTGCAACTGCGGCGTCGTCGTCTTCTGCATCTCCGCAGCGACAAACCCCGTGACCTGCGTCGCCGCGCCGATCACCCATTCCGCAACCACGTTCAGGATCCCGTTCCCGACAGCACCAGCCACACCACCCGCCACCGTTTCCGCCGCACAGCCCGTCGCGCCCGAGACACCACCCGTGATCCCATTCACCGCTTCACCGACGAGCGAGCCTTCACCGCCGCACGATTCGCCGCCGAGCAGCTTGCCCAGGCCGAGCGCCACCTG
This sequence comes from uncultured Solirubrobacterales bacterium, assembly GCA_963702085.1. GTDB lineage: Bacteria > Actinomycetota > Thermoleophilia > Solirubrobacterales > Solirubrobacteraceae > Palsa-744. The sequence goes on along the minus strand of OY969707.1, from coordinate 2,844,226 downwards.
CACCGGGCGGCCCGGCTGCACACCGACCGCCGGGACCATCCCCTGCGCGCACCCGCAAACCCCCAGCAGCCCCACCACCAGCACGAGCAACCCGCAAGCCACATGACGCGGTAAAGGCATCGTCATTCCGCGCTGCCGTAGAACGGCCCCGTCATACCCGCCAGACGCGCGAACGCGCCCGCGCGATCGTTCCCGCCATCGACGTACACGACCGACGGGACCGGCGCCAGCGCCGGGTCGGTACTGGAGGACTCCACCAGCCAGCGGCCCGCCTGCCAACGGAGCGTCGTGACGACGAGGTTCCACGTCTGGCGCGGCGCCAGACGCGGCCCCCACACCAGCCCCCCGAGCCAGCTCGTCACCGTCGCCTGCTGAGGGGTGTAGCCGTCCAGGCGCCGCGCCGCGATCACCGCTATCCCGCGGCCTCCCACCCGGTAGTTACCCATGTTCTGCACGTCACTCGCGCGCAACCGCTGTGCTTGGACAAGCGTCCTTGCACGGATACCCGGGGCGTACGCCTGCGCGACCAGCGCCGCGAACACCGGCGGGTCCTGCTCGACCGACTGCGACGCGACCGCGAGATAGTTATCCGCCGCCGCGAGCGCGCCCGCCCGCGTGTCCTGCACACCGACCGGGGCACCGTCAACGAGCTCGATCGCTCCGGCCGCGCTCCGCCCGGCGCCGCCGCGCGCCAGGAGCACGCTCAACAGCACCACCAGGGCGAGGACGCATATCGCCACTGCGGCGAGCGCGGACGGTGGCCAGGTTCGCTCGCGCATCATCAGCCCAGCCCGTACGCGAACTGCAGGATCGCCGCGGCCGCCCCGATCAGGAACGCCACCCCGACAGCGATCGCCATCCCGATCTTGCCGCCGACCGCTGTGTGCTCGTTACCGATCCGCCCGCCGACCGCCCACACCGCGCCACCCGCGAGGAACCCCGCCAGACACGCCAGCAGCGCGTACACCGCGATCACGTTGATCGCGCTCTGAATACCCGGCGCACCAGGCGCCTTCCCGGGTTCCGGGGTCACCTTGAACGTGAAACCGCTCGCTGCGATCAGGAGCCTCATCTGCCAATCACCTCCGCTGCCGTGGGTTGAGATACCACGCATCATAGACCAAATACGCAAAACAAGTATGATCTAACGTGAGGTGTCTGGATCTACGCATAGACACGGGCTTCCGCCGGAGCACCCATGAAGGGCCTCCTCGCGGTCACCGGGCTCCTCGCCGCCGCGCTACCCGCGCTCGGCGTCACCGCGCTGCTGCTCAGCACCAGCGCACACGGCGGCGCCTGCCAGCCCCCCGGCGAAACACCTACCGCCACAGGCCCGGCCGGCACATGGACCGCGACCGCCTACGGCCCCCCCTGGGGCGGCATCCAGGGCGACGGCATCACCACCACCGGCCTCAACCTCACCACCGGCCCACCCGCCTACGAGATCGCCGTCGACCCGAGCGTCATCCCGCTCGGCAGCTACGTCTACATCCAGCCCAACCCGTTCGGGACCACCAGCGCGTTCTACGCCGGCGACACCGGCAGCGCGGTCGCCGGCAGGCACATCGACATCTACGACTGGCACGGACGCGCAAGCCAGAACGCCTGGGGCACACGCCCCGTCACCGTCACACCCGCACCCAACCCCAGCACCGGCACCAGCAGCCTCCTCGGCGGCGCCGCACCCACACCCACCACCGGCGAAACCCCCAGTTGCCCGGCCGCCGGCGCCCTCGGACTCACCCCCGGGCAAACCGCGCGCATCCAACCCGACGGAAACGCGACCGCACCCCGAGAAGCACCCACCCCCGTCAAACTCGCCATCGCCGCCAGCAACCTCATCCACACCCACCCCTACCCCGAACCCGACCAGCACTACGGCACCCTCGCCCAGCTCTGGCCCGCCTACGACTGCTCGGGGGCGACCTCCTTCGTCCTCTACACCGCCGGGCTGCTCGGCCCCACCCCTCTCGACTCCACCGAACTCGAGCGCTACGGGCAGCCCGGCCCCGGACACTGGATCACCATCTACGCCAACAGCGCCCACGCCTGGATCGTCGTCGCCGGCATCGCACTCGACACCGCCGACTACGGCGGGCCACCCATCCCCGCCGGCACAGGGCCACGCTGGCGCGGCGAACCACTCGCCAACCTCGCCGACGGTACGACCTACGTCGCGCGACACCCACCTGGGCTATGACGCGTACGGGCCGCACCCCTGTCCGCCCGCCTGCGCGGTGCCGAGAGCGGACGTGCTGCCGTCTCGATGCTCGGGGCGTCGACGTTCAGCGCTTTGCAAGGTGATGATGACGACACTCCAGGCCGAGCGCTCGATATCTCGCGGCCTTGATGGGGTTGCAGTACTGGCCGACACGGTAGGCGGGTACGGGTCTCGCGGTCCGCGCCTGCCTCGATGCTCTCGCCTTCGTGGCGGTGCTCCCGCCGCAACCTCCCACACCAATCGCAATAAGCACGATCGAGAGACCGCTCGCGCCCCATGACAGACCCGTCCGTGACATCGGTGAGCCTCAGTCCAGCATCGCCGACATCGGCTTGCCGCCCTGCATCCAGTACAGCGTGCTGCCCGCGAGCGCGAGGGAGTCTGGTTCGATTTCTGGTGAGGCGGCGAGTAGATGGCTGCCGGTCTTATCGACTGAGCGGACTTGTATACCACCGAGCCTGCGCCAAACCTGCCCTGACGATCCAGGCCACCGACCCGTTGCTCTTAACGACTGTTGCTGTCGTTTCCCCAAGGCCGATATCTCCGGGTTCTGCCGGCGACCCGTTCGGTGTCTTAAGGATCAACTTTCCGGTCACAAGATTGCGAACCATGATTTCCCTAAAGCTGTGCCCCGACGGTCCGGTGTAGGATTCCCCGACGCCGTATGCCACAACCGGACCGGCTAGTGCGACTGGAAGCACACCCCCTGAGCCTGACGGACCTCCGTACAGCTCTGACCCAAGCCGGAATGAATGTTTGTTGGAGTATGAACACGCAAATATATCACCGCCCAGACTTTCCGGTGAAGTAGGGGCTTTGTAGACGATGGCCTGAGCATCGGCCGCCAGCACTGCCTCATGCTTAGGAGGGCACTCAGCGGTCCCCTTGTGTCCTTGTCTTGCATGTGTTGCCGCAGTGGCGATGGCCGTGGTCGAGATGCTTATCAACACCGCTGATGCGATTATGGTGGCAAGTCTACGCATGGCTCCTCAAAGCTGTAGTTCTAGTGGTTATCAACACGCAAAGCCCATCCGCCCATCGGTGAGCTCAGTCCAGCGTCGCCGACATCGGCTTGCCGCCCTGCATCCAGTACAGCGTGCTGCCCGCGAGCGCGAGGGAGTCGGGTTCGATTTCTGGTGAGGCGGCGAGCAGATGGCTGCCGGTCTTATCGACTGAGCGAACCTGGATGCTGCCAAGCTGCCTGCTCGCCCTGGCGATCCAGGCCACCGATCCATCGCCCTTCACTACAATCGCTGTGGTTTCCCCGATGCCAACGTCTTCGGGTTCTGCGGGCGAGCCATTCGGCATTCTGTAGATCACTCTCCCAGTCGCCAGGTTGCGGACCCAAATTTCTTCACGAAAGTGGGTTTCAAATACAGTAAAAGACTCGCCAACATCATATGCGACGACCGGGCCTGCGAGCGCGAATGGGCCCGTGCCGACAGAACCAGCGGCGCTGCCCTCAGTGGTCCGTCCTAGCTTGTACAGTCGCTTCGAACTGTAGGCGCATGCAAATATATAGGGTGGCGCCATTTCCGCGTAAAAAGGAGCCCTGTAGATAACGGACTGCGTGTCGGCGGCAAGCACCACATCATTGCGGGTAGGCGGGCATTTTGGAGTCCCCGTGTGTGTGCGCTTCGAGGGAGCCGCCGTGGCGGCGGCCGGGACTCCCAACAGGGCTACTGCTGCGGCTATGACGATAACTCTACGCATGGCTCCTCAAAGCTCCTGTTCTCGGTTGCTATTCCACGACACTTAGACCCAATGGAGGCCCGAAAGTTGCGTACATCATGTGCAGATCTGGCTCACAGTGATGTATTGACCTGTAGCCGTTTCGCCAAAATGGTTTTTTACCATAGCACGATATCGGTAGGAAGTACAACGCGCAAATACTGAGTTTGCGGGAATAACTTGCGGACGAAAGACGTCTGCTCCAATGGGCTGTGCTTTCAGTGTCTGGACTTCGTTGCTTCCGGCCACTACCCATTCGAACAGAACTTCGCCTTCGATGCCGTGCGTGTCCACCTTAGCCGAACGTTCGCTCAGCGTCACGACGGTCGGTGGGCACCTATGTGATTCATACGCCAGGTAGCAGTATGCCGGCCGGGCTTCACCGTAGCTTTTGCCTTCGCCTCCGGGTTCCGGTTCTGCTTCGACCAGTCCACTGTCGAATTCGTTTGCCTTTTTCCCTACTACTGCTTCGTTTGGTGCTTCGTACTCATAGTAGTACACACGTTCTACACGGGGAATGCCATTTCCGTGTGTGGGTTTGGCGTAGCGTAGAGCGGTAAATGCGTTTGCCGCTTCTGTTTGTAGGTTGAATTCTCGTGCTTCAGGCGCCCCCACCAGGCGGGTCGGTGGCTGGTTTGTGGCGCCGTTGTGTAGTTGGACGCCGGCCTCACTTATCCAGATCCGTGGCTTCCCGAGCCCGCCTCCGCTGGCGAAATGCTGGAATTCCGATGCGTTTGTGCTCCTGATTTCCACGACATCCTTATAGTCGTGAAATCCCCAGGTACTTGGTACTTTGTGCTTCTTCCAAGCGTTGCGGCTCGGCGTTGCATGCTTGTGTTCGCTTTTCCATGCCTGGGGATCATATTCCAAGAGCGCCTTACGATAATCCCCGGAATAGTGTGGGAGCTCCTGCTCGGGATACTCGTAGAATTCGCCCGCGACAACGGTACAGTGACAGTTGAGTTCCACAGCTACTGACTCGGCTGCTTGCCAATAGTGAGCCGCCAGCTGGTACCCCACAAAGTTTTCTCCGAGGTCTGGCTCGTTCCAAGCACCCCATCGCGTCACTCCCTGCTTGGCGAATAGCCCGATCAAGCCCTTGATCGCGGAACGATACGTGGGGACACTTGGCGGATGTTTCTCGTGTTCTTCCGCCTCGAGCGTGATATACGGTTCGAGGCCGTCTTTCTCGACCGAGGAGACCCATTTTTCGGCTTCTTCGCGCTTCGTACTCTGGGCTGCGGAGGTGAGGATATCCCAGGGAACGGCCAGCCGGGCGGTCTGGACGTAGAGGGGTGCTTTGGGGTTTTTCAGGCGGGCGATGTTTTCGTTGGTCTTGGCGTTTTCTTCGGTGAAGGTCGTGTAGCGCTGGTCTGAGAGCCCGTACTCGAATGGGTCGCGTTCGGCGCTGGTTTTGTCGCTGGGCGCGGCGACCGGCAGTGCGACGAGGATTGGGTAGGTGGGGGTCTCGCTCGGCTCAAGGGTCAGGGTGATGGTGTCGCCGTTGACGGCCAGGGAGGCCGGGACGGTGTGGCCGGCGGCGTCGATGGCGTGTGGGAGGCTGGTCACCATCAGTGTGGTGCCGCCGGTTTGGGTTTCGGCTGCGCCCATTGCGCTGGTGGCAGCTTCGTACTGTGCCTGGGTGTTCTGGGGTTCGAGCTGGCCGGGTGGGGTTTCTGCGGGGGGTGTCGTGCTGCGCGGCGCCGAGGGTGGGGGTTCGGGCTGGGTTTCTTCTTCGGGCGCGGCTTCTTCGTGTTCCCTTTCGGCTTGTTCGGCGGTTGTTTCGGGCTGTTCGGGGCCGGCCTGCGATTCGGGTTCTGGGCTTGGCGGGGGCGCGCTGAACGGTTCGGTGGAGCTGATGACGGCGACGCTGCCGTCGGGGAGTTGGCGCAGCTGCTGGCCGGCGCCGAGGCCCGCTTCCCAGGAGAAGGACCGTGGGGCTTCGGCGGAGCGGAGTTGCAGGATCGTGGTGGTGCCGAGGGCGTCGGGTCGGAGGATGGTGTCGGTCGCGGGCCAGCTGTTGGTGAACAGCGCGACCGTGCCGTTGACGAGGGTCGGCAGCGTGGTGGCCTTGGGGGAGGTTTCGGCGGGTTTGAGGCTGAGTTCGCCGTCGGGGGTGTTGACGGAGAGTTCGCCTGGGTCTTCCTTGGAGACGCTCGTTGTCGTCAGGGCCTGCTGGGAGGAGAGTTCTTCTTCGTCGCCGAGCGCGGGGGCGACGGTCTGCCCTTCGAGGATCGCGGTCGTGGAGGGCGCGAGGATCGCGGGGTCGGTGCGCTGGGCGGTTTCCGTGGCCTGTTCGACGGTCGCTTCGCCGCCGGGGGTGCCTGTTGTCGGGGCTGAGTAGGCGCTCTGGCTGGCGAGCGGGCTGGTGGCGGTCACCTTGACGCGCAGCGTCGAGCCGAGGTCCCCCGCCGTGAGCTGGTAGCCGGGTTCTTCGGCGCCTGCGATCGGTGTGCATTCGCCGCCGCTGGGGTTGCAGCGTTCCCACTGGTAGGCGTAGGAGACGGGGCCGGTGGCGCTCCAGATGCCCGGTTCGGCGTCGAGTTCGCCTTCGACCTCGACGACGCCGGAGACCGACGGGGGCGTGATCTCGGTGAGTGATTCGGGGTCGATCGTGGCCGTGGCAGTCGATACGGCAGCCGTGCTGCCGCCGCTGTCGGTGGCGGTCACGATGATTCGCAGAGTGGTGTCCACGTCGCCTCCGGTCAGAGTGTAGGTGGCGGCGATGGAGCCTTCAATCGCGGTGCATTCCCCCGACTGGGTGCAGCGCTCCCACTGGTAGGAGTAGCTGACCGGGCCTTCGCCCGCCCACTGCCCGGTGCTCGCAGTGAGGGTCTGCCCCTGGAGGGTGGGGCCCTTGATGAGCGGCGGCTGCTCCACCACGGGGGCGCCGGTCGCTGCGACCGTCTGCGTTGCGAACGAGATGCGGGAGACCGCATGTTCTTCCTCGCTGGCGGTGACCTGGATTCTCAGCGTGCTGTCGGCGTCACCGGCAGCGGGGGTGTAGTTCGTGCCGGTGGCGCCTTCGATGTCCGTGCAGTGCAGGCCGAAGCGGTCGCAGCGCTGCCACTGGTAGGAGTAGGTGACCGTGCCGGTGCTCGCCCAGCTGCCGGTGTTCGCGGTGAGCGGTTGGCCGACCTGTGGCACGCCGGAGACGACCGGTGGGGCCGTGCTCGCGAGCGCACCGGGTGCGCCGATCACGGGCGTCACTGCCGACACGTCGGTGAGCGAACCGACGGCGCTGGCCACGCCTACCCTGACCCGTACCGTGGTGCCGATGTCGCCTTCGCCGAGGTCGTATTCGGGGCCGGTGGCCCCTTCGATCGGCGCACATTCGCCACCGCTGGAGTTGCAGCTTTCCCACTGGTATCTGAACTGCCGTTCGGTTCCCGTCCAGGCACCGTGATTGGCGTACAGAACCTGGCGGGCGTCCGGGACACCGGAGATGGTGGGGGGCTGGATCTCACCCGGGGGTTCGGGCGTCACCTGTGCGCTCGCCGGCGAGGTTGCCTGCGCCGAGCCGGCGGCGTTGGTGGCTGTAACACTCACGCGCAGGGTGCTCCCGATGTCGCCTTCCCCGAGCGCGTATTCGGGACCAGTGGCGCCTTCGATCGGCGCGCATTCGCCGCCGCCACCGTTGCAGCTTTCCCACTGGTAGGCGTAGGCGTAGGGCGGCGACCCGCTCCAGGCCCCGGTGCTCGCGTGGAGCATCTGTCCGTCCTGCACCGCGCCGGAGACTGCCGGTGCCGCCGTGTTCGAGAGCGGTGTCGCCGACACCACGGACGAAGTCATGGACGAGACTTCGCTCGCGGCCCCCCCGGCGTTGGACGCGGTCACGAGCACGCGCACGGTCTCGCCCACATCACCCTGGGCGAGCATGTAGGTCTGCGTGTCGGCGCCGACGATGGCGTTGCACCCCAGGCCACCTCCGCAGAGCCTGCCACTGGTAGCGGTATGCCTGTGGATCGCCGGCCCAGGAGCCCGTGGTCGCGCTCAGCGTCTCGCCGGCGACCGTTTCGCCCGAGACGCTCGGGGGCGCGACGCTGGTCGGGGGTGAGGGAGGGAGCGTCCACTCCTGGACACGGTCATTGCCCGGGTCGGCGACCCAGATGTCTCCGTGGGAATCGACGCCCAGGCCCATCGGGGTGCTGAGCTGAAGCTCTCCAGCGCCACTGCCGACGCCTCCGAACTGCGCGGGGTACCCTTTTTCAGGGAACTCTACGACGCGGTTGTTGCTCACGTCGCCGACCCATATGTCGTCGTTGGCGTCGACGGCGATCCCAGACGGAAAGACGTCCAGTCCGTCGGTTGTTTCGCGGGCAGGGAACCCCCCGATAAGTTCACCGGCTTCGTTGTACTCTTCGACGCGTCGTTCCGGCCCCTCCAAGACCCAAACATTGCCATTGTGGTCGATCGCCATGCTTTCCGGTTCATTCAATTCTCCCATGCCGGAGCCTTTGGCGCCAATCGTCTGCTGGTATACGCCGGCTTCGTTGAAGCGCTCCAGCCGGCTGTTTCCGGTGTCCGCTACCCACACGCTCCCACCGTAGACAGCGATCCCCTCCGGGCGCTCGAACTCACCGGGTTCACTGCCCTCGCTCCCGAAGCTCTCGAGGTATTCGCCCGTTGCGCTGAACTCCTCCACGCGATCGTTGCCCGTATCGATCACCCATACGTCACCTTTGGCGTCCACCGTGAGCGCATCGGGTCGTGACAGCTGCCCTTCTCCCGAGCCTTCCGAGCCGAACTGCCCGAGGTAGCCGCCTTCGGCGCCGAACTCCTCCACCCGATCGTTGCCCCGGTCCAGCACCCACACGTCCCCGGCGGCATCGAACGCGATGTCGCTCGGGTCTTTGAGCTGCCCCTCACCGGAGCCCGCCGTGCCGAACTGCGCGATGAGGAACGGCCCCGCTTCCACCACGCCGCTGGGCGGCGAGGCGCTCATGACGGAGATGCCCGCCAGGTTGCTCGCCGTCACCGAGACGCGCAGCGTGCCACCGACGTCCGCCGGCCCGGGAATGTAGCTCGAGCCGTTCGCGTCGGCGATCGGCAGGCACCCTTCGCCCAGGCCGTCACAGCTTTCCCACTGGTCGGCGAACGCCATCGGCGGGCTGCCAGCCCATTCACCCGGGTTGGCTCTCAGCTCGCGTCCCTCCCGCGGGACCCCTTTGATCACGGGCGCTTCGACAATGGACGGGGGAATCGCTTCGATCGGCACAGTCGTCTGCGAGCTGGCCGACCCGGAGCCTGCCGTGTTCGTGGCGGTGACCGTCACACGCACGATCGTACCCGCGTTTCCACTACCCAGGAGGTACTTCGATCCGGTCGCGCCTTCGATTTTTTTGCAGCTCACGCCCGTGCCGTAGCAGCGCTGCCACTGGTAGGTGTAGCTCGCTTCCGGGTAGGCGCTCCACGTCCCGGTGCTCGCAGTCAATTCCTGTCCTTCCTTCGGAGTGCCGGTGATCACCGGCACCACCGTGTTCACCGGGACCTCCACGACCACCGAGGTAGCTTCCGACACAGCAGATTCCGACCCCGCGGCGTTGCTCGCTGTGACCACCACCCGCATCGCGCGGCCCGCGTCACTTTCCGTGAGCTCATAGCTCAAGCCAGTCGCTTCCGGGACATCCGCGCATTCTTCACCGGAGCTGTCGCACCGCTGCCACTGGTAGGCGTAGCTGATCGGCTGTTCTCCTTCCCATTCCCCCGGGCTCGCGCTCAACGTCTGTCCCACCCGCGTCGTCCCGGAGATCGCCGGCGCCACGACGTTCATCGGTACGATCGCCGTCACGACTTCACTCGCCTGCGAACTCGCCGCAGCCGACCCGGCGGAGTTGCTCGCCGTGACGCTCACGCGCAGCGTGGTCCCGACATCCCCGGCCCCGAGGGTGTAGGTGGAGCCGGTCGCGCCCGACACGTTCGCGCACGCTTCACCCGCAGCGTTGCAGCTCTGCCACTGGTAGGTGTAGCTCAAAGGCGGCGTGCCCGCCCATTCCCCGGTGGTCGCGCTCAACGTCTGGCCGTCCTGCGCGGTGCCCGAGATCACGGGCAGCGCGGTGTTCGAGGGGGCGAGCGCCACCACGACACCGGTCGCGGCGGAGGTGCTCGAGGCCGAGCCGCCGGAGTTGCTCGCGGTGACCGTCACGCGCAGCGTGTCGCCGACGTCGGCGTGGCCGAGGGTGTAGGTGGAGCTCGTCGCGCCGCCGATGTTCGCGCACCCCGTCCCTGTGCTGTTGCAGAGCTCCCACTGGTAGGCGTAGCTCAGCGGCGGCGAGCCGCTCCAGGAGCCCGTGCTCGCGCTCAGCGTCTGGCCGTCCCGCGCGGTGCCCGAGATCGCCGGCGGCGCGGTGTTCGCGGGCGGGATCGCCGCGACGACGGGGCTGGCGTGGGAGGTCGCGGTATTCGACCCGACCGAGTTTTTCGCGGTGACCGCGACCCGCAGCGTGTCCCCGACATCGCCCGGGCCGAGGGCGTAGGTCGAGCTGGTCGCGCCCGTGATGTTCGCGCACCCTTCCCCGGCGCTGTTGCACAGTTCCCACTGGTAGGTGTAGGAGAACGGTTCGGTGCCCGCCCACGCGCCGGTGCTCGCGCTCAGCGTCTGGCCGTCTTCGGCGCGGCCGGAGATCGCCGGCAGCGTGGTGTTCACCGGCGGGCCGGTCGTGACCACGGCAGTCGCTGCGGAGGTCGCGCTTTTGCTCCCCGCCGCGTTTTCGGCGGTCACGATCACGCGCAGCGTGTCCCCGATCTGCGAGCCCAGCACACGGTAGGTGGACCCTGTCGCCCCGGTGATTTTTTTGCAGCTCCCGCCTGTGTTGTTGCAGGTCTCCCACTGGTAGGCGTAGGAGAGCGGCGGGGTGCCTTCCCAGCTGCCGGTGCTCGCGCTCAGGAGCTGTCCCTGCTCCGCGGCACCGGAGATCGCCGGCAGCACGGTGTTCGACGGTTTGAGCGCTTCGATGACTGCGGTCGGGACGGAGGTCGCGCTCGAGCCGCCTGCGCTGTTGCTGGCGGTGACCGCGACCCGCAGCGTTGAGCCGACGTCGCCGTGGCCGAGTGTGTATTTCATTTCCGTTGCCGCGGGTATGTTCGTGCACGCTTCCCCTGTGTTGTTGCACCGCGTCCACTGGTAGGCGAACGTGATCGGCGCGAGACCCGTCCACGTCCCTTTCGTCGCGCTCAGCGTGCTGCCGTCCCTGGTTGTCCCCGTTACCGTCGGCGCGACGGTGTTCACCGGGTACTCCCCGGCGTCGTAGTGTTCCCTGATGCGGGTCGCCGATAGCGCTTTGGTGTAGAACGCGACGTTGCTCAGACTGCCTTTCAGCAGCGGTTCACCGGAGGCCAGCGACTTGCCGAGATAGTCGCTCGGAGCGCTGCCCAGGGACGCCGGCGTGACCGTCGCGCCCGTCGTCTGCGCGACCTGTTCGCCGTTCACGTACAGCGTCAACGCGCCCAAATTCGTCTCGGTCACGGCCAGGTACTTCCACGCGCCCGAGGCCAGCTTGCTCGCAGCGACCTGCGCTATCTGCCCGGCGGTGGTGTGGATTTCGAAGAGCAGCTTGTGCCCCGAGAGCGCGGAGGCCGGCGTCAGATACAGGTAGTTGCTCGAGCTCGACCCGAACTCGAACACCGGCTGCTTGTAGGTGCCGCCATCACCCCAATCAAGCCACGCCTCCGCAGTGAATTCGCCCGCGCCCGCCAGCGGATCGGCGGGCAGCGTCGCGTACCCTTCACCGCCGAAAGACCCCGATTTGCTGCCGCCGAACGGGCCTTCCCCACCCAGCACGATCCCACTGTTGGCGGCTGCGTAGGAGCCCACCGAGTCGGCGATCGTACTCGACCCCGCCGCGTCGTTGAAGCGGAACTGCGCCACCGGACCGTCCGAGGCGACCGTGGACTCATACGTTTCATATGGCTGCGTACCACCAGCCAGAGCGCTCCATACCAGCACACCAACCACTCCCACCAGTCCCGCCAGCACGACACGCCTGAAACCGCCGAGCAGCGGCCAGCCCCGGTTACCACGCCATAACCATCTCATCGCGCGCACCTCCTCTCCCGCGGCTCGGCTTCGCATCCCAGACTATCAACACAATCTAAACGAACTGATGGGATCAGGTCGACAGAACTCTTGAGAAAATGTCGCATTTTCCGCTCTTTTCTTTCCATCGAATCATTCTCTTCCACCGGTCGGTGTAGCGGACGCGAGTGAGGATCACCTGCTGGCGAAGTAGTCGTGCTCATGCTCCTGTCAGGGTCGAGAGTCATAGAGGCTCGCGGCCGCGGTGATCAGGCGTGGCCCGTTGTCGCGCAGGAGATCCTCGGGGGTGATTGCTGCGGTAGGCGCTTCGACTGCCAGTGCCGCGACGACCGCGCCGTTGGAGTCTCTGATCGGGGTAGCGATCGAGAGCAGGGCGGACGTGAGCTCGCGGTCGCTGAGCGCAAGACCTGTGGCCTGGATGCGCTGGAGCTCCTCCCGGAGCACGGTCTTGGTCGCGATTGATCGTGGACCCCGCCGTGTGAGCTTCAGCGATGCTATACGCCTGCGCTGCTCGGGCTCGGGGAGGCTGGCTAGTAGCAGCTTGCCCATCGCGGTGCAGTAGGCCGGCGCGCGGCATCCCACGCGCAGCCCGTGGGCTCCGAGGTCGAGCTCGAACTGCCCCCGCGCGTAGCTGGGCAGGCGCTCCAGGTAGAGCACCTCAGTGCCCTCCAGCACACCGAGACTCGCGGCGTACCCCGTCTGCTCACGCAGCTCACGGAGCCGTTCGCGGGAGCACTGGCGGACCGGCTGGCTGTCGAGCGCTACGCGCCCGAGGTTCGCCGCCTGCGGCGCGAGCCTGTACTTGGAAGACGACGTGTGCTCCACATAGCCGAGCGTCGCAAGCGTCGTCATGTACCTGTGCGTCGTCGAGCGGCCAAGCTCGGTCTCATCGCCGACATCGGCGATACCCCGCACCCGCCTGTCCGCTGTGAAACACCGCAGGACCGCCAGGCCGGCTTGCAGGGACTGCGAATAGCGCAGCTCGTTGTACTCAACGCACACCGCATCCGCCGTAGCCGACCTGTCCCCGCCGACGGCGGCGGCTGCCCGCGCTTTACGGGACCGCGCCGCCCTCACGCGAGCACCCCGCCCGACGCCACCGCAAGCCGGCCGCCACTCCGCTCATCAGCCCGCCGGTACCCCAGCCTCGCCGAGAGCCGACCAGCCACCGCGAGGAGATGCGGGCCGAGCGCACCAACCAGCTCCCCAAGGGAGATCATCGAACTGTGCGCCTCAAGACCGATCCCCGCCACGACTTCGGACGCCGAGCGCAACGGCGCCGCGATCTCATACACCCCCACCGCGAACTCCTCCTCGGCCACAACCAGACCCACCCCACGGACCTGCTCCAGCTCGCTGCGCAACGCACGCCTATCCGCAAGACTGTTCGGCCCCCGCTTCGTGAAAGACACCTCCGCGAGTTGCTCGCGCAACGCGCGCTTGGGGAGACTCGCGAGCAGCAGCTTCCCGATCGCCGTGCAATACGCCGGCCGCTGCGCACCCAACTGCAAACCCGGATCCAACAGACTCTCACCGCGACGGCTGCCGCGCACCCGCTCGACGACCAGAACCTCCGGCCCATCAAGCACCCCTACATAGACCGAGAACCCCGTCTCGCCGCGCAGCTCCTCCAGAAACGGCCGCGCGTGTACCCCCAGGCTCGTCCCGCTCAACGCCGAGAGCCCCAACTTGGTGACCGCCACCGTCAGCCGATACTTCCGCCGCCGGCCCTGCACCACGTACCCAAGGCGCTCCAACGTGCTGACATACCTGTGCGTCGTCGAGGTGCTTATTCCCAGCACGCCCGCGATCTCCGCGATCCCACGCACCGGCTGCTCAGGCGTAAAGCACGCGAGAACCTCGAGCCCCCACTCCAGCGACTGCGAATACCGCGACTCCTGCAGCACCGGAACCGACCGGGCCACCTCCCCATCGGGCGTCGACACGGGCCGCCTCATTCTGGGCATACGTACCCTGGCCTGCCCGACCGGGGTCTGCCGGTGAGACGACGAGCCGCGCGTCCCCCGATACGCCCGGCCCGCCGCCCACTGGATTGCCCTCCCTCACCCCTGCCGGGGTAGCGCCGCCCGCCTCGACGCTGCCCCACAGGGCGCCTCTCCCCTCTCGCACGCCAGGGCAGCGCCACGCTTTCTCCAACCCCTGGACTTCGAGCGGTGTCGCCTTGCGCGCCCATGCGTGGCCATCCTGCCCATTGGATCGCTGCCTGTATAGCGACGCGTCGCTATATATTTCGACAGCGAGTTATGTTCGGTTGGCCCACATGCTCAAAGGGCTGTGCGGGTGCGAGGCGTCCGCGACCGGCCGAGAGCGCCTGGCGTCGGGGCCGTGGGAGCGGTCGCGTGTCGGTTCGGGCTGGACCTGGCACGCCGGTGGAGCACGATCCGCGAGCCGGCGTTGGGGGCCACGATCACGCTTCGCCAGCGGGGCCGCTCGATCTGTCTTGAAGCCGGGCGGAGGGCGGTGGTGGCAAGCACTGTGCGTACAACCGTCTGCATCTCAAGGGTCGCAAGAGAGACACCGGGGCAGCGCCTGGGTCCGCCGCCCCATGGCAGCCAGGTGGATGGATTCGGGCGTGCCTGGAGGAAGCGCTCGGGCCGGAACCTCTGAGGTTCGGGGTAGATGGCTGGATCGTGGTGCACGAGGTAGATGCAGGCCAGCAGATGGGCCGGCGGGCGGTAGATCCAGTCACCTATCTCGATTGGCTGTATCACCGCCCTGGGAATGGCAAAGAGGAAGACGGGCCGATGGCGCAGGACCTCGTGGATCGTCGCGGTCAGGTATGTCTCGCCGCCGTGGTCGATCTCGGCAGTGAGCTTCTCCAGCACGGCCGGGTTGTGCGCGAGCAGTTGAAACGTCCATGCCAGCTCTGCCGCGGTCGTCTCGTGTCCCGCGAGGATGACCGAGATGAGATTGTCGCGTATCTGCCTATCGGACATCGGGTAGCCGTCGAGGCTTCGGGTATCCAGGAGCATCGTCAGCACGTCGGCAGCGCCGCTGCAGGCGTGGCGGTGCTCGTCGATGAGCGCGAAGATGAGTCGATCGACTTCGTCTCGCTCTCGCAGGAACCGCCGCCAGGTGCGCTTGCCTGGGCCATGACGCAGCAGTGGCGCCGACAGCACCGCGCTCCCGTTCACCGCCAGCATCGCCAGAAGCCTGTCATGAAGCACCTCGAGTCGAGCGTCATGGATGTCCGCCGGTATCCCGAGGATCGTTCGCAGGATGACCTCGAGCGTCAATGCACGTAGGCGCGGATGTATCGCAAAGGGGATGTCGCGGGGCCAGGAGGCGATGTGTCGCCCGACAACCTCGGCCACCAGATCGGCGTGCTGCTCGATCGCACTCCCGCGGAACGCGGGAAGTACAGTCCTGCGGCCAAGCAGGTGCTCGTCTTCCTCCAGGCGCATGAATGATCGGTCACCGACGATCGGCCTGATCGGCTGATTGCCGGCGCCAGGGTGGAGTATGTTTGCAGGCGCCGTAAAGGTTGCCTTGATGTCGGCCGGGTCAGAGAGCAGTACAAGAGGCGGATAGCTGGGGGCATTATGTATAAAACGATTCCCGTAGTAGCTTCGGCATCGCTCCAGATACCAGAATGGCCAGTTCCAGAAAACCCAAGTCTGAGCGATCGCCGGCAGGCACATACCGCTGGGGAGGGTGTTCTTGACAGTGCGTTTCATCGGTAACCTTTCGATCTAATCGGAGCGCAACGCGTACACGGTGCGCCACATGCGCAAGATTGGAAGCAGGAGCCTCACGGAAGGGCCACCGGCTCTGACCAGGCGCTGGGTCATCTGATAGTTCTCAGCCTCGCGTGCGCTGTCCCTGGACAGATACATTGCGATCATGCTGGCGGCGATAACGATGTGCCGATGACCAGAGCGCAGACGGCGTGCCTCGCAAATCGATCGCGATATAAGCTCGCCGATACGCTCGATGGCAATCTCAAGATCGCCATAGTGCTCGACGTAGCTGTGGTCTGCGTCTACCACGTCTTCGGCGCGGTCGACGTAACTGTCGAGCATCGTCGTTGTCAGTGACAGCCAGGGGAAGTAGACGGCCTGTGTTCCCTCAATGTTGCTTTCGGTGCATCGGGGTTCTGCCGCGAGCGCGAGCAGCGCGTGAACCGTGAGCGACGCGGTCGCGGCGCCACACAACTCGAACCAGCTCACCTTCGTTGTTTCGTGAAGTTCTTTTCCGGCCCAAGCTCGGAGGGCAGCCTCGCGACGGATGGGGTCGTACTCGTGATTCAGGGCCAAGACCTGCGTACGAGTTGCTTCGCGGATCAACAGTGAGCGGACGTTTGCGTAAGATGGCAAACGTGTGCACCACGCGCGGCAGCCACCCACGACTGCTCGCAGATAGCCACCATCGTCTTTCCAGGGATGGTGACGGTAGTAGTCGAGCGTTAGCGCATCAGGGTCAACCGCATGGGCAAGCGCGAGATGAAGCTGACGGCCGTTGGCCTGCCCCGCATGGGCGGCACGCTCATTGACCTCGTCCAGGAACTCCAGGGCGACCTCGTAGGCAACAAGAAGCCGCAACAGATACCGGTTGCGACGACGTGGGAGTGTCCAGAACAGAGCCGCGCCGTCCAGATGGGGACGCTTGCGAGCAAGTGACCTCAGGGCATCGTCACGAATCCGTGTATCTGGAATGATCGCAGCTCGTGTTCGCCACGCGTCAACCTCGCCTGCGACTGCTCGCAAGCCCCAGAGCAACTCACGATTCGCGGCGGCCAAGAGCGCCCGAACCTGTCCCCAACCGAGTGGGGTAGAGTCCGTGTCTCGGAGGAGCGGTGGTATATGCCCTGAGAGTAGATGATCGCGTCGGCCGCACCTCGCCGACTGATCTGATGTTTCCTACTGATTGGTCAGTGCAAGGCTTTACATATACGGGGGAACGCTTGCAGCACGGTATCCCGGGAGCGCAACGATTACGACTGCGACTGCGCTGACCACGGCGAAGGTGGTGACCGCGACGAGGGCGCTGGCGGAGAAGACGATCGGGAAGCCGGTGACGACCGCCAGCGCATGGCTCAACAGCAGCTGGCCGTAGATCCCAAACACGGCTCCAATCGAGCAGCCGGCGCCGAGCAGTACCCCACTCTCCAGGATGAGCGCCCGCCACAGCACCCGCTGGTCGTAGCCCTGGGCCTTCATGCGCGCAAACTGAGGGCGGCGCTGCCAGATCATCGTGCTCATCGCGATCGACATCGCGAGGATCGTCGTGATCAAAAGGAGCGTGGAGATCTGCGTCAGACGCGATAGGCCCTGGCGACTCGCCGCCAGCTGCAGTTCGTCGCGCTGCCGCGCAGTCTGGACGGTGAGCCCCGAGGCGGGTCCGAGCGCTCGCCGTATCTCACCACTCACCTGTCGCGGTGATGCTCCCGGGCGAAGCGTGATGTTGTAGGCGCTGGGGTTGACGGTGCCCCAGGCATGCACGTAGTCGGCTGGGTTGAGGATGACCGCTCCGGGCGGCCATCCGAGATTCGTGATCAGCGCAGCGATCCGCAGCGTGGTCGGATGGGGTGCGGGCAGCGTGAAGCGCTCACCGACGCGCAGTCCGTGGTCAGCCGCGACGGCTTTGGAGAGAATCGCCCAGCCGCCTTCCCTGAACCTGCTGAGCGCGATCGGAAGAGTGCCGGCTACGATCTGGCTCGGCGGGATCGGGTTGCTGGCGCTCAGCGGTGGCGCGAGCACCCAGAGACGGCGATCTCCGTAGTCCAGGAAGTCGCCCCGGTACACGCTGACGGCTTGAACGCCAGGGACGCGCGCCAGCTTGGCGGCGTCATCGCTTTGAAACGGAGCGGTGGCGAGCAGGTTCTGCGGCC
The DNA here is from genome assembly GCA_963702085.1 of uncultured Solirubrobacterales bacterium. Classification (GTDB taxonomy): domain Bacteria; phylum Actinomycetota; class Thermoleophilia; order Solirubrobacterales; family Solirubrobacteraceae; genus Palsa-744. The sequence continues at coordinate 2,826,388 of OY969707.1, read as the reverse complement.
CAGGCGGGAGCACCCAGATGGCGGTAATCGCAGTCACGTCGTGGAGCAGCCTGTTGAGCCCATGCTGGAGGTTGCCGCGGGCGCCCTGGACGGCCACGGTCCCAAACACGGCGATCGCTCCAGTCGCGGCGATCGCGATCGACCGCGCCCTTGTCGTGGGCGACTGCAGTTCGGCGACAGCAAGCGGCGCCGCCGCGCCACCGAGAAGCCGCTGCACGCGATCGAACGCCACGATCAACGCGTCGAGCAGGAGCGGCAGGAGCAGCACCAGCGCGATGACCAGCGTCACGCTGCCGAGGACCGCGGACTGCGGCGCAGCGATCAGGATGGCGGTCGTCGCCGCGAGGCACGCAAGGCCACCAGCCAGGGCTGTCAGGGTCCAGCGGCTGAGGAGTTGGTGTTCGGGAGGCCCGGGTACCCGCGAGGAGCGCGAGGAGATCTCGCGCAGCGGCGTCAGCACGCCAACGCACGCTGCGAGCAGCCCGACGCCGGCGGCGATGGCCGCGCTCTGCCAGGTGACGACCCGCTGCGAGCCGATCGGGAATGCGAGCTGGAGGTAGCCCGGATTCGAGTCGAAGAGGGAGATCGAGAGCAGATCGCCGAGCAAGAGCCCCAACAGCGAAGCCAGCACGCCGAGCACCAGCGCGTCGAACAGCAGCGCCTTGATGGCGTCCAGCCGGGTCGCGCCGTTCGCGCGCAGTTCGCGGACGAGTCCCTGACGCAGGTGCAGGGTCAGCAGCATCGCGTTGATCGCGAACATGAAGCCGACCATCGCACTGATCGCCGAGAACAAGCTCAAGTTCTGGTTCACGGGCGCCGCCACGACCCGGAACAGCGTCGCGTCAAAGTCGGCCGGCTCTACGTTCAGGGTTCCGGCGGCCAGGCGTACCAGGCCCGTGTGCACTTCACGCTCCCGTCCGGGGGCGGCCTGGACGAAGACGCGGTTGAGGCGACCGCCCATTCCCGTGAGCGTCTGCGCGTAGCCCAACGGAGCGACCGCTACCGGGCTGTGCGCGAGCGTCCCGATCGAGGCCGCGTTCAGTTCCGTCCCGACCAGCGCGTTGACGCTGCTCGCGCCGACCTGCGCCTTGATCACGATGAAGGGCCCCGCGCCGATCGTCTGCGCGACCTGCGACGGGAGCGCAAGCACACGCTGGCTTTCGAGTCTGCCCGTAGTTGAAGTGGCTGAACAGCGGGCTGCCCTGGCGCGCGAAGCGCGGCTCGGTCCCGATCAGGTCCACCGCCTCTTGGCCCGTCGGGCCGATCAGGTTTGCGGGCCGTTCGATCACCGGCAGCGCAGAGCGCACTCCCGGCAGATGCTGCACCTCGCCGAGCAGCCGCTGATCGAAGCCCTCCGCGCTCCGCGCGTCGAGCTGGAACTGCATCCGGCCGACGACCTCGCTCGTGAGCTGGCTGACCGATTCGTTGAGGCTCGTCGTCGCGATCTGGGAGGCGAACAGCAGCGCCACACCGACAGCAATCCCGAGCATCGCGAAGAGCTCCTGGACGAGCACGAGCCTCGCCTGCAGACGAACACGGTAGAGGTCGGCGATGTTCGAGAGCCTCATCACCGATGTCAGGGCTCCTCACTTCCGCCGAGCGGAGCGAGGATGTGGTCGGGCTCGTACTCCACGATCCGCCCGTCGCGCAGCGCGTGCACACGGTCAGCGACCGTGGTGGCCTGCGGGTCGTGTGTGACGAGTAGCACCGCCGTACCCTGCTCGCGACAGACCTCACTGAGCAGTTCGAGAACCTGGCGGCTGCGCTGCGTGTCGAGGTTCCCCGTCGGCTCGTCCGCGAGCAGCAGCTTCGGATCGGTCGAGAGCGCCCGAGCGATCATCACCCGCTGGCGCTCGCCCATCGAGAGCTGACCCGGACGGTGGCGCAGACGCTCGGCGAGCCCGAGGCGCTCCAGCAACGGCTGCACCCGGCGCTCCGCGCTGCGGCTACGTTCCATGAGCCACAGCTTCATCGCGGCGTTCTGCAGGACGTTCGCGCCCGGCAGCAGGTCGAATGACTGGTCGATCAGCCCCAGCTCGTACAGCCGGTAGCGCGACGCCTCGGCGTCCGTGAGCGCAGAGATGTCGCGCGCGTCCACGACCACCGCGCCGCTGTCCGGACGCAGCAAGCCCGCGATCAACTTCAGCAGCGTCGACTTGCCCGAGCCGCTCGGCCCGTACAGCGCGACCAGCTCACCCGCCCCGACCGAGAGCGACACCCCGTCCACGGCGCGCACCGGCTCCCCGTCACCGACGGGATAGTGCTTGACGAGATCCCTGAGCTCCAGCACGCAGACCAAGAACACTACGACGCTGCGCCGCGCCGAACATCGGGACCCGCCGAACTGTCGCCTGGGAACTCGATGACGTTGTCTCCCTCGTCCCGAGGCGACCTCGGGGGCTCGATCAGCTCGCCGCCCGAGAGCGTCGCGATGCGCTGTGACCATACCGTCGCGTTCGCGTGGGAGACGCTCATCAGCACCCCCATCTTCATCTCCCCGCAGAGCGTGTCGATCAGCTGCGTCAGCTCGTCGGTCTCGACCAACCCCAACCTCGCCGTCAGATCATCCACGAGCAGCAGGCTCGGCTTACGAGCGATCCCCTGCGCAAGCGCGGCGAGTGCCCGCTCCCAATCGGCAAGGCTTCTCCAGCGCTGCCCCGCGCAGTCGGAGGCACCGACCCGCTCGAGCGCCGCCAGCGCCCTTCGACGTGCCTCGCGCTTGCTGCACACCACGCTCAGCGGCGTCGCCACGTGCATCAACATGGGTACATCGACCCCTGGCGCGACCGGCCTCACCAGCGCGATCCGCCTCGCGAGCAGCCCCGAGCGCTCACGGTCGGGAAGCACCCACAGATCCCGGCCCTCGAAGTAGACCCTGCCCGCGCCCGGCCGCCACATCCCGGCCGCAACCCGCAACAGCGTCGTCTTGCCACACGCCCGCTGAGCGAGCACCGAGACCACCTCGCCCACATCGACATCCAGCGAGACACCCCTCAGCGCCTCCACGACGTGCTGCTCGCTACGCCGAAAGCCCAGGGACACCCCGCGCAGCGACAACAGCGACGGGGTTCTCATCCGGCTTCTTCGCGCCGCGGTTGGGCCGCACCGCACTGGGCCCTGTAGCGCCGCAACCCGCTTTCCATGGCCTCGCGCAGCTTCTGCAGCCACTTGATGCGCTCGTCCCACCACCCGCTGTGGCCGGACAACACGATCACTTCGATGAGCTTCCCCCAATCCCCCGGATCGGATCGCTCGCGCTCGCGGCGCACCCGCCGGTTTTCGGCGTTGAGCTTGGCGGTGCAGTTCAGCTCGGCCTCACGGACGGTCTCGATCATCTCGGGCAGATCCGCCGGCGTGCAGAGCGCGATCTTCGCAAGCAGATCCTCGCGCACGATCGGCAGCGCGATCGAGCTCTTGATCCATGCTTTGAAGTACCTGACGCCACTGGCGGTGATCTCGTATCGGGTCCCTTGATCGACCTTGGCATCCCTGGCAGGCGTCCCACCCTCCCCGTCCATCGGACGGACCAATCCTTTTTTTGAGAGTCGTTTCAACGCCTGATACGCGGTGCCACGCGTGAACTGCATCGAAGGGAACCCCCCTTCGAGGCGCTTGTCGAGCTGATAGCTGTTGTCGGGCTGCTCGACCAGCAAACCGAGCACGATATCTCCGGCAGACATTCAGAATCTTCGCCCCGCGCGCGACACCAGCCGGAGCATACCAGCGCCAGTGTGCGCAGGTTGAACCATTCGGCCTTCTGGCAATTGGCAGACAGCCATCACCGTGTTTTACAACCGTCCATCCACCCCCAGCACCGCAACCGACGCGCGACTCCACTCAGGCGCCTTGCGACCGCCCCTCACCCGGGAACTCGATCACGTTGCCCGGCTTGCCCTGCGGCGGCCTCGGAGGCTCCAGCAGCTCGCCGCCCGAGAGCGTCGTGATGCGCCGCGACCAAACCGTCGCATTAGCGTCGGAGACGCTCATCAACACCCCCATCTTCATCTCCCCGCAGAGCACGTCGATCAGTCGCGTCAGCTCGTCGGTCTCGACCAGCCCCAACGTCACCGTCAGATCATCCACAAGCAGCAGACTCGGCTTACGAGCAATCCCCTGCGCGAGCGCCACCAGCGCCCGCTCCCAATCCGCGAGGCTCCCCCAACGCTGCTCCGCGCACCCGGACGCTCCGACCCGCTCGAGCGCCGCCAGCGCCCCCTGACGCGCCTCACGCTTGCCACCGACCACGATCAGCGGCGTTTCGACGTGGGCGAGCATCGGCACATCCGCACCCGGGGCGACCGGTCTCACCAGCGCGATCCGCGTCGCGAGCAACCCAGAACGCTCACGATCAGAGAGCGCCCACAGATCCCGGCCCTCGAAGTAGACCTTGCCCGCCCCAGGCCGGCGCATCCCGGCCGCAACCCGCAACAGCGTCGTCTTGCCCTGCGCCCGCCGAGCCAGCACCGAGACCACTTCGCCCACATCGACATCCAGCGAGACATCCCTCAGTGTCTGCACGACATGCCGCTCGCTACGGCAAAAGCTCAGGCACACCCCACGCAGCGACAACAACGCACCTACTGGCTGCTGTGGAGCGATCCCCCGACGCCCCCCCTCCAGACAATCAGCCATCGCATCTTTCGTGTAGCGGGAGTTGGCCAACGCCTACAGGATGCCAGCTCGATCACGCTTCATCCTCGGTTCACCCGTGGATGAGTACACACCAACTGCGCCGGCTGCTCGCCACGACAATGATCACCCGATCCCGAGGTCGATACCGCGCGTATCCGAGGTCTCGCGTCCAAGGCGGCGCTCGGCACGCTCGATTGCCTCGTGGGCGCGCTCCCAGTCGTGCTGCTGCCCTCCACGCTGCTCAGGCCGTGGGCCGAGCGCGTCGGTGGGGTCTGTGATGTCGTACTGCGCGCGGTAGCGCGCGGCGTGGCGTACGCCGTTCTCCCATGCCTCGCGTGGGGCGGGCCGGTCGGGCCGCTCGCCGAAGGTCGCCCTCACCCACTCGGCTGGGGTATGCAGTTCGCGCTCGGCGAGCTCGTTACGCAGCGCGGCGTGCTCCTGGGTGGTCTGGGTGATGGCGTGTTCGAGGCCTTCGCGTTCGGCGCGGGCCTCGGTGGGGTCGCCGAGCTCGCGCTCCAGGCCGCTGCGCTGGGTAAGGACGGCGTCGAGCTCACGCTCGTTGGCCTGTAGGGCGCTGGTGAGGCCGGCGCGTTCGATCGCGTGGGGGTCCTGTTCGCGCCCGAGACGCCGGCGTGGCTCGGGCATGTCGGCGAGACGCTGGGTGAGCTGCTCGCGCTGGGTGGTGAGCGTGAGGGCGCGCGCGTCGAGATCCTCGATGCGCTGCAGCTCGCGCGTTGGTAGCGCCGCGAGCTGCGCGTGCAGCCGCTCGACGCGCTCGCGTAGCTCCCACAACCGCGCCGGGGTCGCCGCAGCCGGCGGGGTGGTCTCTGCGCGGGAAGCGGCGTGCTCCTGCGGTGGGCCTGCGGCGTGTGCGCGGGCGTCGGCGAGCTCAGGGTCGTCTGTGCGGCCCGCGCCGGGTAGTTGCTCGATCGCGAGGTCTTCGTCGTCGCGCTCCAGCATTCGCCGCTCCACCCGCTCGAGCAGCTCACCGCGGGTTGCTGTCAGGGTTTGGTCTGTGGGTGCAAACTCGCTGCGCTCGCGCTCGAGGTCGTCGTCGTAGACGAGCAGGCGTGTGGTTTCTCTTGCGCGGGAGAGCGCGGTGTAGGACCAGCCGGCGGTGAGGTCCCGGGGTGAGGCGACCACGATCGCGCTCTCGATGGTGCCGCCCTGCATCCCGTGGCCGGTCAGCGAGTAGGCGTGCTCCACGTGCTCGGCGACGTACGCCGCGGGTAGCTCGCGCACGAGCCCGCCGTCGGTGTCGATCACGACCCGGTCGGGGTCGAGGTGGCGCACGGTGCCTCTCATCCCGTTGTCCACGTCGAGCTGCCCGTCGTTGCGCCGGCAGATCACCCGGTCACCGACCGCGACCTCGAGGCTGCCGTAGGAGTGCTCCTGTCCGAGGGCGCCGAGATCGCGCCGCAGCTCCCTTGCACCCCGGTTGAGCTGGTCGCGTGTGTCGTTGTCCCTGGCGATCATCACGGTCTGCGCCGGCCCCGCCTCGGCGGCCGCGCGAGCCCACTCGCCGAGGGCCTGCTCGCACGCGCCAGCGGGGTCGCTGAACGTCTCGATCCGCCTATTGCGCTCGGCCCAGCCGAGATAGCGCTGTGGCTGGCCGTCGTGCAGCGCGCCAAGCGCGCGGCGCTCCGCGGGGTCGCGCTGGCGCATCACCTCCGTGAGGCGCTGCGCGCCGAGTGCGCGGCCGACCGTGCCGAGCCACCCGCCGGCCTGCACAGAGGCGAGCTGCCCAGGGTCACCGATCGCGATCACCTTCGCGCCCGCGCGCTCGGCGGCCTCCAGCAGCCGGGCGGTGGGGCGGGTCGCAGCCATGCCGGCCTCGTCGAGGATCAGGACGCTGCCCCTGGGTAGCTCGTCGCCGAGCTGCTCGAGGTCGAGCAGGAGGCGGTCCAGTGTGCGCGTGGGGATGCCGGCCTCCTCGGCGAGCTCGCGCACCGCGCGGCCGGTCGGCGCGACACCGAGCACCGTGTAGCCCGCACTCTCATACACCTGGCGCAGCACCCCCGCGGTGTACGTCTTCCCGGTCCCCGCGAGCGCCCGGATCACGCTCACCCCATGCCCCGAGCCGCTCACCGCGCGCACCGCCGCTGCCTGCTCGGCGGTAAGGGGACGGTCAGCCGCTGTTATCGCGCGCTCGGCCAACGACGGATCGATGACGCCGGTCCCCTCGCCAGCGCGGCCGACCGCTGCCGCGATCAGGCGCCGCTCGACCGCCACCAACTCCGCGGTGGTCATCCCGCCGCCGCGGGTGGCGATCACATCCGCGCGCTCCGCAAACCGCTCGGCCTGGCCGCGCACCTCACCGACCAGCGCGCCCGCGTCCGCCGCCGCGGCGAACTCCTGCAGCACCGCGCGCTCCTCGAAGGTATTGCTGCGCTCCGTCAGACCACCGGCGCCCGTCAGCCGGGCGCCGAGCGCGTGCTCGTCCACCCCGCCGCGTCTCGCAAGGCCGCGCAGCAACCGATCGTGGCCCGCGCGCAGCAGCTCGAGCACTCTGCCCGTGTCGAGGCCCTGCTCGCCCGCGCGGGCCCTGATCTCCTCCCGCCATGTATGCGTCTCAAGCCCATACTGCTTACGCTCCCGGGTGGCGAGTGCCGCGTGCTCGGCCGCGCTCTTTGACCCCAGGCCGATCCCGCCCTGCTCAGCCTCGCGCAGCATCTCGTGGCGGCGCTGGGAGAAGTGCTCGACCACCGGCCGCTCGATCTCCGCAAGCTCCGCCGCGCCGTTGCGGACCTCTCCCCACTCCAGGCCGAGGCGCTCCGTGACGAGCGCGCGGAGGTGCGCCTGGTAGAGATACCCCGCCGTCTTCGCCGCCCGGTAAAGCTCCGCCCCGTGCAGCGCGGTGAACCGGCCGTCGGGGCCGCGCGCGAGGTTCGCCGCGACGACGTGCGTGTGCAGCTGCGGGTCAAGCGCACGGCTCATCCGGTGCCGGTAGGCCGCCGCGATCAACCCGTCCCCGCGCTGCACGTGCTCGCCGGCGTGCCCGCGGCGGACCATCACCGCCGTGTCCTCCAGATACCCCAGCGCCGCCCTCACCGCCTCCTCGTGGCACCCCACCAACTCACCCGAGACCTCCTCCGGCGCGGCGGCGAACAGGATGCTCAGCGTCTTTGGTGCGGAGAACGTCAGGTCGAACGCCGCGACCTTCGGGTCACGCGCGCAGGAGCGCAGCCGTGCCGCTGGGTCGCGCGGGTCGTGGCCCGCGATCAACGCGCCGAACTGCCCGGCGCCCACCCGGCCCGTGAGGCCGAGAGCCCGCGCGCCGGCACCGACCCACTCGCCGGGGGCCTCTCCGCGGCCGGTGTAGTAGTCGTCCTGGCCCTGGGCTACCTGCTGCTCGTAGTAGCGGTGCTGACCCAGCGCGATCTTCCCGATCGAGAGCATCCCCTGAGCAAAATAGCAAAAGAAGCATCCTTTAGGTGCAACTGTGTGCCGTGAGGCGGAGCGCAGCGAAGCCAAGCGGCGGCTTTGCCTTTGCCGTGGGGTGCTGGCGGCGCGATTGGAGGGGGAGCTGGGGCGCTGGTGAGTACGTCGTGGACACCTGGGGGAGAGCCGAGCAGAGCGAGGATGGAGTGGGGGAGGTCGAGGCGCGCGTGGTGGAGCACGCGGGTCGAGCGCTCGGGTGCGGCTTGAGTCAGCGGCGGCGGCGCGGGAGGATCACGACGGCGGGGATATCGAGCTGGGTGATCGGGTTGCGGTTGCCGAGCAGACGCGCGAACAGCCGCTCCGAGAGCGCCGAAGGCCAGCGTCCGCGACGGCGGGCGTACCAGACCGTGCCACCTCCCCACATCAGCGCCCCGAGCACGAGGAACGCCACGCAGTAGCCGTAGCCACCCTGGCTGCCGCACGCCCACGCCACCCACCATGAGCACCAACCTGTGACGCGGGTCAGCGTCGGACCGAAGCGCCACGCGACCCACCCGGCCACGGCCACCAGGCCGAGTACGCAGATCGCGCCTGCGAGCGGACCGGTGGCGGCGATTGGGATGGCGAAGTCGAGGGGCATATGCTGAGTTTGTCAGCCGGGGTGGTCAGACAATTGTCGTAAGTGCGAGGCTTCGAGGGCCCGATGTGCCGAAGCGATCCGCTCGTAGTGATCTACGCCCCAGTCCACTGAGCCCGAGTCTATGCCCCGATACCGTCGGCGCTCGGGCTTGGCGGGGACTCCCGGCGACCCCGGCAGGATCGTGAGGTCCCATTCCGCCGCCAGGGGGAGTCCGGGTTCGCCGCGTTGACGATCCCGCCCTGGTGTTCCGGCGATGTGCGCCCCATCGCGGCGTCCGACAGCGGCGTGTTACCACTTCCGTTACCACCCTAGCCTCTCTGGGACCTCTCCCGCAGCCATCAAAGCATTGAAAACTGGGCCAAAGCAGGGCATTCGTGCAGAGCCGACGGCCGGGATCGAACCGGCGACCCCCGGTTTACAAAACCGGTGCTCTGCCAGCTGAGCTACGTCGGCGCGGCGTCTGCATCCTACCGCCGCAGCGTGTCGTCCTGCCCGGCTGGGTTCCGGCGCTGTTCGCGGTGGGGTCACCGCGACGCGGGGGGATTGAGCCGGTGGGCCCGCGCCGCGGCGCGGTCGTTCAAACGCCGACTCGGCTAGGCGATCGCGCCCGGGACCTCCTCTTTGAGCATCTGTGAGATCTGCTCGCGCAACTGCGGCGTGTCCTCGTGCCCGTGTGCCTTCACCGCGTGAGCGACGGCGGCGTCTAGGACGTGCTCGTCGCTTCCCGCCATCGCCAGATCACAGTTGTTCTCGCTCGGCACCTCACGGCAGTCGATGTACTTACGAGGCATGGCTCCTCCGTTCGTCGTTGGTCGGCACGAGTCCTCCGGGGGTGGTGGACCAGCCGCCCGTTATTCTACGGCTCAACTGCTGCAAGTCTCGGCCGGCACCGAGATCGCCAAGCGCTGAGCGACTTCGCCTGATCCTGTCGCTACCTGGCGGCCGCCTGACGGGTGTGGGTGCGATCGTCGGCCCTGGTGAGGACAACTTGCGCGCGGACACATAGCATGGGGGCGTATGTCTAGGAACCAACGCACCTCTCTGAACCAGCCGCTGAGCGCCTCCCGGGCGGACGGGCCTCTGGAGAGGATCGTGCAGGCGCGAGACCTGCGTCGTCGCTACGGCGAGGGCGAGGCGGCGGTGGACGCGCTGGCCGGGGTCACGGTGGACTTCCCGACCGGGCGCTTCGCGGCGATCATGGGTCCGTCGGGGTCGGGCAAGTCGACGCTGATGCACCTGCTCGCCGGCCTCGACCGTCCGACCTCCGGGACGGTCAGCGTCGGCGGCGTGGAGCTCACCGAGCTCGACGACCGCGCGCTGACGCAGCTGCGCCGCGACCGTGTCGGCTTCATCTTCCAGACGTTCAACCTGCTGCCGGTGCTGAACGCCGAAGAGAACATCCTGCTGCCGCTGTCGATCGCCGGGCGCGAGGTCGACCGCGAGTGGTTCGAGCAGCTGATCGACACGGTCGGGATCCGCGACCGACTCAGCCACCGTCCCGCGGAGCTCTCCGGCGGCCAGCAGCAGCGCGTGGCGGTGGCGCGCGCGCTGATCTCGCGCCCCGCGGTCGTGTTCGCCGACGAGCCGTCGGGCAACCTCGACTCGAAGTCATCCGGCGACGTCCTGGCCCTGCTGCGCCAGGCCGTCGACGACTTCCACCAGACGGTGGTGATGGTCACCCATGACGCGCACGCCGCGTCGTTCGCCGACCGGCTGCTGCTGCTGGCCGACGGCAGGCTCGTGCACGACGGCGAGGCGGCGAGCGCCGAGCAGGCGCTCGACCTGATGAAGGCCGTGGGCTGATGCTCACGCTGGTGCTGCGCGGCTTCGTGCAGCGCAAGCTGCGCGTGCTGCTGACGGCCATCGCGATCGCGCTCGGCGTGGCGCTGATGGCCGGCACCTACATCCTCACCGACACGATCAACCGCGCTTTCGCGGAAGTCTTCGCCTCCGCCTACGCCAACAAGGCGGTGGTCGTCACCGAAAGGGAAACGCTCGGTCGTGGCTCTGGCTCGGAAGCCTCCGCGCTGAACGGCGCGACGCTCGCCCGCGTGCGCGCGGTGCCAGGCGTGGCGGCGGCCTCGGGCGCCATCTCCAGCCGCGCCGCGCTGCTCACGACCAGCGGCAAGCGACTCGCCAGCGGCGGCGCGCCGTCGTTCGTCGACGCCCTGCAGCCGCCGCGCTTCGAGGCGTCCACCGCCACGCAGGGCCACCTGCCGCGCGCCGCCGGGGAGGTGGCGATCGACCAGGCGAGCGCCGCGCGCAACCACCTGCGGCTCGGTCAGCTACTCGTGATCGCGGGCCGCTTGCCGGCGCGGCGCTACACGCTCGCCGGCATCGCGAAGTTCGCGGGCAGCGAATCCTTCGGCGGCGCCACCGTCGCGCTGCTGATCCCCAGCCAGGCCCAGTACGTGGCGGGCGAACCGGGCGTGTACGACAGCATCGACGTCGCCGCGAGCCCCGGCGTCGCGCCCGAACAGTTGGCCGCCCGTGTCCGCGCCGCGCTGCCGGCGACGCTGAAGGTGCGCACCGGCGCCCAGGAAGCAGCCAACCAGACCTCCAACCTCGAAGAAGAGCTCGGCTTCCTGCGCACCTTCCTGCTGATCTTTGCCTACGTGGCGCTCGTCGTCGGCGCGTTCATCATCTTCAACACCTTCTCGATCACCGTCGCCCAGCGCACCCGCGAGTTCGGGCTGCTGCGCACGCTCGGCGCCTCGCGCGGGCAGATCATGCGCGCGGTCGTCGAGGAAGGGCTGCTGCTCGGTGTCGTGGGCGCGGCGATCGGGCTGTTCGGCGGGATCGGCCTGGCGCCTGCGCTCAACGGGCTGTTCAAGGCGTTCGGCGCCGACCTGCCCGACAACGGCACGGTGCTGGAGGCGCGCACCGTGATCGTCTCGCTCGGGGTGGGCATCGCCGTCACGGTGCTCGCGGGCCTCTTCCCGGCGCTGCGCGCCACGCGCGTGCCGCCGATCGCGGCGATGCGCGAGGGCGTGCAGATCCCGCCGCGGCCGCTGCCCACCCGGCGGACGCTGATCGTGCGCTTCGTGCTCGGGCTGGTCGCGATCTTCGGCCTTGGACGCCTCACGGGCGGGCCGGTGGTGCTGCCGGTGCTGGCGATCGCGTGGTGTGTGCGGGGTGCCAGGCTGTGGGCGCGGCTGCGGCACGAGGGCGAGCGCCCGCCGCGCCGCCACCGCGTCGTGCCCGCGCTCGCCGGCGCCGTCGGCTGGCTGGTGAGCTGGCGCGGAATCACCGCGCGCCTGGCGCGCGAGAACTCGGTGCGCCAGCCAGGCCGCACGCTTGTGACCGCGCTCGCGCTGACGGTCGGGCTGGGGCTGGTCGCCTTCATCTCGGTGCTCGCCGCGGGCACCAACGCGACGATCGATCGCGCCGTCAGCCGCTCCTTCGCGGGCAACCTGATCGTGCAGAACTCCCAGAGCGGGCAGGGCGTCCCCGCGGTGCTCGTGCCCGCGCTCAGGACGATCCACGGCGTGGGGGAGGTCACCGCGATCGCCTTCACGAAGGGCAGGGTGCGCGACCTCGCGCGGCCGGGGGCGCCGGTGATCGACGAACGGAGCGCCCTCACCGCGCTCGAGCCAGCCTCGTTCGGGAGGATGTACAAGATCGAATGGGTACACGGCTCCGCGGCGACGCTCGCTGCGCTTGGGCAGACGGGCACCGTCGTCTCCAAGAAGTTCGCCACCGCCCACGACCTGCGCGTCGGGCAGCGCCTGTCGGTGCTGACGCCCTCCAGCCACACCGTGACGCTGACGATCGCGGGCGAGGTCAAGGAAGAAGCGATCGGCCTGCTCGCCAACCTCACGATCTCCCGCTCGCTGGCGCGCGCGGCGTTTGGGCAGCGCGAAGACGGGGTGGACTTCCTCGCCTACGCCCCCGGCGCGGACGGTGCCGCGGTGAACCGCGGCGTCGACGCGCTGCTGCGCCGCAGCTTTCCGCAGGCCCACGCGCAGACCGCGGCGCAGTACACCAACGAACTGAACGCCAAGATCAACCAGTTCCTGCTGCTCGTCTACGTGCTGCTCGCGCTCTCGGTCGTCGTGTCGCTGTTCGGCATCGTCAACACGCTCGTGCTCTCGATCTACGAGCGCACCCGCGAGCTGGGGATGATGCGCGCGATCGGCACCTCCCGCCGGCAGATCCGCCAGCTGATCCGCTACGAGTCGCTGATCACCGCGCTGATCGGCGGCGTCCTCGGGCTGGCGCTCGGGGTCGTGGGTGCGATCCTCGTCACGATCTTCGCGCTGTCAGGCTCGGGCTACGTGCTCTCCGTGCCGGTGGGCACGCTGGTCGTACTGATCGTGCTCGCTGCGCTCGCCGGCCTGCTCGCGGCGCAGCTGCCGGCGCGCCGCGCCGCGCGCCTGGATGTGCTGAGCGCGCTCGCGAGCGAGTAGGGCTACGCGGCGGCGTCCGGCTCGCGCGCGGTGAGCTGGACGATCGGGATCGTCCGGTTCGCCCTCGCCGCTTCTCGGCGGTACGTCGCGTAGGGCGCGAAGACGCGGTCGGCGAGCACCCAGAGCCTGTCGCGCTCGGCTTCGTCGCCGACCACCGTCGCCCGCATCGGGACGCCGCCGAACGTGACGTCGGGGTGGGCTCGAAGATTGTGAAACCACGCCGGGTGTCGGGTGTCCCCGGCCCTCGATGCGACGATCGTGACCCTGTCGTCGTCGTGGAAGTAGATGACCGCGTTGCTTCGTGCTGCGCCGCTCTTCGCGCCCCGGGTCTCGAGCAGGGCGGTGGGGAGGACGAGGCCCAGTCCGAAGCGGCCCCGGGTCGCCCGCATCAGATGCGGATCGACCTTCCACACGACGCCGACGGAGATGAACCTTCCCAGGCGGGTGGCGGAAAACGAGGCGTAAGCGCGGCTGAGCGAGCTGCGCGGGCGGTTGGGGTCAACGTACTTCAGCTGAGCAACCCGACCTGACGGAGGATTGACACAGAGTCCGAGTACACGTCCTTGCGCTTGACCTTGCCGTCCTCGAACGGGATCACGTCCATGCCCTCCCACTCGATGCGCCTGCCCGACGGCTCGGCCACGATCTCCCCCCGGTGCAGCGCCTTGAGGTGGGTCGCCCTGGCGGTCCACTCCTGCACCACCAGATCCTCGCGCACGTACAGCCTGCGCGTTTGGAACTCGATGTCGGGCCACGACTCGAAGATGCCGGCGATGTGCGCGAGCGCCTCCTCGCCCTCGGCTCGCTCGCCGGCCGTGTGGTTCTCGAACACCATGCCCGGCGCGTGCATGGAGGCGATCCGGTCCACGTCGTGGGCGTTCCAGGCGTCGTTGTAGGCGGCGATCGTCTCACGCAGCTGCTCGGTGCTGTGCACGTCCACTCCTTCGGTTTGGATCCGCTCGCTCGGGGTGCGGATGTTGAGCCGCCGCATTGCTGGCAATCGTGGCTTTCGCGGTGCTTGCCGAAACGGCGTACACTCTCGCGACGGCCTCCGCCCTGTTTCCGGCTGCCGCCACGACCGCGGTCAACGGGATGTTGTTCGTACTGATCGTCGTGGAGATCAGTTGTACAATCATCATACGTCCCGAGGGAAGGATCGTGCAGGTGCAGACGGTCCTAATACTCGGGATTGTCGGGGCTGTGCGGGAGGTTCTGATGATAGGCATGCGGCTCTCGAGCCCCAATGTTCCGGCGCTGGCTGTTCACACGGTCCTCCTGGAGTTCGGCGCCTACGCGGCGGTGGTCTTCTGCTTGGTCGTGGCACTCGTTCTCGTACGCCGGCTTGACGGCACTGTGTCCCAGGCGGGGTGAGCGCTTTGAGATCGTTCCGCGCGAGAATTCGCTCAACCGGTCGCCGCGAGGTGCTCGGCGCGGCCGTGGCCGTTGGTGGAGACCAGGTGGGAGTAGTCCGGGACCTCGACGCGGTCGTCGGCGTTCATACGCCGCTCGAGCTCGCCCAGCACCACCCCGAACAGCAGGTGGCGCCACGTCGCCGCCGCCAGCGCCCGGGGGTTGGCGAAAGCTGTGGGCAGCTCCTCGCGCGCGGGGTGCGCACGGTCGGTGAGCGCCACGAGCGGCCACGTGGCGAAGTTCTCTACCAGCCCCGCCGCCGGTCCTCGTGCCCACGAGGGCAGCGGCGTGCGGGGGGCCACGTTGGCGTACACCGCTCCGAACAGGGCCCCGTTCTGCAGGTGCACGATCCATCCCACGAGGGGCCACGCCCGGCCCCGGGTGAGCGCCTTGCCCAGCAGCTCCACGTCGTCGAAGTCCGTGCCGAACACGCGCTTGTCCAGCGGCGCCTGCGCCGCCCACACGCCCGCCGCCAGCGCGCCCGCCAGCGCGCCGCGAATCGTCCTTGCACGGTCGATCGGCATCGCCTCCCACTGTAACGGCCCGCGCGCCTGCGGGTATCCAGGCTACCCATGGGCTGCGACAGACGTGAGCATCTGGAGCGCTTTCGTACGCGCGCCCTCGCGCGTGGCGTGAACCCGGTCTTCTACCGGGCGGTCCGCCTCGTGCTGGTGCCCGCCTTCCTCGTGTACTTTCGTCTGCGGCGGATCGGCTCCGCGCACCTCCCGCGCTCCGGGCCGCTGCTGCTGGCCGCCAACCACCGCAGCTTTCTCGACCCCTTCTTGATCGGGACACTCACTCGCCGCCCCGTCTACTACGTGGCCAAGCGGGAGCTCTTCCGCAAACCCTGGCAGGCACGGCTGCTGAGCGCCCTCGGCGCCTTCCCGATCGACCGTGGCCACGGTGACGAGGACGCGATCGCCACCGCCCGCGAGATCCTCGCACGGGGGGACTGCGTGGTGATCTTCCCCGAGGGCACCCGTGTGCGCCCCGGTCCCCTCGGCGCTCCCCGTCGCGGCGTCGGACGTCTCGCGCTGGAAACCGGCGCGCCCGTGGTGCCGGTCGCCGTGATCGGCACCGAGGACGTCCGCCACGGGTGGCGCGTGCGCCCCCGCCGGGTTCGCATCCGCTGTGGGGCACCGCTGCGTTTTCCCACCGTGTCGAGAAGCCCTTCGCCCGCGCTGGCAGCCGCTGCGACCGAGCGCATCTGGGCGCGCGTTTCCCTGCAGTGGGAGTGGTTGGGAGGTGCGCCCTCGATCCGCCACGAGCCCGCACGAGTGCGTTCCCTGGCGGCACGGGGGTAGGGTCTATGAGTGGCCGAGGACACAACCGAGAAAGAGGGGCCCGGCTCGTCGCCGTCCGGCCCTCCAGGCCCCAAGCCCAAGGCCCAGCTCGACGAGGAGTTCTCGGAGCTGTATCGCACTCACCTGCGCGACGTCTACAGCTACGCGTACTACCGCGTGGGCAACCACCACGACGCGGAGGACCTGACCGAGCAGACCTTTCTGCAAGCCTACCGCCACTTCGAGCGCGCCCAGCGCGAGTCCCGGGGGCGTCCCCTGCGGCCGTGGCTGATCCGGATCGCGCACAACCTCGCCGCGAACCTCTACCGCGACCGCTCGCGCCGTCCGACCGCCTCGATCGAGGACACCGCCGCGCTGAGCGCGCCCCACACGACCGAGGACCTGGTGGAGGACCGCGAGGAGTTGAGCCGCGTGCTCGCGGCGGTTCGCCTGCTGCCGGAGGACCGTCGCGAGGCGCTGATCATGCGCTTCGCCCTGGGCATGGACAACCGCGAGATCGCCCGCGCGCTCGGGCGCTCCGACGGCGCCACGAAGGTGCTCCTGCACCGCGCGATCAAGCAGCTGGAGGGGCTCGTCGCGGAGGCCCCCGACGGGGACGGAGAGACGCGATGAGAGAAGTCTCGTGACCGACGCCGCGCCCAACCTGGAGAGCCTGCTGCGACGTGCGCTCGCTCCCGTCGAGCCGCCCGCCGACCTGATGGGGAGGGTGGAGGAGACCCTCACGAGCCTCACCGTCCTCGCCGCCGAGGAGCTTGAGGGGTGGGAGCTCTCCGCGATGCGCGATCCCCGCAAGTGGGTGCGGCCCGCGGCCGCGGTCGTCGTGGGCGGCGCCGCCGGTCTCGCGCTCGTGGCGCTACGCGCGCGCCGCCGGGGGCGGCTCGGGCCTGCCGGCGAGGCCGCCGCTTCGCCGCAGCGTCCCGACACGCGCTGACGGCGGTTTGGCCTCGGTGAGGCCGTCTCGGCGCAGCGTCCCGACACGCGCTGAACTATTCTGGTATTCGGTTAAGTCCATCCGACGGAAGTGGTTGACTCGGATGCGCCGGTCGCGGACACCCTGATCTGTGGCTGGCACCAGTAAATGTCGATGTCCAACGTAGCCCGCTACAAGCGCTCCGCGGAGGCCGCCTCGGCCATTCTGCGGATGCTCGCCGACGAGGAGCTCATGCAACTCGTGGGCGAGGACGACTCCGCCGCTTTCGCGATCGTCTACGAGCGCCACACCGAGGCGGCGTGCGCGCTTGCCTTCCGCATGTGCGGCCGACGGGCGATCGCCGAGGACGTGGTCCAGGAGGCGTTCCTCTCGCTGTGGCGCGGCGCCGTGAGCTACGACCCCTTGCGCGGGAGCGTACGTGCGTGGGTGCTGGGGATCGTCCACCACCGCGCGATCGACGCGCTGCGCCGGGGCGTGGTCCAGGATCGCGGCCGGGTCTCCGACGAGGGCATCGACGAGCAGCTCGAGGCGGCGGAGCGCACCGACCAGGAGGTCGGTCGCCGCGACGAAGCACGCGAGGTCCGCGCCGCGCTCGAGGGCCTGCCGCCCGAGCAGAGCCGCGTGATCGAGCTCGCCTACTACGGCGGCCTCACCCACTCCGAGATCGCGGCGATGCTCGACACTCCGGTGGGAACAATCAAGGGCCGGATGCGTCTTGGGTTACAGAAGATGCGCACGCAACTTCGCTCCGAAGGCACGCTCTCGTGAGCTCGCGCGCGCACGAGAGCGACTGCGAACGGCTGGCGGACTGCGCGGCCTACGTGTTGGGAGCGCTCGACGAGCCGGAGGTCCAGATCCTCCGTGCGCACCTGGCCGGGTGCTCGGCCTGCCAGGCGGAGGTCGTTCAACTGCAGCGCGTGGCCGACCTGCTCGCGATTGGAGTACCTCGCGCCGCGGTCCCCGAGAGCTTGCGCGCCCAGGTCGTGGGCACGGTGCACACCGAGGCCGAACTGCGCGGCGCCGCCGGTCGCGAGGCCGACGGGGCGTCTCCCGCGCGGGCGCGCGGGCCTTCGCTGCTCCGACGGCTCGCCCCGGCGCTGGCTGGCACGCTCGCGGTCGGCGTGGGGCTGTTGATCGGGGCGCTCGCGTTCAAAGGCGCGACGAGCGAGAAGACCGAGGTGATCCACGCGGTGGTGGTCGCCCCCGGGTACCACGCCACCGCGGAGCTGCGCAAAGTGGGCTCGCACCTGGAGATGGTCTTGGTGGGGATGCCCGCCCCGCCGCCCGGACGCATCTACGAGGTGTGGCTCGAGCACGGCACCGCGGCGCCCGAACCCACAGACGCGCTGTTCTCCGTCACGAGGACCGGCTCCGGCGCGGTCGGGGTGCCCGGCGACCTGCAGGGGGTGAGCAAAGTGCTCGTCACCGACGAGCCGCTCGGGGGCAGCCTCAAACCCACGCGCACGCCGGTGATCCTCGGCTCGATCTGATTTCTCGCGGCGGGCGAGATACGCTCTCCCCCGCCGATGGCCACCTGCTACCGCCACCCCTCGCGCGAGACCGCGGTCTCCTGCTCCTCCTGCGGGCGCCCGATCTGCCCGGACTGCATGACCCCCACGCAGGTGGGGATGCGCTGTCCCGAGTGCGCCTCCCAGCGCACGAAGGTCGTGCGAATGCGGAACGTGGCTGCCGTGCCGCGCGTGACCTACGCGCTGATCGCCCTCAACGTGGCTGCGTTCCTGACCGAGAAAGGCCAGTTCACGATCAACGGCTCGGGCATCTACGGCACCGTCGTCAACGAAGGCGTGCTCT
Source organism: uncultured Solirubrobacterales bacterium (assembly GCA_963702085.1). Taxonomy (GTDB): domain Bacteria; phylum Actinomycetota; class Thermoleophilia; order Solirubrobacterales; family Solirubrobacteraceae; genus Palsa-744. The sequence goes on along the minus strand of OY969707.1, from coordinate 2,807,869 downwards.
ACCGCGCCGGGATCTCCGAAGCCCACCAGTACTACCGCCTGGTGAGCAGCGCCTTCCTGCACGTCGACCTGCTGCACGTCGGCTTCAACATGTACCTGCTGTACCTGCTCGGCATGATGCTCGAGCCCGCGATCGGCTCGGTGCGGTTCGCCGCGATCTACTTCACCTCGCTGCTCTGCGGCTCGTGCGGCGCGCTGGTGGCCACCGGCGCCCCCAGCCTCGGGGCCTCCGGGGCGGTCTTCGGTCTGATGGGCGCCGCCGCGGTGGAGCTCCGCGCGCGGGGGCACTCGGTGATGCGCTCCGGCATCGGGTTTCTGATCGTCTTCAACCTGTTGTTCAGCTTCACCGTGCCCAACATCTCCGTCGGTGCCCACATCGGCGGACTGATCGGCGGCGCGCTGGCCGGCCTCTCCTTCCGCCTCACCGAAGGCCGTCGCTCGCTCGCGTTCGGGCTCGCCGCCTGCCTCGTGCTGTCCGTGGTGGCGGTCGCCGGCTCGCTCGCCGCCGCCTCTGCGACCGCTGCCGGTATCGTCTGACGCAGTGGCGCTACTTGCGGAGAACGAGATCGCCCAACGCCTCGCGGGCAGCCGGTGGACCCGCGAGGGGGGCGCGATCGTGCGCGAGTGGACGCTCGCCGACTTCGCGGCCGCGCTGGCCTTCGTCAACCGCGTCGCCGCGCTCGCCGAGGCAGCCAACCACCACCCCGACATCCTCCTGCACGGCTGGAACCGGGTGCGCCTGGAGCTCTCCACGCACTCCCAGGGCGGGCTGACCGAGGCGGACTTTGCGCTCGCCCGGGAGCTCGACGGGCTTGGCTGAGTGCCTGCCCCGGCGCCATCGTGCCGACCGTGCTCCCTGCTACGGTGGGGGCGTCGGCCGCCGATGAACGACGAAGACGAACCTCCCCGAAGTAGCGGCGCCCAAGAGCTGATCCTGGTGGGGACGACGGGCGCTGCCCCGCACGGTCGGGTGTGATCGGGCTGAAGCTGATCCTCGCGGCCCTGCTGGTCGCCGTCAACGCGTTCTTCGTGATCGCCGAGTACGCCCTCGTGCGCTCGCGCCACGCGCGCCTGGAAGTGATGCGCGAGGAGGGTCTGCGCGGCGCGGCGCTCGCCCTCAGCCAGCACGAGCGCATCAACGAGTACATCTCCGCGGTGCAGATCGGCGTCACGATGACCTCGATCGCAATCGGCGCGCTCGCCACCCCCACGCTCGCCCACGCGCTCCAGGACGCCTTCGGCGGCGGGCTCTCCCATGACGTCACCGTGGTGCTCGCCGTGGTGCTCGCCTACGCCGTCGTGATCTTCGTGCAGCTGATCTTCGGGGAGATGGTCCCCAAGTTCTACGCGATCGACCGCGCCGAGTCGGTCGCCCGCCGGGTCGCGCGGCCGCTGCAGGGCTTCTCCGTCCTCTTCCGCCCCGTCATCCGCGCGATCACGGCGATCTCCGCGCGCCTGCTCCGGGTCTTCGGCGTCGACATGAGCGGCGAACCCGGGGGTGGCTCCCCCGACGAGCTCAAGCGCCTGATCGCCGAGTCGCACGCCGGCGGGCACCTCGACCCCGGGGAGGCCGGGATGCTGACCGGCGTCTTTCACCTCCACGAGCAGGAGGCCCGCCAGGTGATGACCCCCAGCCCCGCCGTCGTCACCATCGACGTGTCCCGGGACGTCGAGACCGCGCTGCGACTCTGCATCTCCTCCGGACACACCCGGCTGGTGGTCACCGAGGGCGAGGACCGCGACCGCGTGCGCGGGCTCGTGCACGCCTCCGACCTCGCTCGGCGGCTGATGGACGACGGGCCTGGCGGCTCGCTGCAGGAGGTCGTGCACGACGCGCCGATCGTGCCCGAGACCAAGCCGCTCGACGACCTGCTCGCCGACCTGCAGCGCCAACGCACTTCGCTCGCGGTGGTCGTCGACGAGTACGGCCGCGTCGCTGGGATCGTGACCGTCGAGGACATCATCGAGGAGGTCGTCGGGGAGATCACCGACGAGACCGACCCCGCCGCCGGCGAGGTGCGCCGGCTGCCCGACGGGGACCTGTTCGTGCGCGGCCACGTCGCCGTCACCGACCTCGCCGACTACGGCGTGCCGCTGCCCGTGGACTCCGACGCCTACAACTCCGTCGGCGGTCTCGTCTTCGCCGAGCTCGGGCGTCTGCCCCGCCGCGGGGACACCGTTACCGCCGGCCCCTTCTCGATTCGCGTCGAGTCCGTGCGCGAAAACCGCATCGAGTCCGTGCGCATCCGCGAGCGCCGCTCCCCGCCGCCGCGGGAGGTCGAGCGGCGGGAGGCCAATGGCTCGTAGGCCGGCTTGCTACGGCTCCCGCGCCGCACTGGGCAGGGGAGCGCGAATGGCCGTAGGCGGCGAGCCGCAGCGACGATTTCGTCCGCAGGGTATGCGACAGTGCTACCTGTAGCCATGTGAACAAGACTGATCGGGAGTAGCGTGGTGATACCTGAGGATCGACTGCATCTACTGGCGCTGTGCGCCCTTCCAGGCGTGTCATGGTACGTGGTCGCACGCGCTGCCTTGGAGCCCGATGGGCTTGAGTGTTTGTTGCGAGGAGATCTGACGGAGAAGTCCACTGAGGGCGCGGCTACCGCTCGTGCGGTTACCGAGGGCGTTGGCGAGCTTGGCCCGCATCTGGAGCGTGCGCGCCAAGAGGTGGCTGCGGCGGAGCAGCAGGTCGGCGCGAAGCTCGTCACCGTCCTCGACGAGGACTATCCCACGAACCTGCGCCTCATCTTCAACCTGCCGCCGTTCCTTTTCTACCGGGGGGAACTGCTCCGGGATGATGCCCGCTCCGTCGCGGTCGTCGGTACCCGGAAGGCAACGGACGAGGGGATCGCCCGGGCCCAGATGATGGCGAGTGCGCTCGTCGGCGAGGGTGTGACCGTTCTCTCGGGCCTGGCGGTCGGCATAGACACCGCCGCGCACGAGGCGACGCTTGCAGCGGGGGGGCGCACGATCGCGGTGATGGGCACCGGCATCCTGCGGACCTACCCCGCGGCGAACAAGGATCTGGCAGAGCGGATCGTAGAGAGAGGGGCGATCGTGTCGCAGTTCTGGCCGACACAGCCTCCGGCGCAGCACACCTTTCCTCGCCGCAACGTCGTGACATCCGGTATGAGCCAGGGCACCGTCGTGATCGAGGCGAGCAGTACGTCCGGCGCGAAGATGCAGGCGCGCCTCGCGCTACAGCACGGGAAGATGGCGTTCCTGATCGAGAGCCTCGTCACAAGTCAGCCGTGGGCACAGAGCTACCTGGAGAAGTACCCCCGCGCGATACGCGTCCGAGAGTTGCAGGAGGTCATCGACCGGCTGCGCTCGCCTGAGAACGTTGAGAGCCTCAGTGAGGGTCGACGGCAGCTAGCGCTCGATCTCGCATAGCCCTGCTGGTGGCGGCAAAAGCCCCTCAGCCCGCAGGATTCGGCAACTGTCGGGAATGCGCCTACGTCAGCACCGGGACGGCGCGCATCTGCTTCAAATGCGCGAGCGAGACGATCGAGGAAGTCGCGCCCCAACGCTGCATGACCTGCGACGGGCGCTTGACCGAGCAGGGGAGATGCGGAAACCCTCTCTGCAACGATCCCCCAAGCTCGCGTGGCTGGGACTACATCTACGCAGTCGCGATGCGAAGCGGGCGTCTCAAGGAGGTCATCGAACGCTACAAGTACGGCGACCACAAGGGCTGGGCCGGCATTTTCGGCCGTGTGCTCGTGGGCTACCTCGAAGAGAGCACGCGAGCCGAGGATTGGGACCTGATCATCCCCATGCCGACCTACGTCGGCGAGTACGGTCGCGGCTGGGATCACATCGACCTGGTCATCGAGCACGCTGCGATCGAGGGGCCCGACCTGCCGTTCGTGCGCGGCGTGATGCGCAAGACCAAACCAACCCCCCGGCTCGTTGCCCAGCCCGGCTTCCGAGCCAGGGCCGAAGTCGCCGAGCGAGATTTCGGCCCGGCGCTGAAGGTCGTGGACCCTGCCGCGGTCGCCGAAAAGAGCGTGCTCGTGTTCGATGACGTGTTCACGAGTGGCCTCACGCTTCGCGAAGTCGCCCACAAGCTCAAGCGGGCCGGAGCCAAGGATGTTGCCGGCGTGGTGCTCGCCCGCCAGCCGTTCAGGTCTTGAGCGAAAACCCCCCAGGCACACGTCCGGCCCGCGGGGGGAGCGGGCCGGAGCGTGCACTGGGAGGAGGCGGGTGTGCGTTGCGAACTGTGTCGCGCTTGCAAGTATCCACGTCCTTGATGAAGCAAACCTAAAAGTAGAGAGAACTCAAAGAAAATTCTTACGCAAAGTGGGCTCTACTCAGTAGTCGTGGAAGCCCCGCCCGCTCTTGCGTCCCAGCGCGCCCTCGGCGACCAGCTGCTCGACCCGCGCCGGCACCTGCTCCCCGAGCGTCTGGCCGATCGCCTTCGCCACGTCGAGGCCCACCAGGTCCAGCAGCGCGAGCGGCCCCATCGGGTGGCCCGCCCCCAGCTTCATGCACGTGTCGACGTCCTCTGCCGGCATGCGCGTCTCTTCCAGCAGGCGCACCGCGGAGAAGAGGTAGGGGAACAGCAGGCGGTTGACCACGAACCCGGGCACGTCCGGGACGACCACCGGGGTCTTCTCGAACGTCTCGCACAGCGCCAGCGCCCGCTGCCGGGTCGCCTCGGTAGCTACGGCGGGGAACGCCAGCTCCACCAGCTTCATGCGCGCCACCGGGTTGAACACGTGCAGCCCCACGAACCGCTCCGGGACGCCGGAGGCCGCCGCCAGCTGCTCGATCGACAGCGAGGAGGTGGTGCTGGCCAGCACCGCGTCCGCGCTCAGCACCCCGAGCAGTTCGGCGTGCACCCGCTCCTTGACTGCGTAGTCCTCGACCACCGCCTCCACCACGAACGTCGCCTCGGCGAGCTCCTCCGGATCGGTCACGACCTGGACGTGCTCGGGATCGACTTCCACGGCCAGGCGCGCGAGCGTGACGTCCACGCTCGTGCGCGCGCGGTCGGCAGAGACCTCCGAGCGGGCCAGCAGCAGCACCGGGCCATGGTGCGCCGCGGTCGCCGCGAGGCCGCACGCGATCGCTCCCGAGCCGACGATTGCCAGGTGCTCGTTCATGTGCGCGCCTCCCGTGCCGCGAGGCGGTAGGCGCCCGCTCCCGAGCCGACGGCTGCCAGGCGCTGCTCGTTCATGCGTGCTGCTCCACGGTTGCTGCTCCTTCTGTAGTGGTGGACCCACCCCCGCCCCCGGTCAGGGGGCAACTGGTTGACTGACCAGTCAATCTAGGGGTGTCACGCGGTAGAGTATGTGTTGGAGGCGCTGCGCGGCACCGCCGTAAACCCGCTACTACGGAGGACTTCAACATGAGGAAACCAGAGGGCCGCGAGGTCGTCATCGTCGAGGCCGTGCGCACCCCCATCGGGCGCGGCCACCGGGAGAAGGGCTACTACAAGGACACCCACCCCAACGCGCTGCTCGGCAAGTGCTACTCCGAGGTCATCGCCCGCGCCGGCATCCCCGCCGCCGAGGTCGAAGACGTCGTCGCCGGCTGCGTGCAGCAGTTCGGCGAGCAGGCCTTCAACATCGCCCGCAACGCGTGGCTGCAGGAGGGCCTGCCGATCGAGACCCCCGCCACCACCGTGGACCGTCAGTGCGGCTCCGCCCAGCAGGCCGTCAACTTCTCCGCGGCGCTGATCGCCGCCGGTGTGCACGACACGATGATCGGCGGCGGCGTCGAGCACATGGGCCACCTCCCCTTCGCCGCGGGGATGCAGACCCAGCAGGAGTTCGGCTTCGCGTTCACCCCCGAGATGATGGCCAAGCACAACATCGTCGGCCAGGGTCTCGGTGCGGAGATGATCGCCGACCAGTGGGAGATCTCCCGCTCCGAGCTCGACGAGCTCGCGGTGCGCTCGCACCGACTCGCCCACCAGGCCACCGAGGAGGGCCGCTTCGAGCGCGAGATCGTGCCCTTCGCCGTCAACGGCGACACGTACGTCACCGACCAGGGCATTCGCCCCGACACCTCCCTGGAGGCGCTCGCCAACCTGAAGCCCGCGTTCAAGCCCGACGGCAAGATCACCGCCGGCAACTCCTCGCAGATCTCCGACGGCGCCGCCGCGGTGCTGCTGATGTCGGCGGAGAAGGCCGCCTCGCTCGGCCTGCGCGCCCGCGCGCGGATCGTCGACCAGACCACCGTCGGCTGCGACCCCGTGAAAATGCTCGAGGGCCCGATCCCCGCGACCGCGAAGATCCTCGAGCGCAACGGGCTGTCGATCGACGACATCGACCTGTTCGAGATCAACGAGGCGTTCGCCCCCGTCGTGGCCGCGTGGCGGCGCGAGCACTCCCCCGACATGGACCGCGTCAACGTCAACGGCGGCGCGATGGCGCTCGGGCACCCGCTCGGCTCCACCGGCGCGCGGCTGATCACGACGCTGCTGCACGAGCTCGAGCGCTCCGACAAGGAGCTCGGCTTCGTCACCATGTGCTGCGGCGGCGGGCTCGGGACGGGGACGCTGATCCAGCGGGTGTGAGCCGTTCCACCTGGCGCATGCGCCAGGTGGCCGGACCGTACATGTACGGTCCGGGGGACCCGCACATGTGCGGGTCCCAGGGACGGCCACATGTGGCCGTCCCGGCAGGGCCACATGTGGCCCTGCCACCAGGCAGTGCATGCACTGCCTGGCCGGTCAGTACATGTACCGACCGGAACCACTTCTAGGTGTGCGGGCTCCCGGCGGTCCAGTTCACCGTGACCGGCGGGAGCGCCAGCACGAACCCCCACGTGGCGGCGTCCGTCTGCCCTGTCGCGGGGAGGCCGTGAGCGGTCTGGACCTGCTTGACGTTCGCCGCCGTCTGCGCTTCGAAGATCCCCGTCGTCGGCTGGCCCGGGTACGCGCTAGCGAGGTGCTCCTGCAGCCACAGCACCGGGTCGGAGCGCGCGCCTTCGCGCAGCAGCGGTGAGGTCAGCTCCGGCTGGGGCACCGTGAGGGTGGTGTTGAGGGGGGCCGCCAGCGCCGTCCACCCCGACGCGGTGGTTTCCTGCCAGTCCCAGAACGACTCCCCCGCCGCCCCGTACGCGCTCGCCAGCGAGCGGAACGCCACGATTTCCGAGGAGCTCACCCCCCCGTAGGTCTGGCCGAGCGGCAGGATCGGGCGCCCGTACACGAGGTTCTGTTCGAACGTGTTCACGTACACGCTCGCCACGGACGTGCCGATGTCGTGCCAGTACATCTGCGGCGCGTTGAACTGCGCTCCCCCCGGCCCCAGGAAGACCGAGTAGGGGAACGACGGGTGGTAGGAGACGTACGGGAACGACGCCAGTCCCACCGGGTACGCAGGGCCGACGTGCGCGCGCAGCGTCGCGACGTACGTCTGCGCCGCTCCGTACAGCCCTTCGTACTGGGACTCCGCGTCGATCACCAGGCAGTCCGCGCCTTCGGCCGCCGCCCGCGCGCCCAGTTCGGCCTCGCCCACGGGGTTCGTCCCGTACACGTACTGCCACGCGCACACGTGCAGACCCTGCGCGTGCCCTTCTTCCACGAGCCGGCGGCTGAACTGGCTCCAGTAGTTGGTCGAGCCGTCGGAGCTCTTGACGAACAGCGTGGTGACTCCCGCCGCGTGCGCCTGCGCCGCGATCGCCGCCACGGAGCCCCCGTCGGAGGCGGACATGTACCAGATCCACTGCCCCTGGCCCGCGAACGCCGTGCCGGCGGCGGTGGTCGCGGTGGTGCTCACCGGCGCCGCCGTCGGCGGGGGGGCCGGCGGAGGCTTCGGCGCGGGCGGGTGCAGCGCGTGGGTTACCACCTTGATGGGGCCGTACGTGTTCGAGCGGCGCCCCCCGCCCCACTCCACCGCGATCTCTCCCGAGTGCGCGCTGGTCGGCACGGTCACCACCAGGCCCTGCTTCGAGGAGTGCAGGCGCGCGCTCGGCGAGTTGCTCGCGATACGCGCGTCCCACGAGTGCGGGAACGCCACCGCTTGGCCGCTCTTCAGGCCCCGCCCCTGCAGCAGCAGCGTGCCGCGCGTGGAGACTTCGTGCGGCTTCGTGCTGCAGCTGCTAGCCGGCACACACTGCGCGCCCGTGATCGCCACCGCCGGCTGCGGGGGGGTCCTCGTCGTCGTGGGCGTCGGTCTCTTCGACGGCCCGGGCGAGGTTCCCGGCGCCTGCCCTCCGCTCTGCGCGCCCGGCTTGCCGGTCGAGGTCCCCGGCGGGTTCGTGCCACCCGTGATCTGGGCGGCCGCCGCCGTTGCGGGAGCCACGAGTAACAGCGCAAGCGCCGCCGCTACCGCCGTGAACCTGGATCGCTTGTTGGCAGGAGTGCTTTCCATGCGAGGGCCGGGGGTGTCGGAGGTTACCGGCTGTGGGGTTCGCAACCGAGCCGCGGGACGGAAGTTGCGTTATTCCCAGCGAAAGGGTGGTGTATCGGTTTGGGGGTATATCACCGACTGGACCTGTGGGTAGCAACCAGATGGCAGTTATGAGAGGTCCAGTTAGCTATATGTTCGCCCAAATGCACTATCTGGCTCTCGCGGGTCTGCGGGTCCCGACCAAACTGAGGCACTACCAGCGAAAGCCCAGGGCTGCAGGTGCTGGTGCAAGCGGGCTGTGCGGCAGGCCCGCCTGCGGCTCGGGCAGGTTGAAGCCGCTCGGGGCCACGTCGTTGGGGGCGTCGGCGTGGAACAGCGAGGCGAGGTACTGGATCTGCCCGCGGCCCACGCCGAGCTCGAACTGGCCGCCCCCGTAGTTGCCGATGCCACGCGCCGCGCAGTAGTCGAAGGCGTCCGCGAGGTTGCGCAGGCCCCCCAGGCGCGAGGGCTTGATGTTGACCATCCGCGGCGGGTACGGCAGCGCCTCGATGTCCGCCACCGAGTGGATCGGGGCGTCCCACGAGAAGCGCTCCCGGTGGGCCGCCAGCACCGCGTCGGTCTCCGGGGTGAGCGCGGGGTCCTCGATCCACGCCTCGGGCAGCGCCTCCACCACGCGCTGGTACAGCTGCGGGTCGGCGGGCTGGTCCACAATCGAGCCCGAGTAGTACGCCTTGAAGTCCACCGACTCGACCGCCCCCGTCGCCGCGAGCTGCGCGACGAGCTGCTCGTTCCACGAGCTCGTCGGGTCGAGCTTGAAGCGCAGCCCCGGGTAGAGCGCCAGGCGCTGGCGCAGCGGCTCCAGCGTGGGCGGCTCGCCGAGGCGCAGGGAGACCACGAAGCGCACCGGCGCCGGGCGGCGGTCGAGCACGGCGTGCAGCGTCGTCCCCGCCTGGCGCAGCGCGAGGTCGAGCGCCGCCGACTCGTACGCCCACAGCCGGTAGCGCCGCGAGACCTCCCGCTGGGGGGGCTGGGGGAAGAGCTCCAGCTCCCGCAGGCGCTCCGCGAAGGTGCCCACCGTGAAGCGGCCCGCCAGCGGCAGCGTCGGACCGGCGGTGTGGAAGTCGGCGAGCAGGATGGTGTGGTCCACCGCGTCGTAGGTGACGTCCTCCCCCAACCCCTCCTGGCCCCCGCCCCGCAGCCGGATCACGGTCGAGGCGCGCTCGAACTCGCTCGACACCCGCGCGCTCAGGAGCTCGAGCCCGTAGCCCTCGACCTCGACCTCGAGGTCCGCGAGTAGCTCCCAGGTGCTTGGCTGGGGGAGGGCAGGCCCGGGGGGGGCGGGCTTATGCCTTTGGGGAGGTCGGGAGGGGGGCCTGCCCCCCTCCCGCTGAGGGCCCCCTCCCCTCGATCCCCCTTCGTATGAGCTCACGAGGCGCCTCCGCTCTCCAACCGCGCCACGAGATCCTCCAGGCGCAGCTCCTCCAGAGCGCCGCCGACCGCCTCCAGCTCCCCGGCGCACCGTTCGATCAGCCCCTTGCCCTCGCGCACCAGCTCCAGCGTCTCGCCGAGGCTCGCTTCGCCTGTGTCGAGGCGGTGGACGATCTCCTCGACGCGCGCCACGTTCGTCTCGTAGCTCTGCTCGACCTCGGTCACGACTCCTCCTCGATGCGTGCCCCGAGCGTCCCGTCCGCGAAGCGCAGCCGCACCTCGGACTGCGCGCGTGCTCGGGCCGCCGTGGAGAGCGGCTCGCCTCCGGGGCCCTGCACGAGGGCGTAGCCCCGCTCCAGGGTCCGCTGGGGGTCGTGGGCGGCGAGCGCGAGCGCGAGGCGCTCGAGCTCGCGGGGGCCGCGGCGGCGGCAGTGGCTGACGGCGGCGTCGGTCTGGCGCGCCAACACCTCCGCGCGGCGGTGCGTGAGCGTCCGCTCGCCCGCCACCCGCCGGCGCCCGGCGGCTCGGATCTCTCGCAGCTGCTGGTGCAGGCGCCGGCGCTGGCGCGCCACCTGCTCCGCAGGGGCGCGTGAGAGCGCCACCAGCGTGCGCGCGCGGCCGAGCACCGCGCGGCGGCCGTGGTCCTGCAGGCGCGCTGCCGCGGCCCCCAGGTGGGCACGGGCGCGGACGCAGTCCACCCCCACCGCCTCCTCCGCGGCGTGGGTCGGGGTCGAGCAGCTCACGGCGGCCACGTCGTCGAGCAGCGTGCGGTCGGTGTGGTGGCCCACCGAGGCGATCACCGGCACCCCCAGCAGCGCAACGGTGCGGCACAGCGTCTCATCGCAGAAGCACAGGAGGTCCGCCAGCGAGCCGCCGCCGCGGGCCACGATCGCCACGTCCACTCCGCCCACCGCGGCGAGGTCCTGCAGCGCGCGCGCGATCGCCGGGGCGGCGTGGCGGTCCTGCACGGGGGCGAAGCCCCACACCACCCGGCCCGCCCAGCCGCGGCGGTGCAGGCCGGCGAGGACGTCGTCGCGCGCCTTGCCCCCCTCGCCCGTCACGACGCCGATCGTGCGGGGCAGCAGCGGTCGCGGCAGGCGCTGCTGGCGCTCCAGCAGGCCCTCGGCGGCGAGTGCCTTGCGCAGGCGGTCGATCCGCGCGAGCAGGTCCCCCTCGCCCGCGACGCGCAGGTCGCTCACCGCGAAGGAGAAGCTCGGTGAGGCGCTCGCGCTGCCGGGGTAGTAGTCGCAGCCGCCTGCCACCACCACCTGCATCCCCTCCCGCACGGTGCCCGCGCTGCGCACCATCGCCTCCCAGTCCTCCCGCCACGCGGCGCACGGGATCGCGCCGTGGGCGTCGCGCAGCTCGAAGTACACCCGCGCTCGCGACGGGCGCAGGTCGGCGAGCTCGCCCACGAGCTGCACCCGCGCAAACGCCCGCAGCCGCGCGCGCAACGCCGCCGCGTACTCCCCGACTCCGTACGGGCCCGCCAGCGCGCTGCCGGCTATGCCCTGCGGGCGGGGGGTGGGCGGCGCGAGGGTGTCGTCGTGGGGCATCCTTCCCAGCATAGATAGCCGCTAGGATCGATTTTCCGATGGCCCGTGCCCGCTCCCGCAAGCGTCGTCCCGCCGGCGCCGGGAGGACGCGCGCATCGACCCCGCCGGCCTCGCCCGCGAAGGCTTCCCCCTCGACTCCGCGCGCCGCGCCCGTGAAGCCTCGCCGCGCCCCGCGGACGTCGCCCACCGCGCCCACCTACGGAGAGCGGCCCCCGGCGCCTTGGCACCCCTTGCCGCTGTCGGAGGTGTTGATCCTTGTCGGCGCGGTCGGTGCCGCGATCGGGTTCGCCAAGTCGCGTCACGGCTTCTCCGACGGCGGCCCTGCGGTGCTGGCGGGCATCGGCGCGGTGGCGCTCGGCACGATCGAGGTGACCGTGCGCGAGCACCGCTCCGGCTACCGCTCGCACACGGTGATGCTCGCGCTGATCCCCGTGCTCCTCTTCACCACGGCGGTGGTGTTCGGACTCTCCGCGGTCACCTTGGTGCCGCGTCTGCTGTTCGTGGGCGTGCTCGCGATCGACTTCGCCCTGTACGCACTGCTCTTCAAACTGCTCCGCGCTCGCTTCCTCGACGCGCGCCACGGGCGGGTGCTCAGGGAAGGGTGAGCGGCACGGGGAGGTCCTCCCACGGCTGCACGCCCACAGTCGGGTCCGCGCCCTGGGTCGGATCCGCAGCCGTACGGGCGCCCCCGACGTCGTAGTCGATCCGTTTGTCGCTGCCCATGATCAACACGGGGTCGCCGCACATCTCGAGCAACCGCGAGTACGTGCGTGCACCCACGTGCTCCGCCAGCTCCCGCGGAGACGGATCTAGCGGGCCGTCCGCGTCGGAGTCGATGTCCGAGGTGAAGACGATCGAGCGCTGTTCCTCGTAGCGCGCGTTGACGATCAGGTACAGCTGCTCCAGCACCCACTCCGTGGGGCGCGCCACGCGCAGGTCCTCCACGTGCAGCAACTCCACTTCGGCGAGTGCCCTGATCACGTCGCCACCCTTCTCGCGGCTGTCCGGGTCGAACGTCGCCCTGATGCGATTCAGAAGCGCGACGGCGTTGAAGCTGAGCACGGAGTGGCGGGCGTTGGCGGCGCTCGCCGCGACCATGTAGCCCAGCGTTGTCTTGCCTGTGCCCGTGTGGCCCATCAGCCACAGGCTGCGACCCTCGGCGAGGTTGGTGGTGATATCGGCGCAGAAGCGCTTGACTTTGCTGACCGAGCCCGCGTTCAGGGGGTCGCGGGCAAGCTGGGTGAGCGGGTGGCGATCCCACGAGAGGTCCGTGTACCGGCGGGGGACCCGGTCGCGCAGGCGGTGGGCTCGGGCGTTTGCGACGCGCTGGGCCCGGCACGCGCAGTCGAAGGCGGTGTTGGTCTGTTCGTCGATCCGAAAGCCGCTGCCGTCGCAGGCGTCGAACGGACAGCGCGGGGGGCTCTCGTGCGAGCGGTGACGGGACTGAAGCATCGGGCGGGCGGAGATGCCCTTCAGTTAAGCAAGCGCTCCGGCGCCACGGAGGGCAGAACGTGCATCTTCCAGTCTTTTTCGCCTGTCTCCCCGCGCGTCTCTCCGACCAGCCCCAGGCGCTCCAGGCGCACGATCTCGCGCTCGCCTTCCACCCGTGCGGGGTGGCCCGGCGGCAGGTCCGCGATCAGCCGCGCGATCCGTTCGCGTAGCTGCAGTGCGAAGTGTGGGGTGGAGGCGCCCATCAGCTGGCGCACGTCCTCGACGCTCACCTCGCGTTCGCGCGTTCGTTCCAGGCGTTTTGGGTCCTCGGCTTGGCTCATGGTGTGGTTTGGGTGGGGTTGGCGGTGGCGGGCGCGGCGGCCGTCGCGGCGGAGCCTGAGGAGCTTTGGGGGGCGATCTCGAGCAGCGTGTCCAGTTCGGCTTGCACCGTGGCCGCGATCGCCCCCCCGTCGCCGATCAGCCAGCCGTGATTGTAGGCTCCGCGCACCGCAGGGTATTCCGATCCCGGGGCGGCCACGTAGGCGGGCTGGATGTCGGTCAGGTATTCCCTCAGCGTGGGCGGGACCTGGTCGGGGCGTTCCAGCAGCAGCAGCGGCGCGTAGTCCCCGCTCGCCGACAGCGGCGCCGCGGCGGGCGCGTCGAGCGGGCGGGAGGCGCTGGCGAACGCCAGGCCGTGGCCGGGCTGGTCGATGCCCCAGCCGAAGGTCTCGTCGGAGAAGCGGGCTGCGGCGATCGCGTTGTCGGCCGGGTCTTCGCCGCTGGAGCCCGGCCCACCGGAGCCCGGCCCACCGGAGCCGACCGCGCCCGGCCCGGGGTAGATCCGCCGCACCGGGCCGTAACGCCGCAGCTTGACCAGCACCGCGTGGCTCACCGCCGCCGGGGGACCCACCACGTAGATGACGGGGCGGTGCAGGCGCGCGAGCGCCCTCCGGGTCGCCGGCGGGACCCCCGCGGCGTTCACCGGCAGAATCGGAGCGCCGGACTCCGCCGCGAGGCCCGCGGCGGGCATCGCCAGCGCCGGTGGCCCCGCTGCACCGACCACGAGCACCCGGTGCGGAGGGCCCCCGTGGATGGACCCCACCAGGTGCTCGACTTCGTCTGCCACCCCGTCCGGTGTCGATCCAGTCAGCGTTTGGGTCCTGTAGCCCGGGAGGGCCACGGAGGTGCCGACCTCGATCACCTGGGCACCCCCGAGCAGCGCGGCTCCCGTGGGCTTCAGGGCCGCCAGCGCCTGCGCGGAGAGGCTCGGCAGGGTGCTCCCTTCGCTGTAGAGGAGCGGGGCGCGCAGGGGGGCGCTCGCCAGCGCCGCTGCCGCCAGCGCGGCCGGCCAGTTGCGGTCGTTCACGAGCACCACCGCCTGGGGGCGCGTCGCCGGGGTGAGCCCTGGGTTTGTCGCGAGCGCTACTCCCGCGGCATCCGCGACGGGGTTCGCGCCGCCGAGCCGCGTCGTGTTCTTGGTGGCCAGCCCGCTGGCTGCGAGCTGGCCGCTTTCGGCCACCGTCGTGACCGCCGCCCCGCGGCCCTGGCCTTCGGCGGGCAGCGACTTGCCGCACCCGGCGAGCGCCGTTCCGAGCAGCAGCGCGAGCAGCGCGGCGGCCGGCCGGGGCGGGGGAGAGGGCATGTCGAGGACACTATCTACGGGGGCGGTCGCCGGTTGCTCCTTCAGCACCCGTGAGCCGCGGTGCCCGCGCGAGCCGCGAGCGCGGATGGCCCGTATTTCCTCGCAAAGTGCGGGAAATACGCTGCAGCGCCTGCAACCGTCCTTGCGCTTTGCTAGGGTTCCGCCGCGAACGCCGAATCCATGGCCAGATGCCCTGGAACGGGGGACCCAAGTTGTTGGGGCGAATCCCACGGTGAAGCCGTGAGAAGCGCAGGCTCTTTTAGCGCTAGCCCGTCAGCTAACCCCGCAGGCCAACGAAAGAGGAAGTTGTTTTGCGGGTACGAGCCCTCGGCTCAACGCTATTCAGCTTGGCGGTTCTGAGCACCGTGGCTCCCACGGTGGCCTTGGCCCACGGCACGGCGAAAGTCTCCGGGGGCACCTCCGCTGCCTCCTCGACCTCCACCTCGGCGCCCGCACCGACGAACGCTGCGACCGCCGGGGGCGCCCCCACCGCGACGGGAGGGGCGCCGACGAAGCCGCACGTCTACACCGCCCCGATCACCGCGCACTCGGCGAGCCTCGTCTACAAGGGCCCGGTCTACGAAAGGACCGCCACCGGCGAAGTCGTCCCCTACGCGCCCCCACTGCCGGCCGGTCAGACCAACGGCGCCACCGGCGGCAGCTCCGTGGAGCTCACGGGGCCCGCCAAGCCCGAGCTGCTCGTCCCCGGCGTCACCGCGCACTACGTGAACGGGCTCGCCGCGGCGCCGATGTCCGCGCCCCCGGCGGTGCAGGAAATCGTCTGGGCGGGCAACCAGATCATCGGTCTGCCCTACATCTACGGCGGCGGCCACGCCTCCTTCGTGTCTCCCGGGTACGACTGCTCCGGCACCGTCTCCTTCGCGCTGCACGGGGCGTCCCTGCTCTCCACCCCGATGGACTCCTCGGAATTCATGGGTTGGGGCGGACACGGCGTCGGGCAGTGGGTCACCGTCTTCACCAACCCCGAACACGCCTACATGACCGTCGCCGGCATGCGCCTGGACACCAGCCCGGTCGACGACCCCTCCAACGAGGAGGGCCCTCGCTGGCGCCCGCTGCGCCCCGGCAACCCCGGGTTCCTAAAGCGCCACCCCGTCGGGCTGTAGGTCTGACGCCCGACCGAATAGGGAGACACTCGCCTTCGGCTCGCATCCCCGATTCGGCCAGCGGCGCATAGTTGCGTCCTCGGTCGCTCGTGTGCTTGAGCACACTTCGCTCCCTGCGTCCTTGCTCTGCTTGCCCTCCGGGCGTCAGACGGGCGTGTCGTCGCGAAGACAGGTGTGCCCGTCGCGAATCCGCCGGTAGGCTACGCTTGAGCCTGCCCCGTAGGTCCACGAGCAGACGATCAGGAGGAACGCAATGGCCGGCTTGACCGGGCGCATGTCCACCGTGGTGAAGGCGAAGGTGTCCAAGCTTCTGGACAAAGCCGAAGACCCCGCGGAGACCCTCGACTACAGCTACCAGAAGCAGGTCGAACAGCTGCAGAACGTCAAGAAGGGCATCGCCGACGTCGTCACCGCGAAGAAGCGCCTGCAGATGCAGGAGACCACCCTCCAGCAGCAGGTCGTCAAGCTCGACACGCAGGCCCGCCAGGCGCTCTCCGGCGGCCAGGAGGATCTCGCGCGCCAGGCGTTGGAGCGCAAGAACGTCGTGCAGACCGAGCTGCAGTCGCTCGACACGCAGGTGGCCGAACTGGAGGACCAGCAGACGAAACTGGTTGACTCCGAGCAGAAGTTGCGCGCCAAGATCGAAGCGTTCCGCACCAAGAAGGAGGTCATCAAGGCGCAGTACTCCGCCGCCGACGCCCAGGTGCGCATCTCCGAAGCCGCGACCGGCGTGGGCGAGCAGATGGCCGACGTGGGTCTCGCGATGCAGCGCGCGGTGGACAAGACCGAAAACATGAAGGCCCGCGCCAACGCCGTCACCGAGTTGGAAGCCGCGGGGACCTTCGACGACATCACCGAGCTCGGCTCCGGCGAAGACGACATCGACCGCCAGCTGAAGCAGCTCTCCTCCTCCTCCGCCGTGGACGACGACCTCGCCAAGCTGAAGGCGGAAGTCGGCGCCCCCGCCGGCGCTGCTCAGATCCCCGCGCCGAGTGAGGCGGCCGGCGGAGCAGGTGGGCCGGCCACCGCCGCGGCGCAGGACGCGCCCGAGGCGCCGGCCGAGGGTGGCCAGGCATGATCGTGCGCATCTCCGGCGAGGACCAGTACCGCCTCGATCCCGCCGACGACGGGCGCCTGAACGAGCTCGACAACGCGATCGTCACCGCGGTGGAGGCCGACGACGAGCCACGCTTCCGCAGCGCCTACGAGGAGCTGCTCGCCTTCGTGCGCACCCACGGCACGCCGCTCGCCGACGACGAGCTTGAGGGCTCCGACCTGATCCTGCCGCCGCCCGACATCTCGCTCGCCGAGGCCCAGAGCGAGTTCACGGGCGCGGGGCTGATACCTGACTGAGCTGGGGGAGGGCAGGCCCTCCCCCAGTACCCCCTCCCCTTGCGGCGTGCCTGGGCGCGGGCCGGCAAAGCCGGCCCTAGCGGCGAGGGCGACGGCTTTGGTCAAATGGGTATGCCCCAGAGCGGGAACCACCGCTCCAGTTCGGGCTCCATCGGTAGTTCGTTGCCCATCTGCGCCTTGAGCTGAAGCTCGCGCTCGGTGGAGCGCTCCTGGGGGCCTCCCGCCGGCACGAACGGGTACCAGAAGCCCCGCTTGTAGTTGTAGATGAAGTAGACCCGGCGTTTCTGCGCGTCGCGGAACGCGAACACCGTGCACAGCAGCCGCTCGCCGTGGCCGCCCATCTCGATCGAGCTGGAGACCGCGTTGATGCCCACCGCGAGGTCTTCGACGGAGGGGGCGCCGTCGGGGTTGCGCAGCACCATCCAGCGGTAGCCGTACTCGTCGTCTTTGCTCTGCACCTGCGTGCCGCTCTCGCCGCCGGTCGCCGTGACGACCTCTTCCATTTCGCGCATCGTCGCCTCGAACTCGCTGTTCTCGAGCTTCTGGAAGACGATCGCCGCGGCTCCCGCGGGGTCGATCTGGTGCTCGCTCTGTAGCGTGATATAGGCCGTTGAGATCGCAAATAGACGATCCGGTGCGGGCCCCTTGACCTGGTGGCGGCCGGTGAGAGCGTCGAGCAGGCCCACGGCTAGGCGGTGCCCTGCAGCTGGGACTCCAACCGCTCCAGCGCCGCCAGACGCTGCTCCAGCGGCGGGTGGTCGGCGAAGACGTTCATCAGCGACTTCTTCGCGCGGGCCGGCACGATGAAGAAGGCGCTCATCCCTTCCGCGGTGCGCAGGTCGCGGCTGGGGATGCGTTCGATCGTGCCGCTGATCTTCAGCAGCGCCGAGGCCAGCGCGGAGGGGCGCCCCGTCAGCACCGCCGAGCCGCGGTCCGCCGCGAACTCGCGGTAGCGCGAGAGCGCGCGCAGCAGCAGGAAGGAGATTGCGTACACCGCTGCCGCCACCATGATCACGACGATCACGTCCTCCTCGCCTTCGTCGTTGCCGCGTCCGTACCCCCCGCCGAAGCCGCCGCCGAAGAAGAAGCCGAACTGCACGATGATCGAGGCCACGGTCGCGAAGAAGCTCGCGAGCGTCATCACCATCACGTCGCGGTTGATCACGTGGGTCAGCTCGTGCGCCATCACCCCTTCGAGCTCCGCGGGGGAGAGCAGCTGCAGGATGCCCCGCGTGGCACACACCGTCGCGGACTTCTGCGAGCGGCCCATCGCGAACGCGTTGGGCATCTGGTTCTCCATCACGCACACCCGCGGCTTGGGCAGGTCCGCCTGCACGCACAGCCGCTCGATGATTCCGTGCAGCTCGGGCTCCTCCGCGGGCGCCACCTCCTTGACGCCCATCATCCCCATCGCGATCTTGTCCGAGGTGAACAGCTGGAAGCCGAGCAGCGCCAGCGCGACCACGAGGATCGTCACCCCGCCGGCCCCCACCGCGATCAGCACTCCGACCAGCACGGCGTAGACGAGGCCGAGTAGGAACAGCGTCAACAGCATCCTGGCCTGCAGGCCCGTGTCTTTGCCGAACGCCTTGCGTCCCTGCCTGTGGGTGGTGGCAGCCATCTGGAGTGATTGTCGCAGACGGGGCTTGCGATTCCCTAAAGTCCCCGCGGTGATCGCCCCGCGCAGAGCCCCTACCCCGGTCGCGTTCGCGCTACGCGCCGGCCGCTCGGGAACGGGCCGCTCGGGCACGCCCGGCGGGGGGCCCCCGTGAAACCGACCTTCGACGTGCTCGGCCTCTCGATCAAGAGCTTCGGCGTCGTCTTCGCGCTCGGCTTTCTCGCCTGCGGGTTGCTCGTGGCGCGGCGGTTGCGCGAGCTCGGCAAGCCGGTGGACTGGGCGTACGAGATCGTCTTCGCCGCGCTCGTCGGCGGCCTAGTGGGGGCGCGCGGGTACTTCGTGATCCAGAACTACGCCCAGGTCGAACACAACCTCCTGGGCTCCATCTTCTCCGGTTCCGGCCTGGTCTGGTACGGCGGCGCGATCGGGGGCGCCGTGGGAGTGTTCGCGTGGATGCGCTGGCGCAACCAACTGCAGCTGGTGATGCTCGACATGTGCGCCACCGCGCTCGCCCTCGGCTACGCGGTCGGGCGCGTCGGCTGCCAGGTCTCCGGCGACGGCGACTACGGGGTCCGCTCCTCGCTGCCGTGGGCGATGGGGTACCCCCACGGCACCGTCCCCACCCCTCCGGGGGTCACCGTGCAGCCGACCCCGATCTACGAGACCGTCTCGATGGGCCTCGTCGCCTACCTGCTGTGGTACCTGCGCGACCGCGTGCGCCCGGGGGTCGTGTTCGCGCTGTACTGCCTGCTCTCCGGCTTGGAGCGCTTCCTCGTGGAGTTCGTCCGCCGCAACAGGGAGGTCCTCGTCGGCCTCACCGCGCCGCAACTGGAGAGCGTCCTGCTGGTGATCGTCGGCGCCACATGGCTCGCGCTGATGATGCGCGGGCGGGGCCTCGCCGGGCTGCGGCCGGGGGGCTCTGGACCCCCGCGGCCTGCGACGGTCTGAGGCGCACGCGATAATCAAGCCCAGAGGGTGGCGCAGCCGGTCGAAGGTCGGCGAGCCGGACCCCTCTTTTTCAGACGATGGCCACAGAAACGACGAGCAGCCTCGCGCAGGGCTTGGAGCGGGTGTTCCCGGTGGGCACCCGCGTGAACGAGCGTGGGCGCCTGGAGGTGGGCGGCTGCGACACGATCGAACTCGCGCGCGAGTTCGGCACGCCTGCGTACGTGGTGGCGGAGGACGACCTGCGCGCGCGGGCGCGGGCGTTCGTCGAGGCCGGCCGCAGCGCCGGCCCCGAGGAGCTGTGCGTGGTGTTCGCCTCCAAGGCGTTCCCCTGCACCGCGGTGCTGCGCACGCTCGCGCAGGAGGGCCTGTGGTGCGACGTGGCCTCCGGCGGTGAGCTGCACCTCGCGCTGCACGCCGGCTTCGCGCCGCAGCGGCTGGTGCTGCACGGCAACGCGAAGTCCCAGGAGGAGCTGCGCTTGGCGCTGCACCACCGGGTGGGGCTGATCGTGGTTGACAACTTCGACGAGGTGGACCGCCTGGAGGCGTTGATTCGGGAGGGTGCTCTCGGGGAGGGGCACGGGGATCGCGGGGGAGGCGGAGCCGGTGGTGCGGACACGGTCCCCCAGCCGGTGCTGGTGCGGGCCACCCCGAACGTGCGAGGGGAGACCCACGAGAAGATCTCAACCGGGCAGGCCGACTCCAAGTTTGGCTTCGCGATGGACGAGGTGGGGGCGGCGTGCGGGCGGGTGCGTGGCGTGGCGGGCCTCGCCCTGGAGGGGGTGCACGCGCATATCGGCTCGCAGCTGTTCGACCTGGAGCCGTTCCGCCGGGAGGTCGCCCAACTCGCCGCCCTGGGAGAGCTCGCGGGGCCCGAGGGGTTCCCCACGTGGGATCTCGGCGGGGGCCTCGGCGTGGCGTACACCGCCGACCAGCGCCCCCCCGCGATCGAGGAGTACGTGGGGGCGCTGGTTGAGGCGGCGCGCGCCTGGCTGCCCGGACACAGGCGCCTGCTGATCGAGCCCGGCCGCGCGGTGAGCGCCAACGCGGGGGTGACGCTGTACACGGTGCAGAGCGTCAAGCGCAACGTCTCCACGTGGGTGGCCGTGGACGGCGGCATGTCGGACAACCTGCGCCCGATGCTCTACGGAGCGGTGTACGAAGCGCACGTGGTCGACCGCCTCGGGGGGGCGACCCCGTGCGTGCTGGCGGGCAAGCACTGCGAGTCAGGCGACGTGATCGTGCGCGAGGCGCTGCTCGCGGACCCCCGCCCGGGGGACGTGGTCGTGACCCCCGCCACCGGGGCGTACGGGTACGCGATGTGCAACAACTACAACGGCGTCCCCCGGGCACCGGTGGTCTTCTGCCGCGACGGCGACGCGCGCGTGGTCGTGCGGCGGGAGACGTTTGACGAGTTGAGCGCCCGCGATGTCGCGTAGCGGTTTGGAGGACATATATAGGTGCCTCGGCGAAGAATCGTTGGGCGGCCTATATAGGGGTCTTGGTAAAGACTTATCGAGCGGCCTATATAGGCGCGTTGGGAAAGGTTCGTTGGGCGCCCTATATAGGCGTCGTGGTGAAGACGATGTCCGCTGAACCCTTCAAGATCGGCCTGCTCGGCCACGGCACCGTGGGCGGGGCGTTCGCGACGCTGCTGGACGAGCGCGCCGACGAGATCGAGCGCTTCAACGGTCGCCGGCCGGTGATCGCGGGCGTGCTGACGCGCACAAAGGGCGAGTTCGCGCAGATCCTGCCCGAGGCGGACATAGTGGTCGAGGTGATGGGGGGGATCGAACCGGCGCGGGAGTATCTGCTGGCGGCGATGCGCGCCGGCAAGGACGTGGTGAGCGCGAACAAGCAACTGCTATCCCAGCACGGCGAGGAGCTGTTCGAGGTCGCTCGCGAGCACGACGTGCGGCTGCGCTTCGAGGCCGCGGTGGCCGGCGCGGTGCCCGTGGTGCGACTGCTCGAGGAGTCGCTCGCCGCGACGCCGATCGAACGCATCCACGGGATCGTCAACGGCACGACCAACTACATCCTCAGCGAGATGGCCCGCGGCAGCACCTACGCGCAGGCGCTCGCCGAGGCCCAACGCCGCGGCTACGCCGAGGCCGACCCGAGCGACGACGTGAGCGGCCGCGACGCGGCGGCGAAGATGGCGATCCTCGCGCGCCTGGCGTTCGGCGCGCCGGTGAGCCTCGGGGACGTGCGCTACGAGGGCATCGAGCACCTGCAGGCCGAGGATCTGCGCAGCGCCCGCGAGATGGGTCTCGGATTGAAGCTGATCGGCACCGCCGAGCGCCGCGAGGGCGGGCTCTCGGTGCGGGTCCATCCCGTCTTCCTGTACGCGGGGCATCCGCTGTCATCGGTGTCCGGACCGTTCAACGCGGTGACCGTCGAATCCGAGACGATTACCGAGATCACGATGTCCGGCCCGGGCGCCGGGGGCCGGCAGACCGCGAGCGCCGTGCTGGGCGACGTGGTGAGCGTGATGACCGGCGGCGCACGACCCCCCGCCCCGCCACTGCCAGTGCCACTGCTGCAGGACGTCGAGAGTGCGTTCTACCTGCACCTCGAAGTCGCCGATCGCCCCGGCGTGCTCGGCGCGGTCGCGCAGGTCCTCGGCGAGCGGGGCGCCTCGATCAAGTCGGTGCTGCAGCGACGGGTCGGCGAGGAGGTGGTGCCGCTGACGATGGTGCTGCACCCGCTGCTGGAGTCGCGCCTGCGCGAGGCGCTGGAGCATCTCGGCGAGCTCGACCTCTTGCGCGCCCCCCCGCGCGCGATCAGGGTGATAGAAGAGGAGTTCGGATGACCTGTTCCTGCCTGATCGAGCGCTACCGCGAGCACCTGCCGTTCGCGCCGGAGGATCCGGTGGTGAGCCTCTGCGAGGGTCGCACGCCGCTGCTGCACTCACCCGTGCTCTCCGAGCGGGTGGGCGCGGAGGTGCACCTGAAGCTCGAGGGGGGCAACCCGACGGGCTCCTTCAAGGACCGCGGCATGACCTGTGCGGTCTCCGCCGCGGTGCGCGAAGGCTCCAAGGCGGTGATCTGCGCCTCGACCGGCAACACCGCGGCGAGCGCCGCGGCGTACGCGGCGCGGGCGGGCCTGACGTGTGCGGTGATCGTGCCGGACGGCAAGATCGCGGTGGGCAAGCTCGCGCAGACGCTGATCCACGGCGCGCGGGTGATCGCGCTGTCGGGCAACTTCGACAGAGGCCTCGAGCTCGTGCGCGAGCTCGTGGAGCGCCACCCGATCACGCTGGTCAACTCGGTCAACGAATACCGCATCGAAGGCCAGAAGACCGCGGCGTTCGAGCTGCTGGAGGAGCTCGACGGCGGGCCCGACCTGCTGTGCATCCCGGTGGGCAACGCGGGCAACGTGACCTCCTACTGGCGGGGGTTCACCGAGATGGGCGCCTCCCCGCGGCTGTTCGGCTTCCAGGCGGAGGGCGCGGCGCCGCTGGTGCTCGGCCACCCGGTGGAGCACCCCGAGACGGTCGCCAGCGCGATCCGGATCGGCAACCCGGTGCGCTGGGAGGACGCGATGGCGGCGATGACCGACTCGCGCGGCGCGATCCGCGCGGTCTCCGACGCGGAGATCCTCGCGGCCTACCGGCTGATGGCGGCCAGGGAGGGCATCTTCTGCGAGCCGGCTTCCGCGGCGTCGGTGGCGGGCCTGCTCAAGTACGGCGCCGATGGCGCCGCCCGCGTGGTGTGCGTGATGACCGGCCGCGGCCTGAAGGACCAGCAGACGGCCCTGGACAACTCCAACGGCCGGGTGATCCCGTGCGCCGCGGAAACGGTCGCGCTGGAGGAGGCGGTCCTGGGTGATCCGTAGGCGGGCCCGCCGACGGCCGGGAGCGCTGAGGGAGACCCGCCGGACTGGGGACGTCGCGGGGCCGCGGGGATGATCCGCAGGCGCGTCGTGCGCGCGCCCGCCTCCTCGGCGAACCTGGGGCCGGGGTTCGACTGCATGGCGGCGGCGCTCGCGCTGCACGTGGAGCTGGAGGTCGAGGAGACGGGGACGTTCGCGGTCGAGACCGACCTGCCGCTGCCGCGGGGACGGGAGAACCTGTGTGTGCGGGCCTTCGAGCGCCTGCACCCCGCCGAGGGGTTCACGTTTCGCATCGGCTCGGACATCCCGCTCGCGGGCGGCCTGGGCTCGAGCGCGGCGGCGATCGTGGCGGGCCTGATGGCGGCCGACCACGTCTTCGAGCTGGACGCGGACCTGCTCGCGCTCGCGAGCGAGGTGGAGGGCCACCCCGACAACGTCGCGGCGGCGCTGCACGGCGGCTTCGTGGTGTGCGCCGACGGCGAGGCGGTGCGCTTCGACGCCCCCACGGGCCTGGAGGCGCTGGCGGTGGTCCCCCACGACGCCGTACGAACGCAGGCCGCCCGCGCGGCGCTACCCACAGAGGTGCCGCTCACCGACGCCGTCTTCAACGTGGCCCACGGCGCGCTGCTGACGCTGGGCCTCGCCCGCGGCGACTGGGACCTCGTGGCGCGCGGCCTGCAAGACCGCCTGCACCAACCCCGCCGCGCGCACCTCTACCCGCGCTCCCACGAGCTGGCCGGCCGCGCACGTGAGCTGGGCGCGCTGGGCGCCACGATCTCGGGCGCAGGCCCCACGGTGCTGGTGTGGTGCTTCTACGAGCAGACCGGCGCCGTGGTCGAGGCGCTGCGCGGGGAGCTCGAGGGCTGGGCGGCGCTGCTGCGGGTCCCGTTCGAGCCGCAGGGGGCTTACGTGTGGGAGATGTAGGCACTATAGTGGACATGGTGGTGGACACTTCTAGGGGACATATAAGGCTCCTAAATCGAGGAAGCCTTGATGAGTAACCGCACACGGACGTATGAGAAGACCCACCCATACCTCACGTTTGACCTGAAGCTACACGACCCGAACGCCTCCCTGTGGCTGCTGCTCGGCGAGGCGAAGTCCAAGAGCGCGCACATAGCCCGTACTCTGCTACATCCTCGCCGCGGCCGCGAGTTGATGCAGGTCTTCCTTACGAAGGGCGTGCTTGCCACGACGGCGATTGAGGGCAACACGCTCTCGGAGGACCAGGTTCGCCAGGTGATTGAGGATCGCTCCGATCTGCCGCCGTCGAAGCAGTACCTCGCACAGGAGATTCGGAACGTGATCGACGCCTACAACACTGTGGTGAAGGCCATCTTCGAGGAACCGGCTGCCGGGCTAACCCCAGAGCAGTTCAGATGGTGGAACACGTTGATCCTGAAAGACCTTGAGGTCGATGAGGACGTCCATCCAGGAGAGTTTCGCCACGACAGCAGGGTGGTCGGCAACTACCGAGCACCTGCGGCGCGCGAGGTCGATCTTCTTGTGAGCCGACTCTGTGAGTGGCTCAACAGTGGCCACTTCGAGTCACCGGACAGACGTCCAGAGTTCCGGGCGGCCCTCGTCGTGGTCAAGGCCGTCGTCGCACATCTCTACTTCGTCTGGATTCACCCGTTCGGCGACGGCAACGGGCGAACAGCTAGGCTGCTGGAGCTGCAGATCCTGCTCGCGGCGGGCTTCCCCACGCCGACGGCGCAGCTTCTCAGTAACCACTACAACCAGACTCGTTCGGAGTACTACCGGCAGCTGCAGGCGGCGAGCCGCACGGGCGACCCGGTGCCGTTCCTGACCTACGCCTTGCGCGGGTTCGTCGATGGCCTTGCGGAGCAGGCTCGACCTGATCTTTACATGGCAGCGCGAGGATCGATGGGAGCAGTACGTGTATCAGCAGTTCGGCGACCGCCGGGGCGAGGCGGATCGTCGCCGGCTCAGGCTCGCGCTGGAGGTGTCCAAAGTCTCCCGCGAAACCGACGAGCCGGTTCCGCGAGCAGCAATGCGATGGCTCACACCCAGGCTTGCTCAGGCCTATGATGGCAAGACCGACAAGACCCTGAGCCGGGACCTCAACGAGCTCAGGAAGCTTGAGCTGCTTGATCGCGAGGGCCGTGGATATATGCCGAATGAGTCGGTTCTCCTCGCATTCCAGCCGCCTTCCGTCGACGGCGTCCTTGTCAACGAGCCGATGTCGCTCGTCGAGAGAGAACCGCCTCCGGGGCCAGTCCCTACCTGAGCCCCGCCAGCCGCCCCCGCGCGTCCTCGAACCCCGGCAGCCGCCCCAGCAGTTCCTCGGCAAGCGCGAGGTAGTCGGCGCCGAGGTCGGGGCGGTGGTCGAGGATCGAGACGGCGCGCTCGGCCGATTCGGCGTACGCGATCGAGGAGCGCACCACCGTGTCGAGCACGCGGTCCCCGAGCTGCTCGCGCAGCGAGGCGAGCGCCTCGCGGGAGTGCACGGTGCGCATGTCCGCGAGGTTCAGCAGCACCCCCAGCAGCTCGAGCTCGGGGTTGAGCGTGTCGCGCGCGAGCTCGATCACCTCCAGCGCCTGCTGGACTCCCTGCAGCGCGAAGTACTGGGCCTCGGCGGTCACCAGCGCGTAGTCGGCGGCGACGAGCGCGTTGACGGTGAGCAGGCCGAGCGAGGGCGGGCAGTCGATCAGCACGAGCTCGTAGGCGTCGCCCGGTAGCTTGGCGAGCGCGCGCCGCAGCGTCAGCTCGCGCCCCAGCCGGCCGCCGAGGGAGAGCTCGGCCTCGGCGAGCTCGAGGTTGGCGGGCACCACGTCCTCGTGGATCGCCTCCGCCACGGTGGCGCGGCCGCTCAGCACGTCCGCGACGGTGGGCTGCGCGTCGGGGGGCACGTCGAAGTAGTCCGACAGGTTGCCCTGCGGGTCGAGGTCCACCGCGAGCGTACGCACCCCCGCGCGCCGCAGGGCGTCCGCGAGCGTGCGCACGGCGGTGGTCTTGCCCGTGCCCCCCTTCTGGGAGAGGACCGCGATCGTCTGGGTCATGGCGCGATACTACGGTGCGCGGGGAGGTGGAGTTGATGCGATCGGGAGGGAGGACTAGTATCCCGGGGGCATGGCGAAGGAGATGCAGAGCCCCACCCCGGAGGAGGCGCGGCCCGAGGACGTCGTGGGCCCGGCCGCTGAGCCCCACGCGACGCTCGACGCGGCCGCGCAGTTCGAGTACCACTCGGAGTTCGACTGGGACACCGAGCACGGCGAGGGGGAGTGGTCGATCCGCTGCTACGACGTGCACAAGCGCCTCGGCGGCCTGCCGGTGCTGGCCGGGCTCAACGTGGCGATCCCCGACCACACGATCACGACCGTGCTCGGTCCCTCGGGGACGGGCAAGAGCGTGCTGATCAAACACCTGATCGGCCTGATGTTCCCCGACTCCGGGGACGTGGTCGTGAAGGGCAAGTCGGTGCCGAGCCTCGCGATGCCCGAGCTGCTGGAACTGCGCCGCCGCATCGGGGTGCTCTTCCAGGACGGCGCCCTGTTTGGGTCGATGTCGCTGTTCGACAACGTCGCCTTCCCGCTGCGCCAGCACACGGACATGTCGGAGGCGCAGATCGGCAAGCTGGTCCGTGAGCGTGTGGGCGACGTGGGGCTGACGGAGGCGATCGACTACTTCCCCAACCAGCTTTCCGGGGGCATGCGCAAGCGCGCGGGGTTCGCCCGGGCGCTGGTGATGAAACCGGACATCGTGATCTTCGACGAGCCCGACTCGGGCCTCGACCCCGTGCGCACGGCGCTGCTGTGTGAACTGATCAAGGAGATGCACGGCCAGCACGGGGGCACCTACATCGTCGTCACCCACGACATCGCCTCCGCGCGGCGGATCGGCGAGTACATCGCGCTGCTGTGGCGCGGGCGCATCGTGGAGGCGGGCGACGCCGCCAAGATGTTCTCCTCGGAAAACCCCTTCGTGCGCCAGTTCCTCAGCGGCTCCGCCGAGGGGCCGTTGGGGATGGACTGAGCGGGGGCCGGGCAGGCGCTCAGAGCGTGCCCGGCGCGGCGAGCCACTCGCTCTCGAACACGAGGCTCGTGTGCTCGGCTAACAGGTCGTAGTCGCCGTCGTAGTGCAGCACACCCGCTTCGGCTCTGTCCGCGCACGCGGCGATCGCCACGTCCATCGGCGAGAGGCGGTGGTGGCCCACCTCGGCGAGCTCGCGTTGCGCCTGCAGTGCGAGGCGCTCGACCTCGCTGTCCACTGCGATTCGGGGCAGTCGCTCGAACTCGACCATCATCGCTCGGTGCTTGGCAGCCGATTGTGCCGAGTAGCCGGCCTCCAGCAGGAACGGCAGGCAGACTGCGACCTCGTGCTGCTCCATCCAATCGCCGATCACGTTCGCGCGATCCTTGGGTACGACCCCTTGGAGCAGGCGGGACCACGCCGAGTTGTCGAGCAGCAGCACGCTACTCGTCGTAGTTGGCGATCTGCCCGAGGTGCTTGACCTCTTCGGCCGCCGCTATGTCCACCATGCCGGGATTACCATTGCGGATCCAGTCGGCGATCTCCTTACGAGCCTGCCGGGCCTCCTCGGTGTCCCCCCCTCGGGCAGTCGGCGTGCCTTCGCGCGGGCACCGAGGATCACCAACTCGGCGTAGTCGATCCGCTCGCCGTTCAGGCGAGCGCGCAGATCATCGAGCGCCTCCTGCACCGGCGGGGTCTCTGTGACCATGTGACGTGGGCGGGTGGTCGGCACCGGGCAAGTGTAGCACCGTGAAGCACCGGTGGACTCGCGGTCAACTCTCCGTAGGCGGGCTGGCACCTTGTAAGCGACGACTCCTTATGCGAACATACGTTCGCCTATGATCGTCTGCGTCCACCTCCCCCGCTTCGAGCTGACCGTCGCCGCCGGCGGCGCGCAGGCGCTGGCGGGGCGCGCGCTGGCCGTCGCCCCCGCGCCGGGGTCCGAGGCACGGGTGGGGGAGGTGTCGGGCGCCGCGGAGGCGTTCGGGGTGACGCGCGGGATGGCGCTGGGGGAGGCGCTCGCGCGCTGCCCGGAGCTGCGCCTGGTGGCCGGCGACCCGCTCGGCGTAGCGCAGGAGTGGGAGGCGGCGGCGCGCGCGCTGGAGGGGATCGGCGCCGCCCCGGAGCTCGCGCGGGCGGGCCTCGCGTACTTCGAGTCCGACGGTCTGCGCGGGCTGCACGGGGGAGACGAGGGAGTGGCCGCCGCTGCGCGCCGCGCGCTGGGTCGCCCGGCGCGGGTGGGGGCGGGCCCGACGCGCTTCTGCGCGCTGGCCGTGGCACTGGAGGTCCGCTCGCGCCGCCCGGTGCTGGTCGGCGAAGGCACCCCCGCTTGCCGCTACCTCGCCTCCCGTCCGGTGGCGCTGCTGGGCTACCGCGCGGAGACCGCCACGCTGGTGGAGCCCCTGACACGGCTCGGCGTGCGCACGCTGGGCGAGCTCGCGGCGCTGGGGCGCGACGCGGTGGCCGACCGCTTCGGCGCGCCCGGCGCGCTCGCCCGGCGCCTGGCCCGCGGCGAGGACGACCCGCTGCGCGCGCGCTCCGTCGAGGAGCGCCTGGAGGAGTCGCTGGAGCTGTGGGAGGCCAGCTCCGGGCCGGCCCTGGAGCGCGTCCTCGGCGTGCTCGTGGACCGCCTGCTGGCACGCCCGGAGCGGCGCGGGCGGACGCTGCGGACGCTGACGCTCTCCGCGCGGCTGGTCGAGGGCGGCACGTGGCGCGAGCGGGTGGTGCTCCGCGAAGCGCTGTCGGATCCGCGGCGCATGTGCCTCGCGCTGACCCCGCGCCTGGCGCTGCTGCCCGCGCCCGCCGCGGCGCTGCGCCTCGCCGCCGAGCGCTTCGGCCCTCCGCAGGGAGCGCAGGGCGCGCTGCTTGAGAGTGGCCGTGCCCTGCGCCTCGCACGCCTGCGGGAGGCCGTGGCCCAGGTGCGCGCGGTGGCCGGACCCGAGGCCGCGCTGCGCGCCGTGTGCGTGGACCCCGACTCGCGCGTGCCCGAGCGGCGGGTCGTGCTGACCCCCTTCCCCGGTTGAGCGTGGGCCGGCTCGTGCAAAGCTCGACCTCCAGCAGGCGCTCGATCTCCGGCGGGGTGTGCTCGGCCCGCGTGCCTGCGCGTGCTCCCGCTTCCGGCGTGGCTGCTCCTCGCGCCCTCAACCTGCCGCGCCCCGCGCGCGTGGGGATGGGCGCCGGCGGGACCCCCCGCACGGTGGACGGCCGGCGAGTCGAGCAGGTGCGGGAGTCGTGGCTGGTGGAGGACCGCTGGTGGACGGGTCGGCCGCTGCGCCGCCGTTACTGGGAGGTCGTGTCCGCGCGCGGGCGCCTCCTCGTGGTCTTCCACGACCTCTGCTCCGGCGAGTGGTTCGCCCAGGGGGGCTGATGGCGGTCCGGTCTTCAGGGATGGCAAGTGGGATCGACGGGACCCCAGGGACCCCATATGTAGAGCTCCACTGCCACTCCGCCTACTCCTTCCTGGATGGGACCTCGCTGCCCGACGAGCTGGCGCGGCGGGCGGGGGAGATGGGCTACGCCGCGCTGGCGCTCACCGACCACAACTCCGTGTCCGGCTCGATGGAGCTCGCGCAGGCCGCCGCGGCGTGCGGGGTACGCGCGATCCACGGCGCCGAGCTTGACCTCGCCGGCGGGCGCCACCTCACCCTGCTGGTGCGCGACGCGCGCGGCTGGCGCTCCCTCTGCCGGCTGCTGACCCGCGCGCACGCCCACACGCGCGAGGGGCCCGGCCGCGAGCGCGGCGAGCCCGCGGTGAGCCTGGAGGCGGTGTGCGAGCACCACGAGGGCCTCGTCTGCCTCACCGGCTGCGCTGCCCACGGCGTGCACGACGAGCCCGCCGCGCGGCGGCTGCTCGACGCGTTCGGCACGAGCGCCCTGCGCGTGGAGCTGCAGCGCCCCTACGCCCGCCACGACCGCGCGCGCAACCGCGCCCTGGAGGCGCTCGCCCGGCGCCTCGGCGTGGCGTGTGTGGCCACCGGCGACGTGCACGCCCACGCGCGCTCCCGCCGGGAGCTGCAGGACGCCTTCGTGGCGCTGCGCCACCACACCACGCTCGACGCCTCCGAGCCGCTGCGGCGCGGCAACCACAGCCACGTGCTGGCCGCCCCCGCGGCGATGGCCGCCCGCTTCGCCGAGCACCCCGCCGCGGTGCGCGAGACGGTGCGCCTGGCCGAGGAGCTGCGCTTCGACCTGACGCGCGACCTCGGCTACCGCTACCCCGGGTCCGAGGATCCCGGCGCGGCGCGCCGCCTCGCCGAGTTGTGCGGCGCGCGGCTTGCAGAGCGCTACGGCGCTCACACCCCAGCCGCGCGCGGGGGAGGGTCGGGCAGGCGGGACAGTGGCCGGGGCAGCGAGCGAGGTGGAGGGGGTCGCGGGGCCGCGCGGAGCGCCACCTTCGACGAGGCCGCGGCGCGCCTGGAGGAGGAGCTGCGCATCATCGACGCGCTCGGGCTCGCCGGCTTCTTCCTGTTGCACCACGAGCTGCTCGAGCTCGCCCGCGAGGTTGCCGTGGAGGTGCGCGGGCCGGACTCCGCCCGGGCGCTGGCCGAAACGGGGATTCGCGCCGGAGGCGCGTGTCACCCGGCTTCGGTCGCCCCCGGGCGCGGGCGGGGCTCGTCGGTGTCCTCGATCGTCTGCTACCTCACCGGCCTCTCGCACATCGACCCGATCGCCAACCGCCTGCTGCTCGGGCGCTTCCTGCACACCGGCCTCGAGCACCTGCCCGACATCGACCTCGACTTCCCGCGTGACATCCGCGAGGTGCTGATCCCCCGTGTGCACGAGCGCTACGGCCGCGACCGTGCCGCGCTTGTGGCGGCCTTCCCGACCTTCCGCGCACGCGGCGCGATCCGCGAGCTGGGCAAGGTCCTTGGCCTGCCCCCCGGGGAGCTCGAGCGCGTGGCCCGCGCGGCCGACTCCCACCGCGGCTTCGCCGCACACGACCTCGACACGCTGCTCGGTGACCCCGCTCGTGCCGCCGCCCACGGCCTCGACGCCACGCCCGAGGTCGAGCTGCGCAACCCCGCCCCTCATCCAAACCTTTCAAACCTCCGGCTTCACGGCGACGCTCCCTGCGCAGCCGCGCGCCCCGGTGCGCACCTCTCCCCCCGCTGGGCGTGGCTCGCGCGCCTCGCCGCGGAGGCGTACGGGCTGCCCCGCCATCTCTCCCAGCACTCCGGTGGGATGGTGCTCGCCACCCGGCCGCTCGTCGACTGCTGCCCCGTCGTCCCCGCGGCGATGGAGGGCCGCCAGATGGTGCAGTGGGACAAGGACTCCTGCGCCGACGCGGGCTTCCTGAAGATCGACCTGCTCGGGCTCGGGATGCTCTCCGCGGTGGAACGGTGCGTGGATCTGATCGCCGACGCGCGCGGGGAGCGCCTGGACCTCTCGCGCATCTCCTTCGAGGACCCCGCCACCTTCCGGGCGGTCCGCCGCGCGGACACCGTCGGGGTCTTTCAGATCGAGTCGCGCGCGCAGATGCAGTCGCTGCGGCGCACCCTCCCCGAGAGTCTCGACGACCTCACGGTGCAGGTTGCGCTCGTGCGCCCCGGGCCGATCCAGGGCGGCGCGATCAACCCCTACATCGCCCGCCGCCGGCGCCTGCGCGCCGACCCCGCCTACGAGGTCCCCTACCCCCACCCCTCGCTGCGCGGCGTGCTGGGGAGCACGCTCGGCACGATCGTCTTCCAGGACCAGGTTCTGGAGGTCGCCCAGGCGTTCGCCGGCTTCTCCCCCCGCGAGGCCGACGGGCTGCGCCGCGCGATGAGCCGCAAGCGCTCCCACGAGGCGCTGCGCAGCCACCGCGAGCGCTTCCTCGCCGGCGCCCGCCGGCACGTGGGCGCGGACCCCGCCACGGCACAGCGCGTGTGGGAGATGGTCGAGGGCTTCGCCGGCTTCGGCTTCCCCAAGGCCCACGGCGCCGCCTTCGGCCTGCTCGCCTACCAGTCCACCTGGCTGCGCGTCCACTACGGCCCCGAGTTTTTGTGTGCCCTGCTCAACGAGCAGCCGATGGGCTTCTACGCCCCCGACACCCTCCTGCACGAGGCCGCGAACCGCGGCGTGCCCGTGCTCGGGCTCGACGTCAACGCCTCCGGGGTGCAGTGCACGGTGGAGGCGGTGCCCTGCTCGTCCCTCTCCCCGGTGGGCCGGCGCGAGGTGGGGGAGTCGGACGGGGCGGTGCAGGAGCTTGGCGTGGGGAGGACGCGCCTGGGTGTGCGCCTCGGTCTCGGCTACGTCAAGGACGTCCGCGCGGAGGAGATCCGCGAGTTGGTCGCCGAGCGCGAGCGCGGCGGGCCCTTCGGCGGCCTCGGGGAACTGGCCGCGCGCTGCGGCGCGGGGCGCCCGACGCTGGAGCAGCTTGCGTGGTCGGGGGCCTGTGACGCTCTCGTGGACACCGAGGGTATGCCCGAGGCGGCCGGCTCCGCGGCGCGTGGCGGGACCCGCTCGGCGGACGCGCGTCGACGCCTCGCCCTGTGGCAGCTGGGGGTCGCCGCCCCCGGCCGCTCGGCCGGAGGCGAGGGCACCCAGCTCGCGCTGCCCCTGGAGCTTCCCGAGGCCCCCCGCCTGCGGCCCCTCAGCCGCTGGCAGCGCCTGATCGCCGACTACGCCACCGCCGGCGTCACCGTCGGAGACCACGTTATGGCGGCTTTGCGCCCGCGGCTCACCGCGCACCTGCTCGCCACCTCGCCCCAGCTTGCCCGCCTGCCCTCCGGCTGCGCGGTGAGCGTCGCCGGCCTCGTGATCGCCCGCCAGCGGCCCGGCACGGCGAAGGGCACGATGTTCCTGCTGTTCGAGGACGAGTGGGGCCACGTCAACCTGATCGTCCCCCGCGCCGTGTACGAGCGCCACCGCGCCCTCGCCCGCGCCGAGTCGCTGCTGCTCGCCCGCGGGCGGTTGGAGCGCACCGCGGTGGAGCGCGTCGCGGGCCTGGAGGAGGTTCCCCCGGTCGTCAACGTGGTCGTGCGCGAGCTCGCCGCGCTGGAGCGCCACCTCGCACCCGCCCCCGAGGAGGAGTCCGCCGCACAGGCACAGGTCCACCGCTTCCCCGGCGCTGTCGCGGATGGCGCTGCGCAGACGGGCCACGACGCGGAGGAGGACGGCGCCGAGGTGGGCGCCAACATGCGCGCCGTCGCCCCGCCCGTGCAGAGCTTCGCCGCGGGCCGCCGTCGCTGACAACCGCTACGCTCCCCGAGGTGAACTACCGCAAGCTCGGCACCAGCGACCTGGAGGTCTCGGAGGTAAGCCTCGGCTCGTGGCTGACGTACTCCGGCGGGGTGGAGCGCGAGCAGGCCGAGGCGTGCGTGAAGGCTGCGTTCGAGGCGGGCATCAACTTCTTCGACACCGCCAACGTCTACGGGCGGGGCTCGGCGGAGACGCTGCTGGGGGAGGTGCTCTCCGGCTACGAGCGCTCCTCCTACGTGCTCGCGACGAAGGTGTACTTCTCGATGTCCGACACCGACCGGGGGCTCTCCGCGGCGCAGATCCACAAGCAGATCGACGCCTCGCTCGAGCGCCTGCGCACCGACCACGTGGACCTCTACCAGTGCCACCGCTACGACGAGCTCACGCCCCTGGAGGAGACGATGGGGGCGCTCACCGAAGTGGTGCAGGCCGGCAAGGCGCGGTACATCGGCTTCAGCGAGTGGCCCGTCGCGCGGATCGCCGAGTCGCTGGAGCTGCCCGACGTGGAGCGGTGGGTCTCAAGCCAGCCGCAGTACTCCGCGATCTGGCGTGCGCCCGAGGCGGAGGTGATCCCGCTGTGCGAACGCGAGGGCATCTCCCAGATCGTGTGGTCCCCGCTCGCCCAGGGGGTGCTCACCGGCAAGTACCTCCCCGGACAATCGCCGCCCGCGGACTCGCGCGCGGCGAGCGGGGACATGAGCGCCTTCATGGACCGCCTGCTCGACGATCGCGTGCTGCAGGCCGCGCAGCGCCTCGTGCCGGTCGCCGAGGGCGCGGGGCTCTCGATGGTCGAGCTCGCGCTCGCGTGGGTGCTCCGTCAGCCGAACGTCGCCTCCGCGATCGTCGGCGCCAGCCGCCCCGAGCAGGTCCACGCCAACGCCGCGGCCTCCGGCGTTGTGCTCGACGCCTCCACGCTCGCCGCGGTGGACGAGGCGCTGGGCGACGTCATCGTGCGCTGAGACCGTGCTGGCGCTGGAGTGCGGCGTGTAGCGCCGGGAGTGCCGCGAGATCCTTTGCTCGGCCGGCGGCGGTCTTGCTCCGGATGATGTCCTGGAGGGCCGCGACCATGGTGTACAGGTCGTCGTCGAGCGGCTGGCGGTGCGCGGCGCGTCGCAAGTCCTCATAGCCGCCTGTGCCGTCGGGGCGGACGGAAATGTCGAGATCCCCGGCATCGGTCGTAAGGTTCCAGATCTCGGGGCGGGCGAGTAGACGCCCGTCGGTTGGGAGGGGGACAGGCGGCTCGTTGGGGACCCGGATGGCAGCGTGAAGCTCCTGTAACGCTTCGGCCAGTCGCTGGAGGTTTGAGGGCTCGAGTCCCGGGGTGATGTCGAGGTCGCGGGTGAGCACCTCGGCTCCCGCGAGTACGGCTGCGTAGGCGCCGATCACGACGTGCTGCACGCGGTGCCGGGCGAGGATCTTGAGGATCCGCTGCGGTCTGAACGGTGTGTCAGGCGGCACGTGTGCTCGTGGTGCTCGTGGTGTCGGTTGTGAGCTCGAGCGTGCGGCGCAGTGCGGGCATCCGCGCGCGATCGTTGGAGGCCTCGCCGATTCGCACCAGGTCCACGAGTGAGGCGACCATGATGCTCAGGCCGTCGTCATCGATCTGCAACTGCGTTGCGTCTCGGTGGAGGTCCTGGTAGCCGTGCGTGCCGGCTGGCGCGGGCACGACCACCAGCTCGGCGTGGAAGGCATCCAGGTGCCAGTGCTCGACCGCATCCCCGATCGGTGAGCTCGTCGGCGGAATCATGCGGCCGCGCCCGGTCGTGATCGCGTTGCCCAGCGTCCTGTGCTCGCCAGCGCGGGGGACGATTGTCACCGTCCTGCTGATCGGCAGCAGTGGAGAGCCGCGCAGGACCTCGGCCAGCTCGCCGATCAGCACATAGCGCACGACGGCTCGCTCCAGGGTGCGCAGGACGCTCATGGCTTCGGGCGGCGTCGACGTGTTGTGCGCATCGATGCTTGCCGCGACTGCCAAGGCGTCTCGCAGCCCGCGTGCCAGCCGCTGTGCCGGGGGGATCGCGAGCGCGCGGGTGATCGCTTCGTCGTAGGAGGAGTCGGCGCGCGCGAGCCCGAGGGTGAGCTCGAGCCCGCATGCCGCGATGAGCTGCCGCAGTCGCTCGAGCGACGGCATGACATGGCCGCGCTCATAGCGTGCGATCTCCTGTTGTCTGACGCCTGCACGTGCCGCCAACTCGCGCTGGGTGAGGTTCGCCCGCCGACGCGCCTCGACGAGAAGACTCGCACTAATCATTGATCGAAGATACCATATATGCTGTTAGCTAACAGTACATATGCGTTCGCTTGCTGCGCTCCGATAGTTGCACGGCCAGTAGCCCGGCCCGAGCGAACCAAGGTACCGAGAGCCGGCGAAATCGAGCACTAAGCGGTGTCGAAATGCGGTAGTCGGCGGGGCGCCTACCCCTCCTTCACCGCGCTCACGTCGACAAGGATCTTGACCTTGTCGCTGACGACCACATTGCCCGAGCCGAGTGCGGCGTTGAAGCGCATCTCGAAGTCTGAGCGGTTGATCTGGCCGGTCGCGGAGACGCCCACGCGGGTGTTGCCCTGGTGGTCCTCTGGCTCGATGCCCTCCAGCGTTCCTTTCAGCGTGACCGGGCGGGTGATGCCGTGGATGCTCAGGTCGCCGTCGATCTCGAACTCGTCCTCGCCGGTGGGGCGGATTGCGGTGGAGCGGAAGCCGATCTCGGGGTACCTGTCCACCTCGAAGAAGTCTGCCGAGCGCAGGTGCTCGTCGCGCTGGGGCTCGCGGGTGTTGACGCTGGCGGTCTTGACGGTCCCGTAGGCGGAGGCTCCCTCGGGGCCGACCTCGAGGGTGCCCTCGAACTCGGTGAACTGGCCCTTGACGGTGGCGATGCCGAGGTGTTTGACCTGGAACTCGACGCTTGAGTGGACCGGGTCGACCCTCCACGTGCCGGTGGGCAGGGAGGTCGTGCCGGTCGGGGCGGGGGCGGTGGCGGTGGACTCTGCGGACATGGGGGGCTCCTTTAGGTAGTTGTGCGCACAACCTTATCAGAAATAGGTGCGCGTGCAACTACTTTGCTCACCGCGGCTGTACGACCAGCGCCTGTGTGGCGAGCCCGAACGGCCCGCGCTCGTCGTGCAGGATGCTCTGCGCCCACGCGATGCCGCCGGGGTGCAACAGAGTGCGGGCGTCGAGGCCGATCCACTCTCCCTCGGGACGGCGGTTGAGCGTCACCACGAGGTCGGCGTTGATGAACACGTACTCGTCGAACGGCAGCACCGCGGCGATGCCGTTGCCGAAGTCGGCCGCCGCCATCGTGTAGAGGAGCGGGGAGGGGGCCTCGCCGGGGAGCACCGGGCGGCACAGGCGCATCCACACGCCGGCCGCGCCGACGGGGGCGTTGGTGCTCGAGACTCCCACCCCGGGGAGCTGGCCCTTCAGCGGGCGGCCGTGCAGGAAGCGCATCTCCATCGCGCTCGCCGCGAAGCTCTTGACCTGCACCTCGTCGGGGGCGAAGTGCACCGCGTGGGCCTGCTCGGGTCCCGGGAGGCGCGGGGGTTCGCTCTCCTCCACGACCCGTACCGCGAGCGCGGGCAGGGCCTCCGGCGCGGGCGCGATACGCAGCGCGTGGGCGCGGCAGACGAGCTCCTCGCCCGCGTGCAGGTCGGCCTCGAGCTCCTGCACGCGCCGGCCGGGGCGCAGGACGCGCGTGCTCAGGGCCAGCGGGGCCAGCGGGATCGGTCGCAGGAAGGAGAAGGAGAGGCGCGCGAACGGCAGGTCGGCCTCGGGCCCCATCCGCTCGAACTCCCTTGCGATCAGCGTCGCCGGGGCCCCGCCGTGCAGGGCCCGCGGGTCCCACGGCCCGCGCGCGTGCTCGGTCGGCGTGAAGCGCCCCTCCCCGTCGGGGAGGAACACGCTCTCGGTGTCCGCGTTCACTGCGCCAGACGCGCGACGAAGTCGGCAAGCTTGCGGGGGTCGCGCAGCGGCGCGCCGTGGCCGAAGCAGGCGAGCGCCGGTTCCAGCGCGGCGAGGCGCCGCGCGGACTCGCGGTTGCGGGCGGGGTCGGGGGTGAACAGGTCCGGCGGCAGGTGCAGGCCGGGGACGCCGGTGATGAAGTGCATGTTGCCGAGCACGTCGCCGACGATCAGCACGCGGTCGGACTCGCGCCAGAGGGAGACGTGGCCGCGCGAGTGCCCGGGGGTCTCAAGGACGGTGAAGCCGGCGACCTCGTCGCCCTCGTGCAGGGCGCGCGCCACGGGGTGCGGCGGCCCCGTCCAGAAGCGCTCCTGCGCGCGGTTCAGCCAGGCGGGGGCCTTGGGGTTTTTGATCGCCCCGGGGGTCTCCATCGCGGGGACGTCGCCCTCGCCGCACCACAGCGGGACGCCGAAGCGCTCGCAGACCGCGTGGCTTGAGCCCTGGTGGTCGGGGTGGGCGTGGGTGAGCGCGTGGGCGCTCAGTGTGCGTCCCTGCAGCTGGCGCAGGATGCGCCGCTCGGCCTGGCGCGTGGCGGCGTCGACCAGCACGTCCCCCGCGAGGTACACGTTGATCGCGTTCGGCGGCCAGCCCTTCAGCTGGTGGAGGCCCTCGGCGAGCTGCTTCATGTGGTCCCTCCCGTGGGTGGTTCGCAGGCCGACACGGTGTCGGGTGCGGATGCTATGTCTCTGGGGCGGGCGGTGCGGCGCAGGGTCATCGGCGCGACTGCTCCCACGAGAAGCCGCGCACGGCGAAGCACAGCCCGAAGGCGCCCCACAGCGCGATCACCGCGAGCGCGTCGAGCTCGCCGCTCAGGCTCGAGCCCGTGACGATCGCGCTGGAGAGCCCGTCGATCAGCGGCTTCAGCGGCAGCGCTTCGGCGATCGTGCGCACGAACCCGGGGGCGCTCGCCGAGTCGAAGGCGTAGAAGGAGACCGCCACCACGGGCAGGAACACGGCGTTGACGTACGCGGCGGTGGACTCGAAGTTGGGGATCGTGTGTGCGAAGGCGACGCCGAGCGCGGCGAAGCAGACGACCCCGGCGAGCACGAACACGACCAGCGAGCCCCACTGTTGCGGCCAGCCGATCCCGAAGAACACACGCCCGGCGAGCACGACGAGCGCGATCTGCATGGCCGTGTTGGTCACCGCGTTGGCCGCCACCCCGCCGAAGTAGGAGCCGGTGGGCAGCGGTGTGCCGTGGATCCGCTTGAGCACGCCGCGCTCGCGCAGGAACACGATGTTGTAGGCCAGCGCGGTGAACGTGGTCGACATAACGCTCATGCCGGCGATCATCGGCACGAGCTTGTCCAGCTGGTGCTGGTTGCCGCTGAGCGCCGCCCCGGCGCCGGCGAGGATCACCAGCGGCAGCACGAAGTTGAAGAACGCGGCGCTCGGGTTGCGCCAGAACATGCGCCGCTCCAGGCGGTACTGACGCCAGGAGAGGGCGATGGCCTCGCTCATCGGGCGCTCCCTTCGGGTGCCGGCGCGGGCGCGGCGCTCGCGGGGGGATCGCCGGCGGGCGTGTTGTCGGGCGGCCCCTCGACGTCCGCCGTCAGCTCCAGGTACACGTCCTCCAGCGACGGCCGCCCGACGGCGAGCTCCTCCAGGCGCTCGCCG
This sequence comes from uncultured Solirubrobacterales bacterium, assembly GCA_963702085.1. Taxonomy (GTDB): domain Bacteria; phylum Actinomycetota; class Thermoleophilia; order Solirubrobacterales; family Solirubrobacteraceae; genus Palsa-744. The sequence continues at coordinate 2,768,885 of OY969707.1, read as the reverse complement.
CGCGCCATCGCCTCCGTGGTGAGCGTGTGCAGCAGACCGGTGGGGTCCTCGGTCTCGCGCTCGACGAGCTCGCCCTGGGCGTTGCGGTAGGCGACGCGGTAGTGCGAGGCCCCCACACCGAGCTCCCGTGGCGGGCCGATCGCGAGCACGCGACCCTCCTTGACGATCGCGACGCGGTCGGCGAGCGCCTGCGCCTCGTCGAGGTAGTGGGTCGTCAGCAGGATCGTCTTGCCGAGCGCGCGCAGCGAGCGGATCGTCTCCCACGCCGCGCGGCGCGCCTCGGGGTCGAACCCCGTGGTCGGCTCGTCGAGGAAGATCAGCTCGGGGTCGCCGACGAGCGCCAGCGCGAAGTCGAGGCGCCGCAGCTGCCCGCCGGAGAGCTTGCGGCTGCGCACGTCGGCCTTCTCCTGCAGGCCCGCGAGCTTCAGCACCTCCTCGACCGCGCGCGGATGGGGATAGAAGCTTGCCCAGTGGCGCAGCGCCTCGCGGGGGGTGACGTGGCTGTAGATCCCGCCCGCCTGCAACACGATCCCGATGCGCCGGCGCAGATCGATCGCGCGGCGCGCGGGGTCGTACCCGAGCACCGACACCTCGCCGCTCGTGCGCGCGCGATACCCCTCGAGGATCTCGACGGTCGTCGTCTTGCCGGCGCCGTTGGGACCCAGCAGCCCAAACACCTCGCCGCGCCTTACCTCGATGTCGATCCCGCGCACCGCCTCATACTCGCCGTAGCGCTTGTGCAGGTCGCTGACCTCGATCGCGGGGCCGCTGTCGTTCACGGCCCAATCATCGCAGGGACGCCCGGCTGGCAGGATGCATACCAATGTGACCGCAGTGTGCCAAGCTCGTGCACACATAGATACAATCACCGTATGGCTCTTGATCTCGACTCAGATACATGCGAGGGTGAGCGATGGTGAAACGAACGACGATCAACCTCGACGCGGAGCTGGTCGCTCAGGCCCGCGAGGCGCTGCAGGCCAAGAACACGACGGACACCGTGCACGCCGCGCTGCGCGACGTGGTGCGCCGCCAGGATCTCCGCAGCCTGACGGAATGGGAGCTCGAGGATCTCACGCTGGAGAGCATCAAGGAGATGCGGCGCGCGCGTGTCGAAACGCGGCCGTGGGGCAGGTGGCGAGATGAGTTCGACCTGGGCGACTCCTCGCAAGGAGTCCGGGAAGCGCGGGAGTCGAGCGAGCCCGAGCGGCCCGCGAAGCACGCCGTCTCTTCCCGGCGGCGCAAGGCGTCGGTCAAGCGGGGTCGTGCGGCAACTGGCTGATACCAGCGCGTGGCATCTGTCGCGACGCCTGCCGGAGTTGCGGGCCTCCTTCGACCAGAAGACGGTCGAAGGGCAAATCGGCACGTGCGCGATGGTCACGCTCGAGTTGCTGCAGAGTGTTCGCAACGGACTCGAGTTCGATCAGCGCAGGCGGCAGATGGGCAGGCTTCCGCAGTATGCGATCGCCGATCCTGAGTGGCAGCGTGCGATTCACGTCTACCGCGAGCTGGCCCACCAGGGCGGCGCCCACCAGCGCAGCGTGGGTCATGGGGACCTGCTGATCGCCGCCGCCGCGGAGACGGCCGGGGTGGAGCTGCTGCACTACGACGAGGACTTCGAGCGCATCGCCGCGATCACCGGCCAGCCCGCGCGTTGGATCGTCCCACGCGGCACCCTCTGAGCGGGCCGCTCGTGGTCCCTACCAGTGCACCCCGCGCGTGAGCGTCGCCATCGCGATCTGCTCGAAGGAGGCGCGCTCTTCGGTGTCGCGCTCGCCGCGGGAGGCCGCGGAGTCGGGGAACACGCGGTAGGCGAGGTGCAGGATGCGGTCGACGGCCTTGGGGGAGAGGGCGTAGAGGACTTCGCCCGCGGTGCCCAGGCGCGTGCCCATGTGCTTGGGGTGGGTGCGCAGCGCCTCGCAGATCATGTCTGCGGCCTGGTCGGGGACGATCGCGGGGAAGGCGTCGTACATCTTCGTCGGGGCGATCATGGGTGTGCGCACCAGGGGCATGTGGATCGTGGTGAACGTCACGCCGTCGCCGACCGTCTCGGAGGCCACGACGCGGGTGAAGGCGTCGAGCGCGGCCTTGGAGGCGACGTACGCGGAGAACCGCGGCGGGTTGGTCTGCACGCCGATCGAGGAGATGTTCACGATGTGCCCCGAGCCGCGCTCGCGCATGTGGGGCAGCAGGCCGAGGATCAGGCGGATCGCGCCGAAGTAGTTCAGCTGCATCGTGCGTTCGAAGTCGTGGAAGCGGTCGTAGGAGAGCGCGATCGAGCGGCGGATCGAGCGCCCGGCGTTGTTGACGAGCATCTCGACGTTGCGGTGGTCGGCGAGCACGCGCTCGACGAGCCCGTCGACGGACTCCATGTCGGACATGTCCGCGGCGTACACGAACGCGGTCCCCCCGGCGGCGACGATCTCCGCGCGGAGCTCCTCCAACCGCTCGACGTTGCGCGCGACGAGCAGCGGCACGCCCCCGGCCGCGGCGACCTTCAGCGCGGTCGCGCGCCCGATCCCCGAGGAGGCCCCGGTGATCAGCACGCGCCGGCCCTCGACCGCCTGCTCCAGCGTGCGGTCGCGGCTGAGGTTGGGGTCCATCTCGCGCTCCCAGTAGTCCCACAGGCGCCCGGCGTAGGTGTGCAGCTCCGGCGGCTGCTCGAGGCCCGTGCCGGCGAGCGCGAGCTGCGTCGCGCGGCTGTCGAAGCGCGGCACGAGCTCCATGTGGGCGATCACCTCCTCGGGGATGCCGAGGTCGCCGAGGACCAGGCGCCCGATCTGGCGCCACGGCGGCAGCGCCGCCGCCAGCTGCAGCGGCCACGTCGGCACCGCGCGCGTGAGGCGGCGGTCGAGCGTGACCGCGATCCGCGGCGCGTGAGCGGCGACGGCGAGCTCGTTGATGAGGTCGCCCACCCGCTGGGGCCGGGGGTCGGTGAGGTGAAACGCGGAGCCGTCGAGGTCGGGCACGTGGATCAGGTGCTCCATCGCGGCGGCGACCCAATCGACGGGCACGATGTTCGTGCGGCCGAGGTCCACGCCGACGAGCGGCGCCCATTCGGGCACCAGCCGGCGCAGCCGCTGGATCGCCTTGAAGAAGTAGTACGGCCCGTCGACCTTGTCCATCTCCCCGGTGCGCGAGTCCCCGACGACGATCGCCGGCCGATACACCCGCCACGGCACGAACGGCTGCTCGCGTACGATCCGCTCGGCCTCGAACTTCGTGCGGTGGTAGGGCGATGGCAGCTTCTGGCCCTCGTCGAACATCTCCTCGGTGAACGTCCCCCTGTAGGCGCCGGCGACGGCGATCGACGAGACGTGATGCAGGCACCCCACCTCCAGCGATCGCGCGAGCTCGATCGCGTGGGTGGTCCCGCCGACGTTCGCGGCGGTGTTTCGCTCCGCGGGCGCGGCCATGTCGTACACCGCGGCCAGGTGGACGAAGTGCTCGACATGCCCGCGCAGCTCCGCGACGTGCTCCTCGTCGAGCCCGAGCAGCGGCCGGCGCAGGTCGCCGATCACGGGCACGACGCGCTTGGCCAGCCCCGGCCCCGCGCTCGCGCGCCAGCCGTCGATCAGCTCCTCCAGGCGCCCCTGCGACTGCTCGCGCACGAGCACATACACCTTGCCCTGGCGGTTGGCGAGCAGCCGCTCCACGAAGTGGCGCCCGATGAATCCGGTCGCGCCGGTTACGAAGTAGGCCATGGGGCGAGGATAGCCCGATCTCGCGGGGCTCGTCCCAAAGGGGACTTGACAACACCGTCTGGAGTGTCTATAGTGGCCTCGTCACCCACCCATGACCGGTTGGGCGACATAGGGTTTCGAACATAGGACCGGGTTGGGTCTGGCCGCTCTGTGGCCGGCCTTTCAAAGCAGCACTGGCAGGGTTGTATTGCCAGGGAGAGGGGCCCGGTCATTTCGATGAGGGAGTTGTTTTCGCGTGAGTTTGAGAGGGATGACCGTGACAGGAGCCTTTGGCACCCGTAAGGGCGGCGTACCTAGATGCGCCAGCTTGGCGCTGTCGCATCTCTCTCTCTCTCTCTCTCTCTCTTCGTCTAGGGCACTAGAGCCCAGACCCCCTCATCGGGCGCATTTGCGCCGTCTCGCAGTGTCCCCCGCGCGGGGTGGGTCACCCGCGCGCGTGAGGCGCGGGTATATGAGCGCCTTGCGTCCGCCGTCTGACGGCGGACGTTGTCATGTTGCGCGTGGTCGCGCTCCCGGTGGGTCCGGGGCGCGTCTTTTGTTCTCGTTGCCGCGGGTGCGGTCGGGGGCGCAGTTGCAGGTTTCTCGGAAAACGGTTACGGGAGGAGCATTCGATGCTTGCTTGGGTTCGTAGGCAGTTGAGTCCGGCTACGGTGATGGCGTTCGTGGCGTTGGTGTTCGCGACGACGGGCGGGGCGTTTGCCGTCACGGGGCGTGGTGGCCACAGCCCGGCTGCTTCGCCCGGGTCTGCGTCCGCGGTTGCGACCGCGGCGAAGAGCAAGTCCAAGCCGAAAGTGAAGGCTGGTCCCCGGGGACCGGCCGGCCCCGCCGGGGCGCAGGGTCCCGCCGGTCCCGCCGGCGCGACCGGTCCACAGGGGCCCGCCGGCTCGGCCGGCGCCGCTGGGGCAAAGGGTGAAAACGGGGCGGCCGGGACGAACGGTACCAACGGGACCAACGGCACGAGCGTGACGAGCATCGAATCGAAAACCAAAATCGGGGGGCCATGCGGAGCGGGCGGCTCGTCGTTCACCTCGGCGAGCGGCAAGACGTATGCGTGCGACGGCAAAGAAGGCTCGCCGTGGACGGCGAACGGGATGCTCCCGGTTGGGGCGACCGAGACCGGGGCGTGGAGGGCCGGTTCCGTCCTGCTCAAACGGTCGACTGAGAATATCTTCATCAAGGAAGTAATCTCTTTTCCGATCCGGTTGGCCGCTCCTATGGACGGAAAACATGTCCATTACATCAACGAAGCGGGACAGGAAGTCACCGAAACCACGTTCAATGAAGAAGGGGAACCGGTGGGAGAAGAAACGACTGCCCAGACCGCATGTCCCGGGTCCATCGAAAAACCTGAAGCCGTCTCCGGCAACCTCTGCATCTATGGTACGGATGGCACGAGCACCGGCGCATTCGAGCTTCAGATCACCACTCCAGCGGGTGGCGGTGGTGCCGGTACAACTGGGGCTGAGCTCGGTTTCTATGTGAATGAAGGAAGGGAACCGTACGCCCAAGGCACCTGGGCGGTGACCGGGTGAGCGAGGTGCGGCTCACCGACCGTCCCTGGCGCCTGGCTGCCGTTGCCCTGTTGTGTGCGCTGGTTGGCGTGCTGGCATTCGGCCTCGCGCCGGCTTGGGCCGTCACGAGTCACGAGTACCTTTCGCAGATCGCTGAAGTCCCGGTCAAAGGTCCGCCGCCGGCTGAAGAACCGGTGCCCCTTCCCGGCCCGTTTGGCCAATTTATGGGGGGGATGACAGTTGATTCGGGTCATCTGTGGGTGACAGACAAGTCCGGGGACTCTAGAGTGGACAAGTTCGATGCGGCGACGGGCAGGTTCATCTCGCAGTTCGCCCATGCCGAAAATGGTCACTTCCCCGAAGCCGTCGCGCTCGGTCATGCGAAAGGCGAACCGGGACCCCAGGTCTATCTGGCGGAATTCGTAGAGGGCGCATATGTCGTGGGTGTCGAGGGCGAATCGGGGACCAGGCAGGCGACTTGGACCGGTGCGGGCACGCCCGCCAAATCCTTCGCCTATGTCGCAAGCTTGGCGGTCGATAACTCCGCGAGCCTCTCGGACTGGGCAGCCGGCGACGTGTATGTGCCCGATAAGAACAATAGTGTTGTGGATGTCTTGCGCCGTGAACCCAACGGCGAAGAACACTATGTCATGCAGCTGCCGGAACCCGAACCCGAACCGGGAGTTCACGTCCCCTTCAAGGAACCGTACGAGGTGGCTGTGGATGAATCGAACGGTGACGTATTCGTCTCGGATGTGGGAGTTGTGGATGAGTTCGAACCGACGGTGCTTGATCAATATGCGTTCGTGCGGCAGCTGAAGGGCACGCCCGCGGGCCCCTTCTTCGGAGTGATCTACGGCGTGGCGGTGGACAGCGTCTATGGCGATATCTACGTGGCGCTGGGGCTCGAAGGGGTTGTCGACGAGTTCAGCTCCGCGGGCGTCTATCTCGGTCATTTGACGGGTACGCCGTCCGGCCCGTTCAGCGCACCGGAGGCGGTGGCGGTCGACCCGGAAAGCCACGATGTGTATGTCGGCGATCGATCCTCTGGCGTTGACGTCTTTGGGCCGAACGTCATCAAGCCGGACGTCACGACGTCGGCCGTGTCGAGCTTGAGGTCGAGGAGCGCGACGCTCAAAGGGACGGTCAATCCGGATGAAGCGGGCCCGGCGACGTGCCAGTTCGACTGGGGCACGAGCGAAGCGTTCGGTCAGGTCGCGCCGTGCTCGGAACCGGTCGCGAATGGCTCCAGCCCGGTGGGAGTGCCCGCGGAATTGACCGGTCTGCAGCCGGACACGACCTACTACTACCGACTGGAGGCGAGCAACGCCAACGGCACGAACCCCGGCGAAGCGCTCCAGGACCAGCATTTCACGACGACCGGCCCGGGTATCCGCGAACCGTCGGCGGCGAGCGTGACTTCGACCTCCGCGACGCTGGAGGCCGGGATCGACCCGAACGGCGCCTCCACGAGCTACTACTTCGAGTACGGCACGAGCGCCTCCTATGGCTCCACCGTGCCGGCGCCGCCGGGTATGAGCGCCGGCTCAGGCGTTGGCGCCGTGGGCGTGAGCGTGCATCTGCAAGGCCTCTCTTTGGGCACCGTCTACCACTACCGCGTCGTCGCGGTCAGCGAACCGGGCGGCGAACCCGTGACGGTCGAAAGCCCCGACGAGACGTTCACGACGCAGGTGGTGAATACTGCGGTGACGTCGCCGGATGGCCGTGAGTGGGAAATGGTGACGCCGCCGGACAAGCAGGGCGCGGGGCTCCAGGGGGTGGGTGGGTCCGAAGGAAACGATATTCAGGCGGCGGTGGATGGGGGGGCGATCACGTACGTCTCGACCGCGCCGTTGGAAGTGAACCCGGTGAGCAGCCGCTCGCCGGAATCGACGCAGAATCTTTCCAGGCGTGTCGTGCCGGGGAGTTGGGCGACGAGCGATATCGTGACGGCGCACGAAGAAGGGCCGTCCAAGCCGCTGGTGGGGTCGATCGATGAATACAAGCTCTTCTCGACGGATCTGTCGGTGGGGCTCGTCGAACCGGAGGGGAACACGCCGTTACCGCCGTTGCCGCCGGGCTCGGAAAAGACGATTTACCTCCGCGAAGCGGGCGGCTCATACCGGGCGCTCGTCAGCGCTGAAAACGTGCCGCCGGGTACCAGGATCGGGGGTCCGAACGAAGGCAGCGTACAACAGCAGGAGGGTGGCGTCAAATTCCTCGGGGCGTCGCCCGATCTCAGCCATGTGATCATCGAATCTGACACGGCCTTGGAAGAAGGCGCGCCGGCCGGTGGGGGGTTGTACGAGTGGGCGGACGGGAGGCTCCAGCTCGTCAGTGTGCTGCCGCACGGAGAAGGCACGGAAAGTGCCTTTCTTGGTTATAACGCACGAGATCATGGCGGGGACGCCCAGCGTGCGGTGTCGAACGACGGTTCGCGCGTCGTTTGGCAGTTCCAAAAGCATGCCGCCGGTGGATCGGTGGAAGAAGAACAGTTGTTGCTGCGCGATACGGCGCGTGGGGAAACGGTGCGTGTCGACGCTGCGCAGAATGTGCCGCAGCCGGCGGTCGATGCGGCGCAGTATTGGACGGCCAACGGCGAAGGGTCGCGGGTGTTCTTCACGAGCCCGGTGCGGTTGACGGAAGACTCGACGGCCTCGCGAGTACAGAAAGGCCTTGGCGATTTGTATGTGTTCGAAGTGACGAGCGTCCCGGGGGAACCGCTCGCGGGCAGGGTGAGCGATCTGACGGTTTCGGGGAACGGTGGTACGGCGGAAGTCGGCGGGGTGATCGGCGCCAGCGAAGACGGGACGTATGTCTACTTCGAGGCCGCCGGTGCGCTCGGCAACGCGCGCGAAGGGGGCACGAACCTCTACGTCGAGCATTACGAAGAAGCGACGAAGAGGTGGGCGCCGCCGCATCTGATCGCCGCGCTCGCGGGCGCCGACCAGCACACGTGGAGCCGCGTGGCAGGCGTGGGGGACCTCGATAAAATGACCGCGCGGGTCTCGCCGAACGGCCGGTATCTGGCGTTCATGTCCGAGGCAAGCCTGACGGGCTATGAAAACCGCGACGCGGTGAGCGGCGTGCGCGACCAGGAGGTCTACCTGTATGACGCGGGCACGGGTCATCTGGTGTGCGCATCGTGCGACCCGACCGGTGCGCGCCCCCAGGGGGTGCTCGAGCAGGGACAGATTGCCCCACTCTGGGATGAAGGCGGGCTCTGGCGAGGCGTGGGGGTTGCTGGGAGCGTCCCCGGGTGGACGACCGAGACCCTCAGCGCGTCGCTGTCTCAGGCGCGGTATCTCTCAAATGGGGGCCGTTTGTTCTTCGACAGCTCCGATGCGCTGGTGCCGGGAGACGTGAACGGCCAGGTGGATGTGTACGAGTACGAGCCGGCCGGGGAAGGCAGCTGCCAGCCGCCGGGGTACGGTGCGAGCGCGAGCGTCGTCTACAGCCCGGCCGCGGAAGGGTGCGTCGGGTTGGTCTCGGCGGGTACGTCCTCGGAGGAATCGGCGTTCCTGGACGCGAGCGAATCGGGTGGGGACGTCTTCTTCCTGACGAGTTCGCAGCTCTCGCCGGCGGATTACGACAAAAGCTATGACATCTATGACGCGCATGAATGCACGGCGGCGTCGCCGTGCGCACCTGCGCCGTTGTTGAAACGGCCGCCGTGCACGACGGGGGATGCGTGCAAGGCGGCGCCGACGCCGCAGCCGGAGCTCTACGGGGCACCCTCGAGCGAGACGTTCAGCGGCGCGGGGAACGTGACGCCCGCGGCCGCGCCGCCGGTGAAATCCAAGGGCGCGAAGGCGAAGACGAAAACGACGCGATGCCGTAAGCGCAGCCGCGCCTGTAGGAGCGGGAAGCGCAGGGCGAGGAAGTCGGCCACGGCGAGGGCGAGGAGGAGAGGATGAGCGTGTTGAAGAGGTGTCTGCCGGTGGTCGTGGTCCTCGTGGTGCTCGCTGGGTTGGCGGGCGCTTCCACGGCGTTCGCCGCGGAAAATGAACCGGAACTTGCGTGCGGCGCGACGTGCAGCCCGTGGTGGCAGTTGAGCTTTCAGTCGTTGCCGGCGAGCCTGCCGGCGGGTGGGGAAGGCGAAATCACGCTGCTGGCGGGGGATCTCGGCGATGAGGGCATGAGCGGCTCTTCCCCGGTTGTGCTGAGGGTGAGCCTGCCGGAAGGCCTGACGGCGCTGAGCGCCTATGGACTTCCGACGGGGAATAGCGTTCCGGAACCGTGCAAGAAGGTTCTGCCGCGGGAAGTGACGTGTGAACTGTCGGGGTTCGCGCTGCGTGCGTTCCATGGCTTGGAATTCAGGGTCAAGGTCGCTGTCGCTGAAACTGCGCGGTCGGGTGAAGAGATCGCCGCGGGCGTCTCCGGCGGTGGTGCGGCGGGCGTGTCGGCGAGCAGGCCGATCGCGGTCGGTGAAGGGGGCCCGGTGCCGTTCGGGGTGGAAGATTATGAATTGCGCCCGGAAAACGCCGATGGTTCGCCGGATACGCAGGCGGGGTCGCACCCGTTCCAGCTGACGAGTGACATCGCGTTTAACCAGACAGCGAACCCGAACAAGCCGCCCGCGGCGCTGAAGGATCTCCGCTTCAACCTGCCGCCGGGGCTGATCGGCAACCCGCTGCCGTTCCCGACCTGTTCACTGAAGGAGTTCACGCACCAGGTCGGCAACGGCAACGCGTGCCCGGACGACACCGCGGTCGGTGTAGCATCGGTGACGTTCACCGTGAATCAAACGGAACCGACGACGGCCGATGTGCCGCTGTTCGCGCTCGAACCGTCGGTCGGGGAACCGGCGCGCTTCGGCTTCCGCATCCTGAACGAGCTGACGTTCCTCGACACCTCCGTGCGGACCGGCGGGGACTACGGGGTGACGGTGACTGTCCCAAACATCACCCAGCTGATCGGGTTCATGTCGAGCCGCGTGACGTTCTGGGGAGTGCCGGGCGACCCGCGGCACGACCCCCAGCGGGGCTGGAACTGCCTCGACCCGGAAGCAGCCGAAAATGGCCACGCGCCGTGCCCGCACACCGAAGCGAAAGCGCCGCCGCCGCTGTTGACGCTGCCGACCTCATGCAACGCGCCCGTGAGCACCACCGTGGAAGGCGACTCCTGGACCGAAGAGGGCTCGTTCACCGCCCCGTTCGAATACATCTTCAAGGACAACCTCGGGCGGCCGGTAACGATGGACGGCTGCAACCAGCTGCCGTTCTCGCCGAGCATCAAGGTCACCCCCGACGGGGAAGCCGGCAGCACCCCGACGGGGTTGACGGTCGACGAGCACGTGCCGCAGGAAGTGAGCCTCAACCCGACGGGGCTGGCGGAGTCCGACGTGAAGGGCCTCACGGTGACGCTGCCGGAAGGGATCGCGTTGAACCCGGCGGCGGCGGATGGGTTGATGGCGTGCTCGATGGAAGGGATCGCGTTGACGAGCCGTGAAGCCGGGGTCTGTCCGGAAGCGTCGAAGGTCGCGACCGTGAGGATCAAGACGCCGCTGCTGGCGAACCCGCTGGAAGGCGCTGCGTACCTCGCCACCCAGGACACCAACCCGTTCGGGAGCCTGGTCGCGTTGTATATCGAAGCGTACGACCCGGTGTCGGGTATTCGGGCGAAGGCGACGGGGGAAGTGCAGGAGAACCCGGTCACCGGCCAGCTGTACTCGGTGTTCGACGAAAACCCGGTGTTGAAGGACGACCCGGCGTTCGCCAACGACGAAGCGGCGCAGTTCCTGCCGCAGACGCCCTTTGAAGACGTCGAACTGCACTTCTTCGGCGGGGACCGCGCACCGTTGACGACCCCGGCGAAGTGCGGCACGTACACGACGACGGGGACGTTCACGCCGTGGTCGGAGACCGCGACGGTGGACTCCTCCTCGACGTTCCAGATCGTCAGCGGCCCGAACGGGAAGCCCTGCCAGGACCCGTTGCCGTTCAGCCCGACGCTGACGACGGGCACGACGAGCATCCAGGCGGGCGGGTTCAGCCCGTTCGTGATGACGATGTCCAGGGAAGACGGCGAACAGAACCTGCAGGGCGTCACCCTGCACATGCCGCTCGGTGTCTCCGGGACCCTCTCGAGCGTGAAGCTGTGCGGTGAACAGCAGGCCGATGAAGGGACGTGCGGCCCGGAAAGCCTGATCGGCGAAACGACCGTCTCGGTGGGTGTCGGCGGGGACCCGTACACAGTCACCGGCGGGAAGGTCTACATAACCGGCCCGTACAGGGGCGCCCCATTCGGGTTGAGCATCGTGAACCCTGCGAAGGCGGGCCCGTTCGACCTCGGGTATGTCGTGGTCCGCGCGAAGCTCGAAGTCAACGAGGAAACCGCCGCGATCTCGGTGACGACGGACAATGAAGGCCCGTACAAGATCCCGACGATCATCGACGGGATCCCGCTACAGATCAAGCACGTGTTCGTGAACGTCAACCGTCCGGGGTTCACGTTCAACGCGACGAACTGCAGCCCGCTGAAGATCACCGGCGAACTGCTCGGCACCGAAGGAGCCACGTCGAACCTTTCGGTGCCCTACCAGGCGACGAACTGCGCGGTCTTGGCGTTCAAGCCGCAGCTGGAAGCCTCGACGTCGGGGAAGACCTCGCGGGCGAACGGCGCGAGCTTCCACGTCAAACTGGGGTACCCCGCAGGTCCGTACGACGCGAACATCGCCCGCGTGAAAGTCGAACTGCCGAAGGCGCTGCCCTCCAGGTTGACGACGTTGCAGAAGGCGTGCACCGCGGCGGTCTTCAATGCGAACCCTGCCGCGTGCCCGCCAGCCTCGATCGTCGGCCAGGCGACGGCCAAGACCCCCGTGCTCCCGGTCCCGCTGAGCGGCCCGGCGTACTTCGTCTCGCACGGCGGCGAAGCGTTCCCGAGCCTTGTGATCGTGTTGCAGGGCTATGGCGTGACGGTGCATATCGTCGGTTCGACGTTCATCAACAAGGCGGGGATCACGAGCAGCACGTTCAAGGCCGTTCCGGACGTCCCCGTCGGCACGTTCGAACTCACGCTCCCGATGGGGCCGTACTCGGCGCTCGCGGCGAACGGGAACTTCTGCAAGACCCAGCTCGCGATGCCGACCGAATTCGTGGGGCAGAACGGGGCGCTGATCAAGACGAGCACGAAGATCGCGGTCACGGGCTGCGGCAAGGTCAAGAAGGTCTCGCATAAGCACAAGAAGCACAGGGCTAAGCGGACGAAGAGAGCGGGAAAGAGGCGGTAGGGCCGATGCCGTCAGCCGCTCGCGCCATCCCGAGCAGGGCCGATGTGGATCGCGGCGGTGGCCGCAGCGGCGTCGCGGAGATCCAGCGCGCGCGGATGATCGCGGCGCTCACCGAGGTCGCGCGGGAGCTCGGGGTGGGGCAGGTGACGGTCGCGGGCATCGTGGCGCGCTCGGGTGTCTCGCGGCGCACGTTCTACGAGCTGTTCGCGGATCGCGACGACTGCTTCCTCGCGGCGTTCGACATGGCGGTCGAGCAGGCCACGCGGCGTGTGCTTCCGGCGTATGGGGCGCCGGGTGCGTGGCGGGAGCGGGTCAGGGCTGGCCTGCACGCGCTGCTGGAGTTTCTGGAGGATGAGCCGGGGATGGGCGCGCTGTGCGTGGTGGACGCGCTCGGCGCCGGCCCGCGGGCGATCGAGCGCCGCGCGCAGGTCGTGAACGCGCTGATCGACGCGGTCCACGAGGGCCGCCACGAGGTGCGGGGCAGCGCGCGTCCGACGCGGCTGACGGCGGAGGGCGTCGTCGGCGCTGTCCTTGCGGTGCTGCACGCGCGGCTGACGACGGGCGGTAGCGGAGACGCATCGCGCACGGGCGGCAACGGGAACGCGTCACGCGAGGACGCGCCTTCGATGGTCGCGCTGCTCGCCCCGTTGATGGGGATGATCGTGCTGCCCTACCAGGGTCAGGCCGCCGCGGCGCGCGAGGCGTCGCGGCCCGCCCCGCGCCGGTCCCCCACGGCGCACACCCGCGGCGACCCGCTGCGCGACCTCGACATGCGCCTGACCTACCGCACGGTTCGCGTGCTGCTCGCGATCGCCTCGCACGCGGGGGCGAGCAACCGCCAGGTCGCGGACGCCTCCGGGGTCGTCGACCAGGGTCAGATCTCGAAGCTGCTCGCGCGCCTGGAGCACCTTGGGCTGATCCACAACACCGGCGCGGGCCCCGCGAGCGGGGAGCCGAACGTGTGGAGCCTCACGGCGAAGGGGGAGGAGGTGGAGCGCACGATTCGACGGCAGACGACACCTGCCGGCGCCTGAAGCGTCCCTCAGGGGATGCTTCGGCGTGCTCCCGGTGCGCCTCCCGCGACAGCTTTCGTCGGCGTCTTTTGGATGCTGCGTCGCGGGTCTGTGCCTGGGGACTTGACAACACCGTCTGGAGTGTCTATAGTGGCCTCGTCACCCACCCATGACCGGTTGGGCGACATAGGGTTTCGAACATAGGACCGGGTTGGGTCTGGCCGCTCTGTGGCCGGCCTTTCAAAGCAGCACTGGCAGGGTTGTCTTGCCAGGGAGAGGGACCCGGTCATTTCGATGAGGGAGTTGTTTTCGCGTGAGCTTGAGAGGGACAAACGTGACAGGGGTTCCTGGCACCCGTAAGGGCGGCGTACCTAGATGCGCCAGCTTGGCGCTGTCGCATCTCTCTCTCTCTCTCTCTCTCTTCGTCTAGGGCACTAAAGCCCAGACCCCCTCACCGGGCGCATTTGCGCCATCTCGCAGTGTCTCCCGCGCGGGGTGGGTCACACGCGCGCGTGGCGCGCGGGTATAGGAGCGCCCTGCGTCCGCCGTCTGACGGTGGGCGTTTCGATGTCGCGCGTGGTCGTGCTCCCGGTGGGTTCGGGGCGCGTCTTTCGTTCTCGTTGCCGCGGGTACGGTCGGGGGCGCTTTTGCAGGTTTCTCGGAAAACGGTTACGGGAGGAGCGTTCGATGCTTGCTTGGGTTCGTAGGCAGTTGAGTCCGGCCACGGTGATGGCGTTCGTGGCGTTGGTGTTCGCGACGACGGGTGGGGCGTTTGCCGTCACGGGGCGTGGTGGCCCCGGTCCGGCCGCGTCTGCTGGGTCCGCGTCCGCGGTTGCGAATGTGGCGAAGAGCAAGGCCAAGCCGAAAGGCAAGCCCGGCCCCCGGGGGCCGGCCGGCCCCGCTGGGGCGCAGGGTCCCGCAGGTCCCGCCGGCGCGACCGGGCCGCAGGGGGCCGCCGGGCCGGCGGGTGCGGCTGGGGTGAAAGGTGAAAACGGGGCGGCCGGGACGAACGGCACGAACGGAACCAACGGGACCAGTGTCACGAGCGTCGAATCGAAAAGTAAAATCGGCAGTTGCGAAGAAGGCGGCTCGGCGTTCACGTCGGCGAGCGGCAAAACGTATGCCTGCAAAGGGAAGGAAGGCTCTCCATGGACGGCGGGCGGCACGCTCCCGGTTGGCGCGACCGAGACCGGGACGTGGTACGTGAGCGCCCCCAAAAGGAGCGTGCATTTCAGCGCCGAAGTTATGGTCGCCTCCTTCCCCATCGAGCTGGCGGCGCCTCTCGACGCAGAACATGTCCACTACATCAACGAAAACAAAGAAGAAGTCACCGGTGTGACCTTCACTGGAGGAGAACCGACTGGAGAAGTGACGGCGCCTCAGACCGCATGCCCCGGGTCCGTTGAAGAACCGAAGGCCGTCTCCGGCAACCTCTGCATCTACACCAGCACGGACGGCCGCTTCGGTGCCTTCGGCTTCTCTCAAGGGATCTCTAGTCCGTCGCGCGGATCCGGAGCCGGAAGAACGGGGGCCATCCTTACCGTCCTCGACACCGAAACCGAAGCAGCGAGCTCGTCTGCAGAGGGCACCTGGGCGGTGACCGGATAGTCCACGTCCGGCCTTTACGATCCGTCCAGTCACACTACGAGAAAGGCACCAAGGTGAGCACGCTTCGCCCCCGTCGAATCGCATCTATGCCCCTTCGCCGCGTCGGCGCCGTGGGGTGTGTTCGCCTGGGTTCTCTCCCGGGGATCGTCATACATTTCCTGCGTCCGCTCGGGCCGGCGCTGGCTGTCGTGGTCTCGTTGTGTGTGCTGGCGGGCCCTCTCACGTTCGGAAGCGCGTCTGCTCAGGCCAGGACTTTTCATAGCTATCTCTCGCAGATCACCGAAGTGCCGCCCAAGGGGCCGCCGCCGGGTGAAGAACCGGTGCTCTATCCCGGCTTGCTGACAGGTGAAGGGAGGATGACCGTGGACTCGGGGGAACTGTATGTCGCCGAAGGCAGGGTCAGCGGCGGGGATCCCAGCCTGGGCAGGCTGGATAAGTTCAACGCCTCGACGGGGGCGTTCATCGGGCAGTTTCCTCGGGTTCCGTCGCTCTCCTACCTCTACCAGGGTGTCGCTGTAGGGCACTCGACTGGCGAAACCGAGGTGTACATCGGAGCGGACAAGGTGAACACGACCGAAGGAGTCATGGCCGTGTTCAGCTCGGCGGGCGCATTGCAGGCGACTTGGGAAGGAAGGGACACGCCGGCCAACGGCTTTGGCTGCTTCAACTGCGGCGGTCAATTCAAAGGAGGGGTAGCGGTGGACAACTCCGGAAACCCTCTCACCACAGGCGACGTGTACGTCTCCGCTCCCCGTCAGGGAGTGGTGGATGTGTTCGAACCGAAAGCGGGTGGCGGCGAGAGCTACGTGACACAGCTGACCGGCCCCGAACCTGGAGTCACCTTCAAAACCGTGGTGCACGATGTGGCGGTGGACCAGCTGAACGGCGATGTGCTCGTTGTCGAAGAAGAAGCCGTGGACGTCTTCGAACCGACCGTGCTGGGCTATACGCTCGTGCGACGGCTCGCGGGCACCCCCAGCGGAGCCTTCGAAGGCGTCAGTGGCGTGGCGGTAGATGGCAGCAATGGCGATATCTACGTGACAGCGGGAAGTGTCGTTGATCAGTTCAGCTCGGCGGGTGCCTATCTTGGCGAATTGACGGGCGTGGGTACCCCGGCCGGCGCCTTCGGCAAAATCGACGGCGTGGCTGTCGATCCGGCTACACAGGAGGTGTATGTTAACGCTCAGGAAGGCGAACACTTCGTCGTCGACGTCTTCGGGCGGAACGTCGTGACTCCGGATGTGACGACGGCGCCCGTCTCGAACCTGAAAGCGAGGAGCGCGCTACTCAACGGCACGGTCAATCCGGATGAAGCGGGCCAGGCGACCTGCCGGTTCGAATGGGGCACGAGCACGTCGTTCGGTCAAGTCGCGCCGTGCGAACCGGAAGCCGTCGCGAATGGTGGCAGCCCGGTGGAAGTGCACGCGGAACTGGGCGGCCTTCAGCCGGACACGACCTACTACTACCGTCTGCAGGCGAGCAACACCAACGGCACGAACCCCGGCGAAACGTTCCAGGACCAACACTTCACCACCACCGGCCCGGGCGTCCGCGAACCATCGGCGTCGAGCGTGACCTCGACCTCCGCGACGCTGGACGCCAGTATTAACCCGAACAGTGCCTCCACGAGCTACTACTTCCAGTACGGCACGAGCGGGTCGTATGGCGTCAGTGTGCCGGCGCCGCCGGGTGTGAGCCTCGGCTCCGGCGCAGAAGCCCTGAGCGTGAGCGTGCACCTGCAGGGCCTCTTCCCGGCCACCGTCTATCACTATCGTGTCGTCGCGCTCAGCGAACCGAACGGCGAACCCGTGACCGTCGAAAGCCCGGACGAGATGTTCACGACGCAGGCGGAGGGTACGGAGGTGGCGTTGCCCGATGGTCGGGCGTGGGAAATGGTGAGTCCGCCGGACAAGCATGGCGCGGGGTTCGACGGTGTGGGTGTGCGCGACGGGGAGGATATTCAGGCTGCGGCCGGCGGTGGCGCGGTGACGTATTCGGCGACTGCGCCGTCGGTGGCCAACCCGGCGGGGAGCAGGACGCCGGAAGTGGAACAGATGTTCTCGACTCGCGCGGCTCCCGGGAGTTGGGGGACGGCGGACATCGCGACGCCCCATGATGAAGTGGCGGGCGTGCACCTTGGGAATATCGATGAGTACAAGCTCTTCTCGAGTGACCTGTCGTTGGGGATTGTCGAGCCGCAGGGCGATACGCCGTTGCCGCCGTTGCCGGCGGGTTCGGAAAGGACGCTCTACTTCCGTGAAGCGAGCGGGGCTTACAGAGCGCTTGTGACGTCGGCGAATGTGCCGCCGGGCACCGAATTCGGCGGTCAAGAAGAAGAACGCGGGTTTGTGTTTGTGTCTGCTTCGTCCGATCTCAACCATGTCGTCGTTGACTCCAATGTGGCGTTGGAAGAAGGCGCGCCGTCCCGGAATGAGCTTTATGAGTGGGCGGAAGGACGGATGCGGCTCGCCAGCGTGCTCCCGGGACCGGGAGGCGAACCGGCAAGTAATCGTCCACTTCTGGGTGCGCGCGGAGAAGGGGGATCGGCTTACGGCGACGTTAGGCATACGGTCTCCAACGACGGGTCGCGTATCGTGTGGAGCGAAGACAGAAAGAAAAGTGGTGGTGAGCTTTACCTGCGTGACATGGTGCGCGGGGAAACGGTGCGGGTCGATGCTACCCAGGGAGCGCCGGAACCGGCGGGGGGCATCGAATCGCGATACTGGACTGCGAATGGGGAAGGTTCGCGGGTGTTCTTCACGAGCCCGGAGCGTTTGACCGCGAGCTCGACGGAAGGGGGGTCTGGGGATCTGTATGTGTTCGAAGTGACGAGCGGGGCGGGGGAACCGCTGGCGGGCCGGCTGGTCGATTTGACGGTCGATCCTCATGCGGGCGAGACCGCGAGCGTCCAGGGTGTGATCGGGGCGAGCGAAGACGGCTCGTATGTTTACTTCGTCGCCGGGGGCGCTCTGGGCGGTGCTGCCGTGAATGGCGCTGGCAACCTGTACGTGGAGCACTATGAAGCGGCGACGAGGACGTGGGCAGCACCGACGTTCATCGCCGCGCTCGCGAACGGTGACGGGAACACGTGGTCGATTGAAGCTTCAAATGACAATCTGTACTCGATGACGTCACGGGTTTCGCCGAATGGTCGTTATCTGGCGTTCATGTCCGCAGCGAGCTTGACGGGGTATGAAAACCGGGATGCGAGCAGCGGCGTGCCCGACCAGGAGGTCTTCCTGTATGACGCGAGCACGGGCCGGCTGGTGTGCGCGTCGTGCGATCCGACGGGCGCACGGCCGGTGGGGGTGGTCGAGAGCGGACATGGACTCCCCCCGTTGTGGGATGCGGCCGGTCTGTGGGGAGGCCGGTGGGTGGCGGGGAACGTCCCGGGATGGACACCGGTGGGTCTTGGCAGCGCGTTGTATCAGTCGCGTTATCTGTCGGACAGTGGCAGGTTGTTCTTCAACAGCTCCGATGCGCTGGTACCGGGGGACGTGAACGGCAAGGTGGATGTGTATGAGTACGAGCCCGCGGGGGAAGGCGGCTGCCGGCCACCGGGTTATGGTGTGAGCGCGAGCGTTGTTTACAGCGCGAGCGCGGGGGGCTGCGTCGGCTTGGTGTCGGCGGGGACCTCCAGTCAGGAAGCGGCGTTCTTGGACGCGAGCGAAAAGGGCGGGGACGTGTTCTTCCTGACGGCTTCGCAGCTCTCGCCGCTGGACTATGACCAGAGCTATGACGTCTACGATGCGCACGAATGCACCGCGGTGTCTCCGTGCGCGCCGCCGCCGGCGCTGTCCAGGCCGCCGTGCACGACGGGCGATGCGTGCAAGGCGGCGCCGGCGCCGCAGCCGACGCTGTTCGGCGCGCCGTCGAGCGAGACGTTCTCCGGGGCGGGGAACGTCACGCCATCGCCACCGGCGGTGGGTGGGCCGAAGGGGAGGTCCGTCAGGTGCGGGAGGGGCGCGGTGAAGCGGCGCGGCGTGTGCGTGAGAAAGAAGAGGCAGAGGAAGCGTGTGGGGTCCAAGAGGGCCGCGAAGACGAACCGGAGGGTTGGCTGATGGTTGTCAAGGCCCGCGTGTTGATGGTCCTCGGTGTGCTGTTGGGCGTGCTTGCGCTGTTTGCGCCGTCGGCGTTCGCGGAAGCGGAACTGGAATGCGGCACGGGGTGCCGGCCGTGGTGGCATGTCAGCGTGCAGTCGCTGCCGGCGGCCCTGCCGCGCGGTGGGGAAGGCGAGATTACGTTGCTGGTCGAGAACCTCGGCGATAAGGTCACGAGCCCGTCCTCGACGGTTGTGGTGAGGGCGCGGCTGCCGGAAGGGCTGACGGCGCTGAAGGCGTCGGGCTGCCAGGTCTTGGCGCGGGAAGTGACCTGTGAAATGCCGGAACTAACGGTGCGTCCGTTCGCGTCTTTCGAAGTCGGAATGAAGGTAGCTGTCGCTGAAACGGCGGGTTCGGGCGAAGCGGTCGGTGTGAGCGTGTCCGGTGGTGGGGCGGCGGGCGTGTCGGTGAGCAGGCCGGTCGCGGTCGGCGAAGGCGCCGCGGTCCCGTTCGGCGTCGAAAACTATGAATTGCTGGCGGAAAACGCGGATGGTTCGCCGGATACGCAGGCGGGCTCGCACCCGTTTCAGTTGACGACAGATATCGCGTTCAACCAGACGACCGAACTCGCCAAGCCGCCGGCGCTGTTGAAGGATCTGCGGTTCGACCTGCCGCCCGGTTTGATCGGCAATCCGACGCCGTTCCCGCGGTGCCCGCTGAAGGAGTTCCTGCGCGCGGGGCACAATGCGAGCAATTTCTGCCCAGACGACACGGTGATCGGGGTCGCATCGGTGACATTTGCGGCGAAGGCACTTAGCGTAAGCCAATCTACAGTACATGTGCCGCTGTTCACGCTGGAACCGTCGGTCGGTGAACCGGCGCGGTTCGGCTTCTTCGCCGGGGAAGTTCCCACGTATCTGGACACCTCGGTCCGGACGGGCGGGGACTACGGAGTGACGGTGACGGTCCCGAACATCACGGAGCTGATCGGGTTCATGTCAAGCCAGGTGACGTTCTGGGGGGTGCCGGGCGATCCGCGTCACGACCCGGAGCGGGGCTGGACCTGCCTCGACCCTGCATCCTACGAAGGGCCGCCGTGTGCGAGCACCGAACAGCAGGCGCCGCCGCCGCTGCTGACGTTGCCGACGTCGTGCACGGGGCCGGTGAGCACGACCGTCGAAGGGGACTCCTGGCAGGAAGAGGGATCGTTCACCCCCCCGTTCGAATACATCTTCAAGGACAACCTGGGGCGCCCGGTCGCGATGGACGGCTGCAACCAGGAGCCGTTCTCCCCGAGCATCAAGGTCACGCCGGACGGGGAAGCGGGGAGCACCCCGACGGGGTTGACGGTCGACGAGCACGTCCCGCAGGAAGTCAGCCTGAACCCGACGGGACTGGCGGAGGCCGACGTGAAGGGTCTCTCGGTGACGCTCCCCGAAGGCGTCGTGCTGAACCCCGCCGGCGCGGACGGGCTGCTGGCATGCTCAACCGAACAGGTCGCCCTGCAGAGCCCGGAAGCGTCCACGTGCCCAGAAGCGGCGAAGGTCGGGACGGTCAAGATCAGGACACCATTGCTGGCGAACCCCCTTGAAGGCGCGGCGTATCTGGCGACGCAGAACACCAACCCGTTCGGGAGCCTCGTCGCGCTGTATATCGAAGCGTACGACCCGGTCTCGGGGATCCGCGCGAAGGCGACCGGCGAAGTGCGGGAGAACCCCGTGACGGGCCAGCTGACGTCGCATTTCGAAGGCGACCCGGTGTTCGAGAACGACCCGCGGTACGCAAACGACGTCGCGGCGCAGTTCTTGCCGCAGACGCCGTTTGAAGACGTCGAACTGCACTTCTTCGGTGGGGACCGTGCGCCGCTTGTGACGCCGGCGTTGTGTGGGGCGTATACGACGACGGGGACGTTCACGCCGTGGTCGGGGAACACGACGACGGAATCCTCCTCGACGTTCGACATCGTCTCGGGTCCGAATGGGAGTCCGTGTCGGAGCCCGTTGCCGTTCGCGCCGTCGTTGACGGCGGGTACGTCGAGTATCCAGGCGGGTGGGTTCACGCCGTTCGTGATGACGATGGGCCGCGAAGATGGCGAACAGGCTCTGCAGGGCGTCCAGCTGAAGATGCCGCTGGGGGTCTCGGGGACGCTCTCGAACGTGAAGCTCTGCGGCGAAGAACAGGCCGACGCGGGGACGTGCGGCCCGGAAAGCCTGATCGGCGAAACGATCGTCTCCGTCGGCGTCGGCGGGGACCCGTACACCGTGAAGGGCGGCAAGGTCTACATCACCGGCCCGTATAGGGGTGCGCCGTTCGGCCTGTCGATCGTGAACCCGGCGAAGGCGGGCCCGTTCGACCTCGGCAAAGTGATCGTGCGCGCAAAGATCGACGTGAACGAGGAAACCGCGGCGTTGACGGTCACGACGGACAACGAAGGCCCGTACAGGATCCCGACGCTCATCGATGGGATCCCGTTGCAGATCAAGCATGTGTTCGTGGATGTGAACCGTCCTGGGTTCACGTTCAACGCGACGAACTGCAGCCCACTTCAGATCACGGGAACGCTGACGAGCACCGAAGGCGCGACGAGCGCGCTCTCGGTGCCCTACCAGGCGACCAACTGCGCGGTGCTGGCGTTCAAGCCGCAGCTCACCGTCTCGACCTCAGGGAAGACCTCAAGGGCGGGCGGCGCGAGCCTGACCGTGAAACTGGGGTACCCCGCGGGGCCGTATGACGCGAACATCGCCAAAGTCAAAGTCGAACTCCCGAAGGCGCTGCCCTCCCGGTTGACGACGCTGCAGAAGGCGTGCACCGCGGCGGTCTTCGAAGCGAACCCCGCTGCCTGTCCGCCGGCGTCGGTCGTGGGGCATGCGACCGCGATGACGCCGGTGCTGCCGGTCCCGTTGAGCGGCCCGGCGTATTTCGTTTCGCATGGTGGGGAAGCGTTCCCGAGCCTCGTGATCGTGCTGCAGGGGTACGGCGTGACGGTGCATATCGTCGGTTCGACGTTCATCAACAAGGCGGGGATCACGAGCAGCACGTTCAAGGCGGTCCCCGACGTCCCCGTAGGCACGTTTGAACTGACGCTGCCGCAGGGGCCGTACTCGGCGCTCGCGGCGAACGGGAACCTCTGCAGGCAGAAGCTCGCGATGCCGACGGAATTCCTCGGGCAGAACGGCGCGCTGATCAAGACCTCCACAAAGATCGCGGTCACGGGCTGCGGCAAGGTCAAGCCGGTCTCCCACAAGCACAGGAAGCACAGGGCGAAGCGGGCGAAGAAAGCGGGAAGAAGGCGGTAAGGGCCGATGTCGTCAGCCGCGCGCGCCATCCCGAGCAGGGCCGATGTGGATCGCGGCGGGGGTCGCAGCGGCGTCGCGGAGATCCAGCGTGCGAGGATGATCGCGGCGCTCACCGAGGTCGCGCGGGAGCGCGGGGTGGGGCAGGTCACGGTCGCGGATATCGTGGCGCGCTCGGGTGTCTCGCGGCGCACGTTCTACGAGCTGTTCGCCGATCGCGACGACTGCTTCCTCGCGGCGTTCGACATGGCGGTCGAGCAGGCCGCCCAGCGAGTGTTGCCGGCGTACGGGGCGCCGGGTTCGTGGCGGGAGCGGGTCAGGGCCGGCCTTGGTGCACTGCTGGAGTTTTTGGAGGACGAGCCGGGGATGGGCGCGCTGTGTGTGGTGGACGCGCTCGGCGCCGGCCCGCGGGCGATCGAGCGGCGAAGGCAGGTCGTGGAGGCGTTGATCGACGTGGTCCACGAGGGCCGCCACGAGGTGCGGGGCAGCGCGCGTCCGACGCGGCTGACGGCGGAGGGCGTCGTCGGCGCGGTCCTCGCGGTCCTGCACGCGCGGCTGTCGCGGGAGGACGCGCCTTCGATGGTCGCGCTGCTCGCCCCGTTGATGGGGATGATCGTGCTGCCCTACCAGGGTCAGGCCGCCGCGGCGCGCGAGGCGTCGCGGCCCGCCCCGCGCCGGTCTCCGGCGGCGCACACCCGCGGCGACCCGCTGCGCGAGCTCGACATGCGCCTGACCTACCGCACGGTCCGCGTGCTGCTCGCGATCGCGGGGCACCCGGGGGCGAGCAACCGCCAGGTCGCGGACGCCTCCGGGGTCGTCGACCAGGGCCAGATCTCGAAGCTCCTTGTGCGCCTGCAGCACCTTGGGCTGATCCACAACACCGGCGCGGGCCCCGCGAGCGGGGAGCCGAACGTCTGGAGCCTCACCGCGAAGGGCGAGCAGGTGGAGCACACGATCCGCCGGCAGACCGCGCCCGCGGAGGGGTAGCACGGTGCCGCCGTTGATCTGGCGTCACCTGTCGTAGGCGCGTCCACGTGGCAGGACGCGGTTGACGTGGATCACACGTGCTTCGGCGTCGAGCTCGACGAGCACGCGCCAGTCGCCAACTCGCAGCCGGGACTCGGGTCGGCTTGTGAGCCTGCGTAGCGCTCCGCCGTGGGGGTCCTCTGCGAGCGCGTCGAGCGAGCGTCCAACACGCCCGCGGACGGTCTGGTCGAGGCGCTCCATGTCCTTGTCGGCTTGCCTGGTGAAGGCGATAGACCAGGGCGCCTCGCTCACGCGAGCCCGTACTTGCGCTTGATCTCCTCGAATGGGATGTCCGGCACCCCGGCGGCTCGGTCGGCTTCCACCTCGGCCATTGCCGTCTCGTCTTCATCGGTCCAGGGCTCGTCGTCCTCGGGGGCGTCGCGGAACGCCGCGATCACCGGGTCCTCGCGCTCTTTCTTCACGAGGCTGAGCGCGCGTTTGGCTTCGGGCTCTGAGAGCTCGTCCACGAGCTTGTGCAGGCGTTCCTTGGTGGTCATCTCTCGGATTGTAAGGGCCATCGCTTCTTTATCCGACGGGCTGTGGCGAGTGGGACTCGTGGATCCGTGCCCCGCTCACGGGGGCGGCTACCCGCCCCCCACGAGCAAAGTGCGCACGGGGTACTGGGCGATCGTGGCGTCCGCCGTCAGGATCGGCACGTCGAGCAGCCCGGCCTGCGCGACGAGCAGCCGGTCGAAGGGGTCGCCGTGCAGCGGCTCCAGCGCGGCGACCGCGAGCGCGTGGCTGTGCTCGATCGGCACCGCGACGGCGCCGATCGCACGCATCAGGCTCGGCACGTAGCCCTGCGGCGGCTCCGGGAGCGGCAGCCGCCCGACCGCGTACTTGATCGCGATCTCCCACGAGCTCACCGCCGAGAGGAGCAGCTCGGTGTGGGGATCTTCGGCGACCTGAAGGTGCTCTTTGAGGAGCTCCGGTTCGGTGTGCAACCAGAGGAAGGTATGGGTGTCGAGGAGCAGCTTCACCCCCGCCCCTCGAACGCCGCGAGCAACTCGTCGGGGAGCGGCGCGTCGAAGTCCTCGGGGACGACGAAACGCCCGCGGTCCATCCCGAACTGCCGGGGCGCCGGGCTCGGTGGGGGGCCGAGGGTGGCGACCGCCTCGCCCCGGCGCGTGATCACGACCTCCTCGCCGGCGGCCACGTCCTCGAGCAGCCGCGAGAGGTGTGTCTTGGCTTCGTGTACTCCAACAGACTTAGTCATGGGACTTAGTCTAGCACGAGGTCGCCTCGGAAGTTGGCGCGGCTCACCTTGGATCGGAATCGTAAGGGCCACTCCTCTCTCTCCGACTCGCGCGTGGCGAGTGGGACAGCCACCCCTGAAAGCTCACGCCCCGGCGCCCGCACCCCCGCGGCCCTCGCCCCCCGCGAAGCGCGCGGCGCCGCGGATCGCGTCCTCGAACACGTCGGGGCCGGCCCGGGCCTCCAGCGCGAGGCCGTCGGGGAGGAGGGTGTCGAACCCGTGGATCGCGGCGCCGCGATCGGCCAGCATCGTGCGCTGGGGGAAGCGGGCCAGGCCCTCGGCGAGTTCCAGCGCCCGCTCGAGGTGGCGGCCCGGGGGGACGAGCTCGTTGACGAGGCCCCACGCGTGGGCCTCCGCGGCGTCCATGATGCGCCCGGTGAGGATCAGGTCGAGCGCGCGCCCGAGCCCGACCACGCGCGGCAGGCGCTGCGTGCCGCCGTCGATCAGCGGCACCCCCCAGCGGCGCTCGGGGAAGCCCAGGCGCGAGTCCTCCGTTGCGATCCGCAGATCGCACCACAGCGCGAGCTCCAGGCCGCCGGCGAGCGCGAAGCCGGAGATCGCGGCGACCGTCGGCTTGGAGGGCGTCAGGCGGGTGAAGCCCAGCGGCCCCTCCGGCGCGGCGAGGCGCTCGCCGAAGGTCTCGATCGCCTTCAGGTCGGCGCCCGCGCAGAACGCGACCCCGCCGGCCCCGGTAAGCACGAGCACGCGGGCCTCCTCGTCGGCCTCGAAGCGCAGGTACGCGTCGTGCAGCGCCGCGGCGGTGGGGCCGTCCACGGCGTTGCGCCGCTCGGGGCGGTCGATCGTTAGCAGCGCGGCGGCCCCGCGGCGCTCGTAGCGGACAGGCGGCCGGCCGGACGGGCTCACGCTCTTGGCGGCCTCGGTGGGGGAGTCCTCGCTCACGTGGGGGTGGGGCCGCGCTCGTTCACGGGGGCCGCCGCGGGACGCCTCGCTCGCGGCTACCAGCCGCCGCGCCAGCGCGGGTCGCCGGCGTGCGAGCGCTGCGCCGCGACGCGGGCATCTTTGCGCTTTTCCAGGCGCCGCTGGAGCAGGCTCGCCAGCAGCACGAAGGTGGGGAAGAAGACGATCAGGATGAACCCGGCCAACGTCACGACCTTGTCGTCGGTCGCGCCGTAGAAGCCGCGCCCGTCGTTTTCCGCGCCCGCCGCGGGGGCGAGCACGAGCAGCAACAGAGCGCAGTAGGACAGGCTTGCAAGCAGGCGACGCACGAGGCAGCGAATGGTACCGGAGGGCGCGGCCTCGCGATGAGCCACAGGCCCCATCGGACTGCGCGTGGCCTCGCGAGCACCAACCGCCAATCAGCCGGCCTCCGGGCCGGCCCCATCCACAATCCCTCCCCGCCTACCATGCGAGCCGTGGCCGTACTGACCGCCTCCGACCTGCACAAGGACATCGCCGGGCGCCCGCTGCTGCGCGGCGTGTCGTTCAAGCTCGAGCGCCGCGAGCGCATGACGATCGCCGGTCGCAACGGCGCGGGCAAGACGACGCTGCTGCGGATGCTCGCGCGGGAGACCTCGGTGGATCGCGGGGCGCTGAGCTTCGCGAAGGGCGTGCGGGTCGTCCTGCACGACCAGCGCCCACCGCGGGAGCGGGGGGTGGCGCTGCGCGAGTACGTGCTCTCGGGCTGCACGCACGAGCTCGCCGCGGAGGCCGAGCTCGCCCGGCTGGAGCGCCTGATGGCGGGGGAGGGCGACGGGGAGGCGGGTGGCGAGGGAGAGGGTCCCGCCGGGCCGACGACCGAGGCGACGCTCGAACGGTACGCCCGCGCGCAGGCGCGCCTGGAGGCGCTGGGGGGCTACCTGTGGCGCGACCGCGCGACGGTCATGACGCGCGGCCTGGGCTTCGCGGAGGCTGACCTGGAGCGTCCGCTCGACACCTTCTCCGGCGGCCAGCTGACGCGCGCCTCGCTCGCCCGCGCCCTGGCGACCGGCGCGGATCTGCTGCTGCTGGACGAGCCCACCAACCACCTCGACATCGAGTCGCTGGAGTGGCTCGAGCAGACGCTCACGGGCCTCGACGCGGCGATCGCGCTGGTCGCGCACGACCGCTGGTTCCTGGAGGCCGTCGGCACCTCCGTCCTGGAGCTCGAGGCCCAGGGCCGCTCTCGCTTCTTTCCCGGCACGTGGCACGCCTGGCGCCGCGAGCAGGCGGCCCGCGATATCTCGTTGGGCAAGGCGATCGACAAGCAGCAGGCGGAGATCGCGCGCATGGAGCGCTTCATCGAGCGCTTCCGCTACAAGGCCACGAAGGCGCGCCAGGCGCAGTCGCGGGTGAAGAAGCTCGCGAAGATCGAGCGCCTCGAGCGCGACCCACGCGATGGGCAGGGCCTGGAGTTCGCGTTCAAGGCGCCGGGGCGCTCGGGCCGGGTGATCTTCGAGCTCACCGACGCGCGCGTGGAGGTCGGGGACGGGCCGCTCGTCCTGCTCGAGCACGCGGAGCTGTGGCTGGAGCGCGGCGAGCACGTCTCGCTCGTCGGCCCCAACGGGAGCGGCAAGACGACGCTGATCGAGACGCTCGCCGAGCGCCGGGCGCTGGCCGCGGGGCGCCTCAGCCGGGGGCACAACGTGAAGGTCGGCTACCTCTCCCAGCACGCGGACGAGCTCGGCGCGGGCGGGCCGCCCGGTCAGAGCGTGCTGGAGGCCGCGCAGCGCGCGACGGGCCTCACCCCGAACAGGGCGCGCGCGCTGCTCGGCGGCTTCCTGTTCTCCGGCGAGGAGGCCGAAAAACCGCTGGCGGGCCTCTCCGGCGGGGAGCGCCGCAGACTCTCCCTGGCGGTGCTGGTCTCCTCCGGCGCCAACGTGCTGATCCTCGACGAGCCGACCAACCACCTCGACATCGAGTCGCGCGAGGCGCTCGAGGACGCGCTGCGCGCCTTCGCGGGCGCGGTGCTGCTCGTCTCCCACGACCGCGCGCTGCTCGACGCGGTCGGCGCCCGCACGGTGGCGGTCGAGGGGCGCTCGCTGCGCAGCTATATGGGGGGCTGGCCCGAGTACGTGCGCGTGCGCGAAGAGCGGCGCGCCGCGGGTGAGTCGCTCGATGGATCGGACAGTCCTCCCAACGGCGCCCACGCGAGCGTGCCCGTGGCTGTGCCGGCCGCGCCGAAGGAACCCAAGCCCAAGGCTAAGCCCAAACCGAAGGGACCATCCAAGAACCGGCTGACCGACCAGCAACGGGCCGAGCTCGTGATTGAAGAGGCCGAGGCTGCGCTGCGTGAGGTCGAGGATGCGCTCGCCGACCCCGCTGCGTGGGCCACGAAGTATGAGACTGCCAAGTCCGAGGCCCGCCACACCGCGGCGCGCCGTGCGGTGGAGGCCGCCTACGCGCGCCTTGAAGCGCTGGTGGGGTGAGGCCGCGGGCGCTGGTGGGGTGGGGCCGCGGGCGCTGGTGGGGTGAGGCCGCGGGTTCCGGTGGGGTGGGTCCGCGCAACTAGACTGGGCCTGTGGACGACCGCCTGAAGACCGCGCGCAACGTGGGGATCCTGCTGGTGCTCGCGGCCGCGGTGGCGTACCTGCCGGGGGGCCACCGCGCGGCGTACACCGTCAGCACCGTGCTCGGCGTGGCGTTCGGCGCGGGGTTCGGGTACGCCGGGTTGCGGTTCTACCTCTCTCGCCGTGTGGACCTATACAGCCTCGGCGACAACCGCCGCGCGCTGCTCTACGGGGCGCTCGGGGTGGGCGTCGTGACGCTCGCCGCCAAGGTACGGATGTGGGAAACGGGCTTCGGGGAGCTGGTGTGGTTCGTGCTGCTCGCGCTCGTGGTCTACACGCTGTTCGCGCTCTACCGCTACTCGCGCACCTATTGACCGCGACCCTCGCCGAGCAACGCCGCGGCCTGCCCGACCAGCCGGGCGTGTACCTGTTCCGCGACGGGCGCGGGCGCGTGGTGTATGTCGGCAAGGCCGTGTCGATCCGCAAGCGGGTCGCCTCGCACTTCTCGAAGGCTGACGTGGGTGGGCGGGGAAATCATTCCCCCGGCCACGCGGAGATGGTTGGCTCCGTCGAGCACATCGAGTTCGTCGTCGTCGCCTCCGAGGCCGAGGCGCTGCTCGCCGAGCAGAGCTTCATCAAGCAGTACCGCCCCCGCTTCAACATCCGCCTGCGCGACGACAAGTCCTACCCGTTCATCGCCGTCTCGCTCGACGAGGACTACCCCCGGGTGTACTTCACCCGCGAGCGCCACCGTCCCGGGCGCGCGTACTTCGGGCCGTACTCGAACGCCAAGCGGGTGCGCTCCACGCTTGACCTGCTCACCAAGGTGTTCCTGTTCCGCTCCTGCACCGGCCCCGAGCCGGGGCGGCGCAGCGGCAACCCGTGCCTGGACTACTACATCAAGCGCTGCGAGGCCCCCTGCGTCGGGTACGTCTCGCGGGAGGGCTACCGCGCCAACATCGACCGTGTGATCGACTTCCTCTCCGGCCGCTACCGCGTCATCGAGCGCGACCTGGAGGCGCGGATGCGCGCCGCCGCCGCCGCGCAGGAGTACGAGCAGGCGACGCTCGAGCGCAACCGGCTGCGCGCCGTGCGCTCGCTGCTGGAGCGCCAGCGGGTCGCGAACGAGTCCGTCGGCACGCTCGACGCGGTCGCGGTCGCGCTCGACGGCACCGAGGCCAACGCGCAGGTCTTCCAGGTGCGCGACGGGGTGCTCTCCGACCGCCAGTCCTTCTACCTGTCCAACGAGGCGGAGCGCGACGTGGCGGAGGTGGCGGAGGAGTTCATGCTCCAGTTCTACGCCGGGCACGCCTCGATCCCCGCGCAGATCGTCGTGCAGCGCGAGCTCGTGCGGGCCGACCGCGAGGCGCTCGCCGAGGCGCTCGCCAGCCGCCGCGGCGGCCCCGTCGAACTCCGCGCCGCCGAGCGCGGGGACAAGCGGCGCATCCTCGAGCTCGCCGTGCGCAACGCGCGCCTGGCGCTCGACCAGGAGCACCTGCGCGCCGAGCGCCGCCGCCAGAGCCGCGTGGAGGCGCTGGAGGGGCTGCAGCGCGCGCTCGGCCTCGACGTGCCGCCGGTGCGGATCGAGTGCTTCGACATCTCCAACCTCGGCGGCACCCACACCGTCGCCGCGATGGTCGTGCTGGAGGGCGGCGCGCCGAAGCGCTCGGACTACCGCCGCTTCAAGATCCGCTCGCTGGGGGAGGGCGAGTCCGACGACTACGCCGCGATGGCCGAGGTGCTCGGCCGGCGCTTCGCCCAGTGGGAGCGCCAGGCGGACCTCTCGCCGCACGACCCCGCCTACGACGCGAGCTTCGCGGCGCTGCCCTCCGTCGTCGTGATCGACGGCGGCCGCGGGCAGCTCGCCGCCGGCCTGGGGCCGCTGCGTGGCTTCCGCGAGCGCGGGGTGGCGGTGATCTCGCTCGCCAAGCGCGTGGAGGAGGTCTTCCTTCCCGGTCGCCGCGCGCCGCTGGTGCTCGACCACCACACCCCCGCACTGCAGCTGCTGCAGCGCGCCCGCGACGAGGCGCACCGCTTCGCGATCACCCACCACCGCACCCGCCGCGACCGCGGGCTGACCGCCTCGCTGCTCGACGAGCTGCCCGGTATCGGCCCCGCGCGCAAGCGCGCGCTGCTCGCCCACTTCGGCTCCCCCGACGCGGTGGTGGCGGCCTCCCGCGAGGAGCTCCAGGCGGTGCCCGGGCTGCCGGCGAAGGTGGCGCGGGATCTGCACGCCCATCTCAATCGGGCAGGCTGAGACTCGAGCGGTTCGGAAACACCGGGGGCAAGCGGCCGTCCGTGTCCGGCAAACGCGGCACAATCAGGCGGTGTCCGTGCACAGGCCGCCACGAAGTCCGCTGCGCTCCTCCGGCAAGCCGGCGGTGGCGACGAGCCTGAAGGAGCTAGCCGTGATAACCGGCTTCTCCGGCGCGGGCAAGTCGACGGCGATGAACGTGTTCGAGGACGCGGGGTACTTCTGCGTGGACAACCTCCCCCCGGAGATGATCCGCTCGCTGGTGGACCTGTTCGTGCACGAAGGCTCCAAGGTCGAGCGCGCCGCGGTCGTCTCCGACGTGCGCGGGGGCGTCTACTTCGAGGCGCTGCAGGCCGTCGTCGATGACCTGAAGTCGCTCGGTCTCGAACACCACGTGCTGTTCCTGGAGGCCGCCGAGCAGACGCTCGTCAACCGCTACAAGGAGACCCGCCGCCGCCACCCGCTCGCCCCCGACGGCTCCGTCGCCGCCGGCGTGGCCGCCGAGCGGGCGCTGCTGGAGCCGCTGCGCAACCGCGCCGACGTGGTGATCGACACGACCGGCATGTCCGCGGCGATGCTGCGTGGCAAGATCGCCGACGAGCTGCTGCCAGGCCGCGCCACCGGCCGCCTCGCGTTGACGTTCATGAGCTTCGGCTTCAAGCACGGCCCCCCGCGCGAGGAGGACCTTGCCTTCGACGTGCGCTTTCTGCCCAACCCCCACTACGTGCCCGACCTGCGTGAGCTGACCGGCGAGGACCCCCGCGTGGTCGAGTACGTCGCGCGCGACGGGCGCCTGCAGGAGCTGTACGAGCGGCTGTACGCGCTGCTCGACTTCCTGCTGCCCCAGTACGTCGCCGAGGGCCGCGCCCACCTCGTGGTCGCCGTCGGCTGTACCGGCGGGCGGCACCGCTCCGTGGCGATCGCCGAGGGGCTCGCGGCGCGCTACCGCGAGCGGGACGACCTCACGGTTGCGGTCACCCACCGCGACATCGACAAGCGCTCGCGCGACGCCTGACGCGGCCTGCGTGCGCGCCCGGGCGCCGCTCCGATGGATCGCCGCGTGAACGTGCCGGCAGCGCCCGGGCGCGTTCTGTCCGTCAAACTGCCGCCGATGATCGACCACCTGGGTGTCGAGGTGAGCGTGCTCGAGCGCTCCGCGACCTTCTACGACGCGGTCTTCTTCGCGATCGGCGTGCGCCGCGTGCACGAGGGGGAGCACGCGATCGCCTACGGCGTGACCGCCCCCGTCTTCTGGATCGTGACCCGCGGGCGGCCCCCCGCGCCGGGCTACGGCCACGTCGCCTTTCGCGCCGCGGGGCGCGTGGCGGTCGACCACGCCTACGCCGCGGGCCTCGCCGCCGGTGGGCGCGGGGATGGCGAGCCGGGCCTGCGGACCCGCTACGGCCCGCTCTATTACGCCGCGTACCTGCTCGACCCCGACAGTTTGCGCGTGGAGATCGTCGCCAACTCCCGTTGAGCTTTCAGTGGAAGGCGCCGGGGCGCCAAGTCGCCACCCAACGCTGTCCGGTAGCCTTCCTGGCGTTCGCCGGGTCGTCGGAAGCGGAGCTCCCGAGGTCCGGCATCGTTCGTTTTCGACCCCACCGCGCGTTGTATCTGTCTGTGCGCCAGAGGAGGCTGTGAAGAGTGCCCGTACGTGTAGGCATCAACGGATTCGGTCGCATCGGCCGCAACGTGTTCCGTGCCGCGCAGGCGCGCGGGGACGCAGACGCGATCGAGTGGGTCGCGGTCAACGACCTCACCGACGCGCGCACGCTCGCGCACCTCTTGAAGTACGACTCGATCAACGGCCCCTACCCGGGTGAGGTGCGGGCGCTCGAGCACGCGATCGAGGTGGACGGCCACGAGCTGCGGGTGCTCGCCGAGACCGACCCCGCAAAGCTGCCCTGGGGCGAGCTCGGGGTTGACGTGGTGATCGAGTCCACCGGGCGCTTCACCGACCGTGCGCACGCCGCGATCCACCTGGAGCGCGGGGCCAGGAAGGTGATCATCTCTGCGCCGGCGACCGACCCGGACGTGACCGTGGTGCCCGGGGTCAACTTCGAGACCGCTTACGACCGCACCGTGCACCACGTGATCTCCAACGCCTCCTGCACCACCAACTGCCTGGCGCCCGTCGCGAAGGTGGTCAACGACACCGTCGGCATCCGCCACGGGCTGATGACCACGATCCACGCCTACACGGCCGACCAGCGCCTGCAGGACATGCCCCACAAGGATCTGCGCCGCGCGCGCGCCGCCGCGATCAACCTGATTCCGGCCTCGACCGGCGCCGCCAAGGCGATCGGCCTCGTGATCCCCGCGCTGCAGGGTCGCCTGCACGGCTTCGCGGTGCGCGCTCCCGTGCCGACCGGCTCGGTCGTGGACCTGACCGTCGAGTGCGAGCGCCCCACGAGCGTCGAGGAGGTCAACGCGGCGCTCAAAGCGGCCTCCGAGAGCGGGCCGCTGCAGGGCATCATGGCCTACACCGAGGACCCGCTCGTCTCCTCCGACATCGTCGGCTCTCCCTACTCCTCGATCGTCGACTCCCAGCTGACCGCGGTGGTGGACGCTACGATGCTCAAGGTCGTGGCCTGGTACGACAACGAGTGGGGCTACTCCAACCGGCTCGTGGACCTCGCGCAGAGGGTCCTGTAGGCCGCGCGGCGGCGGTGTCTGGGGGGATCGCGTGAGGAGCCTCGACGACCTCGACGTCCACGCCCGGCGCGTGCTGGTGCGCGTGGACTTCAACGCACCGCTGGCCACCGGCCCCGGCGGGGAGGTCGAGCTCGCCGACGACACCCGCATCCGCGGTTCGCTGCCGAGCATCGAAGAGCTGCGCGCGAAGGGTGCGCGCCTGGTGCTGGTCTCGCACCTCGGCCGGCCCGAGGGCGAGGTCGTGCCGCAGCTGTCGATGGCGCCGGTCGCGGCGCGCCTGAGCGAGCTGACCGGCGCGCCGGTCGCGCTGGCGCCCGCGGTGGTCGGCGAGGAGGTGCGGGCGCTAACCGAGCAGCTGCGCGACGGGGATCTGCTGCTGCTGGAGAACGTGCGCTTCGAGGCGGGCGAGACCACCAACGACCCGGCGTTCGCGCGCGCGCTGGCGGAGCTAGCCGACGTGTACGTCAACGACGCCTTCGGCGTCGCCCACCGCGCGCACGCCTCCACCGAGGGCGTCGCCCACCTGCTGCCCTCCGCCGCCGGGCGGCTGCTCGAAGGCGAGGTCAGGACGCTCACCGGGATCCTCGAGCACCCCGCGCGCCCGCTCGTCGCGATCGTGGGCGGCTCGAAGGTGGCCGACAAGATCGCCGTGATCGACCGCTTCCTGCAGGTCGCCGACGTGGTCGCGATCGGCGGCGCGATGTGCTTCCCGTTCCTGTGCGCGCAGGGGCACTCCGTGGGAGAGTCGTTATGCGGCGAGGAGGACGTCGAGCACGCGCGCCGCCTGCTCGCGCGGGCGAGCGACACCCACGCGCCACAACCCGGCCGCGCGCGCCTGCTCGTCCCGAGCGACCTCGTGCTAGGCGACCGCCTCGCCGACGACGCCCAGCACCGTGCGCTCGACGGCGTCGAGGTGCCCGCGGGCTGGATGGGCCTCGACATCGGCCCCGGCACAGCGGAGCGCTACGGGCGCGAGATCGCCCGCGCGGGCACCGTCTTCTGGAACGGCCCGATGGGCGCCTTCGAGTACGCGCCGTTCGCCTCCGGCACGCGTGCGGTCGCCGAGGCGATGGCGAGGGCCCCCGGCCTGACGGTCGTCGGCGGCGGCGACTCGGCCTCCGCGCTCGCCCACTTCGGCCTGGAGGACACCGTCGATCACCTCTCCACCGGAGGCGGCGCGACGCTCGAGCTGGTCGAGGGCCGCACGCTGCCCGGCGTTCACGCCCTGGAAGGTGCCTGCGTCTCGTGAGTACCCGTACCCCCCTGATAGTGGGCAATTGGAAGATGTACAAGACCGAGGCGCAGGCTGAGCAGTACATCCAGGCGCTGCTGCCGCTGGTGGCGGCCGTCAGCGGCGTGGACGTCGCCGTGTGCGTGCCCTTCACCGACCTGCGCGCGATGGTCGACTCCGCGCGCGGCTCCCGCGTGGAGGTGTACGCGCAGAACTGCCACCACGAGCCCGAGGGCGCCTTCACCGGTGAGGTGTCCCCGCCGATGCTCGTCGAGACCGGGGCCCACGGGGTGGTGCTCGGCCACTCCGAGCGGCGCGAGCTCTTCGGCGAGACCGACCGCGCGCTCGCGTTGAAGCTGCCCGCCGTGCTCGCCGCCGGCCTGCGCCCGATCCTCTGCGTGGGGGAGACCGAGGCCGAGCGCGCCGCCGGGGACACCGAGCGCAAGCTGCGCCAGCAGGTCCGCGAGGATCTCGCCGGGCTCACCGACGCCCAGCTCTCCGAGGTCGCCGTCGCCTACGAGCCGATCTGGGCGATCGGCACCGGCGAGACCGCCACCCCCGAGCAGGCCCAGGACGCGGTCGCGTTCGTCCGCGCCCTCGTCGCCGACCGCGCGGGGCCGCAGGTGGGCGAGCGCGTGCGGGTCCTCTACGGGGGCTCGGTCAACCCCGAGAACGCGCCCGCGCTACTCGCGCTCCCCGACGTGGACGGGGCGCTCGTGGGGGGGGCCTCGCTGGAGGCGCAGACGTTCGCCCATATCGTGCAGGCCGCCACGTGACGGATCTCCCCCTGCCGTGTGCCTGCCTCGTCGTGCTGGACGGCTGGGGCCTCGCCGCTCCCGGCCCCGGCAACGCGGTCTCGCTCGCCCGCACCCCCGTGTTCGACGAGCTGTGGGCCACCTACCCCCACACCACGCTCACCGCCTCCGGGCGCGCCGTGGGGCTGCCCGAGGGGCAGATGGGCAACTCCGAGGTCGGGCATCTCAACCTCGGCGCCGGCTCGGTCGTGCGCCAGGATCTCACCCGCATCGACGACGCCGTCCTCGACGGGATCCTCTCCGAGAACGCTGCCGTCAACCACGCGCTCACCTGCTCCGAGCGCGTCCACCTGATCGGGCTCGTCTCCGACGGCGGCGTGCACTCCAGCCTCGGGCACCTCCAGGCGATCCTCGAGCTCGCCAGGCGCCTCTCCGTCCGCGACCTCGTCGTCCACTGCTTCACCGACGGCCGCGACACCCCACCCGAATCCGGAGTCGAGCACGTCGCCCGCGTGGAGCGCTGGTGCGAGGAGCTCTGGCCGCCCGGCCGAAGCCGGGAGACACTCGCCTTCGGCGAGCATCCCCGTTTCGGCCAGCTTGGCCGGGTGCGGGTGGCCTCAGTCGTCGGCCGTTGGTACGCGATGGACCGCGACCGCCGCTGGGAGCGCGTCCAGGCCGCCTACGACCTGCTCGTCCACGGCCGCGCCGCCCACCACGCGCAGACCGGCATCGAGGCCGTGCGGGACGCCTACGCGCGCGGCGAGACCGACGAGTTCATCGCCCCCACCTCCGTCGGCGCCGAGGGCCTGATCCGCCCCTGGGACTCCGTGCTCTGCTTCAACTTCCGCCCCGATCGCGTCCGCGAGCTCACCCGCGCGCTGGCCGAGCGCGGCTTTGGCGAGGGCGAGGAGGCGCTGCCCGGCTGGAAGGGCCGCGGCGGCATCCAGCCGGTTGAGCAGTACACCACCCTCACCGAGTACGAGGAAGACTGGTCCTACCCCGTCGCCTTTCCCCCACAGCGCCCGGCCGTCACGCTCGCCTCGGTGCTCGCCGCCGCGCACGCCCCCCAGTTGCACGTCGCGGAGACCGAGAAGTACGCGCACGTCACCTACTTCTTCAACGGCGGCGAGGAGGCCCCCCACGAGCGCGAGCTGCGCCGGCTCGCCCCTTCGCCCCGCGACGTGCCCACCTACGACCTCGCCCCCGAGATGTCCGCCCGCGCCGTCACCGACCTGTTCCTCGAGTCCTGGCGCGAGCAGCGGGAGGGCGGGTTTCGCTTCGCGGTCCTCAACTTCGCCAACCCCGACATGGTCGGCCACACCGGGGTCATCCCCGCCGCCGTGCGCGCCTGCGAGACCGTGGACGCCTGCCTCGGCGAGGTCGTGCGCGCGGTGCTAGACGCAGGCGGCGCCTGCCTGGTCACGGCCGACCACGGCAACGCCGAGCACATGCTCGAGCCCGACGGCTCTCCCTCCACCGCCCACACCTCCAACCCCGTGCCGCTGATCCTCACCCTGCAGGGGTCGCGGTTGCTGGCGAACGAGGGCATCCTCGCCGACGTCGCTCCCACCGTGCTCGAGCTGCTCGGCCTTCCCCAGCCGCGGGAGATGTCCGGGCGCTCGCTGCTGGTCGGGTGGGAGGGGAGCCGATGACGGAGACCGGCGCCGCCCCAGGGACGAGTCGCGGGAGGCGGCGTGGGGCGAAACTGCTCGGGTTCGCCTTCGTCGGGGCCGGCCTCAACCACTTCGCGATGCCCCGCGCCTACCGTCGGATCGTGCCCCCCGACCTCGGTGACTGGGTGGACGCCGGTACCGTCGTCACGCTCAGCGGTCTCGCGGAGATCGCGGGCGGGCTCGGCCTGCTGGTGCCCAGCACCCGCCGCCCCGCCGGGCTGTGGCTGATCGCGGTGCTCGCCGCGGTGTTCCCCGCCAACCTCCACATGGCCCGCAACCCCGCCGAGTTCCACCGTATCCCCCGCTGGGCGCTGTACGCGCGCCTGCCCCTCCAGCCGCTGCTGATGCGGTGGGTCTGGCGGGCCACACGGGTGGGTGGGCCTCGATCTTAGGGCTTCGCGCTGCTATGTTCGACTGAGTAGAGAGGGCCGTGTCCATGTCCGCATCGACCGCTATGGCAACAGCGACAGCCATCGAGACCTCCTCCACCGTGCCGTGCGCAGCCACCGCGGAGGAGCAGGCGCTCAGCGAGGGGGAGCTCCGCGCCTGGCGCGGCCTCAAGCGCGCCCACGCCTCGCTCGCCAAGCGCGTCGACGCCGAGCTCGAGCGCACCCACGGGCTGCCCCTCAGCACCTACGAGGTCCTCCACCACCTGATCGAGTCTCCCGGCGGGCGCATGCGCATGTGCGACCTCGCCGAGCAGGCCCAGCTCTCCCGCAGCGGGCTCACCCGCCTCGCCGACCGGCTCGAACGGGAGGGGTTCCTGGAGCGCTGCTCCTGCGAACACGACGCCCGCGGCGCCTACGCGTGCCTCACCGACCTCGGTCGCGCCCGGCTGCGTGCCGCTCGCGGCACCCACCTCGCCGTCGTGCGCGAACAGTTCCTCTCCCGTTTCTCCGAGCGCGAGCTAAGCGCGCTCGCCGAGGTCTGTGACCGGATCGCCCCCTGCGGTAGTTGCAGCACCGTCGAGGGCTGACCGCTCGCTCGCTGCGTCCGCCGCCTCGGCGGTGCGTTGGTGGCGCTTGGACTCCTCGGCCGCCTGCCGGATGCGCCGGTGGCGACGGTGCAGTGCGAGCCCTCCCCCGAGCGCCACCACGGCCGCCACGAGGCCGTAGATCCCGAACGTCGCGATCGCGTTGCTGGCCGACTGGCCCACGTAGTAGGCGATCAGCCCCACCGCCGTCGCCCAGCAGATCCCCCCGAGCGCGTTCCACAGGAAGAACGTGCGCCACCGCATGTGGTTGGCGCCCGCCAGCCACGACGCCCACGTGCGCAGGCCGAGCACGAAGCGGCCGAAGAACACCGCCTTCGGCCCGTGCCGTTCGAAGAACGGCTCGCCCATCTCCAACACCGCCAGCCGCTGGCGGTAGAAGGGTCCCGGCTTTTCCAGCAGCCAGCGGCCCCCCTTGCGGCCGATCTGGTAGCCGATGTTGTCGCCCACGATCGCCGCCAGCGCCGCCACCGCGATCACCAGCTCGATGTTGAGTTTGCCCTGGCTCGCGAGCACCCCGCCCACGATCACCGCCGTCTCCCCCGGCAACGGCACTCCGGCCGACTCCGCCGCCACCAGCAGGCCGAGGATCGGGTAGCCCCAGACTTCGACCAGGTGGCCGACGTCGATCAGCGAGGCGAGCATGGTGGCCTCAGCCGTCCCGCCTGCGAGGGGGCACGGGTGGCTCGAGACGCTCGACTTGCGTTGGGGCGGCGAGGTTGGGCGAGGCGGTCATGGTGGTCACTCTAGGATGCCGCGGTGGCCGCGCTCACGATCGAAGCCCGCGACGGGGCGTCCCTCGCCCGCGCGGGGACGCTGCACACGGCCCACGGCGACGTGCGCACGCCCGCGTTCGTGCCGCTCGCCACGAAGGCGACCGTCAAAGGGCTGCTGGCCGAGGAGGTCGCCGCGCTCGGCTACGACATGGTGCTCGGCAACACCTTCCACCTGCTGCTCTCCCCCGGTCCCGCCCTGATCGAGCGCCTCGGGGGCCTCGGCCCCTTCATGGGCTGGGAGCGGCCGACGATCACCGACTCCGGGGGCTTTCAGGTCTTCTCGATGGGCCACGGCACCGTCGCCGACGAGCTCAAGGCCCGCCCCTCCGGGTCCAGATCACGCCCCTCCGGGTCCAGATCACGCCCCTCCGGGTCCAGATCCCGCCCACCCGGCGCCGGCGAGAGTGGGGCGATCCTCGCGATCGAGGAGGAGGGAGTGCGCTTCCGCTCCTACGTGGACGGGCGCGAGCGCTTCCTCTCGCCGGAGGGCTCGATGGAGGTGCAGGCCGCGCTGGGTTCGGACGTCGCGCTCGTGTTCGACGAGTGCACCCCCTTCCACGTCGACCGCTCGTACACCGAGCGCTCGACCGAGCGCACCCACCGGTGGCTGGCGCGCTGCCTGGCCTGGCACGCCGAGCACGGGCCCACCCTGGTGGCCGAGCCGGGTCCCACGGGTGGGGTGGCCGACCGCGGTCCCCCGGGTGGGGTGGCCGAGCCGGGTCCCCCGGGTGGGACGGCGGAGCGGCGTCCCAGGGGCCAGCTGGTGTACGGGATCGTGCAGGGCGGCGTCTACGAGGATCTGCGCCGCGCCTCCGCGGGGGTCGTCGCCGACAGCGGCTGCGACGGGGTCGCCATCGGCGGCTCCCTGGGGGCGGACAAGGCGCAGATGTACGAGGTGGTCGGCTACGCCACCCGCGAGCTCGGCGGGACCCGCGAGGTTCTGCCCCGCCACCTGCTGGGGATCGGCGAGGTGGACGACCTGATCGCCGGGGTGGAGCTCGGGATCGACACCTTCGACTGCGCGATGCCCACTCGCCTCGGCCGCCACGGCACGGCGCTCGTGCCCGACCCTGCGAACCGTTGGCGCCTCGATCTCGTCAAGGGCCGCTTCCGCGAGTCCGAGGAGCCTCTCATGGAGGGCTGCCCCTGCGCCGCCTGCGCGCGGGGCCTCTCGCGCGCCTACCTCTCCTACCTCGCCCGCGCCGGCGAGCTCACCGCGCAGCGCCTGCTGACCCTCCACAACCTCGCCTTCCTCGCCCGCCTGATGGCCGACCTGCGCGGCGCGCTCCTCGCCGGGCGCCTGCCCGAGGTCGCCTCGGCGCTGCGGGCCGGCGCGGCGCCGGGGGAGACGATAGTCTGCAAGGGCGAGTGACGGTCGCCTAGTGGGAGGCCCGCGCAAGCGGGCCTTTCGCCTGCTACTTGGTGTTTTCGCGGACGAGTTCCTGCAGCGCGGCGGAGGTGTGTTCGACGTCGGAGTAGACGACGTTGCGCAGTGTGATCTTGGTGGGGGCGGGCGCTGTGGCGACGATCAACGCGACAACCACGACCGCGATCAGCAGCAGCGCAAAGAGCGTGGCGAATAGGCGTCGACCGCGTGAGTGCCTGCGCTGGGCAGGAGTCGCAGCGATCGGTTCCGCTCGCGCGGGGACTGGAGCCCCCTGCCCCACCCTCCCGGTCCGCGGCTGACGGGCCACCACAGGCCCACCGCGGGGGGGCGTGCGGCTGCGGCCGGCCGCCCCCGCTGCCCCCGCGGCGCCGACGCTACCCGCGGCGAGCAGCGAGGTGGCCGCGGTGGCGTGACGAGCGTGTGCGCCGCCAGGCTCCGCGGGCGCGATGCCCCGCTGGGCGTCGCTCATCGCGCGGCCCATCTCGCGGGCTGTGCGGTAACGCTCGCGGGGGTCGAGCGCAAGCGCGATCGCCACCGTGTCCGCCAGCTCGGGGCTCACGGCTGCCACGAGGGTGTCGAGCATCGGGGGCTCCTCGCGCTGCTGCTTGAGGGCGAGCTCGGTGAGCGACGTGGCTTCGTAGGGCAGGCGCCCGGAGAGCAGCTGGTAGGTGACGACCCCGAGCGCGTAGAGGTCGGCGGGGGGACCCGCTTCCTCGCCGCGCGCCTGCTCGGGGGCGAGGTAGGCGGCGGTGCCGAGCACGGAGCCCACCTGGGTGATGCTCGACTGCTCGGTGGCCTTCGCGATCCCGAAGTCGGCGAGCTTCACCTCGCCCTCGAGCGAACGCAGCAGGTTGCCGGGCTTGACGTCGCGGTGCACCACGCCGTGGCGGTGCGCGTAGTACAGGCCCTCGCACGCCTGCTCGATGATCGAGGCGGCCTCGTCCACCTCGACCCACCCCTCGTCGCGCAGGATCTCCGCGCAGGAGCGGCCCTCGATGTACTCCATCACGATGAAGTGCTGGCCGGTGCGCTCGTCGAGGCCGGAGTCGAACACCTGCACGATGTTGGGG
This sequence comes from uncultured Solirubrobacterales bacterium, assembly GCA_963702085.1. Lineage (GTDB taxonomy): Bacteria > Actinomycetota > Thermoleophilia > Solirubrobacterales > Solirubrobacteraceae > Palsa-744. The sequence continues at coordinate 2,727,966 of OY969707.1, read as the reverse complement.
TGTACGAGCCGCGCCGCGGCCTGCGCCTCGCGTTGGAAGCGCGAGACGAACGTGGGGTCCTCCGCGAGGTGCTCGGCGAGCAGCTTCACCGCAACCCGCCGCTCCAGGCGCCGGTCGAAGGCGAGGTGCACGGTGGACATGCCCCCGTAGCCCAGCCGGCCCTCCAGGCGGTAGCGCCCCGCGATCTCCACGGCGCTCACTGTTCGGCCCCCCCGCTGCCGGTGCCCCCACTGCCCGTGCCGCCGGAGGCGCCGCCGCCGTTCTTGGCGCCTTCCCCGGGGCTGCCGCCTTCCCCGGCCTGGCCTTCGCCGTTGCCCACCCCCGGTGCGGTGCCGCCTTCGGTGCCGGAGGGCGTGGTGGCGCTCGGCGTGGTGCTGGCTCCGGTACCGGTGGTGGAGGTCTGTTCGCCGGTGGTGGTGGATGTTTCGGTGGTCGCGGTGGGGGGCGCGACGGCTTTCGTGGCGGACGTCGATTCGCCTGTGGTTGTGGTCTGCGCGAGCGGCTGGGCGCAGAGCGCCAGGGCGCGTTCGTGCAGGTGTGAGACGCCTTCTTCCAGCCGCGCGCGCAACCCCGCGTCGATGGAGCTGGGCAGGGCGTGGTAGTCGCTTTCGGTCGTGGCGAGCGCGGCTTCGGTGCTCGCACAGTTGCCGTCGCCCACCTTGGCGGCTGCTTCGACCGCCTGGAAGTCGCGCAGCAGCGGACCGGCGGACTGCGCGGGGATCAGGCCGGTGCCCGAGCTCCCGCAGGAGACGAGCACGGCGGCGCCTGCGCCGAGCACGGCGGCGGAGAGCAGGCGAAGCGGGCGACGCACGGTCACTGACCGTACTCCAGCCGCTCGGCGAGCGAGTCGGGCAGGCGGGCGGCGCGGATCGAGGCGGCAGCGCCGGCGATGTCGTAGGGGGTGCGCCGGTAGGAGGCGGTCCACCCGTCGAGGTCGAGCTCGAGCCACGCCGCGCGGGGGTCCCCGTCACGCGGTTGGCCGACGGAGCCGGGGTTCAGCAACCACTCGCCGTCGGCGAGGTCGAGCACGGACCCCTCGCGGCGGGTCCCACCGGAGGCGAGCTCGCCGGGCAGGCGCGCGAAGGAGAGCGCGACGTGGGAGTGGCCGATCAGGCAGACCCGCTCGCGCTGGTGGTCGAGGCAGAGCTCGGCGAGCAGCGCGGAGAGCACGTACTCCCACACGGGGTCGCGCGGGCTCGCGTGGTAGAGGCCCACGGGCCCCTCCTGCGCCTGGGGGTGCAGGCCGGCGAGGAAGGAGCGGCTGGCGGGGGCGAGCACCTCCTGGGTCCACTGCACCGCGAGGCCGGCGCCGCGGGAGAAGTCCGACAGCGGCAGCTGCCCGAGCACGGCGAGGTCGTGGTTGCCGGAGAGGCACACCGCGGCGTGCTCGCGGGCGAGCTCCACGCAGGCGTCGGGGTCGCCTCCGTAGCCCACGAGGTCCCCTAGGCACCACAGCTCGGCGGCGTCGCTCGCGGCGACGGCCTCGAGCACCGCTTCGAAGGCGTGCCGGTTGCCGTGGATGTCAGAAACGATCGCGACCTTCATCGTTGCAGGGTAGGAGCCCCGTGACCTACACGCCGGCACACCCGTGGGCGAGGTGCAAGCGCGCGTGCAGAGCGGGGGCGGGAGAGCGTCCCGTTGCGCTCCTCAACCCTCCTCGCCGCCCACCTACTCGGGCAGGTTCTTGATGTCCTCGCGGGTGCGCCACTTGGAGTAGTTGTCCTCCATCGCGTCGATCAGCTCGCGCATGAAGCGCGGGGAGAGGTTCACGCGGGAGACGACCACGCCGGGGACCTCTTCGGCCTCGACCTCGTGGTCGACGCGCGCGAAGGTCACCGTGAACTCGTAGTCGGAGTGGCTGACGTTGGCGAAGTTGGCGTATACGCCCCCCATGATCTCGGGGGAGAGGTGGATGTTGATGTGGCGCTCGGCGCCGGGGTCGTCGTCGTTCATAGGTTGGCCTTGTTCGGGGGGAGGTCGGGAGGGGGGCCTGCCCCGCTCCCGCTACGCTCGGCGCCCTGGTCGTCGTCGTTCACGGGGTTAGTATCGCAACCTGTGCGCATGACCGTACTTGGCGAGGCTCGCGTGAGGGCGCCCTTCGCCGATGACGTGGCCCACTACAGCAAGCTGCTCTCCCGCTACGTGCAGCTGGAGCTGGTGGAGGTGCGCGACGCGCAGGCCCTCGCGCGGCGGGTCCCGCGGGGGGCGTTCGTGTCGCTGCTGGCCGCCGACGGGACGGCGTACGACAGCCTCGCCTTCAGCGCCTTCCTGGAGGAGCGCCGCCGGGAGGGGGCGGAGGTCGCGTTCGTGGTCGGGGGCCCCCGCGGAGCGCCGCCGCTGGAGCGGGTCGACCACCGCCTGTCGCTGGGCGCGTGGACGCTGCCCCACCAACTCGCGTGGGTGGTCCTGTTGGAGCAGATCTACCGGGCGCATAAGATCCTTGCGGGTGAGCCCTACCACTACTGAGATGGACGCCAACGCCAAACCCCTCGCGAACGGGCCCCGGACCCCGCTGGAGGGTCTGCGGGAGGCCGTGCTCGCGGCGGCGGCACAGATGGCGGGTAGAGCGAGCGGGTCGGGGAACGCGGGTGGTGCCGGCGGGGCGGGCAGGGGACCTGCGGGGGTCACGCTCGAACGCCCCCCGAGGGTGGAGTTCGGCGACTACTCGACCAACGCCGCACTGTTGCTGGCCCCCGCGCTGGGCGCCCCGCCGCGCGAGGTGGCGCAGGGGTTGGGGGCGCAGCTGCGCGAGCGGGTGGGCGGGGACCTCGAGCGCTTCGAGGTGGCGGGACCGGGCTTCGTGAACCTGTTCCTCGGGGACGCCTGGCACAGGCGGGCGCTGGCGGCGGTGCTGGACGCGGGCGAGCGCTTCGGCGCCGGGGGGGCGGCGCGCAGAGAGCGGGTCCTGGTGGAGTTCGTGAGCGCGAACCCGACGGGACCGATGCACGTGGGCCACGCGCGCAACGCGGCCTACGGCGATGCCCTCGCGCGGGTGCTGGCGCTGCACGGGCACGAGGTGACGCGGGAGTTCTACGTCAACGACGCGGGCTCCCAGGTGCGCAAGCTGGGGGAGTCGATCCGTGCACTGGCGCGAGGGGAGGAGGTTCCCGAGGAGGGGTATCACGGCGACTACGTAAAGCGGCTCGTTGCGAGCCTGGTGGGCGCTTCCTCGATGGACCCGGCGGAGTTGGGGCAGGCGGCGGTGAACGCGATGGTGGGCGAGATGCAGACGTCGCTGCAGGCGTTTGGCGTCAAAGCCTTCGACCACTGGCAATACGAGAGCGAGCTGCACGAGGGCACCCCAAGCCGGGTGCAGCGGACGCTCGAGCGGCTGGAGGAGCGAGGGCACACCTACCGCAGCGAGGGGGCGGTGTGGCTGCGCACGACCACGTACGGGGACGACAAGGATCGGGTGGTGGTGCGCGCGAGCGGCGAGCACACGTACTTCGCCTCGGACATCGCCTACCACGAGGACAAGCGCGAGCGGGGGTTCGAGCGCCAGGTCGACATCTGGGGCGCGGACCACCACGGGTACGTCGCGCGGATGAAGGCGGCGTACGAGGCGCTGGGCGCCGACCCGAGCCACCTGGAGATGGTGATCATGCAGCTCGTACACCTCGTGCGCGGAGGGGAGCGCGCGCAGATGAGCAAGCGGGCGGGGGAGTTCGTGACGCTGGAGGAGCTCGTGGAGGAGATCGGGGTGGACGCGGCGCGGTGGTTCCTGTTGTCGCGCTCGCACGACACGACGATCGACCTCGACCTCGACCTCGCGCGCAAGGAGTCCAACGAGAACCCCGTGTACTACGTGCAGTACGCGCACGCGCGGATCGCCTCGGTGCTGGCGAAGGCGGGCGAGGCGCGCGTCGCGGAGGCGCTCGCGGAGGCGGCTGAGGCGGCTGCCGAGCCGCGGAAGGGCGCAGGCGGAGGGCCGCTGCACCCCTCGGAGCGGGCGCTCGTGAAGCGGCTGCTGGCGTTCCCGGGCGAGGTGTGGGAGGCCGCGCAACGCCGGGCGCCACACAGGATCGCGGCTTACGCGCTGGAGGCGGCACAGGATTTCACGGCGTTCTACCGCGACTGCCGCGTGGTGGGCGCGGAGCCCACGGCGCAGGAGTCCCAGCGGATCGCGCTGTGCGTGGCGGCGAGGGGCACGATCGCCCGCTGCCTGGAGGACGTGCTGGGGGTGGGCGCGCCGCAGGAGATGTAGGTAGGTAGGGGCCGGCGGGTCAGTCGAAGCGCGCCATGTCGGCCTCCAGGCGCGCGGCGTCGGCGGGGTCGAGCGTGGGGGAGGGGTGTAGGGCGCCACCCCCGGCAGCGGCGGTACGGGCGCGGCGACGCCAGCGGGGCAGGAGCAGCGCGAGGAGAACGAGCAGCGCGAGCATGACGAAGGGGGGCACGAGGTAGGCGGCGAGGTCGAATCCGTGGGCCGGGGGAAGCGCGAGCACCGCGGGTCCGTACTGAGCGACGAGCGCGCGCTTGATCTGCGCCTCGGTGCGGCCGAGGGCGATGAGGTGCTCGATGTAGGCACGCTCGCGGGATGCCTGCTGGGACTGGGCGACGAGCAGGGGGATTTTGCAGGTGACGCACATCACCTGGCCTTCGACGGCGGGCAGTGTGGTGCGGGGCGCCGCCGGCCCGGCGGCGAGCGCGGGGGAGGCGCAGACAGCGTGGAGCACCGCGGCGAGCACGACCAGCACCAGCGCGCGAGGTGCCATCACGTGCTCTCCGCGAGTCGCAGGGCGCGGGCGAGGAATCGCGGTTCGACCTCACCGCGGGAGATGGCGACGACGTGCCCGGAGGGGTCGATGAGGAAGCTCTCGGGCAGCTGCGCGGTGCCGTACGCGGCGCGGCCGTATTCGCCGGAGCCGTCGACGAGATTCGGGAAGGTGAGGTGGTAGCGGCGCAAGAATTCGAGCGAGTCGGAGGTGATGTCCTCGTAGGTGATCCCGAGGACGGTGGCGCGGTGGGGCTGAAGCTCGCGCTGGAGGCGCTCGAGCGCGGAGGCCTCGACCTGACACCCCGTGCACCACGAGGCCCAGAAGTCGAGGACGACGACGTGGCCGCGGTAGGAGGCGAGTGAGCCACTGCCCCCGGTGAGCGCGGGCAGAGCGTGGGTGGCCTCCGGCGCGAGTGGCTGCCGGCCTTCGGCAAGAACCTGGTCCAGCGTACGGCTGGATCCCTGGTGGGTGACCCCGTAGACGAGCAGTCCGAGCAGGGCGGCGCCGAGGAGGGTCGCGAGTGCGGGTCCGAGCAGTCGTCTCATGGGCATGAAAGGGTAGATGCCAGGGCAGCCCGGCGGAGGCAGCTGAAGGGTGGCTGCTCGGTCTCAGTACGACCCAGCCCCGGCGGAAGGGCGTAAGATCAAGACCAGTGCGGTGGTAGCTCAGTTGGTAGAGCACAAGCTTCCCAAGCTTGGGGTCGCGAGTTCGAATCTCGTCCGCCGCTTCCTTTTCTCGCGTTGCTCGCCTGATTTCGCTGGGGGATCGCGGCGAAGAGGCTGTGTCTCAGGGGTTGAGGCTATGTCTCAGGGGGCTGCCTCGCCGTGTCTTGCCGCGTCTCGCCGTAGGTCTCCGGGGGATCGTGGTCGCATATTGGTCGCAAGGAGGGGCCGGTGATCGACAGCGAGCTGCGCGACTCGCTGCGTGCTGCGGCTCGTCGCCGACAGGGGCTCATGGCTACGGCATGACCGCGTGCTGTTCGTCGACCGACTGCACTCGACGCTGATCCCCCAGACGATCTATGAAGCGGCACAGGTGAGCAAGGCGACGGGGAGCGCCTACGAGGATCTGCTGGCGGCGCTTCTGATCGCAGAGCGCGTGCCGGCGTGGTCGTCGAATCGACTCAAGCGTCTGGTGCGTCGCCCCAAGCGCTATCTGATCGACGCCGCCCTGATGGCCATGACGCTCGGGCTTGACGAGCAGGGCGTGATCGCGGACGGTGACATGCTGGGGCGGGTGTTTGACACGTTCGTGGCCGCCCAGCTGCGTCCTGAGCTCGCGGTATCGAGCTCACGCCCACGGCTCTTTCACCTGCGGACCGAGGAGGGCCGCCACGAGATCGACCTGATCGCGGAGCTCGCGGGACGGCGGGTCGTGGGGATCGAGGTCAAGGCCAGCGCCGCCCCGAGCGCACGCGAGGACGCCAGGCACCTCACGTGGCTGGCAGAGCAGCTCGGCGAGCGCTTCCTGGCAGGTGTGGTCCTGCACACCGGCTCGCACGTCTACAGGCTCACCGAGAGAATCATCGCCGCCCCGATCGCCGTCCTGTGGGGTTAGCCGCTCGCCGGACGGTCCCCGCGGGGGTACGTAGTCGAAGAAGCAGTGGGTAACACCGGCCGCCTAGCGGTCAGGATGGTTCTGCCGCTCAATTCCGACGTTGCGCCAATCCGATCGTGGACGATGTACGTTACGGCGAGGGCGTCCTGGTGGATGCGGTTCTTCAGCGCGGTGCGGCGGCGCACCAGGTGCAGCCGCCATCTCGCGCGCTCACGCTCGCCACGGACCCGAGGGTCGGGCAACCAGATCGCGGGCACTGCCACCAGGGAGGCCTTCCTTCATGGCGTTCAAGCTCGACGGCTGCTCCACTACAGCGTGGGGTACTGATCCTGGGGGTATGGGCCGGGGACGTTACGTGGCTGTGACTAGCCGTGTGTCGAGTTGTCTGACCTGATAGGATCCCGCCCGCAATTAGCGGCGCACCTGGGAGAAGTATCCCGGAGGATGGGCCGCGCGACGCGAAGTGGGGGGGCACGGCCGCCGCAGCAAACATCCGCGTAGGGCCACGGGCGCGACGAGCGGCGGTTCGTTGTGCCGCGATCGCCATTGCGCTTGCCTCGCGGGGGCTGGCGAGCGGGACGAGATGGCTCAGGATCATCGCGTCCTGCGGTGGATTGCTTCCTCGTAGGTTGGGCGCCTCACGTGCGGAGCGTGGCCGCTTGACGACGATCAGACACCTATCGACCCGCCTCGCTGTGCTTCTCCCGATCGCGGGCTCAGCTCTTGCCGTGCCTGCCGCTGCGCTGGCATCGACTCCCTCGGTCACCACCCCGTTTGCGTTCTTGGCAAGTGGGTTCACCGTGCCTGCCGCATCGGCTCCCTCGGTTGTGACCAACTCTGCAATCGCGACGAGCGCCACGTCGGCGACGGTCGAAGGCTACATCAACCCCGGCGGCGAATCGACCCAATATCACGTGGCCTATGACCTGGCGAGCTCGGAATGGTGCACGAGCCATGGCTCCAAAGGGTCACCGACGCACTCCACGTCCCCCCTGACCCTCGGATCCACCGCCTCCGGGTTTCACGCCGTCTTGGTGGGCCTCAGTGGGCTAACGGCAGGCAGCACGTACTGCGCCGAGCTGATCGCGGCCAACGGCTCCGGCACGTCGGCAGGATCCCAGCAGTCCTTCACCGCGGGGACGCCGTCGGTCAGGGCATTTGGTCCGCGCGCGACCACCTCGACAAACGAGCTCGTCGAAGGCGAAGTCAACCCCGCCGGCCAATCGACCCAGTACCACGTCGCCTATGACCTGGCGAGCTCTGAATGGTGCGCGAGCCATGGGTCCAAAGGCTCACCGGGCCACGCAACGTCCCTGGTGACCCTTGGCTCCACGGCCCCGAAATTTCGCCGCGCCTCGGTTGGTCTCAGCGGCCTGACGTCTGGCAGCGAATACTGCGAGGAGCTGATCGCGGCCAACGGCTCCGGGACCTCGTCTGGATTCACGCAGACGTTCACCGCGGGAACCCCGTCTGTCAACGCCTTCGGCTCCCGCGCGATCGCGTCGACGACCGAGCTTGTCAGCGGCGAAGTCAACCCGGCTGGCCAATCGACCGAATACCACGTCGCCTATGACCTTGCGAGCTCTGAATGGTGCGTGAGCCGTGGATCCAAAGGCTCTCCGATCCACGCCACGTCCCCTCTGACCCTTGGCTCCACGGTGGGTAAGTTTCACCCCGTCTCGGTTGGTCTCAGCGGCCTGACGTCTGGCAGCGAATACTGCGAGGAGCTCATCGCGGCCAACGGCTCCGGCGCATCGGTGGGGTTCCAGCAGTCCTTCACCGCGGGCGCACCGTCGGCCTTCGCGTTTGGCCCACAATCCACCGGAACGACGACGGTGACAGTCGGAGGCGAGGTCAACCCCGCGGGCCAATCGACCCAATATCACGTCGCCTACGACGTCGCGGCCTCTGAATGGTGCACGAGCCGCGGGCTTGCGAGCTCCCCGGCGCATTCAACCGCACCGGTGACGCTGGGCTTCACGGATGCGACGTTCCACCAGGTCTCGGTCGAACTGACGGCCTTGACAGGCGGCAGCGAATACTGTGTCGAGCTCATTGCCGTCAACGGTTCGGGGGCTTCAGAAGGATTCCCCCAGTCCTTCACCGCGGGCGCACCGTCGGCCTTCGCGTTTGGCCCACAGTCAACCGGAGCGACGACGGCGACGGTCGGAGGCGAGGTCAACCCCGCGGGCCAATCGACCCAATATCACGTCGCCTACGACTTGGCGGGCTCCGAATGGTGCACGAGCGGTGGCCTCGCGGGATCTCCGGCGCATTCGACTGCACCTGCGACCCTCGGCTTCACGGATGCGACGTTCCACCAGGTCTCGGTCGAACTGACGGCCTTGACAGGCGGCAGCGAATACTGTGTCGAGCTCATTGCCGTCAACGGTTCGGGGACTTCAGAAGGATTCCCCCAGTCCTTCACCGCGGGCGCACCGTCGGCCTTCGCGTTTGGCCCACAGTCAACCGGAGCGACGACGGCGACGGTCGAAGGGCAGGTCAACCCCTCCGGTCAATCGACCCAATATCACGTCGCCTACGACCTGGCGAGCTCCGAATGGTGCACAAGCGGTGGCCTCGCGGGATCTCCGGCGCATTCGACTGCACCTGCGACCCTCGGCTTCACGGATGCGACGTCCCACCAGGTCTCGGTCGAACTGACTGGACTCAGCCCGGGTAACGAATACTGCACTGAACTGATCGCCGTCAATGGCTCGGGCACGGGGCATGGTTCCGCTGAATTCTTCTTCTCCGGCCTCCCAGCGGCATCCACCTCAAACGCGTTCGCGACCGGCGCGACGACGGCGATGGTCGAAGGCCAGGTCAACCCCTCCGGCCAGACGACCGAATATCACGTCGCCTACGACTTGGCGGGCTCCGAATGGTGCACGAGCGGTGGCCTCGCGGGATCTCCGGCGCATTCGACTACGCCGGTGACGCTTGGCTTCACGGATGCGACGTTCCATCAGGTCTCGGTCGAACTGACTGGACTCAGCGCGGGCAACGAATACTGCGTCGAGCTCATCGCCGTCAATGGCTCTGGAACCGCGCACGGCTCGCAGGTCACCTTCTTTGCTGGCTTCCCAGCCGCATCCACCTCAAACGCGTTCGCGACCGGCGCGACGACGGCAACGGTCGAAGGCCAGGTCAACCCCTCCGGCCAGACGACTCAGTACCACGTTGCCTATGACGTGGCCAGCTCCGAATGGTGCGCGAGCGGTGGCCTCGCGGGCTCGCCCGCGCATTCGGCCACACCTGCGACCCTTGGCTTCACAGACGCGGCGTTCCATCAGGTCTCGGTCGAACTGACTGGACTCAGCGCGGGCAACGAATACTGCGTCGAGCTCGTCGCCGTCAATAGCTCCGGAACCGCGCACGGCTCACAACTGAGGTTTACCGCAGCACCGCCGATGCCGGCGGTGACCAAAGTCTCGCCAGCCAGCGGTACGACCGCTGGCGCCACTCTCGTGACGATAATCGGCACCAACCTCGAACCTGCCTCCGCAGTTCACTTCGGTTCTGCATCCGCGACGATCAAAACGAACACGGCGACCGAAATCACGGCCGAAAGCCCCGCGCATGCGGGCGGTCAGGTTGACGTGACGGTGACAACGCCCGGCGGGACCAGCGCGACGAGCGAAGCTGACCACTACAGCTATGTCGCCGTGCCCGAAGAAATCACCCCGCCGAAGATCTCGGGAACCGCCCAGCAAGGCAAGACCCTGACCGAGGAACACGGCACCTGGACCAACGAACCGACGAGCTACAACGTGCAGTGGCTGCGGTGCAGCAGCTCCGCCACCGAATGCAAAGAAATCATGGGCGCCACGGGCCAGACCTACCTCCCGGTCGAAGGCGACGTCGGCCACAAGCTCAAGGTCGAAGAGAAGGCGATCAACAAAACTGGAGAATCCAAACCGGCCATCTCCGCCGCGACCGCAGAAGTCCTCCCGCACGAACCCGTCGACGAAACCCCGCCGAAGATCACCGGCACAGCACAGCAGGGCAAGACGCTCACCGAGCACCACGGCGCCTGGGAAAACAGCCCGACCGGCTACACGGTGGAATGGCTGCGCTGCAACGAAGCTGGCGAAGGATGCAGCTCCACGGGTGCAACCGGCGAAACCTACGTGCCGGCCGCGACCGATGTGGGTCACACCATCCGCGTCGAAGAGACGGCCCACAACGAAGGCGGCCCCTCGTCGCCGGCACTCTCGGAACCAACCGCGGTTGTGCTCCCGCCGGCTCCGGTCGATGTCACGCTGCCGACCATCACCGGCGAAGCCGTGCAAGGCAAGACCCTCACCGAGCACCACGGCTCGTGGGAAAACTCGCCGACCGGCTACAAACTCCAGTGGCTGCTATGCGACAGCATGGGCAACGGCTGCCTGCCGATCGGCGGGGCGACCGGCGAAACATACTCGCCCACCGCACTTGACCTCGGCGACACCATCCGCGTCGAAGAGACAGCCAGCAACAGCGGAGGGACGAGCGAAAAAGCGGCCACTTCGGAACCAACGGCCTTCGTCAAAGCCGCGGCGCCCGTCAACATCACGCCTCCGACTATTTCTGGGACGGCAGAAAAGGGCCAGACGCTTGTCGAGCAGCACGGCAACTGGACCAACGAACCCACCGGCTACAAGTACGAATGGCTGCGCTGCAACAAAGAAGGCGAAGGATGCTCGCCGATTGCTGGCGCCGTCGACCAGACCTACCTCGCGACCAGCGCCGACGTGGATCATACGCTCAAAGTCGACGAGATCGCCAGCAACGACGGCGGGCCGAGCGCCCCGGCGCCCTCGTCGGCGAGCGCGATCGTGCAGCCCATTCCGTTGCACGCGGTGGCCGGCGAAAACGTCAACACAACAGCAGGGGTCGCCGTCAACTTCGACGGTAGCGGTAGCACGCCCGCGGGCGAAATCGAAAAGTATCGGTGGGAATTCAGCGACGGCGCCAGCGCCGAAGGGGAGACTATCAGCCACGCGTTCACCACCGCCGGCACCTACACCGCCAAGCTCACCATCTCGCGAGGCGTCGAAAGCATAAGCGCGTCGGTGACTGTGACGGTAGCGCCGGTGCCCACGCACACAGCGACCATCGAAGTAACCGACAGCGGGCACGCTCCGCTCAGCGGCGCGACTGTCCTCTACATCGGCCCAGGCGGCGTGCGCACGCAGGCAACGACAGAAGGCGCCGGCAAAGCTTCGCTCCCTGGCCTGCCGGATGGCACCGATACCTTCTATGCCTACAGGAGCGGCTTCCAGCCGGCCGTCGGCCACGTCAGCGTCAGCGGCGGAGCCGGCGAAGCCATGATCGCGCTGGCGTCCGGCGAAATCGCCACCAGCACGCTTAAGTCACATGAAATGACGCTGAAAGAAATCGAAGAAGCCGGCATCAATGTCAAAGACCCCGCCAACCAGAACGTCTACGAATTCGAAGTACGCCTCGCATTTATCGAACACGAACCGGTCGGGTTCCACTGCTATATCAACAGCCACGGCGAATTCGTCGGTGGTTGCTCTGGCGGCGGTGGAGGCGGCGGCGGCGGATGGGGTGGCGGTGGCGGTGGCGGCGGACCTAGCTGCTCTCCGGAGGAGTGTGTCGGTAGCGGCATCGTGGCCGTACCCGGCATCGTCGACGGTAAGCCGCTTATCCAGTGGCTCATCCTACGCGGCAAGGCCAGCGTCCTCAAGCAGTTCTTTGAGGTCAGCGAGGTCGTGCAGAACCTTTCGCCCGAACCATTCAAACTTTCTGCGGGCAGCGCCACACTCAACGTCCCGCCGGGGATGAGTCTTGCCCCGACCGCAGCGCCGCAGTCGGCTACGCAGGCCGTCGCCGCCATACCGGGGAACGGCAGTGCGGAAACCAACTGGATCGTTCGTGGAGACAAGCCGGGTGAATACTTCCTGTCGGCCGACTACCACTCCAAGCTCGAACCCTTTGAAGCGCCGGTCGAACTCGAAGCCCGACTGGCCTCGCCGCTGAAGGTCTGGGGCTCGAACGCGCTGGCGCTGAAAGTGCAGGCCGACGAAGGATCCCTCGCGGAAGGCATTCCCTACCACGTCCATATCGGGATCACCAACAAGGCGGACATCCCACTCTACAACGTGGCGATCGAAATCGACGCGAACACCCACGAACACTTCATCTTCCAGCCCCAGCAGCAGTACAGCGCCACCGTGAGCGAACTGGCTCCAGGCCAGACCGTCTACGCCCCGCAGGACATCCTCGTGCCCGACGGAGCGAGCGAATCCAAGTTCAACCCGGCGCTGTCGAGCGCGCACTTCGTCGGCGAAACGGTCAAACCCGGTGAAGGCATCGAACCCGTGCCGCCGCCCCCGCTCTACACCATGACGGCCCCCGGGGACGCGCCGCACCTGGTGCATCTCCACTGGCAGGCGGCCCCGGGCGCCGAAGGCTACGAGGTGTTCTCGACGCCGACGCTCGACACGCCGTTCCCCGAAGCGCCCGATTCTGTGCTCGCAAGCCCGGGGTCCAAAGAAGCCGTGACGGTGCTCCCCGCCGGCGCGACCGACGCCTACGTCCCCGGCAGTGGCGGCGAACACCCTCAGTACTATGCGGTCACGACGATTATCGGTGGGCGCGCGACGCTGGACCATCCTGTGATACCAGCCGTAGCCGGCAAAGAAAAGCACGAACTCGCCGAATTGCCGCGCGTGCCGCCGACTCCGCCCGAAAAGCGTGGTGGCGGGGCTTGGTGGACGCACATCTGCTGGCACTGCCTGTTCAAGGCTCTCTTCAACACAGAAAAACCGGTGGACACGTCGACGGGGAACTTTTGGCATACCGTCACGGACGCAAGCGTGCCGGGTCGTGGTCTGCCGCTCGATCTGTCCCGGACGTACAACTCGTCCGCCGCCTCGATCAACAGCGCGTTCGGATTCGGCTGGTCCTTCTCGTACGACGTCGCGCTCGAGTTCCCCGACGCCGGCCACGTGGCCGTGACGGGCGGTAACGGCGCAGAAGTGGTCTTTGAAAAGCAACCCGACGGCAGCTATGTACCACCGCCGCAGGTGGGTTCCACACTGACGCACAACGCCGATAGCACGTGGACGCTGGTCCAGCAAAGACGCAACACGTACTCGTTCGACAGCACCGGCCGCCTGGTCAGCGAGACCGATCGCAACGGCTATACGACCACGCTTGCCTACAACGCAAAGGGCGAACTCACCTACGTAACCGACCGCACCGGAAGGAAGCTCGCCTTCGCGTACAGCGGCGGTCGCATCGTCAAGGTCACAAACCCACTCAAGCAGGCGGTCCGCTACCAGTACGACAAGGCCGGTGACCTCACCGATGTCGTCGACGTGGCTGGCGGCGACACCCACTTTACCTACGACTTCGCCCACCGCATGCTGACGATGCGTACCCCGGATCAAGCGCCGGGCGTGCCCGGCTCCACCGGAGCGGTGTTGACCAACACGTACGATTCCCAGGGCCGCGTCATCAGCCAATCGGACCAGCTCGGGCGGACAAGCACGTTTGCCTACGTCGGCGACCCCAACTCCGAAGCAGGAGGCACCACCACGATCACCGACCCCAAGGGGAACGTCACCGTGGATACCTTCAAGCTTGGCGTGATGGTATCGGAGACCAAGGGCTACGGCACGCCGCAAGCCGCTACCTGGACCTTCGGCTACGACCCAGAAGTGCTCGGGCTCAAGCGGGTTACTGACCCGGATGGGCACACGACTAGGACGACGTTCGATGCCGAAGGCAACACGCTCACTACGACAGACGCCCTCGGCCGCAAGACGACCAATACCTACGACGCGCTCAACGACCTCCTCACCACGGCCGATCCGCTCGGCGTCACGACCACGATGACCTATGACGCCCATGGCAACCTGTTGACGCGAGCGCGGCCGCTGACCGGCACTTCCCAGGTGCAACGGACCGCGTACACGTACGGCGACCCGTCCCACCCCGGCGACGTGACGGCGATGACCGATCCGGGGGGCGACGTCTGGCGCTACGCCTATGACACCGACGGCGATCTAGTGTCCACGACGGACCCGCTCGGCCACCGGGCGACATCCACCTACAACGTAATCGGCTGGCTGCTGAGCACAACCAGCCCACGGGGAAACCAGCTCGGCGCGACACCGAGCCGCTTCCGGACGACGTACGCACACAACGAGCTCGGCCAGGTAACAGAAACCGTCGATGCGCTCGGGCACAAGACCATCAGCCGATACGACTCGGACCAGAACCTGATCTCCTCGACCGACGCGAACGGGAATACCACCCGATACACGTACGACGCGGCAGACGAGCAGACCGCCGTCCACCGTGCGGACGGCACCACGACACAGACGACGTACTGGCCTGACGGCACGGTCAAGGAACAGATCGACGGCACGGGACACGCCACGCTGTACGAATACGACTCGCTGGGGAGGCCGACAGCGGCGAGGGATCCGCTCGGCAGAGTCACGCGTCACGCGTACGACCCCGCCGGCAACGAAACCTCGACGACCGATCCCGAAGGCCGAGTCACGACCAAGACCTACGACGCCGCCAATGAGCTGAAGTCGATCTCCTACAGCGATGGCAAGACGCCGGATGTCACCGGCATCACCTACGACGCCGACGGACAGCGGACCGCGATGACCGACGGGACGGGCACCACGACGTGGACATATGACTCGCTGCACCGGCTGACGAGCATGACCGACGGCGCCCACAAAACGGTCTCGTACACGTACGACCTGCGGGGCCTGCCGACGAGGATCGTGTACCCCAACGGCGAGACGGTGACGCGCCAGTACGACGCGGCGGGCCGTTGGACCGCCACCACCGACTGGCTCGGCAACAAGACCACCTTCAGGTACGACGCTGACGGCGACCTGACCAAGGAGCGGATTCCGTCGTCAAAGAGGATCGTCGACACCTTCGTCTACGACGATGCCGACAGGCTGATGGCGATCCGCGATAAGCGGCGCAAAAAGACGATCTTCGCTGCCACCTACGGTCGCGATGGCAATGGTCAGATGGTGAAGGACAGCTCGGTGCCGGCACAAAAGAGCAGCTACCAGTACACGGCGCTCAACCAACTCTGCTACGCCGCGTCGAGCAGCACCAGCACATGCGCTGCGCCTCCCGCCGGCGGCGAACCGTACGCGTATAACTCTGCGGACAACCTCACCACCAACAACGGCACCACACAGCAGTTCAACGCCGCCGACGAGCTGTGCTGGACGGTGCATGGCGGTTCCTCTAACAGTTGCGCCACACCGCCGGCAGGCGCAACCACATACACCTATGACGAACGTGGGGACCGCATTGGGGAGCTGGCTCCAAGCAACGTTGGCACCTGCGACGCCTACGACCAGGTGGACCGTCTCACCTCGATTGCGACTGGAACCGGATCGTCATGCGTCGGTCCAAAGACTGTGGGAACTTACGCCTATGACGGGTCTGGCCTACGTATGAGCAAGACGGTAGCCGGGACCACAACCCAGTTCACCTGGGACGAATCCGGCGAACTGCCGCTGCTGCTTCAGGAAAAAGTCGGGAGCGCACCTCTCAGAAGCTATATCTATGGGCCAAGCGGACTTGTCCTGGAGCAAATCGATTCCAGCGGCAACGTCCATTACTATCACCAGGACCAGCTCGGCTCGACGCGGGTGATCACTAACTCATCAGGGACCGTCGACGCCACGTACACGTATGGCCCATACGGAATCATTGCGTCATCGACAAATCCGGGCGCAGTATCCAACCCATTCTTGTTCGCGGGCCGTTACCGCGATGCCACGACAGGTCTCTATTACCTGCACGCGCGCTACTACGACCCAGCGGCGGCACAGTTCCTCACCGTCGATCCGGCGGTCTCAACAACGGGTAGTGCTTACGCGTATGTTGCAGGGAATCCGCTCAACGCGAGCGATCCGAATGGTCTCGCGCCATGCGCGACTGGGGACACGCCGAATAGCGTGGCCCCGTGCCCAACGCCCACAGTAACACCAAGACCAACACCAACGTCGACGCCACCGGGTGCCTCACCGCCATCGCCGGGTGGTGCCCAATCGTGTTCCTACACCTATCCACTAGGACCGGGGGAGACCATCTGTCCGCCGGGAGTTGTACCTGCTTCTATGACTGCGCTGGTGTGCGATGCTGCGGGATCCTGCGTAGCGGTCACGGTCGGAATTGGGTCTTGCTTTTTGTTGCCAGACGGGAGTGCTGTTACTTGGGACGGTTCGACGGCTACGATTGGCCCACCGCCACTAACGTCGCCACGGGAGCAGAGCGGTCCCGTCCCCACGTCGCAGTCAAATTGCGTGTGGAAGCTGATCAATGTCGGCTTTGAGGATATGCCGATGTGTGTCCCCCCATCGGCGCCCGACGCGCAAGATCACGACGGAGGGTAATCGAACACAGCGGCCGTGACTGCTCGCCAGACCTTCTTCAAGCGGCGCTTCGGGTCATCGCCACCGCGCGCAACTGAAGCACGGTGAACGGGGGTAGGCCTGCTGAGCCGCTCGGAGCGCCGGGACCGCGCACCCTGAACGCCCGCCCGAAGTGCTTGTGTGAAACGGCCCACGCCCCGTCCTACCGACATCTCGGATGCGGTGCTCCGCGAGCACCGGGTACCAGACGACGAGTCCCTTCGCCGGCCACGTCGGCCGTGAGGTCAACCTTACCGCTCATGTCACACAGTCTACGGTCCAACCCGAGCATGTCTCGGGCGCGATCACGTCATGGTCGGCGGAGTAGCGCTCGATCAGCGGCTCCCAGGTCCGGTGCGTCGGAGCGTAGGCACGAAAGGCTCACCGAGGGCTGCGTCGACCGTGGCTGCTAACGGTATCGGTGAGACCGGGCTGGTCGTTGGCCGAACGCGTGTATCGCACGGTCCCGCCGCGAAGCGCCGAGCCGACCAGTGGGTTCAGCGTGGTCCATTCGCCGCGTTGGGGTCGGCGGATGAGTCCGGCGGCCGCGAGCGCGCTGAGGCCGCGGTAGGCCTCCTTGGCGTCGAGTCTGGGCGCCACGGCGTAGGGGGGGAGCCAGTTGGCGACCGCCTCGAGCAGCAGTGCGCCGACACGGTGCAGTGAGCGTGCGTGCTGCAGGCAGCGGGAGGCGAGCGGCTCGCTGGCTTTGGTCAGCTCGCCGAACACCGCGCGCGGGCCCTCCGGGGTCGCGCAGCGCTCATCGGCGAGCAGGGCGAGCGTGGTCGGCACGTGGCCTTCAGTGAGCTCGAGGATCGCGGCCAGGTTCGCGCTGGCCCGTCGCTCGGCGGGCATGGGCCGCCAGCTGCCGAGGTCGGCGCGTTCGGCGGTCCACCACAGTCCGTCGCCGTAGAAGGCGGCGTGCTCGCCGGCGGTAAGCTCGACGGCCTCGGGCCGGCAGGCGACTACGACCTGCAGGTTGGGCTCCCGCTGGGATTCGGCGCGGACCTTCCAGAGGATCGCAGCGGGATCGATGTGGGGCTTGCGCGGAGCGAGCGTCGGGGCCTCGAGGTGATCGATCACCAGGCGCACGGGCCGCTCACTCGCGAGCCGGGTGAGCGCCGCGATCGCGTCGCTGAACGCGAGCTCCTCGACGGGCAGTTGCGCCATCGCGACCTCGCCCAGCGGTCCGAGGGCGCGCAGCACGGCAAGGAACGCCTCGTCCTCCCCGGAGGCGCCGGGCGCTGATGCGACTCTGCGCCAGGTGTCCGCGCCGACGAGCGCGGCGGCCACGGCGCGCAGCAGGAGCCAGGCCGCGTGGGATTCGTCGTAGGTCTTGGCGAGATCGAGCGTGGCCGTCAACGGCCCGCCCGTCTGCTCGTGGGCGACGGCGGCGAGCAGGTGGGTCTTGCCGGTCTCAGCCTCGCCGGTGACGCCGACGAACCGCTCGCGCTCGAGCGCCTCCGATAGCTGCCTGGTGCGCTCGCGCTCCACCTCACGGGCGAGCTTGCCTCCGTCGTATCGGGCGCTCATCGGCTCCACGAGGGTTGGGTCTTGGCGCGAGCGTGAGCGAGCTTGACGACCGCTGTATCGACCGTCTGGCCGCCGGCGCAGGCGAGCGCGTGGGCGCAGATCGACATCGTCCGTTGCGGGTGCCCGTCGGTGATCGCAAGTATCTGGCGGATCACGTCAGGCGCGATCGACAGGCCCGCCGTCCTGAAGCGCTCGGTGAGGCCAATCTCCCACGCTTCGTCGGGGATGTCCGGGAGCGGGAACGTCAGGCCGTCACGAAACATCGGCTTGCCCTTCGAGAAGAGTCCTGCCACGGCGCGCTGGTCGCTGCCGGCGAAGATCAGCACCAGCCGCCTGTGGCGCTGCATCACCGCCGCGAGATCCTTCTGCGCTTGCACCGTGGACCGATAGTCGGCAAGCACGTGAATCTCGTCCAGGAACACGATCGCCGCCACCTGCTGTAGCTGCGCGCGCCGCTCGACGAGCTGGAGCGCGCTGGAGAGGCTGGGAGTGCGCTTCAGCGCCGCAAGCTGATCGCGCAGCAGCTTGAGCGCGTCACCCTCATCCTTCGCCCCGAGCGCTTCGAGCGTCGCCTCCACGCTTGCGGCTCCCGGGCCGGTCGCGATGTCGCGCCCGCGCCGCGCTGCGCGCCGCAGCACCGGCAGCCGCTCGACGTCGGCACGAATCCGCTCGGCCAGCCCATCGACGCCGGCCATCGAGTTCAGATCGATATCGATGCCGATCCCTCCACAGGTGCGGACGCGGTCCACGACCGCGCCGGCAACGCTGCTCTTACCCACGCGCCGCTCGTCGAATAGCAGCGCACTGTTGCCACCCAGGCAGAGACGCTCGAGGTCGTCGATCGCCGGTCCACGGCCGATCTGCTCGGCCTCCTCGAGGCGGCCGCCGACAGGAAACAGGCGTTGCGCCTGCGGTGGTTTAGGCATAGTGCGCCGTACTATACGGCCTATAGAGCCCTGACGCATGGCGGAGGGGGCCTCATCGCGTACCAGCGTCGGCTCGCACCGCGGGGCTACCCAACGTCGGTGTCCCGCGGCCAGGCGTCGGACTCCTCGACCCACGACTCCGCGCTCGCTGGCCCTGCGTCGTCCACCCCCGCGATGTCCAGCCCCATTGCCTGTAGGTCTGCCGGATCGAAGTCACACGGCCGCAGCCCGAAGGGCGTGCCCCCTGATGTGAAGCCGACAGCCCAGATCAGATCACCACCCCATTCGACCCAGCCCATGTCCGCAAGACGCTCTGCGTCAGTCCGTTCATCGGCCTCCTTGGCGAGCCGGCGCCGGCCGGAGTCCCGCGAGCCGCGCCGGCGCCTGGAGCGGCCCCGCCAGCAGCTCATTGTACGGCGCGGCGGCCCAGTAAGTGCATTCGCCGAGGAAGGTCGGACGGCCTCTAGACTCGCGTTGATGGAGCCGATTCGCACTGATTTCACGGGCTATGAAGGCCAGTTCGTCGCTATCGATGCGCGCACGGGGGAGATCGTCCTCGCCGACAAGGATCTACTGGTCGTCCTCGAGCAGGCGAAGGGTCGCAACCACGTCGTCGTGCATGGCCGCGTTCCGTACGCGGATGAGCCGCTCTATGTCGGCATGGGCTGACGCGCGGCCCCTGCCCTGGCTGTATTCCTACCGGGAGGACGCGCAGTCCACTCGGCTCGGGGAGCCAGATCGCCCCGCGGCTGTAAGGGCCCTTGGACTATCGCTTGCCGGGCGGAACACCACTTCGGCCTAGTCCGCCTCCTGGGCGCTCGGGGCGAGCCGGCGTCGATCAAGGTCGTCTTCGCCAGTCCCTCAGAGAGTTGTTTGATCGGACTGGAAGATCATCGGGCAATTGATGCTGGTCGCATCTTGGTCGCAAACGGAGCGTTTTTCGCTTGGTTGTGCGGGAAATCAATAGCTTCCCAAGCTTGGGGTCGCGAGTTCGAATCTCGTCCGCCGCTTTCGCCTCGTAGAGCCGAATGTGGCTCTATGGCAGGGTATGCGGGGGAACGGCGGGTGGCGCGGGGTGCGGACGGATGCGGGCGTTCGCGGGCAAGCGTCACGAATGCGCTAGGTGCTTCTCCACCATTTCGCGGTCGCCGGACTGGCGCTGCGAGCGCGCAAGTGCGATCATCAGAACCAACCACCGAGAAGGGAGTTCCGACCGTGGAGTCCTCCGAGACCCCCATCAGAGTACTTGTGGTGGCCCACAAGACTGCCGCCACACAACCTCTGCTCGACGCCGTGCGAGAGCGAGCGCAACGTGGGCCGTGCACGTTCACGCTGCTCGTCCCAAACGCAACCCACGGCCTGCACAAGATCGTCGACCCCGAGGACCAGGGCTCCGGCGAGGCCAACGCCGTGATAGATCACGCCCTGCCCCTGCTGAGCGAGGCCGCCGGGGCCCCGGTCGAGGGAATCGTGGGTGCCCCCGACCCGGGCGCAGCGGTGCACGATGCGATCAACCGGTACGGCTTCGACGAGGTGATCATCTCGACACTGCCCACACGACTGTCGCGATGGTTGAAGCTCGACCTTCCGAGCAAGGTGTCGGGCACGGGTCTGCCCGTGACCACCGTGACCCCCTCCGATGTGTCGGCAACATAGGCCCTCATTTGTCGCGAGAACGCGACGCCGGCCTTCGCGAGGGCTCCCGCTCTTTCAGCGAGGTACGCGCGGTCGCCGCCTCGGCCTGACTGAGGGTCGATACTGGCAGCGCCTCGCCACCGCATCGGGCTTGGCGGGCAGTCGGCCCGACCGCCCTACCGGTTCTGCCCGCCGCTGACTCACGCAATCCCTACAGAAAGGTCGCCTCCCATGCATCCGTTCCGCAGCGCAATCGAAACAGGCGAGACCGACCGCGTGCTCGAGTTGTTCTCGCCGGAGGTTGTGTTCAACAGCCCCGTCGTGTTTCGCCCCTACCACGGACGCGAGGCGCTCGGTGTGATCCTCCGCGCCGTCATGCGCGTCTTCGAGGACTTCCACTACGAACGCGAAATTGGAGCGGAGGGCGCCAGCGACCACGCACTGCTGTTCAGGGCGCGCGTGGGGGACCGCGAGCTGCACGGGTGCGACTTCCTTCACACCGGCCAGGACGGGCTGATCGACGAGTTGACCGTGATGGTCCGGCCGCGCTCGGCGGTGCTCGCCCTCGCGGAGGCGATGCAGGCCGAGGTTCTCGCGGTCCAACGCGAGCTGGGTGTGGAGGCACTCGCCTGAGCACCGCGGTTTCGGCGTCCTCGCTGCGCTCGGGAGGGCTCAGCCGGCACGGCTGTTGAGTTCCTTCGCGACGTCCACGACCGACGTGCGCTGGTAGAAGTCGACGGCGACGATTGCGCCTTTGAACCCGCGCTCCTTCAGGCAGCGCTGGATGCGTCCACGTAGGAACGGCGCTCGGCCGATGGTTGCGTTCAAGGTGGGGCTCGGCGGGAACGGGGGGATCCAGTAGTTGACGAGCAGCAGCGGGCTGTCCGCTTGGCCTCGGTAGCGCTCGCAGCTCAGCTGATCGGGCCGTGTGGCTCCGAGCGGAGTGTCCTGGATGAAGGAGAACGCGGGCATGTACCAGGCCGGTGACCCGCCTTGCTTCTCGGCGAACACCACCAGTCGCTGTTCGCGGGCGATCAACTCCTCCAGGGTGGGCATCGGCGCCTGGCGGTCGAGCGTGGCGACGTAGCGCGTGAGCCCCGCCTGCTCGAACGCCTGCTCGATGGTCGACGGGGGCACGTAGTCCTCGACGATCACGATCACCACCTGGTCGGGGTGCCGCTTCAGGAAGTCCCCGATCACCTCCAGTTCCCGGTTCAGCGGCTCGGCTCCCAGCTCGCACAGGGTGTGGCACAGGTAGGGCTCGGGTGGGCCGTTCAACGTCCCCA
The DNA here is from genome assembly GCA_963702085.1 of uncultured Solirubrobacterales bacterium. Classification (GTDB taxonomy): domain Bacteria; phylum Actinomycetota; class Thermoleophilia; order Solirubrobacterales; family Solirubrobacteraceae; genus Palsa-744. The sequence continues at coordinate 2,705,899 of OY969707.1, read as the reverse complement.
CGCCCACACGGCCGGCCACCCGGTCGGCGACGCGCAGGGCGCGCTCGGGGACCTGGGCGGCGACCTTGTTGCGATCGGAGCCCTCGGCGCTCAGGTCGGTCCGCACCCGGCCCGTCGCCGGGTCGTACACCCCGAAGTGAACGTCGAGCAACAGCGCTCGGATTCCGTCGTCGAGCTGGTGTGAGATGGGGTAGCGCTGGTTGGCGAAGTGCCAGCCCGGCTCCGCGGAGGCCGCGAACGAGTTGTGTGTGCCGGCGAAGACGACTTCGTTCAGGCGCCGCCCACACAGCGCCGCGGCGCCGTCGCATCTCGGGACCCTCGCCGCCTCGCCGTGACCGTTCGAACCCGAGCAGCCGGCGAGGAGGCAGGCCGTCAGCCCGACAGCGACGAGGGCCTCGAGCGCAGCCGCAGCCCGACCCGTACGTCTGCGCCACGACCCAGATGTCCCGCCGGTGTGCCCCACGACTTTCGGAGTCTACGTCTGCGTCGCGGCGCTCCTCTGTCGTGCGACCACGAGCGGATCGCACGGGAGTGGGTGAGGACCGTTCCGTCGGGCAGCGGTGGGGGCCGTCGCGGTCCGACGGAGCGTCGCTACCGACGGCGGGCTGCCGGCGCCAGCGCCGGGTTGGTCCAGCCGGCGTCCGTGGGGTTCACGGTCGTCCCGGGCGCCACGATCTCGTCGATGCGGTCCAGCAGCGCGGTGTCGAGGTGCACGTCCGCCGCGCCGAGCTGCGACTCGAGCTGCTCAGCCGTCCGGGGGCCGATGATCGCCGCGGTCACGGCCGGATGGCGGATCACGAACGCCAGCGCCACGTGGATCAGCGAGAGACCCGCCTCGTCTGCGAGTCGCGCGAGCGCGTCGGCGGCCTCGAGCTTGGCCTGGTTGGCGGGAATCGAGAGGTCGTACCGCTGCGGGATCAGCGCGGACCGCCGCGACGTCAGGCCCTCGGCGCCCTTGCGCCACCGCCCCGACAGCCAGCCTCCCGCCAGCGGACTCCACGCGATCGCGCCCATCCCGAAGTCCTGGCAGGCCGGCAGCACGTCGGCCTCGATGCCGCGAGCGAGGATCGAGTACGGCGGCTGCTCGCAGACGTAGCGCTGGAGGCGCCGCTCGCGGGCGAGGAACTGGGCCTTGACGATCTCCTTCGCCGGGTATGTCGAGGAGCCGACGTGGCGCACCTTGCCCTGAGCGACCAGGTCCGAGAGCGCGCCAAGGGTCTCCTCGTGGTCGGTCCACGGGTCCCACCGGTGCACCTGGTAGAGATCGATCCAGTCGGTCCGCAGGCGTTTCAGCGAGGCCTCGACCTCGCGCACGATCCACCGCCGCGAGTTGCCCGCCTGGTTTGAGTCCTCGCCCATCGTGCCGTGGAACTTCGTCGCGAGCACCACGTTCTCACGCCGCCCGCCGCCGAGCGCCTTGCCGACGATCTCCTCGGACTCCCCACGCGAGTATACGTCGGCGGTGTCGATGAAGTTGATCCCGCCGTCCAGCGCCCGGTGGACGATCCGGATCGCCGCCTCGTGGTCGGTCTCCCCCCACGCGCCGAACATCATCGCGCCGAGACACAGCGGACTCACCTGGATGCCGGTCCCTCCGAGCGTTCGCCGATCCATGTCCCGCACCTTACCGGCCCCCCGCAGTCTTCTACCTCGCTACCGTGCCGGCGAGGGCTGGGGGACGGGGTCGGCGCGCCCCAGGAGCGCTTCGATCGCGCCGACGTCAAGCGGGCGGGAGAACAGGAAGCCCTGGCCGTGGTCGCAGTGTTCGCGCTGCAGGGCCTCGAGCTGGACCTGGTCCTCGATGCCCTCGGCGAGCGTTTCGAGCTCGAGCGCCTCGCCGAGATGTACGAGCGTGCGGATGAGCGCGTTCGCCTGCTTGGAGGAGGCGATTTCGCTGATGAACGAGCGGTCGATCTTCAGCGCGTCGGCGGGGAACCGGCGCAGGTAGGCGAGCGAGGAGTAGCCGGTGCCGAAGTCGTCGATCGCGATGCGCACGCCGAGGGTCTTGAGCGCGCGCAGGCGCGCCGCGGTGGCCTCCGTGTCGCGTACGAGCGCCGTCTCGGTGATCTCGAGCGTGAGGCGCGCCGGCTCCAGGCCGCTCTCCCGCAGCGCACGACGGACGTCGTCGATCAGCCCGTCGTCGTCGAGCTGACGCGCGGACACGTTCACTGCCATGCCGAGACGGTGGCCCCGCGCGTGCCACGTCGCGGCCTGCCGGCACGCCTCGTAGAGCACCCACCGGCCGATCGGCACGATCAGCCCGCTGGCCTCGGCGATCGGGATGAACTCCGCCGGTGGCAGGGTGCCGCGCGTGGGGTGGCGCCAGCGGAGCAGCGCCTCGACGCCGGTGACGCTTTCCGTGCGCAGATCGAAGGTGGGCTGGTAGAGGAGGAAGAGCTGCCGCAGCTCGAGCGCCTCGGCGAGGTCCATCTCGAGCGTCAGTCGATCGCGGGCGACGGTCTGCATGGCGGATTGGAAGGCGACGTAGCGGTTCCTGCCGGTGGCCTTCGCCTCGTACAGGGCGACGTCCGCGTCGCGCAGCAGTTCGTCGGCGCTCTCGCGCAGGCCCGAGGCGATGCCGACGCTCGCGGTGATGGAGAGCTGGCGCCCGGTCTCGCCGTTCTCGTCGTACGGCTGGCGCAGCACATCGAGCAGGCGTTCGGCGACGAGCTCGGGGCCGGCGTCGAGCGTGGAGCCCTCCACCAGGACGACGAACTCGTCGCCGCCCAGCCGGGCCGCCGTGTCGCTCTCGCGGATGACGCTCGTGAGCCTCCTGGCGACGACCCGCAGGAGCTCGTCGCCCGCCGCGTGCCCGAAGGTGTCGTTGACGTGCTTGAAACCGTCCACGTCGACGTACAGCGCGGCCACCGGGAGTTGCTGGCGTCGCGCGCGGGCGAGCATCTGCTTCGCGCGGTCGAGCGCCAGGACGCGGTTGGGCAGGCCGGTGAGGGCGTCGTGCAACGCCTGGTGGCGCAGCTGGCCGGTCTTCTCCCTGACCATCTCCAGGGCGCGCTCGCGCGAGCGCGTCAGCACCAGCGCCAGCGCGAATACCAGGACGCTCACGATCACGCCGACGAGGAGCACCAGCAGCCCCTGCGCGTCTGCGGACAGGCCGCTCACGGCGCCTGCGCCCGTCACCCGCACGACCCACGTGCCGTCGATCTGCAGCGTCTCGTCGTGCGTGAACGGCTTGGCGGTCCCAGCGGCTCCCGTCTGGCCCATGAGTTCGAGGGGCTGACCGGGGTTGCTGTGGTACAGCGCCACCGCGAGACTGCGGTGGGAGCCGACGGTTGGCCCGATCAGGGCAGGGATGTCGAAGGCACTCGAGACCCAGCCGGCGAGCGCCGCGCGCCGCTGGGCGACGGTCGCCAGGGGTGCGCCGGGCCGGTAGAACGCGGCTTCGATGAAGAAGTTGCTCTCTTCTTCGGCCGTCAGGGGGTGCACCAGGAGATGTCCGCTGGCCGCGATCGCCTGCATGAAGCTCGCCTGGGTGGTCCCACCCGCCGGGTAGGCGCCGGCCGGGGAGTTCGGGTTACACCAGTCCCCCTCCAGCAGGTGGGCGATGCCCGGGTTATACGGAGTGCTCACCAAGCCGGCTGTGAGCAAGCAGTAGCGAGCGCGTCCGTCGGGCACGACGGGCTCGACCGTGCCTCCTCCGCTGAGCGCCCGGAACGCCGGTTCGGCCTCGCGCCGCGCCTGAGCGGCCGCGAGCCCGGCCGCCGGGATCGACCTCACCACCAGCGTGCCCAGTCCTCCGACCTGCTGCCGGTTGCCTCCCAGAGCGGCGAACCACTGGCTGAACCCGCTCGCGCTCAGACCCGGCTGCATCGTCATCACCCCGCGCAGCGTGGCGACGAAGTCGGTGTCGCGGCGCAGCTGCATCTCGAGCGTCTCGCTGACGTCGGTCGCGGCGGTCTGGAACGTCTGACGTTCGTGCGTGCTCACCGACGAGCGCCACAGCAGCGCGCTTACGAGCGAGGCCGCCAGGCCAAGCGCCAGGATCGCGCAGGCGGCCACCATCCAGCGTCGCCGGCTCTGCCCGCCCCCTCGCGGCGCCTGCGCGTCGGAGGTGCGTGCGCTCGTGTCGGGAAGCTTAGGTGCGTTTGTCGACGGTACGGCCGGGGCCACATCCACTGTTTCGAATTATTCATCGAACTGCGAGACAGTAGTTTCCCGCAACGGACAGCCGTAGCTCCTTGCGCACCGACCGGCAGGTTCCCTACCCCGCACTGCCCGGGGGCACCACCCCGATCCCGCCATCTACTTTGTCGTGAACCCTTACATTGGTTGGCGTGCACCGACGCGCCGCTACAGCTCGGGTCAAGCAGTTGACGCTGGCGGCGTGCATCCTCGGGTCCGCCATCGCGCTGCTCGACGGCACCGTCGTGAACGTGGCGCTGCCCACGATTCAGCGGGGGCTCGGCGGGGGGCTTGCGGGCCAGCAGTGGATCTCCAACGCCTACCTGCTGACGCTCGGCTCGCTGATCCTCGTCGGCGGCTCGCTCGGGGACCTGTTCGGCGAGCGGCGCGTCTTTGCGCTCGGCGTCGGCGGCTTCGGGGCGGCCTCGCTGCTCTGCGCGCTCGCGCCCACGATCGGCCTTCTGATCGCCTTCCGTGCGCTGCAGGGCGTCGCGGGCGCGCTGCTGATCCCCAGCTCGCTCGCGGTCATCGTCGCGACGTTCTCTGAATCTGAGCGCGGCGCTGCGATCGGCTCCTGGACCGCGTTCGGGTCGGTCGCCGCAGCGCTCGGCCCGCTCGGCGGGGGGGTGCTGCTGGGGATCGCCTCGTGGCGCTGGATCTTCCTGATCAACCTGCCCTTCGCCGTTGTCTGCGTGGGGTTGATCCTTGCGGTGCTTCCGCGCGACGCGCCGGTCGCGGGCGGCCGCACGGTCGACTTCACCGGGGCGCTGCTCTGCGCCCTCGGCCTCGGGGGGCCGGTGTTCGCGCTGATCGAGCAGCCGCGCTTGGGCTGGTCGAGCCCCGCGGTCTGGGGGCCACTGCTCGCCGGCGTGCTCCTGTTCGCGGCGTTCCTCGTGTACGAGTCGCGCGCTCGCGACCCCATGCTCCCGCTCAGCCTCTTTGCGCGGCGCAACTTCGCGGTCGGCAACGTCGAGACGTTCTCGATGTACGCGGGGCTCGCGGTGCTGTTCTTCTTCCTCGTGCTCTTCCTCCAGCAGGTCGCCGGTTACACGCCGCTGCAGTCCGGCCTCGCGACGCTGCCCGTGACGCTTGTGATGCTCGCGCTCTCTCGCCGTTTTGGGGCGCTGGCTGACCGCTTCGGGCCGCGCCTGTTCATGGGGCTCGGTCCGGTGCTCGCCGGCTTGGGGCTGCTTGCGCTGCTGCGCGTCGGTGTCCGTGTGGACTACCTCACGGAGGTTCTGCCCGCGCTGCTGCTGTTCTCGCTGGGGCTCTCGCTCACGGTGGCGCCCCTGACCGCGGCGGTCCTCGCGTGCGTGGAGGAGCGCCAGGCGGGCATCGCCTCGGGTGTCAACAACGCGGTCGCGCGCGTGGCGGGGCTGCTCGGGATCGCGGCGCTCGGCGCCGTCGTGGCGGTCCAGTTCGGCGCCACCCTTGACCGCCACCTGGCCGGGGTTCCGCTGTCCCCGTCCGCCCGCGCGGCGGTCGCCCAGGCGAAGCGGCTGACGCTCGGGCGCCCCTCTGTCGCGGGGCTCCCGCCCGCCCAGGCGCTCGCCGTCGTGCGCGCCGCCGACGCCGCCTCGCTCGAGAGCTTCCGCGTCGGCATCGGGGCGGCCGGCTGTCTTGTCCTGCTCGGCGGGCTCATCGGCGCGGTGGGCATCGAGAACCCGCGCCGTGCCGTGCTCGCCGAGGAGTGCGCGGGCGGTCCGCTCGTGGGCGCGAGCCCCGACGCGGCGGGCTGCCACGAGGGCGCGCTCGCGTCAGGCCGTGAGGAGTCGCTGGCCTGAGCGGTCTTGGGGTCCCGCGCGGCCCCGACGGGCTGTCGGTGGGGTCTTGCGCGGCCCCGACGGGCTGTCCGTGGGGTCCTGCGCGGCCCGACGGGCTGCCCGTCGTGTCATCCTGGGGTGCATGCCCGCTCCCCCTCCCACGCGCCGCGCCACGCCGGCTGACGTGCCGGCGCTCGCGCAGATGCTCGCGCGGGCGTTCCTCGACGACCCGGTGGCCGCGTGGTCGTGCCGGCCGGACGCTCTGCGCTCAGGTGTGCTCGAGCGCTTCAACGCCCTCCGTCTGCGCCACCTGCTCCCTGAGAGCGAGGTGTGGACTACGCCCGAGCTCGCAACCGCTGCACTCTGGGCGCCACCGAAGCGCTGGAAGACGACCCTCCGCCAGGACGCCGAGCTCGCACGCTGCCTGCTGCATCCACGCCTCCTTAGGCGCGCGCCGCTGATCGCGACTGGGCTCGTGGGACTTGAGCGCCGCCACCCTCCCCACCCGCCCCACTGGTACCTGGCGGTCCTGGGCACCGACCCCGCCGCTCAGGGGCAGGGTCTCGGCTCGGCGGTGCTTCGGCCCGCGCTCGCACAGTGCGACGCCGACGGAGTCGGGGCCTACCTCGAGTCCTCCAAGGAGCGCAACATCGACTTCTACGCCCGCCACGGCTTTCGCGTCACCGCGGAGTTGCGCCTGCCGCGCGGCCCGCGGATGTGGGCCATGTGGCGCGAGGCGCGCGCCTGAGGCGGGTCCACGCGGCGGTTTAGCCGGCGCGAGCTCTCGCGGGGCGAGGCTGGGGTGGTGGTGGATTGTTTATCGGCGCCCTATATAGCGGACGTGGCCTTCGTCGTCGACCTCGGTCACTTCGAACGGGTATGTCTTGCCGTTGACCACCGCAGTGCAGGTGAAAACGATTCCCTTTTTTTGGATTACCTCTGCAGGGCACGACACCGTCGAGTTGAGATGCCTCTGGCTGCCGATCGACTGCTTGATCGCCTGCTCGACTTTCGCGATGTTGAGAGTGGCCAGCGGTTCCTGGTTCTGATACTCGACGTGACCCTTACTATTCGTCTCGGTTACCGAGACTGGGTACGTTCCCACGTTGAGACTGGCCGTGCATTTGAAGGCAAATCCCGCCTTGCGGGGCACCTTGGACGGACAGATCACCGTTGCGTATAGGTGATGCTGGGCCATGATCGACGCGGCTACTGCGTGCTCGACCGTTACGGTATTCAGCGTGGGCGCGCTTTTCCCGCACCCCGAGAGGGAGGGGGCGACCAGGACTGCGGTTGCCAGACCATACAGGCGGGTACGTCGCAAGTGGCAACCGTACCCGATCGCTCGGTTGGACGGCTGTTTTCGCCGGAAGGGCTTACCGTCTTCCCGCTGTTTGTACATCTTGTCGCCCGGCTTGAAAGTCTCGATTCAGGCCTCACGTCGCACGTTATTCGGGCCGAAGTGCTTGGGGTCCCTCGCTCTGGTGGCCGGCCTGCGTGGGAGCAGTTAGGGCCTCCCGGTCGGTTTCGCAGGGTATTTATGTTGAAGGCACTTGTCCACCGCTCGATCCCCGCCGCGTTAGCGGTTGTGCTCTTCACGGCCGGTGGGGTGCTGGCTGCAACGTACTATCTGAGTAATTCCAAGAAACAAAACAGATCACCGGTACGCATCGCGCTTGCGGGTGGCACGGGCGGCGTAAGATCCCACGGCCGGCTCCGCGGTGGAGCGGGCCTGCATGGAGCGGGACCGCGAGGTCCGCGCGGGCCCGCGGGTCCGGTGGGCCCGGAAGGACCGGAAGGCAGGGAAGGACTCCGAGGCGCAACAGGTGCTCGGGGCGCCAGGGGCGCAGTGGGTCCGGAGGGTAAGGAAGGGTCGAAGGGAGCGCCGGGTCCTGAAGGCAAAGGCGCACCCGGGGGCGGCGATCCGGAGGTGACGAACCGTAGAGGCGGACCGGGCACCGGGGGTACCCGAGGGGAACCGGGCGCGGAAGGTCGAGCGGGACTGACGGGCAAAACCGGCGTTGAAGGCAAGGCGGGGCCCGCGGGCGAAGCGGGCGCCAAGGGCGAACTCGGTGCGCCAGGCCCGGAAGGCCGTGAAGGGCCGAGGGGCGAAGCGGGCGCAGCGGGTGTCGCGGGCGAAGCGGGCGCCCCGGGCCTGGAAGGCAAGGCAGGACCCGCGGGCGTGGCAGGCCCGGAAGGCAAGGAAGGCAAAGCGGGAGCCAAAGGCGAAACGGGGGCGAAAGGCGCGGAAGGCAAAGAAGGCCTGAAAGGCGCGACGGGCGCGACGGGCCCGGAAGGCCCTAAAGGCGTTGCGGGTGTCAACGGCGCGACGGGCGCGGAAGGCAAAGAAGGTAAAGCAGGACCGCAAGGCGCACCTGGGGTGAGGGGGGAAGCGGGCCCGGAAGGCAAAGAAGGTCCGGAAGGGAGGGAAGGCCTGCAGGGCAAAGAAGGGCTTGTGGGTGCGACTGGGGCAACGGGCGCGACTGGTCCCAGGGGCGAAGCGGGCGCGGTGGGTGTCAAAGGCGAAGCGGGAGCGCCGGGGCCGCAGGGCGAAGTGGGGCCGCAGGGCGAACCCGGTGTCAAAGGCGAAGCGGGCCCGGAAGGCAAAGAAGGTCCGGAAGGGAGGGAAGGCCTGCAGGGCAAAGAAGGGCTTGTGGGTGCGACTGGGGCAACGGGCGCGACTGGTCCCAGGGGCGAAGCGGGCGTGATGGGTGTCAAAGGCGAAGCGGGAGCGCCGGGGCCGCAGGGCGAAGTGGGGCCGCAGGGCGAACCCGGTGTCAAAGGCGAAGCGGGCCCGGAAGGCAAAGAAGGTCCGGAAGGGAGGGAAGGCCTGCAGGGCAAAGAAGGGCTTGTGGGTGCGACTGGGGCAACGGGCGCGACTGGTCCCAGGGGCGAAGCGGGCGTGATGGGTGTCAAAGGCGAAGCGGGCCCGGAAGGCAAAGAAGGTCCGGAAGGGAGGGAAGGCCTGCAGGGCAAAGAAGGGCTTGTGGGTGCGACTGGGGCAACGGGCGCGACTGGTCCCAGGGGCGAAGCGGGCGCGGTGGGTGTCAAAGGCGAAGCGGGAGCGCCGGGGCCGCAGGGCGAAGTGGGGCCGCAGGGCGAACCCGGTGTCAAAGGCGAAGCGGGCCCGGAAGGCAAAGAAGGACCCCAGGGCAAAGAAGGCAATGAAGGCCCCAAAGGCGCGACCGGCGCGGAAGGCAAAGAAGGAAAAGAAGGGAAAGCGGGCGCGACGGGCGCGGCGGGCGCGAAAGGCGAAAAAGGCGAAGCGGGCGCGAAAGGCGAAAAAGGCGAAGCGGGCGCGAAAGGCGCGGAAGGCAAAGAAGGCAAAGAAGGGAAAGCGGGCGCGGCGGGCGCGAAAGGCGAAAAAGGCGAAGCGGGCGCGAAAGGCGCGGAAGGCAAAGAAGGCAAAGAAGGGAAAGCTGGCGCGGCGGGCGCGGCGGGCGCGAAAGGCGAAAAAGGCGAAGCGGGCGCGAAAGGCGCGGAAGGCAAAGAAGGGAAAGAAGGCAAAGAAGGCAAAGCGGGAGCGGCAGGAGCCAAAGGCGAAAAAGGCGAAAAAGGCGAAGCCGGGGCCAAAGGCGAAAAAGGCGCGAGCTTTGTCGCCGGGGAATACGGGGCGCTGACCGAACGCGCGCAGAACACCGAATTCGAACCGTCCGCGGCCGAACCGGTGCAGGTCATGCTGACCGTGTCCTGCAAAACGGCGACGGAAACCACCGTGCAGGTGGCGGTCGGCGGCACCGTCATCGCCGAAGACGTGAACAGCGCGGCGGCCACCGGGACGACGAAGGCGGTCCTCACGTTCATCGTCCCGGCGGGGAAGAAGTGGAAGGTGGCGACCAACGCCGGCATCACGCTCATCAGGTCGAGCTACCTGACCCTCTAGCGCGCTGTGGGTGGCGGTGCAGGCAGTCCCGTGGCGGCGCGGCCCCCCGGCGCTGGGGCCTTCGCCGCCCGACGCGGGTCCCTGCGAGGCGTCCCGCCGCGTTTTAGGGGAGAATCCCGCCATGCGCGTAACCGCGAAGGCCGACTACGCCGTGCGGGCCGTCGTGGAGCTGGCGGCCAGCGACTCCGACGCTCCCCGCAAGGTCGACGAGGTCGCCCAGGCCCAGGGCATCCCCCTCTCGTTCCTGGAGAACATCCTCACCCAGTTGCGCTCCGCCGGGATCGTGCGCAGCCAGCGCGGGCCGGAGGGGGGCTACTGGCTGGCCCACCCCGCCGCCGAGGTGACGCTCGCGGACGTGATCCGCGCGGTCGAAGGCCCCCTCGTGGGGGTGCGCGGCCAGCGCCCCGAGGAGGTCGCCTACGGCGGCTCGGCGGAGTCCCTCCAGCAGGTGTGGGTCGCGCTGCGCGCCAACCTCCGCAAGGTGCTCGAGCACGTGACCGTCGCCGACGTCGCCGCCGGGAAGCTGCCGAAGGAGGTTCTCGCCTTGACGCGCGAAGAGGACGCCTGGCAAACCAGGTAGGCGCTCTCGCGAGCTGAGGGCCGAAGAGGGCCTCGTGAGTGGCAGGCGCCGCGAAGATCTGTCCTCCTCGGGCGCCGTTCCGGTAAACTGAGGGGCGTTCGCAGGGGGCTCTGCCCATCTGCGCGAGCCGCGAGCGGCGTCCGGGATCGCCGCTTCGGACCCATTCATCCCCTTTCAAGACCTGCTGTAGAACCGAAAAGGAGCTCCTTCGATGTCAGCCACTCCCGTTGCCGACACCACCGAGGCCGCCGAGGCCGCGGTCGAGGCGATCACCAGCGCGGCCAACCGGGAGGCCTCCTTCTCGATGGCTCTCAACCAGGACCAGAAGGACGTGCGTGAGTGGGTGCACGGGTTCGCCGCCGACGTCATCCGGCCCGCCGCCCACGAGTGGGACGAGAAGGAGTCCACCCCCTGGCCGATCATCCAGGAGGCCGCCAAGATCGGCCTCTACGGCTTCGAAGGGCTCGCCCAGTTCTTCGCCGACCCGGCGGGCCTAACCCTGCCGATCGTCAACGAGGAGCTCTTCTGGGGCGACGCCGGCATCGGCATGGCGATCATGGGCACCTCGCTCGCGGTCGCCGCGATCTTCGGACAGGGCTCGGGCGAGCAGATCGGGGAGTGGATCCCCCGCTGCTTCGGCTCCCCCGAGGAGGTCAAGGTCGCGTCCTTCTGCTCCTCCGAGCCCAACGCCGGCTCGGACGTCTCCGCGATCCGCACGAGCGCGAAGTTCGACGAGGCCGCCGGCGAGTGGGTGCTCAACGGCCAGAAGGCGTGGGCCACCAACGGGGGCATCTCCGACGTGCACGTTGTGATCGCCACCGTCGACCGCGAGCTCGGCTCGCGTGGCCACGCCGCCTTCGTCGTGCCGATGAGCGAAGCGAAGGGCATCTCCCAGGGCGCCAAGGTCTCCAAGCACGGCCTGCGCGCCTCGCACACCGCCGACGTCTACCTCGACGACTGCCGCGTCCCCGCCGGCTACGTGCTCGGCGGCAAGGAGAAGCTCGACGAACGCCTCGCGCGCGTGCGCGAGGGCAAGCGGGCCAAGTCGCAGGCGGCGATGCAGACCTTTGAGTCCTCCCGTCCCACCGTCGGCTCGCAGGCGCTCGGGATCGCCCGGGCCGCCTACGAGTACGCCCTCGAGTACGCCAAGGAGCGCGAGCAGTTCGGCAAGAAGATCATCGAGAACCAGGCGATCGCCTTCACGCTGGCCCGCATGAAGCTCGAGATCGACGCCGCCCGCCTGCTCGTCTGGCGCGCCTCCTGGATGGGTCGCAACCAGGTGCCCTTCGAGAACGCCGAGGGCTCGATGTCCAAGTGGAAGGCGGGTGAGGTGGCCGTCTGGGTGACCGAGCGCGCGATGCAGATCCTCGGCGGCAACGGCTACGCCCGCGAGTTCCCCGTCGAGCGCTGGCACCGCGACGCCAAGATCTACGACATCTTCGAGGGCACCGCCGAGATCCAGCAGCTTGTTGTCTCGCGGGCGATCTCGGGGATGCAGATCCGGTAGGGCGTGAGGCTCGCTATACCGGGATAGTCGGGCTAGACATCGCTAGTCAGCCGCTCGGTGAGACAGATGGGATCGCTGCCGATCAGTCGGAACGATCGTCCAGCGAGGATTGCATCAACACGGTGTCGAGCCACTGCCCATGCTTGAAGCCGACGTTGCGAAGGCGACCGACATCTTCGAACCCCGCCCGGCGATGCAGCGCCACGGACGCCGGGTTACCGGTATCGGCGATGACGGCGAGGACCTGGCGAGTGCCGACTGCTCTCGCACGCGTGAGCAAATCTGTGAGCAGACGTTGGCCGTAGCCCCGACCGGTGTGCTCCGGTGCGAGGTAGATGGTGTTCTCGACGGTGTGCCGGTACGCCGGCTTGGGACTCCAAGCCATCACGTATGCGTAGCCGACCACTTGGCCGTCGACGATTGCGACCAGAAACGGCCATCTCAGCAGCTCGAGATCAAACAGCTTCTCGCACCAGTCCTGAGTAGACGGCGGCAGCACCTCAAATGTGATGACCGTGTCATTGACGTAGTGCGCGAAGATCGCAGCCACCGTCGGCATGTCGTCTGCTTGGGCGGGGCGAATCTCCAAACCGCTTATTTCCTCTATAGTGGACATAGGATGATATTATAAGGGAATGCTCGATCTACAGGCACTCGGTGCACGCATCCATGAGCTACGCGTCGTGCACAGCCTCGGATTGCAGGCGCTCTCAGGCGCTACCGGGGTCAGCGTGAGCATGCTGTCGGCGATCGAGCGCGCTGAGAAGGTGCCGACGGTCGTGGTGCTCTCTCGCATCGCCGATGGGTTGGGATTGACGATGGGACAACTCCTGGCTTCCGTCGAGGCAGATCGAGTCGTGGTGCGCAGAGTCGCCGAGCACGAGGCGATAGACGAGCCCGGCGGATGGCATCGCACCGTGCTCACCCCGGTTGTCCCGGGAGTCAACTTTGAGTGGATACGAACGACGCTGCCGGCTCGTTGCGACGCGGGAACCTTTCCGGCCTACGCGCCCGGCTCGCACGAGTTCGTCTCAGTCGAAGCCGGCACTCTCCACGTGACCGTCGGGGACAACGTGTACGAACTGCAAACCGGCGACACCATCTATTTTCCGGGCGATATGAATCACGCCTACGGCAACCACGCCGACACAGCCTGCACCTATAGCGTCGCCGCGCTCATCATGCGACCTCGGATCGCCGCAGTGCCACGCGGCTACAAATCGTCCTAACTACGGTCCGGCAGGTCAGCGGGCACGCTTATCCGAGGTTCACCTGGCGTCATGACACGCGTGCGTGGGCGGTGAAGAGCGTGAGGGCCGCGACTGTTCGACCCGCGCGCGAGTCCTCCTGCGCGGCTGCGAGCATCTCTTCAACGCCCCCATGCCCCTGTGCGCGCAGGTCGTCCGCCAGGAGCGGCAGATCGATGATGGCGTCTGGATAGAAGTCCCGGACCAGCAGCACCTCGCCCAAGACCGTGACGTCCGTGAGCCCGGCATCGACGAACAGGCCCGCCAGTTCGCGCCCGATCCAAGGGTTTCGGATCTGCGCCTCGGCGGCGGCCAACATCGCGCGTACGAGCTCACGCGGGCGACCCGTGCTCACCAGCGTGCCCCAGTCCGGCTCGTTGACGAGCACCACGCCGCCGGGCCGCGTGACTCGCGCCAGCTCGCCGACCACGCGTGCGGGGTCCTCAAGGTGCTGGAGCGTGCGCTCAGTGCGCGCGGCATCGAACGTGCCGGCATCGAAGGGCAGCGCGTGGGCGTCGCCGGTGACGAACGTGACCGGGCCGTCCTCGGCTTCGCGGCGTGATCGGGCGCGCTTCAAAAGCGCGGTGCTCGCGTCTAGGCCGATGACCTCTCCGTGCGGACCCACAAGACGTGACAGCGCACGAGCGTCATCGCCCAGCCCGCAACCGACGTCGATCGCGCGCGAACCTGGGCGCATGCCGAGCAGTCGCATCCGCTCCCGCTTGCCCGCGGCGACCGACTCGAGACGGTTCACATGGCTCAGGTAGTCCGCATAGGACTCCGTGTCGCCGGCTGCGTCCACGTCCCGGAAGCCGGTTTCCAGGCGGCTCATCGCCGATCTTTCTTCGCAGCCCCCGGCACCCCACCAAGATACCTGGCGCCTACGCTTCCGGCGCGCGCACGAACCGCGCTCTGTGCTGCTGGCGCTCATAGCCGGCGGCCCCCCAGAGTGGTCGTGGATGTCCTGCTCGCTCATTGCGGGGCTGCCTTCGCGGTCACTGCCCACACGCGGTGTGGAACCGGCAGGGGGTCCTCGGCGAAGCGTTCGTGGAGCATCGCGGTCAGCTCCTGCGAGCAGGCCCGCACGCCGTCGGCGTCAAGCGTGCCGGCGATCGGTGCGCTCGCTCGCACGCGGCCGACCCACGCCTCATGCGAGTAAGACACCGTCACGTCGAAGGAGAACGTCTCGATCGCGGTGAAGCCCGCGGTCTGCAGGTCTACGAGCCACTGCGGGTACAGCCCGGCGCGATCCGCGAACGGCCACGTCGGGGTGTAGCGGAGGATGATCTCCTCTGTCGCCGCCACCACGTTGCCCTCGATCGGGAGCCAGTCGAAGTGCGCGATCACCACGCTGCCGCCGCTCACGAGCAGCCGCACGACCTCGCGTGCGGCAGCGGGCCGATCGAACCAGTGCCAGCACTGCCCGGCGCTGACCACATCGAATCCACCGTCGGGCAGGCCGGTCGCCTCCGCTGGCGCCTCGACATAGGCGATCTGCACACCTGCCTCGCAGTCCAGTCGCTTGGCCTGCTCCAGCAGCGGTGCGGCGATGTCGACGCCCGTGACCTCGCACCCATGCTGCGCGAACAGTCGCGCGAGACTCCCCGTCCCGGTACCCAGGTCCACAACACGCGCGCCCGGGCGCACGACGCCGATCGCTGCCAGGCGATCGAGCAACTCGGGCGGGAACCCCACACGGTGCCGCGCGTAGTCGGCTGCGGTGCGGGCGAAATCGGGCGAGCAGTTGGTCAAGCGTGCCAGCTTACGGGGATCGGAGAGCGCATGGCTCGGGCTCGGTGCCGGATCTCGACCGAAGCTGGGAGACACGCGCCTTCGGGCGAATCCCCATTACGGCCAGCCGGAGGCGTGAAGCGCGCTGAGGTCTGGACGGTCTCGGGTGGCCCGGACTACGAGCGCGCCCTGGACGTCGTGGGCATTGAACGCCTCGTAGGCGTGGCGCAACAGCTGCTCGTGCTGCTCACTCATCGCGGAGCCGCCTGTGCGGTAGCTGCCGACACGCGGTGCGGTGCGTGCCGGGCTTGGATGTAGGCGCGCACGACTTCGGTGATCTCACTGGCAACTACCTCCGGGGTGACCCCTGACGGCGGGCGCAGTACGAGACGATGCGTGAGGCCCTCGATCGCGCTGATCACGATGCGGGCCGACAAGCGGGGGTCGGCAGGACTTGAGTGCGGATCGGCCGCGAGCGCATCCGCTGTGAGGGCGACGAGCCGGTCTTCCAGTTCCCAGCTCCGCGCGGAGCGTCGGTGGGAGTTGGGTCTCCTCGAAGAGCACGCGGTGAAGGCCCGGCGCGAGCGCGTGCAGCGCGACCCTCGCGTTGACGATGTCCGGGAGCACGTCGTCGAAGCGTGCGCCGCGGCTCAACCGTTCGAGGTGCGGTCCGAGCGCTGCGGTGCCCTCGGCGAGGTGTTGGTGCACGAGCGCGAGGAGGATCGCGTCCTTGTTGGGGAAGTACTGGTAGAGCGGGCCGATCGAGACGCCGGCTCGCTCGGCGATCCGGTTGGTGGTCCCGGCGGCGTAGCCGTGACGCTCGAAAATCTGAGCAGCCGCCTCGAGGATCGCCTCGACGGTCGCCCCCGATCGCGCCTGCTTGGGGAGCTTTCGCGGCTCGAGTCGCCGGTTGGGAATGCGAGTGACGACATGCGAGTAATTACTCAGTATCTGGACATGCCTGCCCTTGCGCTTGCCCTCCTTGCGGTGTACGGCCTCCTCGCCTTCGGGGTGCGCATGGTCGTTCACGTTGGCCGGGACAGGCTCAACGGGCTTCAAGGGCTTGCGCGGCGCCTCGGGATTGGAGTGGACGGGCGGGTTGCGGCTGGTGAGCGCGGTCGTGCTGTGCGTCGTGGGCGCGGCACTCCAGCCGCCTGGGCGGCAGGCAGCCCGCTGATGCTTTGACATATCCCGCGACTGTCGCCTCGCACGTTTGCGCCCGATGCGAGTCGCGGTGATCCCACGCGCGCCCAAGGCGGCCCAATCCATCCGGATCATGGCTACTGGCCGGGCTGGGGTGTGGCGAGCAGGCTGAGTACGAGGCTTTCCGTGCCCTGTTCAGATCCCCGCCATGCCGCCGACCGGCCTTGGCACGGCGACGAGCCTGGTCCCCGCGGCCGGTCGCAAGCCGCCCTTGACTTCGTAAGCGTTTCGATATAAGATTCGTAACTCTTCCGTAAGCCAGCAGAAAGGCCGCCAGGGATGTCGTCGAACACCCATCGCCACCGTGAGCTCCTGCTGGTCCTGCTGGCGCTCTGCGCGAAGCGTCCTGTGGGCCACAGCGATCTCGCGTCCGAGACGGTGCGCAGGCTCGCCGGTCCCCCGAGCGCTCATGCACTCGAGCCGCTCGGTGCGCTCACGCTGAAGGGGCTCAGCGATCCGGTGAGCGCTACCGCGCTGCGGCCCGTTGCGGGCGCATCAACGGCGCGGGACTCGCTTTCAAACGGGCAGCAGTGGCGAGGGCACAGCAAACGATCCGCCGCCGAGAAGATCGGCCTAGCGGTGGCCTAGGGGAGCGGTTGCGTTGCCCAGGAGATTCTTCCGGCACGGCGAGCTCCCGCTCGTCCTGCTCGCGCTTCTCGCCGAGCGCCCGCGGCACGGCTACGAGATCATGGCCGAGCTGAAGCGTCTCTTCGGCCCCCGCTATCGCCCCTCGCCCGGCAGCGTCTACCCCGCGATCGAGGCGCTCCATGCCGAGGGGCTGATCGACGGGCAGACGCACGACGGCAAGACCACGTATCGCGTCACCGCGGCGGGCGAGCAGGCGATCGAGGCACGCCGCGACGCACTTGCAGCGCTCGAACTTCGCACCGGCGCGCGGTTTGGCGATGCGGACTCGATCGAACCGCTGCTGGACCGCTTCAGGGCGCGGCTTGCGCCGCTCTCGGGACGAGTGGACCCACAAGCCATAGCGGCTGTCCTGCAACGGGCGGCGGCCGACATCGAGAGTCTCGATGGGCTCCCAACAACCAAGGAGGCAAACTGATGACCGATGCATTCGAGCGCGCCGCCGAGCGCGCGGAAACCGAGTCCCGACAGCGCCGGCACGAGCGGTGGGCGCACGGCCATCGGAAAGGATTTCGGATCCACGCGACGGTCTTCGTCGCCGTCCAGATCCTGATCGTCGCGGTGTGGGCCCTGCAGTGGCAGCTGGGAGGGACGTCGTACCCCTGGTTCGTGTATGCGCTGCTTGGGTGGGGCGTTGGGCTCGCCGCGCACTACGCCGCGGTTCGCGACAGCTTCAAGGACGGACAACGATCCGCATGAGCGCCCCGACACCGAGCACTGGCCTTGGCGATAGCTCCTCCGACGAATGCGAGCAGGCCAAGGATGGGAACCACACTCCCCGACCCCGGGCTGCGCCCGGCAACCGCACAGGACATCGGGCGCCTGAAGGCGGTGATGGCGGAGGCTTTCTTCGAGGACCCGATCTTCGGCTGGTTGATGCCCGAGGACAGCAAGAGACTGGTGCGCCTGCGTCGCTACTTCGGGATCGAGTTGCGCCACCTGGCGTTGGCACGCGGGCGCGTGTGGACGACTAGCGATCTCGCCGGCGCCGCGCTGAGCCTGCCGCCCGGCGCATGGCGCTCGCCACTGCGCGTCACCCTGCTGGAGGGCAGCGCCTTCGGCCTCCACCTGCACCGGGCGGCGAGACTGGGAGCCGCGATTGAGTGGCGCCACGTGCACCAGGTGCGCAAGCGCCACTACTACATCCGTGACGTCGGCGTGCACCCCGACATGCAGGGCCGGGGTCTCGGCGGCGCACTGCTGCGCCCAACGCTCGAGCGCTGCGACAAGGGGGGCCTGCCCGCCTACCTCGAGGCCTCCAGCGAGCGCAACGCCGCGCTCTACGAACGCCTCGGCTTCCGGCTCACCGGCGAGCTGCGCGTTGGGAGCAGCCCACCGCTGCGGCTGATGCTCCGCCCCCCACATCCCAGCGGGGTGAAGGGATGATGAGCGCCGACACCAAGGCGGTGCTCCTGGCGGACGCAGTGATGTTCCTCTGCGCGCTGCTGCTCGGGGTCTGGAAGTACCGCCAGATCGCGACCTCCAAGGACCACACCGCACACATCTACGTGGATATCGCTCACCGCGCAGCGCTGCTCTACAGCTTCGCGCTGCTGCTGATCGCGACGTTCGTGGAGCTGAGCGGCTTCAGCGAGCTCGTCAACCTGCTGGCTGCCGGCGCGATGACGTTCTACTTCTTCGCGTCCGTCGCAACCTATGCGATCCACGGCTGGCGAGAAGACACAGACAATCAGTTTCGCGACTCCATCCCCGGGACACATGCTTACATGGTCACCCTGATCCTCGCGGAGATCGGCGGATGGCTGGTCCTGGTAGCTGGATTCCTCGACAAGCAGATCTTCTAACGAGGGTCGAGGATCACGATCGGGATCTTCCGGCCCTTCGCGTGCCGCTGGTAGAAGTCATACCCCGGGAAGAGTGCGACGAACTGCGGCCAGAGGCGATCGCGCTCCTCGTCGGTCGCGACGCGGGCGCGGACCTCGCGAGCCACCGCGCCGATCTGAATCGTGGTGTCCGGGTTCGCCCTGAGGTTGTGGAACCACGCGGGGTGCCTCGGCTGACCGGCCTTCGAGGCCACCACGGCGATGGAGTCGCCGTCCTCGTGGTACATCAGCGGGGATGTCCGCTTCGCGCCACTCCTGGCGCCCGTGTGGTCGACCAGGGCTATCCGAGCCTCGGGTCAGCCGGGCAGATGCCCGCCGATCCTGCCGCCCGTTCGCCGGTAAAGAGCCACATGGATCTTCGTAGAGCGTCGCCCGGCGTAGATGCCGCGCTTGTTGGCGAACTGTGAGCTCGAGGCGGTGATCTGTCCGAGCGAGGGCATGGCGCTCCTCGGAGGTTATTAGACGGCGCGGCCACCGGCGCCTCAGCTATTCGCCAGAAGCAGCTCGGAGAGGCGAGTGTGCTGCTCGGAGTCCGCTCCAAGGATGCCCTCGATCCAGCGAAGGACCGCGGCAGCGTCGATCGGCGTGCCCCAGGCGATCATTTCTTCGATGTCCACCCAGTCCTTGGGGCGGTCGAAGATCGCCTTGCACACGATCAGGTGCTCAGGGGAGAGGATTGGAATCTGCACCGGGCCGAAGTCGCCCTGGCGCGAACGCTTCGCCATGTCTTCGTGGAGATCGAGGGTGGCGAAGAAGAGATCCAGGTACGACCCATCCCAGTCGAGTCTCGCCTGACCGTCGCGAGCGATCGCCGCTCGGTCGGCTTGGGAGACGGTCACGCCCAGGTGGGTGAGGGCTCCGAGTACCGGTTCCGCATCCTCGGGCGGGAGAGTCACGTTGAGGTCGATGTCGGTCGTGGCGCGAGGGTTGCGATACCACGCCAAGGCCACCGCCCCGCCGAACTGGTGGGTGACCCTCATGGAGTCGAGCGTCTCGTGTACCGCCACGATCCTCGCGGCCAGCCCGTCCAGTCCCCCGGGGCCGCTCATCCGCGGTGGATACCGGCAGCCCCGCGGCGGTCGTCGACGAGCTTGCGCAACACCGGGAAGGTCAGCGGCTCGAACGGCCTGGCGGGCAGGCCGCGGGTGACGGCGTCGGCGAAGCCCAGCAGGTCGATGAGCGCCGCGCCGGGGTCCCTCTGCCTGGCCGCGGGCGCCTGTCCCAGGGTGAGCGCCATCCGGCGTGAGGACTCCACGAACCGACTCGCTGCGTCGCCGGCCTCCGGCCCTGCGCCGGTCCCGCTCTGAGCACTGGTGGCTTTTCCCGTGACGGCCACTACACCCGCCACTATAGGTGGCGGTCCCGTAGGGTCCAAGTAGGCAGCTCGGTGACTACCAAGCCTGCGGAGTGCCGCAGTGCGGACATCCCACGGTGGTGCTCACCGACGCCGCGAATAGATAGCCGCACTCGCAGGCGTATGTAGCCAAATCGCTCGGGCCGCCAGCCTCGCGTACCCGCTGCGCGGCGATGTCGGGCTCGAGCACGCCGGCGTGGAGTTCCTGCGCGTCGAGGTCGGCCTCCGGCACGGCGGCGTGGAGTTCCTGCGCGTCGAGGTCGGCCTCCGGCACGGCGGCGGGGGCCTCTGGCGCGGAGTCGGGCCGGTGCGCACCCCGGGTGCGGCGGGTGCGGCGCTGTTCGCCGATCTGATGTCGAAGGCTCGGTCTCATACCTCTCTGTACATAAAGACCCTTGGCATCCCCCAAGGTTTCGCCGTTCACCGGCGATTCCCTGGCGGGCATTTGAGATACTGGGCGCGATGAACCCCGCTCGCAAGCGCACGGTGCGGCTGGTGGTGGCGCTCAGCACCGCGGTGCTGCTGGCGAGCGCCCTGATCTACACCAGCTTCACGGCCGCCAGCCCAGCGCTCACCCCCAGCCAGCTGCTGCACGAAGCGCAGCCCGGCCGCAGCTACCAGCTCACCGGGACGGTCGTGACCGGCTCCGTGCACCACGAAGGGCCCGTGCTTCACTTCAGGGTCGCCGACCGCGCCAACGGCGCCTACGCGGTCCCGGTTGCCTACACCGGGATCGTCCCCGACCCTTTCAAAGAAGGGCGCGAGATCATCGTCACCGTGCAGAAGGACGGCGCCGACTACACCGGCGAACGCGACTCGCTGATCACCAAGTGCCCGTCCAAGTACACGGTCGCCCCGCCCTCCGAGAAGCAGAACGCCTGAGCCAAGGCTGATGGCGCTCCTCGGACACGTCTGCCTGGTGGTTGCGCTGATCGTGTGCGTGTACGGCATCGCGGTGTCGATCCACGGGGCGCGCACCGGCCGCGCGGAGTTCTCGCTCGCGGGCCGCCGCTCGGTGTACGCGCTCGCCGGCCTGCTCACGCTCGGGATGGTCGTGCTCGAGATCGCGTTCCTGAGCAACGACTTCGCGTTCAACACGGTCGCCGACACCTCCAGCCGCACCACCCCGCTGCTCTACCGCGCCGCCGCGGTGTGGTCCTCCCAGGAAGGCTCGCTGCTGCTGTGGGCGTGGCTGCTGTCGCTGTGGTCGAGCCTCGTGCTGTTCCTCACGCGCGGGCGCCTGCGCGAGGTCGCCTCCTACGCGACCGCCATCCTGCTCGGCTTCGGCGGGTTCTTCGTCTCGCTGATGGTGTTCTACGCGAACCCCTTCACCACCACCAGCCCCGCGCCCCCCGAAGGGGAGGGCCTCGACCCGCTGCTGCGGTTCCCGACGATGATGATCCACCCCCCGATGCTGTACTCGGGGTACACGCTCTGCACGGTGCCGTTCGCCTTCGCGGCGGGCGCCCTGATCGCGCGCAGGGTCGACGGGGAGTGGATCGCCGTGGTGCGCCGCTTCGCGCTGGCCGCGTGGCTGTTCCTCGGCATCGGCATCCTGCTCGGCGCCTCCTGGTCCTACTCGGAGCTTGGCTGGGGGGGCTACTGGGGCTGGGACGCCGTCGAGAACGCCTCGCTGCTGCCGTGGCTGACGGGCACCGCGTTCCTGCACTCGCTGATGATCCAGGAGCGTCGCGGGATGCTCAAGGTGTGGAACGTCTCGCTCGCCTTGGGCACCGGGACGCTCGCGATCATGGGCACGTTCATGGTGCGCTCCGGGATCCTCGACTCGATCCACGCCTTCGGCGGCGCCACCCTCGGTGTTCCCTTCCTCGTGCTGATCACCGCGATGATCGCCGGCTCGATCTACCTGGTGGTCTCGCGCCGCGAGCAGCTCGCCAGCACCCACCGCCTGGACTCGCTGCTCTCGCGCGAGGCGATCTTCCTGTTCAACAACCTCGTGCTCGTCGGCCTCGCCTTCGTGATCTTCTGGGGGACCTGGTTCCCCAAAATCTCCGAAGCGCTCACCGGCCAAGCCGCCTCCGTGGGGGGGCCGTGGTTCGACCGCTACACCGTCCCGCTGGCGCTGATCCTCGTGCTGCTCTCGGGCACCGGGCCGGTGATCGCCTGGCGGCGCGCCACGCCCAGCGGGGTGCTTCGCAACCTCGCCGTGCCGCTCGCCGCGGCGCTGCTCACGCTGGCGGCGCTGCTCGCGGCCGGCGTCACGCAGAAGCCCACAGCGCTCGCGATGTTCTGCTGCGCGGCGTTCGCGCTCGGCTCCGTCGCGCAGGAGCTCTGGCGCGGCGCGCGGGTGCGCCGCGGCGCCTCGGGCGAGGCTCCCCCGGTGGCGCTGCTGAGCCTGATCCGGCGTAACCGCCGGCGCTACGGCGGCTACATCGTGCACGTCGGGATGGCCGTGCTGTTCATCGGGGTCGCCGCCTCCTCCTCCTTCCAGCACGTCTCCCAGCTGAGCCTCTCCCCCGGGCAGTCCACGCGCGTGGGCTCCTACACCGTGCGCTACGTGCGCCCCACCGCGACCCTCACCCCCCGCTACGACCCCACCCACACCGGCTCCACGATGAACCTCTGCGCGGTGCTGCGGGTCACCCAGCACGGGCGCTACGTCACCACGCTGCGCCCCTGCGAGGACTTCTACGAATCCCAGGAAGAATCCCAGGGCTCGGTGGGGCACCTGATCGAGGGCCAGTCCGTCAGCAGCGTGGGCATCAGCGCGAGCCTCACGCGCGACCTGTGGAGCGCGATCTCGCCCGAAATCGAAACCCCACGGCTGAAACACGTCATCGAAGTCGGCAACAAGACGATCCCCTTCTCGCGCCCCGACGAGGGCCTGTTCGTGGTCGACTTCCTCGCCCACGAATACCTTCGACACCCGCCCCCCGCGCAGTTTCGCCTGCTCGTCTCCCCGCTGATCATGTGGATCTGGGTCGGCGGGCTGATCGTCTTCGGCGGGGGCCTGCTCGCGCTTTCGCCCTCTCCCGGCGCCCTGCGCCACCGCGTCGCCCGGTCGGCTTCGCTGGAGCTCGCCCGCGAAGTCAAGTACCGCGAGCTGCGCGACCTGGAGCTCGACCTCGCGACCGGCAAGGTCTCCCGCGAGGACTACCTGGCCACCAACGCCACCCTGCGCGCGGAGGCCCTGGAGATCCTCGACCAGCTTCGAGCCCGAGCCCGTCGAGCAGGCTTTCGAGGGTCTACCAGGGCTTCTTGAGCAGCAGGATGGTGTTCCCGACGAACAGGAGCGCGAAGAAGACAGTCCAGCGGTTGAGGTTGCGCTCCACGAGTGAGCCGCCCCCCAGCGGGCCCTGGCCGGTGCCCACCCCGAAGGCGCCGGAGAGCCCGGCGTCTTTCCCGGAGTGCATCAGCACCAGGAAAATCAGGCCCACCGCGATGAACACCTGCAGGATCGAGAGGAGCGCTTCCATACCTCAAGGGTACAGGTTGCGAGTCCGCCCGCGCCCTACGTTCACCGCGCGTTGGCCGGCGCGTTGGCCGGCGCGCCGCCCGAGAGCGCCGGTGACAGATCGCGTCGTGTGTTGTGGCAGCGCCTCTACGGGCACGGGACGGTCGCGGTGGTGGTGCTCGTGGCGCCGTCTTCGTAGCCGAATTCGGTCGCGAACGGAAAGCCCCCGGCAGGGCAGTGGGTGGGCAGCAGGACCGTGTTCGGGCTGTGTCCGCGGAAGCGCGCGCCCCCGACCGTCAGCGAGACGGAGACCGTCGAGGCGTTCGGCTCGTAGGGGATCGACGGGATCGCGGGGATCGACATCACGAGCTCTTCGCCGTAGGGGGGGTGGCTGGGGAGCACCGTGGCGGTGATCACCACCCGCTCGTTGAGCGGCGTGTAGCCCTGGCCGAGGATCTCGATCGTCGGGTTGAGGCCCTGCGGCGGGCCGAGGAAGGCCCACACCTTCGCTTCCTCGCTTTCCACGCTCGCGCCCGCGTGCACGTCCGCAAGGGCGTGTCCGGTACCGATCAGCGATCGCGCTGGGCAGCCGCTTGCGCCGTGCGCCTGCAGCCGCGCCCTCGTGCAGCTGCTGAGGTGGGGTATGTTCATGCTCAGTCCCGGGGGCAGCCGCACGACCGCCCTGCGCACCGGGGAGGGCACTCCGAGTTCCCCGCCCGTGAAGCGGACCTCGAAGGTGAAGGCCGCCTTCGCACCGAGCCGGTCCGGGGAGAACGACGGCTTGATCGCGGCGACAGTTTCCGACTCAGTGGCCTGCGCCACGACGGGGATCGAGAGTCCGGCCGCGAACGCCGTGCACGCCATGAGCACCGTACGCGCAGCGAGCGCCCTGCGCGCCGCGAGCCCTGTGCGCGCAGCGAGCACCGTGTGCGCCAAGAGGGCGAGGACCGCCCGGCGAGCGATCGGAGAACGGCCGGTGCGAGCGGTCGCTGTGAGGTGGGCGCTCACCGGCCGCGTCCTACCGGTGCGGGCAGGGGATCGCTCCCGTGATCGTGTTGGTGGTGCCGTCGGCGAAGGCGATCTGCGTCTTGTAGGGAAAGCCACCGTGAGGGCACTTCTTGGGGACGATGATCCCCTTCACGTGGACCAACCTGCGCTTGCCGCCCACGCTCTCGAAGTAGGCGGCGTTGGGTGCGCCGAGCGTGATGTAGATGCTCTTCGCCGTCGCCGGCGAGGCTCCCGGCAGCGTTTCGATGATCGGCACCTTGAAGGCGAAGCCGAGCCCGTAGGGCTTGGGCTCCTGGACGATCTGCGCCTTGAGCACAAGCTGCACCGAGACCGGCGAGACCGCATTGAGGAAGGCCACCAGCACGAGGTGCCCGTCTTCGTTGGGGCCGCGGTAGAAGTTGAGCGTGAACGGCTCTTCGCGTCGTTCCTGGCCCAGTTCGTACTCGCCCACGCCGCCCCCGAAGCCGGCTTTGGAGTCCTTGGGGCAGACGCCTGGATTCAAGGTGGCTTCGAGCTTGGCGGGGTTGCAGATGCCCACGCCCTGGACGTCCACGGTGAGCCCCGCCGGTCCCATCACGGTGGTTTCCACGATCGGCGAGGGCAGCGCCCCCGTGGTCGTGCCGATCGTCGCGGTCCCGTGGACGTTGGTGGGCGCACCCAGCTTGTCCGGGGAGAAGGCCGCGGTGACTTCCAGCGTCTCCGCCGCCCACGCCGCCGCGGCCGCGGCGAGGCACACGCCCACGACCGCGGTCGCTACGAGAGCCTTGAATCTAGACATGTTGAACACCTCTCCCTCGCTCCTGGGCCTCGGCTGCGAGCCCGGACGGTAACCGTTCGCAGCTTTGTCTGCAACTCCGTGTTGTGTGTAGGTGCATTGCTCAAGGGCCTCATCTCCCAAACCCCGGAATCCACGGAACGGAGCGGCGGCGTCGCCCTCGCCTGGCGGGCTCCCCGTCGGGGCCCTGCGCCGCTGGCGAACCCTGTGCTTCTGCAACAGATCCTGCGCAACGGGCCGCGAGTCCGCAAAGCGGCCACCAAGAGGCCCGCCTGGAGGGTCTGTAGAGTGCGGCCGCTCCCGCCGATATGAGAGATATCGTCTTGAACAGCCTCCATCACCGAGGGCAGGTTTGCGGGCGGGATTACAAATCCTTTACCGCAAGGTGCTTGGCTGCCGATATGAACCTCAACCAGTGTGGCTGGCGCCGCGAGAGCGGCCCGGTCCTCGGCATGCGTATGCGACACGACGATCGCCCAAGAACACCGCGGGGAGGCCGCGGATGAGCGCCCCGCGGGCCCCGCGCCGGTGGGCGCGTCGTGCCGTGCTCTCCGTGCTGGCCGGCGGCGGCCTCACGGCCGGTCTGGGCGGGCCGGGTGCGGCGCTCGGCGCCGAAGCGCCCACGGGCGCCGCCGGGACCGGCGAAGGCCCCACGCCGCCGGTCACGACGACCAGTCCCCAGACGCCGGCCCCGGAGCAGGAAGGGTCAGGGTCGTCCACCACCCCCTCGACCACGACCTCGACCGCCCCCGCGCCGACAGGCGCCCCGGGGGAATCCTCCGGCACCTCCACTGCTCCGTCGGGCACCTCGACCACCCCCGCGGAAGCCCCTGGCGCCCCAAGCGCGGGACCGACGGTGGTGGTGCAGCGCACCCAGCAGGTCACCGCCGGCAGGCGCACCGGCGCCAGCGTTACCAAGGGCGGCTCCGGCGCGGGCGGGCAGGGCGGCAGCGCCTCGACGCCCGCCGGCGAAGGCGCTGCGAAGAACGGGCCCACCGCGGTGCCCCCGGGCACCCCCAACGGCGTCGCGCCGGCTCCGCAGGCGGCGGGCGGCGAAACGGCGGGGCTCGCGGCACTGTTCACCGACTCGGCCGTGTCCGCGCAGGCGCTCGACTTCTACCGCATCCCGCTGTTCCTGCTCCCGATCTACAAAGCGGCCGCCTTCCAGTACGACATCCCCTGGCAGGTGCTCGCGGCGATCAACGAAGTCGAGACCGACTACGGCACTGACCTCTCGGTCTCCACCGCGGGAGCGGTGGGGTGGATGCAGTTCATGCCCTCGACGTGGCTGCGCTACGGGGTGGACGCCACCGAAGCGGGCTACGCCGACCCGGCCAACCCGGTGGACGCGGTCTTCGCGGCCGCGCGCTACCTGCATGCGGCGGGCGCTTCCCACAACCTCGACGCGGCGATCCTCGCCTACAACCACTCTCAGGAATACGTGGAATCGGTGTTGCTGCGCGCGCGCCTGATCGCGAGCTTCCCGCGCTCGGTGGTCGGCACGCTCACCGGCCTCGTGGACGGCCGCACGCCCACCCCCGGCGCGCACGTGGCACCGGGCTCGAGCGGTCTCGGAGTGGTTCTCGGGGCCGGCGGGGCCGCGGGGGGGGCTGCGACCGGGACGGGAGTGGGAGCGGAAGCCGGGACCCCATCCCCCAGTGGCTCGTCGAGCGCCACCGCGGGTGCGGTGCCCTTGAGCACTGCGCCCAGCCCTGCGGCCGCGACGGCCCCCACCCCTGCGGGCGCGGCAGTGACGGCGCCCACTCCCGCGGACGCGGCTGGCGCAGCTGCCGGTACCCCGTCTGCACCCTCCCCTGCGGGAACCGCCGCCGCGGGGAGCGGAGCGTCTGCCGCTGCGGGCACGACGGGCTTCAAACCCCCGCCCCCTCCGCAGGTGACGGCGCGGCGCGCGGAAGCGAAGGCGAACGCGCCCGCGAAGGCCTCACAGCTGGTCGAGCTGCTCGGCGCTCCGGGCGCCCCGGTGAGGGCGGTGGAGAGCGGTCGTATCGAGCACCTCGGGCACTCCCACGCGCTCGGGCGCTACCTGGTGCTGCGCGACGTTTACGGGGACGTGTTCACGTACGCCGGCCTCGGCTCCATCGCCCCCCGCTACCGCCCCACAGTCCCCAAGGTCGGGCGCCGCGTCACGGCGTCGCGGGACCCCGCGCCGACGCAGCCTGCCACCGCGGGCCACCAGTCGCCGCTGACGCTCAAGGTCCGCCACCACGCTGCCCCCGCACCGCTGCCGAGCGCCTCGACGGAAGCCGAAGGCGAAACGGCGCCTGCGGGGATGGGCAGAGTGCGCTTGTACGCTCACCCCGGCAACCCGCTCGCGCGCGCCGCGGCGGCCAGCGCAGCGAAGACTGCGGGCACGGGTAACGGCCGCTGGCTGCCACTGCGGAGTGGCTCGATCGTCTCCGAGGGCACGGTGCTCGGCCGCCTCGACACGCCGGCGGGCGCGAGCGCGGGGCAGTTGCGCTTCGCGGTGCGCCCGGCCGGGGACAGCGCCACGATCGACCCGCAGCCGCTGCTGGCGAACTGGAGGCAGCTCGGCGCGGCGCTGCACCCCAAGGGCTCGAAGGGCGCCAACGCGCTGCTCGGCGCGACCGCGGGGGATGCGCTGCTGATGTCCAAGGGGGAATTGGAGCTGGCGGTGCTCTCGGACCCGGGGATCCAGCTCGACGCGTGCGGTCGCCGCGACGTGGCCTCAGGCGCGGTCGATGGGCGGGTGCTGGCGGTGCTGGAGTTCCTCTCCCGCAGCGGCCTGCAGCCGACGGTGGCGGCACTGCGGTGCCCGCGGGGCGGAGTCTCCCCGTCGGGCCTGAGCGTCGCCCCTAGCGCGGACGCCGCGGCGGCCCGGGCGGCCCACGACCGGGGCACGGCGGTGGAAATCGCCGCGATCAACGGGGTCCCGATCGCCGGCCACCAGGGTCGGGGGACGGTCGCCGACGCGGCGATCCGCACGCTGCTGACTCTCAGCGGGCGGTTCGCGCCCCACCGGATCGTGAGCCTCGAGCAGTACCCCGAAGCTCACACCACGCAGGCGCTTCCCTCTGCGTGGGACCACATCTACATCGACTTCTTCCCGCGGCGCCCGGCGAGCGCCCACGCGACGCGCGCCCGTGCGGCGGCGACCTCGCCGCTGACGGTGACGGGTGCCCTGAACGGGGCGCAGTGGAGCCAGCTGATCGGGCGCATCGCGGGACTGGCGAAGCCGACGGTCGCCACGGGACCGAGCTCAACGGCGATCCGCGACCCGCAGGCCGCGCCCACCAACCGCGAACTCGGCGCCCACGGCTAGGCCGCCGCGGGCGCCTGGTCCTCGTCGATCAGCCGGTTGGGCTGCCGACCGCGCCGGGGTGGGCTTCAACGGGACCTGCAGGGTGCCCAGTGGGTTTGGCCTGCAGGCCGGCGAGCAGCGTGCTCCTGCACTTCGCCTCGGCCGCTTTGAACTGGGTGCTGCCGGTGTTGAGTCCCTTGGTGTTGAAGACCGGGCCTTTGCCCGAGGTGTTGGGTTCGCCGACGTTGATCCCGTTCTGACGCAGGCACGCGGCGAAGCGGGCGAGCACCTCGTGGAAGCGCGGGCTCGTGAAGGCGTGCGGCACCCTGCTGAAGTGGCCGCCCGGGAAGCTCGCGCCGCAGGCTTTGAGCGCTTCCGCGTACTGCGCGCGCGTCACGCCCTTGGGCAGCTGCGGTTCGGCACCGCTGAGGAAGCCGCCGACGCCACGCCGGGGGAGGGTGATGCCCTTCTTTGCCAGGCACGCGCGCATCGCGGCAAAGCGCGCCGGGTTGAGCCGCCCGGCGGGGGCGGCGCCCGTGGAGGAGGTCCCCGAGGGGGTCGTGCCGGTCGTGGTCGTGCCGGTCGCGGCTGCGTTGGCGGTGGTCTGAGTCGAGGTGCTCGAGGAGCCGCCGCACGCCGCCAGCCCGGTGCAGGCGAGCAGGGCAATCGTCAGTGCAGCAGCGGCCGGCGTGCGGCTCTTGGTGTTGGTGTGAGGCATGGAGCTCCTTTGTCGAAGGACATCAAGATACGGCAGTCACCCGCCGAACAGCGCTGGTCCACCGGAGCCCGAGCTCCCGCTCGCGCCGCCGCTCGCGCCGCTGCCGGTCGTGGCCGGGCGGGCGGCGCCGGCGCCGGGCAGCGCCGCGAATTGGGAGGCGGCCAGAGGTGGAGGAGGAGGTCTGGCCCTTCTCGACGAGCACCTCGAAGTTGACGCCGTTGGCGCGCATCGTCTGTCCGACGGGGTTCTGCCCGGGGAACAGCTCTTCGGCGACGGTCTGCCCGATCACGGCCACGTGTGTGTGGTGGGTGACGGCGGCTTCGGTGAAGGCGGCCCCTTCCTGGACGTGGTAGCCGTGGGCGGAGAGGTGGAGGGGGTGGTGCCGACGAACGTGCCGCGACGAAGTCGCCGCGCTCGATGCGCAGCGAGACGCCGCGCAGCGCGGGCACGCGGATCCGCCCGACGCGGTAGGTCTTGGAGACATCGCGGACATCGATCACGGGGTGGGTGGGAAAGCGCCGCATCAACCTATATGGGGTCCAAAAAGAAGCCCATCAGCCGGGCATATAGGGTCGGGAAAGATGTCCCAGCAACCGCGTATATGGGTCGCGAGATGTGTCCCGTCGCCGCCACCGCCACCGCCGAGGCCGCCGGCAGCCCCGCCGAGCGCGCCGGTGCGGCTGTCCAAACGCGAGAGCAGGCTCGAGGTGGTGGAGCTGGCGCGCGCGAGGGGCAGGACGATCTGTTCGCCAGCGCCGGCCGATGCCCTAACGTATCGAGGGCGTTGCCCGAGCAAGTGATGCACCTATCGACGCTGATGCGCAGCCCACTGCTGGATCGCACGGGGGAGCGGCTGGGGAGAGTGGAGGACGTGATCGTGCGCCTCGCGGACGGGGGGTACCCGCCGGTGACGGGGCTGAAGGCGCGGATCGGCGGCCGGGAGCTGTTCGTGCCGGTGGACAAGGTGGCGACGCTCGAGGCCAGAGCGGCGAGGCTGGCGGGCCAGAAACTGAACCTGGGCCGCTTCGAGCGGCGCGTGGGGGAGGTGCTGCTGCGCCAGGACGTGCTGGGCCGCAAGCTCGTGAACGTGGAGGCGGACCCGCCACGGCTGGTGAGCGCGCACGAGATCGAGCTCGGCGTGCATCGAGGGGTGGTGGCGGCTGGTGGGCGTGGACCCCTCCTTCCGCGCGCAGCTGCGCCGCGCGCTGCCGCGGGCACTGCGAGGAGCGGTGGGGGACCGGCCGTTCCTGGATTGGACGGACCTGGAGCCGTTCGTCGGTCACGTGCCCACCGCGCGCCTGCGCTTCTCCCACCGCAAGCTCGCGAACCTGCACCCCGCGGAGATCGCGGACCTGGTCGAGGCGGCTTCGCACGACGAGGGCGAGGAGCTGATCGAGGCAGTCGGCCAGGACAGGGAGCTCGAGGCGGACGTGTTCGAGGAGCTCGACGAGCACCACCAGCTGGAGTTCATCTCCGAGCGCCCCGACGCGCAGGTCGCGGCGGTGGTGGCGCGGATGGCCGCAGACGACGCGGCGGACCTGATCGGGGAGATCGACCAGGAGCGCAGGGGGCGGATCCTGGCGCTGCTGCCGCCGGCGGGGCGCAGGCGGATCGAAACGCTGATGGGCTACAACCCGGCGACGGCCGGGGGGATGATGAGCCCGGACTTCATCGACCTCCCGGAGGAGGCGACGGTGCAGGACGCGCTGGCGAGGGTGCGCGCGAGCGCGATCGCGCCGGGGGCGCTGAGCACCGTCTACGTGCACGACACAACGGGCGCGCTGAGCGGCGCGGCGACGGTGGTGGCGCTGCTGCGCGCCGACCCGCAGGCGTCCCTGGCGAAGGTGGCGGAGGAAGAGCCGGAGTCGGTGCACACCGACGCGGACCTGCCCGAGGTGGCGCGCACGATGACCGACTACAACCTCGCGGCGCTCCCGGTCGTGGACGAGCAGCAGCACGTGGTGGGCGTGATCACCGTGGACGACGTGCTGGAGCTGACACTGCCGGCGGGCTGGCGGCGGCGCTTCGGGCTGGTGCGCGACTGAGGCTGGCCGGTGCTACCCTGAGCCCCGAACGAGCCCTCACCACGACGCGCGGAAAGGAGGCTGGGATGGATCGAGAACAGCCACGAAGTACCCAGCCGCAGGCGCGCACGTCGGGCTCGTCCCTGCAGGCCTAAGCCGCCTTTCCCGGGGTGCATGTCCGTCCGCGTCGACGCGCGCCGATTCGACCTGTCCCGAACACAGGAAATGAGGTGAACAAAATGGCCGAGCACCCAACGACGCTGGACGAGGAGCAGGCGGTCGCGAACGTGCCTGGCGAGCTCCCCGCGCAGACGCCCCCGGAGGGCGTGCCGCCCGTCCTCGACCCGGCCCACCTCGGCGACATCCGGGGGGCGCTCGGGACGATCAGCGTGCACGACACGGGCGCGCGCCACGGGTGGCGCTCGCGGGGGATGGCGCTGCTGGCGATCATGGGCCCGGGGTTGATCGTGATGGTGGGCGACAACGACGCGGGCGGCGTCTCCACGTACGCGCAGGCGGGGCAGAATTACGGGACGAGCCTGCTGTGGGTGCTGGTGCTGCTGATCCCGGTGCTGATCGTCAACCAGGAGATGGTGATCCGCCTGGGCGCCGTCACGGGGGTCGGCCACGCGCGGCTGATCAACGAGCGCTTCGGGCGCTTCTGGGGGTGGTTCTCGGTCGGCGACCTGTTCGTCCTCAACTTCCTGACGATCGTCACGGAGTTCATCGGCGTCAGCTTGGCGCTGGGGTACTTCGGGGTGAGCAAGTTCGTCGCGGTGCCCGCGGCGGCGGTGACGCTCGTGGCGATCACCGCGACGGGCAGCTTCCGCAGTTGGGAGCGGTTCATGTACGTGTTCGTGGTCGCCAACTTCCTGGTGGTCCCGCTGCTGGTGCTGGTGCACCCGGACTTCGCGACGATCGCGCACGACACGGTGACACCGTCGATCCAGGGCGGCGCGAGCTCGACGGCGGTGCTGCTGATCATCGCGATCGTCGGCACGACGGTGGCGCCGTGGCAGCTGTTCTTCCAGCAGTCCAACATCATCGACAAGCGCATCACGCCGCGGTGGATCAACTACGAGCGCGCAGACACCGTGATCGGGGCGTTTGTGGTGGTGATCGGCGCGGGGGCGCTCCTGTCGGTGGCGGCGTTCGCGTTCGCGGGCACCCCCGCGGCGGGCGACTTCGCTGACGCGGGCACGGTGGCCACTGCGCTGCGCACCTACGTGGGCCCCGCGGCGGGAGCGTGCTTCGCGGTGGTGCTGCTGAACGCCTCGCTGATCGGCGCGGCGGCGGTGACGCTGGCGACGAGCTATGCGTTCGGGGACGTGTTCGGCGCGAGCCACTCGCTGCACCGCGGCATCAGGGACGCGAAGCTGTTCTACGCGACGTTTACGCTGATGGTGTGCGCAGCGGCAGGGATCGTGCTGCTGCCGGGCGCCCCGTTGGGGCTGATCACGACCGGGGTGCAGGCGCTCGCGGGGGTGCTGCTGCCGAGCGCAACGGTGTTCCTGCTGCTGCTGTGCAACGACCGCGCGGTGCTCGGCCCGTGGGTCAACGCGCCGTGGCTGAACGCGGTGGCGGCGGTCATCATCGGGGTGCTGGTCGAGCTCTCGCTGGTGCTGGTTGCGAGCACGGCGTTCCCGACGGTGAACGTGACGCACCTGTTCGTCGACCTGTCGATCGTGCTGGCGGTGGCGCTGGCGGCGATGGGCGTCTACGTCCTGCTGCGCCGCGTCCCGGCGGGCGCGGCGGCGGGGGTGGCCGAGGAGGAGGCGGCGATGTCCAAGGAGCGCCGCCACGCCTGGACGATGCCCCCGCTGGCGCTGCTGGAGCGCCCCGTGTGGTCGCCGGGCCGCCGTGCGGCGATGCTGTTGTTGCGCGGCTACCTCGTGGTGGCGGTGGCGCTGCTGATCGTGAAGACCGTGCAGCTTGGAGGCTAATCCCCCGCGAGGCTCGTGGGCACCGGCAGGCCGCGGGGCGGGGGGTCGTCGAGCAGCAGACGGGAGACGGTCACTGGTTCCAGGCCCCGCCGGCGCAGGCCGCGGACGATGGTTGGCAGCGCGGCGAGCGTCTGCGAGCGGTCGCCGCCGGCGTCGTGCATGAGGATGATCGCGCCGGGGTGGGCGCCGGCCAGCGCGCGCTGCACGATCGCGGCGGTCCCGGGGAGGGTGTAGTCGGAGGTGTCCTCAGACCACAGCACCATCAGCAGGTGCAGGGCGCGCAGCTGCTTGAAGGTGGTGGCGTCGAAGGAGCCGTAGGGCGGACGGAACAGGCGTGGGGTGGGGCCGCCGAGCAGCTGGATGCGGAGCGCCTGTTCGAAGAGCTCTTCGTGCTGGGCGTGGGCGGAAAACTTGGCCATCGCCGGGTGGGTCTCGGTGTGGTCGCCCACGACGTCCCCGGCACGCAGCTCGGCGAGCGTGCCGGCCGAGAAGTACCGCTCCTCCTCGCCGATCGCGAAGAACGTGGCGTGCACGTGCAGCGAGCTCAGCACGTGCACGATCTGGAGGGTGTAGGGGCCGGGGCCGTCGTCGAAGGTGAGCGCGAGCTCGTGCCCGGTGTGGCCCCCTTCGGTGACGGCAGGCGTGTAGGAGAGGACGCGGTCGACCGCCCGTTCTTCGGCCCTCCGCTGCCGCGCTGCCCGTTGGGCGGGAGTGAGCGCCACAGCGACCGCCCGGCGCACCGCCCGGTGAGCCGCGGGGCGGCGGGCCCCGCCGCGGGAGTGGGCGGCGCCCAGCGCGAGCGCGAGCAACGCCACCGCCGCAAGCGCCGCGCCGGCGCGGCGGCGGCGGTACCGTGCCCGGGGGTCGCCCGACCCGGGGGGAGGGGTGGCGCCTGACGGTGGGAGCGTGGTGCCTGACCGCGGGGAAGTGGAGGCCATCCGGCCACTTTGTAGCGCACGAACGGGACTGGCGTCAGGGTATGTTGAGCCGGTGCTGCCCTTCTGGCTCTCGATCGGCCTGCTCTCGCTCACCCAGGGCGCGCTCGTGGCGCTTCCCGGCACGCTCTCGATCCCGTGGGTGGCCCGGCGGCGCAGCCGCCTGTGGGCGGCCGTCCCCCCGCTCTCGGTGATCGGCTTCGTGTTCGTCGCCCGCGCCGCGGAGCAGGCGAGCGCGCAGAGCTTCACCTACCTGGCGCTCGTCGCGGTGCCGCTCCTCGCGGCGCTTGCGCTGGGGTGGCTGGGGTGGGGCGCCCGGCCCGCGTTCGCGCTCCTGGCGCCCGTGCTGTTCGCGCTCGCGTGGGCGGACCGCACGGGGCTCGCGGGGCAGGCGGCGGCGCTCGCGCTCTCCGCGCTCTCCTGCGTGACCCTGGGGGTGCTGCTCGCCGCGGTCACTCCGCCGCGGTGGCTGGCGGCGGGGATCGTGTTGATGGCGTGCGCGGACACCGCGCTGGTGGCCTCCGAACTGCTGCAGCACCCCAACAACGTGCTGCTCGCCGCCCACCCCGCGGCCGGCCTGCCGCGCCTGCAGGCCGCGCTCCTCGGCTCGGGCGCGATGGGCTACGGGGACCTGTTCGTGGCGGGCGTGTTCGGGGGCCTACTCGCCCGGGGGTGGCCTGCCGACTCTGCCGACCCCGACCCCGGTTCCACGCGCGCTGGTGGGTGGCCCGCCGAGTCCGTCGCCCCTCCCAGCGCCGTGCGCGCCCGCCAGCTCCGCGGAGCGGGGCTCGTCGCGTGCCTCGCGGTGGCCTTCGACCTGCTGTTCTTCGCCGTCAACGAGCTGCCCGCGACGGTGCCGGTTGCGTCGGCGTTGGTCCTGGTGGGACTCGGGCACCTGCGGGCGGGGAGGGCACCGGCGCGAGGCGGCGCAGCACCAGCAGGCCCATGAGCGCCGCGAGTAGGCACGTCACCTCGCCGCCGCAGTCTCCCTCAACCACCAACTCGGCCGCCCAAGCCGCGCACTCGTCAACTACTGCGCCTGACCCCGTGGAATCAATCATCTAGGAAGGCTTCGCGACGCTTCCCTTGCTCCGCCCGCGCAAGTAGTCGGCGAGGAAGATGACGAGTCGCAGCAGGGCGGCCAGTATCAGCCACCAAAACACGCCAGCGAACACGGCGCCGGCAGCGTGTTTGTAGTGCCCCAGAGCGATCTGGGGCGTCGTGATGACGGCGCTTATCCCGAGAGACACGACCCAAGGAATCGGGGATGCTCCGCTGCGTCGGATACGTCCTCCGACCAGCACGAAGATCGTGACGGTGAGGGCCGCGAGTACCGCGATAAAGACTATCCCGCGAACGAACGGTGTTAGGAGAAGCAACGCGAGCGCAAGCGGGATGACGGCTGTTGTCACGCGCCGCATGGCGCTTGCATCGGCACTATGGCGAGCCTGCTTGATGCTTGGATGCCGGCAGCGATGCCGCGCGGCAGGATCTACTCGTCGACGCCGATTCGAGCGGTTGTGCGCTTCCGGTGCAGGTAAGCGAAGCCCGCTGGCGTTGAAGGGGTCGAGTCGTCACCGACGGCACCTTTCGGCGGTTGGGTTCAGGTAGGCCGAACAGAGCCTCGATTCATGGCGTGCCGTGGACGCTTGCCTCAATGCCGCCCCGCTGTGGAGTCCAGCCGTTGACCGCCTCGGACGGTTCGATGCCGTCGGCGAGGCGCGGATCCGGCACGGGGACGCCAGCGAGCGTGCGTATCGGGACCACTCCGGCCCAGGTTGGGAGCGCGTAATCCTCCTCGTCGTCGAGCGGCGGCCCGGTGCGGATCTTGGCGGACGCCTCGTTGAGGGGGAGGGCGAGAACGCCGATCGCCTTGACCTCCTTGAGTGTCGGCGCGCGGATCTCGCGCAGGCGTCCGGGGATGAGGCGTTCGGTGAAGGCTTCGACCGCCGCTTTGCGCTCGGGGAGTCCGTCGACAGGGCGCGCGGCACCGAGCACGACGACCGAGCGGTAGTTGACCGAGTGGTGTGCTGCGGAGCGGGCGAGCACGAGGCCGTCGAGCAGCGTGACCGTCAGGCAGGCCGGCGCTGCGGCGCTGAGCGTGCGGATGGTGCGCCCGGCAGCGGAGCCGTGGAAGTAGACGGTGTCGCCGATCCGTGCGTGCAGCGTCGGGATGACGTAAGGCCGGTGCTCGTGGGCGAATCCGAGGTGCGCGACGAGCGCCTCGTCGAGGATCGCGTCGATCGTCGCGCGGTCGTATGCGCCGCGGGCGGGCTTGCGGCGAAGTTTGGTGCGGGCGGAGGGGGCGGTGGACATCCCGGCACGGTACAGCGACTTTGGCCTGCATAACAGGGCGGCTTTCCGCGGGCGGTGTGGTCCGCCGCAACGGCACGGGTGCTGCGCAGCGTGCCCGACGAGCGGCTGGCCTACCCCGACCCGGCCGGGACACCGGAGCTGCGCGAGACGCTCGCTGCCTACCTCGGACGGGTGCGCGGCGTGCGCGCGGACCCCGAGCAGATCGTGGTGACCAACGGGTTGCGCCACGGCGTCGATCTGCTGTGGTGGACCCTGGCCGCGCGCGGCGCTCGGCGGCTCGCGGTAGAGGATCCCGGCTGGGGCGGCCTCCGCGACACCGCCTCCGCGGCCGGCCTGCGAGTGGTGCCCGTCCCGGTCGACCACGACGGTTTGGTCGTCGAGCGCCTGGAGGAGCATGGGGACATCGACGCTGTCGCCGTCGCGCCCGCGCACCAGTACCCGACCGGGGCCGTCCTCTCCCCGGCCCGACGTTCCGCGCTGCAGGCATGGGCTCGGCGGCGGGGTGCGCTGATCGTGGAGGATGACTACGACGCCGAGTATCGCTACGACCGCCGCCCGATCGGATCGCTGCAGGGTCTCGCGCCCGAGTGCGTCGTGTACGGCGGCTCGACCAGCAAGACCCTCGCCCCAGCGGTCCGTCTCGGCTGGCTCGTCCTGCCGCGCGGCCTGGCGGCGCCGATTGCAGCGCTTCAGCGCCTGCGCGGCGGGATGCCCGCGCCGCTACAGCAACTCGCACTGGCCGACCTGATCGAGCGCGGCGACCTCGACCGTCACCTGCGCCGCTGGCGCCGGCTCTACCGACGTCAGCGCGACGCCCTGCTGGCCGCGCTCGCCGCGAGGCTGCCGGAGGTGACCATCCACGGCGCCGCCGCCGGCCTGTACGTCGTGTTGGGCCTCCCCGCAGACCTCGACGAGCACGCCGTGCTCGCCGCCGCGCGCTCGCGGGGTATCGCCTTGGAGGGACTCGGTGCCGAGTCGCCAGCGATCGCCGTCGGCTATGCCAACCTCACCGATGCCGCCATCGCACCGGCGGTGGCAGCACTCGCTGCAAGCATCGAGCAGGCCAAGGCAGAGTCCCAAACACTTCCGCTCGGCTGCGAAGGCAGGAGTCAGTGAGCCCAATTCAGAGTTGATATCCGGTACAGGACGTGCGGACGCAAATGATCCATCTCGTCCAGATCAGGGTGATCGAAGTCGTCAGCTGGATCGTGGGTCATCCCGATCCTGTCCATGACCGCCCGTGACCGTACGTTGGCCGCGCTCGTAAACGACACGATCTGATCAAGACCTGCGTCTCGAAATCCAAACGCGATCGATGCCAGACCGGCCTCGGTCGCGTAACCCTGACCCCATGCGGACCGCGCCAGACGCCAGCCAACCTCGACGGCTGGTGTGAAGTGCGCGCTGAACAACGGAACCGCCAGGCCAGTGAATCCGACGAACTCGCTGGTTGCCCTTACCTCCAGCGCCCATAGGCCATACCCGCGCGTCTCAAAACCAGCCTCGATCTTGGCAAGCAGATCATCGCTCTCAGCCTGAGTAAGTCGGTTCGGAAAGTACTCCATGACCAGCGGATCGGCATTCAGCGCTGCAAAGGGTGCGCGATCGGTCTCACGCCAACGACGCAGCAGCAGCCGGGCGGTGCTTAGCTCGTTTCGGCCAGACACTGGACAATGTCTACAACAAGAGCTACTTCGATGATGCCGCCGAGCGCTCGTCGGGCTCGCGCTCACGCATCGATGGGAGCGTGTCGAGAGACGCCGCTAAACACTCCCGTCTGGGACGAGAACCGAGCGAGAACCGAGCGCACGAGCCGGACCAGCGCTCATGCTCCCACCACGGCTGAAGGCGCCATCGCGACCTTGGTAGGACACCCGCCGCGCGATGCGACAGCGGCGGCTAGAGTGCGGGCGTGTTCGACTTGGACGCCTACCTGGAGCGGATCGGCCTGGACGGGCGGGCGAGCATCGCGCAGGTGCACAGGGCGCACCTGACCTCAATCCCCTTCGAGAACCTCGACCCGCACCAGGGCCTGCCCGTGTCGCTGGAGGTGGAGGACCTCGAGCTCAAGCTCGTGAGCGAACGCCGCGGCGGCTACTGCTTTGAGCAGAACCTGCTGCTGAAGGCAGCCCTTGAGGCGCTCGGCGCGGAGGTGGACATGTTCCTGGCACGCATGCGCCTGGGCGCGCAGCCGGGCGTGGTGCGGCCTCGCAGTCACCTTCTCCTGCGTGTCAGCGAGAACGGCGCAAGCTGGCACGCCGACGTGGGGTTCCCCCGCGGCATCCTTGAGCCGATCCCATTCGGGCCGGGCTCCGCGCAGGAGCAGTCGGGCTGGAGCTTTCGCGTCGTCGAGGAGGGCTCCGAGCTCGTGCTCCAGAAGCTGGAGGGGGACGAATGGGCCGATGTTTACGGCTTTCTCCCGCAGCCGGTTTCGCTCATTGACGTCGAGGTCAGCAACTGGTGGACCTCCACGCATCCGCGCTCGCTGTTCGTGACCGGCCTGATCGTGGGCGTTCGTGGCGATGACGGCACGGGCTCGTTGCTGTGCGACTGGAGCGAGCTATCGCTCAGCGAGGAAACGCCAGCGGGTACGAGCGTGACGCCGCTCGAGCGAGAAGCCATACCGGAGCTGCTTGCCACACGCTTCTCGCTCCCTGGCTTCACGCTCGCCGCAGACGGGCGGCTCGTCCTCGCCAACGCCGGATAGTCGAAGGGCCGGCAGTCGCGCGGACCCACCCGCGGGCACAGCAAAGGTGCGCGCCACTTCCGATCAGGCTTTCCGAACGGACGCTTTCCAAGCGCGTCGCCCGGCAGGCTCCACACGCTCGTTTCCGCCAGACAAAGAGGTAGCTCGCTTCGCAGGTGCAAGACGCCTGACCATCGTCCCAAGCGAGCGTGAGCTCGGTCGCAGCGGAGACGCTTGGATGTCTCGCAAAGCAGCAGCGACGGCGGCGTCGCCCGACATGCTCAAATCTCCCCGTGTGCCTCCGGCCCGCCCGAGAACTCATGAGCTGTCGTCCGCGCGTGCAGGCTCGAGCAAAGACTCCAGGGGTTTTGGAGGGTTGGAGTGGTGACCACTGAGGTCCATGTACACCAGTCATGCGACGCGTCACGAATTGCCGCGCCGCAACTGGGTTACGTACCGAGGAACACGAGGACGGCCCGTACGCGGCGATGGTCCTCGGCCGCCGGGGCAAGGTTGAGCTTCGCGAAGATACTCGTGACGTGCCTCTCGACGGCGCGCTCAGTGATCACGAGTGTCTCGGCGATTGCCTGATTGCTGCGACCCTCTGCCATCAGGCCAAGCACTTCGCGCTCCCGCGCGGTCAGCACGTTCAGTGGATCGTCTGTGCGTTTGCGACCCAGCATCTCTGAGACGACCTCGGGATCGAGCGCGGAGCCTCCCTCGGCGACTCTTCTGATCGCATCGGCGAAGCGCTCTAGGTCCGAGACGCGGTCCTTGAGTAAGTAGCCGACGCCGGCGGCGTCGTCTCCCAGTAGCTCCAGCGCGTAGGCCTCCTCGACGTACTGCGAGAGCACCAGCACACCAGTGTCCGGCATCTCTTCCCGGATCACGCGCGCCGCACGCAGCCCCTCGTCTGTGTGGGTGGGCGGCATGCGGATGTCGATGATTGCGATGTCGGGCTTGTGCGCCCTGGCCTTTCGCAGCAGCTCCTCGGCATCCCCGGCCTGACCGACTACCTCGAACTTGGCCTCCTCGAGCAGCCGCACCATGCCTTCCCGCAGCAGCAAGGAATCCTCTGCGACGATCACGCGCATGGGATCGTTGCCCTGAGGATGGTGCCCAACCCTTGCGGACTCGTCAGCTCGAGGCGGCCGTCGAGCGCCGCGACCCGATCTTGAAGCCCTCGCAGCCCCGAGCCCTGATCGGCGTCGGCGCCCCCGACGCCGTCGTCGCTCACCTCGACGTCGACGTGGCCGTTGTCGCGGACGACCCCCACCGTTACCGTTTGCGCGCGCGAGTAGCGGGCCGCGTTCGTAAGGGCCTCGGCGACGACGAAGTAGACCGCCGACTCGACCGACGGCGGGAGCCTGTCGGCCGGCGTCTGGAGCAGTTCCACAGGAACCGGGGAGCGGCTGGCGAGGCCTTTGAGTGCTGCGTGCAGGCCGCGATTTGTGAGCACGGCCGGGTGGATCCCTCGTGCGAGCTCGCGCAGCTCCGCGGTCGCCTCGTTCAGCTCGTGGAGTGATTCGTCGAGGAGCTCCGCCGCCCCTTGTGGGTCGTGCTCGATGCGTTCTCTTACCATTCGTAGGTCGATGCCGAGGGCCATGAGTCGCTGCTGGGCGCCATCGTGGAGGTCCCGCTCGAGTCGGCGCCTTTGCTCATAGCCGGCCTGCACGATGCGTGAGCGTGAGGCCTGAAGCTCGGCAACCTTCGCCCGTAGTTCGGCGTCCAATCGTTCGTTTCTGAGCGTCAGCCCGGCGGCGGCGCCCGCTGTCTGCACCAGTTCGCGTTCCTCCGCGAGGCCCGGGCTGTGCACGATCGCAGCGATTCGTTCGCCCTCGTGCTCGATGATGGTGGAGACCTTGCCCGCCGGCGCGGGATCGACCCGAACCGGCTGACCGTCGGCGTCCACGTAGGCGTCCTGGTCCGGTACCCAATAGGCGAGCTCCAAGGTCGGGTCTCCAAGCGCGTCCGCGAGCGCGTCGCGCAACGCTCCGCGGCCACCACCCTCACCGAGCTGGGCCAAGAGCTCGCTGATCGCGTCGGCTTCGCTGAACCGGGATCGCAGGAGGCCCACCAAGAACGCAAACGGTAGGCAGGCGATGGACGCGAACAAAGCCAACGTCTGCGCGTCAGAAATGTCGCTCGACAGGCCGGCCTGTTCGACGACGAGGGCGGCCATCAGCAGCAGAAACGTGAGCCCGCCGACGGCGACGATCGGGGCGAACACCCTCGCTCGCCCTGGGGTGCCGCTTCGCCAGCGTCGATAGAGGACCGCGACCACGGCACCCAGCAACGCGATCGAGATGTCTAGTTGCGCCGCTTCGAGTACCTTGGCAGCCTCGGAGTGTTCGATCAGCAGCGGGTTACTGGGACAGCGGGCGCAGCCCGCCTTTGAGTCGGTGAACAGGAACACTCCAAGCTGCACCACCGTCGTGTTGACGTAGGCGATGGTGACCAGGAGACGGTCCAGCCGGGTTTCGAGCCTCCCCGAGGGAAACGACAGCAGCAGGTGGATGAGCACCGCGTAGATCAGCACCTCCCCGACCGAGGCGATCGCGAACACGACGCTGTCGTTGGAAAAGGCCAACCCCTTCAGCAAGCCGCTGAGGCCGACCGCGACCATCAGCGGACCGATGTTGCCGGCCGACCGCTGCTTCCAAACCCATAGCCCGACTCCCACGAACCCCCAGCCGGTGGCCAGGAACAAGCCGGCAAACGCGCCCCGGTGAACGTGGTGCTCGCCGTTGATCATGACCACGAAAGCGGCGACGCCCATCAGGAACGCCAAGCCGGCGAGACCGATCAGGGTGCGTCGCGGTGCGGTCAGCGGATGAGTAAAGAGATCGCCTCCGCGCTCAGCTCGCTCTTGGCGACGAACCCGCGCGCGCCACTGGCGCCTACCGCCTCGTCAAGGTCGGTGAAGTCATGGCTCGAGATAAGCACTATCTGCGGGCTAGCGCCGTTCGCATCGAGTAGTCGCCGCGTAACCTCGAAGCCGTCGATGTCGGGTAGGTGCACGTCGAGTAGCACAACCTCTGGGTTCAGCTTCTCCACGGCAGCCACCACGCCGTCACCGTTGTCGAGCTCCCCAACGACGTCGTAGCCGTTGGCTTCGAGCATGCGCCTCGCGCTGGCGCGGAAGCTGGGGTGATCATCCACGATCAGGACAGTCTCTCTCATGAGGGCTGATTATCGCGCAGCGCCGCGCTTGGTTCCATACGGCTGGCCGCCCCGAGCTGGCGGCAAACCGACGTATCCCGGGCCGCTACCCGACGTCACAGACGCCTGCCAGCCCCCTGGTTTCTTCCTCGCTGAACGGAGAGCCTGTCGTCATGCCCGAAGTCCAGCCCGAAGGAGGATGCAGCATGACCGCCACGACCGCTACCAACAGGAAAGAACGAACCGTGCATCCCTCGACCAGACGCTTCAGTCGCGGCCGGATCACCGGCCTGACCCTGATCGCCGTCCTCACGCTCGGGCTCGGCTACCTCCACTTCGCCGGCAGTTCTACGGCCGTCTCCGTGCCTGCCGGCGCGCATGCAGGCCAGCTGACGCTCAAGAACTGTACCTACAACACCGAGAAGGGCGCCTACGCCGCCGACTGCGGAACGCTCGTGGTGCCCGAGAACCGCGCCGACCCGCACTCGCGGCTGATCGCGCTGCCGGTCATCCGGATCCGTGCGCATTCGGCACACCCGGGCGCCCCGATCTTCCGCCTGGAAGGCGGCCCCGGCG
Source organism: uncultured Solirubrobacterales bacterium (assembly GCA_963702085.1). Taxonomy (GTDB): domain Bacteria; phylum Actinomycetota; class Thermoleophilia; order Solirubrobacterales; family Solirubrobacteraceae; genus Palsa-744. Next base: position 2,663,164 of record OY969707.1, on the reverse strand, counting down.
TCACGAACATGAAGTTCGCGGACGCCAGTCGGTTCACCGCCAACCACGACGTCGTCCTCGTCGGCTACCGCGGCGTCGACGGCTCCGTCCGGCTCGACTGCCCGGAGGTCGAGTCGGCCCTCGAGCACTCCGCCGACTTCCTCGGCCAGAAGTCCCTCGATGCCTACTCGAACGCGTTGCGCTCGTGCGCGAAGCGGCTCGAGGCAAACGGCGTCGATCTCGCCGGCTACACACTCCCCGAACGGGTCGACGACCTCGAGGCGGCACGGAAAGCCCTCGGCTACCACCAGATCGACCTGTTGAGCGAAAGCGCGGGCACCCGCACCGCGATGATCTACTCCTGGCGCTACCCGACCGCCATCCACCGTTCGGTGATGATCGGCGTCAACCCACCCGGCAACTTCATCTGGTACCCGAAGACGACGGACGAACAGATCGCCCGCTACGCCAGCCTCTGTGCGCAAGACGCGACGTGCCACAAGCGCACCGGCGATCTCGCCGCGACGCTGGAACGGACCGTCGCGCACATGCCGAACCGCTGGTTGTTCTTTCCGATCAAGAAGGGCAACGCACGGATCGCCAGCTTCTTCGGACTCATGGAGACGACGGAAAATGCCTCGCCGCTCTCCGGACCGATGACCCTGGACGCCTGGCTCTCGGCCGCCCACGGTGACTCGAGCGGGCTCTGGTTCGAGTCGCTCCTCGCCCAGATCGCTTTCCCGGAAGTGTTTGTCTGGGGCGACGTCGCAGCTGTCGGAATGGCTGACAACCAAGCTGCCGAGCGTTACTACTCGTCAAGCGAACACGACGGCCCCTCGATTATCGGCAACCCCGGAACGGAATTCCTCTTCGGCGGCGGAGGCCTCCTGCACGCATGGCCGGCCAACCCGACCGACAACGAGTACACCCATGTCCAGACATCGAACGTGCAGACGCTCCTGATCGGCGGCAGTCTCGACTTCGCCACCCCGCCCCAGAACGCGACCAAGGAGCTCCTCCCCTACCTGCCCAACGGCCACCAGGTCATCCTCGCCGGCTTCGGCCACACAACCTCCTTCTGGACCGAACAGACCAAGGCGAGCACGCACCTGATTAACACCTACTTCGACACAGGCAAGGTCGACGACTCGCTGTACAAACCTCAAGCGGTTAAACTTCACGCCCGACTCCACACAGACCGGACCCGCCAAGGCCATCGCCGGCGCGATGATCGGCTTCGGACTCCTCATGATCCTGTCACTGCTACTGATGTGGCGCCGGGCGCACAAGCGCGGCGGCTTCGGGCGCAAGGCGAGCGCGATGCTGCGCTCCGTCTACCTGCTGGTGCTCGGCCTCGGCGGATGGTTCATCGGCCTGATCATCGTGCTGGTGGCTTTGCCGACAGTGCCCCTCGACAGCGAGCTCATGGCTGTTCTCTTCATCGGCACGCCGATCGGCCTCGGCACCTACTGGGCCTGGGTCAACCGCGACCGGCCGGCCAGGGCCACGAGGATCGGGTTCGGGGTCGCGCTGACGGGCGCCCTCGTCGGCGCGCTGCTGGGGTTCAACGCAACAGCCGGGCTCATGGCGGTCATCACCACGATCGTCGGAGCAGCTGCCGGTGCGAACCTCGGCCTGATCGCCCTCGACGTCGCACGAATCGGCGAGCGGCCGGAGACCGTTCCGCCCATCGCCACCGGTTCGACAGCGAGCCGACGCCGCAGGCCGATCCAGCGCCCATCGCCATTCCAGCGGTCGAACACTGACCCCCGGAGTCCGTTCGCGCAGAGCATGTGGCGGTGTGCTGGTTGCCGCCACATGCTCTGCTGACGTACGTGCGCGCTCGGTGGTCTGAACGACGTCATCAAGTTACGGTGGATCCGGCGTGACCTACGCTGCCGACCCGCGTGTTGACGCCTACACCGATGCCCTGCCCGATTGGCAGCAAGCCATCTGCCGCGAGGTTCGCCATCTCGTCCACGCGGCCGACCACGAGGTTGCCGAAACGATCAAACGCACCAACCGTCCGTACTTCGTACTGCAGGGCAACATCTGCGCGCTGTTGGCGGCGAAGGACCACGTCAACGTGTTTCTCTACGACGGCGCCATCGTCCCTGATCCGGCGGGAATCATCACCGGCGGCCACGAGAACAAAAGCGCGCGCACGTTGTCCATCCGCCAGGGCGAACACATCGGAGGACGAACGCTTCCAGGCCGCCGCCGCCCGTTGGCACGCGCGCTTCGTCCTGGAAGCGGCCCTCCCCTTGCGCGAGGCTGAGGGCGTGATGACGCTCCTGTGTCGCCTGCGCGGCGCTGACCGCCACATCGTCCGCCGCCGGCTCCTCCTGTCCGTCGAGCGAGCAGGACTGACGTGCCCACCCCGGTGTAGGGCCGTGATGGGCTTGACACGGGTGAGATGTGGAACGGCCCCACGCCCGCGGCTCGGGATCGCATGCGTCTCTAGCCGATTGCGCCCGCGGTGTCGGGTGCCGCGCTCTCACGCATGACTAAGATCACGCTGCTCACCAGAACAAAGACCAGGAGGAGCAGGAACCCGATGAGGTCGAGCACTAGCCCAAACGAGGCGATAACGCCGCCGAGCCCAAATCCCTGAAGGAAGAGCATGCTCCCGGCGAGGATCGACACCCAGCCCAACCAGCGTGGAACGACCCCGCTCCTCAGCACAAGCGCGCCCGTTGCGAAAGCAAACAGGCTGCCGAAGACATCACCAACGCTCTCCAGCGCGAACGTCGTCAGGTACAGCGTGTAGGACACGCCCGGGTCGTGTTGGGCCCCGTAGGAGGCGAGCTTTGCTGCGACCAATCCGGTGATACCGATGTCGCTGACGGCATGGAGGGTCACGAAGAGCACTCCTCCAACCAGCACCAACGAACCAAGGACCCGCGTGCGATCGGTGTCCCCGCGCAGCAGGTTGTGCAGCGCGCTCAGGTAGATCACGAACATGACCGCATAGACGACGGACAGACACGCGACCACGATCAGCCGCGTTTCGTGGGCGTGAAGACCGTTCGCGATCTTCGCCGCCGAGTCGTTCTGGCTCAGTTCGACGCCAACAGCGGCGACGATCTCAGCCACCAGCGCGATGACGAACAGGATCCCCGCGGCCCAGACATACCGCTCCCACGCGCTAGGGCGTCCGTCACTACCGCCGTGCCGTCTCCCCACCTGCGCGATCTCCACGCCTGGGAGACTACTCGCGATCTGCCCCTACCACCGCCGCGGGGTCTTCGGGGACATCTCTGAAGTCGCGTATGCGGCTGGGCACGGAGGGCATCTCTCGGTAAGCGGCAGAGTGCCGCGCCGCCCGGCCGCGACGAGTAGGTGGCCGAAGCAGGCATGCGCGCTGCTGGTTTGCGCTGGATAGCGAGCGCGTCGGCGGATGCCGCTCGGGCTGCTGGTCCGGACGAGGCTCGGGTCTGGGGCGCCGCAAGGTGAGCGCTTCTGCTTCGGCGGCGCAAGCAGGCCTGGAGGGATGCAGCAGTGTGGCTCGGTGACGCGCTGGTGTGGGGTGTGCGAGCCTGTGCTCTGGGGGCTGTGGGTAGGCTCTGTGGGTGGTGAGAGGCTTGGTTAAGCGCGTGGATGGGTGGGCAGGTCAGGGCATCGAGGCCGCGATCGGTGGGCATCATCGTCGCAGGTTGCGGCGGGTTGGCCGGATTGATCAGTTGGATCCCCCGCCTGGCTCATCGCTGTGGGCTGACGGCGATCCGCCGCCGCGCGCGGGGTGCGCGCTTGACGTGTTGGTTGATGGTGGGGAGGCGCTGCCGCGCATCGCCGAGGCGCTCGCCGGTGCCCGCTCGCATGTGCATATCGCCGGGTGGCACATCACTCCTGATTTCGGGCTGACGCGCGACGATCGGGCGTCTCGGCTGCGCGATGTGCTTGGTGTGCTGGCCGAGCGAGTCGAGGTCAGGGTGCTGTTGTGGGGGGGAGCGCCGTTGCCGGTCTTTACGCCGGCTCGTGCGGCCGTGCGTCGCGTGCGCGAGGAGCTCATCCGCGGCACGCGCGTGCAGTGCGCGCTTGATTTCCATGAGCGGCCGATGCATTGTCACCACGAGAAGCTGGTGATCGTGGACGGCGAGGTCGCGTTCGTTGGGGGTATCGACCTGACCTCTCTCGGCGGCGATCGTTTTGACAGCAGTGATCATTTGATGCGCGGCCGTCTGGGATGGCACGATGCCTCCAGCCGGGTGCGCGGCCCGGCGGTCGCCGATGTCGCGGCGCACTTCGCGGCCCGTTGGCGTGCGGTTACCGGCGAGCAGGTGCAGGAGACGCCGTCGCCAGCCGCCGCTGGCGACGTGGAGCTCCAGGTGGTACGGACCGTCCCTGAGAAGATCTATGGCTTCTTGCCCGGGGGTGATTTTCGCATCTTGGAGGCCTACACGCGGGCGCTGCGGTCGGCTCGCAAGTTCGTCTATCTAGAGAGCCAGTTTCTTTGGTCGGCACAAGTGGTCGAGATCCTCGCCAATAAGCTTCGCGAGCCGCCGAGCGAGGACTTTCGCGTGGTCGTGTTGCTGCCCGCAAAGCCGAACAACGGCGCGGACACGACCCGTGGCCAGCTGGGGGTCCTGGCTGGCGCCGACAATGGCGCCGCTCGCTTTCTTGCTACGACGATCTCAGCCCGAAGCGGGGGGCTCACCGGCGCGCTGTACGTTCACGCCAAGATCGGGATCGTCGACGACGCCTGGTTGACGGTTGGGTCGGCCAACCTCAACGAGCACTCGTTCTTCAACGACACCGAGATGAACGTCGTGACGTGCGATCCCACCGTCGCTCGCGAGACGCGGCTGAGGCTCTGGGCAGAGCATCTGGAGCGCTCGGCGGAAGAGGTGTCCGGCGAGCCGGTCCGGGTCATCGACGAGCTGTGGCGCCCGATCGCCGGCGAGCAGCTCGAGCGCCGAAAGCGCGGCGAGCCCCTAACCCATCGGCTCCAGGAGCTCCCCGGCGTCTCGCGCCGCTCGATGGGACTCCTTGGACCCCTTGACAGCCTGCTTGTCGACGGCTGAATCTGGCCGGGGATCGCAATGATCCGCACAGGCGAGTAGAGTTGTTGTTGGACGGTCGCTGACCAAGCCGACCAGCCGTCGCTGCCGCTGAGCTTTTGCCGTCGCTGCGACTAGCCGATTCGATTGACCTCCGCCCGCGTGGATCCCTTCGGGGTTCGCGACCCGCCGGGTATTGCCCGGAAGGGACGGAAAGACCAACAGGAGGTTCCTCATGTTCAGAGCGAGGCCAGCAGGCGCCGCTTCGGAAGTCGATCCGGATGGACGGCCCGTCAGAGTGCCGCGTCGGCAGGGTAGGCGTGAAGGTGGCGGCGTGGGAGCGCTCGGGCAAGGCGCGGGCTTGCTGGCACGCGTCGTTCAGCTCGTTGTCAGCATCGTCGTGTTGATCATCGTCGCGGGCATTTTGCTGGTGGTGCTCAAGGCCAATCCGGCGAACAGCATCGTCTCGGAAGTCCACAGCTGGGCACGCTGGCTCGCCGGCCCGTTCGATGGCATGTTCAGCTTCCACAGCGCCAACGACGCTATCGCCGTCAACTGGGGCATCGCCGCGGTCGTCTACCTGTTCGCGGGCGTACTGATCGCGCGGCTAATCGGCGGCACCCGCCGTGAGCGCCCACTTCAGAGCTAGACATGCGCGAGCCAACCCAACTGAGACTCGGGAGGTGACCATGCTCACAATCCTCCTCATCATCATCGTAATCCTGCTGCTCACCGGCGGTGGATTCGGCTACCGCCGCCGCGGCCGCGGCCTGTAAAACGAGAACGCAAGGATCACGCCGGGGGCTGCCCGGCGTGATCGGCCGATCGTCGCCCGTCAGTGCTTGTCGTCGATCTCTTGGCCGCGCTTTTGAAGGAAGCTGCCGATCGCTCCGGCGAGCGTCGCGATCACGGTGATCGCGTAGATCTCCATGAAGACATCGAGGATCCGTCCGCCGGCCGAGATCGGATTCTTGATCTGCGAGGAGACGGTCAGCAACTGAGTCGTCGTCCAGAACGCGGCGCTGCCGAATGTCTTGATCTCGGTCTGCTGGGAGTGGCGCTCGAGCAGGAATGCTGCGATGGCGCAGAGCAGGTCAATACCGACTGTCACCGCGATGATCGTTACGAGGTGGTCCCGCAGCCGTCGGTGCGTGGGTGTTGCCGCGCGGAGAACGTCACGAAACTCACGGGCAGCGGACCCCAGCACTCGAAACGGCATCGGTCAATCGTCACGGACAAGCCGGACGTCTCTACAGTCAGGTGAAGCCGCCGTTGCCGGGGTCGTCAGCGCCGAGCTGGGACGGAGACCTGCCCGTGGTGATGATCTGCGGCGGCAGGGCGTAGCTACTTCCCGCGGAAAAAGTAGGGTGTTGAGGGGCTGGTTCCGTCCGGTCTGATCGGTAAAATGTCCTGTAAATGAACGGGTTTCTGGTCGAAAGGACGAAGAATCCGCGCAGGTTCGGAGCGTCAAGCAGGCTCGGCCAGCGCGCGCGGCTTGGAGGTGGCGACGACCAGCGGCAGGTGCTCTGCGAGCTCGTCGAGGATCTCGCGGATGCCGGGAAGACGGTCGTCTCGCTGGCGGCCAGCTCGCGATAGCGCGCGCGATACGAATCGACGCACGGCTGAACGAGCGACTCCTCGCCCGCCAGCGCAAAGCTTTCCCCCCCAATCGCGCCGCCAGCGCCCCCACAGCAAGGTACCCGCCGCTCAGCGTCGCTGCGCTCCGCCTCACGGCCACAGTTGCACCAAAGGGTGCTTGCTTTGCTATTTTGCTCTGAGTTGTCTACGGCTGAGCAGCAGATCCTGACCGTCCCCCAGGTCGCCGAGGAGCTCCAGGTGACCGCTCAGACGATCCGTAACTGGATCGACAGCGGCGCGCTGCCCGCGGCGAAGATCGGCCGCGCCTTCCGGATACGACGCGAGCACGTCGACGCGCTGCTCGCACACGCCCAAGCCGACAGCAGCTCGCTGGCGACACGCCGCGACCTCTGGGCGCCGGAGACCCTGGGGTTGCCCCACCGTCGGCGCGGAGCCGAGCGTCCAGCCTCGGTGTGGGACGACACGCGCGCCCCGACACTGCCGTCCAAGCGCTCCTGAGCAACCCGGACACGTGCCTGCGACAGGAGCCCTTGTCGGGTGGGCTCAGGCTGAGCGGCGTGCGCGGGTGCGTGGCCGCCGGCCGCTCGCCCGGTCTTCGCGCTCGACCGCCTCTGCAAGCTCTGCGGCGGCGGCGGCGAGCTCGTCGTAGGCGCGAGCGACATCGAGCATGTTCTGTCCGGTCGCGGTGGTGTTCAACTGCCGGACAGCTTCGTCGAAGCGCCGCCAGAGGCCCTCGGGTCCGCGGCGCCCGGTGCCGGGCTGCAGCTCATATGGCGGTCGGGGGTCGGCGGCGCGATGGGGCGGCCAGTCAAAGCCGGCAGCGTCAGCGGCCCGACAGGCGCGGGCCTCCTCGCTCGCGGCCTGGGCGAGACCGGCCAGGCGGGTGTTGAAGCCATGGTCGGGGGGCGCCATGCGATGCGCCTCAAGCGCCTTACGCCAGCCATCGAGCGCGTCCCTGAAGTCGCTGAGCACACGTTCCTCGCTGCTGACGCTGCTTGTTGTGTTCATTTGGTCATCGTAGCGGCTGGCAGACAAGACTCAGGAAGTCTGGTTGGGATGTTCGAGCTCGGCGCGCTGCTGCGCGGTGAGTGGACCGCCGTTGCTCTGCTCAAGTGCCGCGATCTCCCCGTCGATCGCCTTGAGGCCGAGGTCGTAGGCGAGGGCACGTGCGCGGTCGCTTGGGGGCTTGCTCTCTTGTAGAGCTTGGGACGCGGGCTATGAGCTGCAGCGTTGCGTCGCACGCAAGCGCGAATCGTTGGCTGTATGGCGCGGGATCGGTGAGCGCGATGCGCAACAGATCGACGAGCCCTGCCACCTCTATGGTTGTTCCACCGACCGTGACCTCGATTGCGCCGCGCGCGAGATCGGCGAAGCCGTAGGTGCCGGGGGGCGCGTCAATGAGGCGTACACGCTCGGGTGTCGTTGCCGCGCCGAGGACGGTCTCCTCGGCGAGCCCGCGATCCTCGGGGTGTACGACGAGATCGATCGTTCCCTCATCGCTGAGGATCAACGGCCAGCCGTGGAGTGCCCCGGCTGTCTCTCCTACCACGATCGCGCGCAGGCCAACGGCCCCGAGGAGTCCCAGCGCGGCGACGCGATCGAAGTGGTCGCCCGGACGCTCGGCGCACTTGTGGGCATCTGGGAACATAGTTTGGGAACACGGGAGCAAAATGACCCCTCCAAACTCGGCCCTCGATCCCGAGAAAAGCCAGCAACCAAGCGATAATGCGGGCGGAGGGACTCGAACCCCCAAGGGCTTTCGCCCACCGGCTCCTAAGGCCGGCGTGTCTGCCAGTTCCACCACGCCCGCGCCGTGCCCGCGCCACATCGGAGGCTGTGCTCGCGCACGGGGACCGCAAGAGATTGTATGGTGATCTGAATCATGCTCGACCCACTGGCCCCGACTGCGCAGACGGACGTCGTCATCACGCACCCCAACCGCGACAAGCCGGTCGTGCGCGCTACGCGCGCCACGGTGATCGTGCTGCTGCTCGCGAGCGCCGCGCTGGTGCTTGCGATCACCTTCGGTGGCCTTAAAGCCCTTGAAGGGGTCGGGCCAGTCGCGATCCAGCTCTTCTTCGTCCTCGTCTACCTCCTGCTCGCCTTCTACGCGGCCCGCTGGAACCGCGGTGTGCTGCCCGTCGCATCCGCGCTCGCGATCCTGCTCGGCACCTTCGCTCTCGTGGCCGCCCCCGGGTGGTTCAACCGCGACAAGACCGGCTTCGCCCAGCCCGCGCTTGGTGCCGGTCTGCTTGGGCTCCTGACTCTGCTCCTGATCCCGGTGCAGGCCCTCCTCGTGGTCTTCGCCATGCGCGGCTTCTCCCAGGGGTGGAACGTGGAGCGCGAGGTGCGCCGCCCTTCGCCGCGCGCAGGGAACTACGGCGACGCCGCCCCTCACCCCGCCTGAGAGCGCCTGAGCCGCCTATATTCAAGACACTGCGTGCGGCGGTGGCGGAACGGTAGACGCGGGGCCCTCAAAAGGCCCTGTCCGCAAGGGCGTGTGGGTTCGAATCCCACCCGCCGCACCACCCGATCGGGGTTGGGCCGCCAAGAGCCGCCTGCGCCTCGGCCTCTCGATCGTGGCGCTCGCTGGAGGTCACGGGCGCGGCTGCCGGATCGAGGCCGCTCGGGGCTGTTGAGCACCACCTGGAGTCGCTCCCATGACCATCGGCGCGCCTGACGTTTCTCTCGTGTTTGAGCAGTGGTCTTTCTGTAGGCAACTCAAGAGTATGGGCGCATGCGAAGCACTGGAGACCCCGAGCTGGACGAACAGTTGGTGCGTTTTGGCGAGAACATGCGCCATTCCCGGAGGGAGGCTGGGCTCTCACAGATCGACCTCAGCCACCGAGCCAGCCTCGATCGCGCGGCCATCAGCTTCCTCGAGCGCGCCGAGCGCGCGCCCGACCTCTCGACGATTGTGCGCATCGCCGGTGCCGTTGGTGTCAAGCCCGCGGTACTGATGCGGGGTATCGGCCCCGCCGACTGCCCCACGCGGGGGCCGCGGAGCTTCAGCGATGAGCTCGCCCCGGCGGCCCGCTTCGGTGTCAACTTACGCTGGGCGCGCGAGCGCGCCGGCATCTCCCAGGAAGCGCTCGCCAACGACGCCCACGTTGACCGCGCCGCGATCTCCGTTTTCGAGCGCGGCAAGCGCAATCCCAACCTACGCACCCTCCTGCGGCTCGCCCGCGCGCTCGAGCTCCCCCCGGGGGTCCTGCTGCGCGGCGTCGAGGCAGCCGCGCGCCGTCCTGCTCCGCTCTAGGCGCGGTCTCCCGTGGGTCCTCCAACTCGCGTCAGACGCGTCTCACCACCTACCCCCCGGTGGGCGCCGTCTCCCGCGAGACCTCCCAGCCGGCGTTGATCGGGTTGAGGAAGTACGGGGGCTCGTCCACCGCGAGGCGTTCGTCGTATTTGTAGTCCTTGACGTAGCCGCTGCTGCCGACGATCCCCACGATGCCGCGGAAGCGCTGAGCGATCGCCCCGTAGACGTGCAGTTGGCCGAGGCCTTTGCCGCATTCGTAGTTGTCCACCGCGAACGAGTGGTTGGTCGAGAGGATCGCGGCGTAGATATATGGGTTTTCCAGCGATTCTGGGGTGGGGGCGTTGCTGGCTTTGCTGCAGTCGTTGCTGGAGACCGGGCCGGTGAGCGCGTGGTAGACGCGCACGTAGCGGCCCGCGATCAGGCCGAGGGTGGCGGTGCCGCTCGGTTCGGCTCCCAGTTTGCCCGCGACGCTGGTCGGATAGATGTTGCCGTTGATCGTCACGTTTTCTTCGCCGGCGATCGTGAGCGGCTTGCTGTAGGTGCCGCTGACGTACACGTCGCCGCAGTGGGTTTCTTTTTCGACCTCGGCGGCGTCGTCGGTTTCCGTCGGGGAGTCGTTGAAGGTAAATTTGCACGGTGGCTGTTTTTCTTCTGCGTTGGGCCCGCGGACGTACACGAGCCCGTTTTCCGGCCACGGTTCCACTTTGGTTTCTTTTTTCCAGTTGGTCACCGTCATCGTGTTTTCGGCTCCGTTGAGCACGATGTGTGTGGAGCCCACATATTCCTCGCCCCCTTCTTTGACGTACGTCGCAAGGCTCGTATCGCCTTCGGGGGTGAGCAGTTCTGGGCCCACTTCGGGTTTGCCAGTGGAGTTGTAGAAAACCCCTTCCGAGCCGCCGCAGCTCGAAGTATTCGCCGTAGTTCATCTGGACCGAGTCGGGGGGGTTGTGGCCTTTGCGCCCGAAGTACGCTTTGCCGCAGATGTCGGTCGCGTCGTCGGTGTGCATCGGGCCTTCCACCGCGTCGCTGCTCGCGAACACGATCGTCACGCATTCGTTGTTGATCCCGAGCGCCACTCGTTGCGGGTGGTAGTTTTCGCACGCCGCGGGGCCCCCGTACAGGTTGGGGTCGCCGTCTTCGTACTGGGTGAAGTAGATGAAGTTCAGGAAGCCCACCACGTGGAAGGTGGCGATGATCGAGCGGGTCGCGTAGCTCGAGGTTCCCGCTTTGCCGGCCGTGCCGATCGATTCCACACGGAACGTGTTCGCGTTCGCGCCCGAGGACTGGATCATGCTCGCGAACGGGCTCGCCGCGCTGCACGCTTTGGTCCCTTCCGGAGCGGTGCTTGCCACGAGCAGCTTGATTTCATAGTGCTCGCTCGCTTCCTGGGGCACCGTGTTGGCCGGCGAGGAGCACGTCTGCCAGTAGTTGGGGTTGGCCTGCAGGTGGTACTCGAACTCCTGGACGCCCGCGAGCGCTGCGTAGTAGGCCTGCTTCTGCAGGCTGTCGCGGTGGGAGAGGTGAATGTCGCCGTTGGCTGCCTCGAAGGTGGCGGCGACCAGCAGCGAGCAGACCAGCATGACGCCCAGCGCGACCAGCATCGTGAAGCCGTCCTGCGCGGCGAGCCGGCCGCGGGCCCGGGTGGCGGGTCGGCCGAGGGCCTTCGCGGCGAGCAGGCGACCGGCCCGGGCGGCGAGTCGGCCGTGGGCCCCGAGAGGGGAGGTCTCGTGTGTAGATTTCATTGGCATGGGGCATCCACGACTTTTTCGTTGGAGATGGGTACGGTGAAGGAGAGCGTCACCTGGGTCTGCTCGCCGGCGCTCACGCCTTTCCCCTGGCCCCCGATCGCGGTTGTGCCCTCGTTGGGGCCGGCGTTGAAGGTGATCTCGACCGAGGCTGCGGTCGGCGCTGTTTTTTCGACGAGCGGGACTTCGAGCGGTTTGGTGTTGAGCGTGCTCAGGCCCGTCGTGGCGCTTTCGCTGGATTCGGCGGTGTAGGCGAAGTACTGGAAGATCGGGACCTTTTTGCCGCCCGTTTCGGTCTGGGTCACGTTGCGGGCGAGCACCACGCCGGTGGAGGGGTTCGCCGCGCCGGAGTATTCGAAGTTGGGCCAGCTGATTTCTTTGACGGCCGGGTACGTGTAGTCGGTCAGCGTTTCGGCCGCTTTGCTCCACACGATCTTCTGCTGGTTGAACTTGGCTTTTGGGATCACGGCTTCGTTGCTGTAGGCGTTGACGAATCGCAGTTCGCTTTCGCCGCTGCCCGTCACGATCGGGGCGAAGCCATTGGTGACGCACGCCGAGTGCAGCGCGTCGACGATCTTGGTCATCGCGAGTCGTCCCTGCTGGGTGGCCTGGGCGTAGTTGGTGAGGCGCGACGCCTGGTCGGTTGAGATGTTGAGGATCGCGAACAGCGCGAAGGTAACCACGACGCCGGTGATCATCGCGACCAGCAGTTCGATCAAGCTGAAGCCACCCTCGTCGGCGAGGCTGACTCGGCGCACGGGGCGGGAGGTGGGATTGGGGCGGTCGGTCAGCATGTGTTGCTGGACTGTCCTTCCTTCACTTCGACGTTATGACTGAAGCCGTCGACGTACGTCCCTTTTTTTTCGCTGATGAAGATTTCGATGGTGGTCCCGGCGATTGTTTCGTCCGCATACGTGGTGGTGTAGGTCTTCTGCGCTTCTTTGTCCCAGAGGCACAGCTTGAACGATTTGCCGAACGGCTGGTATGGAGCTTCCAGGTGCCCGGGTTTGGCCCCTGTGGTCGTGCTCTGGGTGTGGATCGTGCTGAAGGAGGAGGCGTTGTCCGGGGTTTTGGAGGCCGCGCACACGGTGTCGGTGATCTTGACCGGGCGACTTTTGCTTTCCGGGCTGCCTTTGACGGCCTTCGTGCCTTCGTAGGCGTTGAGCGTCACTTCGGAGGTCGGAACTTTGACCGTGGCTTTCACGCCGGGCGCCGGCGCGACGGCGGGGTCTGAATTTTTGGGGAACTGTCCCAGGTCGGCGACTTCTGGGTTGTTTTCGGCGCAGTCCCCCGCGTACACTGACCAGGCGCCTTCGTAGGGGAAGAGGTCGCCCGAGGGGTAGTAGACGGCGCTGATCGGGGTCGTGGCTGTGGCCGCGTAGGATTTGCCGGGCACCGCTTCGATTTCGCCGGGCAGCGCTTCGTATTCGCCTTCTTTGCCGAAGGTGCCGAACCTCGTGCTGCCGAGCTCGAAGTTGGGCGCGGGTTCCAGTTTGGAGTTGCTCGCTACGAACGTGTCGCCCGTGGCCGCTTTGCCTTCGTGGGTGAATTCGGCCGTGATCGCCGCCCCCTGGTTGAGCGTCACCGGCACCTGGGTGGTTAGGTTCGGGACGACGAGCAGTTCGGGGAAGTCCTTGCGGATGGCGCCCGTTGGGGTGACGTCGCCGATCTTGAAGGCTTCGACGTTGACCCGGGTGGCGGGGATCCCGCCGAAGATCACGCAGCCCGCTTCGCCGGTGGTGGATTCCGCTTCGCCGGCTCGCACGGTCACGCCGGCGACCGGTTTTTCGGGGGTCAGGCCGTTGGTCACGTCGACTTCCAGGCCCGACCCGTCGGGGGGCGTGATGATGCTGTACTGTTCGAGCGCGTGCGCGCCGCTGGCGAGCTGCTGGGGCCAGGTGATCCTGGTGTGGATCTGCAGGTAGTTGCCGGCCGCGTTGGAGTGTTCTTTGCCGGTGGCGCTGCAGCTGGCGTTCTGGTTGGCGTCTTGGACCCAGCGGTCGCTCTGGCTGATCGTGTAGGTCTCCCCGCCGATCGTCTTCGTGTAGACGTGGGCGGATTCCTCGATCGCGTCGAGCGTGGCGGCCGAGTCGCTGCGCAGCGCCTCCTGGGACTGCGCGGCCAGCAGCGCCGCCTGGTCGTGGAAGCGCTCGTCCGCGGTCGCGCCGGTGGCGACGCTGAGGCCGTTGAAGGTGGCGATCGCGATGAACCCCACCATCAGCGCGCTGACCATCACTTCGATCAGCGTGAGGCCCTCCTCGCCCGCGAATCGCCCGCGGCGGGCAGGGACCCGCTCGCGCTGCCCACTCGTCACACGTGTCGTACGTTTGTCCACTGCCGCGGGCTGGTTAGTTCGCATGCTCATCTCTTGCTTCGCCCTGATCTATTGCTATGCGCTCGTCCGGACCTCCTTTCGGCAGTGTCTACGGCAAACTTGAGCGCCCGCAGCCGCTCTCATCGCCGGTTGTAGTTGCCGGCCGGTCCGAGGCCCGTCCGCCGGTCGGCGCCCGGGCTCAGCAGCCTTCGGTCGGCCCAGAGCCCGAGGTGCACTGCTCCCACGCCTTGCGGGCGTAGCCGGTCGCAGCCCCGGTGGTCAGCGAACCGACTTCTTCATTCCATTCAAAGATGCCGGTTCCGTTTTCAAGATGCACGATGTTGCCGACGATCCCGCCCTTGAATTTGGCCCCGCCGTTCATTTTGACTTCGGCTTCGGGGGCGTAGATGGCGCCTTCGAATGTCGCTCCCCTCGTGACGTTGAACGGCCCTTTGCCGTACAGCTCGATCAGCAACAGGCCGGGGCCGGCTTTGTTGTTCAGCGTGAATTCGGCTGTTTCAAACTTCCCGGTCCCCGCGGGGCAGGTGCTGGCTTTGTCTTCGGGGGAGTCGATGAAGATTTCGACAGGCGTTTTTTTCACGGGAATGATGAGTTCCCCAGCACGTTCCGCTTCGAAGTTGCAGAGGTAGTACCTGGAGCCGCCGAGAGTCAATTTGCTAGTACTGCTCAGTTTGAGTTCATAGCTGGGGGCGCCGGTGAATTTGTTGACCGCTTTTCCTCCCGTAAAGAATTCATCTTCTTTGCCGATGCGGCTGTCTTCGTTGCTCGCGGCCGTGGCGTGGGTCGTCGGGTAGGAGGCTTTGAGCAGGCATTCCGGAGGGCCCGCGCCGCGCGTCTTTTCGAGTGGGGGGTTTGCCAGCAGGCCACCGACGCCGCCGATCTTGACCCCGCTCGCGTTGCGTTCTGCTCCCGCTTTTGGCGTAAACTTCCCGTTGGGCGGGCAGAGTTCGAAACCGCGTTCGAAGTTGGCGCCTCCTTTCCCAATGATTTCGCCGTTGCTGGCGACCACGGCGGGGACGCTCACGCTCCCGTTGACCAGTACTTCGGTGAGGCCGATGATGCCCTTCGCCGGGAACAGCGATTCCCCGGCTGCCGATTCGACTCGCGCCGACAGTCGCTGGGTGACGTTGTTGACTGTTCCTTCGGCGGTGACGCAGCGCTGCGTGCTGGCGGCTTTTGCTTCCACGGTCTGCCCAGCGCATTTTTCCCCAGCTTTGAGTGGCAACGTGGTCCAGTATTTGAACGTCGCGCCGTTGCGGAGCGACTCGGCGTTGTCGGTGCAGCCCGAGGAGACCGCTTCCTTTTCGTTGATGCACTGGGTTTCGCCCGGCTTGATCTGGCTCAGCCGGTAGCTCGCCACCTGCACCCCGGCTTCGGCGGTCTCGAGCGCCGCCTGGACGTTGACGGTGCGGGTGGTGGAGGTGGAGGTCTGCGTCGAGACGGCGATCGCCGTGCCCGCGAGTAGCGTGACGACGAGCAGCACGATGATGGCGACCGGCAGGGCGAACCCGGCCTCGGTCGTCGAGCGGCGCTTGGGGATGAGGTCAGACACGTGGATCACCTGGGTGGTTGGTGGGAAAGGTTGGGCACCGGAGTCGCTGACGACGAGGCTCGTGACGGTCCGGTCCTCATGGCGGTCCGGACCGTCATGGGCTTTCGGCGACGAGGGTCGAGATCCGGACGGGCGCGGGTTCGTGGCTGGCGCTCGGCACCTTGGCGGTGACGACCACGGTGAGCCGCTTGTAGTTTTCCTTTGCCGGGCACGTCGAGCCGCAGTTTTTGTCCGTGTGCCACGTGACGAAGTCGTAGACGTTGCCGATGACCTGGCCGTCCGCCCATTCGCAGGCCCCGGCGGAGCTCGCGCACTGTCTGCCGCTTGGCGCGGCCGCGACTACGCCCAGGGCCGCGTTGACCGCCAGGGGCTCGGTTTCCGCTGCTTTTTCGCCGTACTGGTAGGTGGGTTCGCTGCCTTCGGTGACGCCGTAGTCGGGGTTGGTTTTTTCGCCGGAGTGGGCGGGGGCTGCGGCCATCGTCAGCTGGCCGAAGGGGTACGTCTGCAGGCGCTCGATCTCGAGCTGCGCGCGGTGGGCCATCGCGGTCCGGCGTTCGGAGAGCAGCGTGAGCTTGCGCGCGCTGTTGAAGGCGCCGATCAGCCCGAGGATGCCCACGGTCAGCACGAACGCGGCGATCATCACTTCGATCATCGAGAAGCCGTCCTCGGCGTGCGGAGCAGACGGGCGGCGGGCGGCGGGGCGATGTCTCATCTCGTTCCCGTCTCAGCCTTGTGGGTATAGGTTGCGCATGAACGCCGCGTCTTCAAGCACGATCGTCTTGTGCGCGTAGGCGCTGCTGTTGGCCTGCCTGAGCGTGCCCTTCGCCGGCAGTTCCAGCTTCGCCGTAGCAATGATG
The DNA here is from genome assembly GCA_963702085.1 of uncultured Solirubrobacterales bacterium. GTDB lineage: Bacteria > Actinomycetota > Thermoleophilia > Solirubrobacterales > Solirubrobacteraceae > Palsa-744. The sequence goes on along the minus strand of OY969707.1, from coordinate 2,646,838 downwards.
GGGGCGGCCGAACTGGGCGAGTAGGCGAAGACCGCGGTTCCGTTGAGGACGTCGCGCACGACCGCCGGGCCGGTGCTCGGGAGGGCGGTCCCTTCCGCGGCCGCGAGGCGCACGCACTCGTCGTATGCCGTGCCCGGCTGGGCGACGGCGCATTCGTACTTGACCTCCCACCGCTTGCCGCCCATCGTGGCAAGGAAGAGGACCTTGCTGGACGTCGTTTCTTCGACTTTCGACGCCTGGCGGATGTCGTGCACCATCTGCGCCAGGCCGGCCCGGTCTTCCTGCAGCGTCAGCGCCCATTCGGTATCGCGCGCCTGCACCCCCACGCTCGACTCGAGCAGCGCGAACGTCGCCCCCAGGAGGATCAGGGCAGCCGCGCACGCGACCAGCAGTTCGATGAGCGAGTAGCCGGCCTCGGAGTCCTGCATGCGTGGGCGCATGCGCCTTCCAGGGCCAGGCGGACGGGACCATGAGCGCCATCCGATCGATCGAGGGGCGGATCGGCGAGCTTGAGAAATATGCGTCACCCAGCTATGTGTAGGTGGTTATGAATACCTGCTACCAGTGTCGGCACACCGAGGCCGTCGCTTGACTGGGATGGGAGAGATCCTCACAGCTATCCTTGGGCACAGAGCGCGGGGCGCCAGACACGCCGGGCGGCACTGCTTGTGCGCGGTCGTCTGTCCGGTCCCCGCCCAGCTCGACCGACATACGCCAAAAGACCTGCAAAAAGGCGCTTTTGGGAGACTGGTGTAACGGTAACATGGGGGTCTCCAAAACCCTTGCTCGAGGTTCGATTCCTCGGTCTCCCGCTTCAGAAAACGCGGCATATGCAGGCCAAACGTCCCATTTTGCGGGCTTCTGGCCGGAGGCGATCCACCCCATCGAGGCACGTCAACGTGCGTCAAGGCGTACCAAAAGTGCAACCAGGAGTGCAACCAGGCGGGCCCTGCTCTCCGAGGCTTGTCGATCTGCGCGCACGCGCTCGCCTGCGCCGGTGGCCGTACGGTCGATACGGCTGTTGTCAAGCTCGCTCACGTATCGATGTTGCCCTTGCCTCCGCACTGGACCTCGAGCACGCCGCCCGGCCGCAGCGCCCGGGCCAGCCGCGCCCAGAGGCGGTCGTGGTCGGTGACCCAGTGCAGCGTCGCCGTCGAGACGATCGCGTCGACCGACTCGTCCAGGGCGAGGTCGAGCACGTCCTGGCACCACACCTCCGCGCGGTCGCCGAGCCGCCGGCGCGCGAGCGCCACCATGTCCGCTGAGGCGTCCACGGCCAGTACACGGCCGCGTGGCACGAGCTGTGCCGCGGCACAAAGGCAGGTCCCACATCTGTACTGCCCGAGCGGCGCCGGCCGCCCCTGTTTCGTGGGCGGAGAAGTCGCGATTGGATTGCTGTGTTCAGCGGGCCGGTGAGCGCTGAAGGGCTGTGACCCAAGCCTGGGGTGCGTGGAGGTGCACGTCGTGGCCGGCGTCGGGGATCGTAACCAGTGACGCTCCAGGCAGTTGCTGGACGAGGTCGTCGCCGTGTCCTTGAGGGAACATGCCATTCTCGCCGAGGACGACAAGCGTCGGGCACTGGATGGTGCGCCATTGCGGCCAGTAGTTGCGGGATTGCAGCTCGGCGATGCAGGCGGCCAAAACATCGATGTCCCACCTCGGCCACAGTCCATCGGCCCGCAGGTCCAGTCCCGCAGTCCACGCGACCGGGTCAAATTCCTTGCTTTTGAAAAAGCTCTGAGCGGTCGCTTTGTCGGGAAACGGGACCGGCCAGGCGGCCAGCGACGCGCGGACTTCGTGTGCGCTCTTAGGGTCGGGGTCCGGGCAGTCTGGTCCGTCGGGGGATCCCTCGATGATCACCAGGCTGCGTACAAGATCGGGGTGGGCCGCGGCGGTGAGCATCGCGGTGTTGGCGCCCATTGATTGGCCCACGAGCGTGACCGGGCCGAGTCCGATACGGCGGATCGCAGCGGCGCAGTCCTCGACGAACGCGTTGCGCGAGAGGTCCGGGCGAACCGCTCAGCGCGATCTCATAGTGGACGATCTCATCTCCGCCTGGCAGCTGCTTGACGTCCGGTGTGCGCTGATAGCCGCGCCCTTCGTAGAGTCGGCGCGCGCGCTCGTTGTTCGCACGAGTCCACAAGGAGGCTGCGCTGTACCCCTGCTCACGCATCGTAAGGTGCAGTGAGTCAAGCAGCTCGCGACCGATCCCAGAGCCCCAGCGCGTGGGAGCAACGAACACCATCGAAACGTGGCCGCGATCAACCATGACTGGCCCGGAACCGTCCTTAGCGCGATAGGGCTCCGCAAGTGCCATCCCGACCACCCCTTCGTCATCGCACGCCACCACGAGATATGCCGTCGCCTCAGCGAGCTTCTGCTCAACGCGCGCGATCCGCGCTGATGTCGGCGCCAAGCCCCGGGCTTCGTTCGCCGACCGCCACACCTTCAGCGCATCAGATCGATCTCGTGGCGACGCAGCTCGAACTGTCAGCACCGCGCACAGGCTACGCAAGGTGACGCCTTGTCGCCATTCCCGCACTCTTGATCGGGCTGCCGCTGACGACCGATGCCGGAAGCAGCACCACCAAGGCGAGCGATACAGCTATTGTCAAGCTCGCTCACGTTCGCGCCAAGACCCAACTGTTGTGGAACGGATGAGCGCCCTGGGGTGGCCCCCGTTCTGACGGAGACGGCGGTGCGGAGCGTCGTCAGGCTTCGTCGACGAGCCGCAGGCGCCGCGGGTCGGGTGGGAGACCTCGCCAGATGTCGCGCTTGGTGACCTTGGGCCAGTGCTCGGCCGGGAGGTTCGCGGAGAACAGCGCGAGGGTCTCTCCGCGCCTGGTCGCGGCCGGCGCGATGAGCCCTGCGAGTCCGAGCTGATGTGCTGCGGCCCCGACGGCTTGGCAGGCGGTGTAGTCGCCGACATCCGAGAAGAGTTGCGCGTCGGTCAGGGAGATGGCCGTGTGGGCAGATGTTGCGCGGAGATCGAGGATCTTGGGGATATCGACCTTGCAGGTGACGATGCGTCGCTCCAAGACGCTCGCCGCGAGCGCGCCGGTGTCGTCGAGCTCGTCATCGACGAGGTGGCGGTAGGCCTCGATTACGACACTGCTGTGCGGGCGCCCGAGGTAGAGAACCTCGTAGGCGCGGCGTTGGCCCCACCGTCCGCCGGCGGCGCTTGGCTTCAGATCCTCCCAGCGCAGCGAGGTATGCCGCTCGAATGTGCCCTGTACGCGGATCGGTTCGATGCCGGCGATTGTGGCCAGCAGATCGCGCTGCCTCACATGGCCCCCGCGTGCAGGCGCTCGACGGCGTCCAGTACCTCCCCGTAGGAGCCATCGGCGAGCATGTCGACCGGGCGGCGGCCAGCGAGGCTGCGCTTGCGGCCGTGCAACCAGATCTCGGAACCCTCGCGTGTGTAGAGGTCCCGCAGGGATCGCGTCACGTAGTGCAGCTCGAGCAAGCGGTCGCGGTTGCGTCCGCTGGGGGTGTTGCCGCCGGAGGTCCAGTTGCGCACCTGGCGTTCGGCGACCCCGACGATGCGTGCGATGTCGGCGGTGCTCAACCCGCTGTCGCGGACCTCGCCGACGATACGCGCGTAGAGCGCATCTGTGCGCCTAGGCGAGGGGAAGTCCTCGGAGTCGACGCGATGTGCAGTGCTTCCACGGGCCACTTTCATCTCCTTGACTGCACTATGGATATCATGCCAGACTTCCTACTGTACTTCCTTAGTTTAGCAGCGAAGGCCCTCGGAGTGAGCGCAAGATCGCCGAGCGGCCCGCGAGATCGCTTACAAGGAGGGCTGGCGCTCCAGTCGACGCCGGGGCGCCTCTGGCATCGGCGTGTCGGGCGCGAATTGGCTCCACATTTCCTCACGCATCCGCTCAATGTCCTGCTTGCGAAAACGGCGGAAGCCCCGATCCGGGGAGCCGGATCGCCTTCAGCTGGCCTCGCTTCTCGAGGTTGCGCACCGTGTTCTCGTGCACGTTCAGCTCGCTGGCGGTCGGTCGCCCGGGTGTTCCTGGATGCGGAACTGCAACCAAAAGTGCAACCGATGAGACAGCCCTTGGCCTGGTTGAGCCAGATAGGGGACTTTGCCGAAAGGTCTCCAAAACCCTTGCTCGAGGTTCGATTCCTCGGTCTCCCGCTTCAGAAAACGCGGCATATGGCGGCCAAACGTCCCATTTTGCGGGCTTCTGGCCGGAGGCGATCCACCCCATCGAGGCACGTCAACGTGCGTCAAGGCGTACCAAAAGTGCAACCAGGAGTGCAACCAGGCGGGCCCTGCTCTCCGAGGCTTGTCGATCTGCGCGCACGCGCTCGCCTGCGCCGGTGGCCGTACGGTCGATACGGCTGTTGTCAAGCTCGCTCACGTATCGATGTTGCCCTTGCCTCCGCACTGGACCTCGAGCACGCCGCCCGGCCGCAGCGCCCGGGCCAGCCGCGCCCAGAGGCGGTCGTGGTCGGTGACCCAGTGCAGCGTCGCCGTCGAGACGATCGCGTCGACCGACTCGTCCAGGGCGAGGTCGAGCACGTCCTGGCACCACACCTCCGCGCGGTCGCCGAGCCGCCGGCGCGCGAGCGCCACCATGTCCGCTGAGGCGTCCACGGCCAGTACACGGCCGCGTGGCACGAGTGCCGCCAGCGTCTCCGTGACACGCCCGGTGCCGCAGCCGACGTCCAGCACCGTCGCGTCGGGCGCGATGCCCTCGAGCCGTGCGAGAACCTCCGAGGCCCACGCCTGCTGCGGCTCGCTCGACCGGTCGTACGTGAGTGCGTCCCAGGTGGTGCCCACCGCGGCGTCAGGCTACCGGCCCGATGCCCGATCGTCGCCGCCGCGACGACGAGTGCTCCCACGCGAAAGCGCTTGCGCGTCCGCGTGCGTGTGGTACTGCTGGTCATCGTCGTGGGTGTCGCGCAAACCCCCGGTCCGTCCGGGCGGGTTATGAGACTTCAGGGTATGGCTATGAACTTTTTGACGTGTGATCGTGAGCAGGCGTTCTTGATGCCCCCGGACCCGCGTGATTGGCTGCCGGAGGGCCATCTCGCGTGGTTTGTGTTGGAGTCGGTCGAGGAGATGGATCTCTCGGCGTTCTATGGCGCATATCGCGTGGATGGTTGGGGTCGGGCGGCGTTCGAGCCGTCGATGATGGTCTCGCTGTTGCTCTACGCCTACGCAAGGGGGGAGCGCTCGTCGCGGGGGATCGAGCGCAAGTGCGTGGAGGATGTCGCCTATCGGGTGATCGCGGCCCAGCAGAAGCCTGATCACGCAACGATCGCGAGGTTCCGTGCTCGCCATGAGGACGCTCTGGCGGAGCTGTTCGGCTCTGTGCTTGGGTTATGCAGGCAGGCGGGGTTGGTGAACGACCGCGTCGAGAACGGGGACGCGAAGACCGAGACGGCCGGCGAGGCCCAGGCTCCCGGGGTGAAGATCGAGCTTGACCCAGACGTCATCGTCCCGCGGGTTCAGGGCCGCGAGGGGGACGACGAGCATCACCGGTGTCTCGGGTGAGCCGCGGTACAGCAGCGACATGGAGTCGGGGTCGGTGCGCCCGTCCGGCCCGAAGACCAGGACCCGCGTCGGGCGCCGCATGCGTCTCGATCACGTCGGGGCGCAGCACGGGCAGGACAGCGATCGTGTCCTCGTCGACCAGTCGATCCGGAACGAGGAGAACACCCGCTTCAGCCGCTCGCTCGTCCGCCTCGGGGACATGTGATCCTCGCCCCGCGAGCTTCCTACCGCCGGGTACCAGGTACACCCGGCACGCGGCGATGCTTGGCGCCCGTCGCACAGCGCGGAGCACAGCGCTGAGGAAGGTGGCGTGGCCGTTGTAGCACGGCAAGCTGGTCGCCAGCGCTCCGGCCGCGCCAACATCGCTACACGACGAGCTTCACGCGGGTCTTGCCGAGTTCTTACGCGCTATACCGATACTCGCTGATGATGGCTATCGGTCAGGTATTGCTCGTCGATGACGACCGCGCTCTGCGGGACGCGGTCGGTCGCGCACTGAGGCTGGAGGGGTTTGACGTCACGCTGGCCAGCGACGGCCCGGAGGCGCTGGAGCTAGCGGCAAGGAGACCACCGGACATCGTCGTGCTGGATGTCGCGATGCCGTCGATGAGCGGCGTGGAGGTTTGCCGGCGGATGCGCGCCACCGGCGCGCAGACGTCCGTACTGATGCTGACTGCGAAGGACACGATCAGCGATCGCATCGCGGGCCTCGACGCCGGCGCCGACGACTACCTCGTCAAGCCGTTCGCGCTCGACGAGCTGCTCGCGAGAGTCCGCGCCGGCGTCCGACGCGCGAAGGCCGCGGCGCCGCGTGACGAGCAGACGGAGGAGCTCGAGTTCGCCGACGTGCGCATCGACCTCGCCGCGTGCATGGCGTTCCGCGGCGATCGCAAACTCGATCTGACGCGCACCGAGTACCTGCTGCTCGAATACCTGCTCACGAACCCGCGCAGAGTCCTGTCGCGCAGCATGATCTTTGAGCACGTGTGGGGGTACGACCTCGCCGCCAGCTCGAAGGCGCTGGACGTGTACGTGTCCTACCTGCGTCGCAAGCTGGAGGCCGGCGGCGAGCCGCGACTGATCCACACCGTACGCTCGGTCGGCTACGCGCTACGCGAGCCCGGATAACGGCATGAGCTTGCGGCGTCGCATGGTTCTCCTCACGGCCGTCGCGGTGGCGTTCGCCGTCGTGCTGAGCGCCGTGGCGTGCTACCTGGCGGTGCAGAGTAGCCTCCGGGGACGGCTCGACCACCAGCTCCGTGCGCAGGCCTCGCTGATCGTGGCAGCGTCGAGCACGAACGGCTTCCCGATCCGCCGTCCGCGTCTGAGCCTCAAACCCGGCGACTTTCGCTTTCCCCGCCCGAGCGTGCAGAACCAGGGCGACCTGGCGGTGCTGTCGGCGTCGGGGGCGGTTCACCAGAGGCCCGGCGACCCGACGCATTTCACCGTGACCGCGCACGACCTCGCCGTCGCACGCGGCCAGGCGGGCGCATACTTCCGCAACGGTCACGCGGGCGACACGCCGGTCCGGGTCTACGTGGCGCCCGCGGGCAAGGGCCGCGCGGTCATGGTCGCACAGGCGCTGACAGACCTGAACAACACGTTGCACGACCTCACGGTGATCCTGTTCGCGATCGCCGCGGCGGGAATCGCAATCGCGGTCTTGCTCGGCCTGTTCGTCGCACGCGCCGCCGTCGCGCCCGTGAACCTTCTCAGACGAGCGGCTGAGCACGTCCGCTCGACGGGCGACCTCAGCCGCCGCATAAACGTGACCGGGAACGACGACCTCGGGGGACTCGGGCGCTCGTTCAACAACATGCTCGGCGCGCTCGAGGAATCGCAGCGAGCACAGCGCCAGCTAGTAGCCGACGCCTCACACGAGCTGCGCACGCCGGTGGCGACGATCCGCACCAACCTGGAAGTGCTGGCGCGCAACCCCGACATGCCCCCCGCGGAGCGCGCTCCGCTGCTGCGCGACCTGATCGGCGAGAGCGCGGAGCTCGGCGCACTGGTAGAGGACCTGCTCGAGTCGGCCCGCGAGAGCGACGACCAAGAGATCGTCGACGTGGTCGCGCTCGATGAGGTGATCGTCTCGGAGCTCGAGCGCTGGAGCAGGCGGCATCCCGGCACTGCGATCGTGCAGCAGATCCAGCCCACGTTGATCCTCGGCAGGGAGAGCCGGCTGCGCCGAGCGCTCGGCAACATGCTCGACAACGCCCTGAAGTGGAGCCCTCCCGGCGGCACCGTCGAGGTGAGGCTGGACGGCGGCACGCTCTCGATCCGCGACCACGGGCCAGGCTTCGGCACCCACGATCTGCCATACGTGTTCGACCGTTTCTATCGGGCGGCGACGGCGCGCGCCGTCCCCGGCTCGGGCCTCGGGCTGGCGATCGTGCGCAAGGTAGCCGAGGAACATGGCGGGGCAGCGTTTGCAGAGAACGCGAGCAACGGCGGGGCGATCGTTTCGGTCGCGTTTCCGACACTCGAGGTGCCCGGCGAGGACGGCGCCCAGGCTGCCGTCGGCGCGCGCTCCTGAGCCGCCCGGCCGCTTGCATATCGGGGCTTTAGCTCTTCTAACCAGACCCTTACCGAGTACCGCCACGCTGAAGATCCGGCGGTCGCGGCTCAGCGGTCGCGCCGCGGGGACGCTTGACCACGGTCAGGTTCACCAGACAGCCTCATATGAAGCCACCCCAAGACACACTCGCAGAAGACCAGCCCGACGTCCGCGCGGACGTCGGGCTGGACGAGCACGTCTCCTGGCACGACTCCCGCCCAGAGCCACGGCGTGGTATCGCCGGCAAATTCAGAGAACAGCCGGTGCTCAACACACTGCTTGCCGTGCTGTGCATCGCCGCGATCGTGCTCGCGGCAACGGCGATCGGTCCGGCGTCTCCGTCGGGCGGGCAGAGCACCCGTACCGCAACCGTCAAACAGGGTGTCGTCCAGTCGACGGTGTCCGGCAGCGGCAACATCCAGTCGGCCTCCCAGCTGAACCTCGGCTTCAAGACGAGCGGCACCGTCACGCACATCTACGCAAAAGAAGGGCAGCACGTCACGCAGGGACAGCTGCTCGCGACGCTCGACCCGGGGAGCGCGGAAGTCAGCTTGGAACAGGCTAAAGCGACGCTGCAGTCGGCCGAAGCGAACCTCGCGAAGCTGGAAGAAACCGAAGGTGAAACGACGGGGAGCCAGGGTGCCTCGACCGGCAGCGGGGCAACCGCCTCGACCGCCGGTGCGTCCACCGCCACGACCGCCTCCACGCGCTATGTCGCATACGCGGCGAACACCTCGGCGAGCACTCCCACCGGCTCTGCGCCGAGCTCCACGACACCCGGCCCGACCACGACCGGAACCTCGACGAAGCCCACGAGCACGCGCACGACGCCGACGCCGACGCCGACGAAAAGCACGAGCCCGTCGAGCTCGAAATCCGGCCGCACAACGCACCCTGTGAACACGAGCGAAGCGGGTACGCCTTCTTCGCAGTCCGCCGGCGCCACTCAGGGAGCGAGCTCGCCGAGCAGCAAGCAGAGTGCGGCGACGCGCGAAGCGAACCTCGCCTCCGCCAGAGCCGCGGTCAAGAGCGACAAGCTCAGTGTGCAGAGCGCAGAACAGGCGGTTCAGAACACGAAGCTGTATGCCCCCGAGAGCGGAACGATCGTCTCGCTTTCCGGAGAAGTCGGCGAAACCGTGTCCGGGACGGGCACGACGAAGGCATCGCCGTCGAGCACAAGCGGCTCCTCCGCAAGCGGCTCCTCGGGCGCCGGCGCGGGCGGCAAATCCGGGCTCGGCGGTGGATCGACCGCCAGCTCGTCATCGAGCTCCTCCTCGCAGGGAGGATCGAGCTCGTCGTCGTTCGCGGTCCTAAGCGACCTGCAGTCGCTGCAGCTGGTGGTGGCGCTGAGCGAGTCGGAAATAAACAACGTCCACGTCGGGCAGATCGCGACCGTGACGATCGAAGCGCTCGCCGGCCGTAAGGTCGGCGCGCATGTCGTGAGCGTCGGCCAGGTGCCGACGAGCAGCAGTGGGGCGGTCAGCTACGACGTCACCTTCCAGCTCGACCAGGAAGCAGAAGGGCTAAGGGTCGGGATGAGCGCGACGGCCGAAGTCGTCGTACACCAGGAAGAAGGCCTGAACGTTCCGACGAGTGCCATCAAAGCCGGCTCGGTGACGGTGCTCCACAACGGCAAGCAGGAAGCACGGCGCGTCACGACCGGCCTCGCGGGAGACATCTCGACGATCATCCTGAGCGGCCTGAAGGCCGGGGAAGTCCTCGCGCTGCCGACGGCCACGAGCTCGGGATCCTCGCTCAGCTCGCGCCTCGGTTCGCGCCTGCGCAGCGGCGGGCTAGGTGGCGGGCTCGGTGGCGGTGGTGGTGGGTTCGTGGGGGCAGGCGCCTTCCCGGGTGGAGGACCTCCGGGATCGTGATGTCGCTGCGAAAGACGAGAAAGCACGCGCCCGCGCGGCTGCCAGCCGTGCGTACGCGACCGCTGATCGAACGGCGGCGCGTCGCGGCGCCGGGCAGACCGGGCAGACGCAGGCCGCCGGCGATCGTCGCCCTGAAGGTGTCGAAGACCTACGAGCTCGGCGCGATCCGCGTGCCCGCGCTGCGGGAGGTCTCGCTGCAAGTCGAGCGGGGCGACTTCGTCGCCATCATGGGCAGTTCCGGGAGCGGCAAGAGCACGCTGATGAACATCCTCGGCTGCCTCGACGCCCCAACCAGCGGCCGCTACCTCATCGACGGGGTCGACGTACGCGACCTCGACGAGGATGACCTGTCCGACCTGCGCAACCGCAAGATCGGCTTCGTCTTCCAGAGCTTCAACCTGGTCGCCCGCATGAGCGCACTCGCAAACGTGGAGCTGCCGCTCGCCTACGCCGGGATCGACCGTCACAAGCGCCGTGAGCGGGCGCAGCGAGCACTCGCGTCCGTCGGGATGGCGAGGCGTCTGCAGCACCAGCCCTCTGAGCTTTCCGGGGGCCAGCAGCAGCGTGTCGCGATCGCCCGTGCACTCGTGACGAACCCGACCTTGATCCTCGCCGACGAGCCGACCGGGAACCTCGACTCGCGCTCGACCGAGGAGGTGCTGCGGATCTTCGCGGGACTGAACGAAGAAGGGCGCACCGTCGTGCTGATCACACACGAGCCGGACGTCGCAGAGCAGGCCAAGCGCGTGGTCTCACTCAGCGACGGGCAGGTGATCGAGGATCGTCGCACGAGCGCGCTGGAGTCCTCGCCACCGGAGTTGCGCGCCCAGAAGTCCGCCCACCATGCCTACGGAGAGGCCGGCCCGTGATCGGCGCGGAAACTCTGCGCATCGCCTGGGCCGGCCTCACCGCCAACAAGCTGCGCTCCGGGTTGACGATCCTCGGGATGACCATCGGCGTGGCGTCGGTGATCGTCCTGATCGCCGTCGGCAACGGCTCCTCCAAGGCCGTGGAGTCGCGTATCCAGAGCCTCGGCACGAACGTCCTGCTCGTGCAGGGCAGCGGCGGCCTGCGGCGCTTCGCCGGAACCAGCACCGCAAGCAGCGTCTCGTTGACGAAGGCCGACGCACAGGCCCTCCAGGACCCTAGCCTCGCGCCGGACGTCAAGAGCGCCTCACCCGTCGCGAACGCGAACAGCGTGACGCTCGTCTCGGGCGGCACGAGCTTCGAACCGTCCTCCTTCATCGGCACTACCCCCACGTACCTCACCGCACACAGCTACCAGCTCGCCGAAGGCCGCTCATTTACCTCCGAAGACCTCGCCCAACACAGACGGGTGGCCGTGATCGGCCAGGAAGTCGTGCAGGAACTCTTCGGCGGCGCCAGCGCCGTCGGGCAGACGATGAAGGTCAACGGCAGCAACTACGAAGTCGTGGGCGTCCTAGCGAAAAAGGGCGCCAACGGCACTACCAACCAGGACGACGTCGTGATGGCGCCGATCACGACCGTGCAGGACTCGCTCACCGGCGTGGGGCCAATCAGCTCGATCACGGTGCAGGCGAAGTCCGAATCGTCGCTGAACGCCGCCGAAGCGGAGGTCAAGCAGATCATCGAGGAACGCCACAAGATCAAGAACACCGAAGAACCCGGCTTTAACGTCCTCAACCAGGGCTCGCTGCTGGAAACGTCGAGTTCCACCAGCAACGTGTTCACCACCCTGCTTGGCGAGGTGGCCGCCATCTCCCTGCTGGTGGGTGGCATCGGGGTGATGAACATCATGCTCGTCAGCGTTACCGAGCGCACCCGCGAGATCGGCATCCGCAAGGCGATCGGCGCCCGTCGCGGCGACATCCTCACCCAGTTTTTGACCGAGGCCGTGCTCGTCTCGTTGATCGGCGGGCTCGCCGGGGTCGCCGTCGGCGTAATCGGAAGCCAGTTCGAAATCGCCGGGGTGCACCCCGCCATCGCGACCTACTCAATCTTCCTCGCGTTCGGCGCCGCCGCTCTGTCCGGGCTCTTCTTCGGCACCTACCCCGCGGCCCGCGCGGCCGCCCTGCGACCGATCGAGGCATTGCGCTTTGAGTGACCAACTTCCCTCAGAGGAGGAGCACCAGATGACGACCCCACCCACCTCAGTCGAGGAGACCGCGGCGCTCGACCACAACGCCGAGATGCAGGAGGAATGGCTCGAGGAGTCCCAGGAGCTGCCGCGCCGGCCTCGGCGCAAGGTGCTCGCACCGATTCCCGCCGTGCTGCTGGTGGTGCTGTTGGTCGCGGCTGGCTTCTTCGCCGGCGTAGAGGTCCAGAAGGGCCAGGACTCCTCTTCGAGCAGTGGCAGCCTCCCAGCCGGGCTCGCCGCCCTGCGGGGCAGCGGCGCCGGAACAGGAGCGTCCAGGAGCGCGCCAACGAGCTCGGGCGGCGGCGCAGGCCTTTTCGGCGGCGGTGGCGGAGGCTTCCCCGGAGGGGGAGGACTTGCGGGAGGGCTCACCACCGGTGAAGTCTCCTACGTGAGTGGGAGCACCCTCTACGTAACGAGCGGAGAAGGGAACACCGTCAAGGTCAGCGCTCCCAAGGGGACAAAAGTCCGCAAGACCGTCTCCACCAACGTTCACAGCATCCATCCCGGGGACACCGTGATCGTCCGTGGAAGCCAGCACGGCAGCGGCGGCGTCACGGCCAGCTCGATCACCGTCAGCCTCGGCCGGTTCTGCAACCGGCACGGGCAGCTCGAGCGGATCGAGCGGCGGCGGCGAATCGCAGCAGCTCTTCGGATCCGGCTAGGACCGATCCCAAGCCAAAACCCCCCACCCCAACCGAGAAGGAACCAAACATGTCAAGTGATTCACCCAACCAGCGTCGACCGCTCCCACGGCATCGATTGCACCAACTCCTCGCGACGGTCGCGATCGCCTCGGTCGTAGCTGTCGCGCTCGCAGCCTGCGGAAGCTCGAACAACTCGAGTTCCCCGACGAACAGCACAAGCGCGAAACAGACCGCCTCACGCTCCGGCCGATTCACCTCAATACGAGCGTGCCTGGAAAAAGAAGGGATCAAACTCCCGGCCCGGCCGACCGGCGGCGGAGGATTGCCGGGCGCGGGCCGCGGCGGCTTCAAACTGCCCGAAGGCGTCTCGCAGTCGAAGTTCCGCGAAGCGCTGAAAAAATGCGGTGGAAGTTTCCCACGCGGCGCGCGGCGTGGCTTCAACTCTGCCGCCGCTAAGACCGCGCTCACGCAGTTCGCGGCGTGCATGCGCGAAAACGGCGTCAACCTGCCGGCACCCAACACGAGCGGCAACGGTCCGGTCTTCAACACGAAAGGGATCAACACCTCCAACGAAGCCTTCAAAACGGCCCGCCGGAAGTGCCAGAGCGCGCTGCAAGGCACCTTCGGCGCCGGCCGCCCGCCCGGCGGTGGAGAAGGAGGACCCCCCGGAGGTCCTCCGAGCGGCGAAGCCCCTCCGGCCGGCGAAGGCTCGCCCAGCAGCTGATCGAGCCCGCGGCGTCCCCCTCTCGATCTCTCTGCGACAGCCTCCGGCGGCCGCATCGACCCTCGGCTGGCTTCCGCTTTCGCGTGATAGGAGGCGTCGACGCGGCGCGCCCTTCGCTACCGCTGAGGACGAGCTCGGAGCGTGTGGTCAGGTGCTGGCAGGACGCCTGCTTCCGCATCGGAGAGCGGAAGCACGGGTTCGACGCCAGTTCGCAGCTGGAGTTCGTCCCAGAGAGGTACCACGGTGCGGATTCGGAAGACTCCTCCTTCTTGCGCAGAGCGCTAGCTGGCTTGCGAATGGGAAGCTGGCCCAAACGGCGTCCTTGGAGGATATGCGCGTAGGCTTTCCCGATGGGCAAACGCGACTGGGGCGGGACGGGTGCTGGTGGCCTGTCTGGTTGCTCTGGCGGGCCTGCTTCACAACCATGCGGTGCCGCTGGTGCTTCTATCTGCGGGTGCCGTAGTGAGCGCCGCAGTCATCGTCTGGGGCGTGCGAAGCAAGCCAGCGAAACAGACGCAACGGAGTGGCATCAAGGCCGGACAGGTGGGGTCTTCTGATGTGTTCTTGAGCTACGCGCACGCTGATCGGGAGCGGGTCTTGGTGTTGCGGGATGCGTTGGTGGCGCAGGGTCTTGAGGTGTGGATGGATGAGAGCGAGATCGAAACGTTCGAGTCGATCAGCCGGGCGATCGAGGGTGGGCTGGCGTATAGCCGGGCGCTGGTGGCGTTCTATTCACGGGAGTATCCGGCTCGTCGTGCGTGTCAGTGGGAGTTGACTGCGGCGTTCCTTGCCGCGCAGCGAGCGGGAGTTAATCCGCGCCAGCGGGTGTTGGTCGTCAACCCGGAGCGGGGTGGCGATCATGTGCAGCCCATTGAGTTGCGCGACGCTTTGTACGCGAGTGTCGCTTCCACGACAGATGCCGCCGGGCATCGTGCGCACTGAGAGCGGAGAAGGGCGTGCGCTCCTACGCCGACTACTGCACCGCGCTGGCCAACCCCGACAGGGACGAGCTTGAGTTCGCTGAAAACTCACGGGTGAGCTGCCGGGCGGGGACGAGGCGAACATCGCGGTCACGCTCGTGCGCAGCATCCGCGGCCTGGATGACCCCGGTCTTGACTTCTTGCGCCTGGCATCAGCACTCGCCGCCGATCCGATCCCGGCCGACCTCGTGGTCGAGGTGTTCACGCTCACCGACGGGCTGGAGGACGCCGCGGCACACGATCACGCCGTCACGGGGATGCAGGAAGCCTACGTGGCCTCGCTTGCCGAGATGACAGACGACGGTGCACGACAGGTCCACACGCTCGTATCGCGCACCATCCGGCGCCTGGATAGCGGGCCGGAGCGCACCACCAAGATCACACAGGCCGCGACCACAGCGCTCACACGCCGACTCGTAGATTTGCAGGACGGCAGGGTTTCCGCGGACGGCACGACGCTGGCGCACGCCCGAGCCCTCGCGGGCATACCAAGTGACGAGCACCACGCCGGACTCCTACAGACCGTCGCGGCACACGACTACCTACGCGGCGACTACCCCTCCGCCCGCCACGCCCAAGAGCAGGTGCTCGACCTCTACAGGCGGGTTCTTGGGCCTGAGCACTCCGAAACGCTGACCTCGATGAACAACCTCGCCGTGACGCTGGGGCGCAGGGTGATCTCGTGGGTGCACGCACCCTCGAAGAACAAGTACTGGACGTTCGCAGGCGGGTTCTTGGGCCTGAGCACCCCGACGCAACCTCGCCGAGAGGCTGCGTGCACAGGGTGATCTCGCGGGGGTTCAGGGGATGAGGCTCCGCGTCGTAGAGCAGTGCTTGCGTCAACGCGCGCCTACTCCTGCTTTCCGGCGATGCGGAAGCACATACAGCGGTTCCGTGCGCTCCTCGTTTGGACGATGACCACCTGCCCGTGGTCCGAGGCGCCAGACGCTCGCTTGCGCCGGGCGGTGCAGTCGTGCGGGCGTCGTCAGCGCCGGCACCCCCAGGTCGTCCAACGCGAGCAGCGGGCCCGGCCCGCCAAACGCTCGCCGAGGTCCGGAAGCAGCGGTCCGGGATACTCACCGGAGGATGCCCGACGAGTCCACGACCCCCGATCTAGTGGAGTTGCAGAGGCGGCTCACCGCAGCTACCAATCGAGGCGACGTCGATGCGGTCGTGGCCTTCTACGCGTCGGATGCCGTGTATGACATGTCGCCGGTGGGTATGGGCGTCTTTGAGGGGCAGGCGGCGGCGCGTGGCTTCATTGCGGGCTGGTGGACCTCCTACGAGGAGAGCGAGTTCGAGGCCGAGGAGACTCTCGATCTTGGCAACGGAGTTGGTTTTCGCGTGCTCGTTCAGAAGGGCCGTCCAGTCCGCAGCAGCGGTGAGGTTCAGCCGCGCTACGGAACCGTCAGCGTGTGGGAGGACGGCGAGATTGCGCGAATCACGAACTACACCGACATCGACGAGGCCCGTGCTGCCGCCGAACGCCTCGCGCAGGAGCGGGGGTAGGCGATGTCGGCGGAGAACGTGGAGATCGCCAAGCGAGTCACGGACGCTTACAACCGGCGCGACGTCGGGACCGTGTTCGCCGAGCTCGCGACCCCTGACTTCGAGTGGTGGCCAGCCCTGACGAAGGCCTACGAAGGCGGCTGCTACCGAGGACGCGAGGGCGCCGAAAGGTTCGCCGCGGATACCCGCGAGAACTGGGAGGAGCTCCAAAGCGTTGCTGAGGAATATCATGATCTCGGCGATCGGGTGCTTTTGCTGGGTAGGCTCAAGGGACGCGGCAAGGGCAGCGGCGCTCCGGTGGATCAGCCGTACGCGGCCATCTTCGACTTTCGCGGCGACAGGACCTGGCGTTTCCGGGCGTACTTCGATCGCGCGGAAGCCCTCAAAGCCGTGGGGCTGGAGCAGTAGCGGTCACCTGCCTGTGTTCGGTGTGAGGCCGAGGTCGGAGAACATACGACACGAGTGCTTCGTCATGGATGCGAGCGTGTCGTTGAAGATCGCCGAGACTGCTGAGATGGACGAGCCTCAGCTATCTCGGCCACCGCGGCCCACCCCGTCGTACAGCGCGACCGGCGCATCATCGTGCTTCGTGCGCCAGGGCGAAGGAGACGAGTCATACCCGCCGTCGATGCACGCTAGAAATCGGTTGCTCCGTCGGTTGTGACCGCCGTCGGTCGCCAGCCAGACACATCTCCGAGCCTGTTTGAGTCGATGCCCAACCTGTGCGCATGAAGAGCAATCGCGATCGCCGTCACCATCATCCATGACGCCGTAAGGCTTGCAGTCGTCTCGCTGTTGCGACGCATCGCGGCGAGGAAGTCCTCTTGGCTGATGTCGCCCAGAACCTCCATGCTTCGGATCGCCTGGACCCAGCGAAACTGCAAGTCCGGGCTCCCATCCACTGCTGCTGTGAGCGTCATCTCCGCAGGAAGATGGCGATACGTCTCGAAGTGTGCCCCTGAGCTCGGGCTCCCCGACCTCGGAATAGTGGACTGTCAGGTGTCGAAGCTCTGCGTAGAGCGCTTCGACCATTGAGGGCGTGTCCGGCGAAGGGCGCGTGTATGCCTCCATGAGATTCGCTCCCCCAGGAGGCGTTTGCAGTAGATCGCCAACAAACTCCCCGACCTCGGTGATATTGCGCGCGCTCGTGACCAGACGGCGAGCCTCGTAGAGCCTCGTCACCATATGCCGCTGCCAGAACAGCAAGGCGCGAAGATCGCCTGAATCTGTCGCTTCCTTGGCTGGTTTGATCCCGACTTGAAGGTCTTCGGCGAGGTGCCCGCAGGCTTCGTCGTAGGCGTACGCCCCGGCGCCATTGAGATCCACAACCACACTTCCCGTGCCGCTCGGGTGCGAAGCAGTGAAGAACATGCTTCGCTCGTACGGACGCCGGCCGCTCGGCGCTCGAGCGGCCTGCTGGAGACGCTTCAGGGCCTTCTTGGTCGCATCAGCCATGGTCTCATCTCTCCAACAGGCGACGCTAGCTGATCCCCAACAGCTTGGCGACCAGGTCGGTCGCGACGCCGGCGGAGACGCTCGACCCGAGCCCGAAAGTGGGAGCCGCGCGACTTGCTCCATGGGGCTACCCGCAGCTACGATGCAAGGAAGCGTTCGATGTCCGCAGTCTCGCGGGCGAGCTCCGGAGCGGGCGTGGGCCGCGCGAACCACGCCGGCTCGGGACGGCCCTTCTTGATGGACCAAGTACCCGTTGCTGCTCCGCGATTGAGTACGACGGGTTTGAGCATCCCGCCGCCCCTCAGGATGTGATGGTCGTCCTCGGCGACGACGAATGGCTCGCGAGTGCGGTAGCCGAGCATGAGCGTGTCGAAGGCGGCGAGCAGCAGACAGGGCGGTGTGTCATCGGTGGGCAACGGGTCAGCGTCGCTCGGCGGTCCGGCGTCTTCGAGCGCCCGGCGCGCCTGTGTGATGGGCAGCGAGGACCACTTCGCGAGGTCGGTTGCGTCGCAGGGGCCGTAGCCTGCGCGGTAGCGGGCGCCAAGGATTGCGAGTGCCTCGTCGGGGTCGACCGCCGGGGGCGGATCGGCCGCGTGCAGCAGGCCGGCAGTGTCGGTGACGATGAGCCCCTGCGTCGAGAGCCACGGAACGAATGTGTTGATCGGACCCTGCTCGAGCGACGGGTGGCCGCGCTCGACGAGCGCGCGCAGCAGCGACGGCCGGTCGCGGGGACGCTCGCCGCAGAGCTCAACGACGTCCCCGCGCATGGCGTTTACCTCCTCCACGATGCCGAAGCGCGCGAAGCGCGCGCCGAACACGCGGGCATTTCGCCTGGCGAATAGCGCGTGCAGCCAAGGGCGATCGGATTCCGCGATCAGGTGCACCGTGCCGCGGACCGTCCACGTGCGCAGGAGCGGCGCGGCGCGGACGGCGCTTCGGGTGAGGCCGGGCACGCGCGAGCGCAGTGCAAGAGCCGCGGCGCGCAGATCCTGAGCCTGGACGCCGATTACAGCCAACGCCGCTTCCTCGGCGCTCTTGCACGCCGTTGCCGGCGTCAGCCGCTGCGCCGCCAGACGGCCAGCACGCAGTCGCTCGTCAGCGTCCATCAGACAATCCTCGCATTCAGGCCGCGGATCACCGCCACCCTAGTGGGGCCAACTCTAGAGGCAGGGCCACTCCTGCCGTGCCGAGGATCATGGTTGGGACCGCCGCGCGGCTCATTGCCGCCGCCGACCAAGAGCGGGAGCATCCAGCCCGACGCGCCAAGATCTCGCTGTGGACGAGGGGGAGCACTGGCGCTCGTGGGCCGCGAGACGCGTGAAATGCGCCGAGAAAACGATCGTCAGCCAGCCCTGGGCCTGTGCGGGCGCAGCCCGTCCCAGGCAGCGACGCCATCACCGCCGACGGCGGCGCCCGCAGCCTATGCGGCACTCCGCGGGACGAGGTCGCGGTGGTAATAGAGCTCCGGGTCCGTCCGTCCCGGCTCACGGTTGGTGTACCCGTGGCGCTCGTAGAAGCGGCACGCGTCGGTGTCTTCGGCGTCCACGTTGATCTCCAACAACTCGCTGCCGCGCTGACGGCACTCGTCCTCCGCGGTCTTCAATAGCGCGGTACCGATGCCGCGCCCGCGCTCAACAGGAACGACGTACAGCTCGTCGAGCAGAGCGACGGGGCCCTCGTACCAGACGTTGGGGCGCAGGGTAAGCAGCGCCAGTCCTACGGCCGGCTCGCCAGCCAGGAGCGCGACGACGTTGCCGCTGGAGAGCAGACGCTCGAGACGCGCGACGAGCACAGCGGGCCCGGGCGTCGGCGTCTCGTACTCCCGGTTGAAGCGGTCGAGCAGATCGGCCACCACCGCGGCGTCGGCCACGCCTGCCGTGCGCAACGAACGAAACGCGGTCATACCTACAAGTCTGGACGATCTTCTCGCGGAAGCCCGTGATCGCGATCGCCCGTGCCCTGCTCTGCGCCCGCCGCGAACATCTCATGCGTGGCGCCGCACTCCCTGCTTACTCGGCGCGTCTACGTCCCCACCGAAAGTAGCTCGCCGCACCGAGGGCGTTTAGACACACCAGGCGCCAGAGCGCCTTGCTCCCGCGCACCTGATCGGCCGGACGACGCTGGATGTCGCGCTCCGATGCCGCGACCAGCCCAAGCGACAAGGCCAAGAGCACGGCAATCCAGACCCGCTGAGCGGGCGAGTATTCCGTGAGCTTCTTCTTCGAGCGCGACACACCAAGAGCTTACGGAGCGGCGCAAGCTTCTGCGACTGGCGGGAGACAGTCCGCCAGACTCCTGGTTCTTGAGCTCGGCAGGGCCGGGCCGCCCCGACCTGACGCGCTACCGTCGACCGATGAGCAGCCCGCGAGTGCCCGGTGGGGTGGTGCATAAGCTTCCAGGAGACCTGCGCACGGCGCTGATCGCCCACCCCACGGCACTGGACGCCTGGAAAGACATCACGCCCCTGGCCCGCAACGAGTTCATCTGCTGGGTGGAGGATGCCAAGCAGGAGAAGACCCGAGAACGCCGCATCCGCCGGACCCAGGAGGAGCTGGAGGAAGGCCAGCGTCGGCCCTGCTGCTGGCCAGGGTGCAGGCACCGCGAGCGCACCGGCAATAGGAATTGACATGAGCGAGCTCAGACTCAGCATCACGATGTCGCTGGACGGCTACGTCGCCGGTCCTGACCAGAGCGAGGAGAACCCGCTCGGAGTGGGCGGGATGGAGTTGCACGAGTGGTTCTTTCCACTCAAGGCGTTCCGCGAGATGCACGGCGACGAGGGCGGCGAGACCAACGTCAGCTCCTCGGTGGTCGAGGAGCGCCGCGCAAACATCGGGGCCACGATCATGGGCCGCAACATGTTCGGCGGCAGCAGCGGACCCTGGGGCGAGGATCCGTGGCGGGGCTGGTGGGGCGAGGACCCGCCCTACCACCATCCGGTGTTCGTGCTCACCCACCACGCGCGCGAGCCGCTCGAGATGGAAGGCGCCACCACCTTCCACTTCGTGACCGACGGGATCGAGTCGGCGCTCGCGCAAGCCAAGGACGCCGCCCAGGGGCAGGACATCTGGCTCGCCGGCGGCGCGTCGGTGGTCAACCAGTTCCTGGCAGCGGGCCTCGTCGACGAGATCGACATCTCGATTGCGCCGGTCATCATGGCCAGCGGCGAGCGCCTCTTTCAAGGCCTCCAGCGCGGAGCTCTCAAGCTGAAGCAGATCCGGGTGATTGACGCACCGGGCGTCACACACATCAAGTACAAGGTGCGCTGAGCTACGGGCAAGCCGGTGGGCCGCGGCTGACGCTCCCTTTTCTCCGGATGCGAGCGCGCCGCCCGGCGGCGCTCACGCTGCTGGTCTGGACGAGCAGCGATCTGGCGGTTCTCAGTAGTCGTGCGCTCGCTCGCGAGGCATTGCGGTCGTGTTCAGCCCGCCGTCGGATCGATGCTGGGGTTTGTGGCGTGCCGCGTTTGCGCGCATCGATGGCGGGGGTCGGGGGGGAGAGAGGACGCCATAGCGGCCGCGGGCCACGAGTTTCCCCGACCCAATCTGCGCGTAGGGCCACCGCCTGGCCGAGGTTTATCGCACCGTCCCGCCCCGGCGCGTCTCTGGCAGTCGGTGCCCGGAGCCGACATGATTTGACCATCAACGCTCGACTTTGCTCGATCACCTGACACCAAGGTGTATCCATAGGTGTACACCTATGCTATGATGGCTCGCATGGGCCCGCGAGTCGATGTGGTGCTCCCGACGCGGGAGGCGCGAGCGAAGCTGCCGTCGCTGCTGGCGGGCTTCCGTGCTCGCGGCGCGGAGGCCGATCCGGTGGTGATCGGCGCGCACCGACGCCCCGAGGCCGTCGTGCTCTCCTACGAGCGCTATCTGGCGATGCTGAGCGGCCGCGAGCGGGTCAAGGCCATCCTGTCCGACCGCCGCGCCGCGGGGGGCGGCATGAGCGAGGAGGACGCGATGCGGGTGGCGGTCGAAGAGCAGCACGCCTCCCGTCGCTGAGTGCTACGCATCGTCCTGGACTGCAACGTCTTCGTCTCGGCGCTACTCTCGCCGAACGGCTCGCCTGCGCAGGTTCTCGACCGATGGGCCGACGGGGACTTCGACGTGATCGTCAGCCCGCTGCTGCTCGCCGAGCTGGAGCGGGTTCTGCACCGCCCAAAGTTCGCGGCATCCATCGACAGGGCCCAGGTCGAGGGGCTCGTGACGGGCTTGATGGAGGACGGGTTGCTGGTTGAGGATCCGCCGGCCGATCCTGGCCTTACGCCGGACCCCGGGGATGACTACCTTGTGGCGCTCGCCCGGGTGGCGGGCGCGCAGTGCATTGTCTCAGGTGATGCGCACCTGCGGCAGCTCGCGGATGCTGTGCCGCCGGTCCTCTCGCCGGCGGAGTTCATCGAGCGCGAGAAGTAGGTGCCGTCTGAGACGGATTCGCCGTGGTACTTCCCGTGGTACTTCAGTGAGCGAATCCGAGCTGATCTCAGAGCACCTGAGAGCAGCAAGCAAGCCTCATATGACCTGAGCTGAGGTCTGGGCGCGAGTTCGAGCCCAGTATCGCCCATAGCACAAAACCCCCGGAAATCCGTGACTGTTCAGGTCGTGGGGCAGGGGGTGGTGGCGAGGCCGCGAACGTTGTTATGTGTCCCAGGGGCGGCCGTCGTATGAGGATCTCGAGGTGCTTGTCGTTTCGCAGGCGGCGTTGATCGAGGAGTTGCGGGCTGAGGTCGTGGAGTTGAAGAGGCGTCTGGCGGCCAACTCGCGTAACTCGTCGCGGCCGCCGTCCTCGGATGGGCTTGCCAAGCTGCCTGCGCCGAAAAGCCTGCGCCGGTCGTCTGGCCGCAAGCCGGGTGGACAGCCGGGTCGTGAGGGTCGTTATCTGCAGCGGGTGGAGCGCCCTGATGAGGTTCTTCGGCATGTCCCGTCGCGTTGTGAGGGTTGCGGTGGCGATCTCTCAGACGGCGAACCGGTGGGCGAGGAGGCACGGCAGGTGTTTGATCTACCGCCGGTGCGCTTGACGGTCTGCGAGCATCGCGCGCAGCGGCGGCGCTGCGCCTGCGGGCACGTGACGAGCGCCGGGTTTCCAGCGGGGGTGGGCGCCCCCACTCAGTATGGGCCACGGATGCGGGTGCTCGGGGTCTATCTGATCGCGGCTCAACATCTGCCGTATAAGCGCGCCGCTGGGCTGCTCGCGGACTGGCTCGGTGCGCCACTATCGCCCGGGACGCTCATGGCGTTCGTCAAGGACGGCGCGGATGATCTCGGTGTGTTCCTCGACCGGGTGCACGAGCAGATCACTTGCTCACCGGTCGTGCATTTCGACGAGACGGGCGTTCGCGTCGGCGGACGAGGGCGCTGGCTTCACAGCTCCAGCACCAGCACGCTGACCTTCTATGCCCTGCACGACCGTCGCGGCACCGAAGGGATCGATCACGCCGGGGTGCTCCCGTGCTTTCACGGGATCGCGGTCCACGATGGTTGGCCGCAATACCGCACCTACACCAGCGTCACCCATGCTCTCTGCAACGCCCACCACCTACGCGAGCTACTGGCGATCATCGAGGCAGACCCCGAGGGGCAGTCCTCGGCCGCCAAGATCGACGCGCTGCTGCGCGCACTGCACGCCACGGTCGAGGACACAAAGGCCGCCAGGGAGCAAACGCTGGACCCGTGGACGCTTGCCTGCTACCGCGCGGCCTACGAGCAGATCATCGCGCTCGGCCACCAGCAGAACCCGCCGCCAACCAAACGGACGGGCAAGCGCGGCCCGATCGGCCGCAGCACATCCGCGAACCTGCTGCGCCGCCTCGACGAGCAACGCGAGCACGTCCTGCGTTTCGCCCACGACTTCCGCGTCCCGTTCGATAACAACCTCGCCGAGCGCGATCTCCGCATGATCAAGATCCAGCAGAAGATCTCAGGCTGCTGGCGCACCACGACCGGAGCCGACCGGTTCCTCGCCCTACGCTCCTACATCAGCACCAGCCGAAAGCAAGGCCGCGACACCATCGACGCCCTCGCCCGACTCGCCAAGCACCAGCCCTGGCTCCCCGCCACCGCCGGCCCCTGACCGCAACCAGCGACCTGAACAGTCACGCAAATCCGGGGGTTTTGTGCTTTCCGGGTCGTGTTGCACGGAGGGTCGATGGTCGTGGGTACCAACCGTGGGTACCAAGTGGTCGCGTCAACGGGGCCAGGTGTATGCCGGATCAGCGCGACGGGTAGGGGCGTCAGATGTGCGCATGTGCTTTGCCCGCCAGCAGGGGGGGCGCCGGCCCGCTCGATGGTGTCGAGCAGATCTTTGATGGGTCGTCCTCCCGCCCAGCTGGCCGCCTGCAGCCTCCATCACTGCGAGCATTCCTCTGGTCAAGCTCTGGCTGCCGCACTCGCCCGCGAAAGCAGAAGCCCTCCGCACGACGGCCGCGACCGCTCCAAATCGTCCGCTGCGATAGCCCGGTGCCAGGGTCGCCCTACGCTCGCTTGGCTGTCGAAAGCAGCGGTCCAGGATACTTCGCCGCACGATGTCCGAGGAGGAGTCCACGACCGTCGACCTGGTGAGGCTTGCGCGACAGGGGTACGAGGCCATGAGTCGCGGTGACCTTGACGCGGTGATGAGCTTGTTTGCCGCCGACGCGGTGTATGACGCGTCCGCCGTTGGGTTAGGGACCTTCGAGGGCGCGGAGGCGGTCAGGGGCTTCGTCGAGGACTGGCGTCGGAGCTGGGAGGACTACCGGTACGAGGAGGAGGAGCTCCTCGATCTCGGGCACGGCGTCATGCTTAGCGTCGTTCGGGAGAGCGGCCGCTTGGTCGGCGGCAAAGGTCGCGTCGAGCAGCGGGCGGCGCACCTCATCACATGGACGAACGGCAAGATCGAGCGGTTCAAGCACTACCCCGACCTAGGCGAGGCTCGCGCCGCCGCCGAACGCCTCGCGTTGGAGCGGGGCTAGGTGATGTCGCAAGAGAACGTGAGGTTGGTCGAGCGCGCGATCGCGGCGATCAACGCGAGGGACATCGAGAGCTATCGCGCCTGTTGCACCGAGAACGTCAAGTTGGTGGAGACGGCCAATGGCCGCCGTTGGAGGGGTGTACGAAGGAATCGACGGCATCAGGCGTTTCCTGACGGACGTCGAGGAAGCCGCACCCCATTTCCGGATGGAGCTTGACGGCGTGGAAGAGGTCGATAGCAAGCGGGTGATCGCGTTCCTGCGCAATAACTCCACAGGCCGAGCCAGCGGCGGCGATGACCGCGAGAGCGTCGGCATCATCCTCTGCGCTGAGCGCGACGAGGTCACCGCGAGGTTCGCGCTGCACCGGGTATACGCCCCGATCGCCGTATCACCCTGGACGACTGGGTCGCCCCAACCGGCGCTGCCGCCCGTTGAAGTCACCGACGACGTACCTGAGGATCTCTCCGAGCTAGCCCAGGTCGACGAGGTACGCACAAGGCTGATCGATCGCGTCACGCGTCGCGCGTCGGAGATCACCGACCGCGAGGCCGAGCAGAACACCGACTGATGCTGTCTGCCGGGGCAAGGGGCGAGCGGGAGATCGCGGGTCAGCGCGACGGTCAGCAGGGCGCGGTCGCCCAAACCTCCCTGGATGCGGAAACCGCAACCAAGAGTGCAACCGACGAGACGTCCTCTGGCTGGTTGAACCAGATAGTGGACTTTGCCGAAGGGTCTCCAACACCCCTGCTCGAGGTTGGATTCCTCGGTCTCCCGCTCCAGCAGACAGGGGGCTACGGGCCGAACGCCCCGTTCAAGCAACCAGGCGACGCGCTCAGTCCATGCTGCCGCGCGGCGCGACCCAGGTACTTGCGAACGACAGCGAGGTGTGCGTGGCGATCGTGTCGTAGTCGTGGTCGTAGTGCAGCACCCCGATCTTCGTCGTCGCGGCGATCGCGGCGATCAGCAGGTCCACGGGCTTGACGCGGTGCGAGATGCCGGGTGTCTTGGCGAGCTCCGCCTGCGCGGTGAGCGCCGTCTTCGCGGCCTCGGTGGTGAGTGGTGCATGCTTGAGCGCGTCGAGTTCGTTGGCGATGGCGGCGAACTGGCTGCCATCGCGGGCGCTGTAGCGCATCTCCAGCAGCGCCGGCGGGCAGGTCCACAGCTCGCCCGCCGCGAGCGCGGCCTCGAATCTCATGCGTGGAGGGCCGCTCAGGCGCCCGTCGCTCGCCCGGGCCCACACCGAGTGGTCTATCGCCAGTCTCTGGCCGTAGCCGCTCAACGGTGGATCCAGCCGTGCTCGCGGACCTCGTACGCCGCGTCCACGTCGATCCCCTCTCCCGTGCGCAGCCGCTCGACCAACTGGCGGCGAAGCTCTGCCCGGCGGGCCTCGTCGTCGCGTTCGGCTTCCAGCTCTCGCAGCCGCTCGTGCGCCCCGCGGATCACCAGCTCGCCCATCCGCACGCGCTCACCGCGCAACCGCAGCGCGTCGAGCGCCTCGCGTACGGGCGGCGTCTCGGTGACCGAGTGACGGGGGTGACGGGTGGGCATCCGGCTCAGTGTAGCACCGCGAACAGCACCGGGACGGCTCCGGCGGCGGATCCTCGGCCTTCGGCGTGAGCTCCAGCGCGTCGCGCCCTCGCGTGAGTGCCGTCCACCCGTTTGACAAGTAACGACAGCCGAGCTACGTTGAGTTGACAGTTGACATAACCGGGGGTCGCAGCGGTTTGGCTCTTCCGGTGGACCCACGCCTGAGGGAGGCACACATGACTGTTCGGTTCCGTTCCCACCTTCGTCTCGTCGGGGGCCGGCTGGCGCTCCCGACGGGGCTCTGCATCCTGCTGCTCGGACTGTTCGCGGCCCCCGCGGGGGCGCGCGGACCGCTGCCCGCGCCGCCGCGGCCCCTCCCGCAGAGCTCCTCCTACCTGGCGCTCGGGGACTCGTTGGCCTTCGGCTACTCCCAGGCGAAGTTCGACGAACTCCTCCCGACCGTGCCCCCCACGGACTTCGAAACCGGCTACGTCAACGACTTCGGAAACGTTCTCAAACTGTTCGACCCGCGCCTGCGGCTCGTCAACGACGGCTGCCCGGGGGAGACCACCGAATCGTTCATCCACGGCCCCTGCGCCTACGTCGACCCCGACGGCTTCACGCTGCACCACCCCTACGCCGGCGGGCCGGCCTCCTCGCAGCTCTCCGACGCACTCGCCTACCTCGGGGCGCACCCCGGGCGCGTCAACCCCGTCACGATCGACATCGGCGCCAACGACGCGCTCGGCCTGATCGAGGGCTGCAAAGAGGAACCCGCCTGCGTCCTCGCGGGCGCACCGGGAGAGTTCGCGAAGATTGGCGGCAACCTCGCGCTGATCCTCGGTCAGCTGCGCGCCGCCGCTCCGCACGCGCAGATCGTCGTGCTCGGGCTCTACAACCCCTTCGGGGAAACGCTCGCCGGCGGCGACGCGCTCACCGCGAAGCTCAACGAAGTGTTGGCTGGCGTCGCGGCCTCTGTCGGCGCCCGCTTCGCCGATCCGCTGCCGGTCTTCAACCCGCCCGGGGCGCTCGAAGCGCCCACGATCTGCCTGCTCACCAACATGTGCACGCCGCTCGTGGACATCCACCCCACCAACCTCGGCTACGCCGTGCTCGGGGGCCTCGTGCTGCGCCAGTACGTGCTCGGCCTGCCGCCGTTGCGGCGCGGACCCTTGGACGCCGTCCACCTCGGGCCCCGCAGCCTGCCATGAGGGGGCTGCGTCGCGCGACTTGAAGCAAGCTCTCCTCACGCCGCCGCGCGGTGACGCGCGGCGGCGGTCTCTTCGAGGATGCGCAGCATCGCCGAGACGGCGGGGGTGAGACGGGTGCTCGCGCCCAGGCGCCCCGGCAGCGCCGCGATCACGCTGCGCACCGGCGGGTTGGGGGAGAGGGCGCGCACGACGACGTCCTCGCGCACGACCGAGAGCGCGAGCTCGGGGATCAGCGCGACGCCCACCCCAGCGGCCACGAGCCCCTGCACGGTCTGGTAGTCGTCGCTCTCGAACGCCACGTTCGGCTCGAACCCCGCCGCGCGGCAGCTGTGCACCACGTGGCGCGCGCAGGGGCTCGACTGGGAGGTCTGCACCCACGCCTCCCCGCGCAGCTCCCCCAGGCGCAGCGTGCGCTTGCCGGCCAGCCGGTGCCCGCGGGGGAGTGTGAGGTACAGCGGGTCCTCGAGCAGCGCCACTCGCTTCAGTCGCTCGCGGCCGGGCTCCTGCGCGAGTGGGTCCTGGGTGTTGGAGAACTCGAACAGCAGCGCGACGTCGAACTCACCCGCGCGCAGGCGCGGGGCGATCTCCTCGGGCTCGCCCTCCGCGAGCGTCAGCTGCACCTCCGGGTAGGAGGCGCGGAAGGCCGCGATCGCGACCGGCATCAGCGTGGCGCCCGCGGTGGGGAACGAGGCCATCCGCAGCTGCCCCCCGCGCAGGCCCGCGAGCGCGGCGAGCTCCTCCTCGGCCGCCGCCAGGCGGGTGAGGATGCCCTCGGCGTGCTCCACCAGCGTGCGCCCCGCGCCCGTGAGCCGCACCCCGCGGGAGCCGCGTTCCAGCAGCGTCATCCCCGTCTCCGCCTCCAGCGCCGCGATCTGCTGGGAGACCGCGGACTGGGTGTAGGAGAGCGCGTCGGCCGCCGCCGAGAACGAGCCCCGCTCGGCGACCTCCCTGAGAACTCGTAGACGGGCTACGTTGAGCATAAGCAAAACTTATCATATTTATAAACAAGATTACTGGGACTGATGGTAGGAAAGTGTCACGCTGTGGGTAAGGAACCGCTGAGACCACGACCTCAGACCTCGAGGCAAGGCTCAAGTTCTGAAGACCGCGACCCTCACCCAGACCTGCCACCGAGACGTCGAGGCCGAGACCTCACGAACTTCAACCGCACGACCCCACCGAGACCCCACACGAACCAGACAGGAGCAGCCATGTCCGCCACCAAGACGATCATCTCCTACGACGGCACCAACAACGAGGACGACGCCGTCGCCCTCGGCCGCCTCTTCGCACAGGCCGGCGCCGAGGTGGCGCTTGCGTACGTGCGCCACACCCAGGAGCCCGAGCCCGACCGCGAGGTGCTCGCCCAGGCCGAGGCCGAGGAGCTGCTACAGCGCGGCGGCGAGCTGCTCGGGGTGCCCGACGTGGCCTGCTACGTGGTCTCCGACCGCTCCACGCCCGAGGGACTGCGCGCGCTCGCCGAGTCGGAGGGGGCGCAGGCGATCGTGTTCTGCTCGGACTCCCACACCGCGCCCAACCACGTGACCGTCGGCAACTCCGCGCAGCGCCTGCTCGACGGGGGCCGCTTCGCGATCGCGATCGCCTCGGCGGGCCTCGCTGAGCGTGCAGACGGCCTGCAGCGGATCGCCGTCACCGAGGATCCCACCGACCCCTCCGCGCGGAGCACCGCCGAGGCGCTCGCGCAGGCGCTCGGCGCGAGCGTGACCCCCGCGGCCCCCGGCCACGGCGCCGACCTGCTCGTGCTCGGCTCCCGCCCCGAGGCCGGACCCGGCCAGGTCGCCCTCTCCGCGGCCGCGCTCAACCTGATCGAGGACGACGCCTCGGCGGTGCTGGTCGTGCCCCGCGGCGTTGCGCTCGCCTTCCACGCAGTCCCCGCGCCGCTCGGCGCGTAGTCACGGCCGGCGGGCTCGACGCGAGCGCAGATAGCGCCCCCACGCTACCGCGAGGTCGAGCCCGCCGCCCACGAGGTGGCCCACCGGGCCGGTCCACCACCACCGCTCCGCTCGCCGCAGCGCTCGGGGCTCACGAATCAATAGATGGATGTCCGGGACCCACCCACCCGCTCGGATGGTGGATGCTGGCCGAAACGGGGACTCGCGCCGAAGGCGCGTGTCACCCGGCTTCGGTCGACGCACACGAGCGCAGGCGTACCGGTAGTACGTCGAGCATTGTGGGTGGCGGCTGGCGCCGCCAGGCGGGTGCATCCGGACCGTCAGATATTGATTCGTGAGCCCCTGCATCGGGCCGCACGGTATCGTGGCGCCGTGCCCAGCACCCTGACGACGACAGTCACGCAGCTGCCCGAGTCGCGCGTGCGCGTGCAGGTGCAGGTGCCTCCCGCCGAGCTCGAGCAGCGCATCGAGGGCAAGGCCCGCGAGCTCGGGCGCAAGCTGAAACTCCCCGGCTTCCGCCGCGGCAAGGTGCCCCCGCCGCTCGTGATCCGCCGCCTCGGCCGCGAGGCCGTGATGGAGGAGGCGGTGCGCGACACGCTGAGCAGCTGGTACGTCGCGGCTCTTGAGAGCACCGGGATCGTCCCGGTGGGCGACCCCGACGTGGACCTCGGAGAGCTGCCCCCCCACGGGGAGGCCCTGGAGTTCTCCTTCGAGATCGGCGTGCTCCCGGAGGCTGTGCTCGGGGAGTACCGCGGCCTGGAGGTCGGCCGCGCCGAGCCGGTCGTCGAGGAGGAGCGCGTGGAGAGCGAACTCGACGCCGTGCGCGAGCGCCTCGCGCGCCTGGAGACCGTGGAGCGCTCCGCGCAGGCGGGAGACTACGTGGTGCTCGACTACGAGGGCGCCCTCGTGGGCGCCGACGGCGAGCGCGAGCCGTTCGCCGGCGGCGAGGGACGCGACCAGCTCGTGGAGCTGGGGTCGGGCAGCCTGATCGAGGGCTTCGAGCAGGGGCTCGAGGGGGCCTCCGCGGGTGAGCGGCGCACCCTGGAGCTGACCTTCCCCGCGGACTACCCCCGCGCGGAGCTCGCCGGCCGCGCAGCCGCCTTCGAGGTGACCGTCAAGGAGGTCAAGCGCAAGGAGCTGCCCGCCGTGGACGACGACCTCGCGGTGGACACCGGCTTCGACACGCTCGAGGAGCTGCGCGAGGACATCCGCCGGCGCCTGCGCGAGGCCGAGGAGAGCCGCGCCGCAGCCGACTTCCGCGAGGCCGCGCTCGACGCGGCCGTGGAGCGCGCGCAGGTGCAGGTGCCCGGAGCGCTGATCGAGGCCCGCGCGCGGGAGATGTGGGAGCGGGTGCTGCGCGCCCTCTCCCACCGCGGCCTCTCGCGCGAGACCTACCTGGAGCTCTCCGGGCGCACCGAGGCCGAGTTCCTCGCCGACTCCGCGCCCGACGCCGAGCGGGCGCTGCGCCGCGAGGCGGTGCTCACCGCGGTGGTTGCCGCCGAGGGCATCGACCCCGGCGAGGAGGAGCTGCTGGAGGCGCTGCGCCCCGCCGCCGAGCGCGAGGAGCTCTCCCCGCAGGAGCTCCTGCGGCGGCTGGGCGACGCGGGGCGCCTTGAGGAGCTCCGCGAGGACCTCGCCGCGCGGCGCGCGATGGAGCTGATCGCCGCCGAGGCGCGGCCGATCCCGATCGAGCAGGCGCGTGCGCGCGAGCAGCTGTGGACGCCCGAGAAGGAGCGCACCGAGCGCGTCCGCGAGGAGCAGGTGCACGAGGCGCAGGAGCAGACGCGCGAGCACGCGGAGGGAGTCGGCGGGCTGTGGACGCCCGATCGATAGTCCGGTCGCCTGTACCAGCCCGTCGGCGCCGAACCGCTAGCCTCTACGGCAGGCGTCCGGCGCAGGGGCCGGAGCCCCCCAGGATCTGGACTGTGCCCGGGAGGAATCCAGCCGGTGAGGCGAAACTGAAGCGAGGACAATGAGCCCTTTGGTCCCAATGGTCGTCGAGCAGACCTCTCGCGGAGAGCGCGCGTTCGACATCTACTCCCGCCTGCTCAACGAGCGCATCATCTTCCTCGGCACCCCCGTGGACGACCAGGTCGCCAACCTCGTGGTCGCCCAGCTGCTGCACCTGGAGTCCGAGGACCCCGAGAAGGACGTCTCGATCTACGTCAACTCGCCCGGCGGCTCGGTGTACGCGGGCCTTGCGATCTACGACACGATGCAGTTCATCAAGCCCGACGTGCAGACCATCTGCGTGGGGATCGCGATGTCGATGGGCGCGCTGCTGCTGGCGGGCGGCGCGAAGGGCAAGCGCATGGCGCTGCCCAACGCGAAGATCCTGATCCACCAGGTGTCCTCGTCCTTCCAGGGGCAGGCGACCGACATCGAGATCCACGCCAAAGAGATCATCGACGTGCGCCACCGGCTGGACGAGATCATCGCCAAGCACACCGGCAAAGAGCTCGACCAGGTGCGCACGGACACCGAGCGCGACTACTTCATGAGCTCCGAGGAGGCCCGCGAGTACGGCATCATAGATCGCGTTATCTCCGAGCACTAGGAGCCGCTGAGCGGCGCGCTCGCGCGATCGAGGGATCGCCGAGCGGCCAGCACGCCGCGCGGGTAGGTGGGCCTCGATCGGGGCCTCGCTTGCTCAGCGACCCTCCTAGAAGGTTTCGCAAGGGATATCGTTTTCCCCGCAGGAGAGGAGAGCTTTCACACCATGGCCCGACCCACAGACTCCAACGAGCAGCTTCTCTGCAGTTTCTGCGGCAAGTCCCAGCGGCAGGTCAAGAAGCTGATCGCCGGACCCGGGGTCTACATCTGCGACGAGTGCATCGACCTGTGCAACGAGATCATCGACGAGGAGCTCGCGCCCACGCCGATGTTCGACCTCGAAAAACTCCCCAAGCCGCGGGAGATCTACGAGGTGCTCGACGAGTACGTGATCGGCCAGGAGACCTCCAAGCGCACGCTCTCGGTGGCCGTCTACAACCACTACAAGCGCGTGCAGATGATGCAGACCGGCGAGTCCGAGGTCGAGCTGCAGAAGTCCAACATCCTGCTGCTGGGCCCCACCGGCTGCGGCAAGACGCTGCTCGCGCAGACGCTCGCGCGGATCCTCAACGTGCCCTTCGCGATCGCCGACGCCACCGCGCTGACCGAGGCCGGGTACGTGGGGGAGGACGTGGAGAACATCCTGCTGAAGCTGATCCAGGCCGCCGACTACGACGTCAAGAAGGCCGAAACGGGGATCATCTACATCGACGAGGTCGACAAGATCGCGCGCAAGGCCGACAACCCCTCGATCACGCGCGACGTCTCCGGCGAGGGCGTCCAGCAGGCGCTGCTGAAGATCCTCGAGGGCTCCCAGGCCTCGGTGCCCCCGCAGGGCGGGCGCAAGCACCCCCACCAGGAGTTCCTGACGATCGACACCACCAACGTGCTGTTCATCTGCGGCGGGGCGTTCGCCAACCTCGACAAGCTGATCGAGCGGCGCATCGGCTCCAACGGTGTCGGCTTCGCCGCCCCGATGCAGACCCGCGCGGACCGCGACACGGGGGAGATCTTCGAGCGGTGCCTGCCCGAGGACCTGATCGAGTACGGGCTGATCCCCGAGTTCATCGGCCGCCTGCCGGTGATGAGCGCCGTGCACCAGCTCTCCCGCGAGGACCTCGTCTCGATCCTCGTCGAGCCGCGCAACGCGCTGGTGAAGCAGTTCCAACGCTTCTTCTCCTTCGACGGCATCGAGCTGGTCTTCGCCGAGGACTCGCTCACCGCGGTCGCCGAGCGCGCGCTTGAGCGCAACACCGGCGCGCGCGGGCTGCGCTCGATCATCGAGGAGATCCTGCTCGAGGTCCAGTTCGAGCTGCCTTCCCGCGAGGACGTCAAGAAGTGCGTCGTCACCAAGGAGACCGTCGAGCAGGGCCGCACCCCCACGCTCGTCACCGAGGCCGCCCCCGAGGTCCGCGAGAAGCGCCCGCGGCGCCTGCGCGAGGAGTCGGCGTAGTCCCGTGCACGACGAGTTCCGCGTCCAGGCGCAGACGCAGGCGCCCGGCGAGCTGATCCACGCGTTGAAGAACCTGCAGGACGGTAGTCCCTCGCCGCGCGTGGCGGTCACGCACGAGGGGGACCACGTGTTCCTCTACGCCGACTCGCTGCCCGCCGCCGAACAGGCGCGCGAGGTCGTGCGCCGAACGCTGCAGGAGCACGACCTGGTGGGAGAGGTTTCGCTGACGCACTGGCACCCGGTGGAGGAGCGCTGGGAGGACCCCTCGACGCCGCTGCCCGCCACCGACGCCGAGCGCGCAGCCGAGCACGCCCGGTTGGAGCAGACGGAGACCGAGGAGTCGCTGCAGGCGGGCGAACCAGAGTGGGAGGTCTACGTCACCGTCCCCACCCACCACGACGCCCGCGCCTTCGCCGAGCGCCTGCGCGGCGAGGGCATCCCTGTCAACCAGCGCTGGCGGCACCTGCTGGTGGGCGCCAACGACGAGGACGACGCCCGCGCCCTCGCCGAGCGCATCCGCGCGGAGGCGCCGCCCGGCAGCGAGATCCACGCGCAGGGCAATGGTCTCGAGTACTGGCGCCAGCTTCACCCCTACGCCATCCTCGGCGGTCTCGCCAACTGAGGGCGGGAAGGCAGTGCCACATGTGGCACTGCCCCAGGCCGCACATGTGCGGCCTGGCCGGTGGCGCATGCGCCACCGGTGGACGGGCCGCATGCGGCCCGTCTCGGGGAGGTACATGTACCTCCCCGCGGCCGGCGCATGCGCCGGCCGACCAGTCGGTGCCTGCACCGACTGGAACCCACACGTACACTCACGCTTCCCATGAGCGAGCGTTGGCGCGAGCTTGAGAGCAGGACACGGTTCGAACCCGCGGAGGTCGAGCCGCGCATCACCGAGCGGTGGTTGGCCAGCGGGCTGTTTCACCCCGAGCCGGAGGGCGACGCGCGGGAGAACTACTCGATCGCGATTCCCCCGCCGAACGTGACGGGTTCGCTGCACATGGGCCACGCGCTCAACGGCTCCATCCAGGACGTGCTGGTCCGCTACCACCGCCAGGCCGGCCGGCGCACGAAGTGGATCCTCGGCACCGACCACGCGGGCATCGCCACGCAGGCGGTGGTCGAGCGGGCGCTGCGCGCGGAGGGCACGAGCCGCCAGGAGCTAGGGCGCGAGGAGTTCGTGCGCCGCGCGTGGGAGTGGCGCGAGCACTACGGGCACACCATCGTGGAGCAGTTCAAGCGGCTGGGGGCCTCGTGCGACTACTCCGCCGAGCGCTTCACGCTAGACGAGGGCTACCACCGCGCGGTGGTGGAGGTGTTCGTGGCGCTCTACGAGCAGGGACTCGTCTACCGCGACCGGTACATCGTCAACTGGGACCCCGGCTCGCGCTCGGCGATCTCCGACCTGGAGGTCGAGGAGCGCCGCGAGACGGACACGCTGTACTCGATCCGCTACGACGTTGTCGGCGGGGGCTCGGTGACGATCGCCACGGTGCGCCCCGAGACGATGCTCGGCGACACCGCGCTGGCGGTCCACCCCGACGACGAGCGCTACCGCGAGCTGGTCGGGCGCGCAGCGGTCCTGCCGCTGGTGGGACGCCGCCTGCCGATCGTCGCGGACGACTACGTCAAGCGGGACTTCGGCACCGGCCTGCTGAAGGTGACCCCCGCGCACGACCCCGCCGACTTCGAGATCGGCCAGCGCCACGAACTCGACCAGGTCTCGGTGATCGGCGAGGACGGGCGCCTGACCTCCGAGGCGGGGGAGCGCTTCGCGGGGCTCACCGTGATGGAAGCGCGTGTGGCAGTGGTGGCCGCGCTGCGCGCCGAGGGCCGCCTCGTGGCCGAGGAGCTCTACGAGCACGAAGTCCCCTACTCGCACCGCTCCGGAGAGCGCATCGAGCCGCTGATCTCGCTGCAGTGGTTCATGCGCATGGACACCCTCGCGGCCCCCGCGGCCGAGGCGGTGCGCGACGGGCGCGTGCGGATCGTGCCGGAGAACCACCGCCGCGTGTACCTGGACTGGATGGACTCGATCCGCCCCTGGTGCCTCTCGCGGCAGCTGTGGTGGGGGCACCGGCTGCCGGTGTTTTACTGCGAGCCCTGCGGGCACGTCCACGTCGCCGCCGTCGCGCCCGAGTGCTGCGAGTCCTGCGGCGGGGCTCTGCGTCAGGACGAGGACGTGCTCGACACGTGGTTCTCCTCGGCGCTGTGGCCGTTCGCCACGCTCGGGTGGCCCGAGGAGACCCCGCAGCTGCGCGCGTTCTATCCCACCAGCGTGCTCTCCACCGCGCGGGACATCCTGTTCCTGTGGGTCGCGCGGATGGTGATGATGGGCCTGCGCTTCACCGGCGAGGTGCCCTTCGCGGAGGTGTACATCCACTCGGTGATCCAGGCCCCCGACGGGCGGCGCATGTCGAAGTCGCTGGGCACCGGCATCGACCCGCTCGGCGAGATCGCCCGCCACGGCGCGGACGCGGTGCGGTTCGGGCTGCTGGCGATGTCCTCCTCCCAGGACGTGCGCTACTCCGCGGAGAAGGTGCGCCAGGGGCAGGCGCTCGCGAACAAGCTGTTCAACGCCGCGCGCTTCGTGCTGCTGCGGGTCGCCTCGCTGCCCGGCGGCGAGCTCGCCGGCATCCCGTCCGGACCGGTGCCGCGCACTGTCGAGGACCGCTGGATCCTCTCGCGCCTGCAACAGGTGATCGGCGACACCGCCGCACGGATCGAGAGCTACGACTTCTCCCACGCCGCCCTCGGGCTCTACGACTTCGTGTACGGCGAGCTGTGCGACTGGTACCTGGAGGCGGTGAAGCCGCGGCTGGCCGCCGCTGCGCAGACGCCCGACGTGGAGCTGATCGCCACGCTGCTCTACGTGCTGCGCACGACCGTCGCGCTCTCCCACCCAGTCATCCCGTTCGTCACCGAGGAGCTGTGGTCGTACCTGGGCGACGAAGGGCTGCTCGCCGGGGCGCGCCGGCCGGACGCCGACCCCTCGCTGATCGACCGCGACGCCGAGATCGAGATGGAGCGCGTCGTCGAGGCGGTCACGCTTGTGCGGGGCTGGCGGGACTCCGTGGCCGCGCCGCCCGGGTTGATCGTGCCCGCCCGCGTCAATGCCAAGGGGTACGAGTCCACCGCGGCGATCCTCGCTGGTCTGGCGCACCTCGATCTCTCGGAGTCCGGGGAGCTCGGGAGGGCCGAGCCGGTGGCGTCTATCTCGGTGCCGTGCGGCACCGTCGAGGTGCTCTCCGAGGAGGGTCTCGACCTCGCAGCGGCCGCGCGGCGGCGGGCGGTGGCGCGGGAGAAGCTCGGGGGCGAGGTCGCCCGTCTGCAGGCGAAGCTGGCCAACGCGAGCTTCGTGGAGCGGGCTCCCGTGGAGGTCGTCGAGGGCGAGCGCACCAAGCTCGCTCGTCTGCAGGCCGAACTGGAGGCGCTGTGAGCGAGCCCTGGAGCGGCGAGCGCGCGGAGCGTCACCTGCGCTCGCTTGAGCTGTTCGGGATGCGCTTCGGCCTGGACCGCACGCGGCGGATGATGACCGCGCTTGGGTCTCCCCAGCGGCGCTTTCACACAGTGCACGTGGTGGGCACCAACGGGAAGACCTCGACCACGCGGATGGCCGCGGCGATCCTCGAGCGCCACGGGCTGCGCACCGGTGCCTACCTCTCACCGCACCTGGTCTCCTACTCCGAACGGGTGCAGGTGGGCGAGCGAGATCTTGCCGGCCCGGCCTTCGCGGCCGCGGTCGCGCGGGCGGCGTGGGCGGCGGAGCGCGTGAACCGCACGCTCGCCGCCGACGACCACGTGACCCAGTTCGAGCTGCTGACCGCCGCGGGCCTCTGGGCGTTGGCCGAGGAGGGAGTCGAGGTGGCGGTGGTCGAGGCCGGCCTCGGAGGCCGCTACGACGCGACCGCGGTGGTGGAGTCGGCGGTGACGGTGCTCACCTCCGTCGGCCTCGAGCACACCCGCTGGCTGGGGCCGACCGTGCGGGACATCGCGGCGGAGAAGCTGGCGGTTCTGCGCCCCGGCTCGACGCTCGCGCTCGGCGCGGACCTCCACCCCGAAGCGCTCGCTCTCGCCCGCGCGGCGGCGGCGGAGCGGGGGGCGCGCCTCGTGCAGGTGTCCCCCGAGGGGCTCGCGGCGGCGCCCTTGGCTGCCTTCCAACAGCGCAACTTCGCGCTCGCGCGGGTGGCCGCCGAGGCATACCTGACGGGTGCGGGGATCGCGCTGGACGAGGGCGCGGTGCAGGCGGCGGCCCGGGAGACGGTGGTGCGGGGACGCCTGCAGGTTGTGGCAGAGGACCCTCTGACGGTGCTCGACGGGGCGCACAACCCCGACGCGGCGCGGGCGCTGGTGGAGTCGCTGGGGGAGGTCCTCAAAGGCTTGGAGGACCGACCGGCGGAGGAGGCGGGCGATGGTTCGTCATCGACCCTATATATAGGGTCGGCAGAGCATTCGATTGGGACCCTATATAGGGGGCCGGAGGAGCACTCGATTGGGACCCCATATAGGGGGTCGGAGGAGCATTCGATTGGGACCCCATATAGGGGGCCGGGGGAGCATTCGATTGGGGCCCCATATATAGGGCCCGCGGAGCATTCGATCGGCACCCCATACACCCGACCCTTGGTGTTGGTCATGGGCGTCCTCGAGGACAAGGACGCGGCGTCCATGCTCGCGGCGCTGCTGCCGCTGTCCAGGCGAGCGTGGTTCACCGCCCCCCCGAGCAGCCGCGCGCTCTCGCCGGCGGCGTTGCAGTCGCTGGCGCGCCAGCAGGGCTTCGAGGCGACCGAGTGCGAGCCCAACCCGCGGCGCGCGCTGGAGCTGGCGCAGGAGTGGGCGCGCACGCAGCCGGGGGCTGCCGTCCTGGCGACTGGCTCGATCTACCTGGTGGGCGACCTGCTGGCCGAGCGGGACGACGCCGGGGAGGATGCGACGGGGAGGCGCGCGTGAACGACGACGGCCCGTCGGTGCTCGCGATGGTCGGCGCGGTCGCGCTGATCGTGGCACTCGTGATCCTCGTGTTCTTCGCGGCGGGGTACGGATTCGGCCGGCTGTTCCTGTGAGTCGCGGTGGCAGGCCCCTGTGGGTCGCGCTGGCAAAGACCGTGCAAAAACGCGACTTCTTCCCCGAGAGCGTCTAAACTCGGCTCCCAAATGAGCGTGGGAGCCCCGTGAGGCAGCCGATGCCGCCGCTTGCGTACTTCGGAATCGAAAGTCATGCGTTCAGCATGGCGGTGGACCTGCTGATCGTGTGCGGGGCGGTGCTGTACGTGTCCCTGATCTACTGGACGTAC
Organism: uncultured Solirubrobacterales bacterium; assembly: GCA_963702085.1. GTDB lineage: Bacteria > Actinomycetota > Thermoleophilia > Solirubrobacterales > Solirubrobacteraceae > Palsa-744. The sequence goes on along the minus strand of OY969707.1, from coordinate 2,608,565 downwards.
GCGGACGCGCGGCGGCGGATCGTCGACCCGATGCTGATCGGCTGCGCGACGGCGGCGTCGCTGTTCCCGTTCGTCGGCACCGTCGTGTACATCATCCTGCGCCCGCCGGAGTACCTCGAGGACGTGCAGGAGCGCGAACTGGAGGTGCAGGCGGCCGAAGCGCGGCTACGCGAGCTCGACCACGGCCTGTGCCCGCACTGCGACTACCCGATCGAGCGGGACTTCGTCCGCTGTCCGAGCTGTCTGCGCAAGCTCAAGGAGCGGTGCGTGAGCTGCTCCAAGCCGCTGGACCGGGCGTGGACGATCTGCCCGTACTGCGAGACCGACGTGCCCCCGGAGGCGACCCCGCGGCGGCGTGCCAGCCGATCGTCGAGTGCTCGGCGCGGCAGGGCGGAGACGCCGGTCGAGAGCGAGGAGCTGACCGTGAGCGCCCTCGAGGACGGCCGCACCGCGGGGGCGGCGCCCGAGCCGGCGTCACGGCCCCCCGGCTCCGGGGGCGGCCGCGCTTCGATCGGTCGTCCGCTTCCCAGCACCGGGCGCACCGAAGAGCTCATCTGAGTCCTGCCCGTGGAGCGGCCGCACCGGCCCACCGGGGAGGTCACTAACCTCTTCGACCGCAGACCGGCCGCGCCGATGGAGGTCACTAACCTCTCCGAGCGCAGACCGGCCGCGCCGACGAACTCAAACGATCTCGACCGCAAAGGAACCCATGGACCGCACGCTGATCCTTGTCAAGCCGGACGCCTTCGCCCGCTCGCTGACGGGGGAGATCATCGTTCGCTTCGAGCGCAAGGGGTTGCGCCTCGTGGCGCTGCGCCTTATGACCATGGAGCGGGAGCTGGCCGAGCGCCACTACGCCGAGCACGCGGAGCGGCCGTTCTTCGGGGAGCTTGTGGAGTTCATCACCTCGGGGCCGCTGGTGGCGATGGTGCTTGAGGGGGTAGATGCGGTCAAGGCGGCGCGGCAGGCGATCGGGGCGACCAACCCGCTGGAGGCGGCGCCTGGCTCGATCCGGGGGGACTTTGCTACCGAGACTGGTCAGAACATGGTGCATGGGTCGGACTCGCCGGAGTCGGCGGCGCGCGAGGCGGCGCTGTTCTTCCCGGAGTTGAGCTGAGCGCACCGCGGCTGATCCTGGCCTCGGCCTCGCCGCAGCGCCGGGCGATCCTCGAGCGGCTGGGTGTGTCCTTCACGGTGCGCCCGGCGGACGTCGCGGAGATCGAGGAGGGGGACCCGCCGTGGGTGGCGGTCCAGAACGCGCTGGCCAAGGCGCGCGCGGTGCGTGCGCAGGTGGCGAGCACCCAGGCGGCGGGCGTGACCGTGCTGGGCGTGGACACCGTGGTGGCGCTGGACGGGAGGGTCTTCGGCAAGCCGGCGGACGAGCGTCAGGCACGGGCTACCTTGCGCGCGCTGAGCGGCGCCACGCACACGGTGCTGAGCGGCGTGGCGCTTCTGAACGAAGGTGAGGAGCGCACGGCGCTGGCCGCGCACGGAGGTCGTCTTCCGAGGGCTGGACGAGGGGTTGATCGATTGGTACGTTGCTACCGGCGAGTGGCGCGAACGGGCGGGCGGCTACGCGATCCAGGGCACAGGAGCAGCGTTGGTGCGCGAGGTACAAGGCGACTACGAGAACGTGGTAGGGCTCCCACTGGCAACGCTGCTAGACCTCTGCCCCCAGCTCCTCGACGTGACAGCCGGTTCGTAACACGAGATTAGGGGGGAGGGTGAGGGAGGGGGAACCCCCCCTCCCACAGGGGGGGAGGCCGGGAGGGGGGCCTGGCCCCCCTCCCGAGACGCTTTTCCCCTGCAAATAAGCTGGCAGGCGGCCGGCTGCCGAGGGCTGTCCGCTAGACTGCGCGCGGACGCGCCGCCGCTCTGCCGGGTCGGGCTCCCTCGATCGATACATGGGCATCTTCAGCTACCTGACAGGGTTCGGCGGCCGCGACATGGCGGTCGACTTGGGGACGGCCAACACGCTGGTGTACGTCAGAGGGCGGGGGATCGTGCTCTCCGAGCCGAGCGTCGTGGCGATCGACTCGCGCACGGGCGAGGTGCACGCGGTGGGGATCGAGGCGAAGCGGATGCTGGGCCGCACGCCGGGCACGATTCAGGCGATCCGCCCGCTGAAGGACGGGGTGATCGCGGACTTCGACGTGACCGAGGAGATGCTGCGCCACTTCATCCAGAAGGTGCACCAGAGCCGCTTCGCGCACCCGCGCGTGGTGGTGTGCGTGCCCTCGGGGGTGACGGGCGTGGAGAAGCGCGCGGTCGAGGAGGCGTGCCTGTCGGCGGGGGCGCGCACGGCGTACCTGATCGAGGAGCCGATGGCGGCGGCGATCGGGGCGGGCCTGCCGGTGGGGGAGCCGACGGGCTCGATGGTGGTGGACATCGGCGGGGGGACCTCCGAGGTGGCGGTGATCTCGCTGGGGGGCATCGTGGTCTCGCAGTCGATCCGCGTGGGCGGCGACGAGATGGACGAGGCGATCATCAACTACGCCAAGAAGGAGTACAAGCTGCTGATCGGCCAGCAGACCGCCGAGGAGCTGAAGCTCGAGATCGGCTCGGCGTGCGCGATGCCGGAGGAGCTGCAGGCGGAGATCCGCGGGCGCGACATGGTCTCGGGGCTGCCCAAGACGGTGGTGCTCACGAGCGAGGAGATCCGCCAAGCGCTCGAGGAACCGGTGGTGCAGATCGTGGACGCGGTCAAGGAGACGCTCGACCGCACCCCGCCGGAGCTGGCCTCGGACATCATGGACCGCGGGATCATGCTCGCGGGCGGCGGCTCGCTGCTGCAGGGCCTCGACGAGCGCCTGCGCGAGGAGACGCAGATGCCGGCGCACCTCGCGGAGTCGCCGCTGACGTGCGTGGCGGTGGGCTCGGGCCGCTCGTTGGAGGAGTTCGAGGCGATCCACCGCTCTAACCGCAACTCGCGCCACCGCAGGAGGCGTTAGTGGTCGCGAGGCGGTGGAACGTACGGCGGGCAGTGCGCGTACCCTGTGACAAAGCTCTGGAAGGTTTCCGCCCGTGCACGACAAGACGGCCCGGCGGCGGCGAGCGGTGCTCGTCGTCCTCGTGGCGTTTTCCCTGATTCTGTTGACCGCCTACTTCGGGGAGTCCCCGAACGGGCGTCTGCACGCCGTGCAGCGCGGCTTCCTGACGGTGGTCTCGCCGATTCAGGAGGGCGCCAATGCCGCGCTGAAGCCGGTGCGCAACCTGTTCGGGTGGTTCGGGGACGCGGCGAACGCCAAAAGCCAACGCGATGCGCTGCGCAAGCAGAACGCGCAGCTGCGCGCGGAGCTGATCGCACGCGAAGACGACGAACGCGGCTACCACCACCTGCTGCAGCTCTACCACCTCGACGGGGGCCTGCACCTCTCCGACTACCGCCCGGTGACGGCGTCGGTGTACGCGCAGTCCCCGAACCTGTGGTACACGACGGTGGACATCGACAAAGGGACCTCCGCGGGGGTGCAGGTCGACGACCCGGTGATCGACGGGGAAGGGCTCGTGGGCAAGGTCACGCTGGCGGCCTCCGACTTCGCGCAGGTGAGCCTCGTCACCGACAGCTCGGTGGCTGTCACGGCGATGATCAGCAGCACCGGCGCGCCCGGGATGGTCTACCCGAAGGTCGGCGAACCGAACACGCTGCTGATGGAGTACCTCCCGGCGAACACCCCTGTGAGCGTAGGGGAGTACGTCGTCACCTCGGGCACGATCTCAAGCCACGGCGCCTCGCTCTTCCCGCGGGGCCTCGCGGTCGGGCAGGTGAGCGCGGTCAGCGAAGAAGCGCCGTACAAGACGGTGGAAGTGCGCCCGCTCGCGAACCTCCACGGCCTGGAAACGGTGCAGGTGCTGACCGACACTCAGGGCTCGGCGCCCGCGCAGGCGAGCGCCGCGGCGGCTGCGCTGCCTCCGGGCCAGTCCTCGGTACCCGCGGGCGGGGCCGTGGAAGGCCAGCTGGCCTCGACGGGGGGCGGAGGATGAGCAGGATGCGCGAGACGCGCGGGCCTGGCCTCCACGGCGGGCTTGGCCCCCACAGTGATCTGGACCGGCAGACGGCTGTCGGGGTGAGCGGCCGATGAGCGCCGGCGCCCCCTCCGGCGCGCTCCTCGCACGTGTGGGGGCGCTCGCGGTGGTGGTGGTGTTCCTGCAGACGGGCATCGTCTCGGAGCTGCCGCTCCTCGGGGTGGCGATCGACCTGACTCCGCTGGTGGTGGCCTTCGTGGGCCTGCAGTCCGGTGCGCTGACCGGAGCGGTGACGGGCTTCGGGGTCGGGCTGCTGGTGGACCTCACGCTGGTGCAGACCCTTGGCCTGACCTCGCTGATCTTCACAGTGATCGGCTACGGGGCGGGTCGCCTGCGCGAGCTGCGCGACCCACAGGCGGCGCTGACTCCGCTCTTGGTCGGGGCCGCCGCGGCGGCGGCCTCGGCGGTGGGGTACTCGGTGATGGAGTTCATGCTCGGGGTGGATGCGCCGGTGAGCTTCCAGCTGCTGCGCCAGATCGTGGTCGGGGTGGCGCTCGACACGGTGGTGGCACTGCCGGTGTGGATCCTGGTGCGCCGCTGGCTGCTGCCGACTCTCCCCGACGACCCGCGCCGCCGACGCCGGCGCGCTTACACGACGGGCGGTTTGAGCCCCTTGTCACGAGCATGAGTCAGCCACTCGAACGGGTCCGCGCCCCCCAGTCACGGGTGCCGCCGCCGGGTTCCTCGCAGCTGGGCCTGCGGGTCGCGGTGCTCGGCGGGGTGGCGCTGGTGATGTTCGGGATCATCTTCTTCCGCCTGTGGTACCTGCAGATCCTGACCGGCGAACAGTACGTCGCGCAGGCCGAAAAGAACACGCGCCGGGAACTGCCGATTGCCGCCCCGCGCGGGCAGATCGTCGACCGCGAAGGCACCGTGCTGGTCACCAGCAAACGCACCAACGCGGTGCAGATCGTCCCCTGGGAGCTGCCCCCGGCGGGCCGCCGGCGCCGGGCGCTCTACCGGCGGTTGGGCAGGCTGCTCGAGATGAGCCCCCGGACGATCGTGGAAATCCAGCGCAAGGGCGAAAAAGAAGTGCCGTACGCCCCCGTGACGATCAAGACCAACGCCGGCCGCGGTGTGCTGACGGTGCTGGGAGAGCGCCAGAACGACTACCCGGGCGTCACCCAGGAACAGGTCTCGGTGCGCGAATACCCCTACAAAGACATGGCCGCGCAGGTGTTCGGCTACGTCAGCCAGGTGACTGAAGAAGAGGAGCAGCCGGGCAAGCCCCTGCATCCGCACTTCAAGGGCGTCAAGGCCGGCACGATCGTCGGCCAGCAGGGCCTCGAGTACCAGTACGACCGCTACCTGCGGGGCACCCCCGGGGCGCAGCAGGTGCAGATCAACTCCGAAAACCGCGTGCAGCGGACGAACCTGCCCGAGATCAAGCCGCGCGCCGGCTACACGCTGAAGCTGACGCTCGACCTGCCCCTGCAGCGGGAGGGTGAAGTCGCGCTGCGCAAGGGCATGGAACTCGCTCACGCGCTCGGGCACCCGGGCAACGGGGGCGCGTTCCTGGCGATGGAACCGCGCAGCGGGGGGATCCTCGCGATGGGCTCCTACCCGAGCTACGACCCCAACAGCTTCACCAGAGCGCTCTCGCCGCGAGAGCTGGACGAAGTCGAGCAGCTGGGGCAGGGCGCGAAGAGCGGCGAGCCCGAACCGGCCCCGCTGGTCGACCGCGCGACCGAAGGCGCCTACCCGACCGGCTCCACGTTCAAGCCGATCACCGCGATCGGGAGCCTCGAAGCGGGCGTGCTGGACCCCTACGCCGGTCTTGGCGGCGGATCGTGCATCTACGTCTCGACCGTCAAATTCTGCAACGCCGGCGGCTCCGACTATGGAGCGGTGGGGCTCGTCGAAGCGCTCAAGGTCTCCTCGGACACCTACTTCTTCACGGTCGGCGAGCTGGACAACAGCCACGGCCTGGTGATCCAGAACATGGCGCACAAGCTGGGGATCGGACGCCCGACGGGGATCGACCTGCCCAGCGAACGAGAAGGCACGCTCCCGAGCCCGAAGTGGCTTGAAGAACGCAACGCGCTCGAATACCGCTGCCAGCGCGCCCACCACGGCCACCCGTGCGGGATCGTCGCCGAACCCGGAGCGACGTGGAGCGTGGGGCACAACATGGACCTCGCGGTCGGCCAGGGCGACCTGCAGACCGACCCGCTGCAGATGGCGGTCGCCTACTCGACGCTCGCCAACGCGTACATGAACGGCGGCGAAGGGTGGGTCCCGACGCCGCACCTGGGGGAGGCGATCGAAAGCCCGGGGGGGGGATCGTGCAGACGCTGAAGTTCCCCCCACGGCGCAGGGTGAAGTTCGCTGCCTCCAACCTCGACCTCGTGATGGAAGGCATCCACGACGCGACCTCCGAGTCGGGCGGTACCTCCCAGGACGTGTGGACGGGGTGGAACCAGTCCAAGTACCCGGTCTACGGCAAGACCGGCACGGCCGAACGTCCGCCCTACGTCGAACAGGCGTGGTACATGTGCGTCCTACCGGACGCCGGTCGGCCGATCGTGATCGCCGTGACCGTCGAACAGGGCGGCTTCGGCGACCAGGCGGCTGCGCCGGCGGCGCGACTGATCGCCTCGAAGTGGTTCAACCAGCCGCTGAAGCTGGTCAGCGGCTCGAACCCGGACCACTGATGGCGCCGCTGGCCCCCGTCCACCGCCGCTGCGAAGCGCCCGAGCTGGCGCACGGCGCCGCTGAACCCGCGATGCTGAGCCACCTGTGCCCGCCCCGCTGAGCCCGATCACGGCTCCCGAGGCCGACCGCCGCGCGCAGGGTGCTCCGCAGGAGCCACGCCGGGGCCCGCGGCTGATGCTCGACCCGCTGTTGACGCTGACAGTGCTCGGCCTGGGGGTCTGCTCGGTGGTCGTGCTGGGGTGGGTCACCTCCGAAGCGGTGCGCGGCCAGCCGCACTACTACTCCGTGCGCCAGGCGATCTACCTTGCGATCGGCCTGGCGGGGATGGTGGCGCTGGCGCGGATCGACTACGCGCGGCTGCGCCACTACAAAGTCGCGATCTACGCGGCGCTGATCGTGAGCATCCTGGCGGTGCTGGGCGCCGGGCACTCGACCCAGGGCTCGGTGCGGGAGATCAGCTTCCCGCTGTTCTCCTTCCAGGCCTCCGAGCTCGGCAAGGTGCTGCTGATCCTCGCGCTCTCGGCGCTCGTCGTGGACCGCTCCCGGCAGTTGCACGAACACCAGACCACCGCGCGGGTGATGCTCGCGGCGCTGGTGCCCGCGATGTTCGTGATCGCCCAGCCCGACCTCGGCTCGGGCCTCGTCTACATCGCGATCGCGCTGACGCTGCTGTTCGTCGCCGGGGTCCCGTGGAGCCACGTGGCGGGGCTGCTGGGGCTGGGAGCGGCGGCGATCGTGCTCGTGCTGGTGCTCGCCCCGGCGGCGGGGGTGCAAGTGCTCACAAGCCACCAGGTCGAACGCCTGACGGCCTTCGTGAACCCCTCCTCCAACCCGCGGGGCGAAGGCTACCAGCAGCTGCAGTCGAAGATCGCGATCGGCTCCGGGCAGCGCACGGGCAGCGGCGCGAACAGCACCCAGATCAAGGGCGAATTCGTGCCCGAGGACAGCACCGACTTCATCTTCGCGGCGGTCGGCGAGCGCTACGGCTTCGTCGGCGCCGCGCTCGTGCTCTCGCTGTACGCACTGCTGATCTGGCGGACGCTGCGGATCCTGACGATGGCCAAGGATCTGTTCGGGGCGCTGGTTGCCGGGGGCGTGGTGGCTATGCTTATGTTTCAGGTGTTCGTCAACGTGGGCGTGGCCGTAGACATCATGCCCGTCACCGGCGTCACGCTGCCGCTCATAAGCTATGGCGGCTCGTCGGTGATCGCAACGCTGCTGGCCGTGGGCCTGCTGCAGTCGATCTACGTTCAGGCGCGCGCCACCGAGGCTTTGAAGGGCCGCGTGTTGCGGTCCTAGCCTCGAGAAGACGGACGACAGACAATGCTCACCGAGAACCCTCAACCGCCCGCCTGCACGACTCTCGTGCCGCGCGGCGCCTGCGCTGGCGCCGCGGTGGGGCTGGCGCCCGATCGCCTCGCGATCTGGCGTTCCGTCCGCCGCGCGGGGGACGCTCCACTGTGCGCCCGGCCCTCCGGGCCGGCCGGGGAGCAGGCCGCGGGGGGCTCGGTCCACACCGATACCGAAAGATTGGATCACCTTGAAAAAGCAAGTACTCGTCAGCGTCGACCGCGCGGAGACGCGCGTGGCGCTCATGGAGGCGACCGGCAAGCCGGCCGCCGCAGGCACACCCTCCGGCGGACGGCGCAGGCGCGGGAGCGCCCCGCCGGGCGCCGGCTACCGCATCGCTGAGCTCTACCTCGAGCGCCGCGCCGCGCGCTCGATCGTGGGCAACATCTACAAGGGCAAGGTCGACAACGTGCTGCCGGGCCTGGAGGCGGCGTTCGTGGACATCGGTCTCGAGAAGAACGGCTTCCTGCACGTCGACGAGATTGTGCTCCCGGGCGTGGAGGTCTCGCGACGCGGTCGCGGCTCCGGGCGCAAGATCTCCGAGCTCCTGAAGCCCGGCCAGGAGGTCGTGGTGCAGGTCATCAAGGACCCCCTGAAGACGAAGGGGGCGCGCCTCTCGATGGAGCTCGCGATCGCCGGCCGCTACATGGTCTACCAGCCGACGGGGGAGGGCGTGGGCGTCTCGCGGCGCCTGGAGGACCGTGAGCGCGAGCGCCTGCGCAAGCAGACGGCGAAACTCGACCTCGGCGGCGGCGGGGCGATCGTACGCACCGCGGCGCACGGGGCCAAGCGCGAGGACTTCGAGCGGGAGCTGCTCTACCTGCACAAGCTGCACGACGTGCTGGTTAAGCGGGTGCAGGACACGGTGGCGCCGGAGATGGTCTTCCAGGAGGCGGACCTCTCGGTGCGGGTCGTGCGCGACATTTTCTCCGAACACTTCGAGCGCGCCGTCGTGGACGACGAGCAGCAGTACCACCGGCTGGTCTCGTTCTTCACGCGCACCGCGCCGGAGCTCGTGGAGCGGGTCGAGCTGTGGCTCCAGGAGCGCCCGCTGTTCGAGGTCTACGGGGTCGAGCAGGCGATCGCGGGGGTGATGTCCCGCCGCGTGGACCTCCCGAGCGGGGGTTACCTGATGATCGACTACGCCGAGGCGCTGACGGTGATCGACGTGAACTCCGGTTCCTTCACCGGCCGCGGACGCGCCGCGGGCCTGGAGGAGACGATCACGCGCACGAACCTCGAGGCCGCGGAGGCGGTGGTCGACCAGCTGCGCCTGCGCGACATCGGCGGGATCATCGTGATCGACTTCATCGACATGGCGCGCGCGCGCAACCGCGACGCGGTGATGAAGACGCTGCGCAAGTCCCTCGACGAGGACCGCACGAAGACGTTCACGGCGGAGATCTCCAAGCTCGGCCTGGTGGAGATGACCCGCCAGAACGTCACCGAGGGGGTGCGGGAGATCATGAGCCGCCCCTGCCCGACGTGCGACGGGGACGGAGTGATCCGCTCGGAGGAGACGATCGCGATCGCGTTCGAGCGCCGCCTGCGGGAGATCGCCGCGGAGAGCGCGGACGCGGAGGCGTTCCTCGTGCAGATCAACCCGCGGGTGACGGCGCAGTTCACCGGCCAGCACTCGCGTGTGCTGCACGCGCTGGAGCACGACACGGGCCGCTCCTTCCACTTCGAGGGCTCCGAAGGGCTGGCGCTCGACCACTTCGCGATCACCTTCCAGGGGACCCGCGAGGAGGTGGAGGAGCGCGCGCTGCCGTTCCACGCCGGCGACGAGGTGCTGGTCGAGATCGTCGAGCCGCACATGTACGACGTGGACGACGCGGTCGCGAAGATCGACGGCTACATCATCTCGATCGCCGGCGCCTCCCCGCACGTGGGGGAGAAGCGGATGGTGCGCATCGAGCAGGTGGGGCGCACCGCGGCGAGCGCGCTGCTGCTCGACGAGCACGGTGAGGTGGTGCGTCCCGCGCCTCGTCCGGCGACCCCGCCGCGGCGCCGGGCGCCCCGCAAACCGCGCTCGACGCCGAGGACCCAGGCTCCCGCCCCGACGGGGCCGGCGCGGGAGCAGGAGCAGGTGCGGGACGTCGAGTTGCAGCCGACCCTCGCCGAGCTTCAGCCGGTCCTCGTGGGGCGCCCAGCGGGCGAGCCCTCGACGAACGGCACGTCCGAGCGCCCGGAGCGCCCCGAGGAGGTCGGCGAGGAGGATGCCGTACAATCCAAACCTCGGCGCCGCGGCCGCAGGGGCGGACGGCGCCGTTCGGCTGCCAAGGCAGAGACGAGCTCGGAGTAAGGCGAGGGAACGTGTACGCGATCGTGAAGACAGGCGGCAAGCAGTACCGCGTGGAGCGCGGCCAGTACCTGCTGGTCGAGCGCCTCCCCGAGGAGGTGGGCGCGAGCGTGGCGCTGCAGCCGCTGATGTACCGCTCCGAGGAGGCGGTCTTCGACGCCAAGGGCCTCGAGCAGGTGCACGTCACCGCGAAGATCCTCGCCCACGAGCGCGGCGAGAAGCTGCGCGTCGTGAAGTTCAAGCCCAAGCGGGGCTACAAACGGCGCACCGGCCACCGCCAGGAGCTGACCCGGATCGAAGTCACGGAGATCGGCCTGGGTGCGGCGACCGCGGGGGCGGGCAAAGCGGCGAAGCCGGTGGCGGCGAGCCACCACGAGCCCGCGGCGGCGGCCAGCCACTCCGAGCCGGCGGACCACCCCGAGGCGACGGCCGTGAAGAGCCCCACAGAGCCGGCTGCGGGCCACTCCGCGCCAGCAGCCGCGGGCACGTCCGAGACGCCGAAGGAGGGCGCCGCCAAACCCGCGCGGGCGCGCAAACCCGCGAAACCGGCCACGAAGGAGGGCAGCGAGGATGGCGCATAAGAAGGGCCTCGGCTCCAGCCGCAACGGCCGCGACTCCAACGCCAAACGCCTGGGCGTGAAGACCTTCGCCGGCCAGTCCGTCACCGGCGGGGAGATCATCGTGCGCCAGCGCGGCACCCGTTTCAAGCCGGGCGACGGCGTGGGCATCGGCAAGGACGACACCCTGTACGCCCGCGCGGCGGGCACCGTGCAGTTCACCACGGGCCGCCGCGGCCGCGTGGTGAGCGTGGCCCCGGACGCGCAGGCGTAGGGACGCTCCCGAGAGGGTCTGCCCGAAGGCCGGCCGCCGCTTCGCTCTACCGGCGGGTCGGGGCCACGCTGGGCACGCGGGACTGCATGTCTGGGTAGGTGTGTGCGGCACGGGGCGCCCGCGTGTCAGGATGAGGCGATGCTTCACGACCGCGCGCGCATCCACGTGCAGGGGGGCGCCGGCGGGGACGGCTGCGCAAGCTTCCGCCGCGAAGCCCACGTGCCGCGCGGGGGTCCGGACGGCGGCGACGGCGCGCGCGGGGGGGACGTGGTGCTGGTGTGCGACGACTCGCTGCGCGACCTGCAGTCCTTCACGCGCCGCAGCCACTTTCGCGCCTCGCCCGGGGGCCGGGGGGAGGGGGCGCTGCGCCACGGTGCGGACGGGCAGCCGCTGGCGTTGCGAGTCCCGCCCGGAACCGAGGCGGTGGGAGCGGCCGGAGACCTGGAGGGCCGCCGTTGGGAGCTGCTGCGCCACGGCCAGCGCGTGCTGGCCGCACGCGGCGGGGCGGGGGGGCGTGGCAACAAGCGCTTCGCGACCCCCACCCGCCAGGCGCCGCACTTCGCCGAGCGCGGGCTGTCGGGCGAGGAGGGGTGGTTGGAGCTGCGCCTGCGGCTGCTCGCCGACGTGGGCCTGGTGGGCCTGCCGAACGCCGGCAAGTCCTCGCTGCTGGCGCGCCTCACGCGCGCGGCGCCGAAGGTGGCGGCCTACCCGTTCACGACACTGGAGCCGGTGCTGGGGGTGCTCGAATCCGACGAGCGCCAGCTGGTGGTGGCCGACATCCCGGGCCTGATCGAGGGCGCCTCCGAGGGTGCCGGTCTCGGCCACGAGTTCCTCGCGCACGTGGAGCGCACCCGCCTGCTGGTGCACGTGCTCGACCTCGCCCCCGAGCTCACCGCGGCGGAGGACGCCGACGCCCTGGCCAACCACGCGACGATCGAGCAGGAGCTCGCCGCCCACGACCCCCGCCTGGCGCGCCTGCCGCGGGTGCTGGCGCTCTCCAAGGCCGACCTCGTGCCCCCCGAGCGCGTGCGGGAGGCGGTGGCGCAGTGGTCTGAGCGCCTTGGCCCCGCCGTCCCCGTGCTCGCGACCTCCGCCGCCACCGGCGCGGGCCTGTCCGAGCTCGCGGGTGAGCTCTTGCGCCTGGTGCCCGTCGCGGTCGCCCCGGCCGAGGAGCCGCACGCCGCTCGGGCCGCCTCGCGCCCCGAGGAGGAGCTCGCCGAGCACATGGTCTTCCGCCCCGTGCCCCGCACGGGCATCACCGTCGAGCGCGTCGGCCCCGGCGCCTTTGCGGTGCGCGGTCGTCCGGTCGAGCGGTTGCTGGCGCGCTTCGACGTCGAGAACGAGGAGGCGGCTGCCCACGTAGAGGGCCGCCTGCGCCGCCTCGGAGTGCTGCGTGCGCTCGAGGCCGAGGGCTTCCAGCCGGGCGACGAGCTTCGCATCGCCGGGGTGGTGCTGGAGCTTGACGCCGCGGAGTAGGCGCCGTCGGTGGGCAGTGCACGACGCCCGGGTCCGCACTGCGAACCCCGCTGGGGACCCCTCGGGGGGTCCCTCATCAAAAACACGTCCTGTACTCACTGTCGTCTTGCTGGACAAGAGTAGGGGGTCGTGTAAACTCATCAGACAACCAAGCCCTGTACGATCCAAGAAGGAGACACGCTGCATGTCTGCTGTACCCGCACCCACGAATGGGGGTCTCGCCCACGGGCCCGCCGCTTTGGAGACGGACGGGCCCTCCGGGGAGGCCCTGGCGACGCGGTGGCGCGACCCCAAGCGCTACGCGTGGCTGCTCGGCCTGATCGTGCCGACACTGCCGTTCCTCTCCTACGGCCTGGTGCAGGCGACCGGGTTGGGGCTCTTCTGGTTCTACGGGCCGCTGCTCGTGTTCGGCCTCTTCCCGCTGCTGGACCTGGTGATCGGCACCGACGCGGCGAACCCTCCGGACAGCGTGCTCAAGTGGCTGGAACAGGACCGCTACTACCGCTGGTGCACGTACGCCTTCCTGCCGCTCCAGTACGCCGGCCTCGTGTTCGCGTGCTGGCTGTGGTCGAGCGGGCAACCTCTCGACCCTCGACGACACTCGGGCTGACGCTGACCGTGGGGGTGGTGAGCGGGATCGCGATCAACACCGCCCACGAGCTCGGGCACAAGCGCGCGAGTGTGGAGCGGTGGCTGAGCACGCGTGGCGCTCGCGCAGAGCTCCTACGGGCACTTCTTCATCGAGCACAACCGCGGTCACCACGTGCGCGTGGCCACGCCGGAGGACCCCGCCTCGCGCGCGGCTGGGGGAGAGCTTCTACGCCTTCCTGCCCCGCACCGTGGTGGGCTCCCTGCGCTCCGCCTGGGAGCTCGAGCGCACGCGCCTGGCGCGCGCGGGCCGCTCGCCGTGGACGCTGCGCAACGACGTCCTCGGGGCGTGGGCGATGACCGTCGTCCTGTTCGCGGCGCTCGCGGCCGCGTTCGGCCCGGTCGTGCTGCCCTACCTGCTGGTCCAGGCGGTGCTCGGCTTCTGCCTGCTGGAGGTCGTCAACTACCTGGAGCACTACGGCCTGCTGCGCGGCAGCGTCGCGAGGACGGGCGCTACGAGCGCACGCAACCGGAGCACTGCTGGAACAGCAACAACGTGGCCTCCAACGTGCTGCTCTACCACCTGCAGCGCCACTCCGACCACCACGCCAACCCGGTGCGCCGCTACCAGGCGCTGCGCCACGTGGATGAGGCGCCGCAGCTGCCGACGGGGTACTGCGGGGATGATCCTGCTCGCCGCGTTGCCCCCGCTGTGGCGGCGGGTGATGGACCGGCGGCTCCTGGCGCACTACGAGGGGCGACGTCGGCCCGCGCCAACATCGCCCCGCGCCGGCGCCCGCGCGTGCTCGCGCGGTACGGGGCGACCCCATGAGCCGCTGGCGCTGCCCGAGCTGCGGCTACCTCTACGACGAGGCCCGCGGCCACCCGCACGAGGGCTTCCCCGCGGGCACCCCGTGGAGCGAGGTTCCCGACGAGTGGGCGTGCCCGGACTGCGGGGTGTGCGACAAGGTCGACTTCGAGGAGGCCGAGTGAGCACGCGTGCGCCGTACGCGGTCGCGGCCCGGGAGCTGCTGCGCGACACGCTCTTCGACGCGGCCCGCTCGCGAGCTCGAGCACCGGGCGTGGAGCGAGGTCACGATGGCGGACGTGGCGCGCAGCGGCGGGTGTCAGCCGCCAGACGCTCTACAAGGAGTTCGGGTCGCGCGACGACTTTGCGCAGGCGTTCGTGCTGCGCGAGGCGGAGCGCTTCATCGGCGCGGTGGAGGGCGCGTTGGACGCCCATCTGGACGATCCCCGCGAGGCGCTCACGGCGGCCTTCGGACTGTTCCTCGCCGCCGCCGGGGCGATCCGCTGATCCGCGCCGCGATCGTCGGCACCGGGGAGATGCTGCCGTTCGTCACCACCCAGGGTCAGACCCTTGTGGAGGGCGCCGCCGCCAGCCTCTGCGCGGGCGATCGCGCGCGCGCTGGCCGCAGGCGGCCGAGCACGACGCGGCGCTGCTCGCGGAGTGCCTCGTGCGCCTGGCGATCTCCTACGCGACCCTGCCCCTGGCCTCGGCGGGGATGACGGCCTCTTCGATCGCGCGAGCTGCTTGGGCCGTTCATCGACCGCGCGCTCCAACCGGACCTCAGCCGCGCAACTGTGCTCGCTTGACCTTCCCGCTCGCGGTCTTGGGCAGCTCGGCGACGAACTCGACGATGCGGGGGTACTTGTAGGGGGCGGTTTCGCGCTTGACGTGCTCCTGCAACTCGCGCGCCAGCGCGGGGGACGGGGCGTGACCGTCGCGCAACACCACCACCGCGCGCACCACCGCGCCGCGCTCCTCGTCGGGGGCGGCGACGGCGGCGGCCTCGGCGACGGCGGGGTGGGCGACGAGCGCGGACTCGACCTCGAAAGGCCCGATGCGGTAGCCGGCGGAGACGATCACGTCGTCTGTGCGCCCCTCGAAGCGCAGGTAGCCGTCTCCGTCGTCGCTGACATGATCGCCGGTGTGCCACGGCCCCTGCGCACGGCGGTCTTCAAGGTGCCAGCATCCTCCCAGGCCCTGCTGGACGCCCTCGCCGAGGTAGCCGAGGAAGAACGTCGGCACGCTCGAGGGGTCGTCCACCACCAGTTCGCCATCCGGGCGTCGACGACCAGGTGCACGCCGGGCAGCGGGCGACCCATCGAACCCGGCCGCGCCGGCACACCGATCTCCATGGCGGTCAGCTGCCCGGTCTCGGTCTGGCCGTAGCCGTCGCGTACCTCCAGCCCCGTCGCCTCGCGCCACGTTTCGAGCACCTCGGGGTTGAGCGCCTCGCCGGCCGCCACCGCCTCGCGCAGGTCGGGCAGCGGTGTGAGCGTCGCGCGCTTGGCGATCACGCGGTACTCGGTCGGAGCCTGGCAGAGGACGCTCACCCGCTCGCGGCGGATCACCTCGAGGCGCTCGTGCGGGTCAAAGCGCGCGTCGTGCAGCAGCGCGGCAGCGCCTGTGAGCCACGGCGCGATGAAGACGTTGCGCGCCGACTTGCTCCACCCGCTGGCGGCCGTGCACCACACGAGGTCGCCGGTACGGGCTCCGAGCCAGTGCTCGGCCTGCAGGCGCTGGCCGTAGAGGTAGCGCACGCCGTGCACCACGGCCTTCGGCTCGCCGGCGGTACCGCTCGTGAACGTGATCAGAGCCGGGTCGTCCTCGCCAAGCTCGGCCCAGCGGGCGCGGGCCGCAAGCAGCGGCGCGTCGCCCGGATCGAACAGCGAGATGTCCGGCACGAACAGCGGCTCGCCGCCCGGCGCCGCCGCCTCCAGCTCGGCGCGGTTGCGCTCGTCGGCGACGATCAGGCTCGGCTGTGCCACGTCCAGGCGCAGGCGCAGATCCTTGGCCCGCAGTTGCTCAGTGCACGGCAGTGCGACGGCGCCGATCTGAAAGCACGCCATCAGCGTTGCCACCCACTCGGGGCGGTTGCCAACCAAGGTCATCACTACGTCGCCGCGCCCCACTCCGCGCGCGCACAGCGCGCCGGCCATCGCCCGGCAGGCGCGCTCGACCTCGCCGAAGCTCCACTCCCGCCGGCCTCCGTCGTGCGTGAGCTCGACGAGCGCCAAGCGATCGGCCGGCTGAGTCTGCAGAAGATCCCGGGCGAAGTTCACGAGGCGCCCCAGTCTGCCACGCTCGCCCGCGCCGGTATCCTGCGTGTGCCCCTAGACCCCGACCGAGGAGTGCCCGAGACATGGCCGTAGCACCCGCACCGTACACGGAGAAGACCGACGAGCAGAAGGCGATCACCGAGATGGTGCACCAGTTCGCGGACGAGCAGATCATCCCCAACGCCGAGCACTACGACCACGAGGACTCCTTCCCGGAGCCGATCGTCGAGCAGATGCGGGAGCTCGGGCTGTTCGGGGTGACGATCCCCGAGGAGTACGGGGGGATGGGCCTCGACCTGACGACGTACGCGATGATCGTGGAGGAGCTCTCGCGCGGGTGGATCTCCGTGTCGGGGATCGTCAACACGCACTTCATCGGCTCCTACCTGCTGGGGAAGTTCGGCAACGAGGAGCAGCGCCAGCGCTACCTGCCGCGGATGGCCACGGGCGAGATCCGCGCGGCGTTCTCGCTGTCGGAGCCGGAGCTCGGCTCCGACGTTCAGGCGATCAAGACCTCGGGCAAGAAGGGGGAGGACGGCTCCTACGAGATCAACGGCCAGAAGATGTGGGTCACCAACGGCCTGCTCTCGACACTCGTGTTTACGCTCGTGAAGACCGACCCGGACGCCGAGCCGCGCCACCGTGGGATGACCTGCTTCATCTGTGAGAAAGAGCCCGGCGCCGGCGAGAACACCGGCGAGTACGCGGGCCTGACGGTGCCGCCGAAGATCAAGAAGATGGGCTACAAGGGCGTGGAGTCCACGGAGCTCGTGTTCGACGGCTACCGCTGCCCGGCCGAGAACGTGCTCGGCGGTGAGGCCGCGGGCCTGAACAAGGGCTTCGTGCAGATGATGGACGCGCTGGAGGTGGGCCGCGTGAACGTGGCCGCGCGCGGGGTGGGGATCGCGCAGCGGGCGCTCGAGCTCGCGCTGCGGTACTCGCAGGAGCGCAAGACGTTCGGCCGGCCGATCGCCGAGCACCAGGCGATCCAGTTCAAGCTTGCCGACATGGGGACGCAGGTCGACGCGGCGCGTCTGCTGACGCTGCGCGCGGCGCGCCTGAAGGACGCGGGCGAGCGCTCGGACCTGGAGGCGGGCATGGCGAAGCTGTTCGCCTCCGAGGCGGGGCGCTTCTGCGTGGAGGAGTGCCTGCGCATCCACGGCGGCTACGGGTACTCCAAGGAGTACGAGATCGAGCGCCTCTACCGCGACGCGCCGCTGCTGCTGATCGGCGAGGGCACCTCGGAGATCCAGCGGATGGTGATCGGGCGCAAGCTGCTGCAGCGCCACCGGTTGTAGGGAGGGCCGATGGCCGGTCTTCTGTAGGCTGTCCGCAAGCGGGAGCTGGCGGACAGGAGGAGCTGTGGCAGACGACGCCAAGGAGCTGATCGAGGTTGCGGTGCGCAGGTTCATCCGCGACGTGCCGGCGCTGGAGCCGATCAAGTTGGTGGTGGGCGTGGAACTACGGGGACGCGGCGACGTGCAGCACTTCCGCCTGGAGATGCCCGACGTCAAGGTGACCAAGGGCCCGGCAGCGGACGGGCGCATGCGCGTGGACATGCGCAGGGAGTTCTTCAACGTGATGGCGCGCGAAGCGAAGGTGGCGGACTGGATCGAGGCGTTCACGTACGGCCAGGCGAAGGCGTCGGGCCCGGAGCAGTTCATGAAGCTGATCGTCAACGTTGTCGAGCGCCAGCAGGAACGTGAGCGCACCCCCAGGGCACGTCAGCGTTGAGTGGCGCCTGCGCCAGCATGAAGTCCGCGTGTAGACGGTCGAACGCCTCTAGACGGTCGAGAGGCAAGCGAGGCAAGGACGCAAGGAGCGAAGTGTGCTTTGCACACGAGCGACTGAGGACGCAGCATCGCGCCGCCTATCGGCCGTCTAGTGGTACGAAATGATCTGGTCGGCCAGGAAGGCCAGCGAGGCGACCAGGAAGAAGCACATCACGATCAGGGAGAGATTTTCGTTCATCGCTCTCCCCGTAGGATAGTGCACCGCGCGGTCAGGCGAGCAGTGCGCCGTCGTCGTATAGCTTGATGACCTTCACGGGCGGGTGGGGTCCAGATCCCGCCGCGTCGAGGCACAGGCGGCAGAGCACGCACTCGTCGAGGTTGCCCTGCACGAGCTCCAGTGCCCCGTCGTCGCTCTGGGCGAAGATGTCCACGGGGCACGCCTCCGCGAGCTTGCGGGCGAGGGTGGCGTCGGCTGCCGCGGCGTCGTCGACCTCGACGGCGATGAAGGTGCCGTCGGCCCTCACGAGGGGCTCCCTGCGCTCGCACCACTACCGGCGCGCTCGGCGATCTTTGCGCGGATCAGCCCCGGGATCTCCTCGATGCGCTCGGCCACGGTGATGCCGGCGGCGGCTAGGCGGGCGATCTTCTCGGAGGCGGTGTCCTCCTTGCCTTCGACGATGGTGCCGGCGTGGCCGAAGGACATGCCGGGCATCTCGTCCATGAAGCGCCCGGCCATGAACGCGACGATCGGCAGGCGGGAGTTGTGCTCGGTGACCCACCGCGCGAGCTCGGCCTCCATGCGCCCGCCGGGCTCGGTGTAGATCACGATGCCCTGCGTCTGCGCGTCGGCCTCGAACAGCCCCATCAGTTCGGCGTAGGTGGAGCCGATGATGGCGTCGCCGCCGATCGACACGGCGGTGGACTGCCCGAGGCCGGCGGCGGAGAGCGTGGAGGACATCTCGGTGGTCATGCCCCCGGAGCGGGAGATCACGCCGACGGGGCCGGGGGTGTAGGCCTGGGCGGCGTTGCGGGCGGGGCCGCCGATGCCGCCCATCTTGACGACGTCGGGGACGATCACGCCGAGGCAGTTGGGGCCGATGATGCGCGCCCCGCGCAGGGTGGCGAGCTCGACCATCTGGGCGACGTCGCCGCGGGGGATGCGCTCGGTGACGATCACGACGAGCTTGATCCCGTTCTCGACGGCCTCGAACACGGCGTCCTTCGTGAACGCCGGGGGCACGGTCACGACGGAGCCGTCGATCGGCGCGCCGTGGTGGGCCACCGCCTGGGCAACGGTGTCGAACACGGGCACGCCGTGGACCTCGCGCCCGAGCCGCCCGGGCGTGACCCCGCCGACGACCTTCGCGCCCTTGCCGTAGTCGAGGCACTCGCGCGTGAGGTTGACGGCCTCGCGCCCGGTGATCCCCTGCACGATGAACGTGGTGTCGGCGTCGACCAGGATGCTCACGCGGCGGCTCCTTGGATCTTCTCGACGGCTCGCCGTGCGGCCTCGTTCAGCGACACGGAGCGGTCGGCGTAGTCGACGCCGTACCGCTGGAGGATCTTGAAGCCCTCCTCCTCCCACGCGCCGGGGATGCGGAAGATCGCGATCTTCTCCGCCGGGTCGTGGCCGAGCTCCAGGCAGGCTTTGACGACCCCGCGGGCGACGATGTCCACGCGGGTGTTGGAGACGATCGACATCATCACGGCGATCTTGTCGACCCCGGGCTTGGAGAGCACGAGCTTGGCCAGGCCGCAGGCCTTCGCGACGGAGGGGTTTCCTCCTATCTCGCAGTAGTTGGCGGGGTGCCCGCCGTGGGCGCGCACGGCGTCGAACAGCGTCAGCGAGCCGCCGCCGGCGCCGATCACGAGGCCGAGGTTGCCGTCGAACTCGGTGACGTTGCCGGCGACCCCGCGGTGGTCCTGCGCGTCGACGGCCTCCCCGGCGAGCTCGAACGGCGTGGCCTCGCGCGCCTGGCGCGTCTCCTCCTCGCCGACGCCGAGCTCGGCCAGCAACTGCTTGTGGCGCCCGCGCGCCTCGTTCTCCATGTCCATGTGGGCGTCGAGCGCGACGAACGACCCGTCGGCGAGCCGCCCGAGCGGGTTGATCTCGGCGAGGACCATGTCGTTCTCGACGAACAGCCGCGCGAGGCGGGTCACGATCGGGACCAGCTTGTTCAGCGCCGAGCCGGTGACGCCGGACGCCGCGATGGCCTCCTTGGCCTGGAAGTCCGAGAGCGGCAGGATGTTCGAGAAGTGCCGGCGCCCGACCTTCTCGGGCTGCTCCTCAGCGACCTGCTCGATGTCGATCCCCCCGACGGGCGAGAAGATCATCACGGGCTGCTTGCGGATCCCGTCCCACACGACCCCGGCGTAGTACTCCTGCTCGACCTCGGCCTTCGGGTCGACCAGCACCCCACGCGGCCGGTGCCCGCCGATCTCCAGGGCCAGGATGTCGCGCGCATGCGCTTCGGCCTCCTCGGGCGTGTCGGCGAACTTGACCCCCCCGGCCTTCATCCGCCCCCCGGTGAGCACCTGGGACTTGATGACCGTGGGCCCCCCGATGCGCCGCGCGATCTCGCCGGCCTCGGCGGGGTCGGTCGTAAAGCCGTAGTCGGTGACGGGGATGCCGGCGCGCTTGACGATCTCGCGCGCCTCGAACTCGAAGAACCTCATGCGGCGCGGAAGCCTACACGGTCAACAGTCGGCGAGGGCGCGCAGCGTCTCGCAAATCTCTCCGCGCCGTAGCCCCAGCGCGCCGGCTCTCTCGGTGAGCGCGGATCGCAGGATCGGCTCGAGGTTGTCGAAAGACGCGGCGCATTCGACGTGCAGACCCTCGCTTGGCCCGAGCGCTATCTCGGTCGGGATTCCGCGCACCGTGCGGCTGACCGGGGCGGCAACGACGCTGTTCAAGACCGGCACGGCCTCCGAGCGCGTGACGATCAAGTACGGCCGACGCTTGTCTTCGGCCTCCGCCCACCAGATCTCCCCCTGCTGGGGGACGTTCACCAAGGCTCCTCCGCTATCGACGCGCGCGTCGCCCGCTCTGCCCCAGCAATCTCCTCATCGGTCTGTGGCTGGCGCTTGTATCCCTCCACGATTTCTTCGCCGATCCGCTGGCGGCGATGCTCCTCCACAAGCCTCTCCAGGCCGATTCGCACGGCCTCAGAGCGATTGGCGACGAGACCGTCTGCGACCAAGCCGTCGAGATCGGCAACGAGCTTGTCGTTAAGGCGGGTTACCACCTGTGTCATGCATTTAGCATAGCAAAGCGCGATGCGCTATGTCTGCTACACGCCGGCCGGCGCGGGCTCGCCTGCACCGACAGGCACAAACCCGTACGCCTCCGCGAGCTCGGGGTCCTTACGCGCGAGCATTTCCGCGAGCTTGACCATCACCTGGCACTGCTTCCAGGTGGCGTCGTCCTGCATCTTGCCGTCGATCATGTGCACGCCGCGGCCGTCGGGGATCGCTTCGATGACTTTTTTGGCGAACGCGACCTCGGCGGGTTCGGGCGAGAAGACACGCTTGGCGATGCCGATCTGCACGGGGTGCAGCGACCAGGCGCCGACGCAGCCGAGCAGGAAGGCGGCGCGGAACTGGGTCTCGCAGCCCTCGACGTCCTTGATGTCGCCGTAGGGGCCGTAGAAGGGCAGCGCGCCGACCGCGGTGCAGGCGTCGACCATGCGCGCGATCGAGTAGTGCCACGGGTCCTGCTGGTAGGAGGGGCGCGGGGCGTCGGGGTTCTCGGGGTCGGGGTCGGCGATCGTACGGTACCCGGGGTGCCCGCCGCCGACGCGCGTGGTCTTCATGCGTCGTGAGGCCGCGAGGTCGGCGGGGCCGAAGCTCATGCCCTGGATGCGCGGTGAGGCGGCGGCGATGTCCTCGAGGTTGGCGACGCCGAGGTGGGTCTCCAGCAACGCGTGCACGAGGATCGGGCGCTCCAGGCCCGCCTTGGCCTCCAGCTGCGCGAGCAGGCGGTCGACGTAGTGGATGTCCCACGGGCCCTCGACCTTCGGGATCATCACGACCTCGATCTTCTCCCCGATCTCGCCGACGATCTGCGTGATGTCGTCGAGGAAGTAGGGGGAGGCGAGCTCGTTGACGCGCGTCCACAGCGCGGTGTCGCCGAGGTCCATCTCGCGGCCGACCTTGATGAGGCCGGCGCGGGCGGCCTCCTTGCGGTCCAGCGGCACGGCGTCCTCGAGGTTGCCGAGCAGGATGTCCACGGTGGGGGCGATGTCGGGCACCTTCGCCACCATCTTCTCGTTCGAGAAGTCCAGGAAGTGGATCATCCGGGAGGGCTTGAAGGGGATCTCGCGCGCCGGCTCGGGGGCGTCGATCGCGAGGGGCTTGAAGAAGTCGCGGGGGTTTCGCAAGTGGGTTCTCCTGGTTTCGTTCTTGTGTGGTGGCGTCTGGTTGACTCGGCAGGCTGGTCCGCTCGGACCGCCTATCCTGAACGGTACCTGCTCGGCGTCGCCCATTAGAGTTGCCGGGGCCACACATCACCGAGCGAGCACGTAAGGGAGACCACCGACACCCATGAGCGAGACCGCCACCGCACCCAGCGAGACCTCCACCTTCGAGACCGACCAGGCCGCGCGCGAGGCGAGCGGCTCCCACCCCTACGGCCGCTACCTGGAGGAGTTCGAGGTTGGCGCCATCTACAAGCACTGGCCGGCGAAGACCGTGACCGAGGCCGACGACCACCTGTTCTGCCTGATCACGATGAACCACCACCCGCTGCACATCAACGACGTGTACGCAGCCACCTCCCAGCAGGGGCGCAACGTGGTCGTGGGCCCGCTGGTGTACTCGCTGGCGCTTGGCATGTCGGTCAGCGACGTGAGCGGCAAGGCGATCGCCAACCTCGCCACCGAAGAGCTCAAGCACCCCGCGCCGGTCTTCCACGGAGACACGCTCTACTGCGAGTCGGAGGTGCTGGAGAAGCGCGAGTCGCAGTCCAAGCCCGACCGCGGCACCGTCAGGGTCCACACCCGCGTGCTCAACCAGGACGGGGTGCTCGTGGCGGAGTTCAAGCGTCTAGTGCTCGTCCCCCGACGGCCCGAGGCGCGATAGGCTCCCCCGATGGAAACCACAGCCATCCCAGACGCCCCCACCGCACACAAGCCACTGCTGGCATGGGTCGAGAAGATCGCGGCCCTCACCGAACCACAGGCAATCCACTGGTGCGACGGCTCCGCCGAGGAGTACGACCGTCTCTGCCAGAGCCTGGTCGCCGCCGGCACCTTCCGCCGGCTCTCCGACGCCAAGCGCCCAAGCTCCTACCTCGGCGTTCTCCGACCCCGGAGACGTGGCACGCGTGGAGGACCGCACGTTCATCTGCTCCGCGACCGAGGAGGAGGCCGGCCCCACCAACAACTGGTGCGACCCGGACGAGATGCGCGAAGCGCTCGCCGAGCTGTTCGCGGGTTCGATGCAGGGCCGCACGCTGTACGTGGTGCCCTTCTCGATGGGGCCGCTGGGCTCGGACAAGAGCCACATCGGCGTGCAGCTCACCGACTCCGCCTACGTGGCGGTGAGCATGCGGATCATGACGCGCATGGGCCAGCGGGCGCTCGACGTGCTCGGCGATGACGGGCGCTTCGTGCCCTGCCTGCACTCCGTCGGCGCTCCACTGGGCGAAGGCGAGACGGACGTCCCGTGGCCGTGCAACGCGGAGAACAAGTACATCGTGCACTACCCCGAGACGCGCGAGATCTGGTCCTACGGCTCCGGCTACGGCGGCAACGCGCTGCTCGGCAAGAAGTGCTTTGCGCTGCGCATCGCCTCGGTGATGGCCCGCGACGAGGGCTGGATGGCCGAGCACATGCTGATCCTCAAGCTGACCTCGCCCGGAGGGCGAGGTCAAGTACATCGCCGGAGCCTTCCCGTCGGCCTGCGGCAAGACCAACCTGGCGATGCTGATCCCGACGCTTGAGGGGTGGACGGTGGAGACGATCGGCGACGACATCGCCTGGATGAAGTTCGGCGAGGATGGTCGCCTCTACGCGATCAACCCCGAGGCGGGCTTCTTTGGCGTGGCGCCGGGGACGGGCGAGCACACCAACCCCAACGCGATGCACACGATCGAGCGCCACACGATCTTCACCAACTGCGCGCTCACCGACGACGGAGACGTGTGGTGGGAGGGCATGACCAAGGAGCCCCCGACACACCTCACCGACTGGCACGGCAACGACTGGACCCCCGCGGCGGGCACCCCCGCGGCGCACCCCAACGCGCGCTTCACGACGCCCGCGGCGCAGGACCCCGCGATCGCCCCGGAGTGGGAGGACCCGGCCGGTGTGCCGATCGACGCGATGCTATTCGGCGGGCGGCGCTCGACGGTGGTGCCGCTGGTGACCGAGGCGCTCGACTGGGAGCACGGCGTGTTCATGGGTTCGGTGATGAGCTCCGAGAAGACCGCCGCGGCGGCCGGCACCGTGGGCGAGCTGCGCTTCGACCCGTTCGCGATGCTGCCGTTCTGTGGCTACAACATGGCCGACTACTTCGCCCACTGGCTGCAGATCGGCCGCACCCCGGGCGCGCAGCTGCCGAAGATCTTCTACGTCAACTGGTTCCGCAAGGACGAGTCGGGCCGCTTCCTGTGGCCGGGCTTCGGCGAGAACTCGCGGGTGCTCTCGTGGGTGTTCGCGCGCTGCGCCGGCCACGGCGCCGCCCGGGAGACCCCGATCGGCCTGGTGCCGCCCGTGGGCGTCGAGGGGATCGACACGCGGGGCGTGGACGTCTCCGAAGCGGACATCGCCGAGCTGTTGCGCGTGGACGTGGAGGAATGGCGCGCCCAGCTGCCCCACTTCCACGAGCACTACGGCAAATTCGAGCGGCTGCCGAACGAGCTGCACGCCCAGCTCAAAGCGCTCGAACAGCGCCTCGGCTGACGCTATTCGTGGCTGTGCGACTCGCCTTCGCTTGACGCGGGCGGGCGGGACTCCTCGGCCAGCGAGGTGATCGTCAGCGTGCCGCGGGCGGCCTGCTCGAGCACCTCGGTGGCCTCCTCGAGCGAGCGGGCGTACAGCTCGACGAGTAGGTGCACGATGATCCGCGCGTCGTCCTCGTGCTTGTGGAAGCGCACGTGGGTGAAGAACTCCCTGACCCCGTGGTCGCCGAAGGCGGCGTAGGAGAGCGCGTCGCCGGCCTCCGGCCCCGAGCACGTCTCGACGTCTTCGGCGTCGACCGTCACGGTGCACGACGCGACCCACGGGGTGCCCGCGATCATCCGTTCCCAGCGGTCCTCGATCGGCTCGACGCGGCCGTTGTTGAAGCCCAGGTGGGGCTGGTCGTGCATGCAGTCCAGGCACTGCACGACCGCCTCCTGCAGCTCGTCCACGACTTCCGATCGCTCGCCGGTGTCGGGGTCGATCTTATGGATGCCCTCGTAGTGGACCTGGACCTCCAGATCCTGCGACCAGCATCGGTAGCAGCGCAGCCAGCTGCGCGCGGTGGTCTCCGAGGCCGAACTCTCCATGAGCCCATTGTATGCGCCGGGCGGCGGGAGCCGGGCAGTGGGCCCGGCTCCCGGCCTCCAGCGCTACCTGCGGTGGTGGTGCTTGCGCTTGCCCTTGACCGTCACCGGGAAGCTCGCCACGACGGGGGCTCCACCCAGCGCCGACTGGTAGGTCAGGGTCGCGGTCAGATGGATCGTCTTGCCTTTCTTCAGCTTCGCTTTGACCTTGCCGGACAGGTAGACCGTCAACGTCAGCGGTACGCCCGCCGTGCCGCTGGCGGAAACCTTGCCGGTCACGGTCGAGGACGGCAGGCACCTGTGCTTGATCTTGACCTGGCCGGGTTTGCACCGCCTGGCTCTGGCGTCCACGGCCGATGTGCTGGCGATCGACGCCGTCGGCACCGTCACCACGAGCGTCCCGGTGCCAGACTGAGTCGGGACGAACGTGATCGAGACCGTCCCGTTCGAGCTCCCCACGATGCTTTTGATCCCGAAGCCGCTGTTGGGCGGCGGGGGGGGTGGCACGACGTTGACCACCTCGCTGCCGCACGCCGACTTGCCGGTGACAGGCACCTTCAGGCCGGTGAACGAGGCCTGGAAGTAGTACGTGCCCGGCGTGGTCAGGGTCACTGGCTGAGACGAGGGACCGATCCCGTTCGTCGTGGTCACGGTGCCGCCGCTCGTGACTTCCGTAGTGCACGACGCGTTCGAGTAGACCTTGTATTCGATCTGCCCGTACACGGTCTGCCCACCTGCGCTCACGGTCGCGGTGTCTGTCACGGCCGTGCCGGGGGCAACCGTCAGAGAGGAGCCGGCCTGCCCTCCGCCGGACAGGGACGTGACCACAGACGCGAGGCCGAACGACATTGACTCCTCGCCGCACACGCTCGTGGTGGGCGAGTTTTCTTCGGTTTTGACGCCTTTCTTGCTGCCCGTGTACTTCACCTGCCAGTAGTACGCCGCGTTCGTCGGCAGGCTCGCGCCGACCGGCTGGGACGGTCCGGCTTCGGCCACGTTTTCTTCGGCCGCGCTTTTGACGACCGTGGCCTTCCCGGCGTTGGCGACTTCTTTTGTGCAGCCCGGGTCGGAGTAGACCCGATATTCCACTTCGCCTTCGGCGAACTTCGCGTTGGGTCCCTTGATCGTCGCCTTGTCGATCACGTTGACCGGCGTCAGGAAGGTCAGCCTGGCTTCTTCGGTTGGCGGTTCGGTCTGGGGCACCGGGGAGAGTTTCGTCGCGATCGTGTCGTTGACTTCGCCCGCCACGATCGTGGTGCCGGCGGGCGGCGCCTCCAGCGTGAAGTACGTGTACTGGCCGTTGGCGAGGGGGGTCGGGAAGGTGACCGTGCCCGCGTCTGTCGATCCGGCTTCGGCTACGAGTTCCGTGTCTGGCCCTGTGTAGCCGGCGGCTTCGTTGGGTTCGGTGTTGAACGGGCAGCCGAACGGTCGCGGCGTGATCGATTCCGCACAGACGCCGTCGCCATCGAAGCTGAAGACGCCGTCGCCGGATTCGAGTACGCCGATGTGGACTTTGGAGAGCGGTGCACCGGTTTCGTTCTGGACGGCGATGGTCACATCGTCGTTGCCGTCGTAGAACAGCTGCGAGGGATCCTCAATGATCACTGGCGGTTCCGTCGCGCTCTTGACGTCGATCAGGTACTGGCACGTGGTGTCCTCGCCGATCGCCGGGCACTGCGTGAACGGCGGGGTCGTGGGACCCACAGGCGGGCCCTGGGGGGAGCCGGAGGCGAGGGCGCCCGGTGCGAGCGCGAGCGCCGCGATCGCCGTGAATGCGCTGACCGGCAGGGACCGACGAAGTGTTGGGCGCATCGCCCTCACTCTCTTCCCAGCCGTACGCCACTGCCAATGGATGCGAGACATGCGTCCTCCATCTGGTCGTGTTCACCCGCCGCCGCGGCCGGCGCTTTGTGCGGCCGAGTCTACCAGCGGCTCTGGTCGTATTCGCCGCTACGCGACGCCGGCCCGCAGCGTGGCCTCGAAGTCCGTGCGCGGGATCGGGCCGACGCACGGGGTGCTCGCGCCCGCTGCGCGGTAGCGGTCGATCCCGGCGCGCACCGCGGTGTCGCCGCCGACCGCGGTGAGCTCCCCGAGGAAGCGCTCGGAGATCGCGGCCTGCATCTGCTCGACTTCCCCGGCCGCGGCGTCGAACGCCTCGATCTCCGCGCCGAAGCCGGAGCGCTCGAGCATTGCCCGGTAGAAGGGCAGGCCGAAGTAGGGCAACAGGTCTTTGCGCATCGCCGCGTACGGCTCGGCGGGGTCGCTCACCACCGCGGCGGGCACCGCGGGGACGACGTCGAAGCCCTCCAGCGTCTTGCCCGCGCGTTCGCGGCCCTTGGTCACTTCGGGGACCACCACGTCGCGGATGTAATCGGGGCAGCACAGCCACAGGATCACGCCGTCGGCGATCTCGCCGGCGAGCCTGAGCATCGTGGGGGAGAGGGCGGCGACGTAGATCGGCAGCTCGGGGCGCGTGTCGAGGCCGAAGAGATGAAAGCCGGTGCGCCACTTCTCGCCGGCAGGTGGGTCCTCGCCGCGCAGGATCGCGCGCACGATCCCCGCGTACTCGCGCATCTCCGCCGCCGGACGGTCGATGCTCTGGCCGTGCCAGCCCTCGACCACGGGGCGGTGCGATACCCCCAATCCGAGCGTCAGGCGTCCCCCGGAGATCGTGTCGATCGTGGCCGCCGTCTGGGCCATCGTGGCGGGGGTCCTCGTATAGATCGGCACGACCCCGGTGCCGACCCTGATGCTGCTCGTCGCGCCGGCGTACGCGGTAAGCACCGTCAGCGACTCCCAGCCGGCTATATGGGTCACATATACCGTCTCGTAGCCGAGCGACTCGGCGAGCTTCACGCGCTCGATCGCGCCCTCTATGGATCGGGTTGGGGAGATGAAGCAGCCGGTGCCCACGCGCGGAGCATAACGGTCAGTGCTTCAACAGCACATACACCAGGCTGATCGCGAACCCGATCTGCCCGAACGCCAATGCGGTGCCGAGGTTGACCGCGCCGAGCGCCCCGGCCAGGGCGCTGGCGGCCACGAACGCTCCGAGCACTATCAGCAGGTTGCGCGCCATATCTCAGCCGCACATCTTGCCTTCGAGGGCGGCCATAAGCGCCGCCTCGTCGAGCTTTGGGTCCTGCTCGTTCAGCCACCGCTCCGCCGCGCGCCGGCCGCCGAGCATTCGCAACCCGCGCTGGCCGTGCTCGACGATGAAGTCTGTTAGTGCCCCCGCGCGGCGTGCGCGCAGGCGGCGGGCGGGGACGTCGGTGCTCGCGCGGTGGGCGTCGATCGCCTCTATGAGCTCTGCGATCCCGCTTGCCGGGGGCAGCGATGAGACCGCGAGCACTGCGGTTGAGCGCCTGCCCATGGAGCGCAGCGCGGCGCTCAGATCGCGGCGGGCGCTCAAAGCGGGCTGGCCGATATCGGCCTTGGTCACGACCAGCACGTCGGGTATCTCCATGATCCCCGACTTCAGGAACTGCAGTGTGTCGCCGCCGCCCGGCTGCACGACCACCGCGACGGTGTCGGCGACCTCGGTCACCTCGGTCTCCGCCTGGCCGACGCCCACGGTCTCGACCACGACCACGTCGAAGGCCGCCGCCAATGCCTGTGCCGCCACGCGCGTCCCCCACGCGAGGCCCCCCAGCCGCTCACCGGCGGCGGTCGAGCGGATGAACACGCCCTTGTCTGCCGGGTCGAACTCGATCCGCGCGCGGTCCCCGAGCAGCGATCCTCCCGAGCGGCGCGAGCTCGGATCGACCGCGAGCATCGCCACGGTGCGGCCCTCACGGCCGGTCTCGCCCTCCGCCTCGCCGTCGGTCCCGCCGTCTGCTTCGTGGGCGGCGCCCCGCCAGACGTGAAGCAGGGCGGAGAGCAGCGTCGACTTCCCGGCCCCCGGCGGGCCTGTGACACCGATTATGTGTCCTGGCGCCTCGCCCCCCAGCGCCGCAGGGGATACCTCGCGCAGCAGTGCCTTCGCCTGCTCGCGGTCGGCCGCTGTGGTGCTCTCCAGGAGGTTTAGCGTGGGGGGGACCGCGCTCAGGTCGCGCTCGCGCAGCCGTGCCCCGAGTTGCGCTCCGTCCGGCAAGCTCCTACACCGCGGCGACGGCGCCGTTGCGCTCGCCCACCAGCTCGACGATGTCGCCGATGATGCGCGTCAGGTCGAAGTCCTTGGGCGTATATACCGCGGCGACGCCGGCCTGCTTGAGCGGGGCAATGTCCTGCTCGGGGATGATGCCACCGACGACCACCGGCGCGCTCACGCCGGCCTCGCGCAGTGCGTCGATCACCGCGGGGATCAGCTCGCGGTGCGATCCGGAGAGGATCGACAGGCCGATCACGTGCACACCCTCCTGCAGCGCCGAGGCCGCGATCTGCGCGGGGGTCAGGCGGATGCCTTCGTAGACGACGTCCATGCCCGCGTCGCGCGCGCGCACCGCGATCTGCTCGGCGCCGTTCGAGTGGCCGTCGAGGCCGGGCTTGCCGACGAGGATCTTCGGCCGGCGCCCCAGCCGCTCGGTGAGCGTGGCGACCTGCTCGCGCAACTCCGCGAGCTCCCGGGCGGCCGCACCCCCGTCCGCGTTGCCATTGGAGCCGGAGCCGGCGTTGCCCTTGGCGCCCGCCCCGTCGTCCTCCACGGCGGCGCTCGCCTCGCCCACGCCGGTCGGGGCGCGGTAACTGCCGAACACCCCGCGCAGCGTCGCCGACCACTCTCCCGTCGTTGCGCCCGCGCGCGCGGCGGCGATGGTGGGCTCCATCAGGTTTTGATTGGAGCCCGCCCGCCCCTGCGCCGCGCGTGCGAGCTCGGCCAGCGCCGCGTCCACCGCCTGCTGGTCGCGCTCGGCGCGCCAGCGGCGTACGGCCTCGATCTGCTCGGCCTCGACCTTCGGGTCTACGACGAGAATGCCGCCCTCGGCGTCGGCGGTGAGCGGGGACTCCTCGCTCTCGGCGAAGCGGTTCTGGCCGACCACGGTTTGCTCGCCGGACTCGATCCGGCGCAGTCGCTCGCGGTGGGAGTCCACCAGCGCTCCCTTCATGTACGGGACTGCCTCCACCGCACCGCCGTGCTCGGCGACGACCGCCATCTCCGCGCGCGCCCCTTTCAGCAGCTCCTCCACGAGGCCCTCCATGACCTTCGATCCCTCGAAGATGTCGGGGTACTCGAGGATGTCGGTCTCGTACGCCAGCACCTGCTGGATGCGCAGCGACCACTGCTGATCCCACGGGCGCGGCAGCCCCAGCGCCTCGTTCCACGCCGGCAGCTGGATCGCCCGCGCGCGGGCGTCGCGGCCGATCGTCACCGCGAGCGCCTCCAGCACGATCCGCTGCACGTTGTTCTCCGGCTGCGCCTCGGTCAGGCCGAGCGAGTTGACCTGCACCCCGTAGCGCAGGCGCAGCAGCTTCGGGTCCTCGACGCCGTAGCGCTCGCGGCCAAGCTCCTCCCACAGGATCCCCATCGCGCGCAGCTTCGCGTGCTCCTCGACGAAGCGCACGCCCGCATTCACGAAGAACGAGATGCGGCCAAAGACCTCTGCGATACGCGTGGGTGCGCTCTGCGAACGCCCCGCAAAACCCGGCCCTCCGGGCAGGGTTTCTATCCTTTCCTGTACCGCATCCAGGACTGCGATCGCATTGCTCATCGCATAAGCGATCTCCTGTACGGGGGTGGCACCCGCCTCCTGAAGGTGATAGGAGCAGATGTTGATCGGGTTCCACTTCGGGACGTGCTCGACGGTGTACGCGATCGTGTCCGCGATCAGGCGCATCGACGGCGCCGGCGGGAACGCGTACGTGCCACGCGCGAGGAACTCCTTGATGATGTCGTTCTGCGTCGTGCCCTGCAGCCGCTCCTCAGGGACGCCCGTCGCCTCGGCGGCGACGATGTACAGCGCCAGCAGCCACGCCGCGGTGGCGTTGATCGTCATCGACGTGTTCATCTCGCCGAGCGGGATGCCCTGCATCAGCGCTTCCATGTCGCCGCGGTGTGCGACCGGCACGCCGACCTTCCCGACCTCCCCGTGCGCGAGCTCGTCGTCGGGGTCATACCCGGTCTGCGTGGGCAGGTCGAACGCGACGGACAGGCCTGTCTGGCCCTTTTCGAGGTTGCGCCGGTACAGTTCGTTGGACGCCTTCGCGGTCGAGTGCCCCGCATATGTGCGCATCATCCACGGGCGGTCGCGCTCTGGCAGGCGGTGGTGGGAAGTCTCCTCTCCGCTCATCTGCCCTCAATTGTAGGGTTCGGGTGTGCTCAGGCGGGCTCTGACAGGCAAGCTCGTGCGCCGCGTCCTGCTCGCGGTGGTCGCGATCGTGGTCGTCCTCAACTGGACCTGGGGCCGCCTGCCCGCCACGCCGTCGCCAAGGGGCAGCTTCATCGAGCTCGCCGGTGGCCTGCGGCTGCACTCCCTGGAACGGCCCGGCGCCGAACCGGCGGTACTGCTGATCCACGGACTGCCCGGCACCGCCGAAGACTGGAACCTCGTCACCCAACTGCTCCCCGGCCGGCGCACGATCGCGATCGACCGGCCCGGGTTCGGCTTCTCCACCGGCGGCTACTTCCCGGAGAGCCGCCAGCTTCAGGCGATCCAGGAGCTGATCGGCCGGCTGCGCCTCGGGCGTCCGATCCTCGTGGGGCACTCCTACGGCGGGACGCTCTCGCTTGCGTTCGCCGAGCTCCATCCAAAAGAGACGCAGGGGCTGGTGCTGGTCGATGCCGCCGCGAGCACCTGTGCGCACCACAGCGAGGTCGATGCCACCGAGGTCCACCTCCTGCAGGCGATGGAGCTGCCGGTCGTCTCCCAGCTCGCGAACGCCACCTTCTCGCAGCTGCTGCTGAAGTCCACAGCCGAACACGTCGATGTGGAAGCGTTCGCGCCCGATCCAGTCGCGCCCGCCCACCTCCACCGGGCGCTTGCGATCAACATGAAGCGCGGCAACCTCCAGGCGTGGGCCGGTGAGTCGCTGGCAGCCAACGGTGCGATCGAAGGCGTCAACCGTGGTCTGCGCGGGATCGCGGTGCCAGCGATCGTGATTCAGGGCGACCACGACGACTTCGTCAAACCGCTGTGTGGGCGGCGCCTGGCCGCGACGCTGCCCGACGCGCGCCTGGAGCTGGTCAGCGGCGGGCACATGGTCCCCTACACCCACCCCCAGGTGGTCGCCGCCGCCGTCCGCAGCCTCGCGGGGTTGCCTCCCAAGGCGCACCCTCTGAGCACGGTCCCGGCCGGCCTCGAACATCTGAGGACGGGCGTAGGCGCCCGTGCCCGGTAGGCGCCGGCGACCTTTATCCTCTGAGCCTGTGACCGAGACGATCGAGCTTCCGCGCACGGGCGGCCCGGGCAGTGGGCTGGGGGGCGCCTGGCGGGTGATCGTGCGCAACGACGACCACAACACCTTTGACCACGTCGCCCGCACCCTGGCGCGATTCATCCCCGGCGTGACGCTCGAGCAGGGCCACCAATACGCCAACCAGATCCACAGCAGCGGCCAGGCGGTCGTCTACAACGGCCACCGCGAGACCGCGGAGCACTACTGGGAGCAGCTAAAGGGGGCGGGGTTGACAATGGCGCCCTTGGAGCGATGCTGACCTCCGGCGCGCACAAACGTACGCGCGCCGCTGACCCAGCACTCCGGCGGCAAGCCAAACCTGGCGCGTTCGGGTCCTAGACAATTCGTCCGACGCGGGTACGATGGTAAGCGTTACCCGACCGGAAGGAGGACGGCGTCGCCAAGCGCGGCGTCGTGATGGCAACCAGCATGACCACCACCACACTGCGTCAAGAGGCCGAGGCTGCCGCGCATGACTTGCTGAAGAGTGCGTGGGGGAACGACCTGGGCAAGTGCGAACTGCCCATAGACCCGTTTAGGATCGCATCTACGCTTGGCCTGAAGGTGATGCGCATTCGGCTTGAACCCGATGTCTCCGGCATGTTGGCGAAGCACCCAGGCCAGGACCCGGAGGTCTACATCAATGTGACAGACAGCGAGGTGCGTCAGCGATTCTCGTGTGCCCACGAGATCGGGCATTACATCAAGCGTGGATCGTCCCCCGGGTCGAACGACGATGAATGGGGCTATATCGATCGGCGGGGGCCGTCCGCTGGGCATGGCACAAACCCTGACGAGGTCTACGCGAACCAATTTGCGGCGGCATTGCTTATGCCGGAGGAGCGTGTCGGGGCGCTGGAAAGCGAGGGCATGAGTCCTGTCGCAATGGCCGTTGCGTTCAAAGTTTCGCTCGAAGCGATGACGCTCCGAATCGACAACCTAAGGTCTTTCCGGCCGGTAGCGACCGCTACACCTAGTGCCGGTGTGGGGTAGACGCTCCACGGGACCCACGGGTCCCACCGGAGCCAGAGAGGTTCGGAGCCAGAGAGGTTCTTAATGAGGTCGAGAAGGCGAGGCACAGAAACGCCAAGACCGATAGTCGCCTTCGCCAGATACTCGGATACGGAGCGCTCGTGGCGATGGCAGTTCAGCTTGTGGCCGCCGACTACGTGTTCTACCGCTTACGGCCATGCCAATAGCTGGAAACTCCCAGTAGAAGCCATCCTGGGATGGCTCAGTGCAACCGTTGTGCAGGTCTTTATCATCCTGCGCGGACTTGGCCGCTACCTCTTCCCTCCGATCGACCCCAAGTACGAACCCCCGGACAGGGCTTAAGAGACCGTGATAGTGCAATGCCCGGGGGCGTCCGCCGGCAAGCTAGACGCTGCTCAAACGTGGCGCACGGCGCCTGACCCATTCCCCGCGTGGCCGTTGCCCTCGGGCTCCGATGGCTCTGCCGTGATCCACGCCGTCTCCTCGGAGACGGCGCCGGAGGCGGTGAGGTCCCACCAGCCGTACAGCACGGGGATCTGGTACCAGGAGGAGTGGCGCGTGCGGAAGTCGATCATCTCCGGGCCTTCCCAGTAGCGCAGCCAGTCGGCGTACTCGGCGAAGCGCGCGAGCTGCTGGAAGCGGTAACGGTCGTCGCGCGAGCGGTAGACCGCGTAGGAGTCGGCGCGGTAGCGCAGGGCGACCGCGGCGATCTCGTTCAGCGCCGGCTCGAAGCCCTCGGCGCGAAAGCCGGTCGCGTACCAGGGGACGATTACGGTGCCGTTGCCCTGACCGGCCATCAGTTCGCTCCCCCGGTTTGCATCTGGCGCCTCCTGATGTTCGAGAGCCAAGCCAGACAAGGACGCACTGAGCGAAGTGTGCTCTGCACACGAGCGAGGGAGGACGCAGTATGGCGCCGGCTATCGGGCATCAGGATCAGCCTCCCACCTCTGCGTGAATGGCACCCGGGCCGTCCGCGGTCTTTCCGAGCCCCTCGGACTCGGCTCCGACGAGAATCGAGATCTTCCCGAGGTGCTTGTTTTCGCGCATCAGCTGGTGCGCTTCGGCGACGCCCTCGAAGCCGAGCGTGCGCCATAGGACGGGGCGGATCTGACCGCTCTCGATCAGCTCGTTGGCCTTCATGCACTCGTACGCGTTGGCGAAGTGCGAGCCGAGGATCTCCTTCTGGCGCATCCACAGGTAGGCCACGTTGAAGTCGAGGTCGAGGCCGGTGGTGCCGGCGCAGATCACGACTTTGCCGAACGTCTTGGCGGTGAACACCGACGTCGGGAACGTCGCTTTGCCGACGTGCTCGAAGACGATGTCGGGGGCGTCGCCGAGGATCTGTTTGACGCGCTTGGCGAATTCGCGGGAGACGCCGAAGCGGGCCTTCTCCTCAGCGGGGCTCTCGCCGCCCTTGCGCATCATCCCGGCAAACTCGCCCCGGTCGATGAAGTCCGCGGCGCCGAGGCGCTTGACGAGCGCGCCCTTCTCGGCGGAGGAGACGACGCCGACGCAGTGGGCGCCCGCCGCCGCGCAGATCTGCACGGCGAACACCCCGAGGCCGCCGGCGGCGCCCCAGATCAGCACGTTCTGGCCGGCCTGCAGTTTGCAGCGGGTGATCGAGCATCCGGTAGGCGGTGAAGTACACGAGCCCGTAGGAGGCGGCCTCCTCCCAGGTCAGGGCGGCCGGCTTGGGTAGCAGCTGCTGGGCCTGGACCTTGGTGAACTGCGCGAACGAGCCCCACGTGGTCTCGTAGCCCCAGATCTTCTGCGAGGGTGCGGCCATCGGGTCGAGCCCGTGGACCTCGAGGTCCTCGTAGGAGGCCTGGTTGCAGTGCACGACGACCTCGTCACCGGGCTTCCAGCGGGTCACGCCGGCGCCGACCTTCCACACGACCCCGGAGGCGTCGGAGCCGCCGATGTGGTGGCCGTGCTCGGGGTGGTCGCCGTAGCGCATCACCGACACCGGCTCGCCCAGGGCGGCCCACACGTTGTTGTAGTTGACGCCCGCCGCCATCACGCGCACGATCACCTCGAAGGGGCCGGGCTCGGGGACCTCGATCTCCTCGAGCTGGAAGGCGTCCTTGGGCTCGCCGAAGCGCTCCTCGCGGATCACCCACGCGGCCATCGTCTTGGGCAGCTCGCCGGGCTCGGCGTCCACCTCGGAGATCTGCTTCAGGTCGATTGCCATGGCGCAACCTCGCATATCCGTAACCGGCGCGCTCCCGCGCTACGCTCCAACGAGTGCCTGAGCCCCAGCCACCGGAGGAGTCCCAGCAGGGCCCGAACATCATCATGCCCCCGGAGGAGTTCGCGGGCAAATGGGCCAACGCGGCGTCGATCGCGCGCACCCCGCACGAGTTCACGCTCGACTTCCTGCGCATCGGCCCCCAGGGGCAGCAGGGGATCGTCGTCTCGCGCGTCTCCTTCTCGCCGCTGCTCGCCAGCCAGCTCGTTGACCTTCTGAATGAGCAGTGGCAGGCTTACACTCAGGAATCGGGAGTTCCGACCGAAGACAATGGAGATGACTGAACGCAATCCGTTCGAGGACGCCCGCAAGCCGCCGGTGCGCGCCAAAGTCGGCCTGCGAGGACCGAACGTCACCAACACCTTCGATACGCCCCCGCGCCCCGACGCGCTGAAGGTTCAGAAGGCTGCGATCCGCAAGCACCTGCACGAGCGCCGGCCCGACGAGGGGCGCCCCGGCGCCTCCTGACCAGGCGGCAGGCGGCCTCAGGGCGCGAACGGCAGCTCGACGAGCTCGGCGGCGGCGCCGTGCTCGCCGACAGCGACGGTGTCGCCCGGTGCGGCCTCGCGGCGCACGAGCGCCAGGCCGATGGTCCCGAGCCGCGGTGAGTGCACGACGCTTCCCAGATGCCCCACGGGGCGCTCTCCCAGCCGCAGATCATCGCCGCTCGCCATCGTTGGGGCGGGTTCGGCCGTCGGCGGGGTCGGCTCGGTCGCAAGTTGGGAGGGCTCGATCAGGCGCAGGCCGCGCAGGTGGCGATTGGGCTTGCCCCGGTAGTACAGCCGCGCGACGGTCTCCTGGCCGACATAGCAACCCTTAGTGAAGCTCACTGCGCGCTCGTTGAGGCCGGCCTCCTGGGGGATCGTGCTCTCGTCGATGTCCACCCCGTAGCGGGGCGTCCCGCGCTCGACGCGCACGATCTCTGCCGCCGCCTCGCTGGCGGGATGGCGCGCCGGCGTCGATCAGGGCCGCGCGCACCGCGTCGCCATATCGGGGTCTCGCAGAGCACATCCATGCCGTCGGCGGTGGCGATCAGCCGCACGGGTGCGCCGCCGATCTGCGCGGGCGCGTGGGCGTGCTCGATGGCGTCGATGTATGGTGTCGGTCCCGCCGACGTAACGCACTGCCCGCGCCTCGGCCCGACCAGCGAGAGCAGCCCGCACTCCACCGTGCGCTTGTGCAGATCCACCTCGTAGCCGATCTTGTAGCGGCGGATCGTGTCGAACAGCGCCTGCAGCGCCACGCGCTCGGTGTCGAGCAGCAGTTCGCTCGGGGGTCCGTCCGGATCGGCGCCGACCGCGAGGATGCGCAGGTCGCCGAGCATCTTGCCCTTGTTGGTCAGAAAGGCCGCATAGCGGCCCTCGCCGGGGCGCAGGTCGGTGAGCTCGTTGGTCACCTGCCCGTTGAGGAACTCCACCGCTCCCGAGCCCGTCAGCGCGAGCTTGCCGTGCTCGGAGCGATCCACCAGCCCGCAGCCTTCGGTCAGCGCCTCGTACTCGGCGCGCAGTGTGTCGGTGGCGGCCATGTGTCGAGGATATCCCCCGCTCCCGGTAGGCTTCCGGGCATGGGCTTGGCCGACACCTTCCAGCAGATCGTCGACTCGCTCCCCGACGACTGGACCGACCTCGAGCTCGATCTGCGGATCGCGGACGAGTCGCGCTACGTCGAAGCGGCGGTGTACCTCGTCACATGCAATGCGAGCCCGTACTCCAAGCACGACTGGCACTGGCATCTGCTGGTCGCCCACCGCTTCGGCCACGCCGCCTCGGCGCCGACCGTCCACGGCACGCTGGGCCTGCTCGACGACGCGGGCATCGAGGGTGAGCTCGCGGTGCGCGAGGTGCGGGAGGGCCGCGTGGAGGTCACGCAGATGTGGGGCCGCCCGTACTCGGTGCGCGACGAGTTTCGTCGCGTGCGCGCGCAGTAGTCGTCCGAGAGTCAGAGTCGGGCGGGCTGGCGACCGGGGGCCATGACGGCATCGGTGCCTGCGGGGAACGCCAGCTGGGGTGCGCGGCGCGCTCAGTTCGCGGCGGCGATCTCGCCCTCGCGGTGGACGCGCCGCGAGCCGCGCGGGTCGAGCGGGATCGACGGTGGCGTTGGGGACGGGGTCCCCGAGCGCGCTGCGGTCTTTGGTGCGCTGGAAGAGCGCGATGCGGATCACCCCGCCGTGGCAGACCACCAGCGCGGGCGCCTCGGCGCGCTTGATGTCGTGGAAGGCGGCCGCGACGCGCACGCCCTGCTGGGCGAAGGACTCGCCGCCGGGGAACGCGAACGTGGGGTCGCCGTGCCGAACCTCGCGAACCCCTCGGGGTCCTCGGCCTGCACCTCGGCGAACGAACGGTCGGTCCACTCGCCCGGAGTCGGTCTCCATCAGGCGGGGTCCTCGCGCGGGGTCAGGCCGATGCGGCGCGCGACGGTATCGGCCGTTTCGCGGGCGCGCAGCAGCGGGCTGCACCACAGCGCGGCGAACTCGTAGGGGACGGCCTGCTCGGCCAGGGCCTGCGCCTGGGCGCGCCCGGTCGCGTCGAGCGGGACGGGGCCCTGGCCCTGGAAGCGGCCCTCGGCGTTGTAGGCGGTCTGGCCGTGGCGAGCGAGGTAGATGCGAGGCGGTTGGGCCACGCGCCCAGGATAGCGGACCCTTGGAGACCTCCGCTGCTCTACGCCATCAGGCCCGTCGCATGGGCGGGGTCCTGCGAGGACGTGTGCCGGCCTCGGCGCCTCCGGCAGGAGGCCGGTGGCTCGGGCGTTGGGCTCGGGTCTTGCGCAGGTACAGGAACGCGTACAGGCAGGCGGCGACTGTCGCGCCGAGCACCGGCCCGGCGTACCACACCCAGCCGTTGGACCAGTGGTCGCCGACCAGCTGCGGCCCGAACGCGCGCGAGGGGTTCATCGCGGCGCCGGTGAACGGGCCTCCGAAGAGCACGTCGATCGCGATCGTCAGCCCGATCGCGAGGCCGGCGACGGCGTTGAACGGCCCGCGCGTGTCCACCGCGGCGCCGAACACGACGAACGCGAGGAAGAACGTGAAGATCGCCTCGAGCAGAAAGCCGGAGCTGGCGTCGACGCCGTGGCCGAGCGCCGGCACGCCGAGCTTGACCGCTTCGGTCGTCGCCCGCGGCAGCAGCTGCTTGACGAGCAGCGCCGCGAGCGCCGCGCCGCCGAACTGCGCGACCCAGTAGACGCCGGCGAGTGCGGGCTTGATCTTGCGCGTGATCAGGAAGCCGAACGTGATCGCCGGGTTGAAGTGCCCGCCGGAGATGTGCCCGAGCGCGCAGACCATCACGCCGATCGCCAGGCCGTTGGCGATCGCGACGCCGATCAGGGTCGGATCGGAGACGCCCCGGAGGCCGCGGCCGCGCCGGCGCCGATGAACGTGAGCGTGAACGCGCCGACCATCTCGGCCACGGCGCGACGGAGGGTGTCTTCGGACATGGCCGTCAATCTACGAGCCGTGTCCGGACGGCACATGTGCCGTCCGGGCCAGGGCCGCATGCGGCCCTGGCTTGCAGCCGCACATGTGCGGCTGCACCCTAATGGATCGGCATGCACCACCAGGCCATCCGGCGCATGCGCCGGATGGGTCATAGACTCAGACCAATGCGCCGGAGGGTCACCTACTCGCGCAACCTGACGCTGTCGCTGTCGCGGACGTGCCGGTGCTACTGCAAGTACTGCGCGTTCGCGACGCACACGGCGCACCTGTACGCGCCCGAGGAGGTCGCTGGCGATCCTCGACGGCGCGGCGCAGGCGGCAGGTCAAGGAGCTGCTGGTGCTGACCGGCGAGCGCCCCGAGGTCAACGCCGAGGTCGCGCGCGCGGCTGCGCGCGTACGGCCACGAGGACTTCACGGCGTACGTGGTGTGGGCGTGCGAGCGGGCGCTGGAGCGGGGCCTGCTGCCGCACACGAACCTCGGCGTCCTCTCGCGCGAGGATCTCGCGCGCCTGCGCGAGGTGACCGCCTCGCAGGGCCTGATGCTGGAGTCGATCTCCGAGCGGCTGATGGACACCGTGCACGCCGGCTCGCCCACCAAGCACCCGGCGCGGCGCCTGGAGACGATCCGCGCGGCGGGCGAGCTGCGGATCCCGTTCACGAGCGGCATCCTCGTGGGGATCGGCGAGAGCGAGGAGGAGCGTGTCGAATCGCTGGAGGCGCTCGCGGCGGTACACGCCGAGCACGGCCACATCCAGGAGGTGATCCTGCAGAACTTCGTGCCCCACCAGCGCTACTACGGCCAGGAGCCGGCGCAGATCGCCGAGGAGGCCGCGCGGCTGTACTGGCGCACGGGAGTGGGGGGGACCCACGTCGACGATGACCCTCCAAGCTTCGGGGTCGGACCACTCTGACGGCGACCCCGCCCGCCCTGCATCCCGCAGCTGCCGCTGCCCGAGTGGGCCTGTCCGGTGAGCATCGAGGACATGAAGCGGCTGATCGCCGAGACGCGGCGGCTGATGCCCGACGTGGGCATCCAGGTCCCTCCGAACCTCGCGGACTGGTGGCCGGAGCTCGTGGCCGCGGGGGCGACCGACCTCGGCGGGCTGTCGGCCAACGGCGATCACATCTCCCCGGAGCACCCGTTCCCCTCGCCTCACCGGGTGCGCAAGGAGCTGCAGCGGGACGGCGTAGCGCTGACCGAGCGGCTGTGCGTGTACTCGCGCTACATCGACCCCGAGTGGATCTCGCCGTGGCGTGATGGACACGATCAAGGTCAAGTACTGGAGCTTCATCCCGCGGCGCGGGTCCGGCCGCACCGACCCGACCGCGAGCGGCGCCCCGCCGATCCGCCCCGACCTCGTCGCCGGCGCGACCGAACGCGCGCGCGAGGGCCTTGCGCTGAGCGCGCGAGGAGCTGACGGCGATGTTCGCCGAGACGCGGCCCGAGGCGATCGAGGAGCTGCGCGCTGGCCGCCGACGAG
This sequence comes from uncultured Solirubrobacterales bacterium, assembly GCA_963702085.1. GTDB lineage: Bacteria > Actinomycetota > Thermoleophilia > Solirubrobacterales > Solirubrobacteraceae > Palsa-744. Next base: position 2,567,550 of record OY969707.1, on the reverse strand, counting down.
CTGCGCGCGGAGCTCGCGGGGGAGACGGTGACGTTCGTCGTGAACCGCAACATCAACGTCTCGAACGTCTGCACTGTCGGGTGCGCGTTCTGCGGCTTCGGCCAGGGCAAGCGCTCCCCCGACGCCTACGAGCACGACGAGCAGGAGTTCGCGCGCCGGGTGCGCGAGGCCGTGGCGTACGGTGCCACGGAGCTGTGCATCCAGTCGGGCATCCACCCCGACTGGAGCCTCGAGGACTACCTCGGGTGGCTGCGGTTCGCCAAGCGCACGGCAGCCGGCGAGGGGGTGGACATCCACCTGCACGCCTACAGCCCGATGGAGATCGCGCACATGTGCGACATCTCGGGGGAGCCCCCGGCGGAGGTCTTCGCGCGTCTGCGCGACGCGGGCCTCGGCTCGACGCCGGGGACGGCCGCGGAGGTGCTGCACGACGGGGTGCGCGAACGGATCAGCCCGAACAAGCTGCCGGTCGCGCGGTGGGTGCAGATCATCGAGGCCTCCCACGCGGCCGGCCTGCGCTCGACGGCGACGGTCATGTTCGGCCACATCGAGGAGCCGTGGGAGCTCGCCGAGCACATGCGCGTGGTGCGCGAGCTGCAGCAGCGCACGGGCGGGATCACCGAGTTCGTGCCGCTCTCGTTCATCCCCTTCCAGACCTTGCTGGGCCGCACGCACGGCGTCGAGGAGATCTCGCGCGAGGAGAACCTCAAGCACACCGCGGTCTTCCGCCTGGCGCTCGGGCGCAGCATCGTGAGCCTGCAGGCCTCGTGGGTGAAGATGGGCCTGGACGCCGCCACGGAGTCGCTGCGCTGGGGCGTCAACGACCTGGGGGGGACGTTGATGGAGGAGTCCATCAGCCGCCTGGCCGGCTCCTACCACGGCACCAAGCTCGACCCCGAGCAGCTGGTGGGCGCCGCCCACGAGGCCGGGCGCCCGGCTGCGGAGCGCACGACGCTGTATGAGGTCCGGCGACGCTACGCGCTGCCGGTCGCGGCTTAACGAAACAGGTCCTCATCCAGCGGGCGCAGCAGGGCGACTGCGCCGGGGCCGTCCTCGGCGGTGACGAATCGCTCCAGCCCGTCGAGGATCACGACCGGCTCGCGGGAGTCCTTGGCGCGCGCGAGGTCGGCGGTGGCGGCGATCGCGTCGGCGACGGCGAGCCAGGTGGCGCGCAGCTGCAGACCGGCGCTGTCGGTGCGCCCACGCCAATCGTCGAGTGGGTCAAGGCCGGCGCAGCCGATCGCGACGTCACACTGCCCGTGGCGCCAGGCGCGGCCGAAGCTGTCTGTTATCAACACCGCGACCCGGGCACCGGTCAGCTCGTGCAGCCGCGCGCGCAGGCGCCGAGCGGAGGCATCGGGGTCGCGGGGCAGCACGATCAGAGTGTCGGCAGTGGCTGCGTTGGAGGCATCGACTCCGGCGTTGGCGCAGACGAAGCCGTGGTGGGTGCGGCAGATCAGCACCCCATTGGCGGCGCGCAGAACCTCCTGCGATTGGTCGAGTACGACCTGTACGGCCCGCGCGTCCTTGCCCTGCTCGATGGCGAGCCTGTGCGCTCGCGTGGAGGGTTCGACATCGGCGAGCGCCACGACGGCGCCCTCGGCCTTGGAGAGGACCTTGTGGGCGATCGCCAAAAGCTGACCGTCGCGCAGGGGCACGTGCGGTCGCTGAGCTTCAAGGCCCCCCACGATCAACGCGGCCAGGTCGTCCCCGGCACTTACCTCAGGTAGATCGCTCAGCGCGCTGGCGGAGATCACCACTGCAGCAGCATCAGCCCGACGGTCACACCGGGGCCGATCGTGACCGCGAGCCCGCGCTCGCCCGGCTGGGGCCGGTGGCGCTCGACGGTCTCGTGGAGCACGTAGAAGATCGAGGGGGTGCCGACGTTGCCGTGGTTGGCGAGCGCGTCCCAGCTCGTCGCGGTCTGTGCGTCGGAGAGCTCCAGGGCGCTCTGCACGTTCTCGACGATGCGCCGCCCTCCGGGGTGCACCATCCAGTGGTCGATCTCCGCGTGCTCCACGTGGTTGTCCCGCAGGAAGCGCTCCGCCACGTCCGGCAGTCCCGCGCCGGCGAGGTCGGGCAGATCGCGTGCGAGGTGCAGGTAGCTGTCCCGCTCGGAGCACTCGAGGCTCACGGCCGCGAGCGTGCCGCCGATCTGGTGGACCCGGGTGGCGAGAACCATCGGCCCGTCGGCGCCGGGCTCGGCGGAGAGCACCGCGGCGGCGCAGCCGTCCCCGAAGAGCGCGGAGCCGACCGTCTTGGCCCGGGGGTCCTCCGCGCCGGCGCGCGTGAGGATCGAGCTCATGCTCTCCGCGGCCACGATCAGGCAGTCGCGCCCGGGGTGCTGGTGCAGCGTCCCCGCGGCCAGCCGCATCAGCGGCACCGCACTCGCGCAGGCCACCCCGGTGATGTGGTACTTGTCGGTCGTGGGGTCCAGCTGGTAGTGGTCCACGAGCCGGTGGGCGATCGTGGGCAGGCCGAGCGAGTAGAGGCTCGAGCTCAGGACGGTGCCGATCCGCCCGGTGTCGATCCCGAGCGCGTCCACGGCGCGGATCGAGTGGCGCAGCAGCGTTTCCTCGACCTCCGCGGTGCGCCCTTGCAGGGTGTGCGCGAGGAAGTCGTCGTCGAGCTCGAGGTGGCGCTGCCTGACGCCGCAGCGGGCGAAGATGCCTTCGGCGAACTCGTCGCCGCGCAGGCCCAGCCGGTCGAGCACCTGGTCCTGGGTGAGGACGCGCTCGCCGTCGGAGACCGTGAGCCCGGCGATCCGCGGGCCGGTCTGGATCGGGAGCCCGCCCGCCCCGTCCGCCGGTCGGTCTACCGTCGCCGTGCGGGGGGCCGTGTGTAGGGGCATGGTGTCGATGGCGTTCAAGCGCTGGACCCTGGATCGGGAGTGGACGTTAGTGTTGTGTTACGCCACGTTGAGAATCGCAACACGACAACAGAATATCGTGATAACCGGCGGGCCATGCGGCAGTTGCGCAGAGTGCACGCCGAGGTGCAGCGCGACCGATGACGACCGACGACCCCAAGGAGCGGATGAGTATATGAAGCTGATCGGAGCAGGCATGCCCCGCACGGGCACCCTCACGCAGAAACTGGCGTTCGAGCAGCTCGGCTTCAGCCCGTGTTATCACTGGGTCAACGTGCTCGCCGACCTCGACCAGGTCGAGCTGTGGAACCGCGCGCTGGACGGCGAGGGCCCGTGGGAGGAGGTGTTCGGCGGCTACGAGGCGACGGCCGACTGGCCCGGCGGCTACTTCTACAAGGAGCTGTGCGACGTCTACCCCGACGCGAAGGTGCTGCTCAGCGTGCGCAAGCCCGAGTCGTGGGAGCCGAGCTTCCGCGAAACGATCGTCGGCCTCAGCCACGGCGAGGAGCTGATGCGCCTGCTCGCCAGCGCCCGGGGCGAGATCGACCCCCGGTGGCGGCGCTACCTCGATCTCGTCGAGCGCATGTTCTGGGGTCCCGCAGGGCACGTTCGCCGACGGCTGGGCCGAGCCGGCGCAGCTGATCGAGCAGTTCGAGCGCCACAACGAGCAGGTCAAGCGCACGGTCCCGCCGGAGCGGCTGCTGGTGTGGCACGTGGGCGAAGGGTGGGAGCCGCTGTGCGAGTTCCTCGAAGTCGAGATCCCCGCCGAGCCGCTGCCGCACGAGAACGACCGCGAGACGTTCTTCGACCGCGTGATCGGCGGCGCGATCGGCGCGCTGCACGAGTGGTACGAGAGCAAGGCCGCCGTTACGGGGTGAGCACCCTGCGGGTGCGCCGAGCCCGGATCCCAGGCTCCCCGGCCAGCCGCTCGCGCAGCGCGGCCAGATCCTCATGGGTGTCGATGTCAAGCAGCAGCGAGGGCAGCCGCTCCACCCGGACTGCGACCCCTGCCTCGCGCGCGAGCTGGAGGTGGCGCTCGCAGCTGCCGGGCCCGAAGCTCGGGGGGATCGCGCCGGGCGGGGTGAGCAGCAACCCGTTGGTGCCGGTCCCGTGGCGATCGGGCAGGATCACGACCTCGGGCGCCTCGGCTCGCTCGGCCTCCAGCAGCGCGGCGACCTCGGCCGGGTCGAGCGCGGGGCAGTCCCCGGGGATGCAGAGCACCCGCTCGAAGCCCTCGGCCGCGGCGCGCTCGATGCCCTGCGCGACCGCGGCGGACTGGCTCTCCTCGGCGGCGTCCGGGATCACGAGCGCCCCGAGGTAGCGCGCCGCCGCGGCGACCGACTCCTCGCAGGTGACGACGATCGTGCGCTCGATCTCCACGCAGTCGCGCAGCGCGCTCAGCACGTCCCCCACCATCGCGCGCGCGAGGTCGCGCCGCAGCGGGTCGGCGACGCTCGCCCCGAGGCGCTGCTTGGCGTCGGAGAACCGCTTAACGGGGAGGATCGCGGCGGTGCGCATCGTGGTGGCTACTCCCAGAGCGCGTCCGGCAGCCCCGTGAGGCGGATGCCCGCGTGGGCCTTGTAACGGGAGTTGACCGCGATCAGCAGCGCCGTCAGGGACTCGGTGATGCGCGCCATCTCCAGGCGCCCGCAGTCAACGCAGCGCAGCCCGGCGATCCGCTCGATCAGCGCGGCGGCCTCGCGCTTGTCCGCGCGGGAGTCCCCGCACACGAGAACGTCCTCCGCGAGCTCGTGGTGCAGGTCGGCCAGCGAGGCCGCGGAGACGGTGTGCAGGGCGGAGACCACGCGCACTCCCTCGGGCGCCATCTCGTGGGTCTGCTGGGCGGCGGAGCCCTGCCAGACCCCGAGCATCCGCGTGGCCTTGCCACTGTGGGCGGCCGCCAAAGGCACGGTCGCGTCGATCAGCAGCTGCCCGGCGCGCAGAGCACCCTTCAGATCGGTGAGCATCTCAGACTGGTTGCGGAAGGGAACGCTCAGGATCACCGTCTCGGCCTGCGCGACCGCCTCCGCGTTCCCGTAACCCGCGAACGAGCCATCCGGAACCGCGGCCCGCGCGCGCTCCACGGTCTCCGCGGCCCGCTCCGCGCTGCGTGAGCCGATCGCGATCGGAACGCCCGCACGTCCCAGCCGCAGCGCGAGCCCGAACCCAAGCGCGCCGGAGGCGCCGATGATGCAGACGGGAGCGGGAGCGGGCACGCCGCCACGATACTCACCCCGCGAGCGAGTCCGCGAACGCGAGCACCTGCTCGGCGACGCGCGCGCGGGAGGGGGCGTCGGGCATATGGGTGTCGAGATTGAGCGTCGCAAGGCCCGGCACGGGCTCGTCGGCGACGATCCCGTCGAGCAGCTCGCCGTAGAAGTCGGCCACCCCAACGGCATTGCAATCGAGCGCGGCGAAGGCCATGAACGAGGCCGTCGGGCCCTTCAAGACGGCTCCGCCGACGATCGGGCTGACGGCGAGAACGGGCGCATCGGCTTCGGCGAGCGCCTCGCGGATGCCCGGCACCGCCAGGATCGGCCCGATCGAGGCCACCGGGTTCGAGGGCCCAATGATGATCGCGCGCGCAGTTCCAATCGCCTCCAGCGCCGCGGGGCTGGGAGCGGCCTGCTCCGCCCCCCGGAACTCCAATCCCTCCACGATCCCCTCGGCCCTCATGCGGATCATGAAGTCCTGGAACGAGCGCCACCCGGCGGTCGAGCGGACCCAGGTCCGCACCGGATCGTTGCTCGCGGGCAGCACCGCTGTACTCACGCCGATCGCCTCGTTCAGCCGCGCCAGCGCCAACGTGGGCGTGAGGCCCTCGGCGAGCAACTGCGCGCGCTCCACGCACCAAGCCAAGTCGCGATCGCCGAGGTTGAACCAAACATCGACCCCAAGCGCCCGCAGGCCGTCCATCACGTTGAACGTGTCGCCCTCAAGGCCCCACCCGCGCGCGTCGATCAGGTCGGCCAGCCAGAAGGAGATCAGATCCGGGTCGGGGGAGACATACCCCCCGTAGATCTCGACGTCATCGCCCGGGTTGGCGATCACCGCCAATCGCTCCTGCCCAACGACGTCGAGCATCCCGCGAGCAAGCTTCGCGCCGCCGGTGCCCCCGGCGAGGATCACGACCTCTGCAGCCACGGCGCGAGTATAGGAGCGGTATCCGGCCGAGGTGGCGCTTCAACGATCGTATGCGCGGCCACGTGGAAGGACACGCGTAACGTAGATCACTCGCGCGTCGTTGTCGCGGGTGAAGCGTACACGCCAGTCGCCGACGCGAATGCGCCATTCCTCCAGGCCTGTGAGCTTGCGTATGCCGGCGGCTTGGTTGGGGTCCGCGGCGACCCGCTGCAGTGCGGTGTAGACACGCCGTCTCACCTGCCGGTCGAGGCGATTCAGGTCTTTTCTACCGCTGGGGCTGAACTCGATGGACCAGGGTTGGCCCGTCATGCGTCGCCGAGTTCCCGCATCACCTGCTCCAGCGGGATCGTGGGCGCTCCAGCCGCGAGCTCGTCGCGCGCTTCCTGGACGGCCGCTTCCTCTTCGGCGGATATCTCCTCGTCCTCCTCGGGTGCGTCCTCGAGCAGCCGCAGGACGGGGTCCTTGCCCCGCGAGACCATGAATTCGACCACGGGCTCGATCTCGGACTCGGGCAGTTCATCAAGCAGCTTACGCGCCTTCTCGCGTGTCGTCATGCCGCCAAGTTTAGCCGCCAATACAATAGCCGCGAACCATGAGGCTCGAGGGCAAGATCGCATTGGTCACCGGCGGCGCGTCGGGGATCGGGGCCGCCACCGCGCGGCGGCTCGCCGCCGAGGGCGCGCGTGTGGCCGTCGGGGACATCAACGAGGATGGAGCCCATGAGGTCGCCGGAGAGCTCGACGGCATTGGCCTGCATATGGACGTCACCGATATCGACTCGATCGCCGCCGCGGTGGGCGCAGTCGGCGAGCAGCTCGGCCATATCGACGTGCTCGTCAACAACGCCGGCACCGACCTGTTCTCGTTCTTCACCAAGTCCGACCCCGGCCTGTGGGACTTCGTGCTCGGCATCAACCTGCGCGGGGTGCTCGCCGTCACCCACGCTGTGCTCCCGGGGATGCAGGAGCGATCCTCCGGGACGATCGTCAACGTCGCCTCCGAGGCCGGGCGCGTCGGCTCCCCGGGCTCCGCGGTGTACTCCGCCGCGAAGGCCGGGGTGATCGGCTTCACGAAGGCGATTGCCCGTGAGGCCGCGCGCTATCGCGTGCGGGTCAACGCGGTCGCACCCGGGCCGATCGAGACGCCCCTGTTCGATGCCGCCGCGAAGGTGTACGGCGAGATCGGGGAACGCCTGCAGCGGAACATGATCGACTCCACCCAGCTGCGCCGCGCCGGCCAGCCCGAGGAGGTCGCCGCCGCGATCGCCTTCCTCGCCTGCGATGACGCCTCGTACATCACCGGTGAGACGCTCGGGGTCAGCGGCGGGCTCTCGATGTGGTGAGCCTGCCCGAGTCGGTGAGGATCAGGGAGGTCGGGCCGCGCGACGGGTTTCAGAACGAGCCCGAGACGATCCCCACCGAGCGCAAGATCGAGCTGATCGACGCGCTCGCGCGCACCGGGCTGCGGCGGCTGGAGGTCACGAGCTTCGTGCGCCCCGATGTGATCCCCCAGCTCGCCGACGCCGCCGCAGTGCTGGAGGGGATCGACATTCCCGAGGGGGTTTCGGTGAGCGTGCTGATCCCCAACGAGCGCGGCCTCGAGAATGCGCTGCGCCACCGCTCCCACTTTCACGAAATCAATGTGATCGTCTCCACCTCGGAGACGCACAACCGCAAGAACGTCAACCGCTCGATCGCCGAGTCGCTCGCCGGCCTGGGGGCGGTGCTCGCGCGCGCCCGGGGTGAGGGCCTACGCTGCGAGGCTGTGCTCTCCACCTGCTTTGGGTGTCCCTACGAGGGCCACGTTTCCCCCGCGTGCGTGCTTGAGATCGCTGTGCGTCTGCGCGACTTCGGGGCGCAGGAGATCGGCTTCGGTGACACCACCGGGATGGCCAACCCCGTTCAGGTGCGCGCCCTGTTCGATCTTGCCCGCGAGCAGCTGGGGTCAGACGTCGAGTTGACTGCGCACTTCCACAACACCCGCGGGCAGGGCCTCGCCAACGTGCTCGCCGCGCTGCAGGCCGGCATCGACAGCTTCGAGTCCTCCTTCGGCGAGCTCGGCGGCTGCCCCGTCCCCGCCGGCGCCACTGGCAACATCGCCACCGAGGATCTCGTCTCGATGCTGCACGAGATGGGGGTCTCCACCGGGATCGACCTCCCCGCGCTGCTCGTCTGTGCGCGGCGCGTTCAGGAGATCCTCGGTCGGCCTTTGGGGAGCCACACGTTGGTGGCTGGGCCAGTGGAGTGGGAGTCGCGGTCCTGAAAGGACTTCTCGCTCACCCGCCCGCTGCTCCTTGTCTTGTTATTTGGGATTCGCGGGGCCCGCTGTGGGACGTGGGTCTTTGCGAGCCTCTCGCTGCTCGGGGATCTCGGCGAGTCGCCGATTGATGAACGCCCTGGCCACCTGGCTCTCCTGGTCGCCGTTGAGACCCGGAAAGGTTGCGATGCCCTCTGCGGACTCGATCAGGATCGAGGGCGCGTCTCCTGTGCCCATGCGCGCATTTCGCTGGGCTGCGCCTGGCTTGGCGCTGCCCGCCTTCCCGTTTTTCTTGGGCAGTCCTGGTGCATGTAAGGGCATGGCGAGTGGTCGAAGACTAGCTGGCAAGTGCGACGGTATACAGCGATCGTCTTGTGGCAATTAGCACTTTTAACGCAACGCCCAACGATCGACGGTTCTTTCAGTCCTCGTAGAGCGTTGCGAGGTTCTGGGACTCCGGCGGCCGAGCGCTTCTGTACCAGGCGGCGAGCAGCAACCCGAGCGAAAGCACGTTGAGCAGGAGCACGCACTCCAGCAGTCTATTGGTCGAGGCCAGCGGCGCCCCGACGTGGATGATGCCCGTTTCTCCCACCCATACCGCTCGCGAGATGGCTATCAAGGTGCCTGCCGCGAGACACCATAGAGCCGAGGAGAGCGCCAGCCCGCGCAGGCCCACCAGCACCATGCTCGTGAAGGTGTCGCTCTGCGAGCGAGCCAAATACGCGGACAGGCCTCCGGGTACCGCCAGCAGCAGCGTGACCTCCGGCTCGATCGCTCCCGTGCCGAGCGCCTGCCAGCGCCATCTCAGGATTCCCACCATCACCAGCGACAGGAGCGAAACCCAGCTGGCGCCACGCAGGATCGTCGAGGTCCTCGCGCGCAGCTTGATCTCCGCGACCCCCTCGTATTCCTGGGGGACGTCGGTGCGATAGAGGTGGACCCGATGCTCGGTCCTCGTGTGCCAGTCGGGCGGGGGCGGCAGGGTAGGAGCCGCCGGAGACACGGTGTCCGGCGGGTTGCCCGCGCGCGAGGGCGCGGCAGGATGAGTCCTCAGGCACGACCACGTGGCCTGCATGCCCGCGCTCACCACGTACTCGAAATGGTAGGAGCGCGCCTGCGCAGCCGCAGGCACCCTGATCTCGACCGTCTTCGGGTCCCACCCCACCTGGCGCAGGAACTTCCGCCAGATCGATACCCTTGCCGCCTTGGGGCCGGTCGGGTCGGGGACGGGGCGGAAGATCAGCTCGACCGTGGTGTCTCTCTCGATCGCCAATGAGCTCTGTTCGACGTGGCCGGTGAGCATCAGACCAGCGGGGATTGCTATGACCAGCCTGTAGGTGCCCGCTTCCACTTGCTCGGACCAGATGCCAGTGGTCCAGGTGCGTGCTTTCTTCCTGTACGTGGCATCGCCTTCCTTGAGCAGCTCGAAGCGGAGGTCCGCCATCGGCGAGGGGGGCGTGCCGCTCTCCACGACCGCCTTGATCGTCAGCGTGCAGCGCGGCCCATCCTTCCCGCCCCCGGCACGGAGCGAGGAGAGACGGGGGCGAGCAAGCGAAGTGCTCGGATAGCGGGCTTGCTCGGTGTACGCGAACTTGATGATGCGTCGCTCCTCGCCGTCAACCAGCAGCGGCGTGGCCACGAGGAGGTTTCGAGTGAGGTCGTTGGCGAGCGACATGAATCGCCAGCTCTTGGTGAGCGCCTGACGCAGATCCCGTTCGAGGGGGGTGTCGCCCGCGTGGGTCAGGGCTAGTGAGCGCCACACCTCTCGCGCCTCATAGGCGGGCCGCGTGGCGATCCGCCACAGCTCGTCAGAGAGGTTGCCGCGGGGAAAGGCCTCCAGCTCGCGATTTGGCTGGAAGGCTCGGGCGGCTTCGGCGAGCGCTGATGCCGCGAGCGCGCCGTTGGCGCGGCCGGTGATCAGTGGCAGTGTCCTGCCGGTCTCGTCGCGTAGGTCGAAGTGCGTGAGACGGCGCTTGCGCAGAAGGGCCAGCGGTAGGAGATGCAGCGATCTTCCGTCGAGCTCGAAGATGAGCGGGAGCTCTGGGACTGTGAAATCGACGCTCACCTGGCGCCTGACGGTGTCAGGGTCGAGGAATGTGACGGTCTCGACCCGGCGCCCCACCCACGCCTTCCAGTCGGCCATCATCGCGAACACGACCAGTCCAAACGCGCGCAGCTCGACCGACTCCAAGAAGGTATTCGCGCTGTCGGCGAACAGCGCGTCCAGCTTGCTCTCCACGCGGGGCTTTGGCAGCGGTGTATCAAGGCCGGTCGTTCCATGGGTCTCTCTGCGTCCGCCTATCGGGTGGCGGCGTCTTCTGGCGATGCGGCGACGCCTCATCGCCGAGAGGCACGGACGATTCTGCTTATGTTCTCGGCCAGCACGGCGCGAGATGCTACACAACCGGTAGCCAAAATGATTTTGAAAGAATGACTGTCAAACAGTTCGCCCTGCGCACAAACGCGGGCCTGTGTGTGTCGGTGGGGTTGGGTTCGGTTTTGTCTCTCCGCTCAGCCGCCGACGCAGCTGGTGGAATGGTTCACCCCGCCAGCGCCTCCTGTGTCTCGGCTCCGAGGCGAGCGCTCTCGCGCAGCGCGGACACGCAGTACTCCTGCACGGAGATCTCCATCTCGAGCGTTGCCGCGAGCGCGGGGCGGGCCGAGGCGTCGATCACGCGCTTGGCGCGCCCGACCGCGAGATGGGAGTTGGCCAGCAGTTCCTCGACGAGCGCGTCGACCGCCTGCTCGAGCTGCTCGGGCGCGACGACGCGGTTGACCAGGCCGATCCGCTCGGCCTCGGTGGCGTCGATCGTCCGTGCGGTCATGATCAACTCCTTGGCGCGGCCGAGGCCGACGACCGCCGGCAGCCGGCTGGAGCCGCCCACGTCGGGGATGATCCCGAACTTCACCTCCGGCAAGCCGAACTGGGCGTCGCTGGACGCCACCCGCAGATCGCAGCCGAGCGCCACCTCCAGGGCGCCGCCGACGCACGTGCGGTGGATCTGGCAGACGACCGGCTTGGCCATCTCTTCGCAGAGGTTGGCGCACTCCAGGAACGTGTCCCGGAACACCCGCGTGCGGCCCGAGGTGTGAGCGAGAGCGCCCAGCTCGACCAGGTCGACGCCGGCCGAGAACACCGGCCCCTCGCCGCGCAGCACCACGCAGTGAACCGACTCCTCGGCGGCGGCCTCGCGCAATGCCTGCGCGAGCGCGCGCAGCAGATCCTGGCTCATCGCGTTGCGCTTCTCCGGGCGGTTCAGCACGACGTGGCGGACGGCGCCGCGGTCTTCGGTGGTGACGATGCTCATGCTCTCTCCTTTGGCGTTCTTTTTAAACGGGAGGGGGATCAATGCCCACCCACCCAGGGCCTGCCCTCCCCCGACCTAGCTCAGGTCGAGCACCGGCGTCGGCGGCTCGATTGCCTCGTCGTGGCCCTCGCGCGGCACGATTGCGGTGCCGACGGCGAAGAACTCGATCGTGTGGCTGCCCCACCCGTGGCTCTTCTCCTGGAGGTCCACGCCCACGATCCCCTCCGCGCCGATCGTCTGCGCCTCGCTCTGCATCCGCTCCATCGCGAGCTCGCGCGCGTCGTACAGCGCCTGGGTGAAGTTCGCGAGCTCCACGTTGCGGCCCGTCTGGGCCATCGACTGGAGCATCCCGCGGTGGGCGACGTGGTAGACGCAGCTGCCCATCACCATCCCCACGGGGCGGTGCCCGGTGCGCAGCAGCGTCCAGAAGTCCTGGCCTGAGAGGTCGCTCGTGAACGGCCGACCGTTGGGGGCGCGGTGCAGCTCGCCCTCGCGGTGCTTGACCGCGGTGCCGATCGCGATGAACTCCGCCATGTCCTGACCCCACTCGTAGCGGCCGATGTCCAGACGCACCCCGACGACGCCGTCTGCCCCAAGCTGGTCGGCCTCCTCCTCCATGCGCGTCATCGCCAGCTGGCGCGCCCCGTACATCGCCTCGGAGAGCACTTTCAGCTCCTGGCTTTTCTTCCACCCCGCCATCTGGATGCCGATGTGGTAGATCGAGCTGCCCACCACCAGCCCCACCGGGTCGAAGCCGGCCTGCTTGATCAGCAGGAACTCGTTGACGCTCAGGTCGGAGGTGAACAGGCCCGCGCGGTTCTGCTGCAGGCGCGCGCGGCCCGCCTCGGGGACTCCCTCCAGGGAGGTCGGGTCGTAGCTGGTCTCCTGCTCGGCGTCGCTGCTCATCGGTGGCGGGCTCCTTCGTTGGGGTGGGTCGGTGTCTCGGGGTTGGCGGGTCGCGTGTCTTGGGGTTGGGGGCTGCTCAGGTCGTGAGGTCGCGGTTGTCTCGGGGACGGTTTGGGTCCGCTCAGGTCGTGAGGTCGATCATCGTCTCGGGGGGATCTATGGGTGCCTCTTCGGACTGGCGGATCGCCGTGCCGATCGCATTGAAGGTCACCATCAGCCCGTTGCGCGTGCGGCTGTTCATCCCACCCTGCAGCGTGTGAGGCACCGCGCGGTGGCCGATCCGCACGCCGACGACTCCGGAGGCACCGAGTGCGGTGGCCTGCGCGTTCAGCTCGGCCATGACGGTCTCGCGCGCGTTGTAAAACGCCTTGGTGAAGTCGCTCAGCTCGAAGTTTTCCATCGCGCCCATCATCATGCGTCCGCCGACGGTGAGCCCGGAGGCGGAGTAGCCGGCGAAGAACACAGAGCTCCACGCGACGATCCCGAGCGGCTCGAAGCCGGCCCGCACGAGCTTTGAGAAGTCGGCCACCGAGAGCTCGGTGAGCACCGGCCGCCCACCTCCGCGCCGGCGGCTCCCGGACGGTCGCTCGCCACGGCTCACCGCGGTGCCGAAGACCGTGTGCTCGAGCGTGACCGCCGCCGACCCCGTTTCCAGGCTCCGTTCGCCGGCGCGCGTCTCCACTTCCACGACGGCGTCGGCGCCGACCTGCTCGGCCTCCTCGGCGAGCCGTCCGAGCGCCCGCGAGCGCACCTCGTTGAGTGCCCGCGAGAGCGAGTCGAGCTCGAACATGTACGTGCCGAAGGGGTCGTAGCCCCCTTCGATCTGGCCCCACGAGGACTGGTAGCCCATCTGGTAGATCGAGCTGCCCATCACCTGCGAGAGCGGTCGCAGCCCGAGCTGGTGGCAGAGCGCCCACCCGTTGATCGACAGGTCCGAGGTGAACAGGCCGCCGCGCTCGCGCAGCTCGCTCAGGCGCCGCTCGGCCGCGACGGTGATCCCGCCCCGTTCGATGCGCTCCTGTGAGCGCTCCTGCTCGCGCTCTTCGGCGGGCGACTCGGGCGACTCGGGCGGCTTGTCGGGATCGGCTTCGCGCGGGGTCACGCTCCTCACCCCAGCAGCCGCTCGAGCGCCGTGCGGGCCTCGCCGCTGCGCTCCGCCTCTGCGCGCAGATCGCTCGTCAGGGCGCTCACCCACGCGCCGGGGTCGAGCGGCTCGCGCTTGATCGAGATGCCGCCGACTTGGCGTTCGCGGAAGCCTTCGACGCGATCCCCGGCGACGTCGAGCTGGTAGCAGTTCCCGCCGAGCTCCACGTGCAGGCGCTTGACGCGCTTCTCGCCACGGCCGAGCAGGCCGCCGCCGTGGCGCTCCACGCGGGCGAGCCCGGGCAGCGACTGCTCGAGCTTGCTCGGCCAGCACCTCCACGGAGATCCGAAGATCGGTTCCGTCCGCGCGCAGGCCGGCCGCGGAGAGGTCGAAGTCCTGCTCGGTGGGCATGCCTGCAAGCGTACTCCGGCGACGGGGAGGGGCGTCGCGGCCCCACCCCGTCGTTTGCGTGTCGGAAGCGTCAGTGCAACAGGTCCAGCGTATTTTCGGAGTCGTTGACGAACAGCACCCCCTGGTTGTGGGGCGCCACGGTGAGCCCGAACAGCCCGCCGCCGCCTGCCCCGGTATCGAAGGGCTGGAACTCCGCGCCGACGGGGGTCGTCTCGACGATGTTCCCATCGTTGGCGTTGGCGGTGAGGATGTCCCCGTTGGGGGCGACCGTGAGCCCGAGCGGATTGTTGAGGTAGCCGCCGGTGGCGACCGTGGTCCCGCCTTCGCCGAGCGGCGTCTGGCGGTACAGCGCGCCGGGGATTTCGGCGATCCGGTTACCCTGGGTGTCGGCCACGTACAGCGTGCCTTCCTCTCCAAGGCCCACTCCCGTGGGGCCGACCACGAGCGCCGCGGGATCGGTGCGCTCGGGGAAGCCCGTGGCGATCGTGTCCACTTCTGTGACGCGCAGGGCGGCGTGGTGCCGGCGCTCGCCGGTGCGTAGGCGGATGCGGACCACCGTGCCGCCGTCGGTCGGCGTTTCGCCCGAGGCGACGGTGCCGTTGAGGACGTTGGTGACGAACAGCGTCGCGCCGTCGCCCTGATCGACCTCGGTCATGTCCCAGGGGCCGTTGATCGGGGGGCCGGCGATCGTCTGCACGACGTGGCCCATGCTGTCGAGCACGATCAGGCAGCCCGCCTGGGCGGTGGCGGCCTGGCCATTACTCGTCGGCAGGCTCCCGACGACCACGAACCCGTGCGGCAGGATCGCCAGGGCGGTCGTCAGTCCCACCCCTCCGGGGCAGGGTTCGGGGAGCGAGGAGGGGTTGATCTGTGCGAAGAGGGAGAGGCTGCCGGTGGGGCTGATCTGCACGAGCGTGGTGCCGGTGCCCTGGAGGTTTTCTTCGTCATTGAAGTTGCTTACGAGCGTGTTGCCGCGCACGAGCGCTCCATCGCTGTGGGGCACGGTCACGATCCCGTAGGGGTTCACGTCCCCGTTGGACGGCACGGTGCTGCCGACCGAGGTGAGCGTGTGGAACTGCCCGATGAACGGGTGGTCGAACGCCGAGGCAGCCCCCGGCGTAAACGCCGCGCAGGTAAGCGCGGCGGCGATTGCGATTGACAGGCGCCTTCGGTTGGGCATGGGAACATCTCCTCTGGTCGGGGCTTTACATAACGCAAGACTCCGCAGTGAGGCGAACCTTCCCGGTAGGCTCCCGCTCCTTGAACTGCCACGAGGGTGGCGCAGTCGGCCGGAGGCCGATGAGCCGGCCCATCGTTTCGTTTTTAGTCAATCGAGTGGAGGTTCGCGATGGCGCAGCAGATCGAGAGAGTGGGTGTGCTTGGAGCCGGGCTGATGGGCCACGGGATCGCGCAGGTCGCCGCGCAGTCCGGCTACGAGGTGGCGCTGCGCGAGGTTGACGAGGCCACGCTCGCCAAGGGGCTCGCCAAGATCGAGAAGCAGCTCGCGCGCGCCGTCGAGAAGGGCAAGGCCACCCAAGAGGACGCCGACGCGGTGCGCGGACGCATCCACGGGACCGTCCACTACCGCGACCTGGCCGAGTGCGACCTCGTGATCGAGGCGATCACCGAGAGCCTGGAGTTGAAGCTTGCAATGTGGCGGGAGGTCGACGAGATCGTCAAGCCGCAGGCGGTGTTCGCGACCAACACCTCCTCGCTGGCGGTGATCGACCAGGCCGCGGCCACCTCGCGCGCCGAGCGGTTCGTGGGGCTGCACTACTTCAACCCCGCCCAGGTCATGAAGCTAGTGGAGGTCGTGCGCTGCATGACCACCTCGGAGGAGACGCTCGAGACCGCCCTGCAGTTTGTGCGCTCCGAGGGCAAGCTCGCGATCCCCACGCGCGACAAAGCGGGGTTCATCGTCAACCGCCTGCTCGTCCCCTACATGCTCGACGCGATGCGCGCCCTGGAAGAGCAGGTCGGCTCGGTGTACGAGATCGACGAGGCGATGCGGGCCGGCGCCGGGCACCCGATGGGCCCGCTGACGCTCGCGGACTTCGTCGGCCTCGACACGCTCGGCTCGATCTGCGACGTGCTCTTCGAGGAGTTCGCCGAACGGCGCTTCGCGTGCCCGCCGACGCTGCGCAAGATGCTCGCGGCGGGCTGGCACGGGCGCAAGTCGGGAACGGGCTTCTACGACTACTCGGGGGACGAGCCGCGGCCGAACCCGGCGCTGTAGGGCTCGCGGACGTGAGCTCTGGGCGACGCCGCCGCCCAGGGAGGCTAACCTTCCAAGCATGAGCGACCTGTCGAGCCTGCGTGTCGCGGACGCCGAGCGTGAGCAGCTGATCGACGAGCTGCGTGAGCACGCAGGTGCGGGGCGGCTGACCTCGGAGGAGCTGGAGGAGCGCGTCGGCCGGGCCTACAGCGCCTCCACGCGCGCGCACCTCGATGCGCTGCGGGCGGACCTGCCGGTCAGCTCGACGTCGGTCAAGCTCGCGCTGGTCAAGCGCAAGGGCCACCTGCGCCGGCGCCTGGCGCAGGAGGCGGGCGGCGCGGTGGGTGTGTCGCTGCTGGCCGTGGGCGTGTGGTTTCTCACCGGCGCCCACCACCAGACCGACTTCTGGCCGGGGTGGGTGATCGGCGTGACGATGCTGCCGGTCGTGCGCGACGCCTGGCGCTTGTTCGGGCCGGCCTCGGACCTCCAGCTGGTCGAAGCGCGCCAGCAGGCGCGCCACGAACGCCACCTCGAACGCGGACGCCGCCGCCACCGCCACAGGTACCGGGGACTGCCGCGTCCGTGAGCGAGGGATTCCCCCCTTGCGGAGGGCGCCCGCGTCGCAGTAGAGGGCTCCCGCGTCCGTGAGCGCGTTGCCCGGTGCGAGGAAGCGCGCCCTGCGGGGCGGCCCCGAGCGCCACCACGTGAAGGCATCCGAGCAGGGCAAGCTGCCGGTGCGCGAGCGCGTGGCGCGGCTGCTGGACCCCGACTCGTTCGCCGAGGAGGCGCTGCTGGCCAACTGGCAGGAGGACGGCCTGGGCGCCGACGGCGTGGTCACGGGCCTCGGGCGGATCGGCGGGCGCCCGGTCGCGTTGATGGCCAACGACCCGACCGTGAAGGCGGGCTCGTGGGGCCCGAAGACGGTGGAGAAGATCCTACGTGTGCAGGAACGAGCCCTGCAGCTGCGGGTCCCGATGGTCTACCTCGTGGACTCCGCGGGGGCGCGCATCACCGAGCAGGTGCAGATGTTCCCCGGTCGCCGCGGGGCGGGGCGGATCTTTTACAACCAGGTGACGCTCTCCGGGCTCGTGCCGCAGGTGTGCGTGCTCTTTGGCCCCTCGGCGGCGGGGGGTGCCTACATACCCGCGTTCTGCGACCTCGTGATCATGCGCGACGGCAACGCCTCGATGTACCTCGGCTCCCCGCGGATGGCGCAGATGGTGATCGGGGAGAACGTGACGCTGGAGGAGATGGGCGGCGCGCGGATGCACACCGGCGTGAGCGGCTGCGGGCACGTACTGGTCGGCAGCGACGAGGAGGGGCTCGACGCGGCGGTGCGCTACCTCTCCTTTCTGCCGAGTAATTGGGAGACCCATCCGCCCACGCAGAGCGCGCCCGCGGCCGAGCCTGCCGCCCCGGCCTCACAGACCCCGCTCGGCGAGCTGATCCCCGCGGACGAGAACAAGCAGTTCGACATGCTGCTGCTGCTCGACGCGCTGGTGGACGGGGGCTCGTTCATGGAGATCCACGCGCGCTGGGCGCGGGAGCTGATCGTCGGCTTCGCCCGCCTGGAGGGGCGGCCGGTGGGGATCGTCGCCAACCAGCCGCGGGTCAAGGGCGGCGTGCTGTTCGGTGACTCGGCCGACAAGGCCGCGCGGTTCATCTGGACGTGCAACGCCTTCAACGTCCCGCTGCTGTTCCTCGCCGACGTGCCCGGCTTCATGATCGGCACCCAGGTCGAGCGCCAGGGCATCATCCGCCACGGCGCGAAGATGATCAGCGCGGTCTCCGAAGCGACGGTCCCCAAGATCTCGGTGATCGTGCGCAAGGCCTACGGCGCGGGCCTCTACGCGATGGCGGGCCCTGCCTTCGACCCCGACTGCTGCTTGGCGCTGCCGAGCGCCTCGATCGCGGTGATGGGCCCCCAGGCGGCGATCAACGCGGTCTACTACAACCAGCTGCAGGCGATCGCCGACGACGCCGAGCGCGCCGCGGAGACCGAGCGGCTGCGCGCCGAGTACGCGGCCGACATCGACATCCTGCACCTCGCCTCGGAACTGGTCATCGACGCGGTGATCCAGCCCGACGACCTGCGCGCCGAGCTGATCCACCGCTTCGCGCTCGCCGCTGGGCGCCGCCGGGAGTGGCCGGCCAAGCACAACCCGATCACTCCGGTTTGAGCTCGCGTCAGGTCTGCGGGTATAGACCCTCGGACGCGTCGGGCGCGCGCGTCTGCTCGTCCTGGGAGGGCGGGTGCGTCTGCGCGTCCTGGAAGGGCGGGTAGGTCTCGGTCAGCAGGTAGATGTAGGCGTCGCTGCGCGCCATGTAGGAGTTTGCCAGCACCATCAGGTCGAATAGCCCGCGTGGCATCTTCCCGATCGCGAGGATCACGAACCACGCGGCGACGGCGCCGATTTTGAGCAGCAGTTCCATCACGTACCGCAGGACCAGGATCGGAATCGCGAGGACGATGCGAAACAGCGTCTTCAGGCGGCTGTAGTGCTCCAGGGGACCGGCGAACTCCAGGCGGACGGGATAGGCGGGGTCGTCGGAGCCGCCGAAGGCGGGGTAGGGATCGCACAGCAGCGAGGCGTACGCGGTGAACCTAGTGATGAAGCGGGTGTACCCCGCGACGAAGTTGAACAGGCCCCGCGGGTAGCGCGCGGTGAAGACGATCGCGAACCACGCGATCAGGATCACGACGGCGGCCACGATCGCGTAGAAGTACAGCACGATCAAGAGCGGGATGGCGAGGATCAGGCGGAAGAAAGTCGTCAGGCGGTTGCGCCGCTCGACGTAGTCGGCTTCGAACGTGACGGGATACGGCACGGATGCTCCCCTTTCGTGATCGCTGCAGGCTCCTCCAAGCGCCGCTTGAGCGCTTTGCAACGATCTTACGGTCTCCGGCGGCGGCACCGCGGTGCGGGTGCGCGGGGATCTTTTGCGCGACACTTTTCGCGCACGCGCTCCGCCTGTGCCGGCCACCGCGCGCACCTCCGCGACCGCCTCGGGCCGCCGCGATCCGGTAGCTTTGCGCCAATGGACGGCGCCGACCTCG
Source organism: uncultured Solirubrobacterales bacterium (assembly GCA_963702085.1). Lineage (GTDB taxonomy): Bacteria > Actinomycetota > Thermoleophilia > Solirubrobacterales > Solirubrobacteraceae > Palsa-744. The sequence goes on along the minus strand of OY969707.1, from coordinate 2,548,299 downwards.
CCTTCGCCGGGATAGCCCGCCAGGCGGAGATGATCGCCGCGGGGGAGGTCTCCTCGCGTGAACTTGTGCAGCTGTACCTCGATCGGATCGAGCGCTACGACGGGCGGCTGAACGCGTTTCGCGTGGTCTTCCGGGAGCGGGCACGGATGGAGGCCGACCAGGCCGACGCGCGCCGCGCCGCTGGAGATCGACGGCCGCTGCTGGGGGTGCCGATCGCGGTGAAGGACGAATTCGACGTGGCAGGCGAGGTGAGCACCTGCGGCACGAACGCCTACGGCGAGCCCGCGCGCGAGGACTCGGAGATCGTGCGCCGCGCCCGTGCGGCGGGGGCCGTGCTGATCGGTAAGACCCACATGCCCGAGCTGGGGGCCTTCCCCTGGACGGAGTCCCCCACGTGGGGGGTGACGCACAACCCGTGGAGCCCGGAGCACAGCCCCGGTGGTTCCAGCGGCGGCAGCGCGGCGGCTGTAGCCGCCGGCCTGGTGGGGGCGGCGTTCGCGGGCGACGGCGGGGGATCGATCCGCTTTCCGGCTGCCTACTGCGGCCTGTTCGGGCTGAAGACCCAGCGCGGGCGCGTGCCGCTGGCGCCGCACGTGGGCGCGTGGCACGGCCTGGTGGTCAACGGCGTGCTGGCGCGCTCGGTGCGCGACACCGCGCTGTTCTACGACGCGATCGCCGACGGCCCGCCGGACCCCGACGCGCCGGTGGTGCCCGCGAGCTCGTTCCTGGGCGCGCTCGAACAGGGGGGAGCGCAGACGACGGGTGGGTCCGCACCGTCGTCGAGCGGCGCGCGGGCGCTGCGGATCGCGGTGTCGAGCAGGCTGCCGCCCTCGCCGCTGACGAAGCTGCACCGCGAGAACCGTGAGGCGCTGGAGGAGACGGTGGCGCTGCTGCGGAGGCTCGGTCACGAGGTGAACGAGCGGGAGGTGGACCACGGCCCGCTGGCGCCGGCACCGGAGTTCACCGCCCTCTACCTGCGCAGCATCCACGAGGAGGCTGCCACGTTCGCCCACCCCGAGCGCTTGGAACGCCGCATCCGCGCGCTCGCCCGCCTCGGGGGCGCGCTGGCGCCCGGCGCGGTCGACTGGGCGCTGAGGCGCAGAGCAGCGTACGCCGCGCGGCTGAACGAGCCGCTGACCGACCACGACGTGCTGCTGACGCCCGTGACGCCGGCGCCGGCGCCGAGGATCGGCGCCCGCGAGGGCCGGGGGTGGCTGAGGACGACGGTCGAGGCGTCCGCGACCGTGCCCTACGCCGCGTGCTGGAACTTCACCGGCCAGCCCGCGTGCTCGGTGCCCGCGGGGTTCGCAGCGGACGGCCTGCCCCGCGCGGTGCAGCTCGTGGGGCGCCCGAACGACGAGGCGACGCTGCTCTCGCTCGCCGGGCAGCTGGAGGCCGAGCGCCCGTGGGCGCAGCACCGCCCGCCCGAGTTCTCGTGAGCGACGCTCACGCTCGCCACACCGGGCCGTCGCGGGGCGAGCCTTCGGGGGCCGAGTCGTTGGGGGTCGGGCCGTCGCGGGCTGAGTCCTCGGGGGCGGAGCCGTCGCCAAGCCATGCACCGCGCGCCGAGGATCTGCTGGAGGTTGCGGTCGAGGCGGCGAGGAGCGCGGGCGCGCTGCTGGCCGAGCGCGTGCGCCACGGCGCCGAGCGGCAGGTGAGCAGCAAGAGCACGCCCACCGATCTGGTGAGCGAGGCCGACCTCGCCTCCGAGCGCGCGATCCGCGAGCTGCTGGCCGCACTGCGCCCCGGGGACGGTTTCGTGGGGGAGGAGGGCGACCACGTTGAGGGCACGAGCGGGCTCAGCTGGGTCGTCGACCCGCTTGACGGAACCGTCAACTTCCTGTTCGGCATCCCCCAGTGGTGCGTCAGCGTCGCCGTCCGCGACCGGGACGGCGTGCTCGCCGGCGCCGTCTACGACCCCAACCGCGAGGAGCTCTTCAGCGCCACCAGGCACGGCCGCGCCACGCTCGTCGGGCCGCGCGGGACGGTCCAGCTGGGGGAGGGCGGGCCGGCGAGCCCCGGCGGAGAGGAGCTCGCCACCGCGATGGTCGCGACCGGACTCGCCTACGACGCTCGCGTGCGCGCCGCGCAGGGGCGCGTGCTCGACCGGCTGGTCTCCCGCGTGCGTGACATCCGCCGCTTCGGCTCCGCCGCGCTCGACCTCACCTGGACGGCCGCCGGGCGCTACGACGCGTACTTCGAGCGCACGGTCAAGCAGTGGGACATCGCCGCCGGTGTGCTGATCTGCGAACGCGCGGGCCTGCGCGTGCTCGAGCTGCCCGCCCACGAGGACCTCCCCTGGGGCATCCTCGTCGCCCCGCCGGCGCTGTGCGAGCCGCTGCTGGAGCTGGTGGGGTAGGCCTTCGTCCACCTCTGCCAAGATGTGCGGGATGGTCGCTGAGCCGAGCACCGTAACGCGCCAACCGAGCCTGCCCCCCGGCACGCGGCTGCCGCGCCTCGCGCAGTCCGCCCTGTGGGCGATCTACCCGGGAGCGCTCTCGCGCTACTGCCGCCGGCGCTTTGGCCCCACCTTCACGCTGCGCCCGCTGGGCATCGGCGACGTGGTCGTGCTCACGCAGCCGGAGGCGATCGGGGAAGTGTTCACCGGCGACCGCGACGTGCTCCGCGCGGGGGAGGCCAACGCGGTGATGGGCCCGATTGTCGGCCGCCACTCGCTGCTCACGCTCGACGGCGAGCGCCACATCCGCCACCGGCGGCTGGTGAGCCCGTCGTTTCACGGCGAGGCGGTGCGCGCCTACGGCGAGCGGGTCGCGGAGATCGCTGCGGCCGAGGTCGACCGCTGGCCGGTGGGGCGTGAGTTCCCGATCCGCCCGCGGATGCAGGCGATCACGCTGGAGGTGATCCTGCGGACCGTCGTTGGTGTCAGCGACGAGCGGCGGCTGGAGCGCCTGCGGACGTTGCTGCGCCGCATCACGCAGGTGGGCGTGGTGGAGATGTGGATCGTGTGGGCCTACCCGCACCTGATCGACCACCCCGCGGTGCGACGCCTCTCCACGCTGCGGCTGCTGCCCGAGGTGGACCGGCTGCTCTACGAGGAGATCGCCGCCCACCGCGCCGCACGGGCGGGTTCGGCGCCGCCTGGCGAGGACGTGCTCTCGCTGCTGCTGGCGGCGCGCGACGAGGACGGGCAGGGCCTCACCGACGAGGAGCTGCGCGACCACCTGATCACGCTGCTGGTGGCCGGTCACGAGACGACGACCACCGCCCTGGCCTGGTGCTTCGAGCGGCTGCTGCGCCACCCCGTCGCGTACGCTCGCCTTCAGCGAGAGCTGGAGGACGGCCAGGAAGAGCGCTACCTGGAGGCGGTGCTCAACGAGACGCTGCGCGTGCGCCCGGTGATCGACGCGGTGTGGCGCAAGCTCTCGGCGCCGGTTGCCGTCGCCGGCCACCTGCTGCCGGCGGGGGCGACGGTGATGCCCTCGATCGAGCTCGTGCAGCACTCCGGTGCGTTCGCGGACGCGAGCGCGTTCCGCCCGGAGCGCTTCCTGGAGGGTGGGTCGCCGCCCTACACGTTCATCCCCTTCGGCGGCGGCGCGCGCCGCTGCGTGGGGGCGAGCTTCGCGATGATGGAGATGCGCGCGATCGTGCGCACGGTGCTCGAGCGGGTGTCGCTGCGGGCCCCGAGTACCCGTAGCGAGCGGGTGAAGGTGCACCACATCACGTTGGTGCCCGCGCGCGGCGGGCGCGTGATCGTCACGGGCCGGCGCGGGGCGCCCCGTTCGGAGGCGGCCGAGACTCACCGTCCAGCGCTTGCGTATGGACTTTGAGAGCATCGGTTACGAGGTCGCGGAGGGCGTGCTGACGATCACGCTCAACCGCCCCGAGCGTCTGAATGCGTTTACGCCGACGATGGGGCGCGAGCTGATCGAGGCGTTCGACCGCGCCGACGGGGATGACGAGGTCCGCGCGATCGTCGTGACCGGCGCGGGGCGCGGGTTCTGCGCGGGGGCCGACCTCGCGGCGGACGGCAGCACGTTTGACTGGCGCGACCGGGTGACCGAGGAGCAGGAGATCCCGCGCGACGGCGGGGGACAGGTGGCGCTGCGGATCTTTGCGTGCACCAAGCCGGTGATCGCGGCGATCAACGGCCCGGCGGTGGGGGTCGGCATCACGATGACGCTGCCGATGGACATCCGGCTCGCCGCCGACGGTGCGCGCATCGGCTTCGTGTTCGTGCGACGCGGGATCGTGCCGGAGGCGTGCTCGAGCTGGTTCCTGCCACGGCTCGTGGGCATCAGCCGGGCGATGGAGTGGGTGGCCACCGGGCGCGTGTTCTCCGCGCAGGAGGCGCTCGCGGGCGGCCTCGTGCGCAGCGTGCACCCCGACGGCGAGCCTGCTCGGCGCGGCGCGCGCGCTGGCGGGCGAGATCGCGCAGTACACCGCGCCGGTCTCGGTGGCGCTGGCGCGCCGGCTGATGTGGAGCGGGCTGTGCGCCGCCCACCCGATGGACGCTCACCGCGCGGACTCGCGCGCGATGTTCGCGCGCGGGCAGTCGGCGGACGCGCGCGAGGGCGTGACGTCGTTCCTGCAGAAGCGCGAGCCGGAGTTCGTCGACCGGGTCAGCGACGGCCTGCCCGAGCTGTTCCCGGGCCGGGTGGAGCCGGCGTACTCGGAGGGCTCCTCCTGACGGGCACGCACCCGCAGCGACTTCATGCGCTCGCGGGTGGTCGACGGCTACTAGACCATGGACTCGCTCACGGGTACACCCTCTGAGCCGGGCGGCACCGGCTCGTCGCTGCCGAGCACGAGCGGCTGCAACACGCGGTTGGCGAGCAGCCCGAGGCAGCCGAGGTTCGCGAACCCGGGGCCCTGACTGAGCGCCCCCAGGCCCGGGATGTGCAGCCGCGGGTGCAGGCCGTCCAGCTCGAGGCACCGTCCGATCGCGACCTCCGTGTCGGGCGGGCGCTCCCACACCGGCCCGGCCTGGCGCTCGATCTCGGCCCGCAGGGCGGGGGAGAAGAGGCCGCGCAACTGCTCCAGCAGGTCGAAGCCGGTGCAGTTGACGAGGTAGTCGTGCCGGGCGCTCGTCAGACCCTCCGCCGCGGCGTAGTCGACGCACACTCTGCCTCCGTCCCTGCCCCCGTCTGTGTCTCCGCCCCCGTTGCGTTCTGTGCCCGTCCCGACGTGCACCACGCGACCGGTGACGAAGCGGCAGCGGTCGTCGTAGGCGATGCTCGCCAGTGTCCCGGGGTCGAACACGCCGCGGTCGCAGTGCTTGACGAAGTCACGGCGCGTCTGCAGGTCGAGCGCGCTCCAGGAGACCTCGTCGGGATCGGAGAAGACTCTGTTCTCCAGGAAGCTCTCGCCGCGGCTCAGCGGCAGCAGCGGCGTGTACACCGTCATCCGCGCCGCCGGTCGGAAGTCGCGCAGGAACGCGACTGCGCTGAGCGCGCTCTCCCCGCCGCCGACGATCGCGATGTCGCTGCTGTGCTCGACGGGGATGCGCGCCAGCTCGCCGCGCCGGCTGTCGCAGTGGAAGATCCGCGCCGCCGCGTCGGGGTCGTGGGGGAGGGCGCGGTGGACGCCCGGGCCGGTGAGTACGAGCGCGTCGCACTCGTACTGGCGCCTGCCCACCGGCTCGGAGCTTCTGCGGCCCGTGTGCCCGGGCGCCCCCGACCCGTCGGCCGGCTCCGGCTGGCGCCCCTCGATCTCCGTGTGGGCGGATGGCTCCATCACCTCCACCGTCCAACGTCCTGCCTGCTCCGGGAGCGACACCTGTGTGACGCGGCCGCGCACGATCGTGACTCCCGCGGTGGCCTGCGAGAGGACCCAGGTGAGGTACCGGCCGTAGTCCCGGTGCTGCACGGTCGGCGAGCCCGCGTTCACCCAGCGCGCGTACTCGCCTTTGCCGATCATGTACTGCTGCCAGGTGAACGGCATCATCGCGCGGTCGAGCACCTCGCCGAGCTCGCCGAACGCCCTGCTGCTCTGGTAGGGGAAGCCGATGTCCTTGATCGGCGGGATCGCCAGCGGCTCCTCGCCCGACGTCATCCCGTTGCGCCCCAACCACGACGCCGCCACTTCGGTCGCCTCGACGATCGTCAGCGCGAACGGCCCCGCGCCGAGGGTGTTGAGCGCGTGGACCTTCGCCGCAAGTGCGGTCGCCTTGGCGCCCGCGCCGACGACGAGCAGATCGGCCTTGGCAGTCACGCCGCGGCGAGCGTCGGCGCGTTGGCCATCCCGGACGTGCGGCGCGTGACGATCACGGGCGCCTGGTCTCCGGGAGCGAAGGCCACCGAGCTCCTGGTCGCTCGCTGTGAGCCGCTGGAGGGCGCCGCGCCGAGCTCGACCTCCTCGAGCACCGTCTGCATCACCCGCTTCATCTCAAGCTGGGCGAACGCCGCCGCCACGCAGCGGCGCACGCCGCTGCCGAACGGGATCCACGTGTAGTTCTCCGGCGGAGCCCCGAGGAAGCGCTCGGGCTGGAAGCTGAAGGGGCGGGGGTAGATGTCCTCGCGGTGGTGGACGAGGTAGATGCACGGTGCGACGGTTGTGCCCGCCGGGATCTCGTAGCCGCCGAGGCGCATCGGCGCCACCAGCCCGCGCATCACCAGCGGGACCGCCGGGCAGAGGCGCAGGATCTCTTTGACGACCGCGTCCACGTAGGTCTCCTCCGCGCCCGCGAGCACCTCCTCACGCAGGCGGTGAAGCTGCTCGGGGTGGCGCAGCAGGCGCTCGAACGCCCACGACAGCGAGGTCGCGGTCGGCCCGTCAGAGAGCAGCGTAATCAGTTCGTCGCGCAGCTCCTGCTCGGTCATCGGCGTGCCGTCCTCGGCGTAGGCCTGCTCGAGCAGCGAGAGGATGCCCTCGTCCTGCGGGCGGCCGGGCTCGGAGCGCCGCCGGCGCACCTCCTCCATCAGCGCCGCTTCCACGGGGGCGATCACCTCCCGAAAGCGCTCGTTGCGGGCCAGCCAGCGCGAGCCGAACGTGGCGAGCAGCGTCAGGCGCGAGGAGTCGTTCAGCCAGTCCGTCAGGCGCCCCAGCAGCACGCGCAGGTGCTTCATGTGCTCGGTCTCGGTGCTGCCGAAGGTCGCGCGCATGACCACCTCGTTGCTGATCGCCTGCATCCGCGGCCACAGCGCGAACGGCTCGCCCACCGGCCAGCGGGCGATCTCCGCGCGCGCCACCTCGACCATCATCTCCCCGTAGCCCCGCATCCGCTCGCCGTGGAAGGAGGGCAGCAGGAAGCGCCGGTGGGTCATGTGCTCGGGCTCGTCGAGGAGCATCACCGAGCGCGGCCCGAGCAGCGGCCCGAGCAGCGCGTTGGCCTCGCCCGCGCCGGCGCGCACGAGCTCCGGGCTGATCGTGAGCACCTTGCCCACGTCCTCGGGGTCACTCAGAAACACCCACGGGCGACCGCGGCGGATGCGCAGGGTGAAGGTGTCCCCGTAGCGTCTGCGGGCGCTTGCCATGAACGGCAGCGGGCGCAGCGCCCAGCCGACCGCCTGCATGGCGCTGGGCATGTGGGGTCCAGGGGGCAGCTGAGGGCCAGGGGGCAGCGCCCCGCGACCGTCAACGCTCGGGAGCGAGCTCAGTTTGGTGCTCATGTCTCTCTCTTCTAGGTCTTTCTGCTAGGTGTTATTAGTTCTCGATTTTTGTCTCTCACTCTTTTCCTAGTTACCTGTTTGTGTCTCTCTTTTTTAGTTCCTCGTGTGTGTCTCTCACTGCCACTATTCCGCTTGCCTAAGCCACTTTGCCGGTTGCGGCAGCGCATCATAGCCGGCGCTCTGTTGAGCCTTGTACCCATGTGATCGGAGTTATGATATCTGGTACGCTCAACATAGCGGACTCGACTTGGAACGCGTGCTGGCGAAGCAGCGAGGTAGGGGTCGGGCGTTCGGCCTGACGAGGGCACCAGTACCTTAATCGGTGAAAGGGACGGCCTTAAACGCCGTTGATCCGGGTTCGAGCCCCGGCTGGTGCATGGCACACGACCACTTTTTCCCTGCATGACCACCAATCTCTTCGACTACTTTGAAGAAACCCCGGCGCACCAGGAAGGCATGGCCCGCTGGGCCGCCCGGGCGCCGCGGCGCCCCCAGGAGCACTTCGACCTGAAGCTCGTCCCGCGCGTGGCGGCGTGGCGGGAGGACCCCGACTCGCTGCTCGCGCTCGAGCGCCTCGAGCGCGAGCCGTGGGTGGACACCGTGGTGCGCGACGAGGCCGGGGTGCGACTGCGCCTCGACGACGGTTGGATAGAGACAACGGGCGCCGCCCTGGAGGCCGGCGCCGTCGCCGAGGCGACGCTCGCCGACCTGGTTCGGGGACGGCGCTTCTCGGTGCAGTTCTGGGACGCGAACGCGACCAAGGCGCTGCACCTGGGCCACCTGCGCAACCTCGCGATCGGCAACGCGCTCGCCGCCGCGCTCGCGCAGGGGGGCGGGCAGGTCGAGCGGCGCTCGCTGATCTCCGACGCGGGGCGCTCGATGGGCGAGGCGATGGCCGGCGTGATGGCCTCAGGCCGCCACGCGCACTCCTGGCCGGACGGCGATGAGAAGAGCGACCACTTCGTCGGCCTCTGCTACGCGGACTACGTGGCGGCGTCCGGCTCGTTCACCGGGGCGGAGATCGAGTACCCCGAAGACTCGATGACGCGGGAGCTGGCGCTGCGCGGGGACGCCGCCGACGAGCTGCTCAAGCGTGTGATGGGCGGCGAACTGGAGGCGCTCGAGCTCTGGTACAAGACCCGCGCGTGGGTCATCGCCGGCCAGCGCAAGACGCTCGCACGGCTGGGCGTCGCCTTCGACCGGGTCTTCTTCGAGTCTGACTTCCTCGGAGACGCCGCCGAGCTGACCGCGGCCGGCCTGCGCGACGGCCGCCTGCGCCGGCGCGAGGACGGCGTCGTGATCTACGCGACCGGCCTGCGGGACTTCGAGGAGTTCCCGCTCGTGCGCGCCGACGGTCTGCCCACCCAGCACATGCGCTCGCTGGCGTACTGGATGGCGGCCCCCGAGCTCGCCGGCACGACCTCGATGCAGGTCTGCGGCACGGAGTGGGTCTCGCACGTGACCTGCCGGCGCAAGCTGATGGACGAGCTGCTGCCGGCGAGCAACGGCGACCCGGGCGGGGCAAACGGCCAGGCTCCGATGCACCCGACGCGGGACATCTTCAATGGGATGGTCTCCCGCCAGAAGCGCGCGCTGGCCTCCTCCGAGGGGGCGCTGCTGATCGACGAGCTGCTCGAGTGGCTCGACGCGCGCATCGACGAGTCCCCCGAGCGCCGGGCGGTGCGCCACGGGCACCCCGCGCCGGAACGGATCGCGGCGCAGATCGCGCTCGGGTACTTCCTCTCCTTCCCGGTCGCCCCGCCGATCGACTTCGACCCCGACGCGCTGCTGCGCGACGGCGAGTCCCTCGGGTGGGACCTGGTTCGCGCCCGCGCCCGCCACAGCGACGTCGCCTCGTCCGGTGGCCGCCCTTCCGAGGACCCCGACTACCGCTTCGCCGTCGTCCAGTCTGAGCTCTACCGGCGCTACCTGCGCCTGGCGGTGCAGCGCTTCGACGTCGGCCCGCTCGCGCTCTACCTCAAGCACCTCGCGCTCTGGTACCAGGAGCGCCCGCGCTCCGAACCGGTCGAGCGGGTCGTGCAGACGCTGCTTGACCGCTCTGCGCGGGGGCTCGGCCTGGAGGCGGTCCGATGACCACGCTGCTGGTCGACAACTACGACTCGTACACGTACAACGTCTTTCACCTGCTCGCGGCCGTCTCCGGCGAGGAGCCGATCGTGATCCACAACGACACGGTCTCCTGGCGAGCGCTCTCGCGGTGGGACTTCGACGCGATCGTGCTCTCGCCCGGCCCCGGCCGTCCCGAGCGCTGGCACGACTTCGGCGTCTGCTCGGACATCCTGCGCTCCTCAGACATCCCGGTGCTCGGCGTCTGCCTCGGCCACCAGGGTCTAGGGCACGTGCTCTCCGGGCTCGTCGGCACCGCGCCGGTCGCGATGCACGGGCGCCTGAGCCGCGTGCAGCACCTCGGTTCCGGGCTCTTCGAGGGTATTCCCCAGGACTTCTCCGTCGTGCGCTACCACTCGCTCGCGGTCACCGGTCCGCTCGAGCCCGAAGGTCGCGTCACCGCCTGGACGCCCGACGGGATCGTGATGGGCATCGAACACCGCCACCGTCCGCTCTGGGGCGTGCAGTTTCATCCCGAGTCGGTCGCCACCGAGCACGGACTGCGGCTCGTCGAGAACTTCTACGCTCTCGCGCGCCGCCACTCCTCCGCGCGCGCGCCCCGGCCGAGCCGCCCGGTCGTGCCGCGGCGGCGTGCCGCCCGCCCCCGGCCCGGCGCGAACGGTGGGACTCGTGTGCAGCTGCGCGTGCGCACGCTGGCCGGCGAACCCTCGACCGAGCTGCTCTTTGACCGACTGTTCGGCGCCGCCGCCTACGCGTTCTGGCTGGACTCCGCCGACGCGCCGACGCGCCTTGCGCAGTGCTCCTACCTCGGCACCTCCGCGGGTCCTGAGTGGCGCGTGCTCGAGTACGACGTGGCGGCCGGGCGGGTTACGGTCCACACCGCCGGCGGGCGTGCGGTCGAGTACGCCTCGATCTTCGACGTGCTTTCCCGCGAGCTCGCGGCGCGCACGCTCGAGCCGCTGGTCGACCTGCGAGCGGAGGGGCTCGAGCGCGGCCTGCTCGGCGGCTTCGTCGGCTACCTCGGCTACGAGTGCAAGGCCGACTGCGGCTCTCCCGCCGTGCACCGCTCGGACGTGCCGGACGCCGTGCTGCTGCTCGCCAACCGCGTCGTCGCGGTCGACCACACGCGGCGGTGCACCCACCTGCTCGCGCTCGGCGGCGACGGTGACGCGGAGCGGTGGTTGGACGAGGCCGAGGGGGTGGTGCGGGAGATTCTTTCGGAGCCTATACATACGTCGTCGGAGCCCGCGCAGGCCGCCCCCCCGAGCGCGGGAGAGGGTGGGGATCCAGTCACCTTCCGCTGCGGACGCGGACGCGAGCAGTACCTCGCCGACATCGCCCGCTGCCAGGTCGCGCTCACCGCCGGGGAGTCCTACGAGGTCTGCCTGACCGACCAGCTCTCGACCACCGCGAGCCCGGAGCCGTTCGCCCTCTACCGCCTGCTGCGTCGCCGCAACCCCGCTCCGTTCGCCGCCTTTCTGCGGCTCGGCGAGGTGGCGGTGCTCAGCTCCTCCCCGGAGCGTTTCCTCTCGATCGACCGCGACCGTCGTGTCCAGGCGCGCCCGATCAAGGGGACCGCCGCGCGCGCAGCCGACCCCGACCTCGACGAGGCACGGCGCGCCGAGCTCCTGCACGACGAGAAGACGTTCGCCGAGCACCTCATGATCGTCGACCTGCTGCGCAACGACCTCGGGCGCGTCTGCGAGGTGGACACCGTCCGCGTGCCGGAGTTCATGGTCGTCGAGTCCTACCCGACGGTCCACCAGCTGATCTCGACCGTCACCGGGGTGCTGGAAGGCGAGCGCACGTCGGTGGAGTGCGTGCGCGCGTGCTTCCCCGGCGGCTCGATGACCGGCGCGCCGAAGCTGCGCACGATGGGCATCATCGACGACATCGAGCGGGTCGCCCGCGGCGTCTACTCGGGCGCGCTCGGCTACTTCGGGCTCGACGGCTCCGTCGACCTCTCGATCGTGATCCGCACCGTCGTGCTGCGCCCGGGCGCCACCACGATCGGCGCGGGCGGGGCGATCGTGACGCAGTCCGACCCCGCGGAGGAGTTCGACGAGCTGTTGCTCAAGGCGCGCGCGCCGATGGCCGCCGTCGCGCAGGCCGTGACCGGCCGCGACGGGCCCGACGCGTTCACGGTCGAGCTCGAGCCCTCGTCGATGGCGGCGGCGGCGTGAGCGGGAGCTGGCGCGTGCGCGGTGCAACCCACGAGGACGTACCGACGGTTGCCGCGGCCGTCGGGGAGCTGCTGGTCGAGCTGGGAGGTTCGCCGCCCGCCACAGCCGCGATGGAGGCTGCCGCGCGGGGACTGCTCGACGATCGCCAGGTCGGTGTGCTGCTCGTGGCCGAGGCTGACGGCACGACTGTCGGTGTGCTCGGGGCGAGCTGGCAGACCGCGATTCACGTGCCGGGCCGCTACGCGCTGATCCAGGACCTGTGGGTGCACCCCGACTGGCGGGGGCAGGCGATCGGCGGCGGTCTGCTGACAGCGCTCTTCGAGCGTGCGCGCGAGCTCGACATCGCCCGTGTCGAAGTCGGGCTGCCGCGGGAGCGTTTCGCGGGCGTCGCGGCAACCGAGGCGTTCTACCTCGGCAACGGCTTCGCGCCGCTCGGTGCGCGGATGCGGCGGGATCTGCCGTGAGTGAGCTCCTGATGATCGAGCAGCGTCCCGGCCGCCACGACGAGGCGCCCTGGGTGCTCGAAGGCGGGCGCCGGCTGCCCGGCCACGACGACAACCGCCGGCTGGTGCAGCTGCGGCGTGGGCTGCTGCGCCACGCGGGGGTGCGCGCCGTCGGTGCGGACGCCACCTGCGAGGAGGTCGAGTTGACCCTGAGCAGCCTGCACGAGCCCGGTTACCTCGAGGCTCTCCGTCGGGTCAGCTCGGACGAGCCGGTGGTCCTCCCTGAGCTTGCGCCGCCCGGCCTGCCGCCCGACATCCCGGTGCGAGCGGGCCTCGTCACCGCGGCCCACGAGGCTGTGCGCACGGGGATCACGGCGGCGCAGCGCCTTGCGGGCGGTGCGCGCTTCACCTACGCGCTCTGCCGCCCGCCCGGCCACCACGCCGGCCCGGGGTGGCTTGCCGGCTACTGCTACCTCAACACTGCGGCGGCGGCCGTGCAGACGCTGCGCGCCAGCGGCGTGCGGCCGGTCGGTTTGCTCGACCTCGACCTGCACTACCCGAACGGCACCTCTGCGATCCTCGCCCCGGCGGCGGACGTCAGCCTGCACTCGCTGCATGCCTGGCCGGTGACGAACGTCCCGTCGCTCACGGTACGCCCCCGCAACGCACGCGAACGGGTCGTCGAGTTCGCGGACAGCCCGGGCGCCGAGTGCTACCTCGACGCGGTAGCCGCCTCGATCGACTCGCTCGCGCAGACGACCTCCGCGCTTGTCCTGTCGCTCGGCTTTGACACGGTCGCGGGCGACCCCCACGGTTCGTGGAGTCTTCCGCCGGCGATCTTCACGCGCATCGGCCGCCTGCTCGCGGCCTCGGGGCTGCCGGTGTGCGTGATCCAGGAGGGCGGCTACGCGCTCGGCACGCTCGCGGCGTGCAGCGACGCCTTCGCGACCGGCCTACTGGAGGAGCCTCCGGTATGAACGGTCTGGACCCTCTCCGCAGCCGCCTCGACGAGCTCGACGACCAGATTGCGCGGGCGCTCGGCGAGCGCTTTGCGATTTGCCGGGAGATCGCACTCTTCAAGCGGGCACACGACATCCCGATGATGCAGCCGCACCGTGTCGACGCGGTGCGGGCGCGCTACCTCGCTCGCGGCGCCGAGGTCAAGCTGCCCCCTGACTTCACGGCTGACCTCTTCGAGCTGCTGATCGCCGCCACCTGCCGGATGGAGGACGAACTGATGGGTACGCCCTCCGCTGCCGCCTCCTCCGCATCGTCCTCGTCTACCGCCGCCGGCTCCTCCTCCACTCCCTCCAGAGCGCGGGAGGGGCGCTGACCGTGACGCGCCCGACCTTCATCACACTTGGACCGTCGGGCACTTGCCACGAGAACGCCCTGCTCCACTACCTCGAGTTCCAGGGCCTCGCGTCTTACGAGATCGTGCTGGTCGAAGACCTGCTCGAGGCGATCGGCCAAGTCCGCGAGCAGCCGCACACGTTCCTCGTGCAGTGCTCCGCGCACGTGCAGGTCCACCTCGTCACCGAGCGCTTTCACGAGGAGGTCTTCGTGGTCGACACGTTCATCTACCCGACCAAGGCGCTGTCGCTGCTCGTCCGCCGCGTCGTCGAGCGCCCCACGAGCCTTGGGATCGTCTCGGCGACCCGCGGCTACCTCGACCTGGCGCGCTTTCGCACAGTGGTGGACGAGCCCTCCAAGCCAGTCGTCGCTCGTCACCTGCTGGCGGGTGCCTACGACGCCGGCCTCACACACGTCCACCACGCCGAGGAACACCCCGACCTGCTGCGCGTCGAGGAGTACTACGGCCCGGTCGACACGACGTGGGTCGTGTACGGGCCTCGCAAGCGCTTTCGCGGTTCCGTCATCGGGCAGCGCGCCCCGTGGCTGTTCACACACGACTGACAAACCACAACCGATTGGATCGACAATGGAACTTCTCCCCGATAGACACCACCGCGGCCTTCGGGCTCTCGCCGTCTGCCTCCTGATGGCCGCGGCCATCGCCCTCTCGTCCTGCGGGTCCTCCTCCTCGGGGCCCCCGCTCACAGGTTCGGGCTACCCCAACGTCAACCTGTCGAACACTCGTTTCACGGGCGGTCCGATCAACGCGGCGACGGTCTCGAAACTGCACGTCGCCTGGAAACTGCCTCTCACCGCGAAAAGCACGTACGGCAGCTACTCCTCCGCCCCGATCGTCGCGGGCGGCGTCATCTACTCCCAGGACCTGGCGTCCAACGTGCAGGCGATCAACGAGCAGACGGGCCAGGTCCTGTGGACGAAAACCTTCGAATCCCCCGACCAGGGACCGAACGGCCTCGTCGTGGCGGGGGGGCGCGTGTACGGCGCGACCGCCACCTCGGCGTTCGCGCTGGAAGAGAAGACCGGTAAGCAGCTCTGGTCGGACTCGCTCGTGCGCAACGCCAACGAGGGCGTCGACATGGCTCCTGGCTACTACAACGGCCTCGTCTACGTGGCGACGGTCCCCGGGAACAACACGACCTTCTACGGCACCGGCGCCGACGGCATCCTGTGGGCGCTGGAAGGGGCGACCGGCAGGAAGGTATGGCACTTCGACACGTCCTCCGAAAAGCTGTGGTCCCGTCCCAGCATCAACGCCGGCGGCGGGGTGTGGTACACGCCCGCGTTCGACGAACAGGGCTTCATGTACTTCGGGACCGGCAACCCGGCGCCCTTCCCGGGTGCGCCGGGGTACCCGTGGGGCTCGAGCAGGCCCGGTCCGAACCTGTACAGCGACTCGCTCATCAAGATGAACGCCGCGACGGGCAAGATGCAGTGGTACCACCAGGAGACGCCACACGACCTCTACGACCGCGACCTCGAGACCCCCCCGATCCTGCTGACCGTAGGCGGCAAGCAGGTGGTGCTGACGGCGGGCAAGGCCGGGTTCGTACTGGCCTACGAACGCCAGACCGGGAAGCTGCTGTGGAAGCGCTCCGTCGGCATCCACAACGGTCACGACAACGACAACCTCTACGCGCTCAAACAGGAATACTCCAAGCTGAAACTGCCGGAGACGATCTACCCCGGGCTGCTGGGCGGCGTGACCGCGCCGATGTCCACCAACGGCTCGACGGTCTTCGTGCCCGTCGTCAACATCCCCGTCACCTACTCCAAGGAAGGGACCGTCACCAAGGAAGGCCCGCCCTTCGGTGGTGAACTGGTCGCGCTGAACGTGGCCACGGGCGCCGTGGAGTGGAAGCAGACGCTCGCCGGCCCGGCCTTCGGGGCCACCACTGCCGTCAACAACCTCGTATTCGCGACCGACTTCAACGGCGCGTTGTACGCGTACGAAGCAGGCACCGGGCACCTCGTGTGGCAGACCCAGCTGCCGTCTCGCATCAACAACGGCGTCGTGGTCTCGGGCGAAACGCTGATTGCCCCGGCCGGTGTGCCGGCTGAATCCGCTCAGACCCCGAGGCTGGTGGCCTATCGACTCGGGTAGCGGCGGTGTTGCAGAACATAACTCGTAACCCGCCGCGGATCGCCGTGGGCGGCAGGCGGCGATCGGTTGAGGGCGCGGCGAACCGCGCCCCCGCCGGCGAGTCGCTGCACGCTCGGTTCACAGTGGACTACAGCTATACGGTGCACTTCACGCGGGACGTGCTGGACCCCGAGAATCCGACCCTTGCCCGGGTCGTGCCGGTCGAGGACGGGCCGGTGGTGCTGCCCGTCCTCGATGCGGGCCTGCTGGCCTGCCACCCGACGCTCCCGCAGCGTCTGGGCGCCTACGCCCGAGGACACCCCGGCCTGCGACTCGTGGGGCCGCCGCTCGTGTTGCCGGGTGGGGAGCTTGTCAAGGAGGACCCCCGTCACGTGGAGGCGATCCTGGCAGCCGTCGACGAGCGCGCGGTCGACCGACACTCCTACGTGCTGGCGCTCGGTGGCGGCGCCCTGCTCGACGTTGCGGGCTTTGCCGCGGCAGTCGCCCACCGCGGCGTCGGAGTGATCCGCCTGCCCACGACTGTGCTCGCACAGAACGACGCCGGCGTCGGCGTCAAGAACGGTTTGAACGCCTACGGCAAGAAGAACTTCCTGGGCACCTTCGCCCCGCCGTGGGCGGTCATCGACGACGAGCTGTTCCTGACCACGCTGTGCGATCGCGACTGGCGGGCGGGGACCAGCGAGGCGGTCAAGGTCGCCCTCCTGCGGGACGCCGCCTTCTTCGCCGAGCTCGAGCGGCTCGCGCCGGCCGTGGCAGCGCGCGACCTCGACGCGATGCGCGCGCTGATCCGGCGCTGCGCCGAGCTTCACCTCGCTCACGTCGCCGGCGGGGGAGACCCCTTTGAGATGGGCTCCGCCCGGCCGCTCGACTTCGGGCACTGGTCGGCGCACAAGCTCGAGCGGCTCAGCGGGCTGCGGCTGCGCCACGGCGAGGCGGTTGCGATCGGTCTCGCGCTCGACACCACCTACGCGCACCTCGCCGGCCTGCTGTCCGCCGCCGACTGGCGACGGGTGCTCGCGCTGCTCGCGGCATTCGGACTTCCGCTGGTTGCGCCGGAGCTCGAGGACCCGCGGCTGCTCGACGGCCTCAAGGAGTTTCGCGAGCACCTCGGGGGGCGGCTCACGGTGGTGCTCGTACGAGCCCCTGGTGTTTCCGTGGAGGTGCACGAGATCGATCGGGTGCTGATGAAACGCGCGATCCGTTTGCTGTGCAAATGAGCCGGCCGGCGGCGTTCCTGCGGTTGGTCAGGCTGCCCTCGGTGCTCACCGTCCCGGGCGACGTGCTGCTCGGCGCCGCGTGGGCGACCGACGGTGAGGAGCCCGCGACGGTGGCGGCGCTTGCGCTCAGCTCGTCGCTCTTGTACCTCGGGGGCATGGCGCTCAACGACTGGGCCGACCGGGAGCTCGATGCCCGCGAGCGGCCCTGGCGGCCGATACCAGCCGGCGAGCTTGCTCCCGCGACGGCGCTGGGGAGCGCGGTGGTCCTTACAGGTGGTGCGCTCGCCGTGGCGGGCGGTGTGCGCAGGCTGCGTGGTGTCCTCGCGCTTGCCGCCACAGTATGGCTCTACGACCTGAAGGCCAAGGACACTCCCGCCGGTCCTTGGACGATGGCGGTCGCCCGCGCCTTGGACGTGCTCGCGGGTGTCAATAGGCACCCGCTTCGGGCCGGCCCGCCCGCGGCGGTCGCGGGTGCGCACGCGCTGCTGATCACGCTCGTGAGTGCGCGCGAGGTGGAGGGTGCCGGCGGGGTGTTGGCCAGCCGGGCGCTGCTTGGCGTCGTTGTGACGACGGCGCTTGCCGCGACGCTGATCGTCTCGGGTCGCCGGAGCTCCAACGTCGCGCTCGCGCTCGCGTGCCTCGCTCTCTACGGGTGGGCGATGGGCCGCGCCGGCGTCGCGGCGCTGCGGCGGCCCGGCCCCGCCGGCCTGCAGCGCCTGGTCGGCGCCGGGGTGCTCGCCAACATGCCCCTGCAGGCCGCGCTGCTCGCCGGTCGTGGGCGCCGTGTCCCCGCTGTCGCGCTGGTGGCGGCCTGGCCTGCCGCGCGGTGGGCTGCGCGCAGGACGGCGGTCACGTGACCGCGCTGGACCGCCACTTGCTCGAGCAGGCGTTTGCGGCTCGCGCGGATGCGCAAGCTCGCCGGTGGCTCGAGCAGGTGCGCGGCGAGGTTGCCCGCGACCCCGGCGCGATCGCCACGATCTTCCCCGCCGTCGCGCGCGCCGTCGGACGGGGACCCCTCGACCCCGGCGCCCGCGCGGGGGACGTCCACGCCTGGACTGTGGACGCCGCCGCCCGCACGCTGCTCCTGGTGGCGCTCGGCCCGACCGTCGGTGGGGAGATCGCTCCCCTGTACCGACACGGCGACGCCGCCGAGCGTTGCGCGATCCTCCGGGCGCTGGCCTTCCTGCCGGTCGAGGACGTGGTCGGGGTACCGCTCGTCGAAGACGCCCTGCGCACGAACGACCTGTACCTGATCGCGGCGTCGCTTGGCCCGTACGCGTTCACCCGGCTGGACGACGCCGCGCTGGTCCAGGCCGTCCTGAAGTGCGTGTTCGTCGGGGTGCCGCTGGCGGGCTTGGCCGGTCTCGACGAGCGCGCCACGCCCGAGCTGGCGGGCGCGCTCGCCCGCTACGCGCAGGAGCGGGTGGCGGCCGGTCGCGACGTCCCCGGCGAAATCTGGCCGCTGATCGACCGCTTCCGGCCGCTTCCCGAGCTCACCGCGATCGAGGCCGAGCTGACCCGAGCGAGGCGGGCGAGATGAGGCCGGCCATGCGCATCTTCGATCCCCACATCCACATGACCTCGCGCACGACCGACGACTACGAAACGATGGCCGCCGCCGGGATCGAGGCGCTTGTCGAGCCCGCCTTCTGGCTGGGGCAGCCGCGCACCTCGCTGGGCTCGTTCGTCGACTACTTCGACGCGCTGCTCGGCTGGGAGCGCTTTCGGGCCGGCCAGTTCGGCATCCGCCACCACTGCACGATGGGTCTGAACCCAAAGGAGGCCAACGACGAGTCGCTAGCCCGCGAGGTGCTCGACGTGCTGCCGCGCTACCTGGCCAAGGACCGCGTGGTGGCCGTCGGGGAGATCGGCTTCGACGCGCTGACGCGCGCGGAGGAGCGTGCGTTCGTGGAGCAGCTCGAGCTGGCCGCCGCGCACGAGTTGCCCGTGCTCGTCCACACGCCCCACCGCGACAAGCTGGTTGGCACCGTGCGCTCCCTGGAGCTCGTGGCCGCCTCCCCGGTGGCGCCCGCCCGAGTGCTGATCGACCACAACAACGAGCTGACCTTCGAGCGCGTGCTCGCCTCGGGCTGCTGGTGCGGGTTCACGATCTACCCCGACACCAAGATGGACGAGGCTCGGTTCGTGCGGATCGCCGAAGCGCACGGGCTCGAGCGTCTGCTCGTCAACTCCGCCGCCGACTGGGGCCGCTCGGATCCGCTGAAGGTGCCGAAGACCGCTGCCGCGCTGCGGGCGGCCGGCTTTCCCGAGCGGGAGGTCGCTCGCCTGGTGTGGGAGCACCCGGTCGCGTTCTTTGGGCAGTCCGGGCGGTTGGAGCTCGAGGAGCTCGGGGAGGCCGGGGAGCCCGCACCCGACCGCGCCGCCACGTTCGCCGGGAACTCCGTCCTGCGTGGCGCGCGGCCGCAGTGATGCGCTTGCGCCACCGCGACGGGTCGAGGGTGCACGTCGCTTACTGCACCAACGTCCATCCCGCCGAGGACCTCGACGGTGTGCTCGCCCAGCTGGAACGCTTCGCTCACCCCGTACGTGAACGACTGGAGGTCGATCGCCTCGGCGTCGGTCTGTGGCTCGCGGCGCCCGTCGCCCGGCTGCTGCGCCACGAGCCGGACGGGGTGGCGCGCCTGCGGGACACCCTGGGCCGGCTGGGGCTCGAGGTCGTGACGTTCAACGGCTTTCCCTTTCGGGCCTTCCACGCGCCTGTGGTCAAGCGGGCGGTCTACCGGCCCGACTGGACGCGGCCGGAGCGCTCCGCCTACACGCTCGACCTCGCCTGGCTGCTGGCGCGGCTCCTCCCCGACGACGTTTTGGAGGGCAGCATCTCCACGCTACCCCTCGGCTGGCGTGTGGGCTGGAGCGAGCTCCACACGGCCGCCGCGCGTGCGGCGCTTGCGGCGGTGGCCGTCGAGTTGGAGCGGCTCTGGCAGGAGGGCGGTCGCCGTGTGCGGTTGGCACTCGAGCCGGAGCCCGGCTGTGCGATTGAGACGACCGCGCAGGCCGCTGCCGCGCTCGACGGTCTCGCCCCGGCCTGGGTGGGTGTCTGCCTCGACGCCTGTCACCTGGCCGTGCAGTTCGAGGAGCCGGCGCGCGCCGTGCGCTCCCTACAGGCGGTGGGCGTGCCCATCGTCAAGGTCCAGGCGTCGGCCGCGCTGCGGGCCGCACAGGCGGGGGGGACCAGATCCGCGGAGCTGGCCGGTTTCGTGGAGCCTCGCTTCCTGCACCAGACGCGCGCGCGTGCGAGGGGTGGCGTGGTCGGTGTCGGCGTGGACGACGTGCTTGGCGTGGACGACCTGGACGAGGCGCTCGCCGGGGCGCTCCCGCGGGGGCGCGAGTGGCGGGTGCACTTCCACGTCCCCGTCCACCTGGACGGCGGGCGCACGACCCAGCCGCAGCTGCGCAGCCTGCTGGCCGCTCTGTTCGGCGGCCCCCGGGCACTCACCGGGCACGCGGAGCTCGAGACCTACACCTGGGGGGTCCTCCCGGGTGCCCTGCGTCCCGCGGACGACGCGGCGCTCGTCGACGGTCTCACGCGGGAGCTCGGGTGGCTCACCCGCGAGCTCTGCGACCTCGGCTTGGGGGGAGACGCGATGCCCGCTGCTGCTCGAACTCGAAGCCCCGACCGGGAGGAGGTGGCCTGATGCCCGCGCCGCTGCTCGTACTCGACGTCGTCGGCCTCACGCCCAGGCTGCTCGAGCACATGCCCCGCCTGCGGCGCCTCGGGCGCGAGGGCTTCACGGCGCGGCTCGACCCGGTGCTGCCGGCGCTCACGTGCCCTGCGCAGGCGACGATGCTGACCGGCGTCGGCCCGTCCCGGCACGGGATCGTCGGCAACGGTTGGTACTTCCGCGACCTCGGCGAGGTGCTCCTCTGGCGCCAGCACGCTCGCCTGGTCGGAGCCGAGCCGGTGTGGGAGACCGCCCGCCGCGCGCGCCCCGGCCTGCGCGTGGCCAACGTCTGCTGGTGGTACGCGATGGGCGCCACGACCGACTTCACGGTGACGCCGCGCCCGGTGTACCACGCCGACGGGCGCAAGGCGCCCGACTGCTACACCGACCCGCCCGCGCTGCACGACCGCCTGACCGCGGAGCTGGGGACGTTCCCTCTGTTTCACTACTGGGGCCCGGTCGCCGGTATCCAGTCTTCGCGGTGGATCGCCCGGGCAGCCCGCTCGATCCTCGAGCGCGAGCGGCCCGACCTGACGCTCGTCTACCTGCCCCACCTCGACTACGACCTGCAGCGGTTCGGCCCCGACTCGCCCCGCGCGGTGGCGGCCGCCCGCGAGATCGACGCCGTCGCCGGGGATCTCGCCGAGTACGCGCGCGAACGCGGAGCCGCCGTCGTGGTGCTCTCCGAGTACGGGCTCGTGCCGGTCTCCCGCCCGGTGGACCTCAACCGCACGCTGCGCCGCGCGGGCCTGCTGCGCGTGTACACCCAGGCCGGGATGGAGTACCTGGACCCCTGGACCTCGCGGGCGTTCGCCGTCGCCGACCACCAGGTGGCCCACGTGTACGTGCGCGAGGCGCGCGAGGTCCCCGCGGTCGCGGAGCTGCTCTCCCAGGTGCCGGGGGTGGAGACGCTGCTCGACGCCGAGGCCCAGGCGGAGGCCGGTCTCGCGCACGAGCGCTCGGGCGAGCTCGTGGCGCTCGCCGCGCCGGACGCGTGGTTCACCTACTACTACTGGCTCGACGACGGCCGCGCTCCCGACTTCGCGCGGCTCGTGGAGATCCACCGCAAGCCCGGCTACGACCCTGCCGAGCTGTTCATGGACCCGGCAGACCGCACGGTCCGGCTGCGCGCGGCGGTGGCGCTCGCGCGCAAGCGGGCGGGCCTGCGCTACACGATGAACGTCGTGCCGCTCGATCCGGGCTGCGTGCGCGGTAGCCACGGCCGCCTGCCCGCCGACCCGGCCGACGGGCCGCTGCTGCTGTGCTCGGAGGCGGCTGTTCGCCGTGAGCGTCTGGGCGCCCACGAGGTCAGGGACCTGCTGCTGGAGCTGCTCGGAGCGAGGGGGTGACGGGCGGCCACGCGCACCGCTGCACCGAGCCGCTGCCGGGCGTCGCCCGCATCGACCCGCGCGCGGGCTCGAAGTGCCCGAAGTCGAGCACGTACAGGCGCCCGTCGGGCCCGAACCGCACGTCCAGCGGGCGGTGCAGCCCGGGGGTGGGCACGAACGTCGCCTGCCAGGTGGCCGGGTCGACGATCGCCAGGTTGCGCCCGACGCGCGGTCCGGAGGGCGCGGTCATCGGCACCTCGTCGCCGAACATCGCGATCGCGATGCGCCCGTCGGGAGCCTCGTCGAGCTTCGTGGCGGCGACGTGCGTGGGGAGCTCGGCGAGCGGCCGCTCCGGGGGTGGCAGCTCCTCGTGGTTGGCCAGCACGAACTCGGGCGACTCACCGCCCTCGGGAGCGAAGCGGGGATCGCAGATCGGTACGCCGCCGACGAAGTCGGGCCACCCGTACCACCGGCCCTCGCGCACCTCGTAGAGCAGCTCGGGGATGTTGCCGACCGGGCGGCTGCCGCGGTCGTCCGCGCCCTGGTCGGTCGCCAGCAGCCGGCCGTCGCGCAGGAACAGCAGCCCGAACGCGTTGCGCAGGCCCCACGCGACGAGCTCGAGGTGCTGCCCGTCGGGGTCGCAGCGCATCACCGCCGAGCCTGCACGGCAGCCGCGCGGGGATCCGGGTGCCCTCCGGGTGCACGGTCCCGAAGTCCGCGAACGGGCCGGTCACCGCGTGGCCGGTGCCGCCCGCGCGGGGATCGTCGGTTGCGAACACGGCGTGGCGGAGGGCGATCTCCAGGCCCGGGACGTCGCGCGCGTGGGGCAGCAGCTTCAACCAGCCGAGGTCGTAGGCGTCGAGGCCGATGACGCCGGTGTTGGTCATCGCGCCCTGGCTGAAGTACAGCTTCCCGTCGGGCCCGAAGGCGACCATGTTCGTCTGGTAGTTGCCGGGGCCCGGCAGCCCCTCCAGCACCGTCTCGGGGCGAGTGCCGGCCAGGTCCAGGCGCAGGATGCGGCTGGGGTGCCCCGCCTCGGTGACGTACAGCGCGCCCTGGTGGTGCGTGACCCCGTTGACCGGCGGGCGCAGGCCGTCGAGCAGCAGATCCCTGCGGCCCTCCGCGATCCGCCACACCCGCCCTCCCCGGGGCGCCCCGCCGAACGGCAGCCCGGACTCGGAAACATACAGCGCTCCCTGAGCGTCGAAGGTCAGGCCGGTCGGAAAGTTCAGACCGGCGAGCACCGCCTCGAATGTCGAGTGCTGGCCAGGGTTCTGCTCGTCGGGTGCCGCCATGTCCGCCTCGCTGGAGAAGGGTCGCTCTGTCGTACAGCGAGCCTACAGAACCGGCCCATTTATTGGTCTACCGTATCGGTCCTATGGGCAGGGCGAGGGGCGTTTGGTTCGGGCTGCACGCTCGGGCCACCCACGCGATCGGCCCATGGCGGTTGACCAGTTTCCCGACTACGGAGGTACGAGCGGTATGAGCGGTATGAGCGCCACGTCAGCCATGGGTACAGGCACCCCGATCGAGGAGTTGATCGGCCGGTATCGGGACAAGCAGCTCCCACGTAAGCGCCTCGTCGCGGCTCTGACGGCGGCGGGAGCGTCGGCGGCGGCCGTGGCGATGCTCCTCAACGCGGCCGACCACGCGACGCCACCCACCCAGCCGCTGGCGAGCTCGGCGTCCCACAATCAGGCGGCCGGCACCGCGGCCGTGGCCCCGGCTCAGGCGCACGCCCAGCACGTGGCCAACCAGGTCGCCGGCACCGCGGCGCCGACCCGGGCGGCCCGTGCGGCAGCGGTCGGCAAGATCGTCGGCGACTACAGCTCCGACGCCGTCGTCAACGACCCGCTCTTCGGCGCCCCCCTCGTGGGCACAGCGGCGATCGCCGTTCACAAGACCGCAGAGATGGCCGCGATCAGCAACGTCTCGCTCAACGTCCTCTCCCGCTTCATCGTCGGAGATCAGCTTGTCTCGACGTGGGAGATGACGGGCACGCACGACGGCCCGTTCTACGGCTACGCGCCGACCGGGGCTCGGCTCAAGCTGAGCGGAACCACGGTTCAGACCCGTGGTCTGGGTGGCAAGATCACCAACGAGACGCTCTACTACGACGCGGCCGACATGCAGAGGCAGTTGTCGGGTCGGTAGCCGCTTGGTCGACTGTGGTACGTGCCCGCTCACGCACCTCCACAGGAGACCGCTTGTTCGTCTTGCTCATCAGCCCATCCTTTCAAGGAGTCGGGCCTCCAAGATCCCCGGGCCTCACCGGCAGGCGCATGGGGCTTGGTGGCGGGTGGGGTGGCACGCTGGCAGCCGGCGTTGGTGCTCGCGTCGCCAGGTCGTTGGAAAGGAGACCCAGCTGTCCACGCGATCGCGGCCGCGGCGAGCAGAGGTCAAGTGGTCGATGATGTCGGCGTTTCGAAAGGCACAGATCGCCTCGTGTCGGAAGACCAAGACTTGGAGGTCCTCGCGCCGGTTCTCGCGCAGAAACGACCTCTGCTCACTGTCCGAGAAGCGCACCGCGCTGTCATACGGCCTGCCCTTGACTTCGAAGCGGGTGTTGCACCGCGAGCATTCCAAGTCCGCCTTGTCAGTCCGTCCTCCGAGCGCCGCTGAGATCGTGACGACATAGGGGCGGCTCTCCTCGACCGCGTCGCCCCGCAACTCGTGTCCCAGGCGGTCCAACTCGGCGGCCACGATGCGCTCGTCCTTCGCCGCGGAGGCGAGCTTGAACACGAATTGGCAGTCGGGCTTGAGGCTGCCCGTCGTGCGCTGGCCCCGGTAACGCGCCGTGCACCAGAACGCGCAGGGTTCAAAGCCAGAGCCAGGAGTGCGTCGGCCGAGCACGTCCACGGCGCGTCCGACCTCCAGCGCACGAGCGTAGTCCCTGAGGGTGATGCGCGCATGTGCTCCGGACTCGGCGAGCTTCATGGTGGTGAGAGCGTCGAATGCCAGTGGTGACGGTCCCCGCGCGCCACGCACCATCAGACAGACCTCCCGCGCGGAGATCGACGGAGGCTCGAGTAGCTCTCGCTCGCGAAATACCTCTGTGTCTGCCGGTCCCGACGGCTCGACCACGAGCGGGTCGTGGGGCGCCGGAGTCGATCGGTTGCTCATGAGGCGCGCGCTCCGCTGATTGGAATCGCCAGGCCAGGCATACAACCAGTGAACCACCGCCTGCGGATGGGTTCGACCGCTGTGCTGCCAATGGCCTTGGCGCGGCCGTTGCAGCTGCGCTTCTCCTGTGCCCATGCGGCGGTAGCTCGCCAATCAATCACGCTCGACGCGCCGCTGACGCGCACATTCTCAATGACATCCAAGCTCACGCCGGACTGCCATGCCTCGTCTCGTCCTATGGCGTTCCTCTGCTCGATGGCGGCGTAGCGTGCCGGCGCTGTCTGAGGTATGGTCGGACCGGTAGGCGCTCGAGAGAAACGAGACATCATGGGAGTCATGGTCGAACACAGGATCGGGACGTGCGAGGAGTACGACGCCGCGCGGGACGAGCTGCTGAAGGAGGAGAAGGAGCTGACGCGGCGCAGCGACGAGCTGGCCAGGAAGCGGCGCGAGCTGCCCTGGGTTCCGGTCGAGAAGGACTATCGGTTCGAGACCGAGGGCGGCACGAAGACCCTCGCCGATCTCTTCGACGGCCGCTCCCAGTTGCTCGTCTATCACTTCATGTTCGGGCCACCGTACGAGGCGGGCTGCCCGGTCTGCTCTTCGATCGCGGACACGCTCGATCCCCAGGTCGTCCACCTGAAGGCCAGGGACACCGCTTTGCTGCTCGCCTCCCGCGCGCCGCTGCAGAAGCTCCTCGCTTTCAGGGAGCGGATGGGCTGGGGCATCGACTGGGTCTCGAGCGGCGTCAGCGACTTCAACCGTGATCTCGGCTTCCTGCACACGGAGGAGGAGCTTAAGCCGTTCCTGGAAGGCAAGATCCCGCCCACGGTCGAGCAGAACGCGCGCCTGTGCGGAACCGACGCCGGCGGGTATGTCACCGAGGGGCCGGGCCTGAGCGCTTACGCGCTGGCGGACGGGACCGTCTACCGGACCTATGTGACGAGCGCCCGTGGCCTCGAGCCCGCAATGGCCTTCTATGGCCTGTTGGACCGGACGCCGAATGGCCGCGATGAGAGGGCCTCCGAGCCGATGTGGATCCGCCGACACGACGAGTACGCGTAGATCGGGAGACACATACGGTCGACGTACCCCCGGTTCGCATTGACTACACGCTCCGATGGGTGGGAGCGGCCGCTTGCACTGGCTGGCGCGGCGGCAGAACTCCTCGGAGGAGCGGCCGTGCGACGATAGAGGCTCGATCAACGAGCGGAAGGAGTTTGAGTGTCGGATGACGTGCGGATTCCATTGGCGAGCGCGATCGAGGCACTACGCTGTGAGCTGGTAGACGCAGTGCGCTCGAGCGAGGGCGAGGAGATCCGCTTCGCGCTCGGCACGGTTGAACTCGAACTGCAGGTCGAGGTGGAGAAGAAGGTTGAAGGCCAAGGGGGAATCAAGTTCTGGCTGGTCTCGCTAGGCGGGGGTGGAAGCCGCTCGGCAGGGGCTACTCAGACGATCAAGCTGAGTTTGATGGCGACGCGTGATACGCCGCAGGGACCAGAGTCGCCAGTCCTCGTCGGAAGTCTTCAGACAAGCCGACCGACATGACGGCGTAGGTGGGTTTCTATGCTCGACGCCGCACGCGTGATCGAGGTGTGGGCGCCGGGCACGCCTGTCGGGATGGTGGGATCTGGATACCTGCTGGCTGACGGCTTAGTGCTCACGGCCGGTCACGTTGTTGACATCGCTGATGGACAGCACTGCGAAGTGCGGGAGTTGGGCGAGGAGCGCTGGCTCGGGGCCGAGGTGGCTTGGCGCGGCAACGGGAATCTCGATGCAGCGTTGCTGCGGGTCAAGGGGGCTATGCGAGCCTTAAGCCAGGTGCGGGCCGCGGCACAGGGCCGTATCGTGGGCAACGAGCCTGTGGCGGCGCGCGCAGTGGGCTTTCCTGCGGCTCAGGCGCGCCCGGGCGGCGTACGCGACACCGAGGATCTCCGAGGGTATGTTGTGCCGCTGAGCGCCCACAGGAGCGGTCGTCTGACTATCTCGATCACCGGAAGCGTCCCTGGCGTGGTCAACGAGCACTCGTTGTGGGAGGGAATGTCAGGCGCGGCGCTGTTTTGCGGGGATCTGCTGGTCGGTGTCGTGATTGTCGCGCCCCCACACTTCGGCGCCGATCGCCTAGAAGCGATCCCGATGACGACGATGACCGAGGATCCGGCGTTCCAGGCTGCCCTAAGCTCAGAATCTGACCAGCAGCCAGCCGCTTTGCGTGTCGTGGAGGCGGTCGGACTGCTGGAGGAGCCATACTGGTCCACACTCTTGCAGCCCAACGTAGCGGGCGATGACGGCGCGGCCAGCGCGTCGATACTGCTGCGCTCCGATCTTGCCGTGGTGCCCTTCCGCGGTCGCGTTGGCTACCTCGACGAACTCGAGGGGTGGTGCACAACAGGGGCGCCCCTGGCGGTGAGCCTGTTGTTAGGCGGTGGAGGGACGGGAAAGAGTCGCCTAGCGGCACAGCTTTGCCAGTACCGTCTATCCGCAGGTGCTGTGGCCGGCTTCCTGGCAAGTAATGCCGCGGTCGATTGCCTGGCGGGGCTTAGCGGCGCGCTTGAGCTGCTGGTCGTCGTCGATGAGGCGCACACGCGTCCCAAGCAGGTTGCTGAGTTGCTGCGCGTCTTGGGGGATGCCGGCGGGCGCGCTCCGGCCCGGGTGCTGTTAGTGGCCCGCAGCGCGGGTGACTGGTGGAGCACCCAGCTTCCAGCGCTCGTGGAAGACGACCCGAGCGCGACGTTGGCACTCGAGGGCGCGCGACTGCGTGAACTCGGTCCTGTCGAGGAGTCCGACGAGGGGCGCTCCGAGGCTTTCCTAGCTGCGGTGGACGCTTTTGCCGCCTGGCAGAACCTCGGGGTACCGGCGCACCTCATCGTCCCCGATCTCAGTGGACCGGTATTCGATGCGATCCTGTGGGTGCATCTGGCCGCGCTAAGCGCGGTCGACGGCGAGACTGACCTTCTCGCGGGTCCGATCGTCCGCAGCGACCTGATCGACTATGTGCTGCGACGCGAGCGTCGCTACTGGATGAGTACAGCCCGCGCGCGCGGCTTGGATCTGGAGGCGGTCGTCCTCGAACGCGCGGTCGCCGTCGCGACGATCGGGGGCGCTGGCGGCGAGGACGAGGCCGCGAACGTTCTCTTGGCTGTCCCTGACCTGGCCGAGGCGCCGCAACACGTGCGACCCCTCGCGCGCTGGCTGCACGAGCTATACCCGTTGGGTTCCGCCAGTGCAACCGCTCTGAGCACCGACACTGCCGCATGGCTGCCAGCACTCACACCCGAACCCCTCAGCGAGGCGCTGATCGCTCGTGTGCTCAAGGACCTTCAACCCCTTCCGACCAGCATGCTTGAGCGCGCCACCCCTGCTCAGACGCGTGTCGTCCTCACGGCCCTAACGCAAGCTGCTCGCAATCACACCGCCGTACGGGCCCCGCTGCAGCAAGCCATCAGCGATCGTTTGCCGCACATGTGGAGCGTTGCGCTCACGGTTGCACAAGGCGTCGGTGATCCGCTGGGGCCAATGCTTGCCGAGGCGCTTAGCCGCACTCCACGTCCTGAGCTCGCCTACCAGATCGCGAGCATACTCCCGGAGGATACGGTCACTCTACGTGACCTCGCTGTGGTCGCCACCCAGCAACTCGTCGAACATATACGCGGACAGACCCCTTGGCCGGCCCCCGTTTTTCGGTCCACCGCGTGTGAGAGTGGGTGGGTAGATGGACCGTCCCGTTCTCGTGGACACGGGTCGACTTGCGGAGTGTAGGTGGTGTAGCGGTCGGGCCTGTGGGCATGTGGGCAACGCGAAGCGTTGTCCAAGCGTTGTGGGCAGCTTGCTGTCCACAACGCGGCATGTCCACAGGCCCCCGGGCCCCCGGGTTATGCCGCTGCGCGATTGATCGTCTCGGCGGCGGTGTACGCGGCGGCGAACGCGACGGGGGCGCGCATCCCGAGCGCGGAGTGTGGACGGCGGCGATTGTAGTCCTCTTGCCAGTCGCCGATCACCACACGCGCCTCGGCGAGACAGGAGAACTCCTCGACGTCCAAGAGCTCGTCGCGCACACGGGAGTGGAAGCTCTCGACGAACGGGTTCTGCCACGGTGAGCCGGGCTCGATGAACGCGGTCCCTGTGCCCGAGAGCGTGCACCAGTCCCGCAGCGCGTGCGCGGTCATCTCCGGGCCGTTGTCCATCCGCAGCAGCTTCGGGGGGCGCCGTTCGCCGCATAGGCGCTCCAGCGCCCCGACGATCATCTCAGCGTCGATGCTGCGCTCCACCAGCATCACCAGCGACTCTCGGGTGAACTCGTCCACGATGTTCAGCAGCTTCAGCGCCCTGCCGTCAGCGGTCTGGTCGAACTGGAAGTCGAACGCCCATACGTGGTTGGGACGCTCGGCGCGCAGCCGTGCCGCGGGAACGGTCGACTCCCCAAGCCGGCGACGCTTGCGCTTGCGCACGGGGACCCGCAGCCCCTCCTCGCGCCACAGCCGTTGCACCCGCTTGCGGTTCACATCCCAGCCTTGCTCGCGCAGGTGGTGGTGCGCGCGCCGGTACCCCCATCGCGGTCGCTCCTTGGAGAACTTGCGCAGCTCGGCTCGCAGCGCCGCGTCATCCTCGGCGCGCTTGGGCTCGTAGCGCTCCGTGGAGCGGTGCTGGCCGACTACCCGGCACGCCCAGCGCTCGCTGACGCCGAGACGGTCGCGCAGCATCGCGACCGCTCGGCGCCGACGGGCTGGGCCTACCAGTTTCCCCGGGAGATCTCCTTCAACGCCCGCACCTCGAGCGCCTGGTCAGCGACGATCGCCTTCAGCGACACGTTCTCCCGCTCGAGTTCCTTCAGCCGCTTGACGTCCTGCGCCTTCATCCCACCGTACTGGTTGCGCCACCGGTGATAGGTCTGCTCACTCACCTGGAGCTCCTTCGCCGCCTCTGGGATCGTCTTGCCCTCGCCGAGCATCCGCTCGGCCTCCCGCAGCTTGCGGATGATCTGCTCCGGCGTATGCCTGCGTCGCTTCATCAGAGTTCCTTTCTCGCCCATCATCGCGGGCGCAAGAAACTCTCACAAGGGCCGGACCGAACTCAGGGGGCCAGGCCACCCTAGTCGTGACAGAGACGTGAGTCTCGCGGGCTGGTTGAACCACTGGTCGAGTCGGCTTGGTGGTCTGGGGCGCCGTGAGGAGGCGCTGGCCGCGATCGGGGAGGCTGTCGAGCTCTACCGGCGTCTGGCAGAGGCACGCCCTGACGAGTTCCTACCTTACCTGGCAGGCTCGTTGAACAACCATTCGAGTCGGCTTGGCGATCTCGCACTCCGCGAGGAGGCGCTGGCCGCGAACGAGGAGGCTGCCGAGATCTACCGGCGTCTGGCTGGGGTGCGTCCGGAAGTGTTCCTGCCCGACCTCGCAAGCTCCCTGAACAACCAGTCGAACAGGCTCAGCGATCTGGGGCGCCGCGAGGAGGCGCTGGCCGCGATCGAGAAGGCTGTCGAGCTCTACCGGCGACTGGCTGGGGCGCGCCCGGAGGTGTTCCTGGCCCACCTCGCGGCCTCGTTGAACAACCAGTCGAACGGGCTCAGCGATCTGGGGCGCCGTGAGGAGGCGCTGGCCGCGGTCGGGGAGGCTGTCGAGCTCTACCGGGCGTTGGCGGAGGGGCGCCCCGACGCGTTCCTACCCAACCTCGCGGGCTCGTTGAACAACCAGTCGAACAGGCTCAGCGATCTGGGGTGCTGCGAGGAGGCGCTGGTCGCGGTCGGGGAGGCTGTCGAGCTCTACCGGGCTTTGGCGGAGGGGCGCCCTGACGCGTTCCTACCCAACCTCGCGACCTCGTTGAACAACCAGTCGAACAGGCTCAGCGATCTGGGGCGCCGCGAGGAGGCGCTGGCCGCGATCGAGGGGGCTGTCGAGATTTACCGAGCTTTGGCGGAGAGGCGCCCCGAGGTCTTCCTGCCCGACCTCGCGAGTTCGTTGAACAACCAGTCGAACGGGCTTGGCGATCTGGGGCGCCGCGAGGAGGCGCTGGCCGCGATCGGGGAGGCTGTCGAGCTCCACCGGGGGTTGGTGGAGGGGCGCCCCGAGGTCTTCCTGCCCGGCCTTGCGATGTCCTTGAACAACATGGGGAGCCGGCTTGGCGATCTGGGGCGCCGCGAGGAGGCGCTGGCCGCGATCGGGGAGGCTGTCGAGCTCCGCCGGGGGTTGGCGGAGGGGCGCCCCGAGGTCTTCCTGCCCGACCTTGCGGCCTCATTGAACAACCAATCAGCATTTCTGAGTGATCTGGGACGGGGTGAGGAGACGCTGGCCGCGATCGGGGAGGCTGTCGAGCTCTACCGGCGTCTGGCCGGGGCGCGCCCGGAGGTGTTCCTGTCCGACCTCGCGATGTCATTGAACACTTGGTCGACATGTCTGAGCGGTCTGGGGCGTGGTGAGGAGGCGCTGGCCGCGATCGAGGAGGCCGTCGAACTCCGGCGGGGGTTGGCTGGGGCGCGCCCGGAAGTGTTTCTACCAGATCTCGCGAGCTCGTTGAATAACCAGTCGATATGCCTAAACCGCTTGGGGCGCGGTGAGGGGGCGCTGGCTGTGGTCGGGGAGGCTGTCGAGCTCTACCGGCGTCTGGCCGAGGCACGCCCGGAGGTGTTCCTGCCCGATCTCGCGACGTCATTGAACAACCAGTCAGCATGTCTGAGCGGTCTGGGGCGGGGTGAGGGGGCGCTGGCCGCGATCGGGGAGGCTGTCGAGCTCTACCGGCGTCTGGCCGGGGCGCGCCCGGAAGTGTTTCTACCGGATCTCGCGGACTCGTTGAACAAGCAGTCGAACAGGTACGGGGATCTGGGGCGGGGTGAGGAGGCGCTGGCCGCGGTCGGGGAGGCTGTCGAGCTCTACCGGCGTCTGGCCGGGGCGCGCCCGGAGGCGTTTCTGCCCGACCTCGCGCCCTCGTTGAACGACAAGTCGAACAGGCTCAGCGATCTGGGGCGCCGCGAGGAGGCGCTGGCTGTGGTCGGGGAGGCTGTCGAGCTCTACCGGGGTTTGGCCGGGGAGCGCCCGGAGGTGTTCCTGCCCGGCCTTGCGATGTCGTTGAACAACCAGTCGGCGTGTCTGAGCGATCTTGGGCGCTGCGAGGACGCGGTGGCTGTGGTCGGGGAGGCTGTTGAGCTCTACCGGGGTTTGGCCGGGGAGCGCCCCGCCGAGTTCCTGCCCGTCCTCGCGAACGCCTTGAACAACCGGTCGTGGTTTCTGAGTAATCTCGGGCGTCACGAGGATGCGCTGGCTACGATCGAGGAGGCGCTGGATCTAGTACTGCCTTCGCTTGAGCAGGCATGCTACTTCCTACGGGACGCGGGCCTGGGGCTGACGCGGACGTATCTAAGCCGGTGCCATGCGGTTGGGCATGATCCCGATGCTGACATTATCCAGCGTCTACGCACAGTCCTGGTCTCGGCCATGCAAATCCCGGAGGACAGGTGGCCGCCATGATCAACAGAACCCCAGTCTCGACGGCGCGCTGTGCGCGATTCGCTTCGCACGCGAGTCAGACTGGCCCTGCATTGGGACCTGCGGCGGGTTCCAGCATGTTGTCATCGAGTACGCACGCAACGCGCTCGGCTTCGAGGATGCAAGCCTGCCGAGTACGATCCGTATGCCTCCGAGTTGTTCATCTCCGCGCTGTCGTGTTCGCTCGTCGGCTAGACTATGAGTGTCCGATTGCAGCCTGGTTCGCGTGCGGGCTTCTACGGACAGGACGAAGTCTGAGCAGTACTACTGCAACTTTGGGCTGAACCCAACACACCAAGCACGCTTGAACCGGGGTGGTCTGCGTGTTGTCGGCACGCCCGTCTGCGACACCCCTCCGCGTCGCGCCTCATGATGGCGCCGTGCCCCGTCAGCTTCTTTACGGCATCGTGATCACGATGTATTTCTACGACACCAGCCGCCCCACTTCCATGCGCAGTACGCCGAGCACCACGCGGTGATCGCGATTGACGGCACGAGGGTGCTCGTGGGTGAACTGCCGGGCCGCGCGCTCAAGCTTGTGGCGGAGTGGGCAGCCCTCCACCGTGAGGAGCTCGAGGCCGACTGGGAGCGTGTACACGGCGGAACTGTTCCCGAGCCGATTGACCCGTTGCCGTAAGATGGAGCAATGGTGTTCGTAACCGTGACATCGGTAGAGGTGCTCGGCCACTACCGGCTCCGACTCGGATTCAGCGACGGCAGCCGGCGCGAGGTCGATCTCACCGGAGAGCTGCACGGCCCGATCTTCGAGCCGCTGGGCGATCCGGACTTCTTCGCGCAGGTGCGGGTGGACGACGAGCTCGGCACTGTCGTTTAGTCCAACGGCGCCGACCTCGACCCACTCGTGTTGCACGGGGACTTCGAGCCGGCCTCCCGCCTCGTCCACCACTGATCGCAGACGACGATCTCGGCCACCTGCCTGCTGCGATTGGTAGGCGTCAGCCAGCCTGCGCTGGCGAGCAAACCATGCGCTGACGGTGGCGCCAGCGATCGGGATCGGCCAAGGTTCAGGTCTCCGAGAATGGACGCCGGCGGGCGAAGACCAAACCGTAAAGCCCGGGTTGAGGCTTTGCGACAGGCGCTTGTAGAAGGCCGCTGACGCGACCCCTACTGCGGGTGCTGTGTACTGTCTGCTCCGGGCTCCTCAAATCCGGGCCATGCGGGATCGATACCCTCGCTGCGGAGGAGTTCTGCTTCGACGGCAAGGACATCGTGTACCTGCTGATTCTCGCCGAGCATGTATCCGACGGGCGGGCTCAGCCGTTCCATCCGGTCACCCTCCTTACGAGGTTGTAGATCTCGTCGTCTAGCCATTGCGGTCTACCAGATGCTTTTCGCCGACGCCGAGCCATGAGCAGCGCGTAGGTCTCGGCGACCAGCTCGTGTGTATAGTCGTTCGAACGATAGCCTGCGCCTCGGATACCTTCCCGGATGCCGACGGGCGCCAAGTTGAGCAGCCTGCGTCCAGCCGCGATGTCGTCCTGCGAGCAACGCACAACACTCAGCGCATGCCCCCACTCATGCCAGGCCGTTCGTGCGATGAACGCCTCATATGTGGCCTTGTCGAGGTCGACGAGCTTCACGTGGCCAGCGTGGATGAGGATGATCCGAAGCTCCTGAATCCAGACACCCAGCGCATGATCCAACCTGCGCTGAGCGGATAAGGAAAGCGCTCGGTGCCCAGCTGAGCACAAGAACCCGTCGACCGCCGCGCCCAGCGGCTGATCAACGACCCGCCATTGCGACGCACCAATCGCCTCGAGTAGCGCGCGGTGGGCCGGCGGCAGGCTGAGCCATGCCAACTGCAAGACGCGCTCCGCACGCTCGATCCCAGCGGCGCCCGACTGCTCGCGGTGCTTGGAGTCTCCCCGATCAGCCATGACCCGATCAATTTCGCTGCTACCGGCGTCTGGTCCTTCTCCCGCCGCCGTTGTGGCAGTTGCCTGGGGTAAGCGCTCCTGTCCGGACTGCTTGCCACGCTGCCATGATGACAATGGCTCGCCTCGGCAAAGTCGCTAGCTGGTTCGCCGCTCTCGGGGTCGTTGCGCTCGTCGTCTGGGCCTTCATTAAGGGCGTTGATAAGGACCCTGCGGTCGTCGGGACGGTGTTCACCGCCGTAGCTGGGATTGTGGTCGTCGTGTACCAGCGTCGCCGGGAAAAGCACCAGGAGTTGGAGCGATCTCACCGCGAGCAGATGTCGCCGATCTATCAACAACTCGTGGAGACGCTCAAAGATGGCGGGGAACACGAGGACGGGGCGAACGTCTCGTTCTTCAAGGACCTTGCGACAAAGATGCTGCTCTATGGTCCGACGCCCGTCGTCAAAGCATGGATCGAGTGGCATCGAACTGGCGTCTCAGACGATCCCAGCAATCTCGCTGGGATGCTCGCTTGGGAGAAGGTCCTGTTCGCGATGCGGGAGGACCTTGGACACGACAACTCCGGGCTCAAGACCGGAGACCTGTTGCGCATCTACGTCAACGACATCGATGAGCTACTGCCTGCGTGGCTGGCAAAACCAAGCCACGAATCAAAGGTCGGGGTAGCTCTGCGTCGCGGTTTACACGAGACGTAGAACCTCCGGTCAAATGGACCCGGGCGGGCCAAGACTAAACCGTAAAGCCCGGGTTGAGGCTTTGCGCCGGGCGTTGGGTGAGAGCCGGTGACCCAGCTTGCTCGTTCCTTCATCACCGATCGTCAACCTCTCGAAGTGGCTGATGTGAGGCGACTGGGCGTCCGCAAGATCCCCGCCGACCTATTTGAGGGACGGGTGACCGCGTATGCGCTGAGCGAGAGCGTTCAGGAAGAGACCGATTACGACGATGCCTAGGAGGGTCTAGCGAAACGGCTAGCGAAACCCTCTGAGAGGGGGTTGGCTCCGTCGCCAAGACGATCTAGCTGTTGTGCCCGGTGACGTCCCGAACGCGGTGGATGGGTGGGCGGTTGCCGAGGGCGCTGTGGGTGCGCTGCTCGTTGTAGTAGCGAACCCAGTGTGGCAGCGCTTGGCGGCGGGCGTCGCTTGAGGCGTATTGGAGGGCGTAGGCCCACTCGCGTTGAAGGGTCTGCTGGTAGCGCTCGACCTTCCCGTTGGTGCGGGGCGTGTAGGGCCGGGTGCGGATGTGGCGGATCGCGCGGCGGTAGAGCAGCTCGCGCAGCGCCTTGTTGTGGATATAGGTGAACGCGTTGTCGCTCATCAGCCGCTCGGCGACGATCCCATGCTCAAGGAACCAGTCCAGTGCGCGGCGGGTGAACGCGGTCACGGTCGGGGCCTTCTCGTCGTCGTGGATCTCCGAGTACGCCAGGCGGCTGCAGTCATCAACGATCGAGTGCACGTACTCCCAGCCGGCTCTCCGGGAGCGCCGGGTGCGATCACTCGTCAGCGCGTACCCGGGCTCGGTGAACTTCCCGAGCTTCTTGACGTCCATATGCAGCAGGTTCCCGGGGCACGGCCACTCGTAGCGCACGACCTCTGGGCGCTCGGACGGCTCCCGCCGCGAACAGCCCCCACGCCGCAGCACCTGGTGGACGGTCGAGTGGGGGCGCCCAACCAGCATCGCGATCGTCCTGGGACTCCAGCCCGTTCGCTGGCGCAACTCACAGATGCGCTGCTCCTCTGCGGCAGGGCACCGGGAGGGAGAACGGTGAGGGCGACTGGAACGCTCAACCAGGCACACCAGCGACTCTCGCTCAGCGGGGGGTGTTGAGCGCTGCTTGAGTTCGGCACGCATGGGGGTGTTCGCGCTGTTGACGGGCGGGATGGGCGGTCGGCTGGCAGGGTTTGCGCATTCGTAAACGCGAGAGCCCTCCCGTCAGCTTGGTGTCGTCGGGAGGGCTCTCTTGGATGCCGGAGGTGGCACCCGATGTTGATCGTATGCGTCGAGGGGGCGGGGGTCGAGGCTGAGTTGGCGGGCGGCGTTCTGGGATGTCCGTCGTGTCGTGGGAGGTTGAGGCCGTGGGGGCACGCGCGGGCGCGGGTGTTGCGCTGTGTGGCTGGTGATCGGGTCTTGCGGCCGCGGCGGGCGCGCTGTGGTGGGTGTGGGGGGACGCATGTGCTGTTGCCTGATCTTGTGTTGTTGCGGCGGCGGGATGAGGTGGCCGTGATCGGCGCGGCGATCGAGGCGGGGGTCGCTGGCGAGGGGCATCGATCGATCGCGGGGCGGTTGGGGGTGCCGAAGGACACGGTCCGTGGCTGGTTGCGTCGGTTCGTTGCTGATCGTGATGCGATCAGGGCGCATTTCACGCGCTGGCTGGTGGCGCTGGATCTGGAGTTGGGGGCGGTCTTGCCTGCTGGGGGTGGCGTCGCGGACGCGCTTGAGGCGATCGCGCTCGCCGGGAGGGCGTGGGTGCTGCGTTTCGCCGCCACGGGTGTGTGGCGGGTCGCCTCGGTGTTGTCGGGTGGTCGGTTGTTGTGCAACACGAGTTCCCCCTTCCCGCGGGTGCGGTGAGCTGAGAGCGTTCGCGCTCGTGCTGGCGAGCGTTGGGAGAACGAGTGGATGAGGAGCGTCGTCGGGAGGTCGGGCTGTTCCGGTACGCGTTGATCCGGGATGCCGCCGATCCGGCGGTCTCGAAGGCTGAGCGTGGCCGGCTGGTTCGCGCGCTCGCTGGCCGTGAGCATGTTGGGCCCGATGGCCGGCTGGTCAGAGTTGCGCGCGGCACGTTTGATGAGTGGATCCGCGCGTACCGCCGGGGCGGCTTCCAGGCGCTGGTTCCCCGGCCGCGGGTGGTGGCGCCGCGCACGCCGGGCGAGCTGCTGGAGTTGGCGTTCGCTTTGAAGCGTGAGCGCATGGAGCGGACTGCGGCGCAGGTCAGGGAGATCATGCTCGCAGCGGGTGGGCCCGCGCCGGGGTTGCGGACGTTGCAGACGCATCTCGCGCGTGAGGGGCTGAACATCCGCGCGGATGGTCGCTCTGCTGGGAAGGGTTTATGGTCGCTTCGAGGCCTCGGCGCGTAACGAGCTGTGGACGGGTGACGGGTTGCACGGCCCCAAGCTCGACGGTGCCGGCGCTCGGCGGGCGGTGCTGCTGGCTTTCATTGATGATCACTCGCGGCTGTTGGTTGGCTGGCGGTGGGGGACCGGCGAGGATGTGTTCCGCTTGGAGGCCGCGCTCAGATCCGGGTTGATGGCACGTGGTGTGCCGGAGGCGATCCTGGTCGACCGCGGCTCGGCGTTCGTGTCCTCGCAGCTTTTGCGGGCGTGCGCTGTGCTGGGGGTGAAGCTGATCCACGCGAGCCCCAGGGCGGCGACGACGAAGGGGAAGATCGAGCGGTTCTTCCGCACGGTACGCGACCAGTTCCTGGTCGAGATCGACGATGGTGTGGGCCTGCGCGAGCTCAACCGTTTGTTCTCCGCTTGGCTTGAGGTTGTCTACCACCGGCGTGTGCATTCCGAGACCGGGCAGACGCCGCTGGAGCGGTTTGATGCCGCCGGTGCGCCCGGGCTGCCGACTCCGGCCTTGTTGCGTGAGGCGTTC
This sequence comes from uncultured Solirubrobacterales bacterium, assembly GCA_963702085.1. GTDB lineage: Bacteria > Actinomycetota > Thermoleophilia > Solirubrobacterales > Solirubrobacteraceae > Palsa-744. The sequence continues at coordinate 2,510,227 of OY969707.1, read as the reverse complement.
TTGTGGAGTGAGGAACGCACGGTCGCCAAGACGGCGACGGTGTCGCTGCACGGCAACGAATACGAGGTCGACGCGGCTCTGGTGGGCCGCAAGATCGAGCTCGTCTTCGACCCGTTCGACTTGACCCGGATCGAGGTGCGCTACCAGCACCGGCTGTTCGGGACGGCGGTGGCGCTCGTGATCGGCCGGCATACCCACCCGCAGGCTGAGCGTGAGCTCCCGCCGCCGCCAACACCGACCGGGATCGACTACCTCAAGCTGCTCGCCGCCAAGCGCGACGCCGAGCTGGGCGGGCAGCGGATCGACTACTCGAGCCTCACCCAACCCGACCACGGTGACGGTGACGGTGACGGTGAGGATTGTGACATCAACCAGGAAGGGACGTGAGGGATGAGTATTGACCGGCTGCGCGCGCATTACGGGTTTTCGAGGATGCCGTTCGGGAAGGATCTGGCGCCGGGGATGCTGCACACGCACGATGCGCACGCGCAGGCGGTCGCACGGATCTCTTGGTGCATTTCTGAGCAGGCGATCGGGGTGGTCTCGGGTGAGTGTGGTGCGGGGAAGACCGTTGCTGCTCGGGCGGCAGTCGCTGGCCTGGACGCCTCTCGGCACACGATCGTCTATCTCGGCACGCCCGGGGTGGGGTTGCGCGGGATCTACTCGATGATCGTTACCGCGCTGGGTGGCGCCCCGCGGTTTCATCACGCCGCGCTGATCCCGCAAGCTCAAGAGCTACTCGCCGCGGAGAGTAACGAGCGTGGCAAGCAGGTCGTTTTGATAATCGACGAGGCGCACCTGCTTGACGCCGAGAGCCTGGAGGGCGTGCGGTGCCTGGGCAACATGGAGATGGACCAGGCTGCGCCGTTCTGCCTGCTTTTGCTCGGGCAGCCCACCCTGCGCCGCAAACTCAGGCAGGGCACGTTCACTGCGCTGGATCAGCGAATCGCGGTCCGCTACGCGATCGCTGGCTTGGACGCGAAGGAGACCGATAGCTACGTGCAGCACCACTTGGCGCTCGCGGGCCGCTCGGACACGCTGTTCTCCGACGACGCGGTCGGCCTGATCCACGAGGTTTCCCGTGGTCTGCCCCGCCAAGTGAACAACATCGCGCTCGCGTCGCTGATCGCTGCGTTCACTTCAAAGAAGGCGATCGTGGACGAGTCCGCCGCTCGCGCCGCGGTCGCCGAGATCTCCACCGAATGACCGAACCCGTCGTGCACTCGCTGTTCGACCAGCCGCCGGATGAGCACCCACCTCCAGGCGAGCTCGACGCTCCCTGTCCCTGCGGGTTGGCCGGCACCGCCAGATCCAGCCGTCTATCACGGGCTCTGTGGTGAGATCGTGAACACGATCGCGCCGCACACCGAGGCCGACCCGGTCGCGATCCTCTCCCAGCTGCTGGTCGCGTTCGGCGCCGCCACAGGCCGCGGCGCATGGTTTCAGGTCGAGGCGACCCGGCATCACCCCAACGAGTTCCTGGTCTTGGTCGGTGACTCGGCTCGCGCCCGCAAGGGCTCCTCCTGGGATCACGTGCAGCGGCTCCTCGACCGTGCCGACCCGGCGATCACCAGCCGGATCCTGACCGGGCTCAGCAGTGGAGAGGGCCTGATCTGGGCGGTCCGCGACCCCCACGATCAAGACCCCGGCGCCCCAGACCGCCGGCTGCTGGTGATCGAGCCCGAGTTCGTCAGCGTGCTGAAGAACGTCAGCCGCGAGATCTCCACACTCTCCCCGACCCTGCGCTGCGCATGGGACGGCCGGCCCCTGCAGATCCTGACCCGGACCGCGCCCGCGCGCGCCACCGACGCGCACATCTCGGTGATCGGTCACATCACCGCCACCGAGCTGCAACATCACATCAACCCCCTCGAGCTCGCCAACGGGCTACTGAACCGCTTTCTGCTGCTCGGCTGCCGCCGCGTGCGCCTCTTACCCGAAGGCGGCGACCCCGACCCGCTCGGCGCCACCGGCCTGCAGCGCCGACTCGCCAAGACGCTCGCCACCGCACGCCGCGCCGGGCGACTACGCCTCTCAGCCAGCGCCAGGCACGCCTGGCGCGAGGCCTACCAGCGGCTCGCCCAACCCCAGGCCGGGATCGCCAGCGCGATCAGCGCCCGCGCCGAAGCGCACACCATCCGCCTCGCGCTCATCTACGCGCTGCTCGACAACAACCAGCAGATCCAGCCAGAGCACCTGACCGCCGCGCTCGCGCTCTGGGACTACTCCACGCGCTCCGCCACCTGGGCGCTGGAGCGCACCGCAGGCGATCCCCTCGCCCAACAAATCCACGCCGCCCTCCAACACGCGCTACCCGACGGGCTCACCCGCACCCAGCTACGCGACCTACTGAACCGCAACCCCACCACCCCCCAGCTCGACCAAGCACTCGCCGCGCTCGCCCACGACGGCAAGATCACCAGCCAACGCGTCCTCACCGCCGGGCGCCCCGCTCAGCTCTGGAGCGCCACGCACCACCCAGAGCTCGCCGCCCGCGAGACGGGCATCTCGCGCGCAGCGCAAACCTAACCGCCAGAATCAGCGAAGCGGAGCGGTCCAGTCAAGGGCGGCCCGACAGGGCCGAGCGCAGCGAGCCGCGAAGCGGCGCCCTTTACGGGACCGCGCAGCGAAGCTACCCCCCAGCCAGCCACCCCTTTCAACGTTTCAACGTTCGCGCGTCAAACCCACCGATCACGACGCACAACGGCACCACCATGCCGAAACACAGCAGCGCCCAACAAGCGGGGGTCGCCGCCCGCCAGCGGCGCACCCACTCCCAGACCGTGGACTTCGACACGTTCCCCCACGCCCCAGCCTGCGCGAAGGACATCCCGTCATCCACGACACGACGAACGACCATCTCCCGCCCACGCGTGGTCATGCGGGCTCTATGGTGCGGCATTCCGGGCCTCCTTGAGGTGGTGAGCTTTGACACCCACAGCCTCTCGGTAGGCCCGGACCTACCTACACCGCGTTCTGAACGTCCCTGGGCACGTCATCTAGCGTCGGGGCATCTACCAATTGACCCCGGCGACAGCGCGAACTGCCCCGGGGTCGTGACACGGAAAGGTTGGACCTTCCCATGCACGACGAGGATACCCCTACCCCCTCCGAGCGGTTCGACGCGATGGAACGCAGCGTGGTCTACCTGCTCACGAGCGAGTACGACCTGCCGATCTGGTCCGTTGACGACCTCGGCCGGGACCTCGAAGCTCCCGGAGGCGTCGAGGACGCCGTACGCGGGTTGCACAACGCCGGGCTGATCCACAAGACCAGCGACGGCTTCGTGTTCGCCACGCGGGCAGCATGGCGGATGGTGCAGATCGTCGGCCAGGTGATCTGAGCCATGCCGACAACCCACCTTGGCGGGGCAGCGCGATGGCTGCGGGCGAAGGTCCGTGGGCTCGTGTCCGCGCCGGTGCAAGACCCGCTGCTGGAGCCTGACGAGCGCAGGCTGACCCCGGAGGAGTTCCGGGAGCACTTCGGGGACCTCCCCACGGACGGGGAGGGCTGACCGCTCAGGGCGCCACGTCGCAGGTCCGGGCGTGGCGCTCGACAAACTGCGAAACTACGAACGTTTGTTCGTAGTGAGCAGCTAAAGCAGCGGTTTCAGGTCGTCGCTCCCAAGAAGCTGGAGGATGCGGATGTCATCGACGGACTCCTTGAACCACGGAAACTTGTCCGACAGGGCTTTCGCCGCAAGGATCGTCTTGACGACATTGATGGTCTCGTCACCGTAGTAGACGGACCCTTGCTGGGGCTTGAAGTGGTGTTTGGCTAGCTCTTTTTCAATCTTGCCGTAGGCGTTCTCCCACGACGGGCCATAGTGCTGCTTCAGCTTCGCCGTGTTCAAGTCGAAAGCGATGGCGTACATTAGCGCTGATCCTACCATATGAACCTCCTTGCCGCCCTTCAAGGCAGCGTTGGGCGAACAGAAATAAGAAAGATTGAGCACGGCTCGGGTGCAACCGGCCGTGCTCGCTGACGCCCTGGTAGCTCATGTGGACAGAGCCCCGCGTGCGCGGGAGGTAGCGGGTCCGAATCCCGCCTGGGGCATCAAGATGGTGTCGCCAGTTGAGCAAGCTCTTCGATGGAGCCCCGAATGGGGCTATCAGCCATGCCCCAAAGTTCCGTCCGACGGCTCCTGTAGACTTCTTTCTTCTACTCAAAATGACCCCCGCGAGATTGGCGTCTCCGGGGGTCTGGACCAAGGAGTTGTACCCTCCGTGGACTCAAACAATGTAGCAAGGCGCTCAGTCGCCTCAGACCTCTCGGCCATCCTCGCTTCGCCGGAGGTTGTCCGCCTCATCGGTGAGCTTCAGGAGACCCGCCAGACGGGCCGTCCCGGCTACCCGCTCCGGTCGATGGTCGGGATGGCGCTCGCCAAGAGTATGTACGCGATCCCGACGTGGACGCGCACAGTGGCGCTCGTGGGCGAGCATCGAGACCTTGCAGCCGTGATCGCCCCCGACGGGGACGTGCCATCCGTGTATGCCTGCTACCGCTTCACGGCGAAGCTACGGGAGCACACAGACATGCTGGAGGAGTGCATCAGCGGGGTCCTCAAGGAACTCAAGAAGCGCAACCCGCTCCTCGGCTGGAACGTCGCCATCGACGCCAGCGAAATGCCCGCTTACGCGAACGGGCAGCGCTTCAAGTACAAGAACGGCCCTGAACGCAAGAAGTATTCGGACCCGGATGCTTCCTGGGGGCACCGCTCCGCCGTCTCGACCCGCAAGGGCGGCGGCTTCTATGGGTATCGCCTCCACATGGCCGTGTGCTCCAAGACTGATCTTCCTCTCGCATGGAAAGTCGAGACCGGCAAGATGAACGAATCCCCGACTGTTGCGCCGCTGCTCGACAAGCTCCAAGGTCTCGGCATCAACCCGGAGACGTGTGCACTCGACAAGGGGTACGACGGCAAGGCCGTCTACGACGCCTGCGAGGAGCGCGGGATACGGCCGATCATCTGCCTCAAGGAAACCTCAAGGGTCAAGCGTGGCGAGCACAAGCCGCCCACATGCGAGCATGGCGAGTGGCGGTTCGCTGGGGCGGACTACGACCGCAAGGCGGCAAAGTGGCGTTGTCCTACAGGAGAATGTGCGACAAAATCCAAGTGGATCAAGGCTGACAGGCTCCATCCCCTCATCCCACGCGAGACACTGCGGTGGAAGGGCCTCTACAGAGGCCGTGCGTCCGTCGAGCGCGAGTTCGGCAGGCTCAAGAATGAATGGGGCCTCGCTCCACTGCGAGTCCGCAGAATCGAGCGCGTAAGGCTACATGCCGACCTCACGATCCTCTCTCAGTTGACATGCACTCTGATGAAGGCTCGTGTGTCAGAATCAGAGAAATATAAGCAGGCTGCTTAGGAAACAGTGAAGGTTGCTACAATGAAAACAGAAATCAACAGAGGAGGTAGAGACCCCGGAGCGGCCTTGACAAGAGGGTGTCCGCTCCGGGGAAAGCCTTCATTCAACGCAGTCGCCGGTTTGACATCCTGGGGTAGGCGTAACCCGCTCGCCACCTTCTTCTTCGCCCTGTCGTTTCTGGGCTCTGTTTTCAGCTTCGGCGCGTTCTTCCTGTCTCTGATGTTCAGGGCCGTTGCATTCTGCTTCTGTTCGTCCAGTTTCGTAGCACGCTTTGTCCGCTTCCCGGTGGGCCTGTTCGATTTGAGGTTTGTCTTTTTCTAGAGATCGTTCAACCTCTTCGTGCGCCTGCTTCTGGCTTTCTAGGCTCCTTTGGTGCCTCGCATTTTCTTCAGGCGTATGCTCGGATTCTTCCGAGCGTTCGTTGAAAACGCACGCGGGGTCGCTGAGCACGTCTCCAGCCGCGATAATCTTGGTTGCTGGCACTTTGGTTTCCCGCAATGGCATATAGCATTGGCACTCTTCAGCGGCGTGTTCTGCGACGCCAACTAGCCCTTCCTTCCCTACTTCGCGCACGGCACGTTCACAGTTGCTTTGTACGGCTGCTCTCTGCTGAGTCGAATACTGGTATGGCGCCCCGCTGCTCCCGCACCCCGCGAGGCCCCCGAGCAGGACGAGCACCACCGCAAGTGTCATTGATCGTCGCATAGCTCGCTCATCGGCCCATCCGGGAAGGAACTTGAGGTTTTGGCCCTAGAGGTTTTGGCCGCATAGAGCGAGCATCGCAGGCATGGATGCCCGCGAGACCTTTGCCGCCAACCTCCGCCGAGAACGCAAGCGCCTGAAGCTGTCTCAAGAGGCCCTTGGCGAATGCTGCGACCTCAACATGAGCGAGGTCAGCCGCCTGGAGCGATCTCAGCGAGATCCAAGGCTCGCAACCATCGTCAAGCTCGCTCGGGCCTTGGAGATCCCGCCAGCGAAGTTGCTGGACGGGATTCCATAGGCCAGGACGCTAGACTCCCGGTATTCCTCAGTAAGAAGGAGGTAAGCCTTGCAAACCCTCTTGAGGATGCCGGAAAACCCTCTAAGTCGAGGGTCACGCCCATCCGGCTCCCGCCGCTGGTCGAGCAGGGCCTGGGAATTGGGACGAGACGTGTTGAGTTAGCGGCAAGAGCAAGTCAAGTGCAGCAGGTCAGGGGAACCGTCGTGTGGTCTGCTCGCCCCGACGGCCCCTTTTCCGGGGCGTTTCGCAGTTCGTTTCGCAGACAAAACCCCTGCAAATGGGCTGTTTTGAGCCTTGGGGTAGATCAGAGCCGATCTTGGGGTATCGAGCATATGGCGATGTCTCAATCTGGCTTAGATAGAAGGGATTGGGGTTTCGCTAGGGTCTCCTAGGACGGCCTCAAGTCCTACCAACCAGCGAGCAAGTCCCGACACCGGTGTGATGTCGCCGGGTCCGAGTGTGGTTATCGTTGTGGCGCTCAAGTAGAGCATGCGGCCATACAGCCCCGATGCAAAGGAAGGGTCGCCTTGTTCGGCAATGGCGAAACGCAAAAGCTCCTCAGCGATGGGAGGCGATAGCCCGAGTGGCCGGCCCCCGTTTTTCGGTCCACCGCGTGTGAGAGTGGGTGGGTAGATGGACCGTCCCGTTCTCGTGGACACGGGTCGACTTGCGGAGTGTAGGTGGTGTAGCGGTCGGGCCTGTGGGCATGTGGGCAACGCGAAGCGTTGTCCAAGCGTTGTGGGCAGCTTGCTGTCCACAACGCGGCATGTCCACAGGCCCCCGGGCCCCCGGGTTATGCCGCTGCGCGATTGATCGTCTCGGCGGCGGTGTACGCGGCGGCGAACGCGACGGGGGCGCGCATCCCGAGCGCGGAGTGTGGACGGCGGCGATTGTAGTCCTCTTGCCAGTCGCCGATCACCACACGCGCCTCGGCGAGACAGGAGAACTCCTCGACGTCCAAGAGCTCGTCGCGCACACGGGAGTGGAAGCTCTCGACGAACGGGTTCTGCCACGGTGAGCCGGGCTCGATGAACGCGGTCCCTGTGCCCGAGAGCGTGCACCAGTCCCGCAGCGCGTGCGCGGTCATCTCCGGGCCGTTGTCCATCCGCAGCAGCTTCGGGGGGCGCCGTTCGCCGCATAGGCGCTCCAGCGCCCCGACGATCATCTCAGCGTCGATGCTGCGCTCCACCAGCATCACCAGCGACTCTCGGGTGAACTCGTCCACGATGTTCAGCAGCTTCAGCGCCCTGCCGTCAGCGGTCTGGTCGAACTGGAAGTCGAACGCCCATACGTGGTTGGGACGCTCGGCGCGCAGCCGTGCCGCGGGAACGGTCGACTCCCCAAGCCGGCGACGCTTGCGCTTGCGCACGGGGACCCGCAGCCCCTCCTCGCGCCACAGCCGTTGCACCCGCTTGCGGTTCACATCCCAGCCTTGCTCGCGCAGGTGGTGGTGCGCGCGCCGGTACCCCCATCGCGGTCGCTCCTTGGAGAACTTGCGCAGCTCGGCTCGCAGCGCCGCGTCATCCTCGGCGCGCTTGGGCTCGTAGCGCTCCGTGGAGCGGTGCTGGCCGACTACCCGGCACGCCCAGCGCTCGCTGACGCCGAGACGGTCGCGCAGCATCGCGACCGCTCGGCGCCGACGGGCTGGGCCTACCAGTTTCCCCGGGAGATCTCCTTCAACGCCCGCACCTCGAGCGCCTGGTCAGCGACGATCGCCTTCAGCGACACGTTCTCCCGCTCGAGTTCCTTCAGCCGCTTGACGTCCTGCGCCTTCATCCCACCGTACTGGTTGCGCCACCGGTGATAGGTCTGCTCACTCACCTGGAGCTCCTTCGCCGCCTCTGGGATCGTCTTGCCCTCGCCGAGCATCCGCTCGGCCTCCCGCAGCTTGCGGATGATCTGCTCCGGCGTATGCCTGCGTCGCTTCATCAGAGTTCCTTTCTCGCCCATCATCGCGGGCGCAAGAAACTCTCACAAGGGCCGGACCGAACTCAGGGGGCCAGGCCACGAGCGTGCCACCGTCTGACGGAAACCTCGACGATGCTCCAAGGACGGGGAGCAGAAGAGAGAGCGGGGGCTGGAATGAGAGATGCGCTGGCCCTTCGGCCTCTTCGTTCGAGAGTGTCGCCGAGTATCCATATAGCGCATGGCCGTTCGGCATGATTAGGCGCTCACGTTGTTCGAGGTTGAGGCGGGCATACATGATGAAGTTGCCTTCGACTGATGGCTCTTCCTTCTTTGCCTTTTCGAAGTCGCCAGCAAGCTGCAACACGATGCGGCCATCTTCAAAACGCCGAATTCCCACATTGGTGATCTTTTGAGGGCCGAGGCGTACCCGACTCTGCTCTGTAATCCATTCAACGATTTCTATCCGTTCGTTGATGGCGTCCCGGAGATTGTCCGCGAGTGCTCTTGCATCGCGCGCAACGGACGCTTCCAGTCTGATGTTGTTGTCCTGGAAGCTATGTGCGGGAAGCACGACGTACGCTAGGCCAAACACCGGGATGAGCAGCAGATATACGGTGGCCCACCACGCGTGCGCAAGCCTGAAGATCGACCGGGGCTCCATCCGACCGCGAACCTACTCGATTCGGTCACCCACCGTCCTCGCAGCGCCCACCACATGCTCTGGACCGAGTCACCAGCGAGACTCTCGGCCCCACCCCCGCGCATCCCGACTTGGCTTTGCAGAGCCAAAATCGGTGCTAGTAGAACCCTGCCGGCTAGACGAAACCGTCGAGCGCGGGTCGAGGCGTACGTCTCAGCGACCAGCTCGTGCGTATAGTCGCTTTGAACGATAGCCAGCGCCGTGGATGCCTTCCCGGATTCCGACGGGCGCCAGGTTGAGCAGTCTGCGTCCAGCCGCACTGTCCTCCTGCGAGCGACGCACGACACTCAGTGCATGCCCTACTCATGCCAGGCCGTTCGTGCGATGAACGCCTCATATGTGGCCTTGTCGAGGCCGGCGAGCTTCATGTGGCTAGCATGGAATGAGATGATCCGAAGATTCTTCCAGGGAACGGCGGGGCGGATTCCAGCTGACGTTGCAACACCAACGCGGTATTGGAGGTTGCAATGCGGGACAGGAAACGGACGCCGGCGGGCGGGGTTCAGGCGGAGAAGCAGCAGCGGTATGCGCAGCTGATCGCGCAGGGGGTCAGCAACGCGGAGGCGTGCCGGCTGGTAGGGATCAACCGCAAGACAGGCACTCGCTGGCGGTATGGCCGGCGAGTCCGGAATTCCGCCGGGGTGCTCGTGCATTATCCGCCGGTGAAAATCAAGGAAACCAAGCCGCGTAGCCCGCGGTACCTCTCAGAGCAGGAACGGATCCGGATCGCTGACTTGCTCTCGGCTGGCACGACGGTCCGCGGTATTGCCGTCGAGCTGGGTCGTGCGCCGTCCACGGTCAGCCGTGAGATTCGTCGTAACAGCGACCCGGACGGGCGGTATCGCCCGCATCACGCCGAGCACGCCGCCCGGCTGCGGGCTTGCAAGCCACGGAAGCGACGGGTTGCAGTCGATCACGTGCTGGCCGAGGCCGTCAGACGGCTGCTGGCGAAGCGCTGGAGCCCCGAGCAGGTCGCACACGAGCTCCGCGAGCTGTTCGCAGGCCAGCCGTTGCGGTGGCTGTGCAAGGAGTCGATCTATCAGGCGATCTACGATCCTGCCGTCGAGTTGACTCGGCCAGCGCGTCGACGACGACGCCGTCGGCGGCTCCTTGGCCTACAGCGGCGCGGCCGGTTGACCGCGATGCGGATGATCGACGAGCGGCCGGCTGAGGTCGAGGATCGTCTGCAGGTCGGCCACTGGGAGGGCGACCTGATCATGGGAGCAGGGAACCGCTCGGCAATCGGAACGCTGGTGGAGCGCACGACCAGGTTCCTGATCTTGCTTGCCTTCCCTGACGGTATACCGACGGCTGAGACGGTCCACCAAGCGATCACCGCGGCGCTGGCTCGTCTACCTGAGGCGCTGCGACGAACGCTGACGTGGGATCAAGGCAAGGAGCTCGCGCTGCATCAGCAGATCACCGCGGCGACCGGCACCGGCGTGTTCTTCTGCGACGCGCACTCCCCGTGGCAGCGTGGCAGCAACGAGAACACGAACGGGCTGCTACGTGACTACTTCCCGAAGGGCACCGAACTCAGCATCCACAGCGTCGAGGACGTCATGCGGATCGCTACAGAGGTCAACGATCGACCACGCAAGACACTCGGTTGGCAGCGCCCGATAGCCCTGTTCAACAGCCAGATCGCGATGGTGTCTGCCTGACGTTCAAAGGGTGCTCGATATAGCTCCGCTGCGCGGGCCCGTAAAGGGCGCCGCTTCGCGGCTCGCTGCGCTCGGCCCTGACGGGCCGCCCTTGACCGGCCCGCTCCGCTTCGCTGATTCTGGCTCTCACGTTTTGCGCTGCGCGCAAACTGCCCGTCGTTCGGGCCAAACTCCGCCGGCGGATGACCGGCTCCGCGCCCCGGGACAAGGGCAAGCGACTACGAAGACGCGACGACGTGCGAGGGCACTGAGCACTGCCTCGCACTATGATCGCGACACTCACCTGTTGCGACGTTGACTGGCTTTCCCACCGCCGCGCCGGGGCCAGTGCAAACCGCCGCGCCCACCAACAACCAGCGCGAGATCCAACCTGCGCTGAGCCGAGAAGGAAAGCGCTCGGTGCCCAGCTGAACGCAGGAACCCATCGACCACTGCGCCCAGCGGCTGATCGACGACCTGCCATTGCGACGCACCAATCGCCTCGAGTAGCGCGCGATAGGCCGGCGGCAGGCTGAGCCACGCCAGACGCAAAACGCGTTCCGCGCGCTCGATCCCAGAAGCACAGGGCTGTGTGGGACGCGCGCAATCAGTCATGACCGAGTCAACTTCGCCGCGACAGGCACCCGATCCTTTCTCGCAGTCGCGGCACTCGGTTCATGGTTCGAACAAGAGCGCTTATGTCCGGCGAAATGGACCTAATCGGAGTTCTATCGAACCACGATCTCCAGGGGTCGTTGGGCCGGTTGGCCGGGAAACTCGCCACCGTGCGGGGCAGCGGCGGGCCTCGGCGGCAAGCTGTGGCCTGCCGGCAGCGGTTTCGCCGACCAGGCTGGGTGCTGAAGGCTGTCGTCCAAGTGTTGGCGGATCAAGACGAGCCGATGAGGGCCAAGGACATCCACGCAGCCGTTGAGGCGTCGCTGGGCGAGCCGGTGGCGTGGTCCTCGATCAGGGGCGCTCTTGCTTCCAACGTCTCGGGCTCCTCGCGTCGATTCGTGCGGATCGAGCGGGGGAGGTACATGCTGGCTTACCCAGGCTCAGTCTAGCTTGCCGGCTGGTCACCGGCTAAGGATCTACCAGTTTCGCCTCTTGCCGCACACATGCCCGTATCGCGTGATACTGCCGTTGCTAGCGCCGCGGATCGTATACGTGTCGCCGTTCTGGGAGCGCGTGGTCACAACATAGGAGTTCTTCGTGCCTGATGCGGAGAGGAGATACGCGCCCTCGTGTTTGCGGTGGGCTTGGCGGGGACTAATCGGGATGGATGGTTCCAGCTTGTGCAGGGTTGCGAGGGAGACGTCCTTGTCAGTACCGTTGTGTTCGGTTGCGAGGGTCTCTGCACCAGTCTGGGCCGTGAGCGCAAGCTCCCGAGCCGCTACGTCGCCAGTGGAGGTGTAGAGGTGGCAGCCGTGAATTGACTCCAGGGAGGCTCCCGGTGACGGGGACGACGCTAGCGCCGTCAGGAGCAGACTCACGGCAAGTGTGGGGAGTATCCATGTACGCACGTTGGGGCCGAAATCGGGAAGCAGTGAGCTCCGCTTGAGCGCGGGGGTTGCGACTGGACACTAGGACGGAGCCTCCCTAATGCTGGAGCGCATATTTCCGATATACGCCGCGTGCGCGCGCATACCTCAGTCGTCCTTCTGGTCGCTGCAGTGATGGCATCAACCGCAGTCGCGGCGATCCGAATCTCAAGGGCACCATCCGCTGCGGCACCTGCGGATGCCGCCTCGTCTACTCCCGCAACAAAGGCAACGGAGGCCACTACGAATACTTCGTCTGCCCACGCAACCAGCGCGGCGAATGCCCCCAGGGCTACCAGCCCACCGACCTCGTAGAAGCAGCCATTGAGGACCACTACACGACCATCACCATCACCGAGACCGAACGCGACGAAATCCGCCAGGCGATCAGCAGCGACCTCGGCGAGCGAGTCGCCACCGCCAAACACGAGATCGACCGCTGCCGAAACGTCCTCAACGAAGTCAAAGAACAAGAACGAAAGCTCCTGAACACGCACTACGAAGACCGCATCACCAACGAACTCTTCGACGACGAGCAAACCCGCCTACGCCACCAACGCGAAGACGCCGAAGCACTCATCACCCGCCTAAACCTCAGCTACCAAGACATCGCCGACACCCTCGACCTCGCCCTGCGGATCATCGGCGAAGACCTCCACGACCTCTACCAGCGAGCCGACGACACCATCCGGCGCCTACTAACCAGACCCTCTTCAACGCCCTCTACATCTGCGACGAAACCATCACCAAAGCCGAGTTGGCCGGGCCATTCGCCGAGCTACGCGCCTTCCACAACACCCTCCGAGGCACCGTCAGCGCCACCCCGAACCCCACACCAGCCGCCATCCTCGCCAGCACGATCCCCCAAAACGCCAAGACCCCCGCGCCCTGGCGGGAACGGGGGTCTTTAGACGTTGGTTCGATTAGCAACGTTATGGTGGAGCTAGTCGGGCTCGAACCGACGGCCTCCGCCATGCCATGGCGGCGCTCTCCCAACTGAGCTATAGCCCCAGTCGCTCCATCTTATCGCCCAAGACGCTCGTAACGAGCGACGTCGATCGCGGTATATCGGCTTGGCACGACGCCCACCGTTGCCCGATCGAGCTCTCCATCTGGTAGTCCTTCGCCCAACGTACGTTGACGGCTTGGTTGTTCCGCGTCGGCCCGAGACGTAGGCTGATCGTCGCACAGCCTTCGACCTCTCGGACGGGGATTAAGTAGCACCTGTCGGTGTCCGGGGAGTAGACGGCGATCGCGTCGATCTCATCGGCTGAGTAGGTCGTGTAGCGGTAGCCGCCCGGCGTGTGGCGGCTGGTGATGCAACGGGCCATGATTACCTCGCCCTGACACGATGCCCACTTGCACTGCACGCGCAGGAGTCGTTGGCCGGTGTCGATCGCGAGGTCATACCGGCTGCCATCTCCGAGTGGTTGGAGAACGACCAGGCCGAGGCGAATCGCGGCGGCGGCGATCTCGGCCTCTGCTGCGGCGCCCTTCTGGGTGCTGCTCAGATCAAGCATGGCTCGAACGTTAGTTCGTCCCATGTTGCAGGAGGCATATCTATGTGTCAACTCCGTGCCAACCTCGCAACAGGCCGCGACCGGCGTAGGTTCCCGATCGAAGACTTGGCCGGAATCGTTGGAAATCCGTCCTTGCGGACAGAGCCGAGATCGGTCACGATCACAGGCGATGACTCGCAAGCCCGCCCCACGGAACATCGTGATCCTCATCTATCCGCGCGTACAGAGCCTGGATGTGACCGGGCCGCTGGAGGTGTTCAGCGGGGCTCGAATGCTGCTTGATGCAAGCGGACGCGACGCACCCACCGGGCCGCCTCTCGCCGAGGCTGAGCGTACCGAGCATAGTCGGGGCACGCATCGCGCCTACAGGACAGACCGCGGCTACCGCACGACCGTGGTCAGCCGCGACGGCGCTCCCGTAGCCACCTCCAGCGGGCTGACGATCGTGCCCCACGCCCCCATCGAGAACGCCCCGAAGGCGATCGACACGCTGCTCGTGTCGGGCGGCGCCGGTGCGGACCGCGCGTGCGAAGACAGGGCGCTGATCGAGTGGATCGAGGCTCGTGCCAAGACCGCGCGTCGCGTGGCGTCGGTGTGCACCGGGGCGTATCTGCTCGCCGCCGCGGGGCTGCTGAACGGGCGGCGCGCGACCACGCACTGGGCGGCGGCCGCGGAGCTTGCGCGCAGGTACCCGCTGGTGAGCGTCGATCCCGAGCCGATCTTCGTGCGCGACGGGCCGGTGTGGACGTCGGCGGGCGTGACCGCCGGCATGGACCTGGCGCTCGCCATGGTCGAGGAGGATCTCGACCGCGAGGCGGCGCTCACGATCGCCCGCCACCTGGTGCTGTTCCTGCGCCGCCCCGGCAACCAGTCGCAGTTCAGCGCCACGCTCGCGGCCCGTGCGCCCGAGCGCTCGGGGCTGCGGGAGGTGCAGCGCTTCGCGGTCGAGAACCTCGGGACCGACCTGACGGTCGAGGCGCTCGCCGAACGCGCCCATATGAGCCCGCGCCACTTCGCGCGCCGCTTCCGCGCCGAGGTGGGGGTCACGCCCGCCCGCTACGTGGAGCGCCTGCGCCTGGAGGCCGCCCGGCGGCGGTTGGAGGAGAGCGGGCAGCCCGTCGCCGCGGTCGCCGCGGCGTGCGGATTCGGCACCGCCGAGACGATGCGCCGGGTCTTCCTGCGCGCGCTCGGGGTCGGTCCCGCCGAGTACCGCCGTCGCTTCCACACCGCTGCCGTGGCGCCTGCTGCCGCCGTGCCGACCGCTGCCGCCTGACGGGGCGCAGTTGGGCGGGTTGGGCCTACGACGGAACCCACTCGATCCACGATCCCATCCCTCGACCGCCAAGGAGCCAGACCCATGCAGATCGCAATCCTCATCTATGACCGCCTCACCGCGCTGGACGCGGTCGGGCCCTACGAGGTTCTCAGCCGCCTGCCCGACGCCGAGGTGACGTTCGTCGCGCAGGAGCCGAGACCGAAGCGGACCGACACCGGCCGGCTTGCGCTGGTGGCCGACGCCTCCCTGACGGAGCACCCCCACCCCGACGTCGTGCTCGTGCCCGGCGGGCCGGGCCAGGCGGCGCTGATGGAGGACGGCCCGGTGCACGAGTGGCTGCGCGCCGCGCACGAGACCTCGACGTGGACCACGTCGGTGTGCACCGGCTCGCTGATCCTCGCCGCCGCCGGCCTCCTGGATGGGAGGCGCGCGACGAGCCACTGGTTGGCGCTCGAGGATCTGGGCCGGCTTGGGGTTGAGACGAGCGCCGAGCGGGTCGTGTTCGACGGCAAGCTCGTGACCGCCGCGGGCGTCTCCGCCGGCATCGACATGGCGCTCGCGCTGGCCGCGAGGATCGCCGGCGAGCAGGTCGCGCAGGCGATCCAGCTGGGCATCGAGTACGACCCCCAGCCGCCGTTTGACGCCGGCTCGCCGCAGAAGGCGCCCGCGGCGATCGTCGAGGCGGTGCGCGCCCGCCGCGCCAGCTTCGCGTAGATCGGGGCGGGTGGGCCGCGCGAGCGTTCCGTCCGGGGGCGCTCGCTAACCTCCGGGCGGAGATGGCTGAGCAACGCTACGAACCGCGTGAGATCGAGCCCCGCTGGCAGGCGGTGTGGGCGGCGGAGCGCACGTGGGAGGTCTCCAACGACCCGCCCGGGGACGGTGGCGAGGGCGCCCCTTACGCGGGCGGCGGGAGCGGGGCGCGGGGAAATGGCGCCCACCCGCCCCAGCCGTCGAAGTCCTACGTCCTGGAGATGTTGCCCTACCCCAGCGGGGAGCCCCACATCGGGCACCTGAAGGTGTACGCGGTGGGGGACGCGATCGCGCACTTCCACCGGCGCCTCGGCCACCGCGTGCTGCACCCGATGGGCTACGACGCGTTCGGCCTGCCCGCGGAGAACCACGCGATCAAGACCGGGGTGAACCCGCGCGAGTCGACCGCCGTCTCGATCGCGTCCTTCCAGCGCCAGTTCCGCTCGTGGGGGATCTCGATCGACTGGTCGCGCGAGCTCGCCACGCACGAACCGACCTACTACCGCTGGACGCAGTGGATCTTCCTGCAGCTGCTGCACGCGGGCCTGGCCTACCGCAAGCAGGCTGCCGTCAAGTGGTGTCCCACCGACCAGACGGTGCTCGCCAACGAGCAGGTGGTGGACGGCCGCTGCGAGCGCTGCGGCGCCGAGGTCGAGCTGCGCCAGCTCGAGCAGTGGTTCCTGCGCATCACCGACTACGCGGAGCGGCTGCTGGGAGACCTCGACGGGATCGAGTGGCCCGAGCACGTCAAGACGATGCAGCGCAACTGGATCGGGCGCTCGGAGGGGGCGGAGGTGACGTTCCGCTGCGCGGAGGTGGGGGTGGACTACCCGGTCTTTACGACCCGCCCCGACACGCTGTTCGGCGCGACGTTCTTCGTGATGGCCCCCGAGCACCCCGACGTGCAACGGCTCGCCGAGGGAACCGAGCACGAGCAGGCGGTGCGCGAGTACGTCAACCACACGCTCTCCGAGTCCAACGAGGAGCGCGGCGACGTGGAGCGGCCGAAGATGGGGGTCGCGCTGGGCCGGACGGTCACCAACCCCGTCAACGGCGAGGAGATCCCGATGTACGTCGCCGACTACGTGCTGATGGAGTACGGCACCGGCGCGATCATGGCGGTGCCCGGGCACGACGAGCGCGACCACGCGTTCGCGCGCGCCCACGGGCTGCCGATCCGGCGGGTGATAGTGGGGGCCTCGGAGCCCCCGCCCGGCGTGGAGGAGAGCAGGGCTTCCGAGTCGGGGGAGGCCCGCGAGCGCTGGGAGCGCAGCGAGGAGAGCCTCCCCTACACCGGCGACGGCCCGCTCGTGGACTCCGACTCGCGCTTCGACGGCAAGGGCAACCGCGAGGCGCTCGCGGAGATCGTGCAGTGGCTGGACCGCGAGGGCAAGGGCCACGCATCGGTCAACTACCGCCTGCGCGACTGGCTCGTCTCCCGCCAGCGCTACTGGGGCTGCCCGATCCCGGTGGTGTACTGCGAGCAGTGCGGGATGGTGCCCGTCCCCGAGGAGCAGCTCCCGGTGAAGCTGCCCGAGATCGAGGACTACGCCCCCCGCGGGCGCTCCCCGCTTGCGGCCGCGGAGGAGTGGGTCTCCACGCAGTGCCCCGCGTGCGGGGGCGAAGCGCGCCGCGAGACCGACACGATGGACACGTTCGTGGACTCCTCGTGGTACTACCTGCGCTACTGCGACGCCGCCAACGACGAGGCCGCGTGGGACCCCGCGGTGCTGCGCCGGTGGATGCCCGTGGACCAGTACATCGGCGGGGTCGAGCACGCGATCCTGCACCTGATGTACGCGCGCTTCTTCACCAAGGCGCTCGCCGACCTCGGCCACCTCGACTTCCAGGAGCCCTTCCAGGCGCTGTTCACGCAGGGCATGGTCACCAAGGATGGCGCGAAGATGAGCAAGTCGCGGGGCAACGTCGTCTCGCCGGCCTCGATCGTCGAGCGCTACGGCGCGGACACTGCCCGCTGCTACGTCCTGTTCATAGCCCCCCCCGACCAGGACGCCGACTGGTCCGACGACGGCGTCGAGGGCATGTACCGCTTCCTGGGCCGGCTGTGGCGGCTGGCCGCGGAGGTCGCCGAGCGGGGGGAGGGGGACCCGCCACATGTGGCGGGTCCGGCAGGGCCACATGTGGCCCTGCAAGGGGAGCCGCATGCGGCTCCCCTTGGGACGGCACATGTGCCGTCCCACCTGCCGGCGCATGCGCCGGCAGGAACAGCTTCAGAGACACATGCCGGCCCGCCGGTGGATTTGGCGCATGCGCCAACCGGAACAGATATGGAGGGAGATGACCTGGAGCTGCTGCGCAAGGCGCACTGGGCGATCGACAAGGTCTCCACCGACCTGCGCCGCTTCGCCTTCAACACCGCGATCGCGGCAGTGATGGAGCTGCTGAACGAGTGCTCGCGCCTGCGCGCTCAGGCATCGACGGAGACGCTGCACTTCGCGCTCGCGACCGCCGCGTCGCTGATCTTCCCCTTCGCCCCGCACGTGGGCGCCGACATCTACGAGCGCCTGACGGGGGACCGCGTGTGGGAGCAGCCGTGGCCGCAGGCCGACCCCGCGTTGCTCGAGCGCGAGGTCTACGAGCTGGTCTGCCAGGTCAACGGCAGGCTGCGCGACCGCGTGCAGGCGCCCGCCGACGCCAGCTCCGAGCAGCTCAAGGAGCTGTGCCGCGCCGCGCCCAACGTGCAGACGCACCTCGACGGCAGAGAGGTCGTCAAGGAGATCGTGGTGCCGGGCAAGCTCGTCAATCTCGTGGTGCGGTGAGATGCCCGCGCTGAAGCCCGCCTACCTGATCCACGGCGACGATCACGGGGCCGTCGCCGAGCGCCGCGCCGGGCTGCACGCGCTGGCGCTCAAGGAGGGCGACGCCGGCTCCGTCGAGGTGCTCTCGGGGGAGGCTGGCACGCCCGCGGGGGTGGCGCTCGCGCTCACCGCGATGACCTTCGCGATCGGCCAGCGCGTGATCGTCGTCGACGGCGTGGAGCGCTGGAAGCAGGCCGAGGTCGAGCAGCACCTGTTGCCCGCCATGCGCGAGCTCCCACCCGACACCACCGTCGCCCTGTTCGCGCGTGAGGAGGGCCGCACGAAGGCCCCCGCGGCGGTGCACGCAGCCGTCAAGGCCGCCAAGGGACAGATCGTGGAGCAGGGCACCGTCAAGCCGTGGGAGCTGCCCAAGTGGGCGCGCGAGCAGGCCGCGCGGCTGGGCCTCGCGCTGGACCAGGCGGCGGCGAAAGCGCTCGTCGCGCAGGTCGGGGAGCGCCAACAGCGGATCTTGCGCGAGCTTGAGAAGCTCTCCCTGGAGCTCGCCGACCCGCAGGACACAGCAGGCGGCGGCGCGGGCGGGGGTGCGCGTGAGGACCCCGCGGCGTCCAAGCCGATCCGCGTCAGCGCACAGGAGATCGAACAGCGCACCGCCCACTCCGCCGAGCGGCGTGCCTTCGTGCTCGCCGACGCGCTCGTCGGCGGAGACCCCCGCGAGGCCACGCTAGTCTACCTGCGCCTGCGCCGCCAGGGCGAGCGCCTCGGCGGGCTCGCCTACCTGATGGCCTCGCGTCTGCGCGAGGCGCTCGCCGTCGCCACCCGCCTGCAGGCGGGGGAGTCGGCCGCCGAGATCAAGCGCAGCCTGCGGATGCCCTCCCGCGCTGCCGAGCGCTTCCTCGCCGACGTAGCCCGCAGCGATCCGGAGCGCCTGCGCGGCGCGCTCAGTGTGCTCGCCGACCTCGAGCTCGACACGCGCGGCGGGGCCCAGTTGCGTACCGGGCGCTCGCGGGTCTCGGGCCTGCACGAGGACACCCTTGCGTTGCGGGCGATCGCGGCGATCACCTCATAGACGACCGCTCGGCGCGCGGGCGACTACTGCGAGGCGCCTATAGACGCGCGCACGCGGGCGGCGCGGCTCTTCTTGCGCGCACCCGTGTTGCGGTGCAGCGCGCCGCGCTTGACGGCCGTGTCGATGCGGCTCACCAGCCCGCGGTGCTCGGCCTCCGCGGTCTGCTCGTCGCCGCTCTGCACCGCCGCCTCAAGGCGCCGAAAGCACGTCTTGATCGTCGAGGTGTAGCGGCGGTTCTCCAAGCGCTCGCGCTCGGAGCGCAGGATGCGCTTCTTCTGTGAGTGAATGTTTGCCATCGCGGGAGCGCCGTACTATAGCGGCCTTGTCCGCAACCGAAGAGCCCCCCACGCAGCCGCACAGCCAAGTGGGCGGAGCGCCGGTGGAGGGGGTGGACCCGGTCGGCGGTGGCGCGGGTGCCGGTGCGGAGGGCGACGTCGGGACGAGGGGCGGCGGCGCCGGCGGCGGGCGCGTCGCGCGCAACACCGCGATCTTCTCGATCCTCACGGCCTTCTCGCGGGTCGCGGGCCTCGGGCGGGAGGTCGTGGCCGCGAGCTACTTTGGCACCACCGGTCCGGCCTCGGCGTTCACGATCGCCTTCCTCGTCCCCAACCTGATCGCCAACCTCTTCGCTCAGGCGGCGCTCTCGGCCGCGTTCGTGCCGGTCTTCACCGACCTGCTCCAGCAGGGGCGACGGCGCGAGGCGCTGCGGCTCGCGTCGACCCTCTTCTGGATCATGCTGCTCGCGCTCGGCGCGCTCACCGCGTTCTTCGTGCTCGCCGCTGGGGTGGTCATGCCGCTGTTCACCGGGCCCGAGTTCAGCGGGGCTCTGGACACCCTCACCGTGGGGCTCTCGCAGGTGCTGTTCCCCGTCGTGCTCCTGCTCGGGCTGACCGGCCTGCTCGTGGGGATCCTGCAGTCCTACGAACACTTCACGATCCCCGCCCTCGCCCCCGCGGTGTGGAACGTGGTGATCGTCGTCGCGCTCGTCCTGCTGCGCCCCCACTTCCACGGCGACGACGAGGTGTACGCGTACGCCGTCGGCATCCTGCTCGCCACCTGCGTGCAGTTCGTGATGGTGCTGGGGGCGCTCGCGCGCATCGACTTCCGCCTGCAGTTCTCCGTCGACTGGCACGACCCCCGCGTCCGCAAGGTCTTCGTGCTGATGCTGCCCGTCACGATCGGCCTGGGCATCATCAACCTCGACCAGCTCATCAACGCCGCGTTCGGCACCCTCGTCTCCGAACACGCCCCCCGCGCGATCGAAAACGCGTTTCGCATCTACATGCTGCCCCAGGGGATCTTCAGCGTCGCGGTGGCCACGGTGCTCTTTCCCACCCTCTCCCGCATGGCCTCGCGCCGTGACCCCGGGGGGATGCGCCGCGCGGTGGGGATCGGGATGCGCCAGATCAACCTCCTGCTGATCCCCGCCGCCGTGTTCGTGATCGTGCTCAGCACCCCGATCGTGCGGCTGGTCTTCGAACGTGGGGCGTTCAACGCCGAATCGACCCACCTCGTGTCGATCGCGCTGTTCTGGTTCGCGTTCTCGCTGCCCTTCGGGGGCCTCAACCTGCTGCTGACCCGCACCTTCTTCGCCGTGCAGCGCCCCTGGATCCCCACGCGGCTGGCGGCGCTCAACATGGTCGTGGACGTCGTGGTCTCGCTCTCCCTCTACAAGCCGCTGGGGATCGCCGGCCTGATCATCGGCACCGTGGCCGCCAACGTGGTGATGACCGCGCTGCAGGTCAACCGCCTGCGGATCGGCTTCAACGGCCGGCTGGAGGGCCGCCAGACGACGATGATCACCGCGCGCATCCTCGTTGCCTCGGCCCTACTCGGGGGGGTGTCGTGGGCGGTGTGGTACGCGCTTGACGCGCTCCTCGGCCGCTCGCTGCCCGCGCAGGTCGTGAGCGTCGGGGGGGCCGGCGCCGCGGGCGTGCTGGTGTACATGCGCGCGGTGCTCGCGATGCGCGTCCCCGAGGCCCACCAGGTCAGCCGCCTGATCCGTGCCCAGCTTGGGCGGGCGTAGCGGCGCGGTGGGGTGCACCGGCGCGGTGCGCGCTGCGGCGGTCCGCTCCTCGGGTCGTCCACGGGGTGGGGTGGCGCAGAAGCGAACCGGGCGGGCCAGAGGCCCGCCCGGTAGACCCGGTCAAAGATCGCCTTTGAACTACTACGTCCCAGGACTTGTGTGTCTTATTGCCTGGGCGGCATGACACTCCCGACCACCGGGACTGGCCACTGGCCCGAGGGCCGGTGCGTTGCCCGGCGCGAGTCTCGCGACCCTGGCCGAGTGGGCGATCCGCCGGACCACCAAGGATAGGGCACGCTGCGAGGCGTGCCAATCTAGAGTCTGATCCACATGGACCAGGCCCACATCCGCACTTAAGCTGGGGGGGGCAGGCCCTCCCCCAGTACCCCCTCCCAAAAGTAGGACCACAACGTGGACCAACAGCACATCCGCAACTTCTCGATCATCGCGCACATCGACCACGGCAAGTCGACGCTCGCCGACCGTATCCTCGAGCTGACGCACACCGTGAACGAGCGCGACATGCGCGCGCAGGTGCTCGACTCGATGGACCTCGAGCGCGAGCGGGGCATCACGATCAAGGCGCAGGCGGTCAGGGTGTTCTTCGAGAGCGCCGACGGGCAGACCTACCAGCTGCACCTGATCGACACGCCCGGGCACGTGGACTTCACGTACGAGGTGTCGCGCTCGCTGGCGGCGTGCGAGGGCGCGCTGCTCGTCGTGGACGCCGCCCAGGGGGTCGAGGCGCAGACGGTGGCGAACACGTACCTCGCGGTCGACGCGGGCCTGGAGCTGATCCCGTGCCTGAACAAGCTCGACCTCCCCGGCGCCGAGCCCGAGCGCGTGGCGGGCGAAGTCTCCGAGCTGATCGGCGAGCCTCCGGAGGGCATCCTGCGCATCTCCGGCAAGACGGGCCAGGGCGTGGCGGAGGTGCTGGAGGAGCTCGTCGCGCGCGTGCCCCCGCCGGCGGGGGACCTCGAGGCGCCCCCGCGCGCGCTGATCTTCGACTCCGAGTTCGACCAGTACAGAGGCGTGATCGCGTACGTGCGCGTCGTCGACGGGGTCCTGCGCAAGGGCGAGCCGATTCGCGCGATGGCGAGTGGCTTGCACGCGGACATCGACGACATCGGGTGCTTCTCCCCGCAGCAGATGCCCACCGACCAGCTCGCCGCGGGCGAGGTCGGGTACGTGATCACGGGCGTCAAGGACGTCACGCAGCTGCGCGTCGGAGACACGCTCACCACGCGCGGGCGCACCGGCGGCGCGGGGGGTGCGGGTACGGGGACGGGCGCCGGCGAGGGCTCGGGTGGGCCTCGCGCGCGCCCCGCCGAAGCCACCGAGCCGCTGCCCGGCTACCGCGAGGTCAAGCCGATGGTGTTCTGCGGGCTGTTCCCGATCGAGTCCGACTCCTACCCCGACCTGCGCGACGCGCTGGAAAAGCTGACGCTCAACGACGCGGCGCTCTCGTGGGAGCCCGAGACGAGCGACGCGCTGGGCTTCGGCTTCCGCTGCGGCTTTCTCGGCCTGCTGCACATGGACATCGTGCGCGAGCGCCTGGAGCGCGAGTACGACCTCGAGCTGATGGCGACGATGCCCTCGGTCGAGTTCGACGTGACGCTCACCAACGGCGAAGAGCTCGAGGTGCACAACCCCTCCGACATGCCCGACCCCGGCACGATCGCGGAGATCCGCGAGCCGTACATCAAGGCCCAGGTGATCGCCCCCCGCGAGCACGTCGGCGCGATCATGGAGCTCTGCCAGGAACGCCGCGGCGAGCACGCGGGCATGCACTACCTGTCCCCCGAGCGCGTGCAGCTGACCTACGACGTGCCGCTCGTGGAGATCGTGCTCGACTTCTTCGACCAGCTGAAGTCCCGCACCCGCGGGTACGCGTCGCTCGACTACGAGCTGCTGGGCATGAGACCCTCGAACCTCGTGAAGCTCGACGTGCTGCTCGCCGGCGACCCCGTGGACGCGCTCTCGATGGTGGTTCACCGCGACAAGGCCTACGAGGTCGGCCGAGCGCTGACCGAGCGCCTGCGCAAGCGCATCCCCCGCCAGCAGTACGACGTCCCGATCCAGGCCGCGATCGGCTCCCACGTGATCGCCCGCGAGACCGTCAAGGCGTTCCGCAAGGACGTGATCGCCAAGTGCTACGGGGGCGACATAACCCGCAAGAAAAAGCTGCTGGAGAAGCAGAAGGAGGGCAAGAAGCGGATGAAGCAGGTGGGCCGCGTGGAGGTTCCCCAGGAGGCGTTCCTCGCGGTGCTGGAGCTGGGTGAGGAGTGAGGGGGATGGGGGAGGGGGAGGGGTTGGAGCGCGTGCCTCGCGACAGGCCGGGTGGAGTGCGCTGGACCGGTTCCGCACGAGGCCACGCGGCCCACGACGGTGCGCGTGTCCGCCTGCTGTTCGTGTGTCTCGGCAACATCTGTCGCTCCCCCACCGCCGAGGGCGTGATGCGCAAGCTCGTGCACGACGCCGGGCTTCAAGAGCGCATCGAGGTGGACAGCGCCGGCACCGGGAGCTGGCACGTGGGGGAGCCGCCCGACGCGCGCGCCACCCGCGCCGCGCGCCACCGGGGGATCGCGCTCGACAGCGTCGCCCGCCAGGTGAGCCCCCGCGACTTCGAGGAGTTCGACCTGGTGCTCGCGATGGACGGCGAGAACCTGCGCAACCTGCACCGCCTCGCGCGCGACGAGGACGCCCGCGCGAAGGTGCGACTGCTGCGCGAGTTCGACCCCGCCGCGGAGGGCGAGCTCGACGTGCCCGACCCCTACTACGGCGGGGCGGGAGGCTTCGAGGAGGTGCTCGACCTCGTGCACGCCGCGTGCGCGGCGCTGCTCGAGCAGCTGCAGACGACGGACGCCGAGTCGGTCCCCTCGCAGTGAGCGGGGTCTCGACCAAGCGGGCGGGCACGTGAGCCTTCCGGCCGGTGCCACCGACGCCCGGCGCGTGGGCGGCGGGGACATCAACGAGGCGTGGTGCGTCACCCTCGCCGACGGGCGCGAGGCGTTCGTGAAGACGCGCCCGGGCGCGGCCCCGGGGGAGTAGGCCGCGGAGGCCCGCGGCCTGCAGTGGCTCGCCGAGCCCGGGGCGCTGCGCACGCCGCGCGTGTGGGTGCTCGCCGCCGAGTACCTCGTGCTCGAGTGGGTTCCGCCAGGGCGCCTGAGTGCAGCCGGTGCCGAGGAGTTGGGCCGCGGCCTGGCGCTTACCCACGCGGCGGGGGCGCCCGCGTTCGGGGACCCCTCTGCCAGGGTGGCCGGGCCAAAGCATCCCAAACGAGGTAATCCCTCCAGACATGATTGCGAGCCCAGCGAAGGCGACGCCGGTGAGGAGTCACCACGCGCCGCCGCCTTCGGCTCGCTGCAGCTGCCCAACGACCCCGCCCCCGACTGGCCGACCTTCTACGCCGAGCGCCGCCTGCGCCCGCTGACGGGCATCGCACGTGAGCGCGGGGCGCTCTCGGAGGCGGGGGCGCGAGCGGTGGAGGCGGTGTGCGAGCGCCTGCCCGAGCTCGCGGGACCCGCCGAGCCCCCGGCGCGGTTGCACGGGGACCTGTGGGCAGGCAACGTGATGGCCGACGCGGAGGGTCGCCCGTGGCTGGTGGACCCCTCCGCGTACGGGGGCCACCGCGAGGTGGATCTCGCGATGCTGCGGCTGTTCGGCGCTCCCTCCCCGCGCGTGTTTGCGGCCTACGTCGAGACCGCCCCCCTCGCGGAGGGGTGGGAGCAGCGCGTCGAGCTGTGGCAACTGCTGCCGCTGCTCGTGCACGCGGTGTTGTTCGGCGGCTCCTATACAGGTGCGGCTGAACGGGTGGCACGCCGCTACGCCGGCTGAACCGGGCACCGATCCGGGAGCTGACCGGCTGACCGGAGTGGCCGGGGTCCCAGTCTCCGGGGCCGGTCGGAGTAGAGGAGGTGCGCGCCGCGACCCTCAGCGAACGCCGGCGGCTGTACCTACTGGCGCGGGTGCTCGTCAAGCGCCACTACCGGCGGGAGCTGACGCTCGCGGCGGTGGCCCGCGCGCTGGCCTGCTCGCCGCGCCAGCTGCAGCGCGCGTACGCGCAGTTCGGAGGCAGCACCTTCCAGGAGGACCTCCGGGCGCGGCGCATGGCCGCTGCGGCGCAGCTGCTCGCGGAGCAGACGATCCCGGTGGCGGACGTCGCACGGCTGGTGGGCTACGGGCGCGGCTCACACTTCGCGCGCGCGTTCCGCCGCCGCTACGGGCTCTCCCCGGCGCGCTTCCGGGAACGCGCGCGGGATCGGGCATAGTGGGTGGGGAGTGGCGGGGGGCCTCGTCGCTGCCAACGTCGAGCACACGACCCCGTAGAGGTGTGAAGGTGTCGAGAACCGCCGACCGATCAAAGATCGGCCAGCAGGCCGCGCAGGGGGAGGACGGGGTCGCCGAGGAGACCGCGCGGGAGCTGGCGGCGCAGTCGCGGCGGCTGCGCAACAGCCTCGTCAGCCTCGCGGTGTTCTTCGCGATCGTGGCCGGCCTGCTGCTGGGGGTGCCGGGCCTGCGCGCGGCGGGGGAGCGGATCACCGACGCGAAGTGGGGCTGGGTGGGAGCGGGGGTTGTGGCGGAGCTGCTCTCGTGCGCCTCCTTCGTGGTGCTGTTCGGCCTGGTGTTCCGCAGGCTGGGCAGCCGGCTGAGCGCGCGCCTGTCGCTGGCTGAGCTGGCGGTCAACTCGGTGGTCTCCGCGGGTGGTCTGGGCGGCATCGCCCTGGGTGCGTGGGTGCTGCGCAGCAAGGGGATCTCGGTGGAGCGGATCGCCAAGCGCTCGGTGCTGTTCTTCGTGCTCACGAGCGCCGTGAACGTCAGCGTGGTGGTCGTGATCGGGCTGGGGTTGTGGCTGGGGCTGCTGCCGGGCTCCCAGCGGGCGCTGATCACACTGCTGCCGGCGACGGCGGCGCTGTTGACGATCCTCGGCACGCTGGCGGCGGCCGGCTGGGCGCGGCGGGCGGCGGCGCGCAGAAGCTCCGAGCACGGCCGCACGGTCGTGGCGCTGGTCGCGCTCGGGGGCGGGGTGCAGGACGCGGTGGGGTTGATCCGCGCCCACGACTGGCGGCTGGCGGGAGCGGTGGGGTACTGCCTGTTCGACACGGCGTGCCTGTACCTGTGCCTGGCGGCGTACGGCCCGACCCAGACGTTCTGGGCGGTGTCGATGGCGTACCTGGTGGGGATGCTCGCGAACTCGCTCCCGATCCCGGGCGGCTTCTTCGCCGTCGAAGGGGGCCTCGTGGGGATGCTGCTGCTGTTCGGCGCGCGCCCCGCCTCGACGGTGCTCGCCGCGGTGGTCACGTACCGCGCGATCTCGCTGTGGATCCCCGCGCTGATCGGGACGGTGGCGTTCCTGAGCCTCCGAGGGGAAATCGGCAAGCCATTGAGGCCGCAGCCCCGCGGAGCGTCCTAGCCTTTGCCAAACAGCGCGCGATCGACGGCGAGCGTGGCGGCGACGCGCTGGCAGGCGTGCCCGGGGAGGTTGCGCAGGGCGGCCTGCACGGCTGCGGGTCGGGGCCCGGAGAGGCCGGGGCAGTACACGGGCGGGGGCAGCGGGGCTGTGGCGGAGCCGGGCGCGTTGAGCGGGCGCAGCGCACTGGCCGCGCGCAGCCCGTCGGAGAGGCCCTCGGAGAAGACGTCGACGGCGAGGCGTCCGGTGTAGAGCTCGATCGAGTCCCCGCCGTCGAAGATGACGGCGGGGACCCCGCGCAGGACGGTGTTGCGCTGGGGGCCGAGGGGGGCGTTGGCGTGGCGGGCGTAGACGAGGGTGGTGACCTGGAGGGGGAGCACGCAGCCGTTGCCGCCGAGCCCGGCACCCTTGCCGGTGGCGCAGTTGCCGTAGTAGACGGAGTCCCCGACGGAGCTGATGTAGTTGCGTAGGCCGTCGGCCGCGGCGAGGGGCTCCGAGCCGAAGCGGGGCCCCACCCAGTAGACGCGGAAGAAGGGGAAGGTCTGCGCTTCGGCGAGCGCGCTCGCCCCCAGCGGCCCGGGCTGCACGGAGGCGCAACTGCTCGCGAGCAGGCAGGCTGCGAGGAGGGTGGTGACCCCGAAGACAAGACGGGCGATGTTCAACGCGACTTTCGAGTGTGTGGGCTGTTTGAAAGGCAGAGACACCGCGGGACAGGCAGGGTTTGACTCGCGGGAACCGGGGTCCGGTGGGGTAGCGCACCGGACCCCGGTCAAGCTTCCCATAAGGTGCCGCCCGTGGGCACGTACGTGGCGAGAGCGTCCGCGCCGAAGGCGGCTGCTGGACGGAGCGCGGCGAGAGGGGCGCCGTGGGGCCTCGTGACGGCGGCGGTCGGGGTCGCGGTGTGGCTGGTGGTGGACCCCCTCACACCGGACCTCGCCGGTCAGGTGTACCGGGCCGACCTCTTCCGCGAAGCGGGCTTCCTGGTCTACGACACGCGCTGGTACGGGGGCCACGACGTGCCGGGGTACAGTCTCGTGTTCCCGCCGCTGGCGGCGTGGCTGGGGGTGCGCGCGGTGGGCGCGGCGGCGGTGCTGGCCTCGGCGACCCTGTTCGAACGGGCGGCCAGGACGGTGTACGGGGCGCCGGCGCGGTGGGCGGCGGTGTGGTTCGCGGTGGCTGCCCTGGGGGACGTGTGGAGCGGGCGGGTGACGTTTGCGCTGGGAGTGAGCGTGGCGCTCGGAGCGGTGCTCGCGCTGGTGCACGACCGGCCCGCGGTGGCGGCGGCGCTGGCGGGGGTGTGCGCGGCGTGCAGCCCGGTCGGGGGCGTGCTGCTGGCGCTCGCGGGGCTGACACACGCGCTCGCCACGCGGGCCCCGCGCAGCCTCGTGGTGCTCGGCGCCCCACCCGCCGTGGTCGTGGTGGCGCTGGCGGGACTCTTCCCGGAGGGGGGGTGGGAGCCCTACCCGCTGTACTCGTTCCTGGCGACGCTCGCGGTGCTCGCGGGGTACCTGTGGGCGATGCCCGCACAGGAGCGGGTGCTGCGGATCGGCGGCGTGGTGTACCTGGCGGTGTGTGTGGCGTGCGTGGTGGTGCACAGCCCGGTGGGCGCAAACGTGGAGCGCTACGGGGTGCTGCTCGCGGGCCCCCTGCTGCTGTGTGCGCTGCTCGGTACCAGGCGCGCGCGGCGGGTCGGCGGCGTGCGTGCGCGGCGGGGCCCGGTGTCCGGGGGGCTCCGCTACGCGGCGACGGTGGCGGTCCTGTGCGGTACCGCCGTGTGGACGGTGTGGGGCCCGGTACGCGAAACAGCGGCAGTGGCAGGCAACGCCTCGACGAGCGCGTCGTACTACGTGCCGGTGGAGCGCTTCGCGGCGGGGGTCGAGGCCTCGCCCGGACAGCCGGTGCGCGTGGAGGTGCCGTTCACGCGGGGCCACTGGGAGGCGGCGTGGCTGGCACCGAAGGTCTCGCTGGCGCGGGGGTGGGAGAAGCAGTTGGACGAGCGCTACAACGGGGTGCTGCTCGCCAAAGACCTGACAGCGGCGCGGTACCGCGCGTGGCTGAAACGGGAGGCGGTGAGCTACGTGGCGCTGCCGGACGCCCCGCTCGACCCCTCGAGCGCCGTGGAGGGCCGCCTGATCGAGGCGGGGCTGCCGTACCTGCACGAAGTGGAGCGCACGCGGCACTGGCGGATCTACGAGGTGCTGGACGCCACCCCGCTCGTGCAGGGGCCGGGCGCACTGAGCGGCGTGGGTCACGACTGGTTCGGGCTGCGAGCGCGTGCGGCGGGAAGCTTCACGGTGAGGGTGCGCTACACGCGTTACTGGACGGTCACGCAGGGTGCGGCGTGCGTGGGCAGGGCACCGGGGGGCTGGACGGCGGTGACCGCGCGACGGGCGGGCGCGGTGAGCGTGGCGGCGCGCTTCTCACTCGGCCGCGCGCTGGGGCTGGGCGGGGGGTCCTGCCGGGCGAGCCGAGGCGACCCGCTCAGCCGGTGGGGGCGAGGTCGTACAGGCCGGTGTAGCCGGTGAGGTAGATGCGGTGACCGTCGCTGATCACGGGGTCGAAGGCGCCGGTGTGCATCGTGAACTCCACTTTCCCGGTGGAGACCCCGAGGCCGTAGGTGTGGTGGGTGCCGAGGTCGGAGAAGTACACGACCCGGCCGACGATGGTGGCCGAGCCCGAGATCTTCCCGCCGGCGTTGTAGCTCCACTCGACGTGGCCGGTGCGGGCGCCCAGCGCGTAGAAGGTGCCGGTGTAGGAGCCAAGGTAGATGGTCGGACCGAGGCCGGGTGCGTCGGCGACCGCGGGCGAGGCGTAAACGTAGTTACCCGTCTGGTAGGCCCAGTCGAGCCTCCCGGTGGAGGCGTCGTAGGCGTAGACGCGCCCGTCGGTGTTGCCGAGGTAGACGCGCCCGTAGACGACGGCGGCGGTGGAGTAGAAGGTGCCGCTGCCGAACAGCGTGCCTTCGGAGGCGGAGAGCCACAGCCGCCGTCCGGTCTGCTCGGAGATCGCCTGCACGTGACCGGAGTAGTCGCCGAAGTAGAGCACGCCGCCCGAGAGGGTGGGGGACGCCTTGACAGCGCCGGCGGCGTGGTAGGTCCACACGATCCGCCCGTCGCCGGCGTCCAGCGCGTAGACGGTGCCGTTTTCCGAGCCGACGTAGAGTCGCCCGCGGTCGAGCAGGGGGGAGGACTCGCTGCGGGAGGGCAGGTTGCGCGACCAGCGGATCGTGCCGTCGGTGACGTCGAGGGCGACGACGCGCCCTTCTTCGGAGCTGGGGGTGCGCGCGAGCACGGTGGCGTACACGGTGTTTCCGCCGACGGCCGGGGAGGAGGCAGAGAGCGCGCCAAGGCGCTGGGTCCAGAGGAGCTTGCCGTCCCACTTGTCAACGGCGGAGAGCACTCCGTCGTCGGTGAGCTGGAAGATGCGGTTTTCCGAGAGCACGGGGGGGAACTCGCGCAGCGAGGACCCGCCGCGCGCCCAGGCCTCTTTGAAGGGGGGGTGCAGGCTCGCGGGGGCGGGGAAGTAGCGGGTGTGGTTCTTGGTGTAGCCGTACAGCGGCCACGTGAAGCGTTCGGGGCCGCGCGCGGGGAGCGTGGGGTTGGCCTCGGGTACGAAGCGGGCGTGGGGGTGGTAGATCGAGCCGGTGCGCTCGCGCGCGTAGACGTAGCCCCCGAGTGCGAGGCCGAGGAGGACCAGGAGCGTGGCGAGCGCGAACCAGCGGCGTTTCACGCGGCGAGCTTCGAGGAGGGGGAGGCGGCGGTAGCCTCACCGGTGCCTGGTCCGGAGCTCCGCCCACCCTCCCCGCCCGCCGCTCCGTACTTCGTGCCTGCTCGGGCGCCGCCAACCCCGCGGCGCGCGCGGCCGGCGTGGCGCGCGCGGGAGCGTTGGGCGAGGCCGCCGAGCAGACGCCCGACGGCGAGGACGACCAGCCACGCGAGCGCGAGCAGCAGTGGGATGAGAGTCATACCGGAGACGAGCGCAAGGACGTCGTGGTTGGCGCTCAACGACCAGTTCCACAGCAGGTAGTCGCAGAGCGCGAGCAGCGCGACAATGACCAGGCGCGGCCGGAGGGGCCAGTGGGGCACGCCTGAACCGTAGCGGGGAGCGGGGACGGACGGCGGTTCCACCCATATCATCGCGCCCGTGACGAGCGCCGCGGAGACCGGGATCGGGGAGTCGGAGGTGTTCGCCCCGGGGCTCCTGCGGGGCCGGGTGGCGCTGGTGACCGGCGGCGGCACGGGCCTGGGCCGGGCGAGCGCAATCGAGCTGGCGCGCTGCGGAGCGGCGGTGGCGGTCGTGGGCCGCCGCGAAGACCCGCTGCGAGAGACCGTCGCCGCGATCGGCGAGGACCAGGCAAGCTGCGCGACGGGGGACGTGCGCGAGCGCGAGCAGGCCCGCGTGCTGATCGCCGGCGTACTGGAGCGGTGGGGCCGCCTGGACGTCCTGGTGAACAACGCGGGGGGCCAGTACTTCACGCCGGCGGAGGGCATCGCGACGAAGGGTTGGGGCGCGGTGTGGCGGCTGAACGTGGACGGGATGCTGCACATGGCGCAGGAGGCGTTCGCGCAGGTGGGCCCGCAGGCGCCGGACCCGCCGGGAGCGGGGCACGAACGGGCGCAGAGGCGGGAGCTGCGAATCATCAACGTGACGCTCTCCCCCCACCACGGGATGCCGGGCATGGCCCACTCGGGCGCGGCGCGGGCGACGGTCGAGGCGCTGACGCGCGAGCTGGCACGCCGCTGGGCCTCGAAGGGAGCAACGGTCTGCGCGGTGGCGGCGGGCCACTTCGACACGGAGGCGATGGGCAAGTACCCGGACGTGGTACGCGCGGGGATGGCCCGTTCGGTCCCGCTGCAGCGCCTGGGGACGGTGCAGGAGCACGCCTGGCTGATCGCGCTGCTGGCCTCCCCACTGGGCGCGGCTTTCAGCGGCTCGACGGTGACCCTGGACGGCGCCCGCGACAACTGGTTCGGCCCCTGGCCCCCGCCGGGCCTCGCGGACGCCGGGGGCGAGGTACCGACGGAGGAGCGGCGGGGACGGGGGTAGCCGTACAGGCCCTCGGCCTCGTCGCGGACCACCGGCCACCCGCGAAGCACCACCGAAGGCCGATCCGGGCCGGTAACATGGCCGGAGCGTGCGGGCGAAGTGTTGTGGTTGCACGGAAGCCTTCCAAGCTTCAAGGGCGGGTTCAATTCCCGTCGCCCGCTTGGACCCGGACCCGCGCTAGGCTCTGGATGCATTGCCACGGGGAGTGGCGCAGTCTGGTAGCGCACCCGGCTGGGGGCCGGGCGGTCGCAGGTTCGAATCCTGTCTCCCCGACTACAGGAAAAGCAAGTAATAGAGCCAAAAACTGCGGCTAGCTCCCTCGCGAAAGAGAAGGCCCCCCACGGGGAACAATTTCTCGGACAACTTGCAAAGCATGGCGATTGCCTGCCACGCTGGCCGGCGGCCAAGCCAGGGGTTGGATGGCCCTTCTCAAATCTCTGGCCCTCCGGAGCGAACGGCTCCGACCAACAGCTCGGAGGCCTCATCAGCACGGGGTTATTTGGTTTTATGCCCTGAGCAAATACAGCCATATAAAGCTGGGATCACGTTCAAGGTCGATGTCGCCCCGACTCCGGGACGCGGTGACAGCGGGCAGCTGGATGTCGATCTCCAGGATGTCCTGGTCGAGCTTGGCGAGACAGCCCGCGAGGCTGAGGGCGGCATCGCATTCTTCTTCGACGAGATGCAGTTCGCCGAGAAGGAGGACCTGCAGGCGCTGCTCGCGGCCTTCCATCGCATCGCTCAGCGTCAGCTTCCCGTGGCGCTCGTCTGCGCTGGACTGCCACAGCTCCCAGGCAGGCTCGCTGAGGCAAGCTCCTATGCGGAGCGCCTCTTCCAGTACGTCGAGATCGGTCGGCTCACAGAGGACGCCGCCCGAACTGCGCTCACGCTCCCCGCTGAGCGCGAGGGCGTCGAGTACGAGCAGGCCGCACTCGACTTCATCCTCGCCCGAGCTGACCGCTACCCGTTCTTTCTGCAGACTTACGGGCGCTACGCCTGGCTGGTCGCGGCCAGCTCGCCGATCACCGACCACGATGCCAAAGCTGCCGACACGATCGCTCAAGAGCAGCTCGACAGCGGCTTTCACCGAGTACGCTTCAACCGCGCGACCGCAGCCGAGCGCCGCTACCTGGCCGCGATCGCCGAGCTCGGCGACGGGTCGCAGCAGACCGCGAAGGTGTCAGCGCTGCTTGGCGCCGACCAGCGCCGCACCGCGCTCGTGCGCCAGAACCTGATCGACCTCAAGGGCCTCATCTACAGCCCCCGACGCGGCTACGTCGACTTCACGGCACCCCTCTTCGGCGACTACATCAGACGTCACCACCCACTCGAGTCGCTGCAGTAGGGCCGACGCCGTTCGGCGAGTTCGGCATGAAGATCATGCTCGCGCTGGCTCGCATGGAACGGCGACGCATGAGCGAAACGTGGGGGCGCGCAAAGACCCGTGCGCTCGATCGCGGCGCTCGGCCGAGTAGATTCGCTGCCATGGTGCGGTTCAACCTGCTGGGCGAGCTTCGGCTCGAAATCGACGGGCGGGACGTCGAACTGCCGGTCAGCCGCAAGGCGAGGTTGCTCCTAGCGATGCTCGCGCTCGAGCGCCGAGCGCACGGCCGCAGCGAGCTGGCCGGCCGGCTATGGCCTGATGTGCGCGAGGACAGCGCGCGCGCCAGCCTCCGTAACGCACTCGCGCAGCTGCGCGGCGCGCTCGGCCAGCAAGCCGACAGCTGGTCCGGACCGAGCGCGGAGAGGCGATAGCGATCGCGTACAGCGTCGACACGGATATCGCCGGGGTCAACCGGCAGCGCCACGGCCGGCATGGTCGAGTACCGCGACCACCGCGAAGCAGGTGTCGGGCGTGCGAGACGAGGGCGCCCTGCTCGTCGCCAAAAGCAGGCACGTCATCGGCCCGAGACGAGACGCATGCATGGGACGAGGACCCGTTCGGAGGTGCGGCGAGGCGACTTCTTCCGCTTCGCCCCGCGCGAGCGGGCGTGTGCCGATCCTCAGCCGGTGTCCTCGGAAGTCGTCCTGAGCAGGTGTCTGGGCACGGAGCAAGCTGACTCTCGCTTGTCTCGTGCAAAGCAGTGCTCTCGGTTACGCGCCTCGACGAAACGTGGCTTCTGGCCTGATGACTGGTCACGGCCCGGTGGCGCCGACTCGTCCGAACATTGCCCGCATGGCGGCGTCCGCACTCGACCGTGCCGTCAGCCAATCAGCAACCGAGCACGCCCAACTTACGACGCTTCCTGGGGCCCGGCTAGTGAAGGGTTGCTGTCCGGATCAAGATGCGGTCGGCTCCGATGTGTAGCCCGAGATTGAGACGCGGAAACCCGAACCCGCGAGCGGTTGGGAACACGGAGCTTTCGGCGTAGGTGTTGACCGCCACGTGGGATCGGAACCGAGCAAGTGACGGCCCACCGGCGATAACATAGCCTTGGTAATTGAGTCTATGGATGCCGGGCGTTAGCCCGGAACGTGCAATAAGCGCGTGAGAAGGGCTGCGCGTGGCTGTTTGACGGGTCGGTGGCTTGTTGATCGGTGATTTGGCTGGGCGGTGCGGTCTGTGACGCACTCTTGGGGGGCGTTGGCGTGCGCTCGGCCCGTTTCGGGGTAGCGGTGATTGCGGCCGGTGGCCGGGGGGTCTTCTGGGTTGTAGCGGGGGGCTGGCGGCTGGTCTCAGCCGGTGGCGGCGTGAAGCGTTTTGAGTTTCTGGAACGCGGCGAGGAGCTCGGCTGCCCATGGCCATGTGTCTTGGAGGTGGAGCTTCGCGCGGCGCCCGGAGAACGCGAGCCGCCCGGCGACGTGCAGTAGCCGGTAGCGCAGCCGCTTGGGCTCGGCCTTGGCGAGCTCTCCGTCGAGGACGAGCGCTTGGGTCCAGACGATCAGATCGTGGGCGAGCATCACGATCTCCAGCCACACCTCGTTGAGCGCGAACTCTTTGAACGGGAACTTGGATAGGCCGGTGTCCTTGTCGTCGCGGATGCGGTCCTCGACGTGCGCGTGCTGGCGGTGGCGGCACTCCAAGACGGCGATGTCCTCGTCGGGCTGGTCGGTGAGGATCGCTTGGAAGCGGTACCCGTCGTGGTCGGTAAACGACAGCTGCGCCCCGGGATGCGGGCGCTCACGCCGCACGATCAGCCTGGAGCCCTCCGGCCACGCCGACAGATCGACCATGCCGGTGATCTCACAGACCTCGCCGTTCTTGCGGGCCGAGCCGTCCTGGTCGAGCGCCGGGATCCATGCCCCCTTGGGGATCGTGAGGATCGCGCCACGAACCTTCTCGGTCAGCTCGTAGCCGATCGAGAAGCGCATCCGTGCCTCGCGGCAGTAGTCAACGAGACCATGCGTAGCGCCGGCAGTGTCCGCGCGCACCAAGATCTCCAGAGTCTCCACGTACCGGGCGGGGATCTGTGCCAGCGCCAAGTCCAGCGCCGCGACATGATCATCGGCGGTGTTCGAGCCGGCGTTCCCGGGGCGCAAGAGGCCGCCGAGCGCCTCCCTGGTCTCATCCAGGTAGACCTGCAACGGGTGAAACCCATAGCCGCCCTTGTAGGTCCCGGCCGCCTTCTCCTTCTCCGAATGCGCCGTGATCAGCGTCGCGTCAACATCGAGCGTCAACCGCCCAGGCGCACCATGCAGCCCCCAGAACCGCTCCCGCGCCTGCGCATGCGCGACACGCAGGGCATCCAGCAGCCCCGGCGTAGAAGCGATCCGGTCGATCATCCGAAACGCCGTCGAGTCAGACGCCACCGCCCCGAACAACGCGTCCTGCTCACGGACCACACCGAGATCCGAGACGCACTCGCCGCCATCGACGAGCATCACCGCGAGGTCACGGAAGACCCTGCCCGGATCATGGCCGCGACGCCGCTGCTTGACAGCAGCCAGCTCCCGCGAGAGCGCTGCCGTGAGCCCCACCTTCTCAGCGACCTGCGCCACGAGCGCCGTACCCGCATGCGATACCAAGCCCGCTCCGTCCGACGTGACTTCTACGGTTACCGGGCGTCCATCACGCATCACCCTCAAGGTGACCTCCAAGCTCGGGATCAAGGACCTTCGACAAGCCCAAGGATCCCTGCTCAACCGGACGTTTCCGCGCCCCCGCTCACCCCGGGGGCGCGGTCGTTACTGCACGCTCCGGGTTAGGCTTTCCCGTTCCAGCTTGGAGAAGAACGAGAACCAGTCGGGACACGCGTCGTTCAGGCCCCAAGCGTATGACTTGTAGAAGCCCGGATTGGCACCGTAGTACTTATCGAGATACCACTGATCGGCCGACGCACCCGTGTTGTAGTCGGCGTGGACTCGTTCCTCTTCGCGCGCCGGGAGTACTTCGGTGAAGCGCGTGCGATTTAGGGTCACAGAGGACGTTCCTTTACCGTCCTGCGACGGGATAGGCACGTGGAATGTAGGCGTGAAGTTCGTGCTGCACGACGTAACTGCATATACGACCACTGTGGCGGACCGATTCGTGATGGCCTGGGCCCAATAATCACGGCCATGGAAGATGTTTTCCGTGAGCGCCGGCGCGGCTGGCCTTGAGAACAAAGGAGTGCCGAGGACATGCTCGAACTCTGCCAGCGTGTAGCCCGCCCTCAATGCCTCCAGTTGCCCGTACTCCGCGGGCCGCCAGTCCCGTGCTGGTTCGGCCCATCGAACGACGTCTTTGATACCGCCCACGATGACCACGATGGACGAGATAAAGACTGCCGAGGCGCTGACCGCGACGAAGATCAGACTCCGGCGAGACCAACCGTCGAAGCGTTCACCGAGGGTTTTGCGCTTGTGGTCGCCGCTCATCGCGCCGACACGATAGCCCCGGTCGCCGCCGCCATACGCATGGGGCTGATCGTCGGCACACGCGCCTTCCAGAGCGCGAGCCGGTCGAACTCGGTCACGTCGATGCTGATACCACGCACCGACTTTGCGCGGCATTCAGCCGCCTTCGAGAAGCCGACGTTCGTCACGAGGAGCCCGAGCGTGCGCAGGCGTCCTATACGAGTCCGATGCAGGCCTCCATGTCGCCGATGTCGATTCTCGGCGAGAAGCACTTGCAGTCGACTATCAGCGTCAGCTCCTCCCCAGCGCGGCGTGTGCCTATCGCCCGGCCTCGAACCCTCGCTCCGCGAGGGCTTGGAAGCCGAGGCGAGCGACCGCCTCGCGGAATGCCCGGTCGGCCTCCTGAGCCACAACGGACGGCCGCGTCTCATGCGGCAAGTGCGGATCGTCCTTGACCATGCGCCGCCAGTCCAGCCCTCGGTATGCACCGACCTTGCGCGTCAGCAGCCGCGGGACCGTCCAGCCGGCCTCGATGAGCCCGCACAGCTGCTCCCAGTCGGCGATGTCCAGCACCGTGAGCGGCTGCGTGACCGGCTGTCCGAGGTGGTCGCCGACCTCACAGATGATCCACTCGTAGACGAGCTCCGTCATCAAGAAGCTCGCTCCCGTCAAGACGACCGGCCAGACTCGCTCCACGACGTTCCGATCAACGCCTTCGAGCTCGAATGCACCGGCGAGGTAATCGTCGATCCGGCGGCTGAGCTGCTGCGCCTTGTCAGTCAGGACTCGCCGCAGGTCCGCGCCGACGCGGGCCGGATCGCCGGTCAAGCGGGTGTCTAGTCGCAGGCGCCCGGAGCACACCTCGACGAACACGAGGTCGGTGCCGTAATCCAGCGGGATGTCCGGCGAGTCGACGCCGCCCAACTGCCCTTTGTAGCGAACCGAGCCCAGCGCACGTCCGCTGCCGTGCGGCTTCTCTGTGGGCAGCGCCTGCTCGACCACTTGACGGGCGTAGCGCTCGACCAGCCAGCCGTTGAACGTGGTGAGCGCGCCGCTGCGGCCTTCGTGCTGGGCGTGCGTCAGAGCGCGGTAGTAGAAGCCGTCGGTCAGCCAGCTGAGCAACGCACGTGCTGACCACAGGCACAGCCGACCGTCGCGCAGCCGGACGAACGGCTTGGTCTCGAAGGGAGCGGTCGTCCAGCCGGCTGCGGCTTCCTGCTCATCGAGGCCATAAGCCTTCTCGATCCTCTCGAACTCCTCTGCGTACCAGTGCGGCTCTGCGCTCAGGGAGTCGAGGATCGCCTGCGCCGGGACGCCGAGCAGGTCGGCGGTCTCTGTTGCCCAGTCTGCTGCCAGCAAGCCGCGGCCTCCGAGCGGACCGTCGTCATCTATTGCGCGCGAGCTGCCGAGTGCGGCCATCCCGGCCGCGAACTGCTCGAGTAGCCCGAGGCCGGTGTCCGCCCGAGCCCACGTGTCTGGGTCACAGGACGCTGGATGCGCTTGGCCCTCGGACGAAAGGGCAAGGGTGCGGTAGAGCCAGCTGTTCCGCGCCAGCGCATTGGCGAGCGGCTCGCGCGTGTAGAACGCGCCGTGGTGCACGAGCATCGCCACGGCGTCGAAGGGTTCGGCGTGCTCACCCGTGATCCGCTCCGAGTCGCCCATCGCGAGCGCGGAGCATCCGATGAGCGCCCGCTCCAAGGGCGGCGCATCGCGTTCGAGATCGGCGGGAGAGTGGCTGTCACTATGCCGGACCGCGAGCCGGGCGAGGGCGCTCAGGTGTTGCTCGGCGACCGCGACGCTGCCCTCACCCGCCGCCAGAGCGCGCTCAGCGCCTGCAGCGATCTCGCTGTCGATGAACAGCTCCCGGACGAGCGTGATCTGCCGCTCGCGGCCCGGCGGTACCTGTGCGGTTGCCATGCTCATGGCGCTGATGTAGAGCGCGGCCGACTCGAACGAGACGCGTGCGACGCGGTTGATCTGCTGAGGGAGAGTCGAGACGGCGAGGCCGATCGCGCGCTCATCCAGGAATGCGAAGACCTGCGATTCGGAGTCGGGCAGCTTCTCGAGCACGGCGACGATCGGGGCGCCAGCGACGTTGCGTCCGAGCTCCAGCTGAAGCGTCTCGCGGCCGGGGGGAGCTGGCATCCACACCCCGCCCTCGGAGCGCGTCCACGTGGGAACCAGCATTCGGGGGTTGCGTGTCCTGTCTCGCGCCTGAGCCACAGACATGCAACTGAATGTAGACCTGTGCGAGGACGGGAGACAGGGTCCGTCCCGTGATAGGCACCGTGGCCCTCCCGCTCTGCGATACCGCGGAGGTCGGCTGGCAGCCACCCGGCACGGCTGCAAGCGACTAACGCGCGCGGTGGGGAGATCAGGTCACGATTGGCGCGGACCGCTTCGTCTTCCTGCTCGGGCTCGGAATCCCTCCGGGCGAGGCGCGGGGCTTGTCCACGGAGGCGCATCGCCCGCGTAGTTCGGGGGCCATTCAGTTAGGCCAGCGAACCGACCCTGCCGCGATGATTCCACGCAGCGTCTCGACAGGTACGCACTGTTGCTTCCCATAAGCAACGCGAGCGTCTCGATGGACCCTCCACAGGCGACCGGGTGGGACGACCCGCAGAAGTCGACGTGCTCGTTGGCCCGCACCTGCTTACGCTTGGCGGCGGGGACACCCGGCCCGCGCGGCCGACGCGCCTGCAGCCGGTTCCTCGACGGCTACGCCCGCGGAGGGCGCCGATCGGCGCCCTCGACGCGAGTCGGCGGATCTGGACGGGTCGGATGAGCGAGTCGTCCGCCGCGCCCGGGAATCAGTTGATGGCTGTGCCCGCCCTGATCTTTCTCGCTTGCTTCGCCGTCGGGGTAGTGGTGCCCGCACGCCGGCTGCCCGATCTGGCCTCCGGGCGTGTCGGTGGCATGGCGTTCTTCGCGACGTGCGGGCTGTTCGGCGTCGCCCTCAGCCTCGTCGGGCTCAATGCCTGGGAGATAGTCCGGGAGCTGAATCGCCGGGCGGCTTAGCTTCCGTCTCTGGGGGTGGAGACGGTTTCTAAGGTCGCCCGCGGCGCCGATCGACCCGCTCCAAGAGCTTCTCTGCTCGCTCCTCGCCCTCGCCTTGGATCCTAGCCTCATAGTCGCGGGACGGCTTCCCGGCCAAAGGGCCAGTGGTCGACAAGCCGGCCGGGACAGACTGGAGCAACAAGGCGAGAAGGCTCAAGAACTTCCAGCCGAGTGCCTGGGCGCCGCTTGAACGTTCAGCCAAACCCTGGAAGAAGTCAAAGGCGCCGTAGCGACGGCAAAGGTAAATGACGGCGCCCAAGCCACCAAGGAAGAATACGAAAGTTGGAATCCCGCCGATATTCGCGAAAGGTAGCATCGGCCCCACGCAAGCATAGGGTTCGACGTCGATAGGGTTCGACGCTCCAGACCTCGTGAGGGTAGCGCGTTGCGCGGATGCTCGAATCTCGTCCCAAGCGCAAGCGAGGCACCGAGGTGGTGAAGCGCTCGCATTGGTGGCGAAGCGCGAGCTGGCGGTTTCGAGCAACGAAGGCGCTTGTATAGGGGCGAGCTCGGACCCTGCTACGCCCAGACTGGCACAGGCTCCGATGGCTCGGCGGGCAGATCGGTCGGCGTCCTCGGCGAAACCTCGTGCGCTCGATCTATGCCCTGGGAGCGCGGCGCAATAACGGCGGCCCTCTCCAACTTAAAGCCCCGCCTCGAGATGGCCGATCAATGACCGATGAGGCGGCTGACGGCACTCGCGACGGTGCTCGCCCTACTCGTGAGCGGGTGCGGGAGCGAGGGCGCGGGCGGCATACGGGAAAGCGAGCAGGTCAGCTCGGTGGTGCACCGCTACTTCTCCTCTTTCACCCGCGGTAGCGGGACCGAACTTTGCCCGCTCTTGACCCAAAGCGCCCAAGACAAAATGGTTGAGGTGGTGGAATCCGACGAGCGGGAACTCGGACGTTCCAGCACGGTTCCCGGGTGCCCCGAAGCCGTGAAGTTCTACGGCGGCGTCGCCCTATTCAAGAATGCCAAGGTCATTGCGGTATCGATCACAGGTACTACCGCCACAGTGACCGTCAAAGTGGGAAGCTTCCACTCGGGGCGGGTCACGTTGAGCAAGACGGCGACTGGGTGGCTTATCAATAAGCTCCCAGGACAGACGTGAGGCATACGGCGTTCGCACACGGTGAGCCAGGGCGACGGAAAGGTGATCAGACCCGTTTTCTACTGGGACCGCGACGCGCGCTCACCGAGTTCGGCCTCCCCTAACCCTCCAACCAGATCGCGCCGTCCCGTAGCACTACCGGGAAAGTCTTGAGTGCCCGGGTGCCGGTTGTGCCCTTCACAAGGCCTGCCAAGGCCTTGAATGCGCCCTGCGGGCCGCGCGTCATCGCGCCGGAGCGTATGTCGTAGCGAGCCGCGTGCCGCGGGCACTGGAGACATCCATCCTCGGCAACGTGTCCTTCCCCGAGTGAGGCGAACAGATGGCGGCAGCGGTTGGAAACCGCGAACGGCTCACCGCCGCTGAGACCGACGGCGAGCGTGCCGTGTGGTGTCTCGATGACGGTGACTTGCCGCTCGTCGAGATCCTCGACGTCGACAAGGCGAGTAGGAGTGGTGGTTGAATCGGCCATGGTGGTCTCCTCGCGATGGGTGACGAGGACAATACCCCACACGACTTCGCGCGCGAGGACAGCCCGCTCGTGCTGCGCGGTCCGCCGACCGGCGGCTGCCGCAGTCGTCGGCGGTGCACTTTTCAGCGGTCGAGATGGTCGCGATCGTCGTCGAGGACCGTTGACTCGACGTCAGCCGGACGCTGACCGCGGTCGCCGGGGGCGAAGCGTCCTGCCGTTGCCACGAAGCTCATCATGCGACCGGCGTAATGGCGTGATATCCAGCGGCGCGTCAGCTTTCGGGTGAGCGGAAACAGGAGCAGTACGCCAAGGGCATCGGTGACGAACCCAGGCACCACGAGCAGCACGCACCCCAGAGAGCCGAGTGCGCCATCGATCGCGGCACGCGCGGGCGCGCGATGCTCGGACACCGCCAGTGAGACGCGCTCGATCGCCGAGCGTCCCTGGATGCGCAGGAGCCGCGCGCCGAGCACCGAGGTCCCCAACAGCAAGACGACCGACAGCAGCCAGCCAATCGCGCGTCCGACCTCAACGAAGACGAACACCTCGAGAACAAACGCTCCGATCAGAACAAGCACGAACATCTCAGCAGTGAGCCTACGCGTCCCAGCGAGATGTCCCGACCCCCGCGCCGCCAGACCAATTCGGGCGCCGTCCGTGGCTCTCGCATTGGTGCTCGGTTTGTTCGTGTTGTGGACTAATAGGATGATAAGGTGGCCACATGCGTGAGATGGGAGTCCGCGAGTTGAAGACGACGCTGAGCCAGACGCTGCGAGCGGTCGCTCGCGGTCAGCAGGTGCGCGTGACCCTCCGCGGTCGGCCGCTGGCCGACATCGTCCCAGCCGGTGCCTCGACTAAGGACGATCGCCTGCGCGGGCTGGTGGCCCAGGGGCGGCTGGTTGCGCCCGCGCGCGCGCGGCCAACGCGGGTGCCCCGACTCGTGAAGAGCAGTCGCAGCGCATCGGCGCTGGTGCTGGCCGAGCGGGAAGCCGAGCGCTGAACCTCTATCTCGACGCGAGCGCACTGGTCAAGCGCTACGTCGCTGAGCCCGGCAGCGACACCGTCCGCGACGCGATGGACCGCGCCGACGGCTGGTTCATGTGTCGTGTCGGCTTCGTGGAGACCGTCCGCGCCGTTGGCCTGAGCGCAGGCCAGGCAGCCGCCAGGACCGTGCGCGAAGAGTGGCCCGCGTTCGGCGTGATCGAGGTGGACCAGCGCCTAGTCGAGGACGCGGCCAAGCTCGCGATCGATCGCGAGCTGCGCAGCCTGGACGCCCTGCATCTCGCCGCCACCCTGATGCTCCCCCGAGACGATCTCAGTTTCGCCACCTGGGACCGCCGCCTCCACGCAGCTGCCGGTGCTGAAGGACTCGCGCTCATTCCAGAAAGACTCGACTGACCTGCAACTGTGTCCGGTCGAAACCGGGTGCGGGGGACTCCGGACGAGGACAGGGTGGGGTGCGGCGAAGCAAGCGCTTCTGCTTCGCCCGGCACAAGCGGGCATATACCGATCCTCCGCCAATACGCCCGC
The DNA here is from genome assembly GCA_963702085.1 of uncultured Solirubrobacterales bacterium. Classification (GTDB taxonomy): domain Bacteria; phylum Actinomycetota; class Thermoleophilia; order Solirubrobacterales; family Solirubrobacteraceae; genus Palsa-744. The sequence continues at coordinate 2,467,249 of OY969707.1, read as the reverse complement.
AGCTCGTCCGTAGCGAGACTCTATCCGGAGGCCGTAAGGACGCCCGCTTTGCTCGGCAGGAGCAGGAGCTGGCGTGACTGGTGCGCCAAGCGGTAGGGTGCGGCCGACCCCGGGCATTGGCTGCAGCTCGAGGCGCCGAGTGAGGTGAATCGACTGCTGATCGACTTCCTCTCAGCGTAAGCTATGACCATGATCGACACGGATTACCTGATCGTCGGCGCGGGAGCGGCCGGGCTGGCGTTTGCCGATGCGCTGATTGCCGAGTCGGACGCCGACGTGGTGATCGTGGACCGGCGAGACCGGCCGGGCGGGCACTGGAACGACGCCTACCCCTTCGTGCGCCTGCACCAGCCCTCGGCGTACTACGGCGTCAACTCACTGCCCCTCGGCGACTCGATCGACGAGGACGGCCCGAACGCGGGTTGGTATGGGCGAGCGACCGGGGCCGAGATCTGCGACTACTTCCAGCGGGTGCTCGAGCAGCTGCTGGCCTCGGGCCGGGTTCGCTTCTTCGGCGAGTGCGATTACTCGGGCGACTGGTCGAGCGAGCACCGGCTCGTCTCACGCCCGACGGGTGAGAGCAGCACCGTGCGTGCGCGACGCAGGGTCGTCGACGCCACATACCTTTCCCCATCGGTGCCGTCGACGCACACGCCTTCGTTCGCAGTCGATCCGAACGTGTGGCTGATCCCAATCAACGACCTCGTCGCGCTGAGCGAGCCCGGCAGCGGCTACACGGTCCTCGGCGCCGGCAAGACAGCGATGGACGCGTGCGGCTGGCTGCTCGACAGCGGTGTGGAGCCGGAGGCGATCCGGTGGATCAGACCGCGTGATACCTGGCTCCTGGACCGAGCGTTCCAGCAGCCGCTGGAGCTCGTCGGTTCGCTCATGGAGGGTTTGTCGCTGCAGGTCGAGGCCGCCGCTTGCGCCGAGAACGTCGCCGACCTCTTTCACCGACTCGAGGCCTGCGGTCAGCTCGTCCGGCTCGACCCGACCGTCGAGCCCACCATGTATCGCGGCGCCACGATCAGCCAGACCGAGCTGGAGCGCCTACGCCTGATCGAGAACGTGGTCAGGCAGGGGCGAGTCGTTCACGTCGGGAGAGATCGGATCGTGCTGGAGGCGGGGTCGATTCCGACTGACGCCAAGCAGATCTACGTCGATTGCACGGCCGACGGCGCCCACAGGGTGCCCGGTCGCGCAGTCTTCGATCCCAGCCGGATTACGTTGCAGGCGGTGCGGACCGGCCTGCTCCCGTTCAGCGCTGCCCTGATCGCGTTCGTGGAGTCCGCCCGCGAGGACGACGTGGAGAAGAACCGGCTGTGTCCACCCAACCCATATCCAAACGCAGCCGTCGACTGGATCGCGACGAACGCCATCTCCCACCGCGTCCAAATGACGTGGTTCGAAGAGCCCGACCTCCTGGCATGGATGGAGCGATCCCGGCTCGACGTGGCACGTGGAATCAACGCTCACCTAGCCGAGCCGCAAACGCAAGCGGCGCTCGCTCGCTTCCTCGCGAACCTGGAGTCGGCCGTCGAGAAGCTCGAGAGCTTCCTCGCGCAGCCCGCGTAGGCATAGGCAGCGTGGCGGCACTCGCCGGCGAAAACCGCCAAGCGAGAGCTCTCCCTTGACTGAGAGCGAGCGCCTCGATGGTCGAGCCCAGCGTGCCTCCTTTGGACGACGTGCAAGCACCGGCGCGCACGGGCTGATGACGATTGCCTTGCGCGGCGGAAGCGGGCGTCTGGCTTCGCTCGGCCGAGCCGCTCGAATGTCGTCCTAAACGGAAGCGGCGGCCTCGGGCAAAGGAGACGCCTCCCGTCAGACGAGGGCGGGCGTCGTCACCGATGTCCGCGCCCGACGGGACGAGCTCCTCGCCAAGATGTGCGCCAGAGCCACCACTATCGTGGCCCCATGAACTTCGATCCCTTTGACGACGGCGGCGAGGCAGCAGCACGAGACGAGGTGGATGCCATCCGGCGCGGCGACTCATCCATGTCCGATGCTCAAGCAGCCGAGATGCTCGTGGATAGCGTCTCCGGGGTCATGGTGAGCGTGGCGACTGGCGGGCCTGAAATCAAGAAGGTCGACGCGAGCTACAAGCGCAAGCACCGCGCGCTCGGCGCTGCCCTGAAGCGGCTCGGCATCGACTACCCCAACAGGTACCCGGACCTCTGGACATGGCATGGTCGCTGGGGTCAGGGCGACATGCCTAAATACAGCGACCGTCGCGTCTATGTGGCTGACCTCTTCGCGCCCATCCGTGAGGCCCTCGCTGATCTCAAGCAGGCGACCCATGAGCTGGCCAAGGGCGTAGGCGACGGCGGCCCCACGGGGTGGCCTCAGATCGACGCGCAGCTCCAGCGGCTTCAGCGGCTCTTCAGGGAGGCAAAGGACGCAGACGCCTACAACGGTGTAGGCATCCAATGCGTGAAGCTCCTCACGTCGTTGGGGCACGTCGTCTTTGATGCCGAGACCGACCTGCCAGATGGCGAGGAGGAGCCAGGCGCAGACGACGCCAAGGCGCGGATCTCGTACTTCGTGCGCCGGGTAGTTCCTGGCAAGGAGGGCGAGAACATCCGCAAGCTGGTCAACGCCGCCTACGCGCAGGCGAACACTGCCAAGCACCGGCACACAGCGACTCGGATCGATGCTGGGGTGGCGGCGAATGCCACCGCCCTCATCGTCTCGACCCTGCGACTCCTCTCCGAGGAGGATGGCACACGCGTCGAGGTTGTCTCAGGCGCGGGCGAGATCTAACCCTCGCTGCACCATCCCAACGAGACGGCGCAGCGGCCTCGCCGCCTCAACCACCGCGCTCTTGCTCGACAGACTCGCCGATCGGCTGTAGTCGAGCTCGGTGTGCCAGGGATGGTGTCCGGTTCGCCTCTCTGCGACCGCCACCCACTTGTCGAGATCCTCCTTCGTCTGCCCGCGCTGTGTGAACGCCTGGAGGTACTCTGCGTACACCCGGTAGCGGCCCCACGCATCGCGGCAGCGAGCGAGCTGGGCGAGGAACACTTCGCGCTCTCGGTGACGACGCCAGGGCCGCAATGAGAGGAGGCCTCCGGCGATCACGGCGGCGGCGACCACGTAGGCCACGATGCCGGCGGTCGAACTCCATTCAGAGCGCATCGCGGCGATGGCCTGGCCGAGGAAGCCGGCACTCACCAGGAGCGCGCCCACACCCGCCTCCACCGCATCGCGCACATGCGCGAAGTCGCCGTTGGCGTTCAGTCCTCCCAGCGCTCCGACTGTGCGCCTTGCCGCCCAGGACTGTGCGTACTCCTCGGGAGACTCGAAGGCCAGTGCTCTCGCCAACAGGATCGCGCCCGTGGAGCCGCAGCATAGTCCAGCTATCGCCACATCGTCAACCACAGCCTCACGGTAGGTCGCGCTTCGGACGGGCTATAGCCCTCCCTGCCCAGTCAGGGGTAGATGTCTTCTCCGGCGACGGTGGGCGCGGCGGCTTGGTCTGGCCCCGGCGCGCCGTTCCCAGGGCCGCGCGGTGCTCCCAACCCGACCAGCCATGTTCGGCCAGCACCCGCTCGATCGCCTCAAGGCGCTCAGGGGTGTCCGGGTGCTCAGGCATGTATGCCCGTGGATCGTGTTCGAGGCAGACTGGGTGATGGAAGTAGAGGCCCATATTGCTCCCGCGACCGCGAAGGGTCAGATGCGTTCAAGGAAGGATCGTCCGTTGTCTTGCTCGCCGGAGGGAGCCTGAACTTCGTGGCACTGTGGGACCAGCCCCACGCCACTTTGTCCGTCATCGAAAGGAAGTCGTCATGATTGCCCCCACAGCCGACTCGAATGAGGATCTGCTCACCGCGGCCGAGGTCGCGTTGCTGCTTCGCATGACTTCGGGCTGGGTCTACGCCGAGACCCGCGCGAACCGAATCCCGCATCTGCGACTCGGACGCTACGTACGCTACCGGCGCTCCGCGATCGAGCAGTGGATGGGGGAGATCGAGACGGGGAAGACGCTCCCTCCAATCGTGTCTCTGTCGGCTCGAAGGACAGGTCCGTAGGGCGGCCCAGAGTACGCGTGTAACGACCCGACCGGGGCGTATAACACTGTGTCATGGGCAAGCGCAACTACGGCACGGGCCACGTCTACATCAAGTGGGGCTCCTACTACGGGCGCTGGCGAACACTTGACAGGCGGCTCGTCAATCGCAAGCTCGGCAAGGTGCGCCCGGTCGGGTAGCGCAGCGGCGGCCTCACACGTGTTCAAGCTGAGCGCGAGATGGCGCGCAAGCGCGAGGAGGAGGACCGCGCGCCGCGCCCCGCGCCGGGAGCTGAGATCCCAACGGTCGATGAGATCGCCGACCGCGCCAGCGCCCAAACGCTCGCCGATCTTCGCACACGCGAAGAGACGGAAGTTCATCAGCGACAACCCGGTGAGTGAGGCGACCCGTCCGGGCCGTCAACGTGCTGGGGACGCCGACCCAGACCTGCAGTTCCTGACGGTCGCCGAGCTCGAAGCTGTGCTGCGAGCAATCCCCGATGAGGTCGTCATCCGCAAGCCGAAGCCCACCCGGCGCGGGCGCTGAGGGCCAGCACCACCGCCACCGCCCGACATCCTCGGGCCAGTCCTATGGGTCGTGATCCTCGCCGCGGCGATGACCGGACTGCGCCAATCCGCGTATCGCGCCGAACGCGACCTAGTGTTCGCCCATCCGCAGACCGGCAATCCCCTCGACCGATCGAAGGTCACGAAGCGCTTCCAGACCGCCTGCGGGGACGCCAAGTGCAGGTCATCAAGTTCCATGATTATGCCGACGTGCGCGTTATGCCGATGTTGTTGAGAAGGGGCTGCTCAGAGCGTTTTTTGGGGTTGGGATGTCGGCATAATCACAGGGTCTCCAGGAACGCGATGAGTGTGTCGGGGGGCTTGTAGCGGCCGGGTTTGGCGTTGATCGGTTTGGTGCGGTCGATCGCTTGCTGCTTGTGGGTCATGTCGGCGTGCAGGTAGATGTTCGTTGTCGAGATCTGCTCGTGGCCGAGCCAGAGCGCGATCACGGTGATGTCGTTGCCGGCGAGCAGGAGGCGCATCGCGGCGGTGTGCCGGAGGGTGTGCATCGTGGTGTGCTTGCTGGTGATTGATGGGCAGGTGGTCGCGGCGGCCTGGAGGTGATGTGCCAGGCGGTGCTCCACGGCGTCGCGGCTGAGTCGTCTGCCGGTGCGGGTCGGGAACAGCGGCGCGTCGGGTGCACCGGCACGCTCGGGAAGCCATGCTTTGAGCACCGTTCGGATGGTCGGGGTGAGTGGTGTTCGTCGGGCCTTTCTTCCCTTGCCGATTGTGTGGACGTTGGCGGCGGTCCCGAGCGTGATGTCTTGGCAGTTGAGGGCGATCAGCTCGGAGATCCGCAGGCCGGTCTGGATCGTGAGGGCTAGCATCGCGTGGTCGCGCCGGCCGGTCCAGGTGGCCTGTGTGCAGGCAGCCAGGAGCGCGTCGACCTCCGTGTCGGTGAGGTAGGTCAGCAGGTTCTTCTCGGTGCGCTTGGCTGGGATCGCGAGGACGCGTTGGATCGTGTCGGCGTGCTCGGGGTGGTGCAGCGCGAGGTAGGCGAACAGTGAGTGGATCGCCGCGAGCCGGTTGTTGCGGGTCGCGACCGTGTTGTGTCGGTCCGTTTGGAGGTGGTCGAGGAACGCAGCGATCAGCGGCGCGTCGAGGTCGGCGATGTCCAAGGCGCTTGGCGGTGTGCCGGTGCGCTCAGTGGCAAACCCAAGCAGCAGCCTGAACGTGTGGCGGTAGGCGGCGATCGTGTTCGGGCTCGCTTGTCGCTGGCTGATCAACCTGTCGATGAAGTAGGCCTGCATTGAGGGGGCAAGTGCGGTCATGACCGTCCTCCCAGGTGCCGCTCGAGCCGCTGGGCGGCGCTGTCCATCAGCTCGGGGGTCGCGGTCAGATACCAGTAGGTCTCCGCCGGGCTGACGTGCCCGAGGAAGGTGGAGAGCACCGCGATCTGCCCGTCGATCAGGACGCCTGAGCGCTGCCAGTCGATCAGCGTGCTGACAGCGAAGCTGTGTCTGAGATGGTGCGCGGTCGGGTGGACGGTGTCGGTCCGCAGGCCGAGCGCGCTGGTGAGCGCGCGCAGTGTCTTGCCGACCGCGCTGCGATCGAGGCTGGTGCCGATGCTGGAGAGAAAGAATGTGTTCGATCTCGGCCTCGGGCACAACCGCGCTCGCGCGCTGAGGTAGCGCTCCAGCGCCCGGACGGTCGTCTGGTGCAGCGGGACCAGGCGGGCGCGCTCGAGCTTGGCGACGTGCGCACGAATCGTGATCACGCCGTCATCGAGGTCGACGTCACCTGGCTGCAGCGCGATCGCCTCACCGAGACGCATGCCTGTCACGGCAAGCAGCCCGAACAGCGCCTCGTAGCTGGCCGCCTTCAACGGCGGACGCAGCTCGCTCGCAGCGTGCAGCAGCCGGCGGACCTTCAGCGCCGACCACAGGTACGGAGTCGGGCGCTGGTAGCGGACGGCGAACACCCCCGCTGGCGGGACCTCGGTCCCCGGGTCGATCGTCTGCAGGTAGGCGGCGAACCCACGCGCGATCGACAGCCTGGCCGCCCAGTGCCACGGATGCGCGCCGGCGGGCAGCCGTGCCCAGGAGATCGCCAGCTCGCGCGTGACCGTGCTCGCGCCGGCCGCCTCCAGGTAGGCAACCAGTTGCGGCAACAGCCGTCCGTGACGCTCGAGCTTGACCCCCAGCGCACGACGCGCCCGTAGATACTGCTCCGCGTGTTCGCTGAGCGCGCTCATCGCCCGTCACCTCCTGGCCACGGTGCGGCGAGCTGCCTGAGCTGCTCGACATCCACCCGCGCGTAGATCGCGGTGCTCTGCAAACTGCGGTGGCGCAGTACCTGCCCGACCCTCACGATCGGGACTCCGGCTCGGACCATCTCGCACGCCGTGGTATGGCGCAGCCGGTGCGAGCCGACCTCCGGGATCCCGGCACGTCGGCACGCGCGGCGCACCGTCGAGGCGACCGTCCCGGACGCGATCGGCGCATACGGAGCGCGGGCTCCCAAGAACACCTCGCGCCGATCGCTCGCCGGCCTCCCGCGCTGCAAGTAGGCGGCGATCGCCTCGCCAACATCAGCCGCCAACGGCAGCCGGTCCTCGCGGGCGCCCTTGCCACGCACCAAAAGCTCGCCAGCGCGCCAATCGATGTCATCAAGCGTCAACCTGGCAACCTCTCCGCGGCGGAGCCCGAGCCGCAACAGCAAGACGATCAGCGCGTAATCGCGCCGCCCAAGCCCCCGACGCCGATCACACGAGCCCAACAGCGCCCGGGCGTCCGCGCGGCTGATCCCGCGCGGCAGGACCGACGCCCGCCGACCCCGGACCACCAGCGCCGCCTGCGACAGATCAACCGCAACCAAACCCTCGACGAAACAGAACCGCAGAAACGCTCGCAGCCCCGACACGAAGTTCTGCGCAGCGCTGACCGATACCCCCGAGGCGGCCTTGCGCAGCACCGCACCCGTTACCTCACCCGCTGAGAGCCCGGCCACCCCACCAGACCCCAGCCCCTCCAAGAACCAGCGCGCATGCGCCACATAGCCAACGATCGTGCCCGACGCCAAACCCCGCTCGCAGACCAAGTACCGCTCAAACGACGACAGCAACAGATCGATCGGCGATCCCGGCGGCGCTGGCTCCTCTCCCGCCAACACCCCGAGACTGCGCAGCACCTCCAACAGGCACACCAGGCCCGGACGCGACCACTCACCGCGATGACGTCCACCCACACGCTGCCAGAGGAGGAACTCCTCGACCAAACCACAAGTCAAATCCCCCGCCCCGTACCCGCCCGCCACAAGCCACCGGCTCAACCGCCCCACCTGACGCAGCTCGACAACCGTCGTCAACGGCGTATAGCCACGCTCCCGCAGCTCCGCCGCATACGCGTCCGCGAACGGAGCCAACGGCCCCGTCATCAACACCCTGCACACCCTGCTCGCTGGCCTGACCATCATCTCCTCCTTCTTCGAGAACAAGAAGGACGACGATTGCCACAACCACTGGCGTTATGCCGACTCCCTACGCAGCGATCAGCCCAATCCGCAAGGACTCCCTACCCGACATCGGCATAACGCGCACATCGGCATAATCGTGGTTGTGCCGACGTCGGCACAACCATGACCTGCGCCATACCTTCGCGACCCGCCTCGCCGCCTCCCGGCAGCCCCTACGGCTGATCCAGGAGTTCATGGGGCACGCCGACAGCAAAACGACCCAGATCTACTCGCATTACGCCCCCTCAGAGCACGAGGTCCAGGTCGTCAACGACGCCTTCGCCCCCGACCCCGCTGGCGAGCCTGAAGAACGATCTTCAAGCGGCCGATCCGCGCGCTCGAGCGGGGACGGGCGAGTGCCCCGAGACGACCGTCGAGGTGGAGGCCCCGGGCGGCCCTACCCACGCGACGGGGAACAATCCGGGGAACAAATTGAGCGAAAGCGAGAGCAACTGAGCTACACTCGGGGCCAGTAATCACGGGGCTTTAGGACCCAGCCGCATGGCATCGCTCAGGCTGGGGGCCGGGCGGTCGCTGGTTCGAATCCAGTCTCCCCGATTCGGATTATTGGATTTTGATTTGGCAGGCTATATCGGTTTCGCGACGCGGTTGAACTCAGCTGCGAGTTCCTGCAGCGACTCTGGAAGCCGTTGAAGGGACACGGTCGGTTGCGATCCGTCTGGCCATCTGCTCTACGCCGGCGGCGAGCTATGGCCTATCTGTACGGTGCGCATCGACGCTCGCGAGCACGGTGAGCGCCTGTTCGTCGCGGTACGCCTGGATCTGTCCGAGCGCGAAGCCTGCGAGCTCGTCGGCTCCGGCTATCAGTGACGTATCGGCGAGTTCGGCTGCGTCGGCGAGAAGTTCTGGGCTCTCGCCGCAGGAGGCCAGTACGGGGGCTCGGGCCGCTGGTCGGCGTGTACAGCGAGAGCAAGGGTTTGGAGCGTTTTAAGTATTTCTATGTGATTATGCACTTATCATCCGATAATTGCGTATAGCGTCGTATAAAGTCTGATAGCCTTGGGCCCGGATGGACGGGGCCCGAGGGGCTAGATGACGTGCCCAGGGACGTTCAGAACGCGGTGTAGGTAGGTCCGGGCCTACCGAGAGGCTGTGGGTGTCAAAGCTCACCACCTCAAGGAGGCCCGGAATGCCGCACCATAGAGCCCGCATGACCACGCGTGGGCGGGAGATGGTCGTTCGTCGTGTCGTGGATGACGGGATGTCCTTCGCGCAGGCTGGGGCGTGGGGGAACGTGTCGAAGTCCACGGTCTGGGAGTGGGTGCGCCGCTGGCGGGCGGCGACCCCCGCTGAGCGAGAGTCGCTGGTGTGCCTGGTTGAGCGTTCCAGTCGCCCTCACCGTTCTCCCTCCCGGTGCCCTGCCGCAGAGGAGCAGCGCATCTGTGAGTTGCGCCAGCGAACGGGCTGGAGTCCCAGGACGATCGCGATGCTGGTTGGGCGCCCCCACTCGACCGTCCACCAGGTGCTGCGGCGTGGGGGCTGTTCGCGGCGGGAGCCGTCCGAGCGCCCAGAGGTCGTGCGCTACGAGTGGCCGTGCCCCGGGAACCTGCTGCATATGGACGTCAAGAAGCTCGGGAAGTTCACCGAGCCCGGGCACGCGCTGACGAGTGATCGCACCCGGCGCTCCCGGAGAGCCGGCTGGGAGTACGTGCACTCGATCGTTGATGACTGCAGCCGCCTGGCGTACTCGGAGATCCACGACGACGAGAAGGCCCCGACCGTGACCGCGTTCACCCGCCGCGCACTGGACTGGTTCCTTGAGCATGGGATCGTCGCCGAGCGGCTGATGAGCGACAACGCGTTCACCTATATCCACAACAAGGCGCTGCGCGAGCTGCTCTACCGCCGCGCGATCCGCCACATCCGCACCCGGCCCTACACGCCCCGCACCAACGGGAAGGTCGAGCGCTACCAGCAGACCCTTCAACGCGAGTGGGCCTACGCCCTCCAATACGCCTCAAGCGACGCCCGCCGCCAAGCGCTGCCACACTGGGTTCGCTACTACAACGAGCAGCGCACCCACAGCGCCCTCGGCAACCGCCCACCCATCCACCGCGTTCGGGACGTCACCGGGCACAACAGCTAGACCGCATCAGTCTCGGGTACAGCTGCCGGAAGTTGGGCTGGCACTGGTGGAGGACTTGTCTCGACCTGCGCTTCGCCGGCCGATTTTTCGTCTGACTGAGCCCAGTCCTCGGGCGGTTCGATCTTGGCGGTGATGCCTGCATGTTCCTCGAGCAGGTAGAGCAGGTTGCTGCCGCTCAACAGCTCGAGGGGCTTGTTCTGCGCGAACTCGAACGATGCCTTGCCGTATCCGCTGGTGGTGACGAGGATCCCCTTGCTCGCTCCTTCGTTCTGCATCGTCCCGAACAGATCCCGCACTGCGCTCACGCCGACCGTGTTCTTGTAGCGCTTCGCCTGTATGACGACCTTGCCACCGAAGATGGGCCGCGGATCGTATGCGACGCAGTCAACTCCGCCGTCGCGGGAGGCTTGCGTCAACCGCGTCTCAAGGCCCATCTTCTCGAATAGATTTGTGATCAGCGTCTCGAACTCGCCGGGTGTCAGCGCCATGAGGTTCGGCCGGTGGTCGATCGACGACAGGACGTCCGTCTTCTCGACGAAGCGCGGATCGACCATGCTGAACTCGAGCACGGGACGCACGGGGGGCAAGCTCCGCTGGGTTGCGTGAAACCGATGCGTTGAGTCCTTGGAGACAGGCACCAGGCTCGACTCGCGCAAGGTCGAGGCTGTCGAAAAGGTCACGAGTTGTACGAAGCGTGATCAGGCAGGGATGTGTGGGCTGTCCCGTGCGGGGATCGATGGTGTCGACGTGTCCATTGAAGACCACTGATTCGATGTGGCCAGCCCGATCTGCTCGCAACATTTCGTACACCGATCGCAGCGTCACCTGTGCGACGATGTTTGCATACAGCGCTCTGCTCTGGGTTGCCGGTCGTGCTTTGGAAGCGATTTCGTCTTTGGCTTTGACGTAGCGATACTCCGCGACGTCCGGTACGACGTCGAACGTCGGCAGGTCCATCTCGATGACGAGCTGTCGTGACTCCGGCACGTAGGCGATCTTGTGTTGCTGGGGAAACCCGTCCGGGTATCGGCTGGCGGCGAGCACCATCGAGCAGTAGGTGACGACCACGTCAGGATCAGGCGCGTCATAGCCGGCTTTGAACGCGTCCACCTCGTTGTTCTGGGCCGTCACCCGCTCGGCCTCGGCGTGCACTCGTGCGTCGTGATCGCGTTCGGCGGCGCCCAGCGCCGTCTGCCGGCTGCGCTCGGCCTCGACGGCCTTGGCGAGCTCCTGCGCGTACTGAGCCTCGGCCTCGGTCACGGCCTGTGCGTGCTTCGCCTTTGCTCCCGGGAGAAACTTGCCCAGGCCCGAAGGGGGAGGAGGCAGTTGCTTGGCTGGAGGCTCGATTGGGATTGCCAGCTCGCCGGGCTCGAACAGGATCGCGACCGGGTGCTCCTTCAGTGTCTGGATCTCAAATGACGTGTCGGTGGAGAGCGAGGCGGCCAGGAGCCCTTCGAGCTGCTCGACGTGCTCTGTCATTTCCCGAGTAAGCTGCTCGGCTTCGTGTGCGCGCTGCTCGACGTAGAGTCGCTTCTGCTCTTTTTCGTCATACGTACGCTGACGAGCCGCCTCTTTGATCTGGCGCTGCCGCTTCTGCTCGAGCGCGCTAGCCGCTCGCTCGGCTTCGCGCCGGCGGCGCTCGGCTTCGCGCTGCATCTGCACCCACACGCTACGGCGTGCCATCCATTGACTCCTCATGTCGCGGCTGCCTACGGGTAAGCGGGCTCGATCTTAGTGTCTTGACTTGTGCATGGCGAGTGCCTCGATTCGATCGCGCTCCATCAGGATGCGCTGCAAAATAGCCCAAATTCACGACTTTATGCAGAGCGGTTATCGAGTACCGCTGCGGACGATGCTGCTATTGATATACTTTGCAGTATGGCGCGGCCGCTCCAACGACTCTTCGACGTCGCCGAGACTCAGTGGGGTCTTTGCACGCGCCAGCAGGCGCAGCAGGCTGGGGTTGCCGTGAGTTCGCTTGCGCGCCTCGCGCGCGATGGGCTGATCGAGCGTGTCGCGCACGGTGTCTACAGGATCCGAGGGGCGGCTGAGCCTGATCACCTTGGGCTGCGGGCGGCATGGCTTCAGCTCGATCCCGGTACGCCAGCATGGGAGCGTGTCCGCTCGCCCGATGTGGCGGTGGTCTCGCACGCGTCGGCTGCGGCGCTGTATGGGGTTGGCGACCTCCGTGCCGATGTGCACGAGTTCATGCTCCCGGAGCGGCGTCAGACGCGCCGGCCCGATGTGCGTTTGCACCGCGGCCGGGTGCCCAATGGTCAGCGGCTTCTGCTGTACGGTCTTCCCGCGACCCGCGCCGGGCGGATGATCGCCGATCTGCTCGACGATCACGTCGAGCCGGCGAGCGTGGCTCAGATTGCGGCAGAGGTCGTTCGCCGGGTGCTCGATGACCCGGACACGATCGCCGAGTGCGTGGCGCCATCGGCGGCGCGTTACGGCTTCCGCCGGGGCGACGGTGCAGCGCTGCTCGACCATCTGCTGAGGCTGGCCGATTCCGCGGATCGGGAGGGGAGGGTCGCGTTCGCCCGAGGCGATGGTGAGCGCTGAGCGCTACCGAGATCCGCGTGCCATGCGCAATGCGGTCGCCGATCGGCTGCGGCCGCTCGCGCACGAGCAAGGGGTTGAGCTCAGCAGCCTGCAGCGCCAGTTCGCCTACGACCGGCTGCTGTGCCGGGTCTTTCGCGCCGAACCAGATCGTTGGGTGCTCAAGGGCGCTACAGCGATGCTCGCCCGTCTTGGAGCCGGCGCCCGGCATACGCGCGACATCGATCTGCTCAGCCGCGCCGGCGACCTCGAAGAGGCGGAAACGGCCCTGCGCGCGGCCGTCGCGATCGACCTGGATGACTATTTCACCTTCACGTTGGCCCCTGGCCGACGGATCATGCAGGGGGCCGGTGCCGTGCGCCTGGGCGTCGTCGCGTTCTTGGGGGTCGAGCAGTTTGCGAGCTTCCACGTCGATCTCGTCGCCGGTCTGGTGATGACTGGTCTACCGGACGTGGTTTCTCCGCTCGTCCCGATCGAATTGCCCGGGCTCGTGACGGCGAGCTACGCGGCCTACCCTCTTGCCGACCACATCGCCGACAAGGTGTGCGCCCTGCTGGAGACACACGAGCGCTCCAGCGGGCTGAGGGAGCCGAGCACCCGTTTTCGCGACCTCGCCGATCTGGCGATCTTTGCCCACACGATCTCGGTCGGAGCAGACGGGCTCGGCATGGCGCTGACATCCGAGGCCCGGCGGCGCGGTCTGAGCCTACCGGAGCGCCTTGCCGCTCCCGGCGGACGTGACTGGCCGAGCGGCTACGCTCGGGTCGCGCGCGACGCGCCCCAGCTGAAGGAGCGCGATCTCGCCGGCGCCATCGAGACCGTCGGGCGTTTTATTGATCCAGTGCTCGCGGGAACCGCGCGGGGCCATCGGTGGGATCCCGCGACGCTGCATTGGTGCGAGGCAACAGGCGCGTCGTGAACCGGACCTGCCTGCCTGTTGCTGATCCTCACCGTGGAGTACGCTCGTCTGCCTCGGACGCAGAGTCAAGGCTTATGCCACGGGGTCCAATTCGGGGTCCATTTTGGCGCAACTCAGATGCACCGAACCTCAGCAAACATGAGTCTCGGGCGCTTGGCGATACCAGAACCTGCCGGCTGGGGGCCGGGCGGTCGCAGGTTACACCGGGTCCGCGGACCGCGCAGTAGGATGTGCATCGAGTGTGCATCGCGGGCTATCGTGGCGTGTGTTTGGCGTGCACACCGGCTGCAAATCGGCTGCAGAGTGGGCCAAAACCCGAGGATCTAAGCCAAATTAAACCAGTCTCCCCGACTACGGGAAAAGCAAGTAGTAGAGCCAAAAACTGCGGTTAGCTCCTCGAGAAAGAAAGGCCCCCACGGGGAACAATTTCTCGGAACTTGCAAAGCATGGTGATTGCCTGCCACGCTGGCCGGCGATCAAGCCAGGGGTTGCGATGGCCCTTCTCAAATCTCTGGCCCTCCGGAGCGAATGGCTTCGACCAACATCTGCTGCTGAGGGGGAGAACAACACTCAGCTCGCGGAGCGCCTTGGGCTGACGCGGATGACGGTCGCGAAGTGGCGCGGACGATTCGTCCGTGATCGTGTGGATGGTTTGCTTGACGAGAGGCGGCCGGGTAAACCACGCACGATTTCCGATGAGAAGGTCGCAGAGGTGATCGCGGAGACGCTCGAGAGCGCCCCGAAGGATGCTACGCACTGGTCGACCCGCTCGATGGCGGCGCACCTCGGGCTCTCTCAGAGCGTGGTGTCACGGATCTGGCGCGCGTTCGGTGTGCAGCCTCATCGTGTGGAGTCCTTCAAGCTCTCGACCGACCCGTTGTTCGTGGACAAGGTTCGTGATGTCGTGGGCCTATACCTGGATCCGCCAGAGCGAGCACTGGTGCTGTGCGTGGATGAGAAGTCCCAGATCCAGGCCCTCGATCGCTCTCAGCCGACCCTGTCGATGCTCCCCGGAGTCCTGGCCGGCCCCCGTTTTTCGGTCCACCGCGTGTGAGAGTGGGTGGGTAGATGGACCGTCCCGTTCTCGTGGACACGGGTCGACTTGCGGAGTGTAGGTGGTGTAGCGGTCGGGCCTGTGGGCATGTGGGCAACGCGAAGCGTTGTCCAAGCGTTGTGGGCAGCTTGCTGTCCACAACGCGGCATGTCCACAGGCCCCCGGGCCCCCGGGTTATGCCGCTGCGCGATTGATCGTCTCGGCGGCGGTGTACGCGGCGGCGAACGCGACGGGGGCGCGCATCCCGAGCGCGGAGTGTGGACGGCGGCGATTGTAGTCCTCTTGCCAGTCGCCGATCACCACACGCGCCTCGGCGAGACAGGAGAACTCCTCGACGTCCAAGAGCTCGTCGCGCACACGGGAGTGGAAGCTCTCGACGAACGGGTTCTGCCACGGTGAGCCGGGCTCGATGAACGCGGTCCCTGTGCCCGAGAGCGTGCACCAGTCCCGCAGCGCGTGCGCGGTCATCTCCGGGCCGTTGTCCATCCGCAGCAGCTTCGGGGGGCGCCGTTCGCCGCATAGGCGCTCCAGCGCCCCGACGATCATCTCAGCGTCGATGCTGCGCTCCACCAGCATCACCAGCGACTCTCGGGTGAACTCGTCCACGATGTTCAGCAGCTTCAGCGCCCTGCCGTCAGCGGTCTGGTCGAACTGGAAGTCGAACGCCCATACGTGGTTGGGACGCTCGGCGCGCAGCCGTGCCGCGGGAACGGTCGACTCCCCAAGCCGGCGACGCTTGCGCTTGCGCACGGGGACCCGCAGCCCCTCCTCGCGCCACAGCCGTTGCACCCGCTTGCGGTTCACATCCCAGCCTTGCTCGCGCAGGTGGTGGTGCGCGCGCCGGTACCCCCATCGCGGTCGCTCCTTGGAGAACTTGCGCAGCTCGGCTCGCAGCGCCGCGTCATCCTCGGCGCGCTTGGGCTCGTAGCGCTCCGTGGAGCGGTGCTGGCCGACTACCCGGCACGCCCAGCGCTCGCTGACGCCGAGACGGTCGCGCAGCATCGCGACCGCTCGGCGCCGACGGGCTGGGCCTACCAGTTTCCCCGGGAGATCTCCTTCAACGCCCGCACCTCGAGCGCCTGGTCAGCGACGATCGCCTTCAGCGACACGTTCTCCCGCTCGAGTTCCTTCAGCCGCTTGACGTCCTGCGCCTTCATCCCACCGTACTGGTTGCGCCACCGGTGATAGGTCTGCTCACTCACCTGGAGCTCCTTCGCCGCCTCTGGGATCGTCTTGCCCTCGCCGAGCATCCGCTCGGCCTCCCGCAGCTTGCGGATGATCTGCTCCGGCGTATGCCTGCGTCGCTTCATCAGAGTTCCTTTCTCGCCCATCATCGCGGGCGCAAGAAACTCTCACAAGGGCCGGACCGAACTCAGGGGGCCAGGCCAGTCCCAGAGCGCGCGACTCATGACTACAAGCGCTCGGGCACGAGCAGTCTCTTCGCCGCGCTGGATATCGCCTCAGGGAAAGTCATCTCGCCCGCACGCCCGCCACCGCACTGTCGAGTTCAAGAAATTCCTGGCGCAGATCGACGCTGCCGTCCCAACTGAGTTGGACGTCCGTTTGATTCTGGATAACTACACGACGCACAAGACCAAGGCAGTGCAGCGCTGGCTCCTGGCGCATCCCCGGTTCCATCTTCATTTCACGCCGACCGGATCCTCTTGGCTGAACCTCGTCGAGCGCTGGTTCGCAGAGCTCACCAACAAGAAGCTCAAGCGCTCAGCCCACAAGTCCGTCCGCGAGCTCAACACGGACATCCGCGCCTGGATCGCGCACTGGAACGAACACCCCCGTCCCTACGTCTGGACCAAGACCGCCGACCAAATCCTCGACAGCCTCACGCGCTACTGCCAACGAATCACTGACTCAAGACACTAGATGCCGCTTTGCTCTTGCGAAGCAGCAGCGCGGATGCCGTCTGAGGCGCTTCGTATGTGACCTCGTTTCAGATGGCCGCGGGCGTGGTCGGTGGTCTCCTCGTGCTCGGCGTGCTGCTCTCTGGTCTGGCTGGCAGCTACGGGACCCACGTGTGGCGCGAGAGACAGCGGGACCCGACGCGTGGCGGTAGGCTGTCCGCAATGTCCCCCACCCCTGCGACCAACTCCGATCTCTGGCACTCCGACGAGGGGAGCGGGCCGGCGGTGCTCGTGATCCACGGAGCGGGCAGCAATGGGCGTATGTGGGCGACGGATCTCGAGCCGCTCACCCAGAGTCACCGCTTGATCACGTTCAACCGCCGGGGGTACCCGGGCTCGGGAGCAGCCCCACGTGACTGGAGGGCGCACGCCGCCGACGCGGCTGAGCTGGTCGAGTCGCTTGATGTGGCGCCCGTTGCAGTGGTCGCACACAGCTCCGGCGCAATCGCCGCGCTAGAGCTCGCCGTGTGCCGGCGGGAGCTCGTCGGCTCGCTGGTGCTGCTCGACCCCGCGTTCGGCGCCGCGCACAACCTCACGCCGGCGTTCGCAGGCGCGGTAGTCAAGGCGCGGCTACTGTGGCTTGTGGGGCGCAGACGCCGGGCGATCGACGGTTGGCTGCGATTCGTGACGAGCTACAGCACCGGCGGAAGCGCGTTCGAGCGCATGGGAGAGGAGCGCCGCGAGGCGCTGCGCGCCAACGCCGAGGGCGTGTTCGCCGACCTCGCCTCCGGCGACGGGTCGCACATCGGCGCGGCGGAACTCGCCTCGATCAGGGCGCCGGTGAACATCGTCACCGCCACGCTCAGCCCCGCCTTCCTGCAGAAGACGAGCGCCGCGCTCGCCAAGTGCCTGCCGTCGGCGACGACGCGCAGCTTGCCGGGGGCCGGGCACGCGATGGCGTTTGACCAGCCCGACGAACTCCTCGCGGAGCTGCGACTTGCGCTCGACGGGGCTTCGAGTTCGCCAGCGGTCGACGGGTAGGCTGAGCTTGTTGGAGGCGCTCGGATCTCGCGCGAAGGAGTCACCACCGGCACGTATCTATTAATATTGGGCCTGCGTTATAGCGCGAACGCTGAGCGCACCGCCCCCGCGAGGCTAGCGAAAATCAGGATCGCAGCCATCAGGATCAGGATCGCCCCGATCACGAGCTCGATGCGGCGAGCCACCGGCAGCGGCAGGCGCTTGAGCGGCAGTTCGAGCCACGTGCCGGGGCTGTCCCATTCGCCGGTACGCCCGAACCGCTGGAGGTCGCTGGCGCCGAGCCGTGATGCCTCAAGAGTAACTCCCCAGCCGACCACGCCGACAACTCTGTCCTGCTTGGCTTCGGGTCGCCCAAGTTCGCGTTTGGCTCGGTAGCGCATGTTTGGTCTCATTATCAGCGTCCCATGTCAGCCCTCGCGCCGGCGGCCGCAAGCGCGTCTGTGAGCATTATTACGCCGCAGGCAGTGAGAACCACGATCTCAAGGCTTCCAATCCCGGTAGGTTCTGGGTCGAGGGTCACGGTCATCCGGTCCTCGGTGCGTCGCGTTGTGAGCTTGCCCACGTAGGCACGGGAGAGGATGTCGCAAACTGCTCCGTGAGTGTTCCGGATCTGCCATCGGTTTCGCAGAGGCGAGCGACGGAGCTCCGCGCGGGTTCCGTCGGCGAGCTCGATGCCGCCGCCGCTTCGCCAGCGTCGCCCGTAGTAGCGGCCGAGGAGTCCTCCGTCGGGACGCTCGATGTTTAGCTCCCAGCCGAACTTCTTGTTCTTGGCAAGCCGCCACTGAGCCTCCTTACAAGCCACCTCGACTGCCCAGCCGTCGTGGCCGAAACGCAGGTGCGCGACAGGGATATCACCAGCATCGAGCGACCACATACCGCTGATGCCCGCAGAGGCTGGAACGAGCCGCAGATCTTGACCTACGACCTCCCGTAGTTCTAAAGAAAAATCAACAGTCATCGCGTGCTCGGCCTCGTTCACTGGAAATCCAGCCGTCAGTGGTGTGTACGTCTCTCTTCGACCGGATCGGCCAAGGCGCGGTGGAGCGCAGCACGGATAGCTGGCAGGGAGTTGGAGACGCGACCCCACAGAACCTTATGACGCGTACCGCCGACAAGTTCCAACCGTAGTCGAGAGGCTCCGACTCCCGCGCGCAGATCCCACTTGAGGACATCGGTGGACCAGGCGATCCAGTTTCCGGGGTGTGCCGCGACTAGCTTACTCAGATTTTGGTTCGCATCGGCAGCAACGCGTTCGTCAAACCATCGCGAAGTGCTGCGGCTAACCAACTCGACGTTCGGCGGGTTGAGCGCCGCTTTCAGGCTCCACCCGAGGAACTCGCCCGACCGGCCACCGCTGTAGAGAAGACATCGCTCGAAGATGAGCAGTGCCTTCGTCCAGTCTCCCGGGAGCCACCGTGTATCGGCGAAGCGAACGGTGGCGAGCAGGGCACCGGATGTTGTTTTCTCCAACTCCCCTTCGGATCCTGGGCCGCGTTCCACGCCACCATGATCTCACTCCCGTCAGATCGAGTCAGCGCGACAACATGACCGTGCGTTTGCGACACGCCGACACGTACGTATCTGCCGCCTGACCCTGGGTGGCCAAAACTCACCGGTCGCGGCTTCCCACCGCGTCGAGGTCGGACCTGTTGACAGCGTCAATACTCGGCGCACAAGCTCCAGCGGGTCGGGGGTCGTGGACTCCTCCGGCACCACGAGGGCAGTATCCCGCACCATCAGCGCGGCAGGCTCGATCGGGTGGCGACGGCCACGAAGATCGGGACCGGCCCTACGCGATCAGGCTAGCCGCCTTCGGGAAGTTCACCGGTCACGAGCGCCAACACGACAAGGCCGACCGCGACCGCCAAGGCGGCCGCAAGCTGCACAAGCGGCCACCGCCGCTCCAGGGTCTCAGCCCATCGCTTGAGCGCCGGTGTTCGGTGCTGGCCGAACGGGTCGGAGTCGAGCGCACCCATGATGGGACATCATACCGACCGCCGGATAGCTCGAAGGACTGAGCAAGCTCCAGCGGGTCGGGGGTCGTGGGCTTCTCGGGCATGAAGAGGAGTATTCCCCAGGCGCGTGACAGCCGCGTTGAGAACTGAGCAGGCATCTGAACGATGACCGAGCAGACGAGCGGAAAGGACGAACCGCAGTCGCCAGCAATGCCGACGGTCGCGCGCTCGCAACTGCCTACGGGAGCGAGCGTGTCCGGTTCTGGAGCGTGTGCGGCTCCTCGTCGTCCGTTTGGGGGAGCGCGAAGCGCGGCTGATCAGACGCTCGCACCCTCGCGCCAAGCAGGAGCGCGTAGTAGTCGCTGGACACGCCAAGCCAGTGCGGGCGATGGAGTTGATGACCAGGGCGGCCGGGAGACGAGCCGGGGGCAGTGGCGTTCTGAACGCTCCTGGGGTGGCTAGACTGAGGCAATGTTTCTAGTGCCCGCAGGGCTCAGGCGACGTGGGCGCTAATGGACCCGCCTGGCGGATACATCCTGGGCTTTCACATGCCGGGGACGCTGATACCCGTCCAAGACTACGACCGCCGGGCGCGTGGAGCGTCGGCGCAGCGGAACCCCCCGCCCCGTCCAGAATACCTAGCCCGGCAAGAGGCGGTTGAACGCGAAGTCCGACGACTGGGTGGGATAGAGCGACTTATGGCCACAACCGACCTGGACGAGATCACCCGACTTCTTCGCGCCGACACCTACACTCGGATTGATCTGCCCCCGGTTTTATGGAGAGGCGTTTATGGAATCCTCCGGCGGTCGGCAAGGAGGAGGACATGCCAGGCAGGTATCCAGTCGAGGTGCGCAAGCAGGTTGTCGAGCTCGCGCGAGCGGGCACGAGGGTCGCGCAGCTCGCCGAGACGTTCGGTGTCAGCGAGGCGACGATCTACGGCTGGCTCAAGCAGGAGCGGATCGACCGAGGCGAGGCGCCGGGGCTGAGCATCGAGGGGCAGATGGAGCTTGCGGCGGCGAAGCGCCGTATCCGCCAGCTGGAGACCGAACTCGCGGTCTCGCGCAAGGTGAACGAGGTCTTCCTCGAAGGGGATCTGCCCCCAAAAGGCTCTACCCGGTGATTGAGTCTCTGGCCGGGCAGGGGTTCGACGTGCAGCGGGCGTGCGTGATGCTCGAGGTCTCCGTCTCGGGCTACTACGCCTGGAAGGATCGTCCGCCGTCGCAGCGGACGCTCAGACACGCATGGCTGGCCGGCGAGATCGTGCAGGTGCACAAGGATTCGGCTGGCACCTACGGCTCGCGGCGTGTGACCGCAGAGTTGCGCTATGGCCGTGGATCACCGTCGGGCATAATCAGGTCGAGCTGATCATGGGTCGCCTGGGGATCCATGGGCTCCCCAAACGCCGGCTGCCCAGGGGCGCGAAGCTCGGCAAGGCCAGCTCGCTCGATCTCGTGCGCCGCCGCTTCCAACGAGACGCGCCGGACCGCCTATGGATGACAGACATCACCGAGCACCCAACCAGAGAGGGCAAGCTCTACTGCTGCGCCGTCCTTGACGCGTTCTCCCGGATGGTCGTCGGCTGGTCGATCGACAGCTCCCAAACCGCGCTGCTGGTCACCAACGCGCTCGGGATGGCGCTCGCCCGCCGCGCACCCGACCAGCACGCGATCATCCACTCCGACCGCGGGACACAGTTCGCTTCCTGGGTCTTCAGCCAGAAGGTCACCGACGCCGGCCTAGCGCCCTCCGTGGGAGCCGTCGGCGCCCCGTTCGATAATGCGATGGTCGAAGGCTTCTGGGCTCGCATGCAGGTCGAGCTACTGAACCGCCAGCGCTGGAAGACCCGTGCGTTCGCAGATCCGCGACGCGGGCGACTCGCTGCGGGAGAACAACCTTCCGCGCCTGGCCTCATGGGGTGAGCAGTGCTCCAAGTGCGACCTCGCCGAGTTGTGTCGTGATGTTCCTGCGTTGGAGAAGGCGTCACGACGTGCCGCTTCCGGCTGACGGGTTCCCGTGAAGTGGGCCAACTGGTCTGGTCCCCGGAGTAATGGACCAAAGGAGTCTCTTCGGCCGTATCGACGACCGGGGTTGCGAGCGCCGCGCAGCTGACTCTCGCCTCTGGCCAAGAGCGGGAGCAGCTTCCATGAGGCGCCAAGCTGCCGCTCCGGACGAGCTGCGAGCACACCGACCGAGGATCGGCACCCGCCCGCCTGCACCGGGCGAAGCGGATGCGCTCGCCTGCGGCATGGGTTCGACGGCTTAATCTGGCCCACTGCGACGGCTTCCGCGCGGAGCGGGTCGCTGGCTAGCGGCCGTGCGGGTACTCGTCGCGTGAGGAAACCGGGCCAGGCCCGACTTGGCGGCCACGCGGCGCGAGGTGCCCAGTCGGCGGGCAACCGCTAGCCTTCGCGAGGGCGTCCCCCACCGATGATTGCTCGTCGATTCGGTGGTCTTGGTTCCATGACACCAACCACATGCCACATGTCCATGTCTCTCGACGGCTTCGTCGCCGGCCCCGATCAGAGCCGCGAGAGCCCGCTCGGCGTCGGCGGCCTGGAGCTCCACCACTGGCACCTGGACGAGCCCTTCCATGAAGCCGACGCCCGCGTGCGCGACGAGCTCATGACGCCCTGCGGAGCGTACGTGATGGGCCGCAACATGTTTGGCCCGGTTCGGGGCCCGTGGGACGTGAACTGGCGCGGGTGGTGGGGCGACGAGCCGCCCTATCACGCTCCTGTGTTCGTTCTCACCCACTACCCGCACGACCCGATCGCGATGGAGGGCGGGACGACGTTCCACTTCATCACCGAAGGCTTCGATGTCGCCTTTGAGCGCGCGGAGGCGGCGGCCGGCGACCTCGGCGTCGACATCGCCGGTGGCGCCTCTACCGTGCGGCAGGCGTTCGCGGCGGGCGTGATCGACGAGCTCATGCTCGACGTCGTTCCTGTTCTGCTCGGCGCCGGTGAGCGCCTGTTCGACGGAGTGCAAGACCCCGGCCTACAGCCGGTCGAGGTGATCCACTCCCCGCGCGCGACGCACGTTCGCTACCGCGCATCGGCCGCTGACTCGCTTGCCACACCGCAGAAGCAGATCTGACAGGTCACAGATCCAAGCGACCTGCTCCCTCGCCAAGAACAGGAGCATCCAGCCCGACGCGCCAAGCCCTCGCTTGGGACGAGAGGCGTCTCGTAGATGGCTGGCGGCGTCGGTGTACGCCTGACGGCTCAGGACCCTGGAAGCTCGACGTTCTCGAATGTGAGGACTTCGGCGAGCTTGTCGAAGTGGGTGTCGCGGTGAAGCAGCGCGATGCCGCCGTGCTCGGCGGCGGCCGCGGCGATCAGCGCGTCGGTCAGCGGCACGCGGTGGTACCCGTCGCTGCGCTCGGCCAGGTCACCGACCGCGCTCATCGCCGCGTCCGCGACGGCTCGATCGTTGCGCAGGATCCGGAACCCGTCGAGCTCTGTCTCGACTACGGTGTACTCGGAGGTGCTGCGAGGAGTAGAGGATCTCCATCCGCACGATCGGCGTAATCCACAGCCGGTCATCGTCCATCGCTTGCTTGACGAGCCCGGCAAGCACAGCGGGGAGGGAGGAGAACCGCCACCATGCCGATGTATCGGCGATGAACGGCGCATCGCCTTCCAGCAGCTCGACGGCATTCACCGCAGGTCGCTACGACTCGTTGTCCGTCAGTTGCTCGATGTGCTCAAGCGTATCCCGATCAAGCCCGCCCGGGCTAAACACGCGCTCGGCGAGCTGCCGTCGTCGCTCGGCGCGCTCCTCGTCGCTCAGCGCGGGCTTCTCAGCCGTCGGAGTGGTGCTCAAAACAGAATGCCTCATGACTTCAAGAGTAGCGCCCGAACACGACATGAACCGATCCGCAGACGAGTCTTGGGAGTCCCCTGTGGGCTGGTAGAGAGCAGCAAGAACTGTTCGCTGTTTCGATCCCGAGGAGGATCCATGACTGTTTCCGCTGTTCTCGATTCCGCTGGACGGCGTCGCTCACCAGCGACCCTGCCGGGCTTCCACGCTGGACGGCCGCCGCGCAACAAGGGGCTGCGCTACCCGACCGACCCGCCCACGGTGCAGGAGATCATCGCGGTGATACGCGAGGCTGGCACCGACCGCCACGGCGCTCGCCTGCGTGCCCTGATAGTCGTGCTTTGGTGCGGCGGGCTACGCATCCAAGAGGCGCTCAGCCTCAGCGAACACGACCTTGACCCACAACGCGGCTCTCTGCTGGTGCGCAACGGCAAGGGCGGGCGGGCGCCGCCTCCCGGCAGCCCCTACGGCTGATCCAGGAGTTCATGGGGCACGCCGACAGCAAGACGACCCAGATCTACTCGCATTACGCCCCCTCAGAGCACGAGGTCCAGGTCGTCAACGACGCCTTCGCCCCCGACCCCGCTGGCGAGCCTGAAGACGATCTTCAAGCGGCCGATCCGCGCGCTCGAGCGGGGACGGGCGAGTGCCCCGAGACGACCGTCGAGGTGCAGGCCCCGGGCGGCCCTACCGACGCGACGGGGAACAATCCGGGGAACAAATTGAGCGAAAACGAGAGCAACTGAGCTACACTCGGGGCCAGTAATCACGGGGGTTTAGGACCCAGCCGCACGGTATCGCGCGGGCTGGGGGCCGGGCGGTCGCAGGTTCAAATCCTGTCTCCCCGATTTTCGGAGAACAGAACGTCGCTAATCGAACCAGGACGCTGGCTCGGTTGCTCGGGTTGCCCCGAGTGGGACCAGCAACGGGAGGCCGTGACCGTCAATGGGTACCGAATACGCTCAACTCGATCTGCATCGGCTCCGTGCGCGGAGGGACGAGATCCTGGGGTACGCGACCCAGCACGGTGCACGCAACGTTCGTGTGTTCGGCTCGATCGCGCGTGGGGAGCCCGGCGCGGGGAGCGACGTCGACCTCTTGGTCGAGATGGAGCCGGGGCGCAGCCTGGTCGACCTCGTCGGCCTGTGGCAAGACCTAGAGGATCTGCTTGGTACCCATGTCGATGTACTCAGCGAGGGCGGTGTGAGCCCGTTTCTGCGTGAGCGTATCTATGCAGATGCCGTGCCCCTGTGAAGGACGAGCGCACTTACCTGCTCCACGCGATCACGGCGATCGACGCGATCCAGAGCTACACGGTCGGGGGTCGCGAGGCGTTCTTCGCGGATGGCAAGACTCAGGACGCGGTCATTCGAAACATCGAGATCATCGGCCAAGCCGTAAAGGGGATCTCGGACGACACTCGCGCACTCGATACAGCGGTGCCTTGGCGGCAGATCGCCGGGATGCGCGACAAGCTCATCCACGAATATTTCGGCGTCGATATGGCGCTTGTATGGGATGTGGTCGAGCGGGAGCTGCCGAGTTTACGGCCTCGATTGGAGAGCTTGAGCCAGCGGTTGGCGGAGGGCACGAATTCCTAATCAGCAAGCGCCTTCGGCTGGCTGCGTGCGCATTTCGGGTTCGGTCGCATCGGCTCCTTCTGGTCGGCCATGACGCCGACGATGGCCCTCAGCACCCAGCCTGGCCGGCGCAACCGCTGTCGCCGACTCACCGGCGGCCGCCGAGGCCCGCCGTTGGCCCGCACGATGGCGAGCTTCCTCGCCAGGCGGGCCAACGACCCCTGGAGGTCTGGATCGAATTGCAGCATCGCGAGGGCTTGCCGCGCCTGCGCGGGGGCGGCGTCGGCAGACCCTGTAGGGCTTCTCGGATGCGCTCGAGGTCTGCGATCTCGAAAAGGTTGAGCTCAGATCGTGACTCCGCTACTGGCCGAGCGCCCGCGCGTCCTCGCTGGTCGCGTGCAGACCGTCATATGCCAGGCCGCTGCTGGCTTGGCCGTGCCCGACCGACGCGCGCCGTGACCACCAGCCCACGCGGCTGCCGTCAACCCAGCGGGCTAGCCGCCGGGCTCGCTGCAGTGACAGGCCCTCGCGCGGAACCTCGCGCTCGGGCAGCGCGCCGCTGTCGCGCAGCAGGAGCCCCGCGGGGATCACTGGGACCGCGCTGAGCGTGCCGTCGGCCGCTCGCGTGTAGCGAATCGTCGCCCCCTGCACCAGCAGGTAGTCCTCGTCAGCCGCGCGGCCGCGCGTTGGCAGCAGTGGGATCCAGTTCTCCGGCACGTCCGTCGCCAGTCGCCAAACCCATGCGTCCGGGAGGCCCGCGCGCGGGTCGGGTTGCGGCACGCGACCCTGACTGCTCAAGTCCTCCGCGCGGCGCACCGGCCGCCCAACGGCGTTCGTCACGGTGCGCTCGATGCCCCACGCGAGATCTGCCGCCGCGTCGCGCACGAACAGGACCTCCTCGACCGCGTCGGAATCCAGGCCCGCCGCCAGTACCGGTGCTACCAGCAGCCAGCTGCCGTCCGTTGCGCCATCGGGAGTGCTGTCGGAATGGCGCGCCACGGTGTGCTCGTACATTCGCCAGGGCCGTTGTCCCGCGGCCGCCGTCGCCGGGGGAACCAGGGTCGCAGTCCCAAAGGTGTCGATGCTGACGAGCGCCTCGATGCGCGCCGCCGAGCCGTAGGGCACACGAACCGGGAGGCGAAACCAGTCGCCCGTGAAGCACGCCGTGAACTCCGCGAGGAGCAGCTTCCCGAGCTCCGTCGGGTAGGTCTCCAGCGCGCCAAGGTCGGTCCGCGCGTCCTCCAGTTGCCAGTACCGCCCGACCGGAGCGCCGTGGAACGTCACCGCGACCGGCACCGCGCGCGTCGTCACCGTCGTCGGCTCGCTCGCCGGCGCTGGCTGGTCCGCCGGCGCGGGTTGGTTTGCTGGCGCGGACTGGCCTGCCGGCGGCCCGCCGGGCGACGCGAGCGGGTCGCCGGCCGCGGGGGCGACGTCGAAGGCCGTCCAGTCGAGCGCCCCGCCGGGAAACCGGCTCGCGCGGTAGACCGGGAGCGCCGTGTCCGCCGTCGCCGCCGAAAACGCGTAGCTCAGCTCGCTCGGCTGCCACGCGCCCGAGGGCGCCGGCTGGCGACCCGCCCACCAGGTACGCCACTGCGCTAGCACCGGCCGCGCTGGCTCGCCTCCCACCGCAGCGAGGAGTGTCTCGACGTCGGCGTCGTAAGCCGCGGCGACCGCGTCGGGGTCCGGCACACGCCCCGCTGTCACCGCGCCGACCGCCGCTACCGCTTCGGGTGTCACCGCGCTCGTCGCATGCGCCGCCCCATCTCGATCCGGCGCGACCGCCGCGTCGGGGACGCCGAGGGGCAGGCGGGCGATCAGCGCCGCCGCGTCGAGGCCGGCTCGACGCAGCCCGCGCGCGAGCCGCAGTCCCGCGGCGACCCTGTCCTGCCAGGCGACGCCGCCGCCGTCGGACTCGACGAGCGACTCCAGGGGGCGCGACCCGTCGTACACCGCCGGCTCGCCTCCCGCCGGCTGCCACTTCGCCAGCGGCGCGTAGCGCGTCACGAGCGCGGCGCTGACCGGGCTGCCCCCGTCGACGCCGTCCAGCTCGCCGAGCTGCCACTGGCGGGCGAGCAGCCAAAGCGCGTCGTGCGTGCGGGCGTGCAGACCGGGGAGCAGGTCCGTGCCCCGCGTGCTCGCCTCCAGGCGGTTGTTGACGACGACACCCATCAGCCGAGCCGCTTCGCTTTGGCGTGCATGATCTCCAGCAGTGACGCGTCGATCTGGATCAGCGGCAGCGCCGGCGCCGCGATCACATCGCTGGAGTCGCCGTCGGGTAGCAGCACCGCCGGGAGCATCCGCCCGAACCACGCGCCCGTCTCGGCGTCGACCGTCCGCAGCTTCGCGAGATCGATCGCCTCCCGCACGAGGTCCACGACGGTCTCGACGTTCCAACCGGTTGCGACGTCGGGTGCCACACCGAGCAGGATCGCCTGCGGCGCACGCGCGCTCGGCGCCTCCGCCTGATAGGCGATCGACGTCGACGCCGTTGGTTGCGGCACCACCTCGACCCACTCGTCGATCAACAGCCCGGAAAGACTGCTGCCAGCGGCGAGCTCGACGCTCCCCTCCGTCCAGAGGACCACCGTCGCGACCGCTCCCCGGCTCGCCAGCTCCGCCGCCCCGAGCGTCGCCGTCCACGCTTCGGAATCGCCGCTCGCCTCGACGATCCGCCAGCCGCCGCTCAGGCCGACTCCCGCGGTGAGCGCTTCGCAGCCGTCCAGCGCGGCCACCAGACGGCCAGACGCTGCGCGAACCGCTGCGACGTCCTGCAGCCAGTCCGCCGCGAGCTCCGCGTCGGCCGCGAGGAAGCCCTCGCCCGCCGCCAGCCCCGGACCGGCCGCGGCAGCCGCCTCCGCGTCGATCAGCACGCGCGCCAGCGCTGGCTGGCCGGCTCCGAGGAGTCCCTTCAGCGCCGCCGACAGGTCGTCGGCGGATGCGCCGGGCGCTGGCGCCGGTAGGGCGAGGCGCCGCGCCAGCTCCGCCGCGGCCACCTCCAGCGCCGCGAGATGGTCGCTCGGCGTCGCCGCGTCCGGGAGTTGCAGCACCACGCCCTGTGCCAGCGCCGCACCCAGCGCGGCACGCGCGCTCCCTACCGCGGGGCCGAGGCCGCCCGCGGCGGGAGAGCCGCTCGCGACGTGGGCGCTACTCGCGGCGGGCGTGCCACTTGCGACGAGTCCGGGAAGGGCGGCCTGCAGCGGCGCCGACGCCGCGGCCACACGATCCGCGGCGGCCTGCACCCCGGCGCGCGCCGCGGCGAGCCGGTCCGCGAGATCCGCGACGTCGCGCTCGTCGACCGCACCCGCGCTCGCGCCGGCCGTCAACAGGTCGGTCCGCCGCAGCGGCCGCGCGGCCAGCGCCTCGCGCAGCTCGCACGCGACCGTCAGCAGCTCCTCGAGGCCGACCGTGTCCGGCGTCCACGCTGCGTCCCTACCCGGAAGCACCTTGGCGCCCAATGCCAGCGTGAGCTCGATGCGGGTGCGCACCACCTCCGGCCGGTCGAGCACGACGTCGAGCGGTCCAAGCAATGCGCCCGCGGGCAGTTCGGCGTCGGTCACCGCTCCAGCGCCGTTGGCGATCCGCACGCGTACGCGCGAGCGCGGCGGCAGCACGCTCGCGAGCCACGCGCCGCAGGCAGAGTCCGCGGCCCCGCGCGAACTCTGCGGCCAGCCGCCCGCGAGCGCGCCATCACCCGGCGGCAGCAGCACGCCGACACGGCAGGTCAGGCTCGCGCCGCCCCGCGGAGTGCGCAGGACGTCGAACTCCTGCGGCGGCAGGCCGCCACGATGAGCCGCGTCGAGCGCCGCCCCGGCGCGCGCCGCGTTGCCTGCAAGCGTCTGGTGCACCGTCTCCGCCGTCAACAGGTCCGCGAGCGCATGCCGATGCCCGCGCAGCTGTTCGAGCGCGCCCGCGAGGGCGGCGGCGAGGTTCGGCGACGCCCCGCCCGCGCCGGGGAGGACGGCCTGCGCGACGGCCGCCGGGTCTGTGTTCGCGACGGTGAGCCCGTCGACGACGGCCGACGGGCTCACGCTTTCCTCGGGCTCGCCCTCGACGAAGGTCCCTCCGGCCTGCCACCGCGGCGCGAAGGCGCGCAGCGGCGCGATCAGGACGTCGGCCGAGCGTTCGTGCAGGTCCCGCTCCAGCTCGTAGCCGAGCAGCGCGCCCAGCTCCTGGCCCGCACGGATTCCCGCTGCCAGACGTATCGCGACACGCGCCGGCGCGCTCGAGAGGTCGATCGCGCAGGTCGGATCGCTCTCCCCACCATGCGCCAGATGCGCGGCCCGCAGTACCGCGGCCGTCGCCGCCTGCGCGGTTGACGGCGCGTGCACGAATCCCCCGGGCCGCGTGTCCTCCCAGAGCGGACCCGCGGTCGCGCCGAGCGCGAGCGCCGCGTCGACGGCCGTTCGCGGGCGGCGGCTCACGCGCTCGACGACGCCCCAGCCGCCGAGCGTGACTCCCGTTGGCGCCGTCGTCCGCAGCCGCGCTAGCTTGTCAGTGGCCACGCTCTCGGCCCACGCCGTCCACCTGTGCGTCGCGAGGTCGAGCGCCTCCTTCAACAGCAGCTCGACCTCGGCCGCGCTCAGCGTCGCGAGCACGTCGAGCGCCGCGAGCGTCTCGTCGAGGTTCCGGCGCAGCTCGGCATGTTCAGCGGCGTTGCGCCACAGCCACTCGCCGGCCGCGATCCCGCCGGTAACCGCGACGGCCGGCGTCGCGATCGCCGCCGGCAGCGAAAGCACCGGCGTGAAGCCCCCCGCCGGACTCGGGCTCAAGCCAAAGAGCATGCTCGTCGGGACCCGCGCCTCGGCCGCGAGCAGGCCGCCCGCGACCGGCGGAGCTGCCCTCGGCGCCCGCTGATTGGCCGCCGGCGGCGGGGGAGCTGTGGCAGCTATCGCCCGCGCAGGCGTCGGGCGTGGTGCGAACGCTCCGGTCAGACTCATGCCGGCCGCGGCGTACTCGATCAGCAGGCTGCGCCGCAGCAGGGTGTGCAGCAGCGTCGCCGGGCCCTCCGGCGTCGGCTTCAGCCACGTCAAGATCGTCATCACCAGCATCGGATTGGAGGCACGCAGGTTGCGGATCGCAGCTTGAACCGTCGCGTCGGGCGTCGGATCGGTCGGGTCGACAACCAGCGGGGCGCGCACCGGCTGGGCGGTCGGGCTGAAGACTTCGAGGATCAGCGGGTTGTTGCGGAGCCCCAGCAGACCGCCGACGAGCGCGTCGATGACGCCGTTTCCCGGTTGCGTGTCAACCCCGGTGAAGATGCTCGAGTCGAAAGTCCGGTCGGCGATTGCGCTGCGGATCGCGTAGCTGCGCGCGGTCGCATCGGTGCTCATCACCTTCGTGAAGGCCGCGTCGAAGTCGGGCCCCACGCTGCTCGTCACAGGCCGGCCGACGCCGTACTGCCACAGCGGCCGCACGCGGGTCAGCAGGCGCGCCAGCGCGTCGACCACGTCGCTCGCGCCGTCGGTGCTCCAGTCCGCCAATGGCAGCAGCGGCAGCACGCCGTAGGGCTGCCTACCCACCCTCAGCGTCGGTAGCGTGCCGCGGCCACGCACGAAGCGCAGGTAGTGCGCGCGAATCCGATCGATCTCGATCGTGCCGAGCGCCGATGCGTCGAGCAGTTCCCCGAGGTAGTAGCCCCACGTCGCCGCCCACAGTGCCGTCTGCATCGCTTCCGCGCGGCGATCGCCACCGTCGTCGGACCCCGGGGAGCCGTCGAGGATGCCCGCCGGCAGCCCAAGTGCCGTGGCGAGGATCGACGCCGCCGTGCCCGCCCCCGCGGGGGCGCCGAACTCCTGCTGCCAAAGCGCGTCGGGGTCGACGTGGCGATCGTCGGCCGAGCGCGCGTCGGGGCTGTTCGCGGTCGGGCTGCCCGCCGACAGGAAGCCGAGACGGTCGGTGTAGCGGTGCGCGGTCAACAGGCCCGCGAGCTCACTAGCAGCATCGGCCGTGCCGGTGCTCGCGCGGACCCCTACCGCGACGACCCGGTCGAGGGAGTCCGTGCCCGCAGGCAGCGGCACGTCCACCGCCATCCCCGCGCTCTCGGCCGCGGCGTAGTCGAGCAGCCAACGCAGCTCCGGGTCGACGACCGGCAGATCCGCGGTCGCATCCTGCGGTCCCGGCACCGCTTGCGGGTCGGGCGCCATGTGCAGGTCGACGCCGACGGGCGCCGTCCACGCTTCGCCCACCACCTTCTCGGCGACGTACGCGCGGACGAGCCAACGGTCCGGCAGTCCACGCGCGACGGCGGGGCGGACGTATGCCTGCGTCTTGGTCGACGGCGCTGGTGCGGGGCCGCCGTCGGCTGCCTGGGCCGGACGCGTCGCGCGTGCAGCCCAGGCGGCGCGAGGTCCACCGAGCACCCTCACGAGCCCTGTCCAGCGCGCGCGCCGCCCATCCGGCGCATTTGGATCCGGTGTCGCCGCCGGAGGCGCCTCTCCGCTCGCGAGGATGTCGGCCGGCGCCGCCCACAGCGCCGCGCCCAGTCGCGCCTCCGTTTCAGTTAGCTGCGCGTCGTGGCCGTCGACGTGCAGGTCGTCGGGAAAGATCCGCACCCGCAGGACGTCGCTCCCGGGGTCGCCGAAGCGCGTCTCCAGGCGCACCGGCAGCAGCGCGAGCGGCACATGAGGATCGACCCCCGAGAACAGGTCCGGCGGATCTACGCCGAGCAGCGTCGTCCGGATCTGCGCGCGCGCCGCCGTCCAGTCCGCGATGTGGCTCGCCCGCTCGGAAGTGGTGTCCGCGGCCTCCACCCGACCGCGCAACTGCGAGACCTGTTCGCGCAGACCTGCGACCTCGGCATGCAGGCCGGCGAGCGTCGCCGGCGGCGTCTGCGGGGATCCGTTCCCGGGAGTCATGTCGTCGGACTCCGCAGCAGGCTCATGTCGTCGGACTCCGCAGCAGGTCGCGCGCACGGATTGCGACCCGGACCGCGGGCTGGTAGGCGATCGCGGCCATGTCGGCCGCCGACGCCCCCCACTGACGGGTGCTCCCCGCGGGGGCGATCGGCGGTGGCGCCTGCGGAAGATAGGTCGCAGTGGCCGCGGCGGGCCCGAGGTCCGACCAGGAAAGCTCGCCCCAGCTCGGCAGCGGCGGGTGCGTGACCGCCGGGTCGGGATCGGTCAGGCCGAAGCGCGGCTGGCCGGGGTGCTCGGCGATGACGAACCAGTAGCCCTCTGCGCCGCCCGTTCCCGTCATCTGCTCGTAGGTGAGCGGGAAGCCGACGAGCGTGATGTCGGGCGCCACGAAATCCCGAAACAACGGCCGCGTGATCGCGGCTCCGTCGTCCAGCTCGGGCAGATCCGTGTCGCTGCCGGCGAGCACCGCATAGATGTCGCTGTCGGGATACCTGCGCAGCAGCCGGCCGCGCAGCACGAGCACGAGCAGCGGCTGCGTGCCCGCGGCGACGTTGTCGGCCAGGCTGCCGGCGAAGCCGTGTAGCGGGCCGATGTCAGGGCCGGCTCCCCAAAAGCTGTGCCAGTACGTGCCGCGTTCGTCGGTCGGGAAGCCGCGCCAGAGCAGCTCGTGCCCCAGTGCGCTGTTCAGCCCAGCGAGGTAGGCCGCGATGAACGTCGGGTTGGTCTGCACGAGCGTCGCCGAGTCCGGTGGGATCGAGTCCAGTCCCGGCACGAGCGCGTCGTGGCTCGCTTGAACGAGCGCGGTGTACGCCGCTTCGCCGAACACCGGGCCGACCATCACCGGCGCGAGGAGGTCCGGCGGTTCGTGACCGGCCGTCGTCGGCACTCGCGCCGCGGCCAACGCCGGCACTCGCGCCACGGCCAGCACCGGTAGCGTGACGGCGGGCTCGAGGTTCGCGAGCAGCGCCGTTCTCGTAGCCGCCAGGTCGAGGCTCGCGGGGCTCGGCAGCGTCGGCGCCATGCCGGGTCGCAGGAAGCGGTCGACCGCCTGGGCGTAGGCGTCGCGGATCACGACCAGCCGCGCGTCGGTGCCCGCGAGCTCGATGATCGTCGCAGTGGCTATCGTCTGGTTGCCGACCGCCGCCACCAGCGTGTCCGCGGGTGCCTTCGCGGGGCCGATCGCGTCCGGCTCGGCGCTTGTGGATCCAGCCGCGATGTCGGCGGATCCCGCCGCGGGGCCGGAGGGCTTCGCCATGACGCCCGCGGACGCCGCGATGATCGCGGCGGACCCGTCTTTGAGGGCGGACGATCCCTCTTTGACGCCGGGGGACGCTGTGGCCAGGCCATGAACGGCCTGCATCAGCTTGGTGCTCACATGCGCACCGGCGACCCCGTGGGAGGCGGTATCCGGGGCTTCGCTCAGTGCAGCCGCGCTCGTGGACTGTGGCAACACGGTCGCTTCGCTGTGAGCGGGCAGCGCGTGGACGACCACCGGGCCTGAGAGCGCCCTGTCGTGCAGTTGATCCTGGCTGATGAGCGTGCCCCCGAGCGCGGAGAAGGACACCGTCTTGGGCACCGCCCGCCGGCTGACGACCGCCCCGGTCTCCGCCGCCAGGCTGGACGCGGCGGTCGAGCTGAGGCGCCCCGCGGCGCTCGCGAGCGCGTCGAGCCCTGCCACCGCCGCGGCGCCCGCCTCGGGGACCGGGAGCCCCGCTGCCGCGGCCGCGGCGCGCAGCTCGTCGCTCACCAGTGCCGCGGCCTCGGGACCCATGACCGCGCTCGGGGCCGCCGAGAGCGAGATCGTGCCGTCCGGCAGCACGTTCGGCTCGGGGATGCCGGAGACGAGCAGGCCGCTGAGGAGCGCTCCGGGCGCGTCGCCGCCGACCTCGCCGCCCGCGCTGGTCGCGCCCTCGCCGGCCGCGCCGCCGCTCGCGCCACGCGCGACGTCGCCCAGCCGGCTGCCCGCGCGCAGCGTGACGTTGAGTCCCCGCCACGTGCTGCCGGCGGGTAGCGCGCTGGCCGCGACCGCCGCCAGCGCGTTCGGTCTGAGCGTGCCGCCCGTCGCCGCCGCGGGCAGGGCGACACGTTCCAGCAGCGGGCGGGCCGCGGCGATCAGACGGCCGGCCGAGAACCCCGACAGGTGGCGCTCGTGCAGGCTCGCCGAGACGGCCCGCGACAGCTGCAGCCGCCGCAGAATCGCGTTGGCTTCCTCGACCTGGCCGACCTGCGCCCATGCTCTTGCCATCACGTCCTCCGCGTTGCGGCGCAGCACCCGTGTGCCGAGCCCGGCGGCGGCGCGCGCGCGCGGGTCACGGTTCAACTGGTCAAACCAGTCCGTCGCGGGCGTCGCGGCGCCCACGTCGCCCCGCCCTGCCGCGGCGCGCGCGTACAGGAGCGGGCCCACCGCCGGGCGCCCGCCGGGCGCGGCGGCCGCCTGAGCGCTCAGCGCCGCTGCGGCGCCGATCTCGCGCACGAGGCTCGTATCGACGCTGCCCTGGTCCGCGTCGGCCGCGTCCGGCCACGGGGGCTGCAGTGGGATGCCCGGAGCGGTGAGCGCCCCGCGGAACACCGTCGCCGTACTCGACGTCACCGGCATGCCGGCGCCGGCCAAGCCGAGGTCGAGCGGGCGTGTGCCGAAGGTCGCATCGACCGGTACCCCGTGCAGCGAACGGGCGAGGCTCTCGAAGTCGCCGGTCGCGCCGCAGGAGAACTCCCAGTGCAGGTAGACCGGGAGTTCGACCGACGTGTCCGTGCTCGACCACGCGAAGTGCGGCTGCGGCGCCGACAGGGCCGCCGCGACCTCGGCCTCCGAGCGCCCGAGGCCCGCGAGGGCGCCCGCGGCGAACGTCGGGACGAGACAGGCGAGATAGCTCGTCTGCGGCGCCAGCCGCCGCGGCGCGAGCAGCCGGCAGCCTGACAGCGGGGCCTGCGCCGTCAGTCTCGACGGGGTCGGTGGCTCCTTCGGTGCGAACCGCGGTCGCGGCGAACGCGTGCGCCGACAGGGCACATGCGGCGGGATCGGGCAGCTCCTCGGCGACGCGCGCGCCGTCGCCGATGCGCAAGGTATCGAGCCGTCCATGTCCAGATCCCGTCAGGGACACCCCGTCGCGGACCTGCACCGCGACGAGGCACAGCCAGGGCAGCGGGCCGTGCGGCCCGGTCGGCGTCGGCAGCAGCCAGGGAAGCTCGGCAACGGAGAACTCGACGAGCGGGAAGAACTCGGACTCGGCGTCGGTCGCGCCGGGCAGCGGGTACTGCCGGGTCACGAGCGTCGTATCGATGCCCTGGACGGCCTCGACACCCGCCACGCCGAGTGTGACCGGGGCCGTCGAGGAGCCGTCGGACAGCACCGCGGCGGCGGTCACGGTGCCGCTGTCCGCGACACCGGGGAGCGCCAGCAGCCCCCGCCGCTGGTGGCTGAGGAAGCGGAACCCACCCGAGTCGGTCGCGCTCATCGCGCGCCTCCCGCCACGCCGACGGCGTCGAGCAGCGTCGCCGCGCCCGCCCGCTGCGCAGCGAGGCTTGCCGTCTCCGAGACAGGGTTCGCCGCTTCCGATGCTCCGGCCGCTCCGGCGATCGTTCTCAGCGTGTCGGGGACCGTGGCGAAAAGCGGCGGCAGCGGCCGCGGGGTTGCGGGCGCCGCAGGTCGCAGGACCGCGTCCGCGTGCGCCAGGTCGAGCAGCCACAACGGACGACGCGTGCGCGTCGCGCCGTCGAGCGCGATCGTCTTGTAGGACGTCGCGACGACCGTGGCGTTGCCCGCGTCCAGGCTCTGCCCGCCGGTCGCCAACCCGGCTCGCATCGGCTCGAACGAGGGGCGTGAGAGACGCTGGTCGTCGGTGAGGTCGAGGAACTGCCCGGCCGCGAACGCCTCGACGGCCGGCGTCGTCTCGCCGGCCGGCGAGCCCGCGAGCAGCAGCCCGGTCACGTCGACCGTCGTCGGTTTGTCGAGCGGCTGGTTGCCGACGTGCGTCACCGTCAGGCCGAGCGGCACGACCCGCTGCCGGCACGAGATGGCCGCCAGCGGATGCGCCGGTATCACCGTGCCCGCGGGGGGTCGCAGTACGACGACGCTCGACGCTGCACTGGGCGGGCAGGCGCTCCACGCATCCGGAGCCGACAGCGCTTCGCGTACCAGCGTCAGCGGCTGGGCGGTCGGCGCGGTCGGCCCGGAGGAGTCCCCCCAGCTGGCGTCGATCGGCAGCGACAGCGTGATGAACAGCAGCGTGAGCGAGGCGTAGCCGTGCACATGCCACGGGCCCGGGCCCTCCAACAGCACGTCGATCGAGACCTCCAGCACCGGGCTGCCGTCGTAGGAGAGCGAAAGCCCGGCGGAGATCTCGACGCTGAAGCGGAAGTGCGGCAGCCACGCAACCAGGGCGTCCAACCCGAGCCAGCCATCCAGCGCGAGCGGTCCCGCCGCGGCGTGGAGCTCGGCGCGGGCTCCGAACTGGAACGACTGGCTCGTGACGGCGAGGTAGGCCTCCAGGCGTAGCCGTGGGTTGCTGCTGCCGCTGATGTCCACCCGGATCCGGTCGGGCACCGGCACGTTCGCCGGCGGCGTGAAGTGCGGGTTGAAACCGCCGACGGACAGCACGAATGCCGCGTCGGGCCCGCCGCGGGCAACCATCACGAGGCCGCCGCTGATCGCGAACGTGCCGAGCTTGCTGTCGACGAGCGCGGCCTCGAGCAAGAAATCCAGAGGATCGAAGCGCAGGCGGCCGAAGACGTCGGCGCGCAGGCGGACGAGGCCAACGCTCTGCGTCGGGGCGGTGAAGCGGAAGCTGCCGAGCAGCACGATCTGCACCGGGTTGGGGTCGAGTTCGATCAGGACCGCGAGCTCGAGCTGGCAGATGTCCGACGCCCCGCCCCAGCCGAGCTGGATCATCGGCCCGACCACGGTGCGGTCAACCGCGATCGGCATCGTCTGCCGCCAGACCGCGAAGATGTGCGGAGCCTGGGCGACCGGGTCCGGCGGGAACAGGATCGCGTCGAGCGACTTCGTGCGCAGCCCAGCTGCGATCGCGTCGCTGTCGAGCGTGTGGTTGACGCCGAGAACGCCGCCGAGCCCGGAGAGCGTGATCCCGAGTCCGAGCTGGATCCCGGGCTGGAAGGTCGCGGCGAGGATGATCAGCAGCGCCCAGTCGTCCTCGTGTTCGGGGATCTTCGTATCGAGCATCCCCAGCGCGCTGATGTCGACGCTGATCGCCGAGAGGCTCACGTGCAGCTGGAGCGCGCCGGTGTACTCGCCGCGGTTGGCGTCGTAGCCGATATAGCCACCACCGCTCACCGGTCCCGCCTTGACCACGATGCCGAGCCCGTTCGGCGGCACCGCGCTCAGCTGCGGCTTCCAGCGTCCCGCGGTGCCCGTGTCGCGAGCGGGGCTCGCCGCGACCTGTTCAAGCGAGAACGCCATCCCGACCCCGGCGACCGTCGCGGTGAACACGCCACCGGCGACCTGCACCGAGGCGTCCATCGTCAACCCGGTGGTCAGCGAACCGCCCCGGCCCGTGGCCGCGTCGGCGGCTGCGATACCGATCCTCAGGTGGAGCCCCTGCACGACGAGGGCCAGCACCTGCGCAGAGCCGAGCGTCAGGTGCACCGGCAGGTCGACGACGAGCGCCACGCCGCCGTCGAGGTAGACGCCGCGACGTTTGTTGACGCCGAGGCCGAGCACCGTGTCGATGCGCAGCGACGGCGGCAGCACCGCGCGCAGGAACGAGTCGCTGCCGAGCTCGATGTCGACGATCACGTGGTCGGCGTGCGCGCTGAGATCCAGCAGCCAACCCTTGTCGTCGTCGGCGAGCGTCACCGCGACACGGGCGTGCTGGATCTCGAGGTGCGACCCCGTCGCCGATCCCCACACCCAGGAGCCGTTGATGTCGTCGGGACGTTCCAGCGCGATACTCGCCTTGTAGCCGCTCCCGGCGCCGCGAATGAAGCCGTTTGTGGCGAGCAGCAACTCGAGCGCGACGCCGTCGGTCGATGCGATCGTGAGCTGCCAGCCGGTCGCGTCGTGGTCGGCGGTCTTCCTGCCGAACGGGATCGTGATCGCGGTCGCGCCGGAGAGCCTCAGGAAGACCCCCCAGGAGCCGTGGTTGTGCTCGGCAGGCACGAGCACAACCGTCAGGTCGAGGATCTCTTCGACGGCCGGTGTGCTGGGGGTGCTCGCGACCTGGCCGTCGAGGCGCCAGGTGAGCGTACGCGCGAGCAGCGGCGCCAGGTGCGGGTGGTCTTCCGGGCCCGCGGGCGCCCAGCCGTAGAGCACCTCCGAGCGCAGGCTCGTCTTGTCGTGACCATGGGTCCCGACCGACGGCAGGAACGCGAGGCCGACGCCGATGCCGCCGAGGATCGCGGCCGAGTAGTCCTGGAAGGTCTGCGCGTAGCCGGGTCCGCTGACGAGGCCGGCGAGATACCGCTGGGTGTCGCCGACGAGGTCTCCGAGATTGGCCAGCTGGGCACCGTCGTCGGAGGCCAGCTCGAGCAGTCTCAGGACGGCCCACAGAGCCGGGTGGTCTTCGCGCACGCGCATGCTCATCGAAACGTCGAGCAGATCGGCGACCAGCTCCAGCCCGCTGACCCCCGTTGCACCGGGGCCGCTTGCCGCGACGACGGCATCGCCAAGCGCTGTGAGCGCGACGAGCACCTCGGCGAAGCTCTCCGCCTTCGCGACGCTCGGATCGCTCCCCGCTTGCGCCTGCTCGTCGAGCCGGCCCAGCAGCGATGCCGGCAGCACCGGCGCGCCGCCTTCCCAACCGTGCTCGGCGAGCAGCAGCTGGCCGCCCTCGGCGTCGGCGAGGACGCGCAGGATGTCGTTGAGCACGCTCCCCAGCCAGGTCGAGAGGCTCTGCAGGATGTCCTGTGTCGCGTCGTGTGCGGGCCCGGGATCCGACACCGTCAGCCTCCCACCCACGTGGTCGGCTGCGGGCAGCGGGCTCGCCGCGAGCGAGGCCGCGTGCACGACGTATGCCTGGGGCTTCTCGTCGTCGCTCGCCGGGTGCGCTCGCACGAAGTGAATTGCCATTTGCACCGCGAGTGGCGCGTCGGGGCTTTCGCGGCTGAAGGTCACCGCGCCGATGTTGTTGGCGAAGACGAGCGTGCGGGTCACCGCCCCGCCGTCGACGTTCGCCGCGTGCAGCGCCGTCGCGACCTCGTACGCCCCATTCGGTTCAACCCATCTCTCGCTCGTCGCGCCGTCGGTCGGCGGCACCGGCGCGTCCGGCACGTCGGGGCCGAGCACCTGCGTGGGGCCCGCGGCGCCGAGGTCGTGGAAGCGTAAGTCGTCGGTGCGGGTGTCTGACAGGGGCGTAACCCGATACGCCCACTCCGGCGGGCGCACCGGATGACTGGCCTTCCAGCCGAGCGTCGGCAGCACGACGGGCTCGCGCCGTAGTCGGGCGCGCAGCGGATGCGCCTCACCCGCCGCGGGATCGCCCTCGGTCATGACGGGCGGGGTGGCGCGCGTCCAGCCCAGCCTGGACCCCTCGAAGCCGATCTGCTCGAGGTGCTCGGCGATCCCGATGCTGCGGGCGAACGTCGCGACCGCCGGCATCCAGGCGTTGCGGATCGCGCTCGAGGTGAAGTGCACGATGCGGGCGCTCGGCGAGTGCGGCCGCGGATCGGCCGAGGGCACGCCGCCCTGGTCGGTGGGAACCTCGAAACGCTGGTAGTCCATCACATAGCTCGCGGCGTAGTGCACGTCGCCGGCGAGGATCACGACCTGCGGGCAGCGGGTCACGCGGTCCAGGAAGCGCTCGAAGGCCGCCGGCCGGGCGCTCCAGGACTCGACGTCGAGGAACAGATCGCCAAACGGCTTGCGGGTGTCCATCCCGACCGCGGCGGCCTCGGCGGCGTTGCGCAGTGCCATGTGGTAGAGGTCGTACGCGCGCGTCACCGCCGGAGCGAGAATCTCCTCGATCAGGCGCGGACCGAGCACCGGCGCCGGGCTGACGAGGATCAGCAGTGGCACGTCGTCGGTGAGCGAGATCGGCAACTGTTCGTCGAGTGCCGCATCGGAGAGCAGCCCGGGCGGGCCGTTGGGCGTCCCGTATTCGCGGTGGGTGCGCGTGTCGAGGACGACCAGCCGAGCGCCGGCGAGGTCGACGTGGTAGTTGAAGGCGACTCGTTCTGCGCTGCCGCCGCCGGTGGGGTCGTCGAGGCCGAGCAGGTGGTCGACCTGGCCGGCGACGGCGGGGTCGGGCACCGATCCGGACCCGGCGAACAACGAAGGCACGAGCGCCAGCAGCTGCGCCTCCGGGGTCCCCGCGGTCGCGAAGCGTTCCGGCGTGTTGCCCCAGCCCTGGAAGAGGACGTAGGCCAACAGCGCGTTGCGCACCATCGTGCGTCCCAGCGTCGAGGCGAGGACTCGCGATCGCCACGCCCCGGTGATGAACCAGTCGTCGCTGACCTCGTGGTCGTCGCAGATGCTCAGCACGGAGACGTTGGCGAGCGCGCGGCGCACCTTCTCGCCGTCTTCGCCGACTTTCGCGACATCGCTGCGCTGGGCCGCGAACTCGGCGCGCAGTTCGGCCAACTGCCCCGCCCCGGCCGGCGTGAACAGCGAGGTCAGCAGCGCCTCGGCCGGGCCGGGC
Organism: uncultured Solirubrobacterales bacterium; assembly: GCA_963702085.1. GTDB lineage: Bacteria > Actinomycetota > Thermoleophilia > Solirubrobacterales > Solirubrobacteraceae > Palsa-744. Next base: position 2,426,876 of record OY969707.1, on the reverse strand, counting down.
GCAGCGGCGGGATCGAGCGCGATCGGTACGCCGGTCAGGTCTTTGACGCCGAGGTGGTCGTCCGGTAGGACGGCAAGCGTCGCCGGCCACAGCGGCTTGGTGCCTTCGACCATCCGTTCCTTCAGGGGGCCGGTCCAGCTGAGGAGGTAGAGCGCGGCCCACTCGCCGAAGCCGAGCAGGTGGTTGTGCGCCTCGTTGCTCGACATGCCCCCTGTGACGCGGATCAGCTTCTGGCGCCGGCCCGCCGGGAAGGACGCCTGGGTGACGGGAACATCGCCGGCGGAGGAGCCTGGGACCGGGACGGTCTCGGGCGAGGACGCCGCGAGCAGGTTCGCGCCGAGCGAGGTCAGCGACGGCAGCAGCGCCGTCGCGACCTCGTCGGCGTAGATCTGGTCGCCGGTCAGCATCAGCAGGTGGGGGCGCTTCTTCTGCGGCGTCGCGTCGGCCGCCAGCGCATCGCCGATGATGTCGTCGATGTTGGGAAAGATCGACGGCCCGTCGCCATGCAGCTTGAAGCACGAGCCGTGCAGCAGCCGCAACCCGGAGATGTCGGCCGGCGGCGAGGCGAAGCTCGGCAGACGCCCCTCCGCGTATCCAAGGCCTCCCTGGTAGTCGTCGCCGGGGTCCCCGAGGTCGAGCAGCTTCAACCCGCCGAGATCCCACTGGCCGGTGAAACCGTGCCCCGCCGCTGCTTCATCCCGCACGTCGAGCGTCACGTTGTAGCTGCAGATCGTGTCCGGCGGCACACCCGCGATCGGCGCAGTCACGACCGCGATGTGCAGAGCGCCGCCCACGCGCACCGTGTCGCGGGCGCCCGTCCCGACGCTCGTCGCCGAGACCGTGCCCGCCTGCGCCCCGGCGGGACGGTTCAGCGAGGCCGTCGAGCCGTAGACATCGAGCCGCACGCCGCACGACTGGCTCGTCGCGACCCACACGCTGACCGAGGTCGGGGTGACCCTCCGCAGGACCGGCCCCGCGAGCAGGAGCGTGGGCACGAAGTCGCTCACCGGCGCCCGGGCTCCCTGAGCGACGGAGCCAACTGGGCGTCGTCGAGCGGCAACGCCCAGTGTGATCCGATAGTCAGATATGACCGCCCTGCTGGCAAGATGGGCACCGACCTCGTCTGGGGATGGTCGAGTCTACAGACCCGCATCGTTTGCAGCAGTCATCGACCGTCGACACCCTGATCAAGTAGATCGCGGACTGCGATGTGAGGACGACCTCTTGAAACGCTTGGACAGGGCAACGGCTCATCGATGACCCTCCTCGTGGTTGGGGCGGGCGTTCGATGGCGTCGATCAGCTGGTCGGTCGCTTCGCTTCAGATGTCTGGTCGGATGCTACGTCGCGTAGCAGCCGACCGTTGAGGTCGCCAATGTGGAATAGTACGGGAGGTCGGTGGCGGAGTGCTGCGGATGTCCGACAAGTGAGCAGGAATGGCTGACAGAACCGTGACCGAGAGGAAGCAGGAATGTGCCGCGCGGCGGTTTGGAGGAGACCGGGTGTTCGCCATGGGTCTCTCGCTGGCCACCGTCGTGCTGTTGGTGCTCGCAGCGCAGATGGCGTCCGCCTGGAGTGCTGTCGCGCGAGCCGAAGCCGCAACAGCGGGCGCTGATGGCTGCCCGAAGGTCGTGCTCTACTTCGCTCGGGGATCGGGACAGGAACTGACCGCGACGACACGCGGGCTCGCCTCGCCCGGCATCCAGTTTTTCGACGACTTCCAGAAGCTCTACGAACCAAACGTCGTCGGTGCGGTGGCGAATGCCTACCCCGCCGTGCCGGTGACGTTCTCCTTCTTTGGACTGCGCTTGTTGAATCCGTTTGTCCTTGGTCCTTACGGCCGCAGCGCGGGCAACGGCGTGCAATCAGCGGTGCAGAACATCGCCGACCTAACGATGCTGTGCCCTGACTCCCTGCTTGTCCTCGGCGGCTATTCCCAGGGCGCACAGGTGATCCGTACCGCGCTGTCAGAGCTCGGTGAACCCGAACGCCAGCGAATTGCGGCGGTGACCTTGTTCGGCGATCCCTACTTCAGTGCCTCCGAACCGAACGTGCTCGCCCTGGGGAACTTCAATCCGAGGCAGGGTGGCGTGCTGCGCCTGATTCGCCCCTCCGGCGCGCCATCGATCGGATCGGACTACAACGGACGGGTGTTCTCCTGGTGCCACGAACACGACATCATTTGCCAGGGTCCGGGCAAAGGGAACACCGGGGCCAGCCACGGGACCTATGGAGAAGATGCAGAAGAAGCCGCAACCCGAGTTGAGGGCCGGCTCACCGCCGTCGGCCTAGCGCCCGGCCTGATCGCCAGCGCATCGGTGCTCCTAAGCACCTATCAGGTCCGCGGCACCTGCGTGTCAGGGACCTGCGGTCTGGCAGAGTGGAGCGGGCCGGGAACAAGCAGCTTCAGAGCCGAGGGCGCAGTATACGAGGGCCAGGAAGTGCGTGTTGCATGTCAAGCTCGCGGCGAACTGATGCTCGGGCCAAGCGGCCGCGGGAGCCCAATCTGGGACCGCCTGGCCAGCGGCGCGTTCATCTCTGACCTCTATCTCAACACACCGGCGGTCGGACAGTTCTCGTCGGCGTTGCCCCACTGCAGGGCCTTGGCGATCGGGTCGCCGTGACGCCAAGCTTTACCGAGAAACCCGAGTTTTGGGTTAACGACAAGTACGACAGTTAGGAGCATTAGCGATGCTGGTTGACCAACCGTTGGTGACAAGCGTCCGGGCAAGACGCCGCTGGCAGACGGTGCTCGGAGCGGGCGTCCTGTTCACCCTCGCGCTGTTGCTGCTCCGGCCACAGGTCGCAAGCGCGGGGGGTGCGATCGTCCCCGTGCAATCCAGCCACGAGACCATGGAGGCGGTGCGCTGGGGCTTTCTGATCGGGCTGGGCGTCGTGCTTGCGTTCGGCGCGCTACTCATGCCGACGGTGCTGAAAGTCATCATCGGCGCCGACGGGCGCGTGTCGACATCGAAGACGATCGCGACCGTATGGACGTTCGTCGTCGCTGCGGCGCTGCTCGCGCTGGTCTACGCCGACCTTCTCAACCACGGCGAGGCGCTCAAAGCCACAAACGCATCCGGCGTAGTGGGGCAGTACGCGCTGCTGTTCGGGGGTCCTCTTGGCGCCGCGATCCTCTCCAAGCTGATCGTGAGCGATCAGGTCAAGGAAAACGCGGCTGTGAAGCCGCCGGCTGTGTCCGCGCGCCCGTCCGACCTCGTGGCCAACGACGCGGGCGAAACCGATCTCGGCGACCTCCAGTACGTGCTGTTCAATCTCGTCGCGCTGGTGTTCGTGCTCGGCACGATGCTGATCCACGAACCCGCGGCCGGGTTGCCCCACATCCCCGATGTCCTACTCGGCCTGACAAGCGTGTCCGCTGCGGGCTACGTGGGCAAGAAGATGCTCCCGCCCGGAGCGCTGACAGCGACGATAGACCCAATCAGGGGCAAAGCCGAACCGGGGGAAGTGACCGTCACCGTGCAGGGGATTCCGGGCCCGCCGAGCGCCACCGCGGCCAAGGCCGGCTTCACCGTGCGCTTCGGTTCAGCACCGGCAAAAGACGTCGAAGCGCCGGTTGCCAAAGGGGAGGCGGTGTTCGCGGTTTCTGTACCCAAAATCGAACCGATGCCGACGCAGCCCGTTCCCGTGAGCGTGGTGACGGCGGCCGGGGCGATGCTCGACGCGGGGAACTTCGAATACGAACCGTGACGGGTCGGGTTGGGCGCGATCTGGAGACCAACGCACTCTCCGGGGACACAGGAACACCCGATTGCGCTCGTCTGCTCGGTCGGATGCCCGCTCGGCCCACCAAAGCGAGCGCGGGGGGGAGTGCTGCTCAGTGGCCCGCTCCGAGCGTCTTGCGTAGACCTGCGAGCGCGCGAGCGCCGACTCGTCTGAAAGCGACTCCGAGCAACGGGCTGGCGAGCTTGAACGGCCCCTTCAGCGCGAGATCCGCGTCATAGGTGATTCGTGTACCCCTCTCGGAAGGCTCGAAGGTGATCCTGTCCAGCGAGACGACGGTCGAGCTTTCGCCGCGAAATGTGACGGCGCTTGGTGGGTCGTACTCGACGATGCGGTAGGTGAGTGGGATCTTTCGGCCGAGGAAGCTGGCCAGGAGCCGGAATTCGGTTCCCTCGTGGACTGGTGCGTCGCCGAGGCGCTCGGCCTCGATGACGCCCGGGTCCCACTCCTGGGTGCTCGAGAAGTCGCTCAGGTAGGCGAACATCTCATCGGGCGGACGCGCCGTATCGACGCTTGCGTTGTAGTGAGCCATCGGGTTCTCCTTATCGGTCTGAGACGGCTGGAGCTGGTGTCTCGTGCCAGCCGCTGAGGTGTTCGCATTCGGTCCATAGCCACTCGTGGTCTTGAGGCGTCTGCTTGGTCCACGGCACGCGGTGGGTTGGGCGCTCTCGGCGGTCGTGCCAGAAGCCACCGGAGCTGCGCGCCGGGCGGGCGGAGGTGCCGAGCCAGACGATCGTGTCGGCGCCTTCTTGGGGCGTGCGCAGCAGTCGCTTTGTCAGGGCGTAGAAGCGTGGCAGCGAGGACTCCAGGCCCGGGGTGTCTGCCCAGCCTGGGTGCATCGCGTGGACGACGATGCCGGTGTCCTGCAATCGTTCTGCCCACAGTTCGCTCAGGATGACCTGGGCGCGCTTGGTGCGCGCGTACGCGGTGGGGCCGTCGAACTTCTCGTGGGTCATCTGCAGGTCGTCGGGGTGGATTCGCTGTGTGTACATGCCGCCCGAGGACACGTTGACGATGCGGGCGGGCTTGCTCTTCTCGAGCAGGGGGAGGAGTAGGTTGGTGAGCAGGAACGGCCCAAGGACGTTGGTCGCGAAGGTCAGCTCGATGCCATCGACCGAGAGCATCCGCTCGCGCGTCAGTGCGCCCGCGTTGTTGACGAGCACGTCGAGGCGCCCCACCTCCCCGCCGAGGCGCTTGGCGAACTGGCGCACGGATTCCAGGTCGCTGAGGTCGCAGAGGCCGACCTGAACGTCGCTGTTGGGAGCCCGTCCCGCGATCTGCGCGCGGGCGTGCTCGCCGCGCTGCTCGCTGCGGACCGCCAACTGGACTGTGGCTCCGAGATGCGCGAAGCCTTCGGCGGCGGCGAGGCCGAGACCCGAGGTTCCACCGGTGAGGAGTACGACCTTCCCGCCCATCGGCTGCTCCTCGGCGGTGCTCCACATGCCTCTGCGCATGCGATAGCCGACGCGGGTATAGCCCGCGAGGACGGTGCGGTCGAGGATCGTGTCGAGCAGCGGACCGGTCATGCTGGCGATCCAGGGTCTCGGGGCGGATACCGCACACGGCAAGCATGACGCATCGGCCGCCTCATCCAAACGAGGCTTAGGGCCTATCTCGCCGGCATCTGTCAGCGCACAAGCATCGAACGGGCTCAGGTCTGACGACTCAACGCCGCCAATCGTGCCCACGAGGACCCGTGGGAGTTCCTGTCTCAGCGGCGCAGCGCGCGCAGCGCGGCCGCGAACGTGAGGACCCCGGAGCCGGAGAACACGATTCCGGCGCTGACGGCTCGGTCGCGCTGGCCGCGGGCGCGCCACTCGAGGAGTGCCGAGGTCACGTCGAATGCGTTGATCGACAGGCAGAGCGCGGTCGCCGGGCGGGCGTGGCATCAGCGCCCGCGCGCTCGCGGGCGCCCTGTCCGGCTGGGGGATCGCCGATCGTCTGCTGTTGCTCATGCTGTCTGCTTCTCTGGGAGGTGCGGCCCCGCCGCTCGCGCTGTCAGGCGGGCGGTTTACGGTCCGGCCGTTCCTGCCAGCGCCGCTCCATCGTCCGGAGCATCTGTGGGTAGACGACCAGGTGGCGGAACGGCTTGATCGCGGCCATGTAGGCGTTCCCCAGGAGGCCGTTCGGCTTCACGTAGATCGCCACCTGCCCCCGGTAGCCGCCGCTCCCCTCGGCGACCCAGCCGAAGTGCAGAATGCCGTGCATCGTTTGGTTTGCGATCTCGGCGGCGAACTCGTCGTCGGTCAGGTAGAGCGAGGTGAATGGGAGGGCGTTGAACTCCGGCCCGGCGGCGGCGCGCAGGTCATCGGGCAGCCGCTCGCGAAGTGTCGTCGCCCTCGACCCGAGTCCCTCGCCCGGGTCGTCCAGGCCGAACAGTTCACCGAGCTTCCACCGCAGCGACAACAGCACCCGCGTCGCGCGGGACGCGGTCTTCGCCGGATCGGCTGCGGCGAACCCCTCGACGAGGATCGGGAACTCGTCGACTCGACCGGGCGTCGGCAGCGCCCAGACGTCCTCGAGCCGAAAGTCGCCGGCGATCTCGTGGATCCGCCAGGGCCGGGAGGTGTGCGCGGTGTTCGGGAGCCTCATCTCAATCTCCATTCCCTGGTGTTGTAGCGGAGTGGCTCACCCGATAGGGGGTTCACTCGCCGCGCGCAGCTATGTTGGGGTGCAAGCTCACCGTCCGCCCACCCAAAGGAGGCCCCATGTCCCGCTTCACCGTCGTCAACCTGCAGGAGCTCGAGGACGTCGTGGCCGCGCGGGCTCCCGGGATCGAAGGTCGGTTCGCTCGCAAGCACCTCGACTCGCGTGACCTCGGGGTCAGCCGCTTCACCTACGCGGCGAACCTGCGCAGTCCGATGGCGCACAGCCACCGCGAGCAGGAGGAGGCGTACGTCGTCCTCGCCGGATCCGGGCGAGTGCTGCTCGACGACGAGGTCCACGAGCTGCGCCAGTGGGACGTCCTGCGCGTGGCGCCCGAGGTCGTGCGGGCCTTCGAGGCGGGCCCCGACGGGCTGGACCTCCTCGTCGTCGGCGGCCCCAGGCCCGAGGAGGGCGACGGCGTGATGGGCGCCGCCGAGTGGCCCGACGCGCAGTAGCGTCGGCGGGACGGGCCGCCTCGGGCCCGAAGTCGTCTCGCTACCCCTGCTGAGCGGTGGGCCGAATCAGGATCTCGTTGACGGAGACGTGCGGGGGCTGGGAGGCCGCGAGGCGCAAGACCGTCGGTTTGTCGTAGGGTTCAACACCGCAGGATTCGACGGGTCACCAAAACCCCAACGAGGAGGAGAGCATGATCTTCGTCACGACGTACAAACTGAAGCCGTTCCTCAGCAAGGACGAGACCAGGGAGCTGATGGGCGTCTTCGCCACAGCCGGTGCGGGACCCGGCGTCAAAGCTCACTACGTGGCCGCCGACGGGAGTCGCGGCGTGGTGATCGCGGAGAACGACGACGTGGAGCCGTCGTACCGCAACCTGCAGAACTACACGCAGTGGGTCGAGTACGACACCAAGGTGATGCTGCCGGTCGAGCAGGCCGTGCCGCACATCATGGACTCGCTCGGCTGAGGTAGCCGTCGGGTCCTGCGGTCTTGGTGCGCCGCCGGGGTGCGCGCCACGAACGCCCTCCCGACCCCCCTTGTGGGGGTCTTGATCAATCCAAGCCCTATATATAGGGTCGAAAAAGTTCATCGCCACCCCCCCGAGGAGCACGAGCGGGGCCATCCCCTACGCTCCCGGGACATGCGAACGGTCGTCATCAAGCTGGGCTCGTCCATCGTCGCCGGCGAGGACGGGGAGCTGCGCAAGGAGGTGCTCGGGCGCGTCTGCGACACCGTCGCCGCGCTGCACGCCGCGGGCGATGAGTGTGTGGTCGTCTCCTCGGGGGCGATCGCGCGCGGGGTGCGCACGATGGGGCTGCCCGCCCGCCCGAGCGCGATCCCCGAGCTGCAGGCGGCCTCGGCGGTGGGGCAGGGCAAGGTGTACCGCGTCTACGACGAGCTGCTGCGTGAGCGCGGGGTGACCTCCGCGCAGGTGCTGCTCACCGCCGGGGACGTGGCCGGGCGCGCGCAGTACCTGAACGCCCGTCACACGCTGCGCCAGCTGCTCGACTGGCGCGTGGTGCCCGTCGCCAACGAGAACGACACGACCGCAACCGACGAGATCTCCTTCGGGGACAACGACTTCCTCGCCGCCCACCTCGCGGTGCTCGTGGGCGCGCAGCTGCTCGTACTGCTGACCGACACCGACGGCCTGCACACGGCGGACCCACGCCGCGACCCGGGCGCGCAGCTGGTTCGCGACGTGCACGACCTCGCGGAGCTCGACGCGCTGGAGATCGGCGACTCCACCTCGCCGCTGGGGTCGGGGGGGATGCGCTCGAAGGTGCTCGCCGCGGAGGTCGCGGGCGCCGCGGGGATCCCCGCGGTGATCTGCTCCGGCGTGCGCCCGGGCGCCCTGGAGGCCGCGCTCGCCGGGGAGCCCGAGGGCACCCGCTTTCACCCCGGGGGCGCCCGTCACTCCTCGTTCAAGCTGTGGCTGCGCTACGCCAAGCCCGCCCGCGGCACGCTGGTGGTCGACGAGGGCGCGGCCCGCGCGCTGCGCGAGCGCGGCACGAGCCTGCTGCCGGTCGGCGTCGTGGAGGTGCGCGGCGCCTTCGACGCCGGCGACGCCGTGGAGATCGCCGATCCCGCCGGCACGGTCCTCGCCAAGGGTCTCTGCAACTACACCGCCGCGGAGCTCCGCCGCGCGCGGGGCCTGCAGTCCGAGGCCGTGCGCGAGCTCCTGCCGCACGCGAGCGAGGAGGCCGTGCACCGCGACCAGCTGGTGCTGGCGTAGGGTGGTTCTTGTGCGCCCCCTCGCTGGCCGCCGTGGGCCGCGCACACGCCCCGGGAGGTGGTGAAACTTTTGGACCCTATATAGCCGGGCCCGGGGATCGCCCTGCTCGTCTCCTCGGGGTTGGCGATGATCTTTTTGGACCCTATATATAGCCGGCTCCGGGGATCGCCGTGCCGTCTCCTCGGGGGTGGCGATGAACTTTTTGGACCCCATATATAGGGCTTGAAAAGATTGATCAAGACCCCCACAAGGGGGGTCGGGAGGGGCGTTCGTTGCGCGCACCCGCGCGGGGTGCACGTGCCGAGCGACCGGGCGCGGACCCGGGCGCCGGCCCGGGCGCCGGTACCCTGTAGGGCCATGGCCACCGCTGCGACTGCCGTGTCGATCCCCGAGCTCTGTGCCGCCGCTCGGCGCGCGGCCCGGCAGCTCGCCACCGTGGAGAGCACTGTCAAGGACGCCGCGCTGCGTGCCCTGGCGGACGCGCTGCACGAGCGCACCCCGGAGATCCTCGCCGCCAACGAGCTCGACCTGCAGGCTGGGCGCGAGGCCGAGATCGGCGACGCGCTGCTCGACCGCCTGGCGCTCGACCCGGGGCGCATCGCCGCGATCGCGGCCGCCGTCCGGCAGATCGCCGCGCTGCCCGACCCCGTGGGGGAGGTGATCGACGGGCGGCGGCTGCCCTCCGGCCTGGACGTGCGCAAGGTGCGCGTGCCGTTGGGGGTGATCGCGGTCGTCTACGAGGCCCGGCCGAACGTCACCGTCGACGCCGCCGCGCTGTGCCTGAAGGCGGGCAACGCGATCGTGCTGCGGGGGTCCTCCACGGCGGCGCACTCAAACGCGGTGCTCGCCGCGGTCGCCTCCGAGGCCGCCGTCGCTGCGGGGCTGCCCGCCGGCTGCGTGAGCCTCGTCGCGGGCGGCGGGCGCGAGGAGCTCGCCGAGCTCGCCACACAGACCGACACCGTCGACCTCGTCATCCCGCGCGGGGGGGAGGGACTGAAGGCGGCGCTCAAGGCCGTCGCGACGGTGCCCGTGATCTACGCCGCTTCGGGCAACTGCCACGTGTACGTAGACGCCTCCGCCGACCTCGACGCCGCGCAGCGGGTGGTGCTCAACGCCAAGGTGCAGCGTCCGGGGGTGTGCAACGCCGCGGAGACGCTGCTCGTGCACCGCGACGCCGCGCCGCAGTTCCTGCCGGCGATGCTGCTCGCGCTCGGCGACGCCGGCGTGCTGGTGCGCGGGGACGCCCGCGTCCTCGCGAGTGCGGAGATGGGTCGGGAGACGCTCGCCGCGGAGCGCCCTCCGCGGGAGCTGGCCGTGGTGGAGCCCGCCACCGAGGAGGACTGGGCGACCGAGTACCTCGCGCTGACGCTCGCAGTCCGCGTGGTGGACTCCCTGGAGGAGGCCCTCGAGCACATCGGCCGCTACGGCTCGGGGCACTCCGAGGCGATCCTGACCCGCGACACCGCCGCCGCGCGCGCCTTCCAGCTCGGGGTGGACGCCGCGTGCGTGTACGTCAACGCCTCCACCCGCTTCACCGACGGGGGCGAGTTCGGGATGGGCGCGGAGATCGGCAACTCCACCCAGAAGCTCCACGCCCGCGGCCCCCTCGGCCTGCGCGAGCTGTGCACCTTCAAGTACCTCGTCGAGGGCGACGGGCACGTCCGCGCCTGAGCCCTCCGTGGGCCGCCTCGACCCCGCGTCCCCGCGCAGTGCCGGGGCGTTCTGCGCGCGCCTCGGCGTCCTCGGCGGGACCTTCAACCCGCCGCACCTCGGGCACCTGGCGCTCGCGCTTCAGGCCAAGGACGAGCTCGGCCTGGAGCACGTGCTGCTGATGCCCGCTCGCCTCTCCCCGGGCAAGTCCGTCGAGGAAGAACCGAATCCCGCCCGCCCGGAGCACCGTCTGGAGATGTGCCGCCTGGCGGCGGCCGGCGTCGAGGGGGTCGGCGTCTGTGCCCTCGAGATCGAGCGCGACGGCCCGTCGTACACGGTGGATACCCTGGAGGCTCTCCATGACGCCCACCCCCACACCGAGCTCACGTTTATCCTGGGAGCCGACGTCGCCCGCACCCTGCCCTCCTGGCACGAAGCGTTCAGGTTGCCGCGGCTGGCTCACTTTGCCATCGCCCTGCGCGCCGACTCCGGGGCAGACGAGGTACGCAAGGCGCTTGACCGGTCGTGGGCGGCGGACTCGCGGTCCATCGACTTGCAACCGGCCGGCGGGCCTGTGGGCATCCTGAACATGCCGGTGTGTGACGTCTCCTCCTCGCAGGTGCGCGAGCGTGTCCGCCGTGGCCTGCCCGTCGAGGAGCTCGTGGGGCCCGTCGTGGCCTCGTACGTAGCCGCCCACGGCCTCTACCGCGCCGCCCCCGCCGAGACCGGAGCCGTCGCGTGAGCCCCACCGCCCAAGTCCAAGTCTCCTCCACCGAGCTGGCGCAGGAGATCGCGCGGTTCGCCCTGGAGAAGAAGGCCCACGACGTGCTCGAGCTCGACATGCGCGGGCTCGTCGGCTACACCGACTACTTCCTGATCTGCTCCGGCAACACCGATCGTCAGGTGAAGGCGATCCACGACGCGATCCACGCGGGCGTCAAGCACGAGCACGGCGTGCTGCCCCGCCGCGTGGAAGGCGTGGGCCGCTCGCAGTGGGTCCTGATGGACTACCTCGACGTGGTGGTCCACCTCTTCACCCCCGCCACGCGCGAGTTCTACCGCCTCGAACAGCTGTGGGGGGAGGCTCCGGCGCGCGAGGTGGGGGAGGAGGGCTGAGGTGGCAGCGGCTTCGTGGTGAGCGTGCGGGACGCCTGAGGACGCGCCGGCCGTACTCGCGCCCCCGCCTGGGGGCACGCCCGGGTCCGGGGGGAGGCGGGTGGTCGGCTATTCTGTGTAATGGCAATCAACTTTAAGGTCTTTACCGGGCACCTGCTGCTCGAGGCCGCCGCGGTCTCGCGGGGGCGGACCCCCCGCTCCGGCGTGAGAAGACCAAGCACGGACTGAAAGGAAACGAACGCATGACTCTGCAGCTCGGCGACACGGCACCCGACTTCGAGGCGGACACCACCGAGGGCCGCATCAAATTCCACGACTGGATCGGCGACTCGTGGGCGGTGCTGTTCTCCCACCCGAAGGACTTCACCCCGGTGTGCACCACCGAGCTCGGCTACATGGCGAAGATCAAGCCCGAGTTCGACCGTCGCGGCGTGAAGATCATCGGCCTGTCGGTGGACCAGACGGGCAAGCACGCGCAGTGGGCCTCCGACATCGAGGAGACCCAGGGCGCCGCGCCCAACTACCCGATCATCGGCGACGGCGACTTCGCCGTCTCCAAGCTGTACGGGATGCTGCCCGCGGCGACCTCGGGCGACTCCGACGCACGGACTCCGGCCGACAACCAGACGGTGCGCAACGTGTTCGTGATCGGCCCCGACAAGAAGGTCAAGCTGATCCTCGTCTACCCGATGACGACCGGCCGCAACTTCGACGAGGTGCTGCGGGTGATCGACTCGCTGCAGCTGACGGCCGGCCACAAGGTGGCCACGCCGGTCAACTGGCAGCCGGGAGAGGACGTGATCATCGCCGGTTCGGTCTCTGACGAGGAGGCCAAAGCGACCTACCCGGCCGGCTGGAAGACGCCCAAGCCGTACATCAGGATCGTGCCCCAGCCGCAGTGAGGCGCCGGCCGCGGGCGTGCTCTTCAGGCGCGCCCCGCGGTTCGGACAGGCATTGAACCGATCGTCTGGCTAGGCACTGGCTCCGCGAGTCACCGGCTCCGCGAGTGCCGCGCGTGCCGTGCCCAAAATCAGCTTGCTCGTACGAGCCAGATCCGCTAGAGTTCCCGGTTCATCTCGATCGGCGAAACATTTCATTTACATGGCTCTCATGCGCGCAGCGCCTCTGGTGTTTCTGCTGGGGCCCGGCTTGCTGGGCTCGGGGTTGCTGCTCGCTCCCGCCGCACAGGCGACGTATCCGGGCACGAACGGCGCCATCGCGTACACGACGCCCGAAGGGGGACCGCCCGCGCCGCGCCACATCGAAAGCGTCTATCTGGGTCCGGAAGGCCGCACGATCCCGGACAAAGCGAACCTGCGCGCGAGCGCCGTCGACCTGGGCGGGGAAGCATTCGATCCCTCCTGGAGCGCCGACGGTCGCAGCCTTGCCTTCGCAAGCACGCGCTCCTCGGACCACAAGCAGATCTACTCGGTGCAGTTCGACTTCGCTCGCACTCTGGTCGCCCCCTGCGTGGTCGAACCCTGTCGCCTGACCGACGACTCCGCTGAAGACTACGATCCTGCGTGGTCGCCCGACGGGCAGTCGATCGTGTTCACCAGCACGCGCTCGGGTACCCCGCAGATATACAAGATGAGCGCGAGCGGTGGCGAAGTCACGCGTCTGAGCTTCGACAACGCGGTCGACCAGCAGGCTTCGTGGTCATCGACGGGGCGGATCGCGTTCGTCAACAACCAGACGGGCACGGGCCAGCTCTACACGATGAACGCCAACGGAGGCGAACTGCGGCAGATCACCTCCCTGAGCACTGGGGCCACGGACCCCTCGTGGTCGCCCGACGGCACGAAGACCGCCTTCGCCAGCGGGGTGGTGGGCAGCTACCAGGTGTATGTGACGGCGCTCACCGGGGGCACGCCCAGGCGCCTGACGAGCTTCGAAGCGGACAACAAGTTTCCGCAGTGGTCCCCCGACGGAACCAAACTGCTGATCACTCACGGTCCCGCACTGTCGGGGGCAACCTACCTGGAGGCGATCGACGCCAGGACGGGTGAAGTGGTTGCATACCTCAACGCCAAGGGTGGGGACGGCAATTGGGCCCCGCTGCCTGCCGTGCCATCCGGCACGCTCAGCAGTGCGCCATCTACCGTGGCGCCGGGCGCCTCCGCAGTCGCCACTCCACTCTCGGGTAAGGTCACCGTGACCCCCGGCCACCTCGTGGCTCCCGTGGTGGAGTCGGCCTCGCCGTTGAGCACGCGGGTGGCGGTTCCGGTGAACTCGACCTACAACGCCACTCAGGGTGTCGTCGGCCTGACTGTCGCCAGAGGCAGCGCGACCGCCCAGACCACGTCCACCGCGGTGGTCACCGGCGGGACCTTCTCGGTGAGCCAGCGCGGGCCCGCTGCGGTTCCGACCATCCGCCTGATTGCACAGCCCCCCGCCGCTTGCTTCGGGGGGCGCGCGATCGCCGCGGGCTCGCGCCGGCTCGGCGGAGGCGTGCGGGGTCACACCAAGGGCAACTGGCGCGTCGCGGGCCACGGAAAAGCCTCTGTGCCCGGCGACCCCCGCTGGGAAGTCAGGGAAACCTGCCGGGGTACGCTGTATCGAGCCTTCACAGGCGTCCTCGTCGTCACCGATCCCCACCGGCGCCATCGGATTCGCGTCACGGCCGGCCACCAGTACCTCGTGCGCTTCGGACCCCGATGAGCCCTCTGGAGGAGACCATCGAGGAGCACTACGAGTACGTCGCAGAAGCGCTGTGCGACGGCTCGGTGGTGACGCTGCTGGGCGCCGGTGTGAACCTCTGCGAACCGGGCCGCCGCGGCTGGGAGCGGGGGAGGAACCTCCCGAACGGTCGCGAGCTCTCAGAACACATCGCCGACAAGTACAAGTACAAGGGGGAGGATCGCGAGGATCTGCTGCGCATGTCCCAGTACGCTCAGGACAAGCGCGGGGACGGGACCCTGCGCGACCACCTGCACCGCGTGTTCGCCGCCGAGTACAAGCCAACCGTCGTGCACGAGTTCCTGGCCGCGCTGCCCGCCCAGCTCGAGCGCGCGGGCGGAGCGCGACACCACCAGCTGATCGTGACGACCAACTACGATGACGCGCTCGAGCAGGCCCTGACTGCCGCACACGAGCCGTTCGACCTCGTGTGGTACTCGACCGCCGGATGCCGACCGGGCACCCCCGGCAGGTTTCTGCACAAGCCTCCCGACGGTCCCTCCCGCGAGATCAAACGGCCCAACGAGTATCCCCTCTCGGTCGAGGACCGCACCGTGGTGCTGAAGATCCACGGAGCCGTCTCACGCACGAACAAGGAGGAGGACAGCTACGTGATCAGCGAGGATCACTACATCGCGTTCCTCACCAACACCTCCCTGCAGCGGCTCATTCCGAAGGCGTTGGTGGCGATGCTGCTCGAGAGCCACTTCCTGTTCCTCGGATACTCCCTGCGAGATTGGAACCTGAGGGTGATCCTTCACCAGGTCTTCGCCGAACGCGAGCACGACCGCGACTCGTGGGCGATCCTGAAGGATGTTCATGAGATAGACAAGGTGCTGTGGAAATCGCGAGACGTGTACCTGCACGAGGTTCCCCTCGACCTCTACGTCGAGGAACTGAGCGAGCGCGTGACGGCACTGAACAGTGGCCAGCCGATCTCCTGAAGCCGATCGGATCGAGCCCGATTCTCCCTTTCGGGGGCTGCAGTCGTTCTCCGACTCCGCTGAGGATGCCGCCCTGTTCTTCGGGCGCGACCGCGAGCGCGAGCTGATCGCGTCCAACCTGCTGGCCTCCCGCCTGACCCTCCTGTACGGCCAGAGCGGGATTGGAAAGAGCTCGGTCCTGTGCGCCGGGGTTGTGTACCCGCTACGCCGGGCCGCCCCGAGCCGCTTGAACGCGCCGAGCGGTGTGGCGGCGGGCGTTGCGGTGGCGGCGACCCGCATAATCGCGCCCCCGCGCGTCGCCGCCTCGCGTCGCCGCGCGGTCTGCTACGTGAGCGAGTGGCACGGAGATCCTCGCCGCGCGATCCTCGAAGCCGTAAGCGAGGAGGCCGGAAGGCTGACCGGTGGAGAGTGGCCAGCCGTCGGGGATGAGACCCCGCTCGACGAGGCTCTCAAGGACTGCAGCGAGCGGCTCGACGCCCAGATCGTGCTGATCCTCGATCAGTTCGAGCAGTACTTCCTCTACCACCCTCCGGCCCAGACGGTGGAGCTCGACCGCGAGCTCGCGAGCGCCCTGGTGTGGCCCGACCTGCGTCTGCGCTGCCTGATCTCGCTGCGCGAGGACGCGCTCGTGGAGCTGGACCGGTTCAAGGGCGCCATCCCCAACCTGTTCGACAATCGCCTGCGGCTGCAGGGTCTTACAGAGCAGGCGGCGCTGGAGGCGATCCGCGGGCCGATCGAGCGCTACAACAAGCGGCACGGACGGGGGGTGCCCGCCGTCGAGCTCGAGCCCGGTCTGGCGGAGGGTGTCGTGCGCGAACTGTCCGAGGAGCTCTCGCCGCTCGCCCGCGGCCGCGGGGTGCCGAGCGCACTCGGCGACTCCTCCGCCGAGGAGGGGCTGATCGAGCCGGCGCATCTGCAGTTGGTGATGGAGGCGCTGTGGGAGCACGAGCGCGAGGGCGGCTCGACCGTGCTGCGGGTCGAGTCGCTCGCCGCGCTGGGCGGCTGCGCCGAGATCGTGCGCTCGTGCGTGGAGGCCGGCCTCGACGCCCTGCCGGCGAGACTGCGTCCTGTCGCGGCGCGCGCGATTCGCTTTCTGGTCACACCGTCGGGTACCAAGGTGGCCCACACCGCCGCCGACCTGGCCGACTACGCGCAGGCCCCCGCGGCCCGTGTCGGGGACACGCTCGAGCGCCTGTGCAAGCTTCGCATCCTGCGGGCGCTCGCGCCGTCAGAGGGTTCGCTGGAGACACGCTACGAGGTCTTCCACGACCTGCTCGCCGAGCCGATCCTTCAGTGGCGCGCGCGCTTTGAGGCACAGCGCCTGCGCGCACGTGTGCGATGGCTGCTTGCGGCGGTGATCGCGGCCGTCGCCGCCGCGCTAGCGATCGGCACCTACAGCGTCGACCCGGCTGCTCTGCGCAACCTCGAGCTGGGCACTCTGGACGCCCGCTTCGCGATCCGCGGCACCGTCCCGGCCGGGCGGGAAATCGTGATCGTGGCTCTCGACGAACGCACGCTGCGGGCTCTGGGTGGCAGCATCGGGCCATCGCTGCGGCCCGATCACGCCAAGCTGATCGACCTGCTGCTCGCCGGTGATCCCAAGGCGATCGCGTACGACGTCGAATTCACCTCCGAAGGCGACGAACGCCAGCTGTTCGCGGCCATCAAGCGCGCGACCGGACGGCTCGTGCTCGTCTCCGAACACTTCGACGACGAAGGGCAGGTCCCCCTGTTCGGCCGTCAGCAGTTGGGCGGCGCCACCGAACTGCTGGAAGAACTGGATACGCACGCCGGCCTCGGCGCCTTTCCGCTCGATCCCGGCGGCGTCTACCGTCGGATGTGGCGCAACGCGCCCAACAGCAAGCTGCTCACCCTGTCCGCGCGGGTGCAGGAAATCGTCGCCCCGCACTCGGTGCCCGCGTTCGCCAACACCGCGCTGATCGACTACCACGGACCGCCGCGCACGTTCACCACCGTGTCGATGCTCGACGTGCTGCACGGCGCGATCCGGCCCAGCTTTTTCAAGGGCAAGATCGTGGTGGTGGGAGTGACGGCGCAGGGCAAAGACCGCCACCGCACCTCGGTGACCAGCGCCCCGACGATGCCCGGCGTCGAGATCCAGGCGAACGCGATAGCGACCCTACGCCATGGCCTGGCGTTGAGGGAAGCGAGCACCGTGGTCGCGGTGCTGCTGATAGTCCTGCTCAGCCTGTTCGCCCTGCTCGCGGCGCCGCTGCCCTGGTGGGGAGCGCTGGCGCTGTTCGCAGGGACGGCGAGCGCGTATCCGATCGTCGTCCAGGTTCTGTTCGACGACGGCCTGTACCTGCCGCTCGTGTATCCGCTGCTCGCGCTCGCGCTCGCCGGCGCCGGCACGCTCGGGGTGCGGGTCTACACCTCTGTGAGGTGACCGAGCGTGTCGACGATCATCGTGGCGGTCGTCTCCGGCGTGGTGTCGCTCGCGGCGGCCGCCATCGCGCTGGCGAGCAACCGCGGCGTCGCGCGCCTGAGCAGCGAACTGGAAGAGCGCCGGCGCCTTGCCACCAAGCGCGAGCAGGCCGAGGAACTGCGCGCCCGTTACCGCGATCCCCTGGTTGCGGCCGTCTTCGATCTGCAGAGTCGCCTGTACAACATCGTCGCCCAGGACTTCCTCGGCCACTACGTACGCCACCGGCGCGGTGGCGAGAGCGCGTGGGGATATGCGATCGACAACACCCTTTTCCTGCTCGCCGAGTACCTGGCGTGGGTGGAGATCATCCGGCGCGAGATCCAGTTCCTCGATCTCGGCGAGGAGCTCGCCAACCGCAGATGGCTGCAGGCGCTTGAACAGGTACGCAACGCGCTCGCGCGCGACGACCTCGACCCCGTCCTGCGCCTGTTTCGGGGCGAACAGCGCGCGATCGGCGAAACGATGACGGTCGTCCTGCACGACACGCCCTCGGGACGCGCGCGCGAAAGCCTCGGCTACGCCGAGTTCGTCGCGCACCGTGAGGAGCCGGGCTTCAGCCGCTGGTTCGGCAAGCTGGAGGCCGACCTCCAGGCGCTCGCTTGCGGCCCCGAGGCGCACCTCGAGCGGGTGGTGCTGCTACAGAACAGTCTGATCGACGTGCTCGACGTGCTCGACCCCGAGTGCAAGCGCTTTCCCGCAGCGCGACGATCGCGACTGTGCTGAGCGCGCTCCGTGCCTGGCTCCCGACCTGGTGAGCCGCTCTGCCGAACCCCGCCGCCATGCAGGGGTCTCCAGAAATGCAGAGGAGCGGAGGGTATTGGAACCAACATCCCGGCGGTATCGGCGAGGTTGTGCCGGTCCTTCTCGGCGTTCTCGGAGTCGTTGCGCGGGTGATGGCCGATCAGGAGGAGCCAATGCGGGTAGCGCAGGTGTACGGTGCTCGGCTGTGTCCTTCGAGCATCCCCGGACAAGCGACCCCGACGGGCGGGAGGTGGTGTTCGACGTAGGCTCCAGGCTGCACCTGGGAGACCGGCGTCCCTGGCTGCTCGACCACATCGACGTCATCCTGGACACCGTCGCTCGCCCCGACTACCGGGTCGTGGACCCCATCCCAAACCGCGAGCGGTTCTATCGCCGGCACATCGAGCCCGGTCGTTGGTTGCGGGTCGTCGTAGACTACGGTCAAGATCCCGCGTGGGTCGTGACCGCGGTTGAGCAGGTCAACGATCCACGGATGACATCATGATGATCACGATAGCCGGCATCGACTTCGACTACCAGGACTACGACGAGCGGGGCGATGTGCTGTTCCTGCATGTCGGGAAGCCCACGGAGCCGCCTGCCAAGGCGTTCGAGACGTCCGAGGGGCATACCGTCGAATACGACGAGCACGGAGCCGTGGTGGGATTGGAGCTGATGGGTGTTCGGCGAGCCGTCGAGAGCGGCGGTGAGCTACAGCTCACCTGGCCGCCGGCTCACGTTGCCGCCAGCACACTGCTGGATGCCATCGCCGCGTAGGCTGACGGCGCTAGTGCCCTTCGTGCCGGCGGCGCGAAGTCGGAATCGATAGCTGCTCTGAACGGATGGACGGGCGCGCGAGTGGTTCCATTAGCGATGCTCAACCCTGCCAAAATGCACTTGGTAGGACAGCTCTCAAACCCCTCTGCGACCTTGGTGGCGGTGTTTGAGGCCTTGTCAGATGAGCCGATCAAGGCGACCGTGCGTCCTGAGCCACAACTCGACGTAGGACGGCTCGGCAACGGCGTGGTGCAGCGGGCCGTCGTCAAGGCGCTGGCGTCAGCTCAGCGTCCTTTGACGGTGCTGGAGGCCCAGGCGGCGGTCGTAGACCTGCTCGGCCATCCGGTGTCGAAGGGCTCGATCAACTGCTGCCTGTCTACCGGGGCGCTGGGAGACGAGCCTCGCTTCGAGCGGGTAGCACGCGGTTGCTATCGACTCCGACGCGATTGGCTGCGCATCTAAGGCCGTGAGGCTCAGTCTCGCTCGCGTAGTCCGAGCTCAAGGAGTCGGATGCCCATTGCGACCTGCGAGACGTTGAACGTGGTGGCAGGCGTCACAGGGTCTTGGGAGTGGTGGAAGGCGGCGGCCATGATGCGACCCTCCGCTGGCTGAGACGCGGCCACTATGCAGAACAGCTACAGATGCTGTAGGGTGCCCCGGCACTGAGCCACGGCAAGAAGGGGGGGCAGCGAATGCGCGGCACGAACCATAGGCGGACCAGTAGGCAGCTTGCGCTTATTCTAAGCATACCGTTGGCCGTCGGTGCTGTTGCTTTGAATCCTGTCAGCGCTGCTGCACACTCAACGTTGATCTCGGGACGAGCGTTCAGCCTCTCGCTGTCGATGCCTTCGGTAGTGGGAGCCAACGCACGGGTGTCGGTTAGCGGCAAGGTTGCCGGAGCGTCTCATGGCACTGCCGTTTCACTCGAACGACGTGCTGGCGCTCGATGGATTAGACTCGGCCGGGCGACGGTCCGTCGGGGGCGCTTCAAACTTACGTTCATAGCTCCATCAGGAGCAGGGACGCTTCAGGTGCGAGCGTCTCTCTCGAGGGGTCGTCGGCGTCTCGCCACGTCGCGTATCTTGCGGCTGACAGTCCACGGCCTGTCGGGCGGAGTCAAGGCATTCAGTCCGATCGGCACTTCGCCGCCGCCACCCAGCGCCTCGTCCCCGGCTCCCTCTCCAGGCGAACCATCGCCACCAACGCCGACCGTCGTGACCGGTACCGCCGTGACCCTCAGCATAGGCTCCCTCGCAGAAATCCGCCTCCCCGAACCGCTGGCGTCCGTCACGACGCTTGCGAGTGTGACGGGCGCACAGCCTGGAGTCTTGGCAGCGGTTGCAGGGAGCGGGCTTGGTATCTCAGCGTCGGCGAGTGCAGCGACGGGTAGCATGACACTGACGGTATCCGGCACAGCGTGTACCGCGAGCGAATGCGGGCGACAGTTTGTTGCCCGCCTACCCGTAACAGTCACGGCGGTAGCGGCGCCGGCTGGCACACTGGAAACCCTCCCGCAGCCCTCACCAGATCGTGTAGCCGGTGCCGTGGAACACGTCTTGACTGACGAACTTGTGATCACTGTCGGCTCGCCTGAAGCACCCGGTACGCGGGTACAGGCCGAAGCTGCCGCGTCTGCTGTAGAAGCTGTTGTCTCGGGTGGCCTAGAAGCCTCTGGCATCTATCAGGTCCGGTGGCCGACTCCCCAGAACCTTCAGGCTCGGACCGCTGCGCTTGAAGCGCAAGCGGCCGTGACATCGGTTAGCGAGTCCAGCGTTGGTCTGTATGAAGGCACGTCGGTGTATCCGGTCGCGCCTGCATTTGATGTTCCCCAATGGACTTGGCCGTATGAACAGGTACATGCAGCTCAGGCGTGGGAAAAATCCACTGGATCAAACGTCACCGTTGGCGTGATCGACGAAGGTAATGCTTATGCCGCACACGAAGATCTCAACGTCAGCGAAGTCATTGGCTCTTACACACCAGCGTACCATGCAACGCACGTCGCGGGCTTGGCGTGTGGGAAGAACAACGCTCCCGGTCCACAGCTTGGAATGGTCGGCCTCGCCTGGGGATGTCCGATCGTGACTGATACCGATGGAGCGGAGAGCCGGTGGACGCTTGGTGTGCTAGCCGCGATGCACGCTATGGCCCAGCGTTCGCAGGTCGAGGTCGTGAACATATCGCTGGGTGAAAACGCTGCCGCGCAATCAGCCAATGAGCGGTACAACGGTGGTAACTGTGCTAATGATCTTTTCCAGGCGGATCTTGGCGGCAAACTGGCCAAGGAAAGCGGGATGTTCCACCAGTTCCTTGCGGGACCGGAAGGTCAAAAAATCGTATGGACCTTTTCGGCGGGCAACAATTGCGCACCGGGAACGACAAGCCCGTGGGGGTGGAGTGCTGCGCTCCCCAACGTTGTTACCGTGGCGGCGACCAATTCGGACGAAACGTTGGCGGCATTCTCGAACTACGGACCAGGCGTCGAGGTAGCGGCGCCCGGCGGTATCAGCATCAGTCCAAAAACGGACGGGTTGAAGAGTACAGCGATAGACTGGGAATGCCCGGAATGGGAATCCTGTCCGGTCTTCTGCTTCTACACCATTTCGTACTGTGGAACGTACGGCGAAGATAGCGGCACCTCGATGGCGGCTCCGGTTGTCGCTGGAATCGCTGCGCTGGTCCGCTCTAAGAACCCGCATCTATCCGCAGATGAAGCGGGTACCTGCATCACGTCGACAGCCGGTACCGCAGGAGTGGGCTATGCCGAACATAAAAGCAACGTTCCCTTTGGCAACGTGTACAAACAGGACCCTGACCTACCGAAGAATGACCCCATCCCGATCGTAAACGCCGCTGCGGCCGTTGAATGTGCGCCCCGTGGAACGGCGTCCTCTTACTCGGGGAGTGGTGGAGGAGATGGCTGGGCGATCGCTCTTACGCAGACTTCCGTATACAATGTTTTTCATCACAGCAGCATCCTCCAGATAGCCTGCCATTTCCAGGCAGACGCATCATCGTGTTGGGAACCTGAGACGATTACGGACAACGCTGGTGATGAGTTCGCTACGTCTGGGCAACCCGGCCTATGGCTCGACCAGAATACCGGCCGACTGTACGTCTTTGCGACGCGAACTCCCGATCAGACTGCTGGTGTCGTGTGTATCGACACTACCGAAGCGGCTAGTAATCCCGATCCATTTTGTGGATTCACCGCCCTAACGGGAGCAGGAGAAGCGTCCTTCCCTGGTATTAGTGCTGTGAGCGATCCGGCTCTAGTTGGTTCCCGCCTGTACGCATTCAACTACGTAGAAGGCTCCGGCGTAACAGGTGACGAGAACAAGCTGCTCTGCTTCGACGTACACACGGATACGGCCTGCTCTGGCCAGCCATTCACTGTGACCAGCGAAAGCGGTAGCGACGAAGACGGCTCCTACCCCCCACCCGCTGTCACTGCAATAGGCGCCCAAGTCCTCGTGCCAGTGCGCTTTGAAGGCAATGAACGGCTCGACTGCTTCAACGGTAACACGGAGTCGCCCTGCGCGGGGACATGGCCAGTACAGATGAGCGGTTACGACTCTTACTTTGGCGCGGCGTTCCCGATGCTGGATGGTTCCGGGACAACGATAGGACTTTGCTTGCCTACTGGAGCCGACCCTTGCTACAGCCTCACGGGTGAACCGGTAGCAACGCCGACCAACATGAGTGGAGCGATCCCAACAAGCTCGGGGTGGAACGGACCATCACTCGTGCGCGGCACACGCGTGTATGTGCCGAATGGCAACGAAGACGCGGTAGACTGCTACGACTACGGCACGTCCGAAGCCTGCGCAAACTTCCCCAAGAGAGTTGAAAACCTTGGGCTTCTCTATACCGTCAACAATGATCCTGAACGCCCAAGGTGCATCTGGGTCAATTCAGATGATGGTAGCGGGCAAATCCAGAACTTTGATGCGTATACCGGCGGGCCATGCGAATAACCAGCAGAGTGACACGCACATGGCATCAGTACACGCCTTACCGAGTCAGAGGGTCGAAATACGCTGACAAAACCGGCCCTACTGCTCGTGGCCACAGCTGACAAGACAACCCGGATGCGATTTACCAACGTTGCTGTGGCTCGCTCCCGCTTGATAACCAATATGCCATCCCAGGTAGTAACTCAGCGTAATGGTTGCTGCTACCAGCAAGGCAAGTATGAGGCGCTTGGCAACGATGCTCTTACTCGGCTGCACGGTGCTCATCAGTCTCGCTCATGAGCTCACTGTAACATTAGGTAGGCACGTCGCACAAGTGCCATCGAACGCCACCGCACGGGTGGCCTGATCGGCTCCCAGCGGCTCAAACCAGCCTATACCCCACGCCGCGCCGGTTGATGATCCAGCGTTCGCCGCCAGCGGCGAGCTTGCGACGCAGGCGACTGGCGTGGCTGTCCAGCGTCCGTGTGGAGCAGACCACCGGGTATCCCCAGACTGCACGCAACAGCTCCTGCTTGCGGAATACGCGCCTGGGATCGCTGGCGAGGTGAACGAGCAGGTTGTACTCCATGTGGCGTAGGTCGAGGCGCCTGTCGTGGAGGCTCGCCGCGTAGGCATCGGTGTCGATCGTCAGTGGGCCGACCCTGAGCACCCGACCACTCATGGAGCCCCCGGCGCGGCGCAGGACGGCCCGCAACCGGGCGCGTAGCTCCAGATAGCGGACCGGGCGAGGCAGGAAGTCATCAGCGCCGGCCTCGAAGGCCCGCAGCAGGTCGGGCTCGTGGGTGTTCGAGCTGAGTACGATCACTGGCACGTCCTTCTGCCACGGGGAGGCCTCCGGGTCACTGTCGCGGATCGTCCTCAGTAGCTCCAGAGCGCCGCGAGGGGTGTCAAGCTCTCCGAGCACCACGAGCTTCGGGGATTCCCTGCTCGCTAGCGTCTCGGCGTGGTTGGCGCTGAGCGCGAGCTTGGCGGGGTGGTCGTCGGCGACGAGTTGGTCAACGATTGCGTGGCCGAGTTCACGGTCGGCCTCAATGACGAGAATCGGCTCACCCTCGCCGTTGGTCCTCGGCTCCGGTCTGGGCTGATTGATGGTGACGCACGGTTGATTCATGGGCGATTGGCGGCTGGCGGCTCATCGCACGTTGCCCGATCCAGGTTGCCGCGATAGGTCGAGGGTGAAACTCCGTAGCGGCGTCGGAACGCGCGAGCGAAGTGAGGCGACTGGTGAAAGCCGACTTGTTGTGCCACATCACGCACCGTGATCGAGGGTGTGGACAGAAGCCGGGCAGCGGCTTCCAGGCGCCTACCCACGAGGTCATCGTAGAAGGTGGTGTCGCCGAACTGCCGGTAGATACGCTGTAGCTGGCGAGGGGAAATGGCGAGTGCCTTGGCAACGCTCTCCGAAGTCAGCTCGCTGCGGTAGTGATGCTGAATCATCGCGCGTGCGAGCAGGTATAGTCGGTGGCGTTCACCGAAAGTAGATGGTCGCTGAGGCATGTGCGCTACACCCGAAGCTGATGGAAGTGGATGGCTGCCCGTGTCGGGAAGACGAAGAATCCTCTGCGGCAGACCAGCCCGGCACGGCGCAGAGCAGTCAGAGCGTCGGTTGTCATAGTCCAGTCTCCGATATCGCGGATCAGTGCCTCGACTGTCCACGGTCGTACTGTGGGCGTCAGCAGTTTTGTGAGGATGTCCTCCTGGATGTGGCGTTCGGCTATCTCAAGCGCCTCGTTGATTTCGTCGTCTGATATCGGGCAGGGCTCGTCGCTCATTTGGCCTCCCTGCTTCGGCGCTGGTGGCGGCGGGCTTTGACGGCTGGCGGCTCTCCCCGCAGGCCGAAGTAGCAGGCGAGCACTTGGCGTACACGCTCAACGCCGATGCCGTTCCGTGCGGCGACCTCTCGGAGTTTGCGGCCCTCGACGACACGCAGGCGGAAGACCTCGAGGTTGCGCTCGCTCACCGATCGCTCGATCCCCTTGGTATTCGGTTTCAGCGTCAGGCCGTGCCGATGGAGCGCACGGAGGATGTCGTAGAGGTCGGTGGCGTCAATCTCCGAGTTCCAGATCAGCTCGCGGCAGGTGTGTTCGAGCAGCCGGTAGGTGGTGTTGATGCCGGCGCTGCGCAGACGGGCCAGGGTGGCGGATGGCAGGCCCAGGTCGGTGAGGCGCATGGCGAGGGGCCTCAGATGCCGATGAGTTCGAGGGAATCCAGGTACTGCGCGCAGCGCGAGGCGCCGATGAACTCGTCTAGGCAGCAGATGACACCGCCCGCCTCCAGGCGAACGATGGCTCTTTGGATGGCCTCGGGCTTGAAGTCGGAGAGGGCGCGTTCGATCTGCTTGTCCGACCAGCGCTCGCGGTGATCGTTGCGTAGGACTTGGAGGACGATGGCGCGCTCTACGAGCTTGTCGGTGGCAGTGGGCAGTGCACTATGATGGGCCGGCATGGGAGAGATACCTCCTGTGTTCGGCCCCCGGCTGGCTTCCATCCGGCCGGGGGTCACTTTTTTCACCAAAATGTTCCCGGAGGGTCTACCAGCCCCCCAGGACGGAAAAGCGCCCCAATTCCGGGGCGCGTATTTTGGTGAGTTTTACCGGATTTTGCGGGTGTCGGCGAGGGTAGTTTTCACCTCGCGCACGTCGCCCTTGACCTGGCGCAAGTCGCGGCCCAGAGCGTCCAGACGGGCGAGGACGGTCTCCTCGAAGGTCTTGCCGGTGGCGTAACGGCCAGCGGCTCGTAGCAGCTCGGCCGGGTCGGCCTCCAGGGCTGCGGCGATGCGCTGGATGACCTCATCCGGCGGCGGGCCCTGTTCGCCGAGCTCGATGCGCGATAGGTTGGAGGCGGACATCGGCACCCGCTCGGCCAACTGGCGCAGGTTCAGGTTGCGCTCGCGGCGCAGCTTGCGCACCAGGGCGCCGAGCGCGAGGGCGCGGCTGGCTTCGGTGTGGCCTCGTGGGGTGGGCATCCATCGAGGCTACGGCCCGGATGGCCGGGCTCCTTGCCGCGTCCCGTGATATAGGATATGGCCCGCCAGGACGGGACCACGGCCCGGAACCAACGTTTCCGACCAGCACTAGAACGAAAGGCAGGAGCACGTGAGCACCAACTTCATAGAAGGACTGCGTCCTGTGTGGGCGCTGATAACGCAGCACATCTCGCGCGTACGTACACGACTCAACCGAAGTGGGCTGACGACGACGGCGCTCGTTGCCTCGCTCGCTGTGCTCGATCTAGTTGGCGGGGCTCAGGTAGCGGGCTGGGTGTCGATCGCCTCGGCCTCAACCCCAACGCCTACCGTTGTGGTCACGCCGTACTCGCGTGTGGTGAGCGGCAACATCGGGACGGCTACGGCCGGTCTGGAAGTACAGGTGGTCTTGGAACGGGACGGTAGCGTGGTCGATACTGCGCCAGCCGTTACAACAAATAGCAGTGGAGCTTGGACGGCTACTTTGCCAATTCATGCGCCGATGGCACCCGTGAACAGCCTGGATGATGAGGTCATCGTTACCTACTCTGGTGTTGGGGCGCCAACGCTGAGCAGTAGTCGGTATGACGTGAGCACCGCTTGGGGAGCGTTTGGTGCAGTCATCAGCTCGGATGGCAGCACGATCACTGTTTACTGCGGCGATTTTTCGGGCTGTGGCTCATCCATTCCGGTGTCGGTGCACTATGCCAACGGCAGTACAGGAAACGTCAGCGCCACGCCTGTCGGTGGAACTGGTTTGTACGCGCCTTACTCGGCTACCCTTTCACCGGCTGTTACGGCCCATGACGCAGTGCAGTACACGCCGACTGAGGTTTATGAAGATGGCACCAACCTTACGCTAGCGCTGACGGCCGGGTTGCCGGGAGTCGGTGGCAGTAAGGCTTCTAACTATACTGGTGTTCGTTTGCCTGCCTGCTTTGTGGACTTGGCCGACGGCTCATTGTCATGTGAAGGTTTGCGGATCGGTGCAACCTATGAAGTGCAGCAAAGTCGGCACGGTTCAGTGGTAGCTAGTCAGAGTTTGACCGCAACAGAATCCCTCGAAGACGTTGGCTCCATCGCTGACACGTTCTCTGGCCTCGAAACTGGCGACACTATCAACATGATTGTGCCGGCTGAAAGCGGTGAACCGGCCCGCACCGTGTCGGTGGTGCATATTCCGCCACTGCGGGTCGATGCTACCAGCACGGTCGGCGGTACAGCACCAACGAGCATCAGCGGCAGCTGCCAACCTGGAGAACTGGAAGAAGAAGCATTGATCCTATGCCCTTCT
The DNA here is from genome assembly GCA_963702085.1 of uncultured Solirubrobacterales bacterium. GTDB lineage: Bacteria > Actinomycetota > Thermoleophilia > Solirubrobacterales > Solirubrobacteraceae > Palsa-744. Next base: position 2,399,708 of record OY969707.1, on the reverse strand, counting down.
GTAGGTTCGTATGAAGACCAACAGCCGGCAACGTTCTTGTCCGAGTTTCAGGACAACCTCAGCGGAAACTATATCGATGTGTCAGTATCGCAGTTTGCTGGGGAGTACCCGGCCAATGAAGCGACCGTGCCGCCGTCGTTCACTGCCACAGCCAAGTTGACGAACCAAGGCAATCCCGATACGACCTCGCCAGTCTCGCTAACGGTTACTCCATTGGCGGGCGGGGCTTCGCAGATGCTCGGCGGGAATGCCAACTCGCCAGGCGGCATCTCGGTAGTCAATTTGGCGGCGGGTCGTTACAGCGCCTCGTGGAAGATGATCGACGCGCATGGCGACACCGACAGTCTGACCACAGATTTTATGGTGCAGGCAGCTTCAAACGAACAGCCCACAGGCAACAACGGCGGCAGCTCATCGTCGGGCAACACATCAGCTCCACCGCCAAGCAGTAGTACGGGTGGCTCCGGTGGTGGCAGCTCGCCCGCCGCGAGCATAAGCGCGGCTCAGATCGCGGCCTTGCTTGGGCAACAGCTCATTCCGTCAGGCAAGGCAGCCAAGATCGCTACGTTGCTCAAGAGTGGTGGACTGAAAATGAGCTTCAAGGCGCTTGAGGCTGGCACTCTCTCAGTGCAATGGTACGAGATACCGGCAGGAGCAAAGCTCGCCAAGAAGGCCAAGGCCAAGCCGGTGCTCGTGGCATCCGGTCAGATGACATTCTCAGCGGCCGGAACGAAAACACTGAGGATCAGACTGACGACGGCAGGACGGAAGCTGTCCAAGCACGCCAAGTCACTAAAGCTGACGGTAAAGGGAATGTTCACGGCTACAGGGCAAGCCCCCGTCGGCCAAACGGTGAGCTTCGCACTGCGACACTAAGTCTGTATCCAAACCCGACGAACAAAGGAACCCATGAACATGAGGCGAAGCATCAACGTCATGGCCGTGCTCTTGGTGTTGTTCAGCGCTGGGATCATGGTTGCCACACCGTCTGCCCTGGCCAACATCGTCATCGGCCAGAGCGTTGCCGGTGTCAAGCTCGGGGACACAGAAGCCCAGGTGACGGCAATCCTTGGGCCACCAACTAGCAAAGAAAGCGCTGGTCCCGCTTATCCTGGCGTGGTTAATGTCTCCTATCCCACCAGCGTCGGTCTGCATTTCACTCTGACCAACGGACGGGTCAGTGGAGCGTTGTTCTTCTCCAAGAAGCAGAAGACCAGCAAGGGCATCACTATGGGCTCGTCACGGGCTCAGTTGAAACGGGCCTATCCACAGGCCAAGTGTGTCGAAGGACCGTATGGTCCAAAGTCGCTCTACTGTGCTGTGCTGGCTCACTTTCATGGTCGTAGATCGTTCACCAGTTTTCTGTTTGGAACGGCGACGGGTGGCGTTGTCGAGATGGAACTTGGCTACGGCGCGGGGCTGGCTCAGGAACTCAAAGAACAGCGCAAAAAATAGGGGGTATGGCGGCTATGATGACAAGCCACACACGGTTGGGGATCACTCGGCACAGAGCGGCGGCGGCGCTGGCTGCTTTGTGTGCCGTGCTGGTGGCTGGTTGTGGCTCCAGTGGGTCTAGCGCGAGCACTGGCAGTTTTACCACGCCCACGGCATCGGTCAGCACACCGACGCAATCCAATCCGACTACCGCACCGACAACCAACTCGACAACGGCTGCGGCAGTCGCAGCAGCGCCGGCGTTCGTAGTCCAAGGGACAACGTCGGATGGTGACAAGGTGAAGGTAGAAGGATCATTTGGATCGCCCTTGCCTCCGAACGAATCGGATGTGAATCAGACAGCGCTCGGAGAATGTCCATCACCTGCTCCTGATGGACGGGAGCTGGTGGTACGACTGAACCTAACAACGACACTGGAATCTAGCTTGGCAGGGGAAGTTGAAGTGGACACCACTCCGATTGTTGGACCATTGGTCAGCTTCGTCATGGGCTATAGAGAAGGGGCACGCTGTGAGGGCGGTGAACCTCAGAATGTCGTCGCCAACTTTGGCAGTATGCAGCCAGGCCAGTCAGTCAACTTTACAATGTGGGTGGTACTACCGGATGCCATCACACCGAATGATCCTCACCCGTCAGAAAAGGCTCTAGCCGCCCATATGTGGCTCATCGGCATACCCTTTCCATCGGTCAACCACCAGGGCATAGGCACGCCGACTAGGCTTAGTGGGTCAAGGGTCGTCAGGTGCAGGCACGAAGACTTTGGACTCGCAGGCTATGAGCACTACATAGCCGTTGTGGGCGACACGCCCACAACGTTGCATGAGTCGGGGTGTCCACAGGCGTAGGTGTGACTTTGCGTTTAGATGCCCGAGCGAGAACAGGTAGCGCGTGCGTGTCGGAGGTTCAGCTTGTAGGTTCCTCGTCTGGACTTTGACTCGTAAAGGCAAGGTACGACTCTGGCAGGTCAAGGGTGTGGCCTGGCCCCCTGAGTTCGGTCCGGCCCTTGTGAGAGTTTCTTGCGCCCGCGATGATGGGCGAGAAAGGAACTCTGATGAAGCGACGCAGGCATACGCCGGAGCAGATCATCCGCAAGCTGCGGGAGGCCGAGCGGATGCTCGGCGAGGGCAAGACGATCCCAGAGGCGGCGAAGGAGCTCCAGGTGAGTGAGCAGACCTATCACCGGTGGCGCAACCAGTACGGTGGGATGAAGGCGCAGGACGTCAAGCGGCTGAAGGAACTCGAGCGGGAGAACGTGTCGCTGAAGGCGATCGTCGCTGACCAGGCGCTCGAGGTGCGGGCGTTGAAGGAGATCTCCCGGGGAAACTGGTAGGCCCAGCCCGTCGGCGCCGAGCGGTCGCGATGCTGCGCGACCGTCTCGGCGTCAGCGAGCGCTGGGCGTGCCGGGTAGTCGGCCAGCACCGCTCCACGGAGCGCTACGAGCCCAAGCGCGCCGAGGATGACGCGGCGCTGCGAGCCGAGCTGCGCAAGTTCTCCAAGGAGCGACCGCGATGGGGGTACCGGCGCGCGCACCACCACCTGCGCGAGCAAGGCTGGGATGTGAACCGCAAGCGGGTGCAACGGCTGTGGCGCGAGGAGGGGCTGCGGGTCCCCGTGCGCAAGCGCAAGCGTCGCCGGCTTGGGGAGTCGACCGTTCCCGCGGCACGGCTGCGCGCCGAGCGTCCCAACCACGTATGGGCGTTCGACTTCCAGTTCGACCAGACCGCTGACGGCAGGGCGCTGAAGCTGCTGAACATCGTGGACGAGTTCACCCGAGAGTCGCTGGTGATGCTGGTGGAGCGCAGCATCGACGCTGAGATGATCGTCGGGGCGCTGGAGCGCCTATGCGGCGAACGGCGCCCCCCGAAGCTGCTGCGGATGGACAACGGCCCGGAGATGACCGCGCACGCGCTGCGGGACTGGTGCACGCTCTCGGGCACAGGGACCGCGTTCATCGAGCCCGGCTCACCGTGGCAGAACCCGTTCGTCGAGAGCTTCCACTCCCGTGTGCGCGACGAGCTCTTGGACGTCGAGGAGTTCTCCTGTCTCGCCGAGGCGCGTGTGGTGATCGGCGACTGGCAAGAGGACTACAATCGCCGCCGTCCACACTCCGCGCTCGGGATGCGCGCCCCCGTCGCGTTCGCCGCCGCGTACACCGCCGCCGAGACGATCAATCGCGCAGCGGCATAACCCGGGGGCCCGGGGGCCTGTGGACATGCCGCGTTGTGGACAGCAAGCTGCCCACAACGCTTGGACAACGCTTCGCGTTGCCCACATGCCCACAGGCCCGACCGCTACACCACCTACACTCCGCAAGTCGACCCGTGTCCACGAGAACGGGACGGTCCATCTACCCACCCACTCTCACACGCGGTGGACCGAAAAACGGGGGCCGGCCAGGTGGGCGAGACAGTCTCAATCAGTTCTCGCAAGGCTTCACGAGTGGCATCTAGACCACCCTGACCGGCATATTCATCTGTCTCTCGGCGCCACGACCACCAGCGTCGCATTAGGTCTCGTCCGATAATGACACGCCGAAGTCCAGCCGTCATTACTCGCGCCTCTTTGCGGCGAATGATGCTAATGCTGTTCGGTCCCCAAGCAGTTTTGTAGGCCTCGTACAGCCAATTTCTCTCGGCTTCATCAAATGGCAGGGCCACATGGTAGCGAAACAGCACATCCTTCACTTGTCTGGCCTGGCTGGCTGACACTGTCTCGTCATCAAAGGCAATGTTAGCTTTTTCTTCGACGTTGAGCCAGCCATCTAGTGCCCAATGATCGCTGTCCACCCATCGGCCCCATTCACACTCGGATTGATCTGGTACGTTGCATAGGTCATAGAGTGCATCGACTGCTCTGAGGCCAAGTAGAAAGTAGTCATGACCATATGGATACTCATGACGCGGTGACGGTTGAGTCTCAGGGGGTCGATTCATGTATTTTTACATTCTCCGTTACAGCACTATGTATAGCGACTATTATACACTGATTTCTAATAATATCAAACTTTCACAACGTCCTTGAAAGCAAGGATGGCCTCGTTTGTTCGCTTGACCCTGTATTCGTTAAAGTGTCCGTTATCGCGCTTGAGTGCAGCTTTGAGATCCGTCAACATCTCGCGGCACAATTCAATAAGTAGCTTCCGTCGATCGTCCGTTAGTGATCCATGCAATTGTTTCTCCCAGCCAGCAAATCGACTCATCACGTCGAACTGCCGCTCAGTGCAGCGGGCGCGAAAATAATACGGCCACGGACTGTCGGACATCTTCGTTACTGCCTCGTTTAGATCCGAAAATGCTTGCTGGGCGGGCTCCGGCCAGTTATCTGCTTTTGGAATACTGAGGTACCTTGGTTCTTGCTGTAGGAATCGAGCGAATGCGTGCGTACAGCGCATACAAGTAGCCTTACGAGAACTAAGCTGGGGACTCGCTAGCGCCTCGGTGGTATCGGCGATGGCCTCATCCGTAAGGCCCAATTCGGCGGATATTTGGCCACGCGCATAGAGAATGTCGAGACGTGAGCCTTTGAGGGTAAGCGCTAGTGTTAGTGTGGCATAAGCGCCGCTCAAATCGCCATCATCCCATTGGATAAGGCCCTTGCGATACCAAATCGATGCCGCGCGCGGAGTAACCTCCAGGGCAAGATTCAAGGAAATGTGTGTTTGATCTCGAATATTGTCCTGGTCGTAGGAGGCGGCGATTTGCTCCCAAAGTGGGCCGAGCTTTGTCTCAAAGCCGGGAGTGTTGTCGGCTAGGTGAACGGCACGAGAAAGCTGAGCACGACAGGCCTTGTGATCGCCTCGTAGACTCTCGACGAGACCGAGCTGTTCAAGAGTCCCGATGACAAATCCTGTGTCATCTAGTTGTGTATCACACTCATTGAGGAGATAGTCTCTCGCCTCGTCTAGTTCGTTTGAGGCCAGTAGTGTCGTCACTCGCCGCTGGACAGCGTTCAGACGGGCCTTTCGCTGCGAGTTGTAAGCGCGTGGTCTCCTGTAACGTGCCGCGGCCGCGAGGATTTCGGCTTTCCTCTCGGGGAAGTGCTCGACGAGGTGAGCGATCAGCGTTGGTGTTGGTAGCTCACGGCCGATCTCAGTGTTGGCAATGAGGGAACGAGAGACGAACAGCCGTTCGGCAAACTCCTGCTGATTCTCTTTGAGACTGTCGCGGAGGCTGCCAAGGAAGATGCCGAAGTCCCTGCGCTTTCTCGATGTGTTCCTAGGTGGCATCTCTGCGTTAGGTCAGATTGTCAGCGCTGCTTCGGCATTGTCAGGGACTGACAAGCGTCATTGTCGGGCTCAGAAAATGTGGCTATGACGGGTCTTGCCGACAATGGGTTTGCGGGGGATAGTGGTCATTGTTCTGTGAACCCGACAATAAGCCCGACAGGAGGGAGTAGCGCCGTGAATCGCAAGCAACCGAAGTGTTTGGAGGCTGCCGACGAGCCTGACGTGTGGTGGGGCGAGGATGGTATTGACGCCATGATCTGGGCTGATCCGACGCCCTACAGAGAGCCGAGCGAAACCCAAACCGAAAGCGTAGCCGTGCCACCGGGTGATTCGCAATGACCCACCCCTGCGCCAGTCACATGGCCTCATGCGACCACTGCTACCGATGTGACGTTCTGGGCGAATGTTGCCAGACGCCCGCGCCTGGCCAAGCTGTGCGTCCGCTCGCCACCGTCGCCCAGGCTGACGCGCTGCATGACGCCGTAGTCCAGGACGCCACAGCCGCACCGAGCCTGAGGCAGCTCGTCCGTGCCGAGGGCGTCCACCCGCGCTTGGCGGGCTTGCTGCTGCCCGACCCATCTGCTGAATCAACCCCTGCCCACGTCGAGAAGGAGGTTATCCGTGTCCTCGCTGCCCGCACTACTGAATGAGGATACCGGGCTGAACCGGCGCCAGGTGGAGAAGGCCTGCCGCGCTCAGGCCGCCACCGAGCTGCATCTGTTCGGCTACACCCTGGAGGCCCACACCCTCGCCGAGATGGACCGCGTCGACAGCCAGGCCGCAGGCGATGCCTCCTGCGCCGCGCTTGATGAGGAGATCGGCCTGCTGGAGCACGGCCTGGCCCGTGCTGGCGGCTCAGCAGCCAAGGCCGAGCTGGCCGCCCGCCGCGTCGAGCGCCTGGCCGCCATCAACGACCGCCGTATCACGCGGCGCTTTGGAGGCTGAGGCCGATGCTGACGATCTTCCTCGCCCTCTCGGCTGGCACCCTCGGCGGCACCGTAGCCGGTGGGCTCGCTAGCTGGTGGCTGTGTGCGCGCCGCCTCGCCTGTGTGCCCTCCGACCACGAGGCCATCGATCCTGCCGTAGACCACCAGATCAACGAGGCTGCCGAGCAGTGGGCCACCGCTCGCGGCCAGCCTGGAGCTGCGCCACTGGTGGCGCGCAAGCTGCGCCTGCTCTACGGCTTGCAGCAGCGGCGGGTGCGCCAGAGGAGGTGGGGACAGTGGTAACGGCGCTGCTATGGCTGTGCGTCATTGGCGTGGTGGTAGCAATCGTGATGCTGGTGCGCAGCCTGCGCCCAGATAAATCCGCAACCGACCAGGCAACCCATAAGGCTGTCATCGGCCTGTACGCCACGCGGCGACGCTTGGAAGTCGCTCAGTTCAGGGCGGAGTTGCGGCGCGACGCTGCACATTTCCGGCGTGAGCTGGACGAGATCGACCGGAGGGAGCGGAGCCAGCCATGACCACCCCACCTTCCCGCTGGCGAGACGGCGCGGTGAACCTGGCCGTGACTGTCCTGGCCGTTGCCGTGATGCTGGATATCGCGGCCCGGCTCATCCTGGCCGTGCTGCCCGTCCTGATCGTAGTCGGTGGCATTGTTGTGGTCGGCTTCGCGAGCTGGTCTTTTTATCGTTGGCGGCAATCGAGGTGGTGAACAATTCTCCAGATAACAGGGGCGTCGCGTCGGTGTTGTGAAATCAACAAAAGGTATTGACAACAGAGTCTATTCATTGTGTACTAGTCAAACTCCCGATATTGCCATAAGCAGTATCCGGGCCGGTTGAGGTAAGGATTTCATCCCGCAGTTGACACGAAAGCCCCTGAGAGGGGTGTGGTGCTCTGCGTGCCAAAAACCGGCCGGTAGTGGAGAGAAAGGAGGTCCACTAATGAGTAGGACTTACCATCATTACAAGAATCGTGACATCCGGGTGCGGGGTATAAGACGCCCCACTGACTTGCGCCGCTTGGCGCAGGCCTTGATCGATCTGGAGCAGGCCAAGACCGAAGCCGAGGCCGAAGCTGAACACAAGCAGGAGGACCAATCAAAAGCTAAAATGGGCGGCTCCGGCAAAGGCCGCACGACGAGCCGCAAGAACAGTAAGGAGAGAGCTTGAAGGCGGCAGGCCTGGTCTGGTATCGGCTCACATGGCCGCGTGAGGTGAAGCCTGAGCAAGTGACACAGATTTTTCGACTGCTCGCGGCAACGGCGGGTACGCCCGTGGTAGTCGAGGCTATCGGTAGGGCGGGCGTGGTGACACACCGTCTGGCGGTGCCCGAGGGGCGTGCCGGCAGTGTGGTCAATCAGCTGCGCTCAGCCTTGCCGGGATTGGCTGTCGAGGCCGCGCGCGAGCGGCACGTCATGGGTATGAACCGGGCGGTTGTGCTTGGTCTTTCGACGCGTCGGCGGCCACTGCGCATTGATGACGTGGAGGGCGTCAGCCGAGCCGTACTCGCGGCGCTGGCGCACGTCGGTCGCGGAGAGGCGATCGGGTTGCAGTGGGTCCTGGTCCGTCCGCTGGTCGCGGTGGCGGTGCCCAGTCACCCGGGCGGTCTGGAGCATGAGTCGTGGATCAAGGGATTGCTCACGGCTCCGTTGGGCGTTACTCAGCCTCCAGACGCCGAGTTGCGCGGCGCTATCAGGAGCAAGCACGGCGATCCCGGCTGGCGGCTGGCGGGATGCGTGGCGGTGCAGGCCGGATCGAGGGGCCGTCAGCGTCAGTTGATCCGAGCGGTACTCGGGGCACTGCGTAGCGCCGAGGCGCCCGGTGTCGGCTTTCGGGTGCGCTCGTCCAGCGTGCGGCGTTTCGTTCGCCCGGTCATTCCCTGGTTGGCGCCGCTGCGGCTCAACGTCAGTGAGCTGGCCGCCATCTCGGGATGGCCGGCGGGTGAAACCAGCCGGTTGCCGGTGGACGCGATCGGCAGTCGCCTGATGCCGCCCACCAAGGCCATCCGTCGCACAGGCCGGGTCGTCGCTGAGAGCAGCTTCCCCGGAGCGACGCGGCCCTTGGCGCTGTCACCCGTCGATTCCCTGCGCCATCTGCACGCGCTTTCGCCTACCGGGTCGGGCAAGTCGACGCTGCTGCTCAACCTGGCCGTTCAGGACATGCAGGCCGGACGCGCCGTTGTCGTCATCGAGCCGAAGGGCGACCTGATCGCCGATCTCCTCGAGCGCATCCCTCCCGATCGAGTCCGGGACGTTGTACTGCTTGACCCGACCGACACCGAGCGGCCGGTCGGTCTGAATCCGCTCAGGCGCGGTGGCCGCTCACCGGAGCTCGTAGCCGACCAGTTGCTCGGTTTGTTCCACAGCCTGTATGCGTCGAGCTGGGGGCCGCGGACGGCCGACATCCTGGGGGCCTCGCTCTTGACGCTGGCGCGGCTGCCGAACATGTCGCTGGCCGCCTTGCCGCTGCTCCTAACCGATGCGAACTTTCGGCGGCGGGCCCTGGCTCACATTGATGATCCGATCGGACTGGGGCCGTTCTGGGCGTCCTTCGAGGCCTGGAGCGAGGCGGAGCGGATCACGGCCGTAGCGCCGAGCCTGAACAAGCTCCGGCCGCTGCTGATGCGCCCCGAACTGCGGGCCGTTATCGGGCAGGTCAAGCCGGGTTTCGATCTGCGCCAGGTCTTCACCGAGCGCAAGATCCTGCTGGTCAACCTCGCTCGTGGTCAACTCGGCCCGGAGACGGCGGCGCTGCTCGGCAGCCTCATCATGTCGCAACTCTGGCAGGCCATCCTCGGCCGCTCCGCCGTTGCACCCGAGCGCCGCCACCCGGTCTTCATCTACGTCGATGAGTTCCAAGAGTACCTGCGTCTGCCGGTGGACTTCGCTGATGCCCTGGCTCAGGCCCGCGGCCTGGGCTGCGGCTTCCTGGTTGCCAACCAGTATTTGCATCAGCTCGACACGGCGATGCGCTCGGCGGTGCTCGCTAACGTCCAGTCGCGGGTCGTCTTTCGGCTGCCCAGCGAGGACGCGCGGATCATCGCTGCCGGCAGCACCCTGGACCCCGAAGACTTCCAAGGCCTCGGTGCGTTTGAGTGCTACGCCCAGCTGGTAGCCGGGGCTGCTGTGCAGCCCTGGTGCAGCGGGCGCACCCTGCCACCGAGCAACCCGACCAGCGATCCCGCCGTGGTGCGGGCAGCCTCCCGTGCGGCCTACGGCACCCCCCGCGCCGAGGTCGATGCGGACATTCAAGCGCTGGTTGCGCCAAAGCGCCAGAGAGCCACTGATGACCTGAGCCCACGGCGGCGCGATCACGAAGGCGGCCTATGAGCCGGTGTCGTGTCGCTAGTCGTGTCGTGTCGATCACGCCTGCCCCAATCGCCTGTATTCAAGGGGAAAGCGCCCCAACAAACGCGGCGAAAGTCTCTCGCTGTTCGCACCCTCTTTTCCGGTTGGGCGGCGGGCGCCCCGGTCGTCGAGCTGCGTCGTCCGACCGCTGTCCGGTAGCCGTTGTCAGGTCGCTGCCAGTTGGACGGTTGTCTGCGGCTCTGCGGCTGCTTGTGGGAATCGGGGTTGGCCGTCGGGTCGCGTCGACTCGAACGCCTGCGCCAACACCTTCGCTCCACCCTGCTATTGCGGCGAATGGGGGAGAGTGGTGAGTGCGTGCGGGCTGCGGCCCTACGTTTCGGCCAAGGGGCTTGAGCAGTTGCGGGAGCGGCTGTCCGGGAGGGACTTGGCGATCATCGGGCAGGTTGGCGATCTGCGGATGATGAGCGCCCGCCAGATCGAGGCCGTCCACTTTCCGGCCTCCGAGCACGACAGTCAGCCGGCGGCAGCGCGGGCTCGCCAGCGGGTACTCGGGCGGCTGGTCCGTGATCGTCTGCTGATCCGCCTGGAGCGCAGGATCGGCGGCGTGCGGGCTGGCTCTGCCGGCTTCGTGTTCGCCGTCGGGCCGGTCGGATATCGGCTGCTGGCGGGCGGTGGTCAGGTGCGGCGGTTTCAGGAGCCGACCAGTCGCTTTCTCGATCACACGCTCGCTACCGCACAGCTCGTCGTGGACGTGACGATCGCCTCGCGCGGTGGTCTGCTGGACATCCTCGTCTGCCAGTCCGAGCCGCGTTGTCACAGGGAGTTCTCGGGGCTCGGCGGACGGCGGGTGCTGCGCCCGGACGCCTTCCTCGCCCTGGGCGTCGGTGCCTTTGAGTGGCGCTGGTTCTGTGAGATCGACCGGGGCAGCGAGTCCGTGCCGGTGATCCTGCGCAAGTGCTGCCTCTATGCCGACTACTACCAGAGCGGGCAGGAGCAGGCCAAGCACCGGGGAGTCTTCCCGACGGTCTGCTGGATCGTGCCCGACACCCGCCGCGCCGAGAGGCTGCGCCACGCCATCGACCACGACCGCCACCTACCCGATCGCCTGTTCGTGGTCACTACCAGCGAGCGGGCCTTGACGATCCTGACGGGAGGGCAGCCATGAGCCTGCCGCGAAACGTGGTGCTCGTCGGTGATGTCCGCCAGCGGTTGGCCGAGCTGCCGGCCGGGTCGGTGGACTGCGTGATGACCTCCCCGCCGTACTTTCAGCTTCGCAACTACGGACGGCCCGAGCAGATCGGCATGGAAGCCAACGTCGAGGCCTGGGCGGACGAGCTGCGTCTGGTGATGCGCGACATCGCCCGCGTGTTGAAACCGGGCGGGTCGCTGTGGCTGAACGTCGGCGACAGCTACAGCCGCCACACCCGCTACGGCACACCCCCCAAGAGCCTGCTGCTTGGACCCGAACGCCTGGTCCTCGCGCTCTGCCGAGACGGTTGGATCGTGCGTAACCGCGTGGCCTGGGTCAAACGTAACACCATGCCGACGAGTGTCGGAGATCGTCTGGCCTGCACCTGGGAGACCGTCTATCTACTGGTTCGCACCCGCCACTACTTCTTCGACCTGGACGCCATCCGCGTACCGCATCGCTCCACCCCACGAGCGCCCTACCGGACGGCCGCAGACGGCTACCCGCCGAAAGGCGTCACGCCGGAGGGCTGGGGCGGCCCACTGGCCGGCAGCAATACCGGCCTGGCGAACCTGAAAGCCCGCGGGCTGGTAGGGCACCCCCTGGGCAAGAATCCCGGCGACGCATGGACAACGGCGGTGTCGAACTTCCGTGGGGCTCACTTCGCCACCTTCCCCACGTCGCTCGTCACCCGGCCACTACTGGCAAGCTGCCCCGAACGGGTCTGCCGCACCTGCGGGCAACCCTGGCAACGTCCGCCGAGTCGCACCACACGCGGCGCCCTGCGGCCGACTTGCACCTGCAAACGGGCCTGGCGAGCAGGGCTGGTGCTCGATCCGTTCTTCGGCTCCGGCACGGTCGGCGTGGTCGCCGAGCAGCATGGGCGGGACTGGCTCGGCATCGAGCTCAACCCCGCCTTCGCGGCTATCGCCAGGCAGCGGATCACGGCGGCACGCACTGCACCGAGGATCACCGCATGAGGTCAGCTCGTCGGTGTGCTGCGGCTTCAATAGGAGATTCCAACCGGGAATCGCCGGTCGCAAAAACACCGAGGAGGTATCCCACAAATGGGTTACACACTCACCATCACCCAACAGGAGGTCGGCTCGTGCCCAAGACACTAGCGATCAAGTTGGAGGATGACACACACGCCCAGCTCACCATACTGGCACAGCTGGAGGAAATGCCCGTCTCCGACGCCCTCAAACAGGCCGTCGATGGGTACATCACCTCCAAGCGCAGCCAGCCCGAGCTAAAGGCAAGGTTGGAGTCCGTGCTCGCCGACATCGAGCGCGACGCCGCCACCCGACGCGACGCCATCACCTCGCTATTCAGCGACGGTGAGCAGGCCGAGTCGGACGCAGGCACAACCGCAGACGCCAAAGCGTCACCGCGGAGAAGCCGCGACAAGGGAGGTGAGCCAGCCACAAGCTGAGCAAGTAACACCTCCCACCCTGGCAGGGGCTCCATTTGACTGGTCGCTCTTTCAGCGAACTTTCTTATGGACGCCCCTGCCACTTACACCACGAACGAATAAGAAAGGAGGTAAAGATATGAATATACCAGTACGAAGCCGACGGAACCAATGTGAGGGTTTTGTTAACATATTTGACACGGAAAATAGGTGTAGTATACTTAACAACATTCCATTTATCATCAAACGCGCCACGGGCGGATGGGAGGTAGTCTATGGAAATGGGAAGTGAATCGGAAAACCCCGAGAGAGCGGTGGCAGTTAGTTATCTGCGGGTCGCGTCGAAAGACCAGGCCGATCAAGAAAGCGGCGTCACTGCGCAGCGCGACGCCTGCGAGCAGGAGGCCGAAAGGGTCGGCGCCAAGATTGCGGCGGAGTTCATGGACATGGGCGTGTCGGGTAACACCACGAACCGTCCCGGACTCAATGGGCTGCTCGCCTTCATCCGCCGACCGTCTGTCACATATCTCGTCGTGAGTGACCATAGCCGCCTGGCGCGCAACCCAGCTGATGATATGACCATCAGGCAGGCCATAACCCAGGCGGGCGTGACACTACTGTCGGCCAGCGGCGAGACGGTGGACCCGCTGCTACTGCAAGGCGTTATACGCGCATCTGCTCAGTTTGCAGCGAACGCACGGGCTGTCTCATCAACCATCGAAGGGAGCGGCGTATGAAAACATTGGAGAGTCACCGCGAGCATGATGAGGGAGCGGCGGCGGTTATCTACCTGCGCGTCTCCAGCAAGGAGCAGGCCGAGAAGGGAGGCGAAGCGGAGGGCTTCTCGATTCCTGCCCAGCGGGAGGGCTGCAAGCGTAAGGCTGCCAGCCTGAGTGCGGCCGTGATCGAGGAGTTCGCGGAGCGCGGTGAGTCGGCCAAGACCGCCGACCGCCCGGAACTTCAGCGGATGCTCGCCTACATCGCCGAGAATCCCGTCAAGTACGTCATCGTTCACAAGGTCGATCGGCTGGCGCGCAACCGCGCCGATGACGTGACGATCAACCTGGCGCTCAAGCAGGCCGGAGCCGAACTGGTGTCCGTCAGCGAGAACATCGACCAGACGCCTTCGGGTCTACTGCTGCACGGCATCATGTCCTCGATTGCCGAGTTCTACTCGCGCAACCTCGCCACAGAGGTCATCAAGGGCTGCGTGCAGAAGGCCAAGAACGGCGGCACGCCGGGACGCGCGCCGATCGGCTACCTGAACGTCCGCCAGATCGTCAACGGCCGCGAAGCCCGCACCATCGAGATCGACCCAGTGCGCGGGCCGCTGATGCGCTGGGCCTTCGAGACGTATGCGACCGGCGACTGGACAATCCGCCGCCTACTGGCCGAGCTGACCAGCCGAGGACTGACGACCCCGCCCGGCCCCAACACCCCAGGCAAGCCGCTGGTCGTCTCGCATCTGCACACGCTGTTGCGCCATCCCTACTACATGGGCATGGTCCGCTACCGAGGCGCGATCTACCCCGGCAAGCACGAGCCGCTTGTGACGCCGCAGACGTGGCACGAGGTTCAGAAGCTCTTGACCGCCAAGCACCTCTCCGGCGAGAAGCAGCGCGAGCACCCCCACTACCTGCGTGGGAGCATCTACTGCGGCCAGTGCGGCAGCCGACTGATCGTCTGCCACGCCAAGGGACGCGGCGGCACCTACCCCTACTTCATCTGCATTGGTCGCCAGCGCGACAAGACCAGTTGCGCGCAGCGGGCCATCCGCATCGAGGAGGCCGAGGAGGCTATCGCCGCCCACTACGCGACCGTGCAGCTACCCGAGGAGGATGTCACGCGCCTGCGAGACTTCCTCAGCGAGGAGCTATCCAAGCTCCGCACCGACGCCACCCGCGAACGCACGACGCAGGAACGACGGTTGCGCAAGCTCGAAGGCGAGCGTAAGAAGCTGCTCGATGCCCACTACGCCGACGCCATCCCGCTCGACCTGCTCAAGAGCGAGCAGACCCGGATCGCGGCCGAGGTCGCCGCCATCGAAGGCCGTCTCGTGGCCGTTGTTGAGCGCTGCTTGAGTTCGGCACGCATGGGGGTGTTCGCGCTGTTGACGGGCGGGATGGGCGGTCGGCTGGCAGGGTTTGCGCATTCGTAAACGCGAGAGCCCTCCCGTCAGCTTGGTGTCGTCGGGAGGGCTCTCTTGGATGCCGGAGGTGGCACCCGATGTTGATCGTATGCGTCGAGGGGGCGGGGGTCGAGGCTGAGTTGGCGGGCGGCGTTCTGGGATGTCCGTCGTGTCGTGGGAGGTTGAGGCCGTGGGGGCACGCGCGGGCGCGGGTGTTGCGCTGTGTGGCTGGTGATCGGGTCTTGCGGCCGCGGCGGGCGCGCTGTGGTGGGTGTGGGGGGACGCATGTGCTGTTGCCTGATCTTGTGTTGTTGCGGCGGCGGGATGAGGTGGCCGTGATCGGCGCGGCGATCGAGGCGGGGGTCGCTGGCGAGGGGCATCGATCGATCGCGGGGCGGTTGGGGGTGCCGAAGGACACGGTCCGTGGCTGGTTGCGTCGGTTCGTTGCTGATCGTGATGCGATCAGGGCGCATTTCACGCGCTGGCTGGTGGCGCTGGATCTGGAGTTGGGGGCGGTCTTGCCTGCTGGGGGTGGCGTCGCGGACGCGCTTGAGGCGATCGCGCTCGCCGGGAGGGCGTGGGTGCTGCGTTTCGCCGCCACGGGTGTGTGGCGGGTCGCCTCGGTGTTGTCGGGTGGTCGGTTGTTGTGCAACACGAGTTCCCCCTTCCCGCGGGTGCGGTGAGCTGAGAGCGTTCGCGCTCGTGCTGGCGAGCGTTGGGAGAACGAGTGGATGAGGAGCGTCGTCGGGAGGTCGGGCTGTTCCGGTACGCGTTGATCCGGGATGCCGCCGATCCGGCGGTCTCGAAGGCTGAGCGTGGCCGGCTGGTTCGCGCGCTCGCTGGCCGTGAGCATGTTGGGCCCGATGGCCGGCTGGTCAGAGTTGCGCGCGGCACGTTTGATGAGTGGATCCGCGCGTACCGCCGGGGCGGCTTCCAGGCGCTGGTTCCCCGGCCGCGGGTGGTGGCGCCGCGCACGCCGGGCGAGCTGCTGGAGTTGGCGTTCGCTTTGAAGCGTGAGCGCATGGAGCGGACTGCGGCGCAGGTCAGGGAGATCATGCTCGCAGCGGGTGGGCCCGCGCCGGGGTTGCGGACGTTGCAGACGCATCTCGCGCGTGAGGGGCTGAACATCCGCGCGGATGGTCGCTCTGCTGGGAAGGGTTTATGGTCGCTTCGAGGCCTCGGCGCGTAACGAGCTGTGGACGGGTGACGGGTTGCACGGCCCCAAGCTCGACGGTGCCGGCGCTCGGCGGGCGGTGCTGCTGGCTTTCATTGATGATCACTCGCGGCTGTTGGTTGGCTGGCGGTGGGGGACCGGCGAGGATGTGTTCCGCTTGGAGGCCGCGCTCAGATCCGGGTTGATGGCACGTGGTGTGCCGGAGGCGATCCTGGTCGACCGCGGCTCGGCGTTCGTGTCCTCGCAGCTTTTGCGGGCGTGCGCTGTGCTGGGGGTGAAGCTGATCCACGCGAGCCCCAGGGCGGCGACGACGAAGGGGAAGATCGAGCGGTTCTTCCGCACGGTACGCGACCAGTTCCTGGTCGAGATCGACGATGGTGTGGGCCTGCGCGAGCTCAACCGTTTGTTCTCCGCTTGGCTTGAGGTTGTCTACCACCGGCGTGTGCATTCCGAGACCGGGCAGACGCCGCTGGAGCGGTTTGATGCCGCCGGTGCGCCCGGGCTGCCGACTCCGGCCTTGTTGCGTGAGGCGTTCTTGTGGAGTGAGGAACGCACGGTCGCCAAGACGGCGACGGTGTCGCTGCACGGCAACGAATACGAGGTCGACGCGGCTCTGGTGGGCCGCAAGATCGAGCTCGTCTTCGACCCGTTCGACTTGACCCGGATCGAGGTGCGCTACCAGCACCGGCTGTTCGGGACGGCGGTGGCGCTCGTGATCGGCCGGCATACCCACCCGCAGGCTGAGCGTGAGCTCCCGCCGCCGCCAACACCGACCGGGATCGACTACCTCAAGCTGCTCGCCGCCAAGCGCGACGCCGAGCTGGGCGGGCAGCGGATCGACTACTCGAGCCTCACCCAACCCGACCACGGTGACGGTGACGGTGACGGTGAGGATTGTGACATCAACCAGGAAGGGACGTGAGGGATGAGTATTGACCGGCTGCGCGCGCATTACGGGTTTTCGAGGATGCCGTTCGGGAAGGATCTGGCGCCGGGGATGCTGCACACGCACGATGCGCACGCGCAGGCGGTCGCACGGATCTCTTGGTGCATTTCTGAGCAGGCGATCGGGGTGGTCTCGGGTGAGTGTGGTGCGGGGAAGACCGTTGCTGCTCGGGCGGCAGTCGCTGGCCTGGACGCCTCTCGGCACACGATCGTCTATCTCGGCACGCCCGGGGTGGGGTTGCGCGGGATCTACTCGATGATCGTTACCGCGCTGGGTGGCGCCCCGCGGTTTCATCACGCCGCGCTGATCCCGCAAGCTCAAGAGCTACTCGCCGCGGAGAGTAACGAGCGTGGCAAGCAGGTCGTTTTGATAATCGACGAGGCGCACCTGCTTGACGCCGAGAGCCTGGAGGGCGTGCGGTGCCTGGGCAACATGGAGATGGACCAGGCTGCGCCGTTCTGCCTGCTTTTGCTCGGGCAGCCCACCCTGCGCCGCAAACTCAGGCAGGGCACGTTCACTGCGCTGGATCAGCGAATCGCGGTCCGCTACGCGATCGCTGGCTTGGACGCGAAGGAGACCGATAGCTACGTGCAGCACCACTTGGCGCTCGCGGGCCGCTCGGACACGCTGTTCTCCGACGACGCGGTCGGCCTGATCCACGAGGTTTCCCGTGGTCTGCCCCGCCAAGTGAACAACATCGCGCTCGCGTCGCTGATCGCTGCGTTCACTTCAAAGAAGGCGATCGTGGACGAGTCCGCCGCTCGCGCCGCGGTCGCCGAGATCTCCACCGAATGACCGAACCCGTCGTGCACTCGCTGTTCGACCAGCCGCCGGATGAGCACCCACCTCCAGGCGAGCTGACGCTCCCTGTCCCTGCGGGTTGGCCGGCACCGCCAGATCCAGCCGTCTATCACGGGCTCTGTGGTGAGATCGTGAACACGATCGCGCCGCACACCGAGGCCGACCCGGTCGCGATCCTCTCCCAGCTGCTGGTCGCGTTCGGCGCCGCCACAGGCCGCGGCGCATGGTTTCAGGTCGAGGCGACCCGGCATCACCCCAACGAGTTCCTGGTCTTGGTCGGTGACTCGGCTCGCGCCCGCAAGGGCTCCTCCTGGGATCACGTGCAGCGGCTCCTCGACCGTGCCGACCCGGCGATCACCAGCCGGATCCTGACCGGGCTCAGCAGTGGAGAGGGCCTGATCTGGGCGGTCCGCGACCCCCACGATCAAGACCCCGGCGCCCCAGACCGCCGGCTGCTGGTGATCGAGCCCGAGTTCGTCAGCGTGCTGAAGAACGTCAGCCGCGAGATCTCCACACTCTCCCCGACCCTGCGCTGCGCATGGGACGGCCGGCCCCTGCAGATCCTGACCCGGACCGCGCCCGCGCGCGCCACCGACGCGCACATCTCGGTGATCGGTCACATCACCGCCACCGAGCTGCAACATCACATCAACCCCCTCGAGCTCGCCAACGGGCTACTGAACCGCTTTCTGCTGCTCGGCTGCCGCCGCGTGCGCCTCTTACCCGAAGGCGGCGACCCCGACCCGCTCGGCGCCACCGGCCTGCAGCGCCGACTCGCCAAGACGCTCGCCACCGCACGCCGCGCCGGGCGACTACGCCTCTCAGCCAGCGCCAGGCACGCCTGGCGCGAGGCCTACCAGCGGCTCGCCCAACCCCAGGCCGGGATCGCCAGCGCGATCAGCGCCCGCGCCGAAGCGCACACCATCCGCCTCGCGCTCATCTACGCGCTGCTCGACAACAACCAGCAGATCCAGCCAGAGCACCTGACCGCCGCGCTCGCGCTCTGGGACTACTCCACGCGCTCCGCCACCTGGGCGCTGGAGCGCACCGCAGGCGATCCCCTCGCCCAACAAATCCACGCCGCCCTCCAACACGCGCTACCCGACGGGCTCACCCGCACCCAGCTACGCGACCTACTGAACCGCAACCCCACCACCCCCCAGCTCGACCAAGCACTCGCCGCGCTCGCCCACGACGGCAAGATCACCAGCCAACGCGTCCTCACCGCCGGGCGCCCCGCTCAGCTCTGGAGCGCCACGCACCACCCAGAGCTCGCCGCCCGCGAGACGGGCATCTCGCGCGCAGCGCAAACCTAACCGCCAGAATCAGCGAAGCGGAGCGGTCCAGTCAAGGGCGGCCCGACAGGGCCGAGCGCAGCGAGCCGCGAAGCGGCGCCCTTTACGGGACCGCGCAGCGAAGCTACCCCCCAGCCAGCCACCCCTTTCAACGTTTCAACGTTCGCGCGTCAAACCCACCGATCACGACGCACAACGGCACCACCATGCCGAAACACAGCAGCGCCCAACAGCCGTAGAAGGCGACTTCAAGGCAGCCGAAACCAACATGCGCCGCGCCCTCGCCCGAGTGGGCGACTGTGAGGCGGCCTACCGCGAAGCATCGGGCACCATGCGGCGGCACTTCAACCTCGCGTTCTTCAAGCGGCTGCTGATCGACGACGACTGCACGGTCACGGGAGAGCTGGCGGAGCCGTTCGACGTGCTCCTTGGCGAGGATCTGCGGAGAGCCGTCATCGCCCAGGAAAGCGAGGAACTGACCGAAGCCATCGAAGAAGCCCAGCGGCAGCGGGCCATCGAAGGCGAAGGCTACGACAACGAGCAGCGCCCACGGGAGCCAGAACAGCTCCTCGTGGGCGCCACCGAACCCCCGACATCTTCATTTCGTGGAGGTTTTAGTCCGAACATTTTGGTGCGGATGAGAGGACTCGAACCTCCACCGGATTGCTCCGACACGGACCTGAACCGTCTACACCGGCGCCAGATGCGTCCGTCGGCGTCAAGATCGTCCGTTTTGTGCGGTTTCGCGGACACAAGGGACATATCTGGAGAGATGACTGTTGCCAAAGTGTTGTCACGCAGGGGCGGTGTTGGCCAGTACGCCGGAGCAGCGTCGAGCCTCGTGCGATGCCGTCTCGCAAGCATGCACCCGCCGCTCCCTTGAGGGTCCGTGCCACGCCGTTGGATGGGCGGACACACCCCGTTTTCTACCGGGACGCCAAGGGCGTCGAACCGGTCGACGTCTTCTTGGAGGCGCGGGAGAAGACTCAGCTCCTTGAGGCGGCGAAGACCGACGAGCTTACTATCCCCCGGCAGGAAGCATAGTCGCGATCAACGATACCGGAGCAACGAGCACATCACCCGGTTCGTTCGACGAGTATTTGGCATCAACCGTCAAACCAACTGTGTGTGATCCCGCAGGGATATTGACCAGCGCCTGCACGGGAACCTGAAGGGTCTGACCGCCCGTAAATTGGACTTCGTGTTCGCCCACTGGCCGTCCGTCGAGAATCACGTTGAACGTTACGTCGGCGGTTGTCGCGGGAGTACCCTCGTTGCGGAGGCCAACAATCGCAGAGACCAGAAGCCGACCTTGTGCACGAGCACGAAGGTGGACTTCCTGGCCGGGAGTCGCGATGCCGCTTCGCTTCAAAATGGGGCACGATGCAAAAGGCCCTCCCGGACGTGGAGGCGAGTTGCAGGGCCCTTTTGTGAGATCTACGACTGTATCATTGGTGACGCCCGCGACACTTAACGGGAAGCCCAAAGCGCTCGGCGTCACCGCCCCATCGCGAAGCTGCTTCGCCCCTACACTGTGAGGGGGTAGAACGACCGCAGCATAGGACACTCCACCAAGACTGACGAACAGGGCTACCGTCGCGACCACGTTGGCATAGGAGAGGCGAGACCTTAGTATATCCACATCAGCAGCATACCATCAAGAGCCGCAAGACGTCAAGGTTGACTTTACCGGTATCGGGGCACACTGCCGGAGGCATAGCCCCCAGGGAAGGCGTGTCGCTGTGCCCAGTGCCACGGCAAGTGGTGACCAACGTCCACCTTGCAGCTTGACCTCCAATCGGGCTATTTCCACTGCTCGATGCGATTGTCGCTGGAGGTCAGTCACCCATATTTCGCGTTTTGTGTGACCGTAAGACCTATGGGGAAGCTGAAAGTAAACTGGCTGGTACCCGAACCTTTTGAGCCGAACTGAGTAACGTATTCTCCTTTTGAGTTGAACTCCTCGACCCTGTCGTTATTGGTATCGGCAACCCAGGCGTTGCCGTTAGAGTCGACCGTGATTCCGTATGGCCGTTTGAATTGTCCGTTTCCTGAGTCTTCGGCGCCGAACTCGGTGACGTATTCACCACCGACGGGCGCGCCATCGCGCGCTACACCAACCCCCACCAGCCACCACGCCGCCACCACGGCGCCCTCCGGCCACCCGCCGGCCTCACCCGCACCCACACCCTCGCGATCAACGAGACCGGAATCGCATTCGTCAACGCCGCACGAGCACGCCACGACGAATGCCACGCGCTCTCCTGGCACCACGACATCACGCACCCCATCCCCACCACCCGCGACGGCCGCAAAGACCACCTGCTCATCACTGCCGCGATGCTCACCTACATCGAAATCCACGAAGGGGTCGCGGTCCCGCACCAGCGCTTCATCGAGCTCGACTGCGGCACACTCGGCGCCGAGCGACTCGCGGAGAAGCTCGCCGCCTACAAGCTCCTCCACCACGACGCACCTCAAACCACCAGCCAGCGGAGAACCGGGTGGCGCTCCCACTACTGCACCTTCCCATGGGTTCTCGTCGTCCTCGCCGCCCAGCACCCCGCCACCGCCCAGTGCCGCATCCAGACCCTCACCGCGCTCTGGCACACCGACCTCGCGACCCAGCACCTCCCGACCATTCCCATGCACTTCGTCACCCTCGAGCAGCTCACGCGCCACGGCCCCTACGCCCCGATCTTCACCTGCGCCAACCAGCCGGGACAACCTCAGAACTGGCTCGGCGAACCCCCAACCGATGGCATCCATTGACCGCGAGCCCCAGCCAACAGCAGCACCCGGGAAGCCAAACGGCCGGCGACGGCAGCAACGCGCCTACAGCGGGCAGGAGAGGCCATTCGCCGGACCTGACGCTGCTGCTCAGGCCTACGGATGTTGCGGCCCAGCTCGGCGTCTCGCGAACCTGGCTCTACGACGCCGCCAAGACAGGTCGCATCCCCTCGATCCGCATCGGCGGACCAGACGGACCGCTCCGATTCATCCCCGAAGACCTCCAACGCTGGATCAACGACGCGCGCACAGAACGCAGGCCGGGTCGCGCTCAGCTATAGGCGGCCCGCGGGACGGCACGGGCAATCGCTTCTTCGGTCGCGATGGCGCCGGCGGCGAGCACATGGCGCTCCAGGTGCCCGTAATAACGCTCGGTCGTGCCGATGTCCGAGTGACCGAGCTGGCGCTGCACGTACATCAGCGAGTTCCCCCCCGCGAGCCAGGCAGCTGCGGCGGTGTGGCGGAGCGAGTGCAGCGGCATGTCGCGCAGCGCGGCGTCTTGGAGCGCGATCTTGTGCCACTCGCGCGAGACCGTGGTGCGGTCGAAGGGCTCGGGGTTGCCGCTGCTGGCCCACCGGCCGCGAGCGGCTTTGCGTGTCCGCACGGGCATCACGAAGAGCGGCGCGTTCTTCTGCTCGCCGCTTGCCATCTCGGCCCGAAGCGCGAGCTGGTCTTGAAGCGTGCGGCTGAGTCCCGGTCCGATCTCGACGCTGCGGAATCGGTCGCCCTTGGTGGAGCCGTTCGCGGTCTTTCGCGTGCGCGCCTTCTTGTGGGAGCGGTAAACCACGACGAATCCGCCGGCCCGCTCGAGCTCCAGGTCGGCGATCTGCAGGGCTATCGCCTCGGAGATGCGCAGGCCCGCGCTGATCAGAACCTCGGCGAGCGGCCGGTAGACGTCGATGCAGGCGTCGAGGTAGAGCGGGATCTCGTGCAGGCGCAGGTAGTCGTGCTCGATGTGGGCAGGAGGAAGGCGCTCGATGCCGAGCGCGGGGTTGCTCGCGATCACGCGATCCTTGACGGCGGCGTTCAGGCAGACGACCAACGTGCCGAGCGTGTTGTTGATCGTCTTGGCGGCGACCTCGCCGGCTTCGACCCTCTCGGCCTGCTCGCCCATCCACGCGCTGACGAGCTCGACGTCGAGCTTGTCGAGTCGAACCTCCTCGAACTCCGGCAGCAGACGCTTGCGCCCGTCGACCTCGTACGCTCTCCAGGCGTTCGGCTCGAGGTAGGGCTTGCGCTGACGAAGCCAGCCCTCCCACCAGCTTCCGAACGTGTGCTTGGTGTGGCGAACCTCACCGCGGCGTACCTGCTCGACCACTCCTCGCAGGGCCTCGCGCGCGGCTCGCTGGCTCGAGAACCCGCGCTTGCTCGTCTGCGTTCCATCGGTTCGGCGTACGAGATAGCGCCAGCGCGTTCCTTGCGCCGTCGCGTACGGGTAGACGCCGCCCTGGGAGCCATAGGTCGCTGTGTCCGCTCGGCGCTCGACGGGAGCGAGCTCGCCCAGCGCCTCGTCGAATGCGCGAGCGGGTTGCTCGTCCTTGAAGCGCCGTGCGCGCCTGCGGCCCGATCCATCGCGCCAGCGGACCTCCCAGGCCCCCCGATCCTGCCGCACGCTCACGCCGACCCCCCGCGATGCGTTCCCCGGTAACAGATGGGACGTAGATGGACGCACCGAGGGACGCATTTGCCAATTGACAACAATACGTCCATACCCAGATCATAGCGCGCGCACGCGACCCGGCCTAACAACATCATATTTGCAGGCATTTTGCCCGATGCGGATGAGAGGACTCGAACCTCCACCGGATTGCTCCGACACGGACCTGAACCGTGCGCGTCTACCAATTCCGCCACATCCGCGCGGTGGGAGTCGAAGATATCGCACTGCCGTCCGGTGGGCTGGTGGCTCTCCTGACCTCACGGGGTAAGCACCGACTCGCTTTGCTAGCCTCAGGCCCCTCTCCTCACATAGGCCGCCATCGTCTAGGGGACTAGGACGCCGCCCTCTCACGGCGGTAACACGGGTTCGAATCCCGTTGGCGGTACTCCCAAAAATCCCTGCAAATGCGTGACTGTTCAGATCGCTGTTTCGGTCAGGGGCCGGCGGTGGCGGGGAGCCATGGCTGGTGCTTGGCGAGTCGCGCGAGGGCGTCGATCATGTCGTGGCCTTGCTTTCGGCTGGTGCTGATGTAGGAGCGTAGGGCGAGGAACCGGTCGGCTCCGGTCGTGGTGCGCCAGCAGCCTGAGACCTTCTGCTGGATCTTGATCATGCGGAGATCGCGCTCGGCGAAGGTTGCTATCGAACGGGACCCGGAAGTCGTGGGCGAACCGCAGGACGTGCTCGCGCTGCTCGTCGAGGCGGCGCAGCAGGTTCGCCGAGGCGCTTTTCCCGATCGGGCCGCGCCGTCCTTGACGAACGCCATGAGCGTCCCGGGGGACAGTGGCGCACCGAGCCAGTCCGCGAGCAGCCCAGCGGCGCGCTTATATGGCAGATGCTGAGCCGCGGTCAGATAGATCCCGAGCGCCCGCATCCGCGGCCCGTACTGCGTGGGGGCGCTCACCCCCGCTGGAAACTCAGCGCTCGTCACATGCCCGCAGGCGCAGCGCCGCCGCTGCGCGCGATGCTCACAGACCGCCAAACGCACCGGCGGCAGATCGAATACCTGCCGAGTCTCTTCGCCCACCGACTCGCCGTCTGAGAGATCGCCACCGCAACCCTCACAGCGCGTCGGGACATGCCGAAGAACCTCATCCGGGCGCTCCACCCGCTGTAGATGACGACCCTCATGGCCCGGCTGCCCGCCCGGCTTACGACCAGACGAGCGACGCAGGCTTTTCGGCGCCGGCGGTTTGGCAAGCCCATCCGAAGACGGCGGCCGCGACGAGTTACGCGAGTTCGCCGCCAGACGCGCCTTCAACTCCGCGACCTCCGCCCGCAACTCCTCGATCAACGCCGCCTGCGACACGACGAGCGCCTCGAGATCCTCATACGACAGCCGACCCTGGGACACATAACAACGTTCGCGGCCCAGCAGCCACCCCCTGCCCCACGACCTGAACAGTCACGCAAATGCGGGGCTTTTTTGTTGTCCGGCCAGTGCCGAGGTGTGCTCATTGGCCACCCCGACGCACTCTGAGCGCACACACCGTCTCGCGCGCCTTGGCGATCTCGGCCTCCGGATCGCCCGGAGCCTGTCAAGCTCGGTGAGACAGATTGGATGGGAATTTAGTGAGTGGTCTCCTCGGTGTTGGTGGGTTTGTTGATCCACGCGCCGGTTGGTAGCGCGGGTGGTCGGGGTGGCCGGCGGATGAACCGGTCTGGGGTCGCGGCGTAGGCGGCGTTGAGGACGGCGGCGCGGGCGGTGTGTGTTTGCTCGGCGAGGCCGTGGTGGACGGTGGATGGGGTCATCAGCCCGATCCCGGAGTGGCGGTGCTGCTTGTTGTACCAGGGGAAGAACTCGCGGCAGAACGCTCGGGCTTCGAGGATCGAAGTGAACCGGGCGGGGAACCCGGGGCGGTACTTCAACGTCTTGAAGTGCGCCTCGGAGTAGGGGTTGTCGGTCGAGGTGTACGGTCGGCTGTGGGTCTTGGTGACGCCCAAGTCCGAGAGCAAGAAAGCTACCGGCTTGGAGCGCATCGCTGAGCCGCGGTCGGCGTGGATCGTCAGCTGGTGGCGGGGGATCTGCTGCTTGGCGAGCGTCTCGGCGATCAGCCGCTCGGCGAGCGGCGCGGTCTCCTGGTGCTGGACGGTCCAGCCGACGACGTAGCGGCTGTAGATGTCGAGGATCACGAACAGGTAGAAGTACGTCCATGTTGCCGGGCCGAGCAGCTTCGTTATGTCCCACGACCAAACACGGTTCGGTTCGCGGGCGAGCAGCTCCGGCCGGCTGTAGGCGGGGTGGGTGAGCTGGTCGCGACGCTCGCGGACCTCGCCTTGCGCGGCGAGCAGCCGGTACATCGTGCGCTCCGAGGCGAGATACGTCCCCTCGTCGAGCAGCGTGGCGTAGACGTGCGCGGGCGAGCAGTCGGCGAACCGCTCCTCGTGTAACCGCGCCAGCACCGCCCCGCGCTCAGGCTCAGACAGCGCCCTGGGCGACACCGCCGGCGAGCGCGCCGCACGTACCCTCGGCGGGGAGCGCCAGCGGTATAGCGACGCTCGACTGGCGCCCAGCACCCGGCACGCCGGCAAGGTGCCGAGGTGCTGCCGCTGAACACGCCCGAGGCGCTTGCCGCTCTCGGACACTCCGCCATGCTGCTCTCGCTCGGCGCCTCACCGTTGGCCGACGAGTACGAGGGTCTCGTCAAGCAGCTCGCTCGCGCAGCCTGAACGCCTCAAACCGAACGGGCCCGTGACACCGTTCGTGACACCATTCGTGACACCATTTTGAGCGAACCTGAGATGACCTCAGCGAACTGAGAGCCCCGAATACGCTTGAGATGCGCTCGACCTGGGGGTCTTCCGTCGTTTCGAATCCCGTTGGCGGTACTCCCGAAAGCCCTGTCCAGTACAGGGTTTTCGCTTGCTCAGAGGCCCCGCGTGCCAGGATTTGTGCCAGTCGTGCCACGCGACCGGGAGCAGGGGGCCGGCCGCGCGCCTACGGCTCGGCGCCGGGGCGCAGCGCTGTAGCCCTTGGGCGCCGCTGGCCAGGGCGCTACTTTGTAGGGCATGACCGCGAAGGAGAAGCTGCGGCAGACGGTCGAAGAGCTTTCCGAGGCCGAAGCGCAGGACACGCTTGGCTTCATCGTCCGCCGACGCAGCGACCGCGATGCCCTGGCCGAACTTCTTGAGGGTGCCCCCGTCGATGATGAGCCGACTACGCCCGAGGAGGACGAGAGCGCACGCGAAGCCAGCGCGCAGATTGCACGCGGCGAGGTGATCTCGGCGGACGAGATCAGGCGCGAAGTCGCTTGAGCACCAGCGGCGGCTGGGTTTTCTCGGCACGGGCGGGGCGCGATTTCAAGCGTCTCGACCCTCCAGTCAAGCGCCGCATCGTAAGCGCCCTCGATCGACTTGCAGGCGATCCACCGGCTGGCGATGTCGTCAAGCTGACGAACGCAGATGAATGGCGCCTGCGCGTCGGCGACTGGCGGGTTCGCTTCGAGCGCGACACCGAAACAGGGGTCATCCACGTCCTGCGGGTCCTGCCCCGTGGACGCGCCTACAGGGATTGATGCTGAGGGGGCGGGTTCAAGGAGAGCGCCCCCTCGGGTGCGAGTCGCCCGCGCTTGAAGTGCGTCGGGGCCTTGCGCTCCGTCGGGGGAGTGTCCGATGGTCTGTGTAGGCATGTCCTGACTTCGGGTTGGGAGGGCTGCGACAGACGCCTAGCGAAAGCCTTCTTCTCGCTGTAGAGGCATCCCTCCACGTAACGTTTGACTGGTCGATTGGTGCCCATAGTGCGCGGAGTTCTGCGCTCCAACTCGTCGGACGAAATGACGAGTTTGGGCTGAATTTGCTCGATTTTCTGCTCGGCTTGGTGGGGCAACCCGAGGCGACTGACCTCAACTCGATCCTCCTGCGTTCCTCGTCTGCGTGGGAAGTCCGGGCCGCACCTGAGCCGCGCGTGCCGGTCCGTCAGGGACTGAGCGCGGGGAGTGCCCCAGGCCCCCGTCCCGCGGCGTAGCAGCCTCGCTACACTAGGGCCGTATGGCAACGACGATCCCTCAGCGCGAGCTACGCAATCAGGCCGGCGCGGTGCTACGGCGCGCTGAGCAGGGCGAGCGCTTCACGATCACCGTGGACGGTCGCCCGGTCGCCGAGCTTGGCCCGCTGCCCGGCACCCGCCCACCAGCGCCGCCCGAGGCGCTGGTGGAGCTGTTCGCCGAGACTCCCGTCGATCCCGGATGGGTGACGGAGCTGCGCGCGATGCGCGACACGGAAGCCGCCGTGTGAGTCAGCAGATCGTGGACACGAGCGTGCTCGCCGGCGATGTCGCGCCCCAGGAGCCCGGAACGTGGGCGGTAAGCGTCGTGACGATTGGCGAGGCTGGAGGTCGGTGTACTGCTCGCGCCGGGAAAGCTGCGAGCGCAGCGGCTCGCCCGGCTCACGGGAATCCTCGAACAGGCGCCGGTACTGATCGTGGATCGCCGCGTGGCCGCACATTACGCGCAACTACGCGCCGCGTCTGGCAGGCAGCCCGCGAATGACCTATGGATCGCCGCTACAGCGCTCGCCCACGAGCTGACGCTTCTGACCGCAGACACGCGCCAGGCAGCGCTGCCCGGCGTGCAGGCGACGCTCGTCTCCGCGTAGCTGAGAAGCCACGGGCCACGATGGCGAGGCGCGCTCGTGTTCGCCGCGACCGCCGGGGTTCCGCGACCGGCTGGACAGCGGCCGGCACATGCTGGCGCTGAGCGTGTGGCGCGTGCCAATTTTGTGCCAGTCGTGCCCGGATTCGGCCGGATTCAGCCGGACCCGGCCGGACTCACGATCTGGGCGTTTCCCCTGTAAACAAGCCAGATTCGGCCCAATCACAAGAGGTCGCGCGGGGGAGCGTTCGGGTTCGAATCCCGTTGGCGGTATCAGCTTGACGGTGGTCGAACCGCTCGTACTCGCCTCGCCGGCTCTTCATGCGCCGCTGTCACCAACGCCCAGAGGAAGACAGGGTCGCGAGTGTCTGACCGGCGCCCCCTCAAGCTTTGTCGCGATGTCATGTCATCTCCCCACCTCCTCGACCGCGGCAGCCAGATCGTCGTAGACGGCCGACGACTGCCCGCTTGAGGGAAGAAAACGGATGATCTGGCCCGAGTGGCCCGTGCCTGCGGCTATGCTCTCAGGATGGGCGCACTCGAGAAACGCGGAGGCTACACGCCGAAGGCCGTTCGTGAAAAACGCGCGTACCGGCTGATCCTAGTTGGTGGTGTGGCCGGGATCCTGGGGTGCGTCGGGATCGTGTTGTCCTTGGTCGGAGTCATCGGCGCCGGTCTTCCGATCCTCGCGATCGTGATCGCTGTCGTGTGTGCACTGCTCTTTCGGCGCACCGTCTCCCGCTGAGTCCCACGGCGACGCGAAGGTCCCAGCCGCCTGGATCCACCGGATCCCGGGCTGAGCGCCCTCCGAGCCCGTCCACTCCGAGCCAGGGGCAAGCGACCGCATCCGTAGGGTGACCCGTCGGGGCGAGGGCGAGGCCCTGGCGAAGCGTCATCGGGTCTTGATGCCCGCCCACCCGACCCCGGGATAGGTGGGATTCAGGCTCAGCCCGCTGAGCGGAGGACCGGCGCTCGCACCGCGCGACGGGGGATCGGAACCGAGCCCGGTTGCAGTTCCCGCCGCGGCGCTCCGTCGGCCAGCAGTTCCCGGGGCGCCGCACGGCCGTGGCGCCCGGTGTGCAGGTCGCGGTGCACCGCCGCCTGGATCGTGCGGCGGTAGACGGCTTCGTAGCCGTCGGCGACGGTCGCGACGTCGTAGCGCGAGGCGACGGAGTGACGGCAGCGCACAGGGTCGATCGTGTGGAGCCGCTCGATCGCCTGCGCCATCTCCCGCTCGTCGGCGACGTGGAAGCCGTTCTCCCCGTCGATCACGATCTCGCGCGCTGCGCCTTCGGGGAACGCGAGGACCGGGGTGCCGCAGGCGAGCGCCTCGACCATCACCATCCCGAACGGCTCGGCCCAGCGGATCGGCATCAGCAGCGCCTTCGCACCCGCGAACAGCTCCTTGCGGCGCGTCCCGCCGACCTCGCCCGCGAAGCGGATCTGCTCGCCGTCGAGGTGTGGCTCGATCTGATCGCGGAAGTACTCCTCCTGCCCGGGCTGCACCGGACCCGCGAGCACGAGTCGGTGGCCGCCGTGGCGCGCCGCGGCAACCGCGCGGTGGGCGCCCTTGAACGGGCTCATCCGTCCGATCCACAGTAGGTAGTCGTCCTTGTCGAGGCGCAGCGGCCAGTCCTCGACGGCGATCGGGTTGGGCACGACGGCGGCGGCGCGCGCGCCGGCGGGAGCGTGCTCGAACTGCGAGCGGCTGATCGCGACGAGCTGAGCCTTGTCGCCGTGGCGCCTGTAGAAGGGGGCGGTCTGCGCGTCGAGCGGGCCGTGCACGGTGTGCACGACCGGCACGCCGGCACGCGAGGCCATCGCGAGCGCGGTGTAGCCGGAGT
The DNA here is from genome assembly GCA_963702085.1 of uncultured Solirubrobacterales bacterium. Taxonomy (GTDB): domain Bacteria; phylum Actinomycetota; class Thermoleophilia; order Solirubrobacterales; family Solirubrobacteraceae; genus Palsa-744. The sequence goes on along the minus strand of OY969707.1, from coordinate 2,369,947 downwards.
GGTCGTGGACGACGTCGAACGGGCGCCCGCGCGCGGCTTGCCGGTCGACCTCGTCCCACACGCAGGCGACGTGGTCGGCCTCGTGCAGCGCCGAGCCGATCGTGTCCGGGTGGGGGGTCTCCAGCGGGGCGTGGACGTGCGCCCGCGAGCGCGAGCCCGGGGCGGCGAACAGGGTCACGTCGTGTCCGCGCGCCACCAGCTCGTCGCACAGCAGCGCGACGACCGCCTCGATGCCGCCGTAGCCCGGTGGCGGTACGGGGATCCAGGGAGGTGCGAGCACAGCGATCCGAAGCGCGCTGCGCGCCGTACGCCGGGCGATGGGGAGGAGCGAAGTGGTGGGGAGTGGAGTGGGCGTGGGCATGGGTGGCTGTGAGTCGCCGCTGGGGTCTGCGGCGGGCGAGTGCGACCTACGCGGCTAAGCTACGCGCCCTCGCCGAGCGGACATCCGGGATCTACCGTGGCCGCTTGGCGGAAACTACGAAGACTGCTCCGCGGCCTGCCAACCTCACCGAAGCGAGCGGCTTGCCCTCAGGGTAGCAGTCGGGTGGCGCGGCCCCTTGAGCCACCGAGCGTGGGCTGAGCGTTCCTCCTCGAGCCCGCCCGTCCCGAGCCGGGGCATCATACCGAGCGACCATAGGGGGGGTGACCCTCGGGGTGAGGGCGTTGGTCCGGGCGATGCGTCATCCGGCGCCGGTGCGATTCGGGCCGGCGCCGAAGCCTCGGCACTCTCGTGATCGCGGGCGGCGAGGGCGGTCGCCAATCGTCTGTCGGCCGATCTCGTTACGATCGTTCCATCACTGTCAATGACACAGTACTGACGATGTGCCCGACGCATGGTCCCATTCTTCAGTCAATCAAGCACTCCAAATCCGATCTATCAGGACGCTGGTCGTCCGTCGAAAGCTCTTGCGGGGCGAGTGGGAGACGCGCCTCGACTTCTTGGCGTCAACCCATGAACCTTTGCGGACAGTACCAGGGGGGCCGTCGCCGCGATCTCGGGTGCCGGAGCCCCACCGGGAGCGTGACGCGAATGCGCCACAGCGACCATCATGTAGTCCAACTGAAAAAGATGACCGACTAGGCGGAATAAGATGGCTTCGAAGCATAAGACGCGCTCGACAGCCCCGCGGCTGCGTCCGGGTCCCAATGGATTGCCGCGTGGACAGGTTTCGGAGATCCAGCGCAGCCGGATGCTCACGGCCGCGGTGGAAGCAGTTGAGGAAGTCGGCTACGCCCGGCTGACCGTCGCCCAGGTGATCGCCCGTGCACGGGTCTCCCGCAAGACGTTCTACGACCTCTTCGAAGATCGCGAGGACTGCTTTCTCGCAGCCTTCAACCAGGCCGTCGACCAGTTGAGCGTGCTCGTGACCGAAGCCTACGAGCGGGAGTCGAACTGGCGCGAGGGCATGCGTGCCGGCCTGCTCGCGCTGCTGCGGTTCATGGACGACGAGCCCGGTCTCGCCCGGATCTGCATCGTCGAGGCGCTGGCGGCCGGCCCCCGGGTGCTCAAGCGCCGCACGCAGATTGTGGGTCAGGTCAAGAAGGCTGTCGACCGGGGCCGCTCGAGTCCCGGCGCCCGCGTCGCTCGTGCCACAGAGGAATCGCCCGACGTCACCGCCGAAGGTGTTGTGGGTGCGGTCTTCGCCGTTCTGCACACCCGGCTGCTGGCACGCAGCCACGAATCCTTCACCGCCCTGTTGGGGCCGCTGATGAGCATGCTCGTGCTGCCCTACCTAGGCGCTCGCGCCGCCAGCAGCGAGCTCACCCGCAAGCCTCCCGTCCTGCCCAAGCGCAGGCGGTCCCCGCAGCGCTCCACAAAAGATCCGCTGGAGGGCCTCGACATGCGCCTCACCTACCGTACGGTGCGCGTGCTCACCTACGTAGGTGAGCATCCGGGGGCCAGCAACCGCGAGATCGCCGAAGGCGCGGGCATCGCCGACCAGGGGCAGATCTCCAAGCTCCTCACCAGGCTGGAGCGTCTGCGGCTCGTGCGCAACCTGGGGGAAGGCCAGATCAAGGGAGCGTCCAACGAGTGGTACCTCACCGACCGCGGCGGCCAGGTCGAGCGCGCCACCAGGCCGCGGTGAGGGTCCCAGAGGCTACCGTGGGGGAGGATGGCAGAGGGGACAGGCACATCCGACGCGGACGTCGCGCGTGAGGCGCCAGACCCGCGGGACCCCGCTCGGTTAGCGGCGCTCGTCCGTGAGGTGGCGGAGCTGCGCAGAGCGGTAGAGGCCAAGGATCTGCTCCTCTCCGCCAGTGGCCACGTCGCCCACACCCTGCAGCGCAGCCTGCTCCCCGACGCCCTCCCCGAGGTGCCCGGCGTGCGGTTCGCCTCCGCCTACCACCCTTTCGGCGAGGGCGCCGAGGTGGGCGGTGACTTCTACGACGTCTTCCAGGTGCCCTCCGGGTGCTGGCTCGTCGTCGGTGACGTCTGCGGCAAGGGCATCGAGGCGGCGGCGGTGACCGCGCTGGTGCGCCACTCCATCCGTGCGCTCGCGCTCCACCAGGACAGCCCCGCTCAGGTGCTGGGCTCCGTCAACGACGCGATGCTCAGCCACGAGCTCGCCTGGCGCTTTGCCACCGCGATCCTCGCCCGCCTGGACCTCTCCCGCGCCGGCCCGGTGCGCGCGACGATCGCCAGCGCCGGACACCCCCCGCCGGTGCTGCTCGGCGCCGACGGCCGCACCTGCTGCCCCGAGGTCTCCGGCACGATGCTCGGCGTGCTCTGCGAGGCCAGCTCCCACGACGTGGTCGTCACGCTCGAGCCCGGCGCCGGCGTGGTGCTCTACACCGACGGGCTCACCGACGCCGGAGCCCCCCGTCGGGGGATTGCCCCCGAGGAGCTCTGCGGCCACCTCGCCCGCGGCGGCCCCGCCGAGCCCCGCGCGCTGGTCGCGCGCCTGGAGGAGCTCGCCGGCGCTCGCAGCGGCGGGCGGCTACGCGACGACATCGCGATCGTCGCCGCTCGCGTGGACCCGTGATCCCGCCGCCCGTGTGGACCCGTGTTCCCGCCGTGCCTGCGTGGACCCGTGATCCCGCCGCCTGCGTAGAACCGTAGTCCGCTGCGCCACAGCTGTCCCGCTCGGCCGCTCGCGTCGGAGCAGAGGAACGAGGTGCTCGCACGTCTACTGCTCTGGCGACTGCTCGGCTTGGGGGCCACACTGCTGGGTGCGGCGGTGCTCGCGTGGCTGCTTCACGGTGGCATCGGCGTCGCGCTGCGGGGTGCCTCGAGTGCGCGTGAGGTGCTCCCATCACAAGGGCCGCACCCGCCAGAACGCTTCCCGCTCGCGCCCACCGCGGAGCTCGCCGCGCTCGCGCTCCTACCCGCCGCTCTGCTCCTCGGGGCGCGGCGGCGGGCGCGCCGCCGACGGCGGTACGTGCGTCTCACGGTGGAGGCGTACCGCACCGACCGCACGAGCGTGGAGGGGGTCGTGGCGATGTACGAGGCTCTGCACAAGCGCCTGCAGCAGCGGTGGTGGCGGCGTCTGCTCGCCGGCCAACCCTCGGTGGCGCTGGAGGTGCACCACGTGCACGCCGCCGACGGGACCGCGAGCGCGGTGCTCGCCGTCAGCTGTCCGGCGGGTTTGGAGAGGGTGGTCGGGGCGGCCGTGCGCAGCGCCTACCCCAACAGCTGCGTGGCGCCGTCCCGCGGAGCTCTCGAGCACGTGACCCCCGCACCCCGCGCGCTGCTGCGCTTGAAGAAGCACGCCGGCTTCATCAAGCGGGTCAAGCAGCTGGACCGCTACGAGTTCGCGCGGGAGCCCCCGGTGGACCGCCTCTTGAACGTGATGGGCGCCTGCGGGGAGGACGCTTTCGTGCAGCTCGCGCTGACCCCTGCGCCCGCCGGGCTCGAACGGTACGCCAAGTGGCGGTACAAGCGTCACGAGGATCACCTCTCTCGCGAGCGCCGCGAGCACCTGTTCGTGCGCGACCGCTCCCACGTGGAGGAGGCCGAGCTGCGCGGCGGCCTCGAAGTCCAGCACCGCCCGCTGTACTTCGTCGACCTGCGCGTGGCGGGCCCCTCGCGGCAGACGTGCGAGCGGATCGCCTCCGAGCTGCGTGCGGAGGGCGCCGAGAACCGCCTGGTGGAGCGCGGGACCGCGGTGCGCCACGGCCTGCTGGGGCTCTACACCAGGCGGGTGGCGCGCGGGGAGGGCAACCCGCTGCCGCCGGTGCGCAAGGGGGTGTTCGCCTCCACCGAGCTCGCCGCGCTGTGGCACGTGCCCTCGGTGGAGTACGCCACGGTGCCGTTCGCCCGCGGGGCACTGCCACAGGCGCCTGCGCCGCCCGCGATCCTGCGCCCCAGCACCGGCGCGGGGCTGCTGCGCGACGCGCTCGGGCCGGTCTCCCTGCACCCCGAGGTGCGCCGCCAGAACACCGCCGTGCCGGGCGCGGTGGACCAGGGCAAGTCGAGCTACCTCGCGGCCACTGTCGCCGAGGACCTGCGCCGCGAGCGCTGCGCGGTGGTGGTGCTCGACCCCAAGGGCGACGCCGCGGAGGCCGCGGTGAGCCTCGTGCCGCCCGAGCGCACGTGCACGCTGCTCGACTTCGCGCACCCCACGTGCGGCTTTAACCCGCTCGCCGTGGACGCCCCGGCGGATGTGATCGCCGACTACGTGGTGGGGGCGCTAAAGCACCTCTTCACTGACGCCGACATACGTGCGTCGTCGGACCGGTACCTGCGCAACGCGATCATCGCCGTGCTCGCCCACGACTCCCGCTCGACCCTGTGGGACGCCGCGCGGCTGCTGTCGGTGGGCGAGGAGGGCTACACCTACCGCGCCCGCGTCGGCGCCCACGTGCGGACGCTGCCGGAGTACAGGGAGATCGCGCAGTTCTTCACCGCCGAGCTCGCCGCGCAGCTGGCGGACTCCCGCAGCACGACCACCGCCAAGCTCGACGCCCCGGTGAACAAGCTCGCGCGCCTGCTCAACTCCCCCTCGATCAAGCGTGTACTGCTCAACGAGACCCTCGCCGTCGACTTCGACCGCGTCATAGCCGGGCACGAGGTGCTCGTCGTCAAGGGCGCGCTGGGGAGCATGGGGGCGGGCAACACCTCGGTGCTGATGCAGCTGCTCGTGGGGATGCTCGACGCGGCGCTGGCTCGCCAGCAGGACGCCGTCCCCGCCGAGCGACGTGTGGCGGTGGCGCTGAAGGTCGACGAGGCTCCGCTCGTGCTCAACCGCGGCTTCGCCGAGACGCTCGCGTTGAAGCGCTCCGCGGGCCTGGAGACCGTGGCGTGCTGGCAGACCGACGCGCAGTGGACCGACCGCGAGGTGCGCGAGCAGCTCGACGCCCTGTTCGCCCACCGCGTGTACTTCGCGACCGCCTCCGCGCGCGACGCCCGCGCGGCCGCCAGCCTGATGATGGCCGAGTACTCGGACACGGTGCGCCCCGAAGTGGGCGGCCTGGCAGCGCTCGCGCGCCCCGACGCGCGTCTGCACCTGCCCCGCCACCACGCGATCGTCAGCTGGAGCACCCCCGAGGGCCGCCAGGCCCCGTTCGTCGCGCAGACCGTCCCCCTGCGCGTGGACCACGAGCGCCTGCGCCGGCACGCCACCCGCCAGGCCGAGCGTGGCGGACGGTACCTGGCCGACCTCAGCCAACCCCACTGGGAGCGACGGGAGGTACCTCCGGAGCCACGCCGCGTGGAGGACGCCAACGACTCCCCCGAGACCACCGTGAAGAACGACGCCGAGTCGGTGGACCTCGACGAGACCCACCGGCCGCTCCGCGAGACCGCCGCGAGGAGCGATGTCGAGGTGCTCGACCCCGACGAGGCCCACTGGTCACTCCCCGAAACCGCCGCGGAGAGCTACGCCGAGCTGGTCGATCTCGACGCTGCGCACCGGCTGCGGTGGGCGCGGACCGTCGCCTCGCCCCGGCCGCTTGAGCCCGACCCGCTCGACCTGGAGATCCTCGCGCTCGTCGCCGGTGCGCGCCACGTGCTCACCACACAGATCCACCGCAGGTTCAACCCCCAGCGCGCCCTCACCACCACCCAGCGGCGCCTGAAGCGACTCTCCGACGCCGCGCTCGTGGAGCGCTTTCAGTTCCACCGCCGCGACGGGGGAGGGGCGCCCATGTGCTACGTGATCGCTCCCCGCGGGCTCGAGCTGCTGGCGGCCAACGGGCGCGTGGACTTCGCCCAACGCGAGGTCGGGGAGGAACGCGACCCCTCTCCCAAATCCTCCTTCTTCTCCTCCTCCTCGTCACCTGCCTCGCCTCCGTCATCGTCGTCGCTCTCCTCGCAGCCCTCGTCGTCCTCGCGGCCCGCCGCGGGCGACCGCCCGCTGCGCCAGGCTCGCCACGACGTGCACGTCACCGGGTGGGCGCTCGCGCTCGAGCGCGCCCTCGGCGGGTCCGCTCTGAAGTTGCGGGGCCCCGAGGAGTCGACGCTCTCCCCGCCGCTGCGCTCGACCCCCGCCGGACGCGTTGCGATCGGCCCCGCCGACCTGCGTCTGCCCGGCGGGCGCGCCCCGCACGACTTCCTGCGCACCGACTCCGCGGGCGCCCGCGTGGAGGTCGAGCGCTTCGAGACCGTGCGCCCTGATGCGAGCGTCGAGGTGCCGCCCGCGCCGGGTGGGGTCGGGGCGGCCGGTGTGTGCCTGCTGGTCGAGCTCGACGACCGCCTCTCCACTCGCGCCCACCTGTCCGCCGTCGCCAAGCTCGAGCGCTACGACCACCTGCTCGCCGGCTGGTCGGTGTGTGTCCCCCGCTTCACGCGGCGCGGCGCCCCACGGCCGCTGGTGGTGTTCCTCTGTCGCGACCGCCCCCGCGCGCGGGAGTGCGCTCGGCGAGCCGACCACCTGCTGAGCGCCTGCCGTGCGTATGCGGGCGAGTACCCGCGCGACTGGGAGTACCCCGGACGCTCCGCGATCGTGTTCGCCTCCGAACGCGACGCCCACGAGGGGCTGCTGCTCGCCTACGGCGTTCCCCGCCTGCCCCCCGCGGTGCGCGCCGCCGACGGCGACCCCCATGCGAGCGAGGCCGCGTTTGGGCTGCGGGATCTCTTGCCCACGGTGCCTCCGCGGTAGCGCTCTGCCGACTGCCTCGCGGGGCATGAGGCTTGTCGTTCTCGCGGTGGTCCTGAGCTCAAATGGCTGCCGCGCCCCGGATCGTTCGGGGCGCGGCGCGCAACAAAAACAGTCGGCGCAATCTGCCTCGCATAGAGGACCCTACATTATTTACCTGTTCCTTCGAGGAGGACAGCAGGCGCCGTTGGATCTGCTATGACTATGATGGATTTTCCTTTTTCTTCCCATTCATAAAAGGCTTCCACCGAACAGGTTTTACCTGTCATAACTGCTGCGGTGCATTTATTTGTCACATGGATTCCGTCTTTGCCCCCTGCGACCGGTGGTCTAACACGGAGCTCGAGTTTAGGTGTCCATGCTGCTGCGCCATTATTTGTATACGTAAAGGTTGTTGTTTTGGTTTTTTCACCTTTGTTGAGCGTCCCAAAATTAAATACCTGACTCGGTGCGACTGAGATTGGTGAAAGTGAAACACGAAACGCCGCCGCGCTCGTCGTCGAGATGGCGACACTGCCTTCCAATTCACCCGCTTCTTCTCCGCCCAGCGAGCATTTTGCTTTGATTACGTCCTCGTATGTGGCAAGTACTAATAATGTTTCGCCTGTCGCTTTGTCCGTTACCAGTGCGTCTTCTGACTTGCTTTCTTTTTCACTTGTACATTCATCCGCCGTTTTTTCACCAAGGATGGTTTCACATGTAATCTTCCATCCTGGTTCACCGGCCCCGCTGTTTCCAATCTTGTCTACTCCCGCTTCGGTTTCGGGGAGTTCTGTTTGCCACGGCAAGTGGACGCCTTCCACTTTTTCTATCCCTTTTTCCTTGCATCCCCCTCTACCTCTGCAGTTTGTGCTGGCTTCCTTGACTTTGGCGACTTCGATTCTGCCAAGACGTCCGGGACCGACAGATCCTTCGTCTTCCTCGCCAGCGAAACATACTACTGACGTAGAGCCTATAATGGGGACCTTGGTATCCGTCAGTGACAATGTGAGGCCTGTACCCTTGATCTTTTCCGTACTCCCGATTTCTGCCCAACCAAATTTACCTGTGCTGAGCGCTTTTAGGCATTTGCTGTTTTCGTACTTGGTGGTGCTTGCGCCTTCCAGGCATCCTTCCCAAACAGGGGCCGCGAGCGTCGACGTCGCCGCGACGCCCGAGAGGGCGGCGATCATCAGGACCAACACCAGCTTCTCCACGATTCGCATCTCATTCAACTCCTTCCATAGGACTCGTCGGTTATTACGAAAGAGGATCAATACGCATCCTCGTCGTGGATGTCAAAGCGAGGCTGCGAGCCCCTCCAACCTGCGGGTGTCGATCCCTCAGGAATGTCTCTGACTTGACCTCTCGCGATGGCGACCAAGGGCACCCCAACCGCTCCGTCGCTCAGGATGCCTACCGCCCACTTGCCCGACTACGGCACGCTGCCCGCGTCGGCGACCCACTGGCTCCTGAAACCGAGCACCGAGGCGAGGTGGTCGAAGTGCTGGTCGTAGTGGAGCACCGCGAAGCCGCGCTCCGCGGCCGCGGCCGCGACGAGCGCGTCGGGTACGCGTACGCGATGGGCGCCGGCCGAGCCGCGCGCGGCGAGCTCGCGGACGGCTGAGATGGCGGCATCCGTCACCGAGCGGTTGATCGGAGCTTGGCGCAAGCTGGCCAACGCCGCCGCCACGACCTCCACCCGCTCGCGGTCGGGTGCGTCGTAGAGCAGCTCCAGCGTGACGACCGGACACCCGATGAGCTCGCCCGTGTGGGCCGCCGCCTTCCATTGAGGTGAGACCGCGGGGTTTGATGCTCGGGCCCATGCGGAGGTGTCGGCGACCCATGGGCCGTCACCCCACCTCAGCGCCATGCTCGATCTCGGACGTTGCGCAGACGCTCCAGATCGAGTCCCGAGCTCCCTTCGGCGACGCTGATCAGAAAGTCGCGCGCGCGGCCCTCCGCCTGGCGGTCCCGCTCGAGTGCCTCCGCACCACGAACCGCAAGCGCGTGGACGACCTGGGAGGACGGCGCGCCCGGTCCGAGGATGCCGCGACCGCGTGCGATCGCCCGGTCGAGCTCCCGATCGCGGGTGACCTGGACGCGGGGATGCCTGTTCGCCACGAGGCCAGTGTACCCGCTTGCGGACACCACTTTCCAGGAAGGGTGCACCGTTGCGTACCAACCTGGCGCGAAAAGACGCATGCAGTCGCCCCTCTGGGTTTGCGTTTGCCATCCCTGTATATGCAGTCGCCCAGGTCAGCCTGCGCTGGTTCGTGCAGTCAGCCACCCATCGCCCACACACCCGACTGCACCCCCGGCGTCTCAGGAACGGCCCTGTTGAGCGGACTGCGTCGCGCCGGCGTGGGCGACTGCGCCGCTTCGCCCGCGGCGAGGCCGTGCGCGCTCGCCGCTGACCCCGCGCGACGCTAGGATCGCAGCTCCTCCGATCCCGTTACCCAGGCTACAAAGTAACTCTCAGGGCCCACGAGCCCTCAGATCCACACCGCAGGCCCACGCGTGGAGCCCCGATGGACCCGTTCGCGCCAACTTTGAGGGGCGCGGCGCACACGACGTGAGCCCCGAGATCCCTTAAGGGGATCTCGCTCGCCGTTCGCGGCCGCACGCGTCTCTCGCGCCACTTGACGGTCGCTCGCGGGATCCCTACAAAGCCCCGCTCCTCCAACCACCGACGGCCGCCCCCCGCGGGCAGGAGACGCGCCATGACACCCACCACGCTCCCCGAGCACCCCTCTCGCACCCCACGGACTCACGCTCCTCGAGCGACCCGCTCCCTCCCCCGAGCCGGCCGCCACGCCGCCCGCGAAGCGCGCGGCCCCGCGGGCGCTCACGGCCCGCTCGCTCGCTACACCGACGTCGAGGGGCGCCTGCGCGAGATCCTTGCGCGGCCCGGGCACGCCGGCAGCGTGCTGGTCGTCGACCGCGACGCCACCACGCTCGGCGACCGGCGGCTGGTGGCACACCTCGCCGCCGACGAGTCTGCCGAGAACGCGGGCCTTGTGTGCCGCTACTACCTGCGCGACCCCCGCGGCCGCCGGTGCCGGCCGGTCACACCCGAGGATCTTCTCACGGCCCCCTTCTCCGAGGGGGGCGCGCAGGCGGACTCCGAGCTCTGCTCCGCCCCGCCGCCGGACACGGTGGAACTGCTCGACCGGCACGGCTGCGTGCACCGGCTGGAGGCGTTCGACGCCGGCATGTCGATCCCGCAGCTGCGCTGGCGGCGGCTGGCGGGTGCGACCGAGTTCGGCGAGCGGGCAGACCGACCCGAGAGCGACCGATCCTCGATCGGTCGGCAGCCCGAGCGCGTGCGCGACGTCGTGGGGTGCCTGGAAAGCTACGAGCCCGTCCGCACCCTCACTGCCCAAGCGCTGGCGCTCCACCGCGAGGACCCCGCGGTCTCCGTCGCGGTGCTTCGGGCCGAGTTGCAGCGCCTCGACGCGAGCCGCATCGTGCTCAACCGGGGGTTGCGCCGGGCGGTGCTGGTCGCGCTGCGTACCCGGGGGCTCAGCCTCAGCGAGATCGCCTTCCGCTGCGGGCGAGTCAAGCGCGACGGCAAAGGCAACTCCAGCGGCGAGACCAGCTGGCTGGCCCGCCGCGTCGGCATCTCGCCCGAGAGCGGCGGCGGCGAGCCGACCCCGTGGATCCACAGCGAGGTGCTCGCCGTGATCGCACGCCACGGGCTCGGCCTGAGCCCGCGCGAGGTTGAACTTTGAGCACCGACGTCAAGCGCTCCGGGGGTCCGCCAGCAGTCCTGGTGGTGGAGCACGACCCCGAGGTCGGAGGGCCGCTCGTCGAGCAGCTCCTCGCCGACGGGTACCGGGCGCGGCTGGCGCGCACCGCCGAGCACGCGCGGGTCCTGGCGTGCACCCTGCGGCCGAGCGTTGCGCTGCTCGGCGACCTGGAGTCTCCGCACGCCGCGCTGGATCTGCTGGCGGAGATCCGCGCCGGTTCGAGCGCCCCCGCCCGCGCGGAGGGTCCCTGGCCTGCCGACCTGCCCGTGATCGTGGTCGGCTCCCGGGCTCGTGAGCCCGACCTGCTGCGAGCCTTCGAAGCCGGCGCCGACGACTTCCTCGCGCGCCCCGCCAGCTACCTGGAGATGCGGGCACGCCTGCGTGTGCTCCTCCTCCGGGCAGCGGGCGGCCGCGGCTCCGAGTGCGTTGAGGTCGGGCCGCTGGCGATCGACGCTCGCGCTCACGCCGTGAGCCTCCACGGGCGCCCACTGCCCCTGTGCCGCCTGGAGTACGAGCTGCTCCTGCACCTCGCCCGCGAGCCGGAGCGCGTGTTCGCCAAGCACGAGCTGCTGCGCGCCGTGTGGGGCTACCCCACGTCAGTCTGCACCCGCACCCTCGACAGCCACGCAAGCCGCCTGCGCCGCAAGCTTCGGGCGGAGGGCGGCGAGCGATGGGTGGTCAACGTGCGCGGCGTCGGCTACCGCTTGACCTGAGCTTCTGAGCTGCGCATCGCGCCGGCCCACGTGGGTCGGCGGGCGTGTACGCACCCATGCAGCACCCCACGACGGCGAGCCCCAGGGCTCGCCGTCGCTCGTTAACCCGCGTTCGGCTTTGGCTGGGCGCTCAAAAAGTGAAAGGAGGGGACTCCCTCATGTCCCCATCAAACGAAGCAACCCTCAACCAGGAAACAGACCCGCTGGCCCCGCTGGAGCACCTCTTCCAGTGGCTGGTGGGAGCGACCGTCCACGTCGCCCTCGGCTTGCTCCTCGGCCTGCTCGCGGCGCGTGCGATGCGCCACCGGCACCTCCACTGGAGCTGGGCGGCCGGTGCGTTCGCGCTCGTTCTGCTCGCCCGCGCCGTGCTCGCGGGCTCCGCCACGACGCTGGGCGTCGCTGCGCTCGGCGCCGCCGTTCGCGGACGGCGTTGGCACGGCGAGGACCTGCAGGCCGGCGCCGACCTCGCGGAGATCGCGGCCAGTCGCACGACCCCGCTCGACGGACTGCGTGGCGGCGCGCGGGCCGTGCGTTGGTGGTTGCAGAGCGGCCCGTCCGCCGGCTGGGCCGCCGCGCTGTGGGCACGGGGGGCGTCTCGCTGGGCCGCACCGCGTGGCCGCGAGCGTCGCGAGCAGTGGTTCCGCGGCGAGGATCTGGCCGTCGGGACCGACTGCCGTGGCCGGGCGGTCTCGATCGAGCTCGGCGGTGCCTCCGGCGGCAGCGGCGGCACGCACACGCTGGTGGCGGGCGCCACGGGTTCCGGCAAGACCGTCACCCAGACGTGGATCGCCACGCGGGCGATCGCGCACGGGATGGCGGCGGTTGTGGTCGACCCCAAGGGCGACCGCTGGATGCGCGAACAGGTGTGTCGCGCGGCGCTCGCCGCCGGCAGGCGCTTCATCCTGTGGGCACCGCAGGGGCCGGCGGTGTACAACCCGTACGCCCGCGGTTCGGAGACCGAGATCGCCGACAAGGCGCTCGCGGGGGAGCGCTTCACCGAGCCCCACTACCAGCGCCAGGCGCAGCGCTACCTTGGGCACGCCGTCCGCGCGTTGCGGACCGCGGGGCGCGAGGTGAGCTTCAGGGGACTGGTCGAGATGCTCGACCCCGCGGGGTTGGAGTTGCTCGCGCGAGACCTGGAGCCGGAGCGGGCGCGGGCGGTGCACGCCTACCTGGACTCGCTCAGCCCCCGGCAGCGCAGCGACCTCACGGGGGTGCGCGACCGCCTGGCGATCCTGGCGGAGTCCGACGTCGGTCCGTGGCTCGACCCCGCCACGGCGGGCGCTGAGCGTTTCGACCTGCTGGAGGCTGTGCGCGAAGGGGCGGTGGTGTACTTCAGCCTCCAGGCTGACAGCCGGCCGCTGCTCGCGCAGATGCTGGGTTCCGCGATCGTGCAGGACCTACAGACGGTGAGCTCCGCGCTGCAGGACCGCCCGGCACGGTGCCTCGTGGCGATCGACGAGTTCTCCGCGGTCGCCGCGGAGCACGTGGCTCGGCTCTTCGCTCGGGCGCGCTCGGCGGGGATCTGTCTGCTGCTGGGCACCCAGGAGCTCTCCGACCTGCGTCTGGCGGGTCGCGAGACTCTGCTGGAGCAGGTGCTCGGCAACCTCACGAGCGTGATCGCCCACCGCCAGGCGGTCCCCGAGTCGGCCGAGCTGATCGCCCGCCTAGGGGGCAGCAGGGGGGCGTGGCGCACCTCCGTGAGCAGCGACGGCCGGAGCACCCGCACGCGGGTGAGCGAGCCCCTCATCGGCGCCGAGGAGGTCATGAGCCTCCCGCGGGGTTGCGCGGCCGCGATCCGGCTCAGCAGCCCGCGCAGCGCCTCGATCGCGTGGATGCACTCGCCGGAACAGTCCTGAAACGACGACAAGAAGGAGGACCGCGATGGTCTCTGTATGCACCAACACCAAGAACGACGACACCTCCCAAGCCCCCGAGCGCGTCGCGCTCATCCGCTGGGCGGCGGGTCTCGGCGCGGTCACGGCTGAGGCCGTGGCCGAGCGCCTGGGCGTCAGCGTCGCCTCGGCGCGCGGGCGGCTGGGGACGGCGGAGAGCGAACGGCTGCTTGAGCGCCACCGTCCGCTGACGGGCCGACCCGCGCTGTACACGCTCACGCGCGCCGGTCTGCGAGCGGCCGGTGTACGCGGCCTCGACCCGTGCCGCGTGAGCGCCTCGAACGCGCTGCACCTGATCGAGTGCGCCCGCGTGGCGGCGGCGCTGGAGCGCTGCTACCCAGACCACCGGGTGCAGGGCGAGCGGGAGTTGCGCAGCGAGGAGCACGAGTGTCGCCGCGCGCTCGCCAGCGCCGAGCTCGGCGTGGGCGCTCTCCTCGACAGATCGGGGGCACACAGCCCGGAGGGCTGGGTCGGCCCCCCGCGCCACCGTCCCGACCTCGTGCTGTGGCCCTCGGGTCCCGACGGCGGTCTGCCGGTGGCGGTGGAGGTGGAGCTGACGGTCAAGGCGCCGGAGCGCCTGGCGGCGATCTGCCTGGCGTGGGCGCGGGCGCGCTGCGTGGCCGGCGTGCTGTACCTCGCTCCGCCCGAGGTGGAGCGCGCCGTGCAGCGTGCGATCGACCGCTCACACGCCCACGAGCGGGTGGTGGTCGTCCCGCTCGAGGCGCTGCCGACGCGGTCCGCGGGCCCCGATCGAGCGTACCGTCCCAAGCGGTGAGTAGGTTGCTTGGCGGGGCAGTGGTTAACAGCAAAGGAGACACTCATGTCGTATTCGAGCATCAACCGCGTCGTGCTGATCGGCCGTCTCACACGGGACCCCGAGCTGCGCGAGCTGCCCTCGGGCCAGAGCGTGTGCAACCTCAGGGTCGCGTGCAACGGGCTCAAGCGGGACGAAGGCGAGTACCGCGACCGGCCCCAGTACTTCGACGTCGGCGCCTTCGCCGGGCTGGCGGAGAACGTGGCCCGCTACATGAGCAAGGGTAGCCTCGTGGCAATCGACGGACGTCTGGAGTGGCACGAGTGGGAGACCGCCGAGCACCAGAAGCGCCAGGCGGTCAGCGTGGTGGCGGATAACATCCAGTTCCTGGATCGGCGCGGCGGCGAGCGCGGCGAGGGCGGATCGGCGGATGGGATGGGTGACGAGGACGGCGAGCGGGAGCTCGTCGGCGCCGGAGCCGGCGAGGTCGACCTGGTCTTCTGAGAGCGCATGGTGCAACTGCGGGGCGTCGGTTTCCGGCGCCCCGCAGGCGGCCCTGGGCCGCTTTTTGTGTTTAAGGGCCCGTGGGCCATCAAGAGAAATGCCATAGACTGCCCCGCCGCAAGTCGTCCCCGTGCAAGGAGCCCTTCAGTTGCCTGTCAACAGCCAAGCGGTAGGTAAGACCTACGAGCCCACGCTCTACGCGGTGGGCCGCGAGAAGATCAAGGAGTACGCCCGGGCGGTGGGCGAGACGAACCCCGTGCACCTCGACGTGGAGGCGGCCCGCGCGGCGGGCTACGCCGACGTGGTGGCGCCGCCGATGTTCGCCGTCGTCTACTGCGCGCCCTCGATGGGGCCGCCGATCTTCGATCCCGAGATCGAGATGAACTTCGCGATGATGGTCCACGGCGGCCAGGAGTTCGTGTGGGGCCCGCCGGTGGTGGCGGGCGATGAGATCGCCACCACGGCCTCCGTCAAGGACATCTCAGAACGGGACGGCCGCGGCTACTACGTGTTCGAGTCCGTCTCCACCAACCAGCGCGGCGAGCAGGTCTCGCGCGGCACGTGGACCAACATCGTTCGAGGAGTGTGAGCATGGCCGATCTGAAAGTGGGAGCGCAGATACCCGAGGTGCGGGTCACGCCCGACAAGTACCTCACCGCCCGCTACGCGGGCGCCTCCGGTGACTTCAACCCGATCCACATCGACGAGGAGTTCGCCCGCGCGGTGGGCCTGCCCGGGCGCATCCTGCACGGGCTGTGGACGATGGCCCAGGTGGCGCGCGCTCAGACCGAGGCGGCGGGAGGCCCCGAGCACCTGCGGCGCCTGGCGGTGCAGTTCCGCGGCATGGGGGTTCCCGAGCAGGAGGTCGTGGTCACGGGAACGGTGCGCGAGGCGCAGGACGGGCACGCGGTGGTCGACACGGTCGCCGTGCAGGGGGACAAGGAGATCATCCGCAACGCCGAGGCCGAGCTCGAGGTATAGCGCGCGCAGGTGGGGCGTCTGGCCTCGTCCGCAACGGCACTCCAGTCGGGATCGGCCCGTCACGGCGTCATGGTGCTCGGGTGGAATGCAGACGTGGTTCCGGGCGAGTCCGTGCCGACCCGGGGGGACCCTAGAATCAAAGCCATGCTCACAGCCAGGCAGGAGCTGATCCTGTGCAAGGTGGTGGATGGCTACCAGCGCACGGGCCAGCCGGTGGCCTCGAAGGCGATCGCGGCCGACCCGGCGCTCGACTGCGGGGCCTCCACCGTCCGCAACGAGTTGGCGCTGCTCGAGGAGCACGGCCTGCTCGCCCACCCGCACACCTCCGCGGGGCGCGTGCCCACGGACGCCGGCCAGCGCTACGTGGTGGACCGGATGCTCGCCTCCGGCGAGGGCCTGCTGCCCGTCCCGCACGTGGAGCTCTCGCTGACCCGCCAGGAGGTCGAGGAGGCGATGCGCGCGACGACGGAGACCCTCTCGCAGGTCACCGACCTGCTGGCGGTGGTCTCTGCGCCCTCGACGAGCACCGCGACGATCCGCCGCGTCGAGGTGCTGGCGCTGCAGTCGCGGGTGGTGGTGGCGGTCATCATCACCTCCACCGGCGAGGTCTCCAAGGTGTTCGCGACCTTCGAGGACCACCTCGACGCGGGCCTCGTGGCGTGGGCGGGGGAGTACCTCAACGACCGTCTCGTGGGCCTCGGCCTGGGGGCGCGGATGATCCACCAGCGCCTCGCGGACCCGACGCTGCGGGCAATGGAGCGGGCCTTCCTCGACCGCCTGCTGCCCGCCTTCGGCGACCTCGCGGCGGAGTCCGAGCACGTGCTCTACCTCGACGGCACCGCGCGTCTGTTCTCGGAGGCGCAACTGCGCGACGTGGGGCAGATCAACGAGCTGATGGAGCTCCTGGAGCGCCGGGTGGCGTTGCTGAGCGTGCTGCGCACGGCGCTCGGCGAGCCGGGGGTGTACGTGCGCATCGGCCACGAGAACGAGATTCCGGCGATGCGCTCGCTGGCGATGGTGGCCACCGGGTACGGAGTGGCCCAACGCCGGCTGGGGATCGTCTCGGTGATCGGCCCGGTGCGGATGAACTACGCCTACGCGATCCCCGCCGTGCGGGAGGTGGCCCACGAGCTCTCGCGCTTCGTCGAAGAGACGTATGCGGAGAGCTGAGGGACGCCGATTCCGCGGGCCAAACGCGGAGGATCCGGCTAGGGTGGGGCGATGAGCCGCGCCTCGCTGCCACGCGACCCCTACGAGGTCCTCGGCCTCGCGCGCGACGCCTCCGAGCAGGACGTCAAGAAATCCTTCCGGCGCCTCGCGCGGGAGCTGCACCCGGATGTCAACGCGCACGACCCCCAGGCGGAGGAGAAGTTCAAGGAGGCTGCGGAGGCGTACGAGATCCTCTCCGACCCGCAGCGGCGCGCGACGTATGACCGCTACGGCCACGAGGGCCTGCGCTCCGGGGGCTACGCCCCGAACTTCGACGCGTTCGGCTCGATCGGCGACCTGTTCGACGCCTTCTTCGGCGGCTCGAGCTCCTTCGGAGGCCGCTCCGCCGGCCCCGCGCAGGGAGGCGACGTCGCGGTCGCCCTGGAGATCGACCTGCGCCAGGCGGCGCGCGGCACGAACGAAGAGATCTCCTACGAGGCGGTCGATCGCTGCGAGCACTGCCACGGCAACGGCGCGGAGCCGGGCACTCCGATCGAAACGTGCGCGCGCTGCGGCGGCGCCGGCCAGCTGCAGGCGGTGACGCGCACGCCCTTCGGGCAGATGATGCGCACGGTCGTCTGCGACACCTGCCACGGCGACGGGCGCACCGCCAAGCAGCCCTGCGGGGAGTGCCGCGGCCGGGGCCGGCGCGCGGGGAAACGCAAGCTCACGGTGGACGTGCCCGCGGGGATCGCGGACGGCCAGCGCATCCGCCTCTCCGGCAAGGGCCACGCGGGCGAGACGAGCGCGCCCGCGGGCGACCTCTACGTGCTCGTGCGGGTGCGCGCCGACGAGCGCTTCGTGCGCGAAGGCGACGACCTGATCACCGCCCTGGACGTGTCCGCTCCGTTGGCGGCGGTGGGAGCGACGCTCGACGTGCCGACGCTCGACGGCACGACCTCGCTTCGTGTCGACCCCGGTACTCAGCCGGGCGAGGTGCTCACCGTGCGCGGGCAGGGGATGCCGAGCCTGCGCAACGGCAAGCGGGGCAGTTTGCGTGTTGTGGTCAACGTGGTGGTCCCCCGGCGCCTTAGCTCCGAGCAGCGCGAGCTCTTTGAGCGTCTGCACGACACCCTGACCGAGGAGAACCTGCGCACCGAGGAATCGATGCTCTCCAAGCTGCGCCGGGCTCTGCGCCACCAGGCGGCGTGATGTTCGGCGCCCGGGGCCACCGGCCGGCGTGATGATTCGAGCCCAGGGCCTTCAGGTCTCGTGATTCGGCTCGCGGTTCGCGTTCGCCGCGAGGACGCGGAGCTTGTCCTGGCGGAGCTTTTGGAGATGGCGCCCTCGGGCGTGGAGGAGACGGAGGCGGGGGAGGGCGTTATCGAGTACGCGGTCTACGGCAGCCCGGGTGAGTTGCCGGAGCTGCCGGACCTGCGTGCCGCTGTCGGGGACGCGCTGGTCGAGATCGCCACCAGCGAGCTGCCGGACGATTGGTCGGAGCGTTGGAAGCGCTTCCACCGCCCGGTGTTGATCGAGGGGTCGGGGACCGTTCCGGGTCTGCACGTGCGGCCACCATGGGAGCCCCCAAGCGACCGTGTTGGTGTCGAGGAGATCGTGATCGACCCCGGCCAGGCGTTCGGGACGGGAGGGCACGCTACAACCCGCCTGTGCCTTGAGTTGTTGTTGGATGTGGCGCTCCAGGACGAGTCGCGCGGTCCGCTGCTGGATGTGGGCACAGGCTCGGGGGTGCTCGCGATCGCCGCCGCCCACCTCGGCTTCGCGCCGGTGCTCGGCCTTGACAACGAGTCCGAGAGCCTGGAGGCAGCCCGTGAGAACGCGTCGGTCAACGGCGTGGAGATCGAGGTGCGCCGTTTCGACCTGCGCACCGATCCGCTTGGCGGTGATATGTCCCCGGTGGTGGTCGCCAACCTGCTGCGCCCGCTCCTGCTGGACCTCGCGCGCGTCATGCCTGCGACCCCGCGGCACCTGCTGGCAAGCGGGCTGCTCGTGCATGAGACCGACGAGGTTGTCCAAGCGTTCGAGGCTATTGGGCTGTGCGAGTATGAGCGTCGCCGTGGGGGGGAGTGGGCGGCGGTGTGGCTGAGGGCAGATCGGGTATCCGAGGGCTAGGACTTTCGATTGCGGCCCTGTACGCGCCGCTCTTCAGACGCGGGACACCTGGGCCGATCCGCTGACAATCCGCAACTTATGCCGCCGTTGGGCTACACGCCGTGAGCAGGCGCGGGTGGGGTGCAAACCTGCCAGCAACCTTGATCGGCCGGATGGTTCAGTTCAGCGACGCCGAGAAAGGTTGGTCACCCTGCGTCCAGTACAGCGTGCTTCCGGCCAGCGCCAGCGACGAGGGGTCTATATTGGGGCCGGAGGCCAGCACACGGCTTCCCGATTTGTCGACCGCGTGAACCTGGTATCTGCCTTCTTCTTCGCCTGTTTCAACGATCCACGCCACTGAGCCATCGAGCTTCACCACGATCCCTGCTACGGAGCCGATACCGACAGATAATGGTTCCGGCTTCACGGGTGTGCCCGTAGGAACTCGGTGAAGCACATGCCCATTGCTCAGGTCGCGGACCACCACCCACCAGTGCTGACAGCATGGTCTGTTTGAGACTTCTTCGTACGCAACGATCGAACCAGCTAGGATCTCGTTTTCCACGCCTCCAGCGCCGCTTGGCGAACCGTAGGGCGCAGGACCAAGCAGGTATGAGCGCTTGTGCCCATAAGAGCACCCATAGATGGAAAGGAATTCAGGGTATGCCAATGACATCGGCGCTTCGTATATCTGCGCCTGCGCGTCCGCGACGATCAAGCGCGAGTGGCCCGGCGGGCACGCCCCGGACATCTTGTGGCGAGCGCGCACCGCCACAGTCGAAGACGGCGCCAAGAGCAGCGCAAGCACTGGAATCGTAGATATCGCTATTCGTCGCACGTGCCCGATGATCGTACTCAGTCCAGCGGCGCGGAAAACGGCTGGCCACCTTGGGTCCAGTACAGCGTGTTGCCTGCGAGCGCCAGCGAAGACGGATCGATGTCAGTCCCCGAGGCCAGCACACGGTTCCCGGACTTGTCGACAGTGTGGACCTGGTATTCGGTGGGAAAGTCGGTTTCCACGATCCAGGCGACTGCGCCGTCGCTCTTGACTACGATCGCTGTAGTCGGCCCGATGCCAATCCAAGATGGCCTAGGTGTCATGGGCGTGCCCGTTGGCAGCTTGCGGATCAACCGACCTGTGCGCAGATTGCGCACGACTACAAGATAGGTATTTGCTGCTTCCCCACCGCTGCCTTCTTCATACGCAACTAGCGGGCCTGCCAGAACCTCTCGCCGCACGCCTCCACAGGGAACGCCACTACCGCATTCTTCGACTGCGGCCCCCAAAAGGTACGACCTATGCCCATAGGTGCAGCCATGGATCCTCGTGCCTTTGTCGTGATACATGTCAACTACTTCTACCGCCGAGTAGAGCTCTACCTGCGCGTCAGCGAGCAGAACATGCGACTTCGTCGGGGGGCACTTTTGCGGGGTCGCGTGGTGGACGCGGGCGGCACTTGGCGAAGCTGCCATCAAGAGCAGCGCGAGTACTGGTATCGTATATATCGCTATTCGGCGCATGGCCCTTAAGACTATCGAGGCCCTACAAAGTTGCGGAGGCAGTAGACATCTGTTTTAGTGGCTGAAGTCATCGTTCGAGCCACGAAGGTCACAATCATCCAAATTCGCTCACTTCGATTGGGGTAGAACTTTCCCCGGTCGTGCCATTTCCGAGTTGCCCCGATGTGTTAGTTCCCCAACACTCAACTGCATCATCCGATTTTAGCACGCATGCGAACCGTTCCCCCAACGCCATCTGTGTAGCATCAGAAATATCCCCTACGCTGACTGGCGTGGAGCCATTTTCCGCAAGATCTCCGGTTCCCAATCCCGATTTCGCATCTTCTCCCCAGCAGGCCATAGTACCGCCGGATATCAGCGCACAATTAAACCCAGAGCCTCCAGCGATAGCTGTTGCATCAGTGATCCCGACCACGTCTACAGGAAGAAACGAGCAAGTGAATTGTTCTCCTACGCAGGGGTCCGGTCCAGTGAAGGTACCGTCTCCCAGTGCACCCAATTCATTGTCGCCCCAACATTTGATGGTTCCACCTTCAAGTAAAGCGCACGTTTCATTAGCATCGCCTGCGGCTACGCTGATCGCGTTTGTGATACCGCTTACCGGTATTGGCGTGGACGTATTTTCGTTGGTGCCATTCCCCAAGTCGCCCTGGAAGCCAGCGCCCCAACAGTCGATCGATCCTTCTGAGAGTAGGGCGCAGGCGTACCGATCACCGGCCGTAATAGCGATAGCGTTAGTAATGCCGCTGACCGATACTGGCGTCAGGCTTCGTTCTGTCGTAGTACCATGCCCCAGCTCTCCTTGTTCATTTTCGCCCCAACACTCTACGCTGCCATCAGATAAAAGGGCACAGGCGGATTCGATACTCACAGCGACTGCGGTCGCGCTGGTGATCCCGCTCACGGCCAAAGGTGTGGAACTCGAAGTCGTCGTACCGTCGCCGAGCTCTCCCACATTATTTTCACCCCAACAGTCGACCCCTTTACTCGACAGCACCGTACATACGAATCGTCCCGCATCCCCTAAAGACAGTGAAGTGGCGCTACTGATTCCACTGACTGGCTCTGGTATCGGACTGTTCTCCGTAGTGCCATCGCCTAGCTGACCATATTCGTTTCTACCCCAACAGTAGGCTTCACCACTAGAAACTAGCGCACACACATCTTCACCGCCAGCGGCGACAGCCGTCGCTTTGCATCCGCCTGTCGCAAAGGTCTGGTCGCCGCCGACACTCGGTTTGCCTTCGTCGACCGAGCTTTCCGCCTCCCCCTGATAGTGATAGGTCGTGCATGGTTCAAGGCCGCTGAGGGAGACGGTCTCGCTCTGCGCTCCACTGTTGTTGGCGACTGAAGTCGATGACGTGGTGTGCCCGTATGCGGTAGTCGTGCCGTACTCGACGAAGTAATGGGCGGCCAAGCCTCCTGGATTCACGCTCAGCGAGACTGTGGTCGCGCTCGATGTCGTCGTACCCGCGACGGGCGCTGCGGTTGATACTGCTGGCGGGCAGCCTTCCTCTTGGAGTGCTATCACGCAGTATGCCTCGCGTGGTTCTTGGGTTTCGTGTATTTCTTTGCCAGGGAGAAGGGCGCTGTCGAAGAGGCTAGTGTTTTCCTTTTCGTTGATTTCTTGCTGTGATGGGCCCTTGTACTGGTAGTAGTTGATGAGTTCAATGTATCGTTCTGAGACGGTGTGGAGGTGCAGGAAGTCGTGCGCTGCCAGTCGCTGCCGTTTGAGTGCTCCAGATCCTATGGCCAAACTAGTTTGTTCGTGGTTATTTGCGAGGTCAACTCCTAACTCGCTAAGCCAAATACGAGGATGATCCCAACCCCTAGACATGCTGCGCACAAACACCTTGGCATAATCCTCAAAATAGGGATGCTTAGAGGTGGCGTTGAGGAGATCTACGTAGTCGTGCAGTCCCCAAACACTCGGCTTGCGGGCCCAGAATTTGTGGTTTTTACGGATCGTCTTCTTATATTCCGATACATAACCGTCATTCTCGGCGAATTCTCCGGCGACCATTGTGCAGTCACAACCTGTCTGCCTGAGGATGGATCGGGCCTTTTTCCAAAAGAGGGCGGCCTCTTCGGGGTGTTTGTACAATGGGTTGTATTCAGTCTTGTTGTGGTAGTCAGGCTCGTTCCATGCTCCCCATCTCCTTACGGCTGGTATGATGTAAGGTTCTTCTTTGTGAGCCGCGGCTACTCCTTCTATGATCGCTTTGATGTCCTTGGCATATGTTTCAATGTTCGGGTCGTCTGCCGCTGGACACGTTTTTTCCTTCTTTGCACAGTTTTCGGGTGCCTCAAACGTGATGTAAGGTTCGAGGACTGGTCCGCTACCAGCGTCGTTGACGGCCTTCAGCCATTCGAGGAGTTTTGTTCGTTCTTCGGCATCAGCATTGTAGTGGATCACGTCCCGAGCCACCTTGGCATCCAGCGGAAGGCCCAAGAGGTGTTTGTCGAAGCCAGTCGTTGTTGTGCCAGGTTCTTCTTCTGCTTTTTCGAAGTCTTCAGCCTTGGGGTCCGAGAGTCCGTAATGAACTTTGACGTACGGCGTCCCCCCAGTATCGCCCGGAATAACAAGCGCCGCAGTCAGCGGGAAGGCGGCTTTTTCGGTGGGCGAGATCGTCATCTTGAACGTGTTGCCAGCGATGCTGAGGGTGACGGGCATTTCTTCGCCTGATGCGTCAACGACCGTGGGCTTTCTGATCACCATGAGCAATTTATTGGAGGTATGTGCTTCGGCGTAGGAGAGGCCGCCCAGCGCGTATTCGTACCAGGTCTGGGTGTCCTGCGGGTGGAGTTCTCCCGATTTGGGCGTAATTTCGGAGGTGGTGACCTGTGGCGCCGCGGCCAGTTTTTCGACCGGACCTTCTTCTGTGACGGAGCTTTCGAGTTCTTCTTCGGCGGCTTTATCGCCCACGCCTTCGCCGCTGGGTTCGCCGGATTCCGTTTTCGGTTCTTCCAGGAGTTCTTCCGGCAGCGAGCTTTCGAGAGCGGAGCCGGGCTCTGGTTCGGTGATGGCGATGCTGCCGTCGGGCAGTTCTTCGAGTTGCTGGTCGGGGCCGATGCCGACTTCCCATGAGAAGGAGGTCGGCGCTGCCGAGGAGCGCAGCTGCAGGAGGTCGGTCGCGCCGAGCGCAGTCGGGCGTACGATCGTGTCGGTCTCGTGGGAGGTTTCGGCGAACAGTGCCGCCGCGCCGTTGATGATCGTCGGCATCGTGGTGGCGTTGGGTGAGGTGGCGAGCGGCGAGATGCTGAATTCGCCGTCGGGGGTGTCTACCGCGAATTCGCCTGGGGTTTCCTTGGAGACTGTGGAGCTCGTCAGCGTCGTCGTGGAGGAGAGTTCTTCCCCCGGGTCGGCGAGCGCAGGCTTGACGGCCTGTTCTTCGAGGTTCGCCGTCGTCGAAGGCGCCAGCACCGAGGGGTCTGTTTCCTCGGCGATTTTCAGCGCCGGTTCGACGTCTGCTTCGCCGGCCGCGGCGACGATCGCGGGGGCCGAGAGCGCGCTGGCGCTGCCGAGGGTATTGCTCGCCGTCACCTTCACACGCAGGCTGTAGCCGACGTCGCCGCTGACGACCGTAAAGCTCGGTTTGGTGGCGCCTTCGATCGCGGAACAGCTTTCGCCGGCTAGGTTGCAGCGCTCCCACTTGTAGTAGTAGCTCAGCGGTCGCGATCCCGACCAGGTCCCGTTGCCGGCGAAGAGTCGTTCACCGACCTTGGCGGTCCCGTCGATCACGGGTACCTCGCTGCTGGCGGGTACACCGGGCGAACCCACGACTTCGGTGGGTGAGGAGGTTGCACTAGCGCTGCCGTGGGAGTTGCTGGCACTCACGACGACCTGCACCGTGGAGCCGATGTCGCCTTCGGGCAGCGTGTAGGTTTCGGCCGTCGCTCCTGTGATGTCAGCGCATTCTTCGCCCGCTTCGTTGCACTTCTGCCAGTGGTAGCTGTAGGTGATCGGTTCGCTGCCCAGCCACATGCCGGGCTCGGCGGTCAGGGTGTCTCCCGCGGTGAGGTAGCCTTCGATCGAGGGTGCGCCGAGGCTTTCGGGCGCCATCGGTTCCGAGACGATCACTGGCGTCGGGGCGGAGGTCTCGTTGGAGCTCCCCGAGGTCCCGGTCGCGGTGACCACGACCTCGATCGTGTGGCCGGTGTCGCTCCCGGTCGATGTGTAGAAGGATTCGGTGGCGCCGGAGATCGAGCTGCAGCTTTCGCCGTGTTCGTTGCAGCGCTTCCACTGGTAGGAGAAACCGACCGCGCCGGCGGCGGTCCAAATCCCGGGGTTGGCGTTCAACGCCCGCCCAAGGTCGTAGCGCCCGGAGATCGACGGCGCGGAGGCATCGATGAGCCCCGTCGGGCTGATCGCGGCCGTGGGGCCCGACGTTCCGATGGTGCTGCCGGCACCGTCGGTGGCGGTCAGGAGAACCCTGATGGTGTGCGCGACGTCGCTTTCGGTGAGTGTGTAGGAGCTAGCGGTTGCGCCGCTGATCGAGCTGCAGCTGCCGCCTTCTTCTCCGCAGCGCTCCCACTGGTAGGCGTAGCTGACCGCTTCGCCGGACCATGTTCCGGTGCTGGCAGTGAGCGTGTATCCGACGAGCCCGGTTCCGTATACCACGGGCGGTTCTTCGATCGTCGGGTCGCCTTCGCCTGCGATCGTCGCGGTGGCGGGCGAGGTCTCGGCGACCGTCCCGCTTGTCGCTTCGGCGCTCACGTGGACTCGCAGCGCGTGGCCGACGTCCCCGGAGACCAGCGCGTGGGTCGAGGCGGTGGCGCCGGCGATGTCTTCGCAGCCGTTGCCGTAGCGGTCGCAGCGCTGCCACTGGTAGGCGTAGCCGATCGTGCTGAGACCAAGCCAGCTGCCGGCGTTCGCGGTCAGCGTCTCACCGTTGAGCGGCGTGCCTGAGATGCTGGGCGCCCAGGTGTTCACGAGCGTGGCCGCCGCTTCGATCGCAGGCGACATGGGCGAGACCGCCGTGAGCGAGCCCAGCGCGTTGCTCACGCCCACCCTGACGCGCAGCGTTTTCCCGATGTCGCCTTCCGGGAGCCTGTAGTCCGGTTCGGTCGCCCCCGCGATGTCCGTGCATTCGCCGCCCGTGGAGTTGCAGCGTTCCCACTGGTAGCCGATTTCCGTTTCGGTGCCTCCCCACACGCCGGCGTCGGCCTGCAGCGTTTCGCCCGTGGCCGGGGTTCCGGAGATCGAGGGTGCTTGCATCTCACTCGGCGGCCCGGGTTCGATCGCCGCGCTCGCCGCGGAGGTCGCCTGGACAGACGCTGCCGAGTTGGTGGCCGTGACGAGGACGCGCAGCGTCGTTTCCAGGTCGGTCGAAGAGATGGTGTAGTCGCGGCTGGTGGCCCCTTCGATGTCCTGGCATTCCCCGCCCGCGAGGTTGCATCTCTGCCACTGGTAGGCGTAGGAGACCGGGTCGGGTTCGCTCCAGCTCCCGGGGCTGGCGGTGAGCGTCTGGCCGTCCTCGTGTGAGCCTGTGATGCTCGGTGCAGTCGTGTTCAGAAGGCCGACTCCGGTTTCGTAGTGGTGCTGGATCGTGCCGGAGCTGAGGGTCGTTTCGTAGAGCGCGAGGTTCTGCATCCGCCCGGCGCCGAACAGGGTGCTCGCGTCGCGTGACATCCAGTAGAGGGTGGAGTTGGCGAAGTTCCCGGCGCCGCTGCCGGTCTCGGACTTCGTGTAGGGGACGGCGTGGCCGTCGACGTATGGCGTGATCTCGCTTTCGGCGGGTGCTTCGCTGTTGAGGACGAAAGCGTAGTAGTGCCATGCTCCGGCGGAGGGGCGTTTGAAGAAGACGGTGTTGACGGAGGAGCCGCGTCCGAGGGAGGCGGCGAAGTCTGAGCCGGGTGTGGCGTCGGGGTCGACGAGGAACCCGCCGTCGTGTTCGTTGAAGTTGGGGGTGAACTCGAGTGCGAGGTGGTCGTCGGCGCCGTAGGAGCTCCACTTCATCCAGAGCTCGATCGTGAGCTCATGCGTGCCCGAGAGGTCGACGCTGGCTCGCGCGGCGCCGGAGGAGCCGTTGAAGAGCGCCGACGTCGAGGAGTCTCCGACCAGTCCGCCCGGTTCCCCCAGCGTCACCCCGCCCAGAACTTCTGCGTTGGCGCCGTCGAAGACGTCCGCAAAGAACGTTTCGCCGCTGGTTTCGCCCATCGGCCAGAAGTGCGCGAGCCCGGTGGTACTCTCGACGGCCTGCTCGTAGGCTGGCAGCGCTGAGCCGACCGTGATCGTTTTGTTGAATGTCGAGGTCCGTCCTTCGCTTTCGGTGACCTTGAGGTCGACGGTGTAGGTGCCGGGTTCGGTGAAGGTGTGGGAGGTTGTGGGTGTTTCGCCGGTGTTGGTCCCGTAGGTTTTGCTGCCGTTGAAGTCCCAGGCGTAGTCGGTGATCGGGCCGGCCGTGGAGGAGGAGTCGGAGGCGTCGAGGTGGACGGGCACCCCTGCTGTCGCCGCGACTGGTGTGGAGGCGAAGGAGGCTTTCGGCCCGTGGGCGCCGAGTTCGTAGTGGCTCAGGATCGTGCCGGAGCTGAGGTTGTTTTCGTAGAGCGCGAGATCCTGCATGTCGCCGGCGCCGAAGAGGGTGCTGGCGTCGCGGGACATCCAGAAGAGGGTGGAGTTGGCGAAGTTCCCGGCACCGGTGCCCGACTCGGACTTGGTGTAGGAGACGGCGTGGCCGTCGACGTAGGGGGTGATCTCTTCTGCCGCCGAAGCTTCGGTGTTGACGACAAAGGCGTAGTAGTGCCACGCGCCGGCGCTGGGCCGTTCGAAGAAGACGGTATTGACGGAGGAGCCGCGTCCGATCGAGGCGGCGAAGTCCGTACCGGGTGTCGCGTCGGGGTCCACGAGAAACCCGCCGTCGTGTTCGTTGAAATTCGGCGTGAACTCCATCGCGAGGTGGTCGTCGGCACCGTAGGAGGTCCACTTCATCCAGAACTCAATTGTGAGCTCATGGGTGCCGGAGAGGTCGACACTCGCGCGTGCGGCCCCCGAGGAGCCGTTGAACAGCGCCGAGGTCGAGGAGTCTCCGACCAGGCTACCGGGTTCGCCTAGCGTCACCCCACCCAGGACTTCGGCGTTGGCGCCGTCGAAGACGTCCGCAAAGAACGTTTCGCCGCTGGTTTCGCCCATCGGCCAGAAGTGCGCGAGCCCCGAGGTGCTCTCGACGGCCTGCTCGTAAGGGGGCAGTGCGGCGGCGACGGTGATCGTTTTGCTGAAGGTCGCGCTCGAACCTTCGCTTTCGGTGACCTTGAGGTCGACGGTGTAGGTGCCGGGTTCGGTGAAGGTATGGGAGGTGGTGGGCGTTTCGCCGGTGTTGGTCGAGTAGGTTTTGCTGCCGTTGAAGTCCCAGGCGTAGTCGGTGATTGGCCCCGCGGTGGAGGAGGAGCCCGAGGCGTCGAGGTGCACCGGCACCCCGGCTGTCGCCGAGACGGGCGTGGACGTGAACGAGGCTTTCGGCCCGTAGGCGCCGAGTTCGTAGTGGTGCAGGATCGTGCTGGAGCTGAGGGTGGTGTCGTAGAGCGCCAGATCCTGCATCGACCCCGCGCCGAACAGGGTGCTCGCGTCGCGGGACATCCAGAAGAGGGTGGAGTTGGCGAAGTTCCCGGCGCCGGTGCCCGACTCGGACTTGGTGAAGGAGACCGCGTGGCCGTCCACATAGGGGGTGATCTCTTCTTCCGCAGAAGCTTCAGTGTTGAGGACTAAGGCGTAGTAGTGCCATTCGCCGGCGGAGGGGCGTTTGAAGAAGACGGTGTTGACGGAGGAGCCGCGTCCGAGGGAGGCGGCGAAGTCCGAGCCGGGTGTGGCGTCGGGGTCGACGAGGAATCCGCCGTTGTATTCGTTAAAGTTGGGGGTGAACTCGAGCGCGAGGTGGTCGTCGGCGCCGTAGGTGGTCCACTTCATCCAGAACTCGATTGTGAGCTCGTGCGTGCCGGAGAGGTTGACGCTCGCGCGCGCGGCACCGGAGCCGCTGAAGAGCGCCGAGGTCGCGGAGTCTCCGATCAGGCCGCTCGGTTCGCCGAGCGTCACCCCGCTCAGGACTTCCGCGTTCGCGCCGCCGACAGCGTCCGCGAACGAGGTTGCGCCGCCGGCTTCGCCCATCGGCCAGAAGTGCGCGAGCCCGGAGGTGGTTTCAACCGCGTGCTCGTACGTTTCGGCGCGAGCCCCCCGCGCGGCGGCCAGGAGTAAGACGGCGCCCAGCAGCAGCGCGACGGCGCCATGGCGTCCAGGTATCCGGCCCAGCATTCTCAAGGAGAGCAGCATTCTCAAGGACGGAACCTACACAGACATATGGCGCCAGGTCAATAGCTTTTCCACGAGCTTTACGCGCCGAGCGCGCAATTTCCGTCTTTTTGTTCGAACGATCAGGCGGGATCGGGAACTTCGGTAACGGCGCGTGCCATCGCCCGGTAGACGAGGTCGATCGCGGGTCGAACGCCGTCCTCGCCCTGCTGCAACAAAGCACCGGCGGCAGCGAGCGCGGAGCCGATCGTCTCGAGCGCATCCCCAACGTCCCCGGGCTCGGGGTCGCGGCAGGCTGCGGACGCCATTTCGAGCATTGCGAGCGCCTGCTCGGGGACGCCGGCGAACAGCGCGGGCCCGGTGAGGGAGCCGTAGCCGTAGACCCGCGCGAGGCGGCCGGAGAGCGTGATCGAGGGCCCGCGGCGCGGAGGTGTGACGGGCGGCAGCCCGCGGCCGTCGAAGAGCCCGGCGACGGTCTCGCCGAGCAGCCCGCGGGTGGCGCGCTCGTCGAGGCCGGCGTGGGCGGCCAGGCGCAGCGCCATGTAGAGGGTGCTCTGCGGGCGCCCGTAGGGGGGGTCGGAGGCGAACACGATCCGCTCGGCCGGCACCCGCGCGAGGAGCTCGACGACGTCGAGCGCGAAGAAGCAGGAGATGTCGTAGAGCACCCCGGGGTGGTCGGCCAGCATCGAGGTGAGGATCCCCTGGTCGCAGATCGCGCCGTGGGCGAGGATCAGCACGACCGAGGGGTGGCGCAGCGCGAGCTCGGCCAGCCCCTCGGCGATCGGGGGCAGCCCGCGCCCGGCGTGAATCAGGATCGGCACGCCCGCCTCGGCGGCGACCTCGAAGATCCCCTCGAGCTCGTGCCCGTCGAACGCGAACGACTGGGCGCGGGGGTGGAGCTTGATCCCCCGCGCGCCCGCGGCGAGGCAGCGTTCGGCCTCCGCGACGGGCCCGTCGAAGGGGTCCAGACGGCAGAAGGGAATCAGCCGGCCCTCGCTTTCGCCCGCCCAGGCGAGCACGCGGTCGTTGGGCACGCGGTAGGCGGGGCTGCGGTCAGGGTCGTGCAGCGGGAACACGCACGCCCGCCGCGCCCCGGCGTCGTCGAGCTGCCCAAGCAGTTCGGGAAGGGTCAGCGAGCGCCCGTCCTCGTCGAGCCCGAGGTGGGTGTGGGCGTCGAACACCTCGGCCCCCGGGGGCAGCAGGCGCGCGGCTTCGGCGAGGAACGGCGCGAGGGCGTCGGCGTAGAGCGAGGCGTCCATGGCGGGCACCATATTCGGTCGGATCGTTGGGGATCCTCCACGTCACCCAAGGCGCAGGACCGCGGCCACGAGCTTGTGGTGCCAGCCCTCGTGCACCGTCCCGAGACGCGTCCGCGGTTGACGAACAGTGCGGATCCCCTGGCGGCCACCTTGAGCAGTAGATCCAGCGCCTGACCGCGATTCGCGGGGCCCTCGAGCTTCCACGGGGCGTCGGCGATTACCACGTTCTCCGGTTGCGCCGGGTCGTGCCCCGGGCTCGTGCGCGTACTCGGCGCCGAGGAGCTCCCGCAGGAAGTACGGCAGGTCGCGCGCCTTCGCGAAGCCCGCCAACTGCGAGGACGTGTTGCGGCGCACGTCCAGGAGCCGCTGTACGCCGCTGCCCCTCAGGCGACCGAAAAAGTTCTCAGCGGTCGTCTGCGTGAAACCGATGCTGTAGATCTCCATGGCAGAGGCTCCTCGGACAGGGTGTCCAGACGCACAAAACCGCTCTCCGGCTGCAAACGGCCGTCCCCGCGTATGTGTAGTACGCGTGCGCCCTCCTCGAAGAGCACGCGTGCGACGAGCAGTCGACGGTGGCAGTGCTCGGGGTTCTCCTCGGCACACAGCACCGCAATCCGCTGCGCCGCGATCCCATGCCGCAGCTGCTCGAGACCCCGTGCGAATGCCGCGGATTTCGCAACCGCGTCGTAGCGCACGTGGCCACCCTCGTCGTAGAGGCGCTCGTCGGACGGTCGGCCACCAAGCTCGCGCCCGAGGAAAACGTACTGCACACCGACTCCCTTCAGATCATTGACGAGCGACTCACGGTTGAACCACGGCGTATAGCGCGAGGCTGGCCAGGAGCGCACGTCGAGGATGCCCTGAACATTATGTGTGCGCAGCAACGTCAGGAAGTGCTCCAGGTCGTGGTTTGAGTGCCCGACCGTCAGGAGGGTGGCCGGCTCATGCGGTTCTCTTTCGCGAGCCATGATTGGAGTTTGGATCGGCATGATGACAGTCCCAGTACGACAAAAGTCTGCCACCCACCTCGGACAGATTGCGGCCACGCTCGCACGACCATCGATCTCAGAGCCGTCGCCGGGCATGGGCGTGGTTCGTGTGCATGCGCAAAGGGAGTGCGCCCGTTTCGTCGGCCCGCCGGCTTGTGACATTGGCCTCTAGGGCGATCGATCCGTAGCGTCCCGGACGTGGCGTGGGACGTGGTGATTGCAGGCGGCGGCTTCGGGGGCTTCTACGCCGCGCGGACGCTGGAGCGGGTGCTGGCACCCCACAGCGCCAGGGTGACGTTGGTGAGCGACGTGAACTTCCTGCTGTTCACACCGCTGCTGCCGGGGGCGGCGGCGGGGACGCTGGAGCCACGCCACGTGGTGGTGCCGCTGCGCGAGCAGTTGCGGCGCACGGACCTGTGGCTGGGGGAGGTGGCGGGCGCGGACCCAAAGCGGGGGGTGCTGCTGGTGGACAGAGCGCAGGCTGGCCGGCCGGCCGCAGGACGCCTGGAGTTGCGCTACGACCAGCTGATCGTGGCGCTGGGGTCGATCTCGCGCACGCGGCGGGTCCCCGGCCTGGTCGAGCACGCGATCGGCTTCAAGACGCTGGCGGACGCGATCGCGCTGCGCAACCGGGTGATCGCGATGTTGGAGGTCGCAGAGACGGTCCAGGACGCAAACGCGCGGGCGGAGCACCTGACGTTCGTGTTCGTCGGAGCGGGCTACGCGGGGGTGGAGGGGGTGGCGGAGCTGCAGGACTTCATGGCCGACGCGATCGACCGGTATCCGCGCTGCCGGGCGCAGGGGATGCGGTGGGTGCTGGTGGAGGCACGGGAGCGGGTGATGCCGGAGGTCGCTCCGAGCCTGGCGGCGTTCGCACAGCGGGAGCTGCGGGGGCGGGGGATCGAGATCCGCACGGGCACGACGATCGCGGAGGTGACGGACCGCTCGGTGAAGCTGAGCGACGGGGAGGTGGTCGGCGCGCGCACGGTGGTGTGGACGGCGGGGGTGAGGCCCCACCCGGTGGTGGCCAAGATGGGCCTTGCGCTGAGCGAGGGAGGCCGGATCGAGGTGGACCGCACGATGCGGGTGAGCGGCCAGCGGAACGTGTGGGCGATCGGAGACGCGGCGGCGGTGCCCGACCCGGCGCGCCGAGGGCAGCCGGCGCCGCCGACGGCGCAGCACGCGATCCGCCAGGGCCGGCGGGTGGCGCGCAACGTGGCGGCGGAGCTGGGCGCGCGGGGGCCGGTGGGCAGGGGCCGGGTGCGTCCGTTCAGGTACAGGACGCTGGGGGTGTTCGTGGACCTGGGCCGACACCGGGCGGTGGCGAGCACGGCGGGGATCAGGTGGCGGGGCTTCCCGGCGTGGTTTTTGGCGCGCACGTACCACCTGGCGAACATGCCGGGTACCAGGCGCAAGCTGCGCCTGGTGGTGGACTGGACGGTGGCACTGCTGTTCGATCGGGACACGGCGGAGCTCGGCCAGCTGGGCCACCCGCCGGCGTTGGCGCACGAGGGGGAGGAGCAGAGCCACACGCACGGGAGGGAGGCGCATGACGAAGAGCGCCGTGGACACTTGCCCGGGCTCGAGCGAGAGGAGCGGCGGGGACCCTCCTGACAGAGCTCGTGCGCCGCGGTACCCTGCCCGCACGATGCGCTTCGCGGTGAAGTTCCTCGGCTGCAAGGTGTCCCACGCGGACGCGATGCTCGCGCGCAAACGACTGCTGGAGGCGGGGCACCAGGAGGCGCCGGAGGCGCAGGCGGAGCTGCACGTGATCAACACGTGCTGCATCACGGGCGAAGCGGAGGCGAAGTCGCGCCAGTCGGTGCGCCGCTCGCTGCAGAGTGCCCGCGAGGTGTACGTGGGGGGCTGCGCGGTGAACCTCCGCGCAGCGCAGTTCGCAGAGATCGGGGCGGCGGTGCGGACGTTCACAGGCACCGCGGAGGACGTGGCGCAGGCGATGGCGGGCACGTTGGGCGGATGTGCGGACGTGGAGCACGAGGCTCTGGTGGGCCGCGGGGCGAAGATCGTGGGCGTGGCGGGGCGCCCGCAGGGAAGCTCACTGGAGCGTCGCTCCGCGTCGGCACGCACCCGCGGCTTCGTAAAGGTGCAGGACGGGTGCGACTGCCACTGCGCGTACTGCATCATCCCGACGGTGAGGGGCGCCGCGCGCTCGCGAGCGGCCTCGGCGGTGCTGGGAGAGGTTCGCTCGCGCGTGGTGCAGGGCCAGCCGGAGGTGGTGATGACGGGGATCAGCGTGGGGGACTACCGCGACCCAGAGGAGGGCCTGGAGCTGGGCGAGCTGATGGCCAGGGCCGCGCAGGTGGAGGGCGTGGAGCGCGTGCGGCTCTCCTCGGTCGAGGTGATCCACGTGCGCGACTCGCTCGTGCAGGCGCTGCGGGAGGAGCCGAAGGTGTGCCCGCACCTGCACGTGCCGATGCAGTCCGGCGACGACGGGGTGCTGAAGGCGATGGGGCGCCACTACACCGCGCAGGAGTACAGGCAGGCGATCGAGGCGCTGCGGGAGGCGGTGCCCGAGGTCAACGTGACGACCGACGTCATCGTCGGCTTCCCCAACGAGGACGAGGCGGCGTTCGAGCGGACGCTCGCGCTGGTGCGGGAGGCGGGGATCAGCAGGGTGCACACGTTCTCCTACTCGCCGCGCCCGGGCACGGCTGCAGAGGCGCTCGGCGACCGGGTCCCGCCGCAGGAGAAGAAGCGCCGCTCGCGGGAGCTGAGGGGCCTCTCGGAGGTGCGCTCGCGCCATCATCGCGCTGCGAAGGTCGGCAGGGCCGAGCGGGTGCTGGTCGACAAGGTGGCGGATACCCAGTGCTCGGGCTACACCGCCGACTACACGCGCTGCTACCTGCCGGCGGGCGCGGCGCGGGCGGGCGAGGTGGTGGAGGTGAGCGTGGGGGAGTTGTATGCGGAC
The DNA here is from genome assembly GCA_963702085.1 of uncultured Solirubrobacterales bacterium. Taxonomy (GTDB): domain Bacteria; phylum Actinomycetota; class Thermoleophilia; order Solirubrobacterales; family Solirubrobacteraceae; genus Palsa-744. The sequence continues at coordinate 2,336,131 of OY969707.1, read as the reverse complement.
GGCCTGCGTGTGACGCCGGTGTGAGATGAGCCAACGGACGAGCACGTCGATGCCAGAGACGCAGCTATCCTTGGCGCACACGTGAGCGTTGTGGAGCAGATCAAAAGCGACTTGGCCATCGCGATGAAGGCGGGTGAGAAAGGGCGCGTGGGCGCGCTGAGGATGGTGCTCTCGGAGCTGCAGAAGGACGCGAAGGAGGGCGGGGGAGATGAGCTGGCGGTGCTGCGCCGCGAGCGCAAGCGCCGGCTCGAGGCGGCAGAGGCATACCGCAAGGGTGGCCGGGAGGATCTGGCGGGCACCGAGCAGGCCGAAGCGGAGCTGATCGCGGGGTATCTACCGGCGGAAGTGCCCGACGCGGAGCTCAAGGAGATCGTCGAGCGGGCGGTGCGCGAGAGCGGAGCGGAGTCGGTTGGAGACATGGGCCGCGCGATGGGGGTGGCGATGGCCGCGGTGGACGGCCGCGCGGACGGCAGGCGGGTCTCGGGTCTGGTGCGGGCGGCGCTTGACGGATGAGGCGGGCCGCGATGTCTGGCGACCTCGGCTCGCGGCTGGACTTGCGCCCGGGCTCGCGGGTGGGGGGGCAGCTGCGCGGATGAGGACCCAGATCGAGCTGCCGGGCGACGTGGCGGCGGAGCTCGCCGGCAGCCAGGACGCGGTGCTGCGGGCGCTGGAGGGCCACCTGGAGTGCAGGGTGTACCTGCGCGGCAACCTGCTGACGCTGGACGGCTCGGAGGGCGAGACGCGGGCGGGCGAGCGGGTCGTGCGGGAGCTGACGGACCTGATCGCACGCGGGCACGAGGTGGGGCCGGGGACGATCGCGGCGGTGACGGGCGCGCTGGACGCGCACGAGTCCCCGGCGAAGGTGCTGGAGGACGTGGTGTGGCGCCACCGCTCGCTGCGGGTGGCCCCCAAGACGGTCAACCAGAAGCGCTACGTGGACTGCATCCGCAGACGCACGATCACCTTCGGCGTGGGCCCGGCGGGGACGGGCAAGACGTTCCTGGCGGTGGCGTGCGCGGCGGCGGCGCTGTCGCGCAACGAGGTCAATCGCATCATCCTGACGCGCCCCGCGGTGGAGGCGGGGGAGCGGCTGGGCTTCCTGCCGGGGGACGTGATGGCGAAGGTGGACCCCTACCTGCGCCCGCTGTTCGACGCGCTGCACGACATGCTCGACCCCGAGAAGGTGACCCAGCACCTCGAGCGCGGGGTGATCGAGATCGCGCCGCTGGCGTTCATGCGCGGGCGGACGCTGAACGACTCGTTCGTGATCCTCGACGAGGCACAGAACACGACGCCGGAGCAGATGAAGATGTTCCTCACGCGCCTGGGGTTCGGCTCGCGGATGGTGGTGACGGGCGACGTCACCCAGGTGGACCTGCCGCCCGAGCAGCGCTCGGGCCTGATCGCGGTGGGGGAGGTGCTGGGCGCGGTCGAGGGCATCGAGTTCGTGCGCTTCGGCGGCGCGGACGTGGTCCGCCACAAGCTGGTGCAGCGGATCGTCGAGGCGTACGACGAGCACTCTCAGCGGGGCGCCCCGGGGCTGCGCCCGGCCGGACGCCGCAGCGCGTAGTGCGAGTCTGCCGCCGGCCGCAGGATGCGGGAGGTTTTTCTTTAGAGGGACCCCCCGAGGGGGTCCCGCGCGGGTCGGTGGGTGCGGGGACGGACGGTTTGCCTGGCCTCGCGGCCGGCGGCGGGGACGGTGGCGCGATGAGCAGGGAGGAGGCCGGGGGGAGCGCGATCGAGGTGGAGCTCCTCGGGACGGTAGCGCTGGGCGAGCGGACGCCGGCGCGGGAGAGCGTGCAGCGTCTGTGCACCCTGGCGGCCGCGGCGGCCGGTGTGGGGGAGGGGCACGTGGCGATCGAGTTCGTCGACGCCGGGCGCATCGCCGAGCTGAACGCGGAGCACAGAGGCAAGAGCGCTCCGACGGACGTGCTGTCGTTCCCAGTGGACGGGGCAGCCCCGACCGGCGGGGCTCCAAGGGAGTTGGGGGATGTGGTGATCTGCGCGGAGCACACCGAGAACCTTCGCGAGGCGATCGTCCACGGGGTGCTGCACCTGGTGGGGATGGACCACGAGAGCGACGCGGGGGAGATGGGGGCCGTGCAGGCGGAGCTGCTGCGGTGGGAGAGTCTGCCGAGCGCCGGGTCCGTGAACCCATGAGCGGCGTGTGGCCCTTGGCTTTTGACGGCGCGTGGCCCATGGCCTTCGCGGGTCTGCCGCTCCCGGCTTGTGCACCCGCGCGCCTGCCAGCCGGCGGGCCGTCCGCCGCTCTCCCCGGGGCGCTCTGGGGGGGCCCGTGACCCGCGCCGGCTTCGTGGCGTTGGCGGGGCGCCCCAACGTGGGCAAGTCGACACTCGTCAACGCGGTGGTGGGAGAGAAGGTGGCGATCACCGCCGACCGCGCGCAGACGACGCGCCGCGCGATCCGCGGGGTGCGCACCGAGGGGGAGCGCCAGATCGTGGTGGTGGACCTGCCGGGGGTGCAGCGCCCACGGGATGCGCTCACGGCGCGCATGGCGCGGCGGGTCCGCGAGGAGCTCGAGGGCGCGGATGCGGCGCTGGTGGTGCTCAACGGCGAGCAGGGGGTGGGCCCGGGAGACCGCTTCATCGCGCACACGCTCGTCGAGTCGATGACCCACCCCACCCCGGTGACGATCGCGGTCAACAAGGTGGACCGGCTGAGCCGCGCAGGCACGCTGGAGGCCCTGCGGGGCGCGGCCGAGCTCGGGCTGGAGGGGGAGGTGTTCCCGATCTCTGCCCGCACAGGGGAGGGGGTGGGGGAGCTGGTCGCGCACCTGGCGGCGCTGATGCCCGAGGGCCCGTTCCTGTACGCCGCGGACGAGCGCTCCGATCAGCCGCCGCGGCTGCTGGCGGCGGAGCTGGTCCGGGAGGCCACGATCAGGCGCACCTTCCAGGAGCTGCCCCACGCGGTGGAGGTGGAGGTGGAGGAGTGGACCGACAGCAGAGCGGCCAACCGACCGCAGAGCGGCCAACCGATCGCAGAGCGACCGAAGCCGGGGGACACTCGCCTTCGGCGAGCATCCCCGTTTCGGCCGAAGCCGGGAGACACCGGCCTGCGGCCGGAATCCCCGTTTCGGCCAGCGGAGGAGGTGCGGATCAGGGCGCTGATCTGGGTGGAGAGCGCCTCTCAGAAGGGCATCGTGATCGGCGCGCAGGGGCGGATGATCGGGGCGATCGGCAGCGCCGCCCGCCGGGAGCTTCAGCGAGAACTCGGCTGCCGGGTGCACCTCGACCTGTCGGTGCGGGTGCGCCGGGACTGGAGGAGAGACGAGGGCCTACTCGATCGCCTGGGGATCAGGTAGGGCTTGTCAAGCCTCGAGGTGGCGGGTGCGTAGCACCGGTGTGCAGGCATTTTGTCAAGCCGCAGAGAGACGGCCGGAGGGCGCATTCGCGCTTACGTATGCGCCCCGGGGGGTGGTGGGGTTGTGCGCAAGGGTCTTCGTAAAGACCGTACACCGGCAAAAGTTCGTATAGATGTTATGGTCCACCAACGGAGCATAGATATCAATTAGTTCGGACCATTTGTCGAGACGCTGCATCGAGGCCCCGTTTGGTGTACGTTGTGTAACAGACCGTACGTTGGGGGAAACGGTGCCGTACGTTGAGGTTAAGCCTACGAGAGCAGGGCTCGAAGGAAGCCTTGGGGGATAGATGTCCGCGAAGATCGCAGTACTGGGACTGGTCATCGAGGAGCCCGGCCCGGCTCATCGACTGACAGCGAAGCTACGCCAACGCCTCTCCTCGGCGGGGTTTGTCGACTCCAACGTCTACTCGGCGCTCACGCGCCTGGAGCGAGACGGGCTCGTGCAGACGATCGAGGAGGACCCGGCGGGGGAGCCGAACGGGACGCGTCGCCCTCCCGAATGATCCTGGCCGAGCGCGCGCCGTAGCGCTGCGAGGCCCCAACCGGCGGCCCTCGCCCTGCAGCGGGCCGGCGTGAGCCAGCAACGAGCAGGCACGAGCCAACAGCGCGCCGCCGTGGTCGGGCGGCGCCCCACGGCGCGGCGCTCGCCGGGCTCGCGGGCTGACTCGCGCTCCTTCGAAGCAACTCCCGCGGGGGTCAGGCACTTCGAGAAGTGGCTGCTCAGCTCCTCCACGGCGCCCCCGTTGCGCGATGAGCTGCACATGAAGGTGGCGCTCTGTCAGCCACACAACCTGCCGCGTCTGGTGGAGTTGGTATACGGGCAGGAGTTGGTCTGCCTGGCTCGCGTGCAGGAGCTCAAGCGCTCCTTCGAGCGTGCCCGCCCGCCCGCGCCGGACAGGTGGTCGGGGTTGGTGCTGGTGCACATCAGGGACGCCGAGCTCTCATTCTGGGATGCGCGGCTGACGTGGCTGCAGGGCGTGCGGGAGTCCCTGGAAGGGATGCACTCCGAATACATGCGTGCGACCCGGAGGCGCATGGCGAGCTAGCGATGGGGCCCCTGCTCTCGCTCGAGGCTGTCAGCAAGAGCTACTGGCGCGGGGACTCGGAGGTCAGGGTGCTCAGGGGCGCAACGCTTCAGGTGCGAGCAGGCGAGTTCACGGCGGTGTGGGGCACCCGCGGTTCGGGCAAGACGACCCTGTTGAAGCTCGCGGCCCGCCTGGAGACACCCGACGGCGGCGTGGTGCGCTTCAACGGCATCGATCTCGCGAGCTTCTCCGCGGCCGAGCACGCGCAGCTGATGCTGGAGAGGATCGGCTGGGTGCGGCGCACGGGGCCGAAGAGCGACCTGCGGATGCTCGACTACGTGGCGCTCCCGCTGCTGGTCGAGCACAGCCGCCGTCAGGCGTACGCGCGGGCGGGGGAGGCAATCGAGCGGGTGGGGGCCTCCCCGCACGCCCGCCAGCGGTGGGAGAGCCTCTGCGACGGCGAGCGCGCGCTGATCGGGATCGCCCACGGAATCGCGCGGGCGCCGCAGCTGCTGCTGGTGGACGATCCGACCGCCAACCTCGACGTCCTCGAACGCGAGCGGGTTACCAAGCTGTTGCGCGCGCTCGCGGAGGAGGAAGCGATCGCGGTGCTGATGGCCGTCCCGGACATGCCTGCGGCGATGCGCGCCCACCAGATCCTCTCGCTCGGCGCGGGGCGGCTGGCGAGGGCCTCCGAACTGCCCCAGCCGCTGGCTGAGGAGACCCAGCCCGAGCCGGGCAAGGTGATTCGCATGCGCAGCAGGCAGCCGTCGGCGTGAGAACGCCCGAGCCGCGGGAGCCGGTCCGGTCGCACATCCAACCGGGGCCTGCCTGCCCAGCGGGGCGGCGCGATGCTTGAGCTGCGCGATCTGGTCAAGCACTACCGGCTTGGGGAAGACGAGCCGGTGCGAGCGGTGGACGGGGTGGCGATGTCGGTGGCGGCGGGCGAGCTGGTCGCGCTGTACGGGCCAAGCGGCTCGGGCAAGACGACGTTGCTGATGCTGATCGCCGCGCTGCTGCGCCCGGACAGCGGGAAGGTGTTCGTGGGGGAGCGTGAGATATCGGCGCTCTCAGAGCGGGACGCTGCCCGCTACAGGCTGCGAGAGCTCGGGTTCGTGCGCCAGACGGTCAACCTGATTCCGGGTGTGAGCGCGCTGGACAACGCTGCGTTGAAGCTGCTGGGGACCGATCTCAGCCCCCGGGAGGCGCACCGCCGCGTGAGTCCGCTGCTGGAGCAACTGGGGCTCGCCGAGCGCCTACGCCACCGGCCGGAGCAGCTGTCGATGGGCGAGCGCCAGCGGGTGATGATCGCGCGGGCGCTCTCGACCGAGCCCAAGCTGGTGCTCGCCGACGAGCCCACGGGCAGCCTCGACTCGCGGCGCAGTCGCGAGGTGCTGGAGCTGCTGACCGGGATCTGCCGTGAGCGCCACGTCGCCGTGGTGCTCGTCACCCACGATCCGCGGGCGGTGGGGTACGCCGATCGCGTGCACTCCCTGCATGACGGGCGTCTCTGCGACGGCGCGCCCGAGTCGGTGCTCGCCTCCCTCGATGCGACCTAGACGTGAGCCTTTCAGCCCAGTGCGGGCGCCGCGGCGATGAGGCTGCGTAACATCGTCCTGCTCTACCGGGTGCGTCTGCATACGAGGCTCGCGCACGAGCTGTTTGCGATCCTCGGGATCGCGGTCGGGGTGGCGCTGCTGTTCGCCTCCCTCATAGTCGGCACCAGCCCCGACGGCTCGATGCAGCGACTTGTAAGCGGAGTCGTCGGAGAGATGCGCTTTCAGCTCGCCGCGCGCGGTCCGGAAGGGTTCGACCAGAGCGTGTTCGAGCAAGTGCGCCGGCTCCCCGGGGTGCAGGCTGCGATACCGGTGTTGGAGGAGCACGCGAACCTGATCGGTCCGCGAGGCGAGCAGTCCGTTGAACTGCTCAGCACCGATGCCCGCTTCGCCCACCTTGGCGGGCCGCTGCTGCACCGTTTCAGCGCCGCGCAGCTCAACCGCCAACAGGCGCTGGTGTTGCCGCTCGAACTGGCACAGTCGGTGGGCCTCGACTCGCTGCAGCCAGCTGAGATGCAGCTCGGTGGTCGCTCGGTGCGGGTCTTCATCGGTGCGGTGCTGTTCGAACGCGACCTCGGCGTCCTCGCCCACAGCCTGTTTGCGATGGCGCCGATCGCCTACGCGCAGCAACTGGCCGGGATGCAGGGACGTCTCACGAGCCTGCTCGTGCAACCTGTCCGTGGGCACGATCGCGAAGTGCGGGCCGAGCTCGAACGCCTGGCCGCGGGGCGCCTGAACGTGCAGAGCGCCAACTTCGAGACCGCTCTCTTCCGCCAGGCCGCCGCGCCGAGCGACCTGTCCGCGGTGCTGTTCTCGTTGATCGGCGCGCTGGTCGGCTTCATGTTCGCGCTCAACGCATTGATGCTCACGGTGTCCCAGCGGCGCAACCTGGTCGAAGACCTGCGGCTGGACGGCTACTCCCGGCGGATGATCGTCGAGGTGCTGCTGTTCGACGCGCTCGTGCTCGGCGTCGCGGCCTCGCTGCTCGGGCTGGCGCTCGGCGACCTGCTCTCCTCGGTGCTCTTCAACTCGAACCCGGGCTACCTCTCGTTCGCCTTTCCACTCGCAGCGGAACGCATCATCACCTGGCAGAGCGTCGTATTCGCCACGTGCGCAGGGCTGGGGGCCGCATTCGTCGGAGTGCTCCTGCCGATGCGCACGGAGATCCTCTCGCGTCCTTCGCTCGGGCCAGCCCGCCCGCGGCGGAGGTCGGGGACGGCATTGAGGATCGCGGTCGGGGAGCTGGTCTGCTGGGCGATCACCGCCTTCGTCCTGCTGGCAGCCCCGCACGAGGCGATAGTCGGGGTCGTGAGCCTCGCCGTCGCCCTGCTGCTGGCGATGCCGTGGTCGATTGGGGGCGTCGTGCTCCTGGTCGACCGCCTGCACCGCTCGCTGGGCGGCACGGCCACCTACCTTGCGGTGATCGAGCTGAAATCAAGCTCCAACTGGGCACGCTCGCTTGCGATCGCCGCAACTGGAGCGGCGGCGGTCTTCGGCAGCGTGGCGATCGAGGGTGCGCAGAGCAACCTCCAGCACGGACTGGACCGCGCCACCCGCGAGCTCGCTGCGCCCTTCGATGTCTGGGTAACGGCGGCGGGTGCGCAGAACCTGCTGGCCACCACATCGTTTCCCGACTCTCAGGCGGGCCAGATCGAACGCCTGCCGGATGTGCGAAGCGTCGGTCTCTTTCGCGGGAGCTTCGTGGACTTTGGTGGGCGCCGGGTGTGGACGTTCGCGCTGCCCGACTCGACCGTGCATCTGATTCCACCGAGCGAACTGGTGAGCGGCGATCTGGCGCTCGCGACGGCGCGGCTGCGTCGAGGAGGGTGGGCGGTGGTCTCGCAGGCGGTGGCCGAAGAACACCACGTGCGCATCGGCCAGGCCTTCACACTCCCCTCCACGCGGCCGATCGTCCTGCGCGTGGCCGCCCTGAGCACCAACATCGGCTGGTCCTCGGGTGCGATCGTCATGAGCTCGAGCGAATACGCGCGTGCCTGGCCGGGGGGTGGGGTGAGCGCGTACGGGGTCACACTGCGCGCGGGAGTGGCACCCGAAGAAGGACGCCGCGAGATCGAGCAGGCGCTCGGTGGCGGGTCGGGGCTCACGGTGGAAACCAGCGCCCAGCGCGCACAGCGCCAGCGCACCGTCAGCCACCAGGGGCTCGCGCGCCTGACGCAGATCGCGAGCCTCGTGGTGATCGCCGCGATCCTCGCGATGGCCACCGCGATGGGAGCGATGATCTGGCAGCGGCGGCCCCTGCTGGCGGACATGAAGGTCGATGGCTTCGGCAGGGGAGTCCTGTGGCGCTCGCTGCTTGTGGAGAGCGCTCTGCTGCTCGGTGCGGGCTGCTCGATCGGCGCCGTGTTCGGGCTCTGCGGCCAGTTGCTGCTGAGCCGTGCCCTCGTGGTCGTGACTGGCTTCCCGGTCGTACTGTCGGTCGGAGCGCTCCTCGCCGCCGGCAGCTTCCTGCTGGTGACGACGGTCGCCGTGCTGATCGTCGCGGTGCCGGGGTACCTGGCGGCACGCGTACGCGCGGCGATCGTCCTGCAGGATTGAGACCCCGACAAGATGCGCCGCGGGCGGAGCTGCGCAAGACTACGCAAACCTACAGTTTTATGTAATCTTGAGTTCTCGATTTCTGGCAAGTTTTCAAATCCGCTGCCGCTCTGTCCCAGGCAGATCTGGGCGCTTCTCGTGGCTGCTCTGCGCGAGCTGCTGTGGGGGCTGCGCGCCGTGTCGCGGGAGCTGGAGCCCTGGTGCAGGCGGGCGACGGCGATCCCCGATGCGGCGATTCGCACAGACGCTCTGAGCGCGCTCGCTCACAAGCGCACCCACGCCGACGGCGCGGCGCTGTTCTGGATTCTGCCGCGGGCTCGCAAACCGCACCTGTTGAGGCTGCTCGTCGACTACCAGATCGCGTGGGACTTCCTGGACGAGGTCAGCGAGCGGGGGGCGTCGGCGGGCGAGGCGAACGGCCGCGAGCTCTACAGCGCCCTGTTCGATGCGCTGGACGTGGGCGGGGCGGTGAGCGAGTACTACCGCTTCCATCCGTGGAGCGACGATGGGGGATACCTGGCGGCGCTCGTGGACACCTGCCGTGCGGGCTGCGAACGGTTGCCGAGGTACGAGGAGGTGCGCCCAATGCTCCGCCGCGAGACCACGCGCGCGCTCGTGTTGGGCGTCAACCACGGCCGCGATCCCGCGGGACGCGATGCGAGGCTAAGGGGGTGGGCCGAGCGGGAGTACGCAAGCCAGCAGGAGGCCAGCTGGTTCGAGCTGACAAGCGCGGCGAGCGCGTCGTTGACGGTGCACGCCATCCTTGCGCTGGCCGCGGAGTCCCGCTGCGAGTGGGGCGAGGTGGTAGGCGCGTACTGCGCCTACTTCCCCTGGATCTCGGCGCTTGGTACGATGCTCGACAGCTACGTCGACCGCGCCGAGGACCTCGCCGCAGGGAACCACAGCTATATCGACCACTACCCCACAGGCGACGCCGGTCTGCGCCGTGTGGGGGAGCTCGTGGATCGATCGGCCCGCGAGGCGCGCAGCTTACGCAACGGCTACCGGCACGGGGTGATCGTCGCCTGCATGGTCGCGATGTACCTCTCCAAGGACAGCGCTCGCGCGCCCTCGATGCGTGTCGGCACGCGTCGGCTCGTGCGCGAGGGGGGAGCTCTGCCGGCGCTGCTGCTTCCCGTCCTGCGGATGTGGCGCATCGCATACGAACAGCACTCTGCGTAGCCGCACGGGCGTGCGCGCCACGTACAGGCCCGCGCGGTTCCTCACCCAAGATGTTTGCAGTTGGGCGGTTGGCTGCAGTGGGGCCAGAACCTGGAGGGCGCCGGTCCATCGCGGCGGCTCGTGGGTCATTCTTTTCACTTGTGCATTGAGTACCATGTAAGGGATGAGCGATCATGCGCTTGCAATGCGGGGCAGAACCGTCAGCCCATGGGTCATGGCTCTTCGGCGAGGGGGAGAGAAGCTGTGTCGTGTGCGACACGCGGTCGAGGATGCCAGGGGTGACGCGAGCTGCTCTCGAAACGCTCCACCGCGGGTCGAGCGCCGTGTGCGGCGCTCGACCCGCATCCCGTGCTTGCAGGCCCTGACTCTCTCGAGACGGGGCCGGGCTTGCGTCCAGTGGGAGACGTGCCCTTGAGCAAGCAACTGCAGAGGTCGCTCGACGGCAACACCGCGGGCCATGCGGACGGGGAGCTCCTCAACGAAGGGCGCCGCGGGCGGTTCTCCTCCTCACTGCAGGCGGGCCTCGCGATCCTCAACTGCTTCAGCGCCCAGCAGCCCGTGCTCGGCATCGCCAAGCTCGCGGACGAGCTGAACATGAGCCGCTCGACCACCCACCGCTACGCCTCGACGCTGGTCGCGCTCGGCTACCTCGAGCAGGACCAGGCGCGCCGCTATCGCCTGGCTCCCCGGGTCGCCGACATGGGCATGTCGGTGCTGGACTCGATGGCGCTGCGCGGCAAGGCCCGCGAGCACCTGCGCGAGCTGCGTGAGCAGACGGGCCGCACGGCCTCGCTGGCGGTGCTCGACGGCGACCAGGTCCGCTACGTGGACCGGCTGCGCGGCTGGCGGCGTGGACAGCACGCCGTCGACCTCGACCTCGGGGCGGGGGCGCGCATGCCGGCGGCCTGCACCGCGATGGGCAAGGTGCTGCTCGCGAACCTGCCCGAACCCGAGCGCGAGCGGGCGATCTCCGGCTTGAAGCTGACGCGGCAGGGGCCCAACAGCATCACCAGCAAGCGGGCGCTGCGTACGGAGCTCGAGCAGGTGCGGGCGGAGGGCGTGGCGCTCGGCGACGAGGAGCTCGGTCCCGGAGTACGGACGATCGCGGCGCCCGTGATCGGCCCCGACGGCGAGGTGGTGGCCGCGGTCGGCATCCCGGTCCCCACCGACGCGTTCTCGCTGCAGGAGCTCCGCAAGTCGCTGGGCCCTCCGGTGACGGCCGCCGCCAAGCGCATCTCCGCCGCGCTGCGGGTCTGAGGCTGTCTACCGCTCCAGCCGGTCGGCGATCTCTTCGACCGCGGCGAGGTCGAGTTCGGCCGTGAAGGCGAAGGGGACTCTCGCCACGTCGAGTCCCTCGCGGCGCAGGCGTGCGATCTGGTTCTGCTGCGTGCGCGCGCGCTCGTGGACCGCGTGCGCGGCGCGCACGGCCGAGCGCGTCACGGCGCTCTCGCCGGCGCTTGCGCCCTCACCCGCGCTCCCTCCGCCAAGCCGCGCACCGTTCAGCGCGGCAATGCGCCCCAGCTCGCCGCCCTCGAAGCGGCGCGGCAGGGCGCCGTTGAGTATCACGGCGTCGAGCTCCCGGTCCAGATCCCGGCGCAGTCCCTCGCGCAGCTCCAGGGTCTCGGTGACCGCCATCTCGGTGGCGTGCGCCACCGCGAGGTACGCGGAGCGCGCGGGGTCCTCAAGAAGCTCGCGCACCTGCCCCGACTGCCGCGCGACCGGGCCCACGCGCGCGATCGCCGAGAAGGTCCGCGGCGAGCGCAGCATCGCCAGCGCGTGGCCTGTGGCAGGGGCGTCGAGGACCACGAGGTCGTAGTCCGCCTGGCTCCCGGCGCGACTCCCGCCCCGCGGGTCGCGGTCCTGCGGGCGGCGGCCCTGGGCGAGCTCCCACACCTTGACCATACTGAGCATCTCCCGCGCCCCTGGGGCGGCGGCGATCAGGTACTGGAAGCTCGAGCTCGAAGTGAGCACGCGGGCCGGTACGCGCCCACCGATCGCCCGCAGCCACTCGGCGAGCACGCGGTCGCGGTCGATCGACAGACTCCACAGCAGTCCCCGGCGCAGCTCCGTCTCCACCCCGTGGCGCGGCGGCTCGGAGTGGCCGAGCAGCGCGGCGAGGCGGCCCGCGCCCGCGGTGCCCCCTGCGGCCTGCGAGCCGGTCACCTCGACCACGATCGTCCGCAACCCCCGGCGCGCCGCGAGCAGTCCGAGGGCGGCAGACACGGTGGTCTTGCCGACGCCCCCCTTGCCGGTGACCACGATCAGCTTGCGCTCCAGCGGAACCACGGTCCCACCATATGACGCTGGGTGGGCGGCGGGCGACTGAACCCACCCAAGGGCCGCCTACAATCTCCGGGATGAGCGCCCCCACTGCGGAGCCGATCGACGCGCAGCTGCACTACGACGAGCGCGGCCTGGTGCCCTGCGTGGTGCAGGACTGGGGCAGCGGGGAGGTGCTGACGCTGGCGTACATGAACGAGGAGGCGCTGACACGCACGCTGGCTACGGGGGAGATTCACCTGTGGAGCCGCTCCCGCGGAGAGCTGTGGCACAAGGGGGCCACCAGCGGCAACACCCAGGCGGTGCGGGCGCTGCGCGTGGACTGCGACGGAGACACGCTGCTCGCGCTCGTGGAGCCTGCGGGGCCAGCGTGCCACACGGGGGAGCGCACCTGCTTTCACCGCGGGACGCTCGAGCCGCCCGCGCCCCACGAGACGCTGCCCACGCTCGAGCGCACCCTTGCCGAGCGCGCCCGTGAGCGCCCGGCGGGCTCCTACACCGTCGCGCTGCTCGAGGACCCCCCGCGGATCGGCGAGAAGGTGCGGGAGGAGGCCGAGGAGGTCGCGCGCGCCGCGCGGGAGGAGTCCGACGAGCGCGTCGACGAAGAGGCCGCCGACGTGCTCTACCACCTGCTCGTGCTGCTCCACAGCCGCGGCCGCGCTCTCGCCGACGCCGAGCGGGTGCTCGATGGCCGTCGCCGCTGAGCGCCCCGCGCGGGTCCCCGCTGCGGACCTCGAGATCGAGCCGACGCTCGAGCGGGCGCGGAAGCTCGCGCGCGAGCACAACCTGGTCCCCCTGCGCCACACCTTCATCGCCGACTGCGAGACCCCCGTCTCGGCGTTCCTCAAGCTCCGCGGGCTCGCCCCCGAGGAGCCCGCGTTCCTGCTGGAGTCCGCCGAGCAGGGCCAGCGCATGGGCCGCTACTCGTTCCTCGGCATCCGCCCCCGCGCGGTGGTCCGCTGGTCGTTGGGGGACCCGGAGGACCCCTACGCGTACGCCGCGGCTGCGCTCGCCCCCTACCGCCAGGCGCCGCTGCCCGAGCTGCCGCACTTCGCCGGGGGCGCCGTCGGTTTCTTCGGCTACGACCTCGTGCGCGCCGTCGAGCCGCTCGGGGAGCCCAACCCGGACCCGCTCGGACTGCCTGACATGGCGCTGATGCTCTCCGACGTGGTTGTCGTGTTCGACCACCTCATGCACACGCTCACCGTGCTCGCCCACGCGTACGTCGAGGGCGACAGCGAGGGGGCCGGCGTGGAGGAGGAGGGCGAGGGAGCGGACGTCGAGGGGGAGGACTTCGAGCGTGCCTACGCGCAGGCGAGCGCCACGATCGCGCAGGTGCGTGCCGTGCTGGACGGCCCGCTCCCCCAGGACGCTGCGGGCCCGCGGCCCCGCGAGCACCGCGCGCCGGTGTTCGAGCCCGAAATGGAGCGCTCGCGGTTCGAGGCGATGGTGGCGCGCATCGTCGAGTACGTGTACGCGGGCGACGCCTTCCAGGTGGTGCCCTCCCAGCGCTGGTCGGCGCCGATCGAGCAGGACGCCTTTTCGGTCTACCGCGGCCTGCGCGCGGTCAACCCCTCCCCCTACATGTACTTCCTGGACTTCGGCGACTTCCAGGTCGCCGGTGCGAGCCCCGAGCCGCTGCTGACGGTGACGGGCCGCACCGTCTCCACCTGCCCGATCGCCGGCACCCGCCCGCGCGGGGCGAGTGCCGAGGAGGACCGCCGGATCGCGCAGGAGCTGCTGGCCGACGAGAAGGAGCGCGCCGAGCACGTGATGCTCGTGGACCTCGGGCGCAACGACCTCGGCCGTGTGTGCGAGTTCGGCAGCGTGGAGGTGCAGACGTTCATGGCGGTGGAGACGTACTCCCACGTCATGCACATCGTCTCCACGGTGGACGGCCGGCTGCGCGAGGGGATCGCCCCGATGGACGCCCTGCGCTCGGTGCTGCCCGCGGGCACCCTCTCGGGCGCCCCCAAGGTGCGCGCGATGCAGATCATCGACGAGCTCGAGTCCGTCAAGCGCGGCGGCTACGGCGGCGCGATTGGTTACCTCTCCTACACCGGAGACCTGGACACGTGCATCCACATTCGCACCGTCGTCGTCAAGGACGGCCGCGCGTACGTGCAGGCCGGCGGGGGCACGGTAGCCGACGCCAAGCCCGCGTACGAGTACGAGGAGTCCCTCGCCAAGGCCCGCGCGGTGATGCGCGCCGTGGAGCTCGCGGCCGCTCAGCCAAACTGGCCGTGAGAGACCGGGAACACCATGCGCGTGTTGATGATCGACAACTACGACTCGTTCACCTACAACCTCGTGCAGTACCTCGGCGAGTTGGGGGCGGACGTGGACACGGTGCGCAACGACCGTGCCACCGTGGCGCAACTGCTCGCGGGGGGCTACGAGCGGTGCGTCGTCTCCCCCGGGCCGTGCACCCCCAACGAGGCCGGGATCTCCCTGGAGGTGGTGCGCCGGATGCCCGAGGCCGGTGTCCCCACGCTCGGGGTGTGCCTCGGCCACCAGGCGATGGCGCAGGCGTTCGGGGGGCGCGTCAGCCTCCTACCCCCGGTGCACGGCAAGGCCACCACGATCGAGCACGACGGCCGCACGATCTTCCGGGGGCTCTCCTGTCCGCTTGAGGTGGGGCGCTACCACTCGCTGGTGGTGGACCCGGACCTGCCCGACTGCCTGGAAGCCTCCGCGCACGGCGGGGGCGTGCTGATGGCGCTGCGCCACCGCGAGCTGCCGGCGGAGGGCGTGCAGTTTCACCCCGAGTCAGTGCTTACGGAGGAGGGCAAGCGGCTGCTGGCCAATTTCCTCGGGTTCGCTTGGCCGGCGCAGGGCGCCGCCGAGTCTACGCTTCGGGTGCCCGACGAGTCCCTGCAGACAGAGGCGTTCTGATGCCAGCTGCGGTTCCGGTCCGCGCGATCGACGCCCTTCTCTGATGCCCAACCCGATCCTCACGCGCGCCATCGACACGCTCGCCTCGCGCGAGGACCTCTCCGAGCAGCAGGCTGCGGAGGTGCTCGCGGAGATCATGCACGGCGAGGTCTCCGAGACCCAGATCGCGGGCTTCCTGATCGCGTTGCGCACCAAGGGGGAGACGGTGCAGGAGCTCGCCGGGCTGGCGCGCACGATGCGCGAGCTCGCCGCCCACGTGCCCCTCGCGCGCGAGGATCTGCTCGACACCGCGGGGACCGGCGGGGGGCGGCGGACCTTCAACGTGTCCACCACCGCCGCGCTGATCGCCGCCGGCGCGGGCTGCGCGGTGGCCAAGCACGGCAACCGCTCCGCCACCGGGCCCTCCGGCTCCGCCGACCTGCTGGAGGCGCTCGGCGCCCGCATCGACCTCGACCCCGCCGGGGTGGCGCGCTGCATCGAGGAGGCCGGTTTCGGCTTCATGTTCGCCCCCGCCCACCACCGGGCAACGCGCTTCGTGGTGCCGGTGCGCCGCGAGCTCGCGGTGCGCACGGTCTTCAACCTGCTCGGCCCCCTCACGAACCCCGCCGGGGCCACCCACCAGCTGATCGGGGTCTCCGACCCGGCCTTCCTCGACACCGTCGCCGGTGCGCTCGCGCTGCTCGGCGCCGAGCGGGCGCTCGTGGTCCACGGCGAGGACGGCCTTGACGAGGTCTCGAGCTGCGCCCCCACCCACGTCATCGAGGTCGCCGGTCCCGACATCCGCCGTTACACGGTCACCCCCGAAGAGCTCGGGATCGTGCCGGGCGCTCCGTCGGACCCCGCGCTGGAGGGTGGGACGCCCGCCGAGAACGCCGCGGCCACCCGCGCGATCCTCCACGGCGAGGACGGGGCGAGCGGGGAGGGCGAGAGGGGCGAGGCGGGCGCGGCCCGAACCGACCTCGCGCTCGTCAACGCCGGCGCTGCCATCTACGCCGCCGGCGCGGTCCCCACCCTCGCCGAGGGGGTGCAGGCCGCCCGCGCGGCGCTCGCCGAGGGGGCCGCCGCGCGGGCGCTGGAGGGCTACGTGCAGGCCACCCTCCGGCACGCTCCGGCCGAGGTGGCCCCGTGAACGCGACGCGTCCCCGACGCCGGTCGCGCGCTTACCGGCTCCGCGGCGCCGAGGCGATCGCGTGAACGCCACTGGTTCCCGCGGCGCCCCCGTCGGCGTACCCACAGTGCTGGAGGGCATCCTCGCCTCCACGCGCGAAGAGGTTGCGCGACGCAAGCGCGAGGCGCCCCTGGAGGATCTGGTGGCGCACCGGGAGGACGACCGGGTGCGGGTCGCGACGCACCCCCGCGAGGGCTGCTTCCGCGACGCCCTCGTGGGCCCGGGCATCGCGGTGATCGCGGAGTTCAAGCGCCGCTCCCCCTCCGCCGGGCGGCTGCGGGAGCACCCGGAGGTGCGCGAGCTCGTGAGCGCCTACGCTCGCGGCGGGGCAGCCGCTGTGTCGATCCTCACCGAGGGCCCCCACTTCGAAGGCTCCCTTGAGGACCTGCGCGTGGCCCGAGCCGCGTGCGCTCTGCCGGTGCTGCGCAAGGATTTCGTCGTCGACCCCTACCAGCTGCACGAGGCCCGCGCGGCCGGCGCCGACGCGGTGCTGCTGATCGTGGCGGCGCTCGAACAGCCCACGCTGCGCGCCCTGCACGACGCGGCCCGCGAGATGGGCCTCGATGTGCTCGTCGAGGTCCACGACCGCCCGGAGCTGCACCGCGCGCTGGAGATGGGGGCCGAGCTGGTCGGGATCAACAACCGTGACCTGCACGACTTTACGGTGGACGTCGAGCGCACGTTCGCGCTCCTGGAGGACGTCCCCGACGGCGTGGCGGTGGTCTCGGAGTCGGGCATCGCCGGCCCCGAGCAGTTGCGGCGACTGGCGCAGCGGGGCGTGCAGGGGGTGTTGGTGGGGGAGACGCTGATGCGCGCCGCCGACCCCGAGGCCGCGGTGAGGGGACTGCTGCCCCCGGCCGACGGGTCTGAAGGTTTTAGAGACTCGGGGGCTGAGCTTTAGATCGCCTTCATCGCAACCGCTCATCCTGTGCTCACGATGAACGCACTCACCACACTCACACCGCCCGCTCTTCCCGCGACCTTCGCGGCTACGATGCCCTCGCCACCCACAACCTTCGCGTCTACCACCCCCTCTGCGTCCGCGACGTTCGCGTCTACGATCTCCGCGTCACCTACGACCACCACCTCGCGATGAAGCGCCTCTTTGCCATCCCCTTCCTCTCCGCCCTCGTCGGAGGCGGCGTCGTGGTGGCCGTGATCGCCGCCGCCGGCGGCCTCGGCTCCACCCAGAAGACCGTCACCCAGGTCCAGGCCGCCGCCCCGGTGGCCTCCACCACCACCCCCTCCTCCAAGGCGGGCGTCTTCAAGAACCTCGCGCCGAGCGCCCACGAAATCTACGAGCGCACCGCGCCCTCCGTGGCCTACGTGACCTCCACGATCGTGCGCCAGAGCGAATCGCCCTTCGGCTTCGGCGAATCCCAGCAGCAGGGCATCGCCACGGGTTCGGGGTTCGTGATCAACTCCAACGGCACCATCCTCACCAACTGGCACGTGGTCGAGAACGCCGTGAAGGTCACCGTCAGCTTCGAACACGGCAAGACCGTCGAAGCGCGCGTGGTCGGCAAAAACCCCTCCCAGGATCTCGCGGTGCTGCGCATCCCCACCGAAGGCCTCACCCTGCACGCGCTCACGCTCGGCAACTCCTCCGCCGTGCAGGTCGGCGAACCGGTGCTCGCGATCGGCAACCCGTTCGGGCTCAGCCGCACCCTCACCACCGGCGTGATCTCCGCGCTGCAGCGCCAGATCACCGCCCCCAACGGCTTCACGATCGACAACGTCCTGCAGACCGACGCCCCGATCAACCCCGGCAACTCCGGCGGCCCGCTGCTCAACGCGGAGGGTGAAGTGATCGGCATCAACTCTCAGATCGAGACCGGCGGCAGCGGCGGCGGCAACGTCGGCATCGGCTTCGCCGTGCCGATCAACACCGCCAAGTCCGAGCTCCCCGAACTGGAGAAAGGCGGCACGATCCGCGGCGCCTACCTCGGCGTCTCCACGATCACCGTCGACGGCTCGCTCTCCAGTCTGAACCTGCCCGCCAAGAGCGGCGCGCTGGTCGAGAAAGTCGAAGCCGGCACCGCCGCGGCCAAGGCCGGCGTCCACGCCGGCAACATCGAAGCGAAGATCAACGGCAACGAAATCTCGGTCGGCGGGGACATCATCGTGTCGGTCGACGGCAAGCCGGTCACGAGCTCCGAAGACCTCGCCGAAGTGGTCGGCAACAAGAAAACCGGCGACTCCATCACCCTCGAACTGTGGCGCGCCTCGGGCAGCGGCGGGTACACCAAAAAGACCCTCACCGTCACCCTCGGCGAGCGCCCCAACTCGATCCCCAACCCCTCCACGCCGGAATAGGGTACGGTCGGCTCGTCGCGCTGGCCTCCAGGGCGGCCAGTGAGCGGTTGTTGGCTGGTGAGTAGATTGCTGACTCCTCGAAGTGCCCGCTACGGGCGCTTCGTCGTTAAGGGCCTGCCGCCCGCTACCGTGAGCCTGTGTCCGACGCCGCTCCCCGCATCAAGGTCTGTGGCATCACTCGCCTGGCCGACGCCGAGCTCGCGGTCGAGCTCGGGGCGTGGGCGGTGGGCCTGATCTTCTACGAGGGCTCCCCGCGCGCGTGTTCGACGGAAGAAGCGCTGCGTATCGCCACCGCGCTGCGTCGTCGGGTGGAGGTGTGCGGGGTGTTCGTCAACGCGCCCCTGGAGGACGTCGTGCAGACCGCCGACGAGCTCGGGTTGACGATGCTCCAGCTGCACGGCGACGAGGGGCCCGCGTACTGCGCGCAGGCGGGGCACCGCACCGGCGCGCGCGTCATCAAGGCGGTGCAGGTCGCCTCCGTCGGGGAGGTGCGCGACGTGGAGCGCTTCCACACCGACTTTCACCTGCTCGACGCGCGCTCGTCCGCGCCCGGCAAGCAGGAGCTACGTGGAGGGACTGGTGAGTCGTTCGACTGGAGCCTGCTCGCCGCGCGGCGCTCCGGCGTGCCGCTGATCCTGCAGCGGCGGCCTCGGGCCGGAGAACGCCGCCGAGGCGATCGGCGCGGCCTCCCGTCAGGGACACCGCGCGCGGCCGTTCGCCGTCGACACCGCCTCCGGCACCGAGGCCGCTCCGGGCCGCAAGGACCCCGAGCGCCTGCGCGCGTTCTTCGCCGCGGTGCAGGGAGCCGCGGTAGTCTCGGCGGCGTGAGCACGGTCGAGCACCGCTTCGGACGGTACGGGGGGCAGTACGTCCCCGAGACGCTGATGCCCGCGCTCGCGGAGCTCGAGCTCGCGTGGGTGGCCGCGCGTGCGGACCCCGGCTACCGGTCGGAGCTCGACGGCCTGCTGCGCGACTTCGGCGGGCGCCCCACCCCGCTGTACCGCGCGCGGCGGCTCTCCGAGCGCGCGGGGCGGACGGTGTACCTCAAGCGCGAGGACCTCAACCACACCGGCTCGCACAAGCTCAACAACGCCCTCGGCCAGGCGCTGCTGGCGCGGCGGATGGGCAAGCGGCGGATCATCGCTGAGACGGGGGCGGGCCAGCACGGCGTGGCGACCGCGACCGTCTGCGCACTGCTCGGGTTGGAGTGCGAGATATACATGGGCGTCGAGGACACGCGCCGCCAGCGTCCCAACGTGCAGCGCATGGAGTTGCTCGGCGCGCGCGTGCACCCCGTGGACGCCGGCGCGCGCACGCTCAAGGAGGCCACGTCCGCGGCGATCCGCGACTGGGTGACCAACGTGGCGGACACCCACTACGTGATCGGCTCCGTCGTCGGCCCCGCGCCGTACCCCGCGCTCGTGCGCGACCTGCAGCGCGTGATCGGGGACGAGGCCCGCGCGCAGCTGCTCGAGCGCGAGGGTCGCCTGCCCGCGCGCGTGGTGGCGTGCGTCGGCGGGGGCTCCAACGCGCTGGGCACCTTCACCGCGTTCCTCGAGGACCCCGCCGTCGAGCTCGTCGGCGTGGAGGCCGGGGGGGAGGGCGTGGACACGCCTCGCCACGGCGCTCCCCTCACCGTCGGCGGCCGCGCGGGCGTGCTGCACGGGGCGCTCTCGGCCGTGCTGCAGGACGAGGAGGGCCAGATCGTCGAGGCGCACTCCGTCTCCGCGGGCCTCGACTACCCCGGCACCGGTCCGCAGCACGCGCACCTGCGCGACTCCGGCCGCGCCCGCTACGTCGCCGTCCCCGACCGCGACGCGCTCGCCGCCTTCGCAGAGGTGGCCCGCCTGGAGGGCATCATCCCCGCGCTTGAGACCGCGCACGCGCTCGCGTGGGTGCTCGCCCAGCCCGACGGGGAGCTCGACCTGGTGTGCCTCTCCGGGCGCGGGGACAAGGACCTGGCCGAGGTTCTTGCGCTGTCATGAGCGCCGCTGAGCCCCTGGGGGAGGAGTTGGGAGGAGCCTCCGCCCTGCCGGGCTCCGGCGCGCGGCGTTCGCAGTGGGCTGACGGGGCGTCCGGCACGGACCGCATCTCCGCGGCGTTCGCGGGCGCAGTGCGGGAGAGACCGAATAGGGAGACACTCGCTTCGCTCGCATCCCCGATTCGGCCAGCGGCTGCGCTGATGCCCTACCTGATGGGCGGCTTCCCGACGCTCGCCGACTCCGTACGCATCGGCGAGGCGTGTGTGCAGGCCGGCGCGGACGTGCTCGAGCTCGGCGTGCCCTACTCCGACCCGCTCGCCGACGGGCCCGTGATCCACGCGGCCGCGACCCACGCGCTCGCCGCGGGGGCCTCGCTCGCCGGGGTGTTGGAGGTCGCGCGCGCGCTCGCACCCGCCGTGCCGGTGGTGTTGATGTGTTACGCGAACATGGTTCTTGCACCCGGCGCCGGCGCCTTCGTGGAGCGCCTCGCGCGCACGGGGGCGAGCGGGCTGATCGTGCCCGACCTGCCCTTCGAGGAGGCCGGCGAGGTGCTCGCCGCGTGCGACGCGCACGGTCTCGCGCTCGTGCCGCTCGTCGCTCCCACCACCCCGCCGGCGCGCCTTGCGGAGATCGGGGCCCGCGCGCGCGGGTTCCTGTACACCGTCTCCGTCGTCGGCACCACCGGGGAGCGCGCGGCGCTCGCAGAGCGCTTCGCCGAGGTGGTCGCCCGCGCGAAGGCCGCCACCGACGTGCCGGTCGCGCTCGGCTTCGGGATCTCCACGCCCGCGCAGGCCCGCCAGGCGGCCGACGCGGGGGCCGACGGGGTGATCGTGGGCAGCCGCCTCGTGCGCGCCGCGGGGGAGTCAGCCGATCCCGCCGGAGCGGTCGGCGCGCTCGTCGCCGAGCTGGCCGCGGGGTTGGAGCCCTGACGGCGGTCGGAGTCGCCCTACCCGTGCAACCCGCCCGCGTGGTCGGTAGGATGCGCGAGCGATGGGATTGATCCTGACCGTCACCGCCGGCCTCGTTGTGTGGATCGTGCTGTGGGCGCTGGGCGCCAAGGGGTTCGACGCGTTCATGCTCGCCGCGGCCATCATGCTGATCGGCGCCTGCGTGCGGATCCTCTCCGGCTACCTGCCCGGCCGCCGCCGCAGCGGCGCCTGAGCGCCCGGTGCGCCCGCGCTGGCTCCGTCTCGACCAGCTCGTGCCCCGTGTCCGCGCGCGCGCCCTTGTGTCGTCGCTCGCGGCGGTGCTCCTCGCGCTGCCGTCGCTCGCGGCCCTGGGCGGCTGTGGGGGGGTCGGGGTGTCCACCGCCTCGACTACCCCCGGGAACGAGCTGACCGTCTACTCCAGCCTCCCACTCGAGGGCCCCTCTGCTGCCGCCTCGCAGCAGATCGTCGACGGTGAGAAGCTCGCCCTCGCGCAGGTCGGGGGGCGCGTGGGGCGCTTCAGGATCGACTACGCCTCGCTCGACGACGCCAACTCCACGACCGGGGAAGCCGCCCCCGGGATCACCGCCACCTACGCTCGCGTCGCCGCGCAGGACACCTCCACGATCGCCTACCTCGGCGACCTCGACTCGGCCGCGTCCGCCGTCTCGCTGCCGCTGACCAACGCCGCCGGCATCCTCCAGGTGAGCCCGGGGAGCCCCTACGTCGGGCTCACCTCCTCGCTCGACGCCGGCCAGGACGAGCCCGAACCGCTTCTACCTCACCGGGCAGCGCACCTTCGGCCGTCTGGTGCCCGGCGATCCGGTGCAGGCCGCCGCGCAGGTGAGGCTGGCGCGTGCGCTGCACCTGGGGCGGGTGTACGTGCTGGAGGACCAGGACCCCTTCAACCTGCCGCCCGCGGCGATCGTTCTCCGAAGACGCCCGGCGCGCCGGCCTCGACGTCGTCGGCGAAGAACAGACTCGACACCGAAGGCACCACGGAATTCGCCGGGGGTGGTGCAGAAGGTGCTCGAAAGTGGCGCCCGGGCAGTGTTCTTCAGCGGCGCGCCGGGTGCGGGCGCCGTCGCGCTGTGGCAGCAGCTGCACGGAGCCGACGCCCACCTGCGCCTGCTCGGCACCGTCCGCGCTCGCCGAACCGGCTCTTCGCCGCGCAGCTCGGTTCCGCCGCGGCCCACACCTACCTGACCACCCCGCTGCTGCCGCTCTCGCTCTACCCCACCCCGGCCGCGCAGGTCCTGGCGGCCTACCAGCCGGCGCTTTCACCAGGCGCCCGGGCCCTACGCGCTGTACGGGTACGAGGCGATGAGCGTGGTGCTGTACGCCATCCGCCGGGCCGGGCGCCACGGCGACGACCGCGCCGCCGTGATCCACGAGTTCTTCGCGATCCGCGACCGCGACTCGGTGCTGGGGCGCTACTCGGTGCTCACCGACGGCGACACCACGCTCTCCCGCTACGCCGTCGACCGCGTCGAGGGGGGGCGCCTGGTGTTCTACCGGGTGTTCTCGTTGCCGCCCCCGGGTTAAGCCAGCACCGCCGCGAGCGCCTCGTCCAGGTGGGGGTGGCGGAACTCGTAGCCGAGCATCAGCGGCTTCGCGGGCAGCACGCGCGCCCCTGTGGTCACGATCTGCGCCATCTCGCCGTAGAGCGCTCGCAGCGCCACGCCCGGCACCGGCAGCAGCGCGGGGCGGTGCAGCGCCCGGCCGAGCGCCCGGGAGAGCTCGCGGTTGGTGAGGGGCTCGGGGGCCGTCCCGTTGACCGGGCCCGACCACCGCTCGTCGGTGAGCGCGGCCCACACGATGCCCACGAGATCCTCGACGTGCACCCACGACACGTACTGGCGCCCACCCGCGACCGGGCCGCCCACACCGAGGCGGAATGGTGGCAGCATCTTCGCGAGCGCCCCCCCGCGGGGGTCGAGCACCACGCCCGTGCGCACCTGCACCGTGCGCACCCCGAGCTCGTGCGCCGCGCGCGCCTGCGCCTCCCACGCGACGCACACCTCCGCCAGGTAGTCGCGGCCCGGGGGCGCCTCCTCGTCCAGTGGCTCCTCTCCGTGCTCGCCGTAGTAGCCGACCGCCGAGGCGCTCACCACCACCTTTGGCCTGCCCGCGCCGTCACGGGAGCCGCACGCGCGCAGGCCCTCCACCAGGTGGCGCGTGCCGATCACGCGGCTCTCGCGGATCGCCCGCTTGGCGCTCGCCGTCCACCGCTGCGCGACAGGCTCCCCCGCGAGGTGCACCACCGCATCGCGCCCTTCCAGCGCCGGCGCCGGCGCCCGTTCGTTCAGCAGGTCCCAGCCCACCGCCTGCACGCCGGGTTGCGCCTCCGCCTGGCCGCCGAGCCTCGCCCCCGCCTGCGCGCCGAGCCTTGCCACGGCCCGGGCGGGGTCGCGCGAGAGCACCGTGACCTCGGCCCCCTCGGCCAGCAGTCGCACAACGAGCGTGGTTCCGATCAGGCCCGTCGCGCCGGTGACCGTGACCCGCATGACCTCACGCCGCGGTGGGCGTGCTGGCCGGACCGGGGATGCTGGCCGGACCGGGGCTGCGAGCCGCAGGCGAGTGTCTCCCGGCTCCGGTCGAAGGCGAGTGTCTCCCGGCTTCGGTGGCGGTGTCGCCCTGCGCGAACCCCACCTTCTGGCCGGCGAGCGCCATGCCGCTGGCGCGCGCCTGGTCGGCGACCGCCGCGGCCACCGCGGGGGCAACGTCGCGGTTGAAGACGGAGGGGATGATGTAGTCCTCGCGCAGCTCCTCCTCGGGGACGATCGCCGCGATCGCGCGCGCGGCGGCCATCTTCATCTCCTCGGTGATCGCGCGTGCGCGCACGTCCAGAGCGCCGCGGAAGATCCCGGGGAAGCACAGCACGTTGTTGATCTGGTTGGGGTAGTCCGAGCGGCCCGTGGCCATGATCCGCACGTACTGCGCGGCCTCCTCGGGGACGACCTCGGGGTTGGGGTTCGCCATCGCGAACACCATCGCGTCGTCGCTCATCCGCGCGAGCGCCTCAGCCGGCAGGGCGCGGGCGCCGGAGACCCCGATGAGCAGGTCGGCGCCCTCGATCACGTCCGCCGGGGCGCCCGCGCGGCACTCGGGGTTCGTGACCTCCGCGAACCACCGCTTCACGGGGTTCATCGTACCGTCGAGGTAGTCCTCGCGGCGCACGTGCAACGCTCCTCGGGAGTCCGCCCCGATGATGTTGGCGACGCCTGCCTCGCGCAGGATCTTCGTCACCGCGATCCCCGCGGCGCCGAGGCCGATCACCAGCACGTGCAGATCCTCCAGGCGCCGGCCGGTGAGCTTCACCGCGTTCAGCAGCGCCGCCATCACGACCACCGCGGTGCCGTGCTGGTCGTCGTGGAAGACCGGGATCTCGAGCTCCTGCTTGAGGCGCTCCTCGATCTCGAAGCACCGTGGCGCGGAGATGTCCTCAAGGTTGATCCCCCCGAACCCCGGGGCGATCAGCTTCACGGTCTGCACGATCTCGTCGGGGTCCTTCGTGTCGAGGCAGATCGGGAACGCGTCGACGCCCGCGAACTCCTTGAACAGGCACGCCTTGCCCTCCATCACCGGCATCGCCGCCGCGGCGCCGATGTCGCCGAGTCCCAGCACCGCGGTGCCGTCGGAGATCACCGCCACCGTGTTGCGCTTGATCGTGTACTGGGCCGCCTTGTCGGGGTCGTCGCGGATCGCGATGCACACCCGCGCAACGCCCGGGGTGTAGACCATCGAGAGGTCGTCGCGCGTCTTCAGCTGGTGCTTGTTGTGCTGCTCGATCTTGCCGCCCACGTGCAGCAGGAAGGTGCGGTCGGTCGTGTCCACTACCTCCACGCCTCCCACGGCCTCAATCGCCTCGAGGATCCGTCCCCAGTGTTCGCGGTTGGCAGCGTCCACGACGATGTCGCGCACGCTGCCCTCCGCGTCCACCTCCACGGGGTCCACCGCCACCACCATCCCGCCCGCCTCGCCGATCGCCGTCGTCACGGACCCAAGCAGGGCGCCCTGGGCGTCGTCCAGCTTCACACGGATCGTGAGGCGGTACTGCGCGCTCGGGGTGATGTTCACGTGCGTCGGCTCCTGTCTGGTCGAGGGTGAGCCATCTTAGGGCGTCCCCCAGGTGCCGCGCCCGCTCCGCGGAGCTCCGGGGACGGTGGGCGCCTGCGACAGAGCGCGCGTTCACCGCGCTGCGCGTAAAGTGCTCCGTCGTGGCGACCCGCGCGACAGCCCCCTCGGCACCGGCGGCGCAGGCGGGACGGCGCCTCTTCCTGATCGACGGCCCTTCGCTCGTCTACCGCGCTTTCTTCGCGCTGCCCGAGTCGATCGCGACCTCCACCGGAGTGCCCACCAACGCGATCTTCGGGTTTGCCTCGATGCTCGTGAAGATCGTCACCGAGTACGGGGTCTGCCCCACGGTGGTCGCGTGGGACGCCGGCACCTCCGGACGCACCGAGCTGTTCCCCGAGTACAAGGCTCAGCGCCGCTCGCGCCCGGACCTGCTCAAGCAGCAGTGGCCCGCGATGGAACCGCTCGTGGAGGCGTTCGGGTACCGCAACGTGCGCGTCGAGGGCTACGAGGCCGACGACGTGATCGCCTCGCTCGCCGCGCGCGCGCTCGCCGCCGACCCCCCCGTCCCGGTGACGATCGTGACCGGCGACCGCGACGTCTTCCAGCTGATCGACGAGGGCGGCCTCGTCGAGGTGATGGCCACGGCGCGGGGGATCACCGACACCAAGCTCTACGACCGCCAGGCGGTGATCGACCGCTACGGCATTCCCCCGGAGATGATCCCCGACTTCTACGGGCTGAAGGGCGACACTTCCGACAACATCCCCGGGGTGCCGGGGATCGGCGACAAGACCGCCTCCGACCTGATCCAGCGCTACGGGCCCCTGGAGGAGGTGCTCGCCCACATCCCCGACATCTCCGGCGCGAAGCGCAAACAGAACCTGCGCGAGCACGCCGAGGACGCCCGCGTCTCCAAGCTCCTGGCGACCGTCGACCGCGCCGTTGCGCTCGACCTCGACCCCACCGCCGAGGCCGCCCGCGAGCCCGACCGCTCGCGCCTGCGCGAGGTCTTCCGCGAGTACGAGCTGCGCGACCCCCTGCGCCGCCTTGAAGAGGCGCTCGGCGAGGCGGAGCTAGCGGTGCCCGCGGGCCCGACGGAGGTGCGGCTCTCTGGGAGCGTGCGCGCGGGGACGGTTGGGGACATCCCCGCGCTTGCCGCCTCCGCGGCCGGTCCGCAGCCGCCGCAGCTGTGTCTCTCCGTGCGCCCCCCCGAGACGCCCGAGGGCGCGCTGTTCGCGGAGGGGGCCGGGTGGCGCTTTGCGGTCACGCTCGCTGCGGGTGGCGGTGACGCGAGCGCCGCGGCCGCGAAGGGCGCCAGGGGCGCGATGGGTGTGAGGGGGACCGGCGTGGCCGCGGGGGGCGCCGAGCTCCCCGAGATCCTCTGTGGCGACTGCGAGGGCCCCGAGGAGGTGTCCGGCGCGTGCGGTGAGCTCCCTGTGGTCGTGCACGACGCGAAGGCCCTCGGCCTGGTGCCGGCGGGCCTCGTCCACGACACGATGCTCGGCGCCTACTTGCTGGAGCCCGCGCGGCGCGGGTACCCCTTCGCGGAGCTCTGCGAGGAGCGGGGCCTGGCGGCCGACGTGGAGGACGCCGCGGGCGGCGAGGCGCTGCTCGTGGGGGCGCTCGCCGCGTGGCAGTGCCAGCAGATCGCGGAGCGGGGCCTGGAGGGGCTGATGCGCGACATCGAGCTGCCGCTCGTGGGGGTGCTGCGCGCGATGGAGCTCGCCGGGGTGCGCCTGAACGTGCCCCGCCTGCAGGAGGTCGCTGCCCGCGTGCGCGGGGAGATCGCCGAGCTCGAAAGAGAAATCTTCGCGCTCGCCGACGAGGAGTTCCTGATCGCCTCCCCTCAGCAGCTCGGTGAGATCCTCTTCGAGAAGCTTGGCCTCTCGCGCAAGCGGCGCGGCAAGATCGGCTACTCGACCGACGCGCGCGTGCTGCAGGCGATCCGCTCCGAGCACGCGATCGTGCCCAAGATCGAGCGCTGGCGGGAGCTCTCGACGCTGATCAAGACCTACTTCGACGTGCTCCCCGGCCAGGCCGACGAGCGCTCGCGCATCCACACCACCTTTCTGCAGGCCGTCGCCCAGACGGGGCGCCTGTCGAGCACCAACCCCAACATGCAGAACGTCCCGATCCGCACCGCGCTGGGCCGCGAGATCCGCGGCTGCTTCGAGGCCGAGGAGGGCCGCATGCTGATCTCCGCCGACTACTCCCAGATCGAGCTGCGTGTTCTTGCCCACGCCGCCGAGGAGCCCGTGCTGAAGGAGATCTTCGCGCGTGGGGAAGACGTCCACACCGCGACGGCCTCGCAGGTCTTCGGGGTGAGCCCCGGAAAAGTCGACGCCGGGATGCGCTCGAAGTCGAAGATGATCAACTACGGGATCGTCTACGGCCTCTCCGACTACGGCCTCGCCGACCGCCTCAACATCCCGCGCGAGGAGGCCCGGGAGTTCATCGACGCCTACCTCGCGCGCTTCCCGCGCGTCGCGCAGTTCATGACCGACACCATCGAGCGAGCCAAGGAGGAGGGGCACGTCACGACTCTGTGGGGTCGTCGCCGCCAGATCCCCGAGCTGCGCGCGCGCAACTTCCAGGTGCGCTCCCTCGGCGAACGGCTGGCGGTCAACACCGTCGTGCAGGGCACCGCCGCCGACATCATCAAGCTGGCGATGGTGCGTTGCCACCGGGCGCTCGAGGTGTCCGGCATGGACGCCCACCTGATCCTCACGATTCACGACGAGCTGCTGTTCGAAGCCTCCCCCGAGGACGTCCCCGTGGTGCGCGAGCTGATCGAGCGCGAGATGGTGGGAGTCTGGGAGCTGGAGCCGCCGATGGCGGTGGAGATCGGCGTGGGGCGCAACTGGCTGGAGGCGAAGTGAGTCGCGGTGGTGGCTGTCGCTGCTGGCCGGCGGGGCCGGCGCGCTGGTCGGGATGCAGGCTCCGGTCAACGCGCGCTTGGGCCGGGGGGTTGGCAGCCTGCAGGCGGCGACCCTCTCGTTCCTGGTGGGCACCGTTGCGCTGCTGGTGGCCGCCTCGATCGCCCGCGGCGGCCTCGGCAGCCTCGGCCACACGAGCGGCATCCCGTGGTGGGCCTTCATCGGTGGTCTGTTGGGCGCCACTTACGTGACAGTCGCGATCCTCACCGTGCGCACGCTCGGCGCCACCGGCCTCACCGCGGCGGTGATCACCGGCCAGCTCGCCATCTCGGTCGCGATCGACCGCTTCGGCCTGCTGGGGATCGCCCGCCAGCCGATCGACCTGCAGCGCATCGTTGGGCTCGTGCTGCTCGTCGCCGGGGTCGCGCTGGTCGTGCGCAAGTAGGGCTCAACCGACCGCGGCGTACGCGTCCGCGAGCAGCCGCACGCCCTGCTCGATCGCGGGCTCGGAGAGGTTGCCGTAGCCGAGCAGCAGGCCGGGCGGGCCGCCCGCCGTGAAGCGGTGCCAGGCGAGGCCCTCCGCGCCCACGCCCCGCTCGGCGGCGGCCCGGAGCAGCGCGGGCTCGTCGACCCCCTCGGGCAGCAGCACCAGCTCGAACAGCCCGGCGGCCGCACCGCTCGCCTGCGCCTGGGGCAGCCAGCGGTCGAGCGCGGCGAGCAATGCCTCGCGGCGGCGCTGGTAGTGCGTGCGCATGCGCCGCACGTGCCGGTCGAGCTCGCCGCGAGCGATGAAGTCGCGCAGCGCGAGCTGTCCGAGCACCTCCGAGCCGCCGTCCTCGACGGCCTTCGCCGTAGAGAGCTCCCACGCCAGCCATGAGGGCGTGAGCATCCAGCCGAGGCGCATCCCCGGCGCCAGGCGCTTGCTGGCCGAGCCGATGTAGAGCACCCGCTCGGGCGCGAGCCCCTGCAGCGCGCCCACCGCAACGCGGTCGTAGCGGAACTCGGCGTCGAAGTCGTCCTCGACGATCAGCCGCTCCTCGCTCTCGGCCCACTCGACCAGCTCGGCCCGGCGGGTGGGGCTGAGCACCGCGCCGGTGGGGAACTGGTGCGCGGGCGTCACGACGACCACCGCGGCGTCGCTCTGAGCGAGCTCGTCCACCCGCAGCCCCTCTCCGTCGACGGGGATCGGGCACGCACCTCGAGGCCCGACTGCTCGGCGATCAGCCGGTGCACGTGCCAGCCTGGGTCCTCCAGCGCGATCGCGTCCACGCCGTGGCCGCGCAGCACGCGGCAGGCGAGCGAGAAGCCCTGCATGAAGCCGGTGCAGATCGTCATGTGCTCGGTGTCGGCCGCGGTGCCGCGCACGCGGCCGAGGTAGTCGGCGAGCGCTTCGCGCAGCCCGGGGTGCCCGCGCGGATCGCCGTAGCCCAACGCGTCGAGCGGCGACTCGCGCAGCGCCGCGCGCAGCGAGCGCAACCAGCGGTCGCGGGGGAAGCCTGCGAGGTCGGGCAGGCCGGGGTGGAAGTGGTAGGGGAACGCTAGGCAGCAGCGAGCGGGCGGGAGCGCGCGGGGTGGAGGCCCGCACCGCGGCGCTCACCAGGACCGGCGCTCCCTGGCGGGTGGTGAGATAGCCCTCGGCGGCCAACTGGCTGTACGCCT
Organism: uncultured Solirubrobacterales bacterium; assembly: GCA_963702085.1. Classification (GTDB taxonomy): domain Bacteria; phylum Actinomycetota; class Thermoleophilia; order Solirubrobacterales; family Solirubrobacteraceae; genus Palsa-744. Next base: position 2,306,246 of record OY969707.1, on the reverse strand, counting down.
CGCTCACCACACCGCGCGAGACGCCCAGCTCGGCCGCCAGACTGCGCGTGGAGGGCAGCGCCGCGCCGGGCGGCAGGCGCCCCGCGCGAATCGCCTCGCGGATGCCGCTGACGAGCTGCTCGCCCAGCGACAGCTCGCCGCCGCGGTCGAGCTCGACGAGCACTGGTCCTGTTTGGCGTGCCACAACTGGCACTGTACCGCGAGCCAGTTGCGAGCTACCGTGAGGACACACACTCGATCTTGGAGGACACCATGAGCCAGATCACCGTTGTGGGAGGCGGACTTGCAGGGCTGACGGCCGCGATCGCTTGTGCCGAGGGCGGCGCAAAGGTGCGTCTGCTGGAGGCTCACGACGCGCTTGGCGGGCGGGCGCGCAGCGCCGACGGGCCGTACAAAGCAAACCTCGGCCCGCACGCCCTCTACAGCGACGGCCCGCTGTGGAGGTGGCTGGCGGAGCGCAACCTGCTGCCGGCGCACGTCCGCCCGCCGCTCGGCGGGGCGCGGTTCCGCTGGCAGGGCTCGGTGCAGCGCACCCCGCCGCTGGGCACGATCCCGGCGGTCCTGCGCCTGCGCGGCCGCCAGGCGCCGGTCGAGCGCGACTTCCGCAGCTGGGCCACGAGCCACACCGACGAGCGCACCGCCGCGATGCTCTCCTCGGCCGCAGGCGTCTACACCTACCACCACGACCCTGGTGCGCTGTCCGCGGCGTTCGTGTGGGAGCGCACCGTGCGCCTGTTCCTCTCCACGCCACCGCCCGAGTACGGTGGTCCGCTACGCCACCGGCGGCTGGAGCGGGCTGGTCGCGCCGCTGGAGCGCCGCGCTGCGCGAGCTGGGCGTCGAGGTGCAGACCGGCCACCGCGTGGAGGTTCTGCCCGAGCCGCCGGTGATCCTCGCCACCGAGCTCCACCAGGCGAGTGAGCTGCTGGGAGGCGAGCCGCTGAGCGGCCTGAGCGGGCGCACCGTGTGCCTCGACGTGGGCCTGACCCGCCGTCGTGGCGACCCGTGGATCGTCTCCGATCTCGACGAGTCGGGCTGGATCGGGCGCTACTCCTCCTCGGATCGCGAGATCGCCCCGGCCGGACACGAGCTGATCCAGACGCAGATGCCGATCCGCCCCGGCGAGAGCGTCGATCAGGCGGGCGCGCGCCTGGAGCGACTGATCGACCAGTCGGTCGTGGACTGGCGCGCGCGCGAGACGTGGCGCCGCCGGCAGGTGATGGACGCCCGCTCGGGCGCGCTCGACCTGCCCGGTAGCACCTGGCGCGATCGCCCGGCCGTCGAACGTGGCGACGGCGTCTACCTCGCGGGCGACATGGTCGCCGCGTCGGGGCTGCTCGCAGAGGTCTCCTGGGCCAGCGCCGTGGAGGCGAGCCGGCTCGCGCTGGCCGCGGTGGAGACCACACGCCCGCGGCTGCGGAAGGTTGCCTGACCGACAAACGACGCCGGGGCGATCCGCACGTAGTGCTCGAAGGCCCAATCGCACACGCGCGGGTTCTCCAGGCTGCGTGCCAGGGCGGTGACTGCGCGCGAAGGGGTCAGACGCCCGACGGCGCGCTGGGTGAAGAGCAGCGAACGGAACTTCCAGGCGTGCGCGTCGGAGAACGCGCCGTAGCGGTGTAGCGCCTGCTCGCGGGTGCGGGTACCGGCGAGCACCGCGCGCAGCTCGCGCCCGCAGGCGCACCCGAAGTAGCAGCGCGGTGCGGATGCCCTCCGCGGTCAGCGGCAGGCAGTGGCCCGCGGAGTCGCCGACGAAGAACACGCCGTCCTCGACCGCGGGGCGCAGCTCGTGGGGGATCCAGTTGCCCTGGTAGCCGCTCTGCCCGAGGCCGAGCTCGCGGGCGAGGCGCACCGTGGGCTCGCTTGCACGTGGTGGGCGGGCCAGAAGGAGCCGACGCCCACGCGCACCTCCTCCGCGCGCGGGGAAGCTCCAGGAGTAGCCCGAGCGGATGTAGCTGGGGTCGATCCACAGCTCCATCTCCTCGCCGGAGCCCCGCGGGTGCACCTCAAGGCCCCGCGAGAGCCGTGCGTTGCGGCGGCTGGATCGGAGCTCGCGTGCGAGAGCACCCGCCGCCAGCCGAGCGCGTCGACGATCAGCGGCGCGCGCAGCTCCCCGCGGTCGGTGCGCACCGCGAAGCCCTCGCGGTCCTCGACGGTGGCGGTCTCGAAGACGGTGCCCTCCGCGCGCGCCTGCTCCCACAGCAGCGCGCACAGCTCGGGGTAGTCGAAAGTCGAAAACGTCCACGGCAGCCTCCAGCGGGAGCGCCTCCAGGGGGTGTGCACCACGAGCTCGCCGAAGGTCTGGCAGCAGCGCGCAGCGCAGTCCGAGCGCGTCCAGCCATGTGGTCGGGAACGCCGCAGGCGGAGGTCTGGCGCTCGCCGATCTCGTAGCGGTCGATCACCAGCACCCGTGCGCCGGAGCCCGCGAGCTCGCGGGCGATCGCGAGGCCGGCGAAGGAGGCGCCGCAGACGAGCACGTCGCAGTCGCGCTCCAAGCGGGTGCGCTCCGCTCCCCGCTTGGTTGCTCGCACAGGCATCGCCCGCAATGATACGAGCGCGGCGCGAGCTCGACCGCGCCGGGGAAGCCGGCGGGCGGGCAGGGGTCCGCAGCCCCCCACGCTGCGCTAGGCTTCGAGCGGTGCAAGCGCTGATCGAGAAACCCGACGCCCACGTGGTCGAGGGCTCCAACGGACTTCTGCTCGAAATCGAAGGGCAGATCGTCCCCAACTACGACGCCACGATGCAGCCCTTCGAGGAGGGCGAGGTCGTGACGGGTCGCGTGGTGCGCATCGACAAGGACGAGGTTCTCGTCGACATCGGCTACAAGTCCGAGGGCGTGATCCCCTCCGGGGAGCTGTCGATCCGCAAGTCGGTGGACCCCCGCGAGGAGGTCGAGCTCGGCGAGGAGGTCGACGCGATCGTCCTCACCAAGGAGGACCAGGACGGCCGCCTGATCATGTCCAAGAAGCGCGCCCGCTTCGAGAAGGCGTGGCGGCGCATCGAGGCTGCCGCGGAGTCGGGGCAGCCGGTCGAGGGCAACGTGATCGAGGTCGTCAAGGGCGGCCTGATCATCGACCTCGGCGTGCGCGGCTTCCTGCCCGCCTCGCTGGTGGACATCCGCCGCGTACCCAACCTCGACGAGTACATGGGCACGAAAATCGAGACGAAGGTGATCGAGCTCAACCGCTCGCGCAACAACGTCGTGCTCTCGCGCCGCGCGGTGCTCGAGGAGGAGCGCAAGGAGGTGCGCCAGCAGATCCTCGACCGCCTGCAGCCCGGCCTCGTGGTCGAGGGGCAGATCTCCAACATCGTCGACTTCGGCGCGTTCGTGGACCTCGACGGGATCGACGGCCTGATCCACATCTCCGAGCTCTCGTGGTCGCACGTCAACCACCCCTCCGAGATCCTCAACATCGGCGACACCGTGCAGGTCAAGGTGCTCGACATCGACCGCGACCGCCAGCGCATCTCCCTGGGCCTCAAGCAGACCCAGGAAGACCCGTGGCAGCGGATCGTGGACACCTACAACGTCGGCGACGAGCTGGAGGGCACGGTCACGAAGGTCGTCACGTTCGGCGCGTTCGTGGAGATCCTCGACGGCGTCGAGGGTCTCGTGCACATCTCCGAGCTCGCCGCCCACCATGTGGAAAGCCCGCGCGAGGTCGTCCACCCGGGCGATGAGATCCGCGTGAAGATCCTCGAGATCGACTCCGAGCGCCGACGCCTGTCGCTGTCGGCCAAGCGGGTCGAGGACCAGATCCTGCCGCTGCCGCGCGCGGACGCCCCGCCGGCGCAGCCCGCCGCCGAGGCGCCGGCGCCCGAGGTCGGCGCGGGGGAGGCGTTTGCACCCGAGGCCGCAGGTGAGGCGTTGGCGCCCGAGGCGGGCGTCGTGGAGGAGCCTGCCGCGCCGTGGAGCCCGTGGGCGAGGTGGCGCCAGAGGCCGGCGCCGTCGAGGAGCTCGCCTGCGGCGGAGCCCGAGTTCGCTGCCGAGGTGGAGCCCCCAGCCGAGACGGCGCCTGAGGCCAGCGTTGACGAGGGACACGTGCCCGAGGCCCCTGGGGCCGGTGCCGTGGAGGAGCCTGCGGCGGAGCCTGAGCCCGCTGCTGAGGTGGAGCCCCCAGCCGAGACGGTGCCCGAGGCTGCGGCGGAGCCTGAAACTGTCGGCGAGGCCCCGGCCTCTGAGCCAGAGCCTGAACCGGTGCCGGCGGCGGCCGACGACCCCCCAGGACTGACCCGGCGCGGGCGGTGCAGGCGCAGCCGGCGGTCCCACTCGTCGGGCTGACCGGCGGGATGGGAGCCGGCAAGTCGACCGCGCTGGCCGCGCTGGAGCGGTTGGGGGCCGCGACGCTCTCCACCGACGCGGTCGTGCACGAGCTGTACGCGGGCGAGAAGCGCCTGCGTGACAGCGGTGGTGGAGCGGTGGGGCCCGGAGGTGGCGCCCGGCGGGGTGGTGGACCGCGCGGCGATCGCACGGCGGGCGTTCGCCGAGGAGGGAGAGCGCCGCTGGCTGGAGGGCCTGCTGTGGCCGCTGGTGGGCGAGCGGGTGGGGGAGTGGCTCGACGCAGGCGCGCGCGCGGCGGCCGGCGCCGCGGGCAGCGGTGGTGGAGGTCCCGCTGCTGTTCGAGGCGGGGATGGAGGGGCTGTACGACGCGACGGTCGCGGTGCTCGCGCCGGAGGAACTGCGCCGCGAGCGAGCCGCCGGCGCGGGGACACGAGCTGCAGGAGGAGCGCGCGGCGCGACAGCTGGCCCAGGAGGAGAAGGCGCGACGCGCTACGTTCACGGTGCGCAACGAGGGAAGCGAAGCAGGAGTTGGAGAAGAAGCTGTCGGAGGTTCTTGACAAGCTGAAGCGATGAGCGGCCCGACCGTCGTCAGAGTGAACACGCGCGTGCGCCGCCCGTCGGGTCGGCGGGGACGGACGCTGCGAGACGCTGGTGGGCCTGGCGGTCGGGGTGGGGCTGATCGTGGTGGTCGCCCCGCGCCTGGAGCACGCGGTCCACGAACTGGCGCTGCCGCTGCGGGACGCGAGCATGATCCGCCAGCAGGCGGCGCGAGAAGCACCTCGACCCGGCGCTGATCGCGGCGGTGATCTATGCGGAGACCAAGTTCGACCCGCGCCCCTCGCCAGCGGGCGCGCAGGGCCTGATGCAGATCCTCCCGAGTACGGCGGTGTTCCTCGCGCACCTCTCGGGCGGAGTGAGCTTCCAGACGCGCGACCTGGCGAGCCCGGCGGTCAACATCGCGTACGGGAGCTACTACCTGCGCTACCTGCTGGACCACTACGAAGGCAACGAGATGGGGGCGGTGGCGGCGTACAACGCGGGTCTGACGAACGTCGACGAATGGGTCGCCAACGCGCGCGCGCACGGGACCCAGCTGACGGTCGAAGCGATCCCGTTCCCGCAGACCCGCGAATACGTGCAGGCGGGTGCTGAACGCCCAGCGGGCCTACCGGGCGACGTACCCGAGCCAGTTGGGGCTTCGCTAGCGTAGGGGCGGTGCCCCCGTTCCGCCTCGACTCAGCCTTCACCCCGACCGCCGACCAGCCCAAGGCGATCGCCGGACTCGCGGAGGGGGTGAGGGCGGCGAGCGCTTCCAGACGCTGCTGGGGGCGACGGGCACCGGCAAGACGATGACGATGGCGGGCGTGATCGAGGCGGTGCAGCGACCGGCGCTCGTGATCGCGCACAACAAGACGCTCGCGGCGCAGCTGTGCAACGAGTTCCGCACGTTCTTCCCCGACAACGCGGTCGAGTACTTCGTCTCCTACTACGACTACTACCAGCCCGAGGCGTACGTCCCCAGCCGCGACCTGTACATCGAGAAGGACTCGGCGATCAACCAGGAGGTGGACCGCCTGCGCCACGCGGCCACGGCGGCGGTGTTCGCGCGCCGCGACGTGATCGTGGTCGCGTCGGTCTCGTGCATCTACGGCTTGGGCTCGCCCGAGGTGTACGAGATGAACATGCAGATCCTGCGCCGCGGCGAGGAGGTGGACCGCGACGCGCTGCTGCGCAAACTGGTGTCGATCCAGTACACGCGCAACGACACGGTGCTCGCGCGCGGCACGTTCCGGGTGCGGGGGGAGACGCTGGAGATCTTCCCGGCTTACGCCGAGACCGCGTACCGCGCGACGCTGTTCGGCGACGAGGTGGAGCGCCTGCAGCACTTCGACCCGCTCACCGGGGAGCTGATCGAGGACGACCTCGAGCACGTGGCGATCTGGCCGGCGACCCACTACAACGTCAGGGAGGGCTCGGTCGAGGCGGCGGTCGCAGCGATCGGGCGGCGAGCTGAACGAACGCTGCGCGCAGCTGGAGAGCGAAGGCAAGCTGCTGGAGAGCCACCGTCTGCGCCAGCGCACCCAGTACGACATGGAGATGCTGCGCGAGATGGGGTTCTGCTCGGGGATCGAGAACTACTCGCGGATCCTCGACGGCCGCGGCCCGGGGGACCGCCCGTACTGCCTGATCGACTACTTCCCGAAGGACTTCGTGTGCTTCATCGACGAGTCCCACCAGACGGTGCCGCAGCTGGGGGGGATGTACGAGGGCGACCGCTCGCGCAAGCAGACGCTCGTGGACTACGGCTTCCGGCTGCCGAGCGCGATGGACAACCGCCCGCAGCGCTTCGAGGAGTTCCTCTCGATCACCCCGCAGCTGCTGTTCGTCTCCGCGACCCCGGGGGAGTTCGAGCGCACCCGCGCGGGCCGAGTGGTGGAGCAGATCGTACGCCCGACGGGGATCGTCGACCCGGAGGTGCAGGTGCGCGCGACGCGCAACCAGATCGACGACCTGATGAACGAGATCCGCGCGCGCGTGGAGCTCACAGGAGCGGGTGCTGGTGACGACGCTGACGAAGAAGATGAGCGAGGACCTCACGCAGTACCTGCTGGAGATGGGCTTCAAGGTGCGCTACCTGCACTCGGAGATCGACACCCTGGAGCGCATCCAGATCATCCGCGACCTGCGCCTCGGCGAGTACGACGTGCTGGTCGGGGTCAACCTGCTGCGCGAGGGCCTCGACTTGCCCGAGGTCTCGCTGGTCGCGATCCTCGACGCCGACAAGGAGGGCTTCCTGCGCGGGGAGACCTCGCTGATCCAGACGATCGGCCGCGCGGCGCGCAACGTCAACGGCGGGTGCTGATGTACGCGGACAAGGAGACCCGTGCGATGCGTGCGGCGATCGAGGAGACCGACCGCCGCCGCGAGATCCAGGTGGCGTACAACGAGGAGCACGGCATCACCGCGGCGTCGATCGTCAAGGGCGTCTCGGACATCGCGGAGTTCCTGCAGGGCGACTCCAAGGTCCCCCGCGGCGGCCGGCGCCGGCGCAGCAGCGGCGCGCGGGCGGAGCAAGGCGAAGGAGCAGGTGGGTGGGGATCAAATCCACGAGCTGGAGCGCCTCGCGGTGGAGCTCGAGGAGGAGATGCTCGCCGCGGCGGAGGACCTGCGCTTCGAGTACGCCGCCCAGCTGCGCGACGAGATCCGCGAGCTGCGCCGCGACCTCCGCGAGGCCCAGGCCGAGGAAGCGCCGGTGGAGGAGGAGACGCCGGCGCCCGAGCCGGAGCCAACCGAGGCGCCCGCGTAGCGGAGTCCGGCGCGGCGCCCGCGTAGCGGCGGAACGGCGTGACCTCTCCGCTACGCTTGCGCGGTGCAGAGGGAGCGCGAGAACAGCGAGCGTCGCGACGGGCCCGGCGCGCGGCGGGAGCACGACCCGGCGATCGTGGACGCGCACCTGCAAGCGCTTGCCGCGGAGGCGCAGGCGCTAGCCCGGGCAAGCGCCGCGCTGCACGATCGCGTGCGGGCGGTGGAGGGCGAGCTGAACGCTCTGACCCTCAGCTTGAGGGCCGGCGCAGAGCAGCCGGCGGCCCCCACCGCTCCGGTCGTGGCCGAGACGGCCTCCACCCCTCCGATCGCGGCGGGGGCAGGGGAGCAGAAGCGCAGTGACCTCGACGGCGCGCGGCTGGTCGCGCTCAACATGGCCCTCAGCGGGGAGTCGCGCGAGCAGGCCGACCGCCACCTGGCCGACACCTTCGAGCTCGCCGACCGAGCAAAGCTGCTCGACGAGGTGTACGCCGCAGTCGAGGGCTGAGCAGACGTGCTGGCGCCCGCCACACCAGGGGCCGCGCATCCATCTACAATGCGCGCTCAACCAGATCGACGCGCCTGTAGCTCAGTGGTCAACGGCAACCTACGGGGTGCCAAAGAGCAGCGGCCTTTCAAGCCGCAGGTCGGGGGTTCGATTCCCCCCAGGCGCACTTCTCGAATCCCGCTTAACTAGGCGGGATTCGTGCTTCTCAAAGGCTCGATAGGTCGCCGAGATGGGTCCGGGTGGTAACCGAAGTGGTAACCCGCCGACTGAAAGGGAGCACCACGACCCGAGGATGTGGCAGACGCCTACGCTGGATATCGGCGGGCAGCGGGCCTTGACGTACCAGGGCCCTACGGCCTAGAGTCGGCACGCCGCACGGGCCGGGCGACTCGGGTCGCCCGTGGCTCGAATCGAATACTTGTGGCCGGGCGAGTGTTGGTAGCACCCGCCCGGCCTGTGGACTACCGAAGAACGCTCCTTCGGATGCCACGGGCGAAACCGTAGCCCTCCCGGCCGCGGGCGTCCAGTCAGGCTTCCCGGCGGGCTTCTTCGGCCGACCGAAGGGAGCCCCCATGACCATCACCATTCCCCCCGAGCTCGTCCCGCTGCTGCGCGACGGGCTCTACTTCGATCTGCACGGCTGCGTCGGTGAGACGAGCGCGCTGGTGGAACCCTGCGACCGCGGGGACATTCGCGCTGAGGTGGAGGAGAGATTCGCCCGCGCGGAGGCGACCCGGCGCCTGCTCGATGTTGTGGGCTGGTATGAGCCCGAGGAGGGGCCGCCACCGGTCGAGGTTGACGTGCGCGAGCACCGCGAGGCGCTGCTGCGGGCGCTCCTGACGCGCGTGGAGAGCGCAGACGACGTGGGGGCGGCAGACACGATGGCCTCCGAGGCCGAGAGGGCCGCAGCGCGGGTGCGCGCCGGGCAGCTCGTGGACCTGATCCAGCGGGTCGAGGAAGTCGAGGTCGGGCCGGCGGACTCCGAACGCGGGGACTTCGGGACCGAACACCTGCTCGTGATGCAGCTGGTGTTCGCTGACCGTCCCGAGGGGCGCACGCGCCGCGAACTGGAGAACCTCGCGCGGGACGTGGACCCCGAGGCCATCGAGGACGCACTCAGGGGTCTACAGGCCGCGGGCGTGGTGATCCTCGACGGGGAGCGGGTGCGCCCTTCGCAGTGCGCGGTGCGCCTCGACGCGCTGGGGGTGATCTGTCTATGAGGGGGCGAGCGATGCCGACCGAGCCGGAGTTCAAGCCGGAGCTGATCGCTCTCGGGCAGGCGCTCCGCCGCGAACGTCAGGCCCAGGGCCTCTCGATCGAGGCTCTCGCGTTCAAGGCTGGGGTGTCCGCGGGGCACCTTGGCCGGATCGAGCGGGGGCGCGGCAACCCCCGGCTGGAGACGCTGCTTGCCCTTCTCGATGCCCTCGGGATCAGGTTCGCGCAGGCTCGTACGTGCGGCCGAAGAGGAGGGGACGTGATGGCTGGGCAAGACCGGGAGCTGGTCGCGCTCGGCGATCTGCTGGTCGTCGGTGGCGTGGCGTTGGCGCTCGCCTCGGCTTCCGGGTGGGTGGCTGCGGTGCTCATCGCGGTGGCCGTCGTGTTCGCGGTCACCCGCTGCTTGTTCGCGTGGCAGCGCAGGCGTCTCCTGCGTGAGCTGCGTGAGGTCGTCGCACGGGAGGAGGCGATGAGCGATGGTTGACGCCTACACGGTCGAGCGCGCCCGGCTGCTGAGCGCGTTCGGAGCGAAACTACGCGCTGAGCGCGAGCGCCGGAACGTCTCGCTGGAAACGCTCGCGGAGATCGCCAACGTCCACCGGACCCACTTCGGCGGCCTGGAGCGGGGGCGGCGCGAACCGCATCTGTCGATGCTGCTGATCCTCGCCGACGCGCTGGAGGTCGCGCCGGGCGCCCTGCTCGAAGGTCTGCCGGTGCCGAGGGAGCGCAAGGCCCCGACGCACTTCAAGAACGGGACCGGACGCGAGGCGTGATGGCCGAGCAGGGCGCCTACACGGCCGAGCGTGCGCGGCTGCTGAAGGTCTTCGGGGAGAACCTGCGCGCAATGCGAGAGCGGGGAGTCTCGCGCAGGAAGGGCTCGCGGAAGTTGCATCCCTCCACCGCAACGAGATCGGCATTGTGGAGCGCGGCGAATGCGAGCCGGGCCTTCTCACGCTGCTGATCCTCGCCGACGCACTGAAGGTCGCGCCGGGTGCCCTGCTCGATGGTTTGCCCGTGCCGAGGGAGCGCAGGCCCCGAAGAAACTTCCAGCCGCACGGCGGGGGCTGACTGCTGGGGCGCCACGTCGCAGGATTGGGCGTGGCGCTCATCTCGGTGCATCCGGGTTGCGCTATGACCCCCTTGTGTCGCAGGCTCCCGTGCGCGAAGATTCGTTGGTCCGCAGGAGGTCCAGGGTGGTTTAACGAGTGATGGGCTCAGTGGGCTCGTGTCGGTTTTTGGGTTCGCGCTGGCTGGCGTGGCCTTAGCGAGCGCTACCGGTCCTTTTCGGCGTCCGTGTCTGGCGTGGTAGCCGGGTGCGGACGAACGTTCCGGCTGCGATGCCAGCCATGATGACGGTGCATACCACGAGCGCGAGTAGAAGGCCGCTTGGGTGGAGAAGTGCGGCGATCGTCGCAAGTGCGCCTGTTACTGCGACGGCAGCTCCGTATATTTGGAGGTTGGCGAGTGCGTGTGCTTGTTCGTCCTCCATGCGCCATCGTCGGCGGGCGGTGTAGGTTGTGAAGTCTCCCTCAAGCTTGGAGAACAGTCGCTCGGTGCCGTACTCGGCGCGGAGTAAGTCAACGAGTGTTTGTGGCACGTCGGTCGCGGTGGAGAGCTGTGACCACCACAGCATGTTGCGAAACGCGAGCCATTCATCGAATAGCTGGTCTAGCGACTCGGTCGATGGGTCAAAGCCGAGTTCGGCGAGCCGGCCAGCGAAATGCTCAAGCCGGTCGTGTTGAAGCAGAGCGAAGAGCAGGCTTTCGCTCCAGTAGGAGCGAAAGTTACGCGCATAGCTGCCGTTGAGAGTGTCCGGGCGCGCGGTGAACGCCGCTCCTCGGCCCAGCACGACAGCGCTGACCGCGCCAAGGCTTGCGTATTGTGCCGCGGCCTTTTCTGGGTCGCGCTGCTCGGCCTGCATTCCGTCCTCCACTCGGCGTGAGCCGCGCGCAAGCGCCCTGCGCCATCCGGCCAGGTAGCTCGGGCGATCGACCTCTCCGGCTGGCAACTCGGCTGGCTCCTTGGCAAAGACGATCGTATAAAAGTGGCGCTCCAGTTCCTCATCAGGATCACCGAACAACGCTGTGACTAGCCCTCGCAGCGGTCGTCGCTGATCCAGTACATCTTCGCGGGAGCCGTGAATAAGCGTGAATCGCGGCCTGCCCGCTGTCGTGAACGCCTGACGAAGATCGCTGGCCCATTTCAACGTGGCAGTCGCGTCGGAGGCAACATCGGGTTGAAGCGCCAGGTGGATCAGCCCAACGCTGTGAGACGGGTCGAGCGGGATCGTCAGGCGCTCGAGAAGATCGATCCTGGCGCGCCGCACGTTGCCTTGATTCCATCCGAGGTCGAGCGATAGCTCGCTCGGGCAACACATGCGCCGCTCAGGGCTCGATGAGTGGGGTTGAGCCGGCGGAGGGTAGAGCAAGTGCTGCACGTGGGCGGTGAAGTACGGCTGGCGCTCGGGGACCGGCAACTGCTTGTGCGGCGAGGCATCCTCCGCTCGGCTGTCTGGATCAAGGCCATGCTCGCCCGCGCCGTGGATCTCATACCAGCGATGCCAGCGAAGCTCCTCTGCGGCCGGCTTATCGCTTGCAAGCCGGACAACGAGAACGGCGAGGGCATCCCAGTCGAGCGCGGTCGTCATAACGCGCGAAGCCTATTCCATCAGCCGGTCTGTTCTCGCGCACAGCTACTCGCCGTCCCCGTCAAACAAGCGGAGCGCCGCCCGCATCACCACCGCCCGCAAATCTGGCAGCCCGCGCGAGCTAAATGTAGTGGTTTGTCTGAAATCGCCGTGGAGAGATCCGGCTCTCCTTGCGCGATCGTCTCGCATGCGCGACAATTCGTTGGTCCCCAGGAGGTCCAGGGTGGTTTAACGAGTGATGGGCGCAGTGAGTTCGTTGTCGTCTTTAAGATTCGCGCCGGCTGGCGTTAGGGGGGTCGGCGTGCGTGCTCCGTGGCGGCGGGGCGCGTGGACACCTCTGGAGGCGGCGGCTGTGCTGCAGGCGCGTCGCGGGGAGCTTGTGCGGGAGCTGGGGCGCCGGCGAGAGGCCGTGGGGGTGCCGGCGGGGGTGCGGGAGGAGATCGTGGACGAGGCGATCTGTGCGGTCGTGATGATGCGCCGGCCGCTGGTGAACGAACGGCATCTGCTCGGGGCGTTCTGGGTGATGGTCCGGGCGCTGGTGGCTCGCTACCGGCAGGGCCGCAGGGACATCCGTGTGGGTTCACGGCGGCGTGTCCCGTTCGATGAGGTCGAGCTCGCGGCGGAGGGCTTGGCGCCGGAGGAGGTCGTGGAGTTGGCGGACAGTGCGTGGCGCGCGGCGGATCTGATGGCGCAGCTCTCTGAGATCGAGGCGCGGGTGGTGCTCTTGACGGCGACCCGTGGGATCGGCGCGAAGGCAGCGGCGCGGGAACTGGGGTTGCCGGCCAAGGATGCGCGGGCGGCGGCGCGCAGCGCCCAGGGGAAGCTTGAGATGGTCGCGGCGATCGCGGCGGCGGGCCGGATGTGCGCCTACCGCGAGGGGGCGGTGGTGGCGCACGCGCGGGGGGAGGCGTTCGGTGAGCAGGCGCGTATCGCGCGGGCGCATCTGCGGGCGTGCGCGTCGTGCCGGGTGGAGTACCGGCGGCTGCGGCGTGAGATGCGCGGCCGGGATTGGCAGCGCAGCGCGGCGGCGGTGTTCCTGCCCATGCCGGCTGCTGGCGGTGGGCACGGGGGGTGGCTCGAGCGCGTCGTGGGGTGGCTCTCGGCGCGGCATATCGCGCCGCGCGGGGTCGGGGAGCGGACTGCGGAGGCCGCGGGTACGGCGGGCGGTGTGGGTGTCGTGAAGGCGACGGCGGCGGGCACGGCGATCATCGCGGCGACGGCGACGGTCGCGGGAGGTCTGCACGCGCTCGTGATCCCGGCGGCGCACCACTCGCACCGGCATCCTCACCCCCATGTCGCGGTGGCAAGCGCGGTCGCTGCCGCCCCCGTTCCGGGGGCTGCTTCGCAGCCTGTGGCGCCGCCGCCGGTGCTGGCGCCGACTGCGAGTGCCGCGCCGGCACGGCCGTCGGCACAGGTGTTGGCGGCGCGGCGCCGGGCGCAGGCTGAGGCGAGGGCGTCGAAGGCTGAACGGGAGTTCGGGCCCGAAGGCGAAGCGTCGGGGAGCGGTAGCGGATCCGGGCCGGCGTCCTCTGAAGCGCAGGCGGCGGCGCCGGTGGCGCACGCGGCGTCGGTGTCCCCCCCGCCTGTTGAATCCTCGGCCGGTTCGCCGTCCGGTTCTTCTGCGTCTGAATCTTCTGGTCCGCGTCAGTCCGCGGGCGAGAGCCAGGCAGAACGGGAGTTCGGGCCGCAGTAGGCGCCCTTTGCGACGGCTAATCCCGGCGCTTCGCGCGGCGCTGCGGCTCCGTGCGTGTCGGCTGGCTGGTGGCGTCGTGAAATTGAGTGGTCCGCGAGAGCCCCAGCCTGGTTTAACTCATATGCGAGAGAGTTTCATGGTGGCGCCTCCGCCGGATGATCTGGATGAGCAGCCAACGTTGGAGCTGGAGCGTGGCCGGCCGGCGCCAGATCGGCGGGTTGTACGTATCGAGCGGCGCGAGCGTCATTGGCGGCGTGCGGCGGTGTCGTGTCTAGTTGGTTGCGTAGCGGCCGGGGCGCTGGCTGTCGCTCTGCTGCGACGCTCGGCGGGAGAGAGCGGGCCGCATCCGAGGGTGAAGGCTGGCGGCTATGTCGTGAGTACCGGCAGGTGTGCGGTGGGGTGCGGTGTGAGGGCTTCTCGGTCTCGTAGGGTCGCTCCGCGGCTGCATGGGGCGTCCACACATTGTCGGTCGGCGAGCGTGAGCTTGCGTTCTCCGGCGTGCGCGGGGCGGCATCGCCGCTATGCAACTCGGGCGCGGCTTGGTCCGCGCGCGGCGTCGACTGTGGTCGTTGTCGCGCGCCCGCTGGCGGAAGTCGAACAGCCCGCGGTGACGGTCCCCTCGCCACCTGTGCAGCGCACGGAAGAGTCGCCGCCTGTGCCGGTGCGTAGGGCGCCCGGTGTGGGTGAACGGGCGGCCAGTGAGTTCGGTTTTGAAGGCCACGGCCGGTGAGCTTGGGTGCCGGCGGTGATGTCCTCGGAGGGGATGCTTGAGCTTGTCGCGTATCGTCTGCGAGTGCTCGGCGACCCGGTGAGGCTGCGTATTCTCGCGCTGCTGCAAGTGCGGGAAGCGACGGTCAACGAGCTTGCCGATGAGCTTTCAATGACCGCGCCCACCGTATGCAAGCATCTCGCGCGTTTGCACCAGACCGGGATCGTCGCGCGTCGCAGGGAAGGTATCTGGGTGCGGTACACGGTGGCTGACTACACGGCATGTCGCTTGGTCGAGCAGGCCGGGGCGGCTGTTGCGGCGTACGCGGAGGAGCTGGCCGAAACGGTCGGCCTGGATGTTGCCGCCGCACAGCAGTAGATAGGCGCTGCAAGCCTCCCTCTTTGCTCGGGGGAGCCCTTGACGCGCCGACCTATTTCCAATTTGGGCAATTGTGCAATTGTGCAATTGCCCAAAAGGTTGTTGTGTTCTGTCCGCTGGGGAGGTAGAAGTGGTGTATGACTTTTACCGGCAGGACAATTACCTCGCAGAACGGCCCCTCTCTCACGCCGGGTGGCCGGGAGGGCGCGGCGCGTGTTGTGCGGTTCGTGGCGCGAGTGGTGCTCTGGGGCTGTCTTTTGATTCTTCTGCTCCGCGGCGTGGGCGCGGTTCTGAGCACCGAGCCGAACCACGCTCCGTCCCGTACGCAGACCGTGACGGTGACAGTGACGGGACCGTCGGCTGGTGCTCCGGCGACGGGAAAGGGTAGGTGAGTGTGGTGTTCGGAAGGCGCTGGCTGTTGGTTGTGTTGTGGCTCGTGGTGGCGGCGTTGTGTTTGTTCCCAGCGGACGCTTTGGCTGCGGGTAACGATGTGGGTAAGAACGTCTCTGGACTGTTGAAGCAGTACGCGGGTGAGTTGTACGGCGGGATCGTGGCGATTTTCAGCCTGGTGTTTTTGTGGAATCGTCGTTACACCGAGCTCGCGGTGTTCCTGTTCGCGGCGATCGTCGTGGCGTGGATGGTGTTCGTGCCCGACCAGATCGCCAAAGCCGCCGAAGCCATCGGCCACCAGGTCTTTGGGTGAACCCGGAAAGGGTGATGGTAAATGAGTGATACGCCTGCGCCGATCCGCTCCTATCAGCGCATCTTCAAGCCCGAGCGGCGTATCTACCAGATCGACGGGCGGCGCCTGCCGGTCCCCGGCGGCGTCCCGCTCGTGTGGCTGGCGTGGGCGGCGGGCACGCTGCTGGTGGTGCTCGCCCTCGGGTCGCGGTCGCTGACGCTCACGCTCGGGGTCGCGTTCGCCGCGGCGCTCACCGGGGCGGGTTACGGCGGCTGGTTCATGGCGGCTGTCGCTGGCGGGTTCGCGTTCACGTGCGCGTATGCGGCGGGTGTGGTGGTGGGTGCGCTTGACTGGCCGCTGCGGCTGGTGGTGCTCCCGGCGCTCGTGGCGACGATGGCGGGGCAGATCGCACCGGATGGTCGCCCCGCGCACCGTTACCTGCTCTCGTGGGTGGCGCTGCGGCTGGCGCCCATGC
Source organism: uncultured Solirubrobacterales bacterium (assembly GCA_963702085.1). Taxonomy (GTDB): domain Bacteria; phylum Actinomycetota; class Thermoleophilia; order Solirubrobacterales; family Solirubrobacteraceae; genus Palsa-744. Next base: position 2,290,356 of record OY969707.1, on the reverse strand, counting down.
GCCGCTCGCTTGAGCAGAGCGTCCCGGGTGAGGGGTCGGTGCAGGTGTGGGCGCCGGAGGTGTGGGTCGCGCTGGATGAGCACGCGCCGGTGTTGCGCCGGGGGAGGGTGCGTGGTCCCGCGCGGCTTGAGTTCAACAAGCCGGTCGTCGTCTACCGCCGCCGCGGACGGCACATAGCGAGGGCAGCGGCGGGGCATCGTCTGCGGCGTGGTGAGGTGCTGGCCGAGATTGTGGAGGTCGGGGCGGGGCAGGTTGTGGAGGTCCGGCCGTGAGTCGCTTCCCGTTGCGCTACGCGCACCGAAACGTGCTGTTCGGGGCGGGCGGGGAGCCCGCGGGCCTTTACCGGCTGGGGGTGAGCGCCTACCCGTTCCTGCCGGTGAGCAGCAGGTGGGCGCTTCAGCGTCGCCTCGAGCGGTTGGCGCACACTGTCGCGGCGGACTTCAGCGTGTGGCGTGTCAACCGCGCCTACCCGGCCGGCAGCTACGTCGAGCGCACCGTGGGGCTGCTGGATGAGCGCCACCAGCCCGCGGAGGTTTGGCGGGCGTTCCTTGAGGGCCACCGCGAACGGCTGCTTGACCTGGACTCGCATGTGCCGGAGGTCTACCTCGCGGTCTCGCTCTCACAGGGCGCCCCGGCGGGGTTCGGCGCGGGCCTGGTGCGCGGCGTGGACCGCGCGCGCCGGCGCGTTGAGGAGCTGGCCGGAATCGGCACAGCCTCACCCATCTCTCGCGGTGAGCTTGAGGGGCTGCTTGTGAGCGAGCAGCGCATCTTCGAGCGGCTGTCCGGGGTGCTCGGCATCCAGCGCGCGAGTACCCGCGAGCTTCAGTGGCTCTTGCGGCGGGCCGCCTCGCGGGGTGTGGTGGAGCCCTCGCTCGATGAGCACTGGCAGCCCGACGCGCTGCTCCTCGGGGCGGGCGAGGATGGGCAGGGCGGTGTGTTTGAGCCGCTGGGGGTGGACCTCGCGCGGTGCGCGAACGCGGCGATCACGGAGCGTGAGCGGACGCTGGTCGTGGATGGTGAGCAGGGCCGCTCTTTTCAGGCGGTGCTCGCGCTCGGGTCGCTCGCGGAGGCCCCGGAGTTCCCGGGTGCCGGCGCGGAGCTTTTGTTCGCTCCGTTGGAGGCGGTGTCGTTCCCGGCTGACGCTGTGTTGCACGCGCGGTGGCTTGGCAACCGTGATGCGCTGGGGCAGGTCCGTAAGCGGATCGCGGATGTGGAGAACGCCTACAGCGAGCAGTTGCAGGGCTCCGCGCACGGGCCGGGTCTGCTGGCCGGCGAGGACCGGGTGCTCGCGCGGGAGTACGAGGCGCGGCTTCAGAGCGGCGGGCGACCCCCGATGCTCTACGCCTGGGTCGCGCTCGCCGTCGGCGCCCCGAGCGAGCAGGAGCTTGAGCGCAGGGTCGATGTGCTGCGCGAGAGCTACGGCGATATCGCGCTTCACCGCCCCGCAGGTCTTCAACGTCAGCTCTTTTTCGATCTGCTCCCCAGGACCGACGGCGGTGTCACCCGCGACTACGTGCAGCAGGTGACCGTCGAGCAGTTCGGCGCAATGGTCCCGACGGCCACGCACACAGTGGGAGCGCCGCGCGGGGTGTATCTCGGTTTCACGCCGCGGGGTGTGCGTCGCCCGGTGCGCTACGACGCGACCGCTCCCTCGCGGGAATCCCGCGCGTCCGCTGTCGCGCTCGCCGGGACGCTCGGCTCGGGGAAGACCGTGACCGCGCAGGGGATCGCGTACGCCGCTGAGCGCCGCGGGTCACTCATTGTCGATTTTGACCCCAAGCCCGACCACGGGTGGGAGAAGCTGCCCGAGCTCGACGGGCGTCTTGACGTGTTGGAGCTTTCCGGGGCGCCGGGGCAGCAGGGCAAGCTCGACCCGCTGCTGATCGGCTTGGAGGAGTTGCGCGCGGAACTGGCCTGCTCGTATCTGCTTGAGCTGCTCAGGGATCCGCCGCCGTCGTGGGAGAACGCGATCGGACGCGCTGTGAAGGATGCCGTGCGTCACGGTGAGCGCAGCACCCTCGCGGTGGTCCGGGCGCTGCGCGCGAGTGAGAGCGAGCCCGCGCGGGAGGCCGGGGAGGCGCTTGAGGTCATCTGCGACTTCGGTCTCGCGCGCCTCGGGTTCGCGGAGGCGGGCGCTGGCGGGGATGTTGTGCGGGCGGCTGGGTCGGTGACGACGATTCGTACGCCGGGCCTGTCGCTGCCGGACCCCGGTGCGAGCCGGGAGACGTACACCCGCGCGGAGCGTGTCTCGGTCGCGACGCTCACCCTGGTCGCGGCGTATGTGCTGCGGCTGGTCTCCCAGGACCGCACACGTCACAAGGTCGTGCTGCTGGACGAGGCCAAGGCGTTTCTGATCTCTCGCCAGGGTCAGGCGATCGTGCAGCGGCTTGTGCGGATGGGTCGCGCGTTCAACACGACGCTTTTGCTCGCCACACAGCTCGTCTCGGATTTTGAGGAGCTGGCGGACCTGATCGGGACGTGGTTCATCGGCGGGCAGGAGTCAGACGCCGAGGCGCGCCGCGCCCTGGAGATGATCGGCCTGGACCCGGGTGACCAGGAGCTTGTGCGGCTGCTGCGGGAGTACCGCGCCGGGCGGTGCCTGATGCGCGACCTCGACGGCCGCGTCGGCGAGGTCCAGGTCGACCTCGTCCACCCCCACCTCCTCGCCGCATTCGACACCACACCCACAAGGAGCCCCGCATGAGAACCCCACGGGTGACACGCCGTCCACCCCTGCCGGGCCGGCGCACGGCGAGAGTCGCGCTCACGGTGGGGCTCGCGCTCGTGTTGCTGCTGGCGCTGGCGCCGGCGAGTTGGGGTGACGTGTTCTGGAATATCGGCCCGGCGCCGCTGGTCCCGGCGGGTGGCTGGTTCGGGCGCTACCCGCTGGCGAACTATCAGCTTGACCAGTATTTCCCCGGGATCAAGGCGAGCCTGTTCGGCGGGATCGATGTTTCTGGTGTTCCGCCGCTGATCGCGTTCTGTCTCGCGCAGATCATCTGGACGCTGACCGCGTTCCTGGCGAACGCGCTCATCACCCTCTTCGGGTTCGCGTTCTCCCTCGATCTCGTCAACGGCGGTGGCCCTACCGGCGGTTCGGGTGCGCTCGGCCCCGTCGCGCAGGCGATCCACAGCATCTACGCGAACACCCTCGGCACGCCGTGGCTGGTCGCGGCGATCCTCGCGACGGGGTTGTGGGCGATGTGGAAGGCGCTCGTGCAGCGCCGTTACACCGAGACCGCAGGGGCGCTCGGAACATCGGTGTTGTACCTCGTGCTCGCCCTCGGGATCGTCACACAGCCCCAGCGCACGATCGCCCCGGCGAGCCGTCTCTCCAACGAAGCCTCCGCGGCGTTCCTGTCACTCACCAACCAGGGGAACATCGCCAGTGAGGCCCAGGCGCAGAGCGCCGCGAGCGACCAGCTTTTCAAGCTCCTGGTCCTCGACCCGTGGACCGTCCTTGAGTTCGGCGGAACCGAGCACTGCGTCACCCAGACCGCCGGGAAAACCGAGCAGGTCCCCGTCCGCCCGCTGAGCGCCAACCCCACGCAGGACACCAAGCTCGCCGAAGAACTCCAGAACACAACAGAACTCCACACGCCGGGGAAGACATGCATCAACAACCTCAACAAGTACGCCCCACACTTTCTCGCCTACCCCTTCCAGTCACCCGGGCGTAACGCCGAGTACGAAGCCCTCAAAAACGGCGAAGACTCAAAGCTCCCCGAATCCGACCCCTCAAAGGACAACGGCAGCTATCCACTCGGGGTGGCGGACGAGCCCGCCGCCGAAGCGATGGGCAAGGGCGGCCAGTACGAGCGGCTGCTGCTCTCAATCGTCGTACTCGCCGGGGAGCTCGGCGCGTGGCTTTTGATCGGGGCGCTCGCGCTCTCGGTGATCCTCGCGCAGGTTCTCCTCCTGCTGCTGCTCGCGTTCGCACCGGTCGCGTTGATCGTCGGCATCTTCCCCGGCCGCGGCCACGAGTTCTTCACCGGCTGGCTGACACGCCTCGCGGGGTTCCTCGCACGCAAGGCCGTCTACTCCCTGATCCTCGCCGTGATCCTCGCTGTCTGCCAGGCGCTGGATGACGCGACATCGAACCTCGGCTGGCTGATGAGCTTCGCGTTGCAGGCCGCCTTCCTGTGGGGCGTGTTCCTGCAGCGCAACAAACTCGTGGGTCAGCTGCTGGCCGCGACCGCGGGTGGCGCCGCGGCGCGCGAGAGCGGGACAAGCCGCCTGCAGACCTTCTACTACGCCACCCGCCTCACACGGATGGCCGGTCTGCTCCGGCACCGCGACCACGGGGTTCCGCCGGCCTCACCCGGCGGAACCCCGCCCCCTGCACCCGACACATCCACGGCACCCGACCCCGAGGAGGCATCCCCGTGAGCTGGCGCATCGAACACGCCGACCCCCTCGCGATCCTCCGCGAACTACCCGACACATGGGCACAGACCTGTGTCACAAACCCACCCCGCCAGGGTCCACACGATCACACCCTTGCGGTCCTCGGCGAAGTTCACCGTGTGCTGCGCGAGGACGGCACGCTCTGGCTCCTACACCCTGAGCGGTCGCTTCCGTCCGACCTGTGCGAGCACGGCTGGCAGCCTCAGCCGGTCGCGTGGGCCGGGCCGCTCACACGCGGGCGTACCCGCCTGTGGCTGCTCACCAAGCAGCCGGGGTACTTCTGCGAGACACGCGCTATCCACGAGTACGCGCGCCTGCGAAACACGGCCCGCCTCGGGGAGCGCCCGACGTGCGGTGAGTGCTGCCCGTGGCAGGAGCAGCGCGACCTTCACCCACGGCTGCGGCGCCTGTGCATCCTCGCCGGCACCTCACCCCTCGCGTGCGGCGCGTGCGGCACACCTTGGCAGCGCGACCCCAAGCGCGGGCGACGCGCGACGTGTGCGCACAACGCTCCGGGCGGGCGCTGCCTCGTGCTGGACCCGTTCTGCCGCTCCTCGCAGACCGCTCTCGTGGCTGCTCGCCTCGGCCGCAGCTTCCTCGGGATCACCAACCCCCAGGCGGGTGAGCGGTGACCGCTTGGCTCGCCGCTCTGCGTGACCGGCCGATCGCCGAGCGCGAGCGCCACTACGCGCTACTTGCCGTCGCCGCGCTGCTGATCGCCACCACGACGCTGCTCGCGCTGACCAGCCCACGCCAGGACCCACCGCGCCGGACCCATGGGGTGAGCATCCCCGCTCGTGTTGCCGTGTCACGGCCGGTGTCCCCCGCCGCGAGGACGGCGCGAGCGACCCCACGGGAGAGCACGATCGCCCCGGCCGCCGCGCTGAGGACGGCGCGCGCGTTCCTGGAGAACTACCTCGCGTACCTCTACGGGCACGCGCCCGCCCGCGCGGTGAGAGACGCCACACGCGCGCTCGTGCTCTCCCTGGAGGCTCACCCGCCGCGCGTCTCGCTGGACATACGCGCCCGCAGGCCGCGCGTCCTCGCGCTTCACCCGACACCCTCTCCACCCGGGCAGGCCGCGGTGAGTGCTGTGGTCAACGACGGCGGGCTCGAGGACTACTCCGTGGGGTTGCTCCTCGCCCGCCGGGACGGCCGGCTGCTCGTCACCGGATTGGAGAGCGAAGGATGAGCGAGGAGCGAACCGGCCGAGGCAGGACGGTCCTATGGCTGTGGCTGGCGGCTGGGTTTGGCGGGACCGGCTTGGCGCTGGTCGCGATCCTCGCTGTCGCCGTCGTGGTGCTCGGTGCGAGCTTCACTGGCTGCGAGTCAGGTGGCGAAGCGAGCGCGGGCACGATCTCGGGCCCGGTGCCTTCGGCGTATGCGCTTCAGAGCATCCCGCCCGCACGCCTGCGGCTCTACCAGCGGGCCGGCGCCAGGTTCGATATCGACTGGAGCTTCCTGGCGTCGATAGGGGCGCAGGAGTGCGACAACGATGGGTGCGCCGGCGTCAACTCCGCGGGGTGCGCCGGCCCAATGCAGATCGCCTACGTCCGCGGGAGCGCGTGCAGCCCCGGCCCGGGGCCGACGCTCTGGGAACGCTACGCCGTCAACGCGGACCCAGGGCAGCCGCTGTCGGTGAACGACCCCGCGGACGCGATCGATACGGCCGCGCGGATTCTCCGCGAAGCGATGGGCGCCCCGCCCACCGGGGGTTCCTACAGCGAATATCGCCAGGCGGCGTGCAACTACTACGGGGCGTGCGCGACCGTTGGTGTCAGCTACGCCGAAGAGGTCATGGCGCGCGCCGTGCAGTACGGGTTCACCGGCGCCGGCTCGCCCACACCGACAAGCCCGCCGCTCGCGGCGCCCGTCGAAGGCGGCGGGCCGAGCGAGTGCGCCACTCCGGTTCCAGGGCCGAGCGGCGCTCGCGCGATCGTCCGGGTCGCCGAAAGCCAGGTCGGGCAGGGCGAGCACCCGCCCGGCTCGAACTGCACGATCTACGGGCCGTGCGAGGAGTGGTGCTCCCTGTTCGCCGCTTGGGTGTGGCAGCACGCCGGGGTGCCTTTGCCCGGCTCGACCGCGCTCTACGGGTACTCCGGGTCGCTCTACACCTGGACCCGCGAACACGGCGGACGAGTGCTGCCGTCGACCGCGACGCCATCCCCCGGCGACGCGGTCTTCTACGGGCAGGGCCCCAGCGCAAGCGCGCACGTCGGGATCGTCGTGCAGGTTCTGGCGACGGGTGAGATTGTCACCGTCGAGGGCAACTACGACGGGCGCGTAACCCGCGTCGGCCCATTCACTCCATCGGCCCCCATAGGCGAGGCGGCGCCCATCTACGGGTACGCGCAGCCCCCCACGGCCGGGTGAGCGATCGGATGTCCAGCCAGCGTAAACCCTCGGGCGCTCGACGCGGACGGTCGCGCGCACGTTCACAGCAGAAGGGAGCACCCATGCCACGCTCAAGCGCACCTGCGACTCCACGCACCCGCCGTCGAAGGGGCCGTGTTCGGCAGCGGGGGAAGATCCTCGACCTGTTCGCCGGCGCCGGCGGGTGGGAGGAGGGTCTACGCCCGCTCGGGCTGGCCGCGCTCGGGATCGAGCTGGACCCGTGGGCGTGCAGGACGGCAACGGCGGCCGGGCACGCGCGGCTGCAGGCCGACCTCTCGACGCTCGACCCGCGGGACTTCGCGCCTGTGTGGGGGCTGCTCGGCTCCCCGCCGTGCCAGGCCTACTCGACCGCCGGGAAGGGCCTCGGCGCGCTCGATAAGCCGCTCGTGATCGCGTGCGCGCACGAGCTGGCCGCCGGCAACGACACTCGTGCCGGGCGGCTGGCGGAGTGCCGTGATCCCCGGTCGCTGCTGACGGTCGAGCCGTTGCGGTTCGCGCTCGCGTTGCGTCCGCGGTGGATCGCGCTGGAGCAGGTCCCGGCCGTGCTTGAGCTGTGGACGCTGTTCGCCGGGCTGCTCTCCACCCACGGGTATCACACCGCGGCCGGGGTTCTCCGCGCCGAGTGCTACGGGGTGCCGCAGACCCGCCGCCGCGCGTTTCTGCTCGCCTCGCTCGACGGGCCGGTGAGCCTACCCGCGCCGACGCACCGCTCCTACGACGCGCGCCGCCGCGGAGTCCCGCCCGGTGAGCGTGGGCTTGAGCCGTGGGTGAGCATGGCGCACGCGCTCGGCTGCCAGACGGAGGGGGTGGTGCAGACCAACAACCAGACCAACGGCGGGCGCCGGCCCTGCGGCCTCTGTCGCCCGTTGCGAGCACCGGCGCACACGCTCGACACCGCCTCGGGATCGTGGACGTTCTGCCACGCGCAAGCGGCGGGCTGGGCTTTTCGTAACAGGCCGCGCCACCCGGAATGCCTGCGCGACCCCGGCGAGCCAGCGCCGACGATCATCGCACGCGACCACCAGAGCTGGGTCCGCCGGCGACCGGCTACCACCGTGGCGTGCGACGCGCGGATCGCACGACCCGGCCCCAAGCGCAACGCCGCCCGCCCGTGGGCTCCGGGGTGCAGCGAGGGCGCCGTCCGCGTCACCGTCGCGCAGGCCGCGGCACTCCAGGGGTTCCCGGCCGATTACCCGTGGCAGGGATCGCGCAGCCGGCAGTTTCAGCAGGTCGGCAACGCGATCCCGCCGCCGCTCGCACGGCGCGTCATCGAACACGCGATCAAGCCCGAGGGTGAACCGTGACCCCGCGCTCCACACCCCGCGTGGGCCGCTCGATGCGCGCTTCGCTCTTTGGTTCGGCCTTCCCTTCGATCTTCCCTTCGGTCTTCCCTTCGATCTTCGCTTCGCCTCGCGCTTGGTGTCGAGGCGGCGAAACGTCGCTCAGGGACTGCGATCCCGCGAGGTGGGGATTTGCTGACATCTTTATCTCCGTAGGGGTAACACCATGAGGAGCACGACGCCGAGTGAGCGAGCGGCGGCGGTGGCCCTTGCGGGGCTGGTGGTGCTTGCGCTCGCGGTTCACGTGGTGACCAGGGACGGCCCTGGACCCGGGGTTATCAGCCCGACTTCGATTCGGGCCGATCTCCCACCCCTGGCCGGTGGTCTCTCGGCCATCGCCGCGCTTCTCGCCGTGCTGCGCCGTGTGCTCGCCCGGCGGGCGTTGCGCTCGCGTGTCCAGTTCGAGTTGCTGCCCGCCGATACGTTCGACCCGTCGCTCGACGCGATCCGCCGGTTCGCAATGCAGCTCGCGCGCACCCGCCGCGGGTTCCTGCTCGGCTGGCTTGAGCGCCCCGGGAGCGCCATGCGAATCCTCATCATCCCCGACGCGCGGGGTGTCCTTCACTACCGTCTGGAGGTGCCCGAGCGTGCCCGTACCGCGCTCGAAGCGGCGCTGAGCGCCTACAGCCAGCTCGAAGTGAGAGAGTGCGACCCCGCAGGGCCTCCGGGAGAGGGGCGCGCGGTGAGGGTGGAGCTGCGTCTCGCTCACCCACCGGGGCAGCCGCTCGGCGACCCCGGGCTCGACCCCGACCCCTTGCAGGGGATCGCGGGAGTCCTCGGCCGGCTGCACGGCCCGGCCGAGAGCGCGATCGTCGCGGTCGACCTGCTCCCCAAGACACCAGCGCAGAGCCGCAGAATCCGCAAGCGGCTCCTCCGTGACGCCGCGCGCCGAGCCGGGGCGCAGAGCGCCGGCACGCTCGACGGGGTTCTCGGGCAGCGCCGGCGAGCGGGGAGGCTTCCTGCGGCGGACGCGGTCGATCGGCTCTTTCAGACGCGGGCGCTGCAACGCAAGCTCGACGCCTCAGACCCGCTGTTCGGGACGCAGATCCTCCTATCCGTCCGCGCACGGGAGCGCGCCCATGCACGCGCGCTCACACATGCCCTGCTGTCCTGCTTTGACGTGTTCGCCGGGGAGAACCACCTCCGCGCGGCCGGGCTGCGGTTCGGCGGCCTCGGGTTCCTCGGCGCCGACGCGCCGTGGCGGCGGGGCAGATTCGACCGGCGGCTGCGCAGCGGCCGGTTCGCGCCCGTGCGCGAGAGCGTGCTCGGCGCGTCGGAGATCGCGGGGCTGCTCAAGCCGCCGACCGCGCGCTGCCACGTGGAGAACGTCACCCGCTCCGGTGGCGCGATCCCACCACCACCGCCGGGCCTGCCGACGTACTCGGGGCAGAAGGGGTTGATCCCCCTTGGGAAGGTCAGCGACCGCGCGGGGGAGCGGGTCGTCGGGGTGCCCGTCGCCGGGACGTTCTTCGCCTATATGGCCGGGCGCTCCCGGTACGGGAAGACCGAGACCGCGATCGGGCAGTTCATCGCCCTGGCGCGATCCGGCCACGGCGGACTGTTTCTCGACCCGCACGCCGACGCGATCAAGGACATCAAGCCCTACCTCACCGACCCGGGCATCCGCGAGCGGGTCATCGAGATCAACCTCGCCGACACCGAGCACGACACCCCGGCGCCCACCTGGAACCTGTTCGCGTTGGAGCACCGCACGCCGGCGGAGGCCGCCGGGAAGGTCGAGGCGTTCGTGGACGCGCTCGCCGCATCGCTGCGCTGGGACGAGCGCAACACCCGCGCGCTGAACCTCGCCACCCAGGCCGGACAGGCACTCACCGAGCTCGCGCTCGCCCTGCCACCGGAGCTCGCGCCGACGATCTTCCAGGTCCCCACGCTGCTCTCCGACGATGAGTGGCGCGCGGCGATCCTGCCGGCGCTGTCAGCCGGCACGCGCGGGTTCTTCCAGGATCGCTTCCCCCGGCTGCCCGCCGAGGCGGTGTTGAGCGCTGCTTGAGTTCGGCACGCATGGGGGTGTTCGCGCTGTTGACGGGCGGGATGGGCGGTCGGCTGGCAGGGTTTGCGCATTCGTAAACGCGAGAGCCCTCCCGTCAGCTTGGTGTCGTCGGGAGGGCTCTCTTGGATGCCGGAGGTGGCACCCGATGTTGATCGTATGCGTCGAGGGGGCGGGGGTCGAGGCTGAGTTGGCGGGCGGCGTTCTGGGATGTCCGTCGTGTCGTGGGAGGTTGAGGCCGTGGGGGCACGCGCGGGCGCGGGTGTTGCGCTGTGTGGCTGGTGATCGGGTCTTGCGGCCGCGGCGGGCGCGCTGTGGTGGGTGTGGGGGGACGCATGTGCTGTTGCCTGATCTTGTGTTGTTGCGGCGGCGGGATGAGGTGGCCGTGATCGGCGCGGCGATCGAGGCGGGGGTCGCTGGCGAGGGGCATCGATCGATCGCGGGGCGGTTGGGGGTGCCGAAGGACACGGTCCGTGGCTGGTTGCGTCGGTTCGTTGCTGATCGTGATGCGATCAGGGCGCATTTCACGCGCTGGCTGGTGGCGCTGGATCTGGAGTTGGGGGCGGTCTTGCCTGCTGGGGGTGGCGTCGCGGACGCGCTTGAGGCGATCGCGCTCGCCGGGAGGGCGTGGGTGCTGCGTTTCGCCGCCACGGGTGTGTGGCGGGTCGCCTCGGTGTTGTCGGGTGGTCGGTTGTTGTGCAACACGAGTTCCCCCTTCCCGCGGGTGCGGTGAGTTGAGAGCGTTCGCGCTCGTGCTGGCGAGCGTTGGGAGAACGAGTGGATGAGGAGCGTCGTCGGGAGGTCGGGCTGTTCCGGTACGCGTTGATCCGGGATGCCGCCGATCCGGCGGTCTCGAAGGCTGAGCGTGGCCGGCTGGTTCGCGCGCTCGCTGGCCGTGAGCATGTTGGGCCCGATGGCCGGCTGGTCAGAGTTGCGCGCGGCACGTTTGATGAGTGGATCCGCGCGTACCGCCGGGGCGGCTTCCAGGCGCTGGTTCCCCGGCCGCGGGTGGTGGCGCCGCGCACGCCGGGCGAGCTGCTGGAGTTGGCGTTCGCTTTGAAGCGTGAGCGCATGGAGCGGACTGCGGCGCAGGTCAGGGAGATCATGCTCGCAGCGGGTGGGCCCGCGCCGGGGTTGCGGACGTTGCAGACGCATCTCGCGCGTGAGGGGCTGAACATCCGCGCGGATGGTCGCTCTGCTGGGAAGGTTTATGGTCGCTTCGAGGCCTCGGCGCGTAACGAGCTGTGGACGGGTGACGGGTTGCACGGCCCCAAGCTCGACGGTGCCGGCGCTCGGCGGGCGGTGCTGCTGGCTTTCATTGATGATCACTCGCGGCTGTTGGTTGGCTGGCGGTGGGGGACCGGCGAGGATGTGTTCCGCTTGGAGGCCGCGCTCAGATCCGGGTTGATGGCACGTGGTGTGCCGGAGGCGATCCTGGTCGACCGCGGCTCGGCGTTCGTGTCCTCGCAGCTTTTGCGGGCGTGCGCTGTGCTGGGGGTGAAGCTGATCCACGCGAGCCCCAGGGCGGCGACGACGAAGGGGAAGATCGAGCGGTTCTTCCGCACGGTACGCGACCAGTTCCTGGTCGAGATCGACGATGGTGTGGGCCTGCGCGAGCTCAACCGTTTGTTCTCCGCTTGGCTTGAGGTTGTCTACCACCGGCGTGTGCATTCCGAGACCGGGCAGACGCCGCTGGAGCGGTTTGATGCCGCCGGTGCGCCCGGGCTGCCGACTCCGGCCTTGTTGCGTGAGGCGTTCTTGTGGAGTGAGGAACGCACGGTCGCCAAGACGGCGACGGTGTCGCTGCACGGCAACGAATACGAGGTCGACGCGGCTCTGGTGGGCCGCAAGATCGAGCTCGTCTTCGACCCGTTCGACTTGACCCGGATCGAGGTGCGCTACCAGCACCGGCTGTTCGGGACGGCGGTGGCGCTCGTGATCGGCCGGCATACCCACCCGCAGGCTGAGCGTGAGCTCCCGCCGCCGCCAACACCGACCGGGATCGACTACCTCAAGCTGCTCGCCGCCAAGCGCGACGCCGAGCTGGGCGGGCAGCGGATCGACTACTTCGAGCCTCACCCAACCCGACCACGGTGACGGTGACGGTGACGGTGAGGATTGTGACATCAACCAGGAAGGGACGTGAGGGATGAGTATTGACCGGCTGCGCGCGCATTACGGGTTTTCGAGGATGCCGTTCGGGAAGGATCTGGCGCCGGGGATGCTGCACACGCACGATGCGCACGCGCAGGCGGTCGCACGGATCTCTTGGTGCATTTCTGAGCAGGCGATCGGGGTGGTCTCGGGTGAGTGTGGTGCGGGGAAGACCGTTGCTGCTCGGGCGGCAGTCGCTGGCCTGGACGCCTCTCGGCACACGATCGTCTATCTCGGCACGCCCGGGGTGGGGTTGCGCGGGATCTACTCGATGATCGTTACCGCGCTGGGTGGCGCCCCGCGGTTTCATCACGCCGCGCTGATCCCGCAAGCTCAAGAGCTACTCGCCGCGGAGAGTAACGAGCGTGGCAAGCAGGTCGTTTTGATAATCGACGAGGCGCACCTGCTTGACGCCGAGAGCCTGGAGGGCGTGCGGTGCCTGGGCAACATGGAGATGGACCAGGCTGCGCCGTTCTGCCTGCTTTTGCTCGGGCAGCCCACCCTGCGCCGCAAACTCAGGCAGGGCACGTTCACTGCGCTGGATCAGCGAATCGCGGTCCGCTACGCGATCGCTGGCTTGGACGCGAAGGAGACCGATAGCTACGTGCAGCACCACTTGGCGCTCGCGGGCCGCTCGGACACGCTGTTCTCCGACGACGCGGTCGGCCTGATCCACGAGGTTTCCCGTGGTCTGCCCCGCCAAGTGAACAACATCGCGCTCGCGTCGCTGATCGCTGCGTTCACTTCAAAGAAGGCGATCGTGGACGAGTCCGCCGCTCGCGCCGCGGTCGCCGAGATCTCCACCGAATGACCGAACCCGTCGTGCACTCGCTGTTCGACCAGCCGCCGGATGAGCACCCACCTCCAGGCGAGCTCGACGCTCCCTGTCCCTGCGGGTTGGCCGGCACCGCCAGATCCAGCCGTCTATCACGGGCTCTGTGGTGAGATCGTGAACACGATCGCGCCGCACACCGAGGCCGACCCGGTCGCGATCCTCTCCCAGCTGCTGGTCGCGTTCGGCGCCGCCACAGGCCGCGGCGCATGGTTTCAGGTCGAGGCGACCCGGCATCACCCCAACGAGTTCCTGGTCTTGGTCGGTGACTCGGCTCGCGCCCGCAAGGGCTCCTCCTGGGATCACGTGCAGCGGCTCCTCGACCGTGCCGACCCGGCGATCACCAGCCGGATCCTGACCGGGCTCAGCAGTGGAGAGGGCCTGATCTGGGCGGTCCGCGACCCCCACGATCAAGACCCCGGCGCCCCAGACCGCCGGCTGCTGGTGATCGAGCCCGAGTTCGTCAGCGTGCTGAAGAACGTCAGCCGCGAGATCTCCACACTCTCCCCGACCCTGCGCTGCGCATGGGACGGCCGGCCCCTGCAGATCCTGACCCGGACCGCGCCCGCGCGCGCCACCGACGCGCACATCTCGGTGATCGGTCACATCACCGCCACCGAGCTGCAACATCACATCAACCCCCTCGAGCTCGCCAACGGGCTACTGAACCGCTTTCTGCTGCTCGGCTGCCGCCGCGTGCGCCTCTTACCCGAAGGCGGCGACCCCGACCCGCTCGGCGCCACCGGCCTGCAGCGCCGACTCGCCAAGACGCTCGCCACCGCACGCCGCGCCGGGCGACTACGCCTCTCAGCCAGCGCCAGGCACGCCTGGCGCGAGGCCTACCAGCGGCTCGCCCAACCCCAGGCCGGGATCGCCAGCGCGATCAGCGCCCGCGCCGAAGCGCACACCATCCGCCTCGCGCTCATCTACGCGCTGCTCGACAACAACCAGCAGATCCAGCCAGAGCACCTGACCGCCGCGCTCGCGCTCTGGGACTACTCCACGCGCTCCGCCACCTGGGCGCTGGAGCGCACCGCAGGCGATCCCCTCGCCCAACAAATCCACGCCGCCCTCCAACACGCGCTACCCGACGGGCTCACCCGCACCCAGCTACGCGACCTACTGAACCGCAACCCCACCACCCCCCAGCTCGACCAAGCACTCGCCGCGCTCGCCCACGACGGCAAGATCACCAGCCAACGCGTCCTCACCGCCGGGCGCCCCGCTCAGCTCTGGAGCGCCACGCACCACCCAGAGCTCGCCGCCCGCGAGACGGGCATCTCGCGCGCAGCGCAAACCTAACCGCCAGAATCAGCGAAGCGGAGCGGTCCAGTCAAGGGCGGCCCGACAGGGCCGAGCGCAGCGAGCCGCGAAGCGGCGCCCTTTACGGGACCGCGCAGCGAAGCTACCCCCCAGCCAGCCACCCCTTTCAACGTTTCAACGTTCGCGCGTCAAACCCACCGATCACGACGCACAACGGCACCACCATGCCGAAACACAGCAGCGCCCAACAGGCGGTCACGGCAGTCACGAACCTGATCGACCGGCTCCGCGCCGCGCGGCCGGTCGCGGCGTTCCTCGGCGCCCCCCTCTCCACCTATGACGCCAGGCGCGCGATGCGCGACGGGCTGATCGTGCTCGCGTGCCCCGGGTCGGGCTCCACCCGCGACCGGCTCGTCGCGAACCTCTTGGTCTACGACGTTCTCCATGCTGCGAAGGCCCGCGCGTCGATCGCGCCGGAGCGCCGCCGCACGTTCTGGCTGTTCTGCGACGAGCTTCAGACCTACGACGGGCCGAACCTCCCCGCGCTCCTGGAGCAGTCCGCGAAGTACGGCGGCCGAGCGTTCCTGTTCAACCAGAACCCCGAGCGGCTGACCGACGCGACATGGAACGCCGTCACCACCAACCGCTCCCATCTCCTCAGCTCGACCGTCAACGCGAAGGCCGCCGGCATGATCGCGCGGGAGTGGGGCGGACAGCTCGACGCAAAGATCATCACCAGCCTCGCGCGCTACACCTACCTCGCCTCAATCACACACGGAGAGCGGACCACAAAGCCATTCCTCGTGCATGGCATCACAGCCCGCGAGCTGCACGCCGAACACCACCACCCCGAGCAGCTACCAGCGCTGCAAGCAGCGATCCAGAGCACCACTCGACGCGAGCCGATCGCAACGACGCTCGCCGCGCACGAGCACCACGACCAGAACATCCGCCGGGCAGTCGAAGCGCTGCACCGTGGCGGCACGACAGAGCGCGATCCCATCTCCCGTGGCCGGACGATCCGCCCGGCGGTCACGGCGGAGCAGGAGCCCGAGCGATGATCGCCCTGAAACCGGCCGCGCCGACCCTGCCGACGGTCGCTACGGAGGTGCTGACGAGCATCTACCAGCACCGGCTGCTCAACACCACACAGGTCCACGCGATGCACCTTCCCGGCCACACGCGCCGCTGGGCCGAACAGATCCTCACACAGCTCGCCCGGCGCGAGTTGACGGCGTTCGTGCGTCCCGGCCGCGGAGGACCGCGCCTCTACTACCTGACCCTCGCCGGGGCGCAGGCCGTCGAGATGATCCCCACCCGCGTCGAGACACGCCGCAAGCTCATCACCCCCGAGCAGGCCGCCGGCCCGCTCTGGCGGCACACCCTCGCCGTCAACGACACCGGCATCGCGTTCATGCAGGCAGCGCGCGAGCGCGGCGATGACTTCGGCGCGCTCGGCTGGCGCCACGAGATCGCCCACCACGCCCCAGCCGCCGGGCATTCTCGAGGCGAGCTGCTGATCGCAGACGCCCTGCTCACCTACCTCGCCCGCGGGCCAGAAGGGCAGCTCACGTTCCACTACCGCCTCCTGGAGCTCGACCGCGCGACCGTTCCCGCCGACACGCTCGCAGCCAAGCTCGCGCGCTATGCCGACCTCTACCACGCCCCCACGAATCGCGGGCAGCCGTCCAGCGAGTCCGCGTGGCAGACGCGCTACCCGATCTTTCCCGACGTCATCTGTGTCCTCACAGCCCAGCCCCGCCCGGCGCTCCAGCGCCGCGCGCAGACCGTCCTCGCGCTCTGCCGGGCAGACCCCCAGCTACAGTGCACCCCGGAGGTCCGCGTCTCCCTGACGCTGCTCGAAGACCTCCAAACGCATGGGCCATACGCCCCGATCTGGCGCCGGCCCGAGAACCCCACACAAACGTTCGACTGGCTCGGCAGGACAGCCCGGACGCCCGGGTGGTCCGGGGAGGGGTTGTGAACCTCACCATCGACCTGCCTCCCGAACTGGTGGAGCGGATTGCCCAGCGCGCCGCAGACCTACTTGCTGAAAGCCAGTCAGCCACGGCGTCCCCATGGCTGACCGCCTTTGAGGCGGCCGACCGGCTGCGATGCGGCAAGGACCGTATCTACGACCTGATCGCGCTCGGCAAGCTCCAGCCGCGCCGCGACGGTCGACGTGTCCTGCTGCACCGCGACGACCTCGATCGCTACCTGGAGGCGTTCCCGCGGCCGAAGTCGAAGGATCGGCGGGCAGGGGTCAATCGTGACTCGTGCGCTGCGGGGCGGACACACCGTGGGTGCGGACGGCTCAGTGACCCTCACGGCTCTGCCGATCGATCGCCTTGCCAAGGTCCTCGACGCTCGCGGCGAGGGCGCGCAGGAGGCGTTGCAGGGTGCTCCACTTGATGTCGACCCTACCGTGCTCCAAGTGCGAGATGTAGGTGTCGGTCGTGCCCATGCTGGCGGCCAGCTCTCGCTGTAGGACCTCGGCCTGCTGGCGCAGTTCGCGCAAGGCGAGCCCGAGAACATGCCGGTTCTCTGCGTCGATCGTGTCTTCGTTCATGCAGTTGGAGTCCTGGGCAGACTTGCTACAGCCTTCAAGTCCTGCTAGTCTCGATCATAGACGCACAGAACATATGACGCCCGCGATGAGTGGATCACCCGGGCGCCGTGGCACCGAGAGTTCGAGCTCCCGGCGCGCCAGTCAAGCTACCAAGCCGCGTGGCTTGACTTCCTCGCCAAGAGTGGGTCCTCCCGGAGCCTCCGACCACAAGGAGGAACCGAAGATGTCCGATAGGAACCTGCATCCCGAGCGGTGGCACGAGTGGAGCTGGGCTCTCGCTCGCTCGCCTCGCATGACCGCTGACTGGAGGTGACGGGCGATGGCCGCTCGGCGAGAAAAGACAAGGACCCCCGGCATCTACCGGCGTGGGGACCGCTATACGTTCTCCTACAAGGTAGACGGCCGGCAGCACTGGGAGTCGGCCCGCACGTTGGACGAGGCCCGCCGGTCGAAGGCGGCTCGCACCGCTGACATCGCCCGCGGTGAGTTCGAGGAGCGCTCTCGGCTCACCCTGCACGAGTACGCCAAGGAGTGGGTGGAGCGCCATCAGGGCCGCGGCCGGCGCGGATTCCGGGAGCACACCCGCGAGGAATACCGGCGCCAGCTCGAGCAGTACGTGTTCCGGTTCTTCCCAGGGGGCGTTCGGTTGACCGACGTCAGCCCGTCGAAGGTCGCGGAGTTCGTCGCGTGGCTATGCGATCCCGTCAAGCAGGGCCGGGCGCTCTCCGATGGCACGATCCGCAACATCATCAAGCCGCTGCGGGGGTGTCTGGCGACCGCCGTCCGGGAGGGACTGATCCGCTCGAACCCGGCGCGGGACGTTGACCTGCCCCATCGGCCGACCGCCGAGGACTCCGAGGACGACGAGATCCGAACAATGAGCCGCGAGGAGTTGGCGACGTTCCTCGAATGCTGCCCCGAGCGGTGGCGAGTGTTCTTCTGGTTCCTCGCCGCCACCGGCCTACGGATCAGCGAGACCGTGGCGCTCCAGTGGCGACACCTGGAGCTCGACGGTCCCAGCCCCCATGTCAAGGTGCGTCGGGCGCTTGTCAAGGGCCGCATGGGGCCGCCGAAGACTCGTTACGGCCGGCGGGAAGTCCCGCTTGACCATGTGCTCGCCTCGGCGCTCCGCGACCGACGCAGGACGACCGAGTGGCCAGACGCCGAGAACCCTGTCTTCCCAGCGTCGAATGGGGCGTATCTTGACGCGGAGAACGTGCGCCGCCGGGTGCTGAAGCCGATCCGGGAGCAGGCTTGCCTGCCGTGGCTCGGGTTCCACGCCTTCCGCCACACGTGCGCCACAATGCTGTTCGCGCAGGGCCGAAACGCAGTTCAGGTCCAGCGGTGGCTCGGTCATCACTCTGCGGCGTTTACGCTTGCTCGCTACGTTCACCTGCTGGACGGCAACCTTGGCGAGCCGCTGGCCCTCCAGGGCAGTTCAGGTGCTTCAGCGAGCCACATTACTCCAGGGTCAGGACGGTTGCGCTCGCAGCGCTTGTGCGAAGCGGGGGACGGTGCCGGTAAGGCGGTCGAGAACGTCGTCGACGCTCATCGGCGGGCGGGTAAGTGCTGCCGCCTGTAGGGCGAGCGCCGCGCGCATGGCGTCGGGGTCGAGCCGGTAGAGATCGCACAGGAATCGGTCGGGGTGGACCGGCTCGACGGAGAGCGGCTCGCACGCGGCCGGTGGGAAGTCCCGGAGGTTGAGGGTCACGAGCGTGTCTGTCTGTGCGGCGGCTGCGGCGGCGAGCACGTGGCGGTCCTTCGGATCGTTGGTCATCGCCGGCTCTAGGCGGGCGATCTCCTCAGCGGCCACGGTCGCAGCGTCGAAGGCACCGCGCATCGCGTCGAGCATGGCGACGGCCTGCGGCGGGGTGGCGACCCGATTGCCGACCAGGTTGCGGGCGACCTCGTCGAGTATGCGCTCGCTCCAGCATGGGTCATACATGCCGGCCTGTGCCGTCCGGAGGAGCGTGTCGCGTAGCGGCAAGGGATAGAGGACGCTGGCGTCGAGTGCTGCGGTGAGGGCCACGGCGGCGGAGGATACGGTGGGGCTGGGACGGGCGGATGCCGTCCGGCTATCGGTATCCGCCGGGGAGCGCCTGGGAGATGCGGGCCAGCTCGTCGAGCTTCGCGTGTCGCATCGCATCGCGCTTGGCGCGGTAGGCGAGCAGGTCGGCGGTCTGTACGCGACGATGGCTGCCGATCTTGTGCGAGGGGATGTCGCCGCGGTCGAGCAACTTGACGAGGTGCGGGCGTGAGACGTGAAGCAGATCGGCCGCCTGCTGAGTCGTCAGCTCCTCTCCGTGGCTGACGAGGGCCAGCCGCTCGCCGTGTGCCATCCGCCGCACGATCAGCCTGAGCGCGCGCAGTGCGGCGTCGGGGATCTCCGTCGAGTTGCCCTCGGCGTCGACGAGCTGGGCGGAGCTGCTGCGGCCGTAGATCGCCTCGATCTGGTGGTCGAGGCTCTTGAAGGCGTCGCCTTCGTCGGGCGCAGCCTGGAGCAGGTCGTCGGTGATCGGGAAGGTCGCGTTGGTCATGGTGAGCGTGGCAGATGCCCTCGAACCAGCACATCCTAGCACGTAAACGCAATAAACGCAAAGACACCATTGCATCTGCTCAAGCGTGATCCGTCCCCTGCGAGCGATTACGGGGGCTACTTCTTCCCGTTGGTTAGGAGAGTTGCCTCGCCGGGCGTCCAGTGCCACCCGTAGACTCTCGCAGGTGTCGCAGCAGACGCTGACAAGCCTTGCGGTCCTGACAGTCAACTGGGATCGAGGACACGACGTGATCGACAGCTTCGTGCCTCTCGTAGCGGCGTACCTCAATAATGACGGCGAGCATCCCGTGTCGCTTATGGAGCTACAAGAGAGCATACGGCAAGAGGCAGGAATCAAGATCCCCGGCGGCGCACTTCAGGCGATGCTTGGCAGGTGCGCTAACCTGAATTATCGGTAGGGGGTTGGTTCACCCTTGTGTGGTCGGGGTGGGTGTTGGGTGGGCCGTGGTTTCGTTGTGGGGGCGGGCTTCTGGGCGCGTGGGGGTGTGCGTGGCTGGTGTGATTTGGTGGACTGGCGCGTGACTGTTCGTGGGGTTGTTTGGCCGGCGCGCAGCGATGCTGCTGGTCGCTGTTTGCTGCTATTGCTCACGTCTGGGGCAATCGTGGGGTCGGCTGGGATGGAGTCTGTCCGGAGTGGGTGCAACCATATGGCTGGTTCCGTCCACCAGTTCAGCCCAGTATGGCTTCCCGTCCCGGACACGAGCAGTTCACGCGGCCCTCGCAGCCCAATCAGCGCCGCTATGAGGCGCTGCGCGCATATTTCGTCGAGGGCGTTTCGGCCGTAGAGGTCGGTGCACGACTGGGGTATGCGCGCTCCACCGTCGAGGCGCTGGTGCGCGACTATCGCAAGGCGCGTCTCGGCGAGCTGTTCACAGCGCCGCGGCCGGGACCCAAGAGCCAGCCCAAGAAGGACGCCGCCCGCGAGCGGGCGCTGCAGTTGCGCCGTGAGCGGCACGGGATCGAGGAGATCGTGCAGGTGCTCAGCCGGGACGGCACGCCGCTGTCGCGCACCGCGGTGTGGGAGATCCTCAAGGAGGAAGGGCTCTCACGCATGCCCAAGCTGGCGCCAGCGAGCGCAGCTGGGCCGGCGCCCGAGCGGCTTGCGGCGCCCAAGGTGCGCGTGCTAGGCGATGAGGACTGGCCGGCGGAGGGCTCGATCATCCAGACCCAGCATGCCGGCCTGTTCCTGCTGATCGGGGAGTTGATCGCGCTCGATCTTCCCGGCCTGGTCAAGGCGGCTGGCTGGCCGTCCACCAGCCAGCTGCAGGCGCAGCACTCGGTGCTCTCGTTGCTGGCGCTCAAGCTTTCCGGGCGCCGGCGGCGAAGCCACGTACGCGTGGTCGTGCATGACCCAGCGCTCGGCCTCTTCGCTGGCCTGAACGTGCTGCCCAAGACCTGGCACCTGAGCACCTACAGCTACCGCACCAACCGTGCCCAGCAGCTCGCGTTCTTCGCGGCGCTGCAGCCGCGGCTCGCCGACGCAGGACTACTCGGAGAGGCCGGCCTGAACCTCGACTTTCACGCGATCATGAGCTATGGCGAGGACACCGTGCTTGATAAGCACTACGTTCCGCGCCGCTCACAGCGCACCCGCTCAGTGCTCACCTTCATCGCCCAGGACGGCCAACAGCACACGATCGTCTACGCCAACGCCGAGCTGACCGCCCGAGCGCAATCCGGCGAGGTGATCGAGTTCTGCCGCTTCTATGAGAAGACGCACGGCGCGCTGCCCAAGCTGCTCGTGTTCGACGGCAAGCTCACCACCCAGGAACACCTCGCCGAGCTCGACGAAAATGGGCGTCAGCTTCATCACTCTGCGCCAGCGCTCCCCGAAGCTGATCGAAACGCTCGGAGCCCTCCCGAAAGATGCCTGGACCAAGACCCGGCTCGACCGCTCAGGCAAACACAAGACCGCCACCTATCACGAAGAGCAGGTCACGATCGCCGGCCGGCGCTTTCGCCAACTCGCCGTGCAGGGTCTCGGCCGCGAGCAGCCGACGCTGATCCTCACCAACCAACAGCAGCTCACGCCCAAGCAGCTGATCGAGCGCTACGCCAAGCGCTGGGGAATCGAGAACCAGCTCGCCGAGCAGATCCGCGCCTTCCACCTGGACTCGCTCTGCTCCCAGGTGCCGCTCGCCGTCGACTTCGACGTCGCGCTGACCGTCCTCGCCGACATCGTCTACCGCCGCTTCGCCAGGGGCCTGCACGCCGCCTACCACAACCAGACACCCGACACGATCCGCGCGCAGCTGATCAACGGCATCGGCGAGCTGCGCTTCACCGACCAAAACGTCGAGATCTGCCTACGCCGCCGCACCCACACCCCAGCGCTACTCGACGCCAACTACCAGGACAAGCGCATCGAAGTTCCCTGGTGGGGCGGACGCACCCTCAGCTACAGCTTCCCCGCCCGATAAGCCAGCCGAAAAACTGGGTCGAATTAGTGCACCGACAATCCAGGCTAAGCGAGGGCTTGTACATCGCAAGACAGGTGTCTACTACCCGGACTCTACCGCCCTTTCCCAGGTCGATTTTGGGCGTGTCTATGCGGAGGCGCTGCGCAAGCACCAATGTTTGCTCGACAAGCTTAGGGCGTTTGCTCAAGATCGGTACGAGCTTAGCTGGGAGGAGGAGCAAACGAACGAATATGTCTTGAATTTCTTGCAGGAAAACTCTTTGCCAATCCTGCTAGCAGCGGTTGAAGGCGATCCGCTACCACCCTTCCGGTTAGGGTCGCAAAAGGTGCGACACGTAATTAGCGCGTTCGCTCTTCATCTTAGCGAGGCTGATCCTGATGGATTCCAATGCCTTGAGATTGTAGTTAAGGGACATATCCTCAGTGGCGTCCTGTTCTACCCTGATATTGGGCAGGTTGAGTCTCGGTTCAATGACCTAGACGTATACTGCGACACGCCCTTTCTTCTGCCGGCTCTGGGGTATGGTGACGAAGGAGTGTCGGCGCAGTGTAGTGACCTACTTGAGCTGCTCCGCGAGGCGGGCGCTGGGGTGAAGTGCTTCCATCACACCCGGGAGGAGCTTGTCGGGGTGCTCGAAGCAATCGCGGCGAGCAAGCGGCCCGGCGGGTATAGCCTGCCTGTTCCCTACTTCTACCAGACGACGCGTAACTTCTCACTTTCCGACGTGGAGGAGATGATCGCAAAGATTGACGACGCGCTGGGGGAACTCGAAATAACTGTCGTTGACATACCATCGTTTACGGCGGAGCCAGATGAGGCCGCACTCGAAGGGTTGCTCACTGAACGCATCAGGTACGCACACGACAAAGCGCGGGAAAAGGATGCGCAATCCCTCGCTGCTATCGCGCGACTACGTGGAGTTCGTGCCATGGATAGGTTTGAGCAGGCAAAGGCGATATTCGTGACGCGAAATCGTTCCCTTGTCGCGGCGAGCAGCGCTTTCTTCAAAGACATTGAGTCAGGGCGAGCAATACCAGTGTGTATGTCGGATAGCTTGATGACGCGCCTCGTGTGGGTTAACCCGGAACGTGCAGTAAGCGTGGGAGAGTGACCGAGGAGCCCGCGTGCGGCGATCCGGGGGTTGTGAGCGTGACGTTGTCCCGGTGATGGTGACCGTGCGGGTGGTTCTGCGGAGCCCGCGATGCTTGTGCGGCTGGTGTGCGGGCAGCGGTGAGCGAGGCCGTGGCCGGGAAGCTGCTTGGTGGTGTGGTCGGCCGGTGGTGGTTGTCAGCCGGTGAGGGCTGGGAGCGCTTGGAGCTTCTCGAAGGCAGCGACGAGTTCGGCTGCCCACGGCCAAGTGTTCTGGAGGTGGAGCTTTGCGCGGCGGCCGGAGAACGCGAGCCGCCCGGCTACGTGCAGTAGCCGATAGCGGATGCGCTTGGGCTCGGCCTTGGCCGAGCTCTCCGGTGAGGGCGAGTGCTTGGGTCCAGACGAGCAGGTCGTGCGCGAACATCACGATCTCGAGCCACACCTCGTTGAGCGCGAACTCCTTGAACGGGAACTTGGAAAGGCCGGTGTCCTTGTCATCGCGGATGCGATCCTCGACGTGCGCGTGCTGGCGGTGGCGGCACTCGAGCGCGGCGATGTCGGGGTCGGTCTGGTCGGTGAGGATCGCTTGGAAGCGGTAGCCGTCGTGGTCGGTGAACGACAGCTGCGCTCCGGGGTGCGGGCGCTCCCTGCGCACGATCAGCCGAGAGCGCTCGGGCCAAGCGGACAGATCGACCATGTCGGTGATCTCGCAGACCTCGCCGTTTTTGCGGGCCGAGCCGTCCTGGTCGAGCGCCACAACCCACGCGTCTTGGGGGACCTGGAGGATCGCTGAGCGGACCGTCTCGGTCAGCTCGTAGCCGACCGAGAAGCGCATATCGCCCTCCTTGCAGTAGTCAACCAATCCGTGGGTGGCGCCGGCGGAGTCCGCGCGCACCAAGATCTCCAGCGACTGCACGTACTCGGCAGGGATCTGCTCGAGTGCCCGGTCCAGCACCGCCACATGATCAGCGGCGGTGTTCGAGCCGGCGTTCCCCGGCCTCAGCAGCCCACCCATCGCCTCGCGCGTCTCATCAAGGTAGACCTGCAACGGGTGAAACCCGTAGCCGCCCTTGTAGTTCCCAGCCGCCTTCTCCTTCTCCGAATGCGCAGTGATCAGCGTCGCGTCAACATCGAGCGTCAGCCGCTCGGGCGCACCATGCATCTCCCAGAACCGGGCTCTGGCGCGCGCATGAGCCCCACGGAGGGCGTCCAAGGACCCTGGCGTCGAGGCGATCCGGTCGATCATCCGAAACGCCGTCGAATCAGACGCCACCGCCCCGAACAACGCGTCCTGCTCACGGACCGCGCCGAGATCCGCGACGCACTCGCCACCATCGACCAGCATCACCGCCAGATCGCGGACCACCCAGCCCGGGTCATGACCGCGACGCCGCTGCTTGATCCCGGCCAGCCCCAACGACAGCGCGTTGGTGAGCCCGACCTCCTCAGCGACCTGCGCGACCAGCGCGCTGCCCACGCGAGAGACCAAACCCGCTCCGTCCGACGTGACTTCTACGGTTACCAGACGTCCATCACGCATCACCTTCAAGGTGACCTCCTGAGTTCGGGAATCGGCCCTTCAGCAAGCCCAATTCTCCAAGCCCAGCCGGACGTTTCCGCGCCCCCGCTCACCCCGGGGGCGCGGTCGTTACTGCACGCCCCAGGTTAAGCGGCCCATGGTGGCACCGAATGTACCGAAGCACGCGGTCATTGCGGCGTCGTACGCGGCGCTAAATCCTCGGGATGAGTTGTGGAGGCTCTATATTCAGGAGCTTGAGCGCCGCAAGGCTCGGGGCGACATCTCCGACGCAGAATACCATCTGCTGCGCTCATCGCGCGAGGCTAGAGAACTGTTGGTCGACAGCACATTCGGTGATGAGCACGCGTTCACCGCAGGAACAGTTGATGAGGTGCTTGCGCACGCCGCAGGGATCATTCGAGAGGAGGCAGAGAAGGATGCGGCTGTGTTGCGTGAGGAAGCGGAAGCTGCGTCTCGGAGAGAGACACACGAGCGCACTCGACGGGAACTAGTGGAGGCAGCTCATCGAGAGCGGATGGACCGTGACGTGGCCCACGTTGCCCGTATTGTCGGGATAGCTGCCACAGTGATCGTAAGTATGGCCATTCTGGTTGCCCTTATTGCAAGTGTCCCCGGTTCGCGAATACTTGAAATAAAGGGTGACGCAGTTCGGGTCGTGCTTTGGGTGTGTTTTGGTGTGGGGGCGCTGTTGGGCCTGTACGCGGCACTCGTCAAGCACGTATCCGCAAAAGACGTAGGGCAACTAGTGTCTTCTCGCATTGAGAGTGTGCTACGCGACCGAGGGCATCGTCGGCTGGAGGACATACATGCGGAGGCGGCCCGATCGGCTGACGATGCTGCGGAGTCGCCGTTGGACTCGGCGGAAGGCGAGGGATAGGGCTCTAGCTGCGGGGGCGGTCTATTGGGCTCACGCGCTCCGGAACTCGACCCGACCGCTGTGCGTGACCTGTATGCGGCGCTCTGCTAGGACGCCCATGCTCCGGCTGACGTCGGCGGCGTGACGCCGGTGGTGTCTCTGTAGCCCGCGGTCGCAGTCTGGTGGGCGAGCCGCTGGTCTACCGGGTGGTAACCCCGTGGTAACCGGCCCCACACCACTCGACACCACAGCCTCGGATGCGGGGAGGCGAATCTCCAGCTATAGAGCCAATCGGCGGGTCCAGCGACACCCCACTACACTACCGAGTTGTTCTTTCAAGCCGCAGGTCGGGGGTTCGATTCCCCCCAGGCGCACTACTAGAATCTCCTTTATGGGAGCGGAGTTTGGAGGATGAGGGACGAGGCGGTTTGGGTGATTCCGTCCCGTGGGCACCACTCGTAGGTACCAAACGGCCGGTCAGCATGGCGGCTGAGCCTCGGGTTCGGCGGTCAGCACCGCTTCTATGCGCTGGCGGATGTAGAGCCTGCGGCGACCGACCTTGACGCTCGGCAGCACGCCGCGCCGCGCCCAATCTTCGACCGTGCTGGCGGGCGCGTGCAGCAGGCTGGCGACCTCGCGGGCTGTCATTACGTCGTCGGCCGTGAGGCGTACCGGCGCGGTAGGTGCCCGGCGGCGGTCGTCCAGGAGGCGGCGTGGTTGATTCATCTTGTCGCGGGATGGTCTCGAGGAGAGCCCTATATAGACCAAATTAGCAAAACAACATGGTAAAAGCAAAGGATCTATACGGGCACGCTGCTCGGCGAGAGCCAGGACGTGTGACGGTCAGCCCGGCTGGCCGGCCGTGACGGTGACCTTGCCGAGTCGGGCACACCTGGCGGCGTAACTCACGTAGGTCGGCGCCACCCTCGAACGGTCGGAGTGCTGTTCGCGGTGGGATCTATGCTCGTGGCGAGACGGATCTGCGCCGGGTGGGACCGTCGAGACGCCTGCCGCCGAGCGCGAGAACGCCCGAAACGGAGTCTTTGTCGGAGCCGGCCCCGGCTCACGGCGCACCCTGATCGGCTGAGGGCGGGCCTATCGGTCCAGCGCATATCCTGCCGCGATGCGACCGGCCGACTCATAGTCGGAGTGGGGTCCGCCGCGCGTGGAAGCATGAAGATATGGCTGACATCGGAGCCAGCGAGCGAGACCAGCTCCTGAGACAGCGTATCGTGGGGATGACGCCCGACGACTTCGAGCAACTCGTCTTCGAGCTCGTGCGGCGTGACGAGCCCACGGCTGAGCGCATCAAGGCTCCCGACGGCGGCGCGGACGTTCTACGCTCGGAAACCGAGCAGCGGCCGGCCAAGGTGTGGCAGGCTAAGCGGTACGCCGGCGACATCAACTGGGGGGAGTGCGAAGAGTCGCTTGTTCGGGCGATCGGCAGATGGTCGCCCGAAGAGATCGTGTTTGTATTCGCGCGAGACCTGTCCGAGACTACGGAGGCAAGCTTCACGACCCGGCTCGCCGAGCATCATGCAGCCATTGAGGTGAGCGCCGCGATCACGCGGTGGGGGATAAGCGAGCTCGTACTGCGGCTCAACGAGCGCGACGACCTTCGCGTTCGGTTCTTCGGTCGAGACTTGGAGCCACTTTGGGTTCTCGGCCGTGTTGGTGTTTTTGGTCGTCGCTGGCGGTCTAAGTGTGATCTTGAGCGACGGCAGTCCGTGGCCTGAAACCACACGTACGATTGTTTCTGTAGCCGCTGGCGTGCTCGCAGCATTGGCGATGGCAGGTGTCGGCTGGGCGTCCGGCCTGACCTTTGAGCTTCTACCTCCAGGTTCGATGCCGCGCTACCAGCGCTGGCGTAAGCGGGTGCTGGCGGGGGTTGGTGCGGTGGCTCTCGGTGTCGTGGCCAGCGCGCTCTACGGGTTGTTTTCGTAAATGATCTCGGCAGGCAGTGAGGGGGACTGCGGCTCATCTATGATGACTCAAGGCCAACCTTCCGCGATCGATGAGAGGCGACGATGGTGCACGTTGAGTTCTGGCGTCCGGGCAGCGAGATCGGCCGATCCGAGTGCATCGCCACCCTTACCCAGCGCGGACGCATGCAGCCTCAAATCGAGGGTCGCAACGGATCGGAGATCGGCCAGCGGGCCGTTGACCTTGAGCGGGTGGTGCTCATTGTGTCCACCGGCGAGGCGATCCGCTGGGAGAATGACCCGGAAGAGTGGGCGCGGAGCCTGGCCGGCTCCTACCGCTCCGCGTATCTGCTTGCCGAGATTGCCCACGACGACAACCCCTGCGTGTCGGAGATTGGTCGGCAGGGTGCCGGCGAGCGCTCGTGGTGAGCCAACCGGCGCACGGCTAACGGCCCTTCTCTAACCGGCTCCGCAGGAGTGATCGGGTGCTACTCGACGCTCTCGCGCTCGCCCGGGCCGACGGCTACGGCGACGCGCTCCTCGCCGAAGACGGCGGTGATCTCCAGGTGCCCGCCGAGTGCCTCGACGTAGGAGCGCAGCGTCAAGAGGTAGACGTCGCTGCGGCCCTCCAGTCGTGAGACGTTGCCCTGGGATATCCCGAGCTGCTCGGCGAGCTGGACCTGGGTGACGTGTCTGGCCTGGCGCAGATCGGCCAGCGCGAGGGCGTCCTGCATCGCGCGCTGGCGTTCGGCGACATTGGCGTCCCAGTCGGGGCGGCTGCGGCGTGCGCGCTTGCGCAGCTCGTCGAATTTCTTGGTCTTGGTGGCCATTTAGCGCGCTCCTTCGTTCTCAAGTTCTGTCAGGTGTTCGTCGAAGAGGTCGTCGGCGAGTCGTCGGGCGCTTCCGGCGTCCTGCGGGTGGCCTAGAGACGGCCGGCTGCACGCTCCGTCGTGACCAGCGCCTCAAGCTCATCGAGCGCGGCTTCAGGCGAAGTCGGTCCGGCTGGTTGACGGACGTGATCGGGTTCCCCCGGCGGATGGCGGTGATACGGGACCTCTGGGTGGCCGTCCGGATCGAACTCATAGCGAACCCGTGCGACGCCGGCCTGCCCGTGGTAGGAGTACGTGCATAGATACAGACCCTCGCGCTCCCGCGCGTCGCCGACGGGGTACTCGGACCAGCGCTCGGTGAGAGTGAAGCTGATGCGCTCGTCGGGGTCGGCGTCCTCGTCCTCGTCGGCGGCGGGCAGCATGACGGCGCGCATGTGGACGAGACCCAGCGGGGGATCGTCTTCCCAGCGCGGGAGTTCCCGGCCGCCGAAGTCCAGCAGGTAGCCGCGGGCGTTCAGGAACGCATGCAGCTCTTCGAATCGGCGGGAGACGAACGTGCTGACGTGCGACACCGCGGGGTTCTACCAGACAAGGCGCGGGAAGAAACGCCGCCATAGATTTCGTCGATTCTGTCGATACCTATGATACAGTCTAGTTCGTCAGCCAGGTAGCTGGAGGTGCACGATGACCGATTTCGACAGGCAGTACTGGAAGATCAAAGACTTCGCCGAGCACTTCGGCTTGGACAGAAGCACCGTCTACAACCAGATCGAGCGCGGTGAGATCCGGGCGATCCGTGTCGGCAAGACCGCGCTGCGGATTCCCACCGACGAGGTCATGAGGATCCTGGACAGCTTTGTGGAGCCCCACGAGCGAGCCCACGACCTGGACGCACGCACGCAGGAGTTCCAGGCCCGCACCGGCCGCGCGCCTGCAGACTTCGCCGCTGCGTGGCGCGAAGGCAAGATCGAGGACACGCCCCAAAACGCCCGCGAGGCGATCGAAGCGCTGGCCCTGCGCGAGGCGATGCAACCCACCGCTGTCGTCGGCCAGCTGTAGGGACGTCTTCGAGTTCACACGTTCGGGTTGTTGCTCGCGATGCGCGGCGTCGATGTGGTGACGATTCAGAAGGCGATGGGCCACAGTGCGCTTGCCACCACGAGCCGTTACCTGCACGCGCGCCCCGCTTCCGAGCAGGCCGGCATGTTCACGCGCGCCTTCCGGTCCGCCGTGGAGGGCGAGGCTGAGCTTGCGGCAGCCTGAAGCTCACGGCGGGGTGCGCCGGGTCGCGGTGCCGGCCCTCGGCGAGTGCGCGCGCGATCGCCTCGACATCCTCCGGCACGTAGAACACGAGCGCTCCGGGGTGCGGCTCGCGGCGGCGGTCGGCCGCGCGCGCGGGGTTCGCCGGCAGCGAGTACGTGGACGGCCTGCAGCCGTAGCCGAAGACGGCCGCGATGATGTTGCGGTACTTGTTCACCGTCCTCGGCGATGCGCCCGCGGCGCTGACCGTCGCCAGCAGATCCTCTATCTCCCGTGTGGTGATCTTCGCTGCGGACCGATCCCCGAGCGCGGCCATGACGTGCCCGGCCGTGGTTCCCTTGCCGCGCTTGTGGGGAGTGCCCGGCTCGGCCAGCACGTAGCCGTGGTCGCGCAGCGTCGAAGGCTTGGCGCCGGCCACGTCCGCCGGCCGGCGGAGGTAGGCGTGCGCGACCTCGACGAGCGTGTCCAGCAGACCCGAGAAGCCAACCAGCCGCTGTCACCAGCCCCGCGTCAGAACGCGCATAGGCGCAGTGCTGTCGCGCTCACCTGTCGCGGGAAGCCGATCTTCGTGACCAACGAGCCGGTCGCGCCGAAGGTCGCGGAGCTGCTTCGTGGCTGGGGCTCGGAGGGGACACTGCACCCCGCAGCGCGCGCATGGAAGTGGGGAGGCCCGTGATGCCACACCTGTGATACCATTTCTAGTATGGATACTACTTCTGGTATGGAGTCGTTCGGTGGGCTGTTGCGGCGGCTGCGGGAGGGCTGGCTGAGCCAGGAGACGTTGGCGCTGCGCGCCGCGACCAGCCAGTCGTATGTCTCGCGGGTGGAGGCGGGAGAGGTTCTACCGACGGTTGGTCAGGCGGAGCACCTGGTGAACTGCCTCGGCTACGAACTGCGGGTGCAGGCGAAGCCGTTGCCCCGGCGCAGCGATCGCGGGGCGCTGGCCGATCAGCTGGCGATGAGCCCGCAGGAGCGGATGCAGAGCGCGGCGGCACTGCACAACGCGATGGCCGAGATGCGGGCGGGTTTGAGTGGCTGAGGGCGGGGCGCTGAACCCTGCTGGGCTGCTCGGCGCGCTGTCCGCGTGCGGAGTCGATTTTGTGGTAATCGGCGCGCTGGCTGTGGGCGTGCACGCAGAGGTGCGCGCGACCGGCGATGTCGACGTGATGGTCCCGATCGGAGACGGGGCCAACAGGCGCGCTCTGCGGGATGCGCTGCAGCAGTTGGGCGCCGTGCTGCTGTCATCCGAGCAGGGTGGCGTGGATCCCACCGCCGGCGAGGAGTATCCGACGGTGATGTTCAGCACGCGCTACGGCAAGCTCGACATTCTGTACCGGCCCGATGGCAGCGACAGCTATCCGAAGGTCAAGCGGCGCAGCCTGCAGACCACGATCAATGGTCAGCGTGTCTATGTTGCTGGCAAGGACGACCTGATCCGCATGAAGCTGGCCGCCGGTCGCACCGATGACCTCCGCGATGTCGCCAACCTCACGTCTTCTGAGCAGGGAGTCCCACGCCTGGTCAGCGTCTCGATGGTGCTCGCCCCCGAGGTCGACCACGAGTGGGCTCGCGACATGGCCGCGGAGCGGGCCACCTACTTCGATGTATCGAGTCGCGTACGGATCGCTGAGAATAAGTACCTGAAGATCGAGGCCCGCAGATCGGACCTCACCGATCGGCAGATCGAGCAATGGGCGCACGCGCTCGCCGATCGCCTCGAGGCGGCCGGGGTCGTCGCCGGCGCAAACATCGACGTGCATGTTTGGGCTGCCTGAGCGGCTTGCTGGCCGCCCAGCCGGTTGAACCGCAACGGCAGTTGCGCATGGGTCAGGAGGGCGGCTCCATCGTTGTCCCCACACCGCTTAGCGATCGCGTGGCTGGCGTCAGCCTCGAGGAGCGCATCTCGCGGTCCGAGGACAGCCCGCTCGTGCTGCGCGGTCCGCAGACCGGTGGCCGCCGCAGTCGTCGGCGGTGCACTTTTCAGCGGCCGAGCTGGTCGCGATCGTCGTCGACCACAGTTGACTCGACGTCAGCCGGACGCTCACCGCGGTCGCCGGGGGCGAAGCGTCCTGCCGTTGCCACGAAGCTCATCATGCGACCGGCGTAATGGCGTGATATCCAGCGACGCGTCAGCTTTCGGGTGAGCGGAAGCAGGAGCAGTACGCCAAGGGCATCGGTGACGAACCCGGGCACCACGAGCAGCACACACCCAAGAGATCCGAGTGCGCCATCGATCGCGGCACGCGCGGGCGCACGATGCTCGGACACCGCCAGTGAGACGCGCTCGATCGCCGAACGTCCCTGGATGCGCAGGAGTCGCATGCCGAGCACCGAGGTCCCCAACAGCAAGACGACCGCCAGCAGCCAGCCAATCGCGCGTCCGACCTCAACGAAGACGAACACCTCGAGAACAAACGCTCCGATCAGAACAAGCACGAACATCTCAGCAGTGAGCCTACGCGTCCCAGCGAGATGTCCGGTCGAAACCAGGTGCGGGGACTCCGGACGAGGACAGGCAACCCGGTGGATCCAGGTTAAGCTGCACCCTTCCGACGAGCGACGATGGGGGCGGGCAGCGATGAAAGGCGAGATGGTCGACATCAGTACCCAGGACGGTGTGGCGGATGCCTACCTCTCGCGGCCCCCCGGGCAGGAGGGGAGCCACCCGGGTGTGCTGTTCATCATGGACGCCTTTGGCTTGCGCCCCCGGATCGAGGAGATGGTCGACCGCATCGCGGCACGGGGGTTCGCCGTACTCGCCCCGAACGTCCTCTATCGTGCCGGCCGGGCGTCGAACATGGAGATGCCCGACCTGGAGGACCCAGCACAGCGGGATCCGTTCTTCGCGCGGCTGAGGCCTGCCATGGCCGAGCTGACGCCCGAGCGAATCGCCAGCGACGGGGCGGCCTACCTCGACTACCTCGGCGCGCTCGCAAGCCCACCGTTCGCCATCACCGGCTATTGCATGGGTGGGCGCCTCGGCTGGCGGATTGCCGCGGCCTACCCGGAGCGCGTCGCGGCGCTCGCCGCGTTCCACGCCGGGGGGCTCGTGAGCGACGACGAGAACAGTCCGCACCTGAGCGCAGGCGCGATCTCCGCCGAGCTCTACCTCGGCCACGCCGACAACGACCAGAGCATGACCCCGGAGCACGTAGCGGCGCTCGAGCAAGCTCTCGAGGAGGCCGGGGTGCGATACCGCTCAGAGCTCTATGAGGGGGCCGCCCACGGCTACACGATGAGCGACACCGCCGCCTACGACGAGGCGGCGGCCGAGCGGCACTTCACCGAGCTGTTCGCGCTGCTGGATAGGACGATCGGCGGCTGACGGCGCCGTCAGCCCACGCGGTCCCCCGCGTAGTAAGCAGTAAGGGTTCGCGACAAAGTAGATGGCGGGATCGGGGTGGTCGATCCGTGGATGAGATGCGACGCACGTGAGCGCAGCCGTGCTGGTGGCACGGCGAGCATCACGGGTGGCGCAGATCGCCGCGGAGCGGCCGCACCGAACCGTCAGATACTTTGTCGTGGGCCCTAAGGACCGGAAGGAACGCGCCTGCCCGGAGTCTTTATCTACAGCAGGACTCACACGCGCCAGCCCGGTGCCCGACTCGTCCAGAGGAGTGAACAGATGCGCCATCTACTGAGGCTGTCCCTACCGGCAGCCGCCGCGTCCCTGCTGCTCGCCGCCTGCGGCAGCAGCTCATCCAGCAACACGACCAGCTCGGCCGCCAGCACACAGCCCGCCGCGCAGACAAGCGGCAGCTCGTCAAGCGCCGTCGTCGTGAAGACAGCCTCCAACTCGCTCGGCACGATCCTGGTCGACAGCCAGGGCATGACGCTGTATCACCTCAGCGGCGAGCAGAACGGCAAGTTCATTTGCACCGGCTCCGCCTGTCTCGGTGTATGGCACCCGCTCATCGCGCCGTCCAGCGGCGCTCCTAGCGGCGAAGTCGCCTCGCTCGGGACCGTGAAGCGCCCCGAAGGGACCGTGCAGGTCACCTACAAAGGCACGCCGCTCTACACCTTCACAGGGGACCAGCAGTCCGGTGAAACCAAGGGTCAGGGGATCAAAGACGTCGGCACCTGGAGTGTCGTCACGAGCAGCTCCAGCAGCACCCCCGCGGCGAGCACAAGCAGCTCCTCGGAACCGGAAAGGTCCGGCGGCGGCTCCTCGAGCGGCGGCGGCTACGGCTACTGAGCCTGGAATCCACCGATCCCGGGGTCGCGATCCCGGGATCGGGTGGGTGGGCATCAAGACCGGATAAGGCATCGCCAGGACCAATTGCCCTCACGCCGAGGGGTCACCCTACGGATGCTCGGTAAATCGTCCCTGGGGGCTACGCTACTTCACCGTGCCTCCGGAGGCATTGATCGCGTACCACGTCCCGCCGAACTGCTTTACGCCAACGTAGGAGGTCTTCCCTGGACCACTGTCGCCGCTGTAGGTGTATAGCGGGTGACCGGCGTAGGTGACCTGGTTGCCGCCGGTCGTGGACAGAAGCGAAGCCTTGACGCCAGAGCCGGCCGTCGGGCGGCCGCTTGCCTTCAGCGACAGCCATACTGCCGAGCATCCGCTGATCGCCGCGCAGCTGTTCTTGTTGGGGTGGTCCCTCGTGAACTCATAGAGCGTGCGGCCCGAGCTGTTGACGAGGATGCTGCCGAGATTCGTATGGCGCAGCTGCACCGTGGCAGCGCGGCTCCAGTGCGCGGCCGGAAGGTTGCTCTGTGCGCTCGCGACCGTCGCGGCGCTCGCCGCGCTTGCCAAGGCGACGGCCAAGAAACTGTAGGTTCGCTTCATGGGTCCTCCGAATGTCGAGGTGCTCGGGCGCATGACTCCGTCTCTACCATAGACACCGCCCAGCCGCGAACCTTCCCGGACACCGGCGGGGCACGGCTGGGAGGGCGCGCTGAACGTCCGCCGCTACTGCTCGAGTAGGGGCTCACGAATCAATATCTGCCGGTCCGGATGCACTCGCCTGGCGGCGCCAGCCGCCACCCACGATGCTCGACGTACTACCGGTGCGCCTGCGCTCGTGTGCGGCGTCTGACATCCACCATCCGAGCGGGTGGGTGGGTCCCGGACATCCATCTATTGATTCGTGAGCCCGAGCTCCGGATGTCCGTTGGTGGACGGGGCGGCCCACACGAGCACGGGACCGCGCGCGCTGAGTCTGACCTTTGAGCCGGGCGCCGGCGGCACCTCGCCCGCAGTGCGCACGGTCAGCTGCCGCTCGCCGTGCTCCTCGTCGATCTGCACGTGGAGCACGGCGTCGTGCCCGTGGTAGCCGCAGCGCACGATCTGCCCGGCCAGACCCTCCCCGCCGTCGGCGGCGGTCAGGTCGATCTGCTCAGGGCGGATCAGGGTCCTCACCGGGGAGCCGCTCGGCAACGGCTCGCCGCGCCACTGGGCCGCGAGCTTGCCGAGTGGTGTGTCGACGAGCGTGCCGTCGAGGACGCCGGCGATCACGTTGGCCTCCCCGATGAAGCGTGCCAGAGCGTCATCGACCGGCCACGTGTAGAGCTCTTGCGGTGTGGCGCACTGGGCGATCTTGCCGTCTCGCAGGACAGCGACGAGGTCGGCGAGCGAGAGTGCCTCGTCCTGATCGTGGGTGACCAGCAGCGTGGTGGCCGACGATTCGCGCAGGATTCTACCGACGTCCTCGCGGACGCTCGAGCGCTGGTGGGCGTCCAGTGACGCGAATGGCTCGTCCAGCAGCACGATCTCCGGTTTGACGGCAAGCGCCCGGGCTAGCGCGACGCGCTGCTGCTGGCCGCCGGAGAGCTGGTGGGGGTAACGGTGCGCCAGGTCGGCCAGCCCGACCGTGTCCAGCAGATCGGCTACTCCTTGCCGCCGCGCCGCGCGGGAGAGTCCGAAGGCGACGTTCGCCTCGACGGTGAGATGGGGAAAGAGGCCGCCCTCCTGTGGCACGTAGCCGATCTTGCGATGCTCGGGGTGAACGTGTGTGCTCTCGGCGTCGATGACCTGCTCGCCGATCCTTACGGTGCCGCAGTCGGGCGTCTCGAAGCCGGCCAGCAGCCGCAGCAGCGTGGTCTTGCCACTACCGGACGGTCCGAGAATGGCTGTCAGGGAGCCGGCTGGCACCTCGAGATCCAGGCCGGCGAGGACGGAGTGGGTCCCGAAGCGCTTGTGCAACTGGCTGATCTGCAGGCTGTTCACGTGGCGATGGGCGCTCTGGAGGGGAGCCTGTCGAAGAAACGACCGAGCACGTAGCTGGGCAGGGCGGCGATCGCGACGATCGCGAGCGCAAATGGGGCGGCTTGGCCGTAGGCGAGGTTCCGCTGGTAGGCCCAGAACTGGGTCGCGAGCGTCTGTACGCCGGTCGGGATCAGGATCAGCGTGGCGGTCAGCTCGGTCACCGCCGAGAGGAACACGAGGCAGAACGCCGCGGCCAACCCGGGGCCGATCAACGGCAGCGTCACTCGCCACAGCACCGCGAGCCGTCGCTGGCCGAGTGAGCGGGCTACCTCTTCCAGGCCGGGCGGAGCCTGCGCGACTGAGGCGCGCACGCCGACCAGGGCGAGCGGGAAGAACAGGATCGCGTAGGCGAGTATCAGCAGCGGGGCGCTCTGATACAGGAACCCGTCGGCGTAGCGCTCGGTGAAGTAGGAGAACGCGAGCGCTATGACCAAGCCGGGTATCGCGAGGACGAGGTAGGTGCTGCGCTCCAGCAGCTGATAGGTCCGCCCGCGGTGGCGGAGGGCGAGCAGCGCTACCGGCAGCGCCATGACTGTGGCCAGCGCGGCGGCGAGTCCGCTGTAGAGGGCCGTGTGCCAGGCTGCGTCCAGCAGCGAGACCCCGGTGAGGTAGGCGTGTCCCGCCTCGAGCATCCAGTACACGTTGGCGCCGACTGGGACGCCGAGCGCCAGGGCGACGAGCACGACGAAGCCGGCGAGTACCGGGATCCTCGCGCGTCCCAACCGCCGCCGACGGGCGACTCGCTGAGCCAGGGGACCGGAGCGGCTGACACGGCCCCGGCCTCGTGCCAGCCCCTCACCGAGGACGATCAGGAGACTGAGCGCCACGAGCACGAGCGAGAGCGCCGAGGCCGTGGGCACGTTGAACGAGACGTTGAACTCGGTGAAGATCTCGGTCGTGAAGGTCTGGTAGCCGAGGATCTCAAACGCGCCGTACTCGGCGAGCAGCACGAGCGCCACGAGCAGGCAGCCGCCGAGGATCGCGCCCCGGGCCTGGCCCAGTGTGATCCGCCAGAATGTGGCCAGGCGTCCTGCGCCGAGGCTGCGCGCCACCTCCTCCTGGCCTGGGTCGGCGTTGCGGAAGCTGGCCGCGACCGGCAGATACACCAGCGGGTACACGGCCAGGGTCATCACGAGCACGGCGCCGCGGAAGCCCTGTACCCAGGTGCTCAGTGACGCCCAGCCGAAGCTCACAACGAAGTCCGGGATGGCAAGTGGCACCACGACGAGCACAGCCCACACCCGCCGGGCGGGCAGGTCGGTCCGCTCGATGAACCACGCCGCGGCGGTTCCGATGACGGCGCAAAACGCCGTGACAACCACGGTCAACCGGACGGTGTTCCACAACAGGCTGGTCGTAAGCGAGCGGAAGATCAGGTTCAGGATCGTCGAGGTTCCCGCGCCGTGGGCCTCGATCAGCAGGAAGCAGAGCGGCAGTACCAGCACGACCGCCACCGCCACGCTGAGTGCCAGCAGCCCCCAGGGGCGGGGGAGGCGACGGGCCGGCACGAGCGTGCCGTGTGCCGTCGCCAACGGTGCTTCAGGGACGGCCGGCGCCGGCGCCGTGCTCATCGGAAGCGGTTCGCTTCAGCGTCGGTTCTCACAGCAGCCCGGCCTTGCGCACAAGCGCGATCGCCGTCGACCCATCGCCGAGTTCGGGGATCGCGATCGGGTTGGGCTGCAGATCATGGAAGGGGGTCTGGGGGGCGGAGGTGCTCACGCCGGAGGCGATCGGGTACTCGAAGCTGATCGAGTGGGCGATGATCTCCTGACCCTGCTTGCTGGCGAGGAACGCGAGGAACTTCTGTGCGTCAGCCTTGTGCTTGGAGGACTTGAGGATCCCAGCGCCTGAGATGTCGATGACGTAGCCGGGGTCGCGGGACGCGAAGGAGACGATCTTGGAGTGCACGTTTTCGCCACCGAGCTCGGCCCGCATCCGGTACCAGTAGTACTGGTTGACCACGCCGAACGCGACAGCGCCGCGGTTGACCTCGTTGGCGATGGTCTCGTTATCGGGGTAGACGTGGTCGGCGGCGTTTCCCTTGATCGCTTCCAGCCACTTCAGCGCGGCCGCTTCACCGTAGGTGCGGGCAAAGGAGGTGACGATCGGCTGGAAATCGGCCTCACCCGCGGCGAACGCGAGCTTGCCCTTGTATCTCGGATCGGCCAGTTCGCTCACCTTCCGCGGCAGCTGGCTCGAACCGATCAGGCTGGGGTTGTAGATCAGCACACTGACGCGAGCCGACACGCCGAGCCAGTCGCCCTGGGGCGAGTTGTACTTGCTCGAGGTGTGCGCCAGCGTGGAGGGCTCGACCGGAGCGAGCAGGCCCTTGTCCTGTAGGTACTCCAAAGCGGGCGAGTTCCCGGTGTAGATCACATCCGCGGGCGAGTGCGAGCCCTCGGTCACGATCTCATCGACCAACGTGTCCTCGTCGTCGCTGCGCACGTTCACCGCGATCCCGGTCGCCTTTTCGAAGTCGGCGACGAGCGCGTCGGTCGTCTGCACGTGCTGGCCGTTATAGAGGGTGATCGACTGGCCCGACCCGGATGAGCTCCCGCAGCCGGCCAGCAGGCCGGATATAAGCACGAGCATCGCCGCGAGAGGAGCGACGGGACCTCTCCCCCTCGTAAAAGTCCTCACGGTCACGACGCGACTCCTGGGCAGGTCGCGTTGACCCTGTCGAGGGCGGCGTGGACGCAGCGACCGACCGTCGGCGTTGCGCTGTGGTGCACAAGCTTGCCTCCTGGAAGAGAAATCCGACTACAGAACTCGGGTATGACGGCGCGGACGATACCACAACTTAGGTAACCCTAACTACGGTGGTTCGGCATCTGCGTACAAGCCTGTACGAGCCCTCGAGTCAGTCACCGTGCCTCGTTGAGGGTCGGCTTGAGCGTGCGTGTGCCGCTCGCTCAGAGGCGTCCCGAAGCTGACAGACAGGAGCGCACCGCCGCCGGGCGCGTTGGCAGCCCGCGGGGGCATGCCTACGTTTGCCTTATACGGCTCCGTAGCGTTAGGATCGACGCGTGCTCGCCCTCACCGCAGCACCCGGCGCGCCCGCGAACGTGAGCCTGCGCGAGGTGCCCGACCCCGTGCCGCTGCCCTCCGAGGCGCTCGTGCGCGTGCGTGCGTTCTCGCTCAACCGCGGCGAGTCGCGGCGGCTCGCCGAGATGGCTGACGGGGAGCTCACCGGCTGGGACGTCGCGGGGGTAGTGGAGGCTCCCGCCGCCGACGGCTCCGGTCCCCCGCAGGGCGCGCGGGTCGTCGGCCTGGTCGGGCGCGGAGCGTGGGCGCAGCTCGCCGCGGTGCCCACCGAGACGCTCTGCGCGCTGCCCGACGGGGTCTCCGACGCGCAGGCCGCAACGCTGCCCGTCGCCGGGCTCACGGCGCTGAAGGCGCTCGACGTCGCCGGCTCGGTGCTCGGCCGGCGGGTGCTCGTCACCGGCGCCTCCGGTGGGGTGGGGCGCTTCGCGGTGCAGCTCGCCCGGCTCGCCGGCGCCCACGTCAGCGCGGTCTCGGCGAGCGCTGAGCGCGCCCGGGGCCTGCGCGAGCTCGGCGCCGACGAGGTTCTCCACTCGCTCGAGCCCGCGGGCGAGGAGTTCGACGCGATCGTCGAGGCCGTCGGCGGGGAGACGCTCGGGGCCGCGCTGCAGCGCGTCGCACCGGGCGGGACCGTCGTCTCCTTCGCCTCCTCGGACCCCTCGCCCACGAGCTTCCCCACGCGCGCGCTGTTCGGTCGCGCCCCCGGCGCGCGGCTCTACGGCCTGCTGCTGTTCGCCGAGCTCGCCCGCGGGCGCTCGGGCGCGCGGGACCTCGGCCGGCTCGCCGGGCTCGTCGCCGCCGGGACGCTCGACTGCTCGGTGGACCACGAGGGCAGCTGGCGCGAGGCTGCGGAGGCGATCGCCGCGCTGATGGAGCGCCGCATCGCGGGCAAGGCCGTCCTGCGCGTGGACTGAGGGCGCCCGAGGGCGCCCGCTCGGGTCCGGTGGCACTCAGCCCCCGACTTCGATCTGCGATAGGTTCCCCGCGTGGGCGAGCGCACCGAGTACACCCCCGGCACCTTCTGCTGGGCCGATCTGTCGAGCACCGACCAGTCGGCTGCGAAGGCGTTCTACGGCGGCCTGTTCGGGTGGGAGGCTGAGGACTCCCCGGTGGGCGACGGGGTGTACTACTCGATGATGCACCTCGACGGCAAGCGGGTCGCGGCGATCGCGCCGCAGCCCGAGCAGCAGCGCGAGGCGGGGGTGCCGCCGCAGTGGCAGTCATACGTCTCGGTGCAGAGCGCCGACGCGGCCGCGGAGCGCGCGAAGGAGCTCGGCGCGAACGTGCACGCGGGTCCCTTCGACGTGATGGACGTGGGCCGCATGGCCGTGATCCGCGACCCCCAGGGCGCCCACTTCATGGTGTGGGAGCCCCGGGCGCACCACGGCGCGGGGCTCGTCAACGCCCCGGGAGCGCTCGTGTGGAACGAGCTCAACTCCCCCGACCTCGACGCCTCCGCCGCCTTCTACGGCGGGCTCTTCGGCTGGACCACGGCACCCTTCGAGGGCAGCCCCGACCCGTACCTGTCGATCAAGAACGGGGAGGCCAACGCCGGCGGCATCCGCCCGCTGACCCCGCCGGGGGCGCCGCCCCACTGGCTGGTGTACTTCGGCGTGGAGGACCTCGACGCCGCGCTCGCCCGGGTGGCGGAGCTCGGCGGGACCGTGCACGCCGGCCCGATCGACATCCAGGTCGCGAAGATTGCGATCGTCTCAGACCCGCAGGGCGCGATCTTCGCCGTCTACGACGGCGAGCTCGAGCCGTAAAGAAGGCGGCCGGCGGGCACTGCGCGGCCGGCGCGGGCACTCCCCAGCTGGTGAAGGCGGGCGGGGGTCGTCCGGGTCGGTGGGGGGCGGGCGCGGGTGCGCCTCGCAGCGCACCGCGAGGCCGCCGCGGCGGCGCGACCAAAACATCCCAAGCCGTCCGTATCCTCGCCTGCCACAATGAGTCGATGGCAACACAGGCATCCCAGCCACATCCGTTGTCCGGATCGCCGCCGGAGGACCCCTCACTTCTGCTCTACAGGATGGACGCCGGGACGTACGAGCGACTGGTGCAAGCGGGGGCGCTGGACGGCGTCGGCGTGGAACTGCGCGAAGGGCTGCTCGTCGGCCGGGGGCGCATCGGCCTCGACGCGATCCACAGGCTGGACATCGAGACCTACGACCGGATGGTGGAGACCGGTGCGCTCGAAGACGAGCCGGTCGAGCTGCTCGACGGGCTGCTGGTCGAGATGAGCCCGCAGGGCGACAGCCACATCGCGGCGATCGTGTTGCTTACGCGTCACTTCAGTGCGGCGCGGGCGTGGCTGATGGTGCAGTTGCCACTGGACGCCAGGCCGCGCTCCAAGCCCGAGCCCGACCTCGCGCTCGTTCGCGATGGGCCGCGGCCCGACTGGCGTAGCCCGGGAGTGGCGCTGCTGGTGGTGGAGATCGCGATGACCTCGCACCGGAAGGATCGCGGCAAGAAGCTCGAGATATACGCGCAGGCTGGTATGCCCACCTACTGGCTGGTCGACCTCCCCGGTCGCGCGGTCGAGGTCCGCACCGACCCGGGACCCGACGGCTACGGCCGTTGCGCGGTGTACGTGCCCGGCGACACGGTCCCCTCGCCCGTGGAGGGCGTGCCCGACCTCGAGGTGGCGTCGCTGTTCGAGGGCATCGGCGACTGAGGCAAGCGCCGACCCGAAGGCCGCGGCCCCCACGCCAAGCCACCGAGGCACACCCGCCGTGGGGTCCACACACCGAATGACGCGCCCCTCAAATCCCTAAAAAATCCAACCCCACACGAACGTCTGTTCGCCATCGTATGATGTACCGAGCATGCCCTCGAGCAACCAGATCGTCGTCAGCGGCGCGCGCGAGCACAACCTCAAAGACGTCTCCCTGACGCTGCCGCGCGACGCGCTGGTGGTCATAACGGGCCTGTCGGGCTCGGGCAAGTCGAGCCTCGCGTTCGACACGATCTACGCGGAGGGGCAGCGCCGCTACGTGGAGTCGCTGTCGGCGTACGCGCGCCAGTTCCTGGGGCAGATGGACAAGCCCGACGTGGACTCGATCGAGGGGCTCTCCCCGGCGATCTCGATCGACCAGAAGACGACCTCGCGCAACCCGCGCTCGACAGTCGGCACCGTGACGGAGATCTACGACTACCTGCGCCTGCTGTGGTCGCGGGTGGGCAAGCCCCACTGCCCGAAGTGCGGCCGGCCGATCACGGGGCAGTCGGCGGAGCAGATCATCGACCAGGTGATGGAGCTCCCCGACGGCACGCGCTTCATGGTGGCGGCCCCGGTCGTGCGCGGGCGCAAGGGCGAGTACGGCAAGCTGTTGGAGGAGCTCCGCGCGGACGGCTTCGCGCGCGTGCGAATCGACGACCGCGTGCGCCATGCTGGAGGAAGCGATCGTGCTCGACAAGCGCTACAAGCACGACATCTCGGTGGTCGTAGACCGCCTCGTCATGCGCCACGACGTGCGCAAGCGGCTGGCCGACTCGATCGAGACCGCGGTCCGTCTCGCGGATGGGTTGGTGGAGGTGGAGATGATGGGCTCCGCCCCTTCGGGCTCCGCCGCGGGGTC
The DNA here is from genome assembly GCA_963702085.1 of uncultured Solirubrobacterales bacterium. Lineage (GTDB taxonomy): Bacteria > Actinomycetota > Thermoleophilia > Solirubrobacterales > Solirubrobacteraceae > Palsa-744. The sequence continues at coordinate 2,248,084 of OY969707.1, read as the reverse complement.
GCGTGCCACAGAGAGCGGGCCGGGTGCGACGTCCCCGGATGGTGAGAACCGGGAGGAAGTGGGCGATATCGTCACATACTCCGAGCGTTTCGCGTGCCCCGAGCACGGGCCGTCGCTGGTCGAGATGGAGCCAAGGATCTTCTCGTTCAACTCCCCCCACGGGGCGTGCGAGCGCTGCCACGGGCTGGGCGCGCAGATGGAGATCGACCCCGAGCTGCTCGTGCCCGACCCGACGCTGTCGGTGAGCGAAGGCGCGATCGCGCCGTGGAGCGGGGCGGCCGCGTTCTCCAACTACTACGAACAGGTCGCCGAGGCGCTCGCCGAGAGCTACGGCGTCGACCTCGACGAGCCGTGGGAAGAACTGCCCCAGGAGCACCGCGACCTGTTCCTGCACGGGACGAAGGAGCCGCTGGCGATCACCTACCGCAACCGCTTCGGCCGGCGGCGCTCCTACTCGACGCGCTTCGCGGGGCTGGTCGCCAACCTCGAAAAGCGCTACCGCGAAACCGAGTCCGAGGGGGTCAAGGAGAAACTCGAGGAGTACATGTCGCTACGCGACCTGCCCGGTGTGCGGCGGCGCGCGCCTGCGCGCGGAGTCCCGCGCGGTGCTCGTGGGAGGGACGCGGATCGAGGACTTCTGCGGGCTTTCGGCGCGGCGCGCGATGGAGTGGTTGGAGCAGGTGGAGCTCTCGGAGACCGACCGCCACGTGGCGCGGCTGATTCTGCGCGAGATCGCCGAGCGGCTGCAGTTCCTGGAGAACGTCGGGATCGGCTACCTATCGATGGACCGCGCCTCGGCGACGCTCTCCGGCGGGGAGGCGCAGCGGATCCGCCTGGCGACGCAGATCGGCAGCTCGCTGGTGGGCGTGCTGTACATCCTCGACGAGCCCTCGATCGGCCTGCATCAGCGCGACAACTCGAAGCTGATCGCGACGCTCGAGCGCCTGCGCGACCTCGGCAACACGGTGATCGTGGTCGAGCACGACGAGCAGACGATGCGCGCCGCCGACCATCTCGTGGACCTCGGACCGGGCGCGGGCGAGCACGGGGGTCAGATCGTGGCGCAGGGCACCGCCGCGCAGGTGCAGCGCGTGAAGGAGTCGCTCACCGGACAGTACCTCGCGGGGGCACGCACGCGTGGCCGTGCCAGCCAAGCGGCGCACCCCGACTGGGTACGTGAAGGTCGAGGGCGCGACGCAGCACAACCTCCGCGACGTCGACGCGAGCTTCCCGCTGGGCGCGCTGACGTGCGTGACCGGGGTGTCGGGCTCGGGCAAGAGCACGCTCGTCAACGAGATCCTCTACAAGGCGGTGGCCGCGCGCCTGCACCGCGCGCGCGCTCGCGGCCCGGCGCGCACCGCGCGATGCAGCGGCCTGGAGCAGCTCGACAAGATCATCGCCGTCGACCAGTCCCCGATCGGACGCACCCCGCGCTCGAACCCCGCCACGTACACGGGCCTGTTCGACGTGATCCGCGACCTCTTCTCCAAAGACCCAGGAGGCCCGCGCGCGCGGCTACAAGCCGGGCCGCTTCTCCTTCAACGTCAAGGGCGGGCGCTGCGAGGTGTGCAAGGGCGACGGGCAGATCAAGATCGAGATGCACTTCCTGCCCGACGTGTACGTGCCGTGCGAGCAGTGCCACGGCAAGCGCTACAACCGCGAGACGTTGGAGATCCGCTTCAAGGGCAAGAGCGATCGCCGACGTGCTCGACATGCCGATCGAGGAGGCCGTGCAGTTCTTCGAGCACATCCCCAAGGTGCGCCGGCGCCTGGAGACCCTGGACGCGGTGGGCCTCGGCTACGTGCGCCTCGGCCAGCCCGCCACGACGCTCTCCGGCGGGGAGGCCCAGCGGGTGAAGCTCGCCACCGAGCTCTCCAAGGTGGCGACCGGCCGCACCCTGTACATCCTCGACGAGCCGACCACGGGCCTGCACTTCGCCGACGTGCAGCGCCTGCTGGAGGTGCTGCAGCGCCTCGTGGACGCGGGCAACAGCGTGGTCGTGATCGAGCACAACCTCGACGTGATCAAGTGCGCGGACCGCCTGATCGACATGGGGCCCGAGGGGGGTGAGGAGGGCGGCCTCGTGGTCGCGGCGGGCACGCCGGAGGAGGTGGCGGCGGAGCCGGCCTCGCACACGGGTCAGTTCCTCGCGCAGATCCTCCCCGCCGCCGGCGCCTCCTCGAACGGCGCCGGACCAGCCAAAGCCCGCAGGCGCAAACCGCGCGCGAAGGTCGCGGCTTGAGCACCTCTCCCGATCCCCTGCCGTCCGCGGGGATCGACGAGCTCGCCCGCCAGGCGCGGCTGTGGGTGCAGAAGTGGCGGTGGTACGAGCGCAACACGCTGCCGTGGAATCGCGCGCGGATCCACTGGGAGCTGATGCGCCGCGGGGCGTTCGCGCGGTGGCCGGTGCACGGCAACGTGCTGGAGGCGCTGCGCGAGGGCCGGCTGGAGGTGGGGGAGGGGGTGGTGTGGGAGCCGAACGTGTGGATCACCGCCCCGGGCCGGGCGCGCGTGCGGATCGGCGCGGGGACGTTCCTGAACCAGGGCGTGATGGTCGCCGCCCAGGAGCTCGTGGAGATCGGCGAGCACTGCATGGTGGCCAACGGCTGCTTCGTCTCCGACGCCTCCCACCGCTACGACGACCCCGATCGCCCCGTACCGTGGCAGGGCTTCCAGAGCAAGGGGCCCACGCGCATCGGGGACAACTGCTGGCTCGGCGCCAACGTCGTCGTGAGCAGCGGGGTGAGTATCGGCGAGCGCTGCGTGATCGGCGCTAACAGCGTCGTCACCCGCGACGTCGAGCCCTTCTCGGTGGCGGCCGGCGCGCCGGCGCGGGTGCTGCGGAGGATTGAGTACGCGGCCCCGGCGCCCGGCACGACCGAGCCGCGGTAGCGCAGCGGCGCCAGCAACCCCCGACACCCAAGAATTTCATCTGTGAGACCCGCGCGGGCGTCTCTGAGGTAGGGTCACGGCATTATAAACATGGACCGGCGCAGAAGTCTGGCCGGCAGGGGAGGTCAAATGCAGAAAGCACCATGGCGCGGGCGGCGGCCCGCGGTGTTCGTCGTGTGCGTGGTGGCCGCGTTCGGGGCGACGGCGACCGTGCTGAGCGTCAGCCTGGCGGCCACCGGCGCCGGCACGGCCAGCGCCAACAAGGCGAAGGCCAAGTCGAAGGGCCAGGGTCTGACGAAGGCCGAAGTGATCGGCCTGATCAAGCGGTACTCGAAGTCCGGCGCCATCGGCGCCATCGGCGCAGCCGGCCCCGTGGGCCCGAGTGGGCCGGCCGGTGGGAGCGGAACCGCCGGCGCAAAAGGCGAAAACGGCGTAAAAGGCGAAACTGGCACCAAAGGTGAAACTGGGACGAAAGGTGAAAACGGGACGAACGGAGCCGTCGCGGGCTTCTCGGCCAGTCAGCCCCCCACCGGGCCCGACGAAGGCGTGGCATTCACGACCGGCACCGCAGGCTCGCCGACCCCGGTGCTGAGCAAGGCGCTGCCTGCCGGCAGCTACCTCGCCTCGGCCAAGGTCCAGGTCAGCATCGTGGCGACGGACCCCGGGGGAGAGGGCGCCGTGGATTGCGCCTTGGCCGACGTCCCGGGCAGCGGGAGTCCGGTGGCGGACGTGTCGGGCTTCTTCTCGGCCACGACGGCTGTGGTCCCCGTCGCCAACGTGTTTGCGGCGGAGACCACGGTGCCACTGGAGGTGGCGGTCAGCTCCACCAGCCCCAGCGAGCTCGCGGTCAGCTGCTGGGTCAATCTGGGCAACGGTGGCGAAAACGCGCTACACGAACCGGGTGTGTTCTTTGCGGAAGCGGCCGACACTGAGATCCAGGCCGTGCAGACCACCGGCAACAGCTGAGGCTGAGGTCGCCACTCTCCGCGCGCTGGTACTACGCGGCGCGCGGGGAGTGGCATCGACCGATCGGAGATCGGCCAGCGTCGTCCAGCCTGGACCCGGGAAACGCCGACCGATCGAAGGTAGGCCAGCGCCGCTCGTTTCAACCACGGTCCGGGGTGGGTGGCGCCGCCGTGCAGCGCGTGCAGTACTCTGACAATCGTGGGCATCCGATCGGCCTCAGTCCTCCTCGCCAGCGTGGCGCTCACGGTGGCGCCGCCGGCTGCGAGCGCCAGGTCGGCAGATGTGTCCACCACGCAGGCGTTGGCTCGCGCCACCAACACGCTGGTGCGCGCCTCGGAGCCCGATATCGCCAAGGCGCTGGCGAACGTCAAAAGCTACGCGAACCAGACCTTCGCCCAGTGTCCCCATGTGGCCGCCGGCTCCCCCCAGGATCACGACTCAGAACAGCTCGACTTCGAGGTCGTGGGGGCGATGACAGCCGTGGGGTACCACACCGCCGCCGGCCCGATCGCGACCTTCGCCCACGCGGTCAAGGGCTTGCACTGGAGCAACGGCAGGCTCACCCGAGCGGTGAGGGTCTTCGCGAGCAAGCTCGTGGGGCTCTCCACGCTGGCGGTCCCAAGCCTGTGCGGGGACATCGGGGCGTGGGCCACCAGCGGCTACCAGACGCTGCCCGCGAGCACCGCCCAGTTCAACGAACGCTACACCGCCGTGGACCCCGAAGCCGAAGAATCTCCACTGATCATCAGGCTCGCCACGCCCTACGGAACCCCGAGCGACGTCCCCGTCCTGCACCGCGTCGAACACTTCGAAGCCCAGCTGGCCGAAGCCGAAGCCAACGCCGTCGGAATCTACACCCACTTCATGGACTCGATCGAACTGAAGCAGTGAGGCGCCCCTGGACACGGCGCTGGATCGCCACGTGCCGGCTTGCCCGTGCTACCAGCACGGGCTTCACCGCCCCGCGTCGCCCAGCTTGGTCCAGAGACGCCTCGGTCGCACCGTCTATTTCGAAAGACGTTCTCAGCCCAGCAGCGAGCGCAGCTCGGCGAGCTCGGCGGGGTCGATCTTGTAGGTGTGCTCGGGGCCGGGGTAGCGGCGCGCGCGGACGTCCTCGGCGTAGGCGGCTACGCCGGCGTTCATCTCCTCCTGGAGGTTGGCGTAGCGCTTGACGAAGCGCGGCCCGAGGCCGTCGCGGATGCCGAGCAGGTCGTGGAAGACGAGCACCTGCCCGTCGGTGGCGGGGCCGGCGCCGATGCCGATCACGGGGATCTCCATGCGGCCCATCAGCTCCTCGGTGACCGCGGCGGGGATCGCCTCGAAGACGACGGCGAAGCAGCCGGCCTCCTGCAGGGCGAGCGCCTGCGCGCCGATCCGCGCGGCGGCCTGTGCAGAGCGCCCCTGCGCCTTCCAGCCGCCGAGCGCCGTGGAGGTCTGCGGGGTCAGCCCGACGTGGCCCATCACGGGGATGCCGGCTCCGACGATCGCGCGGGCGCGGCGAGAGACGCGGGGCCGCCGCCCTCGAGCTTGACGGTGTCGCAACCGGCCTCCTGGATCATCCGCACAGCGGTCGCGATGGCCTGCTCGTCGGAGACCTCGTAGGAGCCGAACGGCAGGTCGCCGATCAGCAGCGGGGTTCTGCAGGCCGCGCCGCGCGGCGGCGGCGAGCACGAGCATGTCCTCCAGGCGCACGGGAGTGGTGGCGCTGTAGCCGAGCACGGTGGTGGCGGCGGAGTCCCCGACGAGCACGAGGTCCACACCGGCCGCCTCGGCGGCCCGGGCGGAGGGGTAGTCGTAGGCGGTGACCATCACGATCGGGTCGCCGAGGCGCTTCTTCTCCGCCAGCAGCGGCAGGGTCATCGGTAGACGGCCGGGGTCGTGGGGGATCTTGACGTTGGGCTGGCTGGACATGGTGTGGTGAGTTTCCTCTCTGACGGCGGTTGACGCCCTGACGCGAGCAGGGTCGCCACGGCGTCGTCGACGGTGACGATGCGGTTGGTCTGCGCCTCCACGTGGACCACGCGAGGCTCGTAGCGCTCCAGCTCCGCGCGGTCGTACGAGCCGTAGGAGATCACGATGATGGTGTCGCCGCGGTGCACGAGGCGCGCGGCGGCGCCGTTGACCTTCATCGCCCCCGAGCCGCGCTCGCCGGCGATCGTGTACGTCTCGAAGCGCGCCCCGTTGTCGATGTCGACCACGTGCACCTGCTCGTACTCGAGGATGTCCGCGGCCTCGAGCAGGTCGGGGTCGATCGTGATCGACCCCACGTAGTGCAGGTCGCAGTCGGTCACCGTGGCACGGTGGATCTTGGACTTGAGCATCACGCGCTGCATGTCGCGGCCGCCTTTCCCGAGGGTCGAGTTGGCTCCAGGGCGGGTTCAAGGGTGGCGTTGTCGATCAGCCGTACCCGGCCGAGGCGGGCGGCGAGCAGGAGCAGGGCCGGCCGGTCGAGCTCGGCGAGCGCCTCCAGGGTGTCGGGGTCCACGAGCTCCACGTAGTCGGCACGAACCCCGGCAGCGGCCAGCACGGCGTGGGCGGCCCCAAGCAGCGCCTCGGGCGAGCGCTGTCCCGCGGCGGCCATCTCGCCGGCGGCGCCCAGCGCGGCGGAGAGCGCCCGCGCGCGCTCGCGAGCACGGGGGTCGAGCAGCGCGTTGCGGCTGGAGAGCGCCAACCCGTCGGCTTCGCGCACGGTGGGCAGCACCTCGACGCGCACCGGAAGGTTCAGGTCGGCGAGCAGGCGGCGGATCACGACGACCTGCTGAGCGTCCTTCTGGCCGAGGTAGAGGACGTCGGGTGCCGCCATGCACAACAGCTTCGTAACCACCGTCGTGACCCCCCGAAAGTGCGAGGCCCCACGCGCGGAGCCCTCCAGGCGGTCGGTCAGCCCGAGCACTTCCACCGCGGTGGCGAACCCCGGCGGGTAGACCTCTTCGACCGAGGGCGCGAACAGCAGGTCCGCGCCGGCTTCCGCCGCAAGCCCCGCGTCGTGGCGCTCGGAGCGCGGGTAGCGCTCCAGGTCCGAGCGCTCGTCGAACTGCGCGGGGTTCACGAACAGCGAGACCACAACAGTGTCGCACTGCTCCCGCGCCCGGCGGATCAGCGACAGGTGCCCCTCGTGCAGCGCCCCCATCGTGGGCACGAGCCCGATCGTAGAGCCCACGCGCCGGGCCGGCGCGAGCGCAGCCCGCAGCTCCCCGACGGTGCGCAGCGTCCTCATCGCGGGACGCGCCCCCCCGTACAGATCGGTACCGGCTCCCCGGTACAGACTCCCAAGGCGCGCAGAGTGCTCATGCGCGTAAGGCGAGTCGGTGGTGGTGGTGGCTCATGGCCTTCGGTCCAGTCCCTGCGGATACCGGCGCGATAAGAGATGGCTCCTGCACTTCGGGTCCGTCCCGAGCGATCCCGGTGACGGCCTGTGAGGAATGATACAGAGGTTCCGGGGTCTGTGGGGGTGGAGGGGGATTGTGTGCGCACCTGCACAGAGGAGACCCTGAGCCACCCGGCGGCCAAGCCCTTCGTCCCGTGCAAGGGGATACGATCCCGACTCGATGTCTTCCGAGGAGAGCCAACTGCCGGGCTCGGCCGCGGAGCGGCGCGAGGCCCTCAAGGAGGTGTTCGAGCAGGCCCAGGCGTGCGTGCGCTGCTCGGAGCTGGCGGCCACGCGCAAGACGGTGGTTTTCGGCGCGGGCAACGCGGACGCCGACCTGATGTTCGTGGGGGAGGCGCCGGGGGCGAGCGAGGATGAGCAGGGGCTGCCGTTCGTGGGTGCGGCGGGCAAGCTGCTGAACAAGCTGCTCGAAGAGATCGGGCTGCAACGAGCGGACGTGTTTATATGCAACGTCCTCAAGTGTCATCCACCCGGCAACCGCGACCCGCAGCCGGCGGAGATCGAGAACTGCCGGGAGTACCTGTACCGCCAGGTGGAGCTGATCCAGCCGCGGGTGATATGCACGCTGGGGAACTTCTCCACGAAGCTGCTGCGCGAGGACCCGACGGGGATCACGCGCTTGCACGGTCAGCCCGAGGTGATGGCGGTGGGCCGCCGGGCGGTGCGGCTGTACCCGATCTTCCACCCTGCCGCGGCGCTCTACACCCCGCGGATGCTGGAGACCCTGCGCGCGGACTTCAAGCGGCTGCCGGAGCTGCTGGCGCTGCCCGCGCCCGAGCAGGAGCAGTGGCTGGAGGTGCCCGAGGCGGCCGAGGAGCCCGAGCAGCCACCAGTCGCCGCGGGGTCTGGCGTGGCTGCAGAGCCGGTGGCGGAGGCCGATCAACTCGGCCTTTTCTGAGCCATCAGGGGTGCACAATCTTCTCTAAAGCTGTGGGGGCGGGCTGCCGATAGAGGACAGACCTCCTCCCAAGCAGTGCGACCGGCCCACGAACCCCTCTCCCGTGGGCCGGTCGTCGTTAAGGGGTCCTCGAGCAAGGGCCTGCAAGGTTCTTCGAGAAAGATTCGACCCCTGGGCTCACCCTTTCGCCGAAAGGTGCTATTATCGATCTACTTTATGAGGTATAGCGGGCGTGGGTCCAATCCACGGGCCTCTCAAGGAGCCGACCTTCCGACGAGGTGTCTTCCGAAACCATGCAGATCGACGTTCATCAGCACATCTGGACCGCCCCGCTGCTCGACGCGCTTGCCGCTCGCCGGACGCTCCCGTTCGTCCGGCGCTCCCACGGCCTCACGGTGCTGCATGCGGCGGGTGAGCAGCCTTACGTGATCGACCTGGAGGCAGAATCGCCCGCCCGCCGGGCGAGCCTCGTGGACGGCGACGGCCTCGACCTCGCGCTGGTGGCGCTGTCGAGTGCGATCGGGATCGAGGCGCTGCCGCGCGAGCAGGTCGACGAGTTGATCGAGGCCCACCTCGAGGGCGCGCTGGCGCTGCCCGACGGATTCGCCGCGTGGGGGCCGATCGCGCTCGATGGGCCCGACCCCGACGACGTCGACCGGCTGCTCGCGCGCGGCTGCATCGGGGTCTGCCTGCCGGCGGGAGCGCTGGCCGGCCCGGACGCCTTCGCGCTCGTCTCGCCGCTGCTCGAGCGGGTGGCGGAGCGTGGGGCGCCGCTGTTCGTCCACCCCGGCCCCGCGCCGGGCTGGCGTCCCTCCGAGGCGACGCTCAGCGAGCCGCTGTGGTGGCGTCCGCTGACCGATTATGTAGCGCAGGTGCAGGCGGCGTGGCTGACGTTCGTGACGCTCGGACGGCGCGAGCATCCGCGGCTGCGGGTCGTGTTCGCGATGCTTGCGGGCGGCGCGCCGCTGCTCAGCGAGCGGCTCGCGGCGCGCGGCGGCCCGGCGGTGGACCTGCACGATCCGCTGAGCTTCTACGACACCTCCAGCTACGGCCCGGCCGCCGTGGAGGCCATGGCCCGCCGCGTGGGCGGAGAGCAGCTGGTGTATGGCTCGGACCGCCCCGTCGTCGAGCCGACCCCCACCGGCCGCGAGGCGCTGCTCGCGGAGAACGCCGGCCGGCTGCTGGGGCGCGCACCCTCGATCCGGGCGGGGGTGGCGGTATGAGTGCCCGTCCCACACGGCTTGTGTGGTTCGCCCCGGCGCCCCGTTCGCGGCCCGCGTCCGAGTCGTCTGCCGCCAGCGCGCCATTTGCGGCCAACGCCCTGAGCCTTGCCGTCAAGCGGTTCGAGCGGCTGTTGGAAGAACCGGAGCCGGTGCCCGCAGATGGCCTCAACGCGCACCTGAACCCCGAGCAGCTCGAGCGCTTCGCCGCTGCGCTCGCCGCCGACCCGGTCCGCTGGCGTCACCTGGTCCACCACGAGCACGACACGCGCGTCTACGAGCAGATCTTCAGCGACGAGCGCGTCAACGCCTGGTTGATCTGCTGGAGCGACAACCAGGACACGGGCTTTCACGATCACGACGAATCCGCCGGCGGGATCGCCGTGATCGCCGGCCGCGTGCGCGAGGAGCGCCTCGTGATGGGCTCCCCTCCGCTGGTGCGGAGGCTCTCGGCGGGGGCGTGCTTCAACGTCCCCGCGAGCGCGATCCACCGCGTCCTGCACGCCGGCACCGAGCCCGCGATCACGATCCACGCGTACTCGCCGCCCCTCACCCGTATGGGCGCCTACCGGGTCGGCCCCGACGGCGGGCTCGAGCGCCAGGCGCTCTCCTACGAGCAGGAGCTGCGCGCCGCGTAGGGCTCTCGCCGCGATGGGTGGCGGATCAAAGGCCCCATCCAGTCCGGCAGGTAGTGAGTCTGGGTCCATAGGGACCTGGCCTCCGGAGTCTCGGCAATAGAGTCTCTCGCGTGTTCGTGCGCGAGACCACGGCCCCCGAGGAGACTGAGGCGCTGGGCGCCGAGTTGGCCGCGGATCTGCGCGCGGGGGACGTGGTGCTGGTGCGGGGCGAGTTGGGTGCGGGCAAGACCACGCTTGTGCGTGGAGCTGCGCGGGCGCTGGGCGTGACCGACCCGGTGACCAGTCCCACGTTCGGGATCGGGCACCGCTACCGCGGGTCGCAGGTGACTGTGGCCCACCTCGACCTCTACCGGCTGACTGGGCTGGGGCAGGAGGATCCAGGCATGCTGGAGGACTATCTTGGCCCGCAGAGCGTCGCGTTCGTGGAGTGGCCCGAGGAGGGCAGCCCCGAGCTGGGGGAGGCGAGGATGCGGGTGACCCTCACTCACCGTGGCGGCGACCGCCGGCGGATCGAGGTCTCTACAGAGCGATGATCGTCCTCGGCTTCGATACCGCCACGCCCGCCACCGTCGTGGGGCTGCGGCTCGCCGACGGGACCACACTACAGGCGCGCGACGACCCCCCCGCCGGGGAACACCCCGGGCACACCACGCGCCTGCTGCCCTTGGCGAGCGAGTTGCTCGCCCAGGCCGGTCTGCGGTGGGGGCAGGTCGAACGGATCGCGGTGGGCGTGGGGCCGGGCACGTTCACGGGCCTGCGTATCGGGGTCGCCACTGCGCGCGGGCTGGCGCAGTCGCTGGGGGTCGAGGTGGTGGGTATCTGCACCCTGCGGGTCCTCGCCGAGGCCGCCCTGCGGGCACCGGATGTGGAGTGGTCGCAGGTGCAGGCGGGGGGCGGGGCGCCGGTGTCCAAGCGCGGCGTGCTCGCAGCTGTGGACGCCCGCCGCGGGGAGGCGTTCGTGGCGCTCTACACCGGCGGGGGGGAGTTGGCAGCCCCCTGTGCGCTGCGCCCCGAGGAGCTGGGAGGTCTCCCTGTGGGCTCCGCGGAGGGACTGGGGTGGCTGGCGGTGGGGGATGGGGCGGTACGCTTTCGGGGATATGTGGAGGCGCTCGGAGTGGTGGTCGCGGACGACTCCTCGCCGTTGCACGGAGTCGATGCCGAGGTGTTGTGCGAGCTCGCGCTCGAGGTGCCCGCCGGCGCCCCGGAGGCGGTGCTCCCCGACTACCGACGCCTCCCGGATGCGCAGATCGCCTTGGAAAAGAGTGCCGGTGAGTGAGCCAGTCCCCCAGTTCCTCGCAAAGGTCGCATCGGAGGGCCTCTGACGTGAGTGCTCAATACGTCGCCGAGGTCGCCTCCGGACGGCCGCCACTGGAGATCAGGCGTCTGGCGTACTCCGACCTGCCGCAGGTGATCGGGGTCGAGCGCCGCGCGTTCCCCACGCCGTGGTCGTTGGCGATGTTCGTGCTGGAGCTCTCCAAGTCCTCGGGCATCTGCCTCGCCGCGGTGCGGGGAACCGAGTACGACAGGCGGCTCGTGGGGTACCTGATCTGCTCGCGCTACGAGACCGTGTGGCACGTGATGAACGTGGCCGTCGCCCCCGAGCACCGCCGCGAGGGGGTGGCCTCGGCGCTGCTCGGCGAGCTCTACGTGCGCGTGGGCGACGAGCAGGCGCGCTACACCCTGGAGGTGCGCCGCTCCAACGACGTCGCGATCCGCCTCTACGAACGCGAAGGCTTCCGCCCGGCGGGCCTGCGCCGGCGCTACTACCAGGACAATGGGGAGGATGCGCTCGTCATGTGGCGCACCCCCGCCACGCTGGCGGGCTCGTTCGAGGACGTGCCCAACCCCGGCTTCGTATGAGCCTGACCGTCCTCGCGTTGGAGACGAGCTGCGACGACACCTGCGCGGCGGTCCTCGACGGGGAGGGGCGGGTGCGCTCCAACGTGATCTCCTCGCAGGAGGTGCACAACCGCTTCGGAGGCGTGGTCCCTGAGATCGCCTCCCGTCACCACCTGGAGCTGGTCAACCTCGTGGTGGCCCACGCGCTCGAGCGTGCAGGGGCGAGCCTGGAGGAGGTCGACCTGGTTGCCGCCACCCAGGGTCCCGGGTTGGTGGGCGCACTGTTGGTGGGCTTCGCCACCGCCAAGGCGTTGGCTGCCGCGCGGGAGCTGCCCTTCGCTGCGGTGGACCATCTCCAGGGCCACGTGGCCGCGAACTTCATCGCCGGCGAGCGGGTCCCCACCCACCCGTTCGAGCCCCCCTTCGTGTGCCTGATCGCCAGCGGCGGACACACGCTGCTGGCGCACGTGCGCGAGCACGAGGGCTTCGAGGTGCTGGGGAGCACGCTCGACGACGCCGCGGGGGAGGCGTTCGACAAGGGCGCCCGGATGCTTGGACTCGGCTACCCTGGCGGGCCCGCGCTCGAACGCCTCGCGGCGAGCGGTGACCCCGAGGCGTTCCCGTTCCCCGGCGGGGGGCCTCGGCCAGGGCTCGGCACCGCCCGCCAGGCGTTCGCGCACAGCCTGGACTTCTCCTTCGCAGGCCTGAAGACCTCGCTGCTCTATAAGGTGCGCGAGCTCTCTGAGACCGAACTGGCGGCACGCGCGGCGGACCTCGCGGCCTCCTACCAGGCGGCCATCGTAGAGCGACTTGTCGAACGGGCCGAGCGGGCACTGCGGCAGACCGGCCTGGAGCGTCTCGCGGTCGGTGGCGGGGTCGCCGCCAACGGGGCGCTGCGCCGCCGCCTCGAAGCGGTGGCCGGGACCGTGCACGTGCCCGAGCGGGTGCTGTGTACCGACAACGCCGCGATGATCGCGAGCGCCGCGCGCTTCGCCGAGCGGCTGCCCTACCCGCGCTACCTAGCCCTCGACGCCTACGCGACCGGAGAACGGGCGGGTGGGGACTCATCCCCCCGGCGGCCGCGGTGAGGCGGCTGCGCAGGGCGCCTCTATAGTCACGGGCGATGGCCTTCGGACAGTTCAGCAACACCGCGGAGATCGAGCGCGCCCACGAGGAGCTCCCCGGCGAGCGGCTCTCGCTGGGGGTCGCCGCGCGCCTCTCGCGCTACCTGCAGGTGCTCACCCAGGCCCGCAAGATGGGTAAGGAGACGATCTCCTCCCAGGAGCTCTCCGACTACACCCACGTCAACTCCACCCAGATCCGCCGCGACCTGTCGGGCTTCGGCAAGTTCGGCAAGCGCGGGGTGGGCTACAACGTGGAGTCGCTCGTCTCCCAGATCCGCAAGATCCTGCGCACCGCGGGTCAGCACAACATCGCGCTGTTCGGAGCCGGACACCTCGGCCAGGCGATCGCCTCCTCGGACATCTTCGCCGACCACGGCTTCCGCGTGGTGGCGATCTTCGACGTGGACACCTCCAAGGTGGGCACCACGGTGGGCAACAGGGTCGTGCGCCACACCCGCGACCTGCGCCAGATGGTCGAGGACGAGGACATCGTCGTCGGGGTCCTCGCGGTGCCCGGCGCCGTCGCCCAGGAGCTCGCCGACGAGCTCGTGCAGGCGGGGGTGAAGATCATCTTCAACTACTCCGAGTCGCTGTTGCTCGTGCCCCCCGAGGTTACCGTCCACACCTCCAGTCCCGCGGTGGACCTGCTGTACGCGCTGTACTTCTATCTAACCTGACGACCTGAACCGCATGAACAGCTTGGACCTCGACCGGGCGGTGGAGACCTTCGCGCAGGCGGTGGACGGCACCGTCGGCCTGGAGGAGGAGTTCTCGCTGCTGGACCCCGTCACCCTCGAACTGGTGCCACGCTTCGAAGAGCTCCGCGACGCCGCCCGCGCGCGCGGGCGGGCGGGCGATTCATCGTTGCACGAGCACATCACGGGTGAGCTCATCTCCGCGGAGATCGAGATCGTCTCCGGGCCCGGCGCGGACCTCCCCGACGCGCTCGCTCGCCAGCGCGAGCACCGCCGGCGGCTGTTCGCGCTCGCCGAGGACCACGGGCTGGCGCTGGGGGCCACCGGAACCCACCCGTGGGCGGACTACCGCGAGCAGCGCATCATCGACACCGAGCACTACCGCCGCGTGGAGGAGGGCCTGAAGTACGTGGCGTGGCGCAACAACACCTTCAGCATGCACGTCCACGTCGGCGTGCGCGAGGTCCGACCGCGCGGTGCTCGTCTGCGACCGGCTGCGCGGCGTGCTGCCACTGCTGCTGGCGGTGTCCGCCAACTCCCCCTACCTCGACGGTCGCGACTCCGGGCTGCACTCCGCGCGTACCCAGAGCTTCACCCGCAGCTTCCCGCGCTGCGGGGTCCCCGACTCCTTCGGCGGGTGGGCGGCCTATCGCGAGTACATCGAGCTGCTGCTGCGCACCCGCTCGATCGTGGAGTTCACCCAGGTGTGGTGGTCGGTGCGCCCCCACTTCGGCTTCGGCACCGTGGAGGTCCGCATCTGCGACGCGCAGGCGACCGCGACGGAGTCCGAGGCGCTGGCCGCGCTGATCGTGGCCTGCGTGGCCCAGGCGGCCCGCGACGTCGACGAGGGCGTCCCCTTCACCGACCCCCCGCCGCGGGTGGTCGAGGAGAACATGTGGCGGGCGATCCGCTTCGGCCTCGACGGCCGGCTGATCGACACAGAGCGCGTCGAGGAGTACCCCGCGCGGGAGGCGCTCGAGCGGCTTGCAGGCTGGACGGCGCCGGTTCGCGGAGAGCTCGGCATCGAGCTGGGCCTTCCCCGAGCGCAACGGCGCCCAGCGCCAGCGCGCGATGATCGAGGCGGGCGCCGACCGCCGGGAGGTCTTCGCGGCGTCGGTGGCGGAGACGAGACAAACCTATGCACGGGAGGTGGCTGTATGAGTACACAGGAGGCCCCGCAGGGGGGGACCACGGATGGGATGGAGCAGCCGAGCGAGGCAGAGTTGCGCGCCGCCTACGAAGCCGAACTGAGCCGCCTGACGAGCGCCGACGTGGTGCTCCAGGCGACCGTGTCGCTGCTGAACATCGGCGCCCGGCGGCTCGGGCTGGTCGGCGGGCCGGAGGGAGCGGGCGCCCAGCAGCCCCCGGAGCGCGACCTCGAGCAGGTACGCGACGCGATCGACGCCGTGCGTGGACTGCTGGGAGTGATCGAGCGCCGGGCTCCCCAGGAAGCGCGCGCGCTGCGCGAGGCCCTCTCGCAGCTGCAGATGGCCTACGCCCGCGAGGCCCAGGCGAGCGCACCCGTCCCACCCCCGGCCGGCGAGCAGGCCCCGCCCGAGGGCGGACCTCAGAGCGCTCCACAGAGCGCTCCGGCGGGTCAGCCTCCGTCGCAGAAGCCGGGCGACCAGTCTGCTCCCGGACCAGCGGAGTCCAGCGGCCGGCTGTGGGTGCCGGGGCGTTGAGCGTGCCGCCTGGATTTTTTGAGATCGTCCGCGCGGGTGGGTACGTCCACGTCGCTGCTGGGCGCTGGCCGAAACGGGGATTCGCGCCGAAGGCGCGTGTCTCCCGGCTTCGGTCCTCCGTGCCCAGCGGCGGCGCGCCGTTTCCGAACGGGGCGACTCCCGCACGGCCCCGAGGCGTGAACGCCCTCCGCCGCACGGCACGATAGACTGCCCCCGCTTTTCCGCCGGGTAGGCGCTCGACCGAGCGACCTGGGCGGGACGGTGGAACCAGTGCGCGCGATCCTCGCGCGGCACGTCAACTGACCGCGGAGGATTTCTTGAGCAGCTTCCTGACGAACCACGGGGTCGTCGTCGCCCTCGTTTGCGCCGCGTGCGCTGTCGTTTACGGCGTCCTGACGACGCGCGCCTTGCTCGCGCTCTCGCCTGGCAACGAGCGTATGCAGAGCATCTCGCTCGCCGTCCAGCAGGGCGCGCGCGCCTACCTGAACCGCCAGTACACCACGATCGCCGTCGTCGGCGTGGTGCTCTTCGTCGCACTGATCTTCGTGCAGAACATCGCTGTCGCGTGTGGCTTTGCGATCGGCGGCCTGCTGTCCGGCTCGACCGGGTACATCGGGATGAACGTGTCGGTTCGCTCGAACGCCCGCGTCGCGGAGGCCGCGCGCGGCGGCGTCACGCCGGCGCTGCGGGTCGCCTTCCGCGGCGGCGCGATCACCGGCCTGCTGGTCGTCGGACTGGCGCTGATCGGAGTGGCGGGCTACTACGGCGCGCTGACGTCGTTCTTTAACGACAGCCCCAAGACCGCGGTCGACGCCCTGATCGGGCTTGGCTTCGGCGGTTCGCTGATCTCGGTCTTCGCGCGTCTGGGCGGCGGCATCTTCACGAAGGCGGCCGACGTCGGCGCCGACCTCGTGGGCAAGGTCGAGGCGGGCATCCCCGAGGACGACCCGCGCAACCCCGCGACGATCGCCGACAACGTGGGCGACAACGTGGGCGACTGCGCCGGCATGGCCGCGGACCTGTTCGAGACCTACGCGGTCACGGCGGTCGCAGTGATTCTGCTCGGCGTGCTCACGTTCAACCAGGCCACCCAGGTGGCGCTGTACCCGCTGGTGATCGGCGGCGCGGCGATCATCGCCTCGATCATCGGCACGTTCGCGGTGCGCACCACCACCGACAACGTGGAGCGTGCGCTCCTGCAGGGGCTGATCGTCTCGGGCGTGATCGCAGCGGCAGCGTTCGCGCCGATCACGTACTGGCTGATGCGCAACCTGACCTTCCAGGACGGTTCGGCGAACGTGCTCAAATGGAGCCACCTGTACCTGTGCTCGCTGATCGGCATCGCCGTCACCGCGCTGCTGTTCGGAATAACCGAATACTATACGTCGACTCGCTTCTCCCCCGTCAAGAAGACCGCGAAAGCGTCGATCACCGGCCACGCGACGAACATCATCCAGGGCTTCGGCTCGGGACTGCAGGCCACGGCGCTGCCGGCGATCGTGATCGTGCTCGGCATTCTCGGCGCGTGGAAGCTCGCGGGCGGCGGCGTCACCGGCATCTACGGCATCGGCGTCGCGGTGATGGGCCTGCTCTCGCTGACGGGGCTGATCGTCGCGCTCGACGCCTTCGGCCCGATCACCGACAACGCCGGCGGCATCGCCGAGATGGCCGACCTGCCCGAGGAGGTGCGCAAGGTCACCGATCGCCTCGACGCGGTCGGCAACACGACGAAGGCCGTCACCAAGGGGTACGCGATCGGCTCCGCGGTGCTCGCCGCGATCGTGCTGTTCGCAGGGTTCCAGAAAGAACTCGAAAACAAGCTCGAACACGCGGTGTCCTTCGGCATCAACGAACCGCCGGTGCTGATCGGGCTGCTCCTCGGCGGCCTGATGGTGTGCCTGTTCGCCTCGCTCTCGATCGAGGCCGTCGGCCGCGCCGGCGGCGCCGTGGTCGAGGAGGTGCGCCGCCAGTTCCGCGAGCACCCCGGGATCATGGACTACTCCGAAGAGCCCGACTACGCCACCTGCGTGGACATCGTCACGCGCACCGCCCAGCGCGAGATGATCCTGCCCTCGCTGCTGCCGATCGGGCTGACCCTGATCGTCGGCCTGATCGACACCCAGGCGCTCGGAGGCCTGCTGATCGGGGTGATCGTGGTGGGCTTCTTCTTCGCCGTGATGATGACCGCCGGCGGCGGCGCGTGGGACAACGCCAAGAAGCTGATCGAGGACGGCGCGTTCGGCGGCAAGGGCTCCGACGCGCACGCAGCCTCGGTCACCGGCGACACCGTCGGGGACCCCTTCAAGGACACCGCCGGACCCGCGATCAACCCGATGATCAAGGTCGCCAACATCGTCGCGATCCTGATCATTCCGCTGATCACCTGAGCGGCTCGAAGCCGGCGCGGGGGTTGCCGCGGGGCGGACGGGCTCCAGGTTCATAAGGGCTCACGAATCAATAGATGGGGGATCGGGGTGCTCGGATGGTGGATGCCAGACGACGCACACGAGCGCAGGCGTACCGGTAGTACGTCGAGCATCGTGGGTGGCGGCTGGCGCCGCCAGGCGAGTGCATCCGGACCGTCAGATATTGATTCGTGAGCCCTAACCTCAAGTGGACGCACACCGCGCGGACGTGGGGCACGGAAGCCCCACGCGCAGACGCCCGTTGACCAACAACGCCGCGCGGACGATCCCATGAAAGACATCCCGCACCCCAACACCTGCGCAGACGGTCGGCCACCGGGGACATCGTGAGCACGACTCCCGACGGCTCGGACTGGGAGTGGCTGGAACCGCAGGACTCCAGGGGGCCCGTGCGCGAGCGCCTCGGCGCGGAGCTCTCCGCTTGGTCGCTGGCGACGCTCAGCCGCACGATCGGCTCACCGATCCTGTTTGGCATCGTCTACACGTCGCTGGCGTCCGCCGTCTTCTTCTCGCTCGGGGTCGTCGTCAACCACGCGCTCGGGCTCACCCCGCTCGTCTTCCTGCTCGCCGCGGCGATGTTCGGGCTCACCGCGGCGACCTACGTCGAGGGCGCCTCGCTGCACCAGGAGCCCGGCGGCTCCACCGTGTTCGCCCGTTACGCCTTCAACGAGCTCGTCTCGTTCGTCGCCGGGTGGGCGATCCTGCTCGACTACATCATCCTGATCGCGGTCTGTGCCTACTCCGCGACGCAGTACCTCAAGGTCTTCTGGGCTCCGCTCGGCAACCACACCGAGGCGCTGCTGGTGGCGCTCGCGATCGTCGCCTTCGTCGTGCTCTCCAACATCCGCGGGCTCTCCTCCCGTCGAGCGCTGCGCATCGGCGTGCTCGTCGTCGGGGCGCTCGCGCTCGAGCTGTTCGTGATCGCGCTCGGCCTCGTCCTCTACTTCAACCCCCACACCCTCACCGCCTCGATCCACCTGGGGAACGCCCCCACGTGGTCGGGTCTGATCTTCGCGCTCACCGTCACCACGATGGCGTTCACCTCGGTCGAGTACGCCTCTGGCCTGGCCGGCGAGGTGCGGGCCAGCCGCCGCGCGCTGCGCCGGCTGCTGGCGAGCGGCATCGTGATCCTGGTCCTCGCCTACGTCGGTGTGGCGCTCGTGGCCGTCACCGCCTTCCCGATCCACGGCACCCACTCGGCCCTCGGCCACCGCTACCTGGACGACCCCGTGATCGGGCTCGTCAGCCGTCTGCGCCCCCACGCCCTGGAGCAGGCGTTGCGCTACGCGATGGGAGCCGTCGTTGCCGTCACCCTGATCGCCGCCGCCAACTCCGCGATGCTCGGGCTTTCGCGGCTGGCCTACTCGCTCTCAACCAACCGCCAGATCCCCTCCGGTCTCGGGCGCCTGCACCCCCGGCGCTCCACCCCCTACGTGCTGATCCTGCTCGCCGGCCTGCTCGCCGCCGTGCTCGTGGTGCCCGAGAACCTCGACTTCCTCGTGGGGATCTACGCCTTCGGCGCCGTGCTCTCCTTCACGATCGCCCACCTCTCGGTGGTGCGCCTGCGCTACCGCGAGCCCCACGGCCGCCGGCCGTTTCGCATCCCCCTCTCGGTGCGCCTGCGCGGAGGGGACCTGCCCGTGCTCGCCGTGCTCGGGGCGCTGCTCTCGGCCGCCGGGTGGGTGGCCCTGATGGTCGTCCACCACGCCGCCCGTTACGTCGGCCTGGGGTGGATGGCCGCCGGCCTCGTGCTCTACCTGGTGTACCGGCGCCTCGACGAAAGCTCTCCCCTCCAGCGCCTCACCGTCGCGCCCGAGATGCTCCGCCCTGAGCAGCCTCGCGCCCGGGACTACGGCTCGATCCTCGTGCCGCTGCGCGGCGGCGCGCTCGACGACGACCTTGTGCAGACCGCCGCCCTGCTCGTCGCCGGCGAGCCCACCGACGAGGCCGCCGTCGACACCGTCACGGTGGAGGCCGTGTGGATCTTCGAGATCCCCCTGGCGCTCACGCTCGACGCCCGCCTGCCCGAGGAGCACATCCGCCGCGCCCGCCGCGCGCTCGCGCGCGCCAAGGCCGTCGGCGAGGAGTACACCGGCGTGCACGTCGCCACCGCCACCGTCCGCACTCGCGCCGCCGGCCACGCGATCGTCGAGGAGGCCCGCCGTCGGGGGGTGGAGGCGATCGTGCTCGGCGCCGCCGAGCCCTCCCGCGTGCGCGGCGGCGCCCGGCTCGGCGGCCGCTCCGGGCCGCTCGAGAGCTTTGCCGGGGACCTCGTGCGCTACGTCGTCGCCCGGGCCCCCTGCCGGGTGATCGTCACCGCGCCCCCAACTCGCGAGGCGCCCTCGGTCGACGGTCCCCCGCCACAACCCGCCGGGGCCGGCATCGTCTGAGGGCATATGCCGGCAGGCCCGCACGCCTGGATGCGGCCGATGGTCTTCGTGATGCGTTGTCCTCAGGGCTCGACGTGGACCCACCACGCCTTCGCCCTTGCGTCCTCGCCTCACTCGACCCTCGACGCGCCCCAGCCGCACGTTCCTACCGCCATATGCCCTAATGTGCGACCCATGTTCGTCCTGATCGTGGGCGCCGGGCGCGTCGGCTCGGCCGTCGCCAAGTCCGCCCTGGCCGCCGGCCACGAGGTCTCGGTGCTCGACGAGGACCCCCTCTCCCACGAGCGCCTCAACGCCGGGCAGCCCACCTCCTGGGAGGACGCCGGCGGGCTCTTCACGATCGGCACCGCCCTGGAGGTCGACGCCCTCGTGCAGGCCGGCGTGGAGCGCGCCGACGTGTTCATCGCCTCCACCAACGGCGACAACACCAACCTGATCATCGCCCAGCTCGCTCAGAGGCGCTTCGCGGTGCCCAAGGTGCTCGCCCGCGTCATGGACCCCGCGCGCGCGGCGTGGTACGGCGAGCAGGGCCTGCACACGATCTCTCCCACCCAGCACGCCATCGAGATGTTCGAGCGCGCCCTCACCGTCGAGCACGTCGGCTAGCCTCCGCTATGTACGCGATCATCGTCGGGGCGGGCAAGGTCGGGCGCAACCTCGCCCGGGAGCTCATCGCCAAGGGGCAGGAGGTGACGCTGATCGAGTCCGCCCGCCCCTGCTACCTCTCGATCGAGGAGGAGTTCGAGCACGCCGCCCAGTACGGCGACGCCACCGAGCTGTGGGTGCTCGAGCGCGCCGGCATCCAGCGCGCGGACCTCGTGATCGCCGTCACCGGGGACGACGAGGACAACATGCTCGTCTGCCAGGTTGCCAAGGAGAAGTACCTCTGCGACCGCATCATCGCCCGCGTCAACAACCCCCGCAACCACGAGCACTTCAAGCTGCTCGGGATCCAGCCCGCCGTCTCCGCCACCGACCTGATCCTGCGCCTGATCGAGCACGAGGTGCCCCGCTACGGCCTCGTGCACCTGCTCGCCCTCGAAGAGGAGCGCCTGGAGATCATCGAGCTTGAGGTCGGCGCCGGCGCGCCCGCCGTCGGCGAGCGCGTCGTGGACATCCACCTCCCCGAAGGCTCGCTGATCATCTCCGTGCTGCGCGGCGGCTCCGGTTTTGTCCCCAAGGCCGACACAGTGATCGAGGCCGGCGACGAGGTCCTGCTCGTGCTCGACCCCGGCCTGGAGGACGCGATCACCGGATTCTTCGCCGCCAACGGGGCCCAGCTGCAGGGGTAGGCCCGCGGACCCATCCTCTATCCTGTGGCGTCCGGTCCGGGATGGTGTAATTGGTAACACGCGTGCCTCTGGAGCACGAATTTGGGGTTCGAGTCCCTGTCCCGGAGTACGCTTGCGCCCCGTGAACACGGGGCGTTTCGCGTTCCTGGGGGTGCTCGGGCCAGGATTTGGGCCAGTAGTGCGATCGCAGCCTGGGCGGGTGTCCCGGAGCAGGTATCGTGAGCGCGTGTTCGATGACGCGGTGATAGCGGAGGCTGGCCGTCGGTTGTCAGAGGCGGCGCCGCCGAGCTCAAGGGTGATCCTGTTTGGCTCGGCTGCCCGTGGGGAGTTGACGCGGGACAGCGATCTGGACTTCTTGGTGATCGAGCCGGAGGTCGAGAATCCCGCCTTGGAGTCGGTGCGGCTGCGTAGGGTGCTGGGGGATCTGGTGCTGGCCGCGGACGTGATCGTCGCGAGCGAGCACAGGGTGAAGGAGTGGCGGGATGTGGGGGGGAGCCTGATCCACGCGGCGCTGGCCGAGGGCAGGGAGCTAGCAGCTTAATGGCCAGCAAGCAGGATCTCGCAGAGCAGCTCCTCCGTCGCGCTGATACGGACGCGGCTGGGGCCAGGGCGATGCTGCCGATCGACTGACGCCCTACGCGGCTGGCCTGCGCTACGACGACGACACGGTGCACGCCGTCGAGCGTGAGACGGCGTCGAGGTGGGCGACCGTCGCGGTCCAGTGGGCGCGGGGCCTGGTCTACGCCGCGGCCTGCGCGGACCAGTCGCGGTAGAGGGCGTGGTAGCGGCCCTCGGCGGCGATCAGCTCGTCGTGGGTGCCCTGCTCGACGATGCGGCCGTGCTCGAGCACGACGATTCGCCCGGCGCGGCGGATCGTGGAGAGGCGGTGAGCGATCACGATCGCGGTGCGGCCTGCCAGGAGGCGGCGCAGTCCGTCCTCGATGCGGCCCTCGGTGTGAAGGTCCACGTTGGAGGTCGCCTCGTCGAGGATCAGGATGCGCGGGTCGGCGATCAGCGCGCGCGCGAAGGCGATCAGCTGGCGCTGCCCGGCGGAGAGCTGCGCCCCGCGCTCGCCCACCTCGGTGTCGTAGCCGCGCGGCAGCGCCGCGATGAACTCGTCGGCTCCCACGGCGTGTGCGGCGTCGCGGATCTGCTCGGGCGTGGCGTCGGGGAGCCCGAAGGCGACGTTCTCCGCGACGGTGCCGCTGAACAGGAACGCCTCCTGGGGGACGATCCCCATCTGCGAGCGCAGCGAGTGGGCGGTCACCTCGCGCAGGTCGTGCCCGTCTACCAGCACCCTCCCCGTGGTCGGGTCGTAGAAGCGCGCGACGAGCTTCGCCATCGTGGACTTGCCGGCGCCGGTGGCGCCCACGAGCGCGACGGTCTGGCCGGGGGGCACGTGCAGGTCGATGTGGTCGAGCGCCAGCACCTCCGCCGGCGCCGTGCCGTTGCCGTTGGGGCTCCCAGCCGCTGGGGTAGCCGTGGCGCCGTCGCCGCCAGGACTCGGTGCGGTCGCGGCTTTGCGCCGGCGCCTCGGGTTGTAGGCGAAAGAAACCTCCTCGAAGCACACCTCGCCGCGGATCGGGCCGAGCGCGGGCGCGCCGGGGCGGTCCTCGAGTGTGGGCGGGGTGTCGAGCAGCTGGAAGATCTTCTCGAGCGCCGCCATGCCGGACTGGTAGGTCGTGTACAGCTGGGAGAGCCTGCTGGATCGGTTCGAACAGGAACGACAGCGTCGCCACGAACGCGACCACGGTACCGGCGGTGATGTGCCCGGCGATCGCCTGGTAGCCGCCGTACAGCACGATCAGCGCGAGCGCGACCCCGGAGAGCATTTCCACCGCGGGGAAGTAGGCGGCGTTGAGCCGCACGGTCACCATGTTGGCGTCGCAGTTGTCGCGGTTGTACTCGGCGAAGCGGGCCTCGTGGCGGGGCTCCTGGCCGAAGGAGCGCACGACGCGGATACCCGAGAGCGTCTCCTGCAGGTAGGCGGTGATCGCCCCGATCGTCTCACGGGTGCGCCGGAAAGCGCCGGCCGACACGAGCCGGAACCAGATCGACAGGCCGGCGACGAACGGGACGACGCAGAACGTCAGCAGCGCCAGGCCCGGGTCGAGGTAGAGCAGCACGGCGATCGCCCCGAACAGCGTCAGGCCGGCCTGCACGAGCGTCACGACGGAGTCGGTCACGAGGCTTTCCAGGGCCTCCACGTCGTTGGTGATGCGCGAGATCAGCACCCCCGCGGGGCGGCTCTCGTAGAAGCCGATCGGCTGGCGCTGCAGGTGGGTGAAGATGCGGATGCGCAGGTCCGCGAGCGCGCGCTGGCCGACGAGGCCGACGAGGTAGGTCTGCACGTAGGTCATCGCCCACACCAGCCCCGCGGAGGCGAGGAACGCGAGCACTACGAGCACGAGCGTGTGCGTGTCGTGGCGCAAGATCCCTTCGTCGATCGCGACCTTGGCGAGCAGCGGCGGCGCCAGCGAGGCGGCGGTGCCGATGAGGAGCGCCGTGAGCATCGCGGCGACGCGCAGCCGGTAGGGTCCCAGCAGCTCGAGCAGGCCGCGGAGGTTGCGTGCGCGGCTTTCCTTGCCGGCGCGCTCTCCATCCCACTGCTGCCCGCCGCGCCAGTGGCCGGGGAAGGCCATGCGCGCGCCCCCGCCGCCACGGCCGCCGCGGGCGCTCATATTCCGCTCACCTCTCGCTCGCGCGTCTCTCGCGTCAGGAACACGTGCTCGGGCAGGCCCTTCTCGACGATCTCGCGGTACAGCTCGGACTCCTCCAGCAGCTCCTCGTGGTCGCCCTGCGCGACGATCCGCCCGCCGTCCAGCACGACGATCTCGTCCGCCAGCGCGATCGTCGAGAGGCGGTGGGCGATCACGAACGTGGTGCGCCCGGTCATCGCCTCGGCGAGCGCCAGCTTGATGCTCTGCTCGGTGGAGGCGTCTACCGAGGAGGTCGCGTCGTCGAGCACCAGCACCCGCGGGTTGGCCAGCAGCGCGCGGGCGATCGCGATGCGCTGGCGCTGCCCGCCGGAGACCGTCAGGCCGCGCTCGCCGATCTGGGTCTCGTACCCCTGGGGCAGGCGGGCGACGAAGTCGTGCGCCTGGGCGCGGCGGGCGGCCGCTTCGATCTCCTCGATCGAGGCCTCGGGGCGGGCGTAGGCGATGTTTTCGGCGACCGACGCGGAGAACAGGAAGGGGTCGTCGCTGACGACCGCCACGGCGCCGCGCAGCGAGCGCAGGCTCACGTCGCGGACGTTGGCTCCGTCCAGCAGGACGCTTCCCGCGGCGGGGTCGTACAGCCGTGAGATCAGCGCCACGAGGCTGGTCTTGCCCGAGCCTGTCGCCCCCACCAGCGCGACGGTCTGCCCCGCGGGCACGTCGAGATCGACGTCGTGCAGCACCGCGCGCGCCATCTGCTGGTCGAAACGGGGGTGCTGGTCGAAACGGGGATTCGCGCCGGAGGCGCGTGTCTCCCGGCTTTGGTCGGGCGCGTGGGCCGCCGAGGAGCCGATGCCAGCCAGCTCGTCGTGGGGGTCCTCGTAGCGCAGCGTGACCCCGCGCAGCTGCACGTGGCCGTTGCCGGCGGGCAGCGGCGGGGCGCCGGGGGGCTCGACGAGGCGGGGCTCGCGGTCGAGCACCTGGAAGACGCGCGCGCCCGAGGCGGTGGCGCGCTGGGCGAGGTTGAGCGTCACGCCGAGCGAGCGCATCGGGCTGATCAGCATGTTCAGGTAGAGGTAGAACGCGGTGAACTGCCCGAGCGTCAGGTGGGCGTGGATCACCGACTCGCCTCCCACCAGCAGCACCGCGGCGAGGCCGAGCTGGGGCAGGAAGCCGATCACCGGGTTGTAGGTGGCTTCCAGGCGGGTGGTGACCATCGCCTGCTCGAACACGCGCCCGGAGCTGCGCCGGAAGCGCTCGAGCTGGCGGGGCTCGCGGGCGAACGCCTTGACGACGCGCACGCCGGTGATGTTTTCCTCGGCATCGGCGGTCAGCTCGCCGATGCGCTGCTGGACCTCCTGGATCGCGGGCCGGGCGCGGCGCCCGTAGCGGTAGGAGATGACCACCACGAACGGCACTGGCGCCAGCGCGATCAGGCCCAGCCCTGGGTTGACCACGATCATCACGGCCCCGGCGAGCACGATCGTGAGGATCGACTGCAGGATGAACACGAGGCCGTAGCCGAGAAAGAAGCGCACGGCCTGCAGGTCCACGGTCGCGCGCGACATCAGCTGGCCGGTCTGCTGGTGGTCGAAGAAGCCGAGCTCCAACCGCTGCAGGTGGCCGTAGACCCGCTCGCGCAGGTCGTATTCGACCCCCAGTGACATCCGCCCGGCGACCATCCGCCGCCAGTACATCGCCCCCCAGCGCACGAGCACCACCGCGAGGATCACGAGCGCCAGCGTCAGCAGCGTGTGGCGCTCGTGCGCGCGCAGCGCCGGCTGGTGGTGGTGGGCGGCGTGCGCCCCCTTGTTGATCGCTTCCACCGCGCGCCCGGTGAGGGCGGGGAGCGCGACGGTCATCACCATCGCGAGGCTGGCGAGAACCCAGGAGACGGTCAGTCCGCGCCGGTAGGGACGCAGGAAGCCGAGCAGTCGGTAGAAGGTCGTCATAGTTGCTTAGTCAACGATTATTGCAGGGAGCGGGGAAGCGCGTCGGGTGTCGTCTCGGTCCGGGCGCGTTAGGGCGCCCACCGGCCCCTCGCACCTTCGGGGCGCCCTAACGCCGGGTACCCTGCGGTCATGTCTGTTCCGCCGGTCACGCCCACTCCGCGCGGCGGCCCGGCGGCGGGCTTGTGCGACACGTGCGCCCACCAGCGCGTGGTGCCCAACACCCGCGGCTCGACCTTCTCGCTGTGCAACCGCTCCCGCGAGGACCCGGCATCCTACCCACGCTACCCCCGCCTGCCGGTGCTGAGCTGCGCGGGGTACGAGCGGCGGGGCGGCAACTGAGGACCCACGACAAAGTATCCGACCTCACCCCGCGGCCACTCCGACGGGCTCGCGCGCGGGGGCCTCGGCGGCGGGCTCGGCGGAGCTTACGAAGTCGCGGCTGCGGATCAGCGCGAACGCGAGCACCGAGCCGACGAGGGCGACGGCGGCGGCGATCAGGAGGATCGTGGTGAACGCTTCGGTGAAGCCCGTGCGGTAGGCGTGCTCGAGCGCGGCGCGGGCGGCGGGGGAGAGGGCCGGGAGCAGGTGGGCGACTTCGCCGGACTGCAGCAGCTTGGCGAGCTGCCCGTGGGCGGCGGTCTGGACGGCGCCCTCCTGCCCGCCGGCGGCGAGGGCCGAGGCGGTGGTGTGGGTGACCTGGTGGGCGAACACTGCGCCGAGGCCGGCGATCCCGGTGACGAAGCCGACCTGGCGGAAGGTGCTGTTGATGCCGGAGGCCATGCCGCTGCGCGAGTAGTGCACGACCCCGATCGCGGTGGAGGCGAGCGGGGGGTTGATCATGCCGATGCCCGCGCCGGCGAGCACGAACCCGGGGATCAGCGCGGTCCACCCGGAGGTGGCGTCGACGGCGGTCATCGCCAGCAGCCCGCCGCTGACGAGCAGCAGGCCCCCGCCGAGCAGCAGTCGCACCGGCACGCGTACGGTCAGCCGCCCGGCGATCGGCGCGACGAAGAAGGAGAGCAGCGTGATCGGCAGGAAGCGCAGGCCGGCCTGCAGGGCACCGTAGCCGAGGACGTCCTGGATGTAGAGGGTGAGGTAGAGGAACATCGCGAAGATCGAGGAGGCGAGCGCGAACGCCACGATGTTGGCCCCCGTGAAGGCGGGGCGGCGGAAGAGGGTCAGGTCGAGCATCGGCCGTCGCTGGCGGCTCTCGGCGAGCAGGAACGCCGCGAGCAGCACGGCGGCGGCGAGCAGCATCGAGACGATCTTCGTCGAGCCCCACCCCGCTTCGTTGGCCTGCTGGAGCGCGTACACGAGCAGGAACAGCGACCCCGAGAAGCTCACCAGGCCGAGCCAGTCCACGCCCGTCGCGGCGGGGTCGCGCGACTCGCCCACGTGCGTGAGCGTGAGGGCGACGGCGGCCACGCCGATGGGGATGTTGACGAAGAAGATCCACTCCCAGCCGATGCCGGTCGTGATCACCCCGCCGACCAACGGTCCCACGGCGACCGCGGCGCCGGTGACGGCCCCGAACACCCCGAAGGCCACCCCGCGCTCGCGCCCGCGGAACGCCTGGGCGATGAGCGCGAGCGAGGTGGCGAACATCATCGCCCCCCCGACTCCCTGCACGGCACGGGCGAGGTTGAGCATCAGGGGGCTGGAGGAGAGCCCGCACACCGCCGAGGAGCAGGTGAACACCACGAGGCCCGCGGTGAACACGCGCCGGCGGCCGACCAGGTCGGCGAGCGCGCCGGCCGTCAGCAGGAAGGCGGCGAGGGTCAGCGCGTAGGCGTTGACGACCCACTGCAGGTCCGCGAAGGAGGCGTGCAGTTCGCGCTGGATCGAGGGCAGCGCGACGTTCACGACGGTGATGTCGAGCAGCAGCATGAAGATCGCCACCGAGACGGCGATCAGCGTCCACCATTTGCGATCCACGGCTGTGCTCCTTTCTCCTGCGGCTGGGTGGTCACGTGAGGACGTGCTCGACGGGCGCGTGGGTGAGCTCGCGCAGCTTGCGGCGCACCCGCGCACGGGTCTGGCAGAGCTCCTGCTTGAGCTTCGCCAGCTCGCCGGCGCGGTGCTCGACGAGCTGCAGCTGGCGGTCGATGTGTCCGAGCGCCTCCTCGAGCAGCTCCTGGCGGCGCTCGGGGTGGACGTCCTCGCGCTGCAGCTGCGCGCGCACGGCGGCGCGGGCCTCCTCGGCGGAGAGCAGGGTCTTGAGCTCCTCGAGGGAGACCCCAAGCAGGTTCTTCAGGCGCATCACCTCGCGCAGGCGCTCGACCTCGGCCTCGGTGTACGTGCGGTGTCCTCCGGAGGGACGCGTTGGCGCCTCGGGGAGCAGCCCGATCTCCTCGTAGTAGCGGATCGTGCGCGGCGTCGTGCCGACGAGCCGGGCGACGTCGCCGATGCGCAGGGGGGCGCTCACGAGCGCGCTCCAGCCGTGGCCAGTTGCTCGCCGGCCCGCTCGGCCTCCTGGACGTGCCGGGGACGCAGCAGGCAGACCCCGGCGCCCACCAGCGAGGTGGCTGCGAGCACCCACAGGGCGACGTGCATGTTGTCGATGAACGGCGCGAGCTTCTGTGGGGAGAGGCCTTTGGCCAGGCCGGAGAAGACGGCGAAAAGTGTCGATTTGGGGACCGCGGAGGTGACGATCGCGAGCACGAACGCGATCGAGAGCACGGCACCGGTGTTCTGCAGCAGCGTGCGCGCGCCGGCGGCGATGCCGCGGCGATCGGCGGGCACGGTGCCCATCATCGCGGCGGTGTTGGGGCTGTTGAACATGCCCGAGCCCACTCCGACGACGAGCAGCCACAGGGTGCTCTGCCAGTAGGGGGTGTCGACCTGCAGCGTCGTCATCGCGGCGAGGCCCGCGGCGCTGACGAGCATCCCCAGCGCGGCCAGACCGCGGGAGCCGTGGCGGTCGGCGTAGATGCCGGCCAGGGGGGAGGAAACCAACATTCCCACGGCGAGCGGGATCAGCTTGATGCCGGCGTCGATCGGGGTGTTGCCCTGGGCGCCCTGGAAGTAGAAGACGAACAGGAACATCAGCGCGAAGCGGGCCAGGCCGTTGATGAAGGCGGCGGCGGTGGCGGCCGCGAACAGGCGGTTCTTGAACAGTCTCAGGTCGAGCATCGGGGCGCGCGAGCGGTTCTCGATCGCCACCCACGTGGGCAGCAACACCGCCGCCGTGGCCAGGCCGGCGATCACGATCGTGTCGTTCCAGCCGCTGAGCCCGCCGCGCGAGACGCCGAGCACGAGGCCGGTGAGGCCGAGCACGAAGGTGACGTTGCCGAGCACGTCGTAGCCACGCACCTGGTCGGGCTTTGAGAGCTCGCGCAGGATCAGCGCGCCCCACGCAGCCCCGGCGAGGCTGAGCGGAACGTTGAACCAGAAGACCCAGTGCCACGAGATCGCTACCAGCGCCCCGCCGAGCACCGGGCCGATCGCGAGGCCGCACGCGGCGACCATCGTGTTGGTTCCCATCGCGAGGCCGAGCTCCTCGCGGGGGAAGGCGTCGGTGACGAGCGCGGCGGCGTTGGCGAACAGGAAGGCCGAGCCGATCCCCTGCAGCACGCGCCATACGATCAGCACGGTGGCGTCGGTCGAGAAGCCGGCCCCCAGGGAGGCGAGGGCGAACACGAGAAAGCCGCCTATATATGCCTTCTTGCGCCCAAACAGATCCGACAGCCGGCCGGCCATCAGCACGAGCACGGTGGCGGCGATCAGGTAGGCGAGGATCACCCACACGAGCGCCAGCAGGCTGGCATGCAGCGAGCGCTCGAGGTCAGGCAGCGCGATGATCAGCGTCCCGGAGTTGGTGGCGGCCAGCAGCATCCCCAGGCTCGTACACGAGAGTGCCCACCACTTGTAGTGCTGGTGGCCTTCGGTCACTCCGAAGCGAGGTCTTGTTGAAGCTGACGTGAACGTAAGGATTAGGATAGCAGGTGGGCCGGGGTGCTAGAACGGGAGCGCATGAGCGATGCCGAGGTCGTCAAGTCCGAGCAGCAGTGGCGCGAGCAGTTGACGCCGGAGCAGTACGAGATTCTGCGCCGGGCGGGCACCGAGGCGCCGTTCACGGGGGAGTACGTCTACAACAAGGCCTCGGGCATGTACCGCTGCGCGGCCTGCGGGGCGGACCTGTTCGCCTCGGACACCAAGTTCGAGTCGGGCACCGGCTGGCCCTCCTTCACCGAGCCCGCGGTCGCGGCCGCTGTGGAGCTGCGGGCGGACAACTCGCTGTTCATGCGCCGCACGGAGGTGCGCTGCCGTCGCTGCGGGGGGCACCTCGGCCACGTCTTCGACGACGGCCCCGGCCCCGAGGGGCAGCGCTACTGCATCAACTCCGCCGCGCTCTCCTTCGCGCCCGGGGGTGGGCCCGCTGGGGACGCCGGTCCGGGGGGCGCGGTCCCGGGGTCGGGTGGTCGGGATCCGGGGTCGAGTGGTGGGGACCCTGAGTCGGGTGGCGTCCTGCCTGGGCCGGGTCGTGCCGAGTAGCCTTTCTTGATCGCATGATGATCATGCAGGACCAGTCCCGGCGGCTCTCCGAGCCGCTGCACTGGGGGCGGCGCGAGCGAACCGTCGTCGCCGTGCTGCTTGCGTGCGTGGCGCTGGCTGCCGTTGGCCTCGGCGCCTTCGCCCTGACGAGCGGTGCGCCCGCGCGTCGGGACTGCATCGAAGTGACGTTCGCCTCCACGCTGGGCGGCGCCACCGAGCACGCCTGCGGCGCGCAGGCCCGCGCCGTCTGTGCCTCGCCGGGCGCGTTCCGGAGCGTCGCCGCCGAACTGCGCGCCGCCTGCCTGCGGGCTGGCTTTCCGTACGCTCCTCGACGCTGAGGGTCACCGGCGGGCCCTCCTTCGGGGCGTCTCGACAAATGTCGAAAGACCCCGCCGAAGTGTTGGCCACCCTGTCCCTACCGGCCCGCCTGCAAGCCGGATTTCATAACGGGACTGCAACAGGTGCTCCTCGCCCGTGGGCGGGTCGGCGCCGTCACAAGACCCGACAACGACAGGGGAACGGAGGCACATGTCCTGGCTGGCATACCCAAGTTGGCTCAACGCAGGTGACAACGCGTGGCAGATGACCGCGGCGACATTCGTCGGGCTGATGAGCCTGCCGGGCCTCGCGGTCCTGTACGGCGGCGTCATGCAGAAGCGCTGGTCGGTGAACAGCATGATGCTCACGTTCGTCGCGTTCTGCGTGACGCTGATCGTCTGGTGCCTGTGGGCGTTCAAGATGGGCTTCGGCACCCCGATCGGAAGCGGTCACGGCTTCTTCGAAACGTTCGTAGGCAAGCCTGGCAGCGTGCTCAGCCATGCCGCCGAGGAGGGCCGGGCGGCGATCCCGTCGATCACGACGGGGCCGGACTTCCACTTCCCCGAGGCGTCGCTCGTGTACTTCCAGTTCGTGTTCGCGGCGATCACCCCGATCCTGGCGCTGGGCTCGGTGCTCGGGCGGGTCAACTTCAAGGCGTGGATCCCCTACGTGGTGCTGTGGATCACGTTCGTGTACGCGGTCAACGCGTTCCTGATCTGGGGCGGCGGCTACTTCGCGGCACACGGCGCCCTGGACTACTCCGGCGGTTACGTGATCCACCTCTCCGCGGGCATCTCAGGGTTCGTGTTCGCGGCGGTGATCGGACCGCGCCTGCAGCGAGACCGCGAGATCGATGCGCCCAACAACCTGCTGATGGTCGCCTGCGGCGCCGGCCTGCTGTGGCTCGGGTGGAACGGCTTCAACGGCGGGGACTCCTACTACGCAGGCGCCGACGCCTCCGCGGCGGTGCTCAACACCAACCTCTGCACCGCGGTGGCGATGATGGTGTGGATCGCGTGGGACTACATCTTCCGCGACAAGCCCTCCATGCTGGGGGCGGTCAACGGGATGATCACGGGCCTGGTGGGCATCACGCCCGCCGCCGGGTTCGTCAACGGCTGGGGCGCGATCGTCATCGGCGTCATCGACGCGACGATCGTGTGGATGGCGATCCGCTACCTCTCGCGAGCACCGATGTTCCGCCACGTCGATGACACCCTGGGGGTGATCTACACGCACGGCATCGCCGGTCTGTTCGGGGGCCTGCTGGTCGGGCTGCTGGCCAACCCGGCGATCGTCGAGTACCCGGCCAAACTCGGCACCAGCGGCACCAACCTTCCAGGTATCTCGGGGCTGTTGATCGGCGGCAGCTGGACGCTCTTGCGCTGGCAGGCCGAGGCGGCCCTGTGGGTGATCGTGTACACCGCGGTCGTCACGTTCGTCATCCTCAAGCTGGTGGGGATCTTCCTGCCGCTGCGTCTCTCCGACGAGGAACTGGAGATCGGCGACCACGCGATCCACGGCAACGAGGTGTACCCCTCGGACATTCCGACCCTCGGGGGGCCGCACCCACCGGCGTGGCAGCCGGCTCCGCAGCCCGCGGTGGGTACCGCAACGTAGGCACGGACGCCACACGGGAGGCGCGCCATCCTCTGGGCCCGCTCTCCCTCCTACGCGATGCAACTGCGGCCCCGCCTCGGCGGGGTCGCAGTTGTTCTCAGCCGCTCGCGGCGAGTCCCACCGGACATCTCACGCCGGTGCCCCCGAGGCCGCAGTAGCCGCCGGGGTTCTTGGCGAGGTACTGCTGGTGGTAGGCCTCCGCGTAGTAGAACGGGTGCGCAGGGGGGCCCTCGGCCAGTTCGGTGGTGATCTCCCCGTGGCCTGCCGCGGTGAGTACCTGCTGGTAGGCCGCGAGCGACGCTTCGGCCTGCCGGCGCTGTGAGTCGCCCTCCCAGAGGACCGCGGAGCGGTACTGGGTGCCTGCGTCGTTGCCCTGGCGCATCCCCTGGGTGGGGTCGTGGCCCTCCCAGAAGAGGCGCAGCAGCTCCTCGAAGGTGGTGGCGGCGGGGTCGAACGCGACCAGCACCACCTCCGCGTGGCCGGTGCGCCCCGAGCAGACCTCCTCGTAGGTGGGGTTCGGGGTGTAGCCCCCCGCGTAGCCCACCGCCGTGGAGTACACCCCGGGGGCCTGCCAGAAGAGCCGCTCGGCGCCCCAGAAGCAGCCCATCCCGAAGACCGCCTGTTCGACCCCCTCTGGGAAGGGCGGCCGCAGGGGCGTGCCCAACACCTCGTGGCGCTCTGGCACGGCGAGCTCCTCTGGGCGCCCTGCAAGGGCAGATGCCTGGTCGACGATGCTGGTGTTGCGACGGCCGAAAAGCACGCCTTCCAGGCTAGCGCTCAAGCCCGCGCGGGGTCGCACCGAAGAGACGAGCAGATGCTCGACTCGCATCCCCTGCGAATCTCCCGTGGTGCCCTGACGCGGCTGCACAGCACGCGCCCGTCGGTGGTGTGGGCCGCTGCGCTCCTCTACGTATGCCGTGGCCTGACCTGCCTCGCAGCGGTGGCCTTCCCCGTGAGCGCCCGCGAGCCCGTGCGCCTGAACCTGGCCGTCGGGGTGCTCGCCTGCCTGGTGGGCGTGGGGCTGTGGACCTTCGCGCGCAACGCACCCGCGCGCCTGATGCAGTTGCTGATGGCGCTGAGCGCGGTGACCGTGAGCGTGATGGTCGCCAACGCCCACACCATCGGGGGCGTGATGCTGGCGGCGTTCGCCTACCCGTGGACCGCGATGTACGTGGCCCACTTCTTCTCCCGCCGCGCGGTGCTCGTGCAGTCGCTGCTGATCTCCGTGGGCTTCGCTGCGGGCCTCGTCGTGGGGGGCCTGCCCGACGAGACGATCGTGTGGGTGGTCGTGACCGGCACCGTGTGGTCCACGGGCCTGGTGCTCGCCAACCTCAGCGAAAGCCTGCGCCGGCGGGCCGACACCGACTCGCTCACCGGCCTGCTCAACCGCAGCGGCTTCCTCGCCCTCGCCGCCCGCGAGCACGCGATCGCCGAGCGCACTCGCGCCCCCCTGACCCTGGCGATGCTCGACCTCAACGGTTTCAAGCAGGTCAACGACCGCCTCGGGCACGCCGCGGGGGACAGGCTCCTGGCGGACCTGGGGAGGAGGTGGCGCCAGTGCCTGCGCGCCGGGGACGTCCTCGCGCGCCACGGGGGGGACGAGTTCGTGCTGCTGCTCCCGGGCACCTCCCCGCGCGAGGCCGAGGGCGTGCTCGAACGCCTCCGCGCGGAGGGGCTACCCGTACGCTGGTCGGTGGGGGTCAGCGAGTGGCTGCCCGGGGAGGACCTCGACGCCTGCCTGGCCCGCGCGGACCACTCTCTCTACCGCGTCAAGCAGTCCGTCGCGCGCGCCCCGGCGCAGGTGGGGGGCCGGCGCGTGGGGTCCGTGCTGCCCTCGACGTAGCCCCCGCGGCGCAACTCCGCGGCGTGGGGGTCGGTGTTGAGCACAAAGGGGCTTCCGACCGACCTACCTGGCGGTTTTCCAATGGTTCCAATTGGACAATCTCGGGTTTGGGTTTGGTCCGTTCGGGCAACATTACCCCGAGGAGCATCCCTCCCTCATTCCCTCCCAGACCGGCCCGCTCCCCGAGCGGGCCGGTCGCTTTCAGGGTCCGGCTACCGAGGCGAGGGCCGGCCGAGCCACTGCTCAAGTGGCGCGGGTTCCCCCAGGTGAAAGCCCTGCGCGTAGTCCACGCCCAACTCCCGCAGGGTGGCGAGCGTGGCTGCGTCGCCGACGAACTCCCCGATCGTGCGCTTGCCGAGGCCGCGCGCGAGCTCGACGACCGCGCCGATCACGAGCCGGTCGGTGGGGTCGGAGGTGCAGTTGCGCACGAACTCCCCGTCGATCTTGATGAAGTCGAAGGGGAGGTGCTTGAGGTAGTAGAAGGAGCCGAAACCCGCACCGAAGTCGTCGAGCGCAAAGCGGCACCCCAGCTCGCCGAGGCGCTCCGCGAAGGCGCGCGCCGCGGTGATGTTGCCGATCGCGGCGGTCTCGGTGACCTCGAAGATCAGCTGGGTGGCGTGCACCCCGGCGGCGCGTAGCTCACGGCCGATGTGCGCGGCGAGCTGCGGGTCCCCGAGCGAGTGCGCGGAGAGGTTGAGCTCGACCGTCGGCCGGCGGCCCTGGGCGCGGTGCTCGCCGAGCCAACGGATCGCGCGGGTCACAACCCAGCGGTCGATCTCGCGGATCAGCCCGAAGCGCTCGGCGATCGGCAGGAAGGCCCCCGGCGGGATCACCTCGCCACGGGCGTCCACCATGCGCACGAGCAGCTCGTGCTGGGTGGTGCGCCCGGTGGCGGTCTCGACGACGGGCTGGGCGTACAGCACGAGCCGGTCCTCGTCGAGCGCGGCGCGGATGCGCTCGACCCATTGCAGGCGGGCCTCGATGCGCGCCTGCCCGCGGCTGGTGCCGCCGTAGGTCTCCGAGCGGTCGCGGCCGGCCTCCTTGGCGTCGTACATCGCGAGGTCGGCGTTGCTCAGCGCCTCCTCGGCGCTGGGGGGCTGCGCCCCATCCAGCGGCGCGAGGCCGATCGAGGCCGTCATCGGCCGCTCCGGCCCTCCGGGCCCGCGCGCGGCGTGCTCGCGGCGGATGACCCCCAGCAGCAGCTGGGCGAGGCGCTCGGCCTCGGCGCGGTCTCCCACGGGGGTGAGGACCGCGAACTCGTCGCCCCCCAGGCGCGCGAGCGTGTCGGACTCGCGCAGGCGCGAGGCCAGCGCGCCCGCGACGCGTCCGATCAGCTCGTCCCCCGCGGAGTGGCCGAGCGTGTCGTTGACCCCCTTGAAGTCGTCGAGGTCGACCACCAGCACCGCGCCCGCATGGCCGTAGCGGGCCCCCCGCGCGAGGTGCTCCTCCAGGCGGCGCTCGAACGCGCGGCGGTTGAGCAGACCCGTGAGGGGGTCGTGGTCGGCCTGGTACTGCAGTTCGGCCTCGTGGCGCCGGCGGTCCCGCGCGAGCGCCTGCTCGGCCAGTTCCCGCTCGGCCAGGCGGCGTGCGACGAGCGCCTGCGCGTAGCGCTCCCGCCGCGAGGCCTGCACGCCGAACGTGCCCACGAGTAGCGTCCCCAGGAGCCCCACGAGCAGGATCGTGACCGTCAGCGACAGGCTGGAGGAGGGCGCATGGGCGCTGCTTTGGGCCTGCCCGTCCGCGGCGAGTGCCCCTGCCAGGGTGAGTGCGGCCACGCACACTGTGACAAGAGCCGGCAGGAAGCGCGCGAGACGGCTCCAGGGTAGGTCGTGCGGGTGCTCGCCGGGAGTGCTGGTTTGGGATCGTCCACGTGGGTCGGGAGCCCCCCGGGCGGGTGCGCGCTGGCCGATCTTCGATCGGTCCTCCTTGCTCCGCGTCGGCGGCGGGGGCGGCAGCGTCGGCGGCCTGGGGGTGCGCCGCCTCGGCGGCGGGGGCGGGAGTTGCGGTCGTCCGTGCGTGCTCCGCGGTGGCCCGGGTGTGCCCCTCGGTGGGCCGGGCGTGCTTGGCGGTCGCCCGGTCGCCCCGTCGGCAGGCGGCAGGGAGCGTCGGAGTGGCTGCTCGCTGTCGCTCTGCCCGGCCACGGTTAAGTATCGGCTCAGGCGGGACGAAACTGAATATCGAAAAGGTGCGGTTCTTGAGGCCCGCCAACCCCTGCCCACCCCCGCCCAACTCCCCCCAAACCCCGCTCGTAGCCGCCCGCGGCTCTGCCGCTACACCCCCGGCGCTCGCTCGCAGCCTCTGCGGATCTGCTAGGAAGTCGGCGATGACGAAGGGCGTGGGGGAGAACGTAACGGCGGTGGCCCCCGGCGCGGCGGGCAGGCGTGGAGCGGCCGGCGCGGGGTGGCGCGTGGTGGCCGCGTACGGTGCGGTGGCGGCGGCCACCCAGATGTTGTGGCTGACCTACGCCGCGATCACCACCGGCACAGCCCGACGCTACGGCGTCTCGGTTGGCGCGGTGGGGTGGCTGGCGGAGATTTTCCCGCTGCTCTACGTGGCGCTCGCGATCCCGGCGGGCGCGCTGCTGGACCGCTGGTTTCGCCCCAGCCTCGCGCTCGGCGGCGCGTTGGTGGCGGCGGGCGGGCTCGTGCGCCTCGGGGGGCTCTCGTTCGCGTGGGCGCTGGCGGGGCAGGTGCTGGTGGCGGTGGCCCAGCCTGTGGTGATGAGCGCGGTGGCGAAGCTGCCGGGCGAGTACCTGCCCGTGGGCGAACGGGCGCTGGGGATCTCGCTCGCTTCGGCGGCGGGCTTCGTGGGGATGCTGGTGGCGCTGCTGGCAGGCCCGCTCCTCGGGGCGGCCCACCTGGAGGATCTGCTCGAGGTGCAGGCTGCGGTGGCGGTGCTCGCGGCGGGCGCCCTGGCGCTCGCGCTGCGCCGGCCCGGGAGCGGGGCGGGGGAGCGCACGGCGATCGCAGGCGGGGTCGCGCGGGCGCTGTGGGCGCGCCCGGAGGTGCGCGTGCTCTCGGGCCTGGCGTTCCTCGGCTTCGGGGTGTTCGTGGCGCTGTCCACGTGGCTGCAGACGCTGCTGGCGCCCGCGGGGGTCTCGGAAACGGCCGCGGGGGCGCTGCTGGTGGGGATGATCGTCGCGGGGATCGTCGGCTGCGCGGCGCTGCCGGCCCCGATCGCGCGCCGCGGGGCCGAGCGGGGGTTCATGGTCGCGGCGATTGCCGTGGGCTGCGGGGGCTCCGTGGCGCTCGCGTTCGTGCCGGGGATGGCGGGCCGGGCGGTCGTGATGGTGGCGATGGGCGCGCTGCTGCTCCCGGCGCTGCCGGTGATTATGACCGTCGCCGAGCGGCTCGCGGGGCCGGCGGCCGGCACGGCGGGGGCGATCGTGTGGATGGCGGGCAACGCGGGGGGGCTCGTGGTGGCGCTGCTCGTGCAGGCGCTCGTCCACCACCCCACGGCGGCGTTTCTGGCGATGGCGGCCACGGTCCTGTGCGCGGCCCCGCTGGCGGCGCGGATGGTCTCGCTGCGGGCGCTCCCGGAGGGCGCGCCCGTGGGGGCGGGCGCGGCGTTAGAGGAGCTCGGCGCTCCGGGAGCGCTCGCGGTGGCCGGCTCCGAGGGGCACTAACGTCGAGGTGAAGTCACGCGGACTCCTGCGCGAGCCAGTCCAGTACCTCTGAGGGGTTGCGGTGCGGGGGGAAGACGGGGTAGAACACCTTCGCGATTCGTCGCCCGTGCGCGATGAAGGTCAGGCGCCGGTAGAACCGCGTCCCGGCGGCCTCGAAGGTGGGCAGCCCCAGTGCGTCGGCCAGCTGCAGGTCGGGGTCGGACAGCAGCGGGTAGGGGATGTGCTCGCGCCCGGCGAACTCACGCTGCTCGGAGTGCGTCTGGGCGCTGAGGCCGAGCACCGAAGCGCCGTAGGCCGCGAGCTCCAGGACGTGGTCGCGGAAGGCGCAGGCTCTGAGGGGTGCAGCCGCGCGCGCCCGGGATCTCATCCCAGCCCGTGGGCAGCGGCTCCCCCGGCACGCCTGTGCGGGGGTACACGTAGACCACCGCCAGCCGGTCGGTGGCCGCGCTCAGGTCCAGTTGCCCGCCGTGCGTCGAGCTCAGCAGCACCCCCGGCACCTCCCGCCCCGGCAGGTGATCCGCGGCCCCGTCGTCCGTCGGGACGGCCAGGTCGCCGGGTAGGTCCCGGTAGCTTTCGATCATCGCCGTGATTCTTCCAAAGGACCGCTGTTTTTTGCTTTCCGGAGCCTATGCGAGTGTTCCGGTCATAACGACGAGTGTGATCAGAGTGAATCTTTGGGCGCATCGGATCAGTGGAATGCGACCTTGAGCATTGCGGGCTGCGCTCAGCGTGCGTTTTTCAGCTGTCCTACCCGCCGGTGCTGCCAAAACCCCCGCGGCTGCCTGCGTCGGGATCGTGCACACTCCACCGCGCTCGGTCGGCGCGCACGAACACCCCCTGCGCGATCCGGCTGCCGGTCGGGATGTGGGTCGGCGCGGGCGTGAAGTTCAACAGTTGCAGCCGCAGCTCGTCCTCGGGGCCGCGGTAGTCCTCGTCGATGACGCCCACGGCGTGCGGCTGGAGCACCCCGAACCGCCGCGGCGTCGAGGAGCGCAGGCACACCAGCAGGCACCACCCGGGCGGTGTGGCGAAGACCAGTCCGGTCCCCACCAGGGCGATCTCCCCCGGGGCGAGGTCCGCCGCTTCGGCGGTGCACAGGTCGAAGCCGCTGGCGCCCGCGGTGGCGTAGTGCGGCTGCTGCGCGGAGTCGTGCAGGCGGAGGATCGGGACATCCATGGGTTGCTCCAGGTCGGGCGGGCACGGGTTGCGGCGGACGGCTGGAGCCTACCTGCGGGGAGGAGCCGACGGCGAGCGCTGCCGTCCGTCGCTGTGGACTCGGTCTGGAGCCCTCCGACGGCCACGGTCGCCCGGCACAGGTCGGCGCCGGGTCGATCGCGTGCACTGCTGCGCTACTGGCCTTCCCCGCCGTCGGTCCCCGGTCGCCGTGGAGATCGCTCGGCCCCGCCGGGCCCTGAGCGCCGCGCGACGCTGGCCAGTCGGTAGCGCCGTATCCGAGGCCCTCGACCGGGCGCCTCGAGAGACTCCTCGGGCAACAGCAGAAACCGCCGCGGGGTGCTGGGCATCGGGTTGGAGAGCGAGCGGTTCATGCGAGGATATTGGCGCACGGCGCCCTTCGCGCCTTTGGACTGCGGTCCAAAATGTGCCGACGGGTGGTGCCGCGATTGATCGCAGGCCCTCGTCGCGTCGCTGCACGCGATGGTGGGTTGTGCTGAGCGGCGCGCGGCTCCCGTCGGCGCTCCGGGGGAGAGAGAGCGGATGATCTGAGCAGACCGATCGACGTGCTCGTCTACAGCGAGGCCCAGGTCGAGATGCGCGGGCTACGGCGGAAGCAGGTCTCCCCGGGCGCTGAACTAAACGGCCACCTTTACTGCTAGAGTAAAGGGATGGCGCGAATCTCGACCAAGAACCAGATCACGATCCCCGTCGCGGCGCTCGACGAGGTCGGGCTGCACGCAGGCGAGCGAGTCACGGTCGAGCCGGCCGGCGACGGGGAGTTGCGGATCCGCCGCACGACCACGACCTTCGAGGATGCGTTCGGGACGCTGACGGGCACCTACCCTGCCGGCTATCTCGAGCAGCTCGACGCCGAAGATGAACTGCGGTGAAGCTGCTCCTCGACGCGGACGTCCTGATCGGAGCGCTTGACGGCAGCGACCCACATCATCATCGCGCTCGCGCGCTGTTCACCAAGTGGCGCGAGGACCAAGACGCTTGCGCTGTCAGCGTCGTGAACCTGACCGAGGTGCTGATCGCTCCCTCGGCAGACGTGTCGAAGCTCGCCGTCGCCCGTGAGGCGATCGCCGCCCTCGGCGTCACCGTGCACCAGCCGAACGAGGCGATCGGGGTCGAGGCGGCGCGCCTGCGACAACGGCACCCGATCAGCCTCCCCGACGCCTACTGCCTCGCGACCGCGAAGCACACGAGCTCGGCGGTCTCGTCGTTCGATCAGAAGATCCTGAAGGCTGCCACGCGCGAGGGCATCAGGGCCGCCTAA
This sequence comes from uncultured Solirubrobacterales bacterium, assembly GCA_963702085.1. Lineage (GTDB taxonomy): Bacteria > Actinomycetota > Thermoleophilia > Solirubrobacterales > Solirubrobacteraceae > Palsa-744. The sequence goes on along the minus strand of OY969707.1, from coordinate 2,207,669 downwards.
CGTCCACAGGAGGCGGTGAGCCTCGGTATCAGCTTCGAGGGCGTGGCGGCAATCGGTGGTTTTCTTGAAGAGTGGCTCGGCGCTTACGAGGAGTTTGAGATGGAGCCAGAGGAGATTCTTGACGTCGACAGCGGAGGGGGTAGGCGATGTCGCAGGAGAACGTAGAGGTAGTACGCCGCTGGATCGAGTTCTACAACAGGCGCGACACAGATGGCCTCATGCAACTGACAACCTCGGACTACGAGATGAAGTCGGTGTTCGCCGACGTCGAGTCGGGCGGCATCTTCCGCGGCTACGCAGGCTTCCCGTTCGAGTACTTCAAGACGCTGGATGACGCATATGACCAGTTCCAGCTGGCTGTGCAAGACTTCATCGACGTTGGCGCGGCGGTCCTGGTGGTGGCTCACATCGAGTGGCGCGGAAGGGGAAGCGGTGCGGAAGGGCGCGGTCCACTCTTCGCTGTGTTGTGGCTCCGGGCAGGAAAGGTCTTCCGCGAGGAGAGCTTTACCGACCGCGCCGAAGCCCTCAAAGCCGTGGGGCTTGAGGAGTAGCGATGTCGCAGGAGAACGTTGAGATCGCCAAGTGCGTGATGGACGCCTACAACCGGCGTGATGTCGATGTCTACGTCGATTGCGCTACGCCGGACTTCGAGTTGGTCCCAGTGTTCGTGGGTGCAGTAGAAGGTGGCAGCTACCAGGGGCGCGAGGGGATCGAAAAGGTGTTTGAGGCGACGCGCGACACCTGGGAGGACTATCGCATCGTCGCTGATGAGTTCCGCGATCTCGGCGACCGAGTGCTTATTGTAGGTCGGGCCGAGGGGCGGGGACGGTCCAGCGGCGTCTCCGTCGATGCGCCGTTCGGGTCGGTCGTCGATTTTCGCGGCGGCAAGATCTCGCGGATCCGCTCCTATCTCGATCACGGCGAGGCGCTGCGGGCAGCTGGACTCTCCGAGTAGGCGTGTCGGTAGGGCTGGTCGCTCAGTGTCCCGCCGCGTTGGAGGCGGCGAGTTCTCGGGCGCGAGACGCTAGGTGCGCGACCCCGAGCTCCTCGTATTCGCTCGCGGCACGCTTTAGTGATGTGACAGCGGCCCTGCGGTCGTCCTCGAGGAGTCGTTGTCCGAGCAGCAGCTCGCAGCGGGCGGCCTCCAGCGGTCGGCTCAGGCCCTGCCATGCCTCACGCGCGCTCGTGAGATCAGCGAGCGCTTGCGGAAGGGGCCCGACGATCCCGGTGGCTTCGATCGCGGCTGCTTCGCCTACTGGGGTAGCGCACGCGCTCGGAGAGCTCGACTGCCTTTTGTGCGGCCTAGATCTGCCTCTTGGTGGCGACCGGCGAGGCGGTGCAGCAGGGCCTGTGCGGAGTTGGCGTGGATCGATCTGCACGATCAGGCCGGCACGTTCGCACACGTCAAGCGCCTGGGAGAGCGTGGCCTCTGCGCCTCCGAGCTCGCCCTGGTCGCGGAGTGTGTTCGAGAGCCCGTAGAGGGCGTCGAAGCAGACCTCCGACCAGCCGATCTGCTCCGCGAGCTCGTGTGCGCGCCTGTAGGAGCTCTCCGATTCCTGCCACTGCCCGCTGCGCCAGTGCAGTCGCTCCGCGTAGGGCGTAGGGGAGGCAGAGCTTTCCGATCAGGCCCTCGCGCTCGGACAGCTCGGCGCTGGCGTCGCTTGAACCCTCTACCTCCTCCCAGTCCGCGGCGTAGAGCGCGAGCTGCTCCGACGGCGGCGTGCAGCTCGATCTCGGCGGGCACGTCGCCGATCTGCTGCGCGAGCGTCAGCGCCTCGCGGTATGAGCTACCGGCAGCCGTGTAGTCGCCGTCGGAGCTCTCGAGGTGATGGCCGAGCGCCATCAGCGCGAGGACCGTCTCATGCGCGTCCGACTCGCGCGCGAGCTCGACGGCGCGCTCCAGGTTCTCGCGCGCCTTCACGGTGTCCCCGATGCGCCCGAACACGCGGCCGAAGATGCCATGAGCACGGCTCGCGGCGCGAACCTCGCCGAGGCGCTCGGCGAGCCGCAGCGCCTTCTCTGAGGCGTAGATCGCGAGCATGTTGTCGCCCGTCTGCATGTACAGCCATGCCGCCTCCTCGTACAGGCGCACGAGCGCAAGCGACGGCTCACCGTCCTTGATCAGGTTGATGCCTCGCTGGTGGTGCTCGATCGCCTGCTTGCGCTCTCCCTTGTGGGCGAGCCCAGCGCCGATCTTGCGGTGAAGCTCGGCGACGTGCTCAAGATCCTCGCGGGCGTCAAGATCCTCGCGGGCGCTACGATGATCGAGCGCCCGCTCCCAGACGTCGATCGCAGCATCAACGCGGCCGAGGCGCAGCGCGACATCGCCCTGCTTCTCCAGTAGACGGGCGACCGCCTCAGCGTCCTCGCCAGCCTGCTCGAGCGCGGCCTTGTAGTTAGAGAAGGCGTCCGCGTTTGAGTAGAAGGCGGTTGCCGCGTCGCCGGCGGCCTCGAGGTAGTAGAGCGCCTTGGCGCGGTAGGGCGCGATGTCGCCGGGCGCCAGGCCGAGCTCGCTGCCGAGCTCGGCTGCTTTGCCGTAGTGCTCGGCGAGCAGCGCAACGACCTCCTCTACGCGCTCCCCGGCTCGGGCCTCGATGAAGCACGCGACCTCGAAATGCTTCTGTGCCCGCACGGCCTTCGGCAGCATCTTGTATGCGGCGTCGCGGATCAGCGCGTGCTTGAACGCGAGCTCAGGCTCTCCGGCGAGCGCGCTGCCCTCCCCGGCAACGACGATGTCCTTATCCCGCAGCACCCGCAGCGCCTCGCCCAGATCGCCGCCCTCAGTTTCGGCGACGGGTGCCAGAGCTCCCTCCCAGAACGTGCGGCCGATCACCGCGGCGTGCGCGAGCAGACGGCGCTGGAAAGGCTCAAGGGAATCAAGACGCGCCGCGAGCAGAGCCTGCACGGTCGCCGGAAGCTCAGCGGCACTCGCACCCTCCTCCTCTGACAGGCGGCGCACCATCTCCTCGGCGAACAACGGGTTGCCCTCCGCGCGCGCAGCCACGGCAGTGACCACGCTCTCGTTGACCCCATCGACGCGCATCAGCGAGGAGATCAACTCACGCGTCTCGCTCTCGCCGAGCGGCTCGAGAAACATCGTCGTGGAATCGCGGCGCACACCTCCCCAGCCGACACGGCGCTCGAGCAGCTCTTCCCTGGCAAGGCAGATCTGCAGCACCGGGGCCCGCACCCACTGCACCAGATGCTCGATCAGATCGAGCATCCCCTCATCTGCCCAGTGGATGTCCTCCCACACCAGCACCAGCGGCCCGTCGAGTGCCAGGCCTTCCACGCATGAGCGCACAGCCGCGAAGAACAATTCACGGGCGCGCTGGGCGTCCTCTTGCTCGGAGAACGCCGGATCGTCTTCAGATGTCTCGATCCCGAGCAGGCGACCGATCACGGCCGTTTTCGACGCCGAGGAGCGGCTGTCGGCATCGGGGCCGTCGAGCAGCTCACCCATCCGGGCCGAGAGCTTCTTCCACGCCGCCGCGGGCGGATCGCCGTCGATGATCCCGCACTCGGTGCGAATCACCTCGCCGAGCGGCCAGTAGACGATGCTCGACCCATACGGCAGGCAGCGCCCGTGCCGCACCAGCGGCCGTGAGTGCCTGCCCTGCAGCTCCAGCTCGAACTGGCGCAGCAGCCGCGACTTTCCAACACCCGGGTCGCCGATCACCGTCACCAAATGGGCTCCGCGCCTGCGCTGCACCCGCCCGAACAGATCATGCAGCTGGGCAAGCTCGGCCGCGCGGCCCACAAGCGGAACTCGCGCCGGGCCCGCAGCCGAGGCGACCGCGGCAGGCTTGCCGTCTGCGGCCAGCGCCTCCCAAGCGGGCACCGGCTCGGTCTTGCCCCTGAGCACCAGCGGCTCCTCCAGAGCGCTGAAGTCGATCGCCTCGCGGGTCACGCGATAGGTCGCCTCGCCGACCGTCACGCTCCCCGGACGCGCTGCCGCCTGAAGCCGCGCGGCGACGTTCACGGTGTCACCGATGACGGTGTAGTTGCCGTCGGGATCGTGACCGGCGAGCACCTCGCCCGTGTTGATACCCACACACAGCTCGAACGTGACGTCGTGCTGCGCAGCCAGCGGCTCGTTGACCTCGCCCATCGCCTCCTGCATCCCCAGGCCGGCACGCACCGCACGCTCCGCGTCGTCACCGTGCGCGACCGGAGCACCGAAGATCGCCATCACGTTGTCGCCGATGAACTTGTCGACATACCCCCCGTAAGTCACGACCTCCTCGCCGAGGCGCCCCAGAATCCGCTCGAGCTGACGCTTCACAGACTCAGGGTCCAGCCGCTCCGCGACCGCCGTATAGCCCGAAAGATCGGCGAACAACACTGTCACCGTGCGGCGCTCATCAAGCGTGGGCGATGCGAGAGCGACACTCGGCTCATCCGCTGAAGCCACGGGCCTCTGCTTTGCGGCTGGCTTGCTCACGGCGCTCACCGCATCCAGCGGCGCGCCGCACGCCATGCAGAACCGCGCCCCCTCCAGCGCCGGCTCGCCACACGAGGAGCAACTCCGCTGCAGCGCCGCTCCACACCCCATGCAGAACCGCGCCCCAGCGGGATTCTCTAAAGAACACGCCGAGCAGCTAACCATCGCGCTCAGCTCAAAACCAGGAGAGGATCGCGGACATCCGCCCGCGAGTATCACCGATCCGCCGCACACCGTCCACACAGCCCGATCCCCGACGTCCGCCACGGCCCTCGCCTGCGAGATACTGCCAACGTGAGCACTGAGGAGCCCACGACCGCGGCTCACGGTATCGCCAACGATCGATCAGAGCGCATCAGCACGAAGCTGGTCGGTTGCTGTAGTCTGCTCCTGTTTCGATCAGTCGGGATAGTCCCTAGAGGGAGGCGGCGTGAGCGATTTTCTGGGAGATGCCGAGCGAGCAGCGCTGCGCAAGGTTGCTCGTCTGCTGCCCTCGAAGTGGCAGCAGATGATCGATGTAGTAACCGCGCCCGTCCCCGCGACGCCGGCGGGGACCGTCGCCGCCCCGACCGATCCGGCTGTAGCACGACTCGAGCAGGTCGAGCACGTGGTCGTCGTGATGCTCGAGAACCGTTCCTTTGACCACATGCTCGGCTACCTCTCGCTGCCGTCCGCGCAAGGCGGCAAAGGGCGAACGGACATCGACGGTCTCACAAGCACGGCCGATAACGTCAACAGCGACGCGGGCACCAGCTACCCGATCCATCACCTCACCGCAACGGCGTTCAAAGGCGAGGCCGAAGACCCCGACCACTCAGGCGCCTCCGTCGATGAGCAGCTCGCCGGCGGTGGCCAGGGGTTCGTGGGCAACTTCGCGCGGATCTCCAAAGAACGCGCCGCACAGCTCAAAGTGCCCGTGCCGGACCCCGGTCTCGTCATGGGGTACTACGACGCCGATGACCTACCCGTATACGACCACCTCGCCGCCGAGTACTGCGTCGTCGACCGGTGGTTCAGTTCAGTACCCGGCGCGACCTGGCCGAACAGGCTGTACTCGATCGCCGGACGCGCCGCCGCCAGCCGCGACGACGCGTCCCCGCCCATCTACGCGCTGGCGAGCTTCGCGCGCTACCTCGACGAACACCAAGTCGACTGGCGCTGGTACTCCTTCGACCCCGGCACGCTACGAGCCGTCGACCCCGCGTATCGCCTGAGCAACCATCATCGCTTTGCCTTCCTGGATTCCCGCGACCTGAGCACCGAGGAACGCGCCGTCGGCGCGCTGACCGAGGAAGGGCCCTCGTTTCTCGACGATGTCGCCGAAGGCAGGCTGCCGCAGGTCAGCTGGATCGACCCGCGCTTCAAGGATCTCCGCGTGCTCGGCCCCGACTCCAACGACGACCACCCTCCTAGCGACGTCATCGCCGGACAGGACCTGATCCTCACGATCTACCATGCACTCAGCTCGGCCGACACGTGGGCGAACACACTGCTGGTGATCACCTACGACGAGCATGGCGGCTTCTACGACCACGTCGCACCACCCGCGGCAGTAGACGACGACCCGCACTTCCGAAGCCTGGGCGTGCGGGTACCCGCCCTGCTCGTTTCGCCCCTTGTTGCCGCTGGCTCCTCATCGAGCCAGCTTCTCGGACCAGACATCCACTTCGACCACACCTCAATCATCAAGACGATCCTCACCCGCTTCTGCAACACCAGCGGGCAGATCCCGGAACTCAGCGCACGCGTCGCCGACGCGCAGCACCTCGGGCATCTCCTCAGCGACCCTTCCACCCCTCCCCGTGGCCCCGGTATCGCCGACCACAGCGCACTCGTCGACCGCATGGTCCAGTGGCGCCAAACATGGGCCGAAGCCCGATTCGACAACCCCGTCGCAGCAGGCGGCCCACCCAGGCGCCTCACCGACTTCCAGACCAGCTTCTACGATATGGCACGCCTACTGCGACACGCCGGGCTGCCCGGCGGACACCCCTGAATCCCTGAGCCCAGACGGATGCCACGGCGACCTCCAAGGCAGGAGCGCAAGAAGGAGCGTGCCCACGTGCGATCAGCGGCACGCCCGGGTGGTTCGACCTTCGGCGAATGGTCGGGTCAGCCGGACGGCGCGCCGGGCGGCGAGGAGGCGGTTCCGCTGCCCGCGGGCGCTGGCGAGGGGAACGTCACGAAGGCCTGGCGTGCGAGCGTGGCGAGGCTCGAGGCCATCACCCCCTCGCTCGAGACGGTGAACAGCTGCTGGCCGATCACGAGCGAGCGATCGATCTGCGGACTTGCGCCATTGACCGGGTCGTGGGCGATCCGCCCGACCTCTGTGATGCCGGAGCGATCGACGCGAAGGCCGATCGCTCCGACGAACCCACCGGTGGGTTCCACCGTCGACGCCTGGCCGCCGCTGGAGCCGACCGCGGGCAGCGGCGGCGGCGTGGGCGGCACGGAGACGGGGGTCGTTGAGTAGATCGAGACGGGCAGTACGGCGAGCGCGGTGGGGGGCCAGAACAGGAATGCGTGATGGTCGTACTGCGCCTGCGACGAGGAGCCGCTGCCGAGCGTCGCGCGCGCCTGCAGCCGCGGCGCGGCGGGGTTTGAGACATCGAAAAGCTCGAGCTGTGCGCCGGACGGCTCGTTTTCCGGCCCGACTTCCTGCCCGATTCCGAGTAGGAGTCCTTCGGCGACGGGGTGCAGGTAGGCCGAGTACCCCTCGAGCTCAAGCTGCCCGGCGACGCGTGGCGATGTGGGCGAGCTCAGGTCGATTGTGTAGAGCGGATCGACGCGCCTGAACGTGACCACGTAGCCGGTGTCGCCGATGAAGCGCACGGAGTAGATCTGCTCGCCGGCGCCCAGGCCCGAGACCTGGCCGACCGCTGTCAGCGCGCCGCCGTGATCGGCGAGCACCGTCACGTAGCTCTGGCTGGGCGGCGGCTGCGTTGCGTTCCACCAGATCGGGCGGCTCGTGCTCGCCACCCGCAGGTAGCCATGATATTCGGACAGTGAGAATTGGTTGAGCAGGTAGCCGGGAACCTCTCCGGAGGCGGTCAGCGTGGTGTGTTCGGGGTTGGTGGCGTCAAACTGATCGATCACGGTTTCCGGGGAGCTCGGCACGTCGGCCGCCGGCGTCAGCGGGTTGATCCACCTCTGTGTCGCCACGTACAGGCTGCTGTCGGACCCGTAGACGACCTGTGCGTCGGCGGCCAGCGCGGTGCTGTCGGTCGCGTACAGCCCGCGGTTGAGGTCGATCGTAAGAATCGACAGCATGCCCACGCCCGAGAACTGCGCGGGCCGGCGCACCGCCGAGCACGCCGCGAGCAGGCGTGTGTAGCGGTGGCCCGTGATGAAGCTGTGGAAGCGCCGAGCGGGGACCCACCCCGACGCGTGTGCGCGCAGCGCCGGGGTCGCGATTGCGCGGGGCGCCGAGGAGAACACCAGCCGCGCTGTCGCGCCGTTCTGGCGGGCGTCCACGAACGTGCCTTCGACGGTCATCGTGCGCGCCACCTTCATGGCGCCAGGATCATGGACGTCGACTTCGGTGATCGTAGTGGTGGCAGGGTAGTAGTAGGGGGAGGGCGCGATCGACGGGATGGACGCGACGGGCGACGTCGACGGAGCGAGCGCGGCGGGGGCGACGCCGGAGAGCGCAGACGCTCGACCACCGGCAGCGGCCGGCAGCGCCGGTACCGCGACGCCGACGCCGATCGGTGGCGCCTGGCTGGGAGAGATCACCAGTAGGCGGCTGTCGCGCAGCAGCAGCTGCGCCCCGTAGCCGATGCTGCCGAGCGGAAGCGAGCCGGCCAGGCGGGGGGCCGGGCCGGCGGCGAGAACCGCGTATAGCGTGCCCTGCTCGACGGTGAAGATGGTGGACCCGTCGGTCTTGACGATGTCCGGCTCTTCGACGCCCGGCTCCTGGTTGTTGGTCGTGGAGAAGGTGGTTCCGCCGGCGGTGGTGCCCGCGTTTTCGACGGGCGCCGCCGCCTGGGGGCTCGCGCTGCCCGATCGGGACGGCGCCGCGATCGACGGTTCGGACAACGGTCGCGGCGAGGTCTCGGGCACGCCGTGGTTGACGGCGAAATGGGTCCGCTCGTAGCCAACCAGGCGTGCACACGAAGCAAAGGCGTGCGGACGCACGTGGGTGGCACGCCGGAATGCGAGCGCAGGCGCCGGAACAGCACCAAGCGCCAAGGTGACCGCGAGAATCGACGTCCGTCTCCGCTGCATTTTGCACCCACACACTACCCCCCGCGCGTTGAGTCCTCTCGGGCGTGCAGCCGTCAGGCTGCCGCGGGCTACGAATTCGCCGGTTGGATCGGGTGCAAGCCGGTATCGGCGACGACCTGCACAGTGGACAGGACTGCGACCACTGAAGTCACCGCAGTGTTCTTGAAAGCGGGCAAAGAAGGGCCGACGGGTATCGGCCCTCCCGCCCAGCCCTGCGGGCGGGTAGCCTCCAGCGCGACCCCATGAGCGCGAACCGATGAGCATCACGATCTCCCTTCCCGACGGCAAGGCGCTGGAGCTCCCCGACGGCGCCACCGGCGCCGACGCGGCCGCGGCGATCGGCCCCGGCTTGGCGCGCGCGGCGCTGGCGGTCGAAATCCGCGGGGAGGCCCCCGAGGTGCGCGACCTCGCCCGCCCGTTGCCCGACGGGGCGAGCATCGCGATCGTCACGGCGCGCAGCGAGGGGCCGGAGCCCCTGCGGCTGGTACGCCACGACGCGGCGCACGTATTGGCGAGCGCAGTGATGGAGCTGTACCCGGGCGTGAAGATCTCGATCGGCCCCGCGATTGAGCAGGGCTTCTACTACGACTTCGAGTTCCCCGACGGGGTGAGCGTCTCCGAGGCGGACTTCCCCGCGATCGAAGACCGGATGCGCGCGCACGTGAAGGCGGCGGAGCGCTTCGAGCGCGAGGACGTCCCCGTGGCCGACGCGCGCGCGCGCTTCCAGGCGGCCCAGCAGGACTACAAGGTGGAGTTGATCGACGACCTCGTGCGCGCGGCAGCGTCCCGCTCGGGCGGCGACGGCGCGCGGGAAGGCGAACCCCGCCCCGGCGGCGACGGCGGTGGTCTGGAGACCGTGTCGCTGTACACCAACGGCCCCTTCACCGACCTCTGCCGCGGCCCGCACGCGCCGTCCACGAAGACGGTGGGCGCGTTCCGGCTGCAGTCGGTCGCGGGGGCGTACTGGCGGGGGGATTCGACGCGCACGATGCTGACCCGCATCTACGGAACGGCGTTCTTCTCCAAAGGAGACCTGGAGGAGCACCTGGAGCGCCTGGAGCAGGCACGCGCGCGCGACCACCGCAAGCTGGGGCGGGAGCTCGAGCTCTTCCAGTTCTCCGAGCTCTCCCCGGGGGCGCCGCTGTGGAAGCCGGCGGGGATGGTGGTGTGGAACGCGCTGACCGAGATGTGGCGCGAGCAGAACCGCGCGCGCGGCTACGAGGAGGTCAAAACGCCGATCCTGTTCGACGTGGACCTCTTCAAGCAGTCCGGGCACTGGGAGAAGTACCGCGAGAACATGTACTTCACCGAGGTCGAGGAGCGCCCGATGGGCCTGAAGCCGATGAACTGCCCGGCGCACATCCAGATCTACAAGGACGCCCGCCACTCCTACCGCGAGCTGCCGGTGCGCTACTCCGAGGCGGGCCTCGTGCACCGCCACGAGCCCTCCGGGGTGCTGCACGGCCTGCTGCGGGTGCGACACATAACCCAGGACGACGCGCACATCTTCTGCACCGAGGAGCAGGTACTGGAGGAGGTCGTGGAGTGTCTGCGCTTCGGCTTTCACCTGTATGAGCTGTTCGACTTCAAGCCGCGCCTGGAGCTCTCCACGCGCCCCGCGCAGCGGATCGGCAGCGAGGAGATGTGGGACCGCGCCGAGGCGGCACTCGAAGGGGCGCTTGAGGCGGAGGGCCTCTCCTACGAGGTCAACCCGGGCGACGGCGCGTTCTACGGCCCGAAGATCGACATGCACTTGACCGACTCGCTGGGTCGCTCGTGGCAGTTGGGAACGGTGCAGCTGGACTACTCGATGCCCGAGCGCTTCGACCTCGCGTACACCGGCGCGGACAACGCCGAGCACCGTCCGGTGATGATCCACCGCGCGCTGATGGGCTCCTTCGAGCGCTTCGTAGGCATCCTGATCGAGCACTACGCGGGCGAGCTGCCCCTGTGGCTGGCGCCGGTGCAGGCGATCGTGCTGCCCGTCTCGGACCGCTTCAACCGCTACGGGGCGACGGTGCAGGCGCGCATGCGCGAAGCCGGCCTGCGCTGCGAGCTCGACGATCGCGGTGAGTCGGTCGGGCGCAAGGTGCGCGACGCGGAACTGCGCCGCATCCCCCACATGCTCGTGGTGGGGGAGCGCGAGGAGCACGAGGGCACCGCCGCGGTGCGCGAGCGTCGCGCCGGAGGGGGGCACGACGCGAAGGGCCGGGTCGAGAGCACCCCGGTGGAGGAGGTGGCGCAGCGCCTCGCAACCCGCGCCCGCCGGCGCGAGCGGACCGTGGCCGGATGAGCCCGGAGACCGCCGACCGCGCGGCGCCCTGGCAGCGGATGGGGCAGCGCCGGTACCCCGCCGTCGCCTGCAGTCTTCAGACGATCGTGGAGGCCCCCTTGCGCGCCGCCGGGACCCCGGTATACTCGGCAGCCTTGAGTTCCCGCCTCCATAGAGCGCCGCGCCTGATACAAGCTTGACGCGCGATCAGGACAACTAGTGGCCGTACCCCGCAGGTTCGACCGGCGCCCGCCCGAGCGCGACACGACGAGGGTCAACGAGCGCATCCGCGTGCCCGAGGTGCGTCTGATCGATGACCAGGGCGGCCAGGTGGGCGTGCTGAAGACGCCCGACGCGCTGCGCTTCGCCCAGGAGCGCGAACTGGACCTCGTGGAGGTCGCCCCCGAGGCGCGCCCGCCGGTGTGCCGGGTGCTGGACTACTCGAAGTACAAGTACGAGCAGGCGCAGAAGCTCAAGCAGGCGCGCAAGCACCAGCAGCAGATCACGGTGCGCGAGATCAAGTTCCGCCCGAAGATCGCCCAACACGACTACGACACCAAGAAGCACCACGTCGAACGGTTCCTGCGCCACAAGGACAAGGTGAAGGTCACGATCATGTTCCGCGGACGCGAGGTCACCCACCCCGAGCGCGGCACCCTGATCCTCGACCGGCTCGCGGAGGAGCTCGCGGAGCTGGGCGTCGTCGAGCAGCGCCCGATGCAGGAGGGGCGCAACATGACGATGATGCTCGGCCCCTCCAAGGGGGTGCTGGCCGGCCGCTTCGACGCCTCCCCCGACGGCACGGTCCCCACAGAGGACGGCGCCGTGGGCGAGGCCGCGCAGGCCAATGGCGCCGCGGAGGCTGTACCCGTGAGCGAGAGCCCCGAGGTCGCACAGGAGACGGCTTTGCAGGCCGTCGCCGAGCCTGAGGATGTAGCTCCCGAGGCCACCGCCCCCGAGCAGTAGCTCACGCCGCGGCGCGGGAGCCCTTCATCGCAAACATCGCGGCGTCCGCGTGGTGCAGCAGTTGCTCGGCGGAGGAACCATCGTGCGGGTAGACGGACGCGCCGAGGCTCGCGCCGACTTTCACAGCGCCGGCGTCGATGCGTAGGGGCTCGGAGAGGGTGTGGCGCATGCGCTCCATGAACGCGGCCACCTCGCGGGAGGGGTGGCGCAGCATCGAGAGCAGCGCCACGAACTCGTCGCCCCCGTAGCGCGAGATCAGCTCCTCCTCGCGGATCGCCCCCGTGAGCCGCGCGGCGAGCGCGCGCAGCACGGCGTCCCCGGCGCGGTGGCCGAGGGTGTCGTTGACCTGCTTGAACCCGTTGAGGTCCATGTACACGAGTGCCACCGCGCACCCGTGGCGCTGGGCGCGGGCGATCGCGCGGTCGAGCTCTTTGTGGAAGAGGCGCCGGTTGGCGAGGTCGGTGAGCTGGTCGTGGTGGGCCTGGTGCTGGAGCTGCTCGAGGATGGTGCGCCGCTCGGAGATGTCCGCGAAGGTCGCGATCGCCCCGCAGGGGCGCCCCTGGCCGTCCAGCGCGGGGCGGGTGCAGAGCAGGATCCAGGTGACCGCGCCGCCGTGCCCGAGTACGCCGACCGTGACCGCGCGCCGCGAGCGCCCCGTCTGGAGGGTCTCGGCGATCGGGTGGGTCGCCAGCGGCCAGGGGGAGCCGTCCTCGTGCAGCAAGCGCCAGCGCCGGTCGCGGGCGTGGCGGGAGAGCAGCTGGTCGTGGCTCATGCGCAGGATGCGCCCCGCGCCGTTGTTGGCGGACACCACGCGCCCGTGGGGGTCGAATACGAGGATTCCCTCGGAGAGCATCTCGGAGGTGACGTGCATGCGGTTCTCGAGCTCCCGCAGCTCCGCGCGTCGGGCGCGCATCTCACCCCGCAGCCGCTCGGCGGCGGCGATCGACTGGGCGAGGCGCTCGCAGGCGAGGTCGAGCGCCCGCTCGGTGTCGAGCGCTCCCGCCTCCGCGATCTCTCGCAGCGCCTGTGCGATCGCGGCGGGGGCGTCGGCGGACAGTCCCTCGGGCTGTGCGAGGGCGGGGTGTGCGGGAGAGGCTCTCTCCATCCACCCTCTCATCGGCCGGCAGGCCCTACGACATAACAGCCTCCGCGCCCGCTGGACGGGGTTCCGGGTCCCCGACGAAGGACTGCACCCGCCGAAGAGGCCCCCGGGGGCGGGTCTGCCATAATCACCGACGCGATGCCCAAGATGAAGACGCACTCCGGCGCGAAGAAGCGCTTCAAAGTGACCGCCACCGGCAAGGTGCGCGGCAGGCACGCCTTCACGAGCCACATCCTGGAGAAGAAGTCCCCCAAGCGCAAGCGCACCCTGGGGGCGCCCGCGGAGATCTCCGCGCACGACACCCCGCGCGTGAAGCGGATGTTGGGGGTCGGCGCCAGGAGCGCCCGCGGCGCGAGCAGGGCCGGCGGGGCCGCAGGCAAGGGGAGCGGCTCGTGAGGGTCAAGCGCTCCGTGCACGCGCGCAAGAAGCGCCGCGCGACCCTCGAGCTGACGAAGGGCTTCCGGGGGGAGGCGCACTCCAACTACAGACGCGCCAAGGAGGCGCTGATCAAGGCGGACACGTACGCCTACCGCGACCGGCGCAACCGCAAGCGCGACTTCCGGCGGCTGTGGATCACGCGCATCAACGCGGCGGCGCGCCAGAACGGGATGAGCTACTCCCAGTTCATGCACGGCCTCGCGGTGGCGGGCGTGGAGCTCGACCGCAAGGTGCTCGCGGACGTCGCGGTGCGCGACGCCGACGCGTTTCGACGTTTTGCCGAGGTCGCCCGAGAGGCGTCGGCAGCCTGACCCAAGGGTCGCCGACAGCTGAAGCCTCCCGGGCGCCGCTCCTTCAAGGACGGCGCCTTTTTTGTTGGAGAGCCCGCCCCCGCCCCACCCACCAGCCGAGCGTTCCGTCCCAAGCAGTGAGGAAGATCCCAAAAGTGACCACCATCGCCTCCCCCCACAACCCCCGCCTGCAGGAGCTGCGCCGGCTGCGGCGCAGGCGCGAGCGCGCGCGCAGCGGACGGTTCCTGGCTGAGGGCGAGGATCTGGTCGCGGCCGCGCGGCGCGCGGGGTGGCCGGCGGTGGCGGGCTTCCGCACGGCCGGCAGCGGCCTCGGCGGCGCAGGCTTCCTCGACGTGGAGGCAGCGACGCTCGCGGAGGTCTCGACGCTCGGCTCGGGCACGCGCGTGATCGGGGTCTACGAGCAGCGCTGGCTGGCGGCGCCGCAGGGGCCGGTGTGCGTGTACCTGCACGGGGTCGCCGACCCGGGGAACGTCGGCGCGGTGCTGCGCGCGGCGCTTGCGTTCGGGGCCTCGTGCGTGGCGCTCGGCCCCGGCTGCGCGGACCCGTGCTCGCCGAAGGCGGTGCGGGCGGGGATGGGCGCGATCTTCGCCGTCCCCCTCGCCCACGCGCGCGGGCCGGAGGAGCTGCCGGGGGAGCGGATCGCGCTGGTGGCCAACTCGTGTTCGCCCGCCCAGCCGCTCGAAACGGTGCGTGGCCTCGTCGGCCCCGCGCGCGAGGGGACCGGAGCGGGTGGGGAGGGGGGAAGAGGCCCCTCCGGGGCCAGCGGCGTTCGCGTGGGGAGGCCAAGCGGTGCCCCGAGCGACGCGGTGCCCGCATTGACCCTGCTGGTGGGCGCCGAGCGCGAGGGCCTGCCGGCGGACGTCGTCGCGGCGTGCGAGCACGTGGCGCACATCCCGATCGCCAGCGACTCCCTGAACGCGGCGCAGGCGGCGACCGTCGCGCTGTACGAGATGACCAGGGGGTGGGGCGGTCGGCCCGAGGCAGGCGAGCCGGGGCGGCCGGGATCGAGCGCCTCAGCCGGCCGGGCTCCTCGTCATCGATCCCCCGAACCCACCTCTCGATCCACCGAACCCACCTCTCGATCCACCGAACCCACCTTCCGGTTAGGGTCTCCGCGTCGTGGTTGAACGGATCCAGCAGGTGCGCGCCGAGGCCGAAGGCGAGATCGCCACGGCCACGAGCGCGGAGGCGCTGGAGGCGCTGCGCGTGCGCCACCTCGGCCGCCGCGCGGAGCTGCCGCAGCTGCTGCGCGGGGTGCGCGAGCTGCCGGCGCAGGAACGGGGCGCGGTCGGCAAGGCCGCCAACGAGGCGCGCGTGGCGCTGGAGGCGCTGATCGAGGCCCGCACCGCGCAGCTGGGGGAGGCTGAGTTGGAGACGCGCCTGCGCGAGGACGTCCTCGACGTGACGCTGCCCGGCGACCCCCCGCAGCCGGTGGGGCGCCTGCACGTGCTCACCGCTACGCAGCGGGAGCTCGAGGACATCTTCGTGGGGCTTGGCTTTACCGTCACGGAGGGGCCGGAGGTGGAGACGGTGCACTACAACTTCGACGCGCTCAACCACTCCCCGACCCACCCCGCGCGGGCGCGCACAGACACGTTCTACGTGCGCGACCCCACGCGCCCCGGCCCGGGCGAGGAACGGAGCGCGGAGTCCGCGACGCTGGGCAGGCCCGAGGAGCTCGTGCTGCGCACCCACACCTCCCCGGCGCAGATCCGCGCGATGGAAGCGCACCCGCCGCCGCTGTACGTGGTGATCCCCGGGCGGGTGTACCGGCCCGACAGCGACGCCACCCACACCCCCCAGTTCCACCAGGTCGAGGGGTTGGCGGTCGCGAGCGACATCACGCTGGCCGACCTCAAGGGCACGCTGCTGGCGTTCGCGCGGGCGGTGTTCGGGGACGAGCGCGAGGTGCGACTGCGTCCCCACTTCTTCCCCTTCACCGAGCCCTCCGTGGAGGTGGACGTCTCCTGTTTTCACTGCGACGGCAAGGGCTTCCTGCGCGACGGCGCCCGCTGCTACCTGTGCAAGGGGGAGGGGTGGCTGGAGGTGCTGGGCGCGGGCGAGGTGGACCCGAACGTGTACTCCCACGTTCCCACCACCAAGCGCAACGCCCCAGGGTACGACCCCGAGCGGGTGCAGGGCTTCGCGTGGGGCATGGGGGTCGAGCGGATCGCGATGCTCAAGCACGGGGTCCCGGACCTGCGGCTCTATTTCGAGAACGACTTGCGGTTCTTGGAGCAGTTCGGATGAAGGTCCCCCTGGAGTGGCTGCGCGAGTACTGCGATCCCGGGTTGGACGTGCACGGGATCGAGGAGCGCCTGACGATGACGGGGACCAAGGTGGAGGCGATCCACCACCACGGGGTGGGGGCGCCCGAGCGCTTCGTGGTGGGGCGGGTGCTCGCGTGCGAGCGCCACCCCAACGCCGACCGCCTGAGCGTGTGCGAGGTCGATCTAGGAGACGCCGATCCGGAGGGGCCGGCGACGATCGTGTGCGGGGCGCCCAACGTCGCCGCGGGGCAGACGGTCGCGGTGGCGTGCCCCGGGGCGAGGATGCCCGACGGCATGGAGATCAAGCGGGCCAAGCTTCGCGGCGTGGTCTCCGAAGGGATGATCTGTGCGGAGCGGGAGCTTGCGATCGGCACCGGAGGGCAGGGCATCATGGTGCTGGACGACCTGCTCGGCGACGGCCGCCGACCCTCGGCGACCTCGCCCACCGATCAGAGCGCAGCCCCGCACGCCCCGGCTCCCGGTACCCCGGCTCTCGGCACCCCGGCTCCCGGCACCCCGGCTCCCGGCACCCCGCTCGCGCAGGTGCTGCCGATCTCCACGGAGGTGCTGGAGCTGGAGGTGACCCCCAACCGGCCGGACTGCCTCGGCGTGTACGGGGTGGCGCGCGAGCTGCACGCTGCCACCGGCGCCCCGCTCGCCCCGGCGCCGTGGAGCGAGGACCCCGGCAGCCCGGGGCCGCTGGTGGCCGGGGTGGGTGGGGTTCCAGTCAAAACGGCCCCAGCGGAGGTCGAGGTGCAGTGCCCCGACCTCTGCCCCCGCTTCACCGCGCGGGTCTTCGAGAACGTGACCGTCGCCTCCTCGCCGCCGTGGCTGAAGGCGCGCCTCAGCGCCGCCGGACAGCGTCCGATCGACAACGTGGTCGACATAACCAACTACGTGATGCTGCTCACCGGCCAGCCGCTGCACGCCTTCGACCTCGACCGCGTCGCGGGCGGGCGGCTGGTGGTGCGCCGCGCCCGCGAGGGCGAGCGCGTGCAGACGCTCGACGGGCAGACCCGCACCCTGGACGGGGAGATGGTGGTGATCGAGGACGGCGAGGGCCCCACCTCGATCGCCGGGCTGATGGGCGGCGCGCGCTCGGAGGTGGGGGAGGGCACCACGCGGGTGCTGATGGAGGTCGCCAACTGGCACGGGCCCGCCATCCACCGCGCCTCGTGGGCGCTGGGGCTGCGCAGCGAGGCATCCGCGCGCTTCGAAAAGGGCCTCGCCCCCGAGCAGTGCGACCACGCGCAGGCGCTCGCCGCGCGCCTGATGGTCGAGCTGTGCGGCGCCACCCTCGCGCCCGGCACGGTCGACGTCGGCGAGTGGGAGCGCGCGCCACGGCGCATCCGCCTGCGCGAGGCGCGCGTGCAGGCGATCCTCGGCGTGCCGGTCCCGCGCGCGCGCCAGCAGGAGATCCTCGCGGCGCTCGACTTCTCCGCGCAGGAGGCCCCCGACGGCCTGGACGTCACCGTGCCCCCCCTGCGGCGGGCGGACGTCACACGCGAGACTGACCTGATCGAGGAGGTTGCCCGCGTCGACGGCCTGGAGAAGCTGCCCGCCACGCTGCCCCGCCACCGCCCCGCGGGCCTGCTCTCACCCGAGCAGCGCCTGCGTCGCCGCGCTGTCGACGCGCTCGTGGGGCGCGGGCTGTACGAGACCGTGGGCTGGACCTTCACCTCGCACGAGGCCCTTACGCGCCTGCGCCTGGACGAGGCGGACCCGCGCCGCGGGGGCGTGGTGGCCTTGGAGAACCCGCTGTCGGAGGAGCACGCACTGCTGCGCACCACGTTGCTCGGCTCGCTGTTGGACAGCGCCGCTCGCAACGTCGCGCGCGAGCACCCGGACCTGCGGATCTTCGAGGTGGGCACGGTCTTCAGCTGGCCCGGGGCGCCGCGGTCCTCGCGTGGGGGCGCCGGTGAGGCTCTGGCGAGCGCCGCCGGTGGGCCCTCGCCCAGCGCGGGCGAAGCACCGGCGGACCCTCTGCGCGACACCGGAGTCGAGGAGCACTGCGCGCTCGGCGTGCTGCTCAGCGGGCGTGTGGCGCCGCCCACGTGGAGGGCGCCCGACCCGCCGCGCGCCGACCTGTACGCGGTGCGGGGCGTCCTGGAGGCGCTCGCTGCCGCACTGCGGGTGCCGGTGGAGTGCCGCGCTGCGGCCGGGCGCCACCCGTTCCTGCATCCGGGCCGCGCGGCCGAGGTCTTCGCGGCGGGAGCGCCGCTCGGCTGGCTCGGCGAGCTGCACCCGCTCGTAGCCGAGCGCGACCTCCAGGGCGCGGCTGTGATGGAGCTCGACCTCGACCGCCTGCTCGCCGCCGCGGTGCAAAAGGCTGACGTACGCAGGTACACCGACCTGATCTCCTACCCTGCGCTGCGACAGGATCTCGCGGTGGCGCTGCCCCGGGAGGTGTCGGCCGCGGACGTCCTCGCAGTGGTGCGCGAGGCCGCCGGCGCGCTGCTCGCGGACGTGCGGGTGTTCGACGTGTACGAGGGTTCCCAGGTGGGGGAGGGCCTGCGCTCGCTCGCGCTCGCCCTCTCCTTCCGCACGGGCGAGCGCACCCTCGCCGACGAGGACGTCGCCCCCGTGCGCGCGCGGGTCGTGGCGGCGCTGAGCGAGCGGCTGGGGGGTGAGCTGCGTGGCTGACGGCGACGCTCCCCACGGTGCCCCGGCCGTAGGGGGTGCCGAGCAGCGCTTCGTTCCGGGCTCCCCCCGAGTGCTCGTCGCCGGAGCCACCGGCTTCGCGGGGGCGCTCGCCGCGCACCTGCTCTGGCGCCATCCCCGCTTCGAGCTCGCCGGCGTCACCGGGCGCTCGGAGGTGGGGCGGCGCCTGGATGAGCTCTACCCCCGCTACCGCGTGCCGCTCACGATCCAGGCGCTCGACCTCGACGGCAGTAGCCACGGCCTGGACCCGAGCGCCGGCGCTCAGCCGGGCGCCGGTCCCGGGGCGGGAGCCGGCTCCGAGACAGGCGCCGGCTCCGAGGTGGGCGCCGCCTTCGACGCGAGCGGTGGCCTCGACGCCGCCGTGGTCGCCTACCCGCACGCCGCGGCGGCCCCCACCGTGGCGGCGCTGCGCGAGCGCGGGGTGCGCGTGGTGGATCTCTCCGCGGACTTCCGCCTCTCCGAGCTCGCCACCTACCAGCGTTGGTACGGACCCCACCCCCGGCCCGAGCTGCTGAGCGAGGCGGTCTACGGTCTCACCGAGCTGCACCGCGAGCGGATCGCCACCGCGGCGATCGTCGCCAACCCCGGCTGCTACCCCACCGCCGCGGTGCTCGCGCTCGCCCCGCTCGCCCGCGCGGGGCTGCTCGCGGACGTGGTGATCGACGCCAAGCAGGGCATCTCCGGCGCGGGGCGCACCTTCGACGACACCACCCACCTGTCGATGGCGGGCGAGAACATCCTCCCCTACAAGGTCGCCGCCCACCGCCACACCCCCGAGATCGAGGAGCAGCTTGACGCTCTGGATCCCGCCCACCCCGGGTTGCGCGTGCAGTTCCAGGCCCACCTCGTGCCGCTCGACCAGGGGGAGCTGGCGAGCTGCTATGTCACCCCCACGCGGCCCGTCGGGGACGCCGAGTTGCGCGATCTCTACGAGGCCGCCTACAGCTCCGAGCCGTTCGTCGAGGTGGCCGACACCCCGCCAGGAACGCGCGAGGTGTGCGCCACCAACTTCTGCCGCCTGTTCGCCGCCTCCGACTCGCACACCGGCAAGCTGGTGGTGCTCTCGGTGATCGACAACCTCTGGAAGGGCACCTCCTCGCAGGCGGTGCAGAACCTCAACCTCATGTTCGCAATGCCAGAGACCGAAGGGCTCGTATGAACACGCATGGCTGCGCTGGATCGGCGTCCTCGATCGCTCGTGTGCAGAGCACACTTCGCTCACTGCGTCCTTGCCCAGCTTGCCCTGCGTGTCCATACGGGCGTGATTGGGACGACCAGGGGTCGAGATGAGCGCCGGCAACGACGTGTGGGGCGACCGGGGCTCCGACGGGCCGCCGCGGCCGTTCTTCGGCTCGCGGTGGGTCACCGCGCCCGGGCACGTTCGCGAACTTGAGCCCGACACGGGGCTGCCCGCGGGCTTTCGCGCCGCGGGGGTCGCGTGCGGGATCAAGCCGAGCGGCAACCACGACGTCGGCCTGCTCGTGTGCGACTCCGAGCGTCCGGTGAGCGCCGCGCGCTTCACCGCGAGCAGCACGGCCGCCGCGCCGGTGCAGCTCAGCCGTGAACGCTGCCGGCTGGATGGGCTACGCGCGGTGCTGGCCAACTCCGGCTGCGCCAACGCGGCCACCGGCCGCCGCGGACTCGACGATGCCGCCAAGACGCAGGGCGCCGCCGCGATCGCCGTCGGCGTCCAGCCCGAGGAGGTCCTGCTCGGCTCCACCGGCGGGATCAGCTGGTACCTGCCCGTCGAGGCGGCGCTGCGGGGTATCCTCGCCGCGAGCGGGCAGCTGCGCCGCGAGGGCGACGCCGACTTCCAGCGCGCGATCCAGACGACCGACGCGTTCGAGAAGCGCGCGAACCTGGAGGTTCAGCTGCCCTCCGGGACGGTGCGCCTCACCGCCCAGTGCAAGGGGGCGGGCATGATCTCGCCGAACTTCGCCACGATGCTCTGCTTCGTGGAGACCGACGCCGCGCTGGAGGCCCACACCGCAGACCTGCTGCTCGGCGTGTGCGTCAAACGCTCGTTCGACCGCTGCACCGTGGACGGCGATCTCTCGACCAACGACACGGCGGTGCTGATCGCCTCCGGCGCGAGCGGCGTGGCGGTTGCGCCGGAGAGCGAGGACGAGTTGCGCTTCGGCGAGGCGCTCGACGCGCTGCTGCGCCAGCTGGCGATCATGATGGTCACCGACGGCGAGGGCGCGGCGCGGATCGCCCGCGTGGTGGTGCGGGGCGGGTCGGTTGGGGGCGAGCGCAGCGCGCTCGACACGGTTGAGGCGGCCGCGCGCGGGGTCGCCAACTCGCCCCTGGTGAAAGCCGCGTTGCACAGCGCCGATCCCAACTGGGGGAGGCTCGTGATGTCGGTGGGAGCGGCGCTGCCGGGCGCCGCGCCGCTGGCCTGCGACATCTCGATCGAGGGCATCCTCGTCTGTTCGGCCGGCGCCGCGATCGACTACGACGCCGACGCGCTCGCGCGGGCGGTGCAGACGCGTGAGGTCGAGTACGAGATCACGCTTCCGGGCGACGGCGCGGAGACCGAGGTCTTCTTCTCCGACCTCTCGCACGAGTACGTAAGGATCAACGCGGAGTACACGACATGAGTCCGTATGCCGGCGCTGGACCGATCATCCGGGATCGGCCAGCGTCCTCGGTCGCTCGTGTGCAAAGCACACTTCGCTCCCTGCGTCCCGGGTGGGTGGGATTGCATTCATCTACGGACTCATGGCGGTTTGCACGGAGCACCACGCGATGAGAGACGTCGCCACCCTCCTCGAGGCGCTCCCCTACATCCGCGAGTTCCACGGCCGCACGGCCGTGATCAAGTACGGCGGTGCCGCGATGGAGGACCACGCGCTGCGCGAGGAGTTCGCGCGCGACGTGGTGCTGCTCAAGTACGTCGGGCTCAAGCCGATCGTGGTCCACGGCGGCGGGCCCGACATCACCGCCTACATGGAGCGTCTCGGCCTGCCCGTGCAGTTCGTCGGCGGCCTGCGCGTCTCCGACGAGGCCACCGTCGAGATCGCCAAGATGGTTCTCGTCGGCAAGGTCAACAAGGAGATCGTCGGCCGTCTCGCCCGCCACGGCCAGCCCGCCGTGGGGCTGTGCGGCGACGACGGCTCACTCTTCCGCGTCGCCCGCCGCCCCGGGCCCGGCGGCGAGGACATCGGCTTCGTCGGGAGCATCGAGCGCGTCAACGTCGACGTCCTGCAGCACATCGCCCGCGACTACATCCCTGTGATCGCCTCCGTCGGCGCCGACCGCGAGGGGCGCTCCCACAACGTCAACGCCGACGACGCCGCCGCCGCGGTCGCACGAGCGCTCGGCGCCTACAAAGTGGTGTTCCTCACCGACGTCCCCGGCTGGCTCGCCGACCCCCAGGACCCCACGAGCCTGATCGGCCACGCCACCGCCGAGCAGGTCCGCGACGCCCTGCCCGGTCTGCAGGGAGGCATGGCACCCAAGCTCCAGGCCTGCCTGGAGGCGATCCAGGGGGGCGTCGGCTCCGCGCACATCATCGACGGGCGCCTGTCCCACTCGCTGCTGCTGGAGTTCTTCACCGACGCAGGTATCGGCACGAAGATCGAGGCCGCGCCATGAACGCGCATGGCGGCGCTGGATCGGCGTCCTCGATCGCTCACCGAAGCCGGGAGACACGCGCCTCCGGCGCGAATCCCCGTTTCGGCCAGCACAGCACATTTCGCTCACTGCGTCCTTGCCCAGCTTGCCCTGCGCGTCCATGGCCAGTGCCCACAGGCCCCCGCGCGGCACGTGCACCCGCCGCGGGTACGCACCACGAACGCCCGCCGGCGCAGCGGAGCGGAGCCCATCCCCATGCTCGCTGACCTGCAGGAGCTCGAGGCCGCGAGCCTGATGCGCACCTACGCGCGCTTCCCCGTCGAGTTCGTGCGCGGCGCCGGCGCCCGGCTGTGGGACGCCGCCGGCGAGGAGTACCTCGACTTTCTCTGCGGCATCTCCGTCACCAACCTCGGGCACTGCCACCCGCGCGTGGTTGAGGCCGTGCGCGAGCAGGCCGCGCGGCTGATGCACGTCGGCAACCTCTACTACACCGAGCCCGGCGTGCGCCTCGCCGAGCGGCTGGCCGAGTCGAGCCTCGGGGGACGCGTGTTCCTCTGCAACTCCGGCGCCGAGGCCGTCGAGGCCGCGCTCAAGCTCGCGCGCAAGGCCCGCCCCGGCGGGGACATCGTGGTGCTCCACGGCGCCTTCCACGGGCGCACCTACGGTGCCCTCTCCGCCACCCCCCAGGAGTCCAAGCAGGCCCCCTTCGCACCGCTCGTCCCGGGCTTTCGCGTCGTCGCGCCCGAGCCCGAGGAGCTGCGCGCCGCCGTGGACGAGCGCACCGCCGCCGTGCTGCTGGAGCCGATCCAGGGTGAGACCGGGGTCAACGTGCTCGCCGACGAGCTACTGCGTGCGGCGCGCGAGGCCTGCGACGCTCACGGTGCCGCGCTGCTCTTCGACGAGATCCAGTGTGGCCTGGGCCGCACCGGCACGCTGTGGGCCTACGAGCAGACCGGCGTCGTACCCGACGCGCTCACCTCGGCCAAGGCGCTCGCCGGCGGCCTGCCGGCCGGCGCGCTCGTCACCGGTGAGCGGCTCGCGGACGTGCTCGGCCCCGGTGACCACGGCTCCACGTTCGGCGGCGGCCCCGTCGTCTGTGCCGCCGCGCTCGCGGTGTTGGAGCTCCTCGACGACTCCGCGCTGCTCGCGCGCGTGGGGGAGCTCGGCGCGCGCCTCGCCGCGGGCCTCGAGCAGCTACCCCACGTCCGCTCCGTGCGCGGGCGCGGGCTGATGCTTGCCTGCGACCTCGACCTCCCCGCGCCTGAGGTCGTGCGCCGCGCGCTGCTGGAGCAGCGGCTCGTCGTCAACGCCACCGGCCCCGCCACCGTGCGGCTGCTGCCCCCCCTGACCCTCACCGACGCCGAGGCCGACGAGGGCCTGCGACGGCTCGGTGCGGCGCTTGGGGCCCACGACAAAATAACTGACGGTCCGGTGCGGCCGCTCCGCGGCGATCTGCGCCACCCGTGATGTTCGCCGTGCCACCAGCACGGCTGCGCTCACGTGCGTCGCATCTCATCCACGGATCGACCACTCCGATCCCGCCATTTATTTTGTCGTGAACCCTTGGCGGATAAGGTTCCGCGTCCATGAGTGACGCTCCCCGCGACTTCCCGCCCCGCACCGCCTCCTACGAGGCCGACCCCGAGCACGTCCACCGGGTGCTGCTGCTGTACTCCGGGGGCCTCGACACCTCCGTGATGCTCCGGTGGATCCAGGAGCGCTACGGCGCCGAGGTCGTCTGCCTCACCGTCAACCTGGGGCAGCCCGGCGAGGACTACGCGGTGATCGAAGGGAAGGCCCGCCTGCTCGGGGCGCTTGAGTGCCACGTCGTGGACGCCCGCGAGGAGTTCGCTCGCGACTTCCTTGTGCCCGCGATCCGCGCCAACGCCCTCTACGGCGGCGGCTACCCGCTGTTCACCGCGCTCGGGCGGCCCCTGATCGCGAAGCTCGCCGTCGAGTACGCGCGCCGCGCGGGCTGCGACACCGTCGCGCACGGCTGCACCGGCAAGGGCAACGACCAGGTCCGCATCGAGGCCACCGTCGCCACCCTCGGCCCCGAGCTGCGGGTGATCGCACCGGTGCGCTCCTGGCAGATGGGCCGCGAGGAGGAGATCGCCTACGCGCGCGCCCACGGCATCCCCGTCAAGGGCGGCTCGGAGACCGTGCCCTACTCGATCGACGACAACCTCTGGGGGCGCTCCTCGGAGGGGCGCTGGATCGAGGATCTCGCCCACGCACCCGAGGAGGATGTCTTCCAGCTCGTCACTCCCCCCGAGCGAGCCCCCGACGAGCCCGAGACGGTCGAGATCGGCTTCGAGCGCGGGGTGCCCGTCGCGCTCGACGGGGAGCGCCTCGGCCTCGTGGATCTGCTCGAACGCGCCGCGGCCCTCGGGGCCCGCCACGGAGTGGGCATCGTCGACCACCTCGAGGACCGCATCGTCGGGCTGAAGGTGCGCGACATCTACGAGGCTCCCGCCGCCGCCCTGATCCTCCCCGCCCACCAGGACCTCGAGCGGCTCGTCGGCACGATCCACCAGAACCAGTTCAAGCCGCTGCTCGACCGCCAGTGGGCGTACCTCGTCTACGCCGGACTCTGGTGGGAGCCCCTGCGCGGCGACCTCGACGCCTACATGGACTCCGTCTCCGAGCGCGTCACCGGCACGATCGGCGTGAAGCTCTACAAGGGCCACGCCCGCGTGGTCACCCGCGAATCCCCCCACGCCGTCTACGACGCCAGCCTCGCTTCCTTCTCGGAGTCCGGCGGCCTCTTTGCCCAGACCGCGTCCCCCGGCTTCATCGAGCTCTTCTCGCTGCAGTCGCGCATGGCCTGGCGGCTGCGCCACCCCGAGTAGCTCTCCCGGCCCCGCCTCCGTGGGACGGGCCGCCGGATCACGTCCACGTGGGACGGGCCGCCGGATCACGTCCGAGCCCGCCCATACTCTGAGGAACGGTGATACCCGAGGAGGACAAGGCGCTTGGCGGTCGCCCCTCGCAGGAGAGCGAACGCGACGCGCTGGCCGAGCGCCGCGCCCGCCGCGCGTGGCTCTCCAGCCCGGCCCTCGCCCGTCGTGCCGAGGCGGCGGAGGCGACGGTGCACACGCTGGAGGCCCACCTCGCCGACCTGCGCCGCCGCCAGGTGGAGGCCGAGCGCGAACGGGAGTCCGCCGCCGCCCGGCTCACCGCGCGCGAGCTCGAGCTGCGCCGGGTCAAGCAGCGCGAGTACGCCGAGCAGCAGCTGCGCGTCGAGGCTGAAGAGGCGGTCGTGCGCCTGCGCCGCGGCCAGCGCGCCGAGCTCGACCGACTGCAGCGCCGCGCCGAGGAGGCCCACGCCGCCGCACGGCGCGCCGAGGAGCAGCGCGACGCACTCGCCGCGCGCCTGGCCGCAGTGAGCCAGAGCTGCGCCCGCCTGGAGCGTGGCGTCGCCGCCCTGCAGAGCGTCGCCGCCGAGCTACGCGCCACCTTCGAGCGTGACCACCTCGCGGCTCAGGCTCGCATCGCCGAGCTCGAGCGCGAGCTCGAGCTTGCACGTTCCCCTGTAGACCCTTCCCACTCCGAGGACCCCGCCCGCCGCGAGGAGATGGCCGGGGCGCTCAACGCCGCCGCGGAGCGCCTGCGCGCCCGTGCGGTCCCCGCTCCACCGCAGGAGATCCCCACCGTGTTCGTGGTGCCCCGGCTGTTTCCCGAGGCGGGGCGGCGCGTCGGGCGGCTGCGCCCGGTGGCCCGGCGCATCGCAACGCGGTTGGCCGAGTGGGCCGACAAATAGCTCCGGCTCTCCGCCGCTTCGAAGCCTAAGATGCACTCCGGTGTCCAAGCCTTCCTGCGCCCACCTGCACGTGCACTCCGAGTACTCCCTGCTCGACGGCGCCTGCAAGATCGAGGCGCTCGCCGAGCGCGCCGCCCAGTTCGAGCAGCCCGCCCTGGGGCTGACCGACCACGGCGTGATGAACGGCGCGGTGGAGCTGCACAAGGCGTGCGCCAAGCACGGCGTCAAGCCGATCGTCGGCTGCGAGATCTACCTCGTGGACGACCACACGGCGCCCACCGTGGGAGGGACAGGTCGGACCGAACGCAACCACCTCACGCTGCTCGCCGCCGACGACACCGGCTACCGCAACCTCGTCAAACTCTCCTCCGCGGGCTTCCTGGAGGGCCTGCAGCGCGGCAAGCCGACGGTCGACCTCGAGCAGGTCGCCCGCCACGCCGAGGGCGTGATCGCGCTCACCGGCTGCCTCGCCTCCCGCTTCTGCCAGCGCCTCACCGAAGACCGCCCCGCCGATGCGCGCGCCCACGCGGACGAGCTGCTTGGCGTCTTCGGCCCCGAGAACGTCTACTTCGAGCTGCAGCAGAACGGGCTCGCCGCCCAGGAGAAGTGCAACGAGGGCATCGAGCGTATCGCCCGCGAGCTCGGCGGGCGCCTCGTCGGCACGGGCGACGTGCACTACCTGCGCCGCGAGGACTACGACCACCACACCGCGCTGCTGTGCGTGCAGACCAAGAGCACGCTCGCCGCCCCCAAGCTCACCTTCGACACCAACGAGTTCTACCTGCGCGACTCCGCGCAGATGGTCGAGTCCTTCGCGCAGTGGCCCGAGGCGATCGCCTCCACCCTGGAGATCGCCGAGCGCTGCACGGTGGAGCTCGAGCTCGGCAAGCAGCTGATCCCGCGCTTTCCTCTCCCCGAGGGGATCTCCGAGGGCGAGTACCTGCGCGCTCGCGTGCAGGAGGGGCTGCGCGAGCGCTACGGCGACCCCCCGCCGGCGCAGGCGGTGGAGCGCATGGAGATGGAGCTCGGGGTGATCGAGCGGATGGGCTTCAACGCCTACTTCCTGATCGTGTGGGACTTCGTCAAGTACGCCAAGGAGCACGGCATCGCGGTGGGGCCCGGGCGCGGCTCGGCGGCCGGCTCGCTCGTCTCCTACTGCCTGCAGATCACCGACGTGGACCCGCTGCGCTACGAGCTGCTGTTCGAGCGCTTCCTGAACCCCGAGCGGGTCTCGATGCCGGACATCGACATCGACTTCTCCGTGCGCGGGCGCGAGCGCGTGATGCGCTACGTGACCGACAAGTACGGGCGCGAGTCGGTCGCGCAGATCGTCACCTTCGGCAAGATGCTCCCCCGCGCCGCCACGCGCGACGCGGCGCGCGTGCTCGGCTACGACTACGGCGCCGGCGACCGCCTGGCGAAGCTGATCCCCGACCCCGTCATGGGCCGTGCGCCCTCCTTCGAGGAGTGCCTGAAGGCCGGTGAGCAGCTGCGCAAGGCCTACGACGAGGAGCCCGACGCGCGGCGCATCATCGACACCGCCCGGGGCCTCGAGGGGATCGTGCGCAACTCCTCGATCCACGCCGCCGCGGTGGTGATCGCCGACCGCCCGCTCACCGACATCGTGCCGTTGCAGCTCGCCGACGCCGGGGCCGGCGGGAACGGTGAGCGCAACTACCGCACCGTCACGCAGTTCTCGATGAAGCCGATCGAGGAGATCGGCCTGCTGAAGATGGACTTCCTCGGGCTGCGCAACCTCGACGTGATCGAGGACGCGCTGGACATCATCGAGCGCTCCACCGGGGAGCGCCCCGACATGGCCGCGCTGCCGCTGGATGACGCAAAGACGTACGAGATGCTCGCGCGCGGGGACTCGATCGGCGTCTTCCAGTTCGAGTCCGAGGGCATGCGCGAGGCGCTCAAGAAGGTGCGCCCCGACGAGTTCAACGACCTCGTCGCGCTCAACGCGCTGTACCGCCCCGGGGCGATGGACCAGATCCCCGTCTACGCCAAAGGCAAGCGCAACCCCCAGGCGATCTCCTACCTCGACGAGCGCCTGCGGGCGATCCTCGAGTCCTCCAAGGGCGTGATCCTCTACCAGGAGCAGGCGATGCAGATCGCCAAGGAGCTCGCCGGCTTCTCCGGCGCGAAGGCCGACGACCTGCGCAAGGCGATCGGCAAGAAGAACCGCCAGGCGATGGGGGCGCTGAAGCCCGAGTTCGTCGCGGGCTGCCGCGCGTCGGGCACCAAGCCCGAGGTGATCGAGTTTCTCTGGCAGACCAACGAAAAGTCAGCGGACTACTCCTTCAACAAGTCCCACGCCGCGTGCTACGGGCTGATCGCCTACCGCACCGCTTGGCTGAAGGCCAACTACACCGCGGAGTACATGGCGGCGCTGATCTCCTCGGTTATGTCCACCAAGGACAAGGTGCCCTTCTTCGTGGCGCGCTGCGAGGAGATGGGGATCGAGATCCTGCCCCCCGACGTGAACCTCTCAGACCACGAGTTCACCGTGGTCGAGGGCAACATCCGCTTCGGCCTGGACGCCGTCAAGGGCGTCGGCTACCAGGCGGTGGAGGCGATCAAGCGCGCCCGCGGGGAGTCGAGCTCGGTCCACCCCGAAGCGGGCGGGACTCCATTCAACTCGCTGTGGGACTTCTGCGAACGCGTGGACAACCGCGCCGTCAACAAGAAGGCGATCGAGGCGCTGATCAAGTGCGGCGCGCTCGGGTCCACAGGGGCCACCCGCAAGGGGATGCTGTGCGTACTCGAGCAGGCCCAGGCGGCCGGGCAGAAGTCCCAGCAGGACGCGGAGATCGGTCAGGGCTCGATCTTCGACCTCGACGGTGCGGACGAAACGGGAGCAGCGTCCACCGGGGCTGGCGGCGGCTCCGGTCCGGGCGCCGGTCTGATGCGTCCGAGCCACCCGCCGATCCCCCCCGAGGAGTTCGAGCAAGCCGAGTTGCTGGCCGCCGAGAAGGAGGCGATCGGGCTGTTCGTCTCCGCCCACCCCCTCAAGCCCGTGCGCGAGGCGCTGCGCGCCCGCGCGGACTGCTCGCTCACCGCGCTCGCCGAGCGGCGCGACAAGGATTGGGTCACGGTCGGAGGGATCGTCACCGAGGCCAAGCGCATCCGCACCCGCAGCGGCGACCACATGATGTTCGCCACCCTCGACGACCTCGAGGGATCCGTGGAGCTGCTCGTGTTCGGCAAGGCTCTCGCCGAGCACGAGGCAGCGCTCGCCGTCGACCAGGTGGTGCTGGTGCGTGGGCGCGTCGATCACAAGGAAGCCGGCAAGACGTGCCTGGTGGTGCAATCCGCCGAGGCCTTCCAGCCCACCGCGCAAGAGCTCGAGCAGGCCGCGGCGGCCTCGGCGCCGTCCGCGCGTTCGAGTGGCACCCCGCCCACCCGATCCGCCCCACCCGTCGCCGCAGAGCCGATCCACCTGCGCGTGGACGCCACCCGCCTGCCCGCGAGCTTCATCGAAGACCTCAAGCACCTGATCGAGAGCCACCCCGGTCCCGTGGAGTTGGTGCTCGAGATGGCCACCCGCACCGGCGCCCGCCGCCTGCGCCTCGGCGACGCCTACCGCGTCGCGCCCACCCCGTTGCTCCACTCCGAGCTCCAGCAGATCGTCGCGCCCGCCCTCGCGGCGGCGTAGAGTCCCGCGGTCCGGGTCGGCGTATCCGGGTCCCGCCGTTGCGTGGCCTGAGAGTCGTGGGCCAAGCAGGCCAAGGACGCAGTGAGCGAAGTGTGCTGGCCGAAACGGGGATGCGAGCGAAGCGAGTGTCTCCCGGCTTCGGTACACGAGCGATCGAGGACGCCGGCATGCGCCGTGCCCACGGCTCTCAGGTGCGGGCCTGAAGGCCGCGCTTGCGTAGCGCCATCGCCAGCGCGACCTCCTCGGCCGCGGGCCCGCCGCCGTCGCCGCCCGGGGTCTCCAGCACGCAGGGCAGCCCCTCGAAGGCGGGGGCGGCGAGGAAGGTCGCGCAGCCGCGTTGCCCGAGCTCGCCCTCCCCGACGTTGGCGTGGCGGTCGCGGTTTGAGCCCAGGGTGCCCTGAGAGTCGTTGAGGTGCAGCGAGCCGAGGCGCTCCAGGCCGATCTCCGCGGAGACCTCCTCCAGCAGCGAGTCGAGGCCCGCGGGGGTGCGGATGTCGTAGCCGGAGGCGTACAGGTGACAGGAGTCCAGGCACACTCCCACCCGGTCCCCGTCCCCGGCGGCGTGGATCAGCGCGGCGAGCTCCCCCACCGAGCGCCCCAGGGTGCCCCCGGCGCCCGCGGTGTTCTCCAGGTGCAGCGGGCAGCCCTCGCTCTCTGAGAGCGCCTCGCGGATCGTGGCGCCCGCGCGCGCCACCGCCTCCCCGACGTCGCCACCCTTCGCCGAGCCGGGGTGCAGCACGACTCCGCAGGCCCCGATCTGCGCCCCCACGCGCAGCGAGTGAGTAAGCGACGCGAGCGATTTGGCGCGGATGTCGGGATCGTCGGAGGCACAGTTCAGCAGGTACACCGCGTGGATCAGCACCGCGTCGATCGGGCTCGCGGCGAGCGCCTCGCGGAAGGCGGCGACGTCCTCCTCGCGGTAGGCGGTGGGGCGCCACTGGCGCGGGGACTGGTTGAAGATCTGGATCGCCCGGCAGCCGCGCTGCACCCCGCGCTCGACGGCCCGGGGCAGGCCGCCCGCCGGTGAGACGTGCGCTCCGATTAGCATGGCGGCGATCTTAGAACGTGTTTTGAAAAGACCGGCACACCTGGATGCGCCCCTGGACCTGCGCTGGATCGCCGCGGAACGGCTCGCACGTGCCACCAGCATGCGCTTCGCCGCCCCGCGTCGCCCAGCTTGGTCCAGGAACGCCCCAGTCGCACCGTCTATTTCAAAACACGTTCTTATGGTCTACGTCCGCTCACACGCTCCCCGACGAGACGGCTCTTGCGCGTAAGGTTCGCTCCATCCCCCACAGGCGCCCTGCACATCGGGGGGGCGCGCACCGCGCTGTTCAACTGGCTGCTCGCCCGCGGCTCGGGGGGGGCGCTGGTGCTGCGCATCGAGGACACCGACCGCGAGCGCTCCACGCCGGAGAACGTCGAGCAGATCCTCGACGCGCTGCGGTGGCTCGAGCTCGACTGGGACGAGGGGCCGATCCTCCAGTCCGAGCGCGCCGCCCGGCACGGCGAGGTGCTCCAGCAGCTGCTGCGCGAGGGGCACGCCTACCACTCGACCGCCACGGCGGAGGACGTAAAGGCATACAAGCAGCGCCACGGCGCCGAGCGCGGCTTCCGTGGGGAGGCCGAGCAGGAGGGTGCAGTGCGTCTGCGGGTCCCCGAGGAGGGGGCCACGGTGGTCCACGACGCGATCCGGGGGGACACGCGCTTCGATCACGTGCACCTCGACGACCCCGTGATCGCGCGCTCGGACGGGTCGGTGCTCTACAACTTCGCGGTCGCCGTGGACGACCTCGACGCGGGCATCACGCACGTGGTGCGCGGAGAGGACCACCTCTCCAACACCCCCAAGCAGCTGCTCGTGCTGGAGGCCCTGGGGGCCCCGCAGCCGCTCTACGCGCACCTGCCGCTGCTGCACGGCCCCGACGGCCGCAAGCTCTCAAAGCGCCACGGCGCGGCCTCCGTGCAGGAGCTGCGCGCGGCCGGCTACCTGCCGGAGGCGGTGCGCAACTACCTTGCGCTGCTGGGGTGGGGCGCGGGGGACGACGCGGTGGTCTCCACCGAGCAGCTCGTCGAGCGCTTCGCCTTGGAGCGGGTCAGCCGCAACCCGGCGCAGTTCGACGAGACGAAGCTGCGGTGGCTGAACGGGATCTACATCCGCGGGCTGCCGGTGCCCGAGCTCGCGCAGCGCATCGCCGAGCACCTCGACCGCGAGGGGCCTCCGCAGGCGCGCGAAATCGGCCGAACGGAGGGCGGCCAGCGCCTGGAGCGAGCGGTGGCGATCAGCCAAGAGAAGATCCAGACGCTCGCGGACTTCTGGCCGCTGGCGGGGTTCTTCTTCGAGCAGCCCGTCGAGGACCAGCACGCACGGGAGCGGTGGCTCGACGAGCGAGGCAGGGAGACGCTCGCGCAGGTGCGTGTGGCGCTGGAGCAGGCGGGGGGGTTCACCGAGGACGACGTGCAGGAGGCGCTCACGGGAGTGCAGCAGCGCCTGGGGGCCAAGCCGCGTGAGGTCTACCAGCCGTTGCGCGTGGCGCTCGCCGGCACCGCGATCTCCCCCGGGATCTTCGAGAGCGTGGCGCTGCTCGGTCGCGACGAGACCTTGGCGCGCATCGACGCGGCGCTTGCCTGTGGCGGGCCTTGACGGGAGGGCCTCGGGGGAGGGCCTGCCCTCCCCCGACTTAAGACGTGGCGCTGTTGGGCCGCGAGGAGAGCCTGCGGCGCCTCGACGCCGCTCTTGCGCGCACTGGGTGAGCTGCAAAAGCTCCACTTGCGGCCGATTACAGAGACGAACCTGCGGCCAAACACCTCAACCGAACGTCCACCCCTGCCGATAGGGGACAGGACAAGACGCCCAACGGATTGGGCGGTGTGCGATAGAGAGGTGCGCAGGAGCATGCAGGCAACAGCCACCACACGGCAACAGAGGGCCAAGGAGCGGCCCGGCACAGCCAGCGAGTCAGCCCCCACGGGTGGCCGTCACCAGAACGAGGGCCACGGCCGGCGTCTGACCCAGGCGTTCGAAGCGCTCGAGGGGTTCCCCGCGCTGGCGGAGTCGTGCAAGCGGCTGCTGGCGGTGATGTCCAAGGACCACGTCGCCACGGCGGACGTGGTGAGTGCGGTGGAGTCCGACGTGGCGCTCGTCACGGCGGTGCTGCGCATGGCCAACCGCGCGCCGCAGTCGCGGGGCCGCGTCGAGACGGTGGTGGCGGCCGTGGAGGTGCTCTCCCCGCAGACCGTGCAGGCGCTGGCGGGGCGGGTGCGCAAGTTCGACTTCTTCGAGCGCGCGAGCGTGTGGGACGCAGCCCCCGAGCGCTTCCGCCTGCACGCACTGGCCACCCAGCACGCGGCCGACCGGCTGGCGGCGGAGGTGGGCTACGAGAACCGCGACCGCCTGATCGTGACGAGCCTGATGCACGACATCGGCAAGCTGGTGCTCCAGCACGCCTACCCGGGCTACCCCGTGCAGGTGCACCAGGGGGCGCAGACCCCCGAGGGGCGCATCCACCAGGAGCGCCGCGAGCTGGGCGTGGACCACGCGCTCGTGGGCGGAGTGTTGGCGCGGCGGTGGGGCCTGCCGGTGTCGGTGGCGAGCGTGATCGAACGCCACCACAGCGCGGAGGCGACGGGGGAGGCGGCGTTCGTGCGCCTTGCGGACATGCTCGCCCACTACACCCAGGGGGCCTCGGTCTCCCCGGCGGAGATGCTGCGCACCGCCCGCACCGTGGGCCTCGGGCCGGAGGAGCTGCGCAGGGTGATGTACGAGTTGCCCAACTCCAACAACCAGCGCCAGCGCCACGTCGACCCCTGCCCGCTGTCGGGGCGCGAGCTCGGTGTGCTGCAGCGGCTGGCGGAGGGCAAGGTGTACAAGCAGATCGCCCACGAGCTGTCGCTCTCCACGAGCACCGTGCGCACCCACCTGCACAACATCTACGGCAAGCTCGGCGCGGTGGACCGCGCGCAGGCGGTCCTCATAGCGACCGAGCGCGGCTGGTTGTGAGACGGCCGCTGGTCGGCGCGATGCGTTGTCCTCGGTCGCTCGTGTGCTCAAACTTCGCTCCCTGCGTTCTCGCCTCGCTTGACCAGCGACCGTCTCAGGGCGCTGTTCCGTAAAGTCGCGCCCATGAGAAAGGGCAGGCGGTGATCTCGATCACGAGCAAGTCCCCCTACGCGGTGCTTGCACTGGCGGAGCTCGGCCGCAGCGCGGGCGCGGGGCCGGTACCGATCGGAGAGCTCGCGCGCCGGCGGGGGGTGCCGGTGCAGTTCCTGGAGCAGCTGTTCGCGGTGCTGCGCCGCGCAGGAATCCTCAGCTCACAGCGGGGCGTCAAGGGGGGTTACAGCTTCGCTCGGGACCCCACGACGGTGAGCGTGTTGGAGGTGGTGGAGCTGCTCGACGGTCCCCTGGGACGCGACTCGGAGGGCGTCTTCGCGGACGCGGCGCTGGCGGCGCGTAAGGTGCTCCAGGCCACCACGATCGCGGATGTGGTCGAGCGCGAGACCCGCGAGGCGGGCGCGAGCATGTACCACATCTAAGGGCCCACGAAGCCGCGGCGTCAGTGCGGCAGGGCGACGCGCGCCCGCTTGTCCGCGTACATCGCGCGGTCGGCGGCGTCCAGGGCGCTCTCGTCGTCGAGGGTCTCGCGGTCGAGCAGCGTGAAGCCGGTGGAGGCGGCCAGGTGCACGACCGTCTCGCCGGTGTCGACGGTGCAGGTGGCGATCACCTGGCGGAGATCCTCGCAGACGATCTCCGCGCCGCGGAGGTCCATGTGCGGGAGCAGCACGGCGAACTCGTCACCGCCGAGGCGCGCGACCAGGTCGGTGGTGCGTAGGCGCCGTGTGAGCATCCGCGCGACCGCGCGCAGGGCCTCGTCGCCGACGCGGTGGCCGTGGCGGTCGTTGACGGCCTTGAAGCCGTCGAGGTCGATCGCGATCAGCGCAGCCTGCTCTTCGTAGCGCTGGCAGCGCCCGATCTGGTGGCGGAGGTCGTGCTCGAAGAGGCGGCGGTTGCGCAGGCCGGTGAGGGGGTCGTGGTCGGCGAGGTGGCGCAGGTGCTCCTCCAGGCGCTTACGCTCGGAGATGTCCTGCAGCTGGACGATGAAGTGCAGCGGGCGGTTGGCGCGGTCGCGCACGAGCGAGACGGAGAGCAGTGCCGAGAGCGTCTCGCGGGCGGCGTTGAAGTAACGCTTCTCAACCTGGTAGGCGGAAATCTCGCCGTCCAGCAACTGGCGGCGGCGGCCGGCGTCGTTGTCGAGGTCCTCGGGGTGGGTGATGTCGTGGAAGGGGCGGCGTAGGAGCTCCTCGGAGGTGTAGCCGGTGATGTCGCAGAGCGCCTGGTTGACGAGCACCCAACGGCCCTCCGGGTCGAGCAGGCCGGTACCAAGGGGGGCGCGCAGGAAGACCTCCTCGAAGCGCTCCCGGGAGTGGCCCTCGGGCTGCTCGGCGGGAGCGGGTGCTGGCGCGGGGACGGGCTGCTCCGGGCGCGCAGGGTCGGAGAGGTCGAGGATCACCGCCACGCCGCTGGCGACAGTCGCGGGAGCGGGGCCGGCGGCGGGAGCGAGCGGCCCCACGTCGAGCGCCAGCCGTGGGCGCCCGTCAGCCCCAAGGATCCTCCGTGAGCGCGTCTCCCCGCGCAGAGCGGAGCGGCAGAGCGGCTCGATCTGCAGCCAGAGCTCCGGCGCGAAGGACTCCGCAAGCGCGTGGCCCTCCCGGTAGGCCGGCGAGCTCGCGTGGGCCCCGAGCGCGCGACCGGCCGCGACGAGCAGCCGCAGGTCGGCGTCGAAGACGGCGATCAAGGCTCCGGGCAGGTTCTCCCAACCGAGGGACGCAGCGTCCTCGAAGCCCGCGAGCAGCGGCGTGGGGTCATCGCGGGCGGGAGTGGCCATGTGCTTGTATCGGCCGGCACCAGGGCGGGCTTGACGGCTATTGTCGTGCGGTGCCCCGAATCCCGATCAACATTGCGGAGCTTGTGGGGGAGACTCCCACGGTGGGCCTGCCGGCGATGCTCGGGGAACGCGAGCGGGAGGCGGGGGTGGGGCTGTTCGCGAAGCTCGAGGCGGCCAACCCGGGGGGCAGCGTGAAGGACAGGATCGGGGTGGCGATGATCGAGGCCGCCGAGGCGGAGGGGCGGATCGAGCCGGGGCGCACGACGATCGTCGAGGCCACCAGCGGCAACACGGGGATCGCACTGGCGTTCGTATGCGCAGCGAAGGGCTACGAGCTCGTGCTGACCCTCCCCCAGGGGATGAGCCGCGAGCGCGAGAGTCTGCTGAAGCTGTACGGGGCGAGGGTGCAGATCACCGAGTCGTTGGGGGGGATGAGCGAGGCGGTGGCGGCCGCGCAGGAGCTCGCGCGCGACGAGCGGGTGTGGCTGCCCGACCAGTTCTCGAACCCCGCCAACCCCCAGGCGCACCGGCGCACCACGGGCCCGGAGATCGAACGCGCGCTGGGGGCCCCGCCGGATGTGCTGGTGGCGGGCGTCGGCACCGGCGGGACGATCACCGGAGCGGGCGGCTACCTGCGCGAGCACAACCCGAAGCTGCGGATCGTGGCGGTCGAGCCCCAGGGATCGCCGGTCCTCTCGGGAGGCTGCCCCGGCCCGCACCGCATCCAGGGCATCGGCGCGGGCTTCGTGCCGCCGGTCCTGCAGCGCGAGTTGCTGGACGAGGTGGTGGCGGTCGCAGACGACGACGCGATCCAAACTGCGTGGAGCTGCGCGCGGCGCACGGGCCTGCTGGCGGGCATCTCGGGCGGCGCAGCGGTGTGGGCGGCGCTGCAAGTCGCCGCCCGCGAGGAGTCCCGAGGCCGGCGGATCGTGGTGATCGTGCCGGACTCGGGCGAGCGCTACGTCTCCCAGGCGTTCTTCGCGCCGTAGGGATCTTGTTTGGACCACCCTGCTGGTGCTCGGTCAATTGTCCCTGGCTCGGTTCCCGGCGCCGGCGCTCAGCCCGTTATCGGTGGATTCAGGCTGAGGGTCCCAACGACGATCTCCATGCGTCCGCCCGTGGGCCGGCGTACCGCTACGGTGCGAGCTTCACGGGCAGGGTCTTCAGCTGGTTGAGGAATGCCGACTCGACCACCGTCTGGGGGCCGTCGAGCTCCATCGCCGGGAAGCGCCGGAGCGTCTCCTCGAACATCACCTTCAGCTCCAGGCGCGCCAGCGCGGTGCCCAGGCAGAAGTGCCGGCCGCCGGCGCCGAACGCCTGATGCTCGGGGTTTCGGGTCACGTCGAAGCGGTCGGGGTCCTCGTAGCGGCGCTCGTCGCGCCCCGAGGCGACGTACCACATCACCACCTTCTCGCCCTCCTTGATCGGCTGGCCCGCGAGCTCGGTGTCGCAGGTGGCGGTGCGCCGGAAGTGCGCGAACGCAGGGTACATCCGCAGCGCCTCCTCCACGGCGCCGGGGACGAGCGTCGGGTCCTCCAGCAGCAGCTCGCGCTGCTCGGGGTTTTCCATAAGCGCCCGCATCCCGCTGCAGTACGTCGCCTTAGTGCTGTCGTTGCCGGCCGCCACCAGCAGGAAGAAGCCCATCACGATCTCGTGCTCCTCCAGGCGCTCCCCGTCCACCTCTGCGTGCACCAGCACGCTTGTCAGGTCGTCGGTGGGCCGCTCGCGACGCTCGGCGATCATCGCCCGGCAGCGCTCGAAGATCTCTGGGACCTCCTGCGCCAGCGCGCCCTCCACGCCGCCCGGGTTGAGGTCCGGGTCGCCCGCTCCCAGCGTCGCGTTCATCAGACGCGCCCACGCCGCGTCGTCCTCCTCGGGGATCCCCATGAAGCTTCCGATCACCCGTGAGACGACCGGCTGCGCGACGTCGTTGACGAGCTCGCACGTCTCCTGCCCCTCCATGCGGTCGAGCACGCGCGTGACGATGTTCCTGATCGCCTGCTCGTGCGCGGCGATCCGCTTCGGCGTGAAGCCCGCCTGGAAGAGCGCCTTGACGCGGTCGTGCTTGGGAGGGTCCATGCCGATGAACATCGCCTGCACGAGCTCGATCGGGAAGACCGCCGAGGCCAGCGTCACGCCGCCGAGCTCCGAGGAGTACGTGCGCCAGTCGCGGCTCACCGCGAGGATGTCCTCCGGCCGCGTCACCGACCAGAACCCCCGCTCGATTGGAAACTCGGGGACTTCCTTCGTCCAGTGCACCGGGCACTCCTGTCGCAGCCGCCCGAACAGCTCGTACGGCGGGCCGTGCTTCCACCGCTCGCGCTCCACGACGAGCACACCCTCGAGCTCCTCGGCTCCCGCCTGAGGACCCCCGCTCTCCGTCTGGGGAGAGCCTCCTTGCAGCTCGCTGCTCACCGATGTCGATGCCATCTGGGTGGACCTCCCGCTCGCTCGCGCTGTGTGCGTACGCCTCCTCGGGATCTTACTGGCTGGACGGCCAGGGTGGGGATCTTAAAGGACTGCGCCTCCTTGACAACTGGTTTTGGTGTGCCTAAACTATTTCTGTGGCCTTGCCCGATCAGATCTCAGCATCCGTTCAAGACTACGCCAAGGCGGTGTACGCGCTGGAGGTCCGCAAGGGCGCCGCGGTCTCGACCAACGAGCTGGCCGAGCGCCTCGGCGTCACGCCGGGCTCGGTTTCGGCGATGGTGCGCAAGCTCTCCGACGTGGGACTGGTCGAGCACGAGCCCTACCGCGGCGTGCGGCTCACCTCCCAGGGTCGGCGCGTCGCGCTCGAGGTGCTGCGCCACCACCGGCTGCTCGAGCTGTTCCTGGCCGAGGAGCTCGGGATGCCCTGGGACCGCGTGCACGCCGAGGCCGAGGTGCTCGAGCACGTGCTCTCCGAGGAGCTCGAGGAACTGATCGCCGCGCGCCTGGGCGACCCCACAGTCGATCCGCACGGCGACCCGATCCCCACGGTGGAGCTCGGGGTCGAGGAGCGCCCCACCCACTCCCTGGACGAGCTGCCGTCGGGCGCCGCCGGGCGCTTCGTGCGCGTCTCGGACTCCGACCCGGCGATGCTGCGCTACCTCGCCGAGCAGGGTATCGCGCTCGGCGATCGCCTGGAGGTCGTCGACCGCCAACCGTTCGGCGGGCCCGTGTTCGTGCGCTTCGGCGAGCAGCAACACCCGATCGGCGGCGCGCTGGCGCGCGCGATGCGCATAGATACGGGAGCGGGCGCGTGACACCGCTCATGACACCGCTCAGCCCCGCTCCGGTTCCCGCGCTCGAGGGCGCCTCGGTCGCGCTGCCGGGGGAGTTGGGCGGAGCGCTCGCGGGGCCCTCCGCGCTCGAGCAACTGCTCTCCCGGGGCCGCGTGCGCGCGACGCTGGCGATGCTCGGCCCGGCGTTCGTCGCCTCGATCGCCTACGTCGACCCGGGCAACTTCGCCACCAACCTGCAGGGTGGCGCGCAGTACGGCTACCTGCTGCTGTGGGTCGTGCTGGTCGCGAACCTGATGGCGATGTTGATCCAGTACCTCTCCGCGAAGCTGGGGATCGTCACCGACAGCAACTACCCCGAAGTGGTACGCGAGCGCTTCCCGCGCGTGTTCACGTGGGGCATGTGGGTGCAGGCCGAGATCATGGCGATGTCGACCGACGTCGCCGAGTTCCTCGGCGCCGCGCTCGGGCTGAACCTGCTCTTCGGCGTGCCGTTGCTGCCGGCGGGTCTGATCACCGGCGTGATCGCGTTCGCGATCCTCGAGCTGCAGACGCACGGCTTTCGCCGCTTCGAGCTCGCGATCACCGCGCTGCTCGGGATCATCTTCGCGGGCTTCCTGTACGAGACGCTGCGCATCGGCCCCTCCGCCCACGCCTCGCTGCGCGGGCTGTTGCCCGGCCTGCACGGCGCCACCTCGCTCTACCTCGCGGTGGGCATCATCGGCGCGACGGTGATGCCGCACGTGATCTACCTGCACTCGGCGCTGACCAACGGCCGGATGCCCTGCCGCAACGACCGCGAGCGCAGCCGCGTGCTGCGCTTCGAGCGCCTTGACGTGATCATCGCGCTCGGCCTCGCCGGCCTCGTCAACCTGGCGATGCTGGCCGTCGCCGCAAAGCTCTTCCACACCCCCGCACTCTCCGGGCTGAGCACGCTCCCCGCAGCCCACGCGCAGTTCGGCCACCTCGTCGGCGGCACCGCCGCGCTCGCGTTCGCGGTCGCGCTGCTCGCCTCCGGCGCCTCCTCCTCCTCGGTCGGCACCTACGCCGGGCAGGTCGTGATGGCCGGCTTCATCAACGTCCGCTTCCCACTGCTGCTGCGCCGCGCGGTCACGATGATCCCCGCCCTCGTGATCCTCGCCCTCGGCGTCAGCCCCACCTCCGCGCTCGTTCTGAGCCAGGTGGTGCTCTCCTTCGGCATCCCGCTCGCACTTGTCCCGCTCGTTCTTCTCACCTGCAACCGGGAGGTTATGGGGGTTCACGTCAACCGCCGCCTCACCATGTACCTCGCTTGGTCCTGCGCCGGTCTGATCAGCGCGCTCAACGTCTTTTTGCTGTTCCAGCAGTTCTTCTTGGGGTGAGGGTCCGGGAGCTTGCCCGCGCGTGTCGACTCAGACCTGGCGCCGTCCGAGTTCCCGTCGTCCTTCTCGGACAAGCTGGACTGCTTCGCTACCGGGCTCCGTTCGTGCTCGTAGTCGCTCAAGTCGTCGGAGGGTCGCAAGCGTGCTCATCTCGTTGGAACTCATCGGCAGGTGCTCGCGCAAAATGCGCTCGGCGGTGTCATCAATAGTCTTGTGCTGGCGATCGGCCTCGTCAGCGGGTCGCGTGAACGTCTCGGGCTGAAGTCGAATCGGTGGGGGCACCTAGGCTCTCCGTTGTCGGATGGTGGCGTGTATTTGTAGCTTCGAGCTCGGCGCGGACTTCAGCTTGTTTACGCCAAGCGCTGGCGCTGCGGCTACCGCAGCCTCCTTACCCCGCCCGCTGTGCGGCGACTATCGAGCGACTGCGGTGGATTACGTAACCTCACCGGAACTTGTTCGGATGTGATCCATCCAACGAGTCAGCACACTATGTCGCATGAGAGCGTGGAGCATGGCTGTCGCTGTTGTCGGGGGCTGTGGCGCTGCCTTCTTGCTACGAGGGCCGATATTGACCTGGGGCGCGACCGTCGAGGAGGCGGCCTGCCGGCTGCCGGGAGATGAGCTGCTTGAGGATGCGGATGGCATATCAACGCGCGCGATCGACATAGACGCGCCAGCTTCGGCGGTCTGGCCCTGGATCGTGCAGATGGGTCCGAGCCCGCGAGGCGGAGCGTACACGTATGACTGGATCGAGAACCTGCTCGGTCTGAACATGCACAGCGCCGACAGAGTTCTACCGGAGTTTCAGCACCCCCAGATCGGGGACACGATTGGCTTCGGCTCGAACCGAATGCAACTGCAACGGTTCGAGCTGGAACGTGTGCTCGCCTGGCGCTCGGAGGACGGCAACTGGGTTTGGACGTTCGTCCTCACGGAGGAACACGGCCACACGAGGCTGCTTAGCCGTAACCGATTTCGCCTGCCCACGGCGACAGCGCGCATCGGGATGCTGCCGATGGAGCCTGGATCGCTTGTAATGGAGCGCAAGATGCTCCACGGGATCAAGGAGCGCGCTGAGCGACTGTCGTTGGGTCAACTATCCGGCAAGTGCGCGGAGGGCGTTGAGGATGACAGCTAGGTCGATCGCCTCCTGTAGGAGCGCGCCTGCCACGGGTGGCAGGTAACCGGCGGCGGCGACGCCCATCGCCGCGATGCTCATGCCCATGCCCACGACCACGCTCTGATGGGCGATGTGAAGCGCCCGGCGCCCTACATGCACCGCATCCGCGACGCGATCGATGCGATCCACCGTGATTACCGCGTCGGCCGTCTCTGAGGATACGGTCGCACCGGCGGCGCCCATCGCGACGCCAAGGTCGGCCAGCGCGAGGGCTGGCGCGTCGTTGACGCCATCGCCGACCATCATCACGGGGCGCAGGATCGCGTCCTCGCGCAGGCGACGCACGACCTCGAGCTTGTCCTCGGGGGACTGTTCTGCGTACACACGGTCCACACCGACCTCAGCGCCGATGCGCTCGGCGACCGAGCGGCGGTCCCCGGAGACCATCGCCACGTGTCGCACCCCCTCCGCTCGCAGGCGCTCGACGATCCCGCGTGCGTCCGCGCGCAGCTCGTCTGCCATCACGATTACGCCGCTCACATGGCCGTCCACAGCGACCAGCACCCTCGCCTCCCCGGAGCCGCGGCCTCCCATCAGTCCCGCAGAGGCCACCTCGCCCTCTGGCACGCCGACCTGGCGCAAGAACGCCCTGCTGCCTACAGCGATCCGCCGAGCTTCGAGCGTGCCCGCGATCCCCTGACCCGGTTCCTCCCGCACATCGTTGGGCACTCCGAGCGTGATCCCAGCCTGCTCGGCGGCACGCACAAGCGCCTCGCCGAGCACATGCGCGGAGAGGCGATCCACCGATGCCGCAAGACGCAGCAGTTCGCCGGCCTGCATCCCCTCGCAGGGCATGATCTCGCGGACCTCCGGCGTGCCGACCGTGAGCGTCCCAGTCTTGTCAAAGAGAATCGTGCGGACCTCGCCAAGCGTCTCGACCACACCCGCGCCCTTGACCACCACGCCCGCCCGTGCGGCACGGGAGACACCTGAGACGAGCGCGATCGGCGCGGCGAGGATCAACGGGCAGGGAGTCGCCACGACGACAACGGCTAGTGCGCGCACGGCATCGCCGCTGGCCGCCCACGCGCCACCGGCGAGCAGCAGCGTGGCGGGCAAGAAGAAGCCGGCGTAGCGATCGGCCATGCGCACGAACGGCGCGCGCTGGGCCTGCGCCTGCTGTACGAGACGAACTAGCGCTGAGTAGGCGCTGTCCGTGGCCGGGCGCTCGGCCCTGACCTCGAAGGGGGGGCCGGCGTTGGCGCTGCCGCTGAGCACCTGCATACCCCGGGTGAGCGTCAGCGGCAACGGCT
Source organism: uncultured Solirubrobacterales bacterium (assembly GCA_963702085.1). Classification (GTDB taxonomy): domain Bacteria; phylum Actinomycetota; class Thermoleophilia; order Solirubrobacterales; family Solirubrobacteraceae; genus Palsa-744. The sequence goes on along the minus strand of OY969707.1, from coordinate 2,165,081 downwards.
CGCCGCTGAGCGTGCTCGTGTCAACGACCGCCTCGGCGCTGATGACGGTCCCATCGACGGGGATCACCTCGCCCGTGCGCACGAGCGCGACGTCGCCTGCCTGGACCAGATCCACGTCAACGTCGCGGATTTCGGCGTCCACTCGCAGGTGAGCGATCTTCGGGGCGCGTGCCACGAGCGCCGTCAGCTCGCGGCGCGCGTGTGTGGAAGCCACCTCCTCAAGCGCTCCACCGCCTGAGAACATCAGCCCGACGACGATCCCTGCGAGCTCTTGTCCCAGCGCGAGCGAGCCGACCATCGCCACCAGTGCGATCGTGTCCACTCCCATGTGCCTTTCGAGCACGATCGTGCGGACGACCTCGAACGCAAGCTCCGCCGCGAGCAGCGCCGTCGCCGCGCCCCAGATCGCGCTACCGAGATCGCCCTCGCCAGCGAGTGTCGCCACCCCGCCAGCCGCGAGCGCGCCCAGCGCGACGAACATGAGGATGCGGGCCCGGCGCTCGATCATCCAACGCCACGCGGAATCGCCCGCGCGGCCTGCCTGAGCGCCGATGCGCGGTCCCGTAGAGGAGGGCAGCTCGCTCGTCGCCACGTCAATCCTCCGGGCCAGGGAAGATCAGAACAGGACGAGTCGCCGCCTGCGACACGCGCGCGGCGACGCTGCCCAGGATGCCTCCCAATCCGAGATGACGGCGGGAGCCGAGCACGATCACGGATACCTCATGCGCATCTGCGACATTGAGGATCGCCTGAGCTGGCTTGCCGACATCCGTGATCGGGCGCGCGTTCAAGCCCGCCGCATCCGCCAGCTCGCAACCACGCTGCGCCCGCTCGACGGCCAAACGCGTCCCGATCTCATCCAGGTCGCGGTAGATGCGAGTCACGCGCCCAACGAGATCGCCGACCGGGTCCAACGCGAAGGAGTCCTTTGCCGGCACCGCGACACTCAGCACGAGCGCGTCGCGCACGGCGAGTAGCTGCCCAGCAGCGCGGATCGCGTGCGCCGCCTGAGGCGATCCATCGAAGCACAACAGAACCTCTCGCATCATGGCTCCGTCTCTTGGAAGGAGGCTGGCGCGCTGACGTGCAGCGAATATCCGCTGAGCGCGAGCGCGCCGATCGAAACGGCGCTCGCCACCACCGCGGTCGCGAGCATCCCTGCGGTGGGGAGAGTCAGGGCGAAGAAGTTGCGCGTGCTCGCAAACAGCAGGCAGGCCACGTACACACCAGCCAGCGCCACACACATCCCGGCGACCAGCGTCGAGCGCTGCCGCGAGCCCTCGGCCTCCAGCGCCATCACGAGATACAGGCCGCAGGCAACCAGGATCGTGACCGCGACCGTGCGCGAGTCCGCCAACGAGAGATTCAGATCATGGAGCGCGAACAGATAGCCCGCCACCAGGCCGGTCCCGATCAGCGCCCCGGCGGGCACCGCGAAGCGCGCCACGCTGCGCACGAAATGCGCCGGACGCCAAGGGCCAGTGCTCGGCGCCAACGCGAGCAAGAACGTGGGGATGCCGACCGTCAGGCTGGCGGCCAGCGTGAGATGGCGTGGCAGCAAGGGGTAGGCGTCTGAGCTCGTGCCGATCGTGAGGATCAGGAACGCCGCAAACGCTGACTTGGTGACATATAGCTTGGTCACTCGCTGGAGGTTGCGCAGCGAGCGTCGCCCTTCGGCGATAAGCATGGGCACTGCCGCGAAGTTTCCCGAGATCAGCACCAGATCGGCCACGCTGCGCGCCATCTGAGTGCCGCTACCCTGCGCGATCGCGAGCCGCGCACGCTTGAGCGCGGGTACATCGTTGACGCCATCGCCGACCATCGCCACATAGCGGTCTTGCGCGCCCAACGCCTGCACGATCGCGCGCTTGCCCTCAGGCGAGATACGCCCAACCACGCTCACGCCCTCAGCGAATTCAGCAAGCGCCGCCTCATCGGTCGGCATCTCATCACCCGTGCTCACACCCGCCACCGGGATTCCCACGTCACGGGCGATCGCCGCGGCAGTCACAGCCGCATCGCCAGAGAGCACCTTCACCTCCACCCCCTCCCGCTGGAGGAAGGCGATCGTCTCGCGCACACCCGGGCGCAGCCGCTCTGCCAATACGACCAAGCCAAGTACCTGCGCGTCGCTAGGTGGAAGCTCGCTGGCTACAGAGGGCAGAGGCGTCTCCGAGCGAGCAACCGCGAGAACCCGCCGGCCCTCAGCCTGACGGCGCCTCGCGAGCTCTGCCAGCGAGTCGAGCCGGAAGCGTTCCGGTGCACCCAAGTAGAGGCTTTCCCCATTCAGCGCCACCGCGCTCCAGCGGCGGCGGCTGGAGAACGGCACCTCGCCGACCGATGTCTGCGCGTCGGCCGGGTAGGCCTCAGCGACCGCCTGCAACGTCGAATTGCGAGCCGAGGTGCTTGCGGCGAGTACACCGAGCGTGTCACGGACAGAGGCGTCGTCCACCCCCACCGCCGGCATAACGTCCACGACGCGCAGCGACGGGTCCGTGAGTGTGCCCGTCTTATCGATGCAGATCGTGTCCACGGAAGCCAGCGACTCGATCGCGTTGAGCTGCTGGGCGAGCACCCCGCGCCGGGACATACGCACCGCGGCGACCGCATAGGTGAGGCTCACGAGCACAACCAGCCCCTCGGGGATCAAGCTCACCACGCCCGCCGCCGAAGTCGCCACCGCGGTATGCAATGCAACATGGCGGTGATACAGCGAGTAGCCGAGCACCGCGCCCAAACCGACGACCAGCGCCACGAGCGCATACAACAGCCGGTTGACCGCCCGCTCAAGCGGCGAGCGCGGATGACGAAACGACCGCGCCTCGCCCGTCAGCCGCGCCGCGAAACTCTCAGCCCCGATCGCCGTCACCTCGTAGACGCCGGTCCCCTCGCTGACGAACGCACCCGAACGCAACTCATCGCCGACACCGTGGCGAACAGGCTCGGACTCGCCGCTCAGGATCGCCTCGTCCAGGCTCAAATCGCTCGCCGCCAACACTCGCCCATCGGCGACGACCTGATCGCCCGACTGAACGGCGACGAGATCGCCCATCACCACCTCCTCGACCCCGACAAGCCGCTCGACACCTTCGCGACGCACGCGCGCATGTGGCGCCACCAGCAGCGCCAGGCGATCAAGGGCCCGCTTCGCGCGGACCTCCTGCGTAATCCCAATCCCGGCGTTCGCGACAATCACACCCAGGAACAGCGCATCACGCCAATCACCGAAGATCAACGTCACCGCGCCAAAAGCCGCGAGAATCGCGTTAAACACCGTCAGCACATTTGCGCGCACGATGCTCGCGTAGGACCGACTGGACACGCTACGCGCGCGGCTATTGAGGCCGCGCCGTCGCGCGGCCTCGTCCTCGGTCAGACCCGAGTGTTCACCGTTTGGCGGCACGCGCATAGCCTGGCCGACCAGGGGCGGCTGCTCCGGCCAGACGAGTGGCCGATCGCTCCTCGGGCCGCCCGCACGGACGGCAGCGGTCAGCGGCAGTCGCATCCCCTCCAACACTGACCCCACGGGCGACGGCAGGCATCCGCTCAAGTCCGCTCGGACCTGCGGGATTACCCGCACGACGCCACACCAGGCGTGCGTGTGGCGGACGTAAAGCTGGCCGACAGCGATCCGTTCGGCTGCGAGGCGAGCAGCATCTCAGCCTCGACGTCGCCGAGCACTACCGCGTGCGCGACAGCCGCGATGGCTGGTGGGTCGAGGTAGGCGCCTACTCCTACATTCTCGCGCAGGACGGCCGCGATCTGATCGTCTATCACTGGCACCCCCGTGGTAGGAGCTCGATCACCGGTCCGCACCTGCACGTCCGCGCCGACATCGATATCGGCGAGCGCTGGCTCGGCAAGGTCCATCTACAATCGGCCTCCTCCGCCTCAATGACATCGTGGGCCTTGCGGTCGAAGATCTGGGCGCACAGTTCAGGGGCGTCCAGACCGTCCATTTTGCGGGGTTTTCGGGACACGCTGGACGCATTGGACGGTACGGACGTTGCCAAAGTGTTGCCACGTGATCGCTTGATTCAGGTGCCGAGTCGGGACGGTCAGGAGTATCTCGTCGCAACGTCCGGCGTCGTTCGCAGATTGCTCATGCGTTGAGGGTTTCGAAGAAGCGCTGGACGGCATCGACGGCATCGGCGCGTAACTCTGCCTCGTCTGCCGTGGGATCGACCTGCATCGCCTGTTCGGCGTATGCGTGCGGGCCGGCGTCCGATGGCTTCCGGTAGCGCTCGCGAACCTCAAGGAACGTGCTTCGCAGCGGCGCGAGGGCGTCCTAGAGGTCTCCGTCATGGAGCTGGCGCGCGGCCTGCTCGGGTCCACCGGCTCGGTTGTGCTGCAACACGTAGGCGAGGTCGTAATAGTCCTTAATAGGGCTTTGTTAGCTTTGTCACTCGTGTTGTGGCCGGTGGAAAGGTACGTGGGCGGGATTGATTGTTTGGTGGCAGGTGGTGCAGCGGCCGGTCCAGCACTTGAAGAGGGGCTGGAGCAGTCGGACTGCCTGGGGTAGGGTCAGGCCGGCCGCTGGTGATTTGGGTTCTGCCGCTCCAGGGTGAGGAACCCGTGCGCGGCGGTGACGAGCGCGGTGTGGTGGTACCAGCCGAGCCAGGAGCGGCCCTCGTAGTGGTCGAGCCCGAGCTCGCCCTTGAGCTGGCGGTAGTCCAGCTCGATCTTCCACCGCATCCGGGCCAGGCGCGCCAGCTGCTCTGGTGGCGTGTCGGCTGGGAGGTTTGAGATCCAGTAGTCGAGCGGCGTGTCGTGGCCTTCTGGCCACTCGCAGATCAGCCACTCTTCACGGGGCTCCTGCTCAGCCCCGTTGCCCCAGCGCTTGAGCGCCCGGACGCGCAGGAATGCGAACTGGGAGGTGACGGGCTCCCCGCCGTCGGGGTCGTCCCTGAAGGTGACGGTCTGCAGGTTCTGCGGTGCCAGGCGCTCGATGAGCTTGCGGACGGGCTCGGGTTTGCGGTCGGGACGCAGCCGTGTTCGTCCCCGGCCGCTCTTCCGGGCGCGCTCGGGCAGCGAGAACACCGTGTCCGGGGCGAACACGCTCGCGACCTTGTCGATCGAGAATACGTACTGGAAGCCGGCATCGTCGAGTTCTTGGCGAAGCTGGGTGTTCTTGCCGTACGCCTCATCGCCCAGGACGGGTGCCCTCTCGATAGCCCACCCGCCGGCACGTTCGATCAGATCCTTCCCGAGCTCTGACTTCTTCTTGAACTTGATCTCCTCGGGGATCTTCGCCTTCGCTCTGCGCTCGGGGTCCTCGCACCACTCCTCGGGCAGATACAACGCCCACCCCAACGCAACCGTGCCCTTGCTGCCCACTGCGTGCACAGAGACACCGATCTGACAGTTGCCGATCTTGCCGAGCGTCCCCGAGTACTGGCGCTTGACCCCCGGCGAATGCTTGCCATCCTTCGGGAAACCAGTGTCATCCAACACCCACGCTTCGACCGCTATCCGCGGCGCCACCCGCTCCGCCGTCGCCTTGACGACGAGCGCCGGATCCCACGTACTCACCGCCAAGAACTGCTGCAAGCTCTCATAGTCGGCCTCCCCACCCAGCCGCGCGACCATCGGCTCCAGCGACTTCCGAGGACCCTCCTCGATCAACCCCCGCAGATACGACCGGCCATTGACCAGTTGCACCGGCCGGTTCACAGCCTCCGCCAACACCTCCCCGGCGAACGCCTCCAAACGCTCACGCACCACCACAGGCCCATCCACCACTGTCTCCATCGTCGCCACCACGAGCCTCCCCACGTCGAGAACCAGACACAAGAAGAGTTCGCCAAACCAGCAACGAATCCTACAAAAAAACTAACAAAGCCCTATTAACGGCTGCGCGGGTGCGCACGGCCACGCACTTCGACAGCAGGTAGCCCTCCAGTCCGGCGAACCGTGCCCGAACCTCTACGCGCGTGCCATCGGCGAGTCGGCCGTGCAATTGCTCCCACGCGAAGTCACGCGCGACATAACCCGTCCCACGGAGGTTGGCGGCAGAGAGCTTGTGGCAGCCGGCGGGGCGGATGCTCTCTCCCTCCCGGTGGTCGACGAGGTCGCAGAGGAACTCGATTCGGACGGGCACGCCGTCGATGAGCCCACGCCAGCGCCAGCCGTCCTGGCCAGGGGCAGGGCTGAAATCCAGACGTTCGAGCGCACGCTCGACAGCGCCCAGGTCGAGATCGGGCTCGACATGGGTGATGAGCAGCACGTCGACGTCAGTGGTGCCGAGGTGCTCGGGAACGATGCCGGTGGCATCCCGCGTCAGAACGTCCGGGACGAGCCCACCAAGGACGATCAAGACCGGCTCGTCGTCGCGCAGCTCGTGCAGCAGTCGCACGAGCGCGGTCTCGGCTCGCGCTCGGGTCTCGCGTGAGCGCTCCTCGTCGGTCACGCCGGGTCCTTGGCACCGTTGGCGCCGCTACGTCGTCGGGAGACCGGGTGCAGCGGGTCGATGAGCTCGCTCTTGACATGATCCGCCGCGTCCTGGCCGCGGGCGCCCAACGAAGAGAGGTCCGCGTACAGGCGCGGAGGACTTGCGACAGGCAGACCGCGGTGCACATCTGCAAGCTTGAAGATCCGTGGATCTGCGCGCCAGAAGTTCACGCGTCCGCCCTCGTCCACCTCACGCAGACCGCCGTCTTCGATCGCCGCTGATAGGGGGCCCGCGAAGTCCTCGTCCGCGACGTAGATGTGCAGGCTCGGGGTGGTCGTGGCGAACGGGGCGGCCAGCTCGAGTCCTGCCCAGCCACTGGCGGCCCATGTGACGCTGCGGTTCAGCGCGGCGCCCAGCTCACCGCGGAGCAGCGCCATCACGTCGCGCGTTGCGCGGTGAGCGATGCGGACGTCGCCGCGCTGCTCGGCTGCCGCTGCGGACCACGTGGCCAGCATCGCTTCGGCGTCGATGAGCTCGCGGTACGCGCCCTGGCCGCGTGCGGGCCCGCGCTTGGTCGTCCAGCCCTCCGCATCGAACGCCTTGAGCACGCTGGCCGTCTGTGGCGTCGACCACTGGCAGGCGTCCGCGAGCTGCGCGGCGCGGAGCGGCTCGTCTTCTCTGGCAAGGATCGCCTCGGCGAGCGACAGCGCCGAAGGTGACCACGAGAAGGCTCGTGCAGAGCGTCCGTCCGCGAGACTGATGACGGGCTCGCGGATCACCAGCAGCCCGTCGGGTCCCAGGATGCGGGTCTGCCCTGCCTCATCTGCCCAATTGGCATCGCGCTCGCGCAGCCACTCGATCGCGCCGGGGGAGAGGTGGCGGGCCAGGATCACGACCTTCTGCGGCCACGGGTGGGGGATATCGCGGGCGACTCGGCGAACATCGTCCGGCCAGCCCTCGCCCGCCCACCTGACCTCTATCGCGATCTGTCTTCCGTCGCGTGTCTGCACGAGCATGTCGGGACTCGCCGTTGAAGAAGCGGCTCGCACGGTGGCTCCGTCAAGGACGGACGCGAGAATTCGAGCCACGCGGTTCTCTGCCTGCATAGCATTTTCTACTGTACCAGCAGAAAACTCATTTAGAGCATAAAAGTGCTGCCGGCTTGCCTGACGGCTGCGCCCGCAGGCTCGGCGCACAGCACCCAGGCCCGTTGCTCCTATGTCAAGCGCTCTGCGGAGTTTGCGACTTATCCGTCTCCGGGCGCACTACGGTGAGAGTCCGTGAGCGACCTGCGGACGATCGCACTCGATGTCACCCTCGACGGCCGCCGGGCCGACAGCGAGACGATCTGCACGTGGGCGGGACCTTACGTCCTGGTGATCGCCACAGTGCTGCCTGAGCTGGGACTCGCCGTCGAGGTTCACTCCACCTTCGTCGGTCACGAGGGCGTGCCGACCTGCGCAACCCACCTCATGCTGGGGCCCGTTGGGCACGACCTGGTGATCGTCCCCGTCGAGCCCGAGCGTGCGAACCTCGACCCGACGATCAAGGCGCGCGAGTGCGCCTACGAGCACGCAGGAGTCGTGCTTGAGACCCTGAAGCGCCTGGGCTACGAGGTCGGGATCGACGTGTCCGACAACGCCTTCGAGGAGCTGGAGCGCATCGAGCGCTGAACGCCGCGCTGGGTCACAGACAGACTACGGGTATGAAATACCGGGTGGGCTGCTGTCCGGTCGTGTTCGTAGGGTCGTTTGACCGGGACAGGGGCTTCGTGGGAAGGACGCTTGTGGGCGCGCCCCCTCTACCGCCCAGAGGGGGGGGTCCTCGTGACCGTGTGCGACCATTGAAGTCGCCCCTGATCGGCAAAGCCCGCGTTCGGATGTGGCCGGTTCCTCGGCCAGCCGCGCGTCTCGGGACTCCGGCCGAACCTCAACCGGCCGTGGCGCCAGCGCCTAGAAGCTGCTCTGCGTAGCCGAGCGCAACAAGGCGCTCATCGGTGATCGCGAGCGCGTCACGCAACTCCTTGATGAGCCTGTGCTCGGCGGTGAGGTCGGAGTCTGCCGGCGCTACGGCCTCCAGCTCGATGAAGTTGCCGAGCTGCGCGACCGTATCGAGATGGATGCGGACATTGCGCCAGAGGAACAGCCGGCGGCGCTTGGCGACCACGCCGCGTATGCCGATCGCCGCGGCGAGCGCGGCGCACAGCCCGGCACCATCGTCTACCTCGACGATGCGGTATCGACTCTCGCGCTGCTGCGGCTCGTCGGCGCGCTCGAACTGGATCAGGTGCGGGCGGCCCGGACGCTCCTCGCGGAGCTTGAGCCCACCGCTCGCGACCTCGAAGTAGGTGTCGCGCTGGGATATCTCGCCGTGGTCGTCCGCACCGAACGCGCGACATACCTTCAGTGAGGCGTCCGGGTCTGGATCGCGGGCCTTCAGCTCGACGTTTCTGCGAGGGCACTCCACACGCCGATTGTGACCAGTGCAGCGGCGTCGCTGCCTGCGCTCTTCAATAGGCGCGGCGTTCTGTTCGGCGTGACCATCCTCGGCAGGGGTGTCAAGCACACCCGGCTCGCGAGGCTCGTGCTCAGGGCCAACAATCGCCAAGGAGTCCTCTCGAATCTCAACGACGGCCTCGAAGACCTCGATGCGGGCCTCGCGCGGGTCTTCGCCTCGCACGAGATCCGGGTAGGCGCTGTCGCGCTGTTCACCGCACGCATCTCAGCGTGATCGCCTTCGGCAGTCGGGGGAGCTGGGCGCGGTTGGCTGTTCGCATCGTTTGATGAACTCGCCCTTGGCCTCGGTGTACGCCTCGCGGTCATCGGAGTAGCGCTCCGCGAGCACCCGCTTCAGCGCCACGTACTCACTCGCAAGGACGGGATCGGCACGCAGGCGGTTGCGAAAGCGCAGACGGCGCTCGAGTTCTCCCGGCTCGTCCACGAGGTGCAGATGGTGCGTGCGGTTGGCGGCTGTTGGGTAGCACAGGAACTGCCGGTGGGCGAGCGTCGCGTTGAACGCCGGGGGATACTGGTAGCCGCCGCGCTCCACCAGCACCGCGATCGGCGTGTCGAGGTCGTCCACGAGGGCGATCATGTCGATCACCGGCTTGGCCGCCAGTCCGGGGACTGCGGTGGACCCGAAGTGGTGCAGCTCCGCCCCGTCCGCGAGCAGCGGCGCGAGCCGCTCGCGCTCGGCCCGGTAGGCAGCCGGCCACGTGGGGTCGTACTCGACGATCTCCACCTCGGCGTTGTGTCCGCCGGCACGCGCCAGATCTTCGGCTGCGGCGCTGCGACGGTCTGCTGGTGCCATCTCGCCGCAGTCTCTCAGACCATCGCGGGCGCACGAGCGTGGCGCAGCTTGGCGAACACCTCAACGGGAAATGCCCGGAACGACCGGGTAGGCGTGGGAACCCGCCAGCCCCGATTTTCCAGGCGTTTACTGCCTTTTCGTGCCCTTCGCTACCCACTCGTTCCCGCCCTGCTCAGCCTCGACAAGGCGGTCCATGTGCAGATCAGCTCCGACACCTCGAGAAACCTGGAAGAGTCCGATGTTTGCGCCGCGCGACCTTTCATGCGCCTGATGTGGCGGGCGTGGTGGCGTGCCCACAGGGGATGGTTGCGTCGGTCCCGGCACGTCAGAGCCGAGCCGGGAAATTCCGTGGCCGGTCCGGAGCCATCGTGGTCAACAACCACATGCACGAGGACCATCCACAACCCAAGCTCGCCCTGCTCAAGCCCACGGCCCTGGCCGCGCAGCTCGGCGTTTCCCGAGCCTGGCTCTACGAGGCCGCCAAGACAGGGCGCATCCCGTCAATCCGCATCGGCGGGGAACACGGGCCGCTGCGGTTCGTGCCCGAGGACATCCAGCGCTGGATAGACGACGCACGCGCGGAGTGGGTTCCGGGCCGCTCCGCGCGACCGACCTGGCCTCCCACGGATGCCATGCCCCGCGGAGTACGTACCCGTCCCCGCGTGCGTCGGTAGGCCCAACGCGATCTATGCCTTGTGCTCTCTCGCGGCGCGGGCAATCGCCTCTTCGGTCGCGACGGCGCCGGCGGCGAGCACATGGCGCTCCAGGTGCCCGTAGTAGCGCTCGGTCGTCCTGATGTCTGCGTGCCCGAGCTGGCGCTGCACGTACATCAGCGAGTTTGCTCCCGCCAGCCACGCCGCCGCCGCGGTATGGCGCAGGGCGTGAAGCGGCATGTCTCGCAGGCTCGCGTCCTGCAGCGCCGCCTTGTGCCAGTCGCGCGAGACGGTCGTGCGGTCCATCGGCTGCCCGTCGCCGTCGCCCTCCCACCGTCCCTGATCGCGCTTGCGCGTCCGCACCGGCATCACGAACACATGTGCGTTGGTCTGGTCGCCCGAGGCCATCTCTGCACGGCGGGCCAGGTGGTCGCGCAGCACTCGCGACAGACCTTGCCCGATCTCCACGGAGCGGAAGCGGTCGGACTTGGTGGACCCGACCGAATCCTTCTTGCGCGAGCGGTAGACGACGATCACGCCCCCCTTGGCCTCAAGCTCCAGGTCGCTCACCTTCAGCGCCAGCGCCTCGGAGATCCGCAGGCCGCTGCCGATCAGCAGCTCCGCCAGCGGCCGGTAGACGGCCGAGCAGGAGTCCAGGTAGAGCGGGATCTCGTGCAGGCGCAGGTACTCACGCTCGATGTGCCCAGGGGGTAGGCGAGGCACGCGCAGCGCCGGGTTGGCCACGATCAGGCCGTCCTCGACAGCCGCGTTCAGGCACACCACGAGCGTCCCCAGGGTGTTGTTGATCGTCTTCGGGGCGAGCTCCTCGGCTTCCATCGCTTCGACCCACTCGTCCATCAGCCCACGGACGTGCTCGACGTCGAGCCGGCCGAGCGCCGTAGCTCCCAGGGCCGGCACGAGCCGCAGGCGACCGTCGCGCTCGTATGCCTGCCACGTTCCCGGCTCCAGGTAGGGCTTGCGGCGGCTCAGCCATCGCTCCCAGAACGCCCCGAAGGTCTCCTTGGTATGGCGAACCTCGCCGCGCTCCTGCTTCTCGACCAGCCGGCGCCGCGCATCCCGCGCGGCCTTCTCGCTCGGGAAGCCGCGCTTGCTCGTCTGCGAGCCATCGGAGCGCCTGACCACGTATCGCCACCTGGTTCCCGATGCCGTCTCATACGGGTAGATGCCGCCGCTGCGCCCGTGCGGGGTCTCCTCGCGTCGCTCGGAGAACTCGTGGTCATGGATCGCCTCGTCGAACTCCCTGGCCGTCTCCTCGGACTTGAAGCGCCGCGAGCGCTGGCGGCCGGTGGAGTCTCGCCATCGGACCTCCCAACCGCCCTTCGCATTGCTGTAGCTCATGGTGCCTCCTTCGTCCGAACATCGGCACGCGGGATGTTCGGAAAAGTAATCGGAGTTGCCATTGACAACGATCCGAACAGTAGCGCGACCAGGGGACGGAAGGCTATGGACATCAAAAAAGCCCCGCAAAGCAGGGCTTTCTCAATGCGCCCGAGTGGACTCGAACCACCACGGACCATGCGGTCCACAAGGCCCTCAACCTTGCGCGTCTACCAATTCCGCCACGGGCGCAGAGTGGGCGAGTATAGCCCTGCCTGCTCGTACCACCGCCGCTCTTCGGCTGGAGCCCGGCGCTCGGCAGAGCCCATCGAGCCCGCGTCCGAGCGGCCCATGTCGCAATCGCCCTTGCGTCCGTCCGCGGGCGGCGCTACTGTACGAACACGTGTTCGTCTTATCCTTCCATCCAGCCGACCAGGGGACCCAGAGATCATGGATCTGACCAAACGCCAGCAGGAGATCTTCGACTTCATCCACAAGTACTCCGCCAAGTACGGCTACCCCCCGACCGTGCGCGACATCGGCAAGGCCGTGGGGCTCGCCTCCTCCTCGACCGTGCATGCACACCTGGCCAACCTGGAGAAGATCGGCCTCCTGCGCCGCGATCCCTCCAAGCCACGGGCGATCGAGCTGCTCGACCGCGCGGTCGGCAACGCGGTGGACAGCGTGCGCTCGATCGTGCGCGCCGATGGCCTGCCGCTTGTGGGCTCCGTCGCCGCGGGCCAGCCGGTGCTGGCGGAGGAGAACATCGAGGACTACATCTCCGTCCCGGAGGCGGCCGGGGGGGAGGAGGGGGAGTATCTCCTGCGCATACGCGGGGACTCGATGAAGAACGCCGGCATCCTCGAGGGCGACCTGGTGGTGGTGCGACCCCAGGACACTGCCGGAGAAGGCGAGATCGTGGTTGCCTTGCTGGGGGAGGAGGCGACCGTCAAGCGCTTCTTCCGCGAAGCCGACCACATCCGCCTGCAGCCCGAGAACGAGACCATGGAGCCGATCCGTAGCAGGGAGGTCAAGGTTCTGGGGCGCGTGGTTGGACTGTTGAGGAACCTCTGATGGGCCCCGCCGTTCTCCGGAGGCGCCGGCGGCGACGCCTCCCCGGCATCCCCGGGCGAGAGGTTCGCAGGCCTGTGGACCGTGACCGATCGGGGGCACACGGTCTGCGATCGGGGGCGCACAGGCCGGAGGACCGGGTCGGTCAGCGCGTGGGCGAGGTCGAGTTGGCCGTCTGCGATGAGGCGCCCAGCGGGGTTGGGTCCACCGTCCGCGGGGAGGCGCCCGGCGCCCTGACGCTGGATGACCTGATTGCCGGCGTCTGGGAGGATCTGAGCGTCTGCGAGGTCGTGCGCTGCCCGGCTTGCGGCGGGAAGATGACGTCCAGCGGCGGTGAGACGGCCTCCCGTGCCGGCGCTGGTGCGATGGCCTCTCGTGCCGGCACCAGTGGAGCGGCCTCCAGTGCAGACGCTTCGGATAGCGCTCCGTACGGGGACTGCGTGGACTGCGGTACCCAGCTGTGCTGAGAAACAGGTGTCGCGGCTCAATGGCCTTGCCAGTGTGGGGCGTGGGGAGGTCCGCCGTCGCACCTTCACGACGAGGGCGGGACGCGCTAAGTTGAAGGCGCAGGTCAAGCAGCCGCGGAGACCGAGGTCTTCGAGGAAAGTCGGGACATCACAGGGCAAGGTGGTCGAAGACGACCCGGGGAAACCCGCGGGAAAGTGCCACAGAAACAAACCGCCGACACCGGCCGTCCCACGTGAACGGCCGGTGGGCAAGGGTGAAATGGTGCGGTAAGAGCGCACCAGCGTCGCGGTGACGCGGCGGCTGGGCAAACCCCACCCGATGCAAGGCCAGACAGGACCGCTCGTAGGCTGCCCGCCGAGGTCCAGGTAGGCCGCTCAGATGGATGGCTGCTCACGACAGAATCCCGCTTACCGACCCGCTAAGGAAAGGCCCCGCTCCGGCGGGGCCTTTCTATTTCGACTGTAAAGATTGGGCTCCCACCGCCGATGATGGACCTGATGGCAGCTGAACACCCAAGTTCGGGCAGGGACGAGATCCGCGTGCCGCTACCGCCGACCGTGGCGGTCGAGCAGTCCAGTGACGAGCTCTGTCGTCTCGGCGAGGCGCTGAAGGCGCGCGCCGAGGAGGTGCTCGAGCGGACGGTCGCGCACACCGCGGGCTCGGGCCACGACGTCGACGCCGTGGTACAGGGCAGCTTCGAGCGGATCAGCCGCAGCTCCACGATCGCGGTCGCCCGGTGGATGGCGGGGGAGGGCATGGCGGTGGCCATCGAGGCCGGCCAGGAAACGTGGCTCATCTTCGGCGAGCTGGCCGCCCAACGCGCGGCGACGCTGGACGAGGTGACCAGGCGCTGCTTCTGGTGGCGCAACGTGATGGCCGAGGTGCTGCGCGAGAGCGCCACACAGCTCGACGTCTGCGCCGACGCGCTCTCCGAAGCCCTCAACATCCTGCAGCTGAGCCTCGAGTTCAGCCTGCTGCGGATGTGCGAGTGCTACGAGACCGAGCGTCGGCACACCGACGAGGAGCTCACGCGCCGCGAGGAGGAGCTCTCCTTCCTCGCCACCCACGACCCTCTGACCGGCCTCCCGAACCGGACGTTGGTCCTCGACCGCGTCGAGCAGATGCTCGTGCGCTCGCGTCGTACGCAGACGCCGACCGCGGCGCTGTTCGTCGACCTCGACAACTTCAAGTCCATCAACGACACGCTCGGCCACGGCGTCGGCGACGAGCTCCTGCAGGCGGTCGCCGCGCGGCTCGACGGGGTGATCCGCGGGACCGACGCGCTGGGACGGCTCGGCGGAGACGAGTTCGTCGTGATCTCCGAGGACCTCTCCCTGGAGGCCGGCCCCGAGCTGATCGCCGAGCGCCTGCTCGACGCGCTCAAACACCCCTTCAAGCTCGGAGAGAACGGGGAGAGCCGGATAACGGTGACGGCGAGCATCGGGATCGCGGCGGGAGACCGGACCTCCGCGGACGAACTCCTGCGCGACGCGGACATCGCGATGTACCGCGCCAAGTGGGACGGCAAGAACCGCTTCGTCGTGTTCGAGAGCGGCATGCAGGACACCGTGCAGGACCGCATGGAGCTCGAGATGGACCTGCGCGAGGCGCTCGGCAACGGCGAGTTCTTCCTCGCCTACCAGCCCACGCTCGACCTCAGCAACATGACCCCCAACGGAGTCGAGGCCCTGATCCGCTGGAAGCACCCGGTGCGCGGCACCGTGCAACCCAACGACTTCATCCCGATGCTCGAGGAGACGGGGCTGATCACGGAGGTCGGCCGCTGGGTGCTCGAGGAGGCCTGCCGGCAGGGCGCCGTGTGGCGGGCGGCCGGGTATCCGATCAGCATGGCCGTCAACGTCTCCGGACGCCAGCTCGACACCGATCAGCTCGTAGGGGAGATCGAAGGCGCGCTCTCCGGCAGCGGCATGGACCCGGGAGCGCTGACGATCGAGATCACTGAGACCACCCTCATGCGCAACATCGAGGAGACCGCCCGCCGCCTCGCCGCGATCAAGCAGCTCGGCGTGCGTATCGCGATCGACGACTTCGGCACCGGGTACTCCTCCCTGGCCCACCTCCAGCGGTTCCCCGTCGACGCGCTGAAGATCGACCGCTCGTTCATCTCCGGGCTCAAGCACAACAAGGAGGGCGAAACGCTGATCCACACGCTCGTGCAGCTCGGCAAGGCCCTCTCGATCGAGACCTTCGCCGAGGGCATCGAGCAGCAGCAGGAGCTCTCGCTGCTCAGAGACGAGGACTGCGACAGCGGGCAGGGCTTCCTGTTCGCCCGGCCCCTCGACGCGGAGACCACCGAGGCGTTCCTGCGGAAGCTGTCCGGCAAGGGCGCGCTCGTCTCGGCGCCCGCGCCGCAGCAGGGTTAGACCGGGCGGCTCCGTCGGGGTGACCCGGCGCGCCGGCGGCATTGGCGAAGCTGCGCTCCCCCGGCCCGGCTCGCTACGGTCCCGGGCCCCAGCGCTACGCCTCGGGGAGCTTCACGCCCGCGTGGCGCAACGCCCGTTCGATCTCGCCGTTGACGGTTTTGAGCACGTGCACGCGCGCGTAGTGCTTGGACTCCGCGGCGACCGTGTGCCAGCGGGCGTGCTTGGAGTCGGTGCGCTCAAACATCTCTTCCAGGGCCTGCTCGTAGAGCTCGCGCTGGCCGCGGTTGCGCCAGTCCTCGGGGGAGAGCTTCCAGCTCTTCAGCGGATCGTTGGCGCGCGCTTCGAAGCGCTTGAGCTGCTCGTCGCTGGAGATGTGCAGCCAGAGCTTGATGAGCACGGAGCCCTCGGCGGTGAGCATCCGCTCGAACTCGACGATCTCCTCGTACGATCGTCGCCACTCCGGCTCGGGAGTGAGCTTGTCCACGCGCTCGACCAGCACGCGCCCGTACCACGAGCGGTCGAGCACCGTGAACCCGCCCCGTCCCGGCAGCGCCGGCCAGAAGCGCCACAGGAAGTGGTGGCGCTTGGCGGTCGCGTCCGGCGCGGCGAACTCAGCGACGCGCACGTGGCGCGGGTCCAGCGGCGCCACCAGACGCTTGATCGCGCCGCCCTTGCCGGAGGCGTCCCAACCCTCGAAGAGGACGCACACCGGCGGGCCCAGGTGCCCGTCGTCGCGCAGCCCGGCGAGCGTCAGGCGTAGCGCGAGCAGGCGCTCCTGCAACTCGGGCAAGCGCCGCTCGGACTCCGCGCGGGAGAGGGTGAGGCTCAGGTCCACTTCGTCCAGTCGTCCCACGACTGGCATGTTCGCAGCTGGGGGAGCGTGCCTACGTATGCAACGGGGCGAGGCCGGCCTCGCGCTGGAAGCCCTCGAGCACGCCGCGCATCGTGTCCGGGTCGCACTGCACCTTGTCCGGCCACGGCTTGGCGGGGTGCTCGTAGAGAGTCTTCAGGCCGTTGCCGGTGATGATCGCCACCACCGTCTCCTCGGGGTCCAGGCGCCCTTCGGCGGCGAGCTTCTTGACGACCGCCACCGTGGTGCCTCCCGCGGGCTCGGTGAGGATGCCCTCGGTGGCGGCCAGCAGGTCGATGCCCGCGAAGATCTCCCTGTCGCTCACCGCCGCCGCGGTGCCGCCGCGGCTGCGCACGGCGTCGATCACGAACACCGCGTCGCCGGGCGAGCCGATCGCCAGCGAGTGGGCCTTCGTGGTCGGCTTGACCGGGTTGATCTCCGAGGCCCCCGTGAGGATCGCCTCGGCGATCGGGTTGCAGCCCTCGGGCTGGGCGATGTCGATCTTGGTGTGGGCGGTCTGCGCGAGGCCCACCGTCTCGAGCTCCTCCAGGCCCTTGTGGATGCGCGAGGAGAGCGTGCCTCCGGCGGCCGCGGTGACGATGTGGTCGGGCGCGTGCCACCCGAGCTGCTGCACGATCTCGTACGCCTCCGTCTTGGCCCCCTCGGCGTAGAACGGGCGCAGGGTGATGTTTGCGAACTCCAGGCCGGTCGCTTCCGCGAGCGCGCGGCACGCTTTGTTGGCTTCGTCGTAGTTGCCCTCCACCTGGCACACCTGGGCGCCGAGGGCGCGGCAGGCGTGCGCCTTGGTGGACTCCAGGCGGTTGGGGTAGAACACGTACGCCGCCACCCCCGCCTTCGCGGCCAGAGCAGCTACGGCTGTGCCGACGTTGCCGGTCGAAACGCACCCGATCTCCCCGCGGCCGAGCTCCAACAGGCGCGCGACCGCCATGCTCACCACGCGGTCCTTGTAGGAGAGGCTTGGGCGGGAGGTGGAGTCGTCCTTGACGTACAGGTTGCGCAGCCCCACGGCCGCGCCCAGCCGGTCGGCCCTGATCAACGGCGTGAAGCCCGCGTACTCGCCCACCCGCACCGTGCCGACGGCGTCGTGGATCGGCAGCAGCTCCTCCAGGAACCAGATGTTCAGCGGGCGCTCCTGCATCGGCGTCTCGCGTATGCGCTGCGTGGCGAGCGCGTAGTCGTAGTCGATGTCGAGGCTCTTGCCGCACTGCGGGCAGTACGCCCCGCCGTCGGCGAGCGGGCTGCGCACCTCGCATTTGCGGCACACCAGCTCGGTCGCGCAGGAGCGGGTCCGCTGGCAGTCTCCGGCGTGGTCTCGTGCAGTGGTCATCCGCTTCCCCTCACATCATGGCAGAGCGCGAGGTCGTCGGAATGGTCATATTCGGTGAATCTCCGCAGAGTTGGCGAGCGCGGGGGCCGTTGCGTTCTCGGGGCTGTTTCTCTCCGGCTCGGTCCCCGACTCCGGACCTTGCGGACATGGGGGATCGACGCCCGACTCCGGACCCTGCGGCCACGGCGGCTCGACGCCCGGCTCGGCGAGGCCCGACGCGAGCCACAGCTCCTCGCCGACGTGCGGGGCGAACGGCATCAGCACCCGCGCCATCAGCCCCAGCGCCTCGCGCAGCGCCTCGTGGTCCTCGCGGCACAGCGCGCCGCTGTGCTTGAGCACGCGCTTCTCGTAGTCCTTGATGCGGTCCAGCAGGCGGATCGTGTTGCGCACCGCGCTGTGCATCTCGAGCTCCGCAAGCTCCTCGGTGATCTTCGCCACGGCGGTCTCGCACCACATCTCCAGGCGCCTGCGCAGGTGCTCGGTGCGCGCGGGGTCGAGCTCCCCGGAGTCCTTGACGCTCTGGGCGAAGCGGGCGTTGGAGTACGCCCACAGGTTGTGCAGGAACCGGTGGCAGAACTGCACCGCGGAGTCGCTCCAGTTCAGCGACTTCTGCGGGCGCGCCGCCCACAGCACCGCCATCCGCACCGTGTCCGCGCCGAACGCCTCGATCAGCTCGTCGGGGTCCACCACGTTGCCGAGGTGCTTGCTCATCTTGCGACCGTCACGGATCACCATCTCGTGCATCAGCGCCCCCGCGAACGGCTCGCCGTCGGCGAGGAACGCGAGCGGGCCGAGGTCGCGCAGCGCCTTTGTCGTGATGCGCTGGTCGAACATGAAGTTGCCGCTGTCGGACCCGGCGACCAGCCGCTCCGAGGGCAGCCACGCGCGCAGGTCCTCGAGCGCGAGGATCTCCTCCAGCGGACGCTCGCGCTCGCGCGCGGGCACGCACGCGGGAATCCACAGCCACAGCGCGTCGAAGTGACAGTCCAGCGTGTCCGTCTCGCGCCGGGCGGGCTCCCCGCAGCGGGGGCACGGTGTGTTCACAAAGTCCTCGCGCTCGGCCAGCGGGTTGCCGGCGCCGGTCGGTTTCAGGTCGCGCGGCAGCTCGACCGGCAGCTGCTCCTTCGGCACCGGTACCGCCCCGCAGCTCTCGCAGTACACGATCGGGATCGGCGTGCCCCACGAGCGCTGACGGGAGATCGAGAAGTCGTTCGCCTTGTACCGCTTTGCTTTGTGTGCGGCCCCTATATATAGGTCCTCTTTTTTCTCTCCGCTCCCCTCCGGCAGACCCGGCACCCGCTGGGCGATCAGCTCGTCGGTGCGGTCGTGCTCGGGGATCCCGAGCACCGCGGTGGCGCCGAAGCGCTCGTCCACCGCGGGGGACACGAGCAGCGGCAGCGGGGGGCCGCCGGGCAGCGACACCGTGCACCCGGTGTCCACCAGCGCGACTGTCTCCGCGCCCCGCGAGCTGCGCTCCCACCCGCCCTGGCGCATCTCCTCCAACTGCTCCTCCACCGCGGCCTGCGCGGTCCAGCGCTCCACCTCGGGGTGCTTGGGGCTCATCAGCACGAAGCGCGCGCTCTCCAGCGCCTCGGCGTGGGGGGTGAAGACGGTCAGCTCGCGGCCGTCCGGCGCCGTGGCTTCGAGCTCGACGCCGTCCACGCGGCCGAGCACGAAGCGCTGGGAGGCGAGCGACGTCTCGTCCCATTTCTGCAGCGCCTCCAGGCGGCTGTCGTTCTCCTCCAGATACGCGCTGACGCGCAGGTACCACTGCGGGCGCTGCACCAGGCGCACGGGGTTGTGGCAGCGCCAGCACGTACCGTCCTCGACCTGGATCGTGGCCAGCGTCGTCTGACACGTCTCGCACCAGTCCACGCTGGCGCTGCCGTGGTAGATCAACCCAGCCTCCAGGAGCGTCAGGAAGAGCCACTGCGACCACCGGTACATCACAGGGTCGGAGCTCATGAACGTGCGCTCCCACCCGAAGGAGAACCCGAGCCGTTTGAGCTGGCCGGTCATGTGCTCCGCGCACCGTGCCACCCACTCGCTCGGAGACTCCCCGTTGGCGATCGCCCCCAGCTCGGCGGGCAACCCGAACGCGTCGAAGCCGAACGCGAACAGCACCGGCTCCCCCCGCGCGCGCTGGAAGCGCGCGTACGCGTCCCCGATCGCGTAGCTGCGCACGTGGCCGATATGCACGTTCCCGGAGGTGAACGGCGCGGATGCCTTGATGTAGACGCCTTTCTGCCCCGCCGCCACCGCGGGCGTGCGGAAGGCGTCCCGCGCCCCCCACTCCTGCTGGCGGCGCTGCTCGATTGCGCGGGGGTCGTAGCCTGCTTGCGTCCCGTTGTGCACACGGCGAGGATATACGTGACGCCCGCTCAGCCCGGAACGTGGTTGGCTCTCGGTGCTCATCCGCGCGGGCTGCAATGATGCAGCGATGGAGATCGAGATCGGACGCGGCAAGAAGGCGCGCCGCGCGTACGGGTTCGACGACATCGCGATCGTGCCCTCGCGACGCACGCGCGACCCTGACGACATCGACATCTCCTGGAAGCTTGGGCCCTACCAGTTCGAGCTGCCGATGATGGCCTCCGCGATGGACGGGGTGGTCTCGCCCACCACCGCCGGCATCATCGGGCGTCTCGGTGGCCTCGCAGTGCTCAACCTGGAGGGTATCTTCACCCGCTACGAGGACGCCGACGCCCAGCTGCGGCGGATCGCGGCGCTGCCCCGGGAGACCGCCACGCGCGAGATGCAGGAGATCTACCGCGAGCCGGTCAAACCCGAGCTGATCGCCCAGCGCATCGAGGAAATCAAGCAGCACAAGGTCGTCGTCGCCGCCTCGCTGACCCCCCAGCGGGTGCTTCGCTACCACGAGCTCGCGCTTGAGGCGGGTCTCGACGTGCTCGTGATCCAGGGCACGGTCGTCTCCGGCGAACACGTCTCCACCGTCTCGGAGCCGCTCAACCTCAAGGAGTTCATTCCCTCCCTGGACGTTCCCGTCGTCGTGGGGGGCTGCGCCTCCTACCACACCGGCCTGCACCTGATGCGCACCGGCGCCGCCGGCGTGCTCGTCGGGGTTGGGCCGGGTGCGGCCTGTACCACGCGCGGGGTGCTCGGCATCGGCGTGCCCCAGGCCACGGCGATCGCGGATGTCGCGCACGCGCGCTCCACGCACATGCTCGAGACCGGCGACTACGCCATGGTGATCGCCGACGGGGGCATGCGCAACGGGGGGGACGTCTCCAAGGCGATCGCGCTCGGCGCCGATGCCGTCATGATCGGCTCGCCGCTTGCCCGCGCCCACGAAGCCCCCGGGCACGGCTTTCATTGGGGGATGGCCACCTTCCACCCCACGCTTCCACGCGGCGCGCGCGTGGCGACCGTCCAGAACGGCACGCTTGAGGAGATCCTCGTCGGCCCCGCGCGGGAGAACGACGGCACCTTCAACCTTTTCGGGGGCCTGCGCACCTCGATGGCCACCTGCGGCCACAAGGATCTCGCCGAGTTCAACCGCGCGGAGGTCGTCGTCGCCCCCGCCCTGCAAACGGAGGGCAAGGCGCTCCAGCGCGACCAAGGCGTGGGCATGGGCGCCGTCAACGGGCGGGCGGCTGCGCTGGTCCATGAGTGACTCGGCGGCTTCGGTGTTGACGCCCGTCGCCGACGGTTCGTCTGCCGTGTCTGCTTCCGCCTTCGCCACGGCCGCCTCCGCCCCCGCCTCCGCGCCCGCGGGCACGCCCACCGCCGAGCGGGGGTCCGCCGAGCACGGAGTTGCCGAGCAGGGGGATCGAACGCCCGCTTCAGCAGGCGAAGATCGAGGAACCGCTGCCACCGACGCAATCGTGGTCATCGACTACGGCGGCCAGTACTCGCAGCTGATCGCCCGGCGCGTGCGCGAGTGCGGGGTCTTCTCGGAGTTGCTGCCCCACCACGTGCCGCTCGCGGAGATCGCAGCGCGCCGCCCGCGGGGGATCATCCTCTCGGGGGGGCCCGCCTCGGTGTACGCGCCCGACGCCCCGAGCCTTGAGCTTCGCCTGCTGGAGCTCGGGGTCCCGGTGCTCGGCATCTGTTACGGGATGCAGCTGCTCGTGCACGAGCTCGGGGGCCGCGTCGAGCAGGCGGAGGTGGGGGAATTCGGGCGCTCGGACCTCTTTGTGGACCAGCCGGGGGTGCTGCTGCGCGACACGCCGCGAGAGCAGACCTGCTGGATGTCCCACCGCGACACCGTCTACACCGCGCCCCAGGGGTTCGTCGCGCTCGGGCACACCTCCACCTCCCCGGTGGCCGCGGTCGAGAGCGTGGAGCGGGGCGTGTACGGCATCCAGTTCCACCCCGAGGTGGTGCACACCCCCTACGGTCAGGCGATCCTCAGCCGTTTCCTCACGGAGGTGTGCGGCTGCGAGCCGGAGTGGTCGGCGGCTTCGATCGTGGAGGAGCAGGTCGCGCGCATCCGCGCGCAGGTGGGGGAGGGGAGGGTGATCTGCGGGCTCTCCGGCGGCGTGGACTCCTCGGTGGCCGCCCTGCTCGTGCACCGCGCGGTGGGCGACCAGCTGACCTGCGTGTTCGTGGACCACGGCCTGATGCGCAAGGACGAGGGCGAGCAGGTTGTTGGGACGTTCCGCGACACTTTCCGGGTGCCGCTCGTCGCGGTGGACGCGGAGGAGCGGTTCCTGCGCAGACTGCAGGGAGTCACCGAGCCCGAGGCCAAGCGCAAGGCGATCGGGGCCGAGTTCATCCGCGTTTTCGAGGACGAGGCCGCGAAGCTCGACGGGGCGTCCTACCTCGTGCAGGGCACGCTCTACTCCGACGTGATCGAGTCCGGCGGGGGTACGGGAGCGGCGACGATCAAGTCCCACCACAACGTCGGGGGTCTCCCCGACGACCTGCGCTTCGAGCTGGTGGAGCCCCTGCGGGCACTCTTCAAGGACGAGGTGCGCGCGGTCGGCGCGGAGCTGGGCCTGCCGGAGCGCCTCGTCTGGCGCCAGCCCTTCCCCGGCCCGGGCCTCGCGATCCGGATCGTTGGGGGCGAAGCGACGCGGGAGCGTCTCGACGTTCTGCGCGAGGCCGACCACATTCTGCAGGAGGAGATCCGCCGCGCGGGTCTCTACCGCGAGCTCTGGCAGTCCTTCTGCGTGCTCCCCGACGTGCGTACGGTGGGCGTCCAAGGCGACGAGCGCACCTACGGGTACGTGGTGGTTATCCGCGCGGTCACCTCCGACGACGCGATGACCGCGGACTGGGCGCGGCTTCCCTACGACCTTTTGGAGACCATCGCCTCGCGCATGATCGGCGAGCTGCGCGAGGTCAACCGGGTGGTCCTCGACATAACGAGTAAGCCCCCCGGCACAATCGAGTGGGAGTGACTATCATGTGGCGCCTCGCCGCGCGCGGTAGTCTGCGTGCGGCCTTTTTCACGCCATGAAGACCTACGTAGCCAAGCCCACCGACCGCGAGCGCAACTGGCTGCTCGTCGACGCCAACGGCAAGACCCTCGGCCGGTTGGCGACGCAGCTCGCGGATGTGCTGCGGGGCAAGCGCAAGCCTGAGTACACCCCGCACATCGACACGGGGGACTTCGTCGTGGTCATCAACGCGGAGAAGGTCGCGGTGACGGGCAAGAAGCGCACCGACAAGCGCTACTACCGCCACTCCGGCTACCCCGGCGGCCTGCGCTCGCGCAGCTTCGAGGAGATGCTCGCGCGCCGGCCCGAGGAGATCATCCGGATCGCCGTGAAGGGGATGATGCCTCGCAACCGCCTCGCGCGCAAGCAGCTGACGAAGCTCAAGGTCTACGCGGGGCCCGAGCACCCGCACGTCGCGCAGAAGCCCCAGCCGCTGGAGATCGAGGCCTGATGGCCGACGAGCCCACGTCGGAGGAGGAGCCCGTGCAGGAGACACCCTCCCCGCAGCAGACGCCCGCGGCCGAGGAGACCGTCGCCCAGGAGGAGCCCACGCAGCAGGAACCGGTCGCCGAGGAGTCCGTCGCCGCGGAGCTGGCGGCCGAGCTGGTGGCGGAGGAGTTGGTTGAGGAGGCGGTCGAGGAGCTGGTGGAGGCCGTGGCGGAGGAGTTGGTCGAGGAGGCGGTCGAGGAGTTGGCGGAGGAGCTCGTCGAGGAGGCCGTGGCGGAGCAGTTGGTGGAGGAGCTGGTGGAGGAGTTGGTGGCCGAGGAGGCTGTGGCTGCGGAGGGTGCTGCCGAGGCTGAGGAGGAGGAGCTCGAGGATGAGGAGGAGGACGAAGAGGAGCCCGCCCCCCGCGTGAAGCCCGCGGTGCCGGGTGCCCACCTCGAAGTCGACATCGTCCCCGAAGGTGTGGACCCGCTGGGGCGCGACGTCCCCGAGGACCCCTACGCGATCGAGGACGAGGATGCCGAGGCTGCGCAGGAGCAGGAGGAGGCGGAGGAGCTCCCACAGCCGATCTCCACCGCCGCGATCGACCTCGCCGCCGGCGCGCGCTACCACGCGACGGGCAAGCGCAAGACCGCGATCGCCCGCGTGACGCTGCGGCCCGGCACCGGGGCCTACAAGATCAACGGGCGCACCCTGGAGGAGCACTTCCCGCGGATCACCCTGCAGCGCAACATTCGCCAGCCGCTGGAGACCGTGGGCTACGAGGAGCGCATGGACGTGGTCGCGCGCCTGCACGGCGGTGGCATCTCCGCCCAGGCGGGGGCTTTGCGCCACGGGGTCTCCCGGGCGCTGCTGGAGGCCGACCCCAACCTGCGCGGCGAGCTGAAGCGCCGCGGCTTTCTGACCCGCGACTCGCGCGCCAAGGAGCGCAAGAAGGCCGGGCTGAAGAAGGCGCGCAAGCGTCCGCAGTTCTCCAAGCGGTAGGGAGGCGATGACCCGCAAGCTGTTCGGAACCGACGGCGTCCGGGGTGTCGCGGGAGAGCTCCTGACTGCCGAGCTCGCCCTCGGCTTGGGCCAGGCGGCGACCACGCTCGCCGCCGCTGAGCGTCCCCAGGTGCTCATAATCCGCGACACCCGCGAGTCCGGGGAGATGCTCCAATCCGCGCTCGCCGCCGGGGTCAGTGCCGCCGGCGGGGACGCTCTGCTCGGTGGGGTGCTGCCCACCCCCGCCGCGCCGCTCTTGATCGCCCGCTACGGGTTCGACCTCGCGGCTGTGATCTCCGCCTCGCACAACCCCTACCGCGACAACGGCATCAAGTTCTTCGGCGCCGACGGCTTCAAGCTCTCCGACGAGACCGAGCTTGAGATCGAGCGGGCGCTGGAGGACGGGACGGGCAACGGCGCCGGGGAGATCGGGCGCGTGCGCGAGCTGCGGGGCACGCAGGAGGACTACCTGCGCGAGCTGCACACCCGCTTCGCCGAGCTCGACCTGCACGGGCTCGACGTGCTGCTCGACTGCGCCCATGGCGCCACCTACCGCGTCGCGCCGGAGATCTTCAGGCGCCTTGGTGCCGAGGTGTCCGTGGTCGCGGAGCACCCCGACGGGCGCAACATCAACGCCGGCTGCGGCTCCACCCACGTGGGAGAGCTCGCGCGTCACGTGCTCGCGGGCGGCCACGCCGTCGGCTTCGCCTTCGACGGCGACGGCGACCGCGTGCTCGCCGTGGACGGCGCCGGGGAGGTCGTGGACGGCGATGAGCTGATGGCGCTCGCGGCGCTTCACCTCAAGCGCGCCGGGCGCCTCGCCGGCGGGGGGGTGGTCGTCACGGTGATGACCAACTACGGCTTCCACGCCGCGATGCGCGACGCGGAGATCGCCGTCGCGTCCACCCAGGTCGGGGACCGCTACGTGCTGGAGGAGCTCCGCGCCCGCGGCTGGGTGCTCGGTGGGGAGCAGTCCGGACACATCATCGACACTGCCTTCAACCGCTCCGGCGACGGCATCGCCAGCGCTCTGCTCGCCCTCGAGGCCCTCGCCGGCGCCCCCCTGAGCGAGCGCCACGCGATGCGCAAGCTCCCCCAGCGGCTCGTCAACGTGCGCGTGCGCGACCGCGGCGCATTGCAGAGTGCCGACACCGTGACCGCCGCCGTGCGCGCCGCGGACGAGGCCCTCTCCGGGCGCGGGCGCGTGCTCGTGCGCCCCTCCGGCACCGAGCCCTTGGTCCGGGTGATGGTCGAGGCGCCCACCGACGTGGAGGCCGACGAGGTCTGTGCTCGCCTCGTGGCGCTCGTGGAGCGCGAGTTGGCCTGAACGTCCACTCCGTCGAAACCGCCGGCCGGCCGGTGGTATCGTCGAAAGCGACCTCCACTCGGAGACGCGAGTCGGTGCGGCGCCAGGAGCCCACGGCTCCTCCATTTGCGAAAGGACCCGGCCTGTGTGTGGAATCGTTGGCTACGTCGGCAGGCGGGAGGGTGGGCCTGCAGTCAAGGAGCTGCTGCTCGCGGGCCTGCGCAAGCTCGAGTACCGCGGCTACGACAGCGCCGGCATCTCCGTGATCGTCGACGAGCGCATCGAGGCCGTGCGCGCTGTGGGCAACCTGCGTGCGCTGGAAGCCAAGCTGCGCGAGGGTGGGCGGGAGCGGGGCGGCGAGGGGCCCGTGGAGGCGCCCGTGGCTACCCTCACGCGGCCCCCCACCACCGGCATCGCCCACACCCGCTGGGCCACCCACGGGCGGGTGAGCGAGGAGAACGCCCACCCCCACTTCGACACCGAGGACCGTGTCCACGTCGTGGTCAACGGGATCGTCGAGAACTACATGACCCTGCGCGAGCGCCTTCGCGCCGAGGGCTGCACCTTCACCTCCGAGACCGACGCCGAGGTGATCGCCCACCTGATCGCCCACCACTACGCTGGCGACCTCGCCGCTGCCGTGCGCGCCGCCTACGCCGAGCTCGAGGGCCACTTCGCGTTCGTCGCGATGAGTCTCGACGAGCCCGAAACGCTCGTGGGGGCGCGCCGCGAGTGCCCGCTCGTTGTCGGCCGCGGCGAGGGCGAGCAGTTCGTCGCCTCCGCCGTGCCCGCCTTCCTCGCGCAGACCCGCACCGTGCAGTACATCGAAAACGGCGAGCTCGTCGTTCTGGAGCCCGACGGCGTCACCGTGATGACGCCCGACGGCGTCGAGGTGCAGCGCCCGACCGAGACCGTGGACTGGGACGAGGACACCGCCGAGAAGGGCGGCTTCGAGACGTTCATGCTCAAGGAGATCCACGAACAGGCCGACGCCGTCGCCGAGACGATCGCCGATCGCACCGCCCGCGGGGACGGCGTGGAGCTCGACGAGCCGGGAGCGCTCGACGAGTCGCTGCTCGCCGGCGTGCAGCGGATCGTGATGGTGGCGTGCGGTACCGCCTACCACGCCGGTCTGATCGGCCGCTACGTGATCGAGGAGTGGGCGCGCGTGCCCGTCGAGATCGACGTCGCCTCGGAGTACCGCTACCGCAACCCCGTCCTCGGACCGGGCGACCTCGTGATCGGAATCTCCCAGTCAGGTGAGACGGCCGACACCCTGGCGGCCATGAGCCTGGCGCGCGAGCGCGGCGCCACCGTGTTAGCGATCACCAACGTGATGGGCTCACAGGCGACCCGTCAGGCCGACGGGGTGCTCTTCACCCGGGCAGGGCTCGAGGTCGGCGTGGCGGCCACGAAGACGTTCGTCTGCCAGATCGCCGTGCTCTACCTGCTCGCGCTGCGCCTCGCCGAGCTGCGTGGCACGCTGCCTCCGGCCCGCCTTGCCGAGCTCGTCGCGGACGTCAAGCGCCTGCCCCACTGCATCGCCGAGGTCACCGGCCCCGACGACGGCTCCGGGGGAGTGGTGCCGCAGGTCAAGCGCGTTGCCGCCCAGCACTGGGAGAGCGAGTTCTTCCTCTACATCGGCCGCCACGTCGGGCTACCCGTCGCGCTGGAGGGTGCGCTGAAGCTCAAGGAGATCTCCTACATCGCCACCGACGCCTACGCCGCCGGTGAGATGAAGCACGGCCCGATCGCCCTGCTCGACGACTCCACCCCCGTCGTCTGCGTCGCCACCGACTCCCCCGTGCTGGAGAAGGTCGCCTCCAACATCCAGGAGGTCCGCGCCCGCGGTGCCCACGTGATCGCGGTCACGACCGCCGGCTCCGAGCAGATCCTCGGGCACGTCGACGCCGCCATCCCCGTGCCGGCCATCGACTGGATGCTCCAGCCGATCCTCGCGGTGATCCCGTTGCAGCTTTTGGCCTACGAGATCGCCCGCCGCCGCGGCCTCAACGTCGATCAGCCGCGCAACCTCGCCAAGACCGTCACGGTCGAGTAGGTCCCCACTCCCTTAGGATCGCAACTCATGGGAGCCCTCCCTGAGTGGTGCCTGCCGCTGCCCGACGCCGCGACGATGCGCGCTCTCGACCGCTGGGCGATCGATGGGGAGGGTGTTCCCTCGCTCGATCTGATGGAGCGTGCTGGGGAAGGGGTTGCGCGGGCCGTGGAGGAGCTTGCGCCTGACGGCCCTGTTGCCGTCGTCTGTGGCAAGGGCAACAACGGCGGCGATGGCCTGGTCGCTGCGCGCCTGCTTCGCGAGGCGGGCAGGGAGGTTCTCGTTCTCACCACCGGCCCCCCGGATGAGCTTGGGGGCGATGCTCGCGAGAACCTCCTGCGCCTGCCCGGTGCGCCGCCGGTGCAGTTCGACTCGGGTGGGCCGCTCCGCGGGTCTGTCGCTGTCATCGACGCACTGCTCGGTACCGGCTTCGCGGGGGAGCCTCGCGGGATCGCGGCGGAGGCGATCGACGCGGTGAACGCTGCCGGGGTCCCCGTCGTGAGCGTGGACGTGCCCAGCGGGGTGGACGCCTCCACGGGCGTCGTCTGCGCAAGGGCCGTGCGTGCTGCCATCACCGTCACCTTCCACGCCGCCAAGCCGGGTCTCTGGATACACCCGGGCAAGGCCCACGCGGGGGAGGTGCGCACGCTCGACATCGGCATCCCCCGCGGCGCCCCCGACGTGGACCACGCGGAGGGCGGGGACTGCACGGTGGTCGGCCTGATCGGCCCGTCGGTGCTTGCCGGACTCCCCCGCCGCGGGGTGTCCTCGACGAAGTTCTCCAGCGGCCACGTCCTCGTGGCCGGTGGCTCCCGTGGGCTGATCGGGGCGCCGCGGATGGCCGCCCAGGCGGCGATGCGGGCAGGGGCCGGGTACGTGACGGCGTGCGTGCCGGGCTCCCTGCAGGGGACCCTCGCCTCGGGCGGGCCCCCGGAGATGATGACCCTCGGCCTGCCCGACGAGGATGGCGCCCACGGCGCGGCCGGCGTGGAGGGCGTGCTCGAAGCTGCCCAGCGCGGGGGCGCGCTGGCGCTCGGGCCCGGACTCGGGCGCAGCCCCGGAGCGGTCGCGTTCGCCCGTGAGCTCGCCCGCCGGGCCCCGGTTGCAACTGTGATCGACGCCGACGGCCTGAACGCCCACGCCGCGCGTCTGTCCGAGCTCACCCAGCGCGAGGCTCCCACCGTGCTCACCCCCCACGCCGGCGAGCTCGGAAGGCTGCTGGAGTTGCCCAGCGCGGAGATCGAGCGCGAGCGTCTGCGCCACGTGCGCGCCGCCGCACAACTCGCTCAAGCTGTCGTGGTGCTCAAGGGCGACGACACCCTGATCGCGAACCCACCCGGCTCCGGGTCCGCCCCCGGCGTGGTCGCCGTCAGCCCCGGCGCGAGTCCCGCGCTCGCCACCGCGGGCACCGGGGACGTGCTCACCGGGGTCATCGCCGCGCTGCTCGCCCAGGGCCTGGACCCGTTCGCCGCCGCCGCCACAGGCGTCTGGTTGCACGCCGCCGCGGGGCGTGCCGCCGCGCGCAAGCTGGGCGCCGCGGAGGGCGTGATTGCCTCCGACGTGATCGCCGCGCTGCCCGCCGCGCGGACTGGAGCGGGGGAGCAGTGAGCGTCGAGCGCGCCGTCGCGCGCGTGAACCTCGCCGCGATCGAACGCAACTGCCGGCGCCTGGGCGCCGAGCTGCGCGAGGGCGTGCAACTGTGCGCCGTCGTCAAGGCCGACGGCTACGGCCACGGGCTCGTGCAGAGCGCCCGCGCGGCGCTCGCCGGGGGCGCGACGTGGCTGGCGGTCGCGAGCGTCACCGAGGCGCGGGAGCTCGTCGACGACCGATCGGAGATCGGCCAGCCGGCCCGCCTGCTCGTGCTCGGGCCGCTGCGACCGGTGGAGGTCGAGGAGGCGGTCTTCCTGGGCATGGAGGTGGTGGCCTGGCAGGAGGATCTTGTCGCTTACGCCGGCGAACTCGCGAAGGACATGGGCAAGAGCGCCCGCGTGCACGTCAAGCTCGACACCGGGATGGGCCGCTTCGGGGTGCGCGACCCCGCCCGCGCCTCCCGCGTGGTGGCCGCCGCCGCGGCCGATCCGCACGTGGAGCTCGCCGGGGTCATGACCCACTTCGCCACCGCCGACGAGCGCGGAGACTCATTCTTCGAGGAGCAGCTGCGGCGCTTCGCCGCGTGGGCGCAGGCGGTCAAGCGGGAGCACCCCAAGGTGCTCGTGCACGCCGCCAACAGCGCCGCGGTGCTGCGCGAGCCCGCCGCCCACTTCGACATGGTGCGCTGCGGCATCGCCGTCTACGGCATGGACCCATTCGGCGAGGATCCGCTCGCGCGCGACCTGGAGCCCGCGCTGGAGCTGAGCTCCTACGTCGCCGCCGTCAAGCGCTGCGCCGCCGGTGAGAGCACCGGCTACGGCCGCCGCTTCCTCGCCGCCGCCGATACCCACCTCGGCCTGCTCCCGATCGGCTACGGCGACGGCTGGCGGCGGGGGCTCTCGGGCGACGCCGAGGCGCTCATCGCCGGACGCCGCCACCCGCTGGTGGGGACGGTCAGCATGGATTCCGTCGCCGTCGACCTCGGCCCCGACCCGATCGCGCTCGCGCTGCTCGACCAGCCAGCCGTGCTGATCGGCGGCCAGGGCGCTGAGCGGATCACCGCCGAGGAGCTCGCAAGGCGCCTGCACACGATCAACTACGAGGTCACCTGCGGGCTGACCGCACGGGTCGCCCGCGTGCACCACAGCGACGACGGGGTGGCGCAACTTGCCGGCGACGGATGACCCCCTCGGGCTGATCCGCGCCGCGCTCGCCGGGCGGCGCGCGTGGTTGGTGGGCGGCGCCGTCCGCGACGGCCTGCTCGGCAGGGACACCCAGGACCTCGACGTGGTGCTCGACGGCGAGCCCGGCGAGGCCGCTCGCTCGATCGCCCGCGCTGCCGGCCGATCTTCGATCGGTAAGGCCACGGCGTTCGCGCTCTCCGAGGAGTACGGAGGCTGGCGCGTCCTCGCCCGCGACGGCTCCTGGCAGGTGGACGTGGAGCGACTCCGCGGCGCCTCATTGGAGGAGGACCTCGTGCTGCGCGACTTCACCGTCAACGCGATCGCCGAGCCGCTCGGCGAGCCGGACGCCGGCACGGGCAGGGCGATCGACCCGCTGGGGGGAATCGAGGACCTCGCGCGCCGGCGCCTGCGTGTGGCCGGACAGGGGGCGTTCGCCCAGGATCCCCTGCGGGTGCTGCGCCTCGTGCGGTTCGCCGTCGAGCTCGACTTCGAGCCCGACACCCCCACGCGCGAGCTCGCGCGCATGCACGCCGCAGGCCTGGGCGCGGTTGCCGGCGAGCGCGTGTTCACGGAGCTGAGCCGCATCCTCGGCGCTCCCAGAGCGGTGCATGGCCTGGAGCTGATGGGGGAGGTGGGCGCCACCCCCGTCGTGCTCCCCGAGGTCGATGCGCTGCGGGACGTCGAGCAGAGCCGCTTCCACCACCTCGACGTGTACGACCACACCCTCGAGGTGCTCGCCCAGACGATCGCGCTGCAGGACGACCCCCTGGCGGCCATCGAACAGGAGCATGGCGTGGGTCCGGGCTTGGAGCACAGCGGGCCACTCGGCCGGGAGCATGGCAATGCGCTCGCCGCACTGCTCGCGGAGCCGCTCGCCGACGGGCTGACCCGCGGGGGAGCGCTCCGGTGGGCGGCGCTGTTGCACGACGCCGCCAAGCCGCTGACTCGCGAGGTGCGTCCTGCGGACGGACGCGTCACATTCATCGGGCACGACACCCTGGGGGCGCAGGTGGCCGGCGAGGTGCTCGGCAGGTTGCGGGCCAGCGGGCGGCTGCGGGCGTACGTGGCGGCGCTCGTGCGCCATCACCTGCGTTTGGGATTTCTCGTGCACGCCCCCCAGCCGCTGGCCCGGCGAAGCGTGTTCGCCTACCTCCGTGCCTGCGAGCCCGTGGAGGTCGACGTCACCCTGCTCTCTGTCGCCGATCGCCTGGCCACCCACGGGGACCGCGCACAGGAGGCGATCGACGCCCACCTGCGTCTCGCGCGCGCAATGCTCACGGACGCCCTCGCCTGGCGTACAGACGGTCCGCCGCGGCCGCTGCTGCGCGGGGACGAGCTGGCGAGCGATCTCGGGATTCCCGAAGGACCCCGTCTGGGCGAGTTGCTCGAGGAGCTGCTCGAGGCGCAGTACGCGAGGGAGATTTCCACGCGCGATGACGCCCTTGCCTACGCGCGTGAGCATGCCGGGTAGGATGGCCAGTGATGACCGACCCTGACTGCATCTTCTGCAAGATCGTCGCCGGCGAACTGCCCGCCACGATCGTAGAGGAGGACGAGCGCACGGTCTCCTTCATGGACATCAACCCCGCCACTCGCGGCCACGCCCTGGTGATTCCCCGCCGCCACACGGCCGACCTGCTGAGCGTCGAGGCCGCGGATCTGCGCGCCACGGCGGCCGCCGCGCAGCGCCTGGCTGGGCGGATGCACGAGCGGTTGGGGGCGGAGGGGGTCAACCTGCTCAACTCCTGCGGCGACGCCGCGTGGCAGACGGTCTTCCACTTCCACCTCCACGTGATCCCGCGCTACGCCGACGATCCCCTGCAGCTGCCGTGGACTCCTGCCCCAGGCGATGTGCAGGAGATTGCGGCCGCCGCGCAGGAACTCGCCCGCGCATAGCGAACCGCTACATAACTCCTCTCCTCGTGTTCATATGCTCCACATGCCCCACATGCGACGCACATCGATCATCGCGCTCCTAGCAGGCATCGGCCTGACGCTGGCGCTGCCCGCGGGCTCTGCGGCGAAGCTCGCCGAAGTGGGGGTGATCCCGGAAACGACGCCTCCCTCCACGCCGAGTCTGTCCCACCTCGTGCCTGGCGGTAACCCGCACCACCGGCTTCCAGGTCAAGGTCGGGACGGCGCGCGGTCTGGTCGTGGCGCCCCGCGAAGGAACGGTCGTGGCGTGGACGATCGCGCTCGGCAAGCCCAACGCCACACAGATCAAGTTCTTCAACGCCAACGAGGGTGGGCCCGCTTCGGCTGCGATCGCCGTCCTGCGGCCCCAGTCGAAGCCGAACCTCGCCTACAAGCTGGTGGCCCAGGGCCCCGTGGTGCCGCTCGAAAAGTACTTCGGCAAGACCGCCCAATTCCCCCTCACAAGCACGATCCAGGTCAAGAAGGGCGACGTGATCGCGCTCGCCGTCCCCACCTGGGCGCCCGCACTCGCGCTGGGCTTCACCAACGAAACCTCCTGGAGGGCCAGCCGGCCTCGCAGCCAGTGCTCGAGTACCAGCGCCCAGTCGGTCCAGCAGGCCGGGGCAACCGTGCAGTACTACTGCCTCTACCGCCAGGCGCGCCTCACCTACAGCGCCACGCTGATCTCTACCCCATAGACAGAGACGGCTGACGACCCGCGCTACGGGGCGCCGGCGCCGCCCGTGGGGCTACTCGTGGCGCCCGAGGAGCCGCTTTTGCCGCTGGAGGGTTCCGCGCCGCCCCCGGTGCCGCCGCTGGAGCCGGAGCTCGCTTCCGACGGCGTGGATGTGGAGGAGGTCCCTTCCGCAGCGCTGCCGCCCGCGCTTTCGCCGGCGGTGCCCGCCGAGGACGGTTCGGTGGAGCTCGAGCTTTCTTCGCTCCCCGCGGCAGCGCTCGAGGCGGTCGTGGAGGTGGAGGTGGAGGCGGTGGTCGTCGTGGAGGTGGTGTGCGTCGCTTCGCTTTCCGCCTGGGTACTGGCCGGTGGGGTGATTTCCGGGGTGCTGCGGGGTGCCACGTCGGCCGTGTTACCGCTCCCTCCGCAGGCCCCCAGCGTCAGGGCTAGCAGGAGCGCCGTCGCGCCCGCGAGGAGCGCGGCGCGCGGCTGGCGGGCGGCCGGTGGCCGACTGCTCACGGCTCCAGCGGTCCCATCCGGCGGCCGCAGGTGGGGCAGTCGTTCAGATCCTTCTGCGCGAGCTGCTGACACCAGGGGCAGAAGCGCAGGTGCTCGACAGCCCACGGGAGCCGCGAGGCGGAGGGCGCCAGGGGGAGCACCTTGCCCACGATCTCCATCGGCTCGCCCGACTCCCGGTCGCGATAGATCTCGCCCGGCTGCGCTTCCAGGATGACCTCCCGCCCGCTCGCGGGGCTGCGCAGTCGATAGCGCTGCTGCACGCTCATCGCGAGGACTCTACCGAAGCACGCTGACGCCCGCTCAGTCGGATAGAGTTCGCGCCGAGTGAGGGGATTGCGCAACATGGGGATGTTGCTCACAGCGAGTGTCGGGCTGCTCGCGGCGAGCGGCTGCGGCTCGGTCAAGCACAACGAGAATGCCAACCTGATCGTCGGCAAGCAGCAGTTCGTCGCCAAGTGCGGCGCGTGCCACATGCTCGCGCGGGCCAACACGAAGGGCACCGTCGGCCCCGACCTCGACGAAGCGTTCCGCCACGGCGTCGCCGAAGGACTTGGGCGCAGCACGATTCCCAGCGTCGTGCAGTACCAGGTCGAATACCCCAACCCCGAAAACGTGATGCCCAAAGACCTCGCGAGCGGGTCGGTGCTGAAGGACATCGCCGCCTACGTCGCCTACGCCGCGTCGAGGCCCGGCAGCGACCCCGGCCTGCTCGCCAGCGCCGTCGCCCCCGCGGGCTCCGGCAAGCCGGCGGTCGAGAAGGCCGGCAAGCTCGAACTGGAAGCCAACCCCGCGGGGCAGCTCGCCTACACCACCAACAAGGCGCTCGCCAGCGCCGGCCCGGTGACGATCTCGATGAAAAACATGTCCGGGGTGACGCACAACGTCGCCGTCCAGACTGGCACCTCCGGCCCGGTGCTGGGCGCCACTCCTCTGCAGGCCAAGGGCACCGCGTCCATCACCGTCAATCTGAAGCCCGGCACCTACACGTTCTTCTGCCAGGTCTCCGGCCACCGGGCCGCCGGGATGGTGGGTACCTTGACCGTTAAGTGATCGCGCGGACGATGAGGATCAACGCGATGATGACCGCGAAGAAGACGATCACGTAGAGCAGCAGCCGGAACATCTCGCCCTCGGAGCGCAGCGGGTTGAGCATCAGCGAACCGGCTCAGATCACATAAACCGTGGTGAACACCACGATCCACATGATGTCCACGAAGTGCCAGTAGATCCCGGGCACCTCGACGCCGCGGTGCTCCTCGGGGGTGAAGTGCCCGCGGAAGGAGCGGATCGTGACGATCAACAGGAGGATCAGGCCGATCGTCACGTGCGCCCCGTGCAGGCCGGTGAGCGAGTAGAAGATCGTCTGCTGGGCGGCATCCTGGGGGGCGAAGCCGATGTTGGCGTACTCGTTGATCTGGATGAACAGGAAGGTGCAGCCGAGCAGGAAGGTTGCGACGATGCCGGCCTTCAGCCCGAAGCGGTTGCCTTTCTTGATCGAGGTCTGCGCCCAGTGCATCGTGAACGACGAGGACACGAGGATCAGCGTGTTCACGAACGCGACGTCGACCGGCAGTTTGGTCCCGTGCGCCGGCCAGGGATCGCCCTGGGCGACGCGGATGAAGAAGTAGGCGGTGAAGAACGCCCCGAAGATCATGATCTCGGAGATGATGAAAAGCAGCATCCCGAGCAGCTGGGGGTCCACGCGCGAGCTGGAGTGGGCCGGCGGCGGGCCGTGGTGCTCGCCCGTGTCCCCGTGGGAGCGCTCGGCGGCGTGTCCTGCCGCGGGGTGGGGGATACTGGCGGCCTCCACGACGGCTTCCCCTCAGCTCCTCGCGGCGGCCGGAGTCTGCCTCCGCCGCCTGCAGGTCGACCACGACGTGCTCGACGGGGACGGTCGTGGCGCCGCGGACGCGCTCGATCAGGTTCGAGCGCGTCCACCCCGAGCGCTCGTCGGGCAGCGTGGAGATGACCACGTCGTCGACCCGGAACAGCTCCAGCGCGTTCATCGCCGCGGTGTAGGGGTCTGGGTCGCCGATCATGCCCGAGCTGAGCAGCCCCGAGGCGCGCAGCTTCTCGAGCATCGCCTGAAGGCGCGTGCGCGCCTCGCGCGGCGCGGCGCCGTGGCCGCCTTGCTGGGGCACGACCGCGACGAACAGGTGGCGCTCACCGTGGGCCGCCTTCTCCCGCAGGCGCTCGACGAGCTCCTCGCCGCTGGAGGTTTTGTTGGCTACCACGAGCGTTACGCGGAACGGCAGGTCCTCGTGCTCGAGGTCGGTGACGATGTGCTCCACAGGCAGCCCCGAGGCGTTGTGGACGCGTTCGATCAGGTCGCGCCGCAGCCAGCCGGAGTGCGTGACCGGGTGCGTGGAGACGATCACCTCGCTCGGGCGGCGCTCGGCGATCTCGTCCATCGTGGCCAGGAAGGGGTCGGCGTCGCCGACGGCGCCGCTCGCCTCGATGCCCTCCTCGGCGAGCAGCGAGACCGCGAGGTCGATCCGCACCTGCGCGGACTCGCGCACCGCCTCGTCGTAGATCACGAGGCCCGAGGAGGGCTTGCTCTGCGGCACCACGAGGCGGAAGCGCACGTCGCCGGCCGCCGCGAGCTCGCGCACTCTGTCGAGCAGCTTGCGGCCCCCGAGCGTGCGGTTGGCCACCACCAGTATCTCCTTCATCGCGCCCTACCCCCTCTCCCGATGTGTGGTGTCACTGCGAACACGAGATGTTCGTGAGCCATGCCGACGCTCACTCGCCGCCACTCGGCACCGGCACGCTGCCGGCCGTCTGCGTTTTGACCTCCGACGGCAGCGGCGCGGGCGTGAAGATGCCGTGCACCGCGCCGGGGACGCCGTACTCGTAGGGTCCGCCCACGACCGTGGGCACCCTGTCGAAGTTGAAGATCGGGGGCGGCGAGGAGACCTGCCACTCCAGGGTGAGCGCCCGCCAGGGGTTGCCCACCGCGCGCGGGCCGTGGCGCCAGGAGTTGACCATGTTGTAGAGGAAGACCAGCGTCGCCGCCCCGAGAATCCAGCTGCAAATCGAGATGAACAGGTTCATGTCCGCAAACTGGGCGGCGTAGGTGGCCACGCGGCGGGGCATCCCCTGCAGGCCGAGGATGTGCATCGGCCCGAACGTCAGGTTGAAGAAGACGAACGTGCTCCAGAAGTGCCACTTGCCGAGGCGCTCGTCGTACATGCGCCCGGTCATCTTCGGGAACCAGTAGTACACGCCGGCGAAGATCGTCATCAGCGAGCCGCCGAACAGCACGTAGTGGATGTGGGCGACGATGAAGTAGGTGGCGCTCACGTGGATGTCGAACGGGAGCATCGCCAGCATGATCCCGCTGATCCCGCCCGCCGAGAACGTCACGAGGAAGCCGAGCGCGAACAGCATCGCGGTGTCGAGGTGCAGCACTCCGCGCCACAGCGTGGCCAGCCACGAGAAGATCTTGATGCCGGTGGGCACCGCGATGATCACGGTGGTGATCGCCATCGGGATGCGCACCCACGCGGGCATCCCCGAGGTGAACATGTGGTGCGCCCACACGGTGAACCCGAGTCCCACGATCGCCAGCAGCGAGAAGGCCATCATGCGGTAGCCGAAGATCGGCTTGCGCGCCTTGACGGCGAGGATCTCCGAGATGATCCCGAAGCCGGGCAGCATCATGATGTAGACCGCCGGGTGGGAGTAGAACCAGAAGATGTGCTGGTACATCAGTACGTTGCCGCCCTTGTCGGCGTCGAAGAAGTTGAAGCCCAGGGCGCGGTCGAGCAGGATCATGAACTGCGAGGCCGCGACGAACGGCGTGGCGATCACGACCAGCAGTGAGGTCGAGAAGTTCGCCCACACGAGCAGCGGCATCCGGAAGAAGCTCATCCCAGGCGCGCGCATCGTGATGATCGTCACGAGGAAGTTGAGCGCGGTGGCGACCGAGGAGGCGCCCGCGAACTGCACCCCGATCGAGAAGAAGTTCTGCCCGATCGGGGACACCGTGGAGAGCGGCGCGTAGGCGGTCCAGCCGTCAGCGAACGCGCCGCCGGGGGCAAGGAAGCTCAGCAGCATGATGATTCCACCCAGGGGGAGCATCCAGAAGGAGAGCGCGTTCAGGCGC
Source organism: uncultured Solirubrobacterales bacterium (assembly GCA_963702085.1). GTDB lineage: Bacteria > Actinomycetota > Thermoleophilia > Solirubrobacterales > Solirubrobacteraceae > Palsa-744. The sequence goes on along the minus strand of OY969707.1, from coordinate 2,127,086 downwards.
GGGAAGGCCATGTCGGGTGCGCCGATCATCAGCGGCAGCACGAAGTTCGCCAGGCCCGCGAACACGGGGATCACGAAGAAGAAGATCAGGATCGTGGCGTGCACCGAGAACAGGCCGTTGAAGGTGTTGGCGTCCACGAACTTCGCCCCCGGCTGGGCCAGCTGGATGCGCATCAGCATCGCGATCAGCCCGCCGACGAGCAGGAAGAAGAAGGAGGTCACCACGTACTGGACGCCGATCACCTTGTGGTCGGTGTTGACCTTGAAGTAGTCCTTCCACGTGTACGCCCCGTGGTTGGCGTGGCTCTCCGCGCGGGTGGGGCGGCCGGAGAGCCAGTAGAACCAGTAGTCGAAAGCTCCCAGCCCGACCAGGAAGAACAGCGGGCAGGCGATCAGCGAGACCGTCAGGATCGCGTCGGGGCTGAGGTAGTGGGTGTAGGTCGCGTGCCCGGTGGCGGTCCGCACCACCCACGTCAGCGCTGCGGAGACCACAACCGCGAGCGCCGCGGCCAGAAAGGCGCGGTAGAAACCCGGTGCGCGAAGTCTCACAGCCATCTGCTAGCTCCCTCCTCCGATGATGTGAGCAGCCATCGAACTTTACCCCGTGGCCACGGTCGAGGGGACCTTCAGCTGGCTCTTGATCCACGCCTGAAAGCGCGCGGGAGTCACCACGTGCACGGCCGAGCGCATCAGCGAGTGTCCGGCTCCGCACAGCAGGTTGCAGACGACCGGGTACGTGCCCAGTCTGATCGGCGTCGCGCGGATGTGCGTGGTGATGCCCGGCACCGCGTCCTCCTGCAGGCGGAACGCGGGGATCCAGAAGGCGTGGATGACGTCCCGGGAGTGGATGTGGAAGTAGACCGACTCGCCCTTGGGCACGTATAGCGAGTAGCTGCGCAGCGGCGCGCCCCCTGTCACCGAGGGGGGGTACTCGTAGCTCCAGAAGAACTGCTGGCCGGTCACGTTGACCTGGATTTCCCTGCCGGGCGGTTTCTTTTCGTTTTCGTTCAGCACCACGAACGAGTAGGAGACGAGCCCGAGGACCAGGACCGCAGGGATCGCGGTCCAAAAGACCTCCAGGCGCGTGCTGCCGTGGATCGGCGGCCCGTCCTTGAGCTCCTCGCCTGGGCGCATGTGGAATTGCCAGACGCAGTAGAGGACCACGGTGGCCACCAGCACGAAGATCGGGATCGAGACGATCACGAGCACGTGGTAGAACAGGTCGGTGTGCTTCGCCTGCTCGGAGGCCACCGGCGGGAACCAGTGGATCACGTAGCTCAGGACGATGCCGACCGCCGTGGCGAGCACGCCGGCGAGGATCGCCCAGGTCAGCGAGTTGCTAGGCCTGGACACCGGTGGCCAGCTCCCCAGCGGCGACCGTTCGACATCGACGATTTAGTGCGAGCCCGTCCATCCCAGGCAAGATCCTATTGCCTTCACCCGACGAATGACAGCCCCCCTTGACGCGGCGCCCGATAGCGACTACATTGAGGCAATCGTTGCAAACTGCCTCGGGCGTTGATGACGGGGACTGACTCGGGAAAGGAGCTGTCTATGGAGGTCCGTGAAGGGATGACCCCGACGATCCTGGCGGTCGGTCCCGGCCACACCCTGCGCGAAGCGGCGCGGCTGATGTCCGAGCGCAGCGTGGGCGCGGCGGTCGTAATCGACCCCGACGGGCCCGGCCCGGGGATCCTCACCGAGCGCGACATCCTGCTCTCGATCGGCGCCGGGCAGGACCCCGACGGCGAGCGCGTTGCCGAGCACCTGACCAGAGAGGTCGTCTACGCGGCGCCCGACTGGTCGCTGGAGGAGGCCGCCGCGGCGATGGTGCGGGGCGGCTTCCGTCATCTGATCGTCGTCGAGGGAGGGGAGTCCGTGGGCATCCTCTCCGTTCGCGACATCGTGCGCTGCTGGACTACCGATGGGGCTGTCTGTCCCGTTCCAGCAGGCGCCGCGGTGGGGTGAGAGAGGGGCGAGCTCCCGCTGGGGAACGGGTTGCGCCGCCGCCGATGGGGCCGCGCGTGGAGGAGGGACCACGCGCGGTGCCTCACCGACCGCGCTTGGCCTCAGTGAGGATCGAGCGGAAGCTCGTCGATTTCGCGGCGCGTTCTGAGCGGGGGGAGGGCGGGCCCTCCCCCCGAGCCCCCTCCCGGATGTGATCCGACGGGAATCAGTGAGGATCGAGCGGAAGCTCGTCGATTTCGCGACGCGTGTCTCCGATCCAGCGGAACACGCAGACGAGCGTGAGGACCACGCCGGCGACCGTCAGCTCGATGAAGGTCGTGACGCCCACCAGCGCCAGCGTGACCCCCACCGCGGTGAGCAGCGGCAGCAGGCTCGGGCCGGGGAGGTGGATCTCCTCGCCGACGGGCGGAGGCTCAGGGTCGAGCGGGCTCAAGAGACGTAGAGGGCCGCGACTACGAACGAGAGTCCGAACATGAACATCGAGATCGCCATGATGATCAGGCCGGTGCGGATGTTCTTGCGGGCTAGGCGACGGGTCATGGCGGTGCAGTTTATAGATGGAGGCGGGCGTCGAGCACCATCGCGCAGAACAGCAGCGCGAGGTAGGCGAGCGAGAAGAGGTAGAGCTGCAGTGCGCTGCGCCGGTCGGCCCGGCGGTAGAGGCGCACGGCGCCGGCGATGAAGCCGAGGCCGAGCACGAGTGAGGCCGCCAGGTAGATGCCGCCGAAGCCCCCGGCGCAGAAGGGCAGCTGGGTGACGGCGTAGAGCAGGACCGTGTAGAGCAGGATCTGCCGCCGGGTCTCGGCCTCGCCGCGCACAACGGGGAGCATCGGGACGCCGACCTTGGCGTACTCGTCCTTCATCAGCAGCGAGAGCGCCCAGAAGTGGGGCGGGGTCCAGAAGAAGACGATGAAGAACAGCAGCACCGCCACGCCGCTCACAGAACCCGTCACGGCGGCCCAGGCGACCAGCGGCGGGACGGCGCCGGCAGCGCCGCCGATCACGACGTTCTGCGGCGTGCGCCGCTTCAACCAGACGGTGTACACGAGCACGTACCCGAGGAAGCCCGACAGCGCGAGGCTCGCGGCGAGCACGTTGACGGTCAGCGAGAGCTCGAGGAAGGAGAGCGCTGCCAGCGCGCAGCCGAATGCCAGGGCGGCTCCCGGAGAGATCCGCCCGGCTGGTATCGGGCGGCTGGCGGTGCGCGTCATGCGCGCGTCGATGTCGCGGTCGAACCAGTGGTTGACGGCGCCCGCGCCGCCCGCCGACAGGTAGCCGCCGAGGCAGGTGAGGGCGACCAGCAGCGGTGAGGGGTCGCCGGCGACGTACATCGTGGCGATCGTCGTCAGCAGCAGCAGCGACTGGACCTTCGGCTTGGTCAGCTCCAGGTAGTCGGAGAGCAACTGGCGCGTGCGTGGGGCGAGGCCGAGCCGCGCGGCGTCGATCGGTGAGGCGACGGAGAGGGGTGCCGGAGAGCCGTCCATCGGGCCTGAGTCTACGCGCGGGCGCCGAAAGGCACGCTACACACCCACCTGCGTGGCCCCTGCGGGCACGGTCGCGCGCCCAGGCGTCGGCGCAGAGGTGGTCCGGCGCTCGATGTCCAGGCGGATGTCCTTCATCGGTTCACCCGAGCGCACGCGCGGGATCGCGTCGAAGTTGTTGACCGCCGGCGGGGAGCTGGTGAACCACTCCAGCGTGTTCGCTTTCCACGGGTCGGGCCCGGCGATCGTGCCCGTCTTGAGGCTGCGCGCGAGGTTGACGATCGTGACGAGCACTCCCGCGGCGAGGGTGAAGGCGCCGATCGTGGAGATCAGGTTGAAGAGCGCGAGGTGGCCCACGTTTTCGTACTCGTACACCCGGCGGGGCATCCCTTCGAGGCCCAGCTGGTGCTGGATCAGGAAGGTTATGAGGACGCCCCAGAACATCAGCCAGAAGCTGAGCCTGCCGAGACCCTCGCTGAGCATCCGCCCCGTGATCTTGGGGAACCAGTAGTAGATCGCCGCGAAGATCGGGAAGACCGCACCGCCGACCAGCACGAAGTGGATGTGCGAGACCACGAAGTAGGTTTCGTTGAGCTGCCAGTCAACGGGGAAGATCGCGAGGAAGACGCCGGAGATGCCGCCGATGACGAACAGCGCGATGAAGCCCGCGCAGAAGATCAGGGGTGTCTTGTATTCGATCGTCCCCTGCCACAGGGTGGCGATCCAGTTGAAGATCTTCACGCCGGTGGGGATCGCGATCAGCAGCGAACTCAGCATCGCGAAGTACAGGATGATTTTGGGGATCGGGGCGGCGAACATGTGGTGCGCCCACACGAGGAAGCCGAGGAACCCGATCGACACGGTGGAGACCGCGATCGCCCGGTAGCCGAAGATCGGCTTGCGTGCGAACACGGGCAGGATCTCCGAGACGATCCCGAAGCCGGGGAGCACCATGATGTAGACCTCGGGGTGCCCGAAGAACCAGAAGAGATCCTGCCACAAGAGCGGCGAGCCGCCCTGGGCGGAGTCGAAGAAGTGGGTGCCGAAGTGTCGGTCGGTGAGCAGCATCGTCACCGCGGCGGCGACCACCGGCAGCGCGAAGATGAGCAGCACCGAGTAGGTGAGCATCGCCCACACGAACAGCGGCAGCCGGCCCCAGCTCATGCCGGGGGCGCGCATGTTGGCGACCGTCGCGTAGAAGTTGATCGCTCCGACGAGCGAGGAGATCCCGGTGAGGTGGATCAGGTAGATCCACGCGTCCTGCCCGCCGGAGGGCGAGAAGAAGGCGTTCGCGAGCGGCGGGTAGCTGGTCCAGCCGGCTTCCGGGGGGTTCCAGAAGATCGAGGCGTAGAAGACGATCCCGCCGGCGAGCAGCAGCCAGAAGGAGAGCGCGTTCAGGCGCGGGTAGGCCATGTCGCGCGCGCCGATCATCAGCGGCAGGAAGTAGTTGGCCAGGCCGGCCATCATCGGCACGACGAACAGGAAGACCATCGTGGTGCCGTGCATCGTGAACAGCTGGTTGTAGGTCTGGGGGGTGACCAGGTTGTTGTCGGGCACGCCCAGCTGCAGGCGGATCATCAGCGCCTCGGCGCCGCCGAGGATGAAGAACACGAACGTGAGGACCATGTACATGATCCCGATCCGCTTGTGGTCGGTGGTCGTGAGCCAGCTCATGAAGCCGCGCTCCTCGCGCTCGGCGCGGTGGGCGACTATCTGTGGTGCGGGGGCGGCGTAGGTGGCCATGGCTGCTTGCTTTCTTTTGCTCTTTCTCGGATTCGCTGTAGCTGGATCTAGGTTTGGTGCGGGCTGGGGGCTTTTCGTCTGTCGGTATCCGTGGGGAAGTTGGTGGAAGTTGAAATTGGGTGGGGGAGGGGGGTTGAGGGGGGAGGGGGAGGGCCAGCCCTCCCCCTCCCCCCCTTAGGGGTTCTCGACCCGTCCGGCGCCGCCCTGGCTGTTCAGCGCCGCCCGTTCGACCTTCGCGTCGGCGTTGGCTTCTTCGAGCAGCCGCCTGCGTTCGGCCAGCCACGCGTCGAACTGCTCGGGCGGGATCGCGCGCACGGTGGCGATCATGCGGGCGTGCCCGCGGCCGCACATGTTCGCGCACTGCCCGTGGAAGACGCCGGGCTTTTCGATCTTGAACCAGGTGTAGTTGTGGTAGCCGGGGACGGCCTGGAACTTGCCTCCGAGGGCGGGGATCCACCACGAGTGCACGACGTCCGCGGAGACGATGTTGAGCGTCACCGTGGTTTTCGTGGGGACGACCAGTTCCTCGTAGGAGTACGGCGCCCCCAACCCGTCGGGCTTGGTGGCACCGGGGTAGATGTACTGCCAGATGTACTGGCGTCCGACGATCGTGATGTTCAGCGATTTGCCGTTGGGCGGCAGGCGGCGGTCGGCGGTGGCGAGGAGCTGCCCGTTTTCGGCGGCCAGCACGTCGCCGCCGGGGCCCGAGTTCGGGGGGTTCTGGATCGCGGAGAGCTTGAAGAAGGTGATGATCGCGAGCACGATCACGATCAGCGCGGCGCCCGCGGTCCAGCCGATCTCAAGGCGCGTGTTGCCGTGGATCTGGGCCGCCACGGCCCCCCTGCGGGCGCGGAAGCGGTAGAGCGCGTACCCGAGCACCCCCTCGACGCCGAAGAAGATCACGAGGGCGATGTAGAGGATGATCTTGTAGAGGCTGTCGATCTCGTCCGCGTTCGGCGAACCGCCCGACTGCGGGGTGAAGAGCGCGAGCGTCGTGGGGAGCAGGTGGCTCAAGGCGCGCAGGATTCTATTCAGCCCGGGGCGGAATGCGCTTGATGACGTTTGCCACGAGGAGATTTGGCGCCCACCAGCCCGCTCCCGCCTGCTCGCCTACCTGCCCGAGAACCGCGGCGGGCGCTTCTCCACGAACGCGGTGACGCCCTCCACCAGATCCTCGCTGCCGGCCATCTCCCGCTGGATCTGCGCCTCGAGCTCGAGCTGCTCGTCCATGCGCGCGTAGAGCCAGCTGTTGAGCTGGCGCTTGGCGCCCGCGTAGGCGCGCGTGGGCCCGGCGGCGAGGCGCGCGGCGAGCGCGGCGGCCTCCTCGCGCACGCGCTCGTCGGGCACGACGCGGTTGACGAGGCCCCACTCCAGGGCCTGCTCGGCGGAGACCCGTTCGCCGAGCATCGCCATCTCGGTGGCGCGGGCCATGCCGACGCGGGTGGGCACGAACAGCGAGGAGCCTCCGTCGGGCACGAGGCCGATGTTCACGAACGCGAGCAGGAAGTAGGCGGACTGCGCGGCGAGCACGAGGTCGCAGCAGAGCGCCAGCGAGCAGCCGATGCCGACGGCGGGGCCGTTGACGCACGCCACCACCGGCAGCGGCAGCTCGCGCACGGTGTGGATGATCGGGTGGTAGCGCTCGGTGAGCGTTTTGTAGACGTCGGGGCGCCCGTCGGGGGTCGGGTCGGCGCCCATGTCCTTCAGGTCGGCGCCCGAGGAGAACGCGCGCCCGGCCCCGACAAGCAGCACGGCGCGCACCGACTCCTCCTCGCCCACGCGGCGCAGCGCGGCGAGCAGGTCGAGGCCGAACTGCTGGTTCCAGGCGTTCAGCGCCTGCGGGCGGTTCAGCTCGATCGTGGCGACGGGGCCGAGCTGCAGGTTGACGGTCTCAAGGGCGGTGGGGGCGTCGGTCTCGCTCATCGCGGGGCTCCTCTCGGCAGGTGGCGGGCGTGTCCTCGTCAGGGTGGCGGGCGTGTCGGCCCAGGGCATCCTATGGTGTCCCAATGCCCCGTCCCACGATCGGCATCTGCACAGCCCTCGAGCGCGCCAGGTGGAGCGTGTGGGATCAGCAGGCCATGCTCCTGCCGCGCAGCTATGTCGAGGCGGTGCAGAGCGCGGGGGCGCTGGCGGTGATGATCCCGCCCGATCCCGCGCTCGTGGAGGACCCGGGCGAGGCGCTGGAGCTGCTCGACGGGCTAATGCTGGCCGGCGGCGCGGACATCGATCCGGCTACCTACGGTGCCGCGGCGCACCCGGAGACGACGGGCACCGTCCCCGAGCGCGACGCGTGCGAGATCGCGATCTTCCACGAGGCGAGCAGGCGCGACATGCCGGTGCTGGGCATATGTCGCGGAATGCAGCTGATCAACGTCGCCCAGGGAGGAACGCTCCTGCAGCACCTGCCCGAGCGCTTCGGCCACCACGAGCATCTCTCGGTGCCAGGGTCGTTCGACGGCGCCGACCACGAGGTGCGTCTGGTCGAGGGCTCGCTGGCGGCGCGGGTCGCGGGCGAGTGCAGCCACGCCACCAAGTCCCACCACCATCAGGGGGTCGAGCGCATCGGCGAGGGCCTCACGGTGAGCGGCTACTCGGTGCGCGACGAGCTGCCCGAGGCGATCGAGCTGCCCGACCGGCGCTTCGTGCTGGGGGTGCAGTGGCATCCCGAGGCCGATCCGAGCAGCCCGTTCGTGCGCGCGCTGGTGCAGGCCGCAGCCGCGGGGAGTGGCGTGCAGTCGGCGGCGGCGCCGGCGGTCGTGCGCACCGCCAGCGCTTGAGCGGCGCGCCGCGCGGAAGGGGTGGGGCCGGTGCCGGTGCCATACTCCCCGCCGGTGCGGCGCAGCACGGCGATCAGAGCAACCGCGTGGGCTGTGGTCGTAGCGGGCGTGGCAGCACCGCTGGTGCGCAGGAGGGTGAAGGCGCCGCCGCTGGTGGTGCAGACGGTCGCGTTCTGCGCGCCGATCGGCCTGAGCGTGGCGGTGCGGCGCTCGAGAACGCGCGACGTGGCGGTGTGCTGTCTGCAGATGTGGGCCTATATGGCTGCCTATAAGTCGCCCCACGACGACCCGGCCGGGCAGACCCAGCGGGTGCACGTGGACTATCCGATCGCGATCGACAGGGTGCTGGGCGCGGGCGAGCTGCCAACCGTGCGCCTGCAGCACAGGCTCGCGCAGCAGGTCGGCCCGGAGGGCCCGCGGTGGCGGCGGCTCGACAAGGTGCTGGTGTGGACGCACTGGTCGTGGTTCATGGTGCCCCACGGGACCCTGGTGTACATCATGCTGCGCCACCCAGGGCGCTTCGAGCGCGCGGCGGTGTTCACGTACGCGGTGTTCGACGTCGGAGCGATGGTCTACTGGGTGCTGCCCACGGCCCCCCCGTGGTATGCGGCGGCAGCCCCGGAGAACGGCCTGGCGGGCGGGGTCGATTGGTTGAGCGGGCGCGGGGAGGCGGAGGGGGGCCACCGGGCGCCGCACAGGATGGTCGAGGTGCGACGGATGATGGTCGAGTACGGGGCGTCGTTTTGGCATGACGGCTGGGGGCCCCTCTACAGTGTGTTCGGAGGCAATCCTTTGGCTGCGATGCCCTCGTTGCACTTTGCGACATCCGTGATGGCTGCGCTGCTGCTCGCCGAGACAGGACCGGCGGCGGGCGCGGTGGGGTGGGCGTACGCGGTGACGCTGGGGTTCGCGCTGGTGTACCTGGGGGAGCACTACGCCGCGGACCTGGTGGGGGGTGCGGCGCTGACGGTGGCGGTGCGCCGCCTCGGGCCGCGGGCGGGCCCGCTGCTGGAGCGCTCGCGGCGCGCGGTGGCGGCGTTGGAGGCGAAGGCCCATGCGGCGGGGTGAGGCGAGCGATCTGAGAGCGGCCGCCGCGGAGGGCGGGGTGGCCCACCCATCCGCGCAGGGGCAGGCCGGGGGCACGTCGAACAAGAAGGGCATGGCGCTGACGGAGGCGGTTGCGGTGGAGGGCGCGCGGATAGGCCGAGCGCAGGGCGGCGGGCGCGGCGGCCTGCTGCCGTGGAGGACCGGCCTGGAGCCCGCCCGCCCCGAGCCCGCACACCTCGAGTCGCCCCGTGGGGCACCGGGTGGCGGCGCGCCGCCCGGCAGGGAGGCCGAGCGCGAGGAGATGCCGCGCCTGCAGGTGACCCGCAGAAGGGCGCTGGCGTTCGCGGTGTTCGTGGCGGCGGCGCTGGCGTTCCTGTACGTGGTGCTGCCCCAGGTGGGCGGCGTGCGGCACACGTGGGACAAGCTCGGCGAAGGCGACGCGCGGTGGATCGCGGTGGCGCTGGTCGTCGAGGTTGTCTCGATGGCGAGCTATATCGCGATCTTCCAGGGGGTGCACGTGCCCCCGGGCTCGCCGATCGGCTTGCGCCACAGCTACCAGATCACGATGGCGGGCCTCGCGGCGACGCGCCTGTTCGCCGCGGGCGGCGCGGGCGGGGTGGCGGTCACCGCGTGGGCGCTGCGCCGCTCGGGGATGGAGGGCAAGGAGGTGGCGCAGCGGATGATCGCGTTCCTGGTGCTGCTCTACGGGGTATATATGGCCGCGCTGGTGGTGTGTGGGGTGGGCCTGTACACCGGCCTGTTCCCCGGGGCGCACCCGTTCGCGATCACGATCGTCCCCGCAATCGTCGGTGCCGTGGGGATCGCGGTGTGCCTCGCGGTCGCGTTCGTGCCCGAGGATCTCGAGCGGCGCTTGGAGCGCCTGAGCGCGCGTCGTCCGCGTAGCGCGCGGTGGCTGCGCAGGCTCGCCAGCGGCCCGGCGTCGATCTCCGGTGGGGTGCGCTTCGCGGTCGCAAAGCTGCGCAACCCCGACCTGGCGATGCTCGGGGTGGTGACGTGGTGGGGATTCAACATCGCGGTGCTGTACGCGTCGTTTCGCGCCTTCGGGCAGGCCCCCCCCGTGGCGGTGCTGGTGCAGGCGTACTTCGTGGGGATGCTCGCCAACCTGCTGCCGCTGCCGGGCGGGATCGGCGTGGTCGAGGGCGGCATGATCGGCGCGTGCGTGGCGTTCGGGGTGAGCCCGAGTTTGGCTGTGCCGGCGGTGCTGGTGTACCGCCTGATCGCGTTCTGGCTGCCGAGCGTGCCGGGCGCGGTGGCGTACCTGCAGCTGCGGCGCACGGTGAGCCGGTGGGGGATCCGTGGGGAGGGGGAGACCGCGCCCGCGGGCTGAGCCCTCCCGATCACGGCCCCTCCCGACACGAGCAGCGGGAGAGCGCCCGGGGCAGCGGGAGCAGCGCGCCGCTCCGACGGATAGCCTACGGCGCAAGAGCTACAGGGCCCCGCTCGAGCGCGGGATCAAAAACGGGATCGGCGCCCCGACCGGGCGGCGCCGCACAAGCTGCCGGCCGTGATAACTCCAAGGGTCCGTCATGCGCCGGCTGGCCGGCGTCGGGGTTAGTACCTTCCTCCCCGGCGCCGGCCGCCTTTTGGCGGCGAGGGACCGAGCGAGGTAGGGTGCAGCGGTGGCCGACCGCGTGCTGATCCTCTCCTGGGAGTACCCGCCCGTGATCGAGGGGGGCCTCGCGCGGCACGTGCGCAAGCTCGCGGAGGAGCTGGTGCGCCAGGGCGTGGAGGTGGACGTGCTGACGCGCGGCACGGGCGAGCGCTCGCACGTCGGCCAGGAGGCCGAGCGGCGGGCGGGGGTGAGCGTGCACCGCGTGCGCGAGCCGCGGTGGCCGCGGGACCTCGACCGCTTCGTGGGGTGGGTGCAGCGGATGAACGAGGACATGGTGGTGGCGGGAGAAACCTTGGCGGAGGAGCGCAGCTACGACCTCGTGCACGGCCACGACTGGCTGGTGGCGCACGCTGGCGCGACGCTCGCCGAGCGCACGGGGGTGCCGTACCTGACGACCGTCCACGCGACCGAGCACGGGCGCCACCAGGGGTGGGTGCAGGACGAGCCCCAGGCCCACATCCACGGCGTGGAGCGGTGGATGGCCAAGCGCGCGGACGGGGTGATCGTCTGCTCGCACTACATGCGCGGCCACGTGGCGGACATCTTCGACATCGAGGAGGAGCGGATCGTGGTGATCCCCAACGGAATCGACCCGCGCGACCTGCGCCCGGTGGGGGACCTGGAGGCGCTGCGGGCAGAGTTCGCGGCGCCGCAGGAGCGCCTCGTGGTGCTGGTGGGGCGCCTCGTGTACGAGAAGGGCTTCCAACTGGCGCTGGACGCGCTACCGGGTGTGATCGAGCGGGTCGGGAACGTGCGCTTCCTGGTCGCGGGCAGCGGCACGCACGAGCACGAGCTCAAGGAGCAGGCCGAGCGCCTGGGCCTCTCCGAACACGGGGTGTTCCTGGGGTGGATCGGCGACGACGCGCTGCACTCCCTGTACCGGATCGCGGACCTGTGCGTGGTGCCCTCGATCTACGAGCCGTTCGGCCTGGTGGCGCTGGAGGCGATGGCGTCGGGGTGCCCGTGCATCGTGGCCGACACGGGCGGCCTGCGCGAGGTGGTGCCCGCGGGCGAGCGGGTCGGGCTGCGCTTCAACGGCGGCGACGCGACGCACCTGGGCACGATGATCGAGCGGTTGCTGACCGACGCGCAGCTGCGCGAGCGCCTCGTGGCGGAGGCGAGCGAGCACGTGCTGAGCTTCGACTGGAGCGACGTGGCCCGCCGCACGCGCGGGGTCTACCGCGAGCTGACCGCGGGTAGGCGAATGGGCGAACGCGTGTGAGGTGCCCGAGGCCTTTTTTATTTTTATGAAGGCCCCCACAAGGGGGGCCGGGAGGGGCCGCGTCGCACATGTAGGAAGCGCGGCAAGGCAGCGCCGCGCAGCGGGGAGGCCGCGCGGGGAGTGCCGCGGATGTCGATGAGCACGGTGCGCGTGGCGGTGCTGCGGCGCCTGTACAGGGTGGCGTGGCGGGGGGTGCAACTGCGCGCGCTGGTGTGGCCGCGCCGAGGCAGGGGGGTGAAGTGCCTGATCACCCATGAGGGGGAGGTGCTGCTGGTGCGCCACTCCTACGGCAAGCGGGACACGTGGTACGTGCCGGGCGGGGCGGCCCGCCGCGGGGAGCCGATGATGCAGGCTGCGGCGCGTGAGCTCGAGGAGGAGCTCGGGGTGCGCGGGCTGCCCCTACGCGACATGGCGAGCATGGACATGCGCCTGGAGCGGATCGCCGTGCACGTCGTGTGCGTGCACGCGGAGCTGCCCGACCCGACGCAGATCCGGGTGGACCCGGTCGAGATCGCGGAGGCGCGGTGGTTCGCAAGGGACGCCCTGCCGACCCCGCTGGGCTCGGAGGTGAGGCTGCTCGTGAGTATGCTTCCCCCATGCTCGAAGGGCTGATGCAGAACGACTTTCCGCTGACCCTCCAGCACGCGCGGCGGCGGATGCGCGACTGCCACCCGGCCGCGCAGGTGGTGACGCTCACCGAAGGAGGGCCGGTGCGTGCGAGCTTTGGGGAGGTCTCCGAGCGGGTCGACCGCCTCGCCCGCGTGTTGGGGCGCCTGGGGATCGGCGACGGGGACCGGGTGGGGACGTTCGCGTGGAACAACCAGCGCCACTTCGAGCTGTACATGGCGATCCCGTGCGTGGGCGCGGTGCTGCACACGCTGAACATCCGCCTGTTCGCCGAGCAGCTCACGTATATCGTCAACCACGCCGAGGACCAGGTGATCTTCGTCGACGACTCGGTGGTGCCGCTGCTGGAGCCGCTCGCGCCCACCTTCAAAGGCGTGCGCCACTTCGTCGTGATGGGCGACGGAGACGCGGGCTCCCTCCCGAACGTGCTGCGCTACGAGGAGCTGCTGGAGGAGGCCGGACCAGGCTCCTACGAGTACCCTGAGCTCGACGAGCGCCAGGCGGCGGCCCTGTGCTACACGAGCGGCACGACCGGCAACCCCAAGGGCGTGCTGTACTCGCACCGCTCCCTCTGCCTGCACGCGACGGCCTCGCTGATGGCCGACAACCTGGGGCTCTCCCGCCGCGAGCGCGTGCTGGTGGTGGTCCCGATGTTCCACGCCAACGCGTGGGGCCTGCCGCACGCGGCGGCGCTGTGCGGGGCGGACCTGGTGATGCCCGACCGCTTCCTGCAGGCCGAGCCGCTGGCGCGCGCGATCGAGTTCGAGCGCCCGACGGTGGTGGGCTGCGTGCCGACGATCTTCGCGGACCTGCTGCGCTACGCGGGCTCCCACGAGGTGGACCTGACCTCGCTGACCAACTCGGTGTGCGGGGGCTCTGCCGTGCCGCGGCAGCTGATGCGGGACTTCCAGGAGCGCCACGGGGTGGTGATCCACCAGGGGTGGGGGATGACCGAGACCAGCCCTGTGGCGACGTTCTCCGACCCTCCGGAGGACCGCGGCCACGACGAGCGCTACTGGGACGAACGCGCGCTGCAGGGCAAGCCGCTGCCGTGGGTGGAGCTGCGCCTGGTGGGCGACGACGGCCAGGAGGTCCCCTGGGACGGCGAGTCCACAGGGGAGATCGAGGTGCGCGGACCGTGGATCGCCTCCAGCTACTACCACGACGACTCGGGCGATGAGAAGTTCGACGCGGGGTGGCTGCGCACGGGTGACATCGCGGCGATCGACGAGCAGGCGTTCGTGCGGATCACCGACCGCGCGAAGGACGTGATCAAGTCCGGCGGGGAGTGGATCTCCTCGGTGGAGCTCGAGAACGAGCTGATGGCCCACCCCGACGTGGTGGAGGCGGCGGTGATCGCCAAGCCCGACGAGCGGTGGGCGGAGCGTCCGCTGTGCTGCGTGGTGCTGCGCGAGGGCGCCACCGCGAACGCGCAGGAGCTGATCGAGCACCTGCGCCCGCGCGTGGCGAAGTGGTGGCTGCCCGACGAGCTCGCGTTCATCGCGGAGGTCCCCAAAACGAGCGTCGGCAAGTTCGACAAGAAGGCTCTGCGCGCTCAACTGCAGGACGGAACGCTGGAGGGTCGCGTGATGGTTGGGGCAGGAGAACGGGCTCAGCGGTAGAACGGGAAAGAAGCGATCCTACGAGCGCAATAGACTTCGCCGGAACCCCACACCGTGACCCCGACCCCGAAGGGCCACACGAACACCGAACACGGAGGTGCGCATGACGCGGACCGAAGGAATGACTTCAAGCAGGTCGCAGACAGCAGCAGCAGCAGCGATGAACGAGATGTCCCTCCGCCGCCTGGTGCACCGCACCCGCCGACGCCTCGCGCGCCGCGAGATGCTCGCCCTGCCGGTCGCGCTGGCGCTGATCGTCTCCGCGGCGCCCGTCGTCGCACAGGCCAGTACGGCCAACACGGCGGCAGCGCCCGGGACCTCGGGCTACAACCAGAAAACGCCCCCCCCCACGACCCCGGAACCGAAAAAAGAAGTAGAACCGGCCAACGAAGAAAAGAAAACCACCCCCACCACACCCACGCCGACGACAACGGTCGAACCGACGACCACCACGCCGACGGCGAAAGCGTCGACGCTGCCCTTCACAGGCCTCGACCTGCGCTGGGTGGTGGGCGCCGGTCTGATTCTGCTCTCCACGGGCCTCGCGATTCGGCTGGGCCAGCGTTCCCGCACCGGCCGCTGAGCACCTGAGCGACGCCCCGCCCCGCGCCGGCACGGCGCGGGGCGGAGGGCTCCACCGCCTGCGGTGGTGTAGGGGCCCACGAACCCCAGAGGCCGCACACAGGTGTATCTCGGCGAGGAGGAACTGGGGCTGCTCGATCGTGCGGCGCGTGCCACAAGGTGCTGCAAGGAATCCCGCCGGCGCTACCCTGGGGGGATGCTCGGACTGGGCACGTTCGCGGGGGTCGTCAGCGAGTTGCGCCGCGACGTGGCGGCGGCGCGCGATCGCGATCCCGCCGCTCGCGGGGTCGGGCCGGCGGAGATCGTGGCGACGTGGCCGGGCATCCATGCGCTGCTCTCTCACCGGGTGGCGCACGCGCTGCACGAGGCGGGCGTGCCGCTGGTGCCGCGGGCGCTGGCGACGTTCACGCGGACGGTCACGGGGATCGAGATCCATCCGGCGGCGCAGATCGGCAAGGGCCTATTCATCGACCACGGCGCGGGGGTCGTGGTGGGGGAGACGGCGACGATCGGCGACGACGTGACGCTCTACCAGGGCGTGACGCTGGGGGGCACGGGCTTCGCCACGGGCAAGCGCCACCCGACGGTGCAGGACAACGTGACGATCGGCTCGGGGGCAAAGCTGTTGGGGCCGATCACCGTCGGCCACGGGGCGAAGATCGGCGCGAACACGGTGGTGATCACCGACGTGCCGCCGAACTCCACGGTGGTCGGCAACCCCGGCCACCCGGTGCGTGTGGACGGCCGCCGCCCCGAGGGCCCCGACGCCGACTGGATCCACCTGCCGGACCCGATCGCGGAGGCGCTCGGAGGTCTCTCCAGCCGCATCGGGGCGCTGGAGCGCGCCGTGGGCGAGCTCTCCGGGGGGCGCCTGGAGCCCGCCGCGAAGGTCAGGCCGCTGCGGCCGGTGAAGGGCCCCAACCCCGCGGGGGGTTGACCTCCCCGGGCACGATCCCAGCAGCGGCGCCGCGCGGGCTTCGTAGTAGACGCGCGTCGCGTAGGGCTCGGTAAGACAAGCACCAGCGCCGTTTGGCTCAGTAGTACACGCACCGGCAGCGGTGGCGCGGGCGCGCCTTGTACTCAGGCGCCTGCCCGCGGTTCCACAGGCGCACGTCGAGCACGCGCGGAGGGATTCCGGTGCGCTGGGAGAGCAGCTCGCACGCATGCACCGCGCAGGCGCGGATCTCACGCTCGGGGCCGCCCGGGGCAAGGGTCTCTCCGGCGTCGATGTGCGCGGCGAGACGCTCGTCGTAGACGAGCGCCCCCTCGCAGCGCAGCACGTGGGGGATGAGGTTGTCGGCGAAGATCGTCAGGCGGTCGAGGTCCTCGAAGGTCGCGACGCCGGCCAGCACGAGGTCGCTGGGGACGATCTGGGCGCGCTTGTAGAAGCCGCGGTCGTCGAACATCGCCATCCCACCGATCGAAGATCGGCCGGCGAGGTGTTCGGCCAGCCGCTCCGCGGAGCCGCCGCACTGCGCCACGACGTCGAGCGCGTGGCGCTCTCCGAGGAAGCGCCCCAGCTCGCGCAGCGCCTGGGCGTAGAGGCTGATCAGCTCGTGGTCGGGCGGCTGGTCGAGGATCCGCGCGATCGTGCGGGTGTCCACCGCGCGCAGCCACGCCGCGGTCGGCGGGCCCTCGGCGCGCACGTGGTCGGCGAGCGCCCACGCGACCGTGAAGTACCCGCTCACGGGGTGGCCTGCGTCGAGGCGCTTGCGCAGCGTGGGGAACCACCCCGAGCCGAAGTTGACCGCGTCGAGCGCCAGCAGGTAGTCGGCTACGTCCGCGGGCTGCCCCTCCAGGTAGTGGCGCACCGGGTCCAGGGCCGGAGCCGACCCGCCCGCAGCCGCCGGCGCGGGGATCTCCGTGAGGGCCTCCCCGGCGAGCGCGTCCTCGTCGATCCGCACCCACCGCGCCTGCGCGGCGATCTGCGCGCAGCTTGCGCGGACCTCGTCGAGCAGGGGCATGGCAGGACACGTTAGTTGGGAGCGGCTCACGGGACTCGGTAGACCGGAGGCGGGAGGGACGGTGGGGCGGGTGAAAGGTCGATCGGGCGCAGGGGTGGTAGTGGTCCCGATGTTGGAGAGCAACAAATCGCTGGCCGGAGCCCCAACTATGCTGGAGTAGATGGTCGAGAACCCTCATGCCGAGCACCTCCAGGAGTTGCTGGAGGGTCTCAACGAGCCCCAGCGGGAGGCCGTCACGCACGGGGAGGGGCCGCTCTTGATCCTCGCTGGGGCCGGCTCCGGCAAGACGCGGGTGCTCACCCGCCGGATCGCGTTCCTGATCTACACCGACCAGGCGCAGGCAGGTGAGATCCTGGCGATCACCTTCACCAACAAGGCCGCCAAGGAGATGCGCGGGCGGGTCGAGCGCCTGCTCGGCAGGGGCACCAAGGGCATGTGGCTGATGACCTTCCACGCCGCCTGCGCGCGCATCCTGCGCGCCGATGCAGAGCGTCTCGGCTATACGCGCCAGTTCACGATCTACGACCAGGCCGACGCGCGCCGGCTGACCAAGCGGTGCATGGACGCGGTGGGAGTCGACCCGAAGCGCCACACCCCTGCCGCGATCCACAACCAGATCTCGGCAGCCAAGAACAAGCTCCAGGACGCCGCCGCCTACGGCCAGGCCGTCGGCTCCGCCTTCGAGGAGATGGTCGCCGAGGTGTACACCCTCTACGAGCGCGACCTACACCGCATGAACGCGATGGACTTCGACGACCTGCTGTTCCGCACCGTCAACCTGCTGGAGCTCTTCGAGGAGTCCCGCGAGCGCTACGCCACGAGCTTCCGCCACATCCTGGTCGACGAGTACCAGGACACCAACCACGCGCAGTATCGACTCCTGCAGCTCTTGGTTGGTGGCGGGCGCAAGCTTCCCAAGCGTGGGGAGCGCACCAGCCTGCCTGGGCATCGCAATTTGGCGGTGGTGGGCGATGATGACCAGTGCCTCCTAGAGGGCACACCGGTCACTATGGCGGACGGAGGTATCAAGTCGATTGAGGATGTGCGCGTGGGGGACGAAGTGTTGTCCTGCTACGGCAGTGCCGATATGCGCCCGGCGAGGGTGATGCGGACGCATAGCTCACACTCGGCGGCGGGGGTGGCTATCACCTTGCGCAGCGGGCGGCGGATCGTGAGCACTCCGGAGCACACCCACTTTGCGGGTTACCGGGTGGGATCCACGCCGCAGATGCACATGACGTACGTGATGCGACGCCGCGGTAAGGGTTTTCGCGTTGGCACATCGCGCACGTACACAAACGGACAGGTTAAGACGGTCGTCGGTGTGGCGTTCCGCACACGGCAGGAGCACGGAGATGCCGCCTGGGTCGTCGGGACGCATGAGTGCGAGGCTGAGGCGCGTGCTCACGAGATGATCCTGTCGCTTCGGTACGGCCTGCCGACTCTCCCCTTCGTGGCGCGCCCGGATAGACGTACCGATAATAAGGGCCTGGTGTCCGATCAGGGTCTGATCGATGGCATTTTTGGATCGCTTGATACCTCTGCTGCTGGCGTGGAACTGCTCGCCGACGAAGGGTGTGACGTTGAGTTCCCCCATTTCGTGCCTCGCTCTTATGAGGGGCGGCGGAGGGTGATTACCGTCACGCTCTGTGCCAGTCATCGAGGCAGGACGCCTATGCACCTCGTGGCGATCGGCGGGCGCGATCCGGAGGCGCGATCAGCACTCGAGGGGATTGGCCTCAACGTCAGGCCGGCAAAGTCCGGCTCAGAGAGCTGGCGCTACGAGTCTAGCTTCAAGGACTTCGCAGCCGTCATGGGGATTGTCGCGCGGATTCGTTCCGTGCTCCCTGTGCGCGTCCGCTGTCAAGCACGGTTGGGCGCGCAGGATAACGGTATTGAGCGTAACACGCTGCCATTCATCCCTGCCGGATCAGTGCGTCCTGGGATGGTGATGTTCACCTCAGAAGGGCGCTATGACATCGTGCAGAGTGTCGAACGAGTCTGCCTCGACCGGCCGGTCTTCGACCTCGATATCCAGGGAACGCACAACTTCATCGCGGCGGGCATGATGACTCACAACTCGGTGTATTCTTTCCGCGGAGCCGACATCCGTAACATCCTAGATTTCGAGGACGATTTTCCTGACGCCCGTGTGGTCAAGCTGGAGCAGAATTACCGCTCGACCCAGACCATCTTGTCAGCAGCCAACTCCGTGATATCGAACAACCAGGGCCGGAAGTCCAAGTCACTGTGGAGCGAGCTCGGCACGGGCGAGCCGCTGCACGTCCGCGAGCTCGACGACGAGCACGCCGAGGCGCGCTTCGTCGTGGGCGAGATCGAGCGGCTCGTCGACGAGGGCGCCTCGCGCACGGAGATCGCCGTGCTCTACCGCACCAACGCGATGTCGCGGGTGCTCGAGGACACGCTCGTGCGCCACGAGATCGCCTACCAGGTGATCGGCGGGACGAAGTTCTACGAACGCGCCGAGGTCAAGGACGCGATCGCCTACCTCTCGTGGCTGGCCAACCCGTTCGACGTGGTCAGCTTCACGCGCGTGGCCAACTCGCCCCGGCGCGGGCTTGGGCAGACCTCGCTCGGACGCATCGTGGCGCACTCCGCCACCGTCGGCGTCTCGGTGTGGGAGGCGGCGTCCGCTCCGCAGGAGATCCCGGGCCTCGGCGCCGCCGCGGTGAAGGCGCTGCGGCGCTTCATGGACACGATGGACGAGCTGCGCACGCGCGTCGAGCAGCGGGTCCCCGTCGGCGACCTGCTGGAGGCGGTGCTCTCGCAGACCGGCTACGTCGAGGCGCTCGAAGCGGAGCGCACGATCGAGGCGCAGGGGCGCGCCGAGAACCTCGAGCAGTTGGTCGAGGTCGGCCGCGAGTTCGACGCCACCGCGGAGGCGCAGCAGGACACGCTCGGCGTCTTCCTCCAGCAGATAGCGCTCGTCGCCGACGCCGACTCCCGCAGCGAGGACGAGGGCCTCGTGACGTTGATGACGCTGCACAACGCCAAGGGCCTGGAGTACCCCACGGTGTTCATCGTGGGCTGCGAGGACGGCGTGTTTCCCCACTCGCGCGCGCTAGACGAAGGCGCCCTGGAGGAGGAGCGCCGGCTGTTCTACGTGGGGGTCACGCGCGCGATGCGCACGCTCTACCTGACCCGCGCACGCCGGCGCGCGGTGTTCGGGGCGCAGACGTACGGCTTCCCGAGCCGCTTCCTCGCCGAGGTCCCCGCCGAGCTCACCGACCGCGAGGAGGAGGCCCTGCCGGTGGCCGGCGCAGGGCGTGGCGCCGCCGTGGCCGGTGGGCTGCCCGACCGTGCGCTCGCCCACGCCGGGAGATGGGCCGCCGCCGGGAGCTGGGCGTCCGCCCCGCGCACCGCGGCCGATCGTCCGCTCGGGGGGCGCGGGCGCTCCGCGGATGGTGAGCGGTCTCGGCGCGCCCCCGCCGCGGACTCCTACCGCCTCGGCGAGGACGTCACCCACGCCTCCTTCGGAGAGGGCGTCGTCACCGGCGTGGAGCCCGACGGGGTGATCGTCGTGCGGTTCGCCGGCGACGGCTCCGAACGCAAGCTGCTCACCGAGCTCACCCCCCTCGCCCGCAGGTAGCATGGCGCTCTCTCGGCGGGTGCCGGCAACGCGGAAGGATGACCCTTTGAGCGCCACGATCAGCGACGGCAGGGCTAAGGGCCTATCCCGATTGGGGCGTGCGGCTGGGGCGCTCGAGGGTCGAGCGAGGCGCGGACGCAAGGGCGAAGGCTTGGTGGGTCCAAGTCGAGCCCGAGGACAAAGTGAAAGCCGTTCTAACACCGGCAGCACGGAGTGGTGACGGTGGGCGCCACCCTCATCGACGGCAGGGCGGCCGCCGCGCGTGTGCGCGCGCAGGTGGCGGAGGCGGTCCCCGCGTTCGTCGAGCGCACCGGGCGCACGCCGGGGCTTGCGACCGTGCTGGTCGGCGAGGACCCTGGCTCCGCGGTGTACGTGGGTGCCAAGCAGCGCGCCTGCGCAGAGGTGGGGATGACGCCCTTCGACCGGCGCCTGCCCGCCGACGCCACCCACGAGCAGGTCGCGGAGCTGCTGGAGAGCCTCAACGCCGACGACGCGGTCAGCGGCGTGCTGTTGCAGCTGCCGGTGCCCGCTCACCTCGACGGCCCCACGCTCACCGGCCTGATCGACCCGGCCAAGGACGTGGACGGCCTGACTCCGGTCAACGCCGGCCTGCTCGCGCTCGGGCGCCCCGGGCCACGTCCGTGTACGCCCCTCGGGGTGATGGAGCTGCTCGCGAGCGTCGGGGCTCCCCTTGAAGGTGCCGAGGCGGTGGTCGTGGGGCGTTCGAACCTGTTCGGCAAGCCGATGGCCCAGCTCCTGCTCGAGGCCAACGCCACTGTGACCGTCTGCCACTCCCGCACCCGCGACCTCGCCGCGGTGTGTGCGCGCGCGGACGTCCTGATCGCCGCCGTCGGGCGCCCGCGCCTGATCGCCCGCGAGTTCGTCAAGCCGGGCGCGGTCGTGATCGACGTGGGTATGAACCGACTCACCCCCGAGCAGGCCGGCAACTCCAGCGGCCTGGTCGGCGACGTGGACTTCGCCGCCGTCTCCGAGGTCGCCTCGGCGATCACCCCGGTGCCCGGTGGTGTGGGGCCGATGACGATCGCGCTGTTGCTGCGCAACACCCTGGCCGCCGCACGGCGCCAGGCCGGGATCGAGGATCGATGAGCCTGCGCCGCCTGCGCTCGGGGGAGCTGCTCGCGCTCGCGGGTGCCGTCTGCCTGATCGTCGCGCTGACGCTGCCCTGGTACGAGAGCTCGCAGGGCAAGCTCAGCGCGTGGGCGACCTTCGGAGTGGCCGTCGCGCTGCTGATCCTCGCCGCCGCCGGCGCCCTCGCGCTCGTGTTCGTGACCGTCACCGAGCGCACCACCGCGCTCCCCGTCGCGGCCGCGGTGTGGAGCACGCTGTTCGGGTTCGTCGGGTGCGCCGCTGCCGTCGTGCGGCTGCTCGAGCGCCCCGACCACGCCACCGAGCTGTGCGCGGGCGCGTGGCTCGCGCTGATCGGTGCGCTCGCTGTGCTGGCCGGCAGCTGGCAGTCGATGCGCGACGAACGCACCGGCCTGTACCCGCCCGACGCCACCCCGCCCCGCCCGGTGCCACCAGCCGGGGCAGGGTAGCCGCGACCTGCGGCGTACTCTTGTTGCGAGGGAGGGTTGCGCTCCGCGCGGCCCGGGGCCGTGCGCGGAGCGAGGTTTCTTCGACCAGGGGGTGCCGGCAGGTGGAGCTCGACTTCGCGCAGTTGCGCCGAGGACAGTGGGTGATCGCAGGCGGCGCGGTCGCGCTGTTCATCGCCACGTTCCTCTTCAAGTGGTTTGGCGGTACCGCCACCGGCAGCGTGCCGGGCGGCCCGACGGTCACGATCGTCTCGAGCGCCAACGCGTGGCACAGCTTGAGCGACACGCGCTGGCTGCTGCTCTTGACGATCCTCGCCGCCCTGGCGCTGGTCGTGGCGGCCGCCGGCGGGCGCGCGCTGCCCAGCCCGATCTCACCGACCGCGGTGCTCGCCGCACTCGCCGCGGTGACCGCGGTCTTCGTGCTCTACCGCATCCTCGAGCACCCTCACGCGTCCGCCACGTTCGGGTCGGTGTCCGTCACCTACGGCGCGCAGCTCGGCCTCTACCTCGGGTTCCTCGCGTGTCTCGTGATCGTCTACGGCGCCGTCGTCGAGCTGCGCGAAGAGGGCGCCGGGTCCTGGCGCCGGGCCACATAGAATCCGCGCGGTGATCGACCGCGAGGAAGTCCTGCACGTCGCCCGCTTGGCCCGCCTTCAGCTTGACGACGGCGAGGTGGAGTCGATGGCGCGCGAGCTCTCCGGCGTGCTCGACCACATCGCCCGGCTCGCCGCCCTCGACCTCGACGAGGTGCCGCCGACCTCCCACGTCGTGGAGGTCACCGGCCGACTGCGCCCCGACGAGCCGGCGCCCTCGCTGCCGCGCGAGGTCGCGCTCGCCTCGGCGCCCGCCGTCGCCGACGGCGGCTTTCTCGTCCCGAGCCCCCAGGCGTGAACGCGCCAGAGATCATCGAGCTGTCCGCCGCGCGGGCGGTCGCGGCGATCGAAGCCGGCGAGCTCTCTGCCGCGGAGCTCTTTGACGCCTACCGCGCGCGCGCCGCTGCCGACGAGCTCAACTGCTTCACGTGGGTCGCCGGGGGCGAGTCCGCCCCCCCCGAGCTCGAGTCCGGGGCGCCCCTGCGCGGGGTGCCGCTCGCCGTCAAGGACCTCTTCTGCACCGCCGGCGTGCCCTCCCAGTCCGGCTCGCGCATCCTCGAGGGCTACCGCCCCCCCTACACCGCCACCGTCGTCGAGCGGCTGGCCGCCGCCGGTGCGCCGTTGCTGGGGAAGACCAACCAGGACGAGTTCGCGATGGGCTCCTCCACCGAGAACTGCGCCTTCGGGCCCGTGCTGAACCCCTGGGACCGCGCGCGTGTGCCCGGGGGCTCCTCAGGCGGCAGCGCCGCCGCGGTCGCCGCCGGTCTCGCCCCCTGGGCGCTCGGCACCGACACCGGGGGGTCGATCCGCCAGCCCGCCGCGCTCTGCGGGGTCGTCGGGCTCAAACCGACCTACGGCGCCGTCTCCCGCTACGGCCTGATCGCCTTCGCGTCCTCTCTGGACCAGGCCGGGCCGCTGACTCGCGACGTGACCGACGCCGCGTTGTTGCTGACTTACATGGTCGGGCAGGACCCCTGCGACGCGACCTCGCTCGCCTTGCCCGAGGCGCTCGTCCTGCCTTCCGCCGAGCGCCTGGACGGAGTGCGACTCGGCGTCCCCGCGGAGCTCTCCGGCGAGGGGATCGAGCCGGGCGTACTCGCGGCGTTCGAGGCGTCTTGTGGACGCGCGGAAGAGCTGGGCGCGGAGCTCGTGGCGGTCGGCCTGCCGCACGCGCCGCACGCGCTGTCGGCCTACTACGTGCTCGCCCCCGCCGAGGCCTCCTCCAACCTCGCCCGCTTCGACGGCGTGCGCTACGGCTCGCGCGCCGCGGACGCCGAGGATCTGGTCGACCTGTACACGCGCACCCGTCACGACGGCTTCGGCCCCGAGGTCCGCCGGCGCATCATGCTCGGCACCTACGCACTCTCCGCCGGCTACTACGACGCCTTCTACGGGCGAGCCCAGCGCGTGCGCACGCTGATCGCCGAGGACTTCCGCGCCGCCTTCGCCGAGGTCGACTTCATCGTGACTCCCACCTCTCCGACCGTCGCCTTCCGGCTGGGGGAGCGTCTCGACGACCCCTGGTCGATGTACCTCTCAGACTTCTGCACCGTCCCCATGTCGCTCGCCGGTCTGCCCGCCATCTCGATCCCCTGTGGGCTCGCCCCCGACGGCGCCGGGGGCGAGTTGCCCGTCGGGCTGCAGCTCGCGGGTCCCGTGTTCAGCGAGAACCGCCTGCTCGACGCCGCGTACGCGCTGGAGTGTGCGCTCGGCTTCGACGGGTCGCGGGTGCGGGCATGACGCGCACGAGGGGGACCGCGTGAGCCCCGTCGAGTACGAGTCCGTGATCGGTCTGGAGATCCACGTGCAGTTGGTGACCGCCACGAAGATGTTCTGCGGCTGCGCGCTCTCCTTCGGGGAGCCTGCCAACACCCGTACCTGTCCCGTCTGCCTGGGGCTGCCCGGCTCCCTGCCCGTCGCCAACGCCCGCGCCGTGCACTTCGGGCTGATGATCGGGCTTGCGCTCGGCTGCGAGCTCGCCACCCGCTCGATCTTCCACCGCAAGAACTACTTCTACCCCGACCTCCCCAAGGGCTACCAGATCTCCCAGTACGACGAGCCGCTCTGCCGCGGCGGGCGCCTGGGGGAGGTGCGCATCCACCGCGTGCACCTCGAGGAGGACGCCGCCAAGCTCGTGCACGTCGGCTCCTCCGGGCGGATCCACGGCTCCGACGCCTCGGTCGTGGACTTCAACCGCGGCGGCACCCCCCTCGCGGAGATCGTCACCGAGCCCGACCTGCGCTCCGCCGAGGCCGCCGGCGAGTGGCTGCGGCTGCTGCGCACCACGCTGCGTGCGCTCGGGGTCTCCGACGTGAACATGGAGGAGGGCTCGCTGCGCTGCGACGCCAACGTCTCCCTGCGCCCCGTGGGCTCTGAGGAGCTCGGCGTCAAGACGGAGCTGAAGAACATGAACTCCTTCCGCTTCCTCGAACGAGGCATCCGCGCCGAGCTCGCCCGCCAGGAGGCGGTCTTGCGTGGTGGGGGGGGAGTGGAGCAGGAGACGCTGCACTTCGACCCGGGCTCGGGCGCCCTCACCTCGCTGCGCTCCAAGGAGCAGGCGCACGACTACCGCTACTTCCCGGAGCCCGACCTGCTGCCCGTGGCGATCGACCCCCAGATGCTCGACGCTGCCCGCGCGGACATGACCGAGCTGCCTGCCGCGCGCGCGGAGCGTTTCGAGCGCGAGTTGGGTTTGAGTGCGGAGAGCGCGCAGCTGCTCGCGTTCCGCGGCGGGCTCGGCGACTTCTTCGAGGCCGCCCTCGCCGCGCCTGCTGATCCTGCGCCTCCCGCGCAGGCGCTCGCCAACTGGCTCTCAGGCGACCTGCTCGCGCGGCTTGGCGGTGGGGAGACGGTCGCGGACGCCGGTGGGGCGGGGGCGGATGCCGGTGGTGAGACGGGTGGGGGGGCAGGCGGAGATCCGCTCTCCTCGCGTGTCACCCCCCGAGCGCTCGCCGAGCTCGTCGGTCTCGTCGCCTCCAAGCGCATCTCCGTCGGCGCCGGCCGCCAGGTGCTCGATCGGCTGGTCGCCGAGGGGGGCGAGCCGGCAGCGATCGTCGAGGCCGAGGGCCTCGCGGCGATGGACGGCGGTGACGAGGAGCTCGCCGCCATCGTGGCCGCCGCGCTCGCCGCTCACCCCGAGGCCGCGGAGAACGTGCGCGCCGGCTCCGCCAAGGCCGTTGGGCCGATCGTCGGCTACGTGATGCGCGAGACCCACGGACGCGCCGACGGCGGCGTCGTCACCCGGCTTGTGCGCGAGCAGCTGGGGCTGTGAGCGAGCCCCCGCCCGGTGCGAGCTGCAGCCTGAGCGCCCCGTCATTTGAGCTACGCTGATCTCATGAACGAGACTTCCACCTCATCGTCCTCCTCGCGCTCGCTGGGACGGATGGTCGTCGCGGTGCTGATCCTTGCCGTGGCAGCGTGGGTGCTGCTGCACATCGTGATCGGCATCGTCACCTTCCTCGCCGTCCCCGTCATCGCGGTGCTCGCGATCGTCGCCATCGTCTGGGCGATACGGGTGCTCGTGTAGGGGGCCCGCGATGGGCTACGTGGTGATCTGCCTCGGCTTCGGGCTCGCCGGCGGGATCGTCGGCCGGATCAAGGGTAGCTCTTTCCTTTTGTGGTTCCTGATCTCCGGGGTCGTGCCCTTCTTCGGCCTCTGCGCCGCGATCCTCTACCGCTTCGAGAGCAACGAGCCGCGCCGCCGCTGCCCCCGCTGTGGGCGAGTCACCAAGCTCTACGACGCCCTCTGCACCCGCTGTGGAGCGGAGCTCGAGTTTCCTGAGACCGTGCTTGCGCCCGAATCGTGGTCGTCCTCCTCCGCCGCGGGCAGCTGAGGATCGTGCCCCTTCGTCGGGGCAGCGTGGTGCACTGTCGGGGAGGGCGAGGGGTGTCCAGTTAGGGAGCCCGATTAGGGAGCCCGAACCGGTGCGGGCTCTATAAAAAGAGGATGGACGCTCCCGCGACCTCCACCGCGCGCCCCTCGCCGCTCGCCCGCTTCGTACACCGTGCCGGCTTCGAGGACGAGCGGGACTTCCTGCTGCGCGTGGTGCAGCCGGCGCTCGTGGGGCTGATCGACGGCACCGTCTCCTCGATCGCGCCGATCTTCGCCGCTGCGATCTCCTCGGACTCGCACACCGCGTTCGTCGTCGGTCTCGCCACCGCCCTGGGGGCCGGCGTGAGCATGGGTTGGTCGGAGGCGCTGTCAGACACCGGCGAAACCACCGGCCGCGGCTCGCCCGTCGTGCGGGGTGGCATCACCGGCGGGATGACCGCGCTGGGCGGTCTCTTCCACACGATGCCGTTCCTGATCTCCAACGTGCACACCGCGCTCGTGGTCGCCGGCGTCGTCGTCGCCGTCGAGCTGTTCGTGATCGCCTGGGTGCGTAAGCGCTTCCTGGAAGTCTCGATGCGCTCCTCGCTGCTGGTGGTCACCGTCGGCGGCGCCATAGTCCTGGCGATCGGCATCGCGATCGGCTCCTCCTAGCGGCCGCTGACCGGCGCCAGGCGGCGTCCTCGATCGCTCGTGTGCCAAGCACACTTCGCTCCCTGTGTCCTTGCCTGGCTTGGTCATCGGCCGCTAGGAGTGGCGTAGTGGGTGGGCTTAAACCCGTTGGTACACTGCCTTTTTGGCCCGTTCGAGTGCAGTGGAAAGGCGGTCGGCACACATGCGCGCAGTGGATGCGCTGATGGAATGTCTGAAGGCGGAGGGTGTCGAGGTCGTCTTCGGCCTGCCCGGCGGCGCCAACCTGCCCACCTACGACGCCTTCGTGGACGCCGGCATCCGCCACATCCTCGTACGCCACGAGGCCGGCGGCGGCCACGCCGCGGAGGGCTACGCCAAGGCGACCGGCAAAGTGGGCGTCGCGCTCGCCACCTCCGGCCCCGGCGCCACCAACCTCGTCACCCCCATCTGCGACGCGATGATGGACTCCGTGCCCGTCGTGTTCATCACCGGGCAGGTTCGCACCGAGCTGCTCGGCACCGACGGCTTCCAGGAGGCCGACACGATCGGCATCACGATGCCCGTCGTCAAGCACTCCTTCATGATCCAGCACCCTCTGGAGATCCCCCGTGCGATCCACGAGGCCTTTCACATCGCCTCCTCCGGGCGTCCCGGCCCGGTGCTCGTCGACGTCCCCCAGGACCTCTCGCGCGCCGAGATCGCCTACGAGCCCGTCACCGACCTGCGCCTCCCCGGCTACCAGCCGACCGTGGAGGGCAACCAGAAGCAGATCCGCCAGGCCGCCAAGGCGCTCGCCGCCGCGCAGCGCCCCGTGATCTACGCGGGCGGGGGGGTCGTCAACGCGAACGCCTCCGAGGAGCTCGTCGAGCTCGCCGGCTGCGACCGCTTCCCCGTCACCTGCACGCTGATGGGCCTCGGCGCCCTCCCTGCGCGGGTGGGCGGGGTGGCCAACCCCCAGTGGCTGGGGATGCTCGGGATGCACGGCACCCGCGCCGCCAACTACGCGATGGACGAGGCCGACCTGATCTGCGCGGTCGGCGCGCGCTTCGACGACCGCATCACCGGCAAGCTCTCCGAGTTCGCCCCGCACGCGAAGTTCATCCACATCGACATCGACCCCGCCGAGATCTCCAAGAACGTGCCCGCTCACATCCCGATCGTCGGCGACGCCCGCAACGTGCTCGCGAAGCTCGCCGTCGAGTACCGCGCGGTGGGGCCCGACCCCGCGCGCCTGGAGGAGTGGTGGGAGCGCATCGAAGGGTGGCGCGAGCGTTACCCGCTGGGCTACGAGGACTCTGCCGACGCGGAGATCAAGCCGCAGTACATGATCCAGGCGCTCTACGAGGCTACCGGCGGCGAGGCGATCGTCTGCAGCGACGTCGGCCAGCACCAGATGTGGGCCGCCCAGTACTACGACTTCCCCGCTCCCCGGCGCTGGATCAACTCCGGCGGCCTCGGGACGATGGGCTTCGGGCTGCCCGCCGCGATGGGCGCCGCCGTCGGCTGCCCCGACCGGGTGGTGTGCTGCGTTGCCGGGGACGGCTCGGTGCAGATGAACGCCCAGGAGCTCGCCACCTGCGCGCAGGAGCGCATCCCGATCAAGGTGTTCATCATGAACAACGGCTACCTCGGCATGGTGCGCCAGTGGCAGGAGCTCTTCTGGGACGGCCGCTACTCCCAGGTCGACATGGGCTCGTTCCCGGACTTCGTCAAGCTCGCCGAGGCATACGGCGCCACCGGGGCGCGCTTCGAGAACAAGCACACGCTCGTCGAGGACATGCGCCGCGCGATCGCCACCGACGGCCCCGTGGTCGTGGACGTGCGCGTCACGCGCGAGGAGAACACTTATCCGATGATCCCTGCGGGGAAGGCTGCGCGGGAAATGGTGGATTTGAATGGGTGAACCCGCCACCAAGGAGCCGCTCAGCCTCGAGGAGCTCGAAGCCTCCGGCAACCTGCGCACCGGGCGCAAGCACGTCCTCTCGATCCTCGTGGAAAACAAGTCCGGTGTGCTCACCCGCATCGCCGGCCTGTTCGCCCGTCGCGGCTTCAACATCGACACCCTCACCGTCGGTCCGACCGACGACGAGCGGGTCTCGCGCGTGACGCTCACCGTCGACGGCGCTCTGCACCCGATCGACCAGGTGACCAAGCAGTTGCACAAGCTCATCAACGTGCTCAAGATCCGCGACCTCGACCCCGAGGACACCGTCTCGCGCGAGCTGGCGATGTTCAAGGTCGCAGCCGACGGCCCCCAGCGCGGCGAGCTGATGCAGATCGCCGAGATCTTCCGCGCCAAGGTCGTTGACGTCACCAAGCGTTCGATCATCGTCGAGGTCACCGGCACCACCGAGAAGATCGAGGCATTCGAGGGCATGGTGCGCCCCTTCGGGCTGATCGAGATGATGCGCACCGGCGAGATCGCCATCTCCCGGGGGCGCGCGGAGACGTGAGAGGCGCTGCTGAGCGGACGCGCGAGAGTCCCTTTGCATTAAGCGAGGGCGACCTGGAGCGGCTCGGTGCGCGCCTGCAGCTCGCCGTCAAGCGTGCCCGCCGCAGCGGCCAGCCGACCCTCGCCGCGCTGACCCTCCCGCTGCTCGGCGTGGACCCCAGCGCCGTCGCCTGCGCCTCGCGCCGCCCCGGCGAGCCGTGGTTCCTCTTCGAGCAGCCCGACCGCGGCGCCCGCGCGCTGGCGGCGCTCGGCGAGGTGGCCTGCCTCACAGCCCGCGGCGGTGAGCGCTTCGCGGCGGTCGCGGACCGCTGGCGCGCGCTGGCCGCCGCTGCGGTCAGCGACCCCTCGGACGACCCGGGCCGCGGCGGGCCGGTCGCCGTCGGCGGCTTCGCCTTCGCCCCCCAGGGCGGGGCGGACCCCGCGTGGGTGGGCTTCGAGCCGGCCTCTCTGATCGTGCCCGAGGTGGCGCTCGCCCGCGAACCCCACCCCTCCGGGGGCGGGCGCGGCGAGGATGTACGCCTCACGCTCCACGCGCTCGCCGCGCCCGACGACACCCCCGAGGAGCTGCTCGACCGCCTCCGGGACCGCGTGCGCGAGCTGCGGGCGGCGCCGCTGGCGCTGCTCGACCCCGCGCCCGCCGGGCGCTACCGGGTCGCGAGCGCGATGCCGCCCGAGCACTACGAGGCCGCCGTCGCCCGCGCCGTCGAGCTGATCCGCGCCGGGGAGCTCGAGAAGGTCGTGCTCGCCCGCGAGGTCGACGTCCACGCTCCCCGCGAGTACGACCCCGCCGCGCTCTTCGGGGTGCTCCGCGAGGGCTTCCCCTCGTGCTTCGTCTTTTGCGTCGGCCGCGGCGACGGCGCCTTCCTCGGCGCCTCCCCCGAGCTGCTGCTGCGCCGCGAGGGGCACCGGGTCAGCGCGCTCGCGCTGGCGGGCTCGATGCGCCGCTCCGCCGACCCCGCCGTGGACGACCACCTCGGCGAACAGCTGATGCACTCCGAGAAGGACCGCGAGGAGCACGCGATCGTGATCCGCCGCATCGAGCGCACGCTGCGTCCGCACGCGCTGTGGACCGCCGCCCCGCCCGAGCCGACGCTCGTGAAGGTCGCCAACATCCAGCACCTCGGCACCCCGATCCGCGCCCAGCTCGCCCAGCCACTGGACGTGATCGAGCTGCTCGAGCTGATGCACCCCACGCCCGCCGTCGGGGGCGAGCCGCTCGCCCGCGCCCGTCCGCTGATCCCCGCTCTGGAGGGCCTCGACCGCGGCTGGTACGCGGGCCCCGTCGGCTGGGCGGACGCCACGGGTGACGGCGAGTTCTGCGTCGCGCTGCGCTGCGCGCTTCTGCGTGGCCGCGTCGCCCGCTGCTACGCGGGCGTCGGCGTCGTGCGCGACTCCGACCCCTCCGCGGAGCTGGCGGAGACCGAGGTCAAGCTCGCCGCGCTCTTGCCGCTGCTGGCGGGGTGAGGAAATCCGGTGGCGGTGGCTCTCTACGCTTACCGTGATCGCCCGCTCAGCGATAGCGAGCGTGAAATCCTTCGGCTGGCCCTGAGTAGCTTCCGGGACGGTAGTGGGCAGACCTACATCCGCGGCCAGTCATGGCCCGGGTTCAGAGACTACGAGCGGTCACTGGCGGCTGTGCTGGGCGGTGTGACCCCCGAGAACAAGGGCGTGTTTGATGTAGCGGTGTCTACGACCGATCGTTTGCCGTTTGGCATCTCCTGCAAGATGGCGGTCTTTCCCCCAGTCCCCAACAAGAGCAGTTTTATGGAGCTGTCGAACTCGGCGGCCAAGTTTCGCGACCACCTGCTGGGTCTCCAGATCACCTACGCCGGCGAACCGATGCTTGCCGGCCCGGCAATCATCGACCTCGTCGCCTCTTGGCACGCGCAGCAGGCGTCGGCCTTCGACGTAGCGGGCAGTCGGTACAGTGTCTTGGCCCACGACAGACAGTGGAAGCAGTTTCAGATTCTCTGCTTCCCGCTCAACCTATTTATCGTCAACCCCCGAGGCGACATCGACTGGCAGTATGAGGGCGCGGCCATCAACGGCTACATGGACGATGGTGGGCGACGCCATCGGCTGTGGCAGTACTACCCGACCTCGGGCGGACAGCTAAAGTACTACCCGCTGCTGGATTGGGCGGACTGGGTGACGCCAAAGTTCACCCTGGAGCAGTCGCCGCTGGTATCTCCGCTGGAGAAGGCCCAGCGTTACTTCGATTCACTCTGGCCTAGGGCTTGACCCAAAGAACCTCTACACGGGGCGCCTGCTTCTCCACCTTTGGGGGCTTGGTGGCGGTACGTTCCCATCCCCTGAGCGCGTCGTCATACAGAGGGTTGGCGTAGCCGCTGACGACCACCGGACCTGGATGTTTGCGGAGCCCCCTCAACAAAAGTAGGTGGTCCTCGTCAGTCATCTCGTTGCCGTACATGGTTTGGGTACGGACGCTGTGAGGGTAGGGCGGGTCGGCGTAGATCAGGCAGTCCTCGGCGGCGTGCCGTTCAATGACCTCCAGGGCGTCTCGGTTCTCTATCTCGGCGTCCTTCAGCCGAAGCGCCAGGGTTTGAAGTTGAGCTGGCACCTTGTTCCACCGATGGGACATGCCCGCCGCCCGCTGGCACGGACCACGGTTCTTCCACCCTGTCTTCTTTGCCAGATCGCTGGCGTGCGCCTGCCAGCACCGCACCACAAACCGCCTCGCGTCCTCCAGCGGGTCCCCGGTCAGGATGTCCGACTGGTCATACTCGTCTCGCGACCACGGGGTGGTTTCCAGCGCCCAGCACAAGCCTTCGGTTTGGTCCCTCAGCACCGCGAACATGTTGGCGACTTGACTGTTTCGATCATTGATGACCTCATGCGGGACGCGGGGCTTTGAGAAGAAGACGGCGCCCGATCCGAAGAACGGCTCGACATAGTGGTAATGAGGCCGAAAATGCCCAACGATCAGATCAGCAAGGCTCCACTTCGCCCCCGGATAGCGAAGAACGGCCGGGTTCACGGGGTGAAGTGAACGTTGCTCTGCTCAGATCTCATCTCCGAGAGGATGACGACTGTAACGGCGGAACATTTCTCCTAAGGCATATGGGAGGCATCAGCCATGCCAGATCGCCTCGCGCTCGCAGGCGGTGGCGCGCCAGCCCCGCGGTAAGCGCGTGGGGGAGACGCCCTTGGGTGACTTGGTGGACAGTAGGCAGTACTCGGGGGCCGGGCCGAATACCAGCGCTCGGCGCCAGAGGCTCGCGTGCGCGGGGTCCATTCCATCTCCGAGCAGCTGGGCGAGCTCGCCGCGCGACTCGCCCGGCGGGCGGGAGACCCATATGGCCTGTGGCGCGGCTGCTAGGTCTGCGTGGCCCTCCAGCAGGCCGTACAGGCCGCCTGCGCCGGTGCCGAAGCGCCGCGCGACCTCGTCGTGGGCGAGCATGTCCCGCTTCTGGCTCCCCGCGGGAGCTCAGGCTCCCCCGACCGAAGCCGGGTGACACTCGCCTCCGGCTCGCATCCCCGTTTCGGCCAGCACGCCGGCGACGGCCTCCCACGCGCGGCGGTGGAGCGCCACGTTGCGCGTGCGGTCGGTGCGCACCTCGATGATCCGCGAGCCGTGGGGGCGCGGAATGAGCGCGCGCTCGAGCGCCGCGCGGAAGGCGGCGATGTCTGCGACCACCTCGTGCTCTAAACCGTAGAGTCGCGCTGCCTGCGCGAAGTCGAGACCTGTGGGAGTGGCGATGTGGCGGGTGTAGATGTCCTGCGTCGTGCCATCCTCCCACTGCTGGCTCGCGTGTTCCTCCGCGACCCGCCTCGGTGCCTCGCTGCCCCCTGCCCGCGCCGTCGGGTCGCCCGCGATAGGCAGGAAGTCGAAGATGCCCCCGCCGCCGTTGTCGATTAGCACGATCGTGAGGTCGAGCTCCAGGCGCCGTGCGGCGAGCAGGCCGCCGATGTCGTGCGCGAGCGCGACGTCTCCGATCAGCAGCACCACCGGCCCGCGGCCGTCGGCCGCGACGCCGAAGGCGCTGGAGACGGTCCCGTCGATCCCGTTGGCGCCGCGGTTGCACAGCACACGGGGAGGGTCCGCTCGCACCGGCCAGAAGCTCTCGATGTCGCGCACCGGCATCGAGGAGGCCACGAACAGCGTCGCCCGCTCGGGCAGCAGCACGCCGAGCTCGGCGGCCACCGCGGGCTCGCTGAGGCCCTCCGCGGCGAGCACCCCGAGGATCGCCTCGGCGGCGCGCTCGTCGGCGCTGCGCCAGCTCGCGAGCCAGTCGGGTTCGGGCGCGGGCGCGTCCTGCGCCAGCTGACGCAACGCCGCGGCGGGCTCCAGCGCGAAGCGTCGGCAGAGCGTCGCGTCGGGATCCTGCCAGCGGCCCTCCTGCTCGATCGCTGCCTGCGGAACGTCGCGCAGGCTCGCGAGCCACCCGCGCAGGGGCTTGGAGGTGGGCAGGTCGCCGACGCGCAGCACGAGGTCGGGCGTGACGCCTGCGGCGAACGAGCCGTGGCGCAGCAGTGCGTCGTAGTGCGCCACCGCCGCCTCCCCACGCCGCGCACCCGAGAGCGGGTCGGCCAGCAGCGGCCAGCCGGCCGCTGCGCAGAACGCCGACGTGGCTTCCCCGAGTGCGGTGTCGTGCTCGTAGCGTCCGGCCACCACCACCCCCCGGCGGGCGGCGGCCACGGGCACGGCGAGGGACCGCGCGTCCTCGGGCGCCGCCAGGCGCGCTGGTGTGCAGGTCACCAGCGGGCGGCCATCGGGGCGCCCGGTGCCGTCGTGGGGCAGCGGCCCCTCCTCGCTCCTCACGAGCGGCTCGCGCAGGGGGAAGTTGAGGTGCACCACGCCGGGACGGCCCTCGAGCGTCTGCCAGTAGGCTCTGCACGCGAGCGTGCGCACCCAGCGCAGCCGCGCTCGCCCCGCCTCACCGACGGCGGCTTCGCCCGTCGCCGCGGTCTCGATGCCCGTCCCCACGGTCTCCGCGCTGTGCACGCCGACCTCGTGCACGCCGAGCTCATGCGTGCCGACCTCGAAGAACCACTTCGCGGCGTCCCCGTAGAGCTTGATCTGGTCGATCGTCTGCCCGGCCCCGCTCTCGCGTATCTCGGGGGGGCGGTCCGCGGTGAGGATCAGCAGCGGCACGCCCGCCTCGCGCGCCTCGATCGCGGCGGGCAGGAGCTCCGCGGCGGCGGTCCCCGAGGTGCACGTCACCGCGACGGGCCGCCCCGAGGCCTTCGCGAGCCCCAGCGCGAAGAAGCCGCTGCAGCGCTCGTCGATGTGCGAGTGGCAGCGCAGCCGGGGCTCCCGCGCGAGACTCAGCACGAGCGGCGCGCTCCGCGACCCCGGCGAGGTGCATACGTCCCGCAATCCGCAGCGCGCGAGCTCGTCCACGAACGCGCGCAGGAGGAGGTGGGTGTCGGTGGCGGGGGTCATAGGATCGCGGTGTGCCCGAGAGCGTCGTCCTGCTGCACGGCTTCGGCGGCACCCACCGCGCGTGGGACGGCGTGGTTGGGCTGCTCGATCGTGAACGCTACCGGCCGCTGGCGATAGATCTGCCCGGCCACGGCGAGGCCGCGGACGCGCCGCGGCCGATCTCCTTCGCGGGCTGTGTGGAGCACGTGCTCGCGAAGAGCCCCGAGCGCTTCGTGCTGTGCGGCTACTCGATGGGCGGGCGCATCGCGCTGCACGTCGCGCTCGCCGCCCCCGAGCGGGTGGCGCGGATGGTGCTCGTGGGCGTCAACCCGGGCATCGAGGACGGGGCCGAGCGGGCCGCGCGGCGACGCTCGGAGCACGCGCTCGCCGAGGAGCTCGAACGGGCGCCGTTCGAGGAGTTCATCGAGCGCTGGCGCACCCAACCGCTGTTCGCGGAGGACCCCCCAGAGGTGGGCGCGCTGGCGCGCGAGGACCAGCGTCGCAACCGTCCGGACGCTCTGGCCGCCGTCCTGCGGGGCCTCGGCACGGGGGAGATGGAACCGCTGTGGGACCGGCTGGCCGAGTTGTCGATGCCCGTCACCGTCCTCGTCGGCGAGCGCGACGCGAAGTTTCGAGCGCTGGGGCTGCGCATGGTCGAGCGGCTGGCGGATGGAGCACTCCTCACGGCGCCCGGTGGGCACCCCCTGCCGCTGGAGAACCCCGGGTCGGTCGTGCGGGCGCTTGCGTAGGGCCCATCCTGGGTCGGAGACATTCTTTCGCAAATTCGGCCGGTTTTGGCCCTTGAGATGGGGGTCTGCGCTTCTTTCTTGACGATCGTATGGACATGCTGTACTGTCTTTCGTGTCATTGACCGAGATGGTCGGTGGCTTTGAAGGTTTGTAGCGTTAGATACAAAGTCCGAAAACAACGAACCAACTCAACCAACAATCAACAGACAATGTCAAATCGAGATAAGAAGGAGTGCAGACATGAAGTCAATACGTATCGCGGGGCTCTGCCTCGCGGCCGTGTTCGTGATGAGCATGGTCGCAGCGGGGACCGCGTCGGCAGCGCCGCATTGGGAAGTGTGCTTAAACTTTGGAGGAACAGGTACCAAGTACTCTACAAATCAATGCATCAAAGCAGAATCAGGTGGTAAATTCGAATGGGCCGAACTCAAAGGGACTGAGAAAACCACGACCAACGGGACGGTGGTACTTGAGACCACGGGGGTTCCCATCGTCGGCGAAGTAGTAATGTCATGTTCAGGTACGGATACAGGGTCGGTTGGCCCTGGAAACCAGTCAAGAACAGAAACGGTAACCAGAGTTAGCTGCACAGCAGGTAAAAACTGCGAAGCAGTCGAAAAAGGTGCCGAAGCGGTCAATCTGCCGTGGAATTCGGAAGCGCTGGAAACCGAAGGCGTGATACACGGCACGATCAGAAAAGGCGCAGGTGCTAAAGGTGCACCAGGTTGGAGAGCGACCTGTAAAGTCTTGGGCACAGTCCAGGAAAACGAATGCACGAGCGAAGCGGGGTTAGTCACCCTGACGAATGTTAATAGCCCGGGTACGGTAGGTCCGTTATTAGTATTAGCTGACTTCGAACACCCGAACAAGACGTTGGCGGGATGCACCGTCTCCGGAACCAAAGGTGATGTGTTAGGTAGTATTGTGATATTATTGGCCAATGGTGACGGGCTTCGAGTCTCCAAATAAGGGCGCCTGATTGGCGTGAGTGACTGGGTGGGGCCGGCGCAGGTCGGCCCCACCCAACCGAGGAGGTAGACGGCGTCGGGGGGTGGTTGTATGTAT
The DNA here is from genome assembly GCA_963702085.1 of uncultured Solirubrobacterales bacterium. Lineage (GTDB taxonomy): Bacteria > Actinomycetota > Thermoleophilia > Solirubrobacterales > Solirubrobacteraceae > Palsa-744. The sequence continues at coordinate 2,090,551 of OY969707.1, read as the reverse complement.
GGGCGACGAGAGAGAGGGATGGGGAGTCGATGAGGGAATGGGGAGGCGAGGTCGATCGGGCGCAGACGGATAGTGACTGTTGCCCTGTTATGGTGGAAGGATGGTGCTGGGTGGGATGCGCTCGATTCGCGGTTCTGGTCGGATCGATGCTCGCGTGCGTAGCAGGTCTGCTGTGGGGTTTGGGGCCTGTTGGGATCCCAGTCGCCTCCGCCGAATCCTGTCCCAACGCAGCCTCGCGCCAGGGCCCGTCGGTCAACGTGCCTGAATGCCGTGTCTATGAGCAGGTTACGCCCGTGGACAAGGGCGATGCCGTTGACATCTTTGGGTCTCACAGTACGCTCGCTCGAGGAATCGCCGTTGATCTAGGCAACCAGGCGTATGTCGCCGAAGACGGCGATGCGATCCTGGTCAAAACAGAGGGGTCGTTCGTACCGCGGGCCACCGCCAGCGCGTCGGCGTATGTTTTCTCGCGTAACGCTGAAGGGTGGGGCACGAGTGTCTTGGTGCAGTCGATCGATGAGCCTCAGGAAGTGGAAGAAGTCCAGTTGTTCGATCCCAACGATCTCTCGGCGGTTGGCTTTGTCGACCAGGTTGGCACGCATAGCGAGCTTGTTCGGCGGCGAAGAATCTGCTTTTCGGCTCACGGAGTTGGTTGGTCCGGGCGGTTCGTACGCTCCGGTGTACTCGGCTGGCGGGTCTGCCGCTTCGGAGAAAGTCAAAATGGTTGGGGGCTCTGAAGATTTGAGTCGTGTGGTGTTGGAGAGTGAGAACCATTCGTTGGCGGCGGGCGCGGAAGGTCAGGACGAAGGAACCGACGCGCTCTACGAGACGGCCGATGGCGGGGAGTGTGGCCCCGCGACGTCGAACTGCGCGCTCGTCGACGTGAACCCCGAAGGCAAGCCAATGCCATGCGGCGCCACCCTCGGGCAGGGCGAACTCGAAGTGGGTGGTGCGCACAGCGCGGTCTCGAGCGACGGCTCGCGGATCTTCTTCACTGCTCCGGAGCCTGGTGAAAATGGCGTGGCGACTCCCGTAGGAGTGGGTTGCTGGAATCCGACGGCGACTCCGCAGGAAAACCCGCCGGAGCTCTATATGCGTGAAGGTGGGGTGAGGACCGTGGAGATATCTGTGCCCGAAGCGGGCGTGGAAGTGGGCACGGCGGCGGGGAACCCGTTGCTGCCGGCGGTGTTCGTGGGCGCTTCGAGTGATGGGTCGAAGGTGTTCTTCATGACCAGGATGCGGTTGACCGAGCACGCGGTGGGAGACTTCCCGGAGGTGTATGAGTACAACACCGAACCTCTCAAAGGGGAAAAAGCGCTGACGCTCATCTCCGGTGGGCCGTCGGAAGCGCTGGAAGGCGACGTCGACAACGTCGACGCGATCTCGAGCGACGGCTCGGCAGTTTACTTCAGCGCGTTCGGCAACCTCGCCACCGGAGCGTCCCAATACCCATCCCCACCTGAAGGAGCAACGTTCTCTCCCGTCAACCTTTACCGCTATGACACGACCACCGGAGTCACGACATTCATCACGACGCTCAATAACTATGATTATCCAGCACAGTTCGCCCAGGGCAATAGCTGGTATAGCGCTGAACTCGGCGTATTGGTGGGAGGCTTCGGTACGAGCCATGAGGGTTTGTCCGCTGAAAAGGAGTGGTATACGACCAGCGATGGGCAGTTCTTGGTGTTCGGCACGGTTTTGCCGTTGACCGGGTTTGACAACATCCATGCTCCGGGGGTGACGTGCCCGAATAATTACGCCGGTGGAGGAGCCCCTGAAGGGTGTTTTGAGCTTTATCGTTATGATGCTGTGTCGGGTCAGATTGTGTGTGTTTCGTGTGCGGTGGGCGCTCCGGTTGATGGTGCGTATTTCGCTCGCGATAGCTTCAGTTCTCCGGCGAGTGGGCCGCCGCGTCCGATTTCTGAAGATGGTGGGGATGTGTTTTTTGATTCGGCTAATGCGCTTGTGCCGCAGGCTGTTGCGGGGCGGGTGCATGTGTATGAGTGGCGTGAAGGTGTGATTTCGTTGATTTCGTCGTCGAGCGATCCGGGTAGTGCGTTTTTCTTGGGTTCGAGTGCGGATGGGAGTAATGTGTTTTTCGTTACGCATGCTCAGTTGTCTGCGCAGGATACCGATCAGGCGTCTGATGTTTATGATGCTCGGGTGAATGGTGGTTTTGCGGGTCTTACGGCGCCGCAGTGTACGGGTACTGGGTGTCAGGGTGTGCCTGCGGCCCCGCCGATCTTCGCGACGCCGGCGGGCGTGACGTTTGAAGGTGTGGGTAATTTCACAGCGACCGAACCGCCGGGTGAACCCAGCGTGAAACCAAAGACGACGAAGACAGCGAAGTGTGGTCGAGGTCGCGTCAAGAGACACAGTAAATGTATTAGGCGTAAGGTTAGGAAGTCGTCTGTCAGGAAATCATCTAAATCGTCTAAGTCATCTACTGGAAGGGTGTAAGCATGTTCCGGAAGTGTTATTTGTGTGTGTTTGTTGTGTTGTCTGTTGTGGTGTTGGTTGTGGGGTGTGTTCCGGCGGGGGCGGTTGGGTTTACGTCGGGCCCGCAGTGGACGGTAACGGCGTTCTCCGATCCGACGAATCTTGCTCCTGGGGGTAGGGGTATGTACGTGGTACGTGTGGAGAACACGGGTAGCGCTCCGAGTGGTGGCGAGGTTACTGTCGCCGATGTCCTCCCGGCGAGTCTGAAGGCTGCCGGTGCTGCGTCGGGTAAACTCGCGGCGGGTCAATATTCTGAGTCGCAGGAAACGGAAGTGAGTTGTGTGGCTTTGACGTGTACGTATGGGGGTGTTGTCGGGATCGATAATATTCTCGAAGTCGAGGTTCCTGTCGAAGTCGAAGGGGGGGTTCGCGAAGGGTCAACGGTCACGAACGTTGTTAGGGTGTCGGGTGGTGGGGCGCCTGAAGCGAGTCGGGAAACGCCGACTTTGATCAGTGCTGTTTCTGCGGGTTTCGGGATTGCGCCGGGTTCTTCGGCGGCTGCGCTTTCGAACGATCAGGCTGGTGGTCATCCTGATGTGACTACGGTGTTCGCGTTCAACAGTTCGAGTAGTGGGAGTGCGGCTGGCAACCCCAGTGAAAGTGGGGGGATTTTGCCGCCGGGTTTCGTCGGGGATCTTGCGGATACGCCGAAGTGCCCGATCTCGGGCTTCAGCGAAGAGGTGGATGGTGCGCTTCACTGTTCGCTGAGCGCGGTTGTCGGTACGGTGACACTCTACTTTGGCCTTGGTTCTATCATCGAGCCCACTGTGCTGCCGCTTATGAACTTGACGACGAACCCCGGGGAAATCGCGAAGCTTGGTTTCACCTTCACGAGGTACGGTATCCAGGGCACGGTCTCGTTGGCTCCTGGCGACTATGCGGTGCACCTGAACTTTGACAAAATCCCCGACGCGGTTTTTGTCACCCGCGGTATCGCGTTGACTGTCTGGGGTGTGCCGTCGGAACCGGGCCATGACTTGATGCGGGGGCTCACCTGTGGGACACCGGGCACCTGTTTCTACGCGAGTGAAACGAGGGGATCCATTAATGAAATCAAACTCAGCGAAGCCCCGGAAGGGCAGGCGGTGACGACGCCTGCGGTTCCGTATCTGACGAGCCCGACGGACTGCACGAGCGAACCGCTGCACGAGACGCTGCTCACGAACTCGTGGGAAGAACCCGAACGCGAGGTCAGCGTGTCGTCTGATGTCGGACCGATGACGGGTTGCGGCCTGCTGGAATTCGCCCCGGCGATCACGGCCTCACCGGACACGACGCGTGCGGACACTCCGGCGGGATTCACGTTCGGTGTGAAGATGGGCCAGGAAGGGCTCGTCAACCCGAGTGCGAACTCGGAGTCGGCTATGAAGGACCTCACGGTTACGCTGCCGGAAGGCGTGGTGATCAACCCGGGGCAGGCCGCGGGGCTCGGCGCGTGCCAGTTCTCGCAGGCTCGCCTTGAAGAAGAAGGCCCACCCACATGCCCATCTGATTCGAAGGTCGGGCAGGTCACGGTCGAAACGCCGGTGCTGAGGAACAAGCTGGAAGGCAACGTGTATGTGCTGCAGTCCAACCCGCCCAACTTGAAGCTGCTAATCGCCCCCGAAGACCCGCAAGACGGGATCTACGTCAAGCAGGTCGGGGCCGTGCACCTCAACGAAACAACCGGTCAGCTCACCACGACACTCGAAGGCATTCCGCAGGTCCCGGTCAGCAGCGTGAAGGTGTCGTTCAGCGGCGGCGCGCAGGCGGCGCTCGCGACTCCGTTGGAGTGTGGGCTGTACACGACGAACACCGTTTTCGTCCCGGCGAGCACGCCGTTTGTGGCTGAAGCGTTCCCGTCGAGCAGTTTCGCGGTCACCGAAGGCCCCGGGGGGTCAGCGTGTCCGTCCTCCCCGCCGGCGTTCGCGCCGTCGATGATCGCGGGCCCCACGACCGACCAGGCGGGTGGATTCACGGCCTTCTCGCTGCTGTTGCAGAACGCCGACGGGCAGCAGCGGATCGGGGCCCTCCAGTTCAAGGTTCCGGAGGGCCTGTCGGGGATGATCTCCAAGGTCTCGCTCTGTCCCGAACCCCAGGCGGAGCAGGGTACGTGCTCGGCGGCGTCGCAGATCGGCCATGCGACGGTGGCCGCGGGCCCGGGTCCCTATCCGCTGGTGATCCCCCAGCCCGGGGAGCCGCCTGCGGCGATCTACCTGACCGGCCCGTATCAGGGCGCGCCGTTCGGCCTTTCGATCGTCACGCCGGTGATTGTGGGTCCGTTCAACCTCGGCACCAATGTGGTGCGCGCGAGGGTCGAAGTGGACCCGCACACGGCGCAGATCACGGTCACGACGGACGCGTCTGGTCCGCACGCGATCCCGGCGATCCTCGACGGGGTGCCGACCGATCTGCGGACGATCGACACCGTGATCGACCGGCCCGGGTTCATGTTCAACCCGACCAACTGCAGCCCGATGTCCTTCAGTGGCACCGCGACGAGCACGCAGGGCGCGACGGCGCCGATCTCCAGCCGCCTGCAGGTCGGCTCGTGCCGCAGCCTGAAGTTCAAACCGGACTTCGAGGTCTCCACCTCCGGGAAGACCTCGCGTGCGGATGGTGCGAGCCTGACCGCGAAGGTCCTCTACCCGACCGGCCCGCTGGGTGCCAACCAGGCATCCAGCCAGTCGAACATCGCCCGGGTCAAAGTCGAACTCCCCAAGCAGCTGCCATCCCGGCTAAAGACACTGCAGAAGGCCTGTGTTGCCGCGACGTTCGAAGCGAACCCGGCGAACTGCCCAGCAGCGTCGGTCGTCGGTCACGCAACAGCGATCACGCCCGTCCTGCCGGTCCCGTTGACGGGCCCGGCGTACTTCGTCAGCCACGGCGGGGAAGCGTTCCCGAGCCTGATCGTCGTGTTGCAGGGCTACGGTGTCACGGTCGACCTCGTAGGCTCCACGTTCATCAGCAAACACGGGATCACGAGCAGCACGTTCAAGACGGTCCCCGACGTCCCGGTCGACAGCTTCGAACTGACCCTGCCAGAGGGCCCATTCTCCGCGCTCGCGGCGCCTGGGAACCTCTGCACCATCAAGAAGCTCGCGATGCCGACCGAATTCCTCGCGCAGGACGGCGCGACCATCCACCAGAGCACCACCATCAAAGTCACCGGGTGCCCCAAGCACAAGACCACCCACAAAACCCACAAGAAACGCAAAAAAACGGGGTAGAGCTATAGGCTCCTAAAAGTTCTCTCGACCGTCAGCCCGCATCGACCCCCAACCCCGGCCCGGAGGGCACCGCGATGCGCCCATCGCGCGCGGGAAGCGGGTCCTCCAGTCCCGCGAAGAGACTGAGCGTCGCCAGGCCGCACGCGGGCAGGGGCCCCCGCGAGGCGAGCGCGGCGGCGGCGTGCACCGCGGCGGCTACGCCGAGCGGGCCGTCGAACGTGGACGCTAGGTAGACCTCCGCGCCGGAGGCGCGCACGAGCGCGGCGGCGGCGAGCAGGCCGGCGATGCCCCCGCAGCGGGAGATCTTCAGGCAGACCGCGTCGGCGACGCCCGCCCCGAGCGCGCCGTGCTCGGCGGCGGTCTCGTCGATCGCCACGCGCGCCGCCACCCGCTCGCGCACCGCGCGCACCGCCTCCAGGCCGTGCGTGGGCTCCTCCACGAGCTCGAGGCCGACGGGGGCGAGCGCTTCGATCGCGCGCACCGCGCCCTCGACGTCCCACGCTCCGTTGGCGTCGACGCGCAGCGCGACGTGGGGGCCGATCGCGGCGCGCACCGCCGCCACTCGGCCCGCGTCGTCGCCGACCCCAACCTTCACCTTTACGCACCCGAACCCCGCCTGGGCCGCGCGCGCGGCCTGCTGCGCGGCGCCCGCGCGGTCGGTCGCGCCCACGGTCGCGTTCACGGGGACCTCCGCGGCGGGGTCGTCGGTGAGCAGCGCTGCCACGGGCCTCCCTGCGCGGCGGCCCGCGCGGTCCCACAGGGCGAGGTCGATCGCGGCGAGCGCCGCGGGGAGGTCGTCCAGGCGCCGGCAGGCGTCGATCAGTTGCACCCCGGTCGGGGGGGTGGGCCCTGTGGGGCGGGTGGGTTTTGATTCCAGCACGGGCCGGTAGGCCTCCAGCGCGCGCCGTACGCGCGCCAGGGAGACCCCGTCGTAGGGCTCAAGCGGCGCGGCTTCCCCGTAGCCGGTGACCCCGTCGGAGTCGGTTAGCGCGACGGTCAGCAGCTCTCGCTCGCGCACGGTCCCGTAGGCGCTCTCCAGCGGCTGGGCGAGCGCCAGCACGCGCTCGGTGAGGATCATCCTCATTGGAGGAGGCTCAGCCGATTCCTCCGCCCGCGAGGATCCCCGCCGAGAAGAGCAGGCAGAAGAGCAGCTGCAGGAGGCCCGTGCGTGCCAGGGCGCCGTTCAGTGAGGGGCCGTCCACGCGCGTACGCACGACCCGGATCAGAGAGAGCGCCAGGGGGGCGGTGGCCCAGGGGAGCAGTAGCCAGGCGCTCATCGAGCCGAGCGGCCAGGGTAGGGGTGCGGTGAGGAAGGCGATGGCGAGCATCGCGGTGTAGAGCGTGCGGGTGCGCTCGCGGCCGAGGCGCACCGCGAGCGTGCGCTTGCCCGCGCGGCGGTCGGTGTCGATGTCGCGGACGTTGTTGACGACGAGGATCGCGCTTGCGAGCAGACCGACGGGGACGGCGCACGCGAAGGCTTGCCAGGGTAGGTGTTGGATCTGCACGTAGTAGGAGCCTGTGACGGCGACGATCCCGAAGAAGAGGAACACGAACAGCTCCCCGAGCCCTTCGTAGCCGTACGGGCGCGGTCCTCCGGTGTAGAGGACGCCCGCGAGGATCGAGGCGGCGCCGACTGCGATCAGGCCCCACCCGGCGACCGCGACGAGGTAGACCCCGCAGAGCACCGCCAGGCCGAACGTGACGTAGGTGGCGAGCAGCACCTGGCGCGGCGGCACGAGGCCTCCGGCGGTGACGCGCACGGGACCGAGACGGTCCTCGGTGTCGGCGCCGCGGCGGGCGTCGGAGTAGTCGTTTGACAGGTTGGTGCCGACCTGGATGAAGATCGCGCCGAGCAGCGCGGCGACGAACGCGAGCGGGTCGAAGTGCCCGGCCCCCAGCGCGAGCGAGGTGCCCACGAGCACCGGGGCGACGGCGGCGGGCAGGGTGCGCACGCGCGCGGCCATCACCCAGATGTGCACGGCGCTCGACCCGCGCGGAACCTCGAGCGCCGCCGGTCGTCCGGCCGGCCGGTCTCTGAGCGGCGGCGGCGGGGTGCTGGGCACCGGCGCTCACGCCCTCCGGGGGAACTGCGAGAAGTCCGGCGTGCGCTTCTCGCGGTAGGCGTCGCGGCCCTCCTGGGCCTCGGCGCTGCCGTAGAAGAGGAGGTTGGCGTCGTGGGCGAGCTGCTGGATGCCGGCGAGGCCGTCTTCGGCGGCGTTGAAGGACGCCTTCAGCAGGCGCAGCGCGAAGGGGGAGAGGGCGAGCATCTCGCGGCACCACCCGACGGTCTCCTCCTCCAGGCGCTCCAGGGGCACGACTGTATTCACGAGCCCCATCTCCAGCGCCTGCGCGGCGGTGTACTGGCGGCAGAGGAACCAGATCTCCTTGGCCTTCTTGGGGCCCACGAGGTTCGCGAGCAGCCCCGCCCCGAAGCCGCCGTCGAAGGAGCCCACGCGCGGGCCGACCTGCCCGAAGCGGGCGTTCTCGGCGGCGATCGTGAGGTCGCACACGAGGTGCAGCACGTGCCCGCCGCCGATCGCGTAGCCGGCGACCATCGCCACGACGGGCTTGGGCAGGCGGCGGATCTGCACGTGCAGGTCGGTCACGTGAAAGCGCCCCGGGCGGGTGGGATCCGGATTACCGGCGTCGTCCTCGGCGAGGTAGCCGGAGTCCCCGCGCACGCGCTGGTCCCCGCCGGAGCAGAACGCCAGCGGGCCCTCCCCGGTGAGCACGATCGCCCCGACCTCGAGGTCCTCGTGGGCCTGCGTGAGCGCGCGCGAGATCTCGACCACGGTGAGCGGGCGGAACGCGTTGCGCACCTCGGGACGGTCGATCGTGATCTTCGCGATCGCCCCCTCGGGGTGCGTGGACTTCTCGTAACGGATGTCGGTGTACTCGCCGGCGGGCGTCCATGTGGTGGGCATGGCGCGAAGGCTAGCCTGTGGCGATGGTCGTCGAAGCTTGGCTTCAACGTGCCGCGGCGGCGGCGCCTGCGGCGATCGCGGTGGAGACCCCGCGGGGTGCCTGCTCCTACGCGCAGTTGCTGGAGCGCGCGCGGGCGGGCGCCACGGAGCTTGCGGCCCGGGGGGGTGGCCCGGGCGAGCGGGTGGCGCTCGCGCTGCCGGCGGGGCTCGACTTCGCGTGTGCGCTGCACGCGTGCCTGCTGTTGGGCGCGGTCGCGGTGCCAGTGGACCTGCGCCTGGGAGAGCGGGAGCGCACCGCGATCGTGGACGGGGCGGCGGTGGTGGTGGATGAGCCGTTGCGCGCAGAGGGTGGGCGCGGCGTCAATCGAGGCGTCTCCACCGGCGCCGTCCACGACCTGGACGCGGTGGCCGCGATCATTCACACCTCGGGGACCACCTCGGCGCCCAAGCCGGTGGAGTTGACGTACGGCAACTTCCTGTGGAGCGCGCTGGGCTCGGCGGTGGCGCTTGGCGTCGATCCGCGCGAGCGGTGGCTGTGCAACCTGCCGCTCTCCCACGTGGGGGGGCTGTCGATCCTGGTGCGTTCCGCGATCTACGCGACCACGGCGGTGGTGCACGAGCGTTTCGATGCAGCCCTCACGCTCAGGGCGCTGCAGGCCGATCTTCCACAGGTGACGATTGTTTCGCTCGTCGCAACCACCCTAGCGCGGTTGCTCGATGCCGGCCTCGAACAGCCCCCTGCCCTGCGCTGCGCGCTCACCGGAGGCGGCCCGGTGCCGGCGGCGCTGCTCGAGCGCGCCCGCGCGGCGGGGGTCCCGGTGAGCCTCACCTACGGGCTCACGGAGGCGTGCTCGCAGGTGAGCACCCTCCCGCCGAAGCCGGGAGACACTCGCCTTCGACCGATTCGGGAGACACTCGCTCCGCTCGCATCCCCGAATCGACCAGCATCCCCGTTTCGGCCAGCCTCGCTGAGCGACGAACGCTGTGTTGCCCCCACCGCGGGCCCGCCGCTCTTCTGCACCCGGCTGCGGACAGCTGCCGACGGGGAGATCGAAGTCGCCGGCCCGACTGTCGCGCGCGGGGCGGCCGGCGCAGACGGGTGGTTGCGCACTGGAGATTTGGGTAAGTTGAATGCAGAGGGCAACTTGTACGTGACCGGACGCAAGGCCGACACGATCGTAAGCGGGGGGGAGAACGTGGCACCCACCGAGGTCGAGGCCGTGCTCGAGGGCTGCCCCGGGGTGCTCGAGGCGGCGGTCCTCGGCCGTGCGGACGCGCGCTGGGGCGAGGCGGTGACCGGGCTGGTCGTGCTCCGCGCCGGGGCGAACGTGGAGGAGGAGGCGTTGCGCGCGCACTGCGCGGCGCGTCTGGCCCCCTACAAGGTCCCCAAGCGGGTGGCGCTGGTCGAGGGGCCGCTGCCGCGCACGCCCTCGGGCAAGCTGCTGCGCAGGGAGCTCTCGCGGTGGGAGCGCGTGTGAGCGCGGACGCCCCCAACCGCGAGGACGGTGCCCGGGGCTCCCACCCCGACGCCGTGCACCCCGCCGAGGAGCACCGGATCGCGAGCGCCGCGCACTGGGAGGAGGCGGCTCCCGGGTGGGTGCGCCGCCGGCGGGCGATCCGCGAGCTCGGGGCGCCGGTCTCGCAGTGGATGGTGGCCGCGATCGACCCCCACCCGGGGCAGCGCGTGCTGGAGCTCGCGGCGGGCCTCGGCGAGACCGGTCTGCTGGCGGCCGAGCTGGTCGCTCCCACCGGCGGGGTGATCCTCTCCGACCAGGCGGAGGGGATGCTCGACGGCGCCCGCGAGCGCGCGGCGGAGCTGGAACTGACCAACGTGGAGTTCCAAGTGTGGAACGCCGAATGGATCGACCTCCCGGTGGCCAGCGTGGATGCGGTGCTGTGCCGCTGGGGCTACATGCTGATGGCCGACCCCGGCGCGGCGCTGTCGGAGACCCGCCGCGTGCTGCGTCCCGGCGGGCGCCTCGCGCTCGCGGTGTGGGACGCGGTGGGCGCGAACCCGTGGGCGCTCGCGCCGCGGCTGGAGCTGATCGAGCGGGGCCTCGCGCCGGCGCCGGCCCCCGCCCCCGCGGACGGGCCTGTCGAACACACACCGGGGCCGTTCGCGCTCGGCGACCCCGCCCGTGTGCGCGGCCTGCTGGAGCAGGCGGGCTTCGCGGAGACGCGCGTCGAGGCGGTCGACGTCGAGCAGCGTCACGAGAGCTTCGACGCCTTCTGGGAGACGATGCTCGACCTCTCGCGCGAGCTGCACGACCTTGTGCTAGCCCAGCCGGAGGCTGAGATCGAGCAGATCCGCTCCTCGCTGGCGGCGCGCCTCACGCCGTACACCGCCGCGGACGGCACGCTCGCGGTCCCCGGCCGCTCGCTGGTGGCGGTGGCGAGCGCGTAGAGCTTGTCGGTCGTGCTGTTCAGGTTGGCGCATGCGCCAACCTGCGACGCCGCACATGTGCGGCGTCGTGGACCGGCCACATGTGGCCGGTCCCGGACCGTACATGTACGGTCCGGACTCCTCCTCTGCGCTCCTGTTCAGGTAGCCTGCCGCCCATGCTCTACGACGACGACGCTGACCTCTCCCTGCTCGATGGCCGGACCGTGGCGATCATCGGCTACGGCTCCCAGGGCCACGCCCACGCGCTGAACCTCAAGGACTCCGGCGTCACGGTCGTCGTCGGCCTGCGCGAGGACTCCGCCTCCGTCGGCCCCGCTCGCGAGCAGGGTCTTGAGGTGCTGCCCGTCGTGGAGGCCGCGAGCCGCGGCGACCTGGTGATGATTCTCCTGCCGGACGAGCTTCACCACGCTATCTGGGAGCAGGACATCCGCGATGGCGTCGCCGAGGGCAACATGATCCTGTTCGGGCACGGCTTCTCGATCCACTACGGCGAGGTGGTTCCGCCCCCGGGGGTGGACGTGGCGATGGTCGCGCCCAAGGGCCCCGGCCACCTCGTGCGCCGCCAGTTCGTCGAAGGCTCCGGGGTTCCCGGGCTGATCGCGGTCGCCCAAGACGCCACCGGCCGTGCGCGGTCGCTGGCGCTGGCCTACGCGAAGGGCATCGGCTGCACGCGCGGGGGCGTGATCGAGACGACCTTCAAGGACGAGACCGAGACGGACCTGTTCGGCGAGCAGGCCGTGTTGTGCGGCGGCGTCTCCGAGCTCGTTCAGGCCGGCTTCGAGACGCTCGTGACAGCGGGCTACGACCCGGAGATGGCCTACTTCGAGTGCCTGCACGAGGTCAAGCTGATCGTCGACCTGATGTACGAGAAGGGCCTCGCGGGGATGCGCTACTCGATCTCCAACACCGCGGAGTACGGCGACTACACGCGCGGCAAGCGGGTGATCACCGAGGAGACCCGCGCCTCGATGCGTAAGATCCTCGGCGAGATCCAGTCCGGGGACTTCGCGCGCGAGTGGATCGCCGAGAACCGCGCCGGGCAGGAGAACTTCCTGCGGATGCGCGCCGAGCAGGCCGACACCCAGATCGAAGCGGTCGGCAAGGAGCTTCGCTCGCACATGGGCTGGATTCAGTCTTCGTTCTGATGACCCTCGGCGTTCGCTAGAATCGCGCCTGTCGCGACTGGCGCAGTAGCGAGGTGGAAGAGACCACCGGGGAGCGACACGAGCAGCACCGCCGCGCGCCTGGGCACCTCATCCACGTAACCCTCGAGGCGAAACGAGGACGCCCATGACGAGCACCAGCGCAGAGCAGACCCACTTGACGATCCCCCCGGAGTTGAGGCCCGCGGACGGGCGCTTCGGCTGCGGCCCCTCGAAGGTTCGTCCTGAGGCGCTTGCGCGGCTGGCATCGGAGGGGGCGGCTTTGATGGGCACCTCGCACAGGCAGAAGCCGATCAAGGCGCTCGTCGGCGAGATTCGCGGCGGGTTGCGTGAGTTGTTCGCGGCACCCGAGGGGTATGAGGTGACGCTTGGCAACGGTGGGGCCACCGCGTTCTGGGATGCCGCTGCGTGCGGGCTGATCGAGCGCCGCTCGCTGCACTTGACATATGGGGAGTTTTCCTCGAAGTTCGCGCAGGTTGCGCGTGAGGCGCCTTTCCTAGCGGAGCCGGAGGTCATCAAGGCCGAGCCGGGCGATGCCCCGGACCCCGCGCAGGCTGGCGCCGCGGCCGCCGAGGGCGGTGTGGACGTGGTCGCGTGGGCCCATAACGAGACGTCCACTGGTGTGATGGTCCCTGTGCAGCGCCCCGCGGGTGCCGACGCAGGGGAGGCGCTGGTGCTGATCGACGCGACCTCGGGCGCGGGCGGTCTGCCGGTGGACGTCGCGCAGGCCGACGCCTACTACTTCGCGCCGCAGAAGAGCTTCGCGGGGGACGGTGGACTGTGGGTCGCGCTGCTGAGCCCGGCGGCCCAGGAGCGGATCGCGAAGCTCGCCTACTCGAATGGTGAAGACGGGCGCTGGATCCCGCAGTTCCTCTCGCTCTCCACAGGCTCTGGAGAACTCGCTCAAAGACCAGACGTACAACACCCCGGCAGTGGCGACGCTGTTCCTGCTCGCGGATCAGGTCCGGTGGATGCTTGACGGCGGCGGCCTCGACTGGTGCGTGTCACGCACGGCCGCCTCGTCTACTCACCTATATGAGTGGGCCGAGCGCACCCCCTACACGACGCCGTTCGTGGCCGACCCCTCGAAGCGCTCGCTGGTCGTGGGGACGATCGACTTCGAGGAAGGCGTCGACGCGGCGGCAGTGGCGAAGACGCTGCGCGCGAACGGGATCGTGGACACCGAGCCCTACCGCAAGCTGGGGCGCAACCAGCTGCGAATCGGGATGTTCCCCGCGGTCGAGCCTGCCGATGTCCAAGCGCTTACGTCTTGTATCGAGTGGGTCGTAGAGAGGACGGCGTCGTGAGCGCCGTGGAGAGCACCGCGACGGGCACCGCCACCGCGGCCGCCGCGAACGGCGAGCGCCTGAAGGTCCTGGTGAAGGAGAAGATCGGCGACTCGGGTGTGGCTCTGCTACGCGAGCACTTCGATGTGGACCTCGGCCTCGAGTGGAGCGACGAGGAGCTCGCGGAGCGGATCGGCGCCTACCACGGCATCCTGATTCGCTCGGCGACGAAGCTGACAGCGGAGCTGATCGAGCGGGCGACCAACCTGCGCGCGATCGGCCGCGCGGGGGTGGGGGTGGACAACGTCGACGTGGACGCGGCGACCAAGCGCGGGATCATCGTCGCCAACGCGCCGCAGTCGAACGTGGTGACGGCCGCCGAGCACACGATGGCGCTGCTGCTGGCGCTCGCGCGCAACATCCCGCAGGCGTACGTCTCGCTCACCAGCGGCAAGTGGGAGCGCTCGAAGTTCTCCGGTGTGGAGCTCTACGAGAAGACGCTCGGCATCGTCGGCTTCGGGCGCATCGGGCAGCTCGTTGCGGCGCGGGCTCGCGGCTTTCAGATGCGCGTCGTTGCGTTCGACCCGTTCGTCAGCGCCGAGCGCTACCGCGAGCTGGGGGTCGAGAAGGCCGCCAACAGCGAGGAGGTCTACGCGCAGGCGGACTTCCTCACGATCCACCTCCCCAAGACCGAGGAGACCAAGAACTGGCTCGACGCCGCGGCCTTCGCGCGGATGCGCGACGGGGTGCGCGTCCTCAACGTCGCGCGCGGGGGCCTGATCGACGAAGCAGCGCTGCAGGATGCGCTCGACTCCGGCAAGGTAGGGGGAGCGGCGCTCGACGTGTTTCCCTCCGAGCCGACGACCGCCCACCCGCTGTTCGGCTACCCCAACGTGATCGTCACCCCTCACCTGGGGGCCTCCACGGCCGAGGCCACCGACCGCGCGGGCTATCAGTCCGCCGAGCAGGTCGTCGCGGCGCTCACCGGCGGGGTGGTCTCCACGGCGGTCAACATCCCCTCGATCGGGGCGGAGGACATGGAGGTGCTGGGGCCGTTCCTGCCGCTCGCCCGGCAACTGGGGCGCCTGGCGATGGAGCTCGCCGAGGGAAGCTCGGTGGAGCGCATCGAGGCGGCCTTCCTGGGGCGCATCGCCGACTTCGACACGCGCCTCTTGACGCTCGCGGTGATCCAGGGCGCGCTACAGGGACGCACGGAGGAGCAGGTCAACCTCGTCAACGCCCCCTCGATGGCCGAGGAGCGCGGGATCGTGGTCGAGGAGAAGACGGTCTCCGAGGCACAGGACTACAACGAGCTGATCCGCGTCACGGTGATCGCCGGCGATCGCAAGGTCGCGGTCGCGGGCACGGGGATCGGCCCGCACCGCGTGCCCCACCTCGTCGAGGTCCAGGGCCGGCGCCTGACGGTCGAGCTCGAGCGGTTCGTGACGGTCTTCCGCTACGCCGACCTGCCGGGCATGATCGGTCGCGTCGGGACGATCTTCGGCAGCCACGGCATCAACATCTCCTCCGCGGCGGTCGGGCACACCCCCGACGGGGCCTCTCACGCCGGCGGAGGCTCCCACGCCGACGGGGGTTCCCACGCCGGCGAGGACCAGCCCCTTGCGGCGATGGTCGTCACGACCGACGTTGCCGTACCGGCCGAGGTCGTCCAGGAGATCGTCGCCTCGGAGGGCTTTTTCGGCGGCTGGGCTGTCGTTCTCTCCTAATTCGTATAGTCTGGCGCCGGATGCGGGTCGTCGAGATATCCAAGCACGGAGGGCCGGACGTGCTGAAGGTGCGCGAGCGCCCGGACCCGCCCCTGCGGGCCGGCGAGGTGCGGATCGAGGTGGCGGCGGCGGGCATCAACTTCGCGGACGTGATGGCGCGCATGGGTGTGTACCCCGACGCGCCCAAGCCCCCGTGCGTCGTCGGCTACGAGGTGGGGGGCACCGTCCTGGAGCTGGGCGAGGGCGTGGACGGCCTCAGCCACGGACAGCGGGTGCTGGCGGGCACGAAATTCGGCGGCTACGCCTCGCAGGTGGTGGTCCCCGAGAGCGACGTCGTGCCGCTCCCCGAGGAGCTGACGTTCGAGCAGGGTGCGGCGATCCCCGTCAACTACGCCACGGCGTGGGCAGGGTTGATCGGTTATGGCAACCTGCAGCCGGGCGAGCGCGTGCTGATCCACTCCGCCGGCGGCGGTGTCGGAGTCGCGGCGACGCAGATCGCAAAGCGCTACGGCGCGGAGGTCTACGGCACGGCCTCACCGGGCAAGCACGCGCGTATCAAGGAACTCGGCGTGGACCACGCGCTCGACTACACCGTGAGCGGATGGGAGCAGGGTCTGCCGAAGTTCGACCTCATCATGGACGCGGTTGCGGGCAAGAGCTTCCGGCGCTCCTACGACCTGCTGCGCCCCGGCGGACGCCTGGTCGCGTTCGGCGCCTCCGCCGTCGTTGCGGGCGAGAAACGCAACCCGGTCTCTGCGCTGCGCACGCTCGCGCGGATGCCGCGCTTCAACATGATCAAGCAGATGTCCGAATCGAAGGCCGTGATCGGCCTGAACATGCTGAGCCTCTGGAAGGACCGCCAGACGCTCTCGCCGTGGATCGAGCCGCTGCGCGAGCTGATGGCTGACGGCACCGTCAAGCCGGTCGTGGCGGGCGCCTTCAGCTTCGAGGACGCGGGCGAGGCGCACCGAATGATCACCGAGCGTCGGAACGTGGGCAAGGTAGTTCTCACGCCCTGAGTCGCCGCTTGGCATCGCCCCGTGGCGGTGCTACCCTGCGCGAAGCATGTCGTTCCTGGCCTCTCTTCGACTTCTCCTCCTCCCCCCTCGGGGGGAATAGCGCGTGGCGGCCGCGTAGCCGCAAACCCACCTGGAGGAAGTACGAAAGAGACCGAGTACAGAAGGAGCGTGAGCGACATGACGACGACGGGCACACCGGAAGAAGTTGACGGAGCAAAGGACGCGGATCGCCGCGTCGCGATCTTCGACACGACCCTGCGCGACGGAGAGCAGTCGCCGGGGATCGCGCTGAACACGGCGGAGAAGCTGGAGATCGCCCACCAGCTGGCACGGTTGGGGGTGGACGTGATCGAGGCGGGCTTCCCCATCACCTCCCCGGGCGACTTCGAGGCGGTGCAGGCGATCGCGCGAGAGGTGGTCGATCCGGCGCCGCCCGTCGTCGCGGGCTTGGCGCGCACCCACGTGGCGGACATCGACGCGGCGTGGGAGGCGGTTCGCGACGCGGAGCGTCCGCGGATCCACACATTCGTCTCGACCTCGGACATCCACATCGTCCACCAGCTGCAGACCACGCGCGAGGACGTCAAGGGCCAGGCGCGCGCAGCGGTGGCGCACGCGAAGGAGTACCTGGAGGACGTGGAGTTCTCGCCGATGGACGCGACCCGCTCGGAAGTCGAGTTCACCGCGGAGGTCGTGCGGATCGCGATCAAGGAGGGCGCCACGACGATCAACATCCCGGACACCGTGGGCTACGCGATGCCCCACGAGTTCCAGGCGTTCCTGGCGCGGCTGTACGAGCTGGTTCCGGAGCTGCACGGGGTGGTGCTCTCGGTGCACTGCCACGACGACCTGGGCCTGGCGGTGGCGAACTCGTTCGCGGGCGTGCTGGCCGGCGCGCGCCAGGTCGAGTGCGCAGTCAACGGGATCGGCGAGCGCGCGGGCAACGCGTCGCTGGAGGAGATCGTGATGCTGCTGCGCACCCGCCGCGCGGACGTGGGGGGTCTGGACACGACGGTGAACACGCGCGAGCTGGCGCGCACGAGCCGGCTGGTCTCGCGTCTGACCGGCTACGCGGTGCAGCCGAACAAGGCGATCGTGGGCCGCAACGCGTTCGCGCACGAGTCGGGCATCCATCAGGACGGGGTGTTGAAGGAGCGCACGACGTACGAGATCATGGATGCGATGTCGGTGGGCCTCGACTCCAACTCGATCGTGCTGGGCAAGCACTCCGGCCGGCACGCCCTGCGCGACGCGCTGGCGGAGATGGGCTTCGAGGTCGATGGCCAGGCGCTCAACACGGCGTTCAAGCGCTTCAAGGAGATCGCGGACAAGAAGAAGGCCGTCACCGCGATGGACCTGGAGGCGCTGGTGACCGACGAGCTGCGTGGTGAGATACCGGGGTACGCGCTGGAGTGGTTCGAGGTGGAGGCCTCCTCGCGCCGGCCCCCGCACGCGCGCGTGGCCGTGCGGCTGCCGGAGGGCGAGCTGGTGGAGGGCTCGTTCACCGGCGACGGCCCGATCGACGCGGTGCTGGCGGCGATCAACGCGGCCGCGGGCACGCGGGCTAAGCTGCGGGACTTCAAGATCGGCGCGGTCACGGAGGGCCAGGACGCGCTGGGGGAGGTCTCGGTGGTGGTCGAGATCGACGGCCAGTCGGGGTCGGGACAGGCGCTCTCAACGGACGTGATCGAGGCCGCGGCGCACGCGTACGTGCGCGCGCTGTCGGTCGCCCGCGCCCGGGCGGCGGAACCGAAGGACACGCTGGGACTGCCGGCGACGGCGCCATGAGCCAACCGTGAGCGGTGTAGCGCCCGGCGCTGGTGGGACAATGCTCGGGAGCGACCAGGAAGCCGTGAACGCCCAAGTCGATATGAATACCACTGCACCCGAGAGTCACGCCACGCTTCCGTCGGAGTTGGCTGCCTTGCTCGCCGAGCGGCCCGGTGCGGTCTTTCTGCGTGCCGATCTGCAAGTTCACACGCCGCTCGACCCCGCCTTCGCTCCGGGCCCGGAGCCTAAGCAGCCCAAGGAGCGCATCGATCTTGCGCGTCGCTACCTCGGTGCGGCCCAGGCGCGTGGGATCGAGCTCGTCGGCATCACCGAGCACAATGACGTCTCATGGATCGATGAGCTGCGCCGGGCGGCCGAGGAGCTCGATGTGCACCTGCTGCCCGGCTTCGAGGTCGAGAGCGCCGAGGGCGTGCACGTTCTATGTCTCTTCGACCCCGACACGACGGTTGTTCGGCTCGAGGAGATCCTGGTCGGTCTTGGTCTCACCCAGGCCAAGCGCAAGCAGCGCAGACTGGAGCTGCGCACCCAGCAGCACTTCGCGGACCTGCTGGGGTTCGTTCAGGACGACTCGGGTGGCATCTGCATAGCGGCTCACATCGAGAGCGACAAGGGCCTGCTCGCCGCTCTGCATCAGGGGGCACGGGTCGACGCGTGGAAGACCGAGGCGTTGATGGCGGCTCAAATCTCCAAACCTCCAGCAGACATCACTAGTGGCAATGGTCGGATCATCCGCGGTGAGGAGCCGATCTATCGTCGCGGTCGCCTGCCTGCCTACCTGCTTACCTCTGACTGTCGATCGCTTGACGACATTGGAACGACGTCCACGTGGATCAAGATGGATACCATTGGAGTGTCCGGCTTGCGCCAGGCGTTCCTCGACCCCGAGTCACGCATCGCGTATACCGACCCAGCCGAGCTTCGCCAGGGTGCTCGCCTGTTGGCGGTCGCATGGGAGGGTGACTTCCTCGACGGAGTTCGCTTTCCCTTGAATAGAGAGCTCAACTGTCTCATTGGCGGCAGGGGTACCGGCAAGTCGACGGTCATCGAGTCCATCCGCTATGCCTTCGATTTGGGTTATCGAAGCAAGAATGAAGATGTCATACGCGCTGCCACCGACTTGCGTGAACATGCTTTTCGGTCTGGTTCAAAGATATCGGTCGTAATCGAAACCGATTCTCCCGCGCGGACTCCGTATATCGTTGAGCGCACCGCCCCACATGCTCCTGTGGTGCGCGACTACGACGGAAATCCCCGCCCGGATCTTGATCCCAGCACACTCATCTCCCCCTGTATCTACGGTCAGAAGGAGATCTATGGGATCGCGCAGAACGCCCGTGCCCGGCTGGACATGCTGGATGGGTTCGCCGTGGACGACCTGCGTGAGGTCTTGAACCGCGAAGCGGACCTGTTGACCCAATGTCGTGAGAACGCCGAGGTCATTCTCAAGACGCGGCGGCGCATTGAGGATGCCGAAAGCAAGCTGGCGGATCTCCGTGGCCTGGAAGAGTGGCGTTCGCGCTTTCGCGAGGCCGGCTTCGAGGGTCTGCTGCGGGAGCGCCGCTTGCTTGATCGAGAGCAGCGCCTTCTCGAAAGCGCCGACAAGGCTTTGGTCGAGCGTGATCGCAAGATCGCAGGTATCGACGCTGCGGGCCAGTCATTGGCGGATGCTGTCGCGACGCGTGAGGATGAGGATCTTCCGAACGCCGCGTTGCTCGCTGGTGCTGCTGCGATCCTGGCCGAGACCGACACGAACTGGGACTCTGCGGTGCGCGCGCTTCGTGGAGGTCTCCGCGAGGCCCGCAAGCGTCTCGCAGAGCTTCGTGTCACGTGGGACGATCAGCGCGCTGCTCGTCAGGCCGAGTTCGACCGTGCGCTGCGTGAGCTCCAGGCCCGGATGCCCGAGGTTGATCCCGAGCGTTACCTCGATGTCGAGCGACGCATCGAGCAGCTTGTGCCGCTGGTCGAAGTGGTCAAGCAGATGCAGGAGCGCATTGCCTCGAGTGCGCGCGAGCGCGCGGCGCTGCGGGTGGAACTCAACGACGTTCGAGGTGAGAAGCACCGCGCCCGTCGACGGGCAGCCGACCGTCTCAATGAGGCATTGGCAGGCAGCCTCGTCGTCAAGCTCACTTACCAGGGCGAGCGCGAGGAGTTCCTGGGCAGCTTGACTGCCCTCAAGAGCGGTGCCAGGACCAACGCTCTGCGGCCGATGGTGTTCGATCCCACGTTCACGCCCGCCGAGTTCGTCGAGCACGTTCGCGGAGGTTCACTCGGCACGAAGTGGCAAATGCCCGCCGCGCAGGCCGGTGCGATCGAACGGGCTCTGAGCGAGGACCGGCTGTTGGATATCGAGGTCGCCGAGCTGCCCGACCAGGTCGAACTGCTGCTGGATGTCTCAGTCGATGAGGAGGGTCATGACTATCGTCCGCTGGATCAACTCAGCCCTGGTCAGAAGAGCACCGCGATCTTGTTGCTGGTGATGCAGGAGAGTCGGGATCCTCTGCTCGTTGACCAGCCGGAGGACGATCTCGACAACCGCTTTATCTACGATGACATCGTTACGCGTCTGAAGCGGGCCAAGCTTGCGCGCCAGTTCTTGATCGCTACCCACAACGCCAACATCCCGGTTCTCGGCGACGCCGAGCAGATTGTCGCGCTCGATGCCCGTGAGGTCCCCGGCAACGACCGCGTGTCTGGCTTCGTACGCGCCCATGGCTCCATCGACTCTGTCGCTGTGCGCACTGCGGCCGAACAGATCTTGGAGGGAGGCCGCGAGGCATTCTTCCTGCGTCAAGCCAAGTACCAGGCATGAACGGTCCGCTGGCCCGAGACGAGTTCGCTGCGCTGCTCGCCGGCGGTGAGGACAGCTTCACCGAGTTCAAGGATGTCCGGGTCTCAAACGGCGGTCTTGCCAAGGAGCTGTGTGCCTTTGTCAACGCGGCCGGCGGCCGGGTCCTGATCGGGGTCGACGACGAGGGGCGTCTGCACGACGCCTCCGCATGGGATGAGGAGCGGATTATGAACGTGGCGCGCACCGCCATCGATCCCGCGATCATCCCGACCTACCAGCGGCTGCAGTGGGACGCCGATCGCTCGATCGTCATCGTCGGAGTCGCGGTTGGCGCCGAGAAGCCCTATGCCGTGCGATCCGGGGAGAGCCGCCGCTACTACGTGCGAGTCGGCAGCACCTCGCGTGAGCCCACTCGTGAGGAGCTGATACGCCTCACCCAAGCGTCGGGGGCGGTTGCGTCGGACCTGCGCCCTGTGCTCGGCGCGACGTTGGACGATCTCGACAGCGAACTGCTCGCCGTACGCTTTGCTGAGCATCGCAGCCTGGACTTTGACGCTCTAAGCTCTGACCAGCGGGTCCGGATTCTTACGGACGTGGAGATCTTGCACCCCGAGACGGGCGGGCCGACAATCGGCGGTCTCCTGTGCTTCGGGAGCAACCCCTCCAAGCGACTGCCGTATGCAGTCGTGAGCTGCGTAGCCTATCCGGGCGTGTCGGTGACAGGCGAGTTGCGCGATCGAGCCGAAATCGACGGCAGGGTCGATCAGCAGATAGTCAACGGGCTGGCCTTTCTCGAGCGCACGCTACCCGATGCGTCGGATGTGCGTGGTGCCCGGCGCGTCGAGCGTCCTCGTTACAGCAGCGAGCGTCTGCGCGAGGTGATCGCCAACGCCGTCGCTCATCGCCACTACGGCATCGCCGGGCCGGTCCTCGTGCGTGTGTTCGCGGACCGCATCGAGGTGGCCAGTCCGGGCGCTCCGCCCAACGGCGTAACCACGCAGGGGATGCGCGCGGGCGTGTCCGTGCGACGCAACCAGTTCGTGATGCAGCGTCTCACCGAACTGCGGATGGTCGATGCCGTCGGCCGAGGCATCATGCTCCTCTATGACGAGGCCGCGTCTCTGGGCTTGTCCGAGCCCGTCATCACCGTCGTGGACACCTGGACAACGGTGACGCTCTTTCTCGCGTGAGCAAGGAGACGCGCGAGCTGAGCCTATGATCGTCTGCGAGATACGACCGACTCAAGAGAGACCGTTATGACCACACCCAAGAGCATGTTCGAGAAGATCTGGGAGGCGCACGAGGTGGCGCCGGGCCTGCTGTACATCGACCTGCACCTGGTGCACGAGGTGACGAGCCCGCAGGCGTTCGACGGCCTGCGCCTGGCGGGCCGCAGGGTGCGTCGCCCCGACCGCACGCTGGCGACAGCCGACCACAACACGCCGACGGACGGCACCCCGAACGCGGCGGCGATCGTCGAAGAGCTCTCGCGGGTGCAGGTGCAGACGCTGGAGCGCAACTGCGCGGAGTTCGGGGTGCCGGTGTACTCGCTGGGCTCCCCCAGGCAGGGGATCGTGCACGTGATCGGCCCTGAGCTCGGGGTGACCCAGCCGGGCCTGACGATCGTCTGCGGGGACTCGCACACCGCCACGCACGGCGCGTTCGGGGCGCTGGCGTTCGGGATCGGCACGAGCGAGGTGGAGCACGTGCTGGCGACGCAGTGCATGGTCCAGCACCGCCCGCGCTCGATGCGCATCCGCTACGAGGGGCAGCTGGGCTTCGGGGTCACCGCGAAGGACCTGATCCTCGGCACGATCGGCCAGATGGGCGTGGGCGGCGCCACCGGCCACGTCGTGGAGTACGCGGGCCCGGTGATCGACGGCATCTCGATGGAGGGGCGGATGACGGTCTGCAACATGACGATCGAGGGCGGCGGGCGCGCGGGGATGATCGCGCCGGACGAGACGACGTTCGCGTGGTTCACCGAGCGCGAGCGCCCCGGCGCGCCCAAGGGCGTGGACCTCGAAGCGGCATTCGAGCGCTGGGGTGAGCTGGCGAGCGACGCGGGCGCGAGCTTCGACAGCGAGCTGACGGTGGACGCCGCGGCGCTCTCCCCACAGGTCACTTGGGGCACGACGCCGGCGATGGTCACACATGTGACGGGGCGGGTGCCGGCGCCGGACGAGTTCTCCAGCGAGGCCGAGCGCGAAGCGGCGGCGCGAGCGCTGCACTACATGGCGCTGGAGCCGGGGACGCCGATGCAGGAGATCGCGGTCGACCGGGTGTTCATCGGCTCGTGCACGAACTCGCGGATCGGCGACCTGCGAGCCGCCGCGGAGGTGGCCGCAGGGCGCCGGGTCGCCCCCACCGTGCGCGCGATGGTTGTACCGGGCTCCCAGCAGGTCAAGGCGCAGGCCGAGGCCGAGGGCCTCGACCGGGTCTTCCGCGACGCCGGCTTTGACTGGCGGGTGGCCGGGTGCTCGATGTGCCTGGGCATGAACCCCGACATCCTGCAGCCGGGCGAGCGGTGTGCCTCCACCTCCAACCGCAACTTCGAGGGGCGCCAGGGACGCGGCGGGCGAACCCATCTCGTCTCCCCGCAGATGGCCGCCGCGGCGGCGATCGAGGGGCACTTCGTCGACATCAGGGAGTGGTCGTGAGCGTGCCTGGTGCATCATGGAAGCAGGCGGATCTGGCCGCTAGCTTCGCTGAGCGGCGTCGGATCCTGGTGCCGCTGCTCGACGAGCAGATGCTCGCCAACGCTGTGCGCGCCGAGCGTGAGAGCGGAGGCACCCGCTCGGAGCAGGAAGTCGATTGCGAGGACGACGATGACCAGCCCGACAGCGCCGAGGACCAGGTGCGCTGGCTGCGCGATGTCGGCTTCGAGCAGGCCGAAGTGCAATTCAAGTGGGCCGAGGCTGTTGTCTTCGGCGCCATCAAGCCGAGCTGACCAGGGGAGGCAATGCAACCGATAGAGACGATCTCTGGCCCCGTGAGCCACCTGGACCGCTCCAACGTGGACACCGACCAGATCATGCCCAAGCAGTTCCTCAAGCGCGTGGAGCGGACGGGCTTCGGGGAGTTCCTGTTCTACGACTGGGCCAAGGAGCCGGGCTGGGAGCTGCCGGCCAACCCGATCCTCGTGGCGGGGGAGAACTTCGGCTGCGGCTCCTCGCGCGAGCACGCCCCGTGGGGCCTGCAGGACTACGGCTTCCAGGCGCTGGTGGCGCCCTCGTTCGCGGACATCTTCTACTCCAATTGCACGAAGATCGGGCTGCTGCCGGTCGTCCTGGGAGAGGAGCACTGCCGCGCGCTGGCCGCGGCCGGGGAGGGCCAGGTCGATCTGCAGGCCCAGGAGGTGCGTTATCCCGACGCGGACGGCGAGCTGGTCTCGGTTCCCTTCGAGATCGATCCCGAGACACGCCACCGGCTGCTCGGGGGCCTCGACGACATCGCGGTGACGCTTGGACAGGAGGATGCGATCATCGCCTACGAAGGAGCCCAGCAGCGCTCGGGACCTGTTACAACAGCCCTGTAACTGCTGTAAATACTTGCAAGGCCCCATCCAGGGCTGACTGCGCTGCAAGAGCCGGGGTAGGGTGGTCCAGGTGGAGCCAGGATTCCAAATGTACAAGCGCATAGCGGTTCTCCCCGGCGATGGGATCGGGCCGGAGATCACGGCCGCCACACGCGAAGTGCTCAACGCGGTCGGCGACTTCGAGATCGACGAACGGCCGATTGGGGGAGCCTCGATCGACGCCTACGGAGCGCCGCTCACCGAGGAGACGCTGGCGGCGTGCCGGCGCGCGGACGCGGTGCTGCTGGGCGCGGTGGGGGGCCCCAAGTGGGACAGCACCGACCCGGGAGCCCCGCGCCCGGAGCAGGGCCTCCTGGAGCTGCGCAGGGGCCTCGGGCTGTACGCGAACGTGCGCCCGGTGCGCCCGCTGCCGCAGCTGTACGACGCCTCGCCGCTGCGGCGCGAGCGGATCGAAGACGTCGACCTGCTGGTGGTCCGCGAGCTGACCGGGGGGATCTACTTCGGCGAGAAGACCCGCACCGCCGACGCGGCGAGTGACCTGTGCTCCTACAACGTCCGGGAGATCGAGCGGGTGGCACGCACGGCGTTCAACGCGGCGCACGCGAAGGTGACGAGCGTGGACAAGGCCAACGTGCTGGAAACGTCTCGGCTGTGGCGGGAGGTGGTGACCCGCGTGCAGGACCGCGAATACCCGCACGTGGAGCTCGAGCACATGCTGGTGGACAACGCGGCGATGCAGCTGATCGCAAACCCGCGCCACTTCGACGTGCTGCTGACCGAGAACATGTTCGGGGACATCCTCTCCGACGAGGCGGCGATGCTGACGGGCTCGATCGGGATGCTCCCCAGCGCGTCGCTGGGCGATCGCGGCCGATCGGAGATCGGCCAGCTCTCCCCGGGGCTGTACGAGCCGGTGCACGGCTCCGCACCGGACATCGCGGGCGAGGGGATCGCCAACCCGATGGCGATGTTTCTCTCCGCGGCGCTGATGCTGCGCAACAGTCTCGACCTCGAGGAGAAGGCGCTGGAGGTAGAATCAGCCGTCGAACGCGCGCTCGACGACGGTGTGCGCACCCCCGACCTCGGGGGGGGAGCCAGCACGGCGGACGCGACGCGGGCGGTGCTCTACTACCTCTAACAAGACCTGTACGGATCGGAGCCAGTACGTTGAACCCCACGGACCTCATCTGGATGAACGGAGACTTCGTCGCCTGGGAGGACGCCAAGGTCCACGTCCTCACGCACGGCCTGCACTACGGCACGGGCGTGTTCGACAGTATGCGCTGCTACGAGACCGAGCTCGGCCCGGCGGTGTTCCGCAACGCAGAGCACATCGAACGGCTGCGGCGCTCCGCCGAGCTGTACTACATGCCGCTGCCCTACTCCGACGAGCAGCTGCGCGCGGCGACGCTCGAGCTCGTGGCGCGCAACGGGCTGCGCTCCTGCTACATCCGCCCGCTCGTCAACCGCGGCTACGGCACGATGGGTCTGAACCCGCTGGACGCCCCGGTCGACGTGTCGATCGCGTGCTGGGAGTGGGGGACGTATCTCGGCGAGGAGGGGATGCGCCACGGCGTGCGCGCGGCGACCTCCTCGTGGCGGCGCATCAGCCCCGACTCGCTGATCCCGCACGCGAAGGCGAGCGGCCAGTACCTCAACAACGTGCTCGCCAAGGTCGAGTCGGTGAAGGCCGGCTACGAAGAGGCGATCCTGCTCGACGACCACGGCCACGTGTGCGAGGGCACCGGCGAGAACGTCTACATCGTGCGCGACGGCGAGATCGCCACGCCCGGGCAGCACAACTCGATCCTCGACGGCATCACCCGCCGCTCGCTGATCCAGATCGCGCAGGACCTCGGCTACGCGGTGGTCGAGCGCAACGTGGCGCGCGCGGAGGTGTACCTCGCGGACGAGGTGTTCATGTCGGGCACGGCCGCCGAGGTGGTGCCGGTGCGCGAGGTCGACAACCACCGGATCGGGACGGGCGAGCCGGGCGAGGTCACGCGCGTGCTGCAGGCGGCCTTCGACGACGCGACCCACGGGCGCTCGGAGCGCTACCGGGAGTGGCTCGACGTGGTGAGTGCCCCGGCGCTTGAGACCCCGGCGGGCGAGGCGCCCGCGCCGGCGGCAGCCGCGTCGTCGCGGAGCGCCGCGAGCGGCTGATGTGCGTACCGGAGGTCTGCGCCACGACACGGACTGAGATCCGTGCAGGGGCCTGCGCCGCGACCCGACCACTTCGATCCCACCAACAACGGTGACGAGCGCCCCGGTCGAGCTCTACGACGCGACCCTGCGCGACGGCATGGGCGGCGGCGGGCTGAGCCTGACAGCGGAGGAGAAGCTGCGCGTGGTGCACGCGCTGGACGAGCTGGGCGTCGAGCTGATCGAGGCGGGGTTCCCCTCCTCGAATCCGAAGGAGCGCGAGTTGTTCGAGCTGCTGGAGGGAGAGCACCTGTCGTGCGCGAAGGTGGTCGCGTTCGGGATGACCCGCCGACGCGACAACATCGCCGAGGCGGACGAGGGCCTGCGTGTGCTCGCGGAGTGCTTCGCGCCGGTGTGCACGCTCGTGGGCAAGGCCTCGCCGCTGCACGTGGAGAAGGTGCTGCGCGTCTCGCGGGAGGAGAACCTGCAGATGATCGGGGAGTCGATCGCGTTCCTGGTCGGCGCCGGCAAGCGGGTGCTGCTCGACGCCGAGCACTTCTTCGACGGCTTCGCGCTGGACCGGGAGTACGCCCTGGAGTGCGTGCGCGCGGCGGCGGCGGCCGGTGCGGAGCGGGTGGTGCTGTGCGACACCAACGGCGGCTCGCTGCCGATGGGGGTGCGGGAGGCGGTCGTGGAGGTGCGTGCGGCGCTACCGGAGGTGGCACTCGGGATCCACACGCACGACGACTCGGGCTGCGCGGTCGCGAACACGCTGGTGGCGGTGGAGGCGGGCGCGAGCCAGGTGCAGGGGACGATCAATGGGATTGGGGAGCGCACGGGCAACGCGAACCTTGTGACGATCATCGCGGACCTGCAGCTGAAGATGGGCGTGGAGGTGCTGGAGGCCGAGCAGCTTGCGCGCTTGCAGCAGACGGCGCACTTCGTCGACGAGCTGCTCAACCGCGCGTCGAACCCGTTGCAGCCTTATGTGGGCAGGTATGCGTTCGCGCACAAGGCGGGCCTGCACGCGGCGGGGGTGAGCACGTACTCGAAGACGTTCGAGCACGTGGACCCGGAGCTGGTGGGCAACGGCCGCGAGGTGTTGGTCTCCGAGCTCTCGGGTAAGGCGACGGTGATGGAGAAGGCGCGGGAGGCGGGGATCGAGCTGGACGGCGAGGCTGCGCAGCGTACGGCAGAGCGGGTCAAGGAGCTCGAGCACCGCGGCTTCCAGTTCGAGGCGGCGGACGGCTCGTTCGAGCTCTTGATGCGCCGCGAGGCGGGGGAGTACGAGCCGCTGTTCCGCCTGGAGTCGTGGCGGGTAATCGTGGAGCAGCGCGCCGACGGGGCGGTTGAGACGGAGGCGACGATCAAGATCTGGATTCCCGCTGCCGAACCGGATGGCCAGCGCGAGCGCAGGTACGTGCGCACGGCGGAGGGCAATGGCCCGGTCAACGCGCTGGACCGCGCGCTACGGGAGGCGATCGGTGAGATTCACCCGCACCTGCGCGACATCGAGTTGGTGAACTTCAAGGTACGGATCCTCGACGAGGATAAGGGCACGGGCGCGGTGACACGCGTGTTGATCGATGCCTCGGACGGTCGGCGGGTGTGGGGGGCGATCGGGGTTTCGGAGAATCTGATCGCGGCCTCGTGGGACGCGCTGGTGGACTCGCTGGAGTCGGGGATGCAGCCGGCGGCGCGCCTGTCGTGAGCGAGGAGGAGACGGTCCGGTTGGTCGAAGAGGAGACGATCCCGCTCGCGCGCCCCTCGCTGGGCGCCGCGGAGGAGCGGGCTGTGCTGGAGGTGCTGCGCTCGGGCCAGCTCTCGCTGGGGCCGCGCGTGGAGGAGTTCGAGCGGGCGTTCGCGCAGCGAGTGGGCGCCGCGGCAGCGTGCGCGGTGTCCAGCGGCACCGCCGGTCTGCACCTGGCCCTGCGCGCGGTGGGAGTGGGGCCCGGGGACGAGGTGGTCACGAGCCCGTTCTCGTTCGTGGCCTCGGCCAACGCGGTGGTGTACGAGGGCGCGCGCCCGGTGTTCGCGGACATCGACCCGATGACGCTGAACCTCGACCCCGAGGCGGTGAGGGCGGCGGTGAGCGAGCGCACGCGGGCGATCCTGCCGGTGCACATCTTCGGCTACCCGGCGGAGATGGAGGCGCTGGAGGCGATCGCGCGCGAGCACGGCCTGGCGATCGTGGAGGACGCGTGCGAGGCGCTGGGGGCGCGCCACCCGGATGGCAGACCCGTGGGAGGCCGCGGCAACCCGGCGGTCTTCGGGTTCTACGCGAACAAGCAGATCACCACGGGCGAGGGCGGGATGGTCACGCTGGGCGAGGCGGCGCTCAAGGAGCGGATCGACTCCGAGCGCAACCAGGGGCGCTCCCCGCAGCGGGGCTGGCTGGACCACGACCGCCTGGGCTTCAACTACCGCCTCTCGGACATCGCGTGCGCCCTCGGTCTGGTGCAACTGGGGCGCCTGGACGAGTTCCTGGCGGCGCGGGCGCGGCTCGCGGGCCTCTACCGGGAGGCGCTGCAGAGCGTCAGGGGTCTCGAGCTGCCGTGCCCGGACATGGAAGGGAGCAGGCGGGGGTGGTTCGTGTTCGTGGTGCAGCTCCCGCACAGGGTCGACCGCGACACGGTGGTGCGGGCGCTCGCAGCGGAGGGGATCCAGAGCAAGCCGTACCTGCCGGCGATCCACCTGATGCGCTTCTACCGCGAGCGTTTCGGCCACCGCCCGGGCGAGTTCCCGGTCAGCGAGGACGTGGCGGCACGTTCGATCGCGTTGCCGTTCTTCGTGGGTATGGAGGAGTGGGAGGTGCGCTGCGTAGCCGATGTCCTGCGGGACGCCGTGGGGCGCTAGCAGTCCGCGTCCGGAGGCCCCGCGTACCGCCCGACCGTGGCCCGCGGTGGTGATGGCAAGGGGGCGCTCAACCAGCCGCTACCGGGCCGTCGCGATCTCGCCCGCTTCCTGCGCGCCGATGAACGGCGCGAGCGCGAAGTACGTCGCTCGCGCGACCATCGCGGGGAGCTCGTGCGTGCGGTCCTGCAGCGCGTGGTGCAGGCACAGCTCGAACAGACCTCCCGCGATCGCTTCCACGGTGACATCCGGCGGGCGCTCCCCGTCGTGGGAGTAGTCGAGGCCCGGGAGCAGCATCCGCGAGTAGGAGGTCACGCCTTTGAGCGCGCGTTCGGCTGTGCGGTCGGTCGCCGCCAGCACGTCCACCATCGCGATGTGCGTGTAGGCCGGCTCCCCCGCCATGAAGCGGAACAGCGCCGAGATGCCCGCCCGCACGCCCAGGCGCCAGTCCGGTTGTGCGCGGTAGGCGTGCTCCACCAGCGCGAGCGCTTTGTCGTGGCCGATCTCGTAGGCGACGAGGAACGCGTCCTCCTTGCCGCTGAAGTGCTCGTAGAACGCCGCGAGCGAGACCGAGGCCTCGGCCGCGATGCCCTCCACGGTCAGGGCCGCGTAGCCCTTGCGCGCGGTGAGGTTCGTGACCGCGTCGAGGATCCGCTCGCGCTGGGAGTGCACCACGAAGCTGCGCGACATCCCGGCCTCTCCACGCGGCAGCCTGCGTCTGTCGTTGGCGGCCGCGCCGAGCGAGAGCGAGCCTGGGGCGCGCCCGCCCGACAGATCCTGGTGCAGCTCCGCGGGCGTCGGATCCACCAGGTTCATCATCGCCGGCGGCGCCGGCCAGTAGGTGCTCGCCCAGTGCGCGAGCCCGGGAACGAGCTTGGGCAGCCGCACGCGCTGCCCCCGGCGCAGGTGCCCGTAGAGGACGTGCAGCAGTCCCCCCACCACGCCGCGCAGCACCGGGTTGGGGATCGGGCCCGGGCCGGGCGGCAGGCCCAGGCTCTCGCGTAGGAGGTCCTCGTAGCCTGCCGCCAACCGTTCGCGGCGCCCGATCCCCGCCGGGCCCGCCGCGGCGATCTCCACAACCAGCAGCCGCAGCGCGTCCGGGCGTTCGGTCGCCAGTTCGAAGAGCTCTTCCAGCGCCGCGCCGATACTGTCCGGCAGACCTTCTGCGTTGCGGAACGTTTCGGAGATCGCGCGCTGCCCGTTGGCCGCGATCGCGTCGTACGCCGCCAGGAAGCACTCTTCCTTGTTGGTGAAGTGCTCGTAGAATGCCTTCCGCGAGACCCCCGCCCGCTTGATCACGTCCGAGACGGCGATCGCCGCGTAGCCCTTTGCCCCGACCGCCTCGACCATTCCCTCCAGCAGGCGTTGACGCTGGTTGGTCGCCACCTGCGCGCGGGTGAGCGAGTGCGGTCCCCGTGGCAGCGCCTGAAACCGGCCGATCGAGGGTCGTTCCAGCAACTCCGACATGGCCCGATTATTGCGCACACCAACGCGCCCTGCAGGGGGTGTTTCCATCTCTTTGGCCGGCGTCGTCCGCGACCTGGCATTTCTTGGAGGTATCGGGATAGTCCCGGAGTATGGCACCAAGGGGTTACCTGGCGGCTGCAGACCGCCGCCGTGGATCTCCGCTAGTGTCCCTCCGAGCGCAACGCCCCGAACATGTCCCGCTTCCGCGAGCCCCACACCCTGCCTTTGGCGGGGGGAGGGCAGGCCCTCCCCCCGTGCCCCCTCCAGTGTTCTCTATGTAGGGTCTTCTCGTAACGACAACATGTCCCGCTTCCGCGAGCCCCAGCACCCAGACTTCCGGCGACTGAACGCCTCGCTGAGCTTCGACCGGCGGCTGTGGCCCCAGGACATCGAGCAGTCCCGCGCCCACGCGTGGATGCTCGCCGAGCGGGGGATCGTCTCCGTCGAGGACCGCAACAACCTGATCGAAGGACTCGAAGAGGTCGAGGCCGAGCTCGCGGGGGGGACGTTCGCCTTCGAGGAGGACGACGAAGACGTGCACATGGCGATCGAGCGGCGCCTGACGGAGCTCGCAGGGCCCGTCGGCGGCAAGCTGCACACCGCGCGCTCGCGCAACGACCAGGTCGCCACCGACGTCGCCATGTACGTGCTCGAGCACGCCCGCGCCGCCCACGACGCTGCCGGGGAGCTGATGGGCGTGCTGGTGGACCGCGCCGAGGAGCACGTGGACTGGCCGCTGCCCGGCTACACGCACCTGCAACGGGCCCAGCCCGTGTATCTCGCCCACCACCTGCTCGCTTACTTCTGGATGCTCGCCCGCGACCGCGAGCGTTTCGCCTTCGCCATCACCCAGGCTGGGCGCCTGCCGCTCGGCTCAGGCGCGCTCGCCGGTGTCAGCTTCGACACCGACCGCCGCCTGCTCGCCCGCCAGCTGGGCTTCCACGACGTTGTGCCCAACTCGGTCGACGCCGTCTCCAACCGCGACTTCGCCCTCGACTACCTGCACGCCGCCGCGACCTGCGCCACTCACCTCTCGCGCCTGGGCGCGGAGCTCGTGTGGTGGTCGAGCCAGGAGGTCGGCTTCTGCGAGCTGCCCGATGCGTGGTCGGCGGGCTCCTCGATCATGCCCCAGAAGAAGAACCCCGACGCCGCCGAGTCTGCTGCGCGCCAAGGCGCCCCGCGTCGTCGGGCACTACAGCGCCCTGCAGGGCGTCCTGCACGCCCTGCCGCTCACGTACAACAAGGACCTGCAGGAGGACAAGGAGCACCTGTTCGACGTCGCCGACACGCTCGAGCTCGAGCTGGCCGCCGCCCGCGGGATGGTCGCCGGCGTGCGCTTCTCGCGCGAGCGCATGGCCGCCGCGGCCGCTGACGAGACGCTCGGTGCCACCGATGTCGCCGACTGGCTCGTGCGCCACGGAGTGCCCTTTCGCGAGGCCCACGGGGTGGTCGCCGGGCTTGTGCGTGTCGCCCTGGACGCCGGCCGCAGCCTCTCCGAGCTGACCCCCGCTGAGCTCGCCGCGCACAGCCCCGTGCTCTCCGAGCACGCCGAGGAGTACCGGGAGTTGCTCACGCAGGGCTCCTTCCTGGAGAGCAAGGTCTCCGAGGGCGGCACCGCCTCTGAGCGCGTGCGCGAGCAGCTGCAGCTCGCCCGCGGCGTGCTCGCGCACCCCCCCGCCGAGGAGTCCGCCAACCCGTGGGAGTGAAGTGACCCGCACGCCCGTCGCCACCGTTGACGCGCCCCACGCTCCCGCCGCGAGCGGCTTCGCGGTGCGCCGTCCGCGCACCCCTGCGCCGGGCGCCCTGCCGGTGGAGTTCTACGCCCAACCGGTGCTCGAGGTCGCCCGCGCGCTGGTCGGCTGCGTCGTGGAGCACCGCGCCGCCGCCGGGGTGATCGTCGAGACCGAGGCCTACCACGAGAGCGAGCCGGCGTGCCACGCGTTCGTCGGGCTCACCCCCCGCACCCGCACGCTGTTCGGCGGGCCCGGCCGCGCGTACGTGTACCGCTCCTACGGCGTGCACGCGCTCCTGAACGCCGTCTGCGAGGAGTCCGGGGTGGGCGCCGCCGTGCTGATCCGAGCGCTGGAACCGCTGCACGGGATCGCCCGCATGCGCGAGCGCCGCGCCGTGCAACGCCGCGAGGAGCTGTGCTCGGGCCCCGGCAAGCTCACCGTCGCGCTCGGCGTCGAGCTGCTGCACAACGACTGCGACCTGACCCGTGGGCCGGTCACGATCCAACCCCCGCGCGAGTCGTGGCTGCAAGCCGACCACAGGGTGCTCGCCGCCCCCCGCATCGGGATCTCAAAGGCCACGGAGCTCCCGTGGCGGTTCTGCCTCGCCGGCAACCCCCACGTCTCACGTCCCCGGCCGGGCTGACCTGAGCCCGCCTGACGCCGCCCGGGCGTCCACCCACGTGCCACCAACCGATCAAAGATCGGCCAGCCAGACGACCACCGTTCGACGCCAGACACGCTCAGGGAAGGTTTGATGGATCGGGAGTTCGCAGCTCGGACCCCCGCGAGCGCAGCGGCCCGGCTTGGCGAGAGAGGGCGCCGGTGGGCGCGTTCGCGTGCGGTCCCCACGCCGCTCAGCCGCTTGGGCTAGCGCCGCCGGTAGGCGCGCCCGTGCCGCCGCTCACCTTCGGCGCGGGTGCTTCGGCGGGCGCCGGCGCCTGGTTGGGAGCCCCGCCCGATGCGCTCGGCGCGGGCGTTTCCGCCGGTGGAGTACTGCCTGGGTTCTGCGTGGGCGCCGGGGTGCCTTCGGCGCCTTCCGCGGTCCCCGCTGGGCCTCTCCCGCCGCTCGCGGGCGCGGGCGCTTCGCCCGGGTGGCTCTTCGGAGGGGCGGACGGTTCCGGCGCGGGGGTGGGGGAGGGTTTGGGGGCTCCACCGGCCGCCCGGCCTGCGCCTGCGCTCGCTTCTCCGCCCCCTTCCGGGGCCGCTCCGGCCCCCGCGCCCGTCTTCTTGGCGGCGGCCGCTGCCCGTGTGGCTGCTTCTTCGGCGGCGCGTTCGCGTTCCACCTGCATCGCGGAGACCATGAAGCTGTGCCAGATCAGCGCCGGGAACGTGCCCCCCAGCACGGGGCCCCCGTCGAACTCGGTGAGCATCGGCACCAGGCTGTCGGGGAAGCCCACCCACACCGCCACCGTGTAGCGGTGGTTCCACCCCACGAACCACGCGTCGCCGTAGTTGGAGGTAGTGCCCGTCTTGCCCGCCGCGAACTGGCCGAGCGCTGCCGAGCGCGCGGTACCGTACTCCAGCACAGTCTCCAGCATTGCGGTCTCTGTGGTCGCGGTGCTCGGTGGCAGCACCCGGTGCAGGGCGGTGTGGTCGACCTGTTCGTGCGAGCCCTCCTGCACCGCTTCGATCCCCACCGGGGCCCCCGGTTCGGCCAGCGTGCCGCTCACCCGCTCACCGCTGTGGGCGATCGTCTCGTAGGCGTGGGCCATGTCGAGCGGGGTCACACCCGTCTTCAGGCCCCCGATGGTCATCGCGGGGTTCGTGGAGATCGGTGTGGTGATGCCCATGCGGTGCGCCAGCGCCGCGATTCGGTGGGTCCCAACGAGCAGGCCCACTTCGGCGTAGATCGAGTTGTCCGAGTACGCCGTCGCGCCCGTCAGCGTGTCCGAGCCGGCGTACGCGTTTTCGTCGTTGTGCACGGTGAACACTTCCGAGGAGTGGGGCACCCTGAAGGTCTTGACCTTCGAGGCCCACACCGAGTCGGGTGAGATGCCGTCCTCCAGCGCCGCCGCGAGGTCGAACGCCTTGAAGGAGGAGCCCGGCTGGCGCTCCCCCTCGGTCGCCAGGTTGAAGGGGCTTTCGTCGTAGTTGCGTCCGCCCACCATCGCCCGCACCTTGCCCGTGGAGTTTTCGATCGCCACCAGCGCCGCGGTCGGGCCTTCGCTGCCCGGCAGGTAGCCCGCCACCGCCTGTTCGGCAGCGCGCTGCAGCCCCAGGTCCAGGGAGGTGTGGACCTGCAGGCCTCCGTAGTAGGACCGCTCGGCCCCGTAACGCGCGATCACCTGCTGGCCCACCCAGTCGTCGAAGTAACCCGCGTCGACCCCGTCCACCAGCGGCTGCTGAGGGGGCGCGATGTTCTGCGGTCCGGGCAGCGCCTGGATCGTGTCTTCTTCGTACTGCGTGCGGTTCAGGTAGCCCTGCTGGTACATCTGCCCGAGTACCACGTTGCGCCGTTCCCGCGTCGCCGCAGGGTCGCCCACCGGGTTGTAGGCCGTGGGGGACTGGATGATCCCCGCCAGGAGCGCCGCCTCCCACGGCTTGAGCTCCTGCACGCACAGCGGGCGACCCGGCAGGCCACACCCGGAGTGGTCGGGTTCCTGGCCGAAGTACGTCTGCGCCGCCGCCTCGATGCCGTACGCCCCGTTGCCGAAGTAGATCGTGTTCAGGTACTCGGTGAGGATCTTCAGCTTCGACCAGTGGTGGGCCAGGTGGAAAGCCAGCGCCGCCTCGCGCAGCTTCTCGAGGATCGTGCGGTGCGACTGCTGGCCCAGCGCGTTCTTGACGAACTGCTGCTCGATCGTCGAGGCCCCCTGCACCGCGCTCCCTTGCACCACGTCCGTCACGGCCGCCCGCGCCAGCGAGCGCAGGTCGATGCCTTCGTTGCTCATGAACCGCTTGTCCTCGATCGCGATCACCGCGTCGCGCACGATCGGCGGGATCTGCTGTTCGGTGACCAGCACCTGGTCGTGGTCGCTCAACATCCCGATCTGCTTGCCCCGGTCGTCCAGCAGCACCGAGTTGTGCGCGTTGGTCTGCCTGAACTTGGCTTCCAGCTGCGGCAGGTCCGAGGCCACGGCCATGAACATGCCGAACACGAACGACACGAGGCCGAGCAGCGCCAGCGCGAGGAAGATCAGCAAGAAGCGGAGCTTCTTCAGGCGCGAGCGGCTCCGGGGCTCCGCGGGCGGGGGGGTGCCTGCGGGGAGGGCGGTGCCTGGCAGGGTTGCGGACTCCATCAAATGGGGAGGGGAGTCTATTAGCATGAGCCGGCGCATGGCGAGCACCCTTGACGAGGAGTCCCCCGACCGGCCGGACGATGAGATCCCCGCCCGCCCGGCTGGCCGACCCAGCCCGGTCCCGTACAACGAACGCCGCTCCTGGGCGGCTTGCCGCCCTCATTAAAAATTCTGTTGACTGCCTGCCCGAAGGTGCGCTCGTGGAGAAGCTCGCCGAGGCACACGCGGAGGGTCGTCCGCTGCGGGTAAAGCTTGGGATCGACCCCACCGCCCCGGACATCCACCTCGGTCACGCCGTCGTACTGGGAAAGCTGCGCGAGTTCCAGGAGGAGGGTCACGTGGTGGTGTTGATCATCGGCGACTACACCGCTCGTGTGGGCGATCCATCGGGGCGCTCGACGGTGCGGCCAATGCTCTCGGTGGAGGAGATCGAGGCCAACGCGGCGACCTTCCAGGAGCAGGCGCTGCGGATTCTCGATGCGGAGCGGCTGGAGGTCCGGCGCAACAGCGAGTGGCTGGCGAAGATCGACCTGCTGGGGCTGACGCGTACGACCACCGTGGCCCAACTGCTGGCGCGCGACGACTTCGCCACGCGCTGGGCTGGGCAGCAGCCGATCTCGATGCTTGAGCTGATGTACCCGCTGCTGCAGGGCTACGACTCGGTCGCCGTCCACGCCGACGTGGAGCTCGGAGGCACCGATCAAAAGTTCAACCTGCTGCTCGGTCGCGACATCCAGCGAGCCTACGACGAGCCCGGGCAGGCGATCTTGACGATGCCGCTGCTCGTGGGCGTCGACGGACGCCAGAAGATGTCCAAGTCGCTCGGCAACCAGATCGGGATCACCGATCCGCCCGGGGAGGTCTACGGCAAGACGCTCAGCATCCCAGACGAGGCGATGGGCGAGTACTACAGGCTGCTGCTGCACCACGAACCCCCGGCGGTCGGGGAGATGTCTGCGCGCGACGCGAAGCGTCTGCTGGCGCGGGAGCTGGTGGGCTGGCTACACTCGCCGGCGGACGCCGTACGGGCCGAGGCCGACTTCGACCGGGTCTTCGTCCGGCACGAGACGCCGGAGGCGGTCGAGGAGGCTCACGTCTCAGTCGGCGAGGACGGGAAGATCCACCTACCTCGGCTGATCGCCGCGAAGTACGCCATGTCGAGCTCGCAGGCCCGGCGCCTGATCGACCAGGGCGGCGTGTCGCTGAACGGGGAGCCGCTGAGCCCGGGCCGCTACGACGTAGCCTCCGAGGACGCGCGGGGCGCGGTGCTGAGGGTGGGCCGGCGGCGCTTCCTGCGCCTGCTCGTCGAATAGCGCTATACTGCTCGGCCGGTCCCAAGCGCCCTCGGGCGTAGGTCCGGATCGGTCTTCTCCGGGGACGTCCTCCCCAAAGAGGCTCGGCGGTCTTTGAAAACTCAACAGCATGCGCACCGACGATCGAATCGATCGTGGTGTGCGTCCAGGTTCGACCCGTCGCCGGGTCGGCGCCTCGGGTTGGCCGCTCTGCGGCTGCCTCGTCGGTGCCTCCGGGGGCGGACCAAGAGTCAAGTAGGAGCAGTACCCCGTCGCGGTCCCGGAGCCCACGTGTATAGGCCCCGGGCCGTCGGTCGCCGCCGGCCGATCTTCGATCGGCGGCGCTCGGCAAGCCGTGACAGCTTTTCGTGAAGTTCTTCACGGAGAGTTTGATCCTGGCTCAGGACGAACGCTGGCGGCGTGCTTAACACATGCAAGTGGAGCGACGAA
Source organism: uncultured Solirubrobacterales bacterium (assembly GCA_963702085.1). Classification (GTDB taxonomy): domain Bacteria; phylum Actinomycetota; class Thermoleophilia; order Solirubrobacterales; family Solirubrobacteraceae; genus Palsa-744. The sequence continues at coordinate 2,053,024 of OY969707.1, read as the reverse complement.
CCAGGGCTTGCCCTGGGGCAGAGCCGCGAACGGGTGAGTAACACGTGGGTTACCTGCCTCGATGACCGGGACAACCCGAGGAAACTCGGGCTAATACCGGATGTGCCCGCAAGGGGAAAGGAAGCTTCGGCCTCCGCATCGAGATGGGCCCGCGGCCCATTAGCTTGTTGGTGAGGTAACGGCTCACCAAGGCTTCGATGGGTAGCTGGTCTGAGAGGACGATCAGCCACACTGGGACTGAGACACGGCCCAGACTCCTACGGGAGGCAGCAGTGGGGAATCTTGCGCAATGCGCGAAAGCGTGACGCAGCAACGCCGCGTGGGGGAAGAAGGCTTTCGGGTTGTAAACCCCTTTCAGTTGGGACGAAGCTTCGCCGGTGAATAGCCGGCTGGAGTGACGGTACCTTCACAAGAAGCACCGGCTAACTACGTGCCAGCAGCCGCGGTAATACGTAGGGTGCAAGCGTTGTCCGGAATTATTGGGCGTAAAGAGCGTGTAGGCGGCTTGATAAGTCTGCTGTGAAAGTCCAGGGCTCAACCCTGGAAAGCCGGTGGATACTGTCAAGCTAGAGTCCGGAAGGGGCGAGTGGAATTCCTGGTGTAGCGGTGAAATGCGCAGATATCAGGAGGAACACCAATGGCGAAGGCAGCTCGCTGGGACGTGACTGACGCTGAGACGCGAAAGCGTGGGGAGCAAACAGGATTAGATACCCTGGTAGTCCACGCTGTAAACGATGGCAACTAGATGTGGGGGGTGTCGACTCCCCCCGTGTCGAAGCTAACGCATTAAGTTGCCCGCCTGGGGAGTACGGCCGCAAGGCTAAAACTCAAAGGAATTGACGGGGGCCCGCACAAGCAGCGGAGCATGTGGTTTAATTCGACGCGACGCGAAGAACCTTACCTGGGCTTGACATGTGAGTGACAGGTGTGGAAACACACCCTCCTTTCGGGGCACTTTCACAGGTGGTGCATGGCTGTCGTCAGCTCGTGTCGTGAGATGTTGGGTTAAGTCCCGCAACGAGCGCAACCCCCGTCGCATGTTGCCAGCATTCAGTTGGGGACTCATGCGAGACTGCCGGTGACAAACCGGAGGAAGGTGGGGATGACGTCAAGTCATCATGCCCCTTATGTTCAGGGCTACACACGTGCTACATTGGCGCGTACAGAGGGTTGCGATACCGCGAGGTGGAGCGAATCCCTTAAAGCGCGTCTCGGTTCGGATTGCAGGCTGAAACTCGCCTGCATGAAGGCGGAGTTGCTAGTAATCGCGGATCAGCACTGCCGCGGTGAATACGTTCCCGGGCCTTGTACACACCGCCCGTCACACCACGGGAGTGAGCAACACCCGAAGCCGGTGGCCTAACCCGCAAGGGAGGGAGCCGTCGAAGGTGGGGCTCGTGACTGGGGTGAAGTCGTAACAAGGTAGCCGTAGCGGAAGCTGCGGCTGGATCACCTCCTTTCTAGGGAGCACATAACAGTGCCCCGGTCCCAGCGGCCGCTCGATCTCCACGAGACCTTCGGGTCTCCGGCGAGCTCGGACGGCGACAGAGCAGACCGGGCCTAGCATGTCGACCGAACCTGACTGGCGCGCTGCCTCCTCCATTGAGGGTCCTCCCCTACTGAAGACCCTGTGGCGGAGCGGCATCCAACCCGCCAGCATGCTGTTGAGCTTTGAGAGACCGGCGCCCGCCCGGCGTTAGGCGCAGTCGCGATCGAAGAGATCGCGTCCGCACCAGCCCAGCGCAGGCCGGTGTAAGCCTCTCCACGGTCCTTGAAAACTGCACAGAAGCCACATCAGCCGCCATCGATAAGCGGCGGCTGAAAAACGGGTATCACCGGGCCGCTCGCGATCATTCTCGTCTGCACCTGCTTGTTCAGGGGTGCGGAGGATCACGATCGGTCTGATCACCGTCAAGATAGTAAGGGCACATGGTGGATGCCTTGGCACCAAGAGTCGATGAAGGGCGTGAACGGCTGCGATAAGCCACGGTTAGGCGCTGAATAGCCTTTGACCCGTGGATGCCCGAATGGGGAAACCCAACGCTGGTAATGCGGCGTTATCCCCGGCTGAACACATAGGCCGGTGGAAGACAAGCGGGGGAAGTGAAACATCTCAGTACCCCGAGGAAAGTAAATCAACCGAGACTCCCTGAGTAGTGGCGAGCGAAAGGGGATCAGCCCAAACCTGCTGCGTGTAAGCGGCCACGCGTTGCGTAGCAGGGGTTGTAGGGCGCTTGTTCCGAGCCGTGGCCGGCTCGGCGGAAGTTACAAAATCATGTGGTAGTCGAAGCGCGTGGAACCGCGCACCATAGAGGGCAACCGTCCCGTAGACGAAACTGCATGATCTTCCGTCAAGCGTTCCTGAGTAAGTCCGTGCTCGTGAAACGCGGACTGAACCTGGGGGGACCACCCTCCAAGGCTAAGTACTCCTTGGTGACCGATAGCGGACAAGTACCGTGAGGGAAAGGTGAAAAGTACCCCGGAAGGGGAGTGAAATAGTACCTGAAACCGCGTGCCTACAAGCGGTGGGAGCAGGCTTGTCCTGTGACCGCGTGCTTTTTGCATAACGAGCCGGCGAGTTACTCGTCTGCGGCAAGGTTAAGCGATGAGCGGAGCCGTAGCGAAAGCGAGTCCTAATAGGGCGACATAGTCGTAGGCGGTATACCCGAAACTGAGCGAGCTACCCATGGGCAGGCTGAAGCGGGGGTAAGACCTCGTGGAGGGCCGAACCGACCTAGGTTGAAAACTGGGCGGATGACCTGTGGGTCGGAGTGAAAGGCTAATCAAGCTCAGTGATATCTGGTTCTCTCCGAAATATATTTAGGTATAGCCTCGGATAAATTGCGTGTTGGCCGTAGAGCACTGTTTGGACTAGGGGCCCTACCAGGTTACCGACTTCAGGCAAACTCCGAAGACCATCACGTGTACTCCGGGAGTCAGTTGCTGGGGGATAAACTTCAGCGTCGAAAGGGAAACAGCCCAGACCGCCAGCTAAGGTCCCAAAGTGCTAGCTAAGTGGGAAACGATGTTCGAGTGCATAGACAACCAGGAGGTTGGCTTAGAGGCAGCCACCCTTGAAAGAGTGCGTAACAGCTCACTGGTCAAGTGTTCGAGCGCGGACAATGTAACGGGGCTCAAGCTAGTCACCGAAGCTGCGGGTGCGTGAGACCTTCGGGTCGATCGCGCGGTAGGAGAGCGTTCCCATGCCAGTAAAGCGGCGGCGTAAGCCAGCCGTGGAGGCATGGGAAGTGAGAATGCCGGCATGAGTAACGAAAGAGAGGTGAGAATCCTCTCCACCGATTGCCCAAGGATTCCTTAGTAAAGTTCGTCTACTAAGGGTTAGTCGGGACCTAAGGCGAGGCCGAAAGGCGTAGTCGATGGCCAACAGGTTGATATTCCTGTACCACGTCGCTTCCATTGACCGATGGGGAGACGAGGAAGGCTAAGGGAACCCAGGCGATGGTTGTCCTGGGACAAGCATGTAGGGGTGGCCCTAGTTAAATGCGGGGCTGCATAACCTGAGGTGCGATGTCAGCTGGCTCTAAGCCGGCGAGTCCCCGACGCCATACCTCCAAGAAAATCCTCTAGAGAGGGAGCGCGTGCCCGTACCAAAACCGACACAGGTGGGCAAGTAGAGAATACTAAGGTGATCGAGATAACCCTCGTTAAGGAACTCGGCAAAATTGCCCCGTAACTTCGGGATAAGGGGCGCCCCAGTAGGGTGAAGCTCTTCGCGAGTGGAGCCCGAGGGGGCCGCAGTGAATAGGCTGAAGCGACTGTTTACCAAAAACACAGGTCTCTGCAAAGTCGAAAGACGACGTATAGGGGCTGACGCCTGCCCGGTGCCGGAAGGTTACGTGGAGTTGTTAGGGCTTGACCCGAAGCAGCGAAACTAAGCCCCGGTAAACGGCGGCCGTAACTATAACGGTCCTAAGGTGACTCACGCTGCCTTAGCAAAACCTGGCTGTATGCTGGAAACTCCGAGTATCCGGCGCTACTCGCCGCCTTTTTGAGCGGCAGTGACAATGCGTTCGGTGCGGACAATCAGCAGGGAAGTCGTCCGGTTTTCCGGATTGACCCCTCAGAGACCACACGCCAGGGCCCATTTTTGGTGGGTAAGATATGGTCCGGCCTGCATGGCGACATGCAGAGGTCGACAGAAATGATCGACCCGCTGAGGCTTTCGAGTCTCAGTTAATCCCAGGAAGTGCATATCAAGGGCCTGGGAAGTAACAGCTCAAGCGAAATTCCTTGTCGGGTAAGTTCCGACCTGCACGAATGGCGTAACGACTTCAGCACTGTCTCAACGAGGGGCTCGGTGAAATTGCAGTCTCGGTGAAGATGCCGAGTACCCGCGGCTAGACGGAAAGACCCCGTGAACCTTTACTACAACCTGGTATTGGGATTCGGTGCATCTCGCTCAGGATAGGTGGGAGGCTTTGAAGCGCCGGTTGCGGCCGGCGTGGAGCCAACCTTTAGATACCACCCTTGGTGTATTGGGTTTCTAACAGCGTGCCGTGAATCCGGGCGCTGGACATTGCCAGGCGGGTAGTTTGACTGGGGCGGTCGCCTCCCAAAATGTAACGGAGGCGCACAAAGGTTCCCTCAGCACGGTTGGAAATCGTGCGTAGAGCGCAAAGGTAGCAAGGGAGCTTGACTGCGAGACTGACAGGTCGAGCAGGTGCGAAAGCAGGTCTTAGTGATCCGGCGGTAGCAAGTGGAAGTGCCGTCGCTCAACGGATAAAAGGTACTCCGGGGATAACAGGCTTATCGGGCCCAAGAGTCCACATCGACGGCCCGGTTTGGCACCTCGATGTCGGCTCGTCGCATCCTGGGGGTGGAGTCGCTCCCAAGGGTTGGGCTGTTCGCCCATTAAAGCGGTACGCGAGCTGGGTTCAGAACGTCGTGAGACAGTAAATTCCGTTGCTGTCTATAAATTCGGCTATATGCTGGAAAACCCGTGTATCCCACGCTACTCGTGGCTATTATTCCGACCGGGGTGGTTGCTACAGTGACAATGTGTTGGGTGCGGACAATCAGCAGGAAAGGCTGGATAGCTACATTTCGGGCTATGTTGATGGCGAGGGCTGCTTTGCAGTCGCCGTCAATCGCAATCCGACGTGTCGCAGCGGTTATCAGTTGGTTCCTGAGTTTCATGTCAGCCAGAACGGTGACAGGGCTCAGGTACTTCAATTGATCCGTGAGCGGTTCGACGAATGCGGTTACATCAAGTCCAATGGAAGGAAAGATCGTGCTTTGGTCTACGTCGTACGACGGCGGGAGGACCTTCTAGAGCATGTGATTCCCTTCTTTGAACGATCACCGCTGATGTCCTCCAAGCAGGAGGACTTCGAGAAGTTCGCGGCGATCGTCAGATCGATGGCTCTCGGTCACCATCGCACTCCTGGAGGGTTCTCCAGGTTGTTGGATGAGGCTCTCTCCATGAATGGTGGGGGCCGCTTCCGAAGTGTGCGGTGGAGGGAGTTGATCAGTAGCAGTCCAGAATCCTCAGAGACTGTACGCCGAACAGGGGAGTGATGCCTCCTGAAGATACAGTCCGAGCTGCATGGCGACATGCAGAGTCAGGCAGAAATGACCTGGCCCACAGGCTTTTGATTTCAGAGGCTGTGGTAACAAATCTGTCGGTCCCTATCTGCCGTGGGCGTTGGAGAATTGAGAGGATTTGTCCCTAGTACGAGAGGACCGGGATGAACGCACCTCTGGTGTATCTGTTGTCCTGCCAAGGGCATTGCAGGCTAGCTACGTGTGGATCGGATAACCGCTGAAAGCATCTAAGCGGGAAGCCGGCCTCAAGATGAGTTCTCCCATCCCCTAGAGGGAGTAAGACCCCTGGTAGACCACCAGGTTGATAGGCCGGATCTGGAAGGGCGGTAACGCCCGTAGGAGACCGGTACTAATGGTTCGAGGGCTTGACGGATTTTTTGATCAAGGTGGTACCCGTGTGGCGCTGTGCAGTTTTGAAGGACCGGGGAGGCTGGTCTCTCGCCTTTTTCCGGTGGCCTTGGCGAGGGGGAAACACCTCTTCCCATTCCGAACAGAGCAGTTAAGCCCCTCAGCGCCGATGGTACTTGGCTCGCAAGGGCCTGGGAGAGTAGGACGCCGCCGGTTCTTTTCCACACGGGCCGCCCTTGGGGCGGTCCGTGGGTCGTTGTGGCCCCGGTGGTCTCATGGCGTGGTCGCAGCCGCAGCCAGCGTCATTGGGTAGGCTTGCTTCCGTGTCCCGCACTGCCGACCTCTACGCCCGTCTCAGCCCCCACCTCGCGCACCGCCCCGGCAGCGCGCTCGCCACCCAGGCGCACGCCTGGCTCGTACGGCGCACGGGAGGGCGGCTCGGCAGCCGGGCACTCGGGGCGGACATCCTCGTGCTGCGCACCCTCGGCCGGCGCTCCGGTCAGTGGCGTGACGCGCCCGTGTTCTTCGTCCCTCACGGCGCCGGGTTCGCCGTCGTCGCGTCCAATGCCGCGTCCGTCCGTCCGCCCGCCTGGTGGTTCAACCTGCAGGACCACCCCGAGGCCGATGCGCTCGTCCGTGGCCGCACGCACCCGGTCCGCGCCTGCGCTGCGACCGAGACGGAGGTCGTCGAGCTGTGGCCGCGACTCGTGGCCCTCTACAGCGGCTACGAGCACTACCGGTCGATCGCCACCCGCGAGCTGCCCGTCGTGGTCCTCGCGCCGCGCTGAGCGCCGCGCACGACGTTGGCCTCCCCGTGTCCGGCGACCACCGGGCGGGCACACAGCTCGGGGGGCTGGGTCGGGCAGAGGCACGGCTGCGGCGAGGGCGCCGGTTGGCCCCCCCGCCGCGGTGCCCGTCGTCGGCACAGCGACCGAAGCGGAGAGACACTCGCCTTCGGCGAGAACCCCCCGTTCGGCCAGCGATGCGCGTGAGCCCACGTGGGCTCGTTGCTCGTTGCCGCGAGCTCCTCCTGGCCGACCTCCCAGTCGACTGGATCGTCGTCCTCGAGCAGGAGGAACGCGCGGGTTAGCAAGAGCGCCCTGTGGGCGCGCTGTGCGAGCGTCGATGTCCGAGTGAAACGGAACACGTGTTCGTAAGATATGTGGGTCTTCGGACGGAACCACCCGAACACACGTGCGCCTCGCTCTCCCGGACGCGGATGTGGCTCAACTGGGCCAGATCGTCGCCTTGTGTCTGCAACAGAAATTGCAGATCTGCTCGATATCTGGCCGTTTGGCAGGGCCTCACGCGGTCTGCGGCCGACGGACGCACACGTTCCGAGACCCCGTACGCGAGCTCCCGGCGCGCCCGCCCCGGATCGGCTGGCTCCGACGGACGTGCACATCCCGAGACCCCGTGCGCGAACGCCTGCGCGCTCGGCCACCGCCGGTCGGACGTGCCACCCGTGCAGGTCCCCGGGCTCCGTGCGCGAACTCCCTATCCACATGGCTGTTACCCTTGCCGGAAGACGCGGCGGCGGTTCGATCCTGGGCCGGCGGGCGCGTGCGAAGCCCATGGAGAAGCTCGTCATCGACGGCGGCGTCCCGCTCTCCGGCACGTTGACCCCGGCCGGGAACAAGAACGCGGCGTTGCCCGCTCTCGCTGCCTGCGTCCTCACCGAGGACGAGGTGCTCGTGCGCAACGTGCCCCGCATTCGCGACGTCGAGGCGATGGTCGCGATCCTGGAGCATCTCGGGGTGCGTGTGAGCTGGCTGGGCCCCAACGAGCTTTCGCTGTGCGCCGCCGGGGTGGACGGCGTCGAGGTCGACCCCGCTCTCGCCGAGCAGCTGCGTGCCTCCTTTCTGCTTGCCGGGCCGCTGCTCGCGCGCTTCGGGCGCGCCGTGATGCCGCCGCCCGGAGGCGACGTGATCGGCCGGCGGCGTCTTGACCCCCACCTGGACGCCTTCCGTGCGATGGGCGCCCGCGCCGACTGTGGGCGCGACATCGTGCTCACCGCCCCCCGCGGGCTGCGCCCCACCGACGTGTTCATGGACGAGCCCTCCGTGATGGCCACCGAGAACGCCCTTCTGGCCGCGGCGCTCACCCCCGGGCAGACCGTGATCGGCAACGCCGCCTGCGAGCCCCACGTGCAGGATCTCGCGCGCCTGCTCGTCAAGATGGGCGCCGACATCCAGGGCATCGGCTCCAACCTGCTCACCGTCCACGGCTGCGACTCCCTGCACGGCTGCGCCCACGTCCTCGCCCCCGACCACATCGAGATCGGCTCTTTCATCGCGCTCGCCGGTGTCACCGGGGGGGAGCTGTTGGTCAAGGACACCGTTCCCTCGGACCTGCGCATGATCCGCCTCGTCTTCGAACGTCTCGGTCTGCGCACCGAGCTGCACGGCGAGGACGTGTTCGTGCCGGGCGGCCAGCGCCTCGTCGTACAGGCCGACGTCGGCGAGTACAAGAGCAAGATCCAGGACGGCCCCTGGCCCGCCTTCCCCGCGGACCTGACCTCGATCGCGCTTGCCCTCGCCACCCAGGCCGAGGGGTCGATCCTCGTACACGAGTGGATGTTCGAGAACCGCCTCGTCTTCACCGACAAGCTGATCCTGATGGGGGCCGACATCGTCCTCTGCGACCCCCACCGCGCGATCGTCACCGGTCCCCGGCGGCTGCGCGGGGAGCGCGTCGAGTCTCCCGACATCCGCGCTGGGATGGCGATGCTGCTGGCCGCCCTCTGCGCCGACGGACGCTCGGAAATCGGCAACGTCCGTCAGATCGACCGCGGCTACGAGCGCATCGACGAGCGCCTGCGCGAGCTCGGCGCCTCCTGCGAGCGCGTCGCCGTCGAGCCCTCGCCGGCGCTTCACGTCTAAGGGTTCACGACAAAATAAATGGCGGATTGGGGTGGTCGATCCGTGGATGAGATGCGACGCACGTGAGCGCAGCCGTGCTGGTGGCACGGCGAGCATCACGGGTGGCGCAGATCGCCGCGGAGCGGCCGCACCGGACCGTCAGTTATTTTGTCGTGGGCCCTAAACCCGTTAACCGCGTGGCGTGTACCGCTCGGTAGCTCACCACGCGCCCTCGGCCTCCTACCCGTCCCCGTCGCGTCGTATATATGTCCCCGCCATGAACCCTCCCTACTGCCCCTACGTGTCCCCGCGATGATCCACCCGATCCCCTCCGGCACCCGCGACGTGCTGCCCGACGAGATGCGCGAGCTGCGCGTGCTCACCGAGGCCCTGCGCGGGGTGTTCGAACGCCACGGCTACGGTGAGGTGTACACCCCCGCGCTCGAGTACGAGGCGGTGCTTGCGCGCGCGAGCGACGCGTCCCCCTCCTCGCCGCCGGTGTACCGCCTGTTCGACGAGACCGGGGCACTGCTCGTACTGCGCTCGGACATGACCGTGCCGATCGCACGCCTCGTGGGCACCCGCTACCCGCACGCCCCGCCGCCTCTGCGCTTCTGCTACTTCGCGCACTGCTACCGCGCGGTGCTCCCCTCCCGAGGGCAACCCCGCGAGCTGTTGCAGGCCGGCATCGAGCTGCTCGGCGCGCCCGCGCCCGAGGGCACCGCCGAGGCGCTCACGGTGCTCTGCCGCGCGCTGGACGCCACCGGCCTTGAGGACTACCGCGTGGGCCTCGGCGACGCCTCGCTGTTCCCCGCCCTGATGGCGGGCCTGCAGGTGCGCGAGCCGGTCCGCCCCGACCTGCTGGAGGCGCTCGCGCGCAGGGACTTCGTGGGACTCGCCCGCCGCCTCGAGGAGGCCGGGCTGCCGGCGCCCGACGCGCAGTTGCTGCTCGACGTGCCCCTCCGCCGCGGGGGGCCCGAGGCGCTCGAGGGCCTCCCCGGCCCCGCGGCGGAAGCGGTCGCGGGGATGCGCGCGGTGTACGCCCTGCTCGACCCCGACGTGGCGGGACGCGTGATCTTCGACCTCGGCCTCGTGCGCTCGCTCGGCTACTACACCGGCGCCGTGTTCGAGGTGTACGACCCCGCGCTCGGCGCCCCCCTCGGCGGCGGCGGGCGCTACGACGAGCTGCTCGGGTCCTTCGGGCGCTCGCTGCCCGCGGTCGGCTTCGCGCTGGGCGTCGACCGCCTGCACATCGCGCTCGCCGGCGAGGAGCGCGGCAGGGGAGCGGGGCTGACGCGGTGAGCGCGCTGGGCGGCCTCACGCTCGCCGTGCCGCGCGGGGCGCTCTTCAGGGATACGGTCGCGCTGGTGGCCCGGCTGGGGGTGGACACCGCCGAGCTGCGCTCCAACGACCGCCGGCTGCTGTTTGCGGAGATCGGGGTGATCACGATGCGCCCCTCCGACGTGCCGACCTACGTGGAGGCCGGTGCCGCAGACCTCGGGATCACCGGCAAGGACGTGCTGGCCGAGCGCGCGCTCGGAGGCGTCGGCGGGGTCGGTCGCTCTGTCACCGGGCGCGAGGTGTACGAGCTGCTCGACCTCGGCTACGGCCGCTGCACGATGGTGTTGGCGTCCGTCGCCGGGGACCCCGACCCCGCGGCGGAGGCGCTGCGCCGCCTGGGAGTCCTGCGGGTCGCCACCAAGTACCCCCTCACGGCCGCGCGCCACTTCGAGGAGACCGGCCGCCAGGCGGAGATCGTGGAGGTCAAGGGCTCCGTCGAGCTCGCCCCGCTGACCGGACTCGTCGAGGCGATCGTGGACCTCACCGCGACCGGCACCACGCTGCGCGAGAACGACCTGCAGGTGCGTGAGTCCCTCTTCGAGTGCACCGCCCGCCTGATCGCCAACCCCGTCGCGCACAAGCTCAAGGCGGCCGCGATCGACGACCTGCTGGAGCGGTTGCGTGCGGGTTGAGCGCCTGGACGCGCGCGAGCTGCCGAATGGTTACGACGCCCGGGGGAGGCTCCTGAGCGGCCCCGCCGCTGTGGCGGAGCGCCTGCGCAAGCTGGCCCCCCCGCCCGGCGACGCGCGGGACGTGGTCACGCAGATCCTCGCCGTGGTCGCTCACGAGGGAGACGAGGCGGTGCTCGAGTACACCCGCGAACTGGACCTCGCCGGGGCGCCGCCGCGGCCGCTGCGGGTCCCTGCGGAGGAGCTCGACGAGGCGATCGTGCAACTGCCCCTGGAGGTGGTGGCGGGCCTGCAGGTGGCGATCGCCAACGTCGCTGCGGTCGCCCAGGCCGGAGTGGGGGAGGACGTGTCCGTGCACCTGCCCCAGGGCCACTCCGTCACGGTGCGCGAGCTGCCGGTCGACGCGGCCGCGGTGTACGTGCCGGGAGGGCGCGCCCCGTACCCCTCCACCGCGGTGATGGGCGTCGTCACCGCCCGCGCCGCCGGGGTGCTCGACGTGGTCGTGTGCTCCCCGCCCGGACGCGACGGGCAGGTGGACCCCCTGATCCTCGGCACCTGTCGCCTGCTCGGGGTGGAGCGGGTCTACCGGATGGGCGGCGCGCAGGCCGTCGCCGCGCTGGCCTACGGGACGGAGACGGTGCAGCGCGTGGACGTCGTCGTGGGCCCCGGCAACGTGTACGTGCAGGAAGCTAAGCGCAAGCTCTCCGACGTGGTCGGCATCGACTCCTTCGCGGGCCCCTCCGACCTGCTGGTGGTGCTCGGCGCCGACGCCGACCCGCGGCTGCTCGCATTCGACCTGCTCGCCCAGGCCGAGCACGGGGCGGGGAGCTTCGTGGCCGCGCTCTCTCCCTCCGCCGGCGCGCTGGACGCGCTCGCGGCCGAGGTGGAGCGGCTGACGGCGCAGGACGCCTCGGCGGCGGGGGCCGCTGGAGCGGTGGCAGGGGTCGGTGGAGCGGCGGCGGCAGCGGGGGCCGCCCCGGCGGCGAGGACGACCCGTCCGGGTGTGGACGCGCCGCGCTGCGTGCTGGTGCAGAGCGCGGACGTGCGCGCCGCGGTGGAGATCGCCAACGAGTACGCCCCCGAGCACCTGCAGCTGGTCGGCGCCGAGCCCGAGGCGCTGGCCCCGCAGGTGCGTCGCGCCGGCTGCGTGTTCGTGGGCGCGGCCGCGGGCACCGCGTTCGGGGACTACGTGGCGGGCTCCAACCACATCCTCCCGACCGCGGGCGCCGCGCGCTTCGCCTCGGGGCTCTCCCCGCGTCACTTCCGCCGGCGCCAGGCAGAGGTGCGGCTCGGCGCCGTGGGTGGGCCCGCCGCACGCAAACTGGCCGCGGCCGGCGCGCCCGTCGCCCGCGCGGAGGGCTTCGAGTGGCACGCACGCTCGATGGAGGCGCGCGCGGGGGACATGGGGGAGAATCAAGAGCCATGAGCCGCACCGCCACCCTCGAGCGCCGCACGGGAGAGACCGACGTCGCGCTGACGCTCGCCCTCGACGGCACGGGCGCGGGCACGCGGGCGACGGGGGTGGGCTTCCTCGACCACATGCTCGACCTGCTCGCCCGCCACGGGCGCTTGGACCTCGACGTGCGGGTCTCCGGGGACCTGCAGACCGGTGCGCACCACACTGTGGAGGACACCGCGATCGTGCTGGGCCGGGCGCTCGACGAGGCGCTGGGCGACCGCGCGGGGATCGTGCGGTACGGGTCGGCCGTGGTGCCGATGGACGAGGCGCGCGCGAGCTGCGCCGTCGACATCTCCGGTCGCCCCTTCACGCTGTTCGAGGCCGACCTGCCGCCAGGCTCGACGGGGGGCTTCGAGCACGAGCTCACCGAGGAGTTCTTCCGCGCGGTGGCGACCGCCGCGAAGCTCACGCTGCACCTGCGAGTGGAGGCGGGCACCAACGCGCACCACCAGATCGAGGCCGCCTTCAAGGCGTTCGCGCGAGCCCTGCGCGCCGCGGTCGCGCTCGACCCCTCCGAGACGGGGGTGCCGAGCACGAAGGGGACGCTGACCGGATGAGCGGCTCGGGCGGACCTCGGATTGCAGTGGTGGACTATGGGATGGGAAACCGCCGGTCGGTGGAGAAGGCCCTGGAGCGCGTCGGCGCCCAGGCGTTCGTCAGCCGCGACCACGCGGAGCTGCGCGCAGCCGACGGCCTGCTGCTCCCCGGCGTGGGGGCGTTCCCCGCGGCGATGGCCGTGATTCGCGAGCTCGGCCTCGACGGGCTGCTGCGCGAGCTGGCGGCGGCGGGGACACCGCTGTTCGGGTCTTGTATGGGGATGCAGTTGCTCTTCGACTGCTCCGCCGAGCATGGCGGGGCGAAGGGGCTCGGGCTCCTGCAGGGAGAGGTGCGTAAGCTTGAGGCGGGAGACCTGAAGCTCCCGCACATCGGCTGGAGCGAGGTCCGCTGGCAGCGCCCCTCCCCACTGCGCGAGGGCCTGCCGGACCCGACGTTCCTGTACCACGTGCACTCGTTCGTGGCGCACCCCGCGGACCCCGAGGTGGTGCTCGCCACGGCAGAGTACGGGGAGGTGTTCCCCGCGGTGGTGGGCCGAGGCAACGTCTTTGGGGCGCAGTCGCACGTGGAGAAGTCCTCGACCCACGGCCTGCGTCTGCTGGGCAACTTCGTGGGCCTCTGCGCCGCCGCGGCGGCTGCGCGAGTGCCTCTGGCGTCGTGATTCTCTACCCGGCCATCGACATCCTTGGTGGCAACGCGGTACGCCTCGTCAAAGGCGACTTCGATGCGAAGAAGGTCTACGACCAGGACCCCTTTGAGGCTGCGCGAGCGTGGGCGGAGGCGGGGGCACGCTTTCTGCATGTCGTAGACCTAGACGGAGCACACGATGGCTACCCGCAGAACTTGGACCACCTGAGCAGGATCGTGGAGCTGGGCGTTCCGGTCCAGTTCGGCGGGGGCCTGCGCTTTTTGAAAGCCATCGAGGATGTGTTCATGGCCGGTGCCGACCGGGTGATCCTCGGCACCGCCGCTTTCACCGATCCCGACCTGCTGGGGCGGGCTCTCGGAGCGTGGCCCGGCAACGTGCTTGTATCGGTGGACGTACGCGGCGGGCGGGTTTCCACCGACGGGTGGACGGAGACTATCGATGGCAATACTGAGGACGTCATCGCAGGACTCCACCATCGAGGAGTGAGCGAGTTCGTATACACGAATGTGGACCGCGACGGGATGCTCGGCGGCCCCGACCTGGAGGAAGTGCGCCGCGTCGCTCGGGCCGCGCGCGGGCGATTCCTGTATTCAGGTGGCATCGGCTCGCTCGCCGACCTTGAAGGCCTGGCGGGTCTGGGCGAGGAGAGCCTTGCGGGCGTGATCGTCGGCAAGGCCCTCTATGAGCAGCGCTTCACCGTAGAGCAGGCACAGGCCGTCCTCGACGGTTGAGCGGCTACCGTGAGCGCGTGCACCTCAAGCGCGTGATCCCCTGCCTCGACGTGGACGGCGGCCGCGTCGTGAAGGGCGTGGAATTCGTGGACATCCGCGACGCCGGAGACCCGGTGGAGCTGGCCGCCTACTACGACCGTGAGGGAGCCGACGAGTTGGTGTTCCTCGACATCACCGCCACCCACGAGCGGCGCGAGACGATCGTCGAGCTGGCGCGGCGCACCGCGGACGAGGTGTTCGTGCCGTTCACGATCGGCGGGGGCATCCGCTCGGTGCAGGACGCCCAGGCGGTGCTGGACGCCGGGGCGGACAAGGTCTCGGTGAACTCCGCGGCGCTCGCGCGGCCGCAGCTGATCGACGAGCTGGCGCGGGTGTTCGGCGCGCAGTGCGTGGTGCTCGCCGTCGACGCCAAGGCGCACGTGCGCCCGGCCCCCACTAACGGGGCCCGCGCGAGCTCCGGAGCCGGTGCGGACCTCGGCCTGGAGGCCACGTGGGAGGCGTACGTCGCGGGCGGGCGCACCGCCACCGGGCGCGACGTGGTGGAGTGGGCGCGCGAGGCGACCGCCCGGGGGGCGGGAGAGATCCTGCTCACGAGCATGGACCGCGACGGCACCTCCGACGGCTACGACCTGCGGCTGACGGCCGCGGTGAGCGAGGCCGTGGGGGTGCCCGTGATCGCCTCCGGCGGCGCCGGCGAGCTCTCGCACCTCGCCGAGGCCCTCCACGCGGGCGCGGACGCGGCGTTGTGCGCGTCGATCTTCCACTACGGCCTGCACACCGTCGGGGAGGCCAAGGAGTACCTGGAGCGCGCCGGCGTCCCGGTGCGGCGGTAGAGAGGCCCTCGGTGAGCGTGTCCTCCGGCAGTCGGCCCCCCGGGGCTCCCTTCGGCGACGCCCCGCGCGGGGATCCGGGGGTGAGGCTGCCGGTGAGCGCACCCCCCGCCGTTGACCTGCTGGAGCGGTTGCGGGCTGAGCCCGGTGGGGAGCAGCTGCTGGCGGCGGCGCTCCCCGGCGCCTTTCTGGTGGGAGGTGCCGTGCGTGACCTGCTGCTGGACCGCCACCCCCGGGAGCTGGACGTGGTGGTGGAGGATGGGCACTCCCCGTACGGCCACTCCGCCGGGCTGCTCGCCGGTGCGCTTGCCGGCAGCTTTGGCGTCCCTGCTGGTGCGAACGAGCACGAGCGCTTCGGCACGGCGACAGTGGAGTGGGACGCCGGGCGGATCGACGTCGCCGCGGCCCGCCGCGAGCGCTACCCCGCACCCGGGGCGCTGCCCGAGGTCGAGCCCGCGCCGCTCGCGGAGGATCTGCTGCGGCGGGACTTCACCGTCAACGCGCTCGCCCTCGCACTCGACGGCGAGCGCCCCGGGGAGATGCACGCCGCGCCCCACGCCCTGGAGGACATGCGCGCCGGGCGCCTGCGCGTGCTGCACGAGCGGAGCTTCCTCGACGACCCCACCCGCCTGTGGCGTCTCGCGCGCTACCGCGCCCGCCTGGGCTTCGCGGTGGAGGAGCACACCGCGCAACTGGCCGCCGCCGCGGTCGCTGAGGGCGCCCTGCAGACCGTCTCCGGTGCGCGCGTCGGCGCCGAGCTGCGCCTCGCGCTGGCCGAGCCCGACCCGCTCGACGCCCTCGCCGAGCTGGAGCGCCTCGGGTTGCTCGCGGCGCTGCATCCCCGTCTGCGCTTCGAGTCGCCCCTGGCGCGCCGCGCCCTGGAACTGCTGCCCGCGGACGACGGGCGGGCGGGCGGCGCTGAGGTGGGCCGCCCCGATCTCCTGCTGCTCTCCGCGCTCGTGCTACCGCTCGCGCTGGGTGAGGACGGCGGGGTGGGTGGGCATCCCATACCCGAGATCGCCGCGCTGCTCGACCGCCTCGAGTTCCCCGCCTCAGAGCGCGACCGAGTGGCTGTCGCGGCCGTCGCCGTACCGCACCTGGTCGAGGAGCTACCTCACGTCGCCACCCCATCGCAGCTGCGCGACCTTGCGCTACCCGTCCCGCCCGAGGGGGTCGCCCTGGCCGGCGCGGTGAGCGCACCCGCCGCCCCCGCGGCGCGCCGCTGGCTGGAGGAGGTTCGCCACGTGCGCCTGGCGATAACCGGCGAGCACCTGCTCGCCGCGGGGGTGCCCCAGGGCCCCGAGATCGGCCGGCGGCTAGAGGAGTCCCTGCGGATGCGCCTCGACGGTGAGCTGGCCCCCGGTCCCGACGCGGAGCTCGCCGCGGCGCTGGAGCGTGATGGGGTCGAGTAGCGAGACCACGCCGGTACGGCCCCCGCTGCGCTTCGAGCTCCCCGGCGGCGGGCGCGCGCTGTTCACGGCGCTCGCCGACGGCAACCTCTCGACGGCGCGCGGCCCCGGTCACGAGCACGGTCGCCGCGAACGCGACCGCCTCTGCGGGGAGCTCGGACTGCGGTGGCTGTGCGCCAGCCGCCAGGTCCACGGCACCGTCGTGCAGCGCGTGAGCACCCAGGGGGGGCGGGGCGGGGAGGCTGTGGCGATCGACGCCGACGGGCACGCCACCGCGCTGCGCGGGGTCGGGACGATGGTGTTGGTTGCAGACTGTCTTCCGGTGGTCCTCGGGTCCGAGGGCGCCGTCGCGGCGCTCCACGCCGGGTGGCGCGGGCTCGCCGCCGGGGTGCTCGAGGAGGGGGTGCGCGCGTTGCGCGAGCTCGGCGGCGAGGGGGAGGTCACCGCGGTTATTGGTCCCGGTGCAGGACCGTGCTGCTACGAGGTCGGCGAGGAGGCCCACGCCGCGTTTGCCGACCGGTCAGGACTCCGCCGGCGGGGTGAGGGGCGCAACCTCGACCTCCCCGGCCTCGCCCGCGAGCGCCTGGAGGCGGCCGGGGTCGCACACATTGAGGACGTGGGCGCATGCACGATCTGCGACGAGCGCTACTTCTCCCACCGCCGCGAAGGCCCCCGCGCGGGACGCCAGGCGGGAGTGGGGTGGCTGGACTGATCCGAGGTGGCTTCACGCGGCGAGTGCCCCGCGGCGGCGTCAGGCCGGGGTCGCATGGCTGAGCTGATTGCGGACATCCGCGCCGAGCGCGTCTGCGAGAACCTCGCTCGTGCGCGCGAGCAGATCGCCCTAGCCGCCGCCCGCGCCGGGCGGGACCCCGCCGGCGTGCAGGTGCTCGCCGCCACCAAGTACGTCGCCCTGGAGGACCTGCCCGCGCTCGCCCGCGGCGGCGTACGGCTCGTGGGGGAGAACCGCGCCCAGGATCTCCAGGCCAAGGTGGTCGCCCACGGTGAGCTCTTCACCTGGCACTTCATCGGCCAGCTGCAGAGCCGCCGTGTGCCCCTCGTCGTGCCCCACGTGCGTCTCATCCATTCGCTCGCCTCCGAGTCCGCTCTGCAGGCGCTCGAGCACCACCGCGACGCCGCCCTCCCGGGCTTGGAGGTCCTGATCCAGGTCAACGTCGCCCGCGAGCCCGGCAAGGCCGGCGTGCTCCCCGAGGAGCTTCCTCTCTACCTCGAGCGCTCCCCGTTTCCTGTCGTCGGCCTGATGACCATGCCCCCGCTGGTCGAAACGGGGACCGATAAGGGAGACACTCGCTTCGCTCGCATCCCCGAATCGGCCAGCGCCGGAGGCGCGTGTCACCCGGCTTCGGTCGCCACACCCGAGGCGAACCGCCCCTGGTTCGCCGCTCTGCGCGAGCTCGCCGACGCCCACGGCCTGCACGAGCTCTCGATGGGGACCTCCCAGGACTACCCCGTCGCGGTCGAGGAGGGCGCCACGATCGTCAGGCTGGGCGTGGCGCTTTACGCATGACCGACTATCCAAACCACAGACGGCTACGATATGCAGGGAAAATCGCAGTTTCAGCGAACAACGACCCCTGATGGCCTTTCGCGACTCCTGGCACCGCGCGCTCGTGTACTTCGGCCTCGCCGAGGAGTACCACGACGAGTACGAGGACGACGCCCCCCACGAGGCCGCGCTCGAGGACCACTACCGCGAGCGCCCCAACGTCAAGCGCCTGCGCCGCCGCCGCGACGAGGTCGACGACATCTTCGCCGAGGACGAACCCCGCGGACGCGCAGGGGGGGCTCCCACGACAAACCTGCGCTCTGTGGGCTCCCGCTCCAACGGCGACGTCCGTGTCCACCTCGTGATCCCCAAGTCCTTCAACGACGCCCAGCAGGTCGCGGACCGCTTCAAGGACTCGATCCCCGTGATCCTCAACCTCCAGGGCACCGAAACCGATCTCGCCAAGCGCCTCATCGACTTCGCCTCCGGCCTCACGTACGCGCTCGACGGCGGGATGCAGCGGATCGCGGACAAGGTCTTCATGCTCACGCCGCGCAACGTCGAGATCTCCGCGGAGGAGCGCGCCAGGCTGATCGAGAAGGGCTTTTTCAATCAGAGCTGAGCAGCCGCTAGGGTAGGCGCCCTATGCAGATCGGACTGATCGGAGCAGGCAACATGGCGCGCGCGCTCGCCCGCGGGTGGGGGCGCCCGGTGCTGTGCTTCGATCCGGTCGCCGCCCGCGCCGTGGCGCTGGCCGAGGAGACCGGGGGGGAAGCGCTCGCGAGCAACGCCGAGGTCGCCCGGCGCGCCGAGCTCGTGGTGCTCTGCCACAAGCCCGCCCAGCTCGACCGCGTCGCCGAGGAGGTCGCCCCGCACGCGCGCGCGGTGGCCTCGATCCTTGCTGCCACCCCGCTCGAAGCGGTGAAGCGTGCCTACCCCGAGCGGCCCGTCTATCGTTTCATGCCCTCGCTGCCGGTCGAGGTGCGCGAGGGGGCCGTGGTGCAGGCCGCCGACCCGGAGCGTGCAGGGCACGCTCTCGGCGGAGACGCGCCCGCCGCGCCGGCCGGGGAGGCGCTCGGCGGGGGCGCCGCCGAGGCCGGGGCCGGGGAGGCGTTTGGCGAGGACGCCGCCCTCGACGCGCAGGTGCGCGAGCTCTTCGCCGAGCTCGGCTCCCTGGTGGTGCTCGACGACGCGCTCGTGGACGTCGCGATGGGCCTCATGTCCTGCGCCCCCGCCTACGTCGCGCTCGTCGCCGAGGCCCAGGTCGACGCCGGGGTGCGCCGCGGGATCCCGGCCGCCGAGGGCGCCCGGCTCGTCGTCCAGACGCTCGCCGGCACGGCGGAGCTGCTGCGCCGCCGCGACTACGACACGCTTGCCCTGCGCCGCGAGGTCTCCTCTCCCGGGGGCCTCACCGCGCGCGGGGTGGACGCCCTGGAGCGTGGGGGGGTCCGCGCCGCGTTCAGCGACGCGCTCGACGCCGTGCTGCGCCGCCGAGGGACCGGCGGCCGGCGCGGGGGCCCGCGACCGGAGCGCGGGAGCGGTCGATGACGCTCCTGCTCGCCTCCGCTCGCACGGAAGTCGCCAACTACCTCTCGACGCTGATCTACGTCTACATCCTGCTGATCTTCGCCCACATCGTCGTGGGGTGGCTCTTCGCGTTTGGCGTGCACCCTCCCTACTCACGCACCTCCAGCGCCGTGATCGGCTTCCTGCGCGACGTCTGCGAACCGTTCCTGCGGATCTTCCGCCGCGTCCTGCCCGGCATGGGCGGCTTCGACTTCAGCCCGATCGTCGCGATCGTCGTGCTCGAGATCCTCAACAGCGTCGTCGTGCAGGGCATCATCGGCGGTTGACCTCCCCCCGCGACCCTCGGTCTGAGGCGAGTCCCGCCCCCTCGCGGGGCTCTCTCCCCGGCGCGGGCGCCCGACGGTCGCTGTGGGCCTCCCCCTGGACCAGCGTCGCGCTCGTCGCCCTTGCCGTCGTCGTCCTCGACCAGCTATCCAAGAGCGCCGTGCGGCACTCGATCGTCCCCGGCGAAGAACGCCGAGTGCTGCCCGGGATCGAGCTGGTGGACACGCGCAACCACGGGGTGGCCTTCGGCTTGCTCCCTGGCGAGCACGTCGCCGTCACGATCGTGATCGGCCTCGCGCTGCTCGCGCTGCTCGCCTACTTCGCGCGCCACGCCGCACGGCCGTGGATCTGGCTGCCCACGGGGATGCTGCTCGGCGGTGCCCTGGGGAACATTCTCGACCGCCTGCGCGAGGGGTCGGTCACCGACTTCGTCAAGCTCCCCCTCGGCTGGCCCCCCTTCAACCTCGCCGACGTCTCGATCACGCTGGGGGTTTTGGTCCTGCTGCTCGTGATCGAGCGCCCCGCGGGCGACCGGTCGCGGGCGCCATGACCGGAGTGGGTGGGGCGCCATTCGAGATCGTCTACGAAGACGAGCACCTGCTCGTCGTCGACAAGCCCGCCGGACTCGTCGTGCACCCCGCCCGCGGGCACCGCGAGGGCACGCTCTCCCAGCTGCTCGCCGGCGTCGCGGCCGGGGGGGAGGCGGAACGCGCCGGGATCGTGCACCGCCTGGACCGCGAGACCTCCGGCCTGCTCGTCGTCGCCCGCTCCGAGGAGGCTCACCGGCTGCTCAAGCGCGCGCTCGCCGCGCGCGGCATCGAACGCGAGTACCTGGCGCTCGTGGAGGGCCGCCCCCCCGCGCGCAGCGGCACGATCGAGGCCCCGATCGGGCGCGATCCCCGCGTGCGCACCCGCAGGGCCGTCGGGGGCGACTTCCCCCGCGAGGCCCGCACCCGCTTCACGCTCGAGCGCGCCCTCCCCGAGTACTCGCTGTTGCGTGTGAAGCTCGACACCGGCCGCACCCACCAGATCCGCGTGCACCTCCAGGCGATCGGCCACCCTGTCGCCGGGGACCCGGAGTACGGGACCCCCGGTCTGCTTGGCCTGGAGCGCCAGTTCCTGCATGCTGCCCGGCTGGCGTTCGAGCACCCCTTCACGGGCGAGTCGCTGGAGCTCAGCTCGCCCCTACCGGCCGATCTCGCCGCCGCGCTGCGGCGCGCCGAGGGTCGGTAGCGCACCCCTCCGCTGACTCCCTGCGGGGGGATCCCGGATCTCTGTCAGGCTGGCCGAAACGGGGATTCTCGCCGGAGGCGAGTGTCCCCCGGCTTCGGTCGGAGCGGGTTTGGGCTATCCTGACCCGTCAAACATCCCTCGACCCGTATGGAGCACGGATCGCGGCCCTGCTCGCAGCACGACCGGCCTGCGCCGGTCCTCGACCTGCGAGTTCGCGCTCCGCCATACGGATACGCAACACCACCCACCAAGGAACACAAGGAGCAACCGTGGCTCAAGTCGGAATCGCGGAACTGCTGGAGGCCGGCGTCCATTTCGGCCACCAGACGCGCCGCTGGAACCCCAAGATGCGCCGCTTCATCCATGGCGAGCGCGCGGGCATCTACATCATCGACCTGCTCAAGACCGCCGTCCTGCTCGAGCAGGCCCGCGAGTTCGCGGGCACCCTCGCCCACCGTGGCGGCACCGTGCTGTTCGTCGGCACCAAGAAGCAGGCGCGCGACACCGTCCGCGACGTCGCGACGGCCGCCGGCATGCCCTACGTCAACCACCGCTGGCTCGGCGGGCTGCTGACCAACTTCCAGACCATCAACCTCCGCATCCGCCGCCTGCACGACCTCGAACGCTTCGAGGCCGAGGGGCAGCTCGCGCTGCTGCCGACCCGCGAGCGGATGGCCCGCCAGGCCGACCTCGCCAAGCTGCGCGCCAACCTCGGCGGGGTCAAAGACATGCAGCGCGTCCCCGACGCGATGTTCGTGATCGACCTCAAGACCGAGGAGATCGCCGTGCACGAGGCCCAGCGGCTGCGGATCCCGATTATCGGCCTCGTCGACACCAACTGCGACCCCGACGGGATCGACTTCGTGGTCCCCGGTAACGACGACGCGATCCGCTCGTGCTCGCTGATCACCCGCGCGATCGGCGACGTCGTCGCCGAGGGCCGCTCCGTGTTCCGCGCCGAGGAGGAACGCGCCCGCCAGGAAGCCGAGGAGCGCGCCCGCGTCGAGGCCGAGGCTCGCGCCAAACGCGAAGCCGAGGAAGACGCGGCCCGCCGCGAGGCCGAGGAACAGGCCGCGCAGCAGGCCCAGGAGCGCCTCGCCGCGCAGGCGGCCGCTGCCGCGGCGGCCGAGGCCGCGCCCGCCGCACCGCAGGCTGCGCCTGCAACGGTCCCCGCTCAGGCGCAGACCGCGCCCAAGCCCGCAGCGGCGCCGGTGACGGAGAGCCCTGCGGTCGCTGCACCCGAGGTGCCCTCCGAGCCCGCGGCGGCGCCGGTGGCAGAGAGCCCCGCGCCAGCCGAGCCCCAGGCACCCGTCGAGCCGGTCGCGCCCGACCCGCAGACGCCGGCTCCCGAGAGTGCCGCGACCCCGCCGGTCGAGCCCCAGGGGAACGGGGATGGTGCTGCCGTCGAGACGGAGGCCACCGCACCATGAGCGCAGTCGAGGTCAGCGCTAAAGACGTAAAGGCCCTGCGCGATCGCACCGGCGCGGGGATGATGGACTGCAAGAAGGCTCTCACCGAGGCCACGGGGGACCTCGAGAAAGCGATCGAGATCCTGCGCCTGCGCCAGGGCAAGAAGATCCAGGACCTCGGCGAGCGCACCGCCACCGAGGGGACGGTGCAGGCATACATCCACCCCGGTGCCAAGGTCGGGGTGCTGATCGAGGTGGACTGCAACACCGACTTCGTGGCCACCAACGAGGATTTCACCGGCTTTGCCCGCGACGTCGCGATGCAGATCGCCGCCTCCCCCACCGTCGCCTACGTCAGCCGCGAGGACGTGCCCGCCGAGCGGCGCGACGCCGAGGCCCGCCTCTACGAGCAGGAGGCGGCCGACAAGCCGGAGAACGTGCGCGAGCGGATCGTCGCCGGCAAGCTCGACGCGTGGTACGAGACGGTCGTGCTGCTCGAGCAGGAGATGCACAACCCCAAGTTCGAGGGCAAGACCGTCCAGCAGCTGCGCGACGAGCTCACCGTCAAGACCGGCGAGAACGTGGTCATCAGGCGCTTTGTCCGCTTCGCCTTAGGCCAGTAGGCTCAGGAGGCCGTGGACGCGGCGCTGAGCTGTGTCCTCGGTCGCTCGCGTGCACAGCACGCCACGCTCCCTGCGTCCGTGCTCAGCTTGGTCCACGACCTCCTGTGCGGTGAGGATCACCCGGGACGGATAGGCTCTCTCGCTGAGATGGCCCCTGCGTTCAAACGCATCCTCCTGAAGCTCTCCGGCGAGGCGCTGATGGGGGAGCTCGAGTTCGGCACCGACCCCGCGCGCGTCGCCGCCGTCGCGCGGCAGGTGAGCGCGGTGCGCGACCAGGGGGTGCAGGTCGCGATCGTGGTGGGCGCCGGCAACATCTACCGCGGGATGAAGGGCGCTGCCGCCGGGATGGACCGGGCGACCGCCGACTACATGGGGATGCTCGCCACCGTGCTCAACGCGCTGCCGCTTCAGGACGCCCTGGAGAAGACCGGCACCGACACCCGCGTGCAGTCGGCGCTGGCGATCTCCGAGGTCGCCGAGCCCTACATCCGCCGTCGCGCGATGCGCCACCTGGAGAAGGGGCGCGTCGTGATCTTCGCCGCCGGCACCGGCAACCCGTTCTTCACGACCGACACGGCCGCCGCCCTGCGCGCCGCGGAGGTCCACGCCGAGGTCATCCTGATGGCCAAGAACGGCGTCCAGGGCGTCTACACCGCCGACCCCGCGCTCGACTCCTCCGCCCAGTTCATCCCCGAGATCACGCACATGGAGGCGCTCGAGCGCCGTCTGCGCGTGATGGACTCCACGGCGCTGGCGCTGTGCATGGAGAACGGAATGCCGCTCAACGTCTTCAACATGGACGACGAGCACAACATCTCGCGGATAATCTCTGGGGAGCGGGTGGGCACCCTGGTTACGACAACGCCGAGCGACGAGGAGGGTTCCGGTGGCCGATGAGATGATCGACGAGCTGATCGAGGACGCTCGCGCGCGGATGGCCAAGTCCGTCGAGGCCACCCAGCACGAACTCGCCACTGTGCGCACCGGCCGCGCCAGCCCGGCTCTACTGGAGCGCATCGTGGTCGACTACTACGGCGCTCCCACCCCGCTCAACCAGCTCGCGACGATCTCCGCGCCCGAAGCGCGTCTGCTCACCGTGCAGCCCTACGACAAGTCCTCGATCAAGTTCATCGAGAAGGCCATCAACGAGTCCGACGTCGGCCTCAACCCCTCCAACGACGGCTCCGTCGTGCGCCTTGCCGTGCCCGAACTCACCGAGGAACGCCGCCGCGAGCTGGTCAAGGTCGTGCGCCACCTGATCGAGGAGGGGCGGATCAAGGTCCGCAACGTGCGCCGCGACGTGATGCACGACCTGCGCGAGCTCAAGGAGGCCGGAGAGACCGGTTCCGACGACGAGCACCGCGCCGAGGTCGAGCTGCAGAAGCTCACCGACGCCCGCGTGGCTGACCTCGACGGCGTGCTCAAGGCCAAGGAAGAGGAGATCCTCGAGGTCTGATGGCGGGCGCCGAGCCCCCTGCCGGGCCTCAGGTCCCGCCCGCCCCGCCGGAGGCGTCCGAGTCCGCCGTGCCTGCCGAGCGGGCGGAGCCGGGGACGGTTGCACGGTACGTCGCGATCATCACCGACGGCAACGGCCGCTGGGCGCGCGCTCGTGGGGTCCCCGTTAACGAGGGGCACGACGCCGGCGCCGACGCGGTCAAGGCGCGCCTGCGCGACGCCGTGGAGTTCGGGATCGAGGAGTTCACCGTGTACTCCTTCTCCACAGAGAACTGGTCGCGCCCTGTCACCGAGGTGCAGGGGCTGTTCGAGATGTTCTACCGGCGCATCGCCCACGAGACCCCTGAGCTGCACGCCGAGGGTGTGCGGATGCGCTTCATCGGTCGCCGCGAGGGGGTGCCCGTGGAGCTGGTGGAGCAGATGCGCTGGGCCGAAGAGATGACCGCCGCCAACGCGACGATCACGCTGTTCGTCGCCTTCAACTACGGCGGGCGCGCGGAGATCCTCGACGCCGCGAGGCGCTTTGAAGGAGAGACCGAGGAGGAGTTCCGCCGCTGCCTGTACGCGCCGGAGATGCACGACCCCGACCTGATCATCCGCACCTCCGGCGAGCGGCGACTCTCCAACTACCTGCTCTGGCAGTCCGCCTACTCCGAGCTCGTCTTCCGCGAGGAGCTGTGGCCCGATTTCACGCGCAAGGCGCTCGAGCAGTCCCTCGCCGAGTTCAGCGCCCGGCGGCGGCGCTTCGGCGGGCGATGAGCTCCCCCCAACGCTCGGACTTCGCCGCGCGCCTGCTCGCCGCGCTGCCGGCGATTGCGTTCGCTCTGTTCATCGTGATCGAGGGCGGCGCGATCTTCGCGCTCGGCGTGTTTGCGCTCGGGGCGGTCTGCCTGCACGAGCTCTTCTCGATGTACGACCGCGCCCACCCGGTGCGTCTCGCCGGGCTGCTCGCGCTCGCCGGCCTGCTCACCGCCGCCCTCTACGGAGGGCCGCCGCAGGTGCTGCTCGCCGCGGTCGCCGCGCTGCCCCTGCTGTTCGCGCTGACCCTCACCCAGCGCCGCCCCAGCGTCGGAGGGATGGTCCTCACGCTGTTCGGGATCTTCTGGATCGGCCTCGCCTTCGCCCACGCCGTGCTGCTGCGCAAGCTGCCTCACGGCGAGGGCATCGTCATCGACGTCCTGGTCGGCACCTTCCTCGGCGACACCGGCGCCTACCTCGGCGGGCGCCTGTTCGGCCGCCGCCCGCTCGCGCCCTCGGTCTCGCCCAACAAGACCGTCGAGGGGCTCGTGATCGGGATGACCTGCGCAGTCGTCGCGGTGTGGGCCGCCGGGCGCTACCAGGAATGGCTGCCCGGCACCCACGCGCTGGTGCTCGGCGTCGGCGTCGCGCTCGCCGGGCCCGTCGGGGACCTGTTCGAGTCGTTCGTCAAGCGCGAGGCCGGCGCCAAGGACGCCGGACGGCTGTTCGGTGCCCACGGCGGGGCGCTCGACCGCCTCGACGGGGTGCTCTTCACGGCGGTCGTCGGCTACTACATCTGGTTGGCTTATGTTCACTAGGCGCTGGAAATGGCTCAACGAAGCCATAAGCATGCCGTCGCGTGCCACTGCGCGCCAGTATGCGCGCCAGTCGTGCGCTGAAAGCGTTCGTGCGGCGATCGACGCTGCCGGCCCGGCGCCCCTACACTGGAGGGACCATGAACGCCACGGAGCACCAGGCGGCGCCGCGCGAGCAGGAGTTCTCCGCGTGGCTGGATGAGGACTGCGAGGTTCACGTCGCCGTCAAGTACGAGCACGGCCAGTGGTTCGCGCTGCTGCTGGAGTTCGACATCACCGGCTGCGGGGGCACGAGAGGCGCGGCCGTGCAGGACAGCTTCGAGCTGCTGGGGAGCTACCTGCAAGCCTACTTCGAGGATGGCGCGTCGTTCGCCGACGCGATCCGCCGGGTCCCGTGGCGTCTGCGGGCACGGATCGCGGTCGAGTCGCTGGTCGGGCGCCCGCTCAGGGGCCTCGCGCTGCGGCTCCCGTTGGCGAGCGAGAGCACCTACACGCTGCCACCCGGGCTGCTGCGCTTCGCCCACTGAACGGCCCCGGACCGTTGGGCCGCGGGCCACAACTCAAGCGCGGCCCGTTCACGGCCAAGGACGTCAAGAAGGCCCTCAAGGCCGACGGATGGGTGTCGAAGAGCGGCAAGGACCGCAAGGTCCCGATCGCGGGGGCGCTGCGCGACTACCTGGACGAGCACCTGCTGGGGCTGGAGTGGCGCGAGCAGCCGGAGGGCCTTGTGTTCGGCGAGAGCGCGGTGAGCCCGTTCGTGATCGCCACGGCGATCTACCAGGCGGACCGCGCGTGGAAGGCGGCGGGCCTCAAGCGGATCACGATGCACGAGTGCCGGCACACCTACGCCTCGCTGATGATCGACGCGGGCGTCAACGCGAAGGCGCTCCAGACGTACATGGGCCATGCAAGTATCTCGATCACGATGGACCGCTACGGGCACCTGATGCCGGGCAACGAGGAGGAGGCCGCGGGGCTGCTCGACACCTACCTGAACCGCGCGGATTCGCAGGCCCGGATCGCTCAGGTGGCGGCGTAGGTGCGCGCCAGTCTCGCGCCAGTCATGTCCCGATTCGACCGGATTCGACCGGACTCCAGCGGAGTGCTTTTGGCTCAACCAAGCCAAATCCCGCTCAACCAAGCTATACGTGACAGATGGTTGGCCTATGTTCACTAGGTGCCTCGCTTCCGTAGGACGCACGTCCACCGCGTTCCCCACGCGCCAAGACTCTCGGTGCCGATGCCCAAGCGCCTGCTGATCCTCGGCTCCACCGGCTCGATCGGCACGCAGGCGCTGGACATCGTGGGCCGCAGCGAGGAGCACGAGGTGGTCGGTCTCTCCGCCGAGCGCTCGTGGGAGGCCCTCGTCGAGCAGGCTCGCGCCCACGGGGTGGGGCGGATCGCGCTGGTCGAGCCCGCCGCCGCCGCGCGCGCCGCGCAGGCGTGGGACGGGGGGGAGGTGCTCGGCGGCGCCGAGGGCCTCGTGCGACTGGTCGTGGAGTCCGGCGCCGAGCTCGTGCTCAACGCGCTCGTCGGCTCCGCCGGCCTCGGGCCGACCGTGGCGACGCTCGGCGAGGGCATCGACCTCGCGCTCGCCAACAAGGAGTCGCTCGTCGTCGGCGGCGAGCTCGTGACCGCGCTCGCCGAGGCGACCGGCGCGCAGATCGTGCCCGTGGATTCCGAGCACACCGCCCTGCACCAGCTGCTCGCAGGCCAGCCCCCCGGAGCGGTGCAGCGGCTCACGATCACCGCCTCCGGCGGGCCGTTCCGCGGGCGCACGCGCGCGCAGCTTCAGGGGGTGACGGTCGAGCAGGCGCTCGCCCACCCGACGTGGGCGATGGGGAGCATGAACACGATCGGCTCGGCCACGCTGATGAACAAGGGGCTCGAGCTGATGGAGGCCCACCACCTGTTCGGCACCCCCTACGAGCGCCTCGACGTGGTCGTCCACCCGCAGTCGCTCGTCCACGGGCTGATCCACCTCGCCGACGGTGCGATGCTCGCCCACATCGGCCCGCGCGACATGCGCGTGGCGATCTCCTACGCGCTGCACGGCGGGGAGAGCGTGGAGCTCCCGATCGCGCCGCTGGACCTCGTGAGCGTCGGCCAGTTGACGTTCGAGTCGGTCGACCTCGAGGCGTTCCCCTGCCTGGAGCTGGCGCGCGCGGCGGCGCGCGCGGGGGGCACGGCGCCGTGCGTGCTGAACGCCGCCAACGAGGTGGCGGTGCACGCCTTCATGGGGGGGCGCCTCGCCTTCAACGGAATCCCGGCCGTGATCGAGCGCACGCTCGCTGCGCTCCCCGCTGTCCCTGTGCGCGCGTTCGAGTCGCTGTACGAGGCGGACCGTGAAGCCCGGCGGATCGCCGGCGAGTTGCTGCCACACTGAGCGCATGAGCTGGGTACTCACGATTCTGGGCATCGCCGCCCTCGTCGTCCTGCACGAGCTCGGGCACTTCACCGTCGCCAAGGCCGTGGGGATGCGCGTGGAGCGCTTCTCGCTGTTCTTTCCACCGAAGCTCGTGGGGGTGCGCAGGGGGGAGACCGAGTACATGATCGGGGCGATCCCCGCGGGGGGTTTCGTGAAGATCACCGGTATGAGCCCGCAGGAACTCGAGGGGCTCGAGCCCGACGTCGCGCGGCGCGCCTACTACAACCAGCCGCCGTGGAAGCGCATCGCCGTGATCCTGGCCGGCCCCGGCGTCAACTTGCTGATCGCGTTCCTGCTGTTCTGGGCGATCCTCTTCTCGGGCAGCCTCGACGGCACCACCACGCTCGAAAACCTCAACCCGTCGATTCACACGCGCGTCCCGAGCACCCGCGTGGCGGCGATCGAGAAGGCCGAGCCCGCCTACGGCACGCTCGCGCTCGGCGATCGGATCCTCGCCATCGACGGGCGGCCCGTGACCGTCACCTCCGCGATCCAGGCGATCGGGGCGCACCGCTGCGCCGGGACGCCGCGCGCGGGCTGTCGCGCCGCGACGCCGGTGCAGATCACCGTCAGGCGCGCGGGACATGTGGTCCATCTCCCGGTCTACCCCCGCTACTCCGCTGCCCTACACCGGATGCTGATCGGCTTCGACTTCGGGGCCGCCGCGAAGCACTACGGTCCGCTCGCCGCCGCCGGGGGTGCCCTCGGGGAGATGTGGGGCATCACCGCCCACACGCTCACCAACCTCGGCCACGCCTTCACCTCCGCGAAGGTCCGCAAGGAATTCAGGAGCATCGTGGGGATCACCGTCGTCACCCAGGAAGCCGTGGTCCTGGGGGCGGGCTACGCGCTCGTGATCCTCGGCTTCGTCTCCCTCGCGCTCGCCATCATCAACCTCTTCCCGTTCCTGCCGCTCGACGGCGGCCACGTGCTGTGGTCGGTCGCCGAGAAGGTCCGCGGGCGGCGGGTCTCGCTCGCCGCGATGTGGCGCTTCAGCCTCGATCGGCATCGTGCTGCTCGCCTTCCTCGTCATCAACGGCGTCTCCAACGACATCAGCCGTTTGGGGGGGTGAGGTCCGCTTTCGCCTGGAGTACGGGCCGATCTTCGGTCGAGCAAGGCGACGGGCGTCTCGGATACGTTTTGCGGGTGCAAGAGGGTTTCCAGCCGGCGCGCACGATCTACACCGTCCTCGAGGAGATCGAGAACCAGCAACTCGTGCTGCCAGCGATCCAGCGCGAGTTCGTCTGGAGCGAGCAGAAGATCTCCACGCTCTTCGACTCGCTGATGCGGGGGTATCCCATCGGTGGCTTCTTGTACTGGCGCGTCTCGGACGAGACGATCGGCGCGCACACGTTCTACGGCTTCATCCGAGACTACGACCCGCGGCCGCCGCACAACTTCTGCCCGCGCCTCCAGGCGATCGCGCCGTCTGACAACCGCTTCGCTGTGCTCGACGGCCAGCAGCGGTTGACGAGCCTCAACATCGGGCTGCACGGCTCGCACACTGTGAAGCTGCCCAACAAGTGGTGGGACAACCCGGACGCGTTCCCGAGGCGCTACCTCTACCTCGACCTGTGCAAAGTGGATTCCAGCGCGGACGAGTCGGGGTCCGAGGACGAGACGGGCGAGACCGAGGGGTATGTCTTCCGGTTCCGCACGCCTGAGCAGGCAACAGCGGATAACGAGGCTGGGAGACGCTGGATGCGCGTCGGCGACGTTCTCAAGCTCCGTCAGATCAAGGACGTGCTCGCCTACGTGGTGAAGGAAGGTATCGGCGCGGACGCGGACGCGACGACGATCCTGAGCCGCCTGCACGAGGTGGTCCATGTCGACGGGGCGATCAGCCCATTCGTCGAGCCCGACCAGAGCATTGATCGCGTGATGAACATCTTCATTCGAGTCAACGCGCAGGGCGAGCCGCTTTCGTTCGCGGACCTCTTGCTCAGTCAGGCGACCGCCGCTTGGAGCGTGGGCGACGAGGCGGACGCCGTCGATGCCAGGGAAGAGATCAGGTCGTTCAACGAGCATCTGAACCGCGCCGATCACCGGTTCGATTTCAAGCGCGACCAGATCATGAAGGCGTGTCTGGTACTCACCGACGCCAGCAGCGTCCGCTTTCAGATCGAGAACTTTCGCCGCGAGCAGATGCTGCGTATCCGCGAGGAGTGGCCCGAGATCAAGAAGTGCCTCGACCTCGCGGCCAGCCTCCTCGACCAGTTTGGGCTGACAGCCGTGAACCTCAACGCGCGCAGCGTGATCCACCCGCTCGCCTACTACATCAAGCGCCGCGATCTCGATGCGTCCTACCTGACCGCGAAGGGCTCGGAGAGCGACCGCGAGGCCATCCGCCAATGGACGCTGCGCAGCCTTCTGCGGCAGGGGATCTGGGGGAGCGGTCTCGACACGCTCCTTACGCGCCTGCGCAGCACCATCAAAGACCACGGCGCCGAGCAGTTCCCGGTCGCAGAGATCGAACAGATGATGGGCGAACTGGGAAAGAGCCTGACCTTCGACACGGCGGCGGTGGACGGCCTCATGCAGCTGCGCTATGGCGACCGCAACTGCTTCCCGCTGCTATCGCTGATCTACCCAGGCGGTGACACCGTGCGCAGGCACATCGACCACGTGTACCCGCAGACTGCGTTCACGCGCGCGAAGCTTGGGAAGCTCGGCCTCACCGACGAGCAGATCACACAGATGATCGCCGCCTCACGTGAGATCCCAAACCTCCAGCTCCTCACGCCCGCCGACAACGAGTCGAAGGGAGGCCGATTCCCCGGCCCGTGGTTGGAGCCGGCCTATCCCGACGAGGACACACGCCGCGCGGTGGCAGCGTTCCATCACCTTGGCGAGATCGGCGACTCGCTCGATTGTTTCCCGGAGTTCTTTGCGCGACGGCGCGAACTACTTGCCATCGTCATCCGCGAGCGCCTGGGACTGGCGAGCGACCCACAACCGGCACAGGTGTAGACCGCCATCGGCTGGTCGGGCCGTTCCACCCAACGAGCCGTAGGCTGGTGGACGACGCCGAGCAGGAAGCTATGCGACGAGATGCGGGTTGAAGAAGCTAGCCGTAGTCGGTAAGGTTCCCCGTACGGTAAACCTTTAGGAGTACGTGATGGAGCGAACGATCGGAGTCGATAAGGCGCGCGCGAAGTTGGGCCAGATCGCGGATGAGATCGCCGCTGATGACGAGGCGGTCGTTCTCACGCGTCGCGGACAGGCCGTGGCCGTGTTGGTCAGTCCGTCGGAGTACGACCGGCTGGTCGAGACCAAGCGAGAGGTGGCGCAGGAGAAGCTGCGGGCGCGGTTGGCTGAGATTCGCCGGAAGGTCGCGGACGCTGGGTTGGACGTGTCGGTCGTGGATGAGGCGATCACGGCGGCTCGGGCGACTGAGTGACGCCAAGGGTCGTTCTCGACTCCAACGTAGTCGTCTCGGGTCTCGGGTGGTCTGGCGCTCCCGCGAAGATCCTCGACGCGGCCCTGAACGATCGACTGGTGCTCCTGACCAGCCCGCTCCTCCTTGCTGAGCTGCGCCGCGTTCTTGGGTATCCGAAGCTCGCCAAGGTCATCGGGGACGCGCAGCAACTCGTGGATCTCGTCGAGGAGAGCAGCGTCGTGGTCCTGCCGACTCGAACGCTGGCGGTCGTCGGCGACGAGAGCGACAATCGTGTCTTGGAGGCGGCCGTCGAGGGAGCCGCCGACTACATCGTCTCGGGGGATGGCGATCTGCTCGAACTCGGCTCCTTCGAAGGCATCCCGATCGTGACGCCAGCCACGTTTCTCGGTAGGGCAACGCTCGATCGATGACACTGGCGCCTCGAGTGGTCGCTCGTTCTGGCCCTGCGAGCGAAGCTACCGCAGCGGAGAGGGTCAGTCGCCTGCGCCGACCGCTCGCACACAAACCCAGCTCTTGACCAGCGGTCCCGCGCGCTCGGGCCGTGCCGGGCCGAACAGCGCTTCGAGCTCCGCGCGACGCAGCAGTGATATGTCCTCCCACCCCCCGGCCGCGCCCAGACGCCAGTAGCGCTTACGCAGCGCTTGCGGCAGCCAGTGGGCGCCCGGCAGCAGCGAGTGCGGCTCGATCGGGAACGAGTACGCCGGCGTCTGCACGAACCAGCCGCGGGCCACACGGTGGAGCTCCGCCGCGAACGCCTCCCGGCGCTCCGGCGGGACGTGCTCGATCACGCTGCTGCAGTACGCGAGGTCGAACTCCCCGTCTGCGAACGGCAGCCCCGCGGCTGCGTCCGCGCGCACGAACGGGCCCGGGTAGTCCGGCCGCTCGGCCAGGTCCACGCCGGTGATGTCGAGGTCCGGCTCCAGGGCGCGCAGGCCGAGCGCGCCGCAGCCAACGTCGAGCACCCGCGCGCCCTGCGGCAGGCGCGTCTGCGTGAAGAAGCGCTCGTGGCGGCGCCTGCGAGCGCGGGCCGCGTAGGGGGAGGCCACACGCGCCAGTGGGCCGCGCGCCGTCGCGTAGACCTGGGGGGGATGTCCGGGCATCGTAGAATCACCGTATATGGCCTCGGAGCGGCAGATCACTGTGGGGGACGTCCCCATCGGCGGCGGCGCGCCCGTCGCGGTGCAGACGATGACCAAGACCGAGACCGCGAACCTCGCGGCGACGATGGAGCAGATCCTGAAGGTCGCCGACGCCGGCGCGGACATCGTGCGCGTCGCCGTGCCCCGCGAGCAGGACGTCGAGGCGCTCAGGACGATCGTCGCCCAGTCGCCGATCCCCGTGATCGCCGACATCCACTTCAACCACACGCTTGCACTGAAGTCGATCGAAGCGGGCGCGCACTGCGTGCGGTTGAACCCCGGCAACATCGGCGGTCCCGACAAGGTCGCCGAGGTGACGGCGCTCGCCAAGCAGCGCGGTACCCCCCTGCGCGTCGGCGTCAACTCTGGCTCGCTGCCCCGCCACCTGCGCCAGCCTCGAGTACGACAACCCGGTCGAGGCGCTCGTCACCGCCGCCCTGGAGACCGTCGCGCTGATGGAGTCCCTGGACTTCTACGACTTCAAGGTTTCCATGAAGTCCACCTCCGTGCCCAACACGATCGCCTCCAACCGCCTGCTCGCCGAGCGCATCCCCTACCCGCTGCACCTCGGGGTCACCGAGGCCGGCACGAAGTGGGCGGGCTCGCTGAAGTCCGCGGTCGGGCTCGGCACGCTGCTCGCCGACGGCATCGGTGACACGATCCGCATCTCGCTCTCGACCTTCCACGCCGAGGAGGAGGTCAAGGTCGCGTGGGAGATCCTCAAGGCGCTGAAGCTGCGCCAGCGCGGCCCCGACCTGATCGCGTGTCCCACCTGCGGGCGCCTGCAGTTCGACATGGACTCCGTCGTCGCGGAGGTCGAGCGGCGCCTGGAAGCCTACGAGGACCCGATCGAGGTCTCCGTGCTCGGCTGCGCGGTCAACGGCATCGGCGAGGCGCGCCACGCCGACTTCGGCATCACCGGCGCCAAAGACATGGGGATGATCTACTCCAAGGGCGAGCCGCTGAAGAAGGTCCCCACCGAGCAGCTCGTCGATGAGCTGTTCAAGGAGATCGACCGCTACTACGCGGCCGGGAAGACCGTCCAGCGCGACGAGGCCGCCGCCGCCGAGGCGCGGGAGTGGCTCGCCGCCAACGAGGACGACACGCAGATGACCCCCGAGCGCCTGGCCGCCCTGGAGGCCGCCGCGGCCGAGAACGACGAGGCAGCCGACGCCGTGCTCGAGTCGATGCTCGTGCCGGCCGTCGCCCCGGTCGCGCTTGACGAGGCCGTTTCGCCCGTCGCCGGCCGGCGCTTCTCGCGTAGCTGAGGGCGCCTCCCGGTGGCACACGTGCCTTGAAAAGCTGATGCTGTTCAGGTTGGCGCACGCGCCAACCTGCGGGCCTGCACATGTGCAGGCCCGTGACGGGCCGCATGCGGCCCGTCTACCGCCGGCGCATGCGCCGGCGGGTGGGACGTGCATGCACGTCCCAAAGACCTGCCGCATGCGGCAGGTCTCCGGCCGGCGGCGCCGGCCGGCCTCCTCTTTACAAGCACATGTTCGAAGGGCTCAGGCTGCGGCCGCGAACCGCTCGGCCACCGTCGCCCAGTCCACCGTGTTCCACCACGCGTCGAGGTAGTCGGGCCGGCGATTCTGGTACTTCAGGTAGTACGCGTGCTCCCACACGTCCACTCCCAGCAGCGGGGTCTTGCCCGCTGAGATCGGGTTGTCCTGGTTGGGGGTACTCACGACTGCGAGGCCCGAGCCGTCGTGCACGAGCCACGACCACCCCGAGCCGAACTGGTTTACGCCTGTTTCCTTCAGCTTCGCCTGCAGGTCCGCGAACGAGCCGAAGGCTGCGTCGATCGCCGCTGCCAGGGCGCCGTCGGGGGCGCCGCCGCCGTCGGCGCTCATGCTCTCCCAGAAGAGCGTGTGGTTGTAGTGGCCGCCGCCGTTGTTTTTGACGGCCGTACGCTTGTCCTCGGGGACCTGGCTGAGGTCCTTGAGCACGTCCTCGATCGGCGTGTTCTCAAGCGGCGTGCCCGCCAGGGCGGCGTTGACCTTGTCCACGTACGCCTGGTGGTGCTTGTCGTGGTGGATTTCCATCGTCAGCTTGTCGATGTGCGGCTCCAGCGCCTCGTACGCGTAGGGGAGCGGCGGAACTGTGTAGGCCATCGGGGACTCCTTCTCCGGTCTTCTCGGATTGACGCTCGGCTGTGGACGCTGTTCTATCAAAGGCTCTAGGCTCCCCCGCGTGACCCGGCTCACCGCGAGGCGGCTGTTTGGCCTCGACCGCTCCGGCCCGCCGCCGCCGCAGACCGCCGCCGGCCAGCCGCTGCGGCCGTGGACGGTCCCCAACGCGATCGGCTTCCTGCGCCTCGCGCTGATCCCCGTGTTCCTGGTACTCGCCCTCTCCGGCTCTGACGGCGTGGGCACGCTGCCTGCGGTCCTGTTTGCGGCGATCGGGTGGGGCGACTACGCCGATGGGATCGCTGCCCGGGTGACCCGCCAGTACAGCCGCCTGGGGGCGCTGATGGACCCGCTCACCGACCGCCTGCTCGCGATCTCCGGGGTCGTGGTCTGCTGGCACTTCGCCCTGCTGCCCCGGTGGGCGCTTGCGGTGCTGGTGGCGCGCGAGCTGACGATGCTGGCCCTCGCGCGCTACGGCCTCGCGCACGGCGTGGAGCTGCGCATCAACTGGCCCGGGCGGCTCTCCGTCGCGCCGCTGATGGGCGCGTTCTTCTTCGCGATGGTCGGCCTCGAAGGGCTCGGGGCGGTGCTGCTGTACGTCGGCCTCGCGCTCGCGCTCGCCGCCTCGGCGCTGTACGTGCGCGACGGTCGAGCGCTCCGGGGCTCACCCCGGGTCGAGCCCTAAAGCTCAGCTTGACGTTTGGGCTATAGTGGGGTTGCAGACCGGACCGGCGCCGCCCGCGCAGGCGCGAACAGACCCGAGAGGAGCACCGCCCGCATGGACACCTTCCCCGACCTCGGCTCGCTCTCGGACGCGGAGCTGAAGGACCTCATCCGCGAACTCACCGACGAGGAGACCGACATCTCCTACCGGCGGCGGATCCTGCACGGCAAGATCGACATCCTGCGCGCCGAGCTCGTCAACCGCCTGCAGCAGCGGCACGGCAACGGCGAGCAGATCATCACCGGCGCGGACGTGGAGCACCTCACCGAGATCCTGGCCCGCCGGCAGACCGGCGCCGCGACAGACGGCGCGTAGGGATGAGTCCTACCGCGGACACCCCCGAGCGCCGCCCCACGCCGCGGGGCGCCTGAGGAAGGCTGGAGCCGATGGCGGCGTACTGCCCCGAGTGCGGTCACGCGGGCGGCGAGGGCGCGAACTTCTGCCAGAACTGCGGCGCCTCGCTGCGCGGAGAGAGCCCCGGTGAGCCGGCCGCCGAAGGGGCGGGCGGGGTAGGCACCAGCGAAGGGGCGGGCGGGGAGTGGGCGGGTGGGGATCCAGTAACCGCCACGTACCGCATCGACGAGAGCGGGGAGCTCGTGCCGGTCGAGCTCGGCGAGGTTACCGCGCGCGGGCCCGCGCTCGTGATTCGCGCCGGCGGCGGGCGCGTGGGGGAGAGCTTCCCGGTGGCGGGCGAGCGCATGAGCGTCGGCCGCCGCCCCGACTCGGAGGTGTTCCTCGACGACATCACCGTCTCGCGCGACCACGCCCTGCTGATCGGCCGCGGCGACCAGTGGCACATCGACGACTGCGGCTCGCTGAATGGCACGTACGTCAACCGCGAGCGGATCGAGTCCCACCACCTCGAGGACGGCGACGAGCTGCAGATCGGCAAGTACAAGCTGACCTTCCACGCACGCTGACGCTGACCGATGGCCTCCGCACCGACAACCACCTCCGGCAGCCCCCCCGCCGCCCCCGGCGTCGACGTCGGCGAGCTCGAGCCCGGCCTCCCCGCCGGGCGCCCGAAGTCGATCACGATCGGCGCGGTGTGCAAGGCGCTCGTCCAGGAGTTCCCCGACATCTCGATTTCCAAGATCCGGTACCTGGAGGACCAGAAGCTCCTCACCCCGCGCCGCACCCCCGGCGGCTACCGCCTCTACACCCAGAGCGACGTGGCGCGCCTGCGCACGATCCTGAGGATGCAGCGCGACGAGTTCCTGCCGCTGCGCGTGATCCGTCAGGAGCTCGCGGCGGGGCGCAGCGGCGAGACGCCGACGCCGGGCGGCGACGGCCACCCCGGCCACTCCTCCACCCCGGGCGCGGGCGGGCCGCGCGTGGCCCGGCGCGCGAGCGTCACCGTGCGCGGGGACTCCGGCGCGCTGTACTCGCTGGAGGAAGTGGTCGAGGAGACGCACGCCGACGCCAAGCTCGTGCGCGAGCTGGAGGAGTACGGGGTCGTCCGCGGCGACCGATCGAAGGCCGGGGGCACCGCCGACGGAGGAGGTGGTCACGGCGGCGCGCCCCGCTACGACGAAACGGAGCTTGAGATCGTGCGCGCGGTCGCCGAACTGGCACGCTACGGCGTCGGGGGCCGCAACCTCAGGACGTTCCGCTCCTCCGCGGACCGCGAGGCGAACCTCCTACAGCAGATCCTCGCCCCGGCGCTGCGCTCGCGCAACCCCCAGCGGCGCAAGGAGGCGCTGGAGGCGCTCGAGAACCTCGCCGCGGTGACCACCAACCTGCGCCACCTGCTGTTGGTGCGCGACCTGCGCAAAATCGTGGGCTGAGGCGGGCCGGGGCGGGGGGACCGAACGCGTGCCCACCACCCGGCGAACCCGCACCGTGGCCGCGCCCGCGGGGGAGGTGTGGGAGCTGCTCAGCGACCCCCACCACCTGCCCCGGTGGTGGCCGCGCGTGGCGCGCGTGGAGGCGGTCGAGCGCGACGCCTTCACGGAGGTGCTCGCGAGCCGGCGGGGGCGGCAGGTGCGCGCCGACTTTACGGTGGTGGAGGCCGACGAGCGCGCGCTCGTGCTGCGGTGGGCGCAGCAGATCGAGGGCACCCCTTTCGCCCGCGTGCTGAGCGCCGCGGAGACCGAGCTGCGCCTGCAGCCCAACGGGAGGGCGACGGACGTGACGATCGAGCTGCGCCAAGCGCTCAAGGGCCTGTTCCCCCACCTCGGCGCAAACCGCATCCGTCGCGCGGCGCGCGCGACGCTCGACGAGGCGCTCGACGGCCTGGAGCGGATCGTTGGCTGACGTCCCGCCGATGCGGTGGTGGGGGTGGGGCGACCCGGCCCGCCCGCCGGCGCTGGGGCCGCGCGCGCTCGAGCTCGTGCGCGAGACCGTGGGGATCGAGGGCGCTTCGAGCGCTCGCCCGCGCCCGCCGGTGGCGCTCGCGCGGGTGCGGCTGGAGCCGCCGGCGCTGCCTGAGGGCGCCCGGGCCGAGCTACGCGCGGTGCTCGGCGAGGAGGGGGTGCGCGACGACCACGCAGAGCGCGTGGCGCACGCGGCCGGCAAGGGCTACCCCGACCTCGTGCGCCTGCGCGCGGGCGAACCCGAGGGCGCGCCGGACGCGGTGGTGTACCCGTCCCATCCGCAGCAGTTGCGCGCGGTGCTGGAGGTGTGCGCACGCCGCGCGGTGGCAGTGGTGCCGTTCGGGGGCGGCACGAGCGTGGTCGGCGGGGTGGCGCCCCTGCGCGGCGAGCACGCCGCGGTCATCGCGCTGGACCTGCGCGGCCTCGGGGAGGTCGTGCGCCTGGACCGCGAGTCGCGGATCGTCACCGTGCAGGCGGGGGCGCGCGTCCCCGCGCTCGAGCGGTACCTGGCGGCGGAGGGCCTGACGACGGGCCACCGCCCGCAGTCCTACGAGCACGTCTCCCTCGGCGGCTGCGCGGCGACCCGCTCGGCGGGCCAGGCGTCCACTGGCTACGGGCGCTTCGAGGAGCTCGTGCTCGGCCTGCGAGTGAGCGCCCCGGCGGGAGAGATCGAGCTCCCGGCGCACCCGGCGAGCGCCGCGGGGCCGGACCTGCGCCGCCTCGTGGTGGGCTCGGAGGGCACGGTGGGCGTGATCCACGAGCTCCACCTGCGTGTGCGTCCCGCGCCACAGGCCGAACACTACGAGGGGGTCTTCTTCGAGGACTTCCAGGCGGGGGTGCAGGCGCTGCGCGCACTCGCGCAGGAGCGCACGGCGCCGGCGGTCGCGCGGCTCAGCAACGAGGCGGAGACACGCCTGTCGCTCGCTCAGGCAAGCGCGGGCGCGGAGGGACGCAGAGGGCTCCTGAAGAGCCGTGCCGGCCAGGCGTACCTGGGTCTGCGGGGCTACCGCGCGGGCTGCCTGGCGATCCTGGGCTTCGAGGGTGCGCCCGAGGAGGTGCAGCGCCGCCGCAGGCGGGCGCACGAGCTGATCCGCGACCACGGCGGGCTCGCGGTGGGCCGCGCGCCGGGGGAGGCGTGGAAGGCGCAGCGCTTCGCGGCGCCGTACCTGCGCGACGAGCTGCTGACGCACGGCGTGATGGCGGAGACCCTGGAGACGGCGACCCGCTGGTCGAACCTCGCGCGGCTCTACCACGCGACCACCCGCGCGATCGAGGACGCGCTGAGCGGCCAGGGCACCCCGGGCGTGGTGGGGTGCCACGTCTCGCACCTCTACGAGACGGGCGCGTCGCTGTACTTCACGCTCCTGGCAGCGCAGCGCGAGGGCCACGAGCTCGAGCAGTGGCGGGCGGTCAAGCGCGCGGCGAGCGACGCGATCGCGGCGAACGGCGGCACGATCACCCACCACCACGCGGTGGGCCGCGACCACGCCCCGTGGATCGCGGGCGAGGTCGGCAAGCAGGGCGTGGAGGCGCTCCGCGCGTTGAAGGAGCGGTGGGACCCGGCGGGCATCATGAATCCCGGCAAGCTCCTGCCCTGAGCGGGTCTTCACCCGGGCGTCGGACGAGTGGGGCCTCCGTGTTCCACGTCGAGGCGGCGGACCGGGACTTCTGACCGTGCACCGCGGGAGGACTCGGCGCGCTGTCCGGTCTACCCGACCTTGAACGTCCCGCTGAGCACGGTCGGGCCGGGCTGGGTTGGCTTTTCGCTGTGCTCCTCGGTGAGGACGATCGTGCCGTAGTGGCTTGCGTTCGCGGGCAGGCCCCCTGCGGCCTTCAGGACGCCGTTGGAGCCCACTTTCGGGCCGCTGCCGAGCAGCAGGGCGTCGGTGGGGGAGTTGTACAACCAGGCGGCGTAGCGGAACCCACTTGTCGGCGGCAGGTGTTCGGCGACCACCAGGAAGGCGCGCACGTTGCCGCGCGAGATCACCTCGACTATCCCCACCGCTTTGTTGGACGGGTTGGGCGAAGTGAGCGGGATCGTCGCGTCGATGCGGGGTTCGCCGGCCGCGGTTTTGGACGTGGTCGAGCCTGTCGTCGAGGAGGTCGAGGTCGAGCTCGTTGTAGGCGTGGAGCTCGCCGCGGGCGTCGAGGTTGTCGCGGGCGTGGAGCTTGCGGCGGCGGTTGAGCTTGGGTGGGAGTTGCTGCCGCCACTGCCGCCGACGCCCACGATCAGCACCACCGCCGCGATCACCACCGCGGCGGTCACGCCCAGCACGATCACGCCCCCCCGCCGCGAGCTGCGCGCGGCCTCGGCACCCCCAGCGGGGATCTCAGGCAGCGGCCTGCTCGCCAGCGGGGCGAGCTCGGCGACGAGCGCCTGCGCCCACGCCCTTACGGGCGCCTCGCTCTCCAGCTGAGCGCGGGTTTCTCGCCGGCTTGCGGGGTCGTCCTGGCCGAGCAGGTACTCGCCCACCTGCTCGCGCTGCGCGGCGCTCAGATCACGCGCTTGGCGTGGGGCGAGCATCGCGAGTGCGGCGTGCGCGCGGTCGTGCACCGCGTGCTCCTCGATGCCCACCATCCCCGCCACCTCGGCGTAGCTCTTCTGCCGGCACAGCACCAGCGAGAGCACCGCGTGCAGGTCGGGGGGCAGGTCTTCCAGGCGGCTCGTGGGGTTCTCTGGGTTCACCGGCGCAGGGCTTAGGCTATCGTGGCTCGGCGATGGGCACCCCCAGCGCGGAGCAGATCAACGAGGCGCTGCAGGGGTTCGACCGCCTGTACGGCCTGGATCTGCTGGAGATCTCAGACACCGACGTGCGCGGGGAGGTGCGGGTGCGCGGGGAGCTCAAGCAGCCCTTCGGCCTCGTGCACGGCGGCGTGTACGCCGCGATGGCCGAGTCGATGGCCTCGCTGGCCACGGGGCTTGCGGTGTTCTCCGAGGGCTCGGTCTCGATGGGCCTCTCGAACAGCACGAGCTTCCTGCGCCCCGTCACCGCGGGCACCGTCCACGCCCACGCCGTGCGCCTGCACCGGGGGCGTACCACGTGGGTGTGGGACGTGCGCTTCAGCGACGACGCCGGCCACCTCTGCGCGGTGACGCGCATGACGATCGCCGTGCGCCCCCTCCCGGGGGACTCGGGCCCTTAGCGCAACACTGAGGCCCACCCCATCGGCGCCGCCGTGGGCAGCTGGGAGGGCAGCGGGGTTTCGCCGAAGCCCGTGTCGGGCAGCGGCTTGGGCAGCGGCGCGCCAGGGGTGTCGGGCGTGCCGATCGTGACCGCCGCCGCGGCGGCCGCGCGCGCGAGCCCGGGGCGCTCGGCGTAGATGTCGAGCACCACGCCTCCCGTCGCCACCGTGAGCGTCTTTCCGCCTCTTGCCGCCACGGCGCGCACGCCTCGGATCGGCACCTCCCGCCTTGGCGCTTGGCCTCCGGGGAGGAAGCTGTTGTCGGGCGAGGTGACGACCTCGAGCGGGGTCACGCACGTGTTCTCGCCGCCCACCGTGCAGTTGCCGTAGTGGATTTCCCAGGCTCCGCTGGGGTCGAGCGCGATGCGGGTGATGCCGAGCCCCTGGAACGTGCCCCCGAGCCAGTACACCGGGAACTGCTCCTGCCTCACCGCCGGCTCGAGGACGCTCGGCGCCACCGGTTGGTCCTGCAGGGTGTTGCCGCACGCGCCCACCCCCACCGCGCAGCCGACGGCCACCGCGGCGAGCGCCGTCCGGCGCGCACGGGCTGGGAGCCCACCCACTCCACGGGATGGGAGCCCACCCACTCCACTCGCCCGGGCGCGCGTCACTGGGTGGGCGGGCACTCTCTGTACCTGTTGGTGATCGGCATCCGCCGGTCGCGGCCGAACGCCCGGGTGGTGACCTTGATGCCCGGGGGGGCCTGGCGGCGCTTGTACTCGGCGCCGTCCACGAGGTGGATCGTGCGGTCCACCTCGTGGGCGGGCAGGCCTTCGGCGATCAGCTGCTCGCGGCCCTGGTCGCGCTCTATGTACCCGTGCAGGATGCGATCGAGCAGGGGATACGGGGGCAGCGAATCCTCGTCGCGCTGGTTCTCGCGCAGCTCCGCGGTCGGGGGGCGCTCCACGATCGACGCGGGGATCGGCGCGACCGCGCGAGTCCCGGCCGCGCCCGCAGGGGAGTTGCGCCACTCGCAGAGGCGGTACACGAGCGTCTTGGGGACGTCCTTGATGACCGCGAACCCCCCCGCGAGGTCGCCGTACAGGGTGGTGTAGCCGACCGACATCTCCGACTTGTTGCCCGTGGTCAGCACCAGCCACCCGAACTTGTTGGAGAGCCCCATCAGCAGGTTGCCGCGGATGCGCGCCTGCAGGTTCTCCTCGGTGAGGTCGGCGGCGCGCCCGGAGAACTCCTCGCGCAGCGTGGCGGCGTACGCCTCCATCACGGTCTCGATCGGCAGCTCGTGGGTGCGCACCCCGAGCGCGGCGGCCACCGCACGGGCGTCGTCCTGGGTGTCGGGGGACGAGTACGGGGATGGCATCACCGCCGCGCTCACCCGCTCCGGCCCGAGCGCGTCCGCGGCGAGGCACGCTACGAGTGCGCTGTCGATTCCGCCGGAGAGGCCGAGCACCACGTGTTGGAAGCCGTTCTTCTCGACGTAGTCCCGTAGCCCGAGGCACAGCGCGGCGTAGACCTCGGCCTCCTCGGGCGCGAGGGGTGTGGGCGGTTGCTGTCCCGGCGCTCCGGTGGACGGTGCGGCGGTCGCTGGAGAGACTGCGTGCGCGCCCGCCGCTGCGCCCGCTCTCCCCACGACCGCCCCGAGGTCGATCTCGCACACCAGCAGATCCTCCTCGAACTGCACGGCGCGCGCGACCGTCTCGCCGGCGGGGTCGAGGACGAACGAGTGGCCGTCGAAGACCAGCTCGTCCTGGCCGCCCACCATCCCGCAGAAGGCGATGTGTGTGCTGTGCTCACGGGCGCGCTGCGCGAACAGGCGCTCGCGCTCGCCGCCCTTGCCGGCGTGGTACGGGGAGGCGGAGACGTTGAGGATCAGCTTCGCGCCCGCCCTTGCCTCCTCGGCGGCCGGGGACCCGGGCCGCCACAGGTCCTCGCACACCGTCAGCCCCACGGGGCGCCCGCCCACGTCCGTGACCGCGCTCGCGTGCCCCGCCGTGAAGTAGCGCTGCTCGTCGAACACGCCGTAGTTGGGGAGGTGGACCTTGCGGTAGACCGCCCGCACCGTCCCCTCCGCGAGCACCGCCGCCGCGTTGTAAACCCGCGGCGCCCCCTCGCGCCCGCCGGGCGTCCGCTCCGGGAACCCGACGACCGCGACGATCCCCTCGGTGTGGGCCGCCACCTCCTGCAGTGCGGCGCGCGCGTCGTCGAGGAAGTGCTCGCGCAGCAGCAGATCCTCCGGTGGGTACCCGGTCACGGCGAGCTCGGGGAACGCCACGAGCTCTGCGCCGGCCGCACGCGCGGCCGCGACGCCGGCTCGGATGCGCTGCGCGTTGCCGGCGATGTCGCCGACGGTGGCGTTCATCTGGCAGAGGGCCAGGCGCACCTGCTAGGCGGCGGGCCGGCCGGCAGGGCGGGTGCGTCCGCCGGCTCCTCCGTTGCGAGCGGCGGCTTTGGCGCGTCCGGCCTTCGCGGGAGCCTTGGCCTTCGTCGTCGCGCTGGGGGCCTTCGCTGCCTGCGCGGGGCGGGCGCGCCCGCCGGCCTTGCCACGGGCGCCGTTGGCCCGCTTCGCCGGGGAGCCGCCGCCGCGCGCTGCGCGTACGCCCGCGGCGCGCGCGAGCCGGCGGATCGCGTGCTCCAGGTCGAGCGCGATCGCGTCGAGGTCGCCCAGCGCGTCGTAGTCGGCGAGCAGGCCGAAGCCGAGGTGGCCGTTGTAGCTCATCACCGCGATCCCGAGCGCCTGGCGGCGCGCGAGCGGGACCACCGGGTAGAGCGAGCGCAGGCGGCGTCCGAGTAGGTACAGCGGGAACTGGGGCCCGGGCACGTTGGTGACGACCAGGTTGAAGTACCGCTGGCGGGCCTGCAGCCGCGCGGCCTGGCTGAGGATCGTGGGCGGGGCGAAGCCGGCGAGGTTGGTGAGCGTCTGGGCGCCGACCGCCTGGCCGGAGTGCTTGATCTCCTCCATCGCGGCGCCGATCTGCGCGAGGC
The DNA here is from genome assembly GCA_963702085.1 of uncultured Solirubrobacterales bacterium. GTDB lineage: Bacteria > Actinomycetota > Thermoleophilia > Solirubrobacterales > Solirubrobacteraceae > Palsa-744. The sequence goes on along the minus strand of OY969707.1, from coordinate 2,008,757 downwards.
ACTCCGCGGGGTCCTCGACGCCGACCGGCAGCGGCGCCCACATCGCGGCGACGCGGTTGCCCAGCGCGGGCTGGTGGGGGACGGGTGGGCGGGCCCTCCGATCCGTGTCGGCGCGCACCGAGACGGGCACCATCGCCTTCAGGACGAGCCCCTCGGTGTCGTGGCCGTGCTCGCGCAGCCACCGCCCCAGCGCGAGGCTGACGGCGGCGAGCACCACGTCGTTGAGGGTCCCCCCGAGGGAGTCCTTGATCGCCTTGAACAGCGCGAGGTCCACGTCCACCCACGTGTAGCGGCGGTGCGGGCCGATGTCGACGTTCAGCGGCGAGGGGGGCGCCGGCGCGTTGATGCCCGCCAGCGTGGTGGCGCCGATGCTCGCGAGGCTCTCCCGCAGCTGCTCCACGGCGCGGCGCGGCGCGCGCACCATCCGCCGCGCCCCCCGCGCGATCTCGCCCGGCGCGGTGGCGCGCTCCAGCAGCGCCTCGCCGAGCAGCTTCGCCGCGCCGGGCAGCGGGCGGGGGGTCCACGGCTCGGGAGGCACTGACGTCCCGGTCGGCTCGGGCGCAGTGTCGAACAGGACGGTGGTTATGTCCACCCCGGAGATCCCGTCCACCAGCGCGTGGTGGGTCTTGGCGATCAGCGCGAACCGCCGGCCCGCCATCCGCTCCACCAGCCAGATCTCCCACAGCGGCTTGGAGCGGTCCAGGCGCTGGGAGAAGAGTCGCCCCGCGAGGCGCTTGAGCGTCGCCTCGTCGCCGGGCCGCGGCAGCGCGGTGTGGCGGATGTGGTAGTGGGGGTTGAAGTGCGGGTCGTCGGTCCACACCGGCCGGCCCTGGTCGAGCGGCACGTACGCGAGCCGCTGGCGGTAGCGCGGCACCAGGTGCAGGCGGCTCGCCACGTGGTCGACGAGCTCCTGCGGTGTCGGCGCGGTGCCCTCGAAGATCATCACCGACGCGACGTGCATGTGCGCCGTGGAGTGGTTCTCCAGGTGCAGGAACGCCGTGTCGAGGCCCGTGAGGCGGTCGGAGTTGGTCATACGCTTGATTGTCGCTGCTTGGAGGCGGCGCGTCAACGACTACGCGCGAATCTTTCGCGCTCAGCGGGCTCTCTGGCCCCGACCAGTGCGCTCAGCACCTCTGCTCGTGGAGACTTCTGCACCTCCGATCGGCCCCCAATCAGCCCCTGGGGGCGGTTGCACGGGCCCTGGAAACATTTTCGGCAAACCGTCTCGTGACGAGATCGCCCGCCCCGCTTGGGTGTGCCGGCGCCGCGCGAGCGTTTGTGTGATCGCGCGCACAGTACCCCTGGGTGAGCCCTCTATCCTCCGCCGGTCTTTTGAATCTGCCGAGTCGTCGCCGTCGTTGGCGGCGAACGGGGGACCCACTGCCGGACCGCCTCGCGGTCTGGATGGGGCGAATCCGCCGCTGCTGCGGCGGTAACGCTTCGCTGTCGCACGCCCTTCGTGCGCGCAGCGGCGCGTGAGCCCGACAGCTAACCCCGTAGGCGGTGACCAAGGAGGACTGTATGTACGTTCCGACGCCTGCGTTGACCGCGCCGCCCCTTGCTCCGGTGGGGATAGTGGCGGGGGTGGACGAAACCCCCGCACCCGTCCCGCCCGGCTCACCCGCCGCGACCTCGTCGACCGTACGCCGCGCCGCGCACCGCCCAGAGCACCGCCCAGGGCACCGACCAGCGGGCCGCCCGAACGCCTACCGCCTCGTCGAGGTCTCGTGGTACGGAGGCGGCGGCAGCCTCGCCTGCGGCGGCTTACTGACGAGCTCCACGATGGGCGTCGCCAACAAGACTCTGCCCTGCGGCACGCGCGTGACGCTGCGCTACCACGGGCGCACCGTGCGGGTGCGGGTGATCGACCGCGGCCCCTACGTGGAAGGACGCGAATACGACCTCACCGAAGCGACGGCGCGCGCGCTCAGGTTCGCCGGCGTGGGAGAGATGTGGGCGAGCGCGTGAGCGGCTCGCCGTGGCGGTGCCGGTAGAGTTCCCGGCTCCGACCCGGAGGCCGAGGATGAGCGAGCAGGTCCCCTACGCCAACTACCAGTACGAGATCTACCTGCGCGGGCTGGGCGGGCAACGCCCGGCACGGCCGCTGGACTGGCGGGCGCTGGAGCGCGACGCCTACCACCTGCTCGCGGAGGGTCCGCGCGGCTACATCGCCGGCGGCGCGGGGTTGGGGGAGACGGTGCGCGCCAACCGCGAGGCGTTCGACCACTGGCGCCTGGCGCCCCGGATGCTGCGCGACGTCTCCGAGCGCACGCTCGCGCGCACGGTGCTCGGGACGCCGCTGCCCGCGCCGGTGCTGCTCGCCCCGATCGGTGTGCAGACGCTTGCGCACCCGGAGGGGGAGCTCGCGATGGCGCGCGCCGCCGCGGAGGTCGGGGTGCCGTTCGTGGCGAGCACCGCGGCCGCGCACACGCTCGAGCAGATCGCGCAGGCGGCGGGGGAGCTGCCGCGCTGGTACCAGCTCTACTGGCCGCGCGACCGCGAGCTCGCGCGCAGCTTCGTGGAGCGCGCCGAGCGCGCCGGCTACAGCGCCGTGGTGCTCACGCTCGACACGTGGCTGCTCGGCTGGCGCCCCGCGGACCTGACCAACGGCTTCCTGCCGTTCCTGTGGGGCGAGGGCAACCGCAACTACCTCGAGGACCCCGTCTTCCGCGCCGCGCTGCCCGCCCCGCCGGAGGAGAACATGCAGGCCGCGATCGGCCACTGGGCGTGGCAGTTCGCCAACCCCGCCGTGACCTGGAAGGACCTCGCGTTCCTGCGCGAGTGCACCGACCTGCCGATCGTGCTGAAGGGCATCCTGCACGCCGACGACGCCCGCCTAGCGGTCGAGCACGGCGTGCAGGGCGTGCTCGTCTCAAACCACGGCGGTCGCCAGGTCGACGGTGCGGTCGGGGCGCTCGACGCGCTCCCCGAGGTCGTGGAGGCCGTCGAGGGCCGCTGCGAGGTGCTCTTCGACAGCGGCATCCGCTCCGGCTCCGACGCGCTGAAGGCACTCGCCCTCGGCGCCCGCGCGGTGCTGCTCGGCCGGCCCTATATATGGGGCCTCGCGGTGGGCGGCGCCACGGGCGTGGTCGAGGTGCTGCGCTCCTTCCTCGCCGACCTCGACCTGGCGATGGCGCTCAGCGGTTACGCGTCGATCGACGAGGTTGGCCCGGGGGCGTTGGTCGCGCAGGGCCGGTAGACCTCGAAGAGGTCGCAGTCGCTCCAGACGCGCCGCCCCTGGCGCTAGATTCGCGGGATCGTGTCAACTGCGGCCGACCAGCTGTGCACCGCGCACCTCGACGCAGACGCTCTTGCAACTGCGCTGCTATCGAGCCTTCACAGGGGGCAGTTCCGGATTGCCCCCAGTCGTATTCCGGATTGTCCGTAATCGTATTCCGGATTGTCCCGTGGTTCGATGACTATCTTGCGGCGCTGTGCTGTGCACCGCACGCCAGACGGTCCCACTCGGCGAGCGCACCTGGGCGACCCCGATTCAGGCGCTGTGGACCTGACGCCCGCCGGAACGGGCGCTAGATTCGAGCCAGATGCCCGCCGAGTCCTCCGAGTTGTGCACGGCCCACGTCGATTGCGACGCTTTTGCAACTGCGCTGCTATCGAGCCTGGGAACGTCGCGGCTGGTGGACGCGACTCAGGCGGTGATCTGCTCGCGCTTGGCGCGTTCGGCTTCGGCGAGCATTTCGGCGGCGCGGTTGGGATCGCCGAGGGCGAGCAGGTGCGCGTTCAGGGCGACGGCACGTGCGGAGACGTAGTCGAGCGGGACGCGCTTGCCGTCGACGACGACGTAGACGGTCTCAGAACCATTGCTGTTGGTGTTGCTGGCCATGAGCTCAGGATAGGACATCCGTCAAGCGGATTCGCTGTCGCGGATGATCTCCGCGATGTGCTGCGCGAGCGGCCGGTAGGGGTCGTGCTTGCCGACGAACGCGATGGCGAGCATCTCGTCGTGTCGCTCGAGATCCTTGAAAGTGACGATGTCGAGGCCGAACATGACCAGCCCGGCGTTGAGTGCGACGATGCCGGCGCGGAGGTTGCCGTCGATGAACGGGTGGGCGCGCAGAACCTTGGCGTACAGCCGCGTGGCGGCGTGAACGGCATCGAAGCTGTCGGTGTCGGGGGATGCGCCAATCTCCGTGGCGGCGGTGTTGAACTCCTTGCAAATCTCTTGCAGCCGGCGGTGAAGCCGGCGGGGGTGGGCGCCGCGGTAGACGCGGATACGCCGGGAGCGCCGAGTGCCGACGTACCCGCCGTACTGGATGTGCTCCCATTTGCCCTCGTGGCGTCCGCGCAGCCGTCCGGCGTCCTCGGGGAAGAGCTCGCCGAAGATCTCGCGGTGCCACGAGCACAGCAGTTCGGGGGACATCTCGATCGTTTGGGACTTCGCGACGGGCCCGAGCTTCACGAGCAGCTGGGCCAGCCGGTCGATGCTGATGTCCCAGGTTTCCTCCGACGTGTGTCCGGCCGCGCAGAAGAACGGCGACTCGTCGTCGTCGCGGAATCCCCGGAACGGTGCGCCGTGGCTCGGGGTCATCGCACGGGACTGTAGGGCGCGCTGCGGAGGTCTCAGACAATGCTCTCAGCTGCTCTCACGCCCGCCGGAGGGGACGCTAGATTCGGGCTGCGTGTCCGTCGAATCATCCGAGCTGACCACGGCCCACGTCGACTGCGACGCCTTCTACGTCTCGATCGAGTTGGGGCGCCGGCCGGAGGCTGCGTGGGCTGCCGGTGGTCGTCGCGGGGAGTGGGCCACGGGCGGTGGTGACCACCGCCAGCTATGAGGCGCGCCGCTTCGGGGTGGGCTCGGCGATGCCCGCGGCGCGCGCACGGCGGCTGTGCCCGCAGGCGGTGTTCCTGGCGCCCGACTTTCCCACGTACCGCGAGGTCTCCCGGCGGGTCATGGAGCTCGTGCGCGGGACCGTCGAGCGCGTGGAGGTGGTGGGGCTCGACGAGGCGTACCTCGACGTGAGCGACCTGCTCTCCCCGCGCGCGGCGATGCGCCGGCTCGTGAGGGAGATCCTCCAGGAGACCGGGATCGCCTGCTCGGTGGGGATCGGCCCCAACAAGCTCGTCGCGAAGGTCGCCTCCGACGCGGAGAAGCCCGCGGGCTTCGTGGTGCTCAGCCGCGAGCAGGCGTGCGCGCGCTTCGCCGGCTCGCCTCCGGGGCTGGTGCCGGGAATCGGGCCGAAGACCGCCGCGCGGCTGGCCGCACTGAGGCTCACCACGCTCGCGGCCGTTGGGGCAGCCCCCGAGCGGGTGTTGACCGAGCGCTTCGGCCCCAACCTCGGCCGCGAGCTCGGCCGCCGCGCGCGCTTCGAGCACGACGGGGAGGTGGGCGCCGCGCGCAAGGTGGTCTCCGAGTCGCGCGAGCGCACCTTCGACCGCGACGTCCACGACCACGCCCTCCTGCGCGAGGAGCTGCAGCGGATGTCCCGCGAGCTCTGTGCGAGCCTCGCCGCGCACGGCCGCAGCGGGCGCACGGTCGGGATCAAGGTGCGCCTGGACGACTTCACCACGGTCACCCGCGCTCGTACCCTCGACGAGCCCACCCGCGACCCGCTCCTGGTCGACGCCGTGGCCCAGCGGCTGCTGCACGAGTACGCCCCCGCGCGGCCCGTGCGGCTGCTGGGGGTGCGCGTCGCCGGCCTCGCCGGGGAGGCAACCCGTGAGCATCGAGCGGAGGCGACCAAGGCGCCTACGGAGGATCAGCTTGCCTTGCCCGTGTGAGAGAGGCGGCGGATCGCGAGCGCCACGAACTGCAGGAGCAGGACCACCGCCGCGGCGAGGGTGAGCACTCGCCCCAGCACCACGGGGAGCGGTTCGGCCGGGCTCAGGGAGACCGTCTCGGTCGACGGGGACGCGCCCGCGCTCGCGGTGCTCTGTGCCGCCGGGCGTGCAGCGGGGCCGATTTCAAGCACGTCGTAACCTTCCCGATCGATGCCGGCGATCTTGGCGCCCGTGACGTGCACGAGGCTCGGGGGGCCCTGCAGGTTCGTGTAGACGAACTGTCCCGGAACCAGGTGCACCACCTCGGAGATGTGGTCGTGCCGCACCGCGGCGGGATTGAAGTTGACTTCCGGGGGCCGCCCGCCGGGGGCGGTCAGGTGGGGGAAGGCGAGCGTCGATGTAGTCGAACAACTCCTTTCTGGTCACAGGGCCGAAGATGCTCTTGCGACCCGGTATCACGGGGTAGGCGTTCGTCTGCTGGACTGCGCCGACCACCGACACGGCCAGGATCGGGACGAGCGCCCACGTCCAGAGTCGCACCCTGCGGCCACCGCTCCCGGCGAGGACGAGGGCGGCGAGGACCGTGCCGCTCAGCGCGAGCAGCACGTAGCTCTCCAGGCGGTAGCTGAACTGCAGCGTGGCGTAGGCCTGCGGCAGCGCGAGGATCAGCCCGGCGTGCGTCATCAGCAACCAGCGGCCGGGTGAGCGCGCCGATGAGCAGCAGCGCCGCACCGCCCGCAATGACAGGCGAGCGCGCCACAGTGCCTACCCGCCTACGGGCGCTCTCCGACGAACACGGCATAGCGCTCGCCGGCGACGTCGGCGCGACCGACGTTCTCGAGGCCCGCGTCTCCGAGCAGCCTCGCCATCTCTGCGTGCGGCATGTAGTGAGACCGGCGTTCAAAGTCAAAGGAACTACCGTCGATGCGCAGCCGCACCTCCCAACGCCGGAGGCCGGCCTTTCGGTCCGCGATCACGCGCTCGCGAAACTCGACGCTGTGGCCGTCGATCGTGCGAGGCTCATGCTCTGTCCACGGGGGATCCTCACTGTGCAACTCCTCCTCCTCCGGTGTGTCCACATACAGGCGCCCGCCCGGACGCAGGCAGCAGACGAGGCTCTCCACAGAGCGCTCGAGCACCGAACGGTCAGGATCGGCGTCCGTGTCGAATGTGCCGGCGTAGATGAGCGAGCAACCCCGGCAGAGGACTACGTCGAACATGTCTGCGTAGTGCGTGTAGAGCTCATCCCACCGGGCCCGTCGTGGCTCGATTGCCACACCGGCCGCCTGGGCGTTGCGGCGAAACCGCTCGAGCATGAGCGGACTGGCGTCGGTGCAGGTCAGCCGATACCCGAGGCGGTGCAGATCCAGCGCGGGAAAGCCGCTGCCACATGCGCAATCGAGCACCCGTAGGCCGTCCGGAGGCCCGAGCCACTCGGTGAGACCGCGCACGGCCCGATCGAGGTCGTATTCGGTCGTGAGACACAGGTCCCAAAGAGTCCCCATACTGGGCGCGGTGAGATCTGCTCCCGCCAGGTCCCATAAATTGCACATAGTCCTAAAGCCCTCCGCGCGGACCGCTGGGCCCGTCACTGGTCACGGCCCCTCCCTGGACCTCTCTCGCTCACCGATCGTCTTGCGGCGGCAGGTTACTCGATAACTTTCTCTAAATCAAGATATAGAAACACTTCTGAGTTTAGAAAATATGTCTCCAATCAGCGACTGTTCGTCCTCGTCCGGATCTGCGGTGCACGCGGGCCGTCTGCGGTCGAGTGCCACAGCACGGCGGACCTGCAATACGCCCGACGGGACTCGAACCCGCGTCTTCGGCTTAAAAGGCCGATGCTCTTCAAACCCGACCGCAGCTGTGGCTCGGGCCGAGCGACCGCATGACGGCAACTAGCCGCCGGTTTGCGAAACTCGTGAGCCGAGGGCTCACTAATCGTCACCGGTTGAATGGCTAACACTCGGAACTCACCGCTCGCCTTGTAGAGGTTCTTGACCACTTGAGCTACGGGCGCAAGAAGTCGAATGGCGCCAGAGTCTAGGACCGCTCCTCACTCAGTCAAGCGCCGCGGGAGTGCGGCTGTAGACCGGCCGCGCTCCACCAGTGCCCGCTGGGGATGCTTCCCTCCGTATCTGGCATGGTGGGGCACGATGCACGGGCCGTGAGGGCTACGGCTCGCCCTCGCCGGTGGGGAAAGACGGGAAGCCGAGGGTCGCTTGGTTGTCTCCAACTACCTTATTCGCGTGCTGGGCATCCGCTTACTGTCGAGCTTGCGCGGCTCTGGCTCACAAGAAAGCCCAGGCTGCTCAACACGCACCGCAACATGGGCGCCGCGGCTGGCCCGGGCGCCGGCGCGGCGAGGCACGCTTCAGAGAGGCCGAGCAGGTAGTTCGCCTGGCTCGCGACGTCGAGCTTCTCAAGGGCCCGGCGCAGCGACGGCCGATACAGCTGCGACTGCACTACCGCCGTGCGTGCCGCCGGCGCCGTCCGGGGCGGGCGGGACTCCAAACCGGGCGGACGCTGCGCTCGACACCAGGCCTCGGCGATTGTCCATCCCGGGCCCGGCCGGCCCTCGACCAGGTGCTCGCACACAAACGCCATCGGACGAGCGGTGGGCGCACAGAGAAAGGTCCCTCGCACGAGCAGGTCGGCGAGCTCTTCGCGCCCCGCCGCTCCCTCGGCTAGCTCTTCCAAAGCGAGGACTCCGGGACCGGCAGCGACCTCGTCAAGGAAGTCGTCGATCCACGTGACCTCGCCGGTGCTCGAACCCATCTTCTGCCCACCGACGGTCAGAGGGCCGTGGAAGACCCAAACGTACTCCTCGTTGTGGGGGCTTGGCCGCAGCTTCGCCAGCAGTTCGCGAAGCGCCGTTATGGACGGCTGCCACTCGATGCCGACAAGCTCGGCATAGACCGCACTCGGGTCGAGGTCCTCAAGGACACGATCGTAGGTCCCCAGCAGACGGGCGTGCTCGGTGGGAAAACCGTCCTCGCGCAGCAGCACCATCGTCGGGTACTCCGGTCTGCCGGTCTGGTGAATCACTGCCCCAGTCGTCTCACGTTCGAACAGGCCCCGCTCGAGTCCCTCCCCAATGAGAGCAAAGGCTCGCTGTATCTCCTGGGACTCGAAGTCGCAGTGGTCGATCCTCACGCCCAGCCGGGCCAGAGTGTGCTCATGACCCGTGAGAACCCAGTCCCGCAGCCGCTGCCACAGCTGCCGCTCAGACGCCGCGCCCTGCAGCCACGCTGCCATGATGGTGTCGGCAAGGTCGCCGCACGGCTCGCTCTCCTCGGCGTTGGGGTCGACCGGGTCTCCGGCCACGATCGGTGGGGTGCGCTCGCGGGGATAGTCGCGGGCGCAGAGCTCGACGAAGCGGTCTCCCGCGAGGCCCACCTCCTCTGGACTCTCACCGTCGTGGCAGGTCACGTAGCCACCCATCGCCTCGCAAACTCGCCGCCCGATGTCGCCGACCAAACTGTGGCGTCGCACCGCGGCTCCGGCGGCGCTGAGCCCCGAGGCCAGCGCCTGGCCCAGGAGGATGTTGCGGAGGTGCCCGACGTGCAGGGCCTTGTTCGTGTTGGGTCCGACCAAGCCCACCGTGAAGCTGTGGCCGGCGAGAATGTCCGCGGTCTCCATACCCGCTGTCTCTCCTGCCGCCAAGCGCCGCTCGAGGCTGGCAAGGACGGTGTCGTCAAATCGCAGCAGGACGGCTGACCTGTGCCGCAGCGCGCTGACCACCGCCGGATGTTCCTGGAGCGCCGTCATCAGCTCTCCGCCGGCCGGCGACAGCAGCCACGCCCGCTCGGCGAAGAGCAGGCGCACGTCGGCGTGCTGATCTTCGCGCCGGCGCGGCTCGATTGTGACGCAGCGATGCAGAGCATCGTGGTCGGCGAGCACCTTTTCGCATTCTCCCAGCAAATCCCGCCGGTCCGCGACATGTGGCACGGCGACCCCTCGGGTCAACGACGCTCGAGCCGGCATTGCCTCGCGCTGCTTATTTCGACGAACGGCTTCTGTGGCTCCACGGTCGCCAGAGTAAGCCCAGGCTGGCTTCCGTCAAGCGGAACGTGCTTTCGCAAGCCGACGTCACCCCGGGAAAGGACTCTGCGGCATTGGGAGCCGCAGAGTATGTCTCCGACTCAGGCTCAGGGTTCGTGGGCTCTCAGTCCACGAGCAGGTAGGTGAACCCGACTGCGCTCGGGCTCGCCACGCGCGAGCCCGCGTAGGAGGCGTTCGCCCGCCAGTTCCCCACCGCGGGGGGGGTGAAGGGGATTTCCGCGGTGCCTTCGCTTACCTGCGCTTCGATCTCGCGGTAGAACTGCCACCCGAAGACCGGGTCGAAGCGCTGCACTTCGACCTTCACCGGGCCCGAGGCGCCCGGTGCGACCCGGACCTTGAGCGGGACCGTCTGGCCCGCGGTTCCGTGGGCGGCGCCGAAGGCGATCTTGGTGTGGGTGATCGTGCGCGACTCGCGCGTCAGGGTGAAGTTCCCGGAGGTGTGGTTGCGCACCGACACCACCGCGTAGTAGCGGCCCCTGCGCAGCTGCTGCTGCAGTCTCTGCGAGCCGCTGCCGTCACAGCTGCACGCGATCACGCCGCCGTTCTGTTCGCGCAGCTGCAGGTTGAATTCGGCGCTCTGTGGCGCGCTCAGCCGCAGCGTCAGGTTGGAGTGGCTGGTCACGTCCACCCGGTACAGGCGCAGCACCTGTACGCCGGTGCCTTCCAGGCGCCCGCTCGCGCGGGCGTAGTTGCCCAGCGGCACCCCCGGCGCCGTCTGCGTGCCGTTCGCCCGCGCAACCTGCAGGTGGTAGCGCTGCTCGCCCTTGCGTTCGACGCTCGGCGTGACCTCGAAGCTGTAGAGCCCGCCCTTGCCCGGGCCGGGGGTGAACAGCCGGTAGCCGCCGCAGTCCACGCGGAAGCGCGCGCCGGCCCCTTCGAAGGAGCTCGTGCCGGGGGGGTACAGCGCGCCGTTCACGCACCCCCCCTGCGTCTTGTTGGCGAGGTTGATCAGGTAGCTGACTCCGGCATGGAGGCTGACCGAGTACGCCGCGTTGCTGTTCTGGATGCGATCCACCTGCCCGCTCACGCCGCCCGCGGGCAGGCGCGGTCCGGGCGGGGCCACCGCGGGAGTTGGCTGAAAGACGTTCAGCGTGAACGGCGCCAGCTGCGAGTTCGGGAGCGCCGCCACGCGGATGTCGTACAGCGTGTTCTTCTTCGCTTTGAACGAGAGCGACGCCTTGCCTTCTTCTTCGGTCCGCGCGCACGTCACCGGCTCCAGCTGCGAGCGCACCACCTTGTACACGTCTACCGTGCCGTCCAGTGAGCCCCCGGCGGCCAGTTCGACCGCGACCCGCTCGGCGTTCGTGGTGTGCAGGCTGTACCACACCGAGGCCACCGTGCCCCCGGCGCAGCCCGAGCCCGGTTCGCTCGTCACGGCCGTCGCGCTCACCGTCGTGCCTTCCACGGTCGCCGGCAGCGAGTGGATCGCCTGAGCGCCTGCGACTTCGTCGTTCGCCGGCGGCTTCGGCGCTTCGCTCGACGCCGCCACGGCAGCGGGAGCCAGCCCTGACAGGACTGTCAGGGTAAGTGCGAGACCTGCCGCTCGTGCGAATCGTGCCACCTTGGGAATCCTACGGAGGGGCACGGATGGACCGCAGGGCGGTACTCGCTGGGCATCCGTCCTGCATCGAACGGCGCGCGGCCGCGGGGCACGGAGGCACCGCCCCCACCCGCGTGGACCTTGCACACACCCGCGTGGACGATCCCCAAAGATCCACCGGACGGATACCATCCTCGGATGCCCCTTGCGCGCGCCGGCGACGTAGATCTTTCCTACGAGCGTACCGGCTCCGGGCCCCCGCTACTGGCGATCAACGGCATGAGCGGTACTCAGCTCAGCTGGGGCGAGCCCTTCCTGCGCTCGTTGCGCGAGCACTTCGAGGTTGTCGTCTACGACCACCGCGGCGTCGGTGACAGCAGTCGCATGGAGGCGCCCTTCACGATCGCCGACCTCGCCCGGGACGCTGCTGGGCTGCTCGACGCGCTCGAGCTCGACTCCGCGCACGTGCTCGGCATCTCGATGGGCGGCATGGTCGCCCAGGAGCTCGCGCTCGCGGGGCGGGCGGGCTCTAATCGCGTGCGTACGCTCGCGCTCGGCTGCACCTACTGTGGCGGGCCGGGCGCCTCGCTCGCCTCGCCGGCCGTCGCCCAGCGGCTGGTCGAGTCGCTGCGCTCCGGGGACCGCGACCTCGCGCTGCGCACCGGCTGGGAGATCTGCGTTTCGCCCCGCTTTCGCGACGACGCCGCCCTCTACGACGCCTACCTCGCCCGCGCGCTGTCACGGCCCGTCGCCCGGGCCGTGATCATGGCCCAGATGCAAGCCATCGCCGCGCACGACACCTCGGCCCGCCTGTCCGGGCTCGATATGCCCACGCTGATCGTGCACGGCACCGCGGACGACCTGATCCCGGTCGAGAACGCGCGCGTGATCGCGGGACACCTGCCCGCCGCCCGCCTGGAGCTCCTCGACGACGCCGGCCACCTCTTCTTCTGGGAGGAGCCCCTGCGCTCCGCCGAGCTCGTTCGGGACCTTGCCGCCGTGCCCGCGTAGGTGGCCGCGCGCGAGCTGACCGTCCTTACCGACGACGGGGTCCTCCTCTCCGGCGAAGAAACAGATCCCGCCCGCCCTGGACCGCCGATCGTGCTGTTGCACGGGCTGACCGCCACCCGGCGCTACGTCGTGATGGGCTCCCGACTGCTGGAGCGCTCCGGCTACCGCGTGCTCGCCTACGACGCGCGCGGACACGGGCGCTCGACTCCCGCGCCGGACCCGGCTGCCTACGGCTACGAGCGGCTCGCCCGCGACCTCGGCGCCGTGCTCGATGCTCTGGAGATCCCGCGTGCCGCGCTCGCCGGGGCCTCGATGGGGGCTCACACCGCCCTGCGCTTCGCGCTCGCTCACCCTTCGCGCGTGGCCGCGCTCGGGCTCGTCACGCCGGCCTTCGACCCCTCCCTGCCCGCCGGCGCGTCTGACACCCCTGAAGGCGACCGCGACGTGCTCGCCCACGCGCTGCGCGCCGGCGGCGTCGATGGGTTCGTGCGTGCGTACGACTTCTCCACCGTTCCGCCCGCGTGGCGAGATACCGTCGAGCAGGTCGTTCGCCAGCGGCTCTCCGCGCACGAGCACCCTGGGGCCGTCGCCGACGCCCTGGAAGTCGTTTCCCGCTCGCGGCCCTTCGAGGACTTCGCCGAGCTGGAGGGCCTTGCGATGCCCACCGTCGTCGTTGCGAGCCGCGACGAGGTTGATCCCGGGCACCCGCTCGCTCTGGCCGAGCGCTACGCGCGCGCGATCCCCGGGGCCACGCTCACCGTCGAGGACGGCGGGCCGCCGCTGCGTTCGCCGCTCGCCTGGCAGGGGGGGCAGCTTTCCAAGGTCTTCTTGGAGCTCCTTGCGCGCGGGGGCGCCCGCCGGCGGACCTGATGTTGTGGGTCTTACTTTTGGTGGCCTATTACGCGCGCGTGTGTGCGCGCACGCGATATAGGGCCGATTTTCTTTCACACCACCGACACGCTCCGGGTGGGGCGAGTAGGACCCCGGGGCCGTGCGTTATACATAGGGCATGACCGTACGCGAGTGGGACGGCGGCGTCTACGACCGCATCTCCGCGCCGATGGAGGCGCTGGGGCGCGCCGTGCTGGACCGCCTGGAGCTCGCCGGAGATGAGACTGTGATCGACGCCGGCTGCGGCTCGGGGCGCGTCACCGAGGCGCTGCTCGAGCGGTTGCCGCGGGGGCGGGTGATCGCTGTGGACGCCTCCGCCTCGATGGTCCACGCCGCGCGCGAGCGGCTCGAGGGCGCGGGGATCGGCCCCGAGCGCGTGGAGGTGCGCGAGGGGGACCTGCTCGAGCTGGAGGTGGACGAGCCCGTGGATGCGATCCTCTCCACCGCTACCTTCCACTGGATACTCGACCACGACCTCCTCTTCCGCCGGCTGCGCGCCGCACTGGCGCCCGGGGGGCGACTCGTCGCGCAGTGTGGGGGGGAGGGCAACATCGACGTGCTGCGCGGGGTCGCCCACGCGATCCTGGAGCGCGAACCGTACGCCGAGCACTTCCGCGACTGGCGGGCGCCTTGGAACTACGCCGGCCCCGAGGCCACCCGTGAGCGTCTGCTGCGCGCGGGCTTCTCCTCGGCGGAGTGCTGGTTGCAGCCCGCCCCCCAGCAGCCCGAGTACCCGCGCGAGTTCCTCTCCTCGATCGTGCTCGGCCCACACTTTCAGCAGCTGCCGGAGGACCTGCGCGAGCCGTTCCTGGACACCGTGCTCGCCGAGCTCGGGGAGCCGGTGATCGTCGACTACATCCGGCTCAACCTCGACGCCGTGGCGTAGCACTCACGCCAGCGCCGCCGAGTCGGTCTCGGCCCGCCCGGTGAGCGTCGCGTAGCGTCCGCCCAGCGCCAGCAGCTCCTCGTGGGTGCCACGCTCGACGATCCGCCCGCCGTCGAGCACGAGGATCTGGTCGGCGTCGCGCACCGTTGAGAGGCGGTGGGCGATCGCGATCGTGGTGCGGCCGCGGGAGAGGTCGTCCAGCGCGAGCCTGCACCGCGCGCTCGGTCTCGGTGTCCAGGGCGCTCGTGGCCTCGTCGAGGATCAGCACCGGGGGGTTGCGCAGGATCGTGCGCGCGATCGCGATGCGCTGCTTCTCCCCGCCGGAGAAGCGGTACCCGCGCTCGCCCACCGGGGTGTCGTAGCCCTCGGGCAGCGAGGCGATCAGCTCGTGGATCTGCGCGGCTCGCGCGGCCTCTTCGATCTGCTCGTCACTCGCGTCGGGGCAGGCGAAGCGGAGGTTCTCGCGGATCGAGGCGTGGAACAGGTACGTCTCCTGGGAGACCAGGCCCACCGTGGCCGCGAGCGAGGGAAGCGTCACGTCGCGGATGTCCACCCCGTCGATCGCCACGCGCCCGCGCTGGGGCTCGTACAGCCGCGCGACGAGGTAGGCGAGCGTGGTCTTGCCCGCGCCGGTCTCGCCGACCAGCGCGGTGCGCGTCCCCGCGGGGATCTCCGCGTCGATCTCCTGCAGCGTCCACGGCGCCTCGGTGTCGTAGCGGAACCACACGTCTTCGAGCGTGACGTCCCCGACCACGCCCCCCGCGCCCGGTGCCCCGCCGCCCAGCGCGCGGGCGCCGGGCCGCTCTACGATGTCCACGGGCAGGTCGAGGTACTCGAAGATCCGCCCGAACAGCGCCAGCGAGGTCTGGACTTCCAGGCCGACCGACAGCAGCGACTGCATCGGGAACAGCAGACGGGTCTGCAGGGTCGTGAACGCCACGATCGTCCCGACCGACAGCGCGTCGTTGCCGTGGGCGATGCTGTAGCCACCGAACCAGTACACCGCGGCGGGCATGATCGCGAAGCTCATCTGCACCGAGGCCATCCGCCACCGCCCTGCCATCCGCGCGCGCACCTCCAGGTTGGCGAGCTCGGAGGACTCCCGCGAGAAGCGATCGACGAGCTCGCCGGAGCGGCCCATCGTTTTGCCGAGCAGCACGCCGGACACCGACAGCGACTCCTCGACGAGCGTGGACATGTCGGCGAGGCGGCCCTGGCGCACGGACTGGATGCGGCGTCGCTCGTTGCCGACGCGGCGCGTCAGCCACACGAAGAACGGCAACAGCACCAGCGAGAACACGGTCAGCTGCCAGCTCAGCGCGAACATCGCCACGAGGGTCGCGGCCACGGTGGCGACGGTCGAGACGGTCGAGGTCGCGGTGCTCGTGACGACGTCGTCGATCCCGCCGATGTCGTAGGCGATCCGTGCCTGCACCTCTCCCGAGCGGGTGCGCGTGAAGAACGCCAGCGACATGCGCTGCAGGTGCGCATACACCGCGGCGCGCAGGTCGTGCATCACGCGCTGGCCGACCTCGTTGGAGATCCAGGTCTGCGCGACGCCGATGACCCCGTTGATGACGGCCAGGGCGATCATTCCGGCGACCATCCACGTGAGCAGTTCCAGGTCGTGCCCCACGATGCCCTTGTCGACCGCTTCGCGTAGCAGGAAGGGCGAGGCGACGCTGAGGATCGAGCCAAACACGATCAGCCCCAGCAGCAGCCCCAGTCGCACCCGGTAGGGCACGAACAGCCGCCCGATCCGCCGCAGGGAGACCGGCCGGTCGGGGACGTCCTCGGGGCGGGGCTTCTCGGGGTTCGCGCGTCCGCCACCGCGACGGGGCCCCTCGCCGGGTGGGCGGGCATTCGATCCTCCCTCGCCGTGGAAGCTCACCGCGGCTCCGCCGATGCCCGATCGCTCATTCAAACGACTGTACCGACGCCGGACCCGGCCGGTGGGGCTCAGCCGTAGTAGCGGGCTACCACCTGCAGTTGGCTGAAGAGGTTGTGTCCCAGGAAGAGGATCACCATCGCGCCTCCGGCCACGGGAGTCCACCGCCGCCCGGCGCCGCGCACCGCGAGGGTGATGACGGCGCCGAACAGGGGGAGCAGGGGCAGCAGGTAGCGCGGCTCGCCAAACGCTAGGTGGTGGTCGATCACATCGCTGAAGTACGACGGAGCCCCGACTATCACGAGGACCCCCACCACGGTTACTGCGTACACGCCTAGCTCCGGCAGGCGTGCCCGGAGCGCGTCCCTGCGCGCGAGCAGCTCGCGGCCGCACAGCAGAGCGACCACGGCCGCAGGCGCCAGCGCGACGTTGTCGACCCACCCGGGGAACATCGTGTCCATCCATCCGTAGAGGCCGACGGATCGGTCGAACCAGATGTCCTTGTACGGCGCCATTCCCTTGAAGTACTGCGTCATCCCCGGCAGGCGCGGCAGATACAGCTGCCATATGTAGCCGGCCACCGCCGCGGGCGCTTCGAGCACCTGCTTGACCTCCGACACGGCCCCCAGCGCCGGGTGGTGGGACATGAGATTGCGCAGCACGTACAACGCCACGGGCGCGATACCGATCCCGGTGGCGATCGCGGGACACCGCAGCCCCTCCCACCCGCCGCGCCTGGCCCCGCGCACCGCCGATACCGCCAGGTACGCGAACACGCCGATGGCGAACCCGACGAAATCGAGCTTGGTCAGGAAACCCGCTGCAATCAGAATCCCGAGCACCACGGCGAGACGCGGGGTGAGCCCTCGGCGCAATGCCCGCGCCAGGCAGAGCAGCACCCCGGCCGCGACCGCGTACAGCATCGTGTCCGGGTTGACGCTGCCGGACATGAACGCGAATAGCGGCTGCAGCGCCACGCACAGCGCGCCGACCGTCGCCGCCCACGGCACGTTCGGGAGGGTCTCGCGCAGGAAGAGGAAGACGAGCAGCGCGGTGAGCGCGCCAAACAGCGCTCCGGCCAGCCTCATCAGCTGCAGTTTGGTGAGCACGTTGCCGCCGCCGAGGGCGTAGGGAATCGTCGCGAGCGCGTAGTACAGCGGCGGCTCGGGCGTGGCCACGCCCGCCATCCCGTTCCCTCGCAGCGTGGCGCGCGAGTCGAGGTCTTTGGTGAGCGTTCGCTGCTCGGCCGCCGTAGCGATGGCCGGCGTCTGGGGTGTGAACTCCACGCTCGTGTAGTGCAGCCCCTGCAGCACGAGCATCTCCTTGGGCGAGTACGTTTCGCCTCCGCTGTCGGGCAGCGTCCCATTCTCGGCCAACTGGTTGACGTAGGCGAAGTGGGCGACCTCGTCCTTGCCCTCGAAGGGCGGCACGATCAGCGACCACGCGGTGGCGTTGAGCAGCGCGATCGCCGCGCACACCCAGGCGGCGCGTGGCACGCGCCTGAGCGCTGCTCTCACGTCCCGCCGCTGTCCGCTCGGCGCCCGCCTCGCCGTGGCACGCGCGGCCTGCCTCCGCGGGGCACGCGCCGGTTCAGGCTCTCGCGTTCGAGTGGCCCCTCGCGAGCCGCCCGCCGCCTTTCCCGATCGGGCACGCCGGCCGGAGGTGGCTGGGCTTTTGGTGGGTGACTTCTGGGTGGATGAGCCTTTACTCCCCAACCCGCTGCCGGTGCCAGGCTCAACCTTCGCTAGGAGCTCCCGCACGGCGAGCCGTAGGGCAAGGAAGCCGACCGCGGCCACGAGCGCGACGACCAGCAACACCACCCAGGTTCCGCTGAAGGCGCGGCCAATCGCCATGTGTCGCACCACCGCCGGGGTGCGCGACCACCACGAGCCCCTGCCGGCGGCCAGGTCTTCCACGCTCACCCTGCCTTCCAGCGTTCGTCCCTTCAACGTCGCCGCTTCCCGTTTGGGCGTTTCAACTCCCCCGACGTAGACCGCCTCGCTGTTCGGTCCGATGTCGATGCAGAGCTTCACGTGCGAGGCGGTCCGGTTCAGAGGGGTGATGGGCACCGTCACCGATTTGCCCGTCCAGTCGGCGCCTCTTCGGCCTTCCGCCAGAACCCGCGAGCCGTCGAAGGCCTGCACCCGGACGTCGGCTCCGAAGAACGCCTGCAGGGGCAGGCGGAGCGCGGACACGCCAGCCGGCAGGACTTCGTTGGCCTGACACACCTCCGCATCGCTCGCGGTGGTTTCCAACAGCACTTCCGCGTTCGAGGACACCCGTACCACGCGCGGCGGGACCCGCGTGAGCGTCAGGGCGACCGCGGCGAGCAGGAGCGCGATGCCCGCCCCGAGCGTTATCCTGAGTGCCCTCACGGCTCGTGCGCTCTCACCGCGTGAGGACTGTCCTGCCCGGAGGAACACGAGTGCGCAGTGTGGACGGAGGCCGAGCGGCCCGTCAAGCACGCCGCCTCGCCCGTCTGCCCGCGGACGGGCGTGCGAGGTCGATGCGCGCTCGATGTCCTGCAAATCGCTGCCTTTGGGTCCGAGGGAACGGCGGCCGCCGTTGGGAAACGGGGGCGGCAAATGTTTCCGACGCGTCCAGCCGCGCGGCCGGGGAGGGTCCGCTGCGCAGCGGGGAGGGCCGCGAATCCTGGTGCGGCATCATAGGCTTTGGGCCATGAACCTCTCCGCACCTGAGCTGCGCGTGCTGGGCTGCCTGCTGGAAAAGCAGCGCACGACCCCGGACGCCTACCCGCTGAGCCTCAACGCGCTGCGGCTGGCGTGCAACCAGTCGACCAACCGCGACCCGGTGGTGCAGTACGACGACGCGGTGCTCCGCGACGCGCTGCACCGCCTGGAGCGCCGCGGGTACACACGCCTGGCCAGCGGCGCCGGCAGTCGCGCGCCGAAGTACCGGCACCTGCTCGCGGAAGCGCTGCCGATGGCCGAGGACGAGCAGGCGGTGCTGTGCGTACTGACGCTGCGCGGCCCACAGACTCCCGGAGAGCTCAAGCAGCGCACCGAGCGGATGCACGCCTTCGCAGACCTTGGCGGGGTGCACGAGACGCTGCACCGGCTGATCGGCCGCGAGCTGGTGGCGGCTCTTGAACGCCGTCCTGGGCAGAAGGAGGAGCGCTATATGCAGCTGCTTGGGGACGACGCCGAGGTCCCCGAAGATGCGCCTGCGCCTGCTCCGGTGGCCCAAGTCGTGGACACCTTGGAGGAACGAGTCACTCGTCTAGAGCGCGAAGTCGCCGACCTGCGAGCAGCCACATGATCCATGCTCTGCCGCCGCTTGTCGCAGCGAGCTCCTCGGCGGACACCGCCACGGGGGTCGGCATCCCACTCGCGCTCGCGGCGGGCCTCGTATCGTTCCTCTCGCCCTGCGTGCTGCCGCTGGTGCCGGGCTACCTCTCGACCGTGATCGGGGTGGCGCCGGCTGACATCCAGGGCGCGGGCGCGCGGCGGGTGCTAGGGCCCAGCCTGCTGTTCATCGCGAGCTTCTCGCTGATCTTCATCCTGCTCGGGCTAACCGCCACGCAGGTGGGCTCGCTGCTGAACGACCACATCTCAATGCTGCGCACGGTGGGAGGGGTGCTGATCCTGCTGATGGGCGTGCTGTTCCTCGCCACCCCGTTCGTCGACGCGCTCAACTTCCAGTGGCACTCCGAGAGGCTGATGCGCATGGCCGGCCGTGGGGGCCCGCTGGTGGCGGGGGCGGCGTTCGCGATCGCGTGGACCCCCTGCACAAGCATCACCCTCGGCGCAATCCTCACCCAGGCAGCGGTCTCGAACTCCGCGGCGCACGGGGCACTGCTGCTCGCCTTCTACTCCGTGGGCCTCGCGATCCCGTTCCTGGCGATCGCGCTCGCGTTCGAGCGCATGACCGGCGCGCTCGCCGTGGTCAAGCGCCACTTCCCGGTGATCGTGGGCGTCGGCGGGGCGGTGATGATCGCGCTGGGGCTGTTGATCCTCACGGGCGAGTTCACGATCTTGAACGCCAAGGCGAACTCGCTGCTTCAGGGGACCGGGCTGAACCTCTCGAACATCTGAGCCTGACGGCCGTTGGCCGGCGCGGGCTCGGCGTCCTCGGTCGCTCGTGTGCCGAGCACACTTCGCTCCCTGCGTCCTTGATCCGCTTGACCAACAGCCGTCAGGGGGCGCTGTTCACCAACGCCGGAGCGTCTGTCGCCTGCTGTTCTCGGTAGCCCTGTTCCCAGGCTTCTTGGTTGCGTTTGGCATCCCTGATGAAGGGCGAGATCCCGATTGCCTTTACGATCAGTTGGTTGATCGTCGACTCCGGGAAGGGCAGCGGGCGCAGCACGTCGACGAACAGCACCACGCGGGTCTCGTCGGTGTCGTTCCAGACCTCGTGGTTGAAGGTGTCGTCGAAGACCATGCTGTGGCCCGCCTCCCAGTGGCGGATCTCGTCGCCGACGCGGATGCGGCACGCGTGCGCGTCGCGGGGGACGATCAGCCCGAGGTGGTAGCGCAGCACGCCCTTGTAGGGGCCGCGGTGGTCGAGGATGTGCTTGCGGGGGGAGAGGATCGAGAACATCGCCGTGGTCATCCCCGGGATCTCGCGCATCAGCGCCGCCGTGCGCGGGCACATCTCCACACCCAGCTTCGCCTCGAAGCCGTACCCGTACAGGAAGAACGTCTTCCAGCGGTCGTCGTCGGTGATCTCGACCTGGTCCCTGGAGATGTCCTGGAAGTTGGGCAGCGCCTCGCGGTCCTCCAGCACCCGCTGCAGCTCCTCGCGAATCGTCTCCCAGTTGCGCTCCACGTGCGCCACCCACGGGAAGCGCTCGAGCGGGAAGAACGCCGCATCGCCCACCAACGAGCGCCGCCCGATGAAGCGCTCGATGGGGGCGAGAACCCGTTCTCCTACGGCGATCGTCCATTGGACGACACGGTCCCACATACAGACAGGATCTTACGCTGCCTCGCGCAAAGCCGCCAACTCTGGCGACTCGGCGAGCTTCTTCAGCGCGCGCTGCTCCAACTGGGAGGCCCGCTCCGCGGAGAACCCGAGGCGCTTGCCGATCGCGGTCAGCGTCTGCGGCGCCTCGTGGCCGGTGCCGAAGCGCAGCGTCAGCACGGTGCGCTCGGTTTCGGGCAGCTGCGAGATCGCGAGGTGCACGAGGCGCTCGCGCTCGTTCTCGTAGGCGGTCTCCTCGGGGGGCTCCTGGTCGGAGGGCAGCAGGTCGCCGAGGGCGGTGTCGCCGTCCTCGCCCACCTGCTGGTCGAGGCTCACGAGCGCTGCGCGCTGGTGGCGCACTTCCTCGACCTGCTCGATCTCGAGGCCCGTCTCCAGCGCGATCTCCTCGGTGGTGGGCTCGCGCCCGAGGCGCACCGAGAGCTCACGCTCCACACGGCCCACCTTGCGGGTGCGCTGGGCGACGTGCACCGGTAGGCGGATCGTGCGGCCGGAGTTCTCGAGGCCGCGCTGGATCGCCTGGCGGATCCACAGGGTGGCGTAGGTGGAGAAGCGGAAGCCCTTGCGCCAGTCGAACTTCTCGCTGGCGCGGATCAGGCCGAGCATCCCCTCCTGCACGAGGTCGGCGAGCGGCAGCCCCTGGTTCTGGTAGCGCCGCGCGTTGGAGGCGACCAGGCGCAGGTTGGAGTTGATCATCAATTCCTTGGCGTGCAGGTCCCCGCGCTCGATCCGCTGGGCCAGTTCGATCTCCTGGTCGGGCGTGAGCAGGGGATAGCGCCGCGAGTGCGCGAGCAGCTGGTCGACCGACTCCGGGATGAAGCTTTCGGGCTCCGCCGCCACAGGACGCGGGCGGCTGGGAGGTGCCGTGCGGGCCTCCTCGTAGGCGGGGTCGAGCGCAACGGTGCTTGCCACCGGTCCCTCGGCGGTCTCAAGAGTGTCTAGTGTGGTGATCTGGGGCTTATCGTCTGACATGGTGCTTGGTCCTTCTACGGGGCTCGGTCCTTAGAATGCCGATGCCTGGAGTCGGAATTATAGGGCACAGTAGTTGCGTTGTCAATCATTCTCTGTGGAGCGGCCTGAAGACGGCTATCCTCCACCCTGTATACGTGGAGACTTCCCCCTTGGAGACCGTTGGCCTCCCCGGAAGTTGCTGTCCCTACAAGGTTGAGCTACCCGCTGGGCCAGTGGGTTATGCGGTCGTTATCGGCTTGTCGTGAGCTTCTTATTCGCGCGCGGGGTCGAGAAACCTTCGCCGCGTGGTGTTCCGCTCATCGGACCGCCACCACGATCGCCCAAGCTTCGCGGCCTCAGGCTGGCCGGGTTGACGGTCTTGGACCCAGGTCCTACGACGCCCGCGTGTGTTCGGCCCCGGTCTTCGTGGTGAAGACCGAGGCCCCGCCGCTCCTCACCGTGCGGCGCACAAGCCCCGGAAGCAGCAGCCGCGCGGCGCCGGCGAGCGCGTAGGCGCGGGGCACATAGCGCTCGGGGCGCCGGCGCAGGCCGACATCGACGATCGCCTCCGCCGCACGGTCGGGCGTGGAGACGATCCACGCGGTGGCCCGCCGCGCGGTCAGCTCGCGGGCGGGGAAGCCCTCGGTGGCGATATAGCCGGGGAACACGGTGCCCACGTGCACCCCGTTCGCGTGCTCCTCGGCGTACAGCGCGTCGCTCCAGCCGGTGAGCGCGAACTTGCTCGCCGAGTAGGCGCCCGTGCCGGGCCGGGCGACGCGCGCAGCGGTACTCGACACGTTGACGATCGCGCTCGGCGCGCAGGCGCGCAGCAGCGGCAGCAGCGCCTCGGTCAGCCGCACGGGCGCGTCGAAGTTGAGCTCCATCGTGCGCCGCACGTTCGCGTAGCCACCCTCCGCGAAGCTCGCGCGCCACGAGGCCCCGGCGTTGTTGACGAGCAGCGTGAGGCGCCCCCCGCAGTGCTCCTGCAGGTGTGCGAGCACCCGCGCGGGCGCGTGCTCGTCGGTCAGGTCGAGCGCCAGGCAGCTGCACGGCACGGGCAGCGTCTCGGCTAGCTGGCGCAGGCGCTCCTCGCGGCGCGCCACCAGCACCAGGTGCGACCCGGCCGCCGAGGCCGGGTGCCCGGCGCTGCCGTTTGCGGAGACGGCCCCGCCCGTGCTCGGGAGCTCGCGCGCCAGGCGCCGCGCCGTCGCCTCCCCGATGCCGCTGGAGGCGCCCGTGATCACCGCGACGAGTGGTCCGCTCACGGCCGCGACCTTACACCAACCACACCGCCGCCCGGTACTCTGTGGTTATGGAGCCCTCGGGCCAAATGCTGCCGGTGGAGGGCCACCGCCTGACGGGTATTTCACCCCGGGCGTTCCAGCACCCGGCCGACCGCGCCGCTACGGCAGCGCTGGGGGCGATTCCGTACCTGGACAAGGTGGTGCGCAAGCTGATCGAGCTGGGCTACGAGCGGGCGCTGCGCCAGAGCTTCCTGGGCTCCGCGGTGCGGCTCTCCGAAGAGCAGTTGGGAGACGTGTGGCGCGAGCACGCGATCGCCTACGCCACGCTCGACATGGCCGACGTGCCCGATCTGTACCTGACCCAGTACCCCTCGCCGAACGCGATGGCGATCGGCGCCAAGCGCCCGATCGTGGTGGTGCAGTCGGAGCTCGTGAGCCTGCTGGACGTGGGGCAGCGCCGGGCGGTGTTCGCCCATGAGGCCGCCCACATCCTGGCCGACCACCAGCTGTACCGCACCGCGCTCTACATCCTGATGCTGCTGAGCCGCACCTCGCGGCTGCTACTCCCACTGGCGCCGATCCGCACAGCGCTGATGGAGTGGGAGCGCGCGACCGAGCTGAGTGCCGACCGCGCCGCGGCGCTCGTCACCCGCGACCCGCTGACGGTCTGCCGCACGCTGATGTGCCTCTCCGCCGGCGCGATGGTCGACGAGCTCGACCTCGACGTGTTCATGCGCCAGGGCCTCGACTACACCGAGAAGGGCGGTGGCCTGGAGCGCCTCACGCGCCTGCTGATCGACCTGGGCCTCAGCCACCCGATGCCGGTGAAGCGCACGCACGAGCTGATGGCGTGGGTGCGCTCGGGCGAGTTCGACCGGATCGTCGCCGGCGAGTACCCGACCCGCGACGAACCCGTCGACGCTCGCGCTGAGGGCAGCGACGCCGTCTCCCACTACTCCGAGCGCTTCCGCGACGCCTTCAGAGACGCCGGCGAGTCGATCAACTCCGTCGGCCAGGAGCTCGCGGGCTGGTTGCGGGGATCGGGTGGGGGAGACGTGGAGGACGAGGAAGAGGCAGACGACACGGAGGCGTAGGACCGGGCGGGCAGCGGCGCCTCGTAGCGACGCCTTGGGGCGCTGACGTGGCGGCGGGCTACTGCGAGCGCCACTTCCCCTGCCCGTAACGCGCAAGCTCCAAGCGCGCGATCACGCCGCGGTGGACCTCGTCGGGGCCGTCGGCCAGGCGCAGCGAGCGGGCCACGGTCCACGCGGCGCCCAGGGGGAAGTCGTCGCTGAGGCCACCGCCGCCGTGCAGCTGCATCGCCATGTCCACGACGCGCTGGGCCATGTTGGGCACGGCGACCTTAATCTGAGAGACGGCCCCGAGGAACGATTGCCCATCTGCCCCGGCGGTGTCGATCAGCCACGCCGCGTGCAGGACGTGCAGGCGCGCCTGGTCGATCGCGATGCGGGCGTCGGCGATCCGCTCGCGGTTGCCGCCGAGGTTGGCCAGCGGCTTGCCGAATGCGACCCGCTCGGTGGCGCGGCGGCAGGCGAGCTCCAACGCGAGCTCTGCGAGCCCGATCAGGCGCATGCAGTGGTGCACGCGCCCCGGGCCGAGGCGCGCCTGGGCGATCGCGAACGCCTGGCCGGGCCCGCCCACGATCGCGCTCGCGGGGAGGCGCACATCGGTGAAGGAGACCTCGCCGTGCCCGCCGGGGGCGTCGTCGAAGCCCATCGTGGAGAGCATCCGCTCGACCTTCACCCCCGGGGTCTCGAGCGGGACCAGCACCATCGAGTGCTGGTGGTAACGGTCGGCGGCGGGGTCGGTGAGGCCCATGAAGATCGCCACCCTGCAGTTCGGGTGGCCCACGCCGGTGCTCCACCACTTGCGGCCGTTCAGCACCACCTCCTCGCCCTCCAGCGTCGCGGTCGCCTGCATGTTCGTGGCGTCCGAGGAGGCCACGTCGGGCTCGGTCATGCAGAACGCCGAGCGGATCTCCCCCGCGAGCAGCGGCTCCAACCAGCGCTCGTGCTGCTCGGGGGAGCCGAAGTGCAGCAGCACCTCCATGTTGCCGGTGTCCGGGGCGTTGCAATTGCACACCTCGGAGGCGATCAGCGAGCGGCCCATGCGTTCCGCCAACGGGGCGTACTCGACGTTCGAGAGCCCCGCGCCCTGGACGCTCCCGCCGAGCACCGGGCCGCCGGGCAGGAAGAGGTTCCACAGGCCCTCCGCGCGCGCCTTCGCCTTGAGCTCCTCGATCGCCGGGTGCACGATCCACGGGTCCGCGCGCGCGAGCATCTCGCGGTGGTAGGGCTCCTCGCGGGGGGTCACCTCGCGCTCGAGGAAGGCGCTCAGGCGCTCCTGCAGATCGCGCGCGCGGGGGGAGTGCTCGAAGTCCATCACCGCACCTCCAGGACGACCTTGCCGGTGGCGCGCCGCTCGTCGATCTCCCGCAGCGCCTCTGAGGCGCGCTCCAGCGGGAAGCGAGCACCGACGATCGGGCGCACGAAGCCCTGCTCGATCAGGCCGGCGAGCCGCTCGCCGATCTCGCGGCAGAGCTCCGGCCGAGCGAGCGCGTAGGCGCCCCACCCGGCGCCGACCACCTCGACGTTGCCGAGCAGCAGCCGGTTGACCCGCACCTCGGGGATCGAGCCGCCGGTGAACCCGACCACGACGAGGCGCCCGTCGGCTCGCAGCGAGCGCAGGCTGTCGGTGAAGCGGTCCCCACCGACGGGGTCGAGCACCACGTCCACGCCACCGCCGGTGAGCGCCTTCGCCTCGTCCCGCCAGGGGCCGTCGCAGCGCAGCACCTCACCGGCGCCCGCCGCGCGCGCGACCTCCTCCTTCGCGTCGGAGGAGACGACCGCGATCGTGCGCGCACCGAGGCCGGCGGCGACCTGCAGCGCCGCGGTGCCGACCCCGCCGGCGGCCCCGTGCACGAGCACGGTCTCGCCCTCCCGCAGGCGCCCGCGCAGGGCGAGCGCGAAGTAGGCGGTGTGGTAGTTGAGGATCAGCGCCGCGCCCTGCGCGAAGTCGAGGACGTCCGGCAGGGGGAAGGTCAGGAAGGCGGGCGCCACGGCGACCTCGGCGAAGGCGCCGAGCCCACAGAACGCGGCCACGCGCTCCCCCGCGGCGGGCGCGCGGAAGCCCGATCCCCGTCCGTCCCCCGCAGGCGCGCTGCGTACCACCCCGGCGACCTCGCTCCCGGGGATGAACGGCAGCGGCGGTTTGAGCTGGTACTCGCCGCGTGTCTGGAGCACCTCGGGAAAGGAGACGCCGGCGGCGTGCACGTCGATCACGACGCCGCCCTCCGGGCTCAGGGGATTCGACGAGCGCTCGGGCTCGGGCGCCTCGAGCAGTCGCAACGCGCCGTCGGGGCCGCTGAGCTCCACGATCTGAACGGCTCTCATCGCGCATCTCCTCTGTGCTCGCCGGGGGAGGGCACATTCAACACGCTTTGGGATGCCGGAGGGGCCGCGGTGTGCGGTGGCCGACGGGGGCGGAGGTGGACGTGGGGATCGGATCCCCTGGCGTCACCGTCGCCGCGGACAGGGCACGGCGGTGTGGGCGGCGGCGTGGGTGGTGTCCTGGAAGGTGAAGCGGGCGGCGAACTCGAAGCCGCCATGGGGGCACGTGCGGGGTAGGACGATGCCCCGGGGGTGGTAGGGGAGGTAGCGGCCGCGGACGCGTTCGTAGTAGGTGAGGTGCTCGGGGCCGATCGTGGTGGAGAGCTTGACGACGGACGCGTCGGGCGCCCCGGGGAGCGTGGGGACAGGCGGGATGACGGTGGTGAGGTCGCCGCCGTAGGGACTGGGGGCGGGGAGCACGAGTCCCGGGAAGACGATCTGCGCAGCCACGGGCGTGTAGCCATAGGCGTAGAAGACCAGCCCGAGGTGTCCGTGGTTGAGGTTGGCCATGAAGACCTTGGTGGTCGCAGCCTCCTGCAGGACCTCGGGCCCGAAGGGGACCTCCACAAGCCCCGTGCCGTATCCCATCTGGGACTCGGAGGGGCAGCCTTCGGGGCCGATTTCTTCGAGGGTCGTAGTGGTGCAGGTGGCCAGGCCGAGGCCGCTGGTGGCGAGGCCGAGGTTCGCTGGGTAGAGCAGGTCGACGCCGCTGAGGGGGGAGGGCACCTTGCCGGTGGTGGTGGAGACCGTGAACTCGAAGGCGATCGTGGTGCCCGCGCCGAGCCGCTCGGGAGTGAGCGAGGCGTGGAGTCTCACCGTCTGCGCCGCGCCGGCGGGGGCCGGCAGGTACGCGCAGCAGGTGAGCACGAGTGCGGCCAGCGTGGAGACAAGGAGCGTTCGGATTTCGAAGACCGTTCTCCTCATACCTGCACAAACCATACAGCTTGGGCATCCCGCTTAGCAGGCATGTTTCTGACTATTGTCTGTCGCTGTGGTCGGTACGTGGGCGACGACTCGCACGGCGCGGCTTGCCGGTGGCTTGCGGACGCCCGGTGGGTGGAGCTCCCGTCAACCTCTGACGATCTGCGGCGTGGGCTGGCCGCGTTCGATCCGGGTCCGCTCGACGGCGGCGACTCCCTCGAACTCGGGCACGCAGGAGCCCCGCAGTCGCGAGGCGGGCGCCAACGGGCGGACGAGCCGTGCCGCGACGAGCGCTGCGCGGCACCCGGCTGCGTGCGCGGGGGTGTAGCGCAGGCCGTACAGATCCCGCACCCGCGGTGGCAGCGAGCCGAGCATCACGAGGTCGTGGACGCGCTTGGCGAGCAGCCGCGACGGCGCCGTGGGGATCTGAAAGGCCGAGGCGTGGCCCATGTAGCGGGCCTCCTCGGTGAGAAACAGGTCGGGGCCGGCGAGCTGGCGCTCGTACCACGCGCGGAACTCCCGGTGGGTGCGCGGAAGGCTCTCGCGGGGAGCGCGGAAGAGCTCCGCGAAGCGGATGTAGTCCTGCCACAGCGCTTCGCGCTCGCTGTCTGCCAGGGGGCCCACGAGGTGCTCGTAGAACCACTGCGCCGAGTCGGCGATCACGGCGACCGTCCACAGCATCAGCTCGGGGTCGAGCGCCGAGTAGGGAGTGCCGGCCGGGTGGTGGGGGCCGGCGTCCTCGGGGAGCGAGCCGACCACGCGCTCGTGCATGCGGTGGGTCGCAGCCAGCACACGGTCGGCCTCGGCGCGGGCGCCGAAGAAGACCGTCTCGAACATCGTGGCGGTGTGGGTGATGCGCCGGAAGGGGTTGAGCTTGTTGTGGGTGTGCAGGGCGGTCCCCACGTAGTTGAGCGGCTTCAACGCGCCGATGCACAGCGCGCGCTGCCCATACATGAGGCCCACGGCCCTCTCTTCGTGCACCCGTCGCAGCAGCGAGCGTCCGCGCGGGAAGTAGCCGTCGTCCACGCCACCAACTCTAAGGGTTCGTCGTGGGCCCTACGCGCGCTCCCACGCGGCGAGGTGCACCAGCGTCCGGGCGTCGACGGCCCGCGCGGTGAGGATGCAGGTGTGGCCGGCTTCGCGCCAGGTCACGACCGTCGGGTTGGCTGCCCTCACGACGTGGAAGCTCACCCCGTGACGCTCGATCGCGGCACTCCCGGCTGGGACAGGCAGCGCGGCGCCGGAGACGATCGAGTACCAGACTCGCCCCGCGCCTCGGTGGGTGTAGACGACCGTGGTGACGGACCGCCCGGCGACTGTGTCGGTGCGGGCGCCGGCCGCCTGCCAGCCGAACCGGTCGCCCCAGTAGGGGAAGGCGATCCCCGCGGCGGAGGCTGCGAGCAGGTTCGGGTTGCGCCGGCTCTTCGCCGGCGCCGGCTGCGTCAAGGGACCCAGCGCCGAGCTGGAGGCTTGCAGCAGGGAGGGTGCGGCCGTGGGGCTGCTAGAGCCGCCGCTCAGCGCCAGGACCACCGCCACCACCGCGACTGCCCCCAGCGCCGCCGCGGCGCCCACCCGCAGTCGCAGAGGTACAGTGCGCCGCCGCCTGCGAGCGCTCGTGGAGCGGGAACCGGCGCTTGCCGGCTCCTCCTCGCCGGCCGTCAACGTCTCGATCGAGCGGCGCAGCAGGGAGGGCGCCTCGACGCTCTCCAGGGAGCGCACGATCGCCACGGCGCGGCGCTGGCGCTCGAGCTCGGCGGCCAGGTCGGGGGAGTCGGCGAGGAGCGCGAGGAGATGCTCGCGCCGCGCAGCCGGCAGCGTGCCGTCGGCGAGCGCGGCCAGATCGGCGTGGGCGTCCTCGGGTGTGCGGCTCATAGAACGTCTTTCAAAATAGGCGGTGCGTCCGGGGCGTCTCTGGACCAAGCTGGGCGACGCGGGGCGGTGAAGCCCGTGCTGGTAGCACGGGCAAGCCGGCACGTGGCGATCCAGCGCCGTGTCCAGAGGCGTATCCGGGCGTGCTGGTCTTTTTGAAAGCCGTTCATAGGGGCCCTCGTTGAGTAAGACTCCGCGGGGGTGGGGGACCTTCCCGCTGCAGATCGGTCTCCTCCTCGCCCGTGAGCCTGCGGGCGACCTGCTCGCGGGCGCGGAAGACTCGCGTGGCGATCGTCGCCTCGCGGGTCTCCAGGACGTCCGCGGCCTCGCGGTAGGAGAGCCCGGCGATGTCCACGGCGACCAGCGCGAGGCGGTAGCGCTCGGGCAGCGCGGCGATCACGGCGAAGACCTCACTGGCCTGGAGGGCCTCCTCGGGGCGCGCCCCGGTGCGCGGGTCCACCGGTTCGAGCTCCTCGAGCGCCACGCCCCCGGTGCGCGGCCGCCGTGCCGCGGTGCGGCGCTGGGTGAGGAAGGTGTTGCGCAAGACCGTCATCAGGTAGGCGAGCTCGTCGTGGCCGCGCAACCGCCGTGGACGCGCGAGGACGCGCGCGAACGTCTCCTGCACGAGATCCTCCGCGTCGTGGGGCGAGCCGCACAGAGCCCACGCCGCGCGGTAGAGACGGTCGAGATGGCGCGGCAGCGACTGGGGATCGAGCGCAGGCACCAGGCACGACTGTAGCGGCCGGTCCGCCGCGTGGTGAAAGGTTTGTTCCCACCGCGGGTACGTGCTCTCGTCAAACGGAAGCGAGATCCACTGAGCGACCCCTGGAGGGGTGTCCCGCAGGCGCCGATACACGCACACGCACACCACAAAGGCCCACACAAGACGCGAGAGACAGAGAGAAGCGGAGAAAGAGAGCGCGGAGTGGACAGGATGAAGATGCGCGCGGCGCTTGCGCTGCTGGCGGGGACCGCGGTCGCGGCGCCGGCAGCCGCGGTCCTCAGCCCGCTCGCCCAGGCGGGAGCGGGTGGCGCCGGCGCGCGCGGCGCGAGCTCACACGAGGTGGTGCTCAAAGGACTGCGGTTCCACCCGAGCACCGTCACGGTGAACTCCGGCGAAAGCGTGACGTGGGTGTGGCAGGACGGCAACGTCGAGCACAACGTGGCCGGCGCCAGCTTCCGCTCGCGCACGCAGACGCGCAGGCTCGTTCACGGTGCGGTTCACGCACGCGGGGACGTACAACTACCGCTGCACGCTCCACGAAGGGATGGTCGGCAAGGTGATCGTTCGCTGAGCGAGGCCGCCCGGGCGCGCCGGGAGGGCGCCGCCGGCCGTGGGAAGAATCGTGCAGCGCCGGTACGTCGGGAAGGATCGAGCGGCCCCGGAGTCACAGGTGTCGAAGGAGCCCCTGTCAGGGCGCAGCACCCCGGTGAGCAGCCGCCAAGGAGCGGCGGCCGCTCACCGGCTGGGCTTCGAGTTCTCGACGAGCAGCGCGAAGGTGGGGCAGGCAAGCGCGGCGCGGCGGGCGTGGTCGAGTAGCTCGGGGGGAAGGGGGCTGTTGTCGAGCAGCGGGTAGCCCCACTCGTCGAGCGAGATACGCTCGGGCAGCAGCTCGGCGCACATGCCGTGGGCCTCACAGGCGATGGGGTTGACGCGCAGGCGGTGGCTCATCGGCGCAAAGGACTCGCGAGGCGCCGCTCGGAGCTCTCCCGACGCGCGGACGCGCCTCCGAAGGAGCGGGCTGCGCCACCGCCGCCGGACGCCGCACGGGGACGGGGCATCTCGGAGGGCCGGGTGCAGGCGGCGCAGGGACCGTGGTGGGCGTGGTCGGCGAGCTCCTCGGCGAACACGTCGAGCGCGCTCGCGACGAGGCGGGCCGCGCCGTCGGGGTGCGAGCAGGCCCCGCGGCGGTTGACGAGGCCGGCAAGGGTCGCGATGCGGGGTATGGCACCCCTCCCACCGGGGCCGCCACCCCGCTGGGAGACCCGCCCACCGGGGGCGTCCCCGAGCACGAGCTGCTCGAACGCGCAGGCGAGGGCGTCGAGGCCGAACACGCAGGGCCCGCACTGGCGGGCGGACTCCGAGGCGAGCCAGCGGACGAGGCGGGCGACCTCGGCAACGGGGCAGGCGGCAGCGGAGAGCAGCACGACGACACCGGTGCCGAGCGTCGCCCCGTGGGGCGCGAGGTGCTCGTCGGAGAGCGCGACGCCGCGCAGCAGCGAGGCGTCGACCCAGGTGCCGGAGTAGCCGCCGAGGAGCACGGCGCGCAGCGGGGCGGTGGCGCCCTCGGCGGCGTCGAGCAGGGCGGTGAGGGGGGAGCCGTGCTCGATCTCGTAGACACCGGGGAAGGCGACCGGCCCGGAGAGCGTGACGAGCGCGGACCCGGGCTGCGCGGGGGTCCCGAGCTCGCGAAACCAGTCCGACCCGTGCCGCGCGAGCAGCGCGAGGTGGGCGAGGGTCTCGACGTTGGAGACCAGCGTGGGCCGCCCCCGCACCCCGCGTTCGAAGGGTCGCGGGGGGGTGAAGGTGGGCAGCGCGGGGCCGCCGCCGAGGAACGAGACGAGCGCGGACTCCTGCCCGGCGACGTAGGTGGGGGGCACAGCCACCAGCTGGATGGAGGGCTCCCCGCGACGAGGAGCCCCACGCTCGGCGAGCGCGAGTGCGCAGGCGTCGAGGGCGGCGGGGGCGGACTCACAGACACCGAGGAGGATCTCGTGCGCTCCCACGGCGGCGGCGGCGAGCAGGGCGCCGTCGAGCACGAGGTGGGGGAGAGACTGCAGCAGTGTGCGGTCCTTGGCGCTCGCGGGCTCGCCCTCGGCGCCGTTGACGACCACCACGGGCCGCCCGCCGAGGGGGGAGCGGGTGGCGCCGGCGACCGCGCGAAGCTTGGTCGCGAGGGGGAAGCCGGCCCCGCCGCAGCCGCGCACGCCGGCGGCGTCGACGAGGTCGATCAACCCGGAGGACCCGCGCCGCCCGCGGGAGGGTGGGCTTCCCACCGCGGGGAGCGCCCCGTGCAGCGCGAGGTGGGCATCAAGGGAGAGCGCCCCGCGGGCGGGGATCCCGGCGAGCAGCCGGGGCAGGCCGGCGGGCGGGCGGCAGGCGCCGGCGGGTGCGGAGCGCTCGGCGAGGGACCCGTAGCCGCTCACCGGCTCACCACGATGTTCGAGTGGGCGGCGGAGGAGTGGCCCAGCAGCGAGGCGGGGGTCCCGGAGCGCCGCGCCCATTCGGTGCCGAGCGGCCCGGAGGGCAGCCACAGCAGCAGGCCCACGGTGAAGACGGCGGTGCCCCCGACCGCAAGCCCACGCACGCGCGCCGGCGCGGCGTCCCAGGAGCCGAGCGTGCGCACGAGCACGGCGGCGGCGACGGCCGCGAGGCAGGCAACGGACAACACGAGCAGCCACGTGGATTTGACGTCCGAGCCGGTGCCGAGCGTGTGCAGCAGCGCGATCGGCCAGCAGGCGTAGGCGAGCCAGTGCGTGGCGCGCCACACGCCAGGCTTGAGGCGGGGGCGCAGCAGGCTCGTGAGGATCACGGCGAGCAGCAGGTCGAACGCGACGGCGCCGAGCCCCAACCAGAAGGGCCGGTAGGAGCTCACGAACGGCACGAACGCCGCGATCAGCGAGATCGGCGCAAACGTGTCGAGCACCGCGGTGAGGATGTGCGCCACGAGGAACGCGAGCGCGAGCAGCGAGACGGAGCGGTGCAGGCTGTCCACGACGAAACGCGGCCAGCGCGGCGAGGACCAGCGCTGCACGTCGGCGACACCGAGCACGAGGGTGAACGTCAGCAGCAGCAACGCGACGGCGCCGGTGGACCGGGTGAGGTACCAGTCGAGCGACGGACCGGCCGTGGCGAGGGGGGAGAGGGGGGTGGTCATAGGGAATCGTCCACGTGGGTGGGTGTCCCGACAGGCGGGTGCGCGCGGGGCTTCGTGCCCCGCGTCGGCGCGTCGTGTGGTCCTCCACGCGCGACCGTCCGCTCGCCGACCGGCGAGCGCGGAGCGCGCCGAGTGGGAGTGCCACTCAACTGCGGGGACCCTGGCCGCCGCGTGGGCGAGGAGGCCAGGCCCGAAGCCCCACGCTGTGTCCGGGTGGGCCGGTCGTGCGCCACCGAGTCCACGGGCCAGCCGCCAACCCGGAGCACAGCGCCGTCGTGGGCGACCAGGCGCGCGGGCAGTCCGAGTTGGTCCAGCCAGGCGGGCGCACGGTCCTGGCGCACGAGCGCCGCGGTGGCCGCGGTGTTCGCGTCGGCGCACGAGGCCGCGGCGACGCTGACGGTGCGCCAGGGCCCGCGCACGGGAGCGCCGGCGGCGGGGTCGATCAGGTGGTGCGCTGTGGCGCCGTCGTGGCGCCAGCGGCGCACCGCGGTGGACGACGTGGCGAGGCCGCCGGACGCGATCGAAACGGTCTGCCCCGGTGCAAGGGAACTGGCGCGGTGGTCGTCGGTGACGTGGACGCGCCAGCCGCCCGCGGGGGCGGCGCCGGCGGTGGCGAGGTCCCCGCCGAGGCTGACGAGCACCCCGCAGCCGCACGCGGCGTGCACGGCGCGTGCGGCGCGGTCGGCGGCCCACGCTTTGGCGGTGGCGCCGAGGTCGAGCACGACCCCGCGGGGGACGCGGACGGTGTGCAGCACGGTGTCGAGCTCGACTGTGGTGTAGCCGCTACGCACCCGCGCCGTGAGGGTGAGCGGGCCGAGCGAAGGTCGGCCGGCGGTGGGCCCGCGGTGGGAGAGGTCCTGGCTCGTGGGTGCGAGTCCCCGCGCCTGGGAGTGCGCTGTGGCCGTGGGGTCCGCGCCCTGCGCGCAGGAGGGGTCGAGGCCGTCGCCTCCCGCCGGCAAGTCGTCGGCGCGCTCCAGCAGCCGCCAGTCGCGGTCGTAGCCGGCGAGCACGAGCGCCGCGCCGACGGTCGGGTCGACGTCACCGTCAGTCAGCTCCGCGGCGCGCAGCGCGACCTGGAGGGCTTCGATCAGCAGCGGTGCGACCGGCACGGGCCGCCCACCGGCACAGGCGTTCACGCGAGAGAGGTCGGAGTCGGCGCGAAAGCGGCTGCAGGCGCGGTCGAGCGCGTCGAGTTCGCGCGTGAGGATCGCACTCGCGCGGGGCAGCCAGAGAGGGTCAAGCACACGCAGTACGACGCTCGAGCCGAGCGCCTCCCAGCGCGTGGTCGCCGGGGCGCCGGTGGGTGTGGAGGCGTCTGGCGGGTCGCAGTGCACCGTGGGGGAGCCCATCACGAGCCGCCGGAGACGACAGGTCCTTCCTGCGCGGGCGCCACTTCCGATTCCTGGGAGGGCGTGGCTTCCTGCGAAGGTGCGACTTCCTGGGAGGGTGTCGCTTCCTGGGAGGGTGGGGCTTCCTGAGGCGTCGATTCCTGCGCGGGCGCTTCCGCCGACGCTTCCCCGGAGGGTGTGGCGGACGACGCTTCGCCTGAGGGCGTGGATTCCTGGGAGGGCGCCGCTTCGGAAGGGGTCGTGGACTGCGGAGCCTGCGCGGGTGGCTGCAGTTCCTGCGAGGAGCCCGTGGCGGTCCCCGAGGAGCGCTGCTGGGCGGCGCGTGCGCGCTGGGCGGCGGACGTCCTGCCGCCGGTCTTGAGCGTTTTGCCGGGGAACGCGTTGGCGGCGACCGCGGTGAGCGCGCCGGTGAGGGTCACGCTGCCCGCGATCAACCACCGGTTGGCACGGGCGAGCCGGCGCAGAGCGGAGTCGCGGGAGCGGGGTGTGTGGCCAGTGTCGGGCATCGGGATCGAGGGGTTGGGTGGCGAAGCTACAAGCTCAGTGTGCCCACGTTGGGCAAGCTCGGACTAAAGGGCGGGTGAGAAGTTCCATAAGGGGGCGTGTGCGCTGTGTAAGACCTTGGCCGTCGAGCCTGCCATCTCCTGCGTGGCGGCGCCTCGCTCGACACCTGCCCGCCCCACCGGGTGAGCCGTCGGTGAGCGCAGGAGGCGTGGTTGCTGTGACGTGGCTCGCCCAAGCGCCATCAGTGGCCGAGGAAGACACGGTGGTAGTTCAACCAGGGGCCGAACTGGGGAATCAGCGCCAGCGCCAGGATCAGCCCCAGCACGAACCCCGCGCCGAGCGTGACGGCGCGTCCGGCGCGTCCCGCGCGGAGGTCGTGCAGAGCGCTGTCGTACCCGGGCGCCGTGCGGTCTCCACCGACCCGGCCCTGCGCCCCGGCGAACACGGCCCCACGCTGGCCGATCTTCGATCGGTCACGCCCGCCGGCGAGCGTCCGCTGGACCTCGGGCAGGTGGCCGAGCACGTGCACGCCGGTGAACGCGAGCCAGAAGAAGAAGCTCACCTTGTGGATCGGCAGCAGCGTCCCACGCGAGCTCGGGCCGGCCAGCAGCAGCGCAACCCCGCTGGCGAACACGGTCACGGTGGTGAACACCACCATCGGGGCGATCAGACGCAGGTAGGCGGGCGGCGGGCCCTTGCGCCGGTAGCGCGGGTTGTGCGCGTAGTAGCGCACGAAGCGGTAGCCGGTGCTGCCCAGCTTCACGAGGACCGGCCCCAGGAGCAGCAGCCCCACGAACAGGTGCACCCAGAGCAGCGTGGTGCGCAGGTGCAGCAGCGTCAAGCCGATCACCGCAAGCAGCACGACCAGGACGACGCCGGCCCACACGGTGAGCCGCTCGTTGCCCTCGCTCCCTCCCGCGGTGAGGCGCCCGAGCACCGTGCTGCGGCCGGCGCGCGGCGAGCGCGCGGCAGGGTCGGGTGGGATGACGGCCTTCCTCGAACGCGTCGCGTTCCGTGAAGCACTCCTCGGCGGGACGGGGGTGCGCAGCCGGGTGTGCTCTTGGCCGGTCTCCACCAGGCAAGTGTCGGCACGGTCGCTAAGAGCGGTGTAATCGCTCGGTGAGATAGCTCATAGGATCGCCGCAGCCACGAGGGTGCTGGACCGGCGAGCCCTATCCTGAACCGGGTGCAGCGTTCTCCGGAGCCCCCCCCGCAGGCGGCCCCCCCGCAGGCGGCGATGCGACCGTCGATCCTGCTGGTCGAGGACGAGCCGGGGATCGTCGACTTCGTGCGGCGCGGGATGGAGGCGGAGGGCTTCGAGGTGCGAGCCGAGCACGACGGGGCGGAGGGGGAGCGCCGCGCGCTCACCGAGAGCTTCGACGCGGTCGTCCTCGACCTGATGCTTCCAAGCCGCGGCGGCATGGAGGTGCTCGCCGCGCTGCGCGCCGCCAAGCCAACCCTGCCGGTGATCGTGCTGACCGCCAGGGGCGAGGTGGAGGACCGCGTCGCGGGCCTCGACGCGGGTGCGGTGGACTACTTGGTCAAGCCCTTCTCCCTTGCGGAGCTGCTGGCGCGGGTGCGCGCCCAGCTGCGCAGCGCCGCCCAGGGCGCGCCCACCACGCTTCAGGCTGGGGACATCGAGGTGGACCTGCTCAGCCGCAAGGTGCGCCGGGCGGGCGAGCCGGTGCAGCTCTCGACCACCGAGTTCGAGCTGCTGGTGTACCTGGTGCGCCACCGCGGCACGGTGCTCTCGCGCGAGCAGATCCTGAGCGCTGTGTGGGGCTACCAGCACGATCCGACGACGAACATCGTCGACGTGTACATCGGGTACCTGCGCCGCAAGCTGCGCGGGGTGGGCGGGAACCAATCCCCGGCGCCGATCCACACCGTGCGCGCGGTGGGATACCGCCTGGGCCGTGCCGGCTGAGCCCCGGAAGGGAGCCAGTCTCCGTTGGCGGTTGGCCGGGTGGGTGGCGCTGGTGGTGGTGCTCTCCACCGGGGTCGCGTTCGCGGCGGTCTACCACGGAACGGGCACCCAGCTGCGCAGCCAGATCGACCGCGAGATGGCGGGCGACGCGGACGAGCTCGCCCACGCGCTCACCTCCTCGGGAGCACGCACCCCCAGCGGGGCGCTCGCGGCGGTGAGCGGCTACATCCGCGGGCAACCCTTCGACGCGAGCTCGACGCTGCTGTTCGCGCTCGTCCCCGGGGCCGGGACCGCCACCAACACGCCGGAGCTGTTCGGCCGCCACACGCCCGACGACGGCGAGAGCGCCTCGGTGCAGGCACAGGAGAACCGGCTCTCCCGCAGGCTGATCAGCGCGGGGTACGGGTACTCCACCCTGAGCGTCCCCGACGTCGGGCAGCTGCGCCTGCTCAAGCGGTCGGTGAGGGCCCCGGGTGAGCGCACGGGGGACCGATCGAAGAGCGACAGATCGGAGAGCCGTCGGGTGACGATCGGGGTCGGGGAGTCGCTGGCGAGCGTGGCTCACGCCCAGCGCGGCGTGGCGCGAGCGTTCATCCTCGCGGGCCTGCTCACGCTCGCCGGGGCCCTGCTCGCTTCGCTGGCGATCGGCGCGCGCTTCTCGCGCCCGCTGCGCCGCATGGCCACTGTGGCGGCGCAGGTGGACGCCGGCGACCTGCACCCGCGCATCCACGACGTGGAGCGCGAGGGCCAGGAGGTGCGGGTGCTCGCCGACGCCTTCAACCACATGCTCGACCGCCTCACCGACGCGTTCGCCGGCCAGCGTGCGTTCGTCGCGGACGCCTCGCACGAGCTGCGCACGCCGCTGACGGTGATCCGCGGCCAGCTGGAGGTGCTCGCCGCCCAGCGGGAGCCCTCCGGCGAGGAGGTGCGGCGCGTGGAGCGCCTCGTGCAGGCGGAGATCGCCCGCGTCACCCGCCTCGTCGACGACCTCCTCGTGCTCGCCAAGGCCGAGCAGACACAGTTCCTGCGCCTGGAGCCGATCGAGGTCGAACCCTTCATCGAGCAGCTGTGGGGCGGCACCACCCTGCTGGTCGAAACGGGGATGCGAGCCGGAGGCGAGTGTCTCCCGGCTTCGGTACCCCGGCGCTTCGTGCTTGGGGAGGTGCCTGCGGGCACGCTGCTCGCCGACCCCGACCGGCTCGCGCAGGCGCTGCGCAACCTGTTGAGCAACGCGATCGCCCACACCGCTCCCGAGCATGGACTCGTGCGCCTGGACGTCGAGCGCCAGGCTGCTGGGTGCATCCGCTTCGTTGTTCAGGACGACGGGCCCGGGATCCCAGTCGAGCAGCGCGAGCGGGTGTTCGACCGCTTCCACCGCACCGACGCCGCCCGCGACCGTGCCTCCGGCGGGACCGGCCTGGGCCTCGCGATCGTGCGTGCGATCGCCGAAGCCCACGGTGGGTGGGTGGCGGCGTCCGAAAGCTTCGCCGGGGGCGCCCGGGTGGAGCTCGAGCTGCCTCGCTTCACCCCCGCCCCCACACCGACGGCGAGCGACCCCGAGCCCGTGTCCAGAGCCGCGCAGGCTCAGCGCCGGTAGACCGCGAAGAAGTCGCGGTCGTCGGGGGTGAGGTAGCGTGCCGCCGGGCGTTCCATCCCTTCCAGGAGCTTGGAGGGCTGCTCGGCGCCGGGCCCGGCGTAGGTGTTGAAGGAGGCCCAGTAGGAGTTGATGTCGAGCTCCATCGCGCGCACCGCTCCGGCGTGAATCAGGGTCGCGGCGAGGCTGCCGACCGTCTGGTCGTTTGCGGCGGCGTAGATCAGGTTGCCGTGGCGGTCCACGCCGATGCCCGAGCGCCACACCCGCACGGCGTTGCCGAGCGTCGCGCCCCATTCGGGGCCGTCGCTGAGGTTCGGGTTGGGCCGTCCGGCGGAGACGATCAGGGGCAGGTTCTGGCGCGCGAACACCACGTCCGCGGGCACCCCTGGGCCACCGTGCCACGCGGTCACGTCGTAACGCCCGTCCACGTAGCGCACGAACGTCGCCTCGCCGTCGCGCATCGGGGCGTACGCGTGCCCGTGCAGCGCCCAGCCCCCGTTTGCGTCCGCCAGCTTGAAGCCGCTGTTGAAGGTCGCCAACAGCCGGTGACGTAGGCTCGCCGGCACCTCCTCGGGGCCCCGCGCGGGCAGTTCCACCGAGGGCTCCAGGCGTCCCGCGTACAGCGAGACGGTCGTGCGCGAGGTGTTGATCCACGCCACCCCCGCCACCAGGCGCGGGTATTCGGCGGGGTCGTTGCGGAACGTCGTGACCAGCAGCGGGGGGTCGGTGGCACTCTCGCCCACCTGCGTGGGGTGCCACACGCCCTCGCCCGGCAACGTAGGTCTGCTCAGCGGCGCCACCCGCGGGGGGCGGTCCACGATCGGGGCCGCCGCCGAGGCCCCGTCCGCGGCGCCTGTTCCGGAGGCCAACCCCACGCGCGGCAGCGCGTGCAGCGCCGGGCCGCCCTTGCCGGGGGCCTCGAGCGTGTAGTAGGCCGACTCGACTTTCGTCACCAACCCCGCCGCTCCGTGGTCGCGCAGCCACTCGACCGAGCGGATTCCGAGGCTCGAGTTGGAGGGTTCGAACACCGTGACCACGTAGGAGGCGAGCGCCGGGACCAGCGCCACCAGGCAGGCCGTCGCCACCACGCGCCGCACGCGCTGGGCGGTGCGGGTGGGGGGGTGCCTCGGCGCGGAGGTGGTGGGCAGCGCCGAGCGGGGTAGTTGGGGCGCCGGGGTGTGCAGCTGCATCGGGTGGATCGTAGGCTTGCGCGCCTTTCGCCTTCTTAAAGAGCCCCGCACCCTAAGAGCATTTTCACCCACCACAGAGCTTGCGCTGAGTTAGATGTAGTGCCATCTCCCACATCGGTCCCTCCGCACCAGCCACCAGTGCCCCCCCCAGCACCGAGGAGGCCGCCACGAGCAACGAGGCAGTCCTCGGCGCGCACGCTCCGAGAGGGCGGATCGTCCAGAGACCGGACCCCGCTCATGCGGGCCTCGCCCACGCTCCCCAGGCGCAGGTGTGCGCACGACCCGCCGCCGCGCCGCCGCGCGGCCTTCCGCTCGGTGCCCTGGTCCGAGCCTGCCGTCCCCGGCAGTGGGTCAAGAACGTGCTCGTCGTGGCTGCGCCCGGGGCGGCCGGCATCCTTACGCGCCCCGACGTGGCCGGCAAGGTGGTGCTTGCCTTCGTGTGCTTCTGCGCACTCTCGAGCGCCACGTACCTGCTCAACGACGTGCACGACCGCGCCGAGGACCGCCACAACCCGCGCCGGCGCGAGCGGCCGATCGCGGCGGGCGAGCTCTCCGTGGGGGCCGCGGTCACGGCGGCGCTCCTGCTTGCCCTCGGCGGCCTCGCACTCGCCGCCGCCGTACGTCCCGCGCTGGCCGGCGTGGGCGTGGGGTATCTCGTGCTTACAGCCAGCTACACCCTCTGGTGGCGTTCGGTCGCGGTGGCCGACCTCGCGGCGGTTGCCGGCGGGTTCGTGCTGCGCGCGCTGGCTGGCGGGGTCGCAACCTCGGTACCGGTCTCCCGCTGGTTCATGCTCGTCACCTCCTTCGGCGCGCTGTTCCTGGTCGCAGGCAAGCGCTACGCCGAGCTGACCGCCGGCGGGGACGCCCCGCCGGTCAGAGCCTCGCTGCGCGAGTACTCCGCGCAGTACCTACGCTTCGTGCTCGGTCTTGCCGCCACCGTCACCACCACCGGCTACTGCCTGTGGGCGTTCCAGCGGGCCCACACCGCGAAGCTCTCGTGGTACGAGCTCACGGTGATCCCGTTCGTGTTGTGGCTGCTGCGCTACGCGCTGCTGCTCGACCGCGGCGAGGGCCAAGCGCCCGAGGAGCTCGTGCTGCACGACGGCTTCCTGCTGAGCGCGAGTGCCGCGTGGATCGTGGTGTTCGTCTGCGGTGTGTACATCGCCGGCTAGGTGCCCGTCGTGAGCCCTGATCCCGCCGCTTTGCCGATGCCTCCCGCCCCTCCGAGGCCCGCCGAGCACTCCCCCCCCGCGGCTACGCGGGAGCAGCGGCTGCTGTGCGGCTGGGGGCGCACCGCCCCCACGCGCGCGTGGCTGCTGCGCCCGCGGACCCCCGAGGAGGTCGCCGAGGCGCTCGCCGACTCCGCTGCGGCGTTGGCCGCTCGGAGGGTCCCCCGTCGCGCTCCGCTCGGGGGCGTGATCGCGCGAGGGGCGGGCCGCAGCTACGGGGACGCCGCCCAGTGTGGGGGCGGCCTCGTACTCGACGCCACGGCGCTGCGGGGTTCGCTTGAGCTGGACGCCGCTCGCGGCGTGGTGCACACCGGTGCGGGGCGGACGTTCGCCGAGCTCCTACTGTTCCTCGCCGCGCGAGGGTTCACGCTGCCGGTCGTGCCCGGCACGCGCCACGTGACGGTCGGCGGGGCGCTCGCCGCCGACGTGCACGGCAAGAACCACCTCCGTGACGGCAGCCTCTCCCGGCACGTGGAGTCCTTCACGCTGTGCACTCCCGCGGACGGTCCGCGCCCGGTCTCGCCGGAGCACGAGGGCGACCTGTTCGACGCGACCCTCGGCGGGATGGGTCTCACGGGCGTGGTCGTGGACGCCGCGCTGCGCGTCGTGCCGCTGCGCTCTACGCGCGCGGTCGCCGACATCGACCGTCTCGACAGCCTCGAACAGGCCGTCGCGCTGCTCGCGGGCGCCCCCACCCACCGCTACGCGATCGCGTGGGTGGACCTGCTTGGCGAGGGCGCCGCGTTCGGACGCTCGGTCCTCACTCGCTCCGAGGAAAGCCCGTCCGCCTCGGACGCGCCGCCGTTCTCGATGCGCCCCGCCCTCACCGTCCCGCGCAGCTTCCCCGGAGGTCTGCTGCGCCCCGCCGTCGTGCGCGCGTTCAACGCCCTGCACTGGCGCGCCGCCCCACGCCGCGCGCGCGGGCGCTCCCTGAGCATGAGCGCCCATCTCTTTCCGCTCGACGTGCTCGGCGAGTGGAGTCGGCTTTACGGGCCCGCGGGCCTGCTGCAGTACCAGTTCGCTGTGCCGCGCGGGCAGGAGGAGTCGCTCCTGCGCGTGGTCCACAGGCTGCGCGAGCGCCGCCAGCCGATGTACCTCGCGGTCCTCAAGCGCTTTGGGCCTGGTGGGCCCGGTACAAGCGGCCCGCTCTCCTTCCCGCTCGAGGGCCTCACGCTCGCGATCGACCTCCCCGCCGGGGCGCCCGGGGTGTATGGCGCCCTGGAGGAGGCCGACGCGCTCGTGGCCGGCGCGGGAGGGCGGGTGTACCTCGCCAAGGATGCCCGCCTGCGTGCGCCGACGCTGGCCGCCATGTACCCCGAGCTGGAGCGCTTTCGAGAGCTGCGCGCGCGCCTGGACCCCGACGGGGTGCTGCGCTCGGACATGGGTCGGCGTTTGGGGTTGTGCTGGTGAGCGTTGCCTTTCGGCGCGTCCTCGTGCTCGGCGGCACCTCCGAGATCGCCGCTGCCGTCGTGCGCGAGCTGGCGGTGGGCGGGCCGTGCGAGGTCGCGCTCGCCGGCCGCGACGAGGACGGTCTGCGCGGTGCGGCGGAGCGGCTGCGCCGGGCCGGCTGCGCGCGCGTGGAGACGCTGGCGCTGGAGGCGACCGCGCCTGAGAGCCACCGGGCGGTGCTCGCGCGCGGGACCGCTCTGCTGGGCGGCCTCGACCTTGTGATCCTCGCCGTCGGGCTGCTCGGGGAGCGCGGGGGACTGCCGGACGACGTAGCGGGAGCGGTCGCTGTGCTCAACGTCAACACTGTTGGCGCCGGCTCGCTGCTG
Source organism: uncultured Solirubrobacterales bacterium (assembly GCA_963702085.1). GTDB lineage: Bacteria > Actinomycetota > Thermoleophilia > Solirubrobacterales > Solirubrobacteraceae > Palsa-744. Next base: position 1,965,952 of record OY969707.1, on the reverse strand, counting down.
CTGGAGTCCGCCCGCGCGCTGCGTGAGCGCGGACCCGGGACAGTCGTGGTGCTCTCCTCCGTTGCCGCTGTTCGTCCCCGTGCCGCCTCCGTCGTCTACTGCGCCTCGAAGGCTGGCCTGGACGCGCTCGCCCAGGGTCTCGCTGACGCGCTCCTCTCAACCGGCGTGCGCGTGCTGGTGGTGCGCCCTGGGTTCGTCCGGACTCGCATGACGCGTGGGTTGCCTGTCCCGCCGCTGGCCACCGACCCCGAGACCGTCGCGCGCGCGATCGTGCGCGGCCTGCACCGTGGTGCCCAGACTGTTTGGGCGCCCCCTGCGCTGCGTTGGGTGGCGGCGGTCATGCGTTTGCTGCCCCGCCCTCTGTTCAGGAGGCTGCCGCTGTGAGCGCCCGCTCACCGCACTCCGCGGGTTCCGGCGCCCGTCCGCCCGCGTGGACGGACGGCCCCGCGCTGCTCGCCGACCACACGCCGACGGACGGTTGGACGCCGGTCGAGTACACCCTTTCTGCGCGCCGCGGTGGGTCCCCGCATGGGCGTCCACGCTCAGTCCACCGCCGTCGCGCTGCTGCGGCGCGCGCACGCCGCCGGCGCCTTTTGGTGGTCGACCTCGCGCTCGGGTGCGTGCTGGCGCTGGTCGTCCTTGTGCTCGCCTCAGGACTCGCCACCGTCGCGCTGCTCGCCCTGGCCGGGCTGCTCGTCTGTGCGGTCTCGCTTGCCTTCGGGCGTCTGCGCCGGCGCAGATCTGCGCGCAGACCTTAAAATCCCTTCCCCGCGGCGCACCCTGGATGCGTGCGCGCTGTTACGGAGTCTCAGTGCCTCTCGACCCGACCGACATTCGAGCCGCCAGCGACCGTCGCACCTTCCTCAAGCAGGGGGTGCTCGCCGCCGGCTCGCTCGCGCTCGGCTCCAGGGGCGCCAGCGCGCCAGGGCGGACCGGCAGACGGGTGGGCTCCAGATCCCGCCGGCGGCCGGGCCGGCCTCCGAACATCCTTGTGATCCTCGTCGACCAGTTACGCACGCCGATGTGGCTGCCGCCGGCCGTCCAGCCCGCCGCGCTCACACCCAACCTGGCTGCGCTGCGTGCCCGGGCGGTGAGCTTCGAACGCCACTACACCGCTGCCAACGACTGCACGCCCTCGCGGGGGGCGCTCGTGACCGGCCTGCACTCCCAGCAGACCGGTTGCCTAATCACCGGCAACAGCCGTCTGGACCCCGGCTTTCCCACCTGGGGGACGCTGCTGCGCGAGCTCGGCTACCACACCTGGTGGTGGGGCAAGTGGCACCTGAACCCCAACCCCGACGCCTCGCTCGAGCCCTACGGCTTCTCGGGGGGCACCTACCCCTCGCCCAACGGCTCGCCCGGGCAGGGCAGCGAAGTCGATCCCGCGATCGCCGCGCAGTTCGCTGAATGGCTGGGCGCCGAGGGGGGCGCCGAGCCGTGGTGCGCGACCGTCTCGTTCGTCAACCCGCACGACATCGCGTGGTGGTACCGCTTCACCAGCCAGGTAGCCGGGGAGAGCTCGCCGCCCGGGCTCGCCGCCGCGCTGCCCGGAAACTACGAGACCCCCGAAGCGCTCGAAGCCCAGCGCAAGCCGCGGCTGCAGCGCTCACTGCAGGACACCGCTGCGCGCTCCTTCGGGCCGGTCCCGTTCGACGGCGCCGAAGCGCTGCAGGCGTGGACCGGGCTGATGGACACCTACCTGATGCTGCAAAGCTACGTCGACGCGCAGGTCGGCGCCGTGCTCGCCTCGCTCGCCGCCCAGCCCGCCGTGCACGCCAACACGGTGGTGCTCTTCACCTCCGACCACGGCGAGTACGGCGGCTCCCACGGGCTGCGCGGCAAGGGCGCCTCCGCCTACGAGGAGGCGATCCGCGTGCCGCTCTACGTGCGCGACTTCCGCGGCCTCGCCACCGCCGCGCCCGCGGCCGGGCGCACCCAGCTCACCTCCTCGGTGGACGTCGCCGCGCTGCTGCTGACGCTCGCCACCGGCTCCTCCGCGTGGCGCCGGGAGAGCCGCTACCGCCACCTGGCCGCTCGCCACGACCTCGCCGCGATCTGCGCCCACCCCGGCGCTCCCGGGCGCCCCTGGGTGCTGCACGCCACCGACGAGGACGTCACCGAGTTCGCCACCGAACCCTACGCCGCCGAAGCGCCCCGCCACGTCGTCGCGTTGCGCACCCCCCGTGGCAAGCTCGCGCTCTACTCCAACTGGAGCTCTGGCTCGATCGCGGTCGAACCGGCCGGCGCGGAATTCGAGCTCTACGAATACACCTCCCCCGCCGGGCGCGCCGAGCTCGAAAACGCCGCGGGCGCCGCGGGCGGGCTGGAAGAGGAACTGTGGGTGACCCTCGAAGAAGTCGCGATCCCCTCAGAGCTGCGCGCGCCGCTGCCCTTCGCGCTGCGCGGCGCCCAGCGCCGGGGGCTGGCCGACTACCAGGCGGTAGAGGAACTCCAGGACCTCAAGGTCTACGCTCGCCAGCACTCTTCTCCGACGGCCCCGGAACCGCAACCGGAACCGGCCGCTACGCCTGAGTAGCGCGCTCCCAGCGACCGGGTGGGGGCTCGCTTTGTTTCCCCCGACCCGTTCTTGGGTAGCATTCCATCAACCGGATTAAGGGAGGGAGTCAGTGCCGCGAACGCTACCGCCTGAGAACGAGTGGACGATTCCGAGCCTGCGCGAGGCGCGCTACTCGCAGTCGCTGGAGCGCGGCCTGGCGATCCTCGCGTGCTTCACGCCGGACCAGCCCGTGCTCGGGATCGCCGAGATCGCGGACTCGCTCGGCATGAGCCGCTCGACCACCCACCGCTACGTGATCACCCTGGTCGCGCTGGGCTACCTGGAGCAGAACGCCTCGCGCAAGTACCGCCTCGGGCTGCACGTCACCGACCTCGGGATGTCCGCGTTGAACTCCACCTCGCTGCGCGAGCACGCCCAGCCGTACCTGGACGAACTGCGCCGGCGGACGGGGTACACGATCAACGTCGCGGTCCTCGACGGCCCCGAGATCGTCTACATCGCGCGCTCGCGCTCGCACCGCCGCGCCCAGCAACGGATCGACCTCGGGCTCTCCCTCGGCTCGCGCCTGCCGGTGTACTGCACTTCGATGGGCAAGCTGCTGCTGGCGCACCTTCCCGACCGCGAGCGGCGCGAGCTGCTCTCGGAGATCCGCCTGGAGCGGCGCACACCCAACACGATCACCAACAAGCGGCTGCTGCAGATCGAGCTCGACCGCATCCACGAGGACGGCTTCGCGGTCAACGACGAAGAGCTCAACCCCGGCTTGCACTCGATCGCCGCGCCGATCCGTTCGGATTCGCGCGAGGTCGTCGCCGCCGCCAACATGGCGGCGCACAGTTCGATGATCGCCCTGCAGGACCTCATCGACCACCTCGGCCCCCACCTGATCGCCACCGCCGACCGCATCTCCGCGCGCCTCGGTTACCGCCGGGATGATGAGTTGGCTGCTGCCGGCAGCAACAGCTAGTGCTTACCCGCGACGTTTGGGGTTGGGGCTGGCGCGGAGGGCCTGCGCCGTTGTCGAGACGCGCAGCAGCACCGTCGAATCCGCGGGCACGCTCGCCGCGATCGCTCCTGTGGTGCTGGTGACCGCGCCGGTCCACACGTTGCGCACGTCGTAGCCGCCGACTTTGGGCATCCCGACGGCCGTGGCGCTGGTCACGATCTCGATCGACTTCCCGGAGCGGTTGAGCAGCGCCACTGCGCGGGTGCCGTCGCTGAGTGGCTTGACCCACACCTCGCCTGAGCCGTTCGAGGAGAGCAGCCGCGCCTGTACGCCCGCGGGGTCCTGGTCGATCGCGATCGCTTCGCGGTTGGAGACGGTGGTCTGGGTGGCGCTCGACATCGACACGAGGTCCTCGCTGACCATCAGAGGCGCTGTGAGCATCGCCCACATGCTGAACTGCGTGCGGAACTGTGCGGCCGACATGCCCTGGTCGGGGCCCAGGTAGTCGGGGTCGTTCCAGTGACCGGGCCCCGCCGCCTGCGGCTGCGCGGCGTCAGCGTCGAGGTTGCGTAACACCGAGGTGAACTCGACGTCCCCCGGGACACCCACGTCGGTGTCCGTGCGCCAACTGTTGCCCACGCTCGGCCCGAACGTGTACGAGGCGAAGTTCGAGCCCGCGAGCGTCGGGACTTCGCTTTCGTACTGGCCCGGCTGCAGAAAGTTGCAGACCGACAGCAGCATCGGGCGGTGGCGTGCGTTGTGCACGATCGCTTCGTGGATGGCCCCGTACGCGCTCGCCGGTTCCAGGCGCTGTTCGATGCCCCCGCAGTAGTCCACCTTGACCGCGTCGAAACCCCACGCCGCGAACGTGTTCACGTCCTGCGGGTAGTGGCCGTAGCTGCCCTGCCCCTTGCCGCCACAGCCGTTGGTGCCCGCGTCGGTGTACAGGCCCACCTTCAGCCCCGCCGCGTGCAGGGTGCTCGCCAGCCACGCCATCCCGTGTGGCCACTGCGTGGGGTTGACCACGATTTCCCCGGCGGCGTTGCGCAGGCCCTGCCACCAGCCCACGTCCAGCCACACGTAGTTGTAGCCTGCCCGCTCCAGGCCACGCGTGAGTAGCTGGCTCGCCTGCTCGAGGACCGTCGCCTCGTCGTAGTGGGAGCCGAACGCGAAGTAGCTGTCCCAACCCATGTACGGAGTCGGCGCCAGCACCCCCGCCGGGGTGGCGCCCCCGCTGGCCCTGCTGGCGCTCGGGTGGCGTGCGGTCCGCGGGTGGGTAGCTCGTGAGTGAGGGGTCCCAGACCCCACGGCCGGGGCGGCGAGCGCCAGCACCCCCAGCGCGGCGAGGACGCCGGCGCGGACGATATGGCGGAGGGGCTGGGGGAGAGTATCGGGCGCGGTACTCACCCGCGGTGGTGGGTCGAGGCCTTGTGAGAGGACGCTTTCCCCGACCTGCTCAGCGTGAGCGTGGCGCTCTTCAGGGTGGCGCTGAGCGCGCCCACCACCGTGCCGCTCACTGCGAGCCTCACCGGCACCTGTCGCAGGTGTGCGAGCAGGCGCCTACCCGTGGCGTTCAAGGTGAGGTTGACCGTGAGCCGCTGGGCGGGTTTCAGGTGCACGGTGCTCGCACTGACCGTCACCGTTGCGTGCCGGGCGCGCGCCGCTGCCACGGCCACCACACGGGTGCCGTGGAGCGTCTCCACGACGGTGAGGCGCAGCGTGATCGTGCACCTCCCCGCAGCCTGCGCCGAGCACGTCAGCGGCACGCTCACCGTGGCGCCCGCCACCCGCGGGGTCCCGACCTGGGTCTCCGAGATGGCCCCGAGGCCGCCGGCTGGCACGGTCACGAACGAGCTCGTTGCGCTCTCGCTGCCGCCCGCGTTGGTCGCAGTCACGCGGCACTGCAGGTGGTGGGAGATGTCTGCGCTCGAGACGGTGTACGTGGAGATGTTCGCACCGGCGAGGGCCTGTGTGTCGCGCAGCCACGCGTAGCTCAGCGTCAGGCTCGCACTCACGCCGGTGCCGCTCACGCCGGACTTGCACGTGAGTCGCTGCCCGGGCGCGGGGAGGCCGCTGATCGAGGGGTGCGGCTGGACGAGCGGCGGGGCGGGCGTCTTGAACGTGGTGTCGAGGCCGACCGACGTGCCGCTCGCACTGCTCGCCACCAGCCGGTAGTGGTAGGTGGTGCCGGGGGCGAGGGGGCTCAGCGTCGCGCTCACCGCCTGCGTGGCGCCGCCCGCCGGGAGTGGGGTCGTACAGGGCGCGCTCTGTCCGTACGCTTCGCTCGGGCCGTATTCGAAGGCGCAGCTCGTGAGCGTCGCGTCGTCGGGGTTCACCGCGCCGGAGACGGCTGCCGAAGTTTCGCTGAGCGCGCTCGGCGTGCCGGTGGCGGCGGTTGGTGGAGGGACACGCGTGACGAACACTTGGCCGGCGTTGTCCACGGCTGCGCAGAGCCCTTCGGAGACGCACGAGACTCCCGACAGCGCCCTGCCGGGGTCGAGGCCGTAGAAAGTCCACGCCGGCGGCGTCGCGGTGGGGCCGTCGCTGGCGTAGGCGCCCCCGCCACTGTTCACCAACACGCAGAGGCCGGCGGCGGCGCACGAGACGGCGGTGGGAGAGCCGGGCGCGAGCGTGAAGGCCGGAGTCCAGCTCCACGTGGGCGCTTCGGCGGTCGGGTTCCCGCTCGCCAGCGCGTCGCCTTCGCTGTCGACTGCCACACAGAGGCCGGCGGGAGCGGCGGCGCAGGAGACCGAGACGAGGTTCGGGCTCAGGTCGATCGGGCGCAGGCGCCACGTGGACGCGCCCCCGGCCGGTTCGCGGCTCACGAGTGCACGGCCGGCGTTGTCCACGGCCACGCACAGCCCCGTGGAGGCGCACGAGACCGAGCTCAACGCGTGCCCGGGGTCGAGTTCCGCACGGTTCCACCCCGCGCCCGCGCCGGCGGTCGGGTTGGTGCTGACGAACGCGTCGCCGGCTTCGTCCACGGCCACGCACAGCCCCGTGGAGGCGCACGAGACCGAGCTCAACGCGTGCCCAGGGTCGAGTTCCGCACGGTTCCACCCCGCGCCCGCGCCGGCGGTCGGGTTGGTGCTGACGAACGCGTCGCCGGCTTTGTCCACGGCCACGCACAGCGCGCTCGACGCGCAGGAGATCCCGGTGAGCGCCGGGGCGCCTCCGATTTCAACACTGCTCCACCCCGCGCCTGCGCCGGCGGTGGGGTTGGTGCTGACGAGCACGTGGCCTTTCCCGTCGACGGCCACGCACAGGGTCTCTGAGGCGCAGGAGACCCCGGTGAGGCCGACGCCGTCGACTCTTGCCGTGCTCCACCCGAGGGTGGGTGCCGCTCCGGCGGGCGCAGCCGCCAGGCAGGCGCACACGACGGCGCACAGCAGCGCCGCGAGCGCAGCGGGGACGGTGGCCGTGGGACGGTCCGAGCGCACGCCCATCCCTAACACGGGCCGGGGCCCACGGTTGCGCTGCGGCCCGGCCTCGCGGCGTGCGGCTGCGCGGCGTCCGCGTCGAGGGACCGTCCAGCGGCGCGCACCCGAGCGCGGTGACGGTGGGGGGACGCCGGGGGTCTCGTGTGGGCGTTCGAGCTTCAGAAGCCGGAGGTTAGCGAGCCCCTCAGTCGCCACGCGTCGGTGGCCGGGGAGGACCCAAACCACAGAGACATTCGTCTACAATCGACTCTGGGCCGACTGAAGCTCCGTCTGGTTCCTGTCTCTCAAATGACCTATCTGTAAAAATTATTCGATCCACATGACCTGTGCGCCGGGTTTTGGTGTACGGTCTCTTGCGTATATGCCACGGAAGCGACTGGTTGGCTTATCGGCCGGGGAGGCCGTTCTGGGACTCGTGATCGAGCAGCCCGACTCCGCCTCGCGGCTCGGCTCTCGCCTGGTCGAGCGCTTCCGCTCCGCGCAGTTCACCCGCTCCACCGCCCACAACGCGCTGAGTCGCCTCGCCCGGCAGGGACTCGTACGGATCGTCGCGGACGAGGACGGGCCGGAGGAGCACCGCTACGAGGTGACGCCGCTGGGCGTCGAGCACTTCCGAGCGTGGCTGCGCGCCTCCACCGCCGCGGCCCCGGCCCTGCGCGAAGAGCTGCACGCGAAGGTCGAGTTCTGCACCTCCGCCGACCTGCCGCAGCTGATCGAGGCGATCTGCGCCGAGGAACGAGCCTGCGCGAGCATGTTCGCAGCCGCCCAGGGGCGCCTCTCCGAGGCGGAGCTCGTCGCCCCGCGGCGCTCCACCGCGGCGGAGCGCTGGGCGGCGCTCACGCGCCGGGCGGTCCTACGCGACGAAGCGGCGCTGTGGGGCACGCGGTTCAAGCGCCTGGAGCGCCTGCGTGCGCGCCTGGAGGAGCTGGGGGACGTCGCAGAAGAACCGGCGATAGGGCACAACGCGACGCCGCGGGGCACGATGCCCCGGACCCACACGCTCGGCGGGCACCACACACACGTGGACGATCCCCCCCGATGACCCTCCTGTCTCTTCAGGGCGTCGGCAAGCGCTACCGGCGTGGGGACTTGGCCACGTGGCTGCTGCGGTCTGTCTGGCTCGACGTCGCCCCCGGGGAGGTCGTCTCGGTCCTCGCGCTGCGCTCGCAGGGCAAGACCACGCTGCTGCGGCTCGCCGCCGGCATGGTGGTGCCGGACGAGGGGCGCGTGCTGCTCGGGCAGGCCGACCTCGGTGGCCTCTCGGATCCCGCGCACGCGCGCGTGCTGCGCGAGCAGCTCGGGTGGGCGGGCCGCCTCGGCCCGGGACTCGGGGTGCAGATGCTCGACTACGTCGGGCTGCGGCTGGCGCTGGGCGGGCGCACCCACCGGCGGGCCGTGCGCTCGCTCGCGCTGCAGGCGCTCGAGCGGGTCGGCGTCGAGCACTGCGCCGAGCGGCGCTGGGGTGAGCTCTCCGACTGGGAGCGCGTGCTCGTGGAGCTCGCCCAGGCGCTCGCCGGTGCTCCGCGGCTGCTGCTGGTCGACGACCTGCTCGACGGGCTCGGGGCGCGCGAGACCGAGGAGGTGTCGGTGCTCCTGCGCGCGCTCGCCGAGGAGCTTCGGCTGGGCGTGCTGATGACGGTCTCCGACCCCGAGGCGGCGCTCTGCTCGCACCGCGTCCTCTCGCTCGCCGCCGGGCGTCTGACGGTGCTTTCGGACGTGGGCGCTCGCGAACCCGGGAACGTGATCGACTTCCCGCGCGAGCGCCCTCCGGGCCTGCGCGACGCACGCCGAGGGTGACCCGCGTGCTCGAGCTGCGCGTGATGGCTCCGTGGGAGCTCCTCTACATCTACCGCGCCCGTCTGCGCGCGCGGCTGGTACTCGTCCAGGAGCTGCTCGCGGTGCTGGGGATCGCCGTGGGGGTGGCGCTGCTGTTCGCCTCCCAGGTCGCCTCCACGAGCCTCGCCGGCTCGATCCAGCAGTTGACCGCCGGGGTCGTGGGCCGTGCGAGCCTGCAGCTGGTGGCGCGCGCCCCGGACGGCTTCGACGAGCGGCTGCTGGGCCAGGTGCGCCGGCTGCCCGGAGTGCAGGGAGCGGAGCCGGTGCTCGAGCAGCGCGCCACCGTCCTCGGCCCGCTGGGCCAGCGCTCGGTCGACCTGCTCGCGGGCGAACCGCGCTACCTGCTGGCCGATCTCCGATCGGTCGGCGGCTCGCTGCTGCAGGGCTTCACCGCCGCGCAGCTCGCATCGCTGCACGCGCTCGCGCTGCCCGCGCCGGTGGCGGGGGCGATCGGAGTCGACTCGCTGCAGACGCTCACGTTGGAGGTCGGCGCGACCCGGCTCACCGCGCTGATGGGCGCGAAGCTCGACGCCGGCTCCATCGGCGGGCTCGTCGACAGCCCCGTCGCGATCGCCCCCCTTGCCTACGCGCAGGAGGTGACCGGCCTGCGTGGCCGCCTGACGCGCATCCTCCTCCGCACCCTCCCCGGGCGCCTACGCGAGGTACGCGGCGAGCTCGGCGCGCTCGCGGCGGGGCGGCCCGTGAACGTGGAGCCGGCGGACTACGACTCGCGGCTGTTCGACACCGCCGCCGCGCCCGCTGACGCGAGCACCAGCCTGTTCTCGGCGATCTCCGCGCTGGTGGGCTTCCTGTTCGCGTTCAACGCGATCCTGATGACGCTGCCGCTGCGCCGGAGTCTGATCGAGGCGCTGCGCAACCGTGGCGCGACCCGCGCGATGACGGTGCAGGTTCTGCTGTTCGACGCGCTCGTGCTCGGCGTGCTGGGCTCGCTGCTCGGACTGGGCCTCGGCGAGGCGCTTTCGATCGCGGTGTTTCGCGCGAACCCCGGCTACCTCTCGTTTGCGTTTCCAGTCGGCTCGCTGCGGATCGTGACCTGGCAGTCCGTCGTGCTCTCGGTGACCGCGGGGCTGCTGGCTGCGGGCTTCGGAGTGCTGGTCCCGCTCCGGGGCACCCTCGCGGGCCCCCTGAGGGCCGACGGTGGACGGGTGCGCTGGCACCCGGGCGCGAGGACCCTGAGCCTGGCGGCCGGGGTCGCCTGCCTCGCTGGTACCACATTCGTCCTGCTCGCCCGCCCGCAGGCCGCCGTGCTCGGCAGCCTCGCGCTCGCCGCGGCGCTGCTGCTGCTCCTGCCCTCCGCCTTCGACGTGGGTCTCGCCGCCTTCGAGCGGTTGCAGCGCCCGCTCTACGCCGCCTCCACCCGCCTCGCCCTCGTCGAGCCTGCGGACGCCCGCGACCCGTGTGCGTTCGCTCGCGATCGCTGCGACGGCGGCGATCGCCGTGTTCGGCAGCGTCGCCATCCAGGGGGCGCAGGGCAACCTCCAGGACGGCCTTGACCGCACGGCTGCGCAGGTCAACCGCGTCGCCGCCCTGTGGGTCGCGGCGGCGGGGTCTGGCAACACGCTTGCGACGACCCCCTTCCCGAGCACCGGCGCCGGTACGCTCGCACGCCTGCCCGGGATCGCGGCGGTCAGCGTCTACCGTGGCGGCTTCCTGGACATGGGCAGCCGCCGGGTGTGGGTTCTGGCCCCGCCGTCCACCTCGCCCCGCCCGATCCCGCCGAGCCAGATCCTCGGCGGCGAGGAGGCCGTGGCGAGCGCGCGTCTACGCGGTCACGGGTGGGCCGTGCTCTCGCAGGCGATCGCCGCCGAACTGCACCTGCGCCTCGGCCAGCCCTTCACGCTCCCCGCGCCGCGCCCGACGGTGTTCCGGGTCGCGGCGTTGTCCACCAACCTGGGCTGGCCGCCCGGCGCGGTCATCGTCAACGCCGCGGACTACGCGCGGGCCTGGGACAGCGATCAAGCCAGCGCCTACCTCGTCACGCTGGTGGCGGGCGTGTCGCCTGCTCGGGCGAGCCGTGAGATCCGGCGGGCGCTCGGGCCGAGTTCGGGGCTGGCCGTCCAGACCGCCGCGCAGCGCACGCGACAGTGGGAAACCACCGGCAGCCAGGGGCTCTCGCGTCTGACACAGATCGCGGCGCTCGTGCTGATCGCCGCGATCCTCGCGACGGCCGGGGCACTCAGCTCGATGATCTGGCAGCGCCGACCCCAGCTCGCCTACATCAAGCGCCAGGGCTACAAGCGGGGGGTGCTGTGGCGGGCGCTGCTGTGCGAGAGCGCGCTGTTGCTCGGCTCCGGCTGCTCGCTCGGGGCGCTCTTCGGACTGTACGGTCAGCTGCTACTGAGCCACGCGCTGGCGAGCGTCACCGGCTTTCCAGTCGTGGTCTCGCTCGCCGGCGCCGCCGCGCTCTTCAGCTTCGCGCTCGTGTGCACCGTCGCACTGGCGATCCTCGCTCTTCCGGGGTATCTTGCAGTACGTGTGCGTCCGACAACTGTCAGCACGGCCTGAGCCTGGGCGACCACGCCGGCACGCCTCGTGGCGCGTCGCCTGCGCGTCCTGGCGGCGGGGGCCGCCCGCGCGATCTGCTTCCGCCGGGCACCCAGCAGGCGCTGTCGCTGCTCTGCGTCGCTGCCCGTCAGCTGCTGTGGGGCCTGCCGGCAGTTGCGCGGGAGGTGCGGTGCTGGCGGGCGCGAGCGCGGGCGATCCCAGACCTCGCACTGCGTGCTGACGGGCTCGGCTCGCTGGCCTTTAAGCGAGCCAGCGCCGACGGAGCGGCGCTGTTCTGGACGCTGCCCTCTGCGCGCGACGCTCGGTTGCTGCGTCTGCTCGTGGCCTACGAGGTGATGGCCGACTTCCTCGACTCCGTCAACGAGCGGGCGGCGCACGCCGGCACGCGCAACGGCCGTCAGCTGCACCTGGCCCTCAGCGAGGCGCTCGCTCCCGGGACCCCGGCCTCGGATTACTACCGCCACAACCCCCGCCGTTGCGACGGCGGCTACCTGGGCGCGCTGCTGGGAGCCTGTCGTGCGGGCTGTGCGCTGCTCCCGTCCTACCGCGCCGTCAGGCCCTTCGCGATTCGGGCCGCGTCGCTGACGCAGGTGCTCGGGCTGAACCACGAGCTCGACCCCGCGGCGCGCGAGCAGGCGCTCAGAGAGTGGGCCGCGTCGCACTTCGACGCGCTCGACGGGTTGGTCTGGTTCGAGTTGACGGCCGCGGCGAGCGCGTGGCTCACGGTCCTCGCGCTGCTGGCCTTGGCAGCCGGGCGGGAAGAGTGCGAGGAGTCCCGCTGCGCCACCACCTACGCCGCGTACCTGCCGTGGATCTCGCTCGCGGGCACGATGCTCGACAGCTACGTCGACCAGCGCGAGGACTGCGCCCGGGAGGACCACAGCTACATCGCTCACTACTCCTGCGCCGAGGAGGCGGTGGAGCGCCTGGGGGAGCTTGTGCGAGAGGCCGCGCTGCGAGCGCGGTCCCTACCGGACGGTCCCCGGCACGCGGTGCTCGTGGCCTGCATGGTCGCGATGTACCTCTCGAAGGACAGCGCGCGCACGCCCCAGCTGCGTGCGAGCACGCGCCGTCTCGCCGCCGCGGGCGGCTCGCTGGCGAAAGTGCTGCTGCCGGTGCTGCGCGTGTGGCGTGTGGTCTACGCGCAGCGCGACGAGTAAGGGTGGGCCGCGCGGCGCCCACACCCCCGTTGACGCACCTTTTTGTCTGCGCGTTTTTGGTTTTATGAAAACGCGCTGCGGACTCGGGATGGGCCGTTTACGCAACGATCGTTCGCGTGAGGGTCCAAGCACGCAGCCCCGCTCGGCCAGTCGGCGTCGGGTGGGCGCCTGAGGAGAGGTGCGGTGGGGGAGGCCGCAGCCGCGGCTATGAGCGGGGTGCGTGACCGAGGCGCGGGCCGTGCGTCGCCGGGGGCGCGCGGCCCGCGCGCGGGGGCGGGAGCGGGAGCGTCCGGGACGAATGCCTCGGCGTCGCGCGGCCGACCACCTCGCGCGGCGGCTGTTCAGAGTCCCGGCGGCGAGTGGCGCGAGCCCGTTCCCCACCTGCTCGAGTCGCGCTACTCGCAGTCGCTCGAGCGCGGCCTCGCGATCCTCGAGTGCTTCACCCCCGAGCGCCCGGTGTGGGGGATCGCGGAGCTCGCCGACGAGCTGGGCATGAGTCGCTCCACCACGCACCGCTACGCGCTCACGCTGACGGAGCTCGGCCACCTGGTTCGAGCCCCGCGCCGCCGCTACCGGCTGGGGTTGGGGGCCACCCGGTTGGGGCTCTCGACGCTGAGCTCGACGAGCCTGCACACGCACGCACAGCCGCACCTAGAGGAGTTGAGCAGGCGGGTCCCACACACGCTCGCGATCGCGGTCCTGGACGGGCCGGAGGTCCTGTACGTGGACTGCGTTCGCGGTAGCCGACCGGGCCGGTACCCGGTGAACCTCGAGTTGGGCGAGGGCGTGCGCCTGCCGGCACACTGCACGGCGATCGGCAAGCTGCTGGTGGCTAACCTCCCGGCGCCCGAGCAGCGCGATCTGATCGCGGAGCTCAAGCTGGTTCGGCGGGGACCGCGCACGATCGCGAGCAGGGCCGCGCTGCGCCGGGAGCTCGCCCAGATTCTCGAGGTTGGTCTCGCCGCGGGCGACGAAGAGCTCGCGCCGGGACTGCTGGAGATCGCGGCGCCGGTGCGCTCGCAGGCGCGTGAGCTGCTCGCGGGGGTGGGCTTGATCGCGCACCGCTCGACGATCTCTCTCGAGCAGCTCGTCGAGCACCTCGGCCCCCACCTGATCTCCACTGCCGACCGCATCTCCGCCCAGGTGGGCTTTCGCCGCGAGGACGAGCGCGCGGTTGGGGGGTAGGGGGGAGGCGAGTAGAGGGGGGAGGGGCGCGCGAGACCCGGTTGAGGTCTGTGGACTGTCAGGCCGGGGCGTGGGCGCCCTACGGGCAGGTGACCATCAGCGAGAACGAGTTGTCGGTGGGGATGGCACCTTCATATGTCATCACCGTGATCGTGTGTTCGCCGGTCGCCGCCTGGGCCGTATCGTCAACTCCGGTTGCGTTGACCGTCACCACGACGGCGCAGCCTGTGAATGTCACGCCCGTTCCATCCGACAACGTGTACGTGCCTGAGGACGGTGTGTGTTCGTCGGTAAGTGTTTCACCCACCAGCGTGTTGACCCCTTCGGACGTTACGGTCGCCACCTCTGTCAGGCCGACGCCGGTTGGGCCAGTAGCCCCGGTTGCCCCCGTAGGGCCGGTTGCCCCGGCTGGGCCGGTTGGGCCCGTGTCCCCGGTCACACCGACTGCTCCGGTGTCCCCGGTCGGGCCGGTTGGGCCGGTGGCACCAGTCGGGCCGGTTGGGCCCGTGTCCCCGGTCACACCGACTGGCCCGGTGGCCCCGGTCGCACCCGTTGGGCCAGTCGCCCCGGTTGCCCCGGTGAGGCCGGTCGGTCCCGGAACCAGCGATTCGAGCCCTTCTTCACCGCGGGGGCCGGTCGCGCCGGTTGGGCCAGTGGGACCGGTGGGACCGGTCCCACTGCCGCCGGAACCCGTTGCGCCGGTCGCGCCAGTCGCACCTGCTGGGCCAGTTGGGCCGGTTGGGCCAGCGGGGCCGGTCGCACCGCTCAATCCGCCCGCGCCGGTTGCGCCTGTCGCGCCGGTGGCGCCTTTGACTCCCTGGGGACCTTCGAGGCCCGTCACACCGTTCAGTCCGTTCGCACCCATGGCGCCGGTCGGGCCGGTCGCGCCGGGAGGACCGGTCGCGCCACGCGAAGTTGCTTTGCCATGGCCCTTCGGCTTCGCCTTGGATAGGCCCGCGGATCGAGCCTTGACGGCGTCGGCCGGGTCGGTGGTCGTGCCCAGTGCGAGCACGCCGAGCAGACCGCCGCCGAACAGGCTTCGACACACTTTGAGACTTGTCTGACGTACGTGGTGCATATGCACGCTAGTTCGGCGAATTAGTATACACGGTACGCAATGCCCGCCGACCAGCCGTCAATCTGCCTGTGCATGATCGTCAGAGACGAGGTCGACGTCCTGGGACGCTGCTTTGACTCGTGCCGTGAGATGATCGACCGTTGGGTGATCTGCGACACGGGGTCCACCGACGGCACCCAGGAGCTGATTGGCAGAGAGCTCGGGGGTATTCCTGGTGATCTGCACGAGCACGACTGGGTCGACTTCGGTCACAACCGCAGCGAGCTGATGCGAGCCGCCTATGGCAAGGCCGACTACCTGCTCCTGCTCGATGCCGACATGACGGTCGCGCAGTACGGACCGCTGCCCGTCCTCACCGCCGACTCCTACATGTTGCGCCAGGGCAATGAGTTCCACGAGTACCGTAACAAGCGACTGGTACGGGGCGACCTTCACTGGCGCTACATCGGCTCGACGCACGAGTACATCGACTGCGCCGACGTCGAGGAGCACACCGAGCATCTCGACTCGATCGTCGTCGAACACCATGCGGACGGGCGTAGCTGGACACACAAGTTCGAACGCGATCTACACCTGCTGACCGAGGATCTGCGCCGCGACCCGAGCAATGGCCGGGCCGTGTTCTACCTCGCGCAGACCTATCGCGATATCGGCGACGAGCGCAACGACCACGCCAAGCTGAAACTCGCGCTGGAGCACTACTGCCGGCGCGCGGAGATGGACGGCTGGGCGGAGGAGACGTACTTTGCTCGCTACCAGGTCGGTGTCCTCAGCGCCCGGCTGGGCGACTGGCCGAGGGCCGTCGATGCGTTCCTCACAGCCTGGGAGCAGCGTCCGGCCCGGCTGGAGGCGGTGCACGATCTCGCGGTCGGCCTGCGCGAGCGCGGCCTGCACCGCGCCGCGCACCAGTTCACACGGCTGGTCGCGAACCTGCGCCCGCTGCCCGTGCCCGACGACATCCTGTTCGTGTCGCGGTGGATCTACGAGTGGGGAATGCTGTTCGAGTACTCGATCACCGCCTACGGGTGTGGTGAGTGGGGCGCCTCGATCGGCGCGTGCAAGCGACTGCTCGCGATCGAGTCTCTGCCGGAGCCCCATCGCCGCCAGACCCGCACCAACCTGCAGCACGCCTTCCGAGAGAGGGTTCGCGAGGCGGTCGAGCAACCGCCTCCTCCACCGCAGAAGCTGCCGCACACGGGAACCCCGACCAGAGCCCGTCCGTGGGCCCCAGCACCGGACTCCTGACCTGCGCGGCCTCTGCCCACGGCCGGCGTTTGGCGCACGTTGGGGCCCGACCATTACCGACCCCTTAACGACCGAGGGCCCGCGCTGGGCGGGCCCTCGGTGCTCACTGGCGCTTCTCTGTCCTACTTCTTCTTCTTCTTCTTGCCCTTCTTCTTGGCCTTGTGCTTGGCCGCGTGCGCCTTCTTCTTGCTCGTGTAGGCCTTCACCCCGCCCGACGCTGTGTTGCTCGAGGGGAGCGTGTTCGGGATTGGGGTGAGGAGCGGTGACGATGAGCCGCCGCTGGTCGTCTTGACTAGCGCTGCGACTTCTTTTTCGTGCTTTTCCTTTTCAGCGGTCGCCGCTTCTTCGTTGGCCTTCTTTTCAGCGGCTGCCGCTTCTTCGCGGGCTTTGTTTTCAGCCGCTTCTTTTGTTTTTGCTTCTTCTGCGGTCTTTTCTTTGTTGGTGACTTCTTCCGCGAGTTTCGCTTTTTCAGCGGCTGCCGCTTCTTCGCGGGTGTCTTCCGCCGCCTCTTCGCTTGCTTCGCGGGCTTCCTTGTTTTTCACTTCTTCTTCGTGAATCACTTTTTCAGCGGCTGCGTCTTCTTCCGCCTCTTTCCTTTCAGCCGCTTCTTCGGCTTCCTTGGCGCCCGCCGGGTTCGTCGAGAAGTCGGCGAGGCGGTCACGGAAGATCTGCTCGGTCATGTAGTGGACGTTCAGATCGGGGTGCGACACCGTGCTGTTCGTCAACTCGATCGTCGCCAACCCATCCGAGTTGGTCGTGACGCAGAGGTGATCGCTGTGAATGTCTGCCGGATCGGTGACCGTGCTTCCCTTGATGTACGGTTCCGGCCCCATGCCGAGCAGTCGGTTCGGATCCTGCAGGTTGTTGCTGGTACCACTGTACGGTTCGATGCTGCTGCCAGGACCGGCCGCGAAGCACACTTCCTCACCGACGAACGGGTAGCCGTCGATGTCCTGCGCCTTGGCGACGATGATGCGGGTGCTCGCTTCATTGCTGCCTTTGCCCTTCGGGAACTCGAACCATTCCTTTTCCCACAGCGACCTGACTGTCTTGACCACCGGCGCTGTCGATTTGACCGCCGGATAGTCGACCGGCTCGTACGGGTACACCGCCGTGGCCGAGATCGAGGATTCACCGATCGTTTTTTCGAACAGACCTTTCAGGTCACAGCCACCGTTTTCGTTCTTGACGATCTTGCCTTCTTCGCTTTCGCCTTCGGCTCCAGCGAACACGGGGATGTGGTTCAGGTAGAACCCATCGCCCGGCGTGTAGAGCACATAGACCTCGCCGCGCTCGTCCGTGTAGAACGTCTCGCTCCGGTACCCTTCCGGAGTCTGATATTCGCTCGGCTGTCCGTCCGTACGCCGCAGGCATCCTGTCGATTCCGCGCTGAGGAAGTCACGGTTACGAACCGAGTTCCAGAACGTGTACAGGGGTTCCGACGGGTTGTTCAAGAACCCGGGGAAGTCGCCCCCGGGGCTTGGGCCGGTGATGCCCGATGCCTCGTTCACGGGGCGATTGGTGGCGGGGATGTACGCGCCGTAGTACGGGTTGTACAGGTTGCCTTCGGGCATGGCATTGCCGGTGAGGTCGCGACTGTAGACCTGAGCCTTGCTGGCGCCGGCTATCTGCCCCACGCCGCCCAGATCGCTCCCACCTGCATTGCCCGCGAGTTTGACGTCGATACGCATCGCGGGCATCGGGGCGTCGTCAGCGTTGATCCGGCCGTCGCTGAGCAGCGTCTCGTTGGCGGCCTGCGGATCGAACGGTCCGACGGTCGCGGTTGCGCCCGAGGTGAAGTTGCCGAACGCCGGCCGGAAGAACACGTCGTGCAGCGGATCGTTGATCCCCGAGCCGGCGTTGGTCGTCGTGCCTTCACCCGGCGTGCCGTGGATGTCCCACAGTCCCGGATTGGTGCCCGGCGGTTCTTCTTCTTCGGAGCTGCTCGACAGCGTCTTGGCCAGTTCTTCCCAACTTTCGGGGAGGGTGTAGCTCGGGCTGGTGAGGATGTTGGACAGCGGTGATTCTTTTACGACCGGGAAGCTGCCCGTCACCTTGATCTGAATCAGGCCCTTGTCTTCGCCTTTGGTGATCGGCGTGCCCGGGAACGGCGAGGGGGTGAATTTGCCGTCTCCCGCCTGGTCGCCCAGGAAGTTGGCCAGGGCGCCTGGGTTGGCCTGCGACTGGATGGTGGTGTCTCCAGGGGTACCATCGGCGTTGACGTTGCTTGCCGTGCCGACCTCGGCCAGTTTCGGCGTGTTGGTCGTGAGCCAGATCACCAGGAACTGATGCGAGAACACGATTTCGTGCGTTGACTCGTTCCTGACGTCGACCCTGATCCGAGACAGACCGGGATTCAGAGACTTGTAGTCGGTCGCCACACAGCCCTCTGGTTCTTCCCCACCAATCTGGTGAGCAGGCTCGGACGACCTGAAGAAGGCCGCCGGCCCGGGATCGAAGATTTCGCCGAGACTGCTTCCCGAGTCGCCGTCGGGCGTCGGGGGCTGGAACTGATAACCGGACCAGTCCTCGACCTGGTAGTTGACGAACTGGCTGATTTCACCGCTGGTGAAGTTGGTGATGGCTTTGTCGCACGTCACCAAGCGCACGTGCTCACCTACCCAGGCTACGTACGGAACGTTGGCTGTCTGAGGGCCGTCTCCGGGTCCTGGATTCGGAGCGGCAACGGCGCCTGCCGTGAGCGAGCCCAGAGCCAGCACCGCCGCTCCTGCCGCGGAAGCGAGTCCCGCGATCATTTTCCTTTTGTTCTGTGGTCGCATTTGTGTGCGGCCTCCTCCTTGACTTAGAGTGGACTGAGTGCCTTCCGACTGACAGGACTGATTTGCCTTTCAATCGACACGACAGGCGCATGACAGACCTACAACGGCCTATCAGCGGGCCGGATACTATGGATAAGGGGAGCCCGCCACAATCATCAGGTGGGGTAGTCTTTGCCCCCTGTCAAACGGGTAGGTAAAGTACTACCCTAAGCGACATGCCAGGTGAGAATCCGTACTGTTGAAGCGGGAAACTCCGGGGCTGGGTCGCAGGCAGTCGGCTTGCGGGGAGCTAAACTGGCCGAGCTGCCGGCTCGTCGCTACTGGACGTATTCAAGCTTTCAGCGCTACCTTCCTGCCTGCGGCCGACGGCTTGCATCGCCTGCACCCGGTTGCGCACGCCCAGCTTGGAGTAGATCGTGCGCAGATGAAACTTGACCGTGTTGGAGGAGATCGTCAGCTGCGCGGCGATCTCCTTGTTGCTCATCCCGGCGGTGAGCAGCTCGAGGACCTCGCGCTCGCGTGCGCTCAGCGCCTCCAGCGGGGCATCCGGCTGCAGCGATGCCGCCTGCCACCCGACGGGCATCACCGCGCGGCCCTCGAGCACGTGGCGCAGGGCGAAGGTCATCTCCTCGACGGTGTCGGACGTCAGCACGACGCCCTCCGCCTGCTCGTCGATCGCGCAGCGCACCACGGCCGGCGTGGCGACCTCGCAGAGCAGCAGGATCTTCAGCTCCGGGTGCGCACGCTTGATCTCGGCCACAGCCTCCGGGCCGGCCTCCGGATCGTCGGTGTAGACGATCGCGGCCTGCAGGTTCAGCGCGTCTGCACGCGATCCAGTCTCCATCTCGCGGCAGCTCGAATAAGCACCCACCACCCGGTTGCCGCTTTTCGTGAGCATCCATGCGAGCGCCTCGGTGGCGAGCGCTCCAGATCCACCAACGATCGCGATCCTGGGCTCAAGCGCCGCCACTGGTCATCTGCGCATGCTGATTGGCGGCCTCGACGCGATTGCGCACTCCCATCCGCGAATACATGGCGCGGACGTGGAACTTGATCGTGTTCGGGCTGAGGTCGAGATCCCTGGCGATCTCCTCGTTGCGCCGACCCTGGGCGATCAGGGCGAGGATCTGACGGTGGCGCGGACTCAGTCCCCCTCGCCCTCCCGCCGGCGGGGCGACAACCCGCTGCCAGCCGGCCGGCATGACCGTGCGCCCGGTGGCCGTGTACCTGATCGCAGCCCGTATGTCCTCTGTGGAGTAGCTCTTGAGGAGGATTCCGCTCACCCGGTGCTTAATCGCGCAGCGAACCGCTTCCTCGCAGATCTCCCCGCAGAGCATCACGATTCTGGACTTCACGCAAGGCGAGCTCAGCGCGCCGACGGCGCTTTCGCAATCGCCGGGATCGCCTCCGTCGCAGTCGAGCAGAAGCACCGCCGGCGGACTCGCCCCGTCGGCGGCCAGGAACTGGGCGGCGGACTCGAACGTCCCCAGCACATTGAGCCCGTCCTGCGCCGTCAACAGGTTCGCGGTGGCTTCCCGCAGCAGACGCTGTCCGCCGATCAGCGCCAGTGTGATCGTCGGACCGGGACGGACGAGGGGAGACCTGGAGGGGGAGGGCGACCAGTCGCTCCACTCGGCCGGTCTGCTCGTCACGCCTCCTGCGGCGACTGGCGGCGCATAGACAAGGGCGCCCAAGCCCTGGTCTATATCTCGGTCTCGGCGCGACTCGTTGGTCTCCGACGGCATTTATTCACCATTTCTGTGCGCTATGCGCCTGTCGCTGCCTGGAATCCGCCCACCGGACAACCGCCCGCCCTCGAAGGAGGCGTATCAAAAGCCCGGCGAATCTAGAACTTTAGTTTCCAGCCCAAGCCTGGACAGTTGTTTCATTCGGAACCATACCAGGCATCGCCGGCTGCCGTCGTCCGGGTAGGTCTACGACCATTTAACCGAGCAATTTTGTCTGCTTGGAGAGGCTTGCTCAGCGCCGCTCGGTCTCGAACATCGCCAGCGCATGGACGCCGGCAGGGTGGACGCGCAGCTCGCGCACAACCCCGGCGGCGTAGGCGGGCAGCTCCTCAGGCTGCGGCAGCGCCACCCCGTAGCCGGACGGCATCAGCATGGGCGCAGCCAACGCCGAGAACGTCAGGTCGGCGGCGGTGAACGCCTCGCCGCATATGTGGGGCCGACCGTCGGCCAGGCGCTTGCTGACCGCGGCGAACCTGTCTCGCACCTCGGCCTCTGCCTTGATCGCCGTGGCGGGCGTGACATCGAGGACACGCGCCACGATCGCCAGCACCGCGGGGTAGCCGATGTGCAGGCTCGCTCGCTCCCAAGCCGGAACGCCGGCGCAGCCGTACGAGATCGCGAGATCGCGGCGCTTGCGCAGCTGCTGATACATCCAGCACCGCGAACTTGGGCCTAGACGTGCGTTGAAGTCGGCCTCGAGCAGCCGCACCTCGGCAGCCCGCTTTGGGTCCTCCGGATACAGCGCGCGGCCCGGTGGGGCCTGCGTATCGGCCCACGCGAGTATGTCTCCTGAGTCGGCCAACACGCCGGCGGCACACACGAGCACGGGCACGGTGAGGCCACCGCCGGCGCGCAGCGTCGCAGCGCGATGGAACGCCTGGACATGAGCGCGCTCCCGATACGCGACGCCCGCGCGCTCGAGCGCCCACCGCGCCTTCTCGCAGTAGTGGCTGATCGGGATCGTCACGAGCGTGTTTTCGGTCTGCTTTGTGGGCATGCGCCGGTCCAGGTTACGCGTATAGATCAGACAGCGCGCATGCAAGTGGCGTGGTGCGGTCTGCAGACCGGCCGTCCCACCCGCTCGGCGACGCTCTCGACTTCTGCGACGGTGGCGCTCGCCCGCAGATCGAGCCACGCATCTCTCCGGGTCGGACGGCACGCCAGCTGGCCGTGCCCACGACAGCAGTGGCCTTCTCCGCCTTACCGAGATCGGGTACGTTCGCTGAGGCATGGAGCTCGAGCATGCAATCCGAACGAGGCGCACCCACAAGGTGTTCGCCCCAGAGCCGGTGGCGCCGGAGCTGCTGCAACGGCTGTTCGAGCTCGCCCGCTGGGCTCCGAACCACCACCTCACCAACCCTTGGCGCTTTCGGGTGCTCGGTCCCAGCACGGTTGAGCGGCTCAAGGAGATTGCCGAGAACGCCGCCCCCGGTTCGGCGAGCAAGCTCGATCGCGCGCCCACCCTTGTTGTTGCATCGGTTTGCAGGCAGGGTGACAACACTCAGCAGAGGGAGGATCTGCTCGCGAGCGCGGTTGCCGCCTATCTGGTGCTACTCGCCGCCCACGGGGCGGGGCTCGCCGGCTACTGGCGAACCCTGCCGCTCCTCGACTCGCCGGCCGGCCGGGAGGTGCTCGAACTCGATGTCCTCGAGACCCCAATTGGGCTGCTCCACCTCGGCCGCCCTCGCCAGGACCAGCACGTGCCCGAGCGGGCACCCGCCGCCGATTTCGTGCGCTACCTGCCCTAGTAGGGTTGCGGCGTCCCGCCGATCTGAGACAGCCTGATCTCTCGCCGACCTCGCCCGGCGTCTGCATCGCGTTCGGGGCCCGGCTGCTGTCCAACTCCGCTCGCCAGCATCCGCGGGGGCGTACGTCCACGCGCTCAGCGCGACCACATAGGGTGTCACCCATGCACCCGATCGCCAAGAGCTACGGGACCTGCTCATGATCGACCTCTGGAGCGCCGTCGAGGATCTGCCGATCGCGATTGAGTCGTTCTCGTGCGAGGCGCTTGTGCCGAGCGGCCCGACCGGGCTCGAGGACCACTCGACGACGCAGCTGCGACTGCAGGGTCGTGGAGAGGAGGGCGTCGGCGAGCAGGTCGGCATGGGGGATGCCCAGGAGAGCCTGCGCGCGAGCGACTTCCCGCTGACCGGCGAGTGGGTGACGCTCGCCGGCTTCCTCGCCCACGTCGAGGAGATCGACATGTGGCCCGAGCCGCCCGAGTACGAGTTGCAGCGCAACTGGCGGCGCTGGACGTTCGAGTCCGCAGCGCTCGATCTCGCGCTGCGGCAGTCGGCCACGAGCCTGCCCGAGATCCTCGGCCGTACGCCCCAGCCGGTGAGGTTCGTCAACTCGTTCGGGCTCGGCGATCCACCGGATGCCGAGAAGGTCGCCAACCGGCGGGCGATGCATCCGACGGTTGGCTTCAAGCTGGACGTCGCGCCATCGTGGACGCAGGAGATCATGGACCGCGTCACGGCCGTCGAGGGTGTCGCGACGATCGACTTCAAGGGCCAGTACGGCCTCGAGGTCGAGGACGAGGCGGCGCTGCTGGCGATGTACGAACGCACGCTGGCCACGTTCACCGAGGTCGTCTTCGAGGACCCGCACGACCACCCTGCGGTGCTCGAGCTGCTCACGCCAATCGCGGATCGGGTCTCCTACGACGCGCCGATCACGAGCGTCGCGTCGATCGGCGCGACCCTATCAAGGTACGGATCGTCAACGTCAAGCCCTGTCGCGTCGGCCACCTGCAGGAGCTCAGCCGCTTGTACGCGCACTGCGAGTCCGCTGGCATCCAGATGTACAACGGCGGCATGGGCGAGCTTGGCGTCGGCCGCGGGCAGGCCCAGCTGCTCGCGTCGCTCTTCCATCCCGGTGCGCCCAACGATATCGCGCCGTCGGGCTACAACCTCGAGGATCCACTGCCCGGTCTGCCGCCGAGCCCGCTCGATCCCACACCGGACCGCGGCTTTCGCCGCCGGTAGCCCGTGACGCCCATAGTGGGCGCGGCGGCTTGGACTGGCCCCGGCGCGGCGGCGGGTAGTGTCTCAGTTTGAAAATGCGTGTCCGCTCGGGCATCGCAGCGTCTACGCTGCACGGCATCCATAACCAGCGGCCCCGGCGCGGGCGCGAACCCAACGCCGGGACCTAGACACAAGGAGACCTACCTCCCTATGCCTGACCAGAACCCTACCCCTGATCCCGTCGCCGAAGCCAACACGATCGAGCGCGACGTGCTGTACCTGCTCACCAGCGAGTACGACCTGCCGATCTGGTCCGTCTGGGACCTCGCCCGTGCAACCGGACGCGGCAAGTGCGTCAAAGATACGATCCGGTCCCTCCGCATCAACGGCCTGGTCAACCAGACGAGCGACGGCCACGTGTTCGCCACCCGCGCCGCGTTCCGCATGGTCCAGATCGTCGGCCAGGTCGTCTGACGACGCCGAGTGGGGCGCCGCGCTGCTGTCCGGGCGTGGCGCCCCCTTCGCTGGTACGCTCAGGTCGTGCCCGACCGCTCACGCAAACGCCCGCGCGACCCCAACCAGCTCGCAAAGCTCATCGTGGACATCGCCACCGGCGAGGTCGAGGACACGCCCCCGGAGGATGACGGGAAGAACCCCGCTGCGGTCGAGCTGGGGCGCAAAGGCGGCCTCAAGGGCGGCAAAGCGAGGGCAGCAAAGATGACGCCATCCGAACGCAGTAAGGCAGCCACAAAGGCCGCACGTGCACGTTGGCATCGCAAGGAAGCCTGACCATCCGCGTATTTGCTGGGTGGGAAACTGGAGCAGGTTTATACACCGATAGCGCTAGGCATTGGGATCACGACTTGCTGCGCAGCCGTGAGGACCCAAAGGCGCTCCCGATGATTTTCGATGAGCTTCGCAATCGGCCAATTCGCGAGGCTGATAAGAATAGCATGATGGACACTTAGAACCGCGTCCTGCAGTTTGTCATCATCCTCCAGATCGGTTACGACGACGTCGTGCTCGCGTGCCTCCTCCCGACGAACGGGACGCCCATGGGATAGAAACTCCTCGGCATTACCAAACCATGCGGCAGTGGCTTTTCCTTTCGCCTCCGCATCCTCGGCTCCGCTAAACATGTGATCACGAAGTGCATCGGCGACGATTTGCTCGGCTCGTTTCGCCGCGTGGTCGCATCGGGCCAGCAACGCGGGCATGTATGAACGCAGAATCGGCAGCCACGCGTTTATCTTTGTTGGATCTTTGCACTGCTCGACTGCTTCGGCAAACTGATCCTTGATCGCCTGCGCTGATGCGGTGCGTGCTCCCTCGGGGCTTGAAATGGTGAACTGAGGATCGATCGGTCCGAGTTGCGAATGCGCGCCCATTAGAACCTCATCGGCAGAAAGGGCAAGCATGGTCGCCGCCGACATCGCATTAAGTGGGATGATGGCCCGAATGTGATCGAATTGGGTTCTCAAATACGCGGAGATTTGCTCGACGGCATCCGGGCTCCCGCCCGGACTATGAAGGAAGAGATCTAGCTCGCGTTGATCGGTAAGATTCGAGCATGTCTCCATAAAGCCCGACATGTCAGCAGGGGTGACGCTGAGCGCAAACTGCGGTGCATCAGGATGCTGCTGAAAGCCCGAGTAGTAAATGATCACAGCTCGCCCCGTCATCTCTGACAGTTTCGCGAGGTACTTCCGGCGCAAGAGATCTGCAGGGGTTGGGCTGCCCTCCTGCCACCCGTTGACGGCGACTTGCGCCCTGATCTCCTTTATCTCTTGCTGGAGTTCCCCCCAGGTCGGCACTAAGAGACTTCCCCGCCTGGGCTGCTGGGGGTCGTAGCGCTAGTGACGATAGCTGCAGGTAGGGTGGTTGCCATCACTGCGCCGAAGTAGGCTCGTTCAGCCCCTTCTACCGTCTGAATCGCAACCTCAATCCCAGGTGCCGCCGACCTCATCAGTTCCTCGATCTTGGTGTCTGCAGGATGCGCGTCGTGCTTGGTCATCCGGCCTCCTCTGTTGCTCTGGACTTCGTAGTATACAGACATCGAACCCGTTTGGGGCTTCCGCATTCTGGTGATCGGAAGCTCTCCGAGCACCTTGAGCTTTGGGTCGTACCAAGTCCCGCACCTCTAGCTGAATGTTCCGTCCGACCGCTCGGGCATAATGTTCAGTATGAACAGGTTGCCGATCGAGAAGCGCGCGCAGATCCTCTCGATGCTGGTCGAGGGCAACAGCCTCCGTGCGACGACCCGCATGGCGGGCTGCTCGATCAACACCGTCTCGAAGCTCCTCCTCGACATGGGCGAGGCTTGCACGGCCTATCAGGACGAGCACCTGCGCAACCTGCCGTGCAAGACGATCCAGGCGGACGAGATATGGGCGTTCTGCTACGCGAAGGCCAAGAACGTCCCGGAGGAGCACAAGGGCGAGTTCGGCTACGGCGACGTGTGGACCTGGACCGCGATCTGCGCGGACACCAAGCTCGTCCCGTCATGGCAGGTCGGAGAACGCAACCTGGACGACTGCTGGACGTTCATCGAAGACCTCAAGGGTCGCGTGCGCGGCCGTATCCAACTCAGCACCGATGGTCTCGCGGCCTATCAGGGCACCGTCGGCTTGATCTTCGGCGGGGACATCGACTGGGCTCAGCAGGTCAAGGAATACCGAACCGAGTACCTGGGGGAGCGGCGCTACAGCCCGCCCGTCTGCGTCGGGACGCGCACGAAAGTCCGCCTCGGCTACCCGGACCCCGCGAAGATCAGCACCAGCTACGTGGAGCGCCAGAACCTCACCATGCGGATGAGTATGCGCCGGTTCACGCGGCTCACAAACGCCTTCAGCAAGAAGGTCGAGAACCACGCCGCGGCGGTGGCGATCCACTTCATGCACTACAACTTCGCCCGGCCGCACACCAGCCTCAAGAACCCCTACCCTCGGACCCCCGCGATGGCTGCGGGTGTCTCGGATCACATCTGGAGCCTCCGCGAGATCGCCGAACTTTCAAACTGAGACACTACCCGGCGGCGCTCGATAATGGATGTTATGTAAACCTAAGAAGGTGGCAGAGCCGCACTGTCCGCCGGAGCGCCCAGCCACCGTTGTCACCTCGGCCGGAGGGAGCGTCCGGCTTGCCTAAGGGTTCGTGTGCCTTCAGGGCCCACGAACCCTTAGGGCCCACGACGTGAACCATTAGCTCAGCTCGTAGACCAACGCGATCTGCGTTGAGAGCGTGCAGGGTTCCGCCGCGGACTTCTTGGCCGAGTGCCGCCTATGACGCTTGGCGGGCGGTCTCTTGGCGGGAGCCTTGTGGATGGTCGGGGTTGCCCGGCCCGCAGCTAGGGGCGGACTCGCGACTCCGACCACCCCCCCGATGGCGAAGCCGAAATCGGGCTGGGCGCCCTGGTATTCCTCGCTTTCGGGGCACTGGATGTCGCCACCGCCTTCGCCGATGCTGTGCACCGGCCCCAGCGTGGCGCCTGCCTTTTCGGCGAGGAACTGGGCCTTGGCCTGGCCGTCGCCGATCGCGGCGGCCATCGCCTGGCGATAGACCGCGGTCGCCGCTTCGGCGCTCGCTGCGGAGTCGATGGGCTCGTTCGCGACGCCCTGTACGCTCACCGTGCGCACAGGCGCGCTGGCCGGTGGTGTCGGGGTCGTTTCGGCTCCGGCCGTCATCACAATCACCCCGCCGGCCACCAGGACGGTTGCCGCCAAGCCCGCTACTACGAACGCGATCCTCATAGGGTCTCCCTGCCGCGGTTGAACTACCGCCTACAGAGTAGCGCCACGCCAAGCGGTCGCGTCGCGCTACGACTGCGGCTCCTGCGGCCGGGACCTGACTGTGATCGGATTTGGGGACGACCACGCGATCGCGGCCGCGCCCCCGGACCTCAGACCCCCAGCGAGCGGCCGACGATCTCCTTCATGATCTCCGTGGTGCCCCCGTAGATGCGGGTCACGCGGGCGTCGGCGTAGGCACGGGCGATCGGGTACTCGAGCGTGTAGCCGTAGCCGCCGTGCAGCTGCACGCAGCGATCGACCACGCGGCCCTGGAGCTCGGTGCACCACCACTTCGCCATCGCCGCGTCCTCCGCGGACAGCTCTCCCCGCACCAGCGCCAGGACCGCCTGGTCGACGAACACCGTCGCGAGCTCGACCTCCGTCTTCATCTCCGCCAGCGCGAAGCGCGCGGACTGGAAGGCGCCCACCGGCTGGCCGAACGCGGTGCGCTGCTTCACATAATCAAGCGTCCAGTCGAGCGCCGCCTGTGCCGCCGCCACGCCGGCGATCGCGATCGACAGCCGCTCCTGGGCGAGGTTTGAGACGAGGTAGTGAAAGCCCCTCCCCTCCTCGCCCAGCCGGTTCTGCACCGGCACCCGCACATCGGAGAAGAACAGCTCCGCGGTGTCCTGCGCGTGCATCCCGACCTTCTCCAGGTTGCGCCCGCGCTCGAAGCCCGCCATCCCCCGCTCCACGACCAGCAGTGAGATCCCCCGGTGGCGCTCGGAGGGGTCGGTCTTCACCGCGACGATCGTCAGATCCGCGTTGATGCCGTTGGTGATGAACGTCTTCGCCCCATTGACCAGGTAGTGGCCATCGTCCTCGCGGCGCGCGCTCGTGCTCATCGACGCGAGGTCCGAGCCGATCCCCGGCTCGGTCATCGCCAGCGCCGTGATCGCCGAGCCGTCGGCGATGCCCGGCAGCCAGCGCGCGCGCTGCTCGTCGGTGCAGTAGCTCAGGAAGTACGGCAGGCAGATGTCATTGTGCAGCGTGATCCCCAGGCCGCTGCCCGCGACGCCCGCATAGGCCACCTCCTCGACGAGGATCTGATTGAAGCGGAAGTCCTCCACGCCCGCCCCGCCGTAGGCCTCCGGGACCGCCATCGCGAGCATCCCGCGCTCGGCCGCCTTGGTGAAGAGCTCTCGCGGGACGATGCCCTCGCGCTCCCACTCCGCGTGGTGCGGCGTGACCTCGGCGGCGAAGAACCGCCGCACCGACTCCCGGTAGTCGCGGTGCTCGTTCTCGAAGATCGTGCGCTTCACCGCCCGGACACTACGCGGTATGAGCCTGGATCCACCGTCTCGTGGCCGCTGCCCCCGCGCCGTAGTAGCATCGGATCGATGCATGGGTGGATCTGGTTGGTGCTCTTGGTGTTCGGGCTGATCAAACTCCCGATCGCCGCACTCATGCTCTGGATCCCCTTCCGATCCGACGCCGCGGTTTCGTCACTTCCGCTCTACGCGTCCGACGAATCCAACGAGGACGAAGGAGGCAGCAAGGTTCTCCCTGGCGGGATGGGTGATCCTCGGGTGAGTCCCCACACTCATCCGCGCGCGCCGCTCGGCGGCCGCAGGCCCCGTCGCGGACCTCACGGCGGCGCGGCGGGTGGACGACCCGCATCCTCCGCCCGGGTTCGCAGCGCGCGTCGCAGCGCCACGCGCGTCAGGGCCCGTCAGTAACGCGGAGCTCTGTTCCTATCTCTTGCGGTGGCGCTTGCGCTGGAGCCGCGCCGCCTTTGCCTGCGCGCGGCGCTTGCGCAGACGTCCCTCGGGGTTGCGTGTGCCCCCGGTCACCAGACCCTCCGTGACCGGCGCCACCGAGCGCGCGTCGCGGAGGATCATAAACGCGATCCCCCCCAGCAGCAGGCCGGCTGCAACCAGCCCCAGGATCTCCGATGTGCTCGTCCCCGAGCTGGATTCCTGCGTGCTCGTGCTGGTACTCGCCGTGGTCGTTTTCGCAGGCGCCACCTGTGACGGGATGATGGCGCCCTTGGCCGGGGTGGTCGCCGTCGAGACCTTTCCCACGCCCGGAGCCCGTGCGGCCGCCTTTCCTGCGCCTGCCGCCGACGTCGGAGACGTGCCGGTGGCTTTGCCCGCACCGCTAGCCTGTTTCACCGCCGACGGAGCGGCCGGCGAGGCTGGCGCGAACGGGTTGCCCGCTTCGCTCGCCGCAGCCGGGGCGGTGGACAGCAGGACAGGCAGCGCCAACGCCAGCGCCGCACATGCGCACGCAGCTGGCCGATCTCTGACTGGTCGAGTCGTCTTGATCTGCGGAGTTGGACGCATCGAATCGTTTCCTTGCTCGCGAGCATAGCGTCTGTGCGGTGCCGGCGCACGCCTTCAGGCTCGATCAACGGCCCCTCGGCGCAGACCGTAGAATGCTCAACCGATGCCCCCCAAGCAGCGTCAGATCCGGATCGAACAGCGCGGTGCCGTGGAGGCCATCCAGGCGCTCGAACAGCGCACCGACGAGGAGCTCGAGGGCGAGACCAAGTTCAAGTCGGCTGCACTCTCGATCCTCGGCGCCCGTGCGGCCGAGCGCTTCGACGCCGATCAGGCCCGCGCCTACTTCCAGCGCGCGATCGCCGCCGCCCGCCCCCAGGAGCGCATGCAGATCCGGCGCATGGCCGACGCCTCGCTCGCGCTCGCCGAGCGCCGCCCCGGCGATCTGCGCGACGCCGTGCAGCGGCTCGGCCAGGAGCCCCCCTCCGGTCGGCAGATGCTCGCGCTGCGCGCGATGGGGCTGCTGATCCCCCCCACCTCCGCCGGCGTCATCGCGCGCGTGCGCGGCATCCTCCTGATCGTTCTGCTGGTGATCGTCCTGCTCGCCCTCGGCCTCGGCGTGGTCGAGCTGATCTCGCTCCCCTTCGGCGGTCTCGGCATCGCCCCCGGCGTCCTGCTCGGGCTGTTCCTCGTGATCGCCGTGCTCGCGGTCGCGGCGCTCATCGGGCGCCGTCGGCGCGACCGCGCCCGTGAGGCCGCCCGCGGGGCCCCGCCCGGCTGAACAGGGCCTTCGGCCGGGGGATCTGTGCCCCTCGGCTCAGCTGGTGCCTCTCAGGGCCCACGACGAACCCTCAGCTTTCCGAGAGGCTAGCCCGGCTGATCACGACCGGCTGGGTCGGCGCCCCGTCCTGCGGCGGAATCGTCGGGAGCTTGGCGATCGCGTTTACCCCCGCCATCGTCCCCACCACTCTTCCAACCAGCGCGTACTGCGGCGGCAGTTCCGCTTCCTGCTCGGTGACGATGAAGAACTGGCTCCCCGATGCTCCGGCGGGGTCGGTGCCCGTCTTCGCCATCGCCACCGTCCCGAGGGTGTAGCGCAGGTCCGCCGGGGGGCGCTCCACGATCGTGTAGCCCGAGCCCCCCGAGCCGTCCCCGTTGGGGTCCCCCCCCTGGATCACGAAGTTCGCCGCCACCCGGTGGAAAGTGAGATCGTTGTAGAAGCCCCGTCGCACCAGGTAGGCGAACGACGACGTCGTCCTCGGTGCCCGCTTCACGTCCAGCTGGATCGCGATCTTCCCGCAATTCGTCGTCAGCGCCACCACGTAGCGCTTCGCCGGGTTCAGCCTCTGCGTCGGCGGCGGCACGGGCTGGGGTCCCTTGGGCACCGGCGCGCTCACCGTCCGGCAGGCTTCGTGTGAGCCACCCGCGGAGGTGGAGGCTGCGTCCGTGCCCGCCCTCGCCGAGGCGCTCGCATGGCTCGAGCCCGAGCCGCAGGCCGCCAGCCCTAGCACAACCGAGGAGACCATCGCCAGGGGACCGACAATGCGCATGGCTCTAACAATGCTTGAGGCTCGAGAGCGGGCGGCGAGCATTGGTAGTCAGGGGCGCGGTGCCGTGAAGGTCCGTTTCCCCATTCCCCTTTCAATCCGTGCGTGCGGTTTTCCCGCACACGGCTTGCCGATGATCTTCATGATGGTCACGACGCTGTTGCCGGGTAGCGGATGGTGCCGCGCAGGCGGTAGAGGCCGTGAGCCTCGAACCACTCGCGCGTCCAGACGGCCCTCTGGCCGGGGCGCAGGTTGCGGCCGTAGCGCTTGCGCATTAGACCGCGTAGACGTCCCACGACGTACCAGTCGATCTGGTTGAAGCGGATGGCGGCGTTGCCGGTGCGAAAGTAGTTGCCCCAGCCGCGCAGGATCGGGTTGAGCCACGAGATCACCTCGCGGATGTCCGTCCCGACACGACCACGGCCAGTCAGCGCCTTGATCCGCTGGCGTACCCGCTTCATCGCCGCTTGTGAGGGCCAACGCTGGAGGTAGTAGCGGCGGATGCCGCGCTCCAGCAGCTTGCCCGACACGCGAGCGTGGAAGTGGCAGCCAAGGAAATCGAGACCTTCCCGACCCTCGGTGAGGTCAACGACTCTCGTCTTCTCCCGGTGCAGCTTCAACCCGAGATCAGCCAGCACCTGCCTGGCCAACTCTCGGGCTGCGTGGGCCTGCGCCTCGCTCTTGCACATCACGACGAAATCGTCCGCATAACGAACGAGCCTGCCGTGAGTACCGTCAGCGAACGCGAGATCCAGCGCGTGCAGGTAGACGTTCGACAAAAGCGGCGAGATCACGCCGCCCTGCGGGGTCCCAGCAACCGACCGCCTGAGCACCCCCTCATCCATCACACCCGCCCGCAGCCACTGCCGTATGAGCCTGAGCACGCGCCGGTCCGAGACCCGCTCTGAGACCTTCCCGAGCAGACGCTCGTGGTCGACCGAGGAGAAGTAGTCGCGGATGTCGGCCTCGAACACGAAGCGGCACCCATCGATGTACGATCGACGCAGCACCTCCTTGGCGTCCGTGGCCGACCGGCGCGGGCGGAACCCAAACGAGACCTCCAAGAAGTCGGCCTCGAAGATGGGCTCAAGCACGATACGCGCGGCCTGCTGGACGATCCGATCCTTGACGGTCGGAATGCCAAGCGGCCGCACGCCACCCTTGGGCTTAGGGATCAACACCCGCCGGACCGGCCGCGGGCGATAAGACCCCTCGCGCAGATCACGCTGCAACTCGGCCAACAGCCGCCCCGCACCGTACTCCTGCACCGCCACCAGCGTCTGGGAATCGACCCCGGCAGCGCCCTCGTTCTTCTGCACGCGCCTCCACGCCTCCAACAGGACGTCACTCCTGAAGATCCGGTCAAACAGAGCGTGGAAACGTCTACCCGGCGACCGCTTGGCGGCCACCCATAGCTTGCGCTGAAGTTCTCGCACATCCCCACCAGTGGCCTCCAAGACCATTTCGCTGGCGGGATCACCAGGCTCATGCCCGGCAGGGTCGTGGGTCGAGCGGTCTCGACCATGCCCTAACGCTTACCCTCGGCGCTTGCGCGATCAAAGCAGGGGTCCTTCGCTCCTGGCGCGTTGTTCTGCACGCCGATCTCAACTACTACGACCCCCTCGGACTCCCGCTGCCCTCCGCTCGACTTCGCCATCGGCTTATACAAGCGGTCTTTGCTGACGAGGCTGGGCAGACGGGCCTCCCTTGTTCCGTGACCAGACCTTGCGCGCGTGCAAGTCTCCCTACCCCGCAGGGACCCGCCGCACCCAATCCGGCACCAGGACTGGCGGACATGGCCTTCGCCGCAAAGTGACCGGCTCGGCTCCCCGATTGTTCCTATGACGAGGCTGCAATCCCAGCCCACGCGCTCGCTTCCTCCAAAAAGGCTTTCGACGCCCCGCTCAGCCCGCCGCCTCTCGACAACGAACCGGGGCCTGCTACCGGGCACTCCGGCGTCTACCCGGACCGGACTCACACCGGCCGGCCTGATCCAGCTTTCAAGGCGCACCACTTCGCCAGCTTAGATGCGAACTCCCTTACAAATGCACGCTCTTCGCGCGATCTTAAGGAACTCTTATGATTCCCATCCGAATACGCTAGCGCAATGCCTGCTCCCGTCTGCCTGATCGTCAACCCCGCGGCCGGCGGCGGTCGCGCCGGTCGCGCCGCGCCGAAGGTGGTGGATGCCCTGCGCGGACACGGCCTCACGGTGCGTCGCGAGGACACCCGCGACCTCGACCACGCGCGCGAGCTCGCGCTGGCTGCCGCGCGCGGCGGGGAGATCGCGGCGACGCTCGGCGGCGACGGGCTCGCGGGGGCCGCGGGCGACGCGCTGCGCACCGTGCCCGGCTCGATCCTCGGCGTGCTGCCCGGCGGGCGCGGCAACGACCTGGCACGCGTGCTCGGCATCGGGCAGGACCCGGTCGCGGCGTGCGCAGTGATCGCCGGCGGCGTCACGCGCGAGCTCGACCTCGGCCTCGTCGGCGAGCACACCTTCGTGGGCATCGCCAGCTGCGGCTTCGACTCCGACGCCAACCGGATCGCCAACGAGGCGCCCTCGTGGCTCGGCAACCTCGTGTACGCCTACGGCGCGCTGCGCGCGCTGGCCGCGTGGCGCCCGGCGCGCTTCGAGCTCGTGCTCGACGGCCGGCGGCACGCCTTCACCGGCTACAGCGTCGGCGCCGCCAATTCGAAGGCGTACGGGGGCGGTATGTATGCGGCGCCCGACGCGTTGCTCGACGACGGCCTGCTCGACGTCCCCTACTGCGAGCAGATCTCCAAGCTGCGCTTCCTCACGCGGATCCTGCCGAAGGTCTTCAAGGGCACGCACGTGCGTGAGCCCTCCGTGCACGTGCTCCGCGGCCGCGAGCTTCAGATCGCCGCCGACCGCCCCTTCACGCTGTACGCCGACGGCGACCCGATCGGCGAGCTGCCGCTGCGCGTGAGCGTGCTGCCCGCCGCGGTGCGGGTGCTCGTGCCGGTCGACAGCCCGCTCGGGAGCAGACCCTGAGCGGCCCACTCGCCCCAAAGCTTGCCCTCGCCCGTGCGGCAGGTGCGCTATCGCGGCTGCGCGGCGGCGGCGCCACCTCCGTGCCCGGGAAGGTGCTCCTGCGGCTTGAGCCCCGCGCGATCGGTGCCCTCGGCGCGCGGCTTCCCCGCGGCAGCGTTTTGATCTCCGCCACCAACGGCAAGACGACCACCGCTGCGATGGCCGCCGCGATCTTCGCGCAGGCCGGCGTGGAGCTTGTTCACAACCGCGCCGGGGCCAACATGGCCGGGGGCATCGCCTCCACGCTGCTCGCCGCGTCCCGCGGGCGCGACTCGATCGCCGGCGAGCTCGGGCTGTTCGAGGTGGACGAGTTTTGGCTCGACCGGCTCGTCGGGCAGTTGCGCCCCCGCGCGATCCTGCTCGGCAACCTCTTCCGCGACCAGCTCGACCGCTACGGGGAGCTCGATACGATCGCCGAGCGCTGGGCGCAGGTCCTCCGCGACGGCCCCGGTCGAGACGCCCGCCTGGTCCTCAACGCCGACGACCCCCTGGTCGCCGACCTCGGCCGCGAGCGTGTTGGGGCGGCGGGTGTCCTGTACTTCGGGGTCGAGGATGACTCGCTCGCGCTCCCCCGCATGGCACACGCCGCCGACGCCAAGCACTGTCGCAACTGCGGCGCTCCCTATATCTTCGACGCCGTCTACCTCGGCCACCTCGGCCACTACCGCTGCCCCGCCTGCGGCCAGGCCCGCCCGGCGCCCGAGGTCTTCGCGACAGATGTGCGCCTGGAAGGAGTTCGATCCGCGCGCTTCACGCTTCACACCCCCGCCGGCGAGGCCGCCGTCGCGCTGCCTCTTCCCGGCCTCTACAACGTCTACAACGCGCTCGCGGCCGCGGCGCTCGCCCACGCGCTCGACGTCCCGCTGGAGCAAGTTCTCGCCGGATTGGAGAGCGCTCGGGCGGCATTCGGCCGCGCGGAGAGCGTGCAGATCGGATCGCCCGCCCACCCCCGCACTATGCGCATCCTGCTCGTCAAGAACCCTGCCGGCGCCAACGAGGTGCTGCGCACGCTTGCCCTGGAGCCGGGCGAGCATGACCTGCTCGGGGTTCTCAACGACAACATCGCCGACGGGCGCGACGTCTCCTGGATCTGGGACGCCGACTTCGAGATGCTCGCGGTGCGGGTTCGGCGCGCCACCTGCAGCGGTACCCGCGCAGCGGAGCTCGCGGTGCGCCTGAAGTACGCCGGCGTGGAGCCCGCTCGCATCCACGTGCAACCCGACCTCGCTTCCGCCCTGGCCGCCACACAGGCCGACGCGCCACCCGATGAGGCGCCTCTCTATGCGCTTCCAACCTACACCGCGATGCTCTCGCTGCGCGAGCTGTTGAGCGCCGGCGGCCATACGCGGAGCGCGCTCTCATGAGCACTCTGCGCGTCTGCGCGCTTTACCCCGATCTGATGAACATCTACGCCGACCGCGGCAACCTGCTCGTGCTCGAGCGCCGCTGTGCCTGGCGCGGGCTCGGCTTCGAACTGACCCCCGTCGGATTGGGTGAGCCGCTGGAGGGTGGCGCCCATGACCTCTTTTACCTCGGCGGCGGGCAGGACCGCGACCAGCGGCTGTGCGCGGAGGATCTGCTTGTCACCAAGCGCGGCGCGCTGCACGCCGCCGCCGCGCGCGGCGCTGTCGTTGTGGGTGTGTGCGGCGGCTACCAGCTGCTGGGGCACTCCTACGAGCTCAGCCCCGGTGAGGAGTTGCCGGGTGTTGGGCTGCTGGACGTTCGCACGGTGCGCGACGACGGCTCCCGCCTGATCGGCAACGTCGCGATAGGGGTCTCGCTCGACGGCGGTAGCGAGCGCGTCCTTGCGGGCTTCGAGAACCACGGCGGGCGCACGTACCTCGGCGCGGGCCAGACTCCGCTCGGGCGCGTCCTCAAGGGTTATGGCAACGACGGGCGCAGCGGCTTCGAGGGCGCGCGTTCTGGCAGTGTGATTGGCACTTACCTACATGGGCCTTTGCTGCCGAAGAACATCTGGTTCGCGGATTGGCTGATCGCCACCGCGCTGGGGATCGACCCCGGCGAGCTTTCGCCGCTCGATGATGCGCTGGAGGAGCAGGCCCACCGCGGCGCGCGCCACGCCGCCGGGGTCTGAGCTACGCTGACCAGCGGTGTCAACCGGTCGGAGGTAGCTCCTCCAACGTCCGCACACCCGACCCGCTCCGGCGGGTCGAGTTGTTTAAGGGGTCAGGCCACCGCGAACCGCGCGAAGCGCGCCGCCATGCGGGCCGGCACGAGCGCTCTGATGCGGACGCCCTCGGGGGTGTCGAGGCGGGCGAGGTCACCGGCCATCTCGTGCAGCTCCGCGAGGCTTGAGCCGTTGGCGTAGGGGACGAGTAGCTCCACCGGGCACAGCGTGTGGCGCAGCTCGCGCTCAATCCGCTCGACCAAGTTCTCCAGGCCCTCGCCGCTCTCGCCGCTGACAAGCACCGCGTCGGGGTGGCGCAAGCGCAGCTCTTGGCGAGCAGGCTCGTCGAGCAGGTCCACCTTGTTGAGGACCAGCACCCGGGGGTTGGCGTCCGCGCCGATCTCCTGCAGCACTTCCTCGACCGCGCGGCGCATCGCCTCTCCCTCCTCCTCCGGCGCGGAGGCGTCGAGCACGTGCAGCAGCAGATCCGCGCGGATCGTCTCCTCGAGCGTGGCCCCGAAGGCGTCGACCAGCTGGTGGGGTAGCTTGCGGATGAACCCGACCGTGTCGGTCAGCAGGTGCGGGCGGCCACCGAGGCGAATCGTGCGGGTCGTCGGGTCGAGCGTGTGGAAGAGGCGGTCGCGCACCTCCACCTCGGGGCCCGCGTCGGTGCCCGCGCGGCGGCCGTGGGCTGCGGTCAGCGCGTTGAGCAGCGTCGACTTGCCCGCGTTGGTGTAGCCGGCGAGCGCGACCGTCGGCAGCGCGGCGCGCTCGCGCTCGGCGCGCATCGTGGCGCGCGAGCCGCGCACGTGCTCCAGGCGCCGGCGCAGCGCCGCGATCCGGTCGCGCGCGAGGCGGCGGTCGGTCTCGATCTGGCTCTCCCCCGGTCCGCGCGTGCCGATCCCGCCGCCGAGGCGCTCGAGGTGGCTCCACAGGCCGCGCATCCGCGCGAGGTTGTACTCCAGCTGCGCGAGCTCGACCTGGAGCTTGCCCTCCGCGCTGGCGGCGTGCGCGGCGAAGATGTCGAGGATCACGGTGGTGCGATCGACCACTGGTATCCCCAGCTCCTTCTCCAGGTTGCGCTCCTGGCGTGGGGTGAGCTCGTCGTCGCAGGCGACCACGTTCGCGTCGCACTCTTCGGCGGCCCGCTTGGCCTCTGTGACCTTGCCCGGCCCGAGGTACGTGTTGGGGTGGGGCTGCTCGCGGCGCTGCACCACCTCCCCCACGCTCGCCACCCCCGCGGTGAGCAACAGCTCCCTGAGCTCCCGCACGCTGCTTTCGTCGCCGTCCGGTAGCGCCGCGATGCAGAGCGCTCGCTGGCGCGCGCGGGGCGTTGTTCGGTGCGCTGCTCTACCCATTCACTCCCACGTTCTCTCCATTTACTCTCAGTCTAGGGGCCCACCTAGGCGAGCGAGGCCAACCGCTCGACGGCCTCCGCGAGGCGATCGTCGGGTGTCGTCAGGGAGATACGAAACCACCCCTCGCCGCTGGGGCCGTAGGCGCTGCCGGGGGAGATCACCACGGCGGTGCGCTCGAGCACGTGCTCGCAGTAGGCGACGGAGCTGTCGAAGCCCGCGGGGACGGGCGCCCACACGTAGATCGTGCCCTTGGGGGGAGTGACGTGCACGCCGGCCTTCGCGAGCGCCTCGCACACGAGGTCACGGCGTTTGCGGTACAGCTCGTTCATCGAGGCGACCTCGGCGTCGGTGTCCGGGGAGAGCGCAGCGACGCCCGCGAGCTGCACCGCCTCGAACAGCCCGGAGTCGATGTTCGTCTTCAGGCGCCAGTACGTCTCGACGGCCTGTGCGTTTCCGACTACCGCCGCGCAGCGCCAGCCGGTCATGTTGTAGCCCTTGGAGAGCGAGTACACCTCGATCCCCACCTCCTTAGCGCCGGGGGTCGCCAGGAACGACGGCGGGCGGTGGCCTTCGTAGGCGATCTCCGAGTAGGAGTTGTCGTGCACGACGAGCACCTCGTGCTCGCGCGCGAACTCGACGACCCGCTCGAAGAACCCCTCGGGGGCGAGCGCGCCGGTGGGGTTGTTGGGGTAGTTGAGGTACACCAGCTTCGCGCGCGCGCTGTCCGCGGGGGCGATCGCCTGCAGGTCGGGCACGAAGCCCAGCTCGGGCACGAGCGGCAGCGGGACGGCGTCGGCGCCGGCCAGCAGGGGGCCGCCGGTGTAGACGGGGTACCCGGGGTCCGCCGCGAGCGCGGCGTCGCCGGGGTCGAGGAACGCGAGGTTGAGGTTGAAGATCGCCTCCTTGGCACCCACCGCAGGGATGATCTCCCTCTCGGGGTCGAGTCGCACGTCGAAGCGACGCGCGTAGAAATCGCTGACGGCTTCGCGGAAGTCCACGCGGCCGCGGTTGGAGGGGTACTTGTGGGTCTCGGGCTCGGTGACCGCCTCGCGCATCGCCTCCACCACGAGCGCCGGGGTCGGACGGTCGGGGTCGCCGATCCCGAGGCTGATCACATCCGCCCCCGCGGCCTTCTTCTCGGCGATCTTGTG
Source organism: uncultured Solirubrobacterales bacterium (assembly GCA_963702085.1). Lineage (GTDB taxonomy): Bacteria > Actinomycetota > Thermoleophilia > Solirubrobacterales > Solirubrobacteraceae > Palsa-744. The sequence goes on along the minus strand of OY969707.1, from coordinate 1,927,275 downwards.
CTCCAGTTCGGCGAACAGGTACGGCGGGATGCGGCTCAGCCGCTTACTGGGTTGCATCTAGCTCCTTTAGGAAGTCCTTGCTGAGGGTCCCCTCGAACACGGGTTGCGCCTCGCCGGTCAGGTTGATGTGCAAATCCTCCCCCACCTCCACCTCCAATTCCCCCCCGGGCAAACCGACTGTAACGAGTTGCTTTGTAGTGGTCCCGCTGCGCAGATGGTGCGCCACAGCGGCTCCGATTGCTCCAGTGCCCGAAGACCAGGTCGGACCGACGCCTCGCTCGAAGATCCGCGCGCGGATGCGGTTTGGTTCGATGTCGGTGTACCAGGAGACGTTGGTGCGGTTTGGGAAAAGCTGGTGGCGTTCGATTGCCGGGCCAATCGTGGCGAGATCCAGGGCTTCAAGCTCCGTAGAATCAGATACGTATATCGCGCACTGGGGATTGCCGATCGACACGTGCTGAAAGGGCCTTCTGTATCCCGCAGCTTCTAGTTCACCCTGCCCATTGCTTGGCCCACTTGGGAAATCTGGCGACGTCAGGTGTGCGACGCCCATATCCACACGACAGGTGTTCGGCCCTGTGATCGTCGGAGTGATGGTGCCCGCGGCAGTCTGGATCGAGAAGACATCCTTATCGGTCCAGTTGTGGCGTTGGAGATAGAGAATCGCCTCGCGTGCCCCGTTGCCTGACAGCTCGGCTTCGGAACCGTCGGGGTTGTATATGCGCAGCCGCGCGACGAAGTTGGGGTCATCGATACGCGAGAGCCGCAGCACCCCGTCGGCGAAGACCCCAAAGTTGCGCTGACACAGCAAGCGTATGCGCCGGGGGGTCAACTCGAATGGCAACTCGCCATCCTCCACGATTATGTAGTCGTTGCCGAGTGCCTGCCACTTCTCGAATCTCATGGGCGCCGCAGTCTAGGCGTTCATCGCCGCGATCTCCTGCGCGACACCCTCCGGCGCCCGTCCGGTCACGTCGATCGGGTGCACGCCCGCGAGCTTGCGCATCCACGTGAGCTGGCGGCGCGCGTAGTTGCGAGTTCGGCGCTGCCACGCCTCGACGTCCCCGGCGAGCAACTCGTCGAAGCCAAGCGCCTGACGCGCGCCGGCGGACGCTCCGACCGCGTGCGCGCGGAGCACCTCCTCGCGGACCCCCGCGTCGAGCATCCCCCGCACGCGGGCGTCGATCCGCTCGTAGAGAGCCTCGCGCTCCATCGTGAGCCCCACGAGCAGCGTGGGGCGGCGCACCTCGGCGGTCCACAGCTGGGAGGGGCCCTCGGGCGGCTCGAGCTCGCCGGCCTGCAGCGACTCCAGGGCGCGGACGATCCGCTGGCGGTCTGCCGGGTCGATGCCCTCGGCCGCCCACGGCGCGCCAAGGGCAAGGCGGGCGTGCAGGGCCTCCGGCCCGTGGCGTTCGAGCTCCGCGGTCAGGCGCTCGCGCACGCCCTCGGGGGGCGGCGGGCGCAGGCGCAGCTCGGTGAGCGCGGCGCGCAGGTAGAGCCCCGTGCCGCCGACCACGATCGGCCGGCGTCCTGCGGCGAGCAGCCCGTCGATCTCGGCGTGAGCGAGCTCGGCGTACTGGCCTGCGCTGAAGCTCGCGTCGAGCGGCAGGAACGAGACCAGGCGGTGCTCCAGCTGGGCGCGCTCCGCCGGGGAGGCGACGCCGGTGAGCGTCTCCAGGCCCGCGTACACCTGCAGGGCGTCAGCGGACACGGCCACCGGGTCCTCCCCGGCAGTGCGCAGCCGCGTGGCGAGCGCGACCGCGACGGCGGTCTTGCCGACACCGGTCGGGCCGAAAAGCGCGAACACCTCCACTGCCGTAGCCTTGCACCTGGTGAAGGTTCCAGGATCGACTGTGCTGCTCACCGGTGCCACGGGCGGCATCGGCCACGCTACCGCGCGCGAGCTGCACGGGCGCGGCGCGCGTCTGATCCTGACCGGCCGGCGCGCGGAGGTGCTCCAGGAGCTGGCGGCGGAGCTCGACGCTCAGGTGCTGGCCGCCGACCTGGCCGACCGCGCGGAGGTCGAGCGCCTGCTGGCAGAGGCGGGCCCGGTGGACATCCTGGTCGCGAACGCCGGCCTGCCCGGGACGGGTCTGGTGGAGGACTACTCCCTCGAGGAGCTCGATCGGGTGCTCGACGTGAACCTGCGCGCCCCGATCGTGATGGCGCGGGCGCTCGCGCCGGCGATGGCATCACGCGGCGGGGGGCACCTGGTGTTCGTCTCCTCGCTGGCGGGCAAGGCGGCCACAGCGCGCTCTGCCATGTACAACGCGACGAAGTTCGGCCTGCGCGGCTTCGCGCTGGCGCTGCGCACAGACCTGCGCTCGCAGCACGTGGGCGTGTCGCTGGTGTGCCCCGGCTTCATCCGCGACGCGGGCATGTTCGCGGACTCCGGCGCGACCCTCCCGCCGGGCGTCGGCACGCGCAGCCCGCAGGACGTGGCGCGCGCGGTGGCGGAGGCGATCGAACGCAACCGCGGCGAGGTGGACGTCGCCCCCCTGCCGCTGCGGGCGGGCACGATCTTCGCGAGCGTCGCCCCAGGCCTCGCGGCGAGCGTCACCCGCGTGACGGGCGCCGACAAGCTCGCCGACTCGCTCGCGGCGGGCCAGCGCGCCAAACGCTGAGGGCTACCCGGCGGACCCCCGGGGGCGGCTCCCACCAACCAGTAGTCCACGGCGAGGCTCGCGCCTGGCGTGGGCCTCGAGCGCAGAGGCGGTGGGCCGTCGCCCGGTCGGGACGGCCCACCGCGCTCCAGGGGCGCCTCGCTCCAGGGGATCGGAAACACCGTCGGCGCAGTGGAGTCGAGCGCGCGGTGGCGCGTCTGCGGGGCCCCAACCGCCGGTAGCCCAGTGAGAGCGGGCATTCCCGCCGGGCACACCGCGACTTCGGACCCGCGAGCTCCCGCGGTAGGAGCGGCGGATCGCCAAGGGTGCGGTCGTGGGTGTGGATAATCCGCGCGCAAACCGACGATCACGAAGGAGCACCATGTCCCGTCTCAACACTGAAAACCTCCGATCGACGACGATCGCGCTGGTGGTCGCCACGCTCGCCTGCCTCGGTGTGGCGGCGTGCGGGAGCTCCTCCGGCGGGTCGTCCTCCAGCGCCTCGACCGCGACGGCCGTCAAAACGACCGCGGAAGCGAAAACGACCACCACTCCCGAAAGCACGACCCCGACGACCACCACGCCCGCGAGCACGACCCCCGAAGCCGCAGCCGAAGCCTTGGCCTATCGCCGTAAACTGAACGCGGCGGTGGCGAAATGCCTGCGCAGCAATGGCGCCCAGGTGGCCGAACCGAACGCGGAAGGCTTCCTGACAATCGAAGCAGCGACGTTGCGCGCCCCCCAGTACCACACGGCCGTGGCGAAGTGCCACTCGGTCATCGCCGAAGCGGTCGCGGGAGCCTCCAAGAAATAGCGATCAGAGCGCCCGGGAGAGCAACAGCTCCTCGCCGGCGAGCGTCTGGCTTGTGGCGGAGTCGACCCGTACGTGGGTGAGCTCGCCGGGGGCGGCGAGGCCGGCGAAGTTGACGACCTTGTTGTGGCGGGTGCGCCCGCGCAGCCGCTGCGGGTCGGTGCGGGAGGGGCCCTCCACGAGCACCTCCACGGAGCGCCCGACGAACCGCTGCGCGCGCTCGCGGGCGTGGCGCTGGACGGCCTCGACGAGGCGCTCCATGCGCTCCACCTTCACGGGGTGCGGGACGAGTCCCTCGGTGAGCTCTGCCGCCTCGGTCCCGCGACGGGGGGAGAAGAGGAATGTGAAGGCGCCGTCGTAGCGGACCTGCTCGACGAGCGCCAGCGTCTGCTCGAAGTCCTCCTCGGTCTCCCCGGGGAAGCCGACGATGATGTCGGTCGTGAGCGCCACGTCGGGGACGTGCTCGCGGATCAGCGCGACGCGGTCGAGGTAGCGGGCGCGGTCGTAGGTGCGGCGCATCGCGCGGAGGATGCGCGAGGAACCCGACTGCAGCGGCAGGTGTACGTGCTCGCACAGAGCACGCAGCTCGGCGTGGGCGCGGATCACGTCCTCGCGCATGTCCTTGGGGTGGGGGCTCGTGTAGCGGATGCGCTCGACGCCGTCCACGGCGTCGAGCGCGTGGAGCAGTTCGGCGAAACTGCGCGGCCGACGACCGGCCACTCGCACAGGGGGTCGGGCGCCGGATGTCGTGGGCGTACCGCGCTCGGCACCCACGGAGGGCGGCGCATCCCGCAGGTCGCGCCCGTAGGAGTTGACGTTCTGCCCGAGCAGCGTGACCTCGCGCACCCCGTCGGCCGCCATCGCGCGCACCTCGTCCACGAGCTCCTCGAAGGGTCGGGAGACCTCGCGCCCGCGGGTGGAGGGCACGATGCAGTAGGAGCAGCGGCAGTTGCACCCGACGCTGATCTGCACCCACCCCTGGAAGGGGCGCTCGCGGTGGGCGGGCAGGCGGCCCGTGAAGCCCTCGAACTCGAAGTACCCCTGGGCGGTGAGCGAGTCCGAGTTCAGGAACTCCGCGAGGCGGTGCACCTGCCCGGGGCCGAACGCTACGTCGACGAACGGGAAGCGCTCGAACACCTCCTCCCGGACCGACTGCGCCCAGCACCCCCCCACGCCCACGATCCGCTCGGGCCGTTCGCGCTTCAGGCGCTTGGCTTCCCCGAGGTGCGCGAGGAAGCGGGAGTCGGCTGACTCGCGGATCGAGCAGGTGTTGAAGAGGATCAGGTCGGCCTCGGCGCGCGCGAGCGCCTCGCGGTAGCCGAGCGACTTGAGCATCCCCTTCATCCGCTCGGAGTCGTGCTCGTTCATCTGGCAGCCGAAGGTGGTCACGTGGTAGAGTTTCTGCATAATGAGTGTTGCTCCTCCCTCCCATCGTAACCCGCGAGTCTTCGGCATGTGCGCGTCAGCCAGGTAGGCGGGCGTGAGGGGGAGCGCTTCGTATCCCCCGAGGAGCAGCGGGCGCGCATCGAAGCTGCCTGCGCGCGCGACGGGATGAGCCTGCTGACCGTCCGTGAGGAACCCAACGTCAGCGGCGGGAAGTCGCTGGAGGGGCGACCAGGGCTCAGTGCGGCCGTCGCCGCGGTCGAGTCCGGGCAGGCGGACGTGATCGCGGCCGCCTACTTCGACCGGCTGTTTCGCTCTCTCGCCACACAGGCCGAAGTCGTGGAGCGCGTCGAGCGCGCCGGCGGGCAGGTGCTCGCGGTCGATGTAGGCCAGGTCACGAGCGCCAGCGCCGGGCAATGGCTCTCGGGCACGATGATGGGCGCCGTGTCGGAGTACTTCCGGCGCTCCGCGAGGGAGCGCAGCGCCGAGGGCCAGGCCCGCGCGGTAGCGCGCGGCGCGATCCCGTGGGCACGCAACCAGGTCGGCTACATCCGCCGCGACGACGGCACCTTCCAACTCGACCCGCAGACGGCACCGCTCGCCCGGCGTGCGTTCGAGATGCGCGCCGAGGGCGCCTCGATCAAACAGATTCGGGCGATGCTCACCGAGCACGGCGTGAAGCGCTCCTACAGGGGCATACAGGTCATGCTCGCCAGCCGCACGTATCTCGGCGAGGTTCACTTCGGGGAGCTGGTCAACCCCGAAGCCCACGAGCCGATCGTGGACCGCGAGCTATGGGGCCGTGTGCAGCGAATGACCGTTCCCCGTGGCCCGCAGGCGCGATCGAGTCGGCTGCTCTCACGCCTCGGGGTACTGCGTTGCGGGTCTTGTGGCGCCCGGCTCTCGGTGATGACGGTCGCAAAGACCAACTACCCGATCTATCGCTGCGCAAGCACCAGCGACTGCGACCGCCACGTCACCATCTCCGCCCGCATCGCTGAGGATGTCATCATCGCGGCCGTCCGCGACGCCCTGAGCGACATGGAGGGACGCGCGAGCGCGGCCGAGAACGCACAGCAGGCGATCCGGGAGCGCGACCGCGCGCAAGCCGAGCTGGACGCCGCCGTGCGATCCTTCACAACGGCCGGGCTTGACGATGAGCCCGCCGCCGTGGAACGCCTCGCCCAACTCCGCACCGCGCGGGACGATGCGCAAGCCCGTCTCGATCAGATGGCGCCGCAGCCAGAGCTAACGATCAACGCGGCTGACGACTGGGACAAGCTCTCACTATCCGAGCAGCGCGCGCTCATCCGCGCCACAGTACAGAGCGCTGTAGTGGCTCCCGTAGGCCGCGGCGCCGAACGCATCACACTGCGCCTCTACGGTCAACCAGGCTAGTCCCAACTGTCAGACGGGGCGCGAGCTGCATCGAACCGACCTTCCGCGTACCCGCGGTTCGAGAACCATGCGGTTCGATGGAAGCCAACCGAAGTCAACACGAACCGCTTTGCGGCCGTCTCTGGCGGACATCCATCGCTCGATGACCGAACAGCGGCTTTCCGATCGAAGTGAGCGTAGTACGCTTCGCGGTCGAGGACGAGCAGGTGCCAAAACAGCCCAAACCAAAACTTCCCCCCAAAGGGCGAAAACCGCGCACGGGTCCGTCGCCGAACGCATCTACGTCTGGGAAGGCGAAGCGGGCGATCGATAGAGCCAACCCGAAAACGCCTCGCAAACGTTGATTCCGTGATCGACCGAATCCGCGTAGACGGGCGCGAGCAGGTCTGGCCGACCTTCAGTGTCTCCGCGGTTCCCTGGCGGACGCATGTCGCTTGACCTGTAGCAGCGGGACGGCCGAGCCGATTGGGAGGCCGCAGCAGATGCTGTAGCCCATTCTGCCCCCGTGGCGCGCTAAACTGCATGGTGCAGGGTCGGGCCGCCGGCATCGGCGGGAACCCGGTCCTGCTATGTCTTGCGAAGGGCCGCTCTCGGGCGGTCCTTCGTCATCGCAGGCCCTGAACGCCGTGCCGACCCCGCTCGTCACGGACGATGACCGCTCCGAGTCGCTGCTCGTACCACTCCCACATGAAGGCACGGCTCGGTGTGCGCACGATCGCCTGGAACGCGGTATGCGCGACGAAATCCGCGACCTGCGGCCACTGGCTCTCCCGCGCATCGCGCATCCACGGGTCCTCCACGATCCGCCGCGTAGCGATGTCCAGCCTCGCGGTGCATCGTGCGCAACTCCCCGCTCTCGCCGTCAACGACGATTAGGCCGTAGTCATCGGCCTCCCGTAGGCGCCGGTCGATCCAACTCATAAGCGCCCGGTACGCCGGCTTGCGATGACCGCCACGCACAAATGTCGTCATGACCTCCATCCCTGGCATCACCGCGACGGCGTCGAGCGCGGAAACGAACTCCTGCCAGCGGATCGGCTTGCTGCGATTGATCGCCGCCGCCGGATCGCTCGACGGACGGCCCCTGCCCGCCAGCCAGTCCGCCGCGTGCAATCGAGACCGCCCGTCGATCCCGTGAGCCGAGTGCAGGTGGCGCCGCCAGCCAAGCCACGAATCCAGCGCCGCCGTCCACGCCTGCACCGGCACGGAAACGGCCGAGAACGTCGTGACCGTCTCGTTGCCCGAGTCATCCACGTAGAACAGCCGCATGACCAGGACCGTAACAACCGGCTGGGACTCCGGGACGAAACGGCGTCTGGCGGGCGGGCAGCGACGGCGCGGAACCACCTCTGAACAGGACATTCGGGATGCAATCGGCGTCGGACACCGAGTGCGGCGGCGATCCGCTGGACGGTGCCCCAGGCCGGGTTGCTACCGCCTACAGGAGCCGTCTCGTCCGCCAGCGCGCCCGATTGGCAGGGCGCCTGATCGGCCGCTCAGCGCTCGACTACGAGCCGTTTGCCGACGATGTGCTGTGCGTGGTTGAGGGCATCATCGAAGTCAGGGCCGTTCTCGCGGCAGAACGTTCGGCGGTCCTCGTGTCGATTGTCGCAGGACTGCCAGCCCGCGTCGACCAGTTCCCTCGGGATCGCGTCGCGTGCTCCCGGATGCTCTGTCTCGGTTATCGATGAAAGATTGACATCGATGATGCGGTCGTCGGTCATCGACCAATCATACCGCTAGTTCGGGCCTAAAGATGCCAGACGGCTGAGCCGATAGACGAAAGGATGAGGTGGCTTACAACGCTCGCGATGGTGCTCGCCCTGCTCTTGGGTGTTGCTGGGTGAGGCGGTAGCCGGGCTGGCAGCAGCGTCAGTAGCAGTAGCAGCCGCGTCGAAGGGGACATGGAACTCGCCAAGGAAGTCGCGACCGCGTTGGGCCAAAAAGCCACAGCAGCCTTCCGGTGGGAGAACTGCCCATCGGAAGAAGGATGCACCTACCATGCACCGACGACGTTTGACGTAAACGAAGCGAACGGCTGCACTCCCACAACGGAAAACCCCGGATACAACTGGGAGTGCAACTTTATCGAAGTGAACGAAGCTGGCCGAGGGGACCCGAACAACTGGCTGGTCGATAAAGAAGCGAACGGCTGCTGGAAGGTCGTGGAACTGGATGAACATGCCAAATGGGAACGCGGGGGTAAGACCCTGAATGAATACGAACGCGAAGGTGAACATTCCAAGCCGCAGGAACCCGAGACCCCATACGTTGAAAACTGCACGCAATCCGGTCGGGAATCCATCGGGCGTCATGGGCGTTTAGTCCCCGCCACGTCCGAACAGAGCCAATCGACGACCCAACCAGAATCCACTGAAACGACGCCTACGGCATCGACGCCCGAAGCGACCACAGGGACAAGCCCGCGCAGCGCAAGCTCGCCCCCACAGACTACTACCGAATGTACTGCCTATTTGACCCGACCAGGTAAGCCCGCGGCCAGCGCAGAAAAGTTCCACACCACCGCTTCATGCAGGCAAGCGAGCCAGGCTCTTCAGAACTGTCAACCCAATGACCGTGATTGCGTAGTCGAAGGACTGGATTGGCAATGCACCGGCGCTATACCCGGATCTGAGACGTGCCGGTCGGGAGCCTTGATAGCTCAAATTGTTTGGGCGCGCGTGATTGAAGGTTGATCCGAATTGGCCGGACCGGCCAGGGGGTTGCGTCTTGGTCCTGGCGTGTGGGAGCCGCTATATGCTTTCTACGATCGGCGGCGTGTGGCTCTGCCGCAGAGCTTCCGCTGGACGGTCGAAGATATCGGTGCGTTGGAAGTCGCGGTGTTCGCACCGTGGTCGGCGCCTGGCGGCCCGCGCCTCCGTAACGAGGATAAATCTTCCGACTAGACCGTAATCCCCGGTGAACCGCCGGTAATCCGGTTTTGTGTTGTGGCGGGGCGCTGGGTAGCGTCGGTCACATGAGGTCAGTTCCAGGTGTAGGGGTCGGTGGGGGATTGGTGGCGGCGCCGGTAGTTGCGTTGGATGATGTCGAGCCAATCCTCGATGTTGTCGAAGGGCTCGCGGCGGATGTCGTAGATGTGAGCGCGGCGGTCGTGGGGGTGGGCGCGGCTTTCCACGAGGCCGGCGGCGCGCAGGATGCGGAGGTGCTTGCCGACGAGTGGCTGGCTGCATCCGAGGGCGCGCGCGAGCCGGGTGGGGGTGCGGGGCTGGTGCGCGAGCGCCCAGACGATCCGCTGACGCATCCGGTCGGCGAGCAGATCCAGCGCGGGCAGGGCCGGTGGCCGGGGCCACCCGTCGCGGCTGGAGGGCTGCATGTCGTTTCGGTTATGCACCGCTGTTTTGGGGTTTACCCGGATCGCGCGCAGCTATGCGGCCTTTGGGCACCCGGCGGTGGCGCGGCGGGCCGGGTTTGTACCACAAGGGGGCCGTTTTTGACCTTTCTTAGGTGCCAGGGCAATCGGGGCCGCGCGGCCGGACGGCCCCGCGGACTCTGCTCGCCGCCAGTCGTCTCCCGGCGCCCCCGAGATTGACATTCCCTTCGTGAAAGGAGCCATCCGAACCGCACTATGAGAAACCACCACGCACACCACCATCATCATCATCATGCGCTCGCGCACGCGGCGCACCATCTTGTTCAGCACGCGCCGCCGGCCGGGCCGGGCGGCGCGTGGTACGTCCGCGCGATCGAATCGTGCTCGCACTTCTCCGTGGGATGGCTACTCACCGACGCGGGTTATCTGCTCAGCCGGCTGTGGCTGCCGGCAGGGCTGATCGCGGCCGGCGCGCTGGCGGTGCTCGCGGGGCGGGTGTGGGGCCGGCATCGGCTGGCGGCGGCGGGTAGCTGCTGGGAGCTTCACCTCGGCGAGCAGGTGTCGCGTCCTGCGCTTGAGGCGTTCACACGGACGCTCGCGGGCGGGCTGCCGCGACGGCTGCTGGGGGCCTCGCCGTGGGTCGCCCTGTCGGTGTCATCGCTTGAGGACCGCGCGACGTGTGAGGTGTTCATCTCCGGTGGGCTCTCACCCGCGCAGGTCCGCGCGTCGATCGAGCAGGCACTTGGAAGTGTCACAGTCGCACCCCAGGACGCGACGCCCGCCGCCGCTGGTGGTGGTGGTGGTGGTGGGGTTGTGCGGTTTAGGGTTGCGAGCCTCGCGCCGGTCGGCTCGCGGTTCCTTCCGTTGCGCGTCGATCACAGGGTGGACCCTGCCGGTCAGCTACTCGCGTCGCTGCGCGCACAGGAAGCCAGCGAGGGCGGCATCGTGCAGTTGGTGTTGCAGGCCCCGCCGCGCTCAGCGAGCGCGAAAGCGAGGGGCCAGGCCGCGCGGCTGCGCTCCGGCCGCGGGCTGGAGCCAAGTGCTTCGCTGCGCGCGCTTCAGGCGGTCACATCGCTGTTGGGCGAGATGCTTGACATGCTCACTCCCGGCTCGCCGCACCCGATGAACCGGCCAGCGCCGACACGCGCCGCGGACCCGTTCTCGCTGGAGCGCGCCCGCGCGATCGACGCGAAGGCCAGCACACCACTATTGGCCGCGACGTTGCGCGTTGGCGCGTGGGCGACGGGAAGGCGGCGGGCGCGCGGCCGGCTGGGTGGGCTGCTCGCGGCATTCGGCCAGTACAAGGAACTCGGCGGGCTGCGCCGGGCCTGGGAACCATTCTGCGCCGCACGGCTCAAACAGTGCTTGCCGCCGGTCAAGCCGCGGCTGTTGTTGGGTAGCGGTGAGGCCGCAGCGCTGATCCCGGTCCCCGAGGAAAGCGGCGTGGCGCCGTTGTCGTTCAGTGAGGCGCCGTCGCGCAGGGTCGCTCCGGTCGCGCAGGCCCCCACTTGTGGGCTGCTGTTGGGGCGCAGCGACCACGCGGGGTTTGACCGCGAGGTCAGGGTCGAACCGAAGGCGCTGCTCCAACACACCCATATTCTCGGGCCGACCGGCCGCGGCAAGAGCACCCTGCTGTTGAACATGACGGTCGAGGCGATCCGCGCAGGCATGGGCGGGATCGTGCTCGACCCAACCGGCGAGCTGACCGAGAACATCCTCGCCCGCGTACCCCACGACCGCGAGGGCGACGTTGACCTGCTCGACCTCGGCGACCAGGCGCATCCACCGGCGTTGAACCTGCTGGCGTGCCCGCCAGGTGAGGGCGACGCGCAGGCGCAGGCGATCTGCGGCATCTTCGCCAGGCTGTTCGCGCGGTTCTGGGGGCCGAGGACCGAGGACATCCTGCGCTCCGCGCTGACCACGCTTCTTGTCGGCCGCGACCCCGCCGGGCCGCCGCCGACGTTAGCGGACGTGCTCACGCTGCTGAGCGATCCCGTCGAGCGCTCCCGCTACCGCGCGAGCGACCCGGTAGCGCTCGACGTGTTCTGGCGGCAATGGCAGACGTTGAGCGAGCCCGCCAGGGTGCAGGCGCTCGCGCCGCTCTCGAACAAGCTGCGGGCGCTGCTGGGCAACCGCGCGCTTCGCAACATGCTCTGCCAGCCAGGGGCGCCGGACATGCGCGAGCGGATCAAACACGGGCGGTGGCTGCTCGTCTCCCTGCCGCAGACGATCGGGGAGGACGCCGCCGACCTGATCGGGTCGGTGCTATTGCACCGCGTGTGGCAGGCCGCGCAGCGTCTCGGGCCGCTCGCGCTCAGCGACCGCCCGCCGTTCCTCTGCCTGATCGATGAGTGCCACCGCTTCTGTCACCTTCCGCAGGGGATGGCGACCGCGCTCGCGCAGGCCCGCGGGTATGGGCTTGGGCTGGTGCTCGCGCATCAGCATCTCGCGCAGGTCGCAGACCACGAGCTTGACGAGGCGATCGACGCGAACTGCCAGACCAAGATTTGCTTCGCGCTCGCCGCAGCCGACGCGAAACGGATGGCGCCCCATTTTCAGACGCGCCTTGACGCCCGCGACCTTCAGCACCTCGGCTCCTACACGATCGCGTGCCGTATCCTTCACGACGCGCGCGAGCTGCCCGCCGCGACCGCTACCACGCTCCCGCCACCGAAGCCCACGCCCGGCGGCACGGCCGGCACGATCCGCCAGCGCGCGCGTGAGCAGGCGAGCGAGCGCCGGACGGTCGAGGAGACGATCCGCGAGCGTTACGGCAGGATCGAGCAGCCACCGCCGGGGCGTGCCCAGGCCGATGAACTGGACGGTGAACCGCGAGGCCCGAAGCGTTCCGGGGGTGCTCCGTTGGATGCTCCGTTCGATGCTCCCTCCGACGGAGCACCCCCACCCCCCACGATCCCGCACCACGACAGGGATTACGCGCCCGACGAAAACCCCGACAATGACCAGTATCTTCCTTCTGCGGGGCGGCACCTATGAAGCCTCCGTGCCTCCCTGCCGTAACCGTCCGTGACCGGGAGTTGCTCGACCGCCTCTCCCAACACGAGCCCCTCTCCACCTCAGAGCTTCACCTTCTCTTTTTCTCTGGTCTTCGTACCTGTCGTCGTCGCCTGAGCCGACTGGAAGCCGCGGGTCTGCTGATGCGTGTCTTCCCGACGCGCTCAACTCGTGGCGGGAGCGCCGAGGCGCTTTGGTTCCTCTCCCCCAACGGCCGCCGCGCGATCGGTGCTCCCGGCCGGCGGCTGCCCGGCCTCTCGATCCCCGACCTCGAGCACCGCCGCGCCGCCGCCGCGTTTTTCCTCGCGCTGATCGAGCGGAGTCTCGCCCGGCCGGGTGAGGGGTTGTATAGCTGGCTCGGCGAGCAGCAGGCGCAGGAAGGCACAGGGGCGAGCGTGCGCCCGGACGGGTACGGCCGCTACCTGCTCCCCGAGGGCGAGATCACTTTCTACCTGGAGCTCGACCGCGGCAGCGAGCCCGCCGGCCGGATCAAGAGCAAGCTCGACGCCTACCGCCAAGCGCTCGCGGCCGACCCACGCCGCGAGCAGGGAAACATCCTGCTCGTCTGCCAGGCGCCGCGACGGCTTGCCAACCTCGCGCGCTGTGCGCCGCCCGGCCCGCCGTGGGTGTGGGGCACCGTCGAGGGCGAGCGCTACACGCTGCTACCCGGCCGCGACCAGCAGCGCGCGTTCCGTGAGCTACCCGCAGGGCCTCGCCAGCCCGGCCGCCGCGCCGCGGACTGCCTCGGCCGCCGCTGGCGCTGGCGGACAGAGCGTGCAGCGGGCGCGGGCGGCGTTCTCGGCAAGCCGGGGAGCGGGGAGTCCCTGCGCAGCACACGCCCTGCGAGGCGCCAGTGAGTTCTGATCTTCCGCCTCACGTGCAGATCGAGGTATGTCGCATCCTTGATGCTGCCGCCCGTCGCTTGCTGCGCGAACGTCTTGCCAGCGATGCGCCCGACGCCATCGAAGGGCCATGTCGCCCAGCGCTCAGACAGCGACGCTCCCGACAAGTCGCGCATGGCCGCGACGCCGCCGGGGCTCGCTCACCGTCAGCGGCGAATACGATCCCGCTCGCAGCGCTAGGAGCTGCAAGGAGCAATTCGACGCCGCACGCGAGCACGGCTGGCGGGCTCACCGCAGCCGCGGGGAAAGCCCCGGCTCGCCGCAACCTTGCAGTTTGACAACCACGCGGTTACGTGGTAGCGCACGACCTTCAGATTAGCTAGCGAGCGTGGTCAGGCGGCGGCGCGCTCCGGCTCCGGGATAACCGCGACCTCCGGGGGCGTCGGACCGTCGGCGACGACCGACTCCAGCGGCACGGCCGGTCCGTCGGGCGAGAGGCCGCGCGCGGTGAAGATCTTCTCGCGCAACTCCTTCGCCATCGCGGGGTGCTCTACCAGGTAGGCCTTCGCGGCGCCGCGGCCCTGGCCGAGGCGCTCGGAGCCGTAGGAGAAGAACGAGCCGGACTTGGTGACGAGGGAGTCCTCGAGGCCGAGGTCGATCAGGCAGCCGGCGGTCGAGATACCGCGGCCGAACTCGATGTCGAACTCGGCCTGGCGGAAGGGGGCGGCGAGCTTGTTCTTGACGACCTTCACGCGCACGCGGTTGCCGACCGCCTCGGTGCCGTCCTTGAGCGTCTCGATGCGCCGGATGTCCAGGCGCTGGGAGGCGTAGAACTTCAGCGCCCGCCCGCCCGGCTGGGTCTCCGGCGAGCCGAACATGACCCCGACCTTTTCGCGGATCTGGTTGGTGAGGATGCAGAGCGTCTGCGTGCGGTTGAGGTTGCCCGCGAGCTTGCGCATCGCCTGGGACATCATGCGCGCCTGCGAGCCGACGGTCTGGTCGCCCATCTGGCCCTCGAGCTCCACGCGCGGGGTGAGCGCGGCGACGGAGTCGATCGCCACGACGTCGACGGCGCCGGAGCGCACGAGCATGTCGGCGACCTCCAGGGCCTGCTCGCCGTAGTCGGGCTGGGAGACGAGCAGCTCGTCGATGTCCACCCCGATCTCCTTCGCGTACAGCGGGTCCATCGCGTGCTCGGCGTCGATGAACGCGCACACCCCCCCCAGCTTCTGGGCCTCGGCGAGGACGTGGTAGATGAGCGTGGTCTTCCCCGAGGACTCGGGGCCGAAGACCTCCACGATGCGCCCGCGCGGCACCCCCCCGATCCCCAGCGCGAGGTCGAGCGAGAGCGCGCCCGTGGAAATCGCGGCGACGCGCACCTGCGCGCCCTCGTCGCCCATGCGCATGACGGTGCCCTTGCCGAACTCGCGCTCGATCTGGGTGAGCGCGCCCTTCAGCGCGGCGTCGCGGGCCTTGGCGGCCTTCTCCTGGTCGGTGTTTGCGGGCATCGTGAGCTCCTCCGAATCGAGATTGGTCGGCATACCGTAGAGGCCGCTCCGGACAGAACAGTTGTTCGCATCGGGGACGGCGTTCTCAGGACAGGTCTCCGCGGGCAGGGGTGGGCGGAGTGGGCGGGCACCGATCAGAAGGAGGGGCCCGCGAGCGCTCGAGTCGCCAACTCCTCGTACAGGGCCCCGGCCGGTGTGAGCCACGACCGGTAGAGCGTCAGGGCCTGGGGGAGAAACGACAGCACGGGCGTGGCCGGCAGGCCGCGCTCACTCGGAGCGTCCCGTGGCCGCAGGCGGGCGACGGTGACGTGCGGACGGAAGCGCCGGCGGGGGCGGGTGGGATCGGATCCGCCGGCGCCAGCCTCCAAGTCGCACACGGCGGCGAGCGCACGTGCGACTGCCTCGCGCAGGGACGCGAGGGCGCCCTCGGCGTCGTCGTGCAGCTCGACGGCGAGCGCGTGCGGGCGGCGTGGGGGCAACCACAGCGGGGCGCCCAGCGAGAGCTCGCCGGGAGGCGCGGCGCAGACGCCCACGACCGACTGCGCGAGGGCATCGATCCGGCCGGTGGGCTGGGCGCCGAGAAAGCAGAGCGTGACGTGCAGCAGGTCGGGATCGAGCAGCCGCAGACGCCCGCCGCTCAGGCGCGCGCTCAGGGCCGCGCCACGCGCCCAGCGCGCGAGCTCGGCGCGCACGGTGGACGGAAGGTCGACGGCCACGAACAGCCTGGCTGTGGCGCCGCGGGTCACGGGGCTACCCCAGCAGCGCCCGGCGCACCAGGTGCAGCGCGACCGTGGTGGCACGGTCGCGCACGTCGGCCCGGCCGCCGGGGAGCGTGACCTCGCGCGTGAGGGAGGACTCGCCGGGGCCGGCGACGGCGAGGCAGACAAGGCCAACCGGCTTCTCGGGGGTACCGCCGCCGGGGCCCGCGACCCCGGTGACGCCCACGCCCACGTCGGCCTCCAGGCGCGCGCGCGCGCCCTCGGCCAGCGCCGCCGCGACCTCCGGGGAGACCGCACCGTGGCGGGCGAGCAGCTCCACGGGGACGCCCGCGAGCGCGACCTTGACCTCGTTGGAGTACGCCACGACAGAGCCCCGCACGTAAGCGGAGGCGCCCGGCAGCTCGGTCAGGCGCGCCGCGAGCAGGCCACCGGTGCAGGACTCCGCGGTGGCGATCGTGCGGGCCACCCCCCCACCCTCGACCGATCGGAGATCGGCCAGCAGCAGCGCCGCGACGACCTCGTCCACGGTGGCGCCGTCCTCGGAGAACAGGGTGTCCGCGTGGCGCGCGCGCACGACCGCAACCAGCGCGTCGTAGGCGTCCTGCGCGGGCGGCTCGTAGCGGGTCACGACCTCGACCTCGCCCCGTTTCAGGCAGGTGGTGACCTCCAGGCGCTCGAGCTCGACACCCTCCGCGGCGGCCACGCGCAGCGTCTGCGCGATCTCCGACTCGGGCATCCCGAACAGGCGCAGCGTGCGCCGGCGGTAGACCGTCGCGCCCGCGAGCACGGCGCGCAGCGCGTCGCTGGCGATGGCCAGACGCCACATCGGCTGCAGCTCGCGCGGGGGGCCGGGGAGCACCACGACCGTCGGGCCGGACGCGCCGGCCGCGGGCGCCACCACGAGACCCGGGGCGGTGCCGACCGGGTCGAGCACCACCGCGCCCGCGGGCACCGTCGCCTGCTTGCGCGTGCCCTCGCGCAGCGCCTCGAGGTCGACGTTGCGCCACCGCCGCGACAGCGGCGCGACGATCGCCTCGATGCGCGCGTGGAGCGCCTCGTCCCACACCGGAGGGCGACCCTGGAACTCCCCCACGACCTCCGCGGTGAGGTCGTCCGCGGTCGGGCCGAGGCCCCCCGAGGTCACCACCACGTCGAGTCCCTCCCCCGCCAGGAACCGCAGCGCCGCCAGCAGGTCCGCGCGGCGGTCGCCCACGATCGCCAAGTGCGCGAGGTCCACGCCGAGCTCCTCCAGACGGTCCGCGAGCCACGGGCCGTTGCGGTCCGCCACGCGACCCGTGAGCACCTCCGTGCCGGTCACCACGATGCCCGCGCGCACGCTCTTACCCACCTCGTTTTTCCTTTTAATAGGACCCCCACAAGGGGGGTCGGGAGGGGCGTTCGTTGCACGGACCCGGGCGTCGCCGCAAACGGCCCAGCGAACGGCCTCGGGAGAGTCACTCGCACGTCGGCTGTTCGGCGGGTGGGCCGGTGTCGCCCCGAACCGCGGGTGCGGCGGCGCCTCACTTGCACGTCGGCTGTTCGGTGGACGGCAGCGGGTGCAGCCCCGCCCTCGTGATCGTGTACCCGATCGCCTGCGCGGAGGCCGGCACGGTGTGTGGCGTGCCGTTCACCACCAGCGTCACTTCGTCGTTGCCGAGAGTCAGTTCGAAGCGGCGCGCGTGGTAGGTCGGGAGAGTCGATTCCGGGGTGAGGATCTCGCCCGGGATGCGCTGGCGGCCATCACCCACCAGGCAAACGTACACCCGACCCGTCGGTTCCACCTTCAGCGCCGCCAGCGCCGCCGTCGGGCTCACCGCCGCCGTGCCTCTGTGCGGGGCGTGACTCCTTCGCGCCCTTCCCTGCGAGGCCGCCACGGTCGGGGTGCTCGCCGTCGGGCTCTGGTTGGAGCCTGCCGCCGGAGAGCAGCGCGTACACCAGCAGCACGATCACCACGGCCACCGCGCTCACCGCGGCGACGTAGCCGCGCGAGGGGCCCTGGCGCGGCGGGGCGCCGGCTCCCGTACCGCCGCGGCGGCGGGTCCCCGCTCCCGCGGCGCGGCTGCGCGTCCACCGCTGGGAGGACGCCGCCGGCTGCTGGACGAGCTCCGGCCCCTCCCCGGGGTGCTCGTAGTGCAGCTTGTACTCCTCCACCAGCGCCCGCCCGTCGAGGCCCAGCGCCTGCGCGTAGGTGCGCAGGAAGCTCTTGACGAACGTCGGACCGGGCAGCAGGTCCCACTCTTCGTTCTCCAGCGCGCGCAGGTACTTCGCGCGGATCTTCGTCTGCGCCTCGATCTCCGACACGTCGATCCGCGCGCGCATGCGCGCCTCGCGCAGGGTTGCTCCGATCTCGGCCATGGCTTAGAGGCTCCAGCCCCTCATCCGGGAGGGGGCTCGAAGTGTTGCTCCGATCTCGGCCATGGGCTCAGAAGGCTAGTGACTGGCGGGCCGAGCGCCTTCCACGCACGCGCGCTTGCGCGACTGGCACTTTTGCACTTCGCCCGGCTCCGCGCAACGAACGCCGCTCCCGACCCTTTTCTGATTGCCCACCCACCCGCTCATCAAAATCAAGACCCCGACCTCTCCGCCGCGACCGCGCGCTCCTCGAGCGCTGCCAGGACTCGCGGCACGTCCCCCTCGCCGATCAGCACCTGCCGTGGCTTGGAGCCCTCGTAGCCGGAGATCACCCCACGGCGCTCCAGCATGTCGATCAGCCGGCCCGCGCGCGTGTAGCCGAGGCGCAGGCGGCGCTGCAGCATCGAGGTCGAAGCCGTCTGCATCTCCGCCACGAGCGCGATCGCGTCGCGCAGCAGCGGGTCCTCGTCGGGGCTGAACTCCTCCGCTGAGGGCTCTCCCTCCCCCGCGGCCGGCTCGACCTCCTCCAGCAGCTCCTCACGCAGCTCCGGCTCGCCCTGGCGGCGCCAGTGGTCGGTCAGCTTCTCGATCTGCGGCTCGTCCACGTACGCGCCCTGGATGCGCTGCAGGCGCGAGGAGCCCACGGGGCTGAACAGCATGTCGCCCTGTCCCAGCAGCGACTCCGCGCCGTTCTGGTCGAGGATCACGCGCGAGTCGGTCTGCGAGCTCACCGCGAACGCGATCCTCGAGGGCACGTTCGCCTTGATCATGCCCGTGATCACGTCCACGCGCGGGCTCTGCGTCGCCAGCACGAGGTGGATGCCCACCGCGCGGGCCTTCTGCGCGAGGCGGATGATCGAGTCCTCCACGTCCGCCGGCGCGACCATCATCAAGTCCGCGAGCTCGTCGATCACACACAGGATGTACGGCAGCGGCGGCTCCCCGCGGCCTTCGCGCACGCGGTTGAGCTCGGGCAGGCTGCGCGTGCGCGCGAGCGACATCGTGCCGTACCGTTGCTCCATCTCCTTGACAAGGTTCTGCAGCGCGTTGGCCGCCATCCGCGGGCTCGTGATCACGGGGGTCAGCAGGTGCGGGATCGACTCGTAGTGGTTGAGCTCCACCTGCTTGGGGTCGACCAGCACGAGGCGCAGTTCGTGCGGGCTCGCGCGCAGCAGCACGCTCGCGAGCATCGCGTTGATCGCCCCCGACTTGCCCGCGCCCGTCGTGCCCGCCACGAGCAGGTGGGGCATCTTCGCGAGGTCCGCGCCGATCGCCTTGCCCGCGACGTCCTTGCCCAGCCACACCGTCAGCGGCGACCAGTCGGCCGGGGGCTCCTGGAAGACGTCGCCGAGGCGCACGATCCGCCGTTTCGCGTTCGGCACCTCCACCCCCACGGCCTGCTTGCCGGGGATCGGCGCGAGGATGCGGATGTCCGTCGCCGCCAGCGCGTACGCTAGGTCGTCCTTCAGCTGTGCCACCTTGCCGACCTTGGTGCCCGGCGCGAGGCGCAGCTCGTAGCGGGTGATGTGTGGACCCGCCACCGTCCCGATCGTCTTCGCCTGCACGCCGAAGTGGCCGAGCGCCTCCACCAGGCTCGCCGCCGTGCGCTCCTGGCCGGCGGTGTCCGGGCGCGCCTGCTCGGCGGTCGAGCGCGAGAGGACCCTGTTTGCCTGCGGCAGCTTCCACACGAAGTTTGGGTCGTCGGTCACTCGCTCGCGCAGGCGGCCCTGCGGGGTGAGGTTCTCGGGGTCGGTCGCCGCGACGCCCGCGACGGTCTCCTCCTCGGCCTCCCCGCCTGCATCGCCCGCCAACCCGCCGGCGCCCTCCCCCGCCGCGCCTGCCCCTGTCCCGTCGTGCGCCTCCTCGGCGACCTCGCCCTCTGCGGCCTCGGGCGCCCACGGGTCCAGCGGTTCAGGCAGCCCCTCGCCGTCCACCGAGGGGGCCTCCACGTGCGTCGCCCTCACCACGAGCCTCCCCGGCTCTGGCTCCGGCGGGAGCAGCTGCTCGATCGGGTGAGGCGGGAGCTCGGAGGGCGCCGCGGCTCCACCCGCCTCGCCCACGACGCGCAGCGCGCGGTCCGGGCGGTGCTCGGCCACCCGCGTGCGCAGCCGCCTGGTGCTGTCCGCCACGCCGCTGCCGGTCGCCCGCAGCACGCTCGCCAGAGAGGCGCCCGTCAGCAGCACCAGGCCGACCACGGACAGGAAGATGACCAAGATGTCCACCCCCACCTGCTGCACAAGTCTGTGCGTCACCGTGTACAGCGCCTGCCCCACCGCGCCCCCTCGCGCCTGCAGGAAGTGCGCCGACCACTGCGAGCCGTGCGTGCCGGGACCTTCGCTCACGCCGAGCGTCCCAGCCGCGAGCGCCAGCACCACCGCGCAGGCCACGCACACGCTGCCAGCCCGCAGCGGGCGCAACGCCGGGAGGACCGGGCGCATCAGCAGCACCGCCCCACCTCCCACCAGCGCGATCGGCGCGAGCACCCGCGCGCGGCCCACGCCGACGCCCAGCGCCACCGCCAGGGCGTGACCGACACCGCCGCCGGCCTGGGTGCCGCTGCTGCCGTACAGCACGAAGCCCATGTACGCGCCCACCGCTATCAGCGCGAGCGCGAGCACATCCCGCTGACGCTGGTCGAGCTCAGGCAGGCGCGGCGGCCACGACGGCGGCGGCCAGCGCGCGGCCCGTCGGCGGCGGCGTGTCTTGCTTGTCGATCCTCGAGCGGCCGGGGCCCTGCGCGTGCTGCGCTTTCGTGTGTCTGCCATGCTTCCGCAACTTCGACGCCGGGGCCCGAGAACCTGCCCGGACCCCTTACCATCGCTTTAGCGCAGATCGCTACAAGGAGTCCCATGAACGACTTCGACCGTGCACCCAGAGTTCTTGTGATCGAGGACGACGAGGACATCGCCCAGGCGCTCCAGCGCTCGCTGCGCATGGAGGGCTACGAGGTCCGCATCGCCGCCGACGGAGTCCAGGGCCTTGAACAGGCGCGCGCGTTCGTCCCCGACCTCGTGATCCTCGACCTCGGCCTGCCCCGACTCGACGGCATCGACGTCGCGCTCACCCTGCGCCAGCAGGACGACGTGCCAATCCTGATCCTCACCGCTCGCGACGCGTTGGAGTCCCGCGTCGAGGGGCTCGACGTCGGCGCCGACGACTACCTCGTCAAGCCCTTCGAGCGCCAGGAGCTGCTCGCGCGGATGCGCGCGCTGCTGCGCCGCCGGCCCCCCCGCGGCTCCGCGCCGCTGCGCGTCGGGGATCTCTCGCTGAACGCCGACACCCACGAGGTCGCCCGCGCCGAGCGGAGCATTGACCTGACCCAGCGTGAGTTTGAACTACTTGAATATCTGATGCGCAACGAGCGGATCGTCATCTCCCGTCAGCGCCTGCTCGACGAGGTCTGGGGGTACGACCCCTTCTCCACCACCAACACCATCGAGGTGTTCGTCTCCAACCTCCGCCGCAAGCTCGAGGCCGAGGGCGAGCCGCGGCTGCTGCACACCATCCGAGGGGCCGGCTACGTCCTACGTGCCTGAGCGCCTCCCGACGCGGCACTCCTCGCCACGTGCCGGCTCGGACGTACCACCCGGTACGCCCTTCGCCATCCGACGTCGCCCAGGCTGGCCGTGAGACGCCCCGGAGGGATCGCCTTGGTTTCTCGGATCTCCACCGCCTTCGACCGCCTGCCGATCCGCACCCGTCTGGCGGGCGTCTCGGCACTGCTGACGTTCGTGATCCTCTGCGCCTTCGCGCTGATCGTCGGCTCGCTCACCGTGCACCGCATCCGCGCGGACTTCAACCGCGAAGTCTCCGCCTCCGCGGCCGACCTCGCGGGGCTGCTGCAGATCGGCGTGACCGGTTCCCTCAGCCAGGGCTACGTCATCACCGTGCACCCCAACCTCGACGAATACGCCGCTCCCGACCACGCCGCCATCAAGGTGCTCACCCCCGTCAACGAACGCGTGATCGCCCACACCGCCCACGCCCCCAACCTCGGCCGTGAGGGCTACCCCCACATCAACGGCAACCGCGTCGAAGCGGTTCTCAAAGGTCACGAAAACATCGACGGCTACCGCGTCGAATCGCTCGAAAAGGAGCTTCCTCAGCCGATCGGCGGCGACGTCGTGATCCAGTACGCCCGCCCCCTCTCCGATGTGCAGGGCACGATCGCGCGCGTCGAGCTGCTGCTCGTGCTCGGCACGCTCGCCGGCTCCGGCCTCGCGCTGCTCGCGGGCGCGACGATCGCCCGCCGCGCGATGCAGCCGATCACCACGCTTACCACCACCGCCGCCGAGATCGCCCGCACCCGCGACTCCTCCGCGACGATGCCCCAGTCCGAGGCCGACGACGAGGTCGCCGAGCTCGCCCGCACGCTGCAGGGAATGCTGCGCTCGCTCGACGACGCCCACGCCGAGACCGAGGCGATGCTCGCCCGTCAGCGCCGCTTCGTCGCCGACGCCTCCCACGAGCTGCGCACGCCGCTCACCTCCGTGCTCGCCAACCTCGAGCTGCTGGCCGAGTCCCTCCGCGGCGAGGAGGGCGACGCCGCGCGCTCGGCCCTGCGCTCCTCGCGGCGCATGCGCCGGCTCGTCGCCGACCTGCTGCTGCTCGCCCGCACCGACGTCCCGCGCGACGTCGCGCACGAGCCCGTGGACCTCGCGCAGGTAGCGCTCGACGCCGCCGCCGAGCTCGGGCCGCTCTCCGGCGAGCACGACCTCTCGATCGACGCCCTGCCCGCCATCGTGTTCGGCGACCACGACGAGCTCTTCCGCCTCACGCTCAACCTGATCGAGAACGCACTGCGCCACACCCCGCCCGGGACCGCGGTCCGCGTCTCCACCGCTGCCGCCGGCGCCGAGGCTCTGTTCGTGGTCGAGGACGACGGCTCCGGCGTGCCCTCCGAGCTGGCGCCGACGCTCTTCGAGCGCTTCGTCCGCGGCGCCGGTGACCGTGGCGGCTCGTTCGGCCTCGGCCTGGCGATCGTCCGTGCCGTCGCCGAGTCTCACGGCGGCTCGGTCGTGCTGGAGCCCGCCCACCCCGACGCCGTCCCACCCGGCGCACGCTTCACGGTGCGGTTGCCGCTCGCCCCGGCGCTGGCCCCTTCGGCTGAGAGCCAGCCGGCGGCACTCCACACCAGCTGACCAGCTCTCAGTGTCCTATGGGCGCGCTACACCTCTACAACAACCGGCAGGACCATCGGCCGCCGCTTCAGCCGGTCGTAGACCAGTTGCGCTAGGTCGTCGTGCAGCGCCTGCTGGATCAAGTCCACCTCGTGCAGATCCTCCTCCGCGGCGCGGCGCAGCGACTCCTCCACGGTGGTGCGGATCTCCTCGACCAGCTTGCCCGCCTCGTCCAGGAACGGGACGCCGCGGAAGATCACCTCGGGGTCGGCGACCGAGCGGCCGTCCTGCTCGGCGATCGTGGCGACCACGATGAAGATCCCGTCGGCGGAGAGCATCCGCCGGTCGCGCAGCGCCACGTCGGCCATGTCGCCGATCTCCACCCCGTCGACGAACACCATCCCCGCCTGCTCGCGCTCGCCGAAGCGCGCGCCGTTGCCGTTGAGCTCCAGCGGCAGGCCGTTGTCGCCCCGGAAGATGTCCTCCGGGGCGATCCCCACCGCCTCCGCGAGCTGGCTGTGCAGGCGCAGCCGCTTGAAGTCGCCGTGGAAGGGCATCACGTAGCGTGGCTGCACGAGGTTCAGCATCAGCTTGACCTCCTCCGCGTAGCCGTGACCGGAGGCGTGCACCGGCGCGTCGGCCGGTGTCACCACGTCGCAGCCGATGTGGTACAGCCGGTCGATCGTCTCGTTCACCGCGCGCTCGTTGCCCGGGACCGGGGTCGCGGAGAAGACCACCGTGTCGCCGGAGTGCAGCTGCACCTGCGGGTGGTCGCGGTAGGCCATGCGTCGCAGAGCCGACAGGGGCTCGCCCTGGGAGCCCGTGGAGATGATCACGATCCGCTCGTCCGGGAAGTTCTCGATCTCACGCGTGCCCACCAACATCCCTTCGGGCACCTCGATGTGCCCGAGCGTGCGCCCGATGCCGACGTTCTTGCGCATCGAGCGTCCCACCAGCGAGACCTTGCGCCCCAGCGCCTGCGCGGCGTCGACCACCTGCTGCACGCGGTGGATGTTCGAGGCGAAGCTCGTCACCACGATCCGCCCCTCGCAGCGCGCGAACACCTCCTCCAGGTGCCGCCCCACCCCTGACTCCGAGGGGGAGAAGCCCGGGCGGTCCACGTTCGTGGAGTCCCCGCACAGCAGCAGCACCCCCTCGCGCCCCAGTTCCGCCAAGCGCGAGACGTCCGCGGGGGGCCCGTCCACCGGCGTCTGGTCGAACTTGTAGTCACCCGTGATCAGCACCGTGCCGAGCTCCGTGCCGAGCGCCACCGCGCTCGAGTCCGGGATCGAGTGGGTCATGTGCACCATCTCCATCGAGAACGGCCCCAGCTCGAGCACTTCGCCCGGCGCCACGTCGGAGAGCTCGACGTCGCGCAACTTATGCTCCTCGAGCTTCGAGCGGGCCATCGCCATCGTCAGCGCCCCCCCGTACACCGGTGGGGGCTCGCCGTGCGCGGAGAGCTCGCGCAGCACCCACGGCAGCGCGCCGAGGTGGTCCTCGTGGCCGTGTGTCACCACGATCGCCTCGATGTCGCGGGCGCGCTCGCGCAGGTAGGAGAAGTCGGGCAACACCAGGTCGATGCCGACCATCTCCGGTGTCGGGAAGCGCAGGCCGACGTCCACCACGACGATCCGACCGTCGTGCTCCACGACGGTCATGTTCTTGCCGATCTCCCCCAGCCCGCCGAGCGGCAGGACCCGCAGCTTCGACGCGCTCACGCGTGCTGCGCCTGTGCTGAGGGCGCGGGAGTCTGGCTCGTCGAACCCGAGATCCTGCCGGCCCTCGGGACCTCGCCGCCCCCCGCGAGCCCGCCGGTCGTGGACCCTTCGCCCGCCGCGGCAGCCTCGCCGGCCGCCAACAGGCCGTGGCGGACGAGCATCGCCCGCACCGCCTCGAGCTCCTCGGCGGTGGCCTCCACGATCGGCAGGCGCACGCCGCCGACGTGGTGGCCCAGCAGGTTCAGCGCCGCCTTCGTGCAGGTGGGGCTGGAGGTGAGGAACAGCGTGCTGTAGACGTCCTGCAGCGTCGCGTCGATCTCGGCGCGACGCTCGGGCTCGTCGACCATGCGGCGCATCTCCTCGCCGACGACGTGGCTCGAGACGCAGACGCCGCCCGCCCCACCGATGTCGAGCGTGCGTGCGAGAGAGTTGTCGTCGCCGGCGTACACCTCGAGCCCGTCGATCAGCTGCAGCTCCTGCGCGTTGGCCTGCTTGACGGCGTCGACGTGCTCGATCTGTGCCAGCTCGGCGAGCAGCTCGGGACCGATGTTCGTGCCGGTGCGGGAGGGGATGTTGTAGAGCATGATCGGCCTGTCGGTGGCGGCGGCGACGGCTTCGTAGTGGCGCTTGAGGCCCAGCGGGCTGGGGCGGTTGTAGTAGGGCGTCACCGAGATGATCGCATCGGGGCCGAGCGCGCTCGCGCGTTCGGTCAGGAGCACCGCGTGGTGGGTGTCGTTGGTGCCGGCGCCGGCGATCACCGTCTTGCCCGCCGGGCGCTCGCGCACCGCCAGATCGATCAGCGCGAGCTGCTCCTCGTCGGTGAGCGTGGCGGCCTCGCCGGTGGTGGCGGCGACCACGAAGCCGTCCGAGCCGTGCGCGGCGAGGTGGTGCATCAGCGCCACGAACGCCTCCTCGTCGACGCGCAGCTGCGCGTCGAACGGCGTCACGATCGCGGTCAAAATCGTTCCCAGGTTCGTCATCGCGGCCATTATCCCACGTCCTCCCCGCCTCCGAACAGCAGGTTCTCAAGGCCCACGGTGAGCGGCTGCTCGAGTGCCGCGATCCGGCGGACCGCGAGCAGCACCCCGGGCATGAACGACTCGCGGTCGAGCGAGTCGTGGCGGATCGTCAGCGTCTGGCCGAGGTCGCCGAGGATCACCTCCTGGTGGGCCACCAGGCCGGGCAGGCGCACCGAGTGGATCGGTGGCTCCGGGCCGCCGCTCGCCGCCGCCATCAGCTGCGCAGTGCGCTTCGCGGTGCCGCTGGGGGCGTCGAGCTTGCCGTCGTGGTGCAGCTCCACGATCTCCGCCTTGGCCATGTGGCGGGCGGCCTCGGCGGCGAAGCGCATCATCAGCACCGCGCCGATCGCGAAGTTGGGCGCCACCAGCACGTTCGCCTGCACGGACACGCGCTCCGCGGCGCACGCCCGGCCCAGGTCCTCCAGCTCGAAGCCGGTCGTGCCGACCACCGCGTGCACCCCCGCGCGAACGCACTGAAGTGCGTTCTCCGCGGCGCTCTCGGGCCGCGTGAAGTCCACGACCACCTCGGCGTCTGCCAGCACATCGGCGAGCGTCGTACCCAGCACCGGGTCAGCTCGGCCTGTGAGCTCCATGTCCTCCGCACCCTGTACAGCGGCGCACACCGCCTCGCCCATGCGGCCTGCGGCGCCCGCGACCGCGACACGAATCATGCCTGCACCGCCACTCGGATCACGCCGGGTGGGCGGGTTCGAGCTCCAGCGGCGCCAACGCCCCGAGCAGCGCACCCTCGTCGGGGCCGATCGCCGCGACCGACAGCTCCTGCCCGCGGAACAACTCCCCCGCGAGCCCGCGCAGATCGTCGGCGGTGACCGCGTCGATTCGCGCGATGATCTCCTCCACGGAGAGGATCGGCAGGTCGTTCAGCACCGACGCTCCCAGCCGGTTCATGCGCGCCGCGGTGGACTCCAGTGAGAGCGCGAGGCGGCCCTTGGCGTTCTCACGCGAGCGCTCGAGCTCCTGCGCGTCGGCCGGTTCGCGTACGAAGCGCTCGAGCTCGGCCGCGATCACCTTCAGCGCCTCCGCGAGGTTCTCCGGGCGGGTACCCACGTACAGCCCCACCTCGCCGGTGGCGGAGTAGAGGTTCGAGAACGAGAACACCGAGTACGCCAGACCGCGCCGCTCGCGTACCTCCTGAAAGAGTCGCGAGGACGCGCCGCCGCCGAGCACGTTGTCGAGCACACGCAGCGCGAAGCGGCGCTCGTCGTCGTGCGCCATCCCACGGCCGCCCAGGCACAGGTGGTACTGCTCGGTCTCCTTGCGCAGGAACCGCACCCTCCGTTCGAACAGAGGCTCGCCCACCCGGTCATCCCTGCCGTCCGGCCGCTCGGAGGGCCCCTGCGGGCACGCCGCTCGCGCGAGCTCCACCAGCGCGTCGTGGTCGACCGAGCCCGCCGCCGAGATCACCACGTCCGCGGGGGCGTAGCACTCGGCGTGGAAGCCCCGCAGCTGCTCGCGCGTCAGCGCTCCCACAACCTCCGCGCGGCCGATCACCGGGCGTCCGAGCGGGTGCTCGCCGAAGACCGCCTCGCCGAGCACGTCGAACACGCGGTCCTGCGGGTCGTCCTCGTACATCGCGATCTCTTCCAGCACGACCTCACGCTCGGCCTCGAGCTCCCCCATGCGGGGGCGCCACACCATGTCGGCGATCACATCGAACGCGCGCTCCAGGTGCCGGTCGAGCACCCGCGTGTACACCGACGTCGCCTCCTTGTCGGTGCCCGCGTTCAGCTCGGCGCCCATCGCGTCGAAGATCTGGTCGATCTCCTCCGAGCCGTAGCGCTCCGAGCCGCGGAACAGCATGTGCTCGAGCAGGTGCGAGATCCCCGCCTGCTCCTCGCGCTCGTGCGCGGAGCCCGCGCCGATCCAGAAGCCCAGTGCGACCGAGCGCACGGACGGCATCGGTTCGCTCACCACCCGGACGCCCGAGTCCAGGGTGGTGATGCGGTGGGACATCTCACTCATAGTGGTTGGCTGCGCAGGGGTTCGTGGAGCTAGGCGGGAGGATCCGGATCCCGCCCGCCCCGCGCACAGTGACGTTGCCAGCAGACCCGTGCTCTCGCGGTCTCAGAACCGGTCGCGGTCGCGCCCGGAGCCGTGGCGGGGACGGCCGGAGCCGCGCTCCCCACGCTCGCTGCGGCCGCGGTCCCGATCGCCGCCGCCGCGACCTTCACGGCCGTTGCGTGAGGGACCCGACGAGCGTCCGCCTCCGCCTCCCCCGCCTCCGGCGCCGACGGCCGCCAGCTCCTCGACGGACTTGCCCGCGATCTCCGGGTCGTGGGCAAGCCGCAGGCCGATGCGCCCGCGCTCGCGGTCGACCTCGACCACGCGCACGTTGATCTCGTCGCCTTTGTTGAGCACCTCCTCGACGCTCGCGATGCGCTGGCCCGGTGAGACGTTGGAGATGTGCAGCAGGCCGTCGGTGCCCTTCGCGAGCTCGACGAACGCGCCGAAGGTGGTCGTCTTGACGACCTTGCCGAGGAACTCGTCGCCGACCTCGACCTCCTTCATCATCATCCGGATGCGCTCCGCGAGCTCGTCGGCGAGCTCGCCGTTGGCCGAGTAGATCAGCACCTGGCCCTCGTCGTTGACGTCGATCTGGGATTCGAACTCCTCCGAGAGGCCGCGAATCGTTTCCCCGCCCTTGCCGATCAGCAGGCCGATCTGCGAGGGGTCGATCTGGATCGTCTGGATGCGCGGGGCGTACTGGCTGAGCTGCGAGCGCGGGCCCTCGATCACCTCGGCCATCCGCCCGAGGATGTAGGAGCGCGCCTTGTGCGCCTGCGTGAGGGCGTCGCGCAGGATCTCGAACGTGACGCCCGAGATCTTGATGTCCATCTGCAGCGCGGTGATGCCCCGCTCGGTGCCGGCCACCTTGAAGTCCATGTCGCCCAGGTGGTCCTCCACGCCGGCGATGTCGGTCAGCACCGTGTACTGCTCGCCCTCCTTGATCAGGCCCATCGCGATCCCCGCCACGGGGCGCTTGAGCGGCACGCCCGCGTCCATCAGCGACAGCGAGGAGCCGCACACCGAAGCCATCGAGGAGGAGCCGTTGGACTCGAGGATGTCCGAGACCACGCGGATCGTGTAGGGGAACTCCTCGATCGAAGGCACCATCGGCACAAGCGCCCGCTCGGCCAGGGCGCCGTGGCCGATGTCGCGGCGCTTGGGGCCGAGACGGCCCGCCTCGCCGACCGAGAACGGCGGGAAGTTGTAGTGGTGGAAGTAGAACTTTTTGCTCTGCAGCCCGAGCGTGTCAAGGCGCATCTCCTCCTTGAGCGTGCCGAGCGCGGCGACGCTCAGCGCCTGGGTCTGCCCGCGCGTGAACAGCGCCGAGCCGTGCGTTCTCGGCGTCACGCCCACTTCGATCGAGATCTCGCGGATCTCGTCCTCGGCGCGGCCGTCGGGGCGCTTCTTGTGCACCGCGATGCGCTCGCGGATGATCGCCTTCTCGAGCCTGTCAAACGCGAGCTGCGCGGCGGCGCGCTGCTCCCGGGCGGCTAGGAGCGCCTCCTCGCCGGCACCCTCGGGCGCCGCCGGAGCGTAGTGCTCGAGGATCGCCTGCTCGACCTCCGTCGTGGCCTCCTGGCGCTCGAGCTTGTCCACCACCTGCGTAGCCGCGTCGAGCGCGCTCCCGTGCGAGCCGCGGATCGCTGTGAGCAGCGACTCGTCGGCGACTGGGGGCTGCACCGCGACCTTCTCGCGGCCCACCCGCTGGGCGAGCTCGCGCTGCAGTGCGCACAGCTTCTTGATCTCCGAGTGCGCGATGTCCAGCGCGTCGAGGATCTCCGCCTCGGAGATCTCGTTCGCGCCCGCCTCCACCATCAGGATCGCGTCCTCCGAGCCGGCCACCACGAGATCGAGGTCGGAGACGACCTCCTCGCCGGCGCCGGGCAGCTGCTCCTCGCTGGGGTTGACCACGAAGTTGCCGTCGACCTTGCCGATTCTGACGGCCCCCACGGGCCCGGCGAATGGCACCTCGGAGATCATCAGCGCCGCGGAGGCGCCGTTCATCGCGAGGATGTCGTACGGGTGCACGTGGTCCACCGAC
This sequence comes from uncultured Solirubrobacterales bacterium, assembly GCA_963702085.1. Lineage (GTDB taxonomy): Bacteria > Actinomycetota > Thermoleophilia > Solirubrobacterales > Solirubrobacteraceae > Palsa-744. The sequence goes on along the minus strand of OY969707.1, from coordinate 1,897,384 downwards.
AGCGGGATCGCGACCAGCTGGGTCTCGCGGTTCCACCCCTTCGGGAACAGCGGCCGCAGCGGGCGGTCGATCATGCGCGCCGTCAGCGTCCCCTTCTCGCCCGAGCGCCCCTCGCGCTTGAAGAACGAGCCGGGGATCTTCCCGGCCGCGTACATCCGCTCCTCCACGTCCACGGTGAGCGGGAGAAAGTCCACGTCGCGGGGGTTGCCCGCGGTTGCTGTCGCGAGGACCATCGTGTCGCCCTGGCGGACGACCACTGCGCCGGAGGCCTGCTTGGCCATCCTGCCGGTCTCGAACGAGATTTCGCTGCCTGCGATCTCCACGGAGACCCGCGTCACGGCGTCGCTACTCATATCCACTGCCTTCCTGTCCGCCCGTCGGTCGGCGGCTCTTGTCTCTTTTATCTCTGTTCCGAACTAGGGCAGCTTAGCGGCTATACATTCTTAAGGCCGCCGAGGATCATGTGCACGCCGGGAAGGTCGGCGGGCGAGGGCGCCTGGTAGCTCCAGCGCACGACCCCGTCGGGGCCGACGATCACCAGGGCGCGCTGGGGGAAGCCGCCCTCGTGGAGCACTCCGAAGGCGCCGCAGGCCGCGCCCTTGGGCTCGAAGTCCGAGAGCTGCGGGATGCTCACGCCGAGCTTTTCGCGGAACGCTTTCTGCGCCCACGTGCTGTCGCAGGAGACGCCGTAGATCGCGGCGCCATCGGCTGTGATCTGGTCGAGCTCCCGCTCGTACAGCTGCAGCTGGTCGGTGCACACGGGGCTGAAGGCGAACGGGTAGAAGACGAGCACGGTGCTCCCGCCGTGCAGATCCTTCTCGGTGACGCGCTCGCCGCTTTCGTTGGTGAGCGAGAAGCTCGGAACCTCGGTGCCCGGGTCGAGGACGCTCATACGGGACCTTCGTTTACTTGCGGAGGCCGAGCTCTTTGATCAGCGCGCGGTAGCCCTCGAGGTCCCGGCGCTGCAGGTAGTCCAGAAAGCGCCGCCGGCGTCCCACGAGCATCAGCAGCCCGCGACGAGAGTGGTGGTCTTTCTTCTGCTCGCGCAGGTGCTCGGTGAGGTGGTTGATGCGCTCGGTCAGGAGCGCCACCTGCACCTTCGTGTTTCCGGTGTCGCGCTCGTTCTCCCCGAACTTCGCGGCGAGCTCGCGCTTTCTCTCGGTGGTCATCGTCATCGGCGGACGCACACGCTAGCAAAGCGGGCCACCCTCACAGCTCGGCGACGACCTTGCGGGTCAGCTCGACGTCGCTGTGCATCTGCTCGATCAGCGCCTCGGGGGTGGCGAAGCGCCGCTCGCCGCGCAGGCGGCGCAGGAAGTCGATGCGCAGCTCGCTGCCGTACAGGTCCCCGTCGAAGTCGAGCAGGTACGCCTCGATCAGCTCGCCGCGGCCGGTCGTGAAGGTCGGGCGTACCCCCACGTTGACCGCGGCCGGGTGCCCGGCGGCGAGGCAGGCGTAGATGCCGTGGCCGGGGCACACGAGCTCCTCCTCGGGGATCAGGTTCGCGGTCGGGAAGTCAAGCGTGCGCCCCCGTTCGTCGCCGCGCACCACCTCGCCCCGAAGCTGAAAGGGCGCGCCGAGGAAACGCGTCGCGCTTGCGACCTCGCCGGCGAGCACGAGGCCGCGGATGTGGCTGGAGGAGACGATCTCCCCTGCGACCTCCAGCAGCGGGTGCACCGTCGTCTGAAAGCGCCCGTCGGCGGCCAGCAGCCCCGTATCGCCCTTCGCACGGTTGCCGAAGCGGAAGTTCTCGCCAACCGACACCCGCACGGCCCCCAGCGTGCCGACCAGCACCTCGTCGATGAACTCCTGAGCGCTGCGCGCGGCGAAGGTGGCGTCGAAGGGGATCACAATCAGCTCCCGCACGCCCAACGCGGCGATCAACTCGGCCTTCACGTCGAGCTTCGTCAGCAGCTTCGGCGCGTGCTGGGGCGCAACCACGGAGACCGGATGGGGCTCGAACGTGAGCACGCTGTCCGCTCCGCGGATCACCTCGCGGTGGCCGAGGTGCACGCCGTCGAATGTCCCGACCGCCACCTGGCGCTCGCGGCGTTGCACGTCTGGTAGCCAGGTGACCTTCATTGACGGGAAGCCTAGTCCAGGCCACCGAGCGCCTGCTCGATCGAGATCGGCTCCGGTGGTAGCCACGGCTCGCCGCGGCGGGGAGGCGCCACCGCGTCCTGCACCTTGAACGGCCCGATCGCCGTGCGCCGCAGCTCTACGCAGTAAGCGTCGCCGAGGTCGGCGATCAGCGAACGCACATACGTTCCGGCCGAGCACTCGATCAGATACCCCGCGCGTGGGTCGGCGGGGCCTTCCTCCCTCCAGAGCTGCTCGAAGCGGTAGACCGTCACGAGGCGCTCGGGCATCTCGAAGTGCTCGCCGCGCCTGGCGCGCTTGTACGCGCGCTCTCCGCCGATCTTTACGGCCGAGTAGATCGGGGGCCGCTGGCGCACCTCGCCCGTCGGCAGGGGCGGCTGGCCGATCTTCGATCGGTCCGGTGGGATCCGGCCGGTCTGCGTGATCTCCCCCTCAGGGTCTCCGGTGCTCGACACGGCTCCCAGCCGCGCCACCGTCTCGTAGCGCTTGGGGAGCCCCATCAGCTTCTCCTGGATGCGCGTCGCCTTTCCCACCAGCACCAGCAGCAGGCCGCTGGCGAAGGGGTCGAGCGTCCCTGCGTGCCCAGTCTTGACCCCCCCCAGCGCGCGGCGAACCGCGGCGACCACGTCGTGCGAGGTGCACCCCACGGGCTTGTCGATCAGCAGGACGCCGTCCATCACACGCCAGACCATCGCGCGCGGTCGAGGTGAGGCCGGGTGCACATAACCGCCGGCCTCAGAGCGCCGAGCCGTCGGCGTTCACGCGGGCGCCGGCGCGACCGATCGTCCGGGATCGGCCAGCAGCTGCGCGGCGATCTCGCGGCGCAGGAACTCGATCAGATCCTCCGGCTCGAGCGTCGTGGAGAAGCCAGCAGCGCGGCGGTGCCCGCCTCCCCCCTGGGCGCGCGCGATCGCCGAAACGTCCACATCGTCGTCCACGGCTCGCAGCGAGACCTTGCGCTCGCCGCGGCGCTCCTCGGCCGTGAGCTCGCGCACGAGCGCCGCGACCTTCGTGCCCTGCACGGCGCGCAGGTGGTCGACGATGCCCTCCGAGTAGCTGTCCTCGGCCCCGGCCCTGCGGAAGTCCTCGGCGCTCAGGAACGCCAACGTGAGCTCACCGGAGTCGAAGCGGCGCACCTGCCCGAGCCCCAGAGCCAGCAGGGTGAGCTTGGCGTAGGGTGTCTCCTCGTAGAGGCGGCGGTAGATCGCCTGCACGTCCACGCCCGCTTCGATCAACTCGGCCGCCATCACGTGTGCGCGGGGCCCGGTGTTCTCGTACATGAAGCGCCCGGTGTCCGTGACCAGACCGACGTACAGCGCCTCCGCGACCGCCGGCGTGGGCTCCACCCCCAGCCCGTGCGCCAGATCCCAGATGATCTCCGCGGTGCACGAGGCGTCCGCCACCACGTGGTCGAGGGTGCCGAAGCGGGTGTTGTCGTGGTGGTGGTCGACGTTCAGCAGGTGCGCGCCGTCGCGCAGCACCCCGGCGGAGTTGCGATCGATGTTGCCGCAGTCCAGGAGCACCACGGTGCGCTGCGCGATGTCCGCCGGCGGCGCCTCGATCACGCGGTCGAGGGTGAAGAAGCGGTACTCGATGGGCAGCGGCAGCTCACCGGTGGGGATGAACATCAGCGAGTCCTTGCCGAGCGCGGTGAGCAGCCCGTGCATCCCGATCAGCGAGCCGATCGCGTCGCCGTCCATGTTTTCGTGCGTGGCGAGCACGAAGCTGCGGTCGCTGCGGATGCGCTCCAGCACGAGCGCGCGGGTCTCCGCGGTGTTCCCCCCAGCCGCCGCGCCGTTCTCACTCATCAGCGTCGGCTCCCGGTTTGCTCAACAGCTCCTCCAGGCGCATCGCGCGATCTGTCGTGTCGTCGTAGAGGAAGCTCAGCGTGGGCGTGCGCTTGAGGCGCAGCTCGGAAGCGACCCGACGCTGCAGGTAGCCGTGCGCGCTGTTCAGCCCGGCGAGCGTCTCCCCGCGCTGGTCGAAGGCCGGTGTCTTCCTGCTTCGGTCTGCCTCCGCACGGTCGTCGCCAAGCACGCTCACGTACACGCGCGCGTGGCTGAGATCGGCGCTGGTCCGCACATCGGTCACCGTCACGAATCCCACTCGGGGGTCCTTCAACTCGCTTGCCACCACCTCTCCGATCACCTGCCTGATCGCCTCGTCGACCCGGCGCATCCGGCCTGAAGTCATCCTACTCTCCCCGCCCGTCGGGTTCCCCAGCCCGGCGTCAGGCGAGCTCGCGCTCTACCTGGCGCGTCTCGTAGGTCTCGAGCACGTCGCCCTCGCGCAGATCCTGGAAGTTGGCGAGCACGATCCCGCACTCGAACCCGGCGGCGACCTCGCGCACGTCCTCGTTGAAGCGGCGCAGGCTCGCCACGGTGGTGTCGTAGATGACGGTGCCCTCGCGCACCACGCGCACACGCGCCCCGCGCGTTACCTTGCCCTCGGTCACGTGGGAGCCCGCGATCACCCCGATGCGCGAGGCGCGGAACAGCTGGCGCACCTCCGCCTGGCCGAGCGTGCTCTCGACCTCCTCGGGCTCGAGCAGGCCCTGCATCGCGGCGCGCAGCTCCTCAATCGCGCGGTAGATCACCGCGTAGGAGCGGATCTCCACGCCCTCGCGCTCTGCGAGCTGGCGGGCGTCGCCGACGGGGCGGACGTTGAAGGCCAGGATCAGCCCTTCGGAGGCGGCGGCGAGCATCACGTCGGACTCGTTGATGCCGCCGACCCCGCGGTGGATGATGTTGACCTTCACCTCCTCCTGCGGGAGCTTGGCGATCTCATCCTCGATCGCCTCGAGCGACCCGGCCACGTCGGCCTTGATGACCAGGCCGAGCTCCTTGACGGCGCCCTCGCGAGCGAGTTTGAAGACGTCCTCGAGTGAGAGCTTGCGCCCGGAGCGCCGGGCCAGCGCCTCGGTCTTTAGGCGGTTGGCCCGTTCGCCGGCGATCTGGCGGGCGCGGCGCTCGTTCTCGACGACCCGCACGAGGTCACCCGCCTCGGGTACCCCGTCGAAGCCGAGCACCTCGACCGGGTCGCCGGGCTGCGCGCGCTTCACGCGCGCCCCGGTGAAGTCGTGCATCGCGCGGACCCGCCCGAAGTGCGCACCGGCCACCAGCGCGTCACCGACGTGCAGCGTGCCGCGCTGGATCAGGACGCTCACGACCGGGCCGCGGCCGGGGTCGAGCTTGGACTCGATCACCGTCCCGGAGGCCTCCGCCTCGCGGTTGGCGCGCAGCTCCTCCAGGTCGGTGACGACGAGGATCGTGTCGAGCAGCTCGTCGAGGCCCTGGCGGGTCTTGGCGGAGACGTCCACGTACTCGATCTCCCCGCCCCACTCGGCGGGCTGCAGCCCGCGCTGGGCCATTTCGGTGCGCACCCGTTCGGGCTGGGCGCCCTCCTTGTCGACCTTGTTGACCGCCACCACGATCGGCACGTCGGCCGCTCGGGCGTGGTCGATCGCCTCCTCGGTCTGCGGCTTGACCCCGTCGTCGGCTGCGACCACGATCACGGCGAGGTCGGTCACGCGCGCACCGCGGGCGCGCATCGCGGTGAACGCCTCGTGGCCCGGAGTGTCGAGGAAGGTCACCTGTTTGCCCGCGTGGCTGGCCTGGTAGGCGCCGATGTGCTGCGTGATGCCGCCCGCCTCCCCGGCGGCGACCTCGGTCTCACGGATCGCGTCCAGCAGCGAGGTCTTGCCGTGGTCGACGTGGCCCATCACGGTCACCACCGGCGGGCGCTCGACGAGATCCTCCTCGGCGTCCTCGAAGACCGGCTCGGGCTCCACGTCGTCGGCGGCGTGGACGATCTCGATCTCCTTGCCGAACTCCTCGGCGAGCACCTGGATCGCCTCGTCGGAGAGCGTCTGGGTGAGCGTGGCCATCTCCCCCAGGCTCATCAGCTTCTTGATCACCTCGGGCACCGGCACGCCGAGGTACTCGGCGACGTCCTTGACGGTCGAGCCGGAGTTGATGCGCACGAGGTTGGCGTCGCGGATCGCGGCGGTGTTGTCGATCGGGGCGATCGTGTCGTCGTAGGTCCCGCGCCGCCGCCGGCCGCGGCGGGGGCGGCGCTGAGGCTGGTTGGCGGGGCCCGCCTGCTGGCGGCGGGAAGCCTGCGAGTCGATCACCACGCGCCGCCGCCCGGGCGGGCCAGCACCGGCGGGAGCGCGCTCGCCGGTGCGCGAGTCGCGCGTGGGGCGCACCCGCTCGGCGGGACTCTGCACCGAGGCCGCCCCGGGTGCAGCGACTGTCGGGTCGGTCGCGCCCAGCGTTGCGGCGGGGGCCTGGTCGACGCCGGCGCTCGCGGTGGTGAGCGGCGCCGGCGGCGCCGCCGCGGCGGAAGGAGTCGGATCGGAGAGCGCCACTGCGGGCGCCGCCTGGGGGACCGCATGCTGCATCGGCGCGGTCGCGGGTTTTGCCGCCGGCTGAGCGGGACTCGCGGGGGCCGAGGCAGCCTGCGCCACGACGGGCGCGGCTTTGGCAACAGGCGCGGGCGCGGTGGCCGGGCTCGCTGGAGCTGGCGCTGGCTGAGCTGGTGTCGAGCCTGCCTGCGCGGCGGTCGCGCCGTCGGCGCCGAGCGCGCCCAGCGCAAGGGACTCCTCGACCGAGGAGGACGCCGTCTTGACCTCGACGCCGGTGGCCTGCAGCCGTTCGATCAGCGCCTTGCTGGCGACGCCCTGCTCCTTGGCGATCTCGTGTACCCGCTTCTTGCTCACTGGTTCACCGATTCTACGATCTCGGGGCCAAGGGTCACCGAGCAGCGCAGCGTCCGGGCGATACCCCGGCGGCGCTCGGCGAGTCGCAGGCAATCCGGATTCGGCGTCGGCTCGGCGACGCCCGCGCGGCAAAGGTAGGCGCCGCGGCCGGGCAGCGTGCCGGCGAGGTCTAGCACCGCGCGCCGGGAGCGTCCGTCGCCGGCGACGGCGACGCGCACGAGCTCGGACTTCGACGCGATCCGCCCGCAGCCGACGCAGCGGCGTCGGGGCACGTGGCCCGCTATGGCGCTTGCCCCCCTGCGCTCTCGACCTCGGCGGCAGGCTGCTCCTGCGTGACCCCGGGAACGACTTCGGTGGCGGGCCGCGGCGCGGCCGCGGATGTGGCCTGGCTCACGGTCTCCTCCTGCGCGGCCTCGGCGACGGGGTCGCCCTGCACAGCCTCCGCGTCAAGCGGCGGCGGAGCCTCGCCCGACGCCGCGCCGTCACCGTTGAGGTCGGCGACTCTGTCACCGGTGATGCCCGCCAGCGCTTGGTGGGTCTCAAGGCCGCAGTAGCGCGAGCCGGACAGGGCCGCGTTGGGGCAGCGCCGGCCGTTGGAGAGGATCGCGGCGCAGCGGCCGGAGACCTCCTCCTCCTCGTAGCCGTGCTCGGCCTCCTCGGCGGCGAACTCGGTCTCCGAGCGGATGTCCACGCGCCAGCCCGTCAGGCGGGCGGCCAGGCGCGCGTTTTGGCCTTCGCGGCCGATCGCCAGGGAGAGCTGGTCGTCGGGCACGATCACCGTGGCCTGCTTGGCCTCGTCGTCGACCAACACCTCACGCACGCGCGCGGGTGAGAGCGCCTTGGCGACGAACCGCGCGGGCTCGTCGTTGAAGGGGATGATGTCGATCTTCTCGCCGCGCAGCTCGGAGACGACCATCCGCACGCGCGAGCCGCGCGGCCCGACGCAGGCGCCGACGGGGTCCACACCGTCGGCGTGGGAGACCACCGCGATCTTCGAGCGGTAGCCCGGCTCGCGCGCGACGTTGGCGATTTCCACGAGGCCGTCGGCGATCTCAGGGACCTCGAGCTCGAACAGCTTCTTGATCAGCTCGGGGTCGCGGCGGGAGACGATGATCGAGGGCCCCTTGGTGGAGGGGGAGACCTCCTTGATGACGGCCTTGATGCGCTGCGAGTGGTCGTAGCGCTCGCCGTCGACCTGCTCGGACTTGGGCAGCAGCGCCTCGACGCGCTCGCGCAGCTGCACGAGCGTGTAGCGAGAGTCCGACTGCTGCACGATGCCGGTGATCAGCTCGCCCACGCGGTCGCGGTACTCCTCGAACATCATGTCCCGCTCGGCCTCGCGGATGCGCTGCAGGATCACCTGCTTGGCGGTCTGCGCCGCGATCCGGCCGAAGTCGTCGGGGGTGACGTCCTGTTCGCCGATCTGGTCGCGGTACTGCTCGAACTTCGCCGGGTCGATTTCGGGCTCCTCGGGCTCGCGCAGCTCTCCCGTCTCGGGGTCCACGACGGTGCCCTCGTCGATCGTCTCCACGATCAGGTGCGCCTCCAGGCGCTCGGGGATGATCAGTTCGATCACGCGGAAGTCGGCCGTCTCGCGGTCCATCTCCACCCGCGCGTACTTCGCGGAGCCGGGCTGCTTCTTGTAGGCGGAGAGCAGGGCGTCCTCCAACGCGAGCATCAACTTCTCGGGCTCGATGCCCTTCTCGCGGGCCAGCGCGTGCATCGCTTCGAGGATTTCACGTGACATGGCGCCTATTCCTCGAGCAGGTTGGATCGGCGGATCTGCGCGTAGGGGATCGTGACGAGCGCGCCGTCGGCGGCGAGCGTGATCTCGGTGTCCGAGGCTCCTACGAGCTCCCCGGTGTAGCTGCGCCGGCTCATGGCCTGCCCACCCATGGGCTGGCGGGTCGGCGGCGTGGGTTGATCCCCACGAGTGCGCACACGCGCGCGGCGGCCCACGAAGCGGCGGAAGTGGTCGGGCTTGGTCAGCGGCCGCTCGGGGCCCGGGGAGGAGACCTCCAGGGTGTAGCGCTCGCGCAGCGCTGCGAGCGCCACCGTGACCCGCTCGCAGAGCGCGAGCGTGACGCCGTCGGGGTGGTCGATGAAGACCCGCAGGGTCCCGCCGCCGATCACCTCGGCGAGCAGCACCTCGACGTCGGGCTCGCACCCGGCGAGCTGTTCTTCGATCTCCCTCTGCAAAGTTGGCATGTGCCCTCCAGAAATGAAAAAAGCGGGCGATCCGCCCACTTTCGGTCCGACAGCCGGCATCCTTACGCCGGCACGAAAGCTGTTGGGCGAGCATAGCATCGGCGTGGAGTGCCGGCGAGCGGCGGCAGCCTCACGGCGCTCCTGGCGAACCCCGCACGGCGGCCTCACGGCGCTCGCGGCAAACCTCGGCGGGTGCACGGGCACGGGGCGATCAGGAGCCGTGGACGGCACGGCGGGCGCGGTCGCGGTAGACCCGGTAGTCGCGGCGCTCGGGACGCAGCGAGCAGGCGAGCGCGAGCGGGTGGCGGGCCTCCTCGTGGCGGCCGAGCTGCTGCATCGAGCGCCCCAGGCAGAACAGCGCGTAGTCGTTGGTGGGCGCCTGGGTGGCGATCGCACGGAACTCCTCGGCGGCGTCCTCGTAGCGCTGCGCGTGGAACAGCGCGCGGCCGAGCGCCTCGCGGATCGAGGCCTTGTCGGGCTCCTGCTCGCGCGCGCTGGTGAGCGGCACGATCGCGGCCTGGTAGTCGCCGTGACGGAGCAGGTCACAGCCGCGGCGGTAGAGGTCGTAGACGCTGTCCATGGTGGTCCCCTCCACTGTAGAAAGGCACTCAGCCCGTTCGTAGACGTTCCACGGCGTCGAGGATCGCCTCGGCGACCTGCTCCTTGGAGGCGCGCGGCACGTGCTCCTCGCCCGTGGCGGTGAGGATCGTGACCTGGTTGGAGTCGGCCCCGATGCCGATGTCAGAGCGGGAGATGTCGTTGACCACGACGGCGTCGAGCCGCTTGCCCTGCAGCTTGCCCCGTCCATAGTCGATTGCGCCCGCTCCGTGCTCGGCGGCGAACCCCACGAGCGTCTGCCCGGCCCGCCGGCGGGCCGCGAGCTCGCGGAGCACGTCCGGGGTCGCTTCGAGCTCCAGGTGCAGGCGCTCGCGGTCGGCCTTCTTGAGCTTCCCGTTCGCGGGCTCGACGGGGCGGAAGTCCGCGACGGCGGCGACCATCAGCAACAGGTCGCAGGTGGGAAACTCCCGCTCGCACGCTTCGGCGAGCTCGGCGGCGGTCGAGACCTCCCGCCAGGCGACGCCCGCGGGGCGGGGCAACGCGACGTTGGCGGCCACGACCGTCACTGCGGCTCCGCGCGCGTGAGCGGCCTGGGCGAGCGCGAGGCCCATGCGCCCGGAGGAGCCGTTGCCGATGAAGCGCACGCTGTCGATCGGCTCGCGGGTGCCTCCCGCGGTGACGAGCACGCTCAGGCCGCGCCACGTGCCCGCCGCCGCGGGCGCAGGCGCGGGGTCGGCGCTGGCCAGCAGCGCCTCGCAGACCTCCAGCAGCCGTGCGGGGTCGGGCAGGCGCCCGACGCCCTCCTCGCCTTCGGAGGCCAGGCGGCCCCGCTCGGGCTCGACGACGTGCACGCCACGCGCGCGCAACGTCTGGAGGTTGGCCTGCACGGCGGGGTGCTCGTACATGTGGTTGTTCATCGCGGGGGCCACCACGAGCGGGCAGGTGGCGGCGAGTGCGGCGCTGCACAGGAGGTTGTCGGCGAGGCCGTGGGCGAGCTTGGAGACCGTGTTCGCGGAGGCGGGCGCGACCAGGTACAGCTGCGCGTTGCGCACGAGCTCCAGGTGGCTGATCGGCTCGTGTGCGGGCAGCGGTTGACCGGGGAACGCCCCCCGCGCGGGGTCGCGCTCGAACTCGTCCACGAGCACGGGCGCTCCGGTGAGCGCGGCGAAGGAGGCGCTGCCCACGAAGCGGCAGCTGGCGGGCGTCTGCACGACCCGCACCGCGTGGCCGGCGCCGGTTGCCAGGCGCACGAACTCGAGCGCCTTGTACGCGGCGATCCCGCCGCTCACCCCTAGCAGGATTCTGGACATACCGGGGTTTTAGACCGCCGAGAGGAAACCGGCAAGCCCTGGTCCTCGGCTTGCTGGGCGTTTAGGTCGTGCGCCCTTACCTGTAGTGGTACTTGATCTTTCCCTGAGCTACCTCCTCCAGGGCGATCGTGAGGTAGTTCTTGGAGGTGGTCTCGATCATGGGAGGCGGGAACTCGTCGAAGGTGCCCTCGCCGAGGTTGTGGTAGTAGCTGTTGATCTGGCGGGCGCGCTTGGCGGCCACCACGACGGAGGCGTAGTTGGAGTCGACGTTCTCCAGCAGACGGTCGATGCGGGGTGAGATCACAGGGGCCCTTTCGTGGTTGAGCGTCTAGTGTAGAGGCCCGGTGCAGACGGCCCCGGCGAGTGCTACCCGTCCAGCTCGGCGGCGACGACCGCGACAAGTTCCTCCAGCGCCTCGTCCAGCCGGTCGTTGACGACCACGTGGGCGAACTCGGACTGCGCCTGCAGCTCCTGCTCGGCTACGCGTAGGCGCCGCTCGACCTCCTCGGCACCGTCAGCCCCGCGCCCGATGAGGCGGGTGCGCAGGGCATCCAAGGAGGGGGGCGCGATGAAGACCTGCAGCGCCTCGGGCGCCGCTGCGCGAACCTGGCGGGCGCCCTGCACCTCGATCTCCAGCACGACGGGCACGCCGGCCCGCACGCGCCCGTCGAGCTCGCCGCGCAGCGTCCCGTAGCGGCGCCCGGCGTAGTCGGCGTGCTCGACGAAGTCCCCCGCCCGTACGCGCCGCTCGAACTCCTCGGGGGCGAGGAAGTGGTAGTCGATGCCGTCGTGCTCGCCGGGGCGCGCCGGGCGCGTGGTGGCGGACACGGAAAGCTCGAGCTGAGGTAGGCGCTCCATCAGGCCGCGGATGAGCGTGCCCTTGCCCACGCCCGAAGGGCCGGTGATAACGAAGACGCGCGCCACCCCCGCCACCCTAATGCCGCCACCGGTGGAACGCAGGGTGAATCCACCGCGAGCCGACTGAGAACCATGCATCGGAACTCAGCCGTGGTGAACCTAGCGGCGCAGCAGCGACACCAACTCCGAGCGCTGGCGCTCGGAGAGCCCGCCGATGGTCTTGCTGGGGGCGACGCGGCAGTGAGCGAGGATCTTGTTGACCTTCACCCGTCCGTACTTGGGGACGGCGAGCATCACGTCGAACACCTTCGCGGTCTCCATGTACTCGGGAGGGTTCAGCAGGAGGGTGTGGATCGAGTACCGCCCCGCCTTCAGGTCGCGCTTGAGACGGGCGCGTTCGGTGCGAATCAGGTTGGCCCTGGCGAGGGCGTCCATCCGCTGGTTGAGTGAGCGCTCCGGCGCCGCCGAGTGCTTGGTGGGCGTCATACCCGTCCCCGTCGCCATGGGCGGCGAGTCTACACACCCGCGGCCGACGATCAAGGCGCGAGGGCTCAATTCACCTAAAGCTCAACTCGAGGTCTAGGTATGTGGAGGCTAGTGGATGGTACGAGCAGGTGTTTGCAGGGGTTTTTGTCCCCCGCTTTGCTGGCTGCGCAGCCAGTCAGAACGTCTTTCAAAATAGGCGGTGCTGGCCGATCGGAGAGCCCGTCGCTCTCCGATCGGTAGGGCGGCCCTGGACCAAGCTGGGCGACGCTGGCCGAAACGGGGATGGGAGCCGAAGGCGAGTGTCTCCCGGCTTCGGTCGGTGAAGCCCCGTGCTGGTAGCACGGGCAAGCCGGCACGTGGCGATCCAGCGCCGTGTCCAGGGTCGTATCCGGGCGTGCCGGTCTTTTTGAAAGCCGTTCTCAACCCAGCCGGTCCCCGGCGAGCGCCCGTGCGATGCGTCCACCGGCAGCCGGGTCACGGAAGCTCTCGGTGCCGACCGCCACGAGCGTGGCCCCCACGTCGAGCAGGTCGCGCGCGTGGGCGGCGCTCTGCACCCCGCCCATGCCCACGACAGGGATCGTGACGGCCGCTGCGGCGGCGGCCACCTGAGCCAGTGCGACCGCGCGGATCGCAGGTCCGGAGAGCCCGCCGCCGCCTCCGCCAAGCCAGGGGGCGCGTCGATTCGAACGCACCTCGGGGGCGAGCGCAGTAGCACGCAGGGTGTTGATCAGCGAGACGGCATCCGCCCCACCGGCCTCGGCAGCCCGCGCACAGGCGGCCACGTCGGCGGTGTTGGGGGTGAGCTTGACGATCAGCGGCTTGGAGGTGCGGGGGCGCACCTCGCGCACCACCCGCTCAAGCGTCGCGGGATCGGCGCCTACGTCGAGGCCGGTCGCGACGTTTGGGCAGGACACGTTGAGCTCGAGCGCCGCGATCTCGGAGCGCTCCTCGCAGCGCTCCAGCAGCGTGGCGATCTCCTCGGCGGTCGAGCCCATCACGTTGGTGACTAGCGGCACCGGGAGCCGCGCGAGCTCGGGGAGGTCATGCTCCAGGTAGCCCTCCAGGCCCTTGTTGGGCAGTCCGATCGAGTTGACGAGGCCCGCCGGCACCTCCCACAGCCGCGGCGGGGGGTTGCCGTCACGGGCCTGGAGCGTGATCGTCTTGGACACGAACGCGGAGAACGGGAACTCGGTGTCGAGGGCCTCCCCGAAGGCCGCGCGGGCGGCGGGTACGTCGAAGGTGCCCGAGGCGTTGATCACCGGGTGGGCGAGCTCCAGTCCGCAGAAGTTCACGCTCACGCCGGGGCTCCCGCGTGGGCGTCGACGTGCTCAAGCTGTGCGGCGTCGACCACGGGGCCGTCCACGCACACGCGCAGGTAGCCCCCGCCGCGACGGGGCACGACACAGCCGAAGCACGCGCCGAAGCCACAGGCCATCCCGGACTCCAGGGCGAGCTGGGCCGGCACGGCGCGCGCAGCGCAGAGCGCGCGCACGGCCTCGAGCATCGGCGCGGGGCCACAGGCGTACACGGTTGCGTCGGGGTCGCGCGCGAGCTCGGATGCGAGCAGTTGGCTGACAAGTCCGTGGCGCCCCACGGAGCCGTCGTCGGTGGCGACCTGGGCGTCTCCCAGCAGCGCGGCTCCCGCGGCGTGGCGGCGGTCGCGAAAGCCGAGCAACACGGAGGGCGGGTGGGCAGCGCCATCCACAAGCGCGTCCTGCCATATCGCGAGGGGCGCGATCCCGGCGCCGCCGCCCACGAGGATCGCGCGGCGGCCGTCGGCGGGAGCCGTGAAGCCGACCCCCAGTGGCCCGAGCAGCCACACCTGCTCGCCGGGGCGCAGCTCGCACAGCCGGTGCGTGCCGGGGCCGACGTCCTCGAGCAGGAAGTGTGCCTCGCCCTCCGCGGTGACGCGCGCGTAGGAGAAGGCGCGGGGTAGGTGGGGGCGCTCGTCGGCCCCTCCCCCCCACCGCTCCGCGGCGGCGAGCATCGCGAACTGGCCGGGCTCAGGTGCCCGCCGACCCTCCGGAGATTCATCCGTGGACCTGCCCGCGGGGGACTCATCGGCCCACCCCCCCGCGGCGACGCGCAACACGCGGTAGGCGCCCCACTCCTCGTTGCCGGTGACGCGCAGCAGGCGCCGGCCGAAGGGGGCCGTGGGGCTGACCGATCTGCGATCGGTCACGCCACCCCGGCCCCGGGGCGCTCGGGGGAGTCCCCGCGCGGCGCGGGCTTCGCGCTCACCGCGGACGGGCCCTCCCCGCGCGGCGCGGCCGTCACCTTCGCCGTAGCCGAGCCGCTCTTGCCCCGCGCGGCGCCCGCCTTCGCTGTGGACGGGCCACCCTCGCGGTGGAGCTCCTGCAGGCAGAGCACCGGCGGGGGGCCGTGCTGGCGGGCGCTCGCAATCGCGCGCGCGGCGGAGACACCGGCGGCGAGCGTGGTCAGACAGGGCACGCCGCGGGTCACGGCGGCGCGGCGGATCAGCCGCCCGTCGGTGCGCGCGCCCGAGCCGGTGGGGGTGTTGACCACGAGGTCCACGTCGCCGCGCTCGATCCACTCCACCACGTGGGGGGAGCCCTCGCCGACCTTGTTGAGCGGCTGCACGGGGATCCCCATGCGCGCGATCGCCTCGGCGGTGCCGCGCGTGGCGAGGATGCGAAAGCCGTTGTCGTGCAGTGACTGGGCGATCGCGAACGCGCCTGCCTTGTCGGCGTCGGTGACCGAGATGAACGCGGTGCCGCGCAGCGGCAGCGGGCAGCCGGCGGCGGCCTGTGCCTTGGCGAACGCGGTGGGGAAGTCGCGCGCGATCCCCATCACCTCCCCGGTGGAGCGCATCTCGGGGCCGAGCACCGCGTCGGCGCCCTCGAAGCGGTCGAACGGCAGCACGGCCTCCTTGACGGAGACGTGGTCGCCGAAGCCGAGCCCTTCGCGCTCGCTGGCCGAAACGGGGACGCCGGCCGAAGACCGGTGTCTCCCGGCTTCGGTCAGGCGCAGCGCGGCGATCGACTCGCCCAGCTGCACGCGGCAGGCGAGCTTCGCCAGCGGCAGCCCCACCGCCTTCGAGACGAACGGCACGGTGCGCGAGGCGCGGGGGTTGGCCTCCAGCACGTACAGCTGCCCGTCCACCACCGCGTACTGCACGTTGAGCAGGCCCACCACCCCGATGTTCAGCGCGAGCTCGCGCGTAGCCGCGCGGATCTGCTCGAGCATCTCCCCTCCGAGCGAGTGCGGGGGCAGCACGCAGGCCGAGTCGCCGGAGTGCACGCCGGCCTCCTCGACGTGCTGCATGATGCCGCCGACCCACGTCTCCTTCCCGTCGCACAGCGCGTCGACGTCGACCTCGATCGCGTTCTCCAGGAACCGGTCGAGGAAGATCGTGGTGGTGCCCTCCGGCGGCAGCTCGCGGCGCAGGTAGTCGGCGAGGCCCTCGCGCGAGTACACGATCTCCATCGCGCGCCCCCCCAGCACGTAGCTGGGACGCACCAGCAGCGGGAAGCCGACCTCCTCGCCTCTCTGCAGGGCCTCCCCCACCGAGCGCGCGGTGGCGTACGGGGGCGCCTGGTAGCCGAGGCGGCCGAGCAGCTCCCCGAAGCGCCCGCGGTCCTCGGCGAGGTCGATCGCCTCGACGCTCGTGCCGAGCAGCGGCACGCCCGCGGCGGCGAGGCCCGCGGCGAGCTTCAGGGGCGTCTGGCCGCCGAACTGCACGATCACCCCCTCGGGCTGCTCGACCTCGACGACGCCCAACACGTCCTCGAGCGTGAGCGGCTCGAAGTAGAGGCGGTCGGAGGTGTCGTAGTCGGTGGAGACGGTCTCGGGGTTGCAGTTGACCATCACCGCGTCGCGCCCGGACTCCCGCACTGTCATCGCGGCATGCACGCAGCAGTAGTCGAACTCAATGCCCTGACCGATGCGGTTGGGGCCCGCGCCAAGGATCACCACGGAGGGGCGCTCGCCGCGCTGCACCTCGTGGGCTGGCGCGCGCGAGTGGGCCACGAGCGCGGAGTCCTCGCCCGCCGGCGGGGCCAAGGATGCTGGCGGGGGGCTCTCGCCGTTGGGCGTCGGCGCGCCCTGCGGGGGGGCCGCAACAGGCGGCGGGGCCCAGAACGCCGGTGGGCGCTCCCACGCGGAGTAGTAGTAGGGGGTACTCGCAGGGAACTCGGCGGCGCACGTGTCCACCGCCTTGTACGTGCGCTCCCCCGCGAACGGCGCCTCGGGGTCCTGCGCGAGCGCGCGCAGCTCGCGCAGGAACCACGGGTCCACCGCGGTGCGCTCGTGGACCGCCTCCACCTCGGTGCCGCGCCGAAAGAGCTCGAGAACCACTTCGAAGCGTTCGGGCGAAGGGGTGGCGAGGCTCTCCAGCAGCTCGGCTTCGCCCGTCTCGCCCAGGCGCGGGGTCTTGTCGAGCTCGCGCGAGCGCAGCGCCTTGGCGAACGCCTGGCCGAAGGTGCGCCCGATCGCCATCGCCTCACCCACCGACTTCATGTGCGTGGAGAGCGTGTGCTCCACCCCCGGGAACTTCTCGAACGCGAACCGCGGCCACTTCACGACCACGTAGTCGATCGTCGGCTCGAAGCACGCGGGAGTGAGGCGGGTGATGTCGTTGGGGATCTCCTCCAACAGGTACCCCACCGCCAGGCGCGCCGCGATCTTCGCGATCGGGAAGCCCGTCGCCTTGGAGGCCAGCGCCGAGGAGCGCGAGACGCGGGGGTTCATCTCGATCACGAGCACCTCTTCGGTCTGCGGGTTGACCGCGAACTGCACGTTCGAGCCGCCCGTCTCCACGCCCACCGCGCGGATCACCGCGATCGCCTGGTCGCGCAGGCGCTGGTACAGGCGGTCGCTGAGCGTCTGCTGGGGGGCCACCGTCACCGAGTCACCCGTGTGCACGCCCATCGGGTCCACGTTCTCGATCGAGCACACGATCACGACGTTGTCGGCGCGGTCGCGCATCACCTCCAGCTCGAACTCCCCCCAGCCGAGCACCGACTGGTCGAGCAGCACCTGGCCGATCGGCGAGGCTTCCAGGCCCCGCGCGACGGCCGTGCGGAACTCCTCGGGGGTGCGCGCCACGCCGCCCCCGCGTCCGCCGAGCGTGTAGGCGGGGCGCACGATGCACGGCAGCCCGACCTCGTGCATCACGCCCTGCGCGCGCTGCACGCCGCGCTTGACGTCGAAGCGCTGCTCCTGCTCGTCCCAGCTGGAGACCACGGCGTTGGCCGGCATCTGCAGACCGGCCTGCGCCATCGCCGCGCCGAACAGCTCGCGGTCCTCCGCGCACGTGATCGCCTCGTAGTTCGCTCCGATCAGCTCGACTCCGCAGCGCTCCAGCGTGCCGTCGTCGTGCAGCGCCTTGGCGAGGTTCAGCGCCGTCTGGCCCCCCAGCGTGGGCAGCAGCGCGTCGGGGCGCTCGCGCTCGATCACCTGCGCCACCGGGCCGGGCAGCAGCGGCTCGACGTACGTGGCGTCCGCCATCTCCGGGTCGGTCATGATCGTCGCGGGGTTGGAGTTGACGAGCACCACCTCGTAGCCCTCCTCGCGCAGCACCTTGCACGCCTGCACGCCGGAGTAGTCGAACTCCGCGGCCTGCCCGATCACGATCGGGCCCGATCCGAGAATCAGGATCTTGTGGATGTCGTCACGGCGGGGCATCAGCACAGGCCCCCGGTCCGTACGGCGAACGCCCCTGGGACCCCCCCTGGGGGGTCCTCATCAAAAAATCTTTCCCTCCGCGGGCGCGTCACGCTCCGGCCTCCGCGATGCGCTCCAGGAAGCGGTCGAACAGGTACACGCTGTCGTGCGGGCCGGGCCCTGCCTCGGGGTGGTACTGCACCGAGCCGCCCGGCACGTCCAGCAGTTCCAGGCCCTCCACGGTGCGGTCGTACAGGTTCACGTGCGTCAGCTGCGCCGCGCCGAAGTCGGTCTGCCAGCGGACCGGTTTGGTGCCCTCGATCGTGCCCTTCCCGCTTGGGCCCACCACCGCGAAGCCGTGGTTCTGGGAGGTGATCTCCACGCGGCCCGTCTGCAGGTCC
Source organism: uncultured Solirubrobacterales bacterium (assembly GCA_963702085.1). Classification (GTDB taxonomy): domain Bacteria; phylum Actinomycetota; class Thermoleophilia; order Solirubrobacterales; family Solirubrobacteraceae; genus Palsa-744. The sequence continues at coordinate 1,879,118 of OY969707.1, read as the reverse complement.
TTCACCGGGTGGTTGGCGCCGCGGTGGCCGAACGGCAGCTTGAACGTCTTCAGGCCCACCGCCCTGCACAGCAGCTGGTGTCCGAGGCAGATCCCCCACACCGGCTTGCGCCCCACCACTTCGCGGACGGTCTGCGTCACGTACTCCACCGCCGCCGGGTCGCCGGGGCCGTTGGCGAGCAGGATGGCGTCCGGGTCGCTTGCCAGCAGCTGCGCCGCGGTGGTTGCGCACGGGTGCAGCGCCACCCTCGCTCCCCGCGCCACGAGGTGGCGCACGATCGAGCCCTTGATCCCCGTGTCGATCACCGCGATCCGCGGGCCCTCCCCGTCGCCGTGGTGGCTCACCTCGCGCGGGCTCACGATCGCCGCGAGGTCCTGCCCGTCCATCCGCGGCTCGGCCTCGATCTGCGTGTGCGCGTCGGCCGGGGCCACGCTCGCCGGGAAGATCCCCCCGCGCATCGCCCCTGCCTCGCGGATGTGGCGCACCAGCGCGCGCGTGTCCACCCCGGTGATCGCCGGCACCCCGCAGTCGGTCAGCCACGCCAGCCACCCCCCCTCCGCGCCCGGGGCGTCCTCGCGGTCGCACGCCTCGCGCATGATCGTGCCGCGCGCCCACGGGCGCTCTGACTCCATCGCCTCCGCGCTCACGCCGTAGTTGCCGATGTGGGGGTACGTGAACGTGATCAGTTGGCCCGCGAACGACGGGTCGCTCACCGACTCCTGGTAGCCCGACATCCCCGTCGTGAACACCACCTCCCCCACGGCGCTGCCCTGTGCCCCGCACGCCTCGCCGTCGAAGCGTGCGCCGTCCTCCAGGAGTACGTACGCGGGTGGGAGGCTCACAGGATCAACCTCTGCACTTCCTTGAACTCGGGCGTTCCCGCGCGCTCCAGCAGCTCGAACAGGGCCGCCTCGACCGTGGTCACGACCGCTCCCGCGCGCTCCATGCGCTCCAGGCCGCGCTCGTAGTCGATTTCGTGGCGCGAGCCCACCGCGTCGGCGGGCACGTGCACCTCGACGCCGCGTGCGAGAAGGTCGTGGACAGTCTGCGACACGCACACGTGGGTCTCGATCCCGCACACCACCGCCTGCTCGCGGCCTTTGAGGTCGAAGCCCTCCGCGCGCGCGGCCGAAAAGACGCTCTTCTCGATCCGCGGCTCCTCCTCCAGGCCCACCTCCGGCGCGGTGTGGCCGAGGCCCTTCGGGTACTGCTCGCTGACCTGCGTCGGGAGCCCCAGGATGCGTGCTCCCCGCACGAGCTTCGCGCAGGACTCTGCGACGCTCGCGAAGGAGGCGTACGGGCGGAACGCCTCCTGTACGTCCACCACGACCAGCGCGGTGCGCTCGCGCGAGAGCAGGCTCATGGGGCACACCGTCCCTGAGCCGCCGCCCCCCGGCTTGGCACCCCCCCTCGACCGCGACCCTGCGAGCTAGCGCGCCTCATACGGCCAGCACCCGAGCCGCCTGGACAGCCGCGGCTGCCCCCACCGGCGCGCGCCAGGCTACCGCGCCCGCGGCCACCGTCAACAGTACCCGGCCGCGCAGGCGCCGGCCCGCGAAGCAGCAGCTCTCCGAGCGGCTCTGCCAACCGTGCTCGCCTGCCACCCACTCGGCGTCTAGATCGATGAGCGCGATGTTCGCCTCCTCGCCCTGTGCGATCGTCGGGACGGGCAGCTCGAACAACTCCGCGCCTGCGGTCATCCGCTCGACAAGCACACCGAGGCCCAGCACGCCTGGCAGCACCAGTTCTGAGTACAGCGCGGCGAAAGCCGTCTCCAGGCCGGTCGTGCCCATCGGGGCCTCTGTGAACGGAAGCGCCTTCTCCGCGCTGGCGTGCGGGGCGTGATCGGTGGCGACGCACTCGATCGTGCCCGTGCGCAGCCCCTCGACCAGCGCCAGCCGATCCGCCTCGGTAGCGAGCGGGGGGTTCATCTTCGCGCGTGTGTCAGGGCGGTCGTCCACCCCACGCACGGCCTCCTCGGTCAGCAGCAGGTGGTGCGGCGTCGCCTCGGCGCTCACCCTCACACCGCGGGCCTTCGCCGCCGCGAGCGCTTCCACCGAGGCGGTGCAGCTGAGGTGCTGGAAGTGCACGCGCGCGCCCTCGGCGGCGGCTAGCACCGCGTCGCGCGCGACCATGCTCGCCTCGCTCGCGCACGGTACGCCGGGGATGCCGAGCTCGGCGCTGAGTGCGCCCTCGTGCATCGCGCCCCCGCGCGAGAGCGTCCGGTCCTCCTCGTGCAGCGCCACCACGCCGCCGCACGTGCGCTGCGCCTGAAGCGCTTCACGCAACACCCCCGCGCTCGCCACGGGGTTCCCGTCGTCAGTGAAGCCGCTCGCGCCCTCCTCGCGCAGCGCGACCGCCTCGGTCAGCTGCTCCCCGCCGAGGTCGAGCGTGAGCGCCGCCAGGAAGCCGACCGGCACGTGCGCCTGCTGCGCGGCGGTCTCTCGTACGGCGCGCAGTCGCTCCGGAGTGTCCGTCGGCGGCTTCGTGTTGGGCATCGCCACCACCGCCCCGAACCCTCCCGCCGCGGCCGCGCGGGTGCCGCTCTCGATGTCCTCCTTGTGCTCCTCGCCGGGGCTGCGCAGGTGCACGTGCGGGTCGAAGAACGCCGGCACCGCGCGCAGCCGGCCGCCACCGTCGACCACCTCCATCTCCCCATCTGCGTCGGCCTGGAGCGCGCCCGGTGCGCCCACCTGCGCGATGACACCACCGCGCACCAGCACGTCCTGGCGGGCGTCCCAACCGGCGCGTGGGTCGAACAGGTGGACGTCCCGCAGCAGCAGCTCGGCGGGGCGGGCGGGAGCACGAACGAGTGGGGGCGAGCTCACGTTGTTGAGCTCCTGCGGTGGGGACCCGGTTCTGTGCGACGAGACAAGCTCATGGGATTATCGAGGACGCGACCGCCTCGGTGTCCTGCGGGGTGCGGACTCCCGCCCCACCACTGGCCTCCTCGCCCTGCACGCGCTCGGCGTCGCCCTCCGCGCCACCCGCTCCGAGACGCGCCGCCGGCGCCGGCGCCGGGCGATTCGACCAGCGGATCAGCCGCGCGGGCCCACGCTCGGGAAATGGGATCTCGACCGCGTCGAAGTCCCGGGGGACCTCCGTGGAGGGGAACACCGCGCGGGCCTCGCTCTGGACCTCCCCGCCGGAGTAGCGCGTCGAGAGGTGGGTGAGCACGAGCATCCTCACCTCCGCGTCCCGCGCCAGCTGCGCCGCCTGGCGCGCGGTGCTGTGGCCCGTCTGGCGCGCCCGCTCGCCCTCCTCCTCGACGAACGTCGCCTCGTGCACCAGCACGTCGGCCTGGTGGGCCGCGACCGCGAGCGCCTCGCACGGCGCCGTGTCGCCGGAGAGCACCACCTTGCGGCCCTCCCGCGCGGGGCCCACCACCTGCTCGGGGGCGACCCCGTTCACCGTCTCTCCGCGCACCAGCCGCCCGAAGTCCGGCCCCGGACGCACCCCCAGCCGCTCCGCGAGCTCCGGGTCGAGCTGCCCCGGACGCGCGTCCTCGACGAGCGCGTACCCCACCGCCGCCGCGGCCCGATGTTGCACCGGGACCGGCGTCACGCTGTAGCCCTCGCGCTCGACCGCCTGCGCCGGCTCGAGCTCCACGACCTGTAGTTCGTACGGCAGTCGCCGCCCGTAGATGAAGCGCGTCTGGGTCATCAGCTCCTTCAGCCCCGCCGGCCCGTACACGCTCAGGGGCTGGTCGCGGTCGCGCAGCGCGAAGGACTTCAGCATCCCGGGCAGCCCCAGCCAATGATCGGCGTGGAAGTGCGTGATGAACACGCACTCGACATCCGCCAGTCCCACCGATCGCAGCAACTGGCGCTGCGTCCCCTCGCCGCAGTCGAACAGCAGCCTGTCGCCCCCGTGGCGCACCAGCACCGCGGGCAGCCCGCGCCGAGGGCTCGGCACCGAGCCGCCGGTTCCTGCGAAGAACATGGACATCTCCATGCCGGCAACGGTAGCGGCGCGTGGCGCTGGGAGGCTCGCGCCGGGGGCCCCCGACCCTCAGAGCGCTGGTGGGGGCCTGCCCGCTGCCGCTAAGCTCCTCAGGTGCAGGAGGTCATCCACGACAGCGCGATTGCCTCTCTGCGCCCGTAGCTCAGTGGATAGAGCGCTCGCCTCCGGAGCGAGAGGTCGCAAGTTCGAATCTTGCCGGGCGCGTTCTGTCTCGCGATTGATAGCCGATGGACTCAGACCGGTCCTACGCGGGCAGCAACTCGTCGAGCGACTTCGGCTCGAAGTAGCTCGAATGTGTGAGCTTGATCGTCTCCAGCGAGTCGGCGCTGAGCAGCACCACGTCGAGGTCTTGGCGTCCACGCGCCCTCTGCTCGGCCTCCTGGTAGGCGTGCTGCGCAGCCTCATAGTCCATACCGAACTCAACGACGGTCGTCTTGCGCCGCGCGACGTCGCGCGTTACGAGGAAGTGCTTGATGTCGTCATCTGGGCTCATCGGGATCGTCCTTACGCACGTGTGCTTATCTCAATAATGGCAGGCGCTTCAAGCCCTCGCGCAGATCGTCGGGCGAAAGCTCGGCTCGGTCGAAGCGAGCAATGAGCTCGGCCATCGCCACGAAGATGCTGTCCAAACGCTCGTTCCCGGCGCCAAACTTAAGGTCTAGGCCAACCTGCCTCCCCGTCTCCTCCACCTGGTTGGCCCATACGTCCTGCCCAATCGTTCGTAGCTGAACCTCGATCGGGTAGCCCATGCGCCTGACGATCAAATGCACCGCCCGGTAGCCGCTGCTCTTGGGCTCGGCGATGTAATCCCGCTCCCTGATGATCCCCCAGGACTTCAGCAGCCGGCGTCTGACGACGTACACCTGCCGCAAGCTTGGGACCACAGCACGAACACCACCGATGTCCTGCATCTGCGTAACATTGCCCAGCTCGCGCCCAAGCTTCCCGATCAGCGTGTCGAGGCGCTTCAAGCGCTGCGTGACCTCGATACGATCGCGCACGCGAGCATCGCTGCGGTCAACGTGGTAGCGGAGGTTCGCAGACACCGCTGACAGCGGACGCGCGTGCAGGCTGCGCCACCACGTCAGGGCCTCCCACGCCTCGTCGAGCTTCTGTTCGTCAGAGTCTGCGATGGCGCGCTCGGCACCGTCCCGCTGCATCCGTTCGCGGAGGTCGAGCAGCAACACACCCGCCCGGTTGACCTCGCCCTTCGTGAACGGCGCTGCTGTCGGGGAAGAGGCTGGGCGATGCGCGGCCACGGCAGGGTTGTAGCGGACATCGGCGAGGAGACTCGTCAGCGCGGGCAGATCCTGCTGGCGGTATTGGACGGATTCAACAAGAAGACGCAGAAGACACCCGGTCAACGAGTACCACTTGATTCCGACGGCCCAGGCGGGCAGCGCCCCGTCGGTCGTGGTGCACGCACCGTAACCCGCGTGTCGGGGTCCTCGCCCCGCTCGCGGCGAGGCTTCCTGCTTCAGGCGACTTGGTCGAGGCGGGCCACGGCGTTGATCGCGCCGCGCGCTTGTCTGGCTCGCACCGTGAGCCCGCGATACCTGGACGGAACATCGACCGGCCCGGTCGCTCCGACATCGAGGAACCAGGCGTCTCGCCGCTCAGGGTCGCGCCGCACGGCAACCGAGGAGAAACCGGCCTGCGCACGATGCGCGCGGTAGAAGTCCAGGCGGATCTGCTCGCGCTCGGCGGGGCTGATGTCGATTAGGCTGCTCACACACTTCATGGTAGCCGTGTTATCGGCGCCGATCAGACGGAGGACCTTCACCCAGCTCGGTCGGACCAACCACAAAGCCCAAGCGCTCCGTGCCACGACGCATCCGTGCATCCAGCGTGACGAGCCGGCAGCGGAGCATGCGCGGCAATGCCACGTAGTTAGCGTCGTAGGTCTTCGCCCAGCCGAGCTCGTCAGCTACCGCCCACGCCTCCTGCGCGAGCCCATCCGGCTCCCGACGCCGCACGGGCGCCGAGAGCACCCGATCGCGCACCGGCTGGGCCTGCTCACGACGCAACTCGCCCCGCCAAACCATCGCGTGCAGACTGGACAGCCTCCATCCACAAGAGCGGAGGCGCCACCAGCTCAAATCGCCGGAAACGCTCGAAGCCAACCGGATTCGAGGCAGCGGCAACCGCGACGCTGATGTCGATGACGAGCTTCAACGCCCGAGCCGCGACAACGCCACAGCCGCGACCCAATTCGGTGCCGGCGTCCCATCCTCCAGCTTCTGCCACTCAGGCGGCATGGGCAGCATCGGATACATCTCGTCCCGCACCTCATCGACGGCGCCGGGATCGATCAGGTGCTGCCCACCTACCGTCTCAGCCTGCAGCCGGCCCTCGCGTATCCACCGACGGACCGTCCCGGGACTCCGGCCCACCCGCTGCGCTGCCTTAGCCTGGATTGTCGGTGCACTAATTCGACCCAGTTTTTCGGCTGGCTTATCGGGCGGGGAAGCTGTAGCTGAGGGTGCGTCCGCCCCACCAGGGAACTTCGATGCGCTTGTCCTGGTAGTTGGCGTCGAGTAGCGCTGGGGTGTGGGTGCGGCGGCGTAGGCAGATCTCGACGTTTTGGTCGGTGAAGCGCAGCTCGCCGATGCCGTTGATCAGCTGCGCGCGGATCGTGTCGGGTGTCTGGTTGTGGTAGGCGGCGTGCAGGCCCCTGGCGAAGCGGCGGTAGACGATGTCGGCGAGGACGGTCAGCGCGACGTCGAAGTCGACGGCGAGCGGCACCTGGGAGCAGAGCGAGTCCAGGTGGAAGGCGCGGATCTGCTCGGCGAGCTGGTTCTCGATTCCCCAGCGCTTGGCGTAGCGCTCGATCAGCTGCTTGGGCGTGAGCTGCTGTTGGTTGGTGAGGATCAGCGTCGGCTGCTCGCGGCCGAGACCCTGCACGGCGAGTTGGCGAAAGCGCCGGCCGGCGATCGTGACCTGCTCTTCGTGATAGGTGGCGGTCTTGTGTTTGCCTGAGCGGTCGAGCCGGGTCTTGGTCCAGGCATCTTTCGGGAGGGCTCCGAGCGTTTCGATCAGCTTCGGGGAGCGCTGGCGCAGAGTGATGAAGCTGACGCCCATTTCGTCGAGCTCGGCGAGGTGTTCCTGGGTGGTGAGCTTGCCGTCGAACACGAGCAGCTTGGGCAGCGCGCCGTGCGTCTTCTCATAGAAGCGGCAGAACTCGATCACCTCGCCGGATTGCGCTCGGGCGGTCAGCTCGGCGTTGGCGTAGACGATCGTGTGCTGTTGGCCGTCCTGGGCGATGAAGGTGAGCACTGAGCGGGTGCGCTGTGAGCGGCGCGGAACGTAGTGCTTATCAAGCACGGTGTCCTCGCCATAGCTCATGATCGCGTGAAAGTCGAGGTTCAGGCCGGCCTCTCCGAGTAGTCCTGCGTCGGCGAGCCGCGGCTGCAGCGCCGCGAAGAACGCGAGCTGCTGGGCACGGTTGGTGCGGTAGCTGTAGGTGCTCAGGTGCCAGGTCTTGGGCAGCACGTTCAGGCCAGCGAAGAGGCCGAGCGCTGGGTCATGCACGACCACGCGTACGTGGCTTCGCCGCCGGCGCCCGGAAAGCTTGAGCGCCAGCAACGAGAGCACCGAGTGCTGCGCCTGCAGCTGGCTGGTGGACGGCCAGCCAGCCGCCTTGACCAGGCCGGGAAGATCGAGCGCGATCAACTCCCCGATCAGCAGGAACAGGCCGGCATGCTGGGTCTGGATGATCGAGCCCTCCGCCGGCCAGTCCTCATCGCCTAGCACGCGCACCTTGGGCGCCGCAAGCCGCTCGGGCGCCGGCCCAGCTGCGCTCGCTGGCGCCAGCTTGGGCATGCGTGAGAGCCCTTCCTCCTTGAGGATCTCCCACACCGCGGTGCGCGACAGCGGCGTGCCGTCCCGGCTGAGCACCTGCACGATCTCCTCGATCCCGTGCCGCTCACGGCGCAACTGCAGCGCCCGCTCGCGGGCGGCGTCCTTCTTGGGCTGGCTCTTGGGTCCCGGCCGCGGCGCTGTGAACAGCTCGCCGAGACGCGCCTTGCGATAGTCGCGCACCAGCGCCTCGACGGTGGAGCGCGCATACCCCAGTCGTGCACCGACCTCTACGGCCGAAACGCCCTCGACGAAATATGCGCGCAGCGCCTCATAGCGGCGCTGATTGGGCTGCGAGGGCCGCGTGAACTGCTCGTGTCCGGGACGGGAAGCCATACTGGGCTGAACTGGTGGACGGAACCAGCCATATGGTTGCACCCACTCCGGACAGACTCCATCCCAGCCGACCCCACGATTGCCCCAGACGTGAGCAATAGCAGCAAACAGCGACCAGCAGCATCGCTGCGCGCCGGCCAAACAACCCCACGAACAGTCACGCGCCAGTCCACCAAATCACACCAGCCACGCACACCCCCACGCGCCCAGAAGCCCGCCCCCACAACGAAACCACGGCCCACCCAACACCCACCCCGACCACACAAGGGTGAACCAACCCCCTACCGATAATTCAGGTTAGCAACCGTAAGCACAGGTCGATGATACGCACCCGACCCGACGAAGCTTTGGAGCACAGCTTGCCGGCCGGCTACGGGCCAGGCAAGCCAAATCTGGGAGGTCGGGCGGCGATGCCACAACGCGTCTACGGGATGATCGACCGCTGCCGGGAGGACTATCTGGCGACCCGCCGCGTCGCCGAACTCAAGACCTGGCCGGAGTGGTGGCCGCAGCCGCGCAGTTGAGCCCGGTGCCCTCTTGCGTAGCTTTCATGCTACGCTATGGGAAACCCTTCAGGAGACGACGATGAAGCAAACCGATCAGAGTGCCGTCTCCGCCGACTTCCTCGGCAAGACCTACGCGACCGATGAGGAGCGCGCGTTCTTCGAGCGCGACCTCGCGAAGCTCGTCGCATCGGCCAAGCTCCTCAAGCAGTTGGAGGACATCCGCGAGGCCAAGCAGATGACCAAGGCCGAGGTGGCGCGACGCCTCGGCGTCAAGCGGCCCGTCGTCTCCCGGCTGCTCGCCAGCAAGGGCACCGTTCCCAACCTCGGGACCATCGCCGACGTCGCCGAGGCCCTCGACGTATACATCGACGTGCGCATCAAGTCCCAACCCCGTAGCGGCAAGCGCCACGCCGCCATCGAGGTCCACGAAGCCGCGGCCTGAGTGGCCTGACGCACTCCTCGCTTCATACGAGAGTCCGCAGACATGGCCCCCGGTCTTGGCAGCCGCGCCCACCGTCTCCTCCACCTGGTTGGCCCATACGTCCTGCCCAATCGTAGGTGCCGGCAGGACTCCCACGCCAAACTAACACGGGCTCACAGGCACCAAGGAGAACCGGCGTCAGCAGGCGACCCCACGAGGATCACCGATTGCATCCGCCCGCGGATGCCCGCCGAAGGCGGGCATGGACAACTAAACGGCAACGAGCGCTGGAGCGAGTTGCTCCGCGGTTGTCTCCACGGTTTCGGGGACCGTGACCGCGAGGTGCCCGTCGCGCTCCAAGACCTGTCGCGCGCCGAGCACCGTCAAGCCGACGATGCGGCTAGTTCCGGGCGCATAGCGGACGACGTGGCCCTCTGGGGTCTCCTCCCCCTCTGCCGCCTGGGGCGCACCGACGTGCAGGTAGAGCACGTCGTTGTCGGCGTCGTAGTCGGCGTGATCGAAGCTCAACGGTCCGATCGTGATGTTTATGCGCTCCATGACTTGGGGTCCTTACGGTTGGCGAACGCGGAGACAATCCGCGCTGGCGTCTGCTCATAGCTTACGACGACCAGCAGCCACTGACTCGGGCCGGCCCCACGCGCGTAGTAACGCGTGCGCGCTGCGAAGATGGGGTCAGGAACAACGTGATCGGGGGGCTACCAGGCAACCCGCACGCCATAGAGGTGCAGTCTCTCGTCATTTGAGACGAGGACCGCGTCATCGAGGCTTGCTTGGGCGATGAGCAGACGGTCAAACGGGTCGCGGTGGTGCCACGGCAGCGTGCGTACTGCCCGTGCGTGGTCGATGCTGATGGGCAGGGGAACGGCTCCTCCATCCAACAGTTGCCTCGCGAACCCGTCGGGCGCGTCGAGCTTTCCGAGCGATCGCTTGATTGCGACCTCCCACACCACTGCTGCGCTGAGCAAGATCTCGTTGCCGGCATCGGTGAGCAGTTCGTCGGCGCGTGTGCTCAGTCGTTTGTCGTCGTCGAGCAGCCACAGTGCGGCGTGGGTATCGGCCAGCAGCCTCACCGGGCGCCGAACGCCTCGGCGATGTCCTCGGGAAGCTCGTCGAAGTCATCGGCCATATGCACGCGGCCACGCCACGCGCCACGCACCGACGCCAGCGAGCGTGGCTCCTCAACGACGGGTACCAGCCGCACTGCCGGCTTGCCGTTGCGCTGGATGATCACATCCTCACCGGCTTCGGCGCGCTCCACGAGTTTGGAGAGGTGCGTCTTGGCGTCATGCATTCCCACGCGGGCCATGTCGGCAACCGTAGCACGACCTAGCTAGCCCTAGTCACGGTGTGGACGACCGGCTGCACAGCACCACGAGAGGGCTGAGAAGATAGCTGCGTGCACTCCGCGCCCGATGCCCGTTTGCGAACCTCTACAGCCGGTCTGAAAGGGGTCTTCCACGACGCCCGCCGCGACCCCGACCTGGCTGTACTCGAGGGCCTGCACGCGCTCAAGCATGCACTCCGCTTCGGCGCCCAGGTGCAGCACGTGGTCATCACCGGGCCCGAACAGGTACGCGCGCTTGCGCACGCGCTCGCGCCCGACGTCTCGGAACGCGTTCTCGCGGACGCCCAGGCCGTCTCCCCCGATGTGTTCGCGGCCCTCGCCCCGCAGGCCCCTTCGACCGGCGTGATCGCCATCGCCCGACGCCACCGCGTCGATGTCGCGGCGCTGCTCGTCGATGCCCGCCCCGCCCCGATCGTGCTGCTCGAGCAGCCTCGCAACCTCGGGAACCTCGGCGCATGTGTGCGCGTCGCGGCCGCCGCCGACATCGCGGGGGTGCTTACCACCGGTATCCACGACCCGTGGGACCCCGCCGCGCTGCGCGGCAGCGCCGGACTGCACTACGCGCTGCCCGTTGCGCACCTCGGCGGAGACACGCAGGCGCAGCTTGGCGACGCACGGCGAGAGTGGGCAAGCGCCGGGACGGGCCCAACCGGCGAGGGCACCCGCCCACTGGTCGCAGTGGACCCTGACGGTGAGGATCTGCGTCCCGATCGGCTCCCTGCTCGCGCGATCCTCGCGTTCGGCAGCGAGCGCCAGGGGCTCTCCGAGGAGCTCCTGGGCCAGGCAGACGCGCTGGTGCGCCTGCCGATGCGCAACGGCGTCTCGAGCCTCAACCTCGCCACCTCGGTGGCCGCGCTGCTCTACGCCTGGCGCTTGTCCTGACCCTTGCCGATCCGCTTGGTGCTCCACCAGCCCCAGCCGCCCACGGCGAGCACGGGCGCGACGTACATCGCGGACGTGTACCAGTGGTAGAGGCACGCGAACACGGCCATCCCGTAAAGCTACCACCCTCGCCCCCGGTTGGAACCTGTCGCGCCGGCGTGTATAGGCTGAGAAGTTGTGATCCCTCCGCCTCCGCTCGCCGTCTCCACCGAGCTACTTGCGGCCATCCAGCTCGGGCCGCTGATGATCCTCGGCCTGCTCTACGCGCGGCGCGTGCGCACGCTCGCGCTGGGCGGCCGCCCCGTGCCGGGCTGGCGGCAGGTTTGCTTCTACTCGGGGTTCGTCGTGATCGGCGCCGGGCTGACCTCGCTTGGGAAAGCCAGCCAGGAACTGCTGTACGTGCACATGATCGAGCACCTGCTGCTGGGTGACGTTGCGGCGCTTTTGATCGTGCTTGGACTCACCGCCCCGCTGATCGCGCCGATTCTCAAGATCCGCTTCTTCGACCGTCTACGGGTGCTCGCCAACCCGCTGATCGCGTTCCCGCTGTGGACGATCGACCTCTACTTGTGGCACCTGCCGGTCTTCTACCAGGCGGCGCTTGAAAACTCGTGGGTGCACGCGCTCGAGCACACGATGTTCCTTGGCTTTGGGATCAACATGTGGATGTGCCTCTTTGGGCCGCTGCCGATGCCCGCCTGGTTTGGGAACCTCGGCAGGCTGCTCTACATCGTCGCCGTGCGCCTTGCCGGCACCGCGCTTGGCAACATCTTCCTGTGGTCCGGCACTGTCTTCTATCCCTTTTACCTGCACTCCGACTCGCTGCACCACATCTCCCCGCTTGCCGACCAGAACCTTGCTGGGGCGATCATGATGATCGAGGAGAGCTTCTTGACGATCGGCCTCTTCTGCTGGTTGTTTCTGCGCACCGCCCGCGAGGCCGAGGAGCGTCAGGAGCTGCTCGACTTCGCTCGGCTGCATGGGGTTCCGCTTAGCGACAAGCGGGCTGCTCGCGCCGTCTCCGCGGGGCGCGGGGCGGAGCTTCGCCAGCGGCTTGAACGCCGGGTGGAGGTGGGCGACGGGTCGCCTGCTCCGGCTTTGACTCCTGACTCCTCCTGACTGGGGAGGGGGAGGGCCAGCCCTCCCCCTCCCCAGTCGCCCCCACCCCCTCCCGTTTTTAATCTCGTCGCCTTCGACTACGATCTGGGTGTGTGCGTCGGATGCGCTATGGCCGCGGCCTCGGCCGCTAGTGGGTTTCGGACCTGGCTTCAGACCCATCACATGGGGTGGCTCACGCCTCGTCGGATGCGCGCTTTGACGCTCGCCGCGATGTGCGCCGCCGGGCTCGTCTCCACGATCGGCGTCAGCGGCTCCTCGATACCGACTGCCCCCGCGTATAGCGCCCCCGCGGCAACCCACCCCGCCAGCGCGCGCTGACCGCTGCGCTGCGTACTGGCCACTGCCACTGCACGGCACGTGGCGACCCCGGTCGCGTCAGCCGCCCGTTGGGGCGACGTCTCAGCCTCCGGCGACAGCTGGCAAAATCGTCAGCTCGGCGCCGTCGGCTACTGGCGTTGCGAGTCCATCGAGGAAGCGGATGTCCTCGCCGCTGAGGTAGACGTTCACGAAGCGCCTTAGCGAGCCGTCGCCGTCGGCGATCCGCTCGCGTAGCTCCCCGAAGCGGTCGAACAGGCCATCCAGCACCTCTTGCACGGTCTCGCCTTCGAGCTGCGCCTCCGTGGCGCCCTCGGCCGCGGCTCGCAGCTGCGTGGGGATCTTCACCGTCACGGCCACCGCTCTCAGCCCCTCGCGGCGCCGCCGCTCGCGAGCGCCACGTCCCTCTCGGCCGTCTGGAAGCGACTCTCCACCTTGGCCTCGAACTCCTTCACGCTGGGAGCGATGGCGTGCGTGTCGAACCGGCCACGCACCGCGTCGAGCGTCTTCAGGCCCTCGCCCGTTATGACAAGCACCACGCGCTCGCGCGGGTCGATCTCCCCACGCTCGGCGAGCTTTGCCAGCACCGCCGTGGTGACTCCGCCGGCGGTCTCCGTGAAGATGCCGGTGGTCTGCGCCAGCAGCTCGATGCCCTCGCGGATCTCCTCGTCGCTGACCGCGTCGATCGAGCCGCCTGAGCGGCGCGCCTCCTCCAGGGCGTAGGGGCCGTCCGCGGGGTTGCCGATCGCCAGGGACTTGGCGATCGTGTTGGGCTTCACCGGCCTGCACACCTCCTGGCCAGCGGCGTACGCGCTCGCCACCGGGGCACAGCCCTCGGCCTGCGCACCGCTCATCCTTGGCGGCTCGCCGCTCACGAGGCCGAGCTCACGCCACTCTGCGAAGCCTTTTGCGATCTTCGTGAACAGCGACCCCGAGGCGATCGGCACCACGCAGCGGTCGGGCAGCTCGAAGCCCAGCTGCTCGGCGATCTCGAACGCCAGGGTCTTCGATCCCTCGGCGTAGTAGGGGCGCAGGTTGATATTCACGAACGCCCACTCGCGCTCGGCGGAGAGCTCGGTGCAGAGGCGGTTGACTTCATCGTAGTTGCCTTTGACGGCCACCAGGCGGGTTCCGTAGACGCCCGTGGCGAGCACCTTCTGCTCCTCCAGGTCGGCTGGGATGAACACGTAGGAATCGAGGCCCATCGCCGCCCCGTGCGCCGCCACGGAGTTGGCCAGGTTGCCGGTGGAGGCGCAGGCGATCGTCTGGTAGCCGAGCTCGCGAGCTCGTGCCGCCGCGACCGCGACCACGCGGTCCTTGAAGGAGTGGGTGGGGTTGGCCGCGTCGTTCTTGACCCACACCTCCCCCAGCCCCAGCCGCTGCGCGAGGCGGTCGGCGCGGACCAGCGGCGTGCACCCTGCCGGCAGACCCGTGCGCGAGGCCAGCCGCCCCGAGGGGCCCGGGGGTCCGCCCGCGAGGGGCAGGAAGTCCGCGTAGCGCCAGATGTTCTGCGGGCCCCCCTGGATGCGGCGGCGCAGCTCCTCCACGCCACCCTCGACCAGGCGACTATGGTCGTAGGCGACCTCCAGCGGGCCGAAGCACCGCTCGCACACGTACAGCGCCTCCAGCGGGTACTCCGCCTCGCACTCTCGACACTTCAGGTTCCTGGCAGCCATTTTGGGCTCCTTGTCGTCTTCGCCTTTTCCCGTGTGGCGTAAGACGTGAAGCCCGCCACACATCTGTCTGGAATTGGCACCTTCCGCGTTGGGACGCGGTGGTTGCCGGGGCTTCGTCGGGCCAGTCCCTCCACCCCTCTTGATGTGTACTGCTGATGGGCAGTATATCGGATGCGCGGCGGAAGCGCATTAGAGTTCGTGAACCCTTAGATCCGCCAGACCGGCGGCGAATGTACTACCAGGTCCCTCTGCTTTGGTAACGCTATCGCGTGCGCGGTGTACGCAGGTCCGTGGACACCCCCGTACACGATGCCACGCACCCCGCGCTGGAGCAAGGCGAGCAAGACCGCGAGCGGATCGCACAGACGCAGCGCCCGGGACAGAGCGACGAGCAGAGCTTCGATCTCACCTCGCCGGTCGCCAAGAAGCGCATGCTGATCATCGTCAACCCCTACGCCTCCACGGTCTCCGACGGCCTGCGCCATCTGGTCGTACACGCACTGCAGGGCCGCTTCGAGGTCGACGCCGTCGACACCGAGGCCCGCGGCCACGCCACCGAGCTCTGCCGCGAGGCCGCCCAGGAGGGCTACGACGTGGTCGTCGCCTTCGGTGGGGACGGCACCGTCAACGAGGCCGCCAACGGCCTGCTCGGCTCCCCCACCCCGCTGACCTGCCTGCCCGGGGGCTCGGCCAACGTATTCGGCAAGATGCTCGGCATCCCCGGGGACCTCGTCGACGCCACCGAGCACCTGCTGGGCATGGCCGACGACTGGCGCGTGCACCGGGTCGACCTCGGCGTCGTCAACGGGCGCTGCTTCACGTTCGCCTCCGGCCTCGGCCTCGACGCCTCGGTCGTGCAGCGCGTGGACGCCAAGCCGCGGCGGAAGGCCAGATGGGGCCCCTGGTTCTTCACCTGGGTCGCCGTCACCACGTTCGCGCGGCGCTACCTGGTGCGCCCCCCGCGCCTCAGCACGGACGTCGGCGGCGAGCAGTACCTCGGCGTCACGACGATCGTCCAGAATGGCTCCCCCTTCACCTACTTCCGCAACCGCCCCATCGAGATCGCCGACGACGCGGTGCTCGACTCGGGCACCCTCTCGACCTGCGTCCTTCACCGCGCCCGGCCGATCGACATGCCGTTCATCGCCTGGCGCGCCTTCTCCCGGCGCGCGCGCCTCTCCCGCCACCGCCAGATCACCGCCCTCTCGCCCACCACCGAGCTGACCGTCCGTTCCGCCGACGAGCGCCCCTTGCCGCTGCAGGTCGACGGCGACTACCTCGGCGATGTCTCCGAGGCCCGCTACTCGATCCTGCCGCGGGCGCTCAACGTCGTCGCCTGACGCTATCCAGCAGAGCCTGGAGTCACGCGGTAGGCGTCGAAGACGGACTCCGTGTTGCGCAGGCGGTTGATCGCGCCCTTCAGCGAGTGCGTGTCCGCGACCTCCACGACGAAGCGGTTCTTGACCATCGGCGGGTTCGACAGGCACCGCGCTTCGACGATGTTCGCGCCCGACTCCGAGAACACGCGCGAGAGGTCCTCCAGCAGCCGGTGGCGGTCCCACGCGTCGATCTGGATTTCCACGACGAACGCGCTCGACTGCTCGCCCTCCCAGTAGACGTGGGTGAAGCGTTCGGGGTTCTTGCGCAGCACCGTCGCGTTCGGGCAGTCCTCGCGGTGGATCGTGATGCCGCGGCCGAGGGAGATGTAGCCGACGATCTCATCGCCCGGCACCGGCCGGCAGCACTTCGCCAGGCGCACCATCACGTCCTCCACGCCCTCCACCTGGATCCCGTACTGGCCCGAGGAGCGCGTCGGCCGGCGCGGGGAGCGCCCCACCCGCAGCAGGTCGCTCGCCGCCGTGGCGCCGCTGTCGGCCGCCTCGCCGCGCTTGAGGCGCTGCATCACCTTGTTGACCACGATCTTCGGCGAGACCTTCGCGGCGCCCAGGGCGATGTAGAAGTCGTCGGCCTTGCGGAAGCCCATCTCGCGGATCACGTCCGCCAGCAACGCCGAGCCGGTGATCCGCTGGGCCGGCAGGCCCTGTTTCTTGAGGTGCTCTTGGAGCACCTCACGGCCGGTGTGCTCGGTGTCCTGGCGAGACTCCGCTTTGAACCACGCCCTGATCTTGTTGCGCGCGCGGGTGGTCTTGACCATCGCCAGCCAGTCCCGGGAGGGGCCGCGCTCGCGCTTGGCGGTGAGGATCTCCACGATGTCCCCGCTGCGCAGCTCGTAGTGCAGCGGCACGATCTTGCCGTTCACCCGCGCCCCCACGCAGCGGTGGCCGATCTCGGTGTGCACCTCGTAGGCGAAGTCCAGCGGCGTCGCGCCCGCCGCCAGCGACTTGACCTCGCCCTTGGGGGTGAACACGTACACCTCGTCCTCGAACAGGTCGATCTTCAGGCTCTCCATGAACTCCTGTGGATCGGAGGCGTCCTGCTGCCAGTCGAGCATCGAGCGCAGCCACTTCAGCTTCGCATCCTCCGGCCACGTGGAGGCCGCCTCCCGGCCCCCCGGGCCGCGGGCGGAGCTCGACTGCTCACCCGTCGCCCCCGGCGCTTGCCCGGCGGCGCCGGCGGGTCTCTGATCGGTCGCCGCCGGCCCGGTGTGGGGTCCCGTATGGGACCCGCCCGCCCCCGCGGGTCCGGTTCCCCTCCGCTGCTTGTACATCCAGTGGGCCGCCACCCCGAACTCCGCCATTTCGTGCATCTCGTCCGTGCGGATCTGGATCTCCAGTGGGCGCCCCTCCGGCCCGATCACAGTCGTGTGCAGCGACTGGTACATGTTGAACTTGGGCATCGCGATGAAGTCCTTGAAACGGCCTGGCAACGGCTTCCACAACGAGTGGATCACCCCCACGGTGCCGTAACAGTCCTTCACGGAGTCCACGATCACGCGCATCGCGGTGAGGTCGTAAATCTCGTTGAACTCCTTGCCCTTCTTGGTCATCTTCGAGTAGATCGAGTAGAAGTGCTTCGCGCGGCCCGCGATCTGCGCCTCGATCCCCACCTGGCGCAACTCGCCCGTCAGGTACTCGCCGGCCTCGCTCACGTAGCGCTCGCGGTCGTCGCGCTGCTGGGCGACGAGGCCCTTGATCTCCTGGTACTTGCGGGGGTGCAGCGTCGCAAATGCAAGATCCTCGAGCTCCCACTTGATCGCGTGGATTCCCAGGCGGTGCGCGATCGGCGCGTAGATCTCCAGGGTCTCCCGCGCCTTGTCCACCTGCTTCTGCTTGGGCATCGCCTCGATCGTGCGCATGTTGTGCAGGCGGTCGGCGAGCTTGATCAGGATGACCCGCACGTCGGTGGCCATCGCGACCATCATCTTGCGGTAGTTCTCCGCCTGCGCCTCGTCGCGCGAGTGGAACGTGATGCCCGTCAACTTCGTGACGCCGTCCACCACGCCTGAGATCTCCTCGCCGAAGCGCTCGCGCACCTCCTCGATCGAGGCCGAGGTGTCCTCCACCGTGTCGTGCAGCAGCGCGGCGCACAGCGTCTCGGTGTCCAGGCGCATCCCCGCGCAGATTCTCGCCACCCCGACCGGATGCACGATGAACTCCTCGCCCGACTTGCGCCGCTGCGCGGCGTGGTGCTCGCAGGCGAACACGAACGCCTCCTCCACCCGCGCACGGTCTACGTGCACGGCAGAGTCCGCCGCGTGCTCGGAGACGATCGCGAACAGGTCGCCGAGCAGCCGTCGCTCGAGCTCGCCCAGGTGCTGGGTCGGCTCCTTCACGGGGCTCTGCTGATCCTGTGGTGTGGCCATTCCCTTAAGGGTAGGGGACCAGCCGCGTCAGTCAGGCAAAGAGGACAAGCTCCCGCTCGGCGGGCGCCTGCACCTCGCCCAGCGCGGGCTGGGCGTGGCGCAGCACCAGGCGCGGTTCGCTCACGCCGCCCCACTCGTTGACCTCGAGCGCGAACGTCGCGTCCGCCGGCTTGCCGTCACCCACCGGCAGGCTCGTGCCACCGCCGAACGCCACCGCACGGGCACGCGCGCCGTCCGCGAGCACCGTGAAGCGCACGTGTCTGCCCTCCCCCATCGGCCGGCGCTCGGCGAAGCGCGCGCCGCGTACCAGCAGCGAGACCGCGGGGTTCGCGCACCCGAACGGCGCCAGCGCCCGCAGCTCCTCCGCGAGCTCCATCCCCAGCTCTCCCCCCTCTACGACGGCGTCCACGCGCTCGCTCACCACCAGCGCCTCCTCACTCAAGACACGCTCGGCGTGTGCTGCGAACGCCGCTCCAAATCCCTCCAACCTCCCGCGCTCGATCTCAAGGCCCGCCGCCGCTTCGTGGCCGCCGTGGCGTGTCAGGTGTCCCGCGCAGGAGTCCAGCGCGCCCAGCAGGTCGAAGCCCGCGATGCTGCGGCCCGACCCGCGGCCCCGCTCGCCCTCCAGCGCGACCAGCACAAACGGGCGGTGGTGGCGCTCGGCCAGGCGTGAGGCGACGATCCCGATCACCCCCGGGTGCCACCCCTCGCCCGCGAGCACGTACCCCGCGCGCTCGCCCGCCACCGCCACCTGGCGCTCGGCGTCGAACAGGATGCGCTGCTCCACGTGCCTGCGCTCGTGGTTGGCGCGGTCGAGCTCCGCCGCGATCTGCTGCGCGCGCTCCGGGTCCTCGGTCAGTACCAGCTCGAGGCCCGCGTCCGCGCGGTACATCCGCCCCGCCGCGTTCAACCGCGGCGCGAGCGCGAAGGCCACCGTGCGCTCGTTGACCTCGCCCGCGGAGGACCGCGCCACCGCCAGCAGCGCGCGCAGGCCCGGCTTGGCCGTGCCCGCCAGCGCCCGCAGCCCGCGGCGCACCAGGGCGCGGTTCTCGCCCAGCAGCGGCACGACATCCGCGATGCTCGCCAGCGCCACCAGGTCGAGGTCCTCGCGGGGGTCGTGACCCACGCCCTCGCACAGCGCCTGCGCGAGCTTGTAGGCGACAGCGGTCGCACACAGGTTGGGACACGGGTACCCGCACACCGCTGGGTGCACGATCGGCGCCTGCGGCAGCGCCCCATCCGCGCGCGGGGCGTGGTGGTCGCTGACCACGACCTCCACTCCCAGCGCCTGCGCGAGGCGCACCTCCTCGACGGCCGTGATCCCGCAGTCGGCGGTCACGAGCAGGCGCGTGCCGCGCGCCGCCAGTCGCTGCACCGTGCGCGCGTTCAGCCCGTAGCCGTCGCTCGCGCGATCGGGCAGGTACCAGTCCACGTCCGCCCCCGCCGCCCGCAGCGCCCGCACGAGCACTGCCGTCGAGCAGATCCCATCCACGTCGTAGTCCCCGTGCACCGTGATCCGGGTGCCGGCGCGCACGTGAGTGTGGATCGTCGCGAGCGCCGCCTCGATGCCCGCGAACGCGGCGGGTGGGTGCTCCTCCTCGGCGGCTAAGAACGCCCGCGCGTGCTCGAGGTCCGCGAAGCCGCGGCGCACCAGCACCTGGGCCAGCGCCTCGCTCACCCCAAGCTCGTGAGCGAGCTCGCGCACTTGCGGCTCGGGGCACGGCGCGATCTCAAAGCGGCGGGGTGGCTGGGCGACCATTCCCGGCCCACACTACGGGTGGGTCTGGACGGAAGTCCGTCAAGCGGGCGCGTTGGCCGACTGTCGGCCGGCCTGTTCGCGGCGTAGCCCCTCGAAGTAGACCGCCGCGATCCCGAGCAGCGCGCCGGGCACCGCGTAGAGCACCACGGCGACGTCGGTCGCCTTTTCCCCGGGCACCAGGCCGGTGCCTTTGACGCTCGAGATCAACATGCCGACTGCGATCGCGCCGAGGAGCGCGCCGACGAGTGCGCCGACGATTCCGCCCCAAAAGCGGTCCGGCAGGAAGATCGTGTAGTGCCACAGCGCGAGGCCCATCATCACCCAGCCGAGCAGTCCCATCAGTGGCTCCGTCCGTGGGTGCAGTGGTTTATCCGACGGATGCATCGTCGTTCCTGGCCAGGACGCAGGGCGAAGCCCTTGCTACCGATCGAAGATCGGCCAGCAAGGGCAAGCCCGAGGACGCCGCCAGGGGCGGCGAGGCGCCGTCGGGAGGCCGCTGTACTCGCGGACGGGGCCATTACCTGCTCCTCCCGTGGCGGCGGTTGCGCGGGCGCTTCTGGCGCTTGGGCTGTTCCTTGAGCACCAGGTCCTCGGGGGTCAGATCGGCTGTCGGGTCCTGCGGCGCCTGCGAGGGCTTCGGCTCCACGGGCGCCGCGGCGGGGGCTGCCCGCGGCGCGCCGGTCCTGGGGGGCGGGGGCGCCGTGCCGGTGGGGGCGCCCGACGGTGGAGGCCCACCCGCGCGGCCGGTCCGCCCGCGCCTGCCGTTGCCTGCGGCGCCCCGGCGACCGACCGCTGAGCGGCCGGCGGGGCCGGTGAGCGCCTGCTCGCCGTCTCGCTCGATGTCGAGGTCGCGCACCATCTTGTCGAACTCCTCCTGGGAGACCTCGTCTCCGGCTCCCGCCGGCGCGGCAGTCCGGTTGCCGAACAGCCCGACGCTCGAGCTCCCGGCGCCCGCGCGCTCCCGGCGGGGCTTGCGCGCCGGCTCGACGTCGAGCGGCGTGCCGTCGAGCGCGGTGGCGTAGGGGGGCACGGCACCGAGGTCGCGCACCAGACGCGCGCGGCGGTTGCGGTAGGAGCCCTCGCGTTCCTTCCAGTGGGTCAGCACCGGCGAGGCGATGAAGATCGAGGAGTACGCCCCCGAGGCGATCCCCACCATCAGCGCGAACGCGAAGTCCTTCAGCGTTTCCCCGCCGAACAGCAGCAGCGCGAGCACCGGCAGCAGCGTGCAGAAGCTCGTCGCCAGCGAGCGCGTGATCACCTCCGACATCGAGCGGTTGACGATCTGCGAGAACGCCGCGCGCGGCATCCGCGGCACGTTCTCGCGCACACGGTCGAACACGATGATCGTGTCGTACAGCGAGTACCCCAGGATCGTGAGCAGTGCCGCGACCGTCGAGGTCGTCACTTCGCGGCCGGTGAGCGCGTACACGCCCGCGGTGATCAGCAGGTCGTGCATCAGCGCGATCAGCACGGGCACCGCGTACTTCCACTCGAAGCGCAGCGCGATGTACGCGGAGATCACGATCAGCGAGGCGATGATCGCGAGCACCGCGCTGTTGGCCACCGACTGCCCGAAGGTCGGCCCGATCGAGGTGTCCGAGTTCGAACCGGGCCGAATCGTGAAGGCCTTGTTCAGCGATTCCTCGACCGTCACCACCTCGGTCGGCGTGAGCTGCTTGAGCGAGATCTGGTAGCCCGAGCCGCCGATGTTCTTGTCGCCGGTGAGCTTCTGGATCTGGGCGTCCCCGTGTTTGTCGGCTCGCAGCACCGCACGTAGCTGTTCCTCTGAGACCGGCTTGACGAACCCCGTCTGGATGCGGGTGCCCGACTTGAAGTCGATCCCGAAGTTCACCCCTTTGGCGCCGATCGCGAGCGCCCCGATCAGCAGGATCGTGCCCGACAGCGAGAAGAACCACTTCGAGGCACCCATGAAGTCGAAGCGCAGCGCGCGCCGGCGGCGCGCGGCGCCGAGCATCGCGGGGTGCCCCACCAGGCGCGAGCGGCCCATCGAGCCGAGCACCGCCTGCGTGGCGAGCACCGCGGTGAACAGCGAGAGCAGCGTGCCGATGCCGAGCGTGAACGCGAAGCCCTGGACTTCGGCGGTGGCCAGCGCGAACAGGATGAAGGCGGTCATGAACGTCACCACGTTGGCGTCGACGATCGCCGCGAACCCGCGCTTGTAGCCGGCGGCGATCCCCGCCGGGATCGAGCGCCCGGCGCGGATCTCCTCCTTGACGCGCTCGAAGATCACGATGTTCGCGTCCGCCGCGATGCCGATCGTAAGGATCAGGCCGGCGATGCCCGGCAGCGTCATGACGATCGGGATCGCCTTGATCAGTGCGAAGTAGTAGATGCTGTAGATCGCGAGGCCCCCGATCGCGACCATCCCCAGCACGCGGTAGAAGGTCAGCAGGAAGAGGCACACGACCAACAGGCCCGCCAGCATCGCGAGCAGGCCCTGGTTGAGCGCCTGTTTGCCGAGCGTCGCGGAGACCAGCGATTTGGCGATCAGTTCCAGCTTGATCGGCAGCGCGCCCGACTGCAGCTCGTCGGCGAGGTTCTGCGCGGAGGTGAGCGTGAAGCCGCCGGTGATCTCCGAGCCGTTGCTCACGTCGATGCCGCTCGGGAACTGCGTGTAGTCGATCGAGGGCGAGGTGATCACCTGTTCGTCGAGCACGATCGCGAAGTGCTGCAGCGCGTTGGCCTTGGTGATGCCCGGCAGCTGCGCGGCTTCGCCGCGCTGGGCGATCCGCTTGGTGACTTCTTCGAAAACCTTGCGCCCGTGCGAGGAGAAGCCGAAGTTCACGTCGGGCAGGCCCGAGCCGGAGCCTTCGTTCTGGAAGCCCTGCTGAGGGTTGTTGATGTCTTCGCCGCTCAGCACGGGGTTGTCGTTGAGCACGTAGTAGGCGTTCGGTTCGGCCTTGATGACTTTGCCGCTGAATTCTTCGGGGTGCGCCTCGACGAGCACCGTGCCCGGGTTCACGCGCTCGGCCTTCGCCTTCGCGCCGGCCGGCGGTTTGTAGCCGTCGGCGTAGAGCTCCGCCGGCGTGTCCACCGGGCCGCAGATCGGTTTGCCGCCGGGGCACAGCACCTTTTCGTGCTTGGTGTCCACGAGGTACCACCCGCCGTAGATACAGCCGTTCGCCTGCGCGGGCGTACAGCCCTGCTGGTAGGTGGTGTCGTTCGAGCGGATGATCGCGGGGCGTTTGGCGGCGCGCAGGATCGCCTGGTACTCCGGCACGCCGGAGGCGACCGCGGCGGCGTTCGCGCCGCCGGTGGCGGCGCGGTTGCTCGGTTCCGGCGTGCCCGAGGGGCCGATCACGTTCGGCTCCCAGTCGTAGAAGTGCAGCTGGGCGACCCTGCCGACCTGTTCCTGAGCGCGCTTGGCGCTGCTCACCGCCGGCAGCGAGACGTCGATTTCGTTGTGCCCCGTGGTCTGGATTTCAGGCTGGGCGACGCCGAGCTGGTCGACGCGCTTGCGCATGATGTCGATCGTGCGGTTCAGCGTTTCAGGGGTGACTTTCGCCTGGGCGGTCGGGATGCCCTTGTAGACGAGCGACACCCCGCCCTTCAGATCGAGCCCCAGGCGGGTCGGCTTGGTCGCGATCACGACCGCCGAGACGGCCAGCAGGGCGGCGACGAGGAGCAGAACCAGGGAGTTGCGGCGGCGGTCGCTCATTGGAAAAGACTACCTGTCGGGAGTGAGCACGAGCAACAGCCCGCCCTCGTCGTCGTACGCGGGGAACATGTCCGCGCGCGCGGTCGCGGGCATGTCGCGGTCGCCGTTGACGCGCACCGGCTTGCCCAGCGCGCGCACCCCCCACTCGAGCACCGTGCCAACCGGGTCGTCCCCGTTGGCGAACTCCAGGCCGAGCGCCTGCGCGACGGGCCGGCCGATCACCGCTTCCTCCTCGAGGCCCGTGAGCGCGAAGGAGTTCTTGCCGCAGCCAATCACTCGCCCCTCGCGGTCGCAGACGAAGAACGCGGCGTCCGGGGCGGGGTAGTAGTCGTCGAGCAGTTCGAAGAGGAACGCGAAGCCGCACTTCGAGCAGCCCTTCGGCTGGCGGGTGAAGCCGAGGTTGCGGTCCAGCTCGCTGTAGCGGTGGCCGCAGTTGGGGCAGATGAACGGGTGTGTCATGGGCGGGGGCTCCACTAAGAGTAGGGGAGGCGCCAGGTGGAGGCCCCGCTCCCGCCCAGGCCCTAGAACAGCGCTGGGCTGGCGCTCTCGGGGGGGCCTGCGGGGGGCTCGAGCCCGAGGTGGGCAAACGCCGCGGGGGTGGCGGCGCGGCCCCGCGGGGTGCGCTTGAGCAGGCCCTCGCGCAGCAGGTGGGGCTCGTAGACGTCCTCGATCGTGTCCTGCTCCTCGCCCACCGCGACCGCGAGTGTCGAGAGGCCGACGGGGCCGCCATCGAACTTCTCGCAGACGGCGCGCAGGATCGCGCGGTCCAGGCGGTCCAGGCCGCGCTCGTCGACCTCCAGCAGCGCCAGCGCCGCGCGCGCGGCGTCGGCGGTGAGGACGCCCTCCATGCGCACCTCGGCGTAGTCACGCACGCGCCGCAGCAGTCGGTTGGCCACGCGCGGGGTGCCGCGGCTGCGCGCGGCGATCGCCTCCGCGCCGCCGGCCTCCAGGGGGATCTCGAGGATCCCGGCGGAGCGCCGGACGATCGCGACGAGCTCCTGGATCGCGTAGGGCTCAAGGCGCGCCTGGATGCCGAAGCGGTCGCGCAGCGGGGTGGTGAGCAGGCCGGTGCGGGTGGTCGCGCCGACGAGCGTGAAGGGAGGCAGGTCGAGCGTCACCACGCGCGCCCCGGCCCCCTGGCCGACGGTGATCGGCAGGCGGCGGTCCTCCATCGCGGGGTAGAAGGTCTCCTCCAGCGTGCGCGGCAGGCGGTGGATCTCGTCCACGAAGAACACCGACCGCGGCTCCAGCGCGGTGAGGAACGCCGCGATGTCTCCCTTTCGCTCAAGCGCCGGCCCCGCGGTCTGCACGAACGGCACTCCGAGCTCGCTCGCGACGATCTGCGCGAGGGAGGTCTTGCCGAGGCCGGGCGGGCCGGCGAGCAGCAGGTGGTCGAGCGCCTCCCCGCGCGCGGCCGCGGCCTCGATCGCCACGGCGAGCTGCTCGCGCAGCGCGGACTGCCCGACGAACTCGCTCAGCCGCCGCGGGCGCAGCGAGAGCTCGAGCTCCTCCTCGAGCTCGTCGTGCTCGTCCAGGTGGGGGGTCTGAATGCGAGTCACGGCTCCCTGCTCACCCGGCCCGCGCCGCGCGCAGCGCCTGCGCGAGCATCTCCTCAGCGCTCTCGCCCTCGGCGCCGTCGAGCAGCGCCTCGGCCTCGCCGTGGCTGTAGCCGAGTTCCAGCAGCCCGTCGCGGGCGAGCGTGCGAGGGCTCTCGACCCGGCGCGCTTTGATCGCACCGCCGGCTGTCCCAACACTGGCGCCCACGTCGATGTCCGCCACGACCCCGACCTTCTCGCGCAGCTCGACGACGATCCGCTCCGCGGTGCGCTTGCCGATCCCGGGCACCGCCTGCAGGCGCGCGGCGTCGCCGGCGGCGAGCGTGGCGAGCAGCTCGCGGGGGGTGCCGGCGGAGAGCACCGCGAGCGCGACCTTGGGGCCGACGGCCTGTACGGAGAGCAGCATCAGGAAGAGGTCGCGCTCGGGCTCGGAGTAAAAGCCGTACAGCGCCAGCGCGTCGTCGCGCACGATCAGGTGGGTGTGCAGCGTGACCTCGCCCCCCACCGGGGGGACGTGGCGCAGCGTCTGCGCAGAGACGGCCGCGCGGTGGCCGATCCCGCCGCAGAGCACCACCACGTGGTCTGCGCGGCGCACCGCCACCTCGCCTCGCAGCAGCGCGATCATCTGCGCGCCCCCGCATCTCGATAACCACGCCACCATGGGCCCGCAGGGCAAGCTGGGCAAGGACGCACTGAGCGAAGTGTGCTTTGCACACGAGCGAGGGAGGACGCCGATCCAGCGCCGCCATGCGGGCCCATGGCGCGGCGCACCGCCACCTCGCATCGCAGCAACGCGATCACGGCGCCCCCACCGCCTCTGCCTCCGCCACCGCGTGCGCCAGCGGCGCAGCGTTCAGGTGGCAGAGGGCCACCGCCAGCGCGTCGGAGGCGTGGTCGGGCCGGGGCAGCTCGGGGAGGCTCAGCAGCGTCTGCACCATCCGCGCGACCTGGTCCTTGCCCGCGCGGCCGTTGCCGCAGACGGAGGACTTCACGCGCTGGGGGGTGTAGGAGAAGCACGGCACCCCGCGCTCCCCAGCGGCGAGCATCGTGACCCCACGGGCGTGCCCGACGGCGAACGCGGTCTGCACGTTCTGCCCGAAGTACAGCTGCTCCAGCGCCATCGCGGTGCAGGCGTGCTCGTCGAGCAGCTCCAGCACGCGCCCGTGCACCTTCGCCAAACGCGACTCCAGGGCGAGGCCGGCGGGCGTGTCGATCACGCCCCCGTCGAGCGCGGCCAGTCGCCGGCCGCGGCGGGCGACGACGCCGTAGCCGGCGTTGGCGAGGCCTGGGTCGATCCCGAGGACGATCACAGGCAGTGATTCTGCGCGGGCGGTCGGACGCCTGCTCAAACCCGCCAGGGGGCGGCGCCCGACGCCCACAGGTCGTTCAGGGCGACGGCGTCCTTGTACGTGTCCATGCACTCCCAGAAGCCATCGTGGCGAAAGGCGCGCAGCTCGCCGGCGGCGGCGAGGCGTTGCAGCGGCTCGCGCTCGAGCACGGAGTCTTGCGCGAGGTACTCCAGGGCGCCGGCGCGCAGGCAGAAGAAGCCGCCGTTGACCCACCGCTCGGAGCGGGGCTTCTCGTGGAAGCCGAGCACGCGGCCGTCACCCCCGTCGAGCTCGGCCACCCCGAACGGCAGCTCGGGGCGCACGACGGTCATCGTGGCGAGCGCGCCGTGGCCCTCGTGGAAGGCGAGCAGTCGCGCGAGGTCGATGTCGGCGAGCCCGTCGGCGTAGGTGACGCAAAACGAGCCCCATTTCGCGCGCGTCGCGCGCGCGCCCGCGAAATGGGCTCCCAAAAGTTCGACGTCCCGACCCCCAGCCCCGTCCTGCCCGGCGTCCACCGCAAGCTTCAGACGACCGCCCGTAGGGGTGTCGAGGCCGGTGTCCACGCACCGCACCCGCACTCCCTCCGGCCAGCGACAGCCCGCGACGAAGCCCTCGATCAGCTCACCGCGGTAGCCGGTGGCGAGCAGGAAGTGGCGAAACCCCTGGGCGGCGTACAGCTCGATCACGTGCTGGACGATCGGCCGCCCGCCGATCTCAACGAGCGGCTTGGGGATCTCCCGGGTGCGCTCGCGCAGGCGTGTGCCGCGCCCGCCGCAGAGGATCACGACGGGTGGCAGGTCCGTCTGGTTCATTGGGGATCGTCCACGTGAGTCGGTGGCGTCACCCGGCGCGCACGCGCCGGGCCTCCTACCCGGCGACCCGGGCGAGCAGCTCTGCGGGGGCGTCGAAGTTCGCGTGCACGACGGAGACGTCGTCGTTCTCTTCGAGGGAGTCGATCAGCTTCATCAGCTTCACGACCTGGCCCTCGTGCTCGATCGGCACGAGGCTTGAGGGGCGGTAGGTGAGCTCGGCGCTCTCGAGCTCGATCCCGGCCTCCTCGAGCGCCCGGCGCACCGCGGTGAAGTCGCCCAGCGCGGTGACGACCTCGAAGACGTCCTCGTCCTCGGAGAGGTCCTCCGCGCCGGCCTCCACGGCGACGAGCAGGTCGTCCTCGGTGTAGCGCGAGGCGTCCACCACGATCACGCCCTTCTTCTCGAACAGGTACGCCACGGAGCCCGGCTCGCCGAGCGAGCCGCCGTATTTGGTGAAGAGGTTGCGCACGTCCGGCCCGGTGCGGTTGCGGTTGTCGGTGACGGTCTCGACCAGCAGCGCCACGCCGGCGGGGCCGTAGCCCTCGTAGATCACGGTCTCCAGCGCGTCCGCGTCGCCGCCCTCGCCGGTGCCCTTGGCGATCGCGCGCTCGATGTTGTCCTTGGGCATCGACGCCGCCTTCGCCTTACGGATCGCGTTCTCCAGCGCCGCGTTGGAGTCCGGATCCCCCCCGCCCTCGCGCGCGGCGACCGTAACGGCCCGCGCGAGCTTCGTGAAGGCGGCCCCGCGGCGGGAGTCCACGACGGCCTTCTTGTGCTTGATGCTCGACCACTTGGAGTGCCCTGACATGGCCTAGAGCTTAGGATGCGGAGCGCGTGGACGCTCTCTCCCCAGACATCTTCAAGGCCTACGACATCCGCGGCCTGTACGGCGAGCAGATCGACGGCGACACCGCCGAGACGATCGGCCGCGCGTTCGCACGGGTGCTCTCCGATCTCGAAGGCAAGCCCACCGGCGAGCTGCGCGTGGGCCTGGGGCGCGACATGCGCCTGACCGCGCCCGAGCTCGCGGGGCGCTACCGCGAGGGCCTCGTGGCCGAGGGCGCGCACGTGCTCGACGCGGGGCAGGTGGGGACCGAGATGCTCTACTACCTCGTCGGCTCGCGCGGCCTCGACGGGGGGCTGATGTGCACGGCCTCGCACAACCCGAAGGCGTACACCGGCGCCAAGCTCGTGCGCGCGGGGGCGCTCGCGCTCTCGGGCGACAGCGGCATCCAGGACATCCGCCGGCTCCTCGAGGCGGGCCTGGACACCCCGGGGGGAGCGCGCGGCTCCGTGGAGGAGGTGGACATCGGCGAGGAATTTCGCGAGGCCGCGCTGCGCTTCATCGACCCGGAGACGATCCGCTCCGCTGGCCGCAACGGGGGTGCGAGCGACGCCAGCGCCGGCCGGCCGCTGAAGGTCGTGGTGGACGGCGGCAACGGGATGGCCGGGCCGATGGTCGGCCCGCTGCTGGAGCGCCTGGGGCTCGACTTGATCGAGACCTACTGGACCCCGGACGGCTCCTTCCCCGACCACGAGCCCAACCCGCTGCTACCGGAGAACCGGCAGTTCGTGATCGACAAGGTGCTCGAGACCGGCGCCGACCTCGGGATCGCGTGGGACGGAGACGCCGACCGCTGCTTCTTCATCGACGACACCGGGCGCTTCGTGGACGGCGACTTCCTGACCGCGCTGCTGGCGGAGTCGCTGCTGAGAAAGAGCACCCCCGGCGAGGCGATCCTCTACGACGTGCGCGCCTCACGAGCGGTGCCCGACACGGTCACACGGGCCGGGGGCACGGCTTACGTGAACCGCGTGGGCCACGCGTTCTTCAAGACGCGGATGCGTGAGGAGGGCTCGCTGTTCGGCGGGGAGGTCTCCGGGCACTACTACTTCCGCGACTTCTACTGCGCCGACTCCGGCACGCTGCCGGCGCTGCTGATCCTCGAGCATCTCTCGCGCACCGGCCAGCGCATGTCCGAGCTGCTCGCGCCCTACCGCGAGCGGTACCACATCTCTGGAGAGATCAACACCGAGGTGGCAGACCAGCAGGCCAAGATGGAGGAGATCGCCGCGCGGTACGCCGACGCCGAGCAGAGCCGCCTCGACGGGATCTCGGTCGACTACGAGGAGTGGCACTTCAACGTGCGCCCCTCCAACACCGAGCCGCTGCTGCGCCTCTGCCTGGAGTCGCTGCGCTCCCAGGAGGACATGGAACGCCGCCGCGACGAGGTGCTGGGGCTGATCCGCTCATGAGCCCGCGCAAGCCGGCCGAGCCCAACGCGAAGCCAGCCACCACCAGGCCGGCCGCATCCACCGCCAAGCCCAACGCGAAGCCAGCCAACCCCACCGCCACGACGGCCAAATCCCCCACCAAGCCAGCCCGGGGCGCGCCCGGCGCAAAGCGCGGTGCCGGCGCCGGCGCGAAAGCGGCCAAGCGGGACGCAGCCGAGGATGCCGCCGCCCTGGAGCGGGCCGCGCGGGAGGGTATCCACCGCCTCGCGGTCCCCACCCCGTTCGCGGTCGGGCGCGTCAACGCGTACCTGATCGAGGACGAGCCGCTGACGCTGATCGACTCGGGGCCGAACTCCGCGAAGGCGCTCGACGAGCTCGAACAGGCGCTCGCCGCGCACGGGCACGCGATTGAGGACCTGGAGCTGCTGGTCGTCACCCACCAGCACATCGACCACTTCGGCCTCGCCGCGATCCTCGCGCGGCGCTCCGGTGCGCAGGTCGCCGCCCTGCGGGGCCTCGACCACCGCCTGCGCGACTTCCGCAGCGACGCCGAGCTCGACGACCGCTTCGCGGCGCGCATCATGCTCCGCCATGGGGTCCCCACCGACGTCGTCACGGCCCTGCGCGCGGTCTCGGCGAGCTTTCGCGCGTGGGGGTGCACGGTCGAGGTGGACCGCCCGCTCGCCCCGGGGGAGGCCCTGCAGCTGCGCGACCGCACCCTCACGGTGCTGCACCGCCCCGGCCACAGCCCCTCGGACACGCTCTTCTGGGACGAGCGCCGCTCGCTGCTGATCGCCGGCGACCACCTGCTCTCCCACATCTCCTCTAACCCCCTGATCGCAAGGCCCCTGGAGGTGCAGGGCGACTACGACGGACCCCGCCCCCAGGCGCTGCTCACGTACATCGACTCGCTGCGCAAGACCCGCGCGATGGACGTGGAGCTCGTGCTCTCCGGCCACGGGGGGCCGATCACCGACCACGCCGCGCTGATCGACGAGCGCCTGCGCCTGCACGAGCGGCGCGCGGAGCGCATCCGCCGGCTGATCGCCGAGCGGCCCCGCACCGCCTACGAGCTCGCCTGCGAGATGTGGGGCAACGTCGCCGTCACCCAGGCGTACCTGACGATCTCCGAGATCCTCGGCCACGTCGACCTGCTGCTCGAAGGTGGCCGCACGGTCGAACACGAGGACGGCGGGATCGCGCGGTTCGCGGCTGCGTAGCGCCCAACCCGTAGTCGCACTCGGGAGCCCGCCTGGCCACCGTGCACCGAATGCGCTACTCCGGGGTCGGTGGACCAGGCTCGGGTGGGGCCGGCAAGGCCTGCCCCACCCGAACATTCATGGCACCCGGATGGCTTTTAGGAGACTCGCAGCCCCCAGCCGTTTTCCTTTAAGATGGCGATGGTGCCTTCAACAAGGCCGGATCCGGCTCCACCGACCGAGCATTTCGCCTTCGCTGACTTTGTTTCAAACGTGGCCAGTACTAATAACTCTGAACCAGTCGCCTTGTTTTCGATCGCCGCGCTCCCTTCTTCGCTAGTACATTCATCCGTTGATACGACACCCAGCACCTTGCACTTGACGGACCAACCTGCTCCTTTGCCATTCGTGGCCCTTATGTTGTCTCTGATCTTCTTTTCTGTTTCTTCGAAGAGTTCGGTTTGCCACGGAAGGTTGAGTGGTTTGACGGTTTCTTCGATTTTTTCGCAGTTTTTCCCTGCTTCGCATTTGATTTCTG
The DNA here is from genome assembly GCA_963702085.1 of uncultured Solirubrobacterales bacterium. Taxonomy (GTDB): domain Bacteria; phylum Actinomycetota; class Thermoleophilia; order Solirubrobacterales; family Solirubrobacteraceae; genus Palsa-744. The sequence goes on along the minus strand of OY969707.1, from coordinate 1,847,807 downwards.
TAATAGTTTCGATTCTGTCGTACTCTCTGGGACCGACTGACCCTGCATCGTTACTTGTGCATTTTACTTCCACTGTACCAATAATCGGAATGTTGGTGTCCTTGAGCACCAGGGACCCGTGACCGACGGTCTTCTCCGTACTCGCGACTTCCTGCCAGGACCATTTGCCTCCCGATTCAGCTTTGAGGCATTGATGTTCTGAATACTTGGTAGTAGACCCTCCTTCCGCACATTGTTCCCACGCTGCTTCGGTTGAGACTTCCAGAGTTTCACCGCTTTCGCTTGCTTCCAGGGTACCTTCCCCCGACAACACGGCTTTGGCTCCTTCGTATTCAAGCGTGTCTTCCCCGACCCCTTCGGTCGGAAGGGCCATTTTTACCAGGCCGACACCATCCGTCAATTCTATGAACACGTTCCCTTTTACTGGGAATTCTTTGTTAAAATTGCCGTTTTCGCATTTTTCAAGGATAGGGCCAAAATCCGCAGTTATCCGATCGTAGATTTTTCCTTTGAAATCCACCAATGTCGTTGCCCAAGGCAGGGCGTTAATTTTAATAGTCGTACCTTTCAGTGCGCAATTTTTGGCAGCTTTCACTAGAGTACATTTAGTCATTGTAAATGTTTCCTGACTGTCTGTACCTGGAACTCCACCTTTATTTTCACTTCTACCGTTTGCTTCGCAGCTTACTTCGAATTTTTCTTTTGTGCCTTTGTCTTCCCACATCAAACTTAGTTTTGCTTTCAGGACACCGATGTCTGTTTTACCTGCTGCCAGTGGTTTACCGTCCACTATCCATACGGGTCCGCCGGCATAGGCGGGCACCGATACAACGCCTCCCACCGCGAGGGCCGCGAACAGGCTCACGAGGATCAGACTCATCCTCGGCAGGGCAAGCCGTCGTACGAGAAGGCTGTTTGACTTTGATCTCATTTCGTCTCCTATCCTGGTATCGATGACAGCCTCGAGCGCCCATCTTCAGGAGAGGGCTCGCGGCTGTTTGTCTGTTAGACCTCTCTGCTTGCATGGCCCAGAGCATCGTAGGGAACGCGACTGCGAGCAGCTATGTTCTGGCCTTACAGCCGTCTGCCCCTCGGGACCGAGGGTCCGAATCGCTTGGCGGCCACTGTTGCGGGAGCGCACCGCCTACGCCCGCCCGCCGCACCAGTCTCCTCCACGTGTTTCCGACTCGGCGCTTCGGGCCGGCAGCACGGCTCCGGCGCGTCCGAAATGCCAGCCCGGTGGGATTTAGCGGCAGGCCGGGATCCAGGGATCCAAAAACGCCGATGTGCGCTAAAGTCTATGATAGTTCGCTGATCGTTTGTACAGGATCTGCTTGGTCCGCGGGGCCGGAAGCGAGGGTCGCATGGGGTCGCACACAACGGGGAGAGGGCCGTGGACAGCGCCACTGCCAACCCGCATCTGAACGTCTTCGACCCATATAGGGACCTCGGGCGCACGCACGAGGATCAGCTCACGCGTGCCGCGATGATCGTGCTGCGGCTGGTGCCGTTCGCGCGCGAGACGCTGCTGCGGGCGATCGGCGAGCCCTCGCAGAGCGAACTGCCCGACTGCACCGTGGACATGCAGGCCACGCACATCGTCGACGCCTCCGAGGAGAGCGCCTCCGGCGGGGAGGTCAAGCGCGGGCGGCTGGTCTCGGTCTTCCTCACCCCCGACTCCGAAGCGACCGAGCCCGACGGCGAGGTTCGCGACACGAGCCGCGGGCAGCGCTTCGACGGCGTGCTGCGCTTCGACCCCGAGCTCGTCGTGCTGCTGGAGAGCAAGGTCTGCACCCGGTGGGCGCGGCGCAACGGCCACCGCGTCGGGGAGCTCAACCTCGGCAGCGCGCGCTTCGCCCAGCGGCGCACATGCGTGCTGCGCTGGCACGACCTGCTGGAGTCGTGGTGGCGGCTGGTCGAGCTCGGCGTCCTGGCCCCCGCCGAGCGCGCGCTCGTGCAGGACATGCTCGCCTACGCCCACCAGGACTTCGCGCACCTGCTGCCGTTCGGCTCGCTGCGGCGCGTCGGCGAGGACCCCGTGCGGCGCAAGTGGCGCCTGCGGGCACTGCTGCGGGAATCCACCGGCCTCGCCCCCGAGCGCATCGGGCTCGCGCACGTGCGCCTGGACACCGCGCTCGGCGCCGTCACCGTGCAGCGCGCGGCGCTCGACTTCGACGGGCAGGAGCTGCTGCTGCACATGTGGCCCGGCGAGCTCAAGCGCCAGGCTGACCACCTCTACAGCTCCGGCCTGGCCACACGCCTCGGCGAGCTCGACGCCGCCTCCGGACCCTGGCGCGTGGAGCCCCAGCCGCAGCTCGGCTTCCGCAACGCCCCCGCCCGCACCCGCGTGTACCTCACGTGCCGCCTGGACGCCGCCACCTACGTGCACCGGTGGCAGGGCGAGGACTTCAAACAGGTCGGCGCCCACCCCCCCGACACGATCCTCACAGAGCTGTGGCCGTGGATGTTGCGCCGCCGCTACGCCTCCGCCCGCGACAAAGCCCGCCTGGAGGCCTTTCTGCGTACCCTCGGGCGCCGCGCCGCGCACCTGCGTCCCTCCCTCCACGTCGCCCGCGCGTGGCCATTCGAGGAGGCCAGCCGGCTCGACGACGAGGGCCTGCTCGCTGGTGAGATACGCGACGCGATCAACCTGGTGCTCGACCTGCTCGAAGAGCCCCCGATCGCGGTGCCCGCGGACGTTGGGTCTCCTACGTCGGTCGGTCCGGAAGGCCCTCTATCCAAGCACCTACCTCGGCGATGAAGGACGGAAGGTGCTGGCGCTGGCGGTTGACCGCGAGGTGCACGTCGCCCGGCGTCAGGATCCAATACTCGTGCTGGCTGGCGTTGCGCAGATCGACGACCTCCCGCATGGCCAGCTCCGCCTCCTTCGAGTAGAGGCCCTGTGCGCGGAGCTGCTCGGCCGCGGGAGTCCTGCGGTCTGCGGGAATCGCACCAAGATCCTGGGCCACCCGCACACTGAGACCGATCAGGGTGCTGCAGAGGTTGTACAGATCGTCCATGTTCGAGCGCACCAGCATCGCCCAGTTGCGCTCCTGCGGATCCTTCGAGTACCACGCGGCCTCGAAGGCTGAGGGGTCAAAGTCCGGGGGAAATGTGGAGACCGCGTTCTCCAACTGCGCCATCGTGCGCGCCAGTTGCGCCAGCGCCTCATCCAGCGCATTGCGGCGCGCTCTGGCTGCCACGGGCGGACGCGCAGAGCCGCCCATCAGCTCGCGCCAACGGGTGACCGGGCGCGTGCGGCGGCGAGCTCCTGGAAGTAGTCGAGCGCGGCTCGCGCCCCCTCCCGGGACTCGTCTCCCAGCCGCTCGGCCTGCGCTAGCGCCAGTCCTTCCTGAGCTCGCAGGCGCGGCCAGGACCGCGCGCGGTCGACCAGCGGACGGCCATCGCGCACGACCTCCGCCAGCAGGCGCGGATTGCGCCGCGCTGCCTCCAAGGGCACGATCTGCACCTCTGCGGGCAGCCGTGTGTCAAGCCGCACGCGCAACTCCTCCAAAGCACCGGGAACCGGGCGGCGCAATCCAACCAGCAGATCGATGTCGGACACTCCCACCATGCCGTCTCCCCGCGCAGCGGACCCGAAGAGCACAGCCAGATCCACGTTGGGTTCCGTCCGAAGCGCCGCCCGCAACTCGCCGACCAGCGGCCAGTAGGAGCGGACCCATACCGCCTCTTGCTCGGATAGGAGAAGCTGGCGAGAGCTGGGACGCCGAGCCCGGATGAGCCCGCTGCCCACCCCCCGGCGAAGGGTGCGCTCACTGACCCCCACCTCATCCGCCAACTGCTCCAATACGGAACTCATATGTCCAGGTTAGCAACTGTATGTCCGATCGCCTCGAGCCCACATCCTCCGAATCCCTCGGCCACGTCCATCGCAGCCACCGTCGGAGCGGCTACCTCCACCGGCTCGGCCTCGCCGACGGCGAGTACCGCGAGCTGCAGCGCAGCAGGCTGACGTCAAGCCCCCTTGTGCTGGGGGCTCAGCAGTGGCTACTGCGTACCTGCTCGAAGAGCCCCCGAATCCCGCGCCCGCCGGCGCCGGACCGCATCCAGGAACAGCCGGTGCACCCGGTCGTCCGGGGTGAGCTCCGCGTGGAACGCGACCGCCAGGCGCTCGCCCTCGCGGGCCGCCACCGGGTGGCCGTCCACCTCGGCGAGGATCTCCACCCCCGGGCCGTGCTCGGCGATCCACGGGGCGCGGATGAAGACGCCGCGCAGCGGGGTGGTCGGGTCCTCGATACCCCGCACCGGCACGTCCGCCTCGAAGCTGCGGGTCTGACGGCCGAACGCGTTGCGCCGCGTGCGCAGGTCCATCAGCCCCAGGTGATCGCGGTCGAGCAGGATCAGCCCCGCGCACGAGCCGAGCACGGGCACCCCCCGGCCGCGCGGCGGCGGGGCGCACAGCTCGCGCAACGGCTCGGCGAGGCCCTCGCGCTCGAGGCCCAGCGTCATCGTCGAGGACTCCCCCCCGGGGATCACGAGGCCGTCGAGGCCCTCGAGGTCGGCGGGCACCCGCACCTCGCGCACGCGCGGGGGGGTGGGCCCCAATCTCCGCAGCACCCGCGCGTGCGCCTCGAAGCCGCCCTGCAGCGCGAGCACCCCCACCAGCGGCGCGTCGTCGTCTCCCACTGCACCCCCTCCGAGCGCCCGGGCGCTACCAACCGCGGGAGGCGAGCAGCTGCTCGCCGTCGAGCTTGGAGCTCTCCAGGCTCGCCATCGCGGTGCCGAGGCCGCGCGAGGCGCCCGCCACGCGCGCGGGGTCCTGCCAGTGTGTGGTGGCCTCCACGATCGCGCGCGCGCGGCCCGGGGGGTCCTCGGACTTGAAGATACCCGAGCCGACGAACACGCCTTCGGCGCCGAGCGCCATCATCAGCGCGGCGTCCGCGGGCGTGGCGATGCCGCCCGCGCAGAACAGCACGACCGGCAGGCGCCCCTCCGCGGCGACGCGGCGCACGAGCTCGAGCGGCGCGCCGTGGGCCTTGGCGGCCGTGGCGAGCTCGCTCTCCTGCAGGACGCCCAGGCGGCGCAACTCCCCCGTGATCAGGCGCATGTGGCGCACCGCCTCGACGATGTCCCCGGTGCCCGCCTCGCCCTTGGAGCGGATCATCGCCGCGCCCTCGCCGATCCGGCGCAGCGCCTCGCCGAGGTTCGTGGCGCCGCACACAAACGGCACCCGGAACGCCCACTTGTCGATGTGGTTGGCCTCGTCCGCGGGCGTCAGCACCTCCGACTCGTCGACGTAGTCCACGTCCAGCGCCTCCAGCACCTGCGCCTCTACGAAGTGACCGATGCGCGCCTTGGCCATCACCGGGATCGAGACCGCCTCCTGGATGCCCGCGATCATCTCCGGGGCGGACGCTCGCGCCACCCCCCCGTCGCGGCGGATGTCCGCGGGTACCCGCTCGAGCGCCATCACCGCCGCGGCGCCGGCGTCCTCGGCGACCTTCGCCTGCTCGGGCGTGACCACGTCCATGATCACCCCGCCCTTGAGCATCTCCGCCAGCCCGGCCTTGACCGTGAACGTCGCCTCGTCGCGCATGGGAGGAGTCTAGCTGGCGCCTCCCACTACGTAGACGGCCCGCGCCTGAACGGGCCGTCTACGAACCGAGGTTGGCGCCGAACAGACGGGACCCCAGACTCACGTGCTTGAAAGTGGCGTTACTCTAGCGTTCGCGGCGAAGGACGCGGGGGCCGAACCCGCAGGCCCCGGTGTGGGACACGACGCCGATGCCCCACCCGAGAATCGGCCACAGCGGCCAGAAGTACCCCGTGCCGGTCGCGGCCCAGATCGCGATCATCGCCAGCGAAGCCCACAAGTAGGCGCCTACGTGAATGCGCACTCCGAGCGCCTTCGCTCGTGCGCGGCTGCTCGGCTCGCGGCGCGGTTGGGCGGGCAGATCCTCGAACAGCGCGTCGAGCTCGCGTTGCGTGCGCGCGGTGAGTGCCGTCTCCAGGCGCCCGTCGAGCTCGTCCATTGTCAGGCGCCCGGCGGAAGCATGCTCGCGCAGCTCCGCGGTAGCGTGCTCGCGCTCGGTGTCGGAGACGCGCAGGTGGTCGCCACCCGCCGCGGCGGGTGGAGAGGAGCGATCGGATCTGGGGTGGCGCATGGCGCTAGACCTCGGTTGCGAATTGGCCGTGGAAGCCAAAGGGGATGTGGTGGGGCACGCGGGCGCGCGCAAGCTCGCCCAGGTCGCCCGCGTCGAGGACCAGCAGGAACGAGTCTGGGTGGGCGGGTTTCAGATCGAGCGTCCAGTACGACCGACAGCAGCACGCCCGCGTCCTCCTCCGCGGCGTCAGGTTCGGGGACGAACACCGGCTCACCGGGATAGGTGCCGGGCTCGGACCAAGTGCGGGCCTCGCCGCGCTCGACGTCGACCTTGACGATCTGGTCGAGGAAGTCCCCGCCGTCGCGCTGACCGACGCCGTACACGTGGCGGTAGGCGCGGCCGTTACAGCGCCGGTAGTCGATTCGCGGCAGCTCGAGGCCCACGTCGGCAAGCCGCTCGTACTCGACATTGCTGCCGTCGAGGCGCAGGCGGCAACGGCGCAGCTCGGGAGCAGGCAGCTCGGGGTGCTCCTGGCGGAGGTGGTCGAGGTACAGGTCGCCTACGATCTCGGCGTCCTCGTAGGCGCACAAGTCGATGACAAGCTCGCCGTCACGCTCGAAGGCGTTGACGTGATGGAAGGCGAAGAACGGCTCGCCCTCATAGGTGCGCAACTTGCCCGTCTCGAGCTCGATCACGCGAAAGCGAGTGCCGCGTTGCGGGCGCCAGCGGTAGTTCTCGATGAACGGGCGGCCTGACAGCGGGATCGCGATCGGGACGACGACGAACGGAAACTCGACCAGCACCGCGTAACGCTCGGTGATCGCGAAGCTGTGCATGTAGGAGGGCCGCGACACCGGAAGCTTGGCGATCGTGCGCCGCTGGCCGCGGCGCTGCTGGGCGTAGATGCGGTAGGTGGTATACGGCCCGAAGTGGGTCGCGTAGCTGACCAGCTCCCCGGTCTTCGGCGAGCGGTGGGGATGCGCGACCGTCACCTGCCCCGGAGCCGGCTCAGCGACACCGAGCGTATGAAGTGTCTGCGGGTCGAAGACGACCGGGAGGGGCGTCTCGGTCATCGCCAGGAACTCGTCGCCGATACGTGTGAGGTTGACGTTGGCATTGTCGCCGAAGGCAGGTGGCGAGAACGCAGTCGCGACGCGCTTGAACAACGTGCGGCATGGGTCGGTCGCGAACTCGGAGTACACGATGGTGTTCTGCTCGCGCGCCGCGCGGTAGGCGCGGCTCTCCAGGAAGCGGTTGGCGTAGGACACGGCTCCGTCGGCGAGCGTGAAGCGATGCAGCATCGCGAGCCCGTCGAACCAGTGGCGATAGCCGCGCTCGCCGGCCTCGAACTTGGCTGGACCGGTGCGTAGGAGCGAGCCCGTTAGCCACCCCGGCAGTGTTCCCTCAACAGGCACCACGTCAAGCGAGTGCTCCTCGTCGAGCGTCAGAAAGCCAAGGCGGTGACCGCCGGCGATCTGTGTCTGTTGCATGGTGTATCCTCCTGCTAAGTGTTTGGTCTATGTTGAACGGATAAGACTATACCATCCAGAGTAGAGCATTGGCAGGGATCCGTCTAACCCCCACCTCCTACATCGTGCTCGGCCTAATAGAGCGCGTGGGCGAGGCGACCCCATACGAGCTCAAGGGACTCGTCGTCGGCGGCATCGGCAACTTCTGGTCACTCCAGCACGCCCAGCTCTACACCGAGCCCGAACGGCTCACACGCGCTGGTTACCTCAAGGAGAACCGCGAGCGTGGCGGGCGCCGCCGCAAGCACTACAAGCTCACCGCCGCAGGGCGCGAGGCGCTGCTCGCGTGGGTCTCAGAGCCCACCGACGAGCTGCCCGAGCTGCGCGACGTCGCCCTGCTGAAGCTGTTCTTCGACGCCGACGCCCCGCCACTCGCCGACGCGCAGCTCACGGCCCATCGCGAGAAGCTGCGCGAGTACGAACAGCTGGCGCGTCAGGCAGGCGACGATCAGCCGCCCGGTTCCCTCACCACACTGCAAGCCGGCATCGCCCACGAGCGAGAGTGGGTGCGTTACTGGCAGCGCCTCCGCGAGGAGCGCCGGTAGGGACGAACTCCTCAGCGCGACGCCGCCGCGCCCGCCGACATCCGACCGTCGAGCGTCCACGCACCGCTCGCCAGCATCGACGATCCGAACCACGCCACAACTCGGGTGGCCGCGCTACTGCCCCGCGTACGGAGCGCTTCGGATGTTTCAGCGCGGTCGGTCGCTCGCGTCTGATTTGGATGCTGTTCCGGTCGGCGCACGCGCTGGCCGATAAGGAGATCGCATCTGATCTCCTATCGGTCGGCAGGGTCGTGCATGCAGGACCCTGAGGGACGGCCACATGTGGCCGTCCCAAGGAGGGCCGCATGCGGCCCTCCTGCCCTTGCCGCATGTGGCAAGGGCCCTCCAAAGGATCTACTTCAGGCGGAACGCCTTGATGCGATCTTCGTAGGAGGCGCTGTCGCGTGAGTACACGCCGTAGGCGAGCGCTTGGATCAGGCTCAGCAGCGCCGCGTGGGAGCGCACGTACGCCGGGCTGTTGGAGGAGTAGTACAGCTTGATCTGCGCGAGCTTCGCCACCTCCGAGAGGGTCGCGTCGGTGACTGCCGCCGTGCGCGCCTTGCGGTGGCGCGCGAGCTTCATCGCGCGCACCACCAGCGGGTGCGGGCGGCCCGCGGAGAGGCCGATCACGAGCGTCCCCTCGTCGATCCGCCCCAGCCGGCTGAGCGCCTCCTGGGAGGGGCTTGCGACGACGTCCACGCGCAGGTCGAGCAGCATCAGCAGGTGGCGCAGGTAGCTCGCGAAGAACGCCATCTGGTCGGTGCCCGCCACGAGCACCTTCTCGGCGCTCACCACCGCGTCGATCAGCGCGTCCACCGACTCGCGGGAGACCTTGCGCGCGGTCTCCTCCACGTTCAGGTGGTCGGCGGCGAGCGCCGCCTCGAACTCGGTCTGGTCGAGTGAGAACAGCGGCGTGGAACCGCCGCTCGCGCGATTCGCGTCGCCCGGGGTGGGCGGGCCCGAATTCATGCGCCGGTACTCCTCGCGCGCGGCTGCCTGCAGCTCCGGGAAGCCCTCGAACCCCAGCGCCTGGGAGAAGCGCACAACCGTCGAGCTCGACGTGTTCGCGCGGCGCGCGAGCTCCTCCGCGGTCTGGAAGGCCGCCTCGTCGAGGTGGTCCACGATGTACTGCGCCACGTCCTTCTGGGAGCGCGAGCACTGCTCGAAGCGCGTCTGGATGTACTTCGAGAGGCTCTGGTTCTCGCCGGCCTTGCCGTTCAGGGGCACCTCGACCGTCGGGGTTGCGGCTGTTCGCTTCACGGCCCCCTTGTTCGACGCCTGTGGCTCGGACTCCTCCCGCGGCGCCTCGGATCTTGCGGGCGACGCGACGATCCTCCCCGGCGCACGGCGACGAGACCCTCCCCGGCTCGGCTCCCGCGCGGTCCTCGGCGTGACGCTCAGCGCAGCGTCTGCGCGAGGCGCACGAAGTAGTCGAGCGCCGCCGGGTTCGCGAGCGAGTCCACGCTCGCCGTCTCCCCCGGCTCGGCACCCATCAGGATCCGCTTGACCGGCACCTCGAGCGCCTTGCCAGAGAGCGTGCGCGGCACCTCGTCGATCTGCAGCACCCTGTCCGGGACGTGCCGCGGCGAGCAGTCCTCGCGGATGCGCCGCTTGATCCTCGCCGCCGTCGCGTCGTCCAGCCGCGTCCCGGGGCTCAGCACCACGAACAGCCACATTTGCAGCTCGGGCGCGGGGGCGTCGGTCGGTGGCTGGGCGCCGGCCTGTGCGTGGGCGTCGGTGGGCGGGTGGTCCTCGACTCTGGAGGGTATGTCCACCACGAGCGCGTCGACGACCTCCTCCACCGCACTCGCCGCGCGGTAGATCTCGCTCGTGCCCATCCGCACCCCCTGGCGGTTGATCGTCGCGTCCGAGCGGCCGTAGATCACCGCGCCGCCGCGCGGGGTGATCTTGATCCAGTCGCCGTGGCGCCACACCCCGGGGTACATCGAGAAGTAGCTCTCCAGGTACCGGGGGCCCACGCGCGACCGCGGCCCGTCGGGGTCGTGGGTGGGTGGGTCGTGGGTGGGTGGGTCTCCCCAAAAAAACAGCGGCATCGAGGGCAGCGGCTCGGTCAGCACCAACTCCCCCACCTCGTCCACCAGGCTGTGGCCCTGCTCGTCCCACGCCTCCACCGCACACCCCAGCACGCGGCACTGCAGCTCGCCTTCGTACACCGGCAGCAGCGGGCAGCCCCCGACGAACGCCGTGCACACGTCCGTGCCGCCGCTCGTCGAGAACAGCCACACGTCCGGCTTGACCCGCCCGTACACCCACGCGAAGCTCTCCGGCGCGAGCGGCGAGCCGGTCGAGCCGATCGAGCGCAGCGCGCTCAGGTCGTACTGCTCGCCCGGGCGCACGCCCGCCTTCTCGCACGCGCTCAGCAGACCCGCGCTGAGGCCCATGCACGTCATCCCGGTGCGCTGCGCCAACTCCCACATCGCGCCCGCGTCGGGGTGGGCCGGGCTGCCGTCGTAGAGCACCACCGCCGCGTCGGTCAACAGGCAGCCGATCAGGAAGTTCCACATCATCCACCCGGTCGTGGTGAACCAGAACATGCGGTCGCCCGCGTGCAGGTCGAGGTGCAGGTGGCTCTTCTTGAGCTGCTCCACGAGCACCCCGCCGTGGCCGTGCACGATCGCCTTCGGCAGGCCCGTCGTGCCCGAGGAGTACAGCACCCACAGGGGGTGTTCGAAGGGCACCTGCTCGAAGCGGAGCTCGCACCCCCGGCCGCGCTCGCACAGCTCGCTCCACGTAACGCCTCCCGGCCAGGCCGCCGGCACGTCGTCTCCACCCGCGGGGCCGGTCCGGCCAGCGAGCGGGCTCTCGCTCAGGTAGGGCACGAGCACCGTGTGGCGCACGGTGGGCAGCTCGGCGAGGATCTCACCCACGACGGCGCGACGGTCGAAGTCGCGGCCGCCGTGGCGGTAGCCGTCCACCGCCAACAGCACCTTCGGCTCGATCTGCCCGAAGCGGTCGGCCACGCTGCGCGCCCCGAACTCCGGCGCCGCGCTCGACCAGATCGCGCCCACGCTCGCCGTCGCGAGAAACGCGACGAGCGTCTCCGGGATGTTCGGCAGGTACGCGACCACCCGGTCGCCCCGCCCCACCCCCAGCGCGCGCAGCCCGCCGGCCACGGCGGCCACCTGCGCGGAGAGCTCGCCCCACGTCAGCTCGCGCAGGGGGCGCAGCTCGGAGGTGTGGAGCACAGCGACTTGGGCGGGATCCCGCCCACCCGGCCCACCCTCGTGACCTCGCGCCAGCATGTTCTCCGCGTAGTTGAGCTCCGCCCCCTCGAACCACCGCGCGCCGGGCATCTGCCGTTGGTCGATCGGGGCTCCCTCCGATCCACGATCGGCCAGGACCCGCTCGTAGGGGCGCGAAGCCCGCACGCCGCAGAACTCCCAGATCGCGGCCCAGAAGCGCTCGAGCTCCCGCACCGACCACTGCCGCAGCTGCTCGTAGTCCGTGAGCTCACAGCCCTCGCGCTCCTCCACCCAGCGCATGAAGCGGGTCATGCTTGCGCGCTCGCGCTCCGCTGCGGTGGGCTCCCACAGGGGAGCCCCACGACTATCCACGGCTATCCTCAGCGCCCGTGGATGCTCCCGCCCCACTGGACGCCCGCGCCCTGCGCGAGCAGTTCCCCGTCCTCGGCCACCTCGCGTACCTCAACGCGGGCACCGACGGTCCGCTGCCCCACGCCGCCGTGCAGGCCGCCGCCGGAGAGCTGCGGCGCGAGGCCGAGGAGGGCCGCTCCGGCCATCACTTCGAGCGTCGTGGAGAACTGAACCGCTCACTGCGGACCGCATACGCCTCCCTCCTCGGGTGCGCCGCCGAGGATACCGCGCTCACAACCTGCACCACCGAGGGCCTCGCGGTGGTGCTCGGCGGCTTGCGGCTCGCCCGCGGCGAGGAGATCCTCACCAGCGACGAGGAGCACCCCGGCCTGCTCGGCGCGCTCGCCGCCGAGCGCGACCTGCGCGGCGTTGCGGTTCGCACCGCGCCGTGGTCTGAGCTGCCCGCCGCCGTCGGCCCCCGCACCCGGCTGGTGGCCGTCTCGCACGTGAGCTGGATGACGGGGCGCCTCGCCCCCACCGCGGAGCTCGCCGACACGGGCGTACCCGTGCTGCTCGACGGCGCCCAGGGCGTCGGCGCCGTCCCCACCGACGTGCGCGCGCTGCGTTGCGCCGCCTACGCCGGGGCAGGCCAGAAGTGGCTGTGCGGCCCCGACGGGACCGGCCTGCTGTACGTCGCCCCGGAGCTCCGCGAGCGGCTCACCGTCGCGCGCCGCGGCTACGCCAACCTCGCCGACCCCGGCGCGGGGCTCGACGCCGGCCTGCACGCCGACGCGCGACGCTTCGACACGCTCTCGCTCGGCGCCGAGACCGTCGCCTGCGCGCTGGCCGCCTTCCAGGCGCTCGAGCGCGCCGGCTGGGCGCGCGTGCACGAGCGCGCCCGGCTGCTCGCCGCGGAGCTCGCCGAGCGGCTCGCCGCCCGCGGGCGCGAGGTCGTCGCCCGCCACCGGGGCACGCTTGTCACCTTCGCCAGCCCCGACCCCCCCGCCGAGCGCGAGCGACTCGCCGCCCAGGGAGTCGTTCTGCGCGACATCCCCGGGCAACCCTGGCTGCGTGCCTCCGTGGGGGCGTGGAACGATGAGAGCGACCTCGACCGCCTGCTCGATGCGCTGGAGCGGTGAGGCGCAACGCCTCTTACCGCGCTCTTACGTCTTAATGCTCTCTTAGCACGGTTTCCGCTTTGCTTTCCTCGCGCGGCGAGGCTCCGCCGCGCCCCCCGCAGATGTCCCGATGAGCACCTCGCCCCCCAAGACACCCGCCCCCAAGGTACCCGAGACCGCCGCTCCCGAGCTGCCCGCGGACGGGCGGGGCTTCGCCTCCTCGGACGCTTCGACTCCCTCGGCGCCGCCGCCGCCCGCGGCGAGCCAGCGGCGCACGCTTCCCACACCGGGCCTGCGCTCGGCGCTCGGGTGGGTGGCGCTCACGCCGGTGCTCGCGCTCTCCGCGGTGCTCGGCACCGAGCGGCTCTCCCAGAACGGCTACGCCAACGTCTTCTACGCCGCCGCCGTGCGCTCGATGCTCGACTCCTGGCACAACTTCCTGTTCACCTCCTTCGACCCCGGAGGGCTCGTCACCGTCGACAAGCCGCCCCTCTCGCTGTGGGTGCAAGTGGCGAGCGCCCGACTGTTCGGCTTCTCGCCGCTCAGCCTGCTGCTGCCCGAGGCGATCGTGGGAGTGCTCGGGGTGGCCGCGCTGTACGCCGCCATGCGCCGGCCCTTCGGGCAGCTCGCCGCGCTCGCCGGCGCGCTCGCGCTCGCGGTCTTCCCCTCCTACGTCGCGGTCTCCCGCGACAACGGTGTGGACCCCTTCCTGATCCTGCTGATGATCCTCGCCTGCGGCGCCGCGCTGCGCGCCACCCGCACGGGAGGCTGGCCCTCGCTGCTCGCCGCCGCCGCGCTGGTGGGACTCGCGTTCAACGCCAAGACCCTCGCCGCCTACCTCGTCGTCCCCGGGATCGCACTCGGCTACCTGCTCTGCGCGCCGGGGCCGCTGTGGCGCCGGGGGCTCAAGCTGCTCGCCGCCGGGGTGGTGCTCGCCGCGGTCTCCCTCTCGTGGACCGCCCTCGTCGAAGCGACCCCCGTCTCCCAGCGCCCCTACGTGGGGGGCTCCACGAACAACACCGAGCTCAACCTCACCTTCGCCTACAACGGCTTCGGTCGTGTCGAAGGACAGGTCGGGGGGCCCAACCAGATCTTCATCCACCTCGGCGCCGTCGCGCCCTTCCCGGCCCGCGTGCGCACGGACCTCACCGCCAAACGCAAAGCCGCGCCGAAAGTCCACCCCGACCCGATCCTGCCCGACGGCCACTACGCCAACCCCATCCCTTTCGGCGGCCCGGTCGGTGCGATGCGCGTCTTCCACTACGGCCTCGGCGGGCAGGGCGGTTGGATGCTGCCGTTCGCGCTACTCGGGCTGCTCGCCGTGGCTCTGTCCGTCCTGTGGCCGGCCCGCGGGAGCCGCGGCCCGGCGGAGCCTGCGCCTGCCCCGGTCGGCCTGGATGCACAGCCCGCGCAGGGGCGCTCCCGCTTGCAGCGCATCCGGCGCGACCCGCGCACCGCGGGGCTGTTCGTGCTCGGCGGCTGGTTCCTCGCGGAGGCCTTCATCCTGGACTTCTCCAAGGGCATCGTGCACCCCTACTACGTTTCCGCCCTCGGCCCCGGGGCCGCCGCGATGGTCGGCGCGGGCGCGGTCGCCTTTGCGCAGTTCGGTCGCGGACGCGATTGGCGCGTGGTGCTGCTGCCGCTCGCCGTCGCAGCGACCGTCGCCGTACAGCTCGTGCTGCTGCGCCGCGAACACTACGCTCACTGGCTGCCGCCCGTGCTGATCGCCGCCACCGCCGCCGGCGTGCTGGCGCTGCTGGCCGTGCGCCGCCTCGCGGCCCCCGCGATGGTGCTCGTGCTCGCCGTACTGCTCGTCGCCCCCACGGCGTTTGCGACCACCACCTGGTCGATCCCGGTCGAGGGGACCTTCCCCGCCGCCGGGCCGCGCGTCGCCGGCTCGCTGGGGCCCTACGGAGTCACCGCGCACGACGTCAAAGTCGACCGCGACCTGCTGCGCTACATCGACGCCCGCCACCCCACCCACCGCTGGGAAGTGCTGACCGTCTCCTCCAACACCGCCGCCTCGATGATCCTGCTCGGCTGGCGCGCTGGCGCGGTCGGCGGCTACTCGGGGACCGACCCCGCGCTCGACGGCCGCGGCCTCGCGCGTCTCGTGGCTCACCACGAAGCGCGCTACGTGGTGCTCGGCGGCGCCTACTCCTCCCGCGGCGGCAACCGCGCCACCCAGGCGGTGATCCGCGCCTGTCACTACATCCCCTCGCAGATCTGGTTGCACTTCCCGCGCTGGTCGATCTACAGCCTCACGCTGTACGACTGCGCCGGGGCCGAGCGGCGGTTGGCGGCCGCCGGCTGAGGGCCTACGCCACCACCGACAGCCCGCGGTGAAACGCGCGTGCGAACAGCTCGCACTCCCGGGCTGCCGCCCACCGCGGGACCGCCGCGCCGCCCTCGGCAACCAGCTGCAGGCGCACCTCGCCGTTGCGGGCGCTGAGGACCGTGTCGCGCACCAACTGGTCGCGTGAGCGCTCGAGGTCCTCGGCGAGGCGCAACAGCACCGCGCAGCGGTCCAGGCGCGCCGCGTCGCCCTCTCCGAACAGCGCCGCGAGCGGCCCCGGCTCGGGCAGGCCCTTGCGGTGGTAGCGCGCCGCCTGCGCGACGATCGCCACCTCCCTCGGGGAGTACCCCGGCAGGCCCGCGTTGAGGATCAGGTAGCGCGAGTGCTTGTGGTGGTCGTCGTAGGCCACCGACATCCCGATGTCGTGCAGCGTGCACGCCGCCCACAACAGATCCCGCTCGCGGCCGTCGCCCGCGTGCAGGCCCATCCCCGCGAGCTGGTCGAACATCCCGAGCGCGAGCGCCGCCACGTGGCGGGTGTGGGCACGATCGACCTTGTACCGCGCCGCGAGGTTCGCCACCGAGGCCCTGCGCACGTCCTCGAACAGGGGGGGGTCGCTTCCGGCCAGGTGGCGCTCGAAGAAGACGCCCTCGCGCAGACCCGCCTCGGTGACCTCCAGCTCCTCGAAGCCGCCCGTCCGCATCGCCCCCTCCACGACCACCGCACCCGCCAGGATCAGGTCCGCGCGGGCCGGCTTGACCCCGGGCACGCTCGCACGCTCGGCCGTCGGCAGCGCCGCCAAGCGCTCCACGATCTCCTCCAGCGCCGCGCGCGTCACGGTCGCCCCCTGCACGCCGTTCGTCGGCAGCCCCTCGGCGCGTTGGGCCACCGTTGCGAGGCTGCGCACCGTTCCCCCGATCCCCACCAGCCGCCGGCCCGTCTGCGACAGCCACGGAGCGCTCGCGAGCTCCTGCGCCACGTGCTCGCGCAGCGCCTCGAGGAGACGGGGCTTCGCCGGGCCCCCGTTTGGCAGGAAGCGCTCGGTCATCCGCACCGCCCCCACCCGCCACGAGCCCACCTCCCGCGCGAGCCGCTCCTGCACCCGTACGAGCTGCAGCGAGCCCCCGCCGAGGTCCAACACGCAACCGTCGCTCAACGTCGTGGAGTTCACCGCCGCCAGGTAGCCGTACCGCGACTCCTCCTCGCGGCTCAGCACGCGGATCGGCAGGCTCGTCCGCGCTCGCGCCTGCGCCAGGAAGGCCGGCGCGTTCTCCGCGTCGCGGATCGCGCTCGTCGCCACCGCGTCGACGGCCCCCTTGGGGGCGTCCGGGGCACCGGGGTTGAGCGGGGTCGGTGGGGTTGCCTTGGTGGGCGGGTCCAGCAGCCCCGCCGCCTGGCAGAAGTGGCCGAACACGTCGAGCGTCGCCAGCGCCCGCTCGATCGGCTCCTCGCCCAGCCGGCCGGTGGCCGCCATCCCTTCGCCGATGCGCACCGCCTGGTAGATCTCGTCGGTGCGCTGCCACCACCCGTTCGCCGCGGAGAACACCACGAGCCGAAACGAGTTCGAGCCGAGGTCGATCACGGCGAGGCGCTCGCGTTTATGCACCCTTTGAGGGTATTCCCTGGGGCGGCGGGCTCCGCGGGGTCTTCGACGCTTCGGCCGCTCAGGCGTCCTCGCAGACCAGCGCGCTCACGACGTTGCGCGCGTCGGAGAAGATCTGGGCGTGTGCCACCAGGCCATCCCTGAACTTCACGACCCACGTGGTCGGCGCATCCTGGAACGCTCCCCCTTGGCCGCGTCCGCTGACCAGGCCAAGCGCTACGACCGCGCGACCGGCGGCGCGGATCTGAGCGGGGTGGACGGTCAACACCTCCCAGTGCGACTCGACGTCCTGCGCGTAGCGGCGGATGCCCTCGTGCCCGCGGTAGGGCTCGCCCGCGCGCGTGACCGCCGCGGTCATCGGTTCGAAGACGACCTCGGGGTGCACCAGTGCGAGCGCGCTCTCCAGGTCCCGGCGGCTGAACGCCTCGAACAGGCGGACCACGACCTGCTCCGTGGAGAGCGTCGTCGCCGCGCCCGGGGCCGCCCGGCGCGGAGGGTCGGGCTCAGCCAGACGTCCGCGCCCCGCTTGAGGGTCAACGGGTTGCGCCCGGACGCGACCCTCCTCGCGTCTGGCCCGCACGCTCGTATGACTCACCGTCAAGGTGTCCCCCTTGGCCTTGTCCCGCACACCCATCTTCGCTCCGTTTTCTTCGACCCCTGGGTCTTGGAACCTCCCAGGGAGGCTACCCGGGTGCGGAGCCCGTCAAACGAGAAACGAGAAACATTACGGGTCTCTCATCGCCCGTTAACGCTGGCCAAGGATTTCGCGGCCAATGTTGCGCGCTGCAGACGCCTAGCTTGCACAGGATCCTCGGCGCGCGGCGCGCAACGATCGTATGGCTCCGGTACACGACACCAGCTGGCACACCGCTGTCGCGGGCGACGCCCGCCCGCGGGTCCCGCGGCGGACAGCCCGTGCCTCGCACACGCGAGCGGCGGGGGCAGCCTCGGCGCTGCTCGCGGCATCCGTCCTTGCGATCGGCCTGGCCGCGTGCGGCTCAGCCTCCTCCGGGCGGACTCCCGCCCACGCCTCGGCGTCCTCGGCGACCCTCTCCGCTCACGTCTCAGCCCCGCCGCATCCCTCTTCGCTCCCCGCCGCCATTGCGCGCGCGCGAAGTCGCGGTCGGAGTCGCATCGAAGGCGACGTCAACGCGGCGAAGACGATCTACTACGGCGAGACCAGGGGCCCCCAACTCCACGCAGAGCTCGGGCGCATCGCCCGGGACCCCGTCCTGCTGCGCGCCCTGGCCAGGGGCGACGCAGCCGGCGCGCAGGCCGAGGCCAACGCGCAGCTGAACAGCACGCTCAACCACACCGCCCACGTGACCCGCATCTCCGTGCTCCGCGGCTCGCACGTGCTCGTCAACGCGACGGTCAACGCCGACGGGGTCTTCGTCTGCGCGCCGGGGGTGCGCATCCTGCGCCTGCACGGGCGCCCCCTGGGCACGCTCCTGGTGACGATCCAGGACGTGACCGGCTTCGTCAAGCTCATGCACCGACTCATCCACGTCCAGGCTGTGGTACGCGGCGGGAGCGGGCGCGTACGAACCTCGCTGCCCGCCGCCGCCCACGTCGCTCTGCCCGCTTCTGGGCGCGTCACGATCGCTTCTCGTTCCTACCGTGTTCGCTCGTTCAGCGAGATTGGCTGGGGCGGTGAACCGCTCACGGCCTGGGTGCTTGAACGGGAGTAACCCGCGTTTGCCGTTTCAGTTGAAACCGGTTCAGCGCAGGCAGTCGAGCAAATGGGCCCGGCAGGACTCGAACCTGCGACCTAGCGATTATGAGTCGCCAGCTCTAACCAGCTGAGCTACGGGCCCGCCCCGCGCGGAAGGCGCGCGGTGGGGCAGACGCTACCAATGATCTTCCGGCCACAGAGGCGGCCCTCCAGCAATAGGTACGGCCCACGAGAGGACCGCGCACCCCCGCCCGGCGATGCGAATAGGAGCCCAGGATGGTTTGATTGCGCCTGTCAACAACCACAAGGACGGCGGATATGGCTGAGCGGGCGGCGATCGTTACGGGGGCATCGAGCGGGATCGGGCTGGCGATCGCGCGGGTGCTGGGGCAGGAAGGGCACGCGGTGACGATGGCGGCCCGCAGGCCGGAGAAGTTGGAGGGCGCGGTGGCGGAACTCGCCGGGGAGGGCCTGGAGGTGCATGGGGTCCCCGCGGATGTCTCCCACGAGGAGGAGATCCAGAAGGTGGTGGCGGCGCACCGCGAGCGCTACGGGCGCCTCGATGTGCTCGTCAACAACGCCGGCGTCGGGATCGGGGCGCCCGTTGGAGACATCCAGACCAAGCGCCTGGACATGCAGCTGGACATCAACCTGCGGGCGATCGTGATCTTCTACCGGGAGTGCGTGGAGATGCTGCAAGCCGCAGGGGCCGAGCACCGCAACGCGCTGGTCGTCAACACCGCCTCGATCGCCGGCAAGCGCGGAGCGGCGTGGACCTCGGTGTACTCGGCCACCAAGCACGGGGTGGTCGGTTGGACGCGCTCGATGCACATCGAGCTCGGCCAGCAGGGCATCAAGTCCACCGCGCTGTGCCCCGCCTTCGTGGACACCCCGATGACCGACTACGTCAAGGGTCAGGTCAAGGCGGAGGAGATGATCCGCCCGGAGGACATCGCCGAGGCGGTGCGCTACCTGCTGCGGGTCTCCCCCGCCTGCATCGTCCCGGAGATGATGTTCATCCGACCCGGGGACATGTTCTAGCGCGTCTATCGCGTCGGCGATACGTGTCGTGCCGGGGTGCCTGGGCCAGCCGTCCTTCGACGACGCTTATAGGCGACCTCGCGCAGGCTGACCGAACCCGGATCTGCATCTACGCCAAGACGCGCTCGCGGCGGCGCCCCAGCCAGCGCGGGGCGCGCAGGCGGCGGGCAACGATCTCGCCGGCCGGATCGCCCGCTGGATCTGCCGTGCGTGCACGCCGGTGGCGCGCCAACAGATCGGTGTGCTCGTCGATCGCGCGGGCGAGGTCGCACGACTCCTCGCCCATCAGGCTCGCGCGCAGCAGGCCGACGAGCACCGCGAGCTCGTGCCGGGTGGCCCGGCGCCGGCGCCGGGCGTGCGTGAAGCGATCCCAGGAGCGCGCGAAGGAGAGGAAGTTGGTGCGCCCACCGCGGCGGTGCGCGGCGAGCATCGGACACACGCCGCCCTCGCGGTCGGTGTAGGCGCCGACGATGATGCGGGGGCTCGCAAGCACCCCTTCGAGCATCGCCTGGCGGGTCTGGAGCGGCAGGCACTCGACCGCGAGGCGCAGCTCCTCGATCGGCCGGGCGTTGCGAGAGCGGACGGTTGGCGGGGCGGTTGGCATAGGCTGTGTCCCACCGGAGGCCGCGGCGGCTCCGGACGGGCGCGCCCCAAGCGTAGGAGATGGGCTCGCGCTTGGCAACGCTCTCCCTTCCGTTGAAAGGAAACTTGCGCATGAAGCTCGGCGTGCACATCGGCTACTGGGGCCTCGGCCTCACCTCGGAGGACCAGCTGCACATCGTCCAGGAGGCGGAGCGGCTCGGCTACGACTCGGTGTGGACCGCGGAGGCGTACGGCTCGGACGCCGCCACCGTGCTCGGGTGGCTGGCGGGGCAGACCTCGAAGATCCGCCTCGGCTCGGGGATCTTCCAGATGCCGGGCCGCTCGGCGGCGATGACCGCGATGACGGCCGCCACGATCGACCAGCTCTCCGGGGGGCGCATGATCCTCGGGATCGGCTCCTCCGGCCCGCAGGTCGCCGAGGGCTGGCACGGGCAGCGCTTCGCCCGCCAGCTGCAGCGCACGCGCGAGTACGTCGCCGTGGTCCGCATGGCGCTCGCGCGCGAGCGCGTGGACTTCCACGGGGAGACCCTGGAGCTCCCGCTCCCCGACGGCCCCGGCAAGGCGCTGAAGCTCACGATCGGCCCCGTGCAGGAGCGCATCCCGATCTACCTCGCCGCGATCGGCCCGAAGAACACCGCACTCGCAGGGGAGATCGCAGACGGGTGGATCCCGACGCTGTTCTCCCCCGAGCACGTCTCCGAGCTGCGCCCCCTGCTGGAGGAGGGTGCCGCCCGTTCGGGGCGGACCCTGGAGGGTTTCGACATCGCGCCGACGGTGAGCGTGTTCGTCACCGACGACCTCGAGGGCGCGCGCAACGCGATGCGGCCCTTCATCGCCCTGTACGTCGGCGGGATGGGCTCGCGCAAGCAGAATTTCTACAACAGCCTGGTCCAGCGCTACGGCTTCGAGGCCGACGCGAAGACGATCCAGGACCTCTACCTCGAAGGCAAGCGCGAGGAGGCGATGGCGGCGATCCCCGAGAAGCTGATCGACACGGTCGCCCTGTGCGGGCCCCCGGACGTGGTGCGCGAGCGCCTCGCCGTCTACCGCGACGCGGGCGTGGGGACGCTCGGGGTGACCCCCGTGGCGTTCACCGCCGAGGACCGCCTCACGCAGCTGCGCCTGGTGGCGGAGCTCGCCGCGGCGTAGCTACGGGGACGCCCGGTGGTCGTCCGGCGGACGGGATTTTTTTTGATTAAGGGTGGGGTTGCGTGATTGCAGACCGGGGCTGGGTGTGGTGGCCGCCGAGCGTGTAGACCGCGCTCCTTCGCGGCGGGTGCTGCTGGGGGCCTTCGGGGACCCCGGCCACGCCTTCCCGATGATCGCCCTCGGGCGCGGCCTGGCCGCGCGCGGACACGACGTCACGCTGCAGACGTGGACGCGCTGGCGCGAGCCCGTTGAGGCGGAGGGCCTGCGCTTCGCTCCCGCCCCCGAGTACCACGCCTTCCCCAACGGGGGACCGGGCGCTCCGCCGCTGGACTTCTACGAGGCCGTGGTGCACGCCACGCGCGACACGCTCCCGCTCGTGCGCGACCTGGCGCCCGAGGTCGTCGTGGCCGACATCCTCACGCTCGCCCCCGCGCTGGCCGCCGAGCTTCAGGGCATCCCCTGGGCGACCCTGATCCCCCACGTACACCCCGACCCGCCCGCGGGCGCCCCGATCTACTCGATCGGCGCGCGCCTGCCGCGCACCGCGCTCGGCCGCGCCTTCTGGCGGCGCGCCACGCGGCCCGTGGAGAGCGGCCTGGAGCGGGGGCGCAGGGACCTCAACGCCGTCCGCGCGCGCCTCGACCTGCCGCCGCTCGCCCACGTCCACGGCGGCACGAGCCGCGAGCTCGCGCTGGTGGGCACCTTCCCCCAGCTGGAGTACCCGCGCGTCTGGCCCGCCCACACGCACGTGGTCGGGCCGCTGATCTGGGAGCCCCCGACCGCGGACGTCGAGCTCCCGCCCGGCAACGACCCGCTGGTCCTGATCGCCCCCTCGACCGCCCAGGACCCCGAGCACCGTCTGCTGCGCGCCGCGCTGCGAGGTCTGGCCGACGCCCCGGTGCGCGTGCTCGCCACCTGGAACCGCCGTCTCCCACCGGCGCCGCTGCCGGTCCCCGCCAACGCCCGCGTCGTCGAGTGGCTCTCCTACGCGCGCACCATGCCCCTCTGCGACGTGGTCGTCTGCCACGCCGGCCACGGCACCCTCGCGCGAGCGCTCTCCTGCGGCTGCGCGGTGGTCGCCTGCCCCGTCCTGGGCGACATGAGCGAGAACGCCGCTCGCCTGGACTGGGCCGGCGCCGGAGTGCGTCTCCCCCGCCGCTTCATCGCCCCCCGGCCCCTGCGCCTCGCCGTGGAGCGGGCACTTGACGACCCCGCGATCCGCGCTCGCGCACGGGAACTCGCGGCGTGGTCGGCCGTTCACAATTCCGCGGACACCGCGGCTGGACTCGTTGAGGCTCTGGGGGTGGGACTCGAACCCACAACCCTTCGGTTAACAGCCGAATGCTCTGCCGATTGAGCTACCCCAGATCGGATCGTCAGATGCAACTTTACGGCACGACGCCACCAACGAGATAGCCTGCACGATCGAGGACATCGAGCCGGCCGCGCAACGCGGCCAACCGTGGAGGAGAGGGAACCATGGACTTGACCTTCAGTGAGCAGGAGACCGCGTTCCGCGACGAGCTGCGCGCGTGGTTCGGCGCGAACGACCCCGGCGAGGAGCCGGACGGCGACGAAGACCGCCGGTACGCGTGGCGGCGCGACTTCCAGCGGCGGCTTGCCGAGGGCGGCTGGGCTGCCGTGCACTGGCCGCGCGAGTATGGGGGACGCGGGGCGACGCTGACCGAATCGGCGATCTTCTTCGAGGAGCTGGGGCGCTCCGGCGCTCCGCTGCCGGCCAACGTGCTCGGCCTGCTGCTCGCCGGTCCGACGATCATGACGTGGGGCACCGAGCGCCAGAAGGAGCGCTACCTCTCGCCGATCCTGACCGCGGATGAGATCTGGTGCCAGGGGTTCTCCGAGCCCGACGCCGGTTCGGACCTCGCCAGCCTGAAGACGCGTGCTGTGCGGGATGGCGAGGAGTGGGTGCTCACCGGCCAGAAGGTGTGGACGAGCGCCGCGCAGTACTCGAAGTGGTGCATGTTGGTCGCGCGCTCGGACCCCGCCGCGCCCAAGCACAAGGGGCTCACCTACTTCCTGATGGACATGGAGCAGGAGGGCGTGCAGATCCGTCCGCTGCGCCAGATCACCGGCGAGCCCGAGTTCAACGAGCTGTTCCTGGACGGCGCCCGCGTCCCGGACGAGAACGTGCTCGGGGGCACCGGCAACGGCTGGAAGGTCGCGCTCACGACGTTGATGAACGAGCGCGCCGGCCTGGGGTTCTTCCTGCAGGTCCGCCTGCGCCAGCTGCTCGACCGCTTGATCGAGGAGGCCGCCCGCGAGGGCCTGCTCGAGGACCCGGTCGTCGCCGACCGCCTCGGCGAGCTGCACCTGCGCACCGAGATCGTGCGGCTCACCGCCTACCGGGGGCTGACCGCGATCGAGAAGTACGGCCAGCCCGGCCCGGAGGGGTCGCTGACCAAGTGGATGTGGTCGGACACCAACCAGCGGCTCACGCAGCTCGCCGCCGAGCTGCTCGGCCCCCGCGCGCTGCGCGCGGAGGACCCGTGGTCCTACGAGCTGCTGCGCGCGCGGGGCAACTCGATCGAGGGGGGCACGACCGAGGTGCTCAAGAACATCGTCGCCGAGCGCGTGCTCGGCCTTCCCAAGTCGCGTTAGGGGGCAGCTGTGGATTTCGACCTCAGCTCCGAGCAGCGCCAGATCAAGGACGTCGCCCGTGAGCTGCTGGCCGCGCGCTCGCCGTTTGCGAAGGTGCGTGAGGCGGCCGAGGCGGGCGCGTACGACCCCGCGCTGTGGAGCGAGCTGGTCGGGCTCGGCTGGCCGGGGATCGCCGTCGCCGCCGAGCACGGCGGCCAGGGACTCGGCGCGGTCGAGCTGGCCGTCCTACTCGAGGAGCTTGGGTACGCCTGCGCGGCGACCCCCTTCCTCTCCACGGCCACGGCCGCCGCGGTCATCCAGGCCGCTGGTACCGACGAGCAGCGGGCCCGCTGGCTGCCAGGGCTCGCCTCGGGGGATCTGACGGCTGGGATCGGCACGCGCGAGCTGGCAGCCGA
This sequence comes from uncultured Solirubrobacterales bacterium, assembly GCA_963702085.1. Lineage (GTDB taxonomy): Bacteria > Actinomycetota > Thermoleophilia > Solirubrobacterales > Solirubrobacteraceae > Palsa-744. Next base: position 1,823,615 of record OY969707.1, on the reverse strand, counting down.
CGCCGCGGGCGCTGCAGTCGTCCTCGTGCTGGACGGTGAGGAGGCACAGCTGATCGCCTCGCCCGAGACCGGCGACTTCGTCTCGATCGACCCCACCCGGCGTTACGCGACCGTCGCGGGAGACGGCGAGCCCCTCGGCCCCGGCGCCGCCGACCGTATCCGCGCGGCGCTCGCGGCCGAGCTCGTGGGCGTCTGCCAGCGCGCCCTGGACATGACGCTCGCCTACGTCAAGGAGCGCCAGCAGTTCGGCGTCCCCGTCGGGTCCTTTCAGGCAGTCGCGCACCGCTGCGCGGAGATGCTGCTGCACACCGAGAGTGCCCGCTCGACCGCTTACTACGCGGCCTGGGCGGCCGACGCCGACCCGCAGCTGCGGGTCGAGGCCGCGGCGCTCGCGGCCGCCGCTGCCGCCGAAGGCGGCCCGTCGGTCACCGCGAGCGCGATCCAGATGCACGGCGGCATCGGGTTCACCTGGGAGGCTGACGTGCACTGGCTGTTCAAGCGTGCCCAGTTGGACGCCGCGCTGCTGGGCGGCGCCAAGCGCCACCGCGCGGCGCTCGCTCGGCAGGCTTCCGCCAAGGTCCGGCAGTTGACGTAGCGCGGCTGGTGTGGCCTGGCGCGCGCCGACTCTTCACCCCAGCCCGGATCGAACGGGCTCGAGTCGGACGGTCACAGCGATCGGGCCGGCAGATTCGACAGTGGTGCTGCTGGTGTCCCTGAAGTAGCAGGCTGCTCACCCGCCGTGTCTCCGTTCGGCAGCTCCCCCTTGGTACGTTCCCATCCGGTTCGTCGTGAACCTGGACCTTAACGGTGAAGATGTACCTGACCGCGATCTGCCATACGTTCAAGATCAACGCTTTGCGCGTCTGGGTCGAGTCCTCGCGCGAGGTCGTTGCCGCCCGAGCCGACTCGATACTCATCGAGAGGGCAGTTAGGACCACATGGCGCTCCAGCGCACGCATGAGCTCCGCTCCGAGCGCGGCTTCGCGTGCGGCGTAGGCGGCGAGCGCCTGCTGGGCGGCGGATTCGCTCGCCCCAACTGCCTCGACCTGCTGGCCTGCCTCGGCAGCATCGACCGCGGCTGTCCACGACACAGCCAGTTCCCTCCAGCCACCGGCGTGTTCGGCGATGCCGGCGATGCTGCGGCGGTAGTCGGGGGACAGGTCGGCGTCCGCGAGCGCACGGCAGCGCAGGTGCGCCACCTGAGCGCGCGCATGCGACAGGGCTGACGGGACCGGCGGCGGCCGTACCCCCGCCAGCGGCTGCGGTGAATCGGCCGCGAGTTCGGCGAGCGCTCTCAGCGTCTCTTCGACATGGGCCGCGTCGGAGTGGGTGTCGTTGTTGGCATCGAGCGACCACTCAAGCGCAGCGGCCGCCGCCGAGATGTTGCCCCGATCCTTGAGGGTCATGCCGAGTTCGTGCAGCGCAAACCAGAGGTTCGGGCTGCAGTCGCCGTCGAGCGAGCGGCGCAGCAGCAGCGCTCGTTCGAGCGTGGTGGCGGCCGCCGGATGGCGGTCAAGCTTTCGGTAGACGGATCCGAGCTGCTCCAGCGCCGCAGCCAACGAGTCCCGATGCTTAGCACCCAGTCGCTCATAGAGGGCGATGGCGCGCCGCAGCGGGTCCTCCGCCGCCGAGGGGTCGAGCGAGCAGAGCGCGCGCCCGCGCCAGTAGAGCGCGTTGGCGAGGTCGTCTCCGAGCGGCTGCTGCTGCTCGTAGCGCTCAACCACCGGCTCGAGCTCGCCGAACGCGCCGGCGCTGTCGCCGGACAGGACGAGCGCCGTGGCGAGATGTACCTGCGCGCCGGTGCTCCTGGGGTCCGCCGGCCCAAAGATGGACTCCGTGAGCGCGAGCGTCTCGCGCCAGTCCTCGGCCGCGTCCGCGTAACGGCGCTGCGCGCTTGCGACGTTTGCACGTACGGCAAGCGCAGTGCGAAGCAGACTCTCTCCGCTCGTCCTGGCGATCTCGACGGCGCGGGCGAGGTCCGCGTTCGCGCCACCGCTGTCGCCGAACCTCTCACGCGAGTCCCCGAGCTGCAGGAGGATTTCAACGTGGTCGGCGACGATCGGTGAGCTCGCTGTGTCGATCGAGCTCTACGGCTCTCTTCAAGTCCGTGATCGCATCCTCGTAATCTTCAAAATGGGCTCGGATCTTGCCGCGCGTGGACCAGTAGCCGTAGATTTCAGGCCAGGTCTCGACTGCGCGGTCAGCGTCCGCGAGCGCCTCTGAGCGCCGTCCGAGCGCCGCTAGCACTTCCCCGCGGACGATGCGGAACGCGGAGCTCTGAGGTCGCTTGACAATCGCGTCCTCGACCCGGGTGAGCGCATCGCCGGGCCGGCCGAGCGCCAGATAGGTGCGGGCCAGGACAAGCAGGCACTCGGGCGTATCCGGATCTAGCTCAATGGAGCGCTCGAGGTCGTGCAACGCCTCCTCCGGACGACCCAGACGAAACAGGGACGTGCCCCGCAGGTGGAGCAGCAGGTCGTTGTCGGAATCGTCGCGGAGCAGCTCCTCGGACGCGGCGACCGCCTCTTCGAAGCGCCCGCAGGCCACCAGGCCGATGAGCCGTATGTCAGGCCTGCTGTCCGCCAGCATCCCGGGCACGACCTCGAGCGCCGCCAGCACATCCCCGCGGACTATCCGCGCCGTCGCGATGATGGTGGACACCAACACCTCCGAGTCCGGCAGGGGGTGCATCGCCCTCGAAGCCTCTGCGGCGGCAGCAGCGGCATCGAATGCCCCCTGGTCAAAGGCTCCTACGGCCTTGAGCATGAGCGCCGTACCGCGTGCTTCCGTGCTCAGATCGAGGGTCATGACCTCCTCGAGGAAGCTCATCGCCGCGGGCCAGGCCTCGTCCCACAGCGCGGTCAATGCCTCTCGCGTGGACTCGCCCCAGCGTACGACGTGCGGCAGGCCCGCGGCACGTCCCGCCTCGGCTATCGCTTCGGCGCACACGAACGGAACCCGGTCCGCTCTACAGGCGAGCACGAGAACCTCGCCGAGCACCTCGGCCAGCCGCTCCGGCCTGGCGCACAAGAGGTGGTAGGCGTACTCGGCGTAGATCTCCAGGGGCTCGGCGGTGTGTGGCTGTACGCCCTGGTTGCGGTCCAGGCGGCTCTCGTAGTACTCGGAGAGCCGTGCGTGCGTCTCCGTCCAGCGCTGCGGCTTCAGGCGCCGATGCAGACCGAGCATGTGCTCCCGCACAACGTCGTGGTAAACCCAGCCGCGCTGATTCTCGTCCACGAACGGTAGGTGCACGAGCCAGCCAAACGATGGCGACCCCTGATGCCGGGCACGCGCGACGGCGAACGTCTCCTCGTTCAGTAGACGTGGCAGCGCTGCATCGATCACCGCCTCCCGGTCGTCCTCGCCAGGGATCGCATCAAGGAAGCGCTCAACGGCAACCTCGGCGCCGGCGCGCAGCGGCGCGCCCTCGACGTTCGGCGCAGCGGCCAGCGTGGCCAGCAGCAGCGGCATACCACCGGTGCTCGTGAAGTAGTCGCCGATCACGCGCTGGTCGGTGATACCGGCACTCGTGAGATAGCCACGACTCTGCTCGAGCGTGAAAGGTTGCAGCCGCACGCGCGCGAGGAGCTACTCGTACGGCGCCCACTCGTTGCGCGACAGTTCATGGCGCCCCGCGACGACGATGCGCACGGCCAGCGGCACCTCGCCGTGCCTACCGTCGATCACCGCCCGCAGCCAGGCGTCAAGATAAGAGCCTGTCTGCTCGTAGGTGTCAAAGCACAGGATCGCGTATCGCTCGCGCGCGACGGTCCTGAGGTCCTCGAGGAAGCTCGGGCTCAACTCCCCTTCGGGGTCGAGCACGAGCCGCCGATCGTCGGCCCGCTTGGTTTTGGCGACCACGAAGTCAGCCCACGCGGCCGCCTGCTTGGCCAGTTCCTGTTTGTCGACGGCACCGACCGCGATACTGCCGCCGGGGACTTCTTCGATTGCGCTCAGCCCGATCCGCGCGACCGTCCCCGTGACCATGCCGGCGACCCCCAGGGGGGCGCTGGGGTCGGACTTGAGCCGATGCATCTGCTCCCGGTAGCGCTTGTAACGATCCTCGAATCGCCTGAGCGCGGCGTCCTGTTCGCGTAGCTGCGCCGCCACGTGGGCGAGTGCCCCTGGCACATCCGACGCGGTTTCATGGTTGCTGACGGCGCAGAGGCAACCACTCTCGATCGTCACCTGCTGAAAGCGGCCGATCAGGGTCGACTTGCCCAGGCCGCCGTCGCCCGCCACCGCGAAGACGAGCTTGCGCTCCCCCTCCTCGGCGGTGGCCAGTGCCTGTGCTAGCACACCATCGGCGTCGCGCGGCACGTACAGCCTACGTTCGCGCTGTTCCTTCTCGGCCTGCCAACTGGTCGTGCTCGATGGCGTCTCCACGGCTTCCCCCGAGTTTGCTCGTCTGTCGTCGGCTGCGCCGATCATACGCGGGATCGCCCGCGCTCGGCGAGTAAGGAAACTGTTTCATCAGTCGCTCCACCGCTCGCGACCAATGCGGGTCGTGGTATGCGAGGCGTCCTCCCCTACCCCCCGGTCGCCGCCAGCGCCCGCTCGTACGCCTGCTCGAATGCGCGCTTGACCTCGGCGCGGTGGCGCGCCAGGTCGCTGACCTCGCCGGAGCCCTGCGCGCGCGCGGTGAGGATGCGGCGGTCCAGGCGTGCGAGGTCGAGCTGCATCCGCTGGACCTCCAGCATCGCCGGGGCGGCGGCGCTCGGCAGGCGGCCGGCCTGCACCACGAGCTCGGCGAGCACGCCGGTCAGCTCGGGGTCCTCCTCGGCGAGGCCCGCCATCGGCTCGGCCAGGCTCCCGGCGCGCAGGTGTGCCGCCGCGCGCCGCAGCCGCTCGGCGGTGAAGTGCTCCTCGGGGTCGAGCTCTGCCAGCGCCTGCTCGCCCTCCGCCGGGGAGGCGATGCACAGCGCCAGGAACGTCCGCTCGGTCTCTGCACGCCGCGCCAGGTCCCCCACTGCGAACGCCGCTCCAGGCCCCGCCCTCCGGGCGGGGGCCCCCATCCCAGCCTCTCCCCCACGGGATGTGCGCGCATCGGATCCCTCGGGTGAGCGGGTGCCTGCTCGGGTCCTCTCGCCGCCCGCCCGCCCTGCGGCGCTCGCCGGCGCCGACAGCAGTCGCTCGGCGAGGCTCTCGGGCAGCTCCAGGCGCCCGGCCACCAGGCGCGTGAGCTCCATCCGCATCGCGCTCGGGGGCAGCGTCGCGAAGACCGGGCGCAGCTCTTCGACCATGCGGTCGCGGCCCTCGGGGCTGCCGTGGTCGCCCGCGGCGAGCACGCGCTCCACGCGGAAGCGCACGAACGGCTTGGACTCCTCCACCGCCGCCGCGATCCCCTCCGGCCCCTCGCGCTGGATCAGCTCCGCCGGGTCTGACCCACCGGGGAGGCTGACCACGCGCAGCTCCAGACGCCGGCGTGCCGCGAGCTGGGACGCGCGCAGCATCGCCTCCTGGCCAGCGGTGTCCGCGTCCAGCGCGAGCAGCACCGTTGGCGCCATCCGCGCGAGCTCCCCGACCTGCTCGGCCGTCAGCGCCGTGCCCATCAGGCCCACCGTGTTCGGCCACCCCGCCTGGTGCATCGCGATCACATCGGTGTAGCCCTCGCACAGGATCGTCCGCCCCGCGCGCGCGGCGTGTGCGCGGGCGAGGTCCGCGCCGTAGAGGTGGCGGCCCTTGTGGTACACGTCGTTGTCCGAGGTGTTGAGGTACTTCGGTTTCTGCTCCTCACGCAGCGCGCGCGCGCCGAAGCCCAGCACCCGCCCGCGCGTGTCCGCCAGCGGGAACATGAGGCGCGCGCGGAAGCGGTCGTACACGCGCCCCCGCTCGCTCGCCGAGCGCTGCGCGAGGCCGGTCGCGTAGAGCTCCTGCTCGGTGAAGCCGCCGCGGCGCGAGGCCACCAGCACCTTGTCCCACGCGCTCGGGGCGTAGCCCACGTGGAAGGACCGCAGGGTCTCCTCGCGCAGGCCGCGGCCCTCCAGGTACTCCCGCGCGCGCTGGGCCTCCTTGGACTCCCACAGGCAGCGCTCGTAGTAGGCGCTCGTGCGCGTCAGCAGTTCCCCCAGGCGCTCGCGCCGGCGGCGGCGCTCCGCTTCGCGGGGGTCCTCCGCCTCGCGCTCGAGCTCCACCCCGCAGCGGTCTGCCAGCAGCTCCAGCGCCTCTTTGAAGTCCACGCCCTCGGTCTCCTGCACGAACGTGAACACGTCCCCCTTGGCCTGGCAGCCGAAGCAGTAGTACACCTTGCTGGCCGGGTTGATCCCGAACGAGGGGGTGCGCTCGTCGTGGAAGGGACACAGTCCCTCATACGCGCTGGGGCCGGCGCGGCGTAGGTCGGTGCGCGTGGAGACCAACTCCACGAAGTCCACCGCGTCGCGCACGCGGTCCTTGGACGCCTGTGTGTAAAAGGCCATCGGGCCGCCTACGCTACTGCCCCGCGAACGCGCGGGGCACCTGGAGCTCGGTGTACACCCTGATGCAGTACCGGTCGGTCATCCCCGCCAGGTAGTCGGTCACGCGCTGGGCGAGGTCGGCCGGCGCGGCTTGCGCGTCGAGGGTGGGCGACCCCGGCATCTGCTCGGGGTGCTCGACGTAGTGCTCGAACAGCCTGCGCACGACCGCCTCGATGCGCTCGCGCTCGGCGCGCACCTCCGGGCCGAGGTACACCCGCTCGAACATGAACTCTCGCAGCGCCCCCATCGCACGCGCGGCCTCCTCGCCCTGGACGATTGCCCGGGCGCGCGCGGAGCGCTCCACCATGTCGTGCACCAGCGCGTCGATCCGCGCCGACCCGGTGCGTCCCAGCGCCGCGATCGGCTCGGCGGGGAGGTCCCGCTCGTCCAGCAGGCCGGCGCGCACCGCGTCGTCGATGTCGTGGTTGATGTACGCCACGCGGTCCATCACGCGCACGATCCGCCCCTCCTGCGTCGCGGGCTCCGGCGCGCGGCTGGAGTGGCGCGCGATGCCGTCGCGCACCTGCTCGGTCAGGTTGAGGCCCGCACCGTCGCGCTCCAGGCGCTCGACCACCCGCAGCGAGTGCTCGTAGTGGCGAAAGCCCCCGCCGAAGCGCTCGCGCAGGCAGGCGTCGAGCACCTCCTCGCCGATGTGCCCGAAGGGAGGGTGTCCGAGGTCGTGGCCCAGCCCGATCGCCTCCGTCAGGTCCTCGTTGAGCCCCAGCGCGCGGGCCACCGTGCGCGAGATGCCGGTCACCTCCAGCGTGTGGGTGAGCCGCGTGCGGTAGTGGTCGCCCAGCGGCGCCACGAACACCTGCGTCTTGTGCTTCAGGCGGCGGAACGCCTTGCAGTGCACGATCCTGTCGCGGTCGCGCTGGAAGGGGGTGCGCAGGGCGCAGTCCTCCTCCTCCCGCGCGCGCCGCGCGGGGTAGGAGCGCGCCGCGCGCGGTGAGAGCGTCAACTCCTCGAGCTCCGCACGGCGCGCCGCGAAGGCCGCCGCCACTGTGCCCTCAGCCGCCGTGTCCTCGTGCGCTGCAACGCTCATGCCTTCGATTGTGGCACCGCGCGCGGCCACGCGGTCGGAGTCGATCCGCTCTCAGCGCTCGCGGTCCCAGTCGCCGCGACCGGAGAGGTGGTGGACCCAGTGGCTCCATTTGCCCTGCTGTTTGGCCGGGTCCTCGTGGTACACCGGCGCCGCGTGCTCCGGTCCGGGGAGGCCCTGAACGGCAGCCGTGTCGATCCGCAGGTCGACGCCGTGTTCGTGGATCGATGCGACGTCGGCCGCCTCGACGAAGTGGACGGTGTGGCCGGTGGTTTTGACGAGGAGCCCGTGGAAGACGTCCTTCTCGGGGGCCGCCAGCACGCTCGTCACGGTCCCCACCTGGGTGCCGTCGGACGCCAGCACGGGCACGCCCGCGTCGAGCAGCTGGTAGGCGATCGGCAGACCCTCGTCCACGGCCGTCACGATACAGGCAAAGGGCTTCGCCAAGGCAGGCTCACGCTGGGCACCGGTGCGCCACGGCGAGTGCCGTCAACCGGCACGCCCGACCGAAGCCCGACCCACCAGAGGCCGCAGCCGCAGGTGGGCGTGGTGCTCGAGCGTCTCGGAGATCGCGCGCTCGACCTGCCCGAGCGTCTGCTCGGAGGCCGCGGGGGCCTCGGCGAGCGCCTGGGCGAGGGCCTGCACCATGAAGCCGTGAGCGTCCTCGCCGAGTGGGAACGACGCGGCCTCACAGGCGCCGCAGACCACGCCCCCCGCCGCGCCGGAGAAGCCGACCAGGTGCTCGGGCTCGCCGCAGTGCGCGCACGCCCCCAACTGGGGGGCGAGGCCCGCGGCGTGCAGCAGCTTCAGGCGGAACTGCAGCCCCCCCGCACGGGTGGCCGCCGCAGGTTGGGCGTCGAGCAAGCTGAGCTTGCGACAGAGCAGGTTGAACACGCCGGGGTGGGGCTCCTCGGTCTCGAACAGGCGTCCCACCGCGTCGCAGGCGCGGGCGGCCGAGTCGAGCGCATGAGCATCTTCGCGCAAGCGGGGATGCCCATCGACAGTGTGCGCGCCGGTGACCGTCAGCAGCTCCCCGCGCCCCTCGTGGAGCTCCAAGCGCAGGCGGAAGAACGGCTCCAGGCGGCCCCCGAAGCGGCTGCGCGTGCGCCGCACGCCCTTGGCGATCGCGCTCACCCGCCCGCGGTGGGGCGTGTAGAGGTGCAGGATGCGGTCCGCCTCCCCGTAGCGCATCGAGCGCAGCACCACCGCCTCGGTCTTGACCGGCCCGGCCATGGGGCCGAGTGTACGATCAGCGTCGGCGGCCTTGGCTATACTTTATGAAGTAATGAGCCAGATAACCGTATACACGACCGAGCCGTGCGGATATTGCGCCCGCGTCAAGGGCCTGCTGAAGTCCCGCGGCCTGGAGTTCTCCGAGGTGAACCTCTCCAAGGACCCGGAGGGGCGCGTGGAGCTGGCGCAGAGGACGGGGATGCGGACCTTCCCCCAGGTCCTCGTCGGCGACCATCTCGTAGGCAGCTTCAACGAGACGCAGGCGGCAGTGGAGAGCGGCCGGTTGCAGGAGCTGCTCGCAGCCTAATAGGGCTTTGTTAGCTTTGTCACTCGTGTTGTGGCCGGTGGAAAGGTACGTGGGCGGGATTGATTGTTTGGTGGCAGGTGGTGCAGCGGCCGGTCCAGCACTTGAAGAGGGGCTGGAGCAGTCGGACTGCCTGGGGTAGGGTCAGGCCGGCCGCTGGTGATTTGGGTTCTGCCGCTCCAGGGTGAGGAACCCGTGCGCGGCGGTGACGAGCGCGGTGTGGTGGTACCAGCCGAGCCAGGAGCGGCCCTCGTAGTGGTCGAGCCCGAGCTCGCCCTTGAGCTGGCGGTAGTCCAGCTCGATCTTCCACCGCATCCGGGCCAGGCGCGCCAGCTGCTCTGGTGGCGTGTCGGCTGGGAGGTTTGAGATCCAGTAGTCGAGCGGCGTGTCGTGGCCTTCTGGCCACTCGCAGATCAGCCACTCTTCACGGGGCTCCTGCTCAGCCCCGTTGCCCCAGCGCTTGAGCGCCCGGACGCGCAGGAATGCGAACTGGGAGGTGACGGGCTCCCCGCCGTCGGGGTCGTCCCTGAAGGTGACGGTCTGCAGGTTCTGCGGTGCCAGGCGCTCGATGAGCTTGCGGACGGGCTCGGGTTTGCGGTCGGGACGCAGCCGTGTTCGTCCCCGGCCGCTCTTCCGGGCGCGCTCGGGCAGCGAGAACACCGTGTCCGGGGCGAACACGCTCGCGACCTTGTCGATCGAGAATACGTACTGGAAGCCGGCATCGTCGAGTTCTTGGCGAAGCTGGGTGTTCTTGCCGTACGCCTCATCGCCCAGGACGGGTGCCCTCTCGATAGCCCACCCGCCGGCACGTTCGATCAGATCCTTCCCGAGCTCTGACTTCTTCTTGAACTTGATCTCCTCGGGGATCTTCGCCTTCGCTCTGCGCTCGGGGTCCTCGCACCACTCCTCGGGCAGATACAACGCCCACCCCAACGCAACCGTGCCCTTGCTGCCCACTGCGTGCACAGAGACACCGATCTGACAGTTGCCGATCTTGCCGAGCGTCCCCGAGTACTGGCGCTTGACCCCCGGCGAATGCTTGCCATCCTTCGGGAAACCAGTGTCATCCAACACCCACGCTTCGACCGCTATCCGCGGCGCCACCCGCTCCGCCGTCGCCTTGACGACGAGCGCCGGATCCCACGTACTCACCGCCAAGAACTGCTGCAAGCTCTCATAGTCGGCCTCCCCACCCAGCCGCGCGACCATCGGCTCCAGCGACTTCCGAGGACCCTCCTCGATCAACCCCCGCAGATACGACCGGCCATTGACCAGTTGCACCGGCCGGTTCACAGCCTCCGCCAACACCTCCCCGGCGAACGCCTCCAAACGCTCACGCACCACCACAGGCCCATCCACCACTGTCTCCATCGTCGCCACCACGAGCCTCCCCACGCCGAGAACCAGACACAAGAAGAGTTCGCCAAACCAGCAACGAATCCTACAAAAAAACTAACAAAGCCCTACTAAGCCCCCTCCCACTGGTCCCCCGCGGCCGGGACTGGCAGCGCTCGCAGACGTAGGTGCCGCGCCCGCCCACGACCAGCTTCACGATCGTCCGCCCGCACCGCGGGCAGGGCTCCCCGGCGCGGCGGTGCACGAGGAAGCGGTCCTGGAAAGAGCCGCGCACCCCGTCGACGTGGCGGAAGTCGTCGATCGTGGCCCCGCGCGCGTCGATGCCGTCGAGCAGAACCTCGACCACCGCGTCGCGCAGGCGCGCGTACTGCGCGACGGTGAGCCGCCCGGCGGGGCGCAGCGGGTGGACGCCCGCGCGGAAGAGCGCCTCGTCGGCGTAGATGTTGCCGACCCCCGCGACGCGACGCTGGTCGAGCAGGAACGCCTTGATCGGGGCGGTGCGTCCCCGCGCGAGCGCGCGCAGGTGGGCGGCAGTGAACCGCTCGTCCAGCGGCTCCAGTCCGAGGCGCGCCGCGAAGAACTCCTCCAGCGCCGCCTCTCCGAGTAGTAGCTCCCCGGTTCCGAAGCGGCGGGGATCGACGACCACCAGGCGCCGGCGGCGAGGACCACCGCCCCCCTTGCCCCGGGTGACAGGCGCGGCCTTGGAGGCACGCGACGCTGCTGAGCGCCCACTCGCACCCAGCTCGATCCGCGCGCTCACGTGGGGCGGCTCGGGTCGAGGCTCGCAGAGGATCGCCCCGGTCATCCGCAGGTGCTGGACGAGGAAAACCTCATCGGAGAGACACCATATGAGGTACTTGCCGCGCCGCTGCAGTCGCTCGATACGCCGCCCCACGAGCGCGTCGGCCAGCTCCTCGGGGGCGAGCGGGCGCGACCAGCGGGGGTCGAGGATCTCAACGCGCGCCAGGCGCCGCCCCTCCACGAGGGGGGCCAGCTGGCGGCGGATGGTCTCGACCTCGGGGAGCTCGGGCAACGCCGCCCCAGCTTACGTGCCTACCGCTGCGCGCGCGGGTGCGCGGCGAAGTACACGTCCTTGAGGCGCTCGGCGGAGAGGTGGGTGTAGATCTGGGTGGTGGCGAGGTCGGCGTGGCCGAGCATGTCCTGCAGCGAGCGAAGGTCGCAACCGCCGGCGAGCAGGTGGGTGGCGAAGGTGTGGCGCAGAGTGTGGGGGGACATGCGCTCGGCGAGGCCGGCGCGGCGCGCGTGGCCCTGGACGATCTTGTAGAGGCCCTGGCGGGTCAGCGGCCGCCCGCGGTGGTTGAGAAAGAGCGTCGTGGGAGCGGCGGGAGCGGCGAGGTCGCCGGCGAGCAGAGCGGGGCGCCCGCGCTCGCACCAGACGCGCAAAGCGGCGACGGCAACGCGCCCGACGGGCACGATGCGCTCCTTGGAGCCCTTGCCGCGCGCGCGCAGCAGCCCCTCGTCGAGGTCAACGTCACCGAGCTCGAGCGCAGTCGCCTCCGAGGCGCGCAGCCCGCAGGCGTACATCACCTCAAGCAGCGCACGATCGCGCAGCGCGAGCGGCTGCTGGCCGATCCCGGACGATCGGTCGGGCTGGCGCAGTAGCAGAGCGACCTCCTCGCGGGTCAGCACAGAGGGCAGGCGCTGCAGGCGCGGGGGACCGCGCAGCTCGGCAGTGGGGTCGCGGGCGAGCAGCCCCTCGCGACGGAGGTGGCGGTAGAAGGAGCGCAGGCAGGCGGCCTTGCGCTGCAGCGTGGCAGGGGCGACGGCGGGCCGCTCGGCGGTGCCGGAGGCAAGCTCGGAGAGGAACGCGGCGAGGTCGCCGTGGCTGACGTCGAGCGCGCGCACGCCGCGCCGGTCCAGGAAGGCCCCAAGCTGCAGCAGGTCGGCGCGGTAGGCCTCGAGCGTGTTGCGCGAGAGCCCCCGCTCGAGCTCGAGAAAGGCGAGAAAGTCGAGCGAGAGGCTCTCGATGCTCGCGCCGGCGATGGCGTTGGTGCTCACGGTCTGGCATTTCGCCCTCCGTAGAGCTACTCCTGCATCACTGCGGCCGCGGCGCCGGGCAGCGCGAGCGCGACCTCGAGCGTGGCCTCCAGCGCGGCGACGGAGACGCGCTCGCCGGGCTCGTGGTTGCGCTCGGTGCCGTTGGCGAGGTTGACCACGGGCAGGCCGGCGGCGATCAGGGCGTTGGCGTCGGAGGCGCCGCCGCTGGAGACCCGCACCGGCTCGTAGCCGCAGGCGCGCAGCGCCTGCTCGGCCGCGCGCACCGCGGGGGTGGAAGGGGAGGTGCGGTACCCCCTGAAGGTGCGCTCGACGGTCACGTCGACGTCACATTCGCACTCGGGGAGGTTGGCCGCCTCGTGCACGCAGTCCAAGAGCTCGGCGAGGATCTCCTGCGCGCGCTCCTCGCGCAGCGAGCGGACCTCGGCGAGGATCGAGCAGCGCTCGGGGACGACGTTGATCGCAGAGCCGCCGGCGATCGTGCCGACGTTGGCGGTCGTGGAGGCGTCGAGGCGCCCGAGGCGCATGTCGGCGACGGCGCGCGCAGCGGCGAGGATCGCGGAGCGGCCCTGCTCGGGGCGCACGCCGGCGTGGGCGGCGAGGCCGCGGAAGACGGCCTCCAGGCGGTGGTGGGTGGGCGAGGAGAGGATCACCTCGCCGACGGGCGAGGAGTGGTCGAAGACGTAGCCGAGGCGGCTGCGCAGGCGCGTCACGTCGAACGCGCGGGCGCCGGCAAGGGAGCGCTCCTCCCCGACGGTGAAGAGCAGCTCGAGATCGACCGGAAAGCCCGGGGCGGGCGGGCCTCCCAACCCTTCCCGGCGTGCGCGGCGCGCGAGCGTGAGCAGCACCGCGACGGCAGCCTTGTTGTCGGCCCCGAGGATCCCCTCGTGCGCGTTCTCCCAGAAGCCGTCGCACACCACCGGCTCCACAGGCGCCTGGAGAGGCACGGTGTCCATGTGCGCGCAGAGCAGAAGCGACAGCCGCCCACCGCGCTGGCCGCTCCCCTCGCTCGCGCGCGCCCCACCGCCGGGCAGGCACGCGAGCAGGTTGCCGCAGTCCGAGCCGGCGGCCGCGGCCGCGTCGTCCTCCTGCACCTCGATCCCGAGCGCGCGCAGCTCCGCGGCGATCCACTCCGCGCAGGCGCGCTCGCGGCCGGAGGGGCTCTCGATCCGGCAGAGGGTGGCGAAGGTGTCGGACAGGTACCGGCGCTCGAGCTCGTCGGGCGGGCCGCCGCGGGCGGAGACCGAGACGCTCACCGGCTGCCGGGAAGCGCCTGGGAACCTGCCCCCAACGCGGAGCCGGCGGCGGACACCTCGGCCTCGCCCGAGGAGTCCTCGCTCTGCTCCGAGGACGCCCGGGAGGCGCTCACGGCCCCGTCACCACCGTCCCAGCCCGTGCCCCGGGCCAGCGCAGCGGCGAGGAACTCGCGGAAGAGCGGCGCGGGGCGCTCGGGGCGGGACTTGAACTCGGGGTGGAACTGGGAGGCGACGAAGAACGGGTGCTCAGGCAGCTCGACGACCTCGACGAGGCGCTCGTCGGGGGAGGTCCCGGCAATACCCAGACCCGCGCTCTGCAGACGCTTGCGCAGCAGGTTGTTGACCTCGTAGCGGTGGCGGTGGCGCTCGTAGACGACGGCCTCGCCGTAGACGGCCCGTGCGCGGGAGCCCTCGTGCAGCTTGATCGGGTCGGCCCCCAGGCGCATCGTGCCGCCGAGGTCCGCGACCTCCTTCTGCTCGGGCAGCAGGTCGATCACCGGAAACGGGGTCTCAAGATCGAACTCGGTCGAGTTGGCGCCCTCCATGCCGGCGACGTGACGGGCGAACTCGGCGACGGCGACCTGCATCCCGAGGCAGATCCCCAGGTAGGGAATACGCTGCTCGCGCGCGATCCGAGCGGCGGCGATCTTGCCCTCGATCCCGCGACCCCCGAAGCCGCCCGGGATCAGGATGCCGTCGGCGCCGGCAAGCATCTCCCGCGTGCGCTCGCGCCCCTCCGCGCCGTCGCGCCGCCCGGCCCCGCCGGCGCCCTCAAGCCCTCCGGCCCCGGCGCCGCCCTCCAGCCGTTCGGAGTCCACCCACTCGATCTCCACGCGCGCGTCCTGCAGCGCGGCGGCGTGGCGCAGCGCCTCCGAGACAGAGAGGTAGGCGTCCTCGAGCTGCACGTACTTGCCGACGATCGCGATGCGCACCGTCTCGCCGGCCCCACCCGTGCGCCCACCCACTCCCCCACCGGCCCGCTCGGCGCGTTCGATCGGCTCCTGCCAACTGGAGAGGTCGGGCGCGGGGGCCTCCACGCCGAAGTGCTCGAGGATGAAGTCGTCGACCCCCTGCTCGCGGAAGGTGAGCGGGACCTTGTAGATGTTGTCGACGTCGCACGCGGAGACGATCGCGGACGGGGGGAGGCTTGCAAACAGCGCGATCTTCTTGCGAATCTCCTGCGAGAGCGAGCCCTCCGAGCGGCACATCAGCATGTCGGGCGCGATCCCGATGCCGCGCAGCTCGTTGACGGAGTGCTGGGTGGGCTTGGTCTTGAGCTCCCCGGCGTGGCCGATGTAGGGGACAAGGGTCAGGTGGATGAACATGCAGCGCCGCCGCCCCACGTCCACAGGGAACTGGCGGATCGCCTCCAGGAACGGCAGCGACTCGATGTCCCCGACGGTGCCGCCGATCTCGGTGATCACGAAGTCCACGTCGGAGGACTGCGCGATCAGCGCGATGCGCTGCTTGATCTCGTCGGTGATGTGCGGCACCACCTGGACGGTGCCCCCGAGGTAGTCCCCGCGGCGCTCGCGGCGGATCACGGTGTCGTAGATGCCCCCCGCGGTGACGTTCGAGGCACGCGAGGTGTTGGCGTCGGTGAAGCGCTCGTAGTGCCCGAGGTCGAGGTCGGTCTCGGCGCCGTCCTCGGTGACGAACACCTCCCCGTGCTGGTAGGGGGACATCGTGCCGGGGTCGACGTTGATGTAGGGGTCGAACTTCTGCAACCCGACGGTCAGCCCCCGCGCGACCAGCAGTCGCCCGAGCGAAGCCGCGGCGATGCCCTTCCCGAGCGAGGAGACGACGCCACCGGTGATGAAGATGAACCGGGTCTTGGCCGGCGGGTCGGCGTGGCGGTCTGGCGTGGAGCGGTTCATGTACCTACGCGGGCAGTCTAGTCGCCGCGGTCACGGAACCGGAACACGCCCCCAAAGCGGGGGGCTGGGCCGTCGAATACGAAGGCCTCGAGGGCCGGGAGGTGAGGGTGGGAGGTGGGTCGTCCGGGGCCCGTTGACGGAGCTGCCGGCGGGGGGCCGGCCTGGGTCGTCCGGCCCCCCGCTCGGCGATCCCGAGAAAACACGTGCGTGGGAGAGGAGAGTTCCACGCTCTCGGGGGTCTCTGCGGGCGCCGAAGGGTCGGCTCGGCGCCCGCGAGCTTCTGGCATGACGGCTCCCGCTTCCCCGAGCAGGAGCCGTCTGCTATTTCTTGTGCTTCTTCTTGGGCTTGGGGCCGTACTTCCTATGGGCCTGCTTTTTGCACGTCGCCCGCTTGCCCTTCGACTCCTTCTTGCAGGCCTTCAACGCTTTTTCCAGCTTTTCGACGTTGGTGAGCTTCTTCGTGGTTTTTTTCCCGGTTTCTTCTTCCGGGAAGGTGTTGTTGGGGATCGTAAGCAGCGGCGTGGTCGGAATCTGGGTGGCCGAGATCGTCGGGGGCGCGGGTAGGGTCGTGAACTTCCCTTCGGAGCTGGGGCTTTCGCCGTCCGGGTTGACCGCGATCAGCCTGTAGTAGTAGGTCGTGCCCGGGGCCAGCGATTCGACGTTCACGATGAGGCCCAGCGGGCTGGAGCTCGTGGTGTGCCCAGAGGCCTGGAACTGCAGGTTGCCTTCAGAGCTCCCGAGCCGCAGTTCCCAACGCGTCGGCAGACCCATCGCTTCGAGCAGCGCGCCGACCACCGCGCTGCTCTGGGTGATGCTCGTGCCTTCCACCGACACCTGGCTGAGGACCGGCGGCGTCGCGGGGGTTTTGAACGTCTTGCCTTCGCCGTGGACCACCTGAGCAGTGCCCGCGTTGTTGTTGCTGGCGAGGATCCGGTAGTAGTAGGTGGTGCCAGGTTCGAGGCCGGTGAGGTTGGCCGTCTCGGGGACAGCGCTTTCGCCCTCTCCCGCTTTGCCCGCAACCATCGGTATCTGGTTGCTGTAGTTGGTGTCGGTGCCGTACTGGAACCAGTAGGTGGTTTCGTCCTGAGCCGGCTGTCCTTTCGCGCCGGGGTTCACGCTCCCCGCGATCGTGGCGCTGTTGGGGGTCACCGCAGACGCTTCTCCGGTGGTAACCGTCGGGGGGTTCGGCAGGGTCAGGAAGTGTTCGGGGGGGGTGCTTCCTTCTGAGCCCGTCGCGTTTTCGACGAAGAGGCGGTAGTAGTAGGTCGTGTTCGGCAGCAGGCCCGTCAGGCTCGCGTGGACGCCCACGCCGCTGCCGCCCTGTCCAAGTTCGGAGGCTTCGGGTTCGTGGCACGGCCCGGACGGAGGCGTGCCGGCGAGAGCCACTTCTGTGGTGGCGTACTGGAATTCGCACTTCGTCGCGACCTGATACTCGGGGTTGACCGTTCCCGTGAGCAACGCTGTGGTCTGCCCGAACGCCGAGGTGGACACCGACCCTTCGATCAGCGGCTTTTTAGCAGGCAAGGTCGTGAAGCTTTCGACTTTGCCGTTTTCCGTGCCGGTCCCGTTTGTCGCCACAACACGGTAGTAGTAGGTCGTTTCAGGGATCAAGACGGCGCCGGTTTCGACGGGGCCGACGGTCTGTGCTTCTGATAGACCCGGACCCGAGAACGACCCTTCGGTTAGGACCGTGGCTTCCGGGGTGCCGAGCTTGGCTGCTTCGCTCGAGTATTCCAAGCGGTAGCTCGTTTCCTGCTTCTCCGCGTTGATTTTGGCTTCGAGCGTCGCGCCGACCGGCGTCACGGAGGGCGCGGTCTCGCTGGGGATGACGGGCTTGGTCGTGGGCGTTTTGAATTTCGACGGCCTCCCGGTCACCGATTCGCCCGCGGCGTTGGTCTCAACCACGCAGAACGTGTATTCGGTGCTTCCCTCCAGTTCGATCACCGGAGTCGATACTTTTATTTTCGTGCCCGTGGCTTCCGCGCCCGGTGTCGTCGTGAAGCCTTCACAGGTCCCACCGGAACCGTAGGTGAAGTAATAGCCGTCCTTGGCGGCGACCGCCGCTTTCGGGTTCAGTTCGCCGTTGAGCGTCGCCGTGGTGCCGGTGGTGTTCGCGGTCACTGCTATGGTTTCCGGTTCTTCCGGTGCCAGGGCGGTCGTGAACGTGACGGGCGTGCTCACGGCTTCCAGGGGCACCATTTCGGAGTTGTGGACGACCAGGCAGACCGTGTATTCAGTGTTGGGGGTGAGACCCGTCAAGGTTTCCGTAACTTCTTCGTGTTCGCCGCCCATCGCCATGCCCGGCGGTATCGGGACCGGGGTACCCCCGACACACGTCGCACCAGCCTTGTAGAGGAATTCGTAGGTGCCGACTTCGCTGGGGGCTATCGCGGCGGGGTTCAGGACGCCGTGGAGGACCGCTTCCGTAGACGGCGAAGGCGGAGAGGGGACTTTGGCTTCGACCGTGAGGTCCGGTGTTTCCGGGGCCGCCGCAAGCGCCGGGGCGCTGCAGAGCAGGAGTGCCCCAAACAATACACCGAGCGTCGCTGCGCTCGTGACGATCGATCTACGGACGATGCTCATTACTGTCTCCTCCCATTGTTATGCGTACGGTTGGCCACTCGGGCCCGACCGGCCTTGCTTGCCTTTCCACATCCCGTGCCCGGCGATCGTCGTGTTTGGGTCGATCGTGGGCAGGCATAACTTACGCGACTTTCAAAAGATGTGGAAGAGCTGTCTCTGACTCGTCCGAAGGGACGAAATGTTTCCGCCGGGACATCAGAGTGCCCCGCAGCCCCCACCGGGACCATCGCCGACGCCCCAGCCCTCACCAGCATTGAAGATGCGCGGTGAGTCCCCCGTCGCCGGCATCCCTCCGCCCGACGGGCGGAGGGATGCGCCCGCAGAATCGCCCCTCAAACCTTTTCGTCGAGTTCCGCGACCGTGTTTCTCAGCCTGATCCAGGCTCAAGCCGCCCGGCGCAGCTCTCGGGCGTGGCGGCGGGCGGCGGCGTCGCGATCGGGGGCGCCCAGCATTCGCACGAGCTCGGAGAGGACCTCGGGCTCGGCGAGATGAAGCACGCTGGTGCGGGTCTCGCCCGCGGCGGACTCCTTGACCACGGAGAAGTGGCGTGTGGCCAGCGAGGCTATCTGGGGGTGGTGAGTGATGCAGATCACCTGGCGGGTCGCGGCAAGATCGCGTAAGCGCTCGCCCACGGTGCGCGCGGTGTGGCCTCCGATGCCGGCGTCAACCTCGTCGAAGACGAGCGTGGCCTCGGGACCGTGGTTGGAGTTGGAGCCGGAGCCGACGTCGGTGGCGCCGGCGCCTTCGGCGCTGACGGTGCTCAGCGCAAGCATCACCCGCGAGAGCTCCCCGCCTGAGGCGATCTCGCGCAGCGGGCCAGCGGCGACGCCGGGGTTGGGCGCGATCTCGAACTCCACCGCGTCGCCGCCGCTCGGGCCGGGCTCGCGCTCGGTCAGCGCCACGGCGAAGGCCGCCTCGGGCATCGCCAGCCCGGCGAGCTGCTCGCGCACCGCCTCGGCCAGACGCGGGGCGGCCTGCACACGCGCTGCGCGCAGCGCCTCCACGCGCTCCCGCAGCGCCTGCTCGGCGGCCCGCAGGCGCCCGGTGGTCTCCTCGAGCGCCTCGGCGAGCTCCCTGCAGATCCTCGCGGCGGACGCGCGCCCGCTCGGCGTACTCCCACACGTCGGCGACCGCGGGGCCGTGCTTGCGCAGCAGCCGCTCGAGCGCGGCCAGCCGCTCTTCGACGGCCTGGAGTCTGCCGCCCCGCACTCCTCCGGCCTGCGCCCACCCGGCCCGCGGCGCGCCCCCCTGCCCCTGCCCCTGCGCTTCCTCATCCTGCGCCTGCGCCCCCGCGGCCTCGTCCTCCAGCCGCTCGCCGTAGCCGCGCA
The DNA here is from genome assembly GCA_963702085.1 of uncultured Solirubrobacterales bacterium. Classification (GTDB taxonomy): domain Bacteria; phylum Actinomycetota; class Thermoleophilia; order Solirubrobacterales; family Solirubrobacteraceae; genus Palsa-744. The sequence continues at coordinate 1,804,165 of OY969707.1, read as the reverse complement.
GATCCCCGGCGAGGTCGCCGGCCTCGATCGCGAGCGCACGGGCGCGCTCGGCCAGCGCGTCGAGCTGGGGGTCGGCGCCGGCGACCCCCTCCAGACAGGCGGTCGCCTGGGCGCTCAGCGCGGCGGCGCCGGGCGTGTCGTGAGCGTCGGAGCCCTGCCCACCCGCGAGCGCCTCGGCCGCCTGGCCCGCGGCGGCGAGCAGCGCGTCGAGCTGGCGCAGGCGCTCGCGCTCGGCGCGCAGCCGCTCGGGCTCCCCCTCCCGCGGCGCGGCCTCTTCGATCTCGGCGAGCTCGTGCTCGAGCAGGTCGAGCTCCCGCTCACGCGCGTCCTCCAGCTCGCGCAGCTGCTCCGCCCGCTCGCGCAGCTCCCGCACCTCCCGGTGGGCGGCGGCGCAGGCGGCGCGGCGGGCGGCCTGCTCGGGGCCGCAGTAGCCGTCGAGGATCTCCAGCTGCGCGGCGGCAAGCGTCAGCTTGCGGTGCTCGTGCTGGCCGTAGAACGTGAGCAGCGCGCCTCCGAGCCGGCGCAGGTCCGCGACGGCGACGGTACGGCCGTTGATCTGGGCGCGGGTACGCCCGTCGGCGCCGATGCGGCGGGCGAGCACGACCTCCTCGGCGTCGGCGGGCAGCAGCTCGCCGCGCTCGACCTCCAGCGTCTTGGGAAGCGCGAACACCCCCTCGACGTACGCCTCGGCGGCGCCGGGCCGCACGAGGGTGGGCGGGGATCCCATCCTCGCGCGCCCGCCGAGCAGCAGGTCGAGCGCGTGCGCGAGCACGGTCTTGCCGGCGCCCGTCTCGCCGGTGAGCACGTTCAGCCCGTCCGCGAGCCGCAGCTCGGCCCGCTCGATCAGCAGCAAGTTCTCGACGCGCAGCTCGTGTATCACGCCCGCAGGTGTATCAGCGGGCACCGACGGATCGCTCGCGCGCGGCAGCGCACCCCCTAAACTTCCGTTGATTAGGGTGACCACGACGGTGACCCTCCCCGATCCTCATCCCGGCATGGCTGCCACCGACTCCGACGACCCCGACCCTCTGCGCGGGTCGATCGAGTACCTCTCCGCGTCCGCGCTGCGCGAACGGCTGGAGGAGGAGGTCAGCCGCGCGGGGCGCCACGGCACGCCGCTGAGCCTGCCTGCTGCTGGACATCGAGGACCTGCAGGACGTGCAGCGCGCGCACGGCGAGGAGCTCGCCGAGCTCCTCGCCGCCTACGTCGAGCTCGCGCTGCGCTGCGAGTTGCGCCGCTTCGACCGCGTGGGGCGCTCGGCGGAGGGCGAGCTGCTGGTCGTGCTCCCGGGCGCGGACGGGCCGCGCGGGGAGGTGGTGGCCCGGCGGATGCTCGGCCGTTTGCGCAGGCTCAAGCTGGAGGCCGGCGGGGAGCGCCGCTCGCTGCGCTTCGCGGTCGGCCTCGCCCCGTGGCGCGAGGGCCTGAGCGCCCTCGCGCTGCTCCGTTGCGCGCGCGCCGCGGCCCACCGGTAGTTTTCCCGGATGCTCTCCGGCTCTGAGCTCTGGCTGCTGCGCCTGATGGCCGACCGCGGCCTGGCGCTGCTCGACGCGAGCTCGCTGCTGATGGTGATCGAGGAGCGCGGGGAGCTGCGCGTCGCGGCGGCCTCCGGCGAGGGCACGCCGCGGCTGCGGATCATGCCGGTCGAGGGCTCCGCGCTGGGGGCGCTGTACCGCACGGGGCAGCCGCTCGCGCTCGACCGCCCGCGGGGTTCCGACGCGGCGTGGCTGCACGAGCTCGGCCTCGAGGCGCGCGCGGCGCTGGTCGAGCCGCTCTCGATGGAGGGCCACGGGGGTGGCCTAGTGATCGCACTGCGCCGCGACGGCGGCTTCCGCGGGCCTGACAAGCAGGCGCTCAAGGCGTTTGCGACGAGCGTCGCGCAGCGCCTGGCCGCGGAGCGCTCGGTGGAGATCGAGCGGCTGCGCTACGGGATGGAGGCGCGCGAGCGCGAGCGCACACGCTGGGCGCGAGAGATCCACGACGAGACCGTGCAGGGCCTGGGGGCGCTGCGCCTGCAGCTGGCCACCGCGCGCGACGAGCGCGACCGCTCCAAGGGCGCTCGCTCGGGGGTACCGGCACACGGCCCGCAGGACGGCGTGGCACAGGGCGTGGTCGGCGCCGCCGCCAACGGGGAGGGCGCTCGAGCGCTCGACGCGGCCGTGGACGAGGTGCTGGAGGGTCTCGGCCGTGAGATCGAAGGGCTGCGTCACCTGATCACCGAGCTGCGCCCTGCGGCGCTCGACGACCTCGGCCTGGTGCCGGCGCTGCAGGCGCTGGCACGCCGCGCGCAGGCAATCGACGGCCTGGACGTGCAGACGGAGCTCGACCTCGACCCCGCCCACGAGCACGAGCGGCTCGACGCGGAGCTCGAGAGCACGATCTACCGCGTGGTGCAAGAGGCGCTGACGAACGTCTCCCGCCACGCGCAGGCGACGCACGCCGTGGTCAGCGTGACGCGCAGCGGCGACGGCTCCGCGGTGCGCGTGTCGGTCGCCGACGACGGGCGCGGCCTGCCCGCTGACGGCGCGGGCCTCGGCCCCCGCGGCGACGGCCTGGAGGGCGGCTTCGGCATGTCGGGGATGCGCGAGCGCGCGGAGCTCGTGGGCGGCGAGCTCCAGTTCGGTGCGGGCGGCTGCGGGGACGGCGGCGCGGGCACGACGGTACGCCTCACGGTCCCGCTGGCGGGGCGCCCGGCCGAAGGCCGGCCAGCAGCGGTCTGACTAGTCGACGAGACCCAGGCGCCGCGCGTACGCCGTGATCTCCGCGCGCGAGGAGAACCCCAGCTTCTCGATCGCACGTGCGCGGTACGTCTTGACGGTGCGCTCGGCGACGTGCAGCTGCTCGGCGATCTGGGGGTTGGTGTGGCCCATCGCGATCAGCCGCACGACCTCGCGCTCGCGCTCTGAGAGCGCGGGCCCCTCCTGCGCGGACTCCCCGCCGGTGGCCATCAGCGCGCCGAGGCGGGGGTGCAGGTAGTTGCCGCCGGCGACCGCGAGGCGGAAGGCCTGCAGCAGCTCCGCGGGCTCGGCCTCCTTCAGGACGTAGCTGCGCGCACCCGCTCTGAGCGCCTGGCGGGCGTACTCGGGGTCCTCGCGCATCGTGAGGATCGCGACGGCGAGCGTCGGGTGCGCGACGAAGCACTGGGGCAGCGCCGCGAGGCTCGAGCCCCCGGGCATCGTGAGGTCGAGCGTGAGCAGGTCGGGCTTGTGGGCGCGCACTTCGCGGATCGTCGCGGGCACGTCGGCGGCCTCGGCGACCACCCGGAACTCCTCCGCCTCGCGCTCGAGCACGGCGCGGATGCCGTCGCGCACGACGCTGTGGTCGTCGGCGATGATCACCTCGATCGGGCGGTCGCGCCCAGGGGTGCCGTTCTCCATCCCGCACACCGTAGCGGCCGCAGGGGCGGGAGCACCGCGACGGCCACACACGCTGTCCGGACCCCCGCGGATCGGATCGGCGGCCCGGTACCAGCGGCTCAGACAGACCGGTCAAAGCATATCGAAGCGGTTGGACATGTCGTCCAAAGCCCTGGCAGTCCCTTCGGGGACGACAGAGATCGGCACCTTTGGGACGACACGATCGGCACCCTCCGGACGGCAGACAAACGCCCGCGGGGGGTCCACCATGTCACGTGCAGTGTTTATTCAAACGGCACCCCTTTCGATCGGCGACGCACCAAGAGAGCCGTGGAGAGGGCGCCACAGAGAAAAGTCGAGGACACCATGCGTACGTCACGGATGACACAGCAGACGAGCCGGGGTGAGCAGCGATGACCGTCGTGGGCGTCGTCTTCATCTGGCTGGCGATCGCAACGGTCGCTTTCCTTGCGCTGTCGGCGCTCGCGCGCTTCGCGGCGTCTGGGGAAGCCGAGTTGGGAATCGTCGGCGAGGCCGAACTGATCGACACGAGCTACATGAGATGAGCCCCGCGACCCTCACCACGGACCCGTGCTCGCGTATCCTGGTGGCGGGCGCAGACCCCGACCAGCGCGCGGCCGTGCGCCAGGACCTCAGCGAGGCGCTGCCGGCGGACACGCAGATCGGGGAGGCGGGCGCGGCTTGGGAGGTGCTCGAGCAGGCACCCTCCAGCAGCGTTGTGATGCTCGCCGGCGACCTCGGCGAGGTCTCGGCGGAATCGCTGATGCAGGTGCTCGGCATCCGCTACCCGAGCCTGCCGGTGATCGCGCTGGGTCTCACCGAGGAGTGCGGCCGCCGGGACGCGCTCTCAGCCTGACCGCCCGCGCTGCACAAAATCACCCAAACCGTCCAGACGGCCCTGTCTGCACCCGGTCAAGCGTTAGCGTGGCGGCGTGTTCGCGTTGCCCCCCTCCCCTCGGCTGCGCCGGATCCTCCTCGCCTACACCGTCAACCAGCTGGGGACGTGGTTCGGGTACTTCGCGCTCTCGCTGGGCATCTACGACCACACCCACTCCGCGCTGGCGGTGGCGGGGATGTTCGTCGCCGCGCGCGGGCTGCCCGCACTGCTCACGCCGGCGCTCGTGGCCTCCACGGAACTCTTCGAGGGTCGCGGCGGCCTCAGCCGGCTGTACCTCGTGGAGGCGCTCGCCGCCCTCGGGCTCGCGGGGCTCCTGTTGCACTTCTGGCTGCCGGGCCTACTCGTGCTCGTCGCGATCGACGGCACGGCGGCACTGACGGCCAGCGCGCTGCTGCGCGCCACGGGGGCGCACGTGGCGGCCGAGGAGGCCGAGGAGGCCGACGACGTGGAGGTCGCTCAGCGCAAGGTCAACGCCGCGTTCAACTTCGCGTTCACCGGCACCCTCGCGGTGGTTCCGCTGGTCGTGGGTTTGGTCGTCGAAACGGCGGGGGCGCCCACGGCGCTGCTGATCAATGCGGCGACGTTCGTAGCGTGCGCAGCGCTGCTGGGCAGCGTGCGTCCGCATGCGGAGGACGCCGACGGAACGTCGGTGCGCGCTCGGCTGCTCGCGGCGTGGCGGTACCTGAACGAAATGCCCCAACTGCGCAGCCTGCTGCTGATCGAGGCGGTGGCGGTCGTCTTCTTCGCCTCGGTGGAGCCGGTCGAGGTGCTCTACGCCAAGCAGACGCTCGCGGTGGGCGACCGCGGCTACGGTGTCCTGGTGGACGTGTGGGGCATCGGCATGGTGCTCGGCAGCATCGTGTTCGCGCGCGCGGTGCGCCGCCCGCTCGGGCCGATGCTCGTGGTGGGCACGCTGCTCGTCGGCCTCGCCTACCTCGGCTTCGCCGTCGCCCCGACGCTCGCCGTGGCCTGCGCGGCGGCGCTGGTGGGCGGCGCCGGCAACGGCGCGCAGTGGCCGTCGCTGATCAGCGCGGTCCAGCAGCTCACGCCGAAGGCGCTGCACGGCCGCCTGATGAGCGCGGTGGAATCGATCGGCTCGCTCTGCCCCGCGCTCGGCTTCGCGCTCGGCGGCGCGATCGCCGCGCTCAGCTCGCCCCGCGTGGCGATGCTGGTGGCGGGCGTGGCGGCGACGGCGATCACGGGCTTGTTCGTACGGATCGCGAGCTCGAACTTTCGGCTCGAGCGCCCCGCGGAGGCAGCGGTGAGCGCTGAGGCCGCCGGCACCGCAAACGGGGGACCACTAGTGGACTCGTTTCCCCAGCCGGAGGGTCCTCAAGTACCACTGGACGTGGGTCGTTAAGAACGACAGAGCATCCCTAGCTCTGCCCTGGCATTAGAAGGATTCTCCCCCTGGCACCCATGAGTCACATCCGTCGCACGCACCTGTACACGGCCTTCGAGTGCGCCCTGCTCGCGGGCGCGCTGACCGCGGGGGTGGTGTGCTCGCGTCCCGACGAATGGCACCCCGTCGAACTGTTCCTGCTGCTCCTGCTGCTGGGCGTGGGCGGCGACCGGCTCGCGGTGACGGTGCGCAACCAGAACCTCTCGGCGGCCTTCGTGGCGCTCGTCCTGGCGATGACCCTGCTCGGGCCGCTGCCGGCGATGGCGATCGGGATCGTGGTCGTGGTCGTCGACGCGCGGGTCCGCGGGCTCGCTCCCGTGCGGTGGGTCAACAACCTGGCGACCTACTCGGTCTTCCCGGTCGCGGGCGGCCTGCTGGCACGCTGGCTGCTGGACGTGCACGACCCGGCCAACGCCCAGGCGAGCCACAGCGTCGAATTCGCGCTGATCGTGTTCGGCGTGTTCATCGGCACGAACCTGCTCAACTTCGCGATGATCGCCGCCCACCAACGCGTCTTCAGCGGCCGCGGCCTGGTCGACCAGACCCGCTACCTGCTGATGCCGATGCTGCCCGGTCAGGTGGCGGTGGGGGCGCTCGCGGCACTGGTCGCGGTGGCGTACACGAACCTCGGCTACCCGGTGCTCCTGGGGCTGGTGCTCGTGATCCTGATCTTCCAGTACCTCGCGGTCGCGCTGCTGCGCTCGGAGGACCGCGCCGACCAGCTGGAGGCGCGCTCGATGCACCTCGCCTCGCTGCAGCTCGGCGTGCTGGTGACGCTCGTCGAGACGCTCGCGCTGCGCGACCGCGGGACCGCCCGCCACGCCGCGGCGGTGGCCCGCTTCGCGCGGGCGCTGGCGCGCGAGGCGGGCTGCGACGAGGCCGAACAGGACGTCGCGCACACCGCGGGGCTGCTGCACGACATCGGCAAGTTCGCGCTGCCCGACCGCATCCTGAAGGCGGAGGTGCTCTCCGACGAGGACTGGGCGCAGATCCGCCGCCACCCCCAGGACGGGGCGACGCTGGTGGGGCGCCTGGACGGCTACGGCCCGATCGCGGACGCGATCCTCTACCACCACGAGCACGTCGACGGCAGCGGCTACCCGGCGGGCCTGATCGGCAACGAGATCCCGCTGCTCTCGCGGATCCTCGCGATCTGCAGCGCCTACGACACGATGACCTCGCGCGACTCCTACCGCTCGCCGATGACCGCGCAGGACGCGCTCGCGGAGCTGCGGCGGATGGCGGGACGCCAGTTCGACTCCGAGATGGTCGGCCGGTTCATTGCGATGATCGAGCGCGAGGGGCCCTCGATCTTCGCGCGCGGGGACGAGGTGGACTTCGAGGCGGAGCTCGCGTTTGAGCGTCGGGCGCGAGCGATCGCTCAGCCGGTCCCTTAAACACCAATAGACGCCCGGTACAGGCGCCTATCGGTTGAGGCCAACCTACTGGCCTCTCAAACAGCTTCTTTGATCGTTGGTAGCAGCCGGCTTATTTCCAACCCATCGTCTGCTCCTTCGCTCGGACCGGTGGGGGCCGCAAGGGATCACGGCCCCGGGCACCTACCCTCCCCAGGACAACCGCACCTACTCGACTTGAGTAGGTTTACGGAGGATAGTACCAGGACCATACGAATTATGCAGTTTGGACAAACGATAGGCAACCTTGTGCACGATTTCTTGCAGATGCAGGACTTCTCGGAAGCCTTTCTGCGGGATCGGTGGACCAAACGTCCACAAAGGTGCGCCGCGCTGGGCTTCCGGGGTCATCGGGCCGAAACTCGACGCATAGAGGCGCACCCGGACGCGCTCCAGATCGAGAGGACACACACGACGATGACCTTCGCACCCAGTCCCCCCACCCACCACGACAGCCAACTGGTCTTCACGAGCTCCCAGGCGGCGCGCTACCTGGGCGTCTCTCTGGCCACGATCCGCCGCTGGGCGGACGCGGGCCATCTGGACTGCTACCGCACGCCGGGCGGGCAGCGGCGCTTCTCGCGCGAGCAGCTGGACGGCTTCGTGGACTCGCTGCAGCGCAGCGGCGACGCCGGCTCGCACCCCACCCAGCGAGCGGCCTGAGTCGCCTCAGGCTCAGCGCGCGAGGCGTCCGAACTTCTCGCGCAGCCGCCGGTAGAAGGACGAGCCCGGGAGCTGGGCGATCGTGCCGACCTCGTCGACGAACCGTGCGCGGATGCGAGCATCCGGGGCGAGGTCGCAGACGGGGCGCCCGTCAACGGAGACGTCGAGCGCCTCGCGGGAGCGGTTGTGGATCGTGATCGGGTCTCCCGGAGCCGCGACGAGCGCGCGCGCGGTGAGCGAGTGGGGGGCGATGAAGGAGACCACGAACCCCTCCACCCCCCACGCCATCACGGGGCCGCCGTTGGCGAGGTTGTAACCGGTGGAGCCGGCGGGGGTGGCGAGCACGAGCCCGTCGCAGCGCACGGAGCCGACCTCCTCGCCGTCGAGCGTGTAGGCGAGCTCAGCGACGCGCTCGCCCACGCGGCGGTGGATCGCGATGTCGTTGATCGCGGTCTCCACCCTGCCGGCAGGGGTCTGCAGCGCAATCCCAGGCAGGCGCAGCAGCTCGAAGCGGCCGTCGAAGGCGCGGGCGAGGCCGTCCTGCATCTCCTGCGGCTCGACCGTGGCGAGAAACCCGATCTCCCCGAAGTTGATCGCGAACACCGGCACCTTGGTGCCCGCATAGAGCCGCAGGGCGCGCAGGATCGTGCCATCGCCGCCCAGCACCACGCACAACTGCTCCTCCGTGCCGATCTGCGCGTCCACCTCCACGCCCGGCCCCGCCTGGAGGGCATGCTTGGCGGTCTCCTCCTGGTTGAAGCACAGCGTGACGCCCGCGGCGCCGGCCATCTCGATCAGCCGCTTCATCGCCTCGCGGGTTTCCTCGATGCGCATATGGGTCAGCACCGCGACCCGCTTCGCCGAGGGCTGGAAACCGTCCCCTTTTTTTTGATGAGCGCCCTCCGGGCGCGCGGGAGTAGGTGAGTGGTTCGCCACGGTCAGCACACGTGCCGGGGTGGACGGTGGTCGTGAGGTGGCGCCATCAAGGCTCCTCCCGGAGGGCCATACGCTCGATCTCCTCGGCGTCCTGTGCGGCGCCGGCGCGCCCATACTCGGCGAGCCAGATGAAGGTCTCGAGATTGCCCTTCGGGCCGGGGAGCCCGGAAGAATAGAGGCCAAGGACCGCCGGCGGGCCGGCGGGCGAGCGGTCCTGTGCGGGGGCGCTTTCGATCTCCGTGGCCGCGAGCCCAACGCTCACGAGCGCGGCACGGCGTACAGCAGAGTCGCGTACGACGCCCCCTTTGCCGATCAGCTCCCTGGGGACCTCGAACTGCGGCTTGACGAGCGCGAGCACGTCGTAGGTCTCGGCGAGGCAGGCGAGCACCGCGGGGAGAACCTTGGTCAGGGAGATGAACGAGACGTCCACCACCGCGAGGTCGGGAGCCCCTTCCGCCCCATTGCGCCCCAGCGGACGCCCAGCCATCGCAGCAGCCACCATCTCAGGAGTGAGAGAGCGTGCGTTGGTGCGCTCGAGCACCCGCACGCGAGGGTCGGTGCGCAGGCTGTAAGCGAGCTCTCCATAACCCACGTCCACCGCGAGCACCTCCGCGGCCCCGTGCTGAAGCAGGCAGTCGGTAAACCCCCCCGTCGAGGCTCCCACGTCCAGCGCGCCGCGCCCCGCCACAGCGCAATCGATCCGGCGCAGAGCGTTCTCCAGCTTGATCCCCCCGCGGGAGACATATCGCGGTCGCTCGTCCACGCTCAGGAGCGCATCCGCGGGGACCAGCTCCCCCGGCTTCTCCGCGCGCCGGCCCGCAGCACCGACGCGCACCTCGCCCGCCATCACCGACGCCGCGGCGCGGCTGCGCGAGGCGAACACGCCGCGCTCGGCCAGAAGTGTGTCGATGCGCTGCTTGACCATCGACCCGAAAGGTATCCGCTCACGCCGCCGGCCCCCGTATCCGCTCCCGCCCCTTGCATCGCAGCCACGGCCCGACTCGGTTTAAATCGAAACGGCCCGCCTGGGGAGACGGGCCGTTTCGAGGGAGGAGGGATGCTGCTGTACTTCGTCGCCGTTGGGGGAGGGCAGGCCCTCCCCCAAGGCCCCCTCCCAATCTTTTGAAAATGAAACGGCCCGCCTGGGGAGACGGGCCGTTTCGAGGGAGGAGGGATGCTGCTGTACTTCGGGTCTGAAGTCATAATGCCCACTCCGCCCGCCCTTGTGTGTGCGAGTGCGCACACATGTTCGACACCTGCGAAAGCGACAAAACGCACGTACGTTCGCGGCGTTGCCCGACCGCAACCGCCGAGCCCTTACGCGCCCACCGCCGCCGGATCGCGGTCGAGGATCGCCGCCTCGATACGCTCCGCGATCCGCTTGCCGGTGAAGCCGACCTCCTCGTGCAGCAGCGCGGGCTTGCCGTGCGTGACGTAGCGGTCGGGCAGGCCGACCCGCATGATCCGGACGCCGCCCGCGCCCGCGCCCGTCTCGTTGAGGGTCTCCCACACCGCCGAGCCGAAGCCGCCCGCGAGCACGCCCTCCTCGACGGTCACCAACAGGTCGTGCTCGGCGGCGAGCTGCGCCATCAGGCCCGCGTCGATCGGCTTGGCAAAGCGCGCGTCCGCCACCGTCACGCCCAAACCGCGCTCCTCCAGCAGCGCCGCGGCCTCCAGCGCCCTGCCGACGCCGCTGCCGTAGCCGATCAGCGCCACCCGCGTGCCGGTGCGCAGGATCTCCCCGGTGCCGATCGGGATCGCCTGCGGCTCGGCCGGCAGGGGCACGCCCGTGCCCTCTCCGCGCGGGTAGCGCAGCGCGATCGGGCCGCCGTCGTGGAGCAGCGCGGTGTGCAGCATGTGGACCAGCAGCGCCTCGTCGCGGGGCGCCATCAGCACGATGTTCGGCAGGCACCGCAGGTAGGCGATGTCGAACGCTCCGTGGTGGGTGGGGCCGTCGTCGCCGACGAGGCCCGCGCGGTCCATCGCGAACACCACGTTCAGCCGCTGCAGGCAGACGTCGTGCACGATCTGGTCGTAGGCGCGCTGCAGGAAGGTCGAGTAGATCGCCGCCACCGGCTTGCACCCCTCGAGCGCCAGGCCCGCCGCGAACAGGATCGCCTGCTGCTCCGCGATCCCCACATCGAAGTAGCGCTCCGGCAGCGCCTTCTGCAGGATGTTCAGGCCCGTCCCCGAGTTCATCGCCGCTGTGATCCCCACCACCCGGGGGTCCCGTTCGCACTCACGCACCAGAGCCTCGCCGAAGACCTGCGTGTACTGCGGCGCGGGAGCTTGCACCGCACCGGCGCCTCCGCGGGCCGCCGCCGGCTTGGTGGGGGAGCCGTTGAGGATCGACTTCGGCTTGGCCGCGTGCCACTTCTCCATCCCCTCCAGGCCCCCGTCCTCCGCGGGGGCAAAGCCCTTGCCCTTGACGGTGGCGATGTGCACCACCACCGGGCGTTCGGCCGCGAGCGCCTCGCGCAGCGCCTCGCGCAGCGCGCGCACGTCGTGGCCGTCGATCACGCCCATGTAGGCCCAGTCGAGCTCCTCCCACCACAGCCCCGGCGCCCAGAACGCCTTCAGCGACTCCTTCAGCTGGGGCCCCAGCCGCTCGAACGCCGCGCCGATGCTCCCCGGCAGGCGCGCCAGGCCGCCCTCGACGCCCTCGCGGGCGTGCCACAGCTTGGGGTTCAGCCGCAAGCGGTTGAAGTAGCGCGACAGCGCCCCCACGTTGGGGGCGATCGACATGCCGTTGTCGTTGAGCACGACCACGATCGGCGTCCCCAGCCCCCCGGCCTGCCCGATCGCCTCGAACGCCACCCCACCCGTCATCGCCCCGTCGCCGATCACCGCCACCACCTTGCCCTCGTCCCCGTGGCCCAAGTGGCGCATCCCCTCCTTGATTCCCACCGCGTACCCCACCGACGTCGAGGCGTGGCCGGCGCCCATGATGTCGTGCACAGACTCCTCCCGCGAGCAGAACGGCGCGAGGCCACGGTACTGGCGGATCGTGTGCAGTCTGTCGCGGCGGCCCGTGAGGATCTTGTGCGGGTACGCCTGGTGGCCGACGTCCCACAGGATCTTGTCGCGCGGCGAGTCCAGCAGCGAGTGCAGCGCCACCGCGAGCTCGCAGGTCCCGAGGTTCGCCCCGAAGTGCCCCCCGATCTCCCCCACCGTGTCGATGATGTGCTCGCGCACCTCCTGCGCCAGGCGCTGCAAATCCTCCTCGGAGAGCCCGTGCAGGTCCTGTGGCCCCTCCACTCCGCTCAGAATGGAAGCCCGCCCACCACGCGGGAGACCGGCGCCGTTCTCGCCGGGACCATGCTTACCCTCGCCGCCGCGCTGGCCGGCGCTGTGCTCGCGGGCGTCGTCATCCTCGCCTGGGGTCTTGCCGGCCGTCATGAGGTGCGGGTGTAGGTGAAGTCGGTGATCTGCTCGAGCTCCAAGGTGTCCCGCGGGGTCTCCACGCCCGCGCGCGCGGCCTCCGCCAGCGCGGCGCGCGCCAGCCGGTGGGACTCTCCGGCGAGATCCTTCGCTTGGTCGATTCCGAACTCGCTCACGTAGGTGCGCTTGCCGTGCCGCTCGTCGCTGCCCCGCGGCTTGCCGAGCGCGTCCTCCGTCCCGGTCACGTCGAGGATGTCGTCGACGATCTGAAACAGCACGCCCAGCTCCGCCGCGAAGCGGTTGAACGCCATTGTCGCAGGTCCGTCCACCCCGGCCAACCTCAGCACGCACACCACCGACGCGCCGATCAGCCGGCCCGTCTTCAGCTCGTGCAGGCGCCGCAGCCCCGCCGGCCCCCGCGGCGCGGTGTCGCGGACGTCCGCGTACTGGCCCCCGACCATGCCCGCCGCCCCGGTCGCCGCCGCGAGCTCCGCCGCCGCCGCCAGCACTCTCTCCGGCGCGGAGCGCGGGTTGCTCAGCAGGTGGCGGAACGCTTCGGCGTACAGCCCGTCCCCGGCGAGGATCGCCACGTCCTCGCCGAACGTCACGTGGCACGTCGGCTGGCCCCGGCGCAGCGCGTCGTCGTCCATCGCGGGCAGGTCGTCGTGGATCAGCGAGTAGGTGTGGATCAGCTCGATCGCCCCCGCGAGCGGCAGCGCCTCGCGGCGCTCCAGGCCCACCGCGCGTGCGCTCGCCAGCGCCAGCACCGGGCGGATCCGCTTGCCCCCCGCCAGCAGCGAGTAGCGCATCGCCTCGTCCAGGCCGGCGGTGAGCGGCTCCTCGGAGAAGCGCATCCGCTCCAGGTAGCGCTCCACCTCCACCCGCAGGTGCTCCGGGTAGGCGGCCTCGGGGGTTGACCCAGCGGCCACTACAGCAGCGAGTCCTGGCCGGGCGGGGGCGCGAACGGCTCCGCGCGCGAACGGCGCTCGAGCTCGGCCCCCGCCTGGTTGGCCAGCGCCGCGCACTCGTCCACCAGCGTCGCGGCCGCGTCCGCAGAGAGCTCGCCCGAACGCAGCTGCTCAGCCGCGCGTTCCAGGCGCGCGATCAAATCGTCGAGGGAGTCCGTGGCGTCGGTCATGGGATCGGAGCATTCTCCCGCACCTCGCGCAACACCGCAGCCAGCACCCCGTTGACGAACGCAGGGGCGTCCGCCCCGCAGAAGGTCTTCGCGCTCGCGACCGCCTCCTCGATCGCCCCCTCGGGCGGAATCGGCGCCTCGCCGGGGGCCGCGTCGGGGTGCAGGATCTCGACCAGCGCGACCCGCAGGATCGAGCGCTCCAGCGGCTGGATGCGCTCCACCGACCAACCGTGCGCGTGGCGGTCGATCGCCTCGTCCAGCTCCGGCGCTCGGTCCGCGGCGGCGTGCGCGAGCGCGCGCGTGAACAGCGAGGCCCCCGGGGGCAGCGTGCGCGCCAGCTCGCGGCCCGTCAGGTCGTGCTGGTAGAGCGCGAACACGGCCGCCCGCCGCTGCTCGGAGCGGCGCACGCTAACCGCCCGCCAGGGGGAGCCCAGCGCCCCCGGGGTGCAGCCGGGCCGCACCCCGACACGACCCAACCCCGCTGCCGCGGGGTCCAGCCGCACGGCGTTTACGCGCGCGAGACATATTCGCCCGAGCGGGTGTCCACCCGCACCCGCTCGCCGACGTTCACGAACAGCGGCACGTGGATCGTGGCGCCCGTCTCGAGCGTCGCTGGCTTGGTGCCCCCGCCCGAGGCGGTGTCCCCGCGCAGGCCCGGTTCGGTCTCGGTGACCTCGAGGTCCACGGCGCTCGGCAGCTGCACGTCGGCGGGCCGCTCGTCGATGAACAGCACGTCCACAACGCTTGAGGGCTTCGTCCAGCGCAGCGCCTCGCTCACGCTCCCCTCGGGCACCTGAAGCTGCTCATAGGACTCCATGTCCATGAAGTGCGCGTCGGTCCCATCGGCGTACAGGAACTGCATCCGCCGCGCCTCGGTGCGCACGGGGCGAAACTTCTCCCCCGCCCTGAACGTCCGATCGATCACCGCCCCGTCGGATGCCCGCCGGAGCTTGGTGCGCACGAACGCCCCCCCCTTTCCGGGCTTGACATGCTGGAACTCCACGATCTTGAAGACCGTCCCCTCGACCTCGATATGGCTGCCATTGCGAAACTGGTTGGTGGTGACGATGGTCGATCAGCCCTTTCTGAGCCAGATCTCAATGTGGTTCGGTGGCGGCCCGACCCGCGTGGTGGCCGGATCACGATAGCGCTCGATGACAGAACTCCGCGCCTGCCTCGTGGGAAATGAGGGCGTCAAGTGACGAGAGCCGGCTGCGTGCCGGTGGCTGCCTTATCGCAGACTTGCCGTAGCCACGCCGCGGGTGTGATGGCCCCACCGAGGAAGTGGACCTGTGTGAAGAGGAACGCTTGGGGGTGGGGTGGGTTCTCGAACTCGTAGTCGTCCTCGTCGGGCTGGCCGGCGAGATGGCGGAAGAGGGCGTGTATCTCGCCGTTGCTCAGCCAGCGTTCGCGCTTTTCGGGATCCGTGCAAGTAGGCGAGACGTCTGCGGATGACGAGTGTCCAGATGTCGTCCACGTCCTTGGATAGCTCGAGGTGCAGCGCGGTGGGGTAGCTGATCGTCGCACCTCCGGCGAGCTGCTCGCTGCCGATCTTCCACGTCTCCAGGGCGCCGTAGATCGCCTGTGCCCACTCGTGAGCATCCTCATCGGCGTGCGTGCCCCAGGGCAATAGCGCGCTCGCGGCCGAGGGGGCCCGCTGCTCGATGTCGGGATAGAGCGCCCCTGCTTGCCGCACACGCTCGGCGTGCTCGTAGCCGCGATCGTGGGCGTCATCGAACGCGCACAGCCAGAGCAGGCCGCGTGGCTTATCGTGCCAGCGAACACCCCGCCCCTGGCCGAAGTGGTAGGTGAACGTGTCGGGTCGGCTGGCAGCGGCGAAGGGCTCAGTCCCAGAGGCGCGCTGATCCTGCTGTTGCAGGAACTTGATGATCGCGCCACGGGCCGTCGTGAGCGCTGGGACATCCTCACGCCAACAGCGGCCGGTCAGCCAACGTTCAAGCACACCGGGAAGATACGGTGCGCGACCGTCGCCCTTCTGTTGGCCTCTACGCGGCGCGCTGCTTGGCGCGCTCGCGCAGACGCTGCTTCGCCGCCCCGGGCTTGGGCGCGTGGCGCCCGTTGGCGAGCGCGTTCTCGATCGCGCCAGTGAGTCGCGCGACGGTATCGCCGACATCCTCCGGAGTGGTGTGCGCGAGCTCGCGTGCCTCGGGCAGTACGCTCTCGTAGCCAAGCGAGCGGATCTGAAGATACGCGGCGAGGGCATCCTCAACAATCGCGCCCTCAGTGCGATCCTCAAAGGCGGCCACAAGTCGCAAAAGACGCTGAGCGTCCTCGGTGATACGGATGCTCTTGGTAGTACGCTCGCTCATCGCTTTCTCCAAACCATCGGGCCTACTTGCTTACAAGATTACATAGTAACAGATAGCTCGAACATCGACCTCGCCGGGCCGCATACCATTGTCTCGTGCCCGCCACGCATAGCTAGGAGCCGGATCGTGCCCGCGCGGAGGCCATCGCACGCGACGGCTGCATCCTGCGCGGTCTCGTGGGCTCGACCGCTCACGGGCTGTCGAATCCGGGCACCGACGATCGCGACGAGCTGGGCGTCTGTGTCGAGCCTCCCGAGTACGTCGTCGGTCTACGCTCGTTCGAGCATTGGGTTTCACGAACCCAGCCCGAGGGCGTTCCGAGCGGGCCCGGTGACCTGGACCTGACAATCTACGGGCTGCGGAAGTACTGCCGCCTGGCACTGAAGGGCAGCCCGACCGTGCTGCTGCTTCTCTTCCTCGAAGGCGAGCACGTCCTCGAGCGCCGGCCACTGGGAGCCGAGTTGCAGCGCCTCGCGCCAGCGTTCCTCTCCAAGCGCACCGGACATGCGTTCCTCGGCTATCTCGAGGCGCAGCGGCGCGGACTCGTCGGCGAGCGCCATGCGACTCGAACCAGAGAGCTCGCACGAGAGCATGGCTACGACACCAAGTACGCGATGCACGCGTTACGCATCGCATACCAAGGGCACGAGTTGCTGAGCACCGGGCGGATCTCCCTCCCGATCGGGGATCCGGCACGTGCGCGGCTGATGGAGGTCCGCCGCGGCACGCGGACACTCGCCGAGGTGCTCGAAGCTCTGCATGAGGAGACGGCGAAGTTCGAGCTGGCTGTCAACGAGAGCGGGTTGCCCGAGGAGCCCGATCGCGACCGGGTCGACTGCTTCCTCAACGACGCCTACCGACGTGCCTGGGCGGGAGCGGAGTAGCCCAAAGGGCGATGTGGTTTGGGCACATTCCAGAACTGGTTGGTTGTGATCACGGTCTCGCAGGGTAGCGGGCGGCTGCGCGCCGAGCGCGATCGTCGCGATCAGCGGTGCGACACCTAATCGACCTGGTGCTACACTGACTGAGTGCCGACAACCCGTCCACGCTACTCCGTCACCGATACCGGTCCCGTGCGCGACCTACTCGACGATGCCCAGCGCCAGTGGCCGGAGGTCAGTGACCGCAAGGAGTTGCTGCTGCGCTTGGCGCAGGCCGGACACGACTCGCTGCGACTCGACCGAGTCGAGGCCGACGCGAACCGCCGACGGGAGCGGCAGCGCTTGGCGCTCAAGAATCTGCAGCGCCTCGTTGATTGGGACGCCATCCTGGATGACCAGGCGTGGCGTTAGCCCGCCTGTTGCTCGCCGACAAGTCCGCACTGGAGCGGGCCACCCCTGAGACACTCGAGCTCGGGGAGATATGCCTGTGCGCCGTCGTGCGACTCGAGATGCTCTACAGCGCTCGCACCCCCAGCGACTACACCGACATTGAGGAGAGACTGGCCGCCTTTCGCGATCTTAGGATCGACGCCGAGACGATCCTGACCGCGGTGACGGCCCATCGGGAGCTCGGGCAGAAAGGCCGCCACCGACTCCCGATCCCAGATCTGCTCATCGCTGCGTGTGCCCAGCAGCACCAGGCAGCGGTGCTCCATGTCGATCGTCACTACGATGTGCTCGCCGAAGTGCTCGCCTTCGAGCCTGTGCGACTCGCGGTCTGAGCGTCGGCCTATATACGGCCGGGTTATCCGACGACGGTGAGCTCCTTCGGCAGCCCAGTGAGCACGACAAACCCGTCGTCGGTAACAACGAGCAGATCCTCAATGCGAACGCCAAAGAGGCCAGGTATATAGACGCCCGGCTCAACGGTCACGACGGACCCGGCGCGCAAAGGCTGCTCGCCCGCGGTGCGCGAGAGGCGGGGGGCCTCGTGGACCTCCAGGCCCACTCCGTGGCCGAGGCCGTGGCCGAAGTGCTCACCGTGGCCGGCGGCCTCGATTACCTCGCGGGCGACGGCGTCGATCTCTTTGCCGTTCGGTCCCGCGCGCACCGCGGCGAGGCCGGCGAGCTGGGCTTCGAGTACCAGCTCATAGACGGCGCGCGCCTCGTCGGGGAGGTGCTCGCCGGTGGCGTAGGTGCGGGTGCAGTCCGAGCAGTAGCCATCGAGAAGGGCGCCCCAGTCGATCGTGACGAGCGTGTCGCGCGGGATCGAAACGTCGCGCGGCTCGGCGTGGGGCAGCGCGGAGTGGGGGCCGGCGGCGACGATCGAGGGGAAGCTCGGGCCGGCGGCGCCGAGGCGGCGCATCCGCAGCTCGAGCTCGATCGCGACCTCCCGCTCGGTGCGCCCGGCGAGGCCCGCTTCGAGAGTGCCGCGCAGCGCCTCGTCGGCGAGCTCGGCGGCGGCGCGGATGCGCGCGATCTCGGGCGGCTCCTTGACCTCCCGCAGCTCCTCGACGAGGCCCCCGCTGGGAACGAGCTCCCAGGTGTCGGGCAGCAGCTCGCCCAGCCGCGCGTGCTGCTTGACCGTGAGGACGCCCTCTTCGAAGCCGAGGCGACCTCCCGCCGGTGCGACGGCGAGCGAGGGGGCGTCCGCCGTGCCCCCCTCCCCATCCTCCTCGGCCGGCGCCAGCTCCCCGGCGGCCGCCTCCATGAGGTCGATGGAGAAGATGCGCCGCTCGTACATCTCCGGGACCTGGGCGGCGGACTGGGTTTTGTAGCGGAAGTCGGTGAGGAACAGGTTCCCCAGCCCCGGCCGCTCCCCCGGCGTGTCGTCCCCCCAGCACCCTGCGCGCGGGCCCCCCCGGCGGCGATCAGCGCGAGGCCGTTGGAGCCCATGAAGCCGGTGAGGTAGCGCAGGTTGACGGGGTGGGTGACGAGCAGCAGATCGACGTCACGCTCGCGCAGGCCTGCGGCGAGACGCAAGGTGCGCTGCACCTCGGCTGGGTCGCTCACGCGGCCCCTTCCCTCGGCCGGGTCGCTCACACGCCGGACCCGTCGAGCGCGGCACGCAGGTGCTCCAGCGCCAGCCGGTATCCCTCGACGCCCTGTCCGGAGACGGAGGCGACGCAGAGGTCCTCGATCACCGAGACCCGCCGCCAGGGCTCGCGGGCCTTGATGTCGGAGAGGTGGACCTCGACCGTGGGCAGGGCGGCGATCTCCAGCGCGTCGTGGAGCGCCCACGCGTAGTGGGTCCAGGCGCCGGGGTTGAGGATGATCCCATCGGCCTCCTCGCGTACGCGGTGCAGGCGCTCGACGAGCTCGACCTCGGCGTTGGTCTGAAAGAAGCGCGCCCGCAGCCCGAGCTCGACGGCGAACTGCTCGACGCGCAGTTCGAGCTCCGGGAGCGTGAGCGTGCCGTAGTGCGCCGGGTCGCGGCGGCCCAGCATATCGAGGTTGACCCCGTGCATGACCACGATGCGGTGGGAGGCGTCACCCATTCCAAACAGCCTATATATATGCCCGATATGTCCGCTTGGGGCACACGGCCCTCAGACGAGTTCGGCGACGGCGGCGGTCCGCTCAGGCCAGCTCGGCGACGGCGGCGCGCAGATCCCCCTCGGGCACCTCGCAGCCGACGCGCACCTCGCCGGGGGCGTCGAGCAGCACAAACGGGGTCGAGCCGGCAAGGCGCTTCTTGTCGTGAGCGACGGCCGCCACGACAGCGTCGAGGGAGGCGCCCTCGAGGGTCACCGGCAGCCGGTGGGCGAGCAGCAGCTCGCGCACCTGAGCGCGCAGCTGCACCCGGCCGGAGAGGCGTAGCGCGGCGAGCAGGCCGAGGCCGACGGCCTCGCCGTGACGGTAGCGGGCGTAGCCGGTGGCGGTCTCGATCGCGTGACCGACGGTGTGCCCGAGGTTGAGGACCTGGCGGCGCCCGCCGTCACGCTCGTCCTCGGCGACGACCGCGAGCTTGAGGCGCGCGCAGGCGAGGATCGTGCGCTCGTCGGGGGGCAAAGCGGGCTCGTCCGCGAGCGGGGGCCGTTCGGAGGCAACGCGCTCCCACAGCTCGCCCCCCGCGATCAGCGCGGTCTTCAGGACCTCCACCCAACCCGCGTTCAGCTCGGCCGCGGAAAGCGTGCCAAGTGTGTCTGGGTCCACCACCACCGCGGCCGGCTGGTGGTAGGCGCCGACGTAGTTCTTCGCCTCGGGGAGGTCCACGCCGGTCTTGCCGCCGTAGGCGGAGTCCACTTGGGCGACGAGCGTGGTGGGAACCTGCACGACGGGCACCCCGCGCTGGTAGGTGGCGGCGCAGAAGCCCGCGAGGTCGCCGACGACGCCGCCACCGAGAGCAACCACGTGGTCGGCGCGGGTCATGCCCGTGTGCACCAGCTCCCGCCACACGCGCTCGGCGGTGGCGAGCGTCTTGTGGGACTCCCCCGGGGGAATCGATATCGACGCAGCCAGCGCCCCCAGCCGCCCCGCGTACAGCGCGCCGACGGCCTCGTCGGTGACGCAGAACGGCCGCGAGGCGGCACGGTCGAGCGGCCAACCCTCGGATCGGTGGGCCCCTTCGAGCAGTCCCCGACCGACAAGCACGGGGTACTCCCCGGATGCGGCGGCGGCCCACAACAGCCGCGCGGTCTTCTCCGGTGCGGCTGCGAGCATCCGCAAGGCGGGCAGCGCGCGCACGGCGACCCCGGGCCGCTCCGCCGGCAGGATCGCGTCGGCGAGCCCCTCGTACAGCCCCAGGCGCTCGGCGTGCAACGCAGCGAACGCCTCGCGGTCGCGCGCGAGCGGCCGCTGCGAGGCTCCGCCCCCCACGCGCTCCCAGGCGAACTCGGGCCCGATCTCGAGCAGCACCGTCACGTGCGGGGCGAGCGCCGCGCGCACCCGCTCGGAGAGCACCGCACCGCCGCCGAGCGCGATCACGACCCCGGCGCCCGCCTGGGCGAGCACCTCGCAGACGAGCTCCTGCTCGTGCGCGCGGAAGGCGGCCTCGCCGTGGAGCTCGAACTCGCGGGCGATCGGGTGCCCGAAGCGCGCCTCCAGCAGCCGATCGGTGTCGAGCACCTCACCGCCGAGCGCACGGGCGACCTCGGCGGCGGCGGTGGACTTGCCGGCGCCCATGAAGCCGATGAAGACGAACGCCCGCCCCGGGGGCGCGGACCACGCGGCCGTGGTGCCCGGCCCGGGGGCTAGCGGCGCCAATCGATCCGCTCCTCGTACGCGCGCAGCGCCGCGCGCACGTCGTCGATGTGGTCACCCCCGAACTTCTGGCGGTAGGCGCCGGCGAGCACGAGCGCGACCATCGCCTCGCCGACGACCCCGGCGGCGGGGACGGTGCAGGAGTCCGTGCGCTCGCGCAGCGCCTCGGCCGGCTCGTGGGTGGCGATGTCCACGGAGCGCAGGGGCTTGGTGAGCGTCGGCAGCGGCTTCATCGCGCCGCGCACGACGAGCGGCTCGCCGGTGCTCATCCCGCCCTCCAGGCCCCCGGCGTGGTTGGTCTCGCGAAAGTACCCCCGCTCGGACGAGAAGAAGATCTCGTCGTGGGCGTGGGAGCCCGGGACCCCGGCGAGGTCGAAGCCGTCGCCGAGCGAGACGCCCTTAAGCGCGTGGATCGAGAGGATCGCCTGCGCGAGGCGCCCGCTGAGGCGCTCCTCCCACGAGACGTGCGAGCCGAGGCCCGGCGTCAACCCGAACGCCTGCACCTCGAAGACCCCCCCGAGCGACTCGTTGGCCCGGCGCAGCGCGTCGATCTCGGCAACCATCGCGCGCGAGGCGTCGGCGTCCAGGCAGCGCACCGGCGAGTCGTCCACCGCGGCGAAGTCCTCGACGCACAGCGGCCGCTCGCGCGCGGGGGCGTGCACGGAGGCGATCTGCACGACGTGCGAGCGGACCTCGACGCCAAGCGCGCGCAGGAAGGCCTTGGCGAGCGCTCCGCCGGCCACGCGCGCGGCGGTCTCGCGCGCGGAGGCGCGCTCGAGGATGTTGCGCACATCGCTCTGCTTGTACTTCCACGTCCCCACGAGGTCGGCGTGCCCGGGCCGGGGCAGGTGGACCTCGGGGATCTCCTCGGCGACCGGCCAGGGGCTCATGCGCGCCTCCCAGTTGGCGTAGTCGCGGTTGGCGACCTGCAGCGCGACGGGCCCCCCGAGCGTGCGGCCGTGACGCACCCCACCGGTCACGACCGCAACGTCGCGCTCGATCTTCATGCGCCCGCCGCGCCCGTGGCCAAGCTGGCGGCGGGCGAGGTCGGCGTCGAGATCCTCCTGGCGGAGCTCAAGACCCGCGGGCAGTCCCTCGACGATCGCGGTGAGGCCGGGCCCGTGGGACTCCCCGGCGGTGGTCAGGCGGAGACTCATCTCCGCGCTAGCTTATGGCCTATCCCTCTTGGCTCGCACGCCCCAATCGGGATAGGCCCTTATGGCCTACCCGTGCTGATGGTGGTGATGGTGGCGCCGGCGCGCGATCCGCGCGGCGGAGGCGCCTTCGGGCCGGGCGATGCTGATGACCTTCAGTTCGTAGACGACGCTCTGCCCGGTCGGTTCGAGGTATTCGAGCTGCTCGCTCTTGCCCGCCGCGAGCTCGATCGATTCGCACTGGGAGGTGCTCGGCACGCAGGTCCCCTGGCTGGTGGGCTTCGGGATCACTTCGGCGGTGAGCGCGAAGACGGCCTCGAAGGGGCTCCCGTGGACGCCGGTGAAGACGATCCGGGGATCGCTCGCGGAGGGCAGCTGCTTGCGCGCGCGCAGTTCGTAGGGGGTCAGCTGGACGGGCGTCCCGGGGGTGGTGGGCAGCGGCCCGAATTCCAGCTTGACGATGTAGGCCGGTTTGGGCTTGGGCTTCGACTTGGGCGCAGCCGGCTTGGTGGGCTGGGTCGGCTGGGTGGGCGTCGTTGAGCTGCCGCCGGTCGAGGAGCCCGATTTGCTTTCCGAAGACGGGGTGGACGCGGCGGGCGTGCTCGTGGTGGTCTTCACTTCCTGTTTGACCGCCCCGGGCAGGGGAGTGAACGGGTTGTGCTTGCCAGCCTTGTGCTGGTAGCGCGCACCGTCGGTCGTCTCGGCGACGGCGCCGTTGGGGTTCGCCGGGGCCTGCTGTACCGCCAGTGTGGGGCCCCTGGTCGGTGGCGTGACCGGGCCAATGGCGACCGCCGCGGGAGTGTTGCTCGATCCGCTGCCGGCGAGCACCGTGTAGGCGATCGCGCCCGCCACGGCGACCACGAGCAGCACCACGATCGGCAGCATCCGCCGGTCGAGCAGGTCCGACTTCAGCGACTTGAGGATCCCGTTCATGGCGTCACCTTGATGACGGCGGGTGTCGTTGTGCTGGAGGACGTGGAGGCCGAGCCGGTGGAGCCCGGGAGGATCGGTGTGGCGCCGCCGGTCAGCCCCTGGCTGGCGGGCAGCACGTAGGCGGTCGCGGTGATCGTCGCGGTGAGCGGCGGGGCGAAGGGGTTGACCTTGGCGCCGCTCGCGGTCGTACCGCTGGCGTTTTCGATCGTGATGTCTGCCCCCTGGATCGTGAGCAGGCGCCCGCTCACCCGCAGCTGGCCGGTGTGGGTGCGCTCGACGAAGCTGTCGACCTGCCCGAGCAGATGGGCGAGCCCCTCGAAGCTCCCTTTGAAGACGAATGTGAACGGCATCTGCGTGAAGCCCGCGGGCGTGGCGGAGGCCGTTGCGCCGCCGGCGGCCGAGCTGGACGCGGCGGTGCTGGGGGCTGAGCCGGTGGTGCTGGTCGAGATCGAGGCGAAGTCGACATTGCGCCCGCCGGAGGCCACGTCGAGCTCGTAGATCAGCGAGGGCACTTCGGTGGCGGGCGGCACTGCCTCGCCGAGGCGCACGACGGAGCTGTATGCGGCGTCGTAGCGCTGCTCGGCCGCTTTCGCGCTGGCGGCCGCGGTCTTGGCGCTTTCCAGCTGCTGCTGTGCGCTCTGCACCTGGGTCGCCGCCTGGGCGGCCTGCTTGCGCTCGGGGGAGACGACCATCAGATAGCCGCCGGCGAGCACGACGAGCACGACCACGCCGATCAGCACAAGACGGTCGCGGGTGGTCATCGCTTCGCTCCCGTGGCGGGATCCGACACCGGGCGCTGCGCGCTCTTGGAGGACGACGTGGACGCGGTCGACTCCAGCTGGTTGACGTTGGAGCTCGGCGACGCAGGCAGCGCTTCGAAGCTCACCTGCGCGGAGAAGAGGGGATCGCCGGCGGCGCACGAGCCGCCGCCACCACTACCACCGCTGGTCGACTTGGTGGAGCTCAGCAATGTGACGTTGCTGACGCCATTGATCAGGCGCAAACGCACGAGCGTGTCCGCGACCGCCGCCTGACTGGTGGCGCATCCGGTGAGCGTGAAGGTGGGGACCGTGCCCGGAGGCGTCGCGGAGCTGACGGCGCTCGATGCAGAAGCAGTGCTCGTGCTGGTGGCCGAGGCGGGGGCTTTGGCGCCGGTGGCGCCGGTCGTGGAGCCGACCGTTCCCTGCAGCGAGCTGAGCGAGACAAAGGGCGGCAGTACGCGGCTCAGTTCGCCCATCGCCGCAGACCAGTCGAAGCGGGAGCCGACCAACGTGGCAATCGCCTGAATGCGCTGTTCGCGCATCGCCACAAAGCTCGTATATGAAGCAAGCCGCGATGCCTGGGACTGCAGTTGCTGCGCCTCATTGGTGAGCGCGGCCGCTTCGGCATGGCGGCTGGAGACCTGATGCTGGGCGCTCCCATACATGAACACGAGCACCGCGAGACCAGCGAGCAGTGCGAGCACGGCGAACGCAGCGCCCTCCGAGCGGGCCCCGACGGTGCCCCCGGAGCGCTGCTCGCTGGGGATCAGATTTACGGCCCTCATCGGGTCGCCTCCTCGGTGGCGAGCCCGGTGGCGATCGCCAGCCGGTGGGCAGAGATTGGATGCTCGGGATCGGACGCCCCGCCGGTGGCGAAGTGCACGGCCTCACGGCGCACCGCGATCCCAAGATCGGCTTCGAGCGCCTCGGGGAAGCCATTCAGCTCCAACGCCGGCCCGCTGAGCACGACGCTCTGCACCTCTCCCCCGCCCTCCTGGGAGCGATGGAAGTCGAGTGAGTTACGCACCTCGCCGACGATCTCGCGAATACCGTTCTCGAGCACCATCCGCACCTCGGCGTCGGTGTCAGCTCTCTGCTCGGCGGCCGAGCGCTGCTGGCTGCTCTTCGACTCCTCTTCAGCAGGCGGCTCAGGAGCGCTCTCGGACTCCTCGTCGCTCGACGGCTCGGGCAGCAGCATTTCGACGGGGGGCTTATTCAGCTCGAACGCGGCCAGCAATGCGCGGGCATCGACCAGCGGTATTCCGCGCCGCTCGGCGATCTCGCTCGCCATCGCCTCGAGGCCGCCGCCGACGACGCGGGTGAAGCGGCACAGCGTCCCCTCGGCGATCGCCATATTCGTGAGCCCGCCGACGTTCAGGTAGAGCACGCGCTCGAGCTGCTGCTCTGCAGCGGCCTCCTCACCGTTCTCGCCCTGTACAGCGGCGGGCATATTGCCGGGGCGATATAGAGAGCGAATCAGCGCAAATGCGGAGAGATCGACGCCCTCGGGCCGCAATCCCGCTTGGCGCACGGCGCGCAACAGGCGCTCGACCATCTCGCGCTGCGCGGCAACGACGATCACCCTCTGGCGCGGCCCGCTGGGAGTGTCGAACACCCCAAGCGAGTGGAAGTCGAGCACCGCACTTGCGAGCGGCATCGGCACCTGATCCTCGGCCTGGAAGCGCACCGCGGCGGCGAGCTCCTTACGGTCGGTCACCGGAGGCAGTTCCAACATGCGCAGCACGGTGCGCTGATTTGCGAGCCCGACCCGCACGCGCTTTCCGAGCCGGCCGTCCTTGAAGAGCTCCTGCAGCGACTCGCCGAGCGCAGCCTCGTCATATACCTCGCCCTCGCGGACCGTATCGGGTGGCAGCGGCGCGCCGGCCGCCTGCTCGACGACAATCCCGCCATTGACATGCGCCTTTACGGCGGCGACATACCCGGGCTGGATATCGAGGCCGACAATATCGGCGCCACGATTGCCGCCGATCGGGAGGCGGAGGTTGGTCAGTGCGCTGAGCTTGGGCATTGGAAGGGGTTCAACTGAGTCTGCATTGCGCGTTCGATTGGGAGCGCTTCGCGCCGCGACGCTTCACGACCCGTCATCGACCCGATCCGCGGATCGCTATAGGGGCAATTGAGGCGACTGCCTATTCGTCCAGATGCGCCCCATGAGGCCGGGAATCGTGCTATTGGGGCGTTCGCCGCCATATCCATCTGGAGGAAGACTGCGAAGGCTGCCCGCATGAGACCCTGATCGGCGCTCCCGCGGAATCGCTTGAGCCGCCTGATCAGCAGGGCCGGTCCCCGCCGACTTGCCCACATGGCATCATCGACAGGATGCTCCCCGAGTCGAGCCCATTGTCCGCGGAGGCGTGGCACGCGCAGCAGAGCGCGCAGGCGCGCGAAGAGCTGCTGAGGGAGTTTGGAGCGCTCACGGCCGAGCAGGTGGCCGACCAGGCGCACTCGAAAGCCGCCAATCGCTCGGCGCTGGCGTCGCGGTGGCACAGCGAAGGACGAGTCATCGGCGTGCCGTGGCACGGGCGCATCCTGTATCCCGCGTTTCAGTTTCGCGATGGACGGCCGAGCCCCGTCGTCGAGCACGCGGCGGCGACCCTGCGCAAGCGGGGGCTGAGCGGCTGGCCGCTCGCACTGTGGTTCGCCACGCCAAGCGGCTGGTTGCGGGACCTACGTCCGGTCGAACTCCTGGACCAGGATCCCGAGCGCGTCCTTGCGGCTGCCGAGTACAGGTGGACGGCGCGTTGGGCGCGCTGCACATTTGCGCGCCTCGCGGGCTATGGCACGCCTGCGCGGCGGGACTCGTACTGTCCGCGGCCCTGACGGGCCTCCTGCTGCGTCTCGGCGGCGCGGGCGCTATCTCCGCGATGGGTCCATGCGATCTCCTGCTCAGTGGATGAAGGTCTGGGAGTACCAGTTGACGATCGGCTGGCCGGCAAAGATCGCGACGATCCCCCCGAATGCGAGGAAGGGACCGAAGGGGATTGCGGTCTTGCGTGCCGTTCGGGCGCCCTTGCGGGCGGCGATCACCGCACCTGCGAATACGCCGGAGATCAGCGCGATCAGGATCGCGGGCGCGACCGCGGTTCCGAGGAAGAGCCCCATCACTCCGGCGAGCTTGACGTCGCCCATCCCCATCCCCCCGGGGTAGGCGAGCGCCGCGATTAGCAGGAAGCCGCCAGCGGCAGCCCCAGCGATCAATCGCGTCGGCTCGCCGGAGGGGTCGAGCGCCGTGCCGAGCACCAGCGCGAGCAGCGCGCCAGCGCCCGTCAGCGTATTGGGGATGATGCGGTACTCGAGGTCGATCAATGCCGCGGGCACCAGAAGCAGGATGAGCACCACCGAGAGCGCGATCCCGGCCGCCGTGTCGTTGCTCAGCACGGCGCCGGCGCACAGCAATCCCGTAGCAGCCTCCACCAATGGGTAGCGGGGGGAGATGCGCGTCGAACAGTTGCGGCAATGGCCCCGCAGCAGTAGCCACGAGAGCACCGGCACGTTGTCGTACGGCCGGATTTGCGCC
This sequence comes from uncultured Solirubrobacterales bacterium, assembly GCA_963702085.1. Classification (GTDB taxonomy): domain Bacteria; phylum Actinomycetota; class Thermoleophilia; order Solirubrobacterales; family Solirubrobacteraceae; genus Palsa-744. The sequence continues at coordinate 1,777,157 of OY969707.1, read as the reverse complement.
CCGCACGAGGGGCAGCGCGATCGGGGCTTGACGATCGATTCCCGCCGGGGTAGGCGATAGGCGACGACGTTCAGGAACGAGCCGAAGATAGCGCCCATCACGCCGGCGAGGGTTGCCTCCATGAGAGGATGATCGGCGTGTTGGCGAGATCGCTTGAGCGTGCCGGAGCTAGGTGACGGGCCCGGCCTCGCAAGCAGGAGGCGCCAACTGGCCGCGTCCTTGGAGATCGTTCTGCTGCCGAGGGCGGGCGCGTCGGCTGCGGCGCCTACCATTTGCCTTTCGGACAGCCGCCCACGTTTTCTTTGTTGACGGCAACGCAGGTGCGTTCGATCGCACCTGCTTTGTTGACCAACGTGAACGTGTCTTTCGTCCCAACCGCTTCGGATTCGACCGTATAGCCGGTGGCACTGCCTTCGGCCTTGATCGGGATCGCCGTCGATTTGTCGTTCAGCGTGGGCTCGATCTGCTGCAGTTCTGCTATCGAGGTCCCTTTGTAGCTGCCGTCATTGTTGGTCGCGTACGTCTCCATCGCGGTCTGCATGGTCCCGACCTGGGTCTTGGCCCCCGCGTCGTCGGCCTTGCTCTTCTGGCTCAGGAACGCGGGGATCGCGATGGCCGACAGGATGCCTATGATGAGGATGACGACCAGCAATTCGATGAGTGTGAAACCACCCTCATCGGCGGTGTGCTGGCGCAGTCGATACAACATCCTGACAATTATCGGTACGACATGCCGGTCGCTGTAGAGGCGATTTGGGCCCATCGTCAAATCGTCCAAAGAGAGCCGCAGCCGTGCCCGAGATCGCGATATAGGGGCGTTCACGGACGGGATCGCGCGATCTCGCCAGACTCGGGGGCCCAAAAAAGGAGGGGCGGCCCGGAGGCCGCCCCTTGCTGCCGAAGCGTCGCTCGAGCTAGATCGAGCGGATCGCTTCTACCATTTGCCTCCCTTGCAGCCGCCGCCGTTGCTGCCGGCACCGACTGTACAGGTGCGTGCGACCACCCCGGCCGTGTTGGTGAGCGTGAACGTGTCTTTCGTGCCAACCGATTCGGACGTGATCGTGTAGCTGTTGGGCGTGCCGCTGGCCGCGGTCGGGACAGCCGTCGTTACTTCTTTCAGCGACGGCTCGATTGTCTGTAGTTCGGCCACCGAGGATTTTTCGTAGCTGCCGTTGTTTTCGGTCGAGTAGGTCTCCATTGCCGTCTGCATGGTCCCGACCTGGGTCTTGGCCGCCGCGTCGTTGGCCTTGCTCTTCTGGCTCAGGAACGCGGGGATCGCGATGGCGGACAGGATGCCGATGATGAGAATAACGACCAGCAATTCGATGAGGGTAAAACCGCCCTCATCCTGGGTGCGCTGGCGCAGTCGATCCAACATTTTGATCCTCCTAGGATCTGGGGTATAGGGCGCCAGCCCCTTGGTCCCATCGCCCTCATTGGCGATACGCCCCCCGCAGTCGATTTTCTCGATCGGCCTGTGAGGGTCGCCGGCTTTGCTACGCACCTCTTGGATGCTCTGCCCTGACACCTCTGGCTGGCTCTTGTGTTGGGCTCAGCATCGGCAGGCATATCCCGCGCTTGAGCCGCGCAAGTGCCCTTGGACACATAGGCGCGGGACTTGGGCGGGCGCAAGGCGTGCGCGGGCAGGTTCTTCGGTTCGTCGGCCTATCGGCCAGGCTCTATACGACCACGTCGGCGGCCGGCCCCGCTGGGGCCTCCCCGCCGCCGCTGCCCGCCGCGTCGTCCTCCAGCCACGCGGCCTGCGCGTCGATGCCGGTCAGGCGCACGCCGCCGCCCTGGCACCATGGGCAGGTCACCTGGCGTTGCTCTCCGCCGAGGCTGGAGACGACCTTGCCGGTGCCCCGGCAGGGCATACATGCTTCGGGCTCACCATGTTTGGGCATCGAACGGCGAGAATAGCGCCATCGCCAGCCGAACATCCAATCGGGCAGTCATATGGGGCGCGCTCGCCGCGGTCACGCTGCTTGCCGCGGCGTTGCGCTTCGCGCACCTTGGGCAGGTCGTCAGCGACCCCTTCTACGACGCCGCCGTGAGAAGCATGGGGCTCTCATGGCATAACTTCTTCTTCGGGGCGGTCGAGCCCTCGGGGGCGGTGGCGATCGACAAGCCCCCGGTCGATCTTTGGCTGCAGGTCATCAGCGTGAAGCTGTTCGGCTTCGGATCGACGTCGTTGAAGCTGCCCGAGGCGCTCGCGGGCACGATTGCGGTGCCGCTGCTGTTCGCGGCGGTTATGCCGGTCTTTGGCGCTCGCGCCGGGCTCGCATCGGCATTGGCGCTCGCGGTGTTGCCGATCGAGGCGATCACCGCTCGCAGCGACACGATGGACGCGGTGATGATGGCATTGACCGTGCTCGCGCTATTGCTTGCGGTGCGCGCCATAAAGACGGGGCGGACCATCTGGCTGTTGGGGGCCGCCGCCGCGCTTGGCGTGGCGTTCGATATCAAGCTGCTGGAGTCGTTGATCGCATTGCCGGGGATCGCATTGCTCCTCTGGCTTGGATTGCTCGGCAGAATGCGGCGGCGGGTTGGGCAGCTGGCGCTTGCGGGCGTTGTTTATGTCGCGGTCGCGCTCCTTTGGTTGGGCGGGACATTGCTCTACCCCGCGCACGATCGGCCGTGGGCTTATGGGTCGAGCAACGGCAGCGCATGGAACGCCGCGTTTGTCTTCAACGGTCTCGAACGGTTGGAGGGCAAGGCCAATGAAGGCGGCCAGGCCGGCTATATGGTCGGATACCCATATCCCGAGGCCACGCAGGCCGAGCGCGATGCGATCCCGATCGTCCCCCCATCCCCCACCCGCCTGCTGGCCCGCGTCGGCCCGCTCTCGGGCGAGCGGCTCGGCATCGAGGTGCTCGCCGGGTTGCTGTTGGGGGGCGCCGTGCTCGGGTCGCTGCTGTGGGAACGGCGACCGATCGATGATCGGCCGGCTCCACGTGACGGACCCGATGGCGGCGAGGGCGCGGTGGATGGCGCCGGGGCGAGAGGCGATTGGGGTGCGGTGGGCCGGTCTCCGGACTCCCGCCTAGAGCTCGCGCTGATCGCCGGCCTGATGCTCTGGCTATTCATCGGCATATTGCTGTTCAGCGAGATGGGCCGCCTGCATCCCCGCTACACCGAAGGCTTCACGCCCGCCGTCGCCGCAACATTGGGGATCGGCGTCGTATGGGCGACCGAACGACGCAGCCTCGCGCGATTGCTCGCGCTGAGCGTGACATTGCTCGCGGTGGCTATATATGCCGAGCGACTGCTGTTCGGCACTCCCGCCGTGTGGTGGATCGCCGCCATCGGGGCGATTGGGGCGCTCATTCTCGCTTGGATCGGCCGGCCCCGTGGCAAGGCGCTGCATTCCGGCGCTCTGGCCCTCGCGCTCATATGCCTGCTCGCGATCCCACTGTGGTCCTCCTTGCGCGTCGTGCATGAAAACGTGTCCGACACCAACCGCCTCGGCGTACTGCACCCCGGGGAGCTGCAGCCGCTCAGCGCATATCTGCGCGCCCATCAGGGGTCCGCCTACTATGAGGCCGCATTCGACTCCGGCACGAAGATGGGCGAACTGGTCGTGCGCGATGCCCGCCCGATCCTCGTGCTCACGACGCTCAACGGCCGCGTCTTCACATCGGTCGCCCGATTGCGCGCGCTCGCCGCGGCGGGGAAGGTTCGTTACGCCTTCATCGACGGCGTATGCGGGCCGCACTCTCCTCCCACGAACTCCGACTGCTCCGCGCCGGCCCGCTGGGTGCTCGCACACGGAACCGATGTCTCGAAGGCCGCCGGGATGCCGCGCGCCGGGATGTTGTGGCGGCTGCCTTGAGGTGTAGCGTGCTGGCTGTGAACACCATGCAGGCGCCACCCTCGCTCAGGATCCTCGTGGTTGACGATGAGGAGACGCTGCGTGAGACGTTGACGCGCTCGTTCTCGCGGGAGGGGCATACCGTCGAGGCGGTTGGCAGTGGGGCTGAGGCGATCGAGCGTGCGGGCGCTGAGCGGTTCGATGTCGTTCTGCTCGATGTTGCGCTCGGGGCGGGGCCCAATGGGTATGAGGTCTGCCGCACACTGCGCGAGCGTCGCAATGTTGTGCCGATCATCATGCTGACCGCGCTCGATACCGAGGCCGATGCGGTGCAGGGGTTGGAGGCCGGCGCGGATGATTATGTAACCAAGCCCTTTGGGCTTGCCGAGCTGCGCAGCCGTGTGCGCGCTGTGCTGCGGCGTTCCGGGCCGCGCGCGCTGGGGCGCGAGGTGCTCAGCATTGGGCCTGTCGCGCTCGATCGCGGCCGGCGGGAGGTGAGCGTGCATGGGGAGCCCGTGCGCCTGACCTTCTCTGAGTTCGAGCTGCTCGCGCGCCTGATGTCCGAACCGGGCCGGCTGCTCAACCGCCAGGAGCTGTTGCGCGCGATTTGGGGGGACTCCGCCTACCGCGACCCCCGCGCGATCGACGTTCATATCCGCCATCTGCGCGAGAAGCTCGAGGAGCATCCCGAGGATCCGCGGCTGATCCTGACCGTGCGGGGGGCCGGCTACCGCTTCGCCGAGCAGTGATGGCCTCGCGCGCGCGGCGCCGCACACTGCCTCCCCGGCTATTGGGGCTGCGCCCGCGACTGCTCGCCGCGATGCTCTTGAGCTCGGTCGTGACGCTCGCGGTGGCGGCGCTCGCGCTGCTCTCGCCGCTGGAGCAGCGGTTGCGCCAGGACGGCGAATCGACCGTGAAAACGGCGCTCGGCGCCTCGCGCACCGAGTTCGCCGAGATCGCGCTAGACCCCTCCACCGGGCAGCTCGACGCGCAGGAACTGCGCAAGGCCGTAAACGCTCTGCGCCGCCGCTCCAACGCAACTGTGGCCGTCCTGGACAGCCAGCTCGACGTGGTCTCCCCCACCCCGAGCGAGAGCCAGAACGTACCCGACTACTACGGCCAGGTACGCCGCGCCTTGAGCACGCGTCAGCCTGTCCACACTCTGGTCGACGGCGAGCTGGTGGTGGCCGAGCCGATCCTGATCTCCGGCCGCCGCTACGTCGTCGTCCTCCTCAAGCGGCTGGACTACGTCTCCTCAGCCGTGCAGGTGGTGCAAAGGGCGTTCGTCGAGGCCGCCGCGGCGGGGCTCCTGATCGCCCTGCTGTTGGGAGTCTGGCTCGCGACCACCCTGCTACGCCGCCTGGAGCGGCTGCGCGACGCCACCCGCGAGCTCGAGCGCCGCGGGCCGGAGGCCGACCCGCTGCCCGAGGACCATGGCCTCGACGAGATCGGCGAGCTCACGCGCGCATTTGCGCACATGCAGTCCCGTCTGCGCGGCCAGGAGGCCGCCCGGCGATCGTTCGTCGCGACCGCCTCGCACGAGCTGCGCACCCCTCTGGCCTCGCTCGACGGAATGCTCGAGCTGCTCGAGGACGACCTCGACCCCGCGCAGCTCGACCTCGACGACGCCCGCGGGCGCACTTCGCGCGCGCGAGAGCAGACGCGCACGCTCACCCATCTCGCCTCAGACCTGCTCGACCTCTCCCGTCTGGACGCCGAGGTCCAGTTGCGCAATGAGCCACTGGAGCTCGGCGAGCTCTGCCGCGCGGTGGCCGCCGAGCTGGAGCTCGACGCCATCCGGCGCAGTGTGGCGATCCACGCGCCGCCGCCGCCCGAGCCCTGCTGGGCGCAGGGGGACCCCGGTGCGGTCGCGCGCATCGTGCGCATCCTGCTCGACAACGCGCTGCGCGTCGCCCCGGCGGATTCGAGCATCGAGCTAGAGTCAGCATTCGATGGGCCCTATGCCTCGCTCACCGTCCGCGACCGCGGCCCCGGCGTCGCGCCTTCCGAGCGTTCTCTGATCTTCGAGCGCTTCCAGCGGGGCTCGTCCACCGGCGGGCGCTCCGGCTTCGGCCTTGGCCTCGCGATCGGGCGGGAGCTCGCGCTGCGCATGGGCGGAGCGCTCGAGCTGCTTGACGCCGGCGGATCGGGACCCACCCGCCCGGGCGGGGCGTGCTTTGAACTGCGTCTCCCGGCTGCCACGGGCCTCAGCGAGGAGCGACCTTCATGAGCGACTCAGATGTGCTCGCGGAGATCGCTGCGCAGGCGCATCGCTCCGGGCATCTCGCGCTCGACACCGAGTTCATGGGCGAGGGGCGCTACCGCACTCTGCTCTGCCTCATCCAGCTGGCGGTCCCCGACCACACCGCCGGCCTGCGTATCGAGCTCGTCGACCCGCTGCTCGAATCCCTCGACGGTGCGCCGCTCGGCCAGGTGCTCGCCGACCCCGCCGTGGAGGTGGTCGTGCATGCAGGCCGCCAGGACATATCGCTCCTGCGTCGGCGCTTCAACACCCCCATATGCAACATCTTCGACACGCAGGTGGCGGCCGGCTTCGCGGGAATGGCCGCGCAGAGCTCATACGAGACACTGCTCGCCGAGCTGCTCGGTGTCCGGCTCGCCAAGAGCGCCTCCTTCACCCGTTGGGACACCCGGCCGCTCACCCGCGAGCAGCTCGCCTACGCGCGCGAGGACGTCGTTCACCTCCTGGAGCTCGCCTCCGAGCTGCAGCGGCGGCTCTCGGCCTCCGGGCGCCTGCAATGGGCGCGGGAGGAGTGCCGCGCGTTGGAACAGGCCAACGACGATCGCAACGAGGATGAGATCTTCGCGCGCCTTCCCCGCGTCCGCAACCTGAGCGCCGCCGCGCAGGCCATCGCACGCGCGCTCGTCGCGTGGCGCGAGCGCACCGCCTCCGCGCACGACCGCACCGTACAGAGCGTCCTCGGCGACGCGGCCCTGATCGAGCTGGCCAAGCGCCGCCCCTCCACGATTCGCGATCTCGAACAGATCCGCGGCTTCTCCAACAGCGGCCTGCGCCGCCGCGGCGCGGAGCTGCTCGAGGCCGTGCGCGACGGCGGCAATCGCGCCTATACCCCGCTCGACCGCCTCCCGCGCCACACCGCGCCCGACCCCGCGGACGCGCCGCTCGTCGCACTCTGCGAAGCCCTGGTGCGGGCCCGCGCCCGCGAATCCGATCTCGCCTACGAGCTGATCGCCGCGCGCTCGGACCTGCAGGCGATCGTCGCCGCCGCGCGCTCCGACGATCCCGAGCCGGACATCCGCACACTGCATGGCTGGCGCCGGGAGCTCGTCGGTGCCGAGCTCCTTGAGCTGCTCGACGGGCGGGTCTCGCTTTCGGTGCACGAGGGACGCCTGCGGATCGGCCCGTGACTATTCGATGTGCTGGTAGACCGTAAACAGCGGCATGTACATCGAGATCACGATGAAGCCGACGATCGAGCCGATGACGATGATCATGATCGGCTCCATGATCGAGGTGAGCGCCTTCACCGAGGCGTCGACGCGGTCCTCGTAGAAGTCCGCGACCTTGTCGAGCATTGCGTCCAGGGCGCCCGTTTCCTCGCCGACGCCGACCATGTGCGAGACCATCGTCGGGAAGATCGATGCCTGTCCCAGCGGTGCGGCGATCGTGCCGCCGCGCTTGACCGAGGCGATCACTCCGTCCATCGCCTCCTCGACCGCGATGTTGCCGCCGGTTTGGCCGGTGATCTCAAGCGCCTGCAACAGCGGCACGCCCGCGGCGGTCAGTGAGGCCAGCGTGCGCGACCAGCGGGCGATCGCCACCTCCTGCACGATCGCTCCGATCTTCATCGGGACGCGCAGGCGGAAGCGATCCCACTGCGGCCGGCCCCAGGTGCTGTTCTTCCACTTGACGAACAGCACCGCCAGCCCACCGGCCGCGCCGAACATCAGCCACCAGTAGCCGATCACCATGTGCGAGAGGAACACCGAGATCTGGGTGATCTTGGGAAGTTCCCCGCCGAACTGCTTGAAGACGCCCTCGAAGACCGGCACGAGGAAGGCGACGAGCGCCATCATCACGCCGACCGCGAAGACGAGCACCAGCGTCGGGTAGATCATCGCCGCTTTGATCTGGCGGCGCAGCGAGGCGTCCTTCTCCAGCTGGTCGGCCACGCGCAGCAGCCCGCCCTCGAGCACGCCGCCGGTCTCCCCCGCGCGCGTCATCGCGACGAACAGCGGGTTGAATATCTTCGGGTGGCGCTCCAGCGAGTCGCTCAGCGGCAGGCCCGCCTCGACGTCCTTGCGCACCGCCACGATCGTTTCCTTGAGGAACTTGTTCTCCGTCTGCTCCTCCAGCACGTACAGCGCGCGCAGGATGCTCATGCCCGAGGAGATCATCGTCGAGAGCTGGCGCGAGAAGACCGCCAGGTCGGCCGCCTTCACGCTCTTCATGAACGAGAACTGGATTTCCTTGGAGGCGTGCTTGTCGGCGATCTCAAGGACGATCAGCCCGCGCCCCTTCAGCTGGTCGGAGACCGCCTGCTTGGAGTCGGCGTCGACTTCCCCGCGGGCCTTCACGCCGGCGAGGTCCATCGCCTTGAAGACGTACGTGCTCACGTTACGCCGCCAGCGAGCCGGCGCCCAACAGACGCCGCAGCTCCTCGGGGGTGGACGAGCGGGATTCGGCCATTTTCTGGGAGATCGTGTTCTGGCGCACGAGCGTCGCCAGCGAGGCGTCCATCGTCTGCATCCCGTGGGCCGTGCCGGTCTGCAGCGTCGAGTAGATCTGGTGGGTCTTGCCCTCGCGGATCAGGTTGCGCACCGCCGGTGTGGGTACCAGCACCTCGCACGCGACCGCCCGGCCCGAGCCGTCCGCGGTGGGGATCAGCTGCTGGGTCACGATGCCCTGCAGGCAGACCGACAGCTGCACCCGCACCTGCCCCTGCTGGTGGGGCGGGAACACGTCGATTATGCGGTCCACGGTCTGCGCGGTGTCCTGCGTGTGCAGCGTCGCGAACACGAGGTGGCCGGTCTCCGCGGCGGTCAGCGCGGTGGAGATCGTCTCCAGGTCGCGCATCTCGCCGACGAGAATCACGTCGGGGTCCTGGCGCAGCGCGGCCTTCAGCGCCTCGGAGAAGCTCTGCGCGTCGGCGCCCAGCTCGCGCTGGTTGACCAGGCAGCGCTTGTGCGGGTGTAGGAACTCGATCGGGTCCTCGATCGTCATGATGTGCTCGTCGCGCGTCTGGTTGATCTCGTCGATCATCCCCGCCAGCGAGGTCGACTTGCCCGACCCCGTCGGGCCCGTGACCAGCACGAACCCGCGCGGCTTGCGCGTGAACTCGTGCACCGTCGCCGGCAGGCCGAGCTCGTCGATCGAGGTCAGGTCGACCGGGATCAGACGGAAGGCCGCGCCGATCGCCCCGCGCTGGTAGTACGCGTTCACGCGGAAGCGGGCGTGGCCTGGCACCGAGTAGGCGAAGTCAAGCTGCCAGTCGGTCTCCAGGCGCTGGCGCTGGTCGCCGGTGAGAATCGAGTAGACGATCTCGCGGGTGTCCGTGCCGGAGAGCTTCTGGTACTCCTCCAGCGGCGTGAGGCGCCCACGCACGCGGATCGTCGGGTGCGCCCCCGCCGAGAGATGCAGGTCCGAGGCGCGCCGCGAGACGACCTCCATCAGTAGGTCTGCGAAGTCAATGCCCATCGCCCTGCCCATCGACCCCCACACGCTCCGCTTCGCGGTCGCTTGCGGCGCAGTGGACGGAAATACGAGCTGCCGCGCGCGCTGCAGGGGATCTTGCAGGCGCCCTAGCTTCCTAGCACTCGGGAAAGCTCAGCTATCGACGTGCGGCCCTGGCGGACCTTGTCGATGCCGTCGTCGCGCAGCTGGCGCATCCCCTGTTGGATCGCCGCGTCGCGCAGCTCCTCGGAGGACCGGCGCTCGAGCGCCAGGCGGCGGATCTCGGGGGTGACGCTCATCACCTCGTAGATCCCCGCGCGGCCCTTGTAGCCCGAGCCGCCGCAGCGCCGGCAGCCCTTGGGCTCGTACGCCTCCAGGTCCACGAGCGCCTTGTAGCCGTTCTGGCGCAGCACCTCCGCAGAGATGATCGTGCGCTGCTTGCAGTGCGAGCAGAGCGTGCGCACGAGCCGCTGCGCGAGCACGCAGTCGAGCGCCGAGGCCACCAGGAACGGCTCGATGCCCATCTCGATCAGGCGCGTGATCGCAGACGGCGCGTCGTTGGTGTGCAGCGTGGAGAGCACCAGGTGCCCCGTCAGCGCCGACTCCACCGCGATCTGCGCGGTCTCGTGGTCGCGAATCTCACCGACCATGATCACGTCGGGGTCCGCGCGCACCATCGCGCGCAGGCCGGTCGCGAACGTCAGGCCGGCCTTCGGGGAGACCTGCACCTGGGTGATGCCCTCGACCTGGTACTCGACGGGGTCCTCGACGGTGATGATGTTCTTCTCCGGCGTGTTCAGCGCCTGCAGCGCCGCGTACAGCGAGGTCGACTTGCCCGAGCCGGTTGGGCCCGTGACGAGCACCGCGCCGTGGGTCTGGTGGAAGGCGTGCTCGAAGCGCACGCGGTCCTCGTCGCCCATGCCGAGCTTCTCGAGCTTCATCACGACGGAGTCCTTGTCGAGGATGCGCATCACGATCGACTCGCCGTGCACGCTCGGCAGCGTCACGACGCGCAGGTCGACGTGGCGCCCGTCGACGGTCAGCCCGACGCGGCCGTCCTGGGGCAGCCGCCGCTCGGAGATGTCCAGTTCGGACATGATCTTCACGCGCGAGACCACCCCCGGCCCCATCCGTTTGGGCACCGTGGTGACGTCTGAGAGCACCCCGTCCACGCGGAAGCGCACCCGGGTCTCCTTGCCATCGGGCGTTATGTGAACGTCGGAGGCGCCCTGTTCGACCGCCTGCGCGACGATCTGGTTGACGAGCTTGATGACCGGCGCGTCGTCGTCGGTCTCGTGCAGGTCGACGACCTCGTGGGCTTCCGCTTCGCTCTCGGTGAGCTCGCCGGTGGCTGCAACCGCGTCGTCGAGGCGGTCCAGGCGCGAGATCAGCGCGACGATGTCCTCCGGCGCCGCAACCGCGACGCGCACCTCGTAGCCGGTCATGATCGCGATGTCGTCCACCGCGAGCACGTTGGAGGGATCGGTCATCGCCACCAGCAGCGTGCGCTTGTCCACGTACGCCACCGGCACCGCCTGGTAGCGCTTCGCCGCCGCGGTCGTCACGAGGTTCGCGGCGCCCATGTCGACCTGGAAGACGCCGAGGTCGAGGTGGTCGAGGCCGTAGCGCTCCGCGAGCGCCCGCGCGAGGCCGTCGTTGCTGAGCGCGCCTTCCTCGACCAGCACCCGCTCCGGCGTCGTGCCCGAGCTGCGCGAGGCGGCGATCGCCTCGTCCACACGCGCGCGCGCCACGAGGCCCATGTCCACGATCACGTCCGTCAGAAAACGCGAGGAGGAGCCGCGGCGCGTCGGCGAGGTGATGCCGACCCGGCCCTCGCCGGGGGTCTCGCCCGGCCTGCCGCTCGATCTCAGATCGGCGGTGGGGGCCCCGTCCGCGGGCGGGGCACCCGAAACCTCGATCGTGGGCTCGGACTCCATGCCGGCGGCCGGGCGCTCCGGGAGCGCGACGACGACCTGGGGCTCTTCCATCCCGAAGATCTCGCGCAGGTCGGGGCTCTCCTCGGGATGCCGGGCGCTCACGGCTCCCACCTGACCCTACGGCTCGGCAGGGGCCGCTCGTGCGGCGCGGCGCATGACCTCGATCGGCGAGTGGAGCCCGGTCCACAGTTCGAGGCTGAGCGCGCCCTGGGCGACGAGCACCTCCAGGCCGTCGAGCGTCGGCACACCCCGCGCTCGCGCAGCGACGAGCAGCGGCGTGCTGCCTTCTCTGTAGACCAGATCGATGACATAGGAGGACTCACCGATCAGATCGTGCGTTAGACCCAGCAGGTTGAGGCCGCTCTCCACATCGCTAGCCGGTCGTACTAGGCCAACCGAGGTGCAATTGATCAGGATGTCGGCCCTTTCGGGCAACGCGACCGCACGAACCCCCAGCGACCGTCCGAGCTCCTCCGCACGCGCGGCGGTGCGGTTCCACACCGACACCTCGCGCGCCCCCGCCTCCCGCAGCGCCCACACCACCGCGCGCGCACTGCCCCCCGCGCCGAGCACCATCGCGGTGAGACCCCGCGGGGAGCGTCCCGCGCGCTCCATCGCGGCGAGCAGCCCCGGGGCGTCGGTGTTCTCCGCGGCGACCCCCCCGCCGGCGTCGAAGGTGAGCGTGTTCGCCGCCCCGATCTCCCTCGCGGCGGCACTGGTGCTGTCGGCCAGCGCGAGCGCCGCCTGCTTGTGCGGGATCGTCACGTTCGCCCCCGCGAAGCCCGCACCGCCGAGCGCGCGCACGGTCTCCTCGAAGAGCTCCGGCGGCACCGGCAGCCGCTGGTAACTCCACTCCCGGAGGCCCAGCTCGCCCAGCGCCGCGTTGTGCATCGCCGGCGAGCGGCTGTGCGCCACCGGCCACCCCAGCACGCCGAGGCGCGGCACTACCGCCTCCGGCCCGTACGCCGCGTGTGGGCGCGGGTGCCTCCACACACGGGCACCCGCGTGCCGAGGCATATCATCCGTGGTGCTTCCTGCAGGTCGGTGGCCGCCCGCCGCCGCGTTGCACCGCTGCCTGGTAGGCCGCGACGTTCGCTTCGAACTCGGCCACGGTGTTCGAGAAGACCTGCTCACCGCAGCCGTCCGCGCGCGCGACGTAATACAGGTAGGAGACGTGGGCGGGGTGGGCGGCCGCTTCGATCGAGGCCATGCCCGGGTTGGAGATCGGAGTCGGTGGCAGGCCGGTGTGCGTGCGCGTGTTGTAAGGGGAGTCGATGTGCAGCTGGGCTTCGGTCAGTTCGCCGGTGTAGGTCGCGATTCCCTGCTGCTGCTCGACCGCGTAGTAGATCGTGGCGTCGATCCCGAGCGGCATCCCCAGGCGCAGCCGGTTGTAGATGACCGCCGCGATCTTCGGCCGGTCGCCGGGGATCAGAGCCTCGCGCTCGACCATCGAAGCGACGGTCAGCAACTGGTAGGGGTTTATATGAAGCGTGCGCGCCCGGGCGGCCAGGTGCGGACCGAAGCGTTCGGTGAACGCCTGCAGCTGGTCAGAGACCAGCAGCCGGGCGGCCGAGCCCGCGTACAGTTCGTAGGTCGCCGGAAACAGGAAGCCTTCGAGGTTCGGCGTCCCCGGCGGCGCCCCGTAGTGGACGGGGTGCAGCGGCGAGGAGCGCCGAGACGCCGCCAGGTAGCTGCCCGCCAGTCCCTTTTCCCTGGCGATCAGCGCGATTTGTGCCCGGGTCTCGCCCTCGGGGATCGTGATCCTCACGATCCCCACCGGCGCGGGCGGCGGTGGCGCGGGTTTGGAGCCCGGCAGCGCCTTTGCCAGCGCGAACGCCCCCGCCGCCAGGACCGCGACCGTGACGAGCGCCACCGCGCGGCGGCGCCTCACTTTGACAGCCATGACTCCAACATCACCGCGGCGGCGCGGGAGTCCTCGGGCGTGGTGGCGGGTGGGTGGGCTCCCATCCGCCGCTGCGCCAGGCGCGTGGTGAAGCGCTCGTCGTGCATCTCGACGGGCACCCCCTCCCCCGCCTCACCCGTCTCCGTACGCAGCCGCCGTGCGAGCCTGGCGGCGAACTCCCTGGCCTCGCGCGTCTGCCCGGTGTCATCTCCGCTGAGCGACAGCGGCAGGCCGACGACCACGCGCTGCACCTCGCGCTCGGCGACGAGCGCGGCCAGCGCATCCATCCCGCGACGCGTCGCCGGGCGGGGGATCGCCTCGATCGGTGTGACGATCGTGCCTGTCGGGTCGGCCAGCGCGCAGCCGCAGCGGGCGCTGCCGTAGTCGAGACCGAGGGTTCGCATCAGTCTGCGAGCGCGGCCTCGATCGCGGCCCGGGCGGCATCGAGCGCCTCCTGTAGCTTCTCCGGATCGCGCCCCCCGGCCTGGGCCATCGTGTCGCGGCCACCGCCGCCTCCACCGACGACCTCGGCCGCAATTTTCACCACAGCACCAGCTTTGATCCCTCGTCGCACCAGCGCAGGAGCGACGCTGGCCACCAGGTGCGCCCTCCCACCTACGGCCGTTCCCAGCACAATCGCCGCCTCGGGAAGTTTGCCTCTCACCAGATCAACCACGTCCAGCAACCCCTTGGCCTCCGCGACATCGACTGTGGCCGTCAGCACACGCGCCCCATTCAAGTCGACTGCCCTATCTGCCAGAGCATCGGCATTGACCTTCGTTGTCAATACCAACGTCGCGTCCGACCTGCCTTCAGCGGGCGACAAGTTCAATTTGGGCGGGCCGCTCTCAATAGCTCGCAACTTACGGTCGCGCTCACGCAGCAGTTCCACAGCCACCGGCCCAGTGACCGCCTCCATACGCCTCACATTTGCTGCACTCGACCTCTCGCTCTGAATGCGGAACAGGCCGATCTCGGCGGTGGCACGCACGTGGGTACCCCCACAGAGCTCGCGTGAATACTCGCCCGCGCCGATCTGCACCATGCGCACCTCCTCGCCGTACTTCTCCCCGAACAGCGCCATCGCGCCGAGCTTGCGGGCCTCATCCAACGTGGTGACGATCGGGCGCACGGGGTCATTGGCGAGAATCCACCCGTTCACCCGGTCCTCGACGTCGCCCAACTCCTCGGTGGTGAGCGCCTGGCTGTGGCTGAAGTCGAAGCGCAGCTTGTCGGGGCCGACGTAGGAGCCGGCCTGGCGCACGTGCGCGCCGAGGCGCTCGCGCAACGCGGCGTGCAGGAGGTGCGTGGCGGTGTGGTTGCACTCGGTGGCGTGGCGAGCAGCGTGGTCCACGCGGGCGAGCACCGGCTCGTCGGGGTTCAGTGACCCCCGCTCGACCATCACCTCCAGCACCTGATCGTCTCCAAACCGGAAGACGTTTTCAACTCGCACCCGACAGTCGCCGTCCTCGCACTCGACCACACCAACGTCTGAGATCTGGCCGCCGCCGGCGGGGTAGAAGGGGGACTCCGCCAGCTTGACCAACCAACGTGCTTCTGTCACTCCGTCTTCACCGCCGGCGTCGGCGGACTCGTCGGGCCGCACAGCCACCACTGTGGTCCGCTGTTCCTCGGTCTCATACCCGGTGAAGCGTGTTGGAGTGGTGTCGTCGAGTGAATCACCTATAAACCTGGGCTTGAGTTTCCCCACGGTGCCCAAGCCGGCACGACTGCGCACCCGCTGGCCCTCCATCAACTGCTCGAAGCCGGCGGCGTCGACGCCGAGGCCGCGCTCGGCGAGCAGTTCGCGGGTCAGGTCGATGGGGAAGCCGTGGGTGTCGTGCAGTTTGAAGGCGTCCTCCGCGGAGATGCTCTTCGCGCCCGCGGCCTCGGCGCGCTCGATCAACTCCTCCAGCAGCCGCGTGCCCTGCTCCAGCGTCTGCCCGAAGCTCTCCTCTTCGGAGGCGAGCCACGCCTCGATCGCCTCGCGCTGGGTGTTCAGTTCGGGGTAGGCCGAGCCCATCATCTCGCGCACGACGGCGGCGTAGCGCACGAGGAAGCCCTCCTCCACTCCCAGGGCGCGGCCCCGATGGATCGCGCGGCGCATGATGTGACGCAGCACGTAGCCGCGCTCCTCGTTGGAGGGCACGACGCCGTCGGCGACCATGAAGGACATGCCGCGCGCGTGGTCGGCGAGGATCCGCAGGGCACGATCGGTGGGAAAGTCCTCGCCGTAGCGTCGGCCGGAGAGCTCCTGGCCGAGGTCCAGCAGCGGCTGGAACTGGTCGGTCTCGAAGACCGAGCTCTTGCCCTGGAGGATCGCGGCCATGCGGTTGAGCCCGAGCCCGGTGTCGATGTTGCGCGTCGGTAGCTCGCTCAGGTGGTCGTGCGGCTCCTGGTTGTACTGCATGAAGACGAGGTTCCAGAACTCCAGGAAGCGCTCGTTCTCCCCGCCCGGGAGGTCCTCGGGCGCCCCAAAGTCGAGGCCGCGGTCGAGGTAGAGCTCCGAGCAGGGTCCGGACGGCCCGACTGGCCCAGCTTCCCAGAAGTTCTCCGAGCGGGGGCAGCCGACGATCCGCTCGCGGGGCACACCAACCGCCTCCCACAGCTCGATCGCCTCCTCGTCGGGTCCGAGCCCGAGCGCCTCGTCGCCCTCGAACACCGTCACCCAGACGTCCTGCCCGCGGAAGCCGAAGACCTCCCGCGAGAGCTCCCAGGCGAGCTCGATCGCGCCCTGCTTGAAGTAGGCCCCGATCGAGAAGTTGCCGAGCATCTCGAAGAACGTCAGGTGGCGCAGCGTCGAGCCGACCTTCTCGATGTCGGGCGTGCGAAAGCACTTCTGGCAGCTCGTGAGCGTCGGTGCGGGCGGCGCCTCGCGCCCGAGGAAGTACGGCTTCAGTGGCTGCATCCCCGCGGTCGTGAGCAGCACCGAGCGGTCCTCTGGGGGCGGCACGAGCGAGGCCGAGTCAAGCCGCCGGTGCCCGCGCTCCTCGAAGAAGGCCAGGTAGCGCTCGCGGATCTCGTCCGAGGTCATGGTCGGATGATCTTAGGGTTCATCCATCCGGAGCCCCATCGCCCCATGCAGGCTCCGTATATGAAACCCATCAGGACCATATATATAGGGTCCCCAAAGAAGAACTTCACGCACCCCATATAGGGTCCCAAAAGAACCTCGCCCTCGCCCCCGCTGGTGATCTCGCCGCGTCAGGCGACCGTGCCGTAGCCCAAGATCACATCGCCCTCGTACAGGCAGGCGATCTGCCCCGGCGCGGCGCGGGTGATCGGCTCGTGCAGCTGCACCTCGACGCCCGCGTGGCGACCGGGCCCGGGGTCGGCCGCGAGGCGGCAGGGGTGAAGGCGCCCGTGGGAGCGCACGCGCACGCCGTCGATCCTCGCGCCGGAGCGGCGCAGCGTCACGTCGCGCACGGCGACGGTGGCGGTCATGAGCGCCGCGCGCGGGCCGACGGTGACGGTGTTGGCGAGGGGGTCGGTGCCCAGCACGAACAGCGGCTCGGGTCCGCCGCGCAGGCCGAGGCCGTGACGCTGGCCGACGGTGTACGCGTGCGCGCCGCGGTGGGTGCCCAGCCGGGCGCCGTCGGCGTCGAGGATGCTCCCGGGGGCGGGCGCGAGGTCCCCGTGGCGCGCGATGAAGCGCTGCAGGCTCGTGCCCGCGAGGAAGCAGAGGTCCTGCGAGTCGGGCTTGTGCGCGACGGACAACCCCTCCCGCTCGGCGAGCTCGCGGACCTCGTCCTTGGTTATGTCCCCCAGCGGGAAGCGCAGCCGCGCGAGCGAGGACGGCTCGAGCCCCGCAAGCGCGTAGCTCTGGTCCTTGAGCGTGTGGCGCGCCATCCGCAGCAGCGGGACGGGGCCGTCGAGCACGCGCGCATAGTGGCCGGTGACCAGGTGCGTGGCGCCCAGGCGCGTGGCGAGCTCGAGCATCGCGTCGAGACGCACCGAGCCGTTGCAGCGGATGCAGGGGTTGGGCGTGACCCCCTGCGCGTAGCCCTCCAGCCAGCCCTCGACGACCCCGGCGCGGAACTCGGCGCGCAGGTCGATCGACAGGTGCGCCAGCCCCTGGGAGTGCGCGAGCGCGCGAGCGCCGCGGACGGCCTGCGCGGAGCAGCAGGAGCGCTCGGCGTCGTTCTCGGGGTCAGACCACAGCTCGAGCGTCACGCACACGACCTCCGCACCGGAGCGCGCGGTGAGCAGCGCGGCGACGGAGGAGTCCACCCCGCCGCTCATCGCCACCACCGCGCGCTCGGCGCACGGAGCGAGCGCGGCGCGGGCGCGAGCGGCCCCCCCGAGCGCGCGGTGCAGCGCGTCGGCGGCGAGCTCGGCGGCGTGGCGCTTGGCGGGCGAGAGCCCCCCGAGCTCGGCGGCGATCTCCTGCACCCCGACGCGCGCGGCGTCCAGCAGCGGCGCGCCGCGCACGAGCGCGACCGTCGCGGAGCCGGCGGCGAGCGCCGCCCCGCAGCCGGAGGCGTCGAAGCCGGCGTCCGCGATCAGCCCCTCGGGCGAGGCGGGGTCGAGCTGCAGCGAGACGCGCACGAGGTCCCCGCAGGCCGCCCCGCCTGCCGCGCCGGTGAAGGAGTCCGCGGGGGTGTGTCCGCGCCCGAGCGGGCGCTCCAGGTGGTCGGCGAGCGCCGTGGCAAGCACGGGACCGAGTTTAGACGCCTGCCACCACCCCGAGCCCGACTTGCTTCGGACGCCGCTGCGACGCCCGACCAGCACCGGCGGGCCCTGGACGCCCGGCAGCCCGCGCCCTACTTGCGCGCTTCGGCGACAGCCTGTTCGATCGAGAAGCCGTCGGTGAGCCCGGTCAGGGTGGTGACCTGCAGCTTGGGGTTGATGATCAGCAACGTGGGGGTTTGGTACACCTGGATGTTGCGCGTGATCGAGCCGAACGAGTTGACCTGGTCGGCGAGTGCGAGGTGCGCCGCGACGTGGTGGCGCAGCTTGTACGCGGTTTCGGTGGTGTCGATCGCCGTGGCCTCGTCGTCGTAGGAGCGGGGGTTGAGGAAGAGCAGCAGCACGGTCTTGCCGTGGTGTAGCTCGGCGGCGATCGTCGCCGGTGGGGTCGGCTGCAGATCGGACTTCATCCTGGCCACGAGGACGCCTTCCGCGTGCGCGACCTTCGCCTTCAGCCCCAGCCTGGGATCGATCTCTTCGACCAGGTCGACAACGGCCTTCAGATGCAGGGCTTCGGTGAGGTGGTGCAGCGTGAGCGTGGCCGTCGCGGTCGTGGCGGCGCCACTGGAAGCGTGAGTGTGCCGCTGGGCACGAGACCTGGCGGCGGCGGACGACGAGGCCGACTTACCTGCCGACGAGCCGGCGCCGGTGTGAGCGCCCGCGGTGGAGTGCGACGCCCCGGCGGGCGTCCCCCCGCTGGGCGCTTCCCCGGTCCCCTGCGCTGCCTTGCTCTGAACCTCGCGGCCGTTGCTTTCCACCTGCGCGGCGGCGCCGTGGGCCCGCTGGACGTCCCGTGTCAGCCCTTCGAGGCCCGGCGCGGAGCCGTGGTAAACCGAGCTCGATTTCGCGGCACCCGAGCCGTTCGAGGCCGAGCCGGAGGAGTGGGCCGCCGAGGAGGCCGAGGAGGAGCCGCTCGGGGACGAGGAGCTCGTGGACGACCCGCCGGGACGGTGCAGCACTGCGAACCACGCGAGCACCAACACCCCGAGCGCAATCAGAGCGATCTGAAATGGACGCGACAACTGGGCCATCCCTCCCAACTTCGGCATTCCCGCCGCGCGAGTTGAGCCCCAACTTGGGGCTTGGACGTTGCGAGGCGGCGCCAGGGACCGTCAGGCCCTCAAAGATCGCGCAGGCCGCGCAGGACCGTGTGCACCACAGTCTCCGTCGGGATCGCCTGCTCGGTGCGGGCCTGCATGTCCTTCAAGGTGGTCTCCCCCGCGGTTGCGCCGACGATGGCGACGTAGCGCGCGCCGAGGCGGGCCGCGTGGGCGAGTTGGTTCTTCAGCGAGCGGCCGCCCAGCTCCATCTGCGCCGTCAGACCCGCGCCGCGCGCTTCGTGCAGGACCCTGAACGCGACCCTGGCGCTCTGCCCACCCGCGAGTGCGTCGGACGCTGCACAAGCCCTTTGGACCCCCCCCTGGGGGTCCTCATCAAAATGCTTTTCGAAGGCTATATATAGGTCGATCGCGGTTGTTCCCGCTGCCGGCGCCTGGCCTGCCAGCAGGATGCGCTCGATCCCCGCGGCCCACCCCATGCCCGGGGTCGGGGGGCCGCCGAGCTCGGCCACGAGGCCGTCGTAGCGACCGCCCCCGCCCACGCCGCTCTGCGCGCCGAGCTTCTCGGAGGTGAGCTCGAACACCGTGCGGGTGTAGTAGTCGAGTCCGCGTACGAGCGTCGGGTCGATCTCGTAGCTCACCCCCGCCTCGTCGAGGAGGGCGCGGACCTCCGCGAAGTGGGCGGCGTCCTCCGGGTTCAGGTGCTCCAGCAGGCGGGGCGCGCTCGCCATCACCGCGCGAGTGCCCGGGTGTTCGGAGTCGAACGCGCGCAGGGGGTTCAGGTCGATCCGCTCGCGCACCTCCTCGGCGAGCTCGGCCTCGTTCGCGCGCAGGTGGGCCTTCAGGCGCTCGCGGTACTCCGCGCGGGCCTCGCGGCCGCCGAGGCTCGCCAGGCGCAGGCGTGTCTCCGCCACGCCGAGCTCCTCCAGCAGCCTCGCGAGCAGCACGATCGACTCGGCGTCCACCGCGGGCTCCTCGGAGCCGAGCGCCTCCGCTCCGACCTGCCAGAACTGGCGCTGGCGGCCCGCCTGGGCGCGCTCGTAGCGGAAGAAGCTCGACGCGTACCACAGCTTCACCGGCTGGCGGCGCTTGTGCATCCCGTGCTCGACGTACGCGCGGCACACCGGCGCGGTGCCCTCGGGGCGCAGCGTCAACGAGCGGCCGCTGCCGTCCTCGAACGTGTACATCTCCTTCTGCACGATGTCCGTCGAGGCGCCCACACCGCGGGCGAACAACTCGGTGGACTCGAACGTCGGGGTCTCGATCCGCTCGTACCCCGCGCCCTCCAGCACCCTGCGCGCGGCCTCCTCCACGCGCGCCCGCGCTTGGGCCTGCTCGGGCAGCACGTCGTGGGTGCCCCTTGGCGCCCTGATCTGTGGGGCGCTCAACTCGCGGCTGCGCTCGCCGCGGTGCGGAGCTCCGCGAGGAACGGGTTGGTCTGGAGCTCGCGGCCCAGGGTGGTCACACCCATGTGGCCCGGGTAGACGACCGTCTCGGCCGGGAACCGCTCGGCGAGCGTGGCGATCGAGCGCTCCAGCACGCTCCACTCGCCCCCCGGAAGGTCCACTCGCCCGACGCTGCCCTGGAACAGCACGTCGCCGGAGAGCAACGCCGGGGCCTCGCCCGCGAGCTCAGCGGCGGGTGCCTGGGCAGCGCTCGCCGCGGCTGGGTCAGCGGTGGCGGGGGCGATCGCGTACGTCACGTGCCCCGGGCTGTGGCCGGGGGTGGACACCACCTCGATCTCCAGGCCCGCCAGCGTGAGGCGCTCGCCGCCTTTGACGGTGTGCTCGGGCTCCCAGCTCTCGAACGGGCCGAACCCCGGGGGCACCCACGTCATGATGTCGCTCAGCATCGGACGCTCGATCTCGGGGCAGTACACCGGCGCACCCGTCGCGCGCGCCACCGGGGCCACGGCGCCGATGTGGTCGAAGTGGCAGTGGGTGACGAGCACCGCCTCCACCTTCACCCCCAGCGCGTCCGCCGCCGCCAACAGCCGCTCGGACTCCTCGCCGGGGTCGACCATCACCGCCCGCCCGCTCTCGCGGCCTGGGCTCACGATGTACGCGTTCTCCTGCACCGGGCCCACCGTGAACATCCGCACGTCCGCGCTCGGCCCCTTCTCCACCGCGCTCCCGGCCACCTCACTTCACCGCGCTTCCCGCCTTGGCTTTCTGGCGCACGCGGCGTTTGTAGAGCCACGCGTCGGTGTAGTAGCTGATCGGCACGTACAGCGCGAGCACGATCGGGAACAGCGCGATCGCCTCGCTGGAGTTCTTGATCAGGACGATGCCGATCAACAGCATCAGCACCGCGGCGACCGCCGCGCGGTAGAACGCGCCCCGCCACGTGGGCGGGCGGTCGTACCTGTTCAGGCGCTGCTCCTTCGCCTTCTCCTTCTCCCGGGCGCTGCCGCTGCGCTCCGCGGCGGTCGGCCGCCGGCCGGTGCGCCCGCGGGACTCCACCATCCCCGCCGCGTTGCCACGGTGCTTGGTCTTGCGCTTGGTCTGGGCCACCGGCTAAGCCTAGCGTTCCGGGACGGTGCGCTCCCCGTCGAGGAGGGCGTTCTCCTCCCACTCACGGAGCGCGTTCTCGATCACGTGGCGCTTGGGGTCGAAGCCGGGCACCGGCACGTCCTCCGGGAAGCCCTCCCACGCGGCCGCGGGCGCCAGGCCCACGAGCTCCCCGCACGCCACCTCGGCGTGCCTGCGCACCGCCTCGACCACCGCTCGCAGGGGCACCTCGACGGGGCGCTCGACGTTCATCGAGACCTGTGCGGTTGCGCGTCCCGCGGTTGACTCCCGGCGCAGCGCCACCCCGATCGCGCGCACGCCCGGGAGGCCCTCCGCGCCGCCCTCGCGTACCAGGCTCGCAATCCGGCGCGCGTCCTCCACGGTTGCGGGTGGCGCCGAGCTCGAGGTTGAACGCCACCAGCGGTGGGCGCGCGGCCACAAGCGTTGCGCCCGCGGTGGGGTGCGGCGCCTGGGGACCGAAGTCCGGCCGCAGCTCGCCGGTTCGTATCCGCTCCGCGAGGCCCGCTGTGCCGCCGCGGCGCAGCTGCGCCCGGGTCCGGGGGGGCTTCCGGTCGGCGCCGGCCAGCTCGCCGTACACGAACACCGGGACCCCCAGCCCCCCGATCAGCTCGGCGGCCACCAACGCCTCCGCGCACGCGGCGCCGCGCGCCGCGGGGTCCACGTACACGATCGGCACCACGTCCACCGCGCCCACGTGGGGGTGCTCGCCACGGCGGGGAGCACCCCCACCCTGCTCGGCGCCCTCCCCGACGTCGATGCGCCGCACCGCCTCCGCCGCGCCCGCCGCCAGCGCGCCCGCCAGCGACCCCGGGCGCCCCGCGAGCGTGAGCACCGCGCGGTGGTGGTCAGCGTCGCTGTGGGTGTCCAGCAGCCGCGCGGCGCCGTCGGCGGTGAAGGCGCGTGCCACCGCTTCGACTGCCGCGGAGTCACGGCCCTCGGAGACGTTGGGTACGGCGAGCAGGAGACCCGTCACAGCCGCGCCGCCACGAGCCCCGAGGCGAGGAGCACCATCGCCAACGCGCACGCCCCCAGCGCGCCCTCCATCGGCGCCGCCAGGCGCGCGGCGTCGAGCGCCACCGTGGAGCCGTCTGCGAGGTGCTGCTCGCCGCTGAGCGACACGGTGCGCCGCCGCAGCTCGCGCACCGGGGTGCTGAGGCGCCGCTGGGCGAGCGTCAGCGTGAAGCACGCCCCCGCCGCGAGGACCACGGGCGCGCGCAGCTGCTGTTCGTTGACCCAGTAGCCGGTCAGCGCCGGGAAGGCGCCCCACGAGGCGGCGAGCCAGAATGCGGTGTGAAAGCGCCCGGCGAACCACTCGAGGTTGTAGGCGAGCACGATGAACGCCCCCGCAGCGACGAACGGGACCAGCGTGAGCGAGACGTTGACGGCCCCCACGACCCCGATCGCGACCGCGCCCGCGAGCGAGAGCGCGGCCGCCGCCACCAGCGTGCGCGTGGAGATCTGCGTGCCGAGCGGCCGGCCGTTGAGCTCGTCCAGCACGTGCGCGCACACGCCCACGCCGAGCGCGAACGCGCCGAGCGTCGCCAGCAGCCGATCGCCGTACAGGTGCGGCGCGACCGCCGCCCCGATCGCGACGTTGGCGAGGTTCCACGCGGTGTACGGGGGGTGCAGCACCGTTACGAAATCCCGCCACCCGCCGGGTCGCAGCGCGTAGAACGCGGGGCGGTCGAGCGGGGGCGAGGCCACGCTCCTCACCCACCTCCCGTTGCCCGCCGCGTGCCCCACACCACCACGCCGCCGCCGAGGCTCATGCGGCGGGCGTAGACCGCCTCGATCCCCGCGGCACGCCACATGCCGACGATCTCCTCCAGCGGGTGCCGGGCGTAGAAGTCGGGGATGCTGTGCGCGAGGAACCGCCCCGTCTGCGCCCACTCGCGCGAGGCGAGGCGTCCGAGCGCGGGCAGCCCCACGTGCGTGTACAGCCGCCACGCGGCGCGCCACGCCGGGTTGGGGGGCACTGCGAACTCGAGCATCGCCACCCGGCCCCCCGGCCGCACGACCCGCGCGAGCTCGGCGAGCGTCGCGGCGGGGTCCTCGACGTAGCGCAGCAGGTACGTGAACGTGAGGTGGTCGAACTCTTCGTCGGCGAACGGCAGGCGCTCGGCCTCGCCCTCCACGAGCGTCACCCGCGCCGCGAGCGCGGAGTCGCGCGCCAGCCGCGCCCGCGCGGCCCCCAGCATCTCCGGGCTCTGGTCGAGGCCCACCACCGAGCACCCGTAGCGGCGCACGAGCTCCTCCGCGACCATCCCCGTTCCGGTCGCCACGTCGAGCACGCGCTCACCCGGCGCCGCGTTCACGGCCGCGACCATCGCGCGTCGCCAGCGGGGGTCTTGCCCGAAGCTGAGCACCGTCGCCACGCGGTCGTACTGACGCGGCAGCGGCGCGAACAGCTCGCGGGCGTGCGGTTTACGGGGTGGGTGGGTTCCCGTTTCCTGCGCAGCCCACTCGCTCATCGCACCACGCTCGCTTTCCTCATCGCATCACGCTTGTCCTTCCATCGCACGACGCTCGCTCTCATCGCCTCCGCGTAGTCTCGCCGATCTCGCGCCTTGACCCCCTTGACCTCGCTCAGGGTGCGGGGTGACGAAATCTTCGCCGGGTGTTTGCCAAGCAAGACCACACGTGCGCCCGCGATGGTCTGAGAGACTGCGGGGAGAGATGGCACCAGCAGACCGCCGCAGCGCCGCAGCCGAGGATCTGGAGCGTGCCGGTGGGCGCGACGCCAAGGTGGAGATCGTCGAGTACGACCCCGCGTGGCCTGCTGCCTATCGGGCCGAGCGTGAGCGGCTCGCGCCGCTGCTCGCGGACGGGGTGGAGCTGCACCACTTCGGGTCTACCGCAGTCCCCGGTCTGGCGGCCAAGCCGGTGATCGACATGATCGCGCTCGTGGACGACCTCGACGCGCCGATCGCGGCACTGGTGGGGCGTGTCGGCTACCAGTACCCCCCGGCGTTCAACGCGACGCTCATCCACCGGCGGTTCCTGTGCTACCCGACGACCGCCCACCGCACCCACCACCTGCACCTCGTGGACGAGCCGGGAGAGCTCGAGCGTCGTCTGCACTTCCGCGACCGCCTGCGTGCCGATCCCGCCCTTGCGAGTGAGTACGTGGCGCTGAAGCGGGTGCTCGCGGAGCGCTACTCCGATGACCGCGAGGCGTACACCGAGGCCAAGAGCGAGTTCGTCAAACGGCACACGCCTGACCGGGCCAGCCCATGAGCGGCGACTATCTCCCGCCTGCCGCCGCGGTGGCTGCCTCGCCGAGCAACAGCTCGACCAGCAGCACGTCTCGCCACTCGCCGTCGAGGCGGCCGTGGCGGTGGTGCGAACCGACCTCACGGAACCCGCAGCGGCCGACCATCCGCACGCACGCCAGATTCTCCGGGAAGACTTTGCCGACCAACTTCCACAGTCCCCGGCCGGCCGCCTCCCGCACGAGCCGCTGGCAGAGCTCTGTCCCCACCCCACGACCACGCGCGTCGCTCGCCACGTAGATGCTGAACTCGGCGATGCCGGCATACGCCGCTCGCTCGCTGTAGGGAGCCAGCCCTGCCCAACCGACGAGCCGGCCATCCAACTCGGCGACCAGCAGCGGGTAGCGCTCGGAGACGGGGAGACGAGCTGGTGAACCCTGCCAGTGGCGAACGGTCAGATGAGCGGCGCTACGGGGCCGGTGTGGCGTGCCCGTAGATGAAGAACTCGCTCGTCGTTTGCACCTGGGCGTTCCAGCCGAGGTCGGCGAATCGTTGTTGCAGCGGCTGTGGTTCGTGGAAACGCTTGACGATGTGGTACTCGCGGCCGTCGGCGAGCCGGCGGAGCATCAATTCGTCATCCCGCTCGGGGAGCTTGTGATCGAGGGCTGACGCTTGCTGGCTGCGCAGGCTGTCGATGAAGAACACCCGGCCCTCCGGTCCAACTGCGCGCCTGACTTTCTCCCAGAACGTCTCGAAGCGGTCCTCGGGGATGTGTGAGAGCCAGAAGCCGAAGAAGCACACGTCGTACGTCCTGTCGGGCTCCCAGGCGAACAGGTCCGCCTGGACATACCTAACGCGCGGATCGTTCACGCGGGCGCGGCACAGCTTGAGCATCTCCGGGGAGCCGTCGATCGCGGTCACGCTGGCGGCGTGAGAGACCAGCCGCTGGGTCCACAGGCCGGTCCCGCACGCGAGCTCCAGGACGTCTCCGGCCGGGTCAAAGCCCTCCAGGGCGTCTTGCACTTCGGCGGCGTCGGCGAACCAGCAGGCGTTCGTCTCGGGGCCGTGGTCGTAGCGGTCGCGGCGGAACCACCAGTCCTCGTACTCGCCGGCTCGTTCGCGGTAGTAGAGGGCCTGCTCGGCAAGCAGGCGCTCGACGTCACTCATCACGTCTGTCCGTCCGACGCCCTCACGGCAGATGGGCGGCGCATCGCGATCGTGCCTACGGCAGCGAACAGCGCCGCTGAGATCGCAAACGTGAAGGTGATCGTCCCGCAAACCGCTGCGAGCGCCGGCAGCGGCTGCGCGATGTGCCCGTGGAGCTCGAGCCACAGGACGATCTTCTGCAGCGCGTTTGTGACGGCCGCGATGAGCGCACCCCACGCCAGCAGCGCCGCGACCCTTGCCGCCCGTGAGTGTCCCTGACGCTCGAAGCGCTCGGCGAGCCGGCCGCACAATCCGATCAGCAGCAGGCCGTAACCGAGGATGAACCCAAGGTCAATGAAGACGTGCTGTTGCGCGGCTGCGTGGCCGGCTGATCCCCAGCGGGTGAGGATCTCGTGCATGCGATGAGTGCTGCCGGCGAACTCGAACCCGAGGACCCCGGTGCCATGAGAGCTCATCCTCGCCAGCGCTGGCAGCTCGGCTGCGCCGAAGGCGAGCATCACGATCCCGGCCAGCCAGAGCAGACGCCTCCCGGCCACGCCGTCGAAGCGACGAGCAAGTGGGGCACGAAGGCTTCTGCGGGACGGAGCAAGGGGCACGCGCCTGAATGATAACTACAATCTGAGTTGGTATGCTCATCTGAGGATGGTTGCCGCACGACGACTGACGCGAGCCGAGCAACAGGCCCAGACCCGTGCTCGGCTCATCGACGCCGCCGCGAAGGTGTTCGCCCGGCGCGGCTTTCAGGCAGCGGGCATCGAGGAGATCGCCGAGGAGGCCGGCTACTCGCACGGCGCCGTGTACTCCAACTTCGAGGGCAAGGCCGACCTGTTCCTCGCCGTTTTCGAGGACTACATGGCGCAGCGGGTCCGCGAGCTGGCCGAAACGCAGACCGCGCTGCCCGCCGATGCCCCCCTCGAGGTCCGCGCCCGCGCGCTGGCCGACCAGTGGATGGACCGGCTCGCCCGGGACCGCGAGTCGCTTGTCCTGCACATCGAGTTCATCGCCCACGCCGACCGCGACCCCGAGCTCGCAAGACGGTTCGGCACCCGCTCCGCGGCGATGCGCGAGGCCGTCGCGCGCTACATCACCCACTACCAGCAAGAGGCCGGAGCGGAGCTCGCGATGCCCGTCGATGACCTCGCGCTCGTCCTGCGCGCGCTCGGCATCGGCCTGGCGATCGAATCCCTGGTCAGCCCCGACGCGGTGCGCCACGACCTCTACGGCGACTTCGTCGAGCTGCTCGTCTCCCTCATGCGCGAGGGCCGCCCAGAGAAGCCGCCCCGCCGCCGCGCGAGCACAAAACGGTGAGCGCTCCCCTGCCGATGTATCCGCGATGTCCTGGATCGTTGATCAGCGACGTGCCTTGTCGATCAGCGCCCCGAGCGACTGTTGCTGACGGCCCTCGTCGTCCATGTTCTCCGGCGCGAGCCACGCCTCGAACCCGCGCCGGATCGCCGGCCACTCATCGTCGGCGATCGCATACCAGGCGGTGTCGCGGTTGCGGCCCTTGACCACCATGTGCTTGCGGAAGACGCCCTCGAAGGCGAACCCGAAGCGCTCGGCGGCACGACGGGAGGCGGCATTAAGCGCGTTGCACTTCCACTCGACGCGGCGATAACCCAGGTCGTCTTTCGGCCCTCTCAGGCGGCCGGCCGGGCAGGTCGCGTGCCTCGTCGACGAACGGCCGCCGTACGATTCACCGTCGCGTGGCCGGCGTCGATTTGGTGTAGATAGTCATCGACGCTCAGACAGTCACAGCGAAGGCCCTGTTCGAGGATCTTCTTCACAGCGGTTGCCTGGGCAAGGGTTCGATTGACCTCGGGCAGCTTGCGCTCGGCCAGATCGCGCCAAATCCCCGGTGGCGGTGTTCTATCGGATAGGCCCGCGAGCACAATGCCTATCTCGGCAAGCGTGAATCCTCCGCGCTTCATCAGCACGATCAGTGATATCTGCCGCAGGGTCTGTGGCTCGTAGCGACGCTTGCCGCCCACCCGTTCCGAAGCGGCGAGCAGCCCGGCCGCTTCCCAATAGCGGAGAGTCGAAGCGGGCACACCCGTGCGGCGAGCAGCCTCGCCGATCGTCAATTCGGAGCCGTCTGATGCCATGTCCTTGACTTAAAGCCTACTTGAGGTTGTAGACCATGTCGAAGCCCGCAACGAAAGGAAGACAAATGCCCGAAATGCCACCCAACTCCACCGAGGCGCGCGCCGACGGCGCAAGCTGCACCGTGCCGTCTGGCGGAGATAGCAGAAGCCAACGCCCTGGTGTCGGGGGACTGCTCAGCGGCGGATGCTGCTCTGAGGACACAGTGTCGGTGGAGTCCCGCGCACCGATGGGCCGAACCGCTCGATGGTCCCGCGCGCTTGCCGGCGCGGGGTTTCTCGTGGTCGCAGGCGCTCTCGGCACGCGCCGACTACCGGGGAGGACCGCACGTGGCCAACTTCGCTCGTTCCCACGTGGTTCGGGATCTCCCACCTCGTCGCGGGCGTGACCGGCTACCACGGCTGCCCCGAGATCGGCGCGATCCCAAGCGTGATGCTCGGGCGAGAGGTGAAGACCAACTGTGAGCTCTGGCAAAGCATCGACTCATGGGTAGACCCCGCTGCTCCGATCGCTACGCCCTGCTGCTGAGTACAGAGCGGCCCCACCAGCCCTCGCAGCAGCGATGACAGGCCGATCGATCGTGCTGTTTGCCGCCGCCGCGTTGGCGGAGATCGCGGGGGTCTACCTGATCTGGGCCTCGCTTCGGGAGGGCAAGGGCCCTCTTGCCCTCGCCGGTGGCGCGGTGGCACTCGTCCTCTACGGCGTGCTCGCCACACGGCAGCCAAGCAACAGCTTCGGCCAGGTGCTCGCCGCCTACGGCGGCGTGTTCGTCGTCGGCTCGCTGCTATGGGGCATTGCCTTCGACGGGTTTACACCCGACCTCTACGATCTCGCGGGAGCGGTCGTCTGCCTCGTCGGCGTGGGTCTAATCATGTACGCGCCTCGTTGACATCCAACGGCCGGGCGCGTCGCCCGTCTCGTCTTCGCCGAGCGCAAGATCGGTGTGCCGAACGAACCGCGCCCGCTGGGGCTGACGCTGGTATCCCACAGCCTCCCAGAAGGCCATCGCGCCCTCCTCGTCGTCGGCGACGATCGCGGTGAGCCTGAGCGCGCCGCGCTCGCGCAGGCGCCGCTCGCCCTCCCTCAGCAACATCGTCGCGAGTCCCTTGCGCCGGTGCTCTGGCGACACCGCCAGCCGGTAGAAGCTCCCACGCCAGCCGTCCCACGCGGCGATCAGCGAGCCGACCAGGACGCCACCCCGCTCAGCGACCAGCAGCGCCTGGGGGTCGGCGGCCAGTAGCCGAGCGAGTCCGTCGGGAGAGTCGCTGACACTCGGCACGCTGCCCGCCACGACCCACAGGTCGAGCACGGACGCGATGTCGTTCTCGCCGGCGCTGCGGATCGTCCAGTGGTCGAGGACGTCCATGCGCTCGATCAGCCCGTCGGCGATCGAGAAGCGATGCTCAACGGTCGCATCGGAGACCACGTTCTCCGCGAGGTCTCGCACAAGCTGGTGGACCGTCGCGACCACGCGGCCGACAGCGTCCTGCTCGATATGCAACGGCTGCACTCGTGAGTCGAGCGATCCCCATTGGCGCTCCCAATACGCTCGTACCTCCGCGTGGCCGTGAACGCGCCCGCCCTCCATCGCGTTCGGCCAGTCGACCTCGGGGTGCATTGTCGCGAGAGCCCCCTCGATGTCGCGAGCGTTGAACGCCTCGTAGGCGCGGCGCAACAGCCGCTCATGCTGCTCGCTCATCGCCGAGCCGCCCGTGCGGTAGCTGCCGACACGCGGTGCGGCGCGTGCCGAGCCTGGGTGTAGGCGCGCACGAGCACCGTGATCTCGCTGGCAATCGCCGCCGGGGTGGCGCCTGGCTGTGGGCGCAGCACGAGACGATGCGTGAGGCCCTCGATCGCGCTGATCGCGATGCGGGCCGACAACCGGGCATCGACAGGACTCGAACGCGGGTCCGCTGCGAGCGCATCCGCTGCCAGATCGACGAGCCGATCTTCCAGTTCGTCGAGCTCTGTGCGGAGCATCGGTGGGAGCTGGGTCTCCTCGAAGAGCACACGGTGAAGGCCCGGCGCGAGCGCGTGCAGCGCGACCATCGCGTGAACGATGTCCGGCAGAACGTCGTCGAAGTGCGCACCACAGCTCAACCGCCCGAGGTGCGGTTCGAGCGCCGCCGTCCCTTCGGCGAGGTGCCGGTGCACGAGCCCAACGAGGATCGCGTCCTTGTTGGGGAAGTACTGGTAGAGCGAGCCGATCGATACGCCGGCTCGCTCGGCGATCCGGTTGGTAGTCCCGGCGGCGTAGCCCTGCCGCTCGAAAACCTGAGCAGCCGCTTCGAGGATGGCGTCGACGGTCGCCTCCGATCGCGCCTGCTTGGGGAGCTTTCGCGGCTCGAGCCGCCGGTCGGGAATGCGAGTTGACGACATGCGAGTAATTACTCAGTATATAGGTATGCCTGCTCTCGGACTTACCCTTCTTGCTCTCTACGGCCTGCTCGCCTTCGGGGTGCGCATGGTCGTTCAGGTTCGCCGGACAGGCTCAACGGGCTTCAAGGGCCTGCGCGGCGCCTCGGGGTTGGAGCGGATAGGCGGGTTGCTGTTCGCGTTGGCGGTCGTGCTCTGCATCGCGGGCCCGGCGCTCCAGTTGGCGGGCACACTGAGCTCCGTCGAAGCGCTGGGCGGCGAGGGCGCCAGGATTCTCGGTGTCGTGCTCGCCTCCCTGGGAATCGCGATCACCTCGGTCGCTCAGTTTGCGATGGGCGACGCCTGGCGGATCGGCGTCGATCCCGCCGAGCGCACCGAGCTGGTCACCGACGGCCCCTTCTCGCTCGTGCGCAATCCGATCTTCGCGGCGACGATCCCCTCCTTCACGGGCATCGCCCTGCTCGTTCCCAACGCCGTCACGATCATGGGAGCGGTCCTCCTGATGGTCGCCGTCCAGCTGCAGACGCGGCTCATCGAGGAGCCCTACCTCTCAAGGGTTCACGGTGAGCAGTACACCGTCTACGCCGCCCGGGTCGGTCGCTTCCTCCCACGGATCGGCCGCCTGCGGCTCAACAGCACGCGTCTTCACACGTCCAACTGATCTGATGGACGGCAGTAAGGCGATTCGCCGCACCATGGGCGCCGAGACAAGCGCCGCGACCGCGTGTACGAGCGCCTCTTTGCCCCCATCTCAGCATAGGCGAAACAAAAACTTAGAGGCTTGACTAAATTTAGAGCATCCTCTACACTTCTCATAGATGTCAGCTTCAGCACCGACGATTGGCCTGCGCGAGCGCCACAAGCAGCAGCGCCGCGAGCGCATTCTCGAGGCGATCCGCGAGCTGCTGCGCGAGTCTCCGGAGGAGGCACCGACCGTTGAGCGCATCGCCGAGCTGGCGGACCTCTCGCCTGCGACGGTCTTCAACCTCGTCGGGCCACGAGAGCACCAGTGGGCCGCGCTGTCCGACGCGCTGCTGCGCGAACTCGACGCCAGCCTTGTTCCCTCCGCCGAGGAAGACCCGCGAGAGCAGGCGCGCGGGATCGTCGGCGAGACGGCCGAGATGTTCATCGCCGACGCAGCCGTCTCGAGGTATCTCGTCAACAGCGGGGGGCGCAGCGGCGCGCTGCTGCAGGAGAACCCGGTCCCCCAGCTGCGCGCCGCATTGCGCCGCGGGCAGGCGGCTGGGATGCTCAGGCCCGATCTTCATGTCGAGGCGCTGGTCGGGCACATCGCGACGGCGGCCGGCGGCGCGTTGCGTCAGTGGGCCGCGGGCCAGATCTCAGACGCGGCCTTTCGTACGCGCGTGCGCTTCGCGGTTGACGTGGTGTTCGCCGCGGGCGCGAGCGAGGACTGTGCCGTGGAGCTTGCCGCGCCGCTTCAGCGCAAGCGGCGGCGTGGGTCGCGATGACGCGGACCGCCGTCGTGTTCGACACAGCCGCGGGCATCCGCCTGGCCGCGGACACCTTCGGCGACCCGAACGCCCCGGTCGTGCTGATGCTGCATGGCGGCGGCCAGACACGACACGCGTGGCACGGGACCGCGACGAGCCTCGCAGACGCCGGTTGGCGGGCGATCACGGTGGATCTGCGCGGCCACGGACAGAGCACCCATCCGCGACCCCCCACGTACGCGCTCGAGGACTTCGCGGCCGACGTGCGCGCGCTGATCGCAACGATCGCGGAAGACCCGGTCGTGGTCGGGGCTTCGCTGGGTGGCATCGCCAGCCTACTGGCGCTCACGGAGTCGCCCGCCGCGCCCGCCGCCGGGCTCGTCCTGGTTGACGTCGCCCACCGCTTCCAGCCACGCGGCGGCGGACGGATCGTGAGCTTCATGGAGCAGCACCCGGACGGCTTTGCCACTCTCGCGGACGCGGCCGAGGCAGTCGCCGCCTACCTGCCCCACCGCGCGCGACCTCGCGACCCGAACGGGCTGCGCCACAACCTCCGACACAGCAACGGACGCTGGCGGTGGCACTGGGACCCGGAGATCCTGACCCAGGCCCGCCCGCTACTCCAGCACCAGGCCCAGATCTCCGAGCGCCTCACCAAGGCCGCAACGCGGCTGCGCCAACCTTGCCTGCTCGTCCGCGGCGCCGAAAGCGACGTACTCAGCACCGGCATCGCGCGGGAGTTCGTCGAGCTTGCGCCGACGGCCACGCTGACCGAAGTCCCATGCGCGGCTCACATGGTCGCCGGCGACAACAACGGCGCCTTCACCGCAGCAATCCGCGCGTGGCTCGACACGTTTGCGGCACGTACATCACCGAAACCCGCAACCAATGGCGCTCGCCATGTTCGGACACGCTGAGGTGCGGCTCGAACGAACGCGTGTGGGAGCATTTGGCGATGAGTGCTGCTGATCGCTTGGCAGGCGACCACTACACCGCTCCGAACTTCGCGGCTGCGGCGCTGATCACGATCGACACCCAGCGCGACGTGCTGGACGGCGGCCCCTTCGAGATCCCCGGAACCTCGGCGGCGCTCGGAGCGATGCGTGCGCTCGCCCGTGCCTTTCGCGGGGCGGGCCGGCCGATCGTGCACATCGTGCGCCTGTACGAGCCCAACGGCGCCAACGTCGACCTCTGCCGTCGCCAGGCGGTGCAGGGCGGCCTGCGAGCGCTCACACCGGGCGCCTCCGGATCGCAGCTCGCCGCCGAGCTGCTGCCCGAGCCCTACCTCACGCTCGATACAGACGTGCTGCTCGCAGGCGACGCTCAGCGCCTCGGGCCGAGCGAGGTAGCGATCTACAAGCCGCGCTGGGGCGCGTTCTACGACACTGTGTTGGAAAACCATCTACGTGAGCGGCACATCGACACGCTCGTCTTCTGCGGATGCAACTTCCCCAATTGCCCCCGCACCTCGATCTACGAGGCCAGCGAGCGCGACTTCAGGATCGTGCTCGCCCGCGACGCGCTGTCCGGGCTGTACGAGCGCGGTGAACGCGAGCTCGCAGGTATCGGCGTTCACCTGATGAGCACAAGCGAGGTCGCCAAGGCGCTCCTCGCCGCGAACCGCGAGACACTCGCCACCGGGCCTGGGGAATGGATGGAGGCAGGACGATGAGCGTTGCGCTCTACCACAATCACGGCCTGGCGATCCACTTACACCACTTCGCTCGCGGGCTCGTCCCCACTCCTCGGCCATGACCAACGACCTATGGGCTGCGGTCGACGACTATGTCGCCGGTCACCTGCTCCCGCAGGACCCGGTGCTCGACGCCGCGCTTGCCGCCAGCGACGCCGCCGGTCTTCCCCCCGCCTCGATTACCCCAGCCGAGGGCAAGCTGCTCGAACTCCTGGCGTCAGTTCGCGGCGCCCGCAGCATCCTCGAGTTGGGCACGCTCGGCGGCTACAGCACCATCTGGCTCGCCCGTGCGCTGCCCCAAGACGGTCGACTCGTGACACTCGAGCTCGACCCCCGCAACGCCGAGGTCGCCAGTGCGAACATCACCAACGCCGGCCTCGCCGAGCGCGTGCAGATCCGTGTTGGGCCTGCGGGGGAGACGCTGCCCGAGCTGTACGCCGAAGAGGCCGGGCCATTCGACGTCATCTTCATCGACGCCGACAAGCGGAACAACCCGCTCTACCTGCAGTGGTCACTGAAGCTCTCGCGCCCAGGCACACTCATCATCGCCGACAACGTCGTGCGTGGTGGAGCGATCCTCGACCCCCACGCAGATGACCAGCGGCTCGGCGACGGCGGCGTACAGGGCGTGCGTCGCTTCTATGAACTGCTCGCCGCCGGGGTGGGTGGGGGTTTGATCAATGCGACGGCGATCCAAACCGTCACCGCCAAGGGCCACGACGGCTTCGTGCTTGCACTCGTCTCCAACGTGGTGTAAAGGAGGCGGAGCAAGACTGAGCTACGTGTCCTAGAATGACTCTTGCTGTCATTAGAGAACACAACGCACGTAACTACTGAGACGAACCCGCACTCCGTACCGATCCGGCGGGCACGTGCGGCGCCTACGGTCGGAAGATGATCGGTCTCGCTGGTCTGTCGATCCGCAGGCCACGGGCGGCGCTCGCGGCGAGCCTCGTGGTGGCGATCGTGCTGGGCGCGATCGGCCTGGGCGTCTCGCACTCGCTGTCGCCGTCGATCGTGGTGGTGCCCGGGACCGAGAGCTCGCGTGCGCAGTCGCTGGCCAACGCCCAGTTCGGCCCGACCCAGCTGGTGCCGATCTTGTTGGAGGCCCCGCGCGCCCAGGCCGCACAGCTCAACCGCCAGGGGCCACAACTGGTGCGCGCGCTCGTCAAGCGCCCCCACACGCGGGTGCTGAGCGCGTGGGACGCGGGCGCGGCATCCGAGGGCCTGCGCCCGAGCGCGACCGCAGGCATGATCGTGGTCTCGGTGGACCGCCCCGAAAAGGACGTGGTCAACACCGACCAACCGCAGATCGAAGCGCTCGTGGCGCGCGAGGTCAGCGCACCCGTGCACGCCAGCGTCACCGGCCAGCCCTCGATCGACCGAGCGCTGAAGAACGAAGCGCTCGCCACGACGCGCCGCTCGGAGCTGATCGCGCTCGGCATCCTCCTCCTGCTGCTGCTCGTGGGTCTGCGCGCGCCGCTGGCAGCGGTGACGGTGACAGCGATCGGCGCGGGCGTGGTGCTGTCGGCCTTCGGCCTGATGACGCTGCTCGGCCGGGTGATCGAAACCGACCCGATCGCGGTCGCGCTTGCGTCGATGACGGGGCTGGCGTTGAGCGTGGGCTACTCGCTGCTGATCCTCGACCGCTTCCATCAGGAGCAGCAGGCAAAAGCAATTGATGAGGCTCCGCCGCGGAGCGGCTCCGCCGCGCGGGTCGCGCAGCACGACACGCGGGCGGCCGCGGGCGCCGAGCGTGCCTCGGCCCGAACGCGCAGTGCCGCGGGGGTCGCGCAGCTCGCCACCGAGGCCGTCGCGGGGACCGGCCGCGCGGTGCTGTTCGCGGGCACGGGCCTGATCCTCGCGCTGCTGCTGGCGACCGCGATCGCTCCCACGAAGATCCTCACGTCCGTGGGCATCGGCGTGCTGCTGTGCAGCGCCCTGGCGGTCGGAGCCGCCGTCGTGGTGATGCCCGCGGCGCTGGTGCTGTTCGGCCGCGGCATCGCAATCGGCTGGCTGGCCCCGAGGGGTCTCACCCGCGACTGGGATCGCCTCGTCGGCGCCGGCGCGTGGGTGCGCAAACGCGCGGTGCTGGCCGGTGCGCTGGCAACCGCTGCGCTCGTGGCGCTGGCGGTGCCGGTGTTCTCGCTGCAGACCGGCCCGCCCGGCGTGAGCGAGCTGCCGCCGGGCAACAGCGCCAGGCAGTCCTTCGAACAGGTCGCGCGGGTGATGGGCCCGGGGTGGCCGACGCCGTACAACCTGATCGTCGTCAGTCCCTCCGGCCCGATCACGACAGCGGCGACGCTCGCCAAGCTGGACACGCTGCAGGAACGGATCGCCCGCGACCCCGCGGTCGCCTCCGTGGCCGGGCCGGGGGCGCTGAGCAGCCAGACCAAGCCGCTGGGCAAGCTGCCGAAGTCGCTGAACGAATCTGGCAAGCTGCTGAGCGGCGGCAAGAGCGACCTGGGCAAGCTGGTCGCCGGGCTGGGCGAGGCGGGCAGCGGCGCCAAGCAGTTGCAGAGCGGCCTGCGCAGCGCGAGCACCGGCGCGGGCCAGCTGCACAGCGGCGCCGGCGAAGCGCAGGCCGGCTCGGCGAAGCTGCACGCGGGGCTGGCCACCGCACGGACAGGGTCCGCGAAGCTCTCCGGCGGCCTGCGCCAGGCGCTGGCGGGGGCAAACGCGCTGAAGACCGGCGCCAGCCAGGCGCTCGCGGGGTCGGTGGAAATCTCCAGCGGCCTCTCCTCGGTGGGCGTCCCGGCGGCGGCGGGCGTGCCCGCGACGAAGAAACTGGCGGGGTTGACGGCGAGCACAGACGAAGCGCTCGGCGGCGCGCAGTCCCAGTCGCAGAGCGCGGCGAGCGAGCTGGCGAGTGCGACGGCGGCGCTGCAGGACATGACGAGTGGCAAAGCGGACCCCAAGTACAACGAAGCGCTGGCGGCCCTCAACCGCGCCGCCGGGGCGGTCGGCGGCGCGGCGAGCGGCCTTGCGTCGGCGGCGCCCGGCGCCAAGGAAGCCGCGGGGATCGCCTCCACCGTGGCGACACAGGGAGCCTTCCTGGCGAGCGCCCTGGACGAACTGCACACCGGCGCGAGCAAGCTTCAGGCGGGGCTGCTGAAGCTGCAGCGCGGCAACGCGCAGCTTGCGGCGGGCGTCGGCAAGCTCTCAGGCGGCGGCGGCGAACTGACGAGCGGCCTCACCCAGCTTCGCAACGGCGCCGGCGCCCTGGAAGCCGGTCTGGGCCAGCTGACGAGCGGCGCGGGCCAACTCGAAAGCGGCCTCGCCGGTGGCGTCTCGCCGACCGGCCAGCTGGTCAACGGCCTCGGCGTGATGCAGGCGGGCGTGGCGAAGTTCCGCGGCCAGCTCCCCTCTCCGAAGGATCTCGAAGAACTGCACGAACAGTCGCCGGGCCTGTTCAACTCCGGCTACTTCCTGCTGGCGGCAATCGCCGGCGCGCAGCCTTCCGCGAGCAACGCCGCGGGCTTCGCGGTCAACGTCGCCCACGGGGGCGGCGCCGGGCAGATCGTGGTGGTCTCCCGCTACCCCGCGAGCGCCGCGCAGACGGCCGCGCTGGGCGAACGCCTCGAACGCCAAGCCACCCGCTTCGCGGTCGCCAATCACCTGCAGGTCGCGGTCGGCGGCCCTGCGGGCAACCTGGAGAACTACACGAGCGCCACCAACTCGCGCCTGCCCTGGGTGATCGTCGCGCTGGCACTGGCCGTCGCGCTGGCGCTGGGCCTCGCGCTGCGCGCGGTGGCGCTGCCGATCGTGGCGGTGGCCTTCAACCTGCTCACGGCGGCGGCGACGTTCGGCGTGATGAGCCTGCTGTTCAGCGGCCCCAACCCGCCCCTCGGCGGCCCCGGCTACATCGACCCGATGTCGATCGTGGGCATCTTCACGATCGTGTTCGGCGTGTCGCTGATCTACCTGGTGGTGCTGTTGCAGCGCACCCGCGAAGAGCTCGTGGCGGGCGCGACCGTGGACGGCGCGCTGGACGTCGCGCTGCGCAAGACCGCCGCGGCGAGCACCGGCTCGGGCGTGTTGATGATCGCCGCGCTGATCCCCTTTGCCACCACCGATCTGCTGACCGTGCGCGAGCTGGGCGTGGGCTTGGCGGTGGCGGTGGCGATCGACGTCTTCGTCGTGCGGCCGGTGCTGTTGCCGGCCGCGGTCGAGCCTGCTGGGCAAGTGGATCTGGTGGCCCACGCACACCGGAGAGGAGGGGGCGCCAAAGCCCCCGACGCAGCACGCGAAGTGGCACATGCCGCAGTTCCCCGAGACGTGGCGCCATCCCCGTCCGCGTCCAACCCCGCACCCCTGAGGAGGAGTGACACACATGAGACATCTCAAGATCGCAGCCCTGATCACCACGGCCCTGGCGATGCTCGCCGTGGCTGCGGTGGCGGTGGCGAGCAGCCAGTTCACGCAGACCGCCACGGTCACGCTGACGGCCACCAAGGAAGGTAAGACCACCGGCTTCAAGGCCGCCCTGCAGTCCGCCGACCCGGGCGAACCTGGCGGCAAGCCACAGGCGCTGAAGACGCTCACACTCACGCTTCCCACCGCGACGAAGTTCAACTTCAAGAGCAAAGCGCTGACGGTCTGCACCGCCGGCGACACCGAAATCAAGGGCACCGGCGGCGCGGTGTGCCCGGCCAAGAGCAAGATCGGCAGCGGCACCGCGGAAGCCAACGGCGCGCCGGCGATCCCGCAGATACCGGAGAACGCCACCGCGTATGCGGGCAACGGCAACATCATCTTCCTGCTCGCCCCCAAGGGCCCCGCGGGAGCGCCGCTCGTGCTGCACGGCGTGGTGTCCAAGAACAAGGTGACGACCGCAGTGCCCCAGATCTCGTTCGGGGGCGTCTCGATCGTGATCACCGCCCTGAACCTGACGGTGAACAAGCTCGGCGGCGGCAAGACGGCGTTCATCACCGCCGGCAAGTGCACCAGCGGCAAGTTCAAGGTGAAGTCGAACTTCCTCTACTACACGGGCGCGACGGAAACGCTGTCGAGCTCCTCGAAGTGCAGTAAGTGAGTTGGCGATGACCGCCACCACCGCACCCCTGCCACCCGTCGCAGAACGCATCACGGGCGCGACCACCCTGGGGCGCATGGTCCTCTCCGCGCAGCAGCGCGGAGAGGAGGTCGCGCTGCGCTACCCCACGCCCGCGGGCGAGGAGACCGTCAGCTACGCGGAGCTGGGCGAGCGCAGCCGTGAGCTGGCGCTGGGGTTGGTGGCGCTGGGGATCGAGGGCGGGGATGTCGTTTCGATCCTCTGCTCGACGCGGTCGGACTGGACGCTGTGCGAGCTGGGCGCGGTGTGCGCGGGCGCCGTGGTGGCCCCGATCTACCACACCAACTCCCCCGAGGAGTGCCGGCACGTGCTGGCGGACTCCGAAGCGAGGGTGGTGTTCTGCGAGGACGCGGCGCAGGTGGCGAAGATCGCACAGGTCCGCGAGCAGCTGCCGAAGCTCGAGCACGTGATCGTGATCGACGGTCACGCCAAGGGTGCACACCCGCTCGGCACCGTGAGGGGCCGCGCGGGGGAGGTGGATCCGCAGGTCGTCGACGAACGCGTGCACGCCGTCACGCCCGGGGACGTCGCGACGCTGGTGTACACCTCGGGCACGACGGGCCCCCCGAAGGGGTGCATGTTGACGCACGCCAACTTCCTCGCCGCGACGGCGATGTACACCGGCCAGCTGGAACTGGACGACGTGCAGCCGGTGATCTACATGTTCCTGCCGCTCGCGCACGTGCTGGCGCGCCTCGCGCAGGTGGTGGTGCTCGACGTGGGGGGCACGCTGGTGTACTGGTCGGGCGACCCGAAGAAGATCCTCGAGGAGGTACGCTCCACCGCCCCGACCCACTTCGTGGCGGTGCCGCGCATCTACGAGAAGCTCCACACCGGCGTGGTGGGCGCGCTGCAGAGCAGCGGCCCGCCCGCGCGGCTGCTGTTCGCGTGGGCGCTTGAGGTGGGCGCGCGGGCGCGTCGCGCCCAGCGCGCGGGCAGGCCGCTCGGGCACACCGCCAGAGCCCGCCTGCGCGTGGCCGAGCGTCTGGCTCTGCACAAGGTGAAGGCGCTGTTCGGCGAGCGCCTGCAGATGGCGCTGGTCGGCGCCGCGCCGATCGACCACGAGCTGCTGGAGTTCTTCGACGCGTGCGGCGTGACGGTGCTCGAGGGGTACGGCATGACCGAGAGCTGCGCCACCGCCACGCTCAACCCCGCCAAGGCCCCCCGCTTCGGCACCGTCGGCAAGGCGCTGCCCGACAGCGAGGTGATGGTGGCCGAGGACGGCGAGATCAGGATGCGCGGCCCGCACGTGTTCGCCGGCTACCACCGCGACCCCGAGGCGACCGCCGCGACGTTCACCGACGGGTGGCTGTGCAGCGGCGACCTCGGCGAGCTCTCCGCCGACGGCTACCTGAGCGTGACGGGGCGCAAGAAGGATCTGATCATCACCTCCAGCGGCAAGAACGTCACGCCGGTGAACATCGAGAACGCGCTGCGTGAGACACGCTGGATCTCCGAGGCGGTGGTGTATGGCGACCGTAGGCCCTACCTCGTGTGCATGGTCACGCTCGACCCCGACGAGGCGTCGAAGCTCGCCGAGCAGCTGGAGGTGAGCCCAGAGATCCAGGCGATGGCCGCGGACGCGCGTGTGCACAAGGCGATCCAGGCCGACGTCGACACCGCCAACGCGCGCTTCGCCCGCATCGAGCAGATCAAGCGCTTCGCGATCCTCGACCATGAGCTCACACAGACGGCGGGCGAGCTGACACCGACGCTGAAGGTGAAGCGGGCAGTCGTGTATGAGCGCTACGCCGACCTTTTCAAAGGTCTGTACGACCGGGAGTCGTGGTGATCCCGCGGGCACGAGAGCGCCGGCGCGGCGTCGTGGCCCCACCGCCCGACCGCGAGCGGCCAAAGGGCGCCGAGGCGGCGGCTGACACCGAACGCCACGGCCTGCCGAGCGCGGACGCGGCGTGGCTGCACATGGACAGGCCCACCAACCTGATGGTGATCAACTCCGTGATGCTGTTCGACGAGCGCGTGGACGAGGAGCGGCTGCGCGAGACCGTCCGCAGGCGTCTCGTGGAGCCCTACCCGCGCTTTCGCGAGCGCGTGGTGGAGAGCCGGCTGCCGTTGCGTGGGCCGGCCTTCGAGGAGGACCCCCACTTCGACCTCGACCGGCATCTGCACCGTCGCGGACTGCCCGAGCCGGGCGACGAGGCGGCGCTGCGCGAGCTGGTCGGCGACCTGATCGCCACCCCCCTCGACCACGCAAAGCCACTGTGGGACATGTACCTGATCGAGCGCCCGCAAGAGCGCCACGCGCTGGTGGTACGCATGCACCACTGCATCGCCGACGGGATCGCACTGGCGCGGGTGCTGCTGTCGCTGACCGACACCGCGGCGTCGCTGACCGGCACCGCGGCCGAGGGAGACGTCGCGGCGCTGCGCGCACCCCGCAAGCAGGCGCGAGGGGAGGGAGTGCGCGGCGCAGTGCAGAGCGTGGTGCGAGCACCCGTCGCGGCCGTCGCCGCCGTGGCACAACCGGCGGGGGCGGCGATCGGAGCAACCTGGCGCGTCACGTCAGGGATGGTGCACGAGGGCGTCGAGACGCTGGCGCACCCGGGCCACGCGCGCGAGCTCGCGGATCGAGCGAGCGCCGACTCACACGCGCTCGCCGATCGAGCGGCGGCCGACGCGCAGACGCTCGCGAAGCTGCTGTTCAGCCCCGCGGACGCCGACACCGCGCTGCGCGGCGAGCTGGGGGTGCGCAGGAAGGTGGCGTGGACGGGGCAGCTGGACCTGGCGGCGGTGAAGGCGACCGCGCACGCGCAGGGCGCGACCGTGAACGACGTGCTGCTCGCGTCGGTGAGCGGTGCGCTGCGCCGCCATCTGCGAGCACGCGACGAGGAGCCACGGGAGATCAGGACGCTCGTGCCCTTCAACCTGCGAGCGCTGGACGCGCCCCTCCCCCGCGAGCTTGGCAACCGCTTCGGGCTGGTGTACCTGGCGCTGCCCGTCGACATCGCCGGCCGGCGTGCCCGTCTGGAGGAGGTCAAACGCAGGATGGACGCGATCAAGCGCTCGCCCGAGGGCTCGATCACCTACGCGATCCTGCAGGCCGTCGGCCTCACTCCGCCGCAGATCGAGAGCCGCATCGTGGACATTTTCACCGCCAAGGCCAGCGCGGTTATGACCAACGTGCCCGGCCCCCGCGAGGTGGTGTACCTGGCGGGCACACCAGTGCGTACGGTGCTCGTGTGGGCGCCCACGTCGGGTAGCGTGGGCATGAGCGTGAGCATCTTCAGCTACCGGGGAGAGGTCACGATCGGGCTGCTCGTGGACCCGGGCCTCGTGCCCGACCCGCAGGCGATCATGCGCCACTCAGAACAGGAGCTCGCGGCGCTGTCGAGGTTGAAGGGCTCTGCGAGGAGCCTGAGTGAGCACGGTCGCATCCCCTCCGATCCCCCCTGAGATCTCGTGCGGATGCTTGAGTGCGGGAGACCGGCGACGATCGCGCTTACGCTCATCCCATCAAGGAGAAGGTCAAGTGACTCAATCGATCACACCGGTCCGCGTCGTCAGCGAAGTGTTGATCTCGAGTTTCGATGTCGTCGCTGCTCTGGAGCACGCTCCTGAACCTGATCGGAGGTCTGGAGCAGCCCGACGAGGGACGCGTCCTGATCGACGGACGAGCGATCTGGAAGGAGCCTCACCCCGCCCATGCCCGCCGCGAGCTCGCCGATCCCGCCCTATGAGCGGTGATCCAGGTTTCGCCAAACCCTCCTAGCGTGGTGGATTCGGCGCGCGTCGAGGGGTCGGGGGAGGTCGATGCGCAGGAGGCCGCGGAGCTGCTGCTGCGCGACCTGCGCAGCTCGCGGCGGGGTCTGTCCGCGCGGGAGGCGCAGCGGCGCCTGATCCAGTATGGGCCCAACGAGCTGCGCCGTCGCGGCGGGCGCCGGTGGCCGGGGGAGCTGGCGCGTCAGTTGACTCACCCGCTCGCGCTGCTGCTGTGGCTCGCCGCGGCGCTGTCGCTCGCGGTGGGCAGTCAGACGATCGCGATCGCGGTCCTGCTGGTGATCGTGCTCAACGCCCTGTTCGCGTTCGTGCAGGAGATGCAGGCAGAGCGGGCGGTGGAGGCCCTCGCGCAGTTCCTGCCGCCTCACGTCAGGGTCCTGCGAGAGGGACAGCCATCATCGATCCTGGCCGCCGAGCTGGTCCCCGGCGACGTGGTACTCGTCGCGGAGGGCGAACGGATCGCGGCCGACATGCGCCTGATCTCGGGCGCCGTCGAGGTGGACCTCTCCACGCTCACGGGAGAGTCCACTCCGGCGCTGCGCTCGGCGGAACTGGTGGACACGGGCGTCCCACGGATCGCCGCGCGGGATCTCCTGTTCAGCGGCACGAGCGCCACCGGCGGGGAGGCCCAGGGCGTGGTGTTCGCGACCGGGATGCACACCGAGCTCGGGCGGATCGCCGCACTCTCGGAGCGAGTCAAGGAGCAGCCCAGTCCGCTGGAGGCCCAGGTCCGCAGGGTCGCGTGGCTGATCGCCGGGATCGCGGTAGGCATGGCCGTCGCGTTCGTCCCGGTCGCGATCTTCGGCGCCGGCCTGTCGCTGCAGAACAGCGTCGTCTTCGCGGTCGGCCTGCTGGCGGGCAACGTGCCCGAGGGACTGCTGCCCGTCATCACGCTGGCGCTG
The DNA here is from genome assembly GCA_963702085.1 of uncultured Solirubrobacterales bacterium. Taxonomy (GTDB): domain Bacteria; phylum Actinomycetota; class Thermoleophilia; order Solirubrobacterales; family Solirubrobacteraceae; genus Palsa-744. Next base: position 1,733,856 of record OY969707.1, on the reverse strand, counting down.
GCCGTGGCGGTGCGCGAGCTGGCCCGCCGGGGCGCACTGGTCAAGCGTCTGAGCGCGGTGGAGACGCTGGGCTCCACCGACGTCATCTGCACTGACAAGACCGGGACCCTGACGGAGAACCGCATGCGCCCGACGGCCATCTGGACGCCCGGCGCGGAGATCGAGATGCAGAGCGAGGGGAGCCCCTCGCTGACACAGGGCTCCCAGGATGCCGCCATGCGAGCGCTGGCCGAGACTGCGGCCCTATGCAACAACGCCCGACTCAACCCCGGCGCAGGCGACGAGGAGAACGTGGGCGACTCGACGGAGGTGGCGGTGCTGATCGCGGCCCGCGCGCTTGGCGCGGACGTCGATCCCAAGCACCGCGGGCAGCGGCGCTCCCACCAGTACAACTTCGACGCGCAGCGCAAGCTGATGTCCACCCTGGACAGCGGCGAGGACGGCGACTGGCTGCACACCAAGGGCGCGCCCGAGTCGCTGCTGCCACTGTGCACAGAGATGCTCCTGGCCGGCGGCGAGCGGCGCCCGCTCGATGCCGCCGAACGGGAGCGGATGGTCAGGCAGGTGGAGAGCTTCGCCGGCCGGGGACTGCGCGTGCTGGCGCTCGCGCGACGATCGCTGCCCGCGGGCGCGGAGCCTCCGCGGCGCGAGAACGCCGAGCGCGAGCTGTGCTTCCTCGGGCTCGTCACGATGCGCGACCCCCCGCGCGCCGAGGTTGCCGAGGCGGTCGCCCGCTGCCACAGCGCCGGCATCCGGATTGTGCTCATTACCGGCGACCACCCCCTGACCGCGGCGGCGATCGCGGGCCAGGTCGGCATCGGCGGAGGGGACCCCCTGGTCGTCAACGCCCAGGCGTTCGACCATCTGCACGAGCAGGAGGTGCAGGAGATCCTGGCCGGCGGGCGCGAGGTGATCTTCGCCCGCGCCTCGCCCGAGACGAAGCTGCAGATCGCCGAGGCGCTGCGCGGCCAGGGCCACGTGGTGGCGATGACGGGCGACGGCGTCAACGACGCCCCGGCGCTGCGCCGCGCGGACATCGGCGTGGCGATGGGCCGCTCGGGGACCGACGTCGCCCGGGAGGCGTCCACGATGGTGCTCACCGACGACAACTTCGCGACGATCGTCGTCGCGATCGAGGCGGGCCGGCAGGTCTACGACAACGTCCGCAAGTTCATCCAGTACATCTTCGCGCACGCCACGCCGGAGGTCGCTCCGTTCCTAGTGTTCGCGCTCGCCGGCGGAGCGATCCCGCTGCCGCTCACCGTGTTGCAGCTGCTGGCCTTCGACGTCGGTTCAGAGACGCTGCCCTCGCTCGCGCTGGGCCGCGATCCGATCGAGCCGGGCAGCATGGACCGTCCCCCGCGACCCCGCTCGGAGGGCGTCATCCAGGGCCCCATGCTCCTGCGCGCCTGGCTCTTCTTGGGCGTCATGGTCGCTGGACTGTCGCTCGCGGGCTTCTTCTACGTGCTGAGCGGCGCGGGCTGGCACCAGGGCGACCCGGTCGGTCCCGGCCAGCCGCTTCACCACGCCTACCTACAGGCCACCACGATGACGTTCTTGGGGATGATCGCCGGGCAGATCGGGACCGCTTTCGCTGTGCGCACCAGGCGCGCGTCACTGCGATCCATCGGGGTCTTCAGCAACCGCTACCTGCTCGGCGCGATCGTCGCCGAGCTGCTGCTTGCCGCGGTCTTCGTCTACGCGCCACCGCTGCAGTCGCTGCTCGGAACCGCCGCGCTACCGGTCCACGACCTCGTGTTCCTGCTCCCCTACCCCCTCATCGTGTGGGGCGCGGACGAGCTGCGCCGCTGGCTGCTGCGCCGCCACACGCCGCCGCGTTCGCCAGGGTCGGACGGGCCGTGGTCGTGGACGGGCCCGGCAGGCCCATCGGCGTGGTTTCGATCACCGACGTGCAGCGCGCGCTGCGCGCCTTTAGACTGGCGGGCCGCGCTGCCAACGCAAACGCGCACCTCACCCCAAGCTGATGCCCCCGCGAGTCTTCACTGACATCCTGTGCGCCGTCGATGGGACGCTTGCGAGCACGGCGGCCGTCAGGGTGGCCGCCGATCTGGCCGGCCCCGACGGGCATCTGACGCTGCTGGCCGTGACCGCCGTGTCGGGCTCCGGACAGTATGCGACGGCCGCGATCAGCCCCAGCCGAGCCAAGACCCTGCTGAGCCGCGCCAAGCGCATCGCCGAGGACGCCGGCGTACCGGCGAACACGGTTGTGGACCCGAGCAGCCCGCCCGTCGATGTCATCCTCCAGCGAGCCTCCCACCACGACCTGCTCGTGATCGGGGCGCCCTCCACCTCGCCGCTGGCGGGGATGCTCACCGGGAGCGTGGCGGCAGCCGCCCTGAGTCAGTTCAACACCCCGATGCTGATCGTGCGCAAAACCTCCACCGGCGCGCTGCGCGGAGGCCGGATCCTGGTCGCCAGCGACGGCAGTGAGGGCTCAGGTCGCATCGTCGAGCTCGCCGGTGGGCTGGGAGCAAGCCAGGGGGCGCAGGTGACGCTGGTGAACGCCCTCGCCGGCGAGTCCAAGATGAACCCCCGCGCCATTCAGGCGCAGGCACGCGCCCTGAAACGCACACTGCCCGACACGGAGGAGCCATTCATCGAACCCGGCAAGGCATGGGACGTGATCCTGAACGCCGCGAACAGCACGAAGGCGGACATGATCGTGATGGGCAGCCGGCGACTGGGTGGCCTACGGGCACTCGGCAGCGTCAGCCGCCACGCGGCGCACGACGCACCCTGCTCGGTGCTGCTGCTGCCACCGGAGTGACCGCCACACGACAAGCGTCACCCGCGACGCTCAGAGCGGTAGGCCCACAGGAATGCTCTCCACATGGGGCAGTGCCGCATGCGGCACTGCCCAAGGTCGTGCATGCACGACCTTGCCGTTGGCGCATGCGCCAACGGTGACCCGCCGCATGCGGCGGGTCAGGGGCCGCGCATGCGCGGCCCCTCCCAACCCTATGCTGGAGCAGGCAATGCCCATCTCGCCCACGGCTCGAATCGATGACGGCCGGGCGCAGCGCGGCGATCCCGCCCTGCTGGAGGCGCTTGCCGAGCCCGCGATGTATCGAGGACACCCGCCGGTCGCGGTGTACGAGACGCACGCCTCGTGGGTGTTCGTGGCGGGCGAGCGCGCGTACAAGGTCAAGAAGCCCCTCGTGTTGGGCTTCCTGGACTACAGCACGCTCGAGCGTCGCCACGACGCCTGCCACGAGGAGGTGCGCGTCAACCGCGAGCTCGCCCCCGGCCTGTACCTCAGGGTACGAGCGATCGTGAAGACCGAGCGAGGTTTTCATCTGGCTCGCGATGGCGCTCCCGGAGCGGTGGAGTACGCCGTGGAGATGCAGAGCTTCCGCGAGCAGGACACGTTCGCGGGACTGATCGCGTCGAGCTCCCTCACCCGCGCGCACATCGCCGGGGTGGCCCGCGTGCTGGCGGACTTCCACCGCTCCGCCGAGGTGGTGGCCGACTGGGGTCCCGATCGCGCGCTCGCCGCCTGGCGCAAGAACGTCTGTGAGCTGCAGGCGGCGAGCCACCCACCCGAATGGCGCCTGGATGTCGCGGCCGGCTTCGGGGAGTCCTTCGTGAGCGCGCACGCGCTCGAGCTCGCGCGGCGCGCGGAGCTGGGGCTCGCCCGCGACGGTCACGGCGACCTGCGCTGCGAGCACATACTCGCCGGACCGTCCATCCGCGTCGTGGACCGCATCGAGTTCGACCCTCAGCTGCGCCGCACCGATGTCGCGTGCGACCTGGCGTTCCTGGCGATGGACTTCGAGACGCTCGGGCAGCGCTGGGCGGCCCGCGAGCTCGTCGCTGCCTACCGCGATGCGGGCATGGACCCCGGCGGGGAGGCGCTGCGCTCCTTCTACGCCGCCCACTGCGCCCTCGTGCGCGTCAAGGTCGCGCTGATCGCCGCCGCCGAGCACGACGGGGAGACCCGCGCCGGGGATCTGAGAGTGGCACGGCGGTTGTGGTCACTGAGCGAGCGGCTGTGCTGGCGTGCGCGGGCGCCGCTCGCGGTCGTGATCTGCGGGCCGGCCGCGAGCGGCAAGTCCGTGCTGGCCGCGGAGCTCGCGCGACGCTCGGAGGCGCCGGTCGTCTCCTCCGACGCCGTGCGCAAGCGGTTGGCGCATCTCGCCCCCGGTGAGCCGGCGCGCGACGAGCACTACACCGCGAGCTTCACACGCGCCACCTACGAGCAGCTCGCCCGCGACGCGCTGCTGGCGCTGCACCGCGGCGACACCGTGATCGTGGACGCGACCTGCCGCTCGCGCGAGGATCGCGCTTCACTGCTCAGCCGGCTGCGCCGCAACGCCGCAACGCTCCTGGTCGTTCGCTGCGAAGTCCCACTCGAGCTGGCTGTGCAGCGCGCGACGCGGCGTCTGCGCGACCCGCGACGCGTGTCCGACGCGACCCCGAGAATCGCCGAAGAGCAGTCTCGCGCGTTTGAGGAGCTCGACGAGCTGCCCCCCGGGAGCCTGCTGAGGCTCGACGCGACCCAGACCCTGGATACTCAGGTGGCAGAGCTCGCGCAAGCGGTGGACCGCGGCAGACTGGAAGGCCAAGCGGATCCTCAAACACGGATCGGCGACAGTCGGTGAGCCGGGAGGAAACCCGATCGTTGGTGCGGACTTGCACGGATACTCGTGGACGGTGCACGTGGGACGCTACTGGTGTCACATTGGCGATCCGCGAGGAGCCCGACATGAGCGAAGCCGAGCCGAACATCATCGAGCACAGCGTCGAAAAGGCACACATCTGGTTGAACGAGGTGGCCGAGGAGCTCGGCGTCGAGGATCGCCAGTACGCCTACCGGGCGCTGCGTGCGGTGCTGCACACCCTGCGGTCGCCCGGGTACTGCGAGCCCACGTCTCTTCCGGCGAGATCGACGACGTCCTGGCGGTCCTGCCGGACAAGTTCAGGGTGCTGATCGAGGCCTGACCTCCCCTGGGTATGGCGGCGAACACGACCGGAGCCGGCCCCGAAACGCCATCGCGTCGTGGATGGCGTCTCACGCACCTGCGATCGGGAGATCGCGGCGCAGCGGACAGCGCAACCGGCCATCGGGATGCGTTTGACAGGGACGACGCTCGAGCGAGGGCCACCGGCGAGCCGGTGATCCATGTCAGCGGCCTGCGCAAGTCCTATGGCGAGCACGAGGTGGTCCGCGGGATCGACCTCGAGGTCCACCGCGGGGAGGTCTTTGCGTTTCTCGGACCCAACGGCGCAGGTAAGACGACGACGGTCGAGATCCTTGAGGGGTATCGGTCGCGCAGCGCGGGCGAGGTGAGCGTGCTGGAGGAGGACCCGGCGTCCGCCGACGGCGCCTGGCGCTCGCGAATCGGTCTGGTGCTGCAGTCGTGCACGATGCCCCCGGAGCTCACGGTGCGCGAGCTCGTGGAGCTCTACGCGGGCTACTACCCGCATCCGCGGGGAGTAGCCGAGACGATCGAGCTGGTGGGTCTGGCGGACAAGCGCGACGCGCGCACCAAACAGCTCTCCGGCGGGCAGCTGCGCCGCCTCGACGTCGCCCTCGCGCTGATCGGCGACCCCGAGCTGGTGTTCCTGGACGAGCCCACCACCGGGTTCGATCCCTCGGCCCGTCACCACGCGTGGGAGGTGATCGCGAATCTGCGGGAGCTCGGCAAGACGATCTTCCTGACCACGCACTACATGGACGAGGCGCAGGCCCTCGCGGACCACGTCGCCGTGATCGTCGCGGGTGAGATCGTCGCCGAGGGCACGCCCGAGACGCTCGGCGGGCGCGACCGCGCGCTCAGCGACATCTCGCTCCGGCTGCCGCCGGGCACGGCCCTCTCCGAGCTGCCACACGAGCTCGCATCGATCGCGGCGCAGCGCGACGACGGCCGCGCGCATCTCAGCGTGCTCGATCCCGCGCGTGCGCTCTACGCGCTTGCCGGCTGGGCGTTGGAGCGCGGCGAGCGCCTGGACAGCCTGACCGTCGGGCGCCCGACGCTCGAGGACGTCTACCTGCGCCTCACCGACGGGCAGGAGCACACCGAATGAGCCGCTGGTGCCTGTTCGCGCACCAGTTCCACTCGGACCTCCTGCGGTTCTGGCGCAACCCGCAGTCGCGCTACTTCACGGTGGCGCTGCCGATCGTGTTCCTGGTGATCTTCGCGACGATGTTCAAGGGCTACACGGTCATCGACGGCCGGCGAATTGGGATCACGACCTTCTACGTGCCCGGGATCATGACGCTCGGGATCATCTCGGCGTCATTCGTCAACCTCACCCAGGCGATCGTCACCCAGCGCGAGAACGGCGAGTACAAGCGCCTGCGCGGCACGCCGCTGCCGGCCGCGTTCGTGATCGGCAGCCGTGCGGCCGTCGGCGTCGTGGTGGCCGTTGTGATGTCGGCATTGCTGCTGGCGATCGGCAGGCTCGCCTACAACGTGCGGATCCCGCACTCCACGATGCCGGGAGTCGTCGTGGCCGTGATCGTCGGCGCCGCCGCGTTCTCGTGCATCGCGTTCGCCGTCGCCACCTGGATCTCGAGCTCCGAGGCGGCGGCCCCCGCCACCAACCTGACTGTGCTGCCGCTGTACTTCATCTCCGGCGTGTTCGTCGCCGAGAGCATCATCCCCAGGTTCCTGCGCAACATCGCCACCTTCTTCCCGATCCACCACCTCGACGAAGCCCTCCTGCAGCCCGTCGTCCACACCCACGGCAGCGGCATCGCCGCCACCGACCTGCTCATTGTCGCGGCCTGGGGCGTCGCCGCGCTGCTGATCGCAGTGCGCACGTTCCAGTGGTCGCCGCGCGGTGGCTGAAAGACAGACCGCAGGACGGCATCGGGCCAACTCGTCAGTGCACGAATCAAAAGGCACTGATCAGCGAGGACATCGACTGGCCCGACGACGACGCTGTCGTGGTCGGCGTGGACGTCTTGTTCTTCAGGCATCGGCTCTGGGAGCGCCTGATGGTAAACATCGGGATTGTCCTGGTGTTCGCGACGTTCTATTTGAGGTTCCTGAAGCGAGCATGAGCGGACGAGCATGAGCGGGACGCCCCGATGAACGCAGCCGACGACAACGCCGTTAGGAATGGAACAACGGGACGTAGTCCACATTCCCAAACAGGCTGATGCCCAGCACGATCTCCACGTTCTCCTGCGACATTGCCTACCCTGCCAGCCCACCGTCTTGCAACGCCCGCTCGCGGTCGTGGTAGAGGCGGATCTTACTCACCCGACCGGCACGCAGCCTGCACAGCAACGCTGTGGGGTGCTGATCAACCTCGATGCCGCTGCCCTTGGCGCGACCGCGCTCGCGTGTGAAGACCACGACCACCTCATCGCCGTCGATGAACTCCTCCGGCTCGCTGCGGTAGGACTCCCACACCTCCGCAACCTCCGCATGCCACCGCATGATGCCCTCGTAGCCCTCGTATACAGCTGGGTTGAAGACACGCTCGGACAGGTCGAGGCGCACAGCCGGGTCGAGCAGCTCGGCGAACTCGCTCCTCCTGGCGTTCAGGGCGCGGCGCACGATCTCCACGTTCTCCTGCGACATCGCCTACCCCCTCGACTCGGCAAGCCGCTCGGCGGCTGCACGGCGCTCAACCGGGTCGGTGGTCGTGGGCTCCTCAGTGCTCACGTTGGCAGTATCTAGCAGGTCCGCGGTGCGAGCCCTCGCAACGCGCACGGAGTTCGCGAGCATCGTCGGCGCCACCCCCTACGCGCTACGCCGCGGCGGCATCTCCCTGCGCCTGCGCACCGAGGACCCGCAAATCGTCGCCAGCGAGTGCGGCACCAGCCTGAAGATGCTCAGCGACCACTACTCGTTTCCGATCGAGGACCTGCGACACCACGAGCCGCGACCCGCGGAGGTCGAGTGGTGCGCCGCACGCGCCGCCCTGAGCGAACAACGTGCGCGAGAGCGAGAACAACACCGCGGCCTCTTCGCCCGGTTCTCGACTCGGCGCGAGCGCAAGAGGCGAGCATAGGGTTGCTACCTATGCGACCGTTGTAACCGTTGCAGACGCATGCTATATCGGGGCTGCGTGCGCCGACCCCAGGGTACATCCTGCTTCGGTGATTCCCCGGGTATCGCGGCAGTCGACCTCCGGGCGTGCAGGGCGAGTGCGAACGTGGCATAGCGATAGCGAGCTCGGCGGGCTCCTGAGAGCGAACGGCGAATCATCGCGTGAACGGCAAGCCGGGCAGCCGCGAGCGACTACCGCCTTGTTTGCTCAAGACGTGTTATTTCCTAGGCGAGCGAATATGGCTAGAGCAACGAACAATGAGATTCAGATGGCGCTTGATCGCGCGCTGGACGGACTGGCGGTCGTCGAGGCTGTTGAGACCAAGGACGATGTGGCGCGAGTGCTGATCCGCGGCCGCACGCGTAGTTATCGCCTGCGCGCGCTCTGGGCTGGCGCCGGGTGGCCGGCGGACGTCGATCGGGCGATCTGCCACCTCGGCGAAGAGTGGCCTCCAGATCTTGTCGTGGTGGCACGGAACCTTGTGTTCGCCGGCCCGCTGACCGAGGACTGAGAGGCCGGGCGGAGGTTCGGACACCACCCTCCGCCGATGCGGACGACCGAAATGCCACGCGAGCGATGGTCCGCGTACCGACCCGCTTTGATGTCCGGAGGCGAGCGGCGATTCCTGCATCCTCCGAGCAAAGCCGTCAACCGCCTCCGACGAGCCCACCCCCGTTACCGCAAGATCACCAGCAACAGGGCGTATGCTTTGTCCTCGATTGTCCGCCTATGTCCGAGGCGGCGAACCCCAACGAAGGAGTCGAAAATGCGTGCTTTTCAAGGCATTTCCGCTCCTGTCGGGGCCGATACGTGCGATGGGCGATACTGGGCTCGAACCAGTGACCTCCGCCTTGTCGAGACGGCGCTCTCCCAGCTGAGCTAATCGCCCCGGGGTAGACCGCAAGCGTATCAAGGGGCAGTAGCCGATCGCCCCGCGCAAACACTCCACGGACCACGACGCGTGGCGGATCACGCCACGATCACCATACGCCCTCGCCCACCGACCGCCGCTCCGGATTCGCCGGAGGCCGCTTCGCCAGCGCCTTCCACCCCACCGGCGCTAGATTCGCCGGCTTCTTCGCGACCTTCGCGGCTCTGCGTTTCGGCTTCGCCATACGGGTTCTGTGCGCCGTACGGCGAGCGTCCTTCCTCAGGCGACTGCGTCCCGTAGCCGCCTTCGGCCTGGCTCTGCCCGGTGGCCGAGGCGTAGGTGATGCCCTTGCCGGCTTCGATCGTGCGCACCGCCGAGACAACCGTGCGATCGCGAAGCCCACGCCGGTGCTCCCCGGCTGCGCCAGGATCTGGCGTTGATCCGCGCCGCTCGACGGGCACGCCCACTCGATACGCTTGTGGCTCCCCTGGCGACGTGGCGGAGTGGCTACGCAGCGGCCTGCAAAGCCGTCTACACCGGTTCGATTCCGGTCGTCGCCTCTGGGACAGTTGTCGCTTCAGTTTTCGATTAGCGGACTGGAGGGGCGACTGTCCTCTCTTTTGATCCTCGCGGAGGCGAGTTCAACTCTTTTTGGCCCGGATTTGCGGGGATCTTGCGACTCTGGGGCCGGCAAGGCGAACGCCGCCCAGGGGCTATCCCCGGAGCGGCTTCGGTCTGCTTCAGGAGCGTGTGGGCCGGCTCACGGGCTGCCCGGTGGCGCGCCGCGTGGGCGCCGCGAAGGCGGGATCTCCTGCCCGAGCCCGAGCTGGGCGGCCTTCGGGCCATACGGCTGGGCCAGGCCCGTGCGAACGCGCATCTTTGCCAGCCGCGCTGCGATGCGCAGGCCGGATTCCCTGAAGCGGCGCTCGCCCGCATGGCGCTGGGCTGCGCGCGTGGAGCCGAGCCAGCCGTTCTTGGCGGCGATGCGCAGCCAGTCAATGAGGCAGGCGACGTTGGCGCGCAGGCGATGCCACTCGGCGCTCACGACCTTGGGCCGGACGCCCAGCTCGTCGGCGCAGACCTTGTAGCGGTCGCGCCAGTAGTCATGGACGCCCTCGTAAGTCCCGTGCGATTCCTTCAGCTCGTGGTAGAGCGGCTCCGTCCGCGCCAGGGGGACGAGGAGGCGCCAGTCCGCCTGGCAGGAGATGGTCTGCTCTTTCGCGCACTCAGGCGTCGCGCCGATCATGCAACGGAACCACAGGCGCGGCTTCTCGTGCGCCGCCGAGAAGCGGACCTGCTCCATCGGCCCGCCGCAATGCTTGCAGCGCATGACGCCGTGGCGGTCGTGCGTCTCCTTGTCGTGGCGCTTGCGGTCGCCGCCGCTGGGGCGCCAGGGGAAGACGGGCGCTGTGCCGTTCTTGGTCGCGTGCTCGAAGCATGGCGTGACCGAGAAGCCCTTGTCGCCGATGGCACTCTCCGGGGCCTCGCCTGTCATCTCGCGCACCTGGTCATACAGCGGCGCGAAGAGATGGCACTCCTGCGTGCTCGCGTTCTCGACGCTCGGGACGGCGCCGCCTGTGAAGTGGTCAATCGCCTTCCCGGCGTAGTAGCCATGCCAGAAGCGCTTCGCGCCACGCTCGCCCGTGTAGGCCCGGATGCCGGCATTGAGGTCGCGGGTGCGGTACCAGCAGCCCCTCTGGCGGATGCGCTTGATGGTCCGCGAGCCGCGCTGGACGATCTCGACCCGCTCAGGCAGGCTCTCCTGGTCGCGCTCGATGCTCGCGTCCGGGTCTTCGGCGTTGCGCTCCTCGCGGTCCCGGCGCGCGACGCCGGTCTTGACGCGCTGGGGATGCAGCGCGGCACCTGGCACGCCACGGCGCCGACCTGAGCGGGTTGTGACCTGACGGTAGGCGCACTCCTCGTCGGGCTGGCAGTCGTGGATCAATGCCGCGTGCGTCTCGTCCTCGGTGAAGTCGAAATGGACGTGGGCCATGACGCGCGGATCGTGCTGGCGGCAGCGCTGGATGACGGTACCCGCCGCCGTCAGGAACTCCTCGCAGATGGTCTCCAGCTCGCGCAGCCGGCGCCATACGCGCATGTAGGGCGGCTTGCCCTCGAAGCCGCACTCGCGCCACAGCTCGTCTGTCGTCTCGTCCCAGAAGGGCTGGATATCCACGTGCTTGGAGGCGACGAAGGCGACCGCCGCCAGCTCGAAGTGGCCTGGCTCGCGGTGGCGCGCGTAGTCGCTCTCCAGGCCGGCGCACGCCTCGCGCAGCTTGTCCCAGACCCAGCGCTGGCTCTTCACGAGCTTGACCGCGTTGAGCGATCCGCGCAGCTCGTCTGCCTTGGAGAACTCGGTTGCTCCTGGGAGGCGGTCTGGTGGCTGGTAGCGAAGACGGGGCATACTCTCAAGACAGATCCTCTGAGCCGCTCAACCGGGGAAACCGGCTGCCAATTCCTTTCGGCACAGCCCATCAATTTCTTTGTATCTAGCATCGTAGCAGGCTCCCGGACGGAACTTTGGGGGTTATTCGAGACAGCTCTCGCGCCGGAAGGGCTATGAGCAGGTTTGAGGAGCTTCTACTTCCGCCAAGCGGCTAACGGAGCCTTCTTGCCGGACTACTCGGGGAGGTAGGGCCGGCGCCAGAAGCGCTCTGGCCGTGGCGGCTTGGCTGCACTCGACTTATTGAACGGCAGCCACTCCAGCCACTCGTCCTCGATCACGTCGTGGAGCTCGACGCCGAGCGCAATCGCGCAGTTGACGAGATGGCCGAGCTTGGGGTTGCGCACCTCCCCGCGCTCCAAGCGCCTGTACGTGGGAACAGAGATGCCAACAGCCTGGGCCAGCTCCTCCTGGGTCACGCCCCGGCTCATGCGAGCGCGGGCGAGCTTGGTCTCTGGGATGGTGCCGGGGTCATGGCGCGCAGGCGACATGCGGGCAGCGTAGCGGCAGCTCCTGTCATCGCGATCCTGCCGACCAAGCGCACTTGAACTCGGAGTGAGCCGCCGATGTTGCGGTCCAGCTCGGCCATACAGACGGCGGCGCACTTGTGATGAGCACCTACGGACACCCCTCGGACGAGGCGGCACGCGCCCGCGTTCTTGCGGCGTATCGCGACAACCCCGCATAGCGCTTGAAAGCCGTCGGCGACTGAGAGGCGATTACCGAGCGACGGGTCTTATCTGGCCAGCCCCCGTTGGCTTGCACAAGCTGCACGGAGCCGGAAAGCCGCTCGCGGGTTTGAGCACGAGATATACGGAGCCGCACTTGTCGCACTGCACCTTGATGAGCGGTCGAGTCATTCGAGTAAGAGATGGTTGGTTCGAGCAGCAAGGCGCGAGCACCATCGCGAGTGGTCATCCGAAGCGTATAGCTCGACGCGGAAAGAACATCATCCTTGGTCGAGCAATTGGCAAAGCCGGATTCTGGCGTCGGCTCTGGCGCTAAGCGGTGCGTAATCGTCACCAAACGGCCTATCAGGCGGAGGAGCTTAGCCTTCGGAGTAGAGACGCGGTATTTCGTCAGCGTCCCCTACTTTCTCAGGCTTGACCCGCCACGTTTCTCCGTTGGGCGATCTGCAGGTGGCATATTCCGCTTCGGGGTACTCTGGATTCGCGGTCCTATAGAGGTTGGTCACTTCGGCTTCGGGTCCATGCTGTTCACGACACGCCGCCTTCTCCGTAAGGTTTTCTTCGTGCAGCGCTATTTCTGTCCCCTGTTCGCGATACCAGTTCGCTGTATGCGCCGGTTCCTTGCCTTCACCAGTCTTTTCCACCCGTTCGGCAGCTTCTTGGTCATTTTGGGCGACTTCTGCGTTCAGCGGTTCTCCAGCTTCGTGCTTTTTTCTTTCTCCTTCGGAGCGTTCCTGAACGTACTTCGAGTTCGGACTAAATTCAGGATGAGCTTCTTCTTCGCGTTTCTTTTCCTGTTCCTTTGCTTCCGTGGCGTGTTCGGTCGCTGTCTGCTGCGCCTGCTGCCTGTGTGCTTCCTTCTGCGTGGCGCTCTCTCCGCACCCGGCAACGCCCCCAAGCAGGACGAGCACCATCGCGAGTGTCGTGAACCGCTTCATCCTTTCGTTTATCGGCGCTGCTGTTGGGGAGCTTTAGGGCCGTACGACGCGGTAGGATTACGCGATGACCGATGACGAATTAGACGATGGACTGCTTCGCTTGCTTCGACAAGCTCGCCAGGACGAGGAGGACGACAAGACGAACGACCGGACGATGAAGTGTTCCGACCTCGCGTCTTCCGTAGGCGAGTCGGAAGAAGGCGAGTCGGAGGAGCGAGTCCGGGCGCGTCTCGGAGCCCTGGAGGCTGAAGGGAGGGTCAGGAAATCCGCAGCCGCTCCCGATAGGTGGATGATCGTGTGCCCGGGCGACTGAGCGAGGGAGCGCGCCAGCAGGCGTAGCGAGCCTCAAAGCCCATTCGTCAGGCGTAAGATCCTAGGCAGCGTCAGCCCGGCGGCTAGCCCGGATCGTGCAGTAGGCGCCTGGGCGTCGCTGAAATCGGCCGTCGGGCACGGCAGGCCGCGCTGACGGGGTGATGAGGCTGTCAGAATCGAGGGTCGTGCCGTCGCACCGGCGGCGAGAGGCGTGTTTTAAGGCAGCGCTGATCGGGCGCTGGCGCCGTGGGTCTGCCTCGGTTGTGTCATTCACTGGTGGGTGTGTCAGCGGGCGGGCGCTGGAAGCGCCCGGAGCTTCTGGAACGCCGCGCGCAGCGCGGTAGCCCACGGCCATGTGCTGGGCAGGTGGAGCTTCGCGGCGCGTCCGTGGAACGCGAGCCTGGCAGCGACGTGCAGGAGTGTGTAGCGCAGGCGCTTGGGCTCCGCCTTGGCAAGCTTGCCTTCGAGTAAGAGCGCCTGTGTCCAGACGATCAGATCGTGCGCGAGCATGACCAGGCTCGAGCCACACTTCGTTGAGCTTGAAGTCTTTGAATGGGAACTTGGAAAGGCCGGTGTCCTTGTCGTCGCGGATGCGGTCCTCGACGTGCGCGTGCTGGCGGTGGCGGCACTCGATCACGGCGATATCCTGATCGGCCTGGTCGGTGAGGATCGCCTGGAAGCGGTGCCCATCGTGGTCGGTGAAGGACAGCTGCGCACCGGGGTGCGGGCGCTCGCGGCGCACGATCAGCCTGGACCCCGAAGGCCAGGAGGACAAGTCGACCCCGCTGGTGATCTCGGCCACTTGGCCGTTCTTGCGCTGCGAGCCGTCTTGGTCGAGCGCCGAAACCCAAGCATCATCGGGAATCTGGAGGATCGCGGCGCGGACGGGCTCTGTGAGATCGTAGCCGACGGAGAAGCGCATGCCGTGATCGCGGCAGTGGCAGGCCAGGCCGTGCGTTGAGCCGGCCGTGTCGCAGCGCACGAGGATCGCGATGCTTTCGATGTGCTGCGGGGGGATCTGACAGAGCGCGAGGTCGAGCACCGTCTTGTGATCCTCCGCGGTGTTCGACCCCGCGTTCCCCGCCCGCAACACGCCACCCAACGCCTCGCGTGTCTCATCGGCGTAGGCCTGCAACGGGTGGAACCCGAAGCCACCCTTGTAGTTGCCGGCCGCCTTCTCCTTCTCGGAGTGCACGGTGATGAGCGTGGCGTCCACGTCGATCGTCAAGGACTCAGGTGCGCCGTGCTGCTCCCAGAAGCGCTCCCGTGCCCTGGCGTGCGCCACGCGTAGCGCCTCCAGCGCTCCCGGCTCACGAGCGATCTTCTCGATCACCCGGAACGCTGTCGAATCAGACGCGACCGGCCCGAACAACTCCTGCTGGTCACGCACCGCCCCGAGATCGGATACGCACTCCCCGCCATCGGCAAGCATCACCACGAGATCCCGCAACACCCTCCCCACGTCATGCCCACGACGCCGCTGCTTGCACCCAGCAAGCCCCGACGAGAGCGACCTCGTCAACCCCAGCTTGTCCGCCACCTGGGCAAACAGCACGCTGCCCGCGTGCGACACCAGCCCCGTTCCGTCCGCCGTGACCTCTACCGTTACAGACCGTCCATTACGCGTCACCCTCAAGGTGAACCTCCAAACTCGGGATTCCAGGACTCAACACCCCAAGAATCCCCGCTCCACCGGACGGATCCGCGCCCCCGCTCACCCCGGGGGCGCGGTCTTTACTGCACGATCCGGGCTAGAGTCACATCATGGAACAGCTCCTCCTGCTCCAAGGCGCTCGTGAGGTGAGTTCGCTCGCCGATCCCAGCGCACCGAGGACCGTCTCGCAGCGCTCCTTCGACGAGGCCCGCGCCGCGAGCGGCTTCCCCGGCCTCCCCGCCGCGCGCAACATCGCGAGTTGCCTCGGGGTGCCGTGGGCGGACGTCCTCCATCTCGCCCACGAGCCAGAGAGGGCGCACGCCTTCCTCCTGGGTCGCAAGCAGACCAGCGAGGAGCAAGACTGGCTGAGCGATGAGTACGTCGTCTTCGTCCTGCGTCTCGTGGCGCGACGCCTCGGGAAGGACACCCTCTCGCTCAGGGACTACAGCCTGGAGCGTGAGCGGATGATGAGGGACGACCGCGCGCGCTGGCTCCACGGCGGCCAGCTCATCCTCCCCAACGAGGAGCAGATCATCACGCGCATGGGCTCCTGGGAAGCAGCGCTGCGCCTTGCCGGCATGACGGCCTCGCATCGGGCGACCCACGATTCCCGCCCGGGGCGCGCCCGCGCCCCCACCATCTGCGACCTCTTGGAGCGCTTCTACGAGCACCACGAGGCCCAGCCCTCCGTCAAAGACCTCAGAGCCTTCGCCCGCGGCAACGGCATCCCCCAGCCGGACGAACGCGACGTGCGCTTCGGCGAGGCGATGGCGGCATGGAAGGCGGAGCGGCGCGCGCGGGGCCTGCCGGTCCCCGAGAAGCCACCCCCACCCAAGGCGCGCGCCGACTACTCCCGCGACGTCGGTGCCGCGCTCCCCGGCGAGCGCCTGCGGCACAAATGGCGTGACGTCGAGGACTGCGTCGCGTGGATGGTCCGCTACCTCGGAGACGTGCCGGCAGGCGCGCGCTCGACGAGCCGCTCATACCGGGACTGGACGCTACGCCAAGATGGCGCGCCGGCCCCCGACACCCTCATCCAGCACGGCGGCTTCGAACGCGTCAGGCGCTTGGCGCAGGAGCGCATCCGCGCCGCTCGCCGGCCCGCGCACGCCTGAGACGCGATGCGCATGGCTGGCTGGGCGTCAGAGATCCTAGTGGCGTCAGCTACGCTCATGCCCGCGTGTGATGAGTGAGACTGCAACGGTCTGCGCTCTACGTCCGAGTCTGCCTCGGGCGAGAGCTTCGAGTCGAGGTCGAGGCCGGCGCTAGGAGCGCGAACGGCGGCGCCAAAGCCTCATCGCCCTGGGCATACCCTTCCCAAGAGACAACCAGCGGCCCTCCTGGAGGAAACGGAAGACGTCGTGCCGCTCTGACAGAGTGTTGCCCACGAGCGATGCTTGCGCGAAAGGCGCTGCTGGCCCCCATGCGTCGCCTACGTTTTGAGCATGACTCCCCAAGTCCCGACAACCGCAGAGATGAGGCGCATCAAGCTCGCGCGTAGCGCAGCGGGGGCGCTTGTCGTGTTCAGCATCCTTGCGGCGGCCTTCATCCCCATCCCCAAGAAGATCCCCTCTGTGGCCCTGAACTCAGAGTGGATCTTCCGAGGTCTCGTGTTCGTCGCCTGTCCGGTGGGCATCGCCATCGTCTGGGCCATCGTGGCGAGCATCCTCGATGGTGAGCCACTGCAGAGGCTCGGGCTCGGCCCCTTCAGCGTGGAGAGGCGGCTCAAGGAGGCCGCCACTGAGATCGCAGAAGGCGGGGCGGCGCTCAAGGCAGCCCGAGAGAGCCCCTCCGAGAGCCCAGAGTTCGCGTCGGCGATGAGGCGCTTCGATGAGAGCGTGGCCCGCTTGGAGAGCGAAGGCTGGATCGGTGATGCGCAGGGTCACGGCGATGGGAGGGAGCCGGGCCTCCCCAAGGGCGGGTCGAGGGAGGTGGTCGAACGTGAGTGATGTGGCTCGCGTTGATACCCTCCAGAAGGCAGCCGAGGAGCGCATCTTCACCGTCCGCGACTGTCAGATCATCCTCGACAGCGACCTCGCTGCGTTCTACGGTGTGCCCACCGGCAGGCTCAACGAGCAGGCCAAGAAGAACGAGGCTCGCTTCCCCTCCGACTTTCGCTTCCAGCTCACCCAAGAGGAGCACGAGGCTTTGCTATCGGAAAATCCGAGAGCAAAGACGGGCCGTGGAGGACGCCGAAACCGGCCTTGGGCCTACACCTCCAAGGGAGCGCTGACGGCGGCTGGCGTGCTCAAGACCGAACAGGCGGATGTGGTGGCCGTCGCCGTTGCCCGCGCCTTCGAGGCGATGGCGAGCCAGCTACACGAGATCAGCGGCATCGTGGAGCGCCTAGAACGGCTGGAGACTTCCAGTGTCTCACGAGAGGAGCTTGCTGGGCTGACGGAGGAGATCCTCAACGCCCTCAAGGGGCTTGGAGGCGCTGTCCGGGACGTTCAGCGCCGCCTGCCCAAGCAGCTCAATGCGTGAGCCTGTCCGCTCCGAGGGCCGGGTTCCGCCAAAGGGCTCTCAAACAGGCGAGATACCCGGCGGCCGTGTACATTCTGCGCCAAGGCGCGCGTACCAACGCGCCGGAATGAGGCCGATCTCCGCGCTGAGCGGTAATTGAAAACTGTCCCTCTGATGAGAATGGCCCGCAAAGCGGCACTTGTCGGGCGTCCTGGCGGTTCTCCCGGGACGCCCAGAACGGGCTGCTCTCCCAAAACTGGGGCCTCGCCAGGCAACGAAAAGGAGGCGGTCCATCACCGCCGCTATCGATCCCGGCCGCCATCGACATCGCGATCACGTGCGGATCGACCGCGCTTCTCCGTCCACCCGCCACCTCAACAACGATCCAGAGAAACGCAGCCCACCGATCCGCTGCCCGACCGCCAGCTTGTCGATGTGTCGGCCGCCACGTAGGTACAGCACCGACTGCGTGGGCGCTCCCGTGGCGACTTCTGGGTGGCCCACCCACGCCACATCGCCGTTGGCCCCGAGCGCTAACGGGTAGACCCCGCGTCCGAGAGGAGCGCCGAGCCGTTCGAGCTCCGGAAGTCGTCCCGGACCGGGCGCGCCGCCATATTCGGAGGCGTAGCTGTCGGTTTCGGTTGCGCTCACCGACCCGCTGGCGACGTTCTCGACCGTCAACGTTACGCCGGTGCCGTACTTGCTGCCGTAGTCTGTCACGTATGCCAGGTAGTGACCGGCGAACGCCATTCGTGCAACCGTGCTGCCCGCCTCGACGTTTTCTGCCCCATCCCAGGTGATTTTGCGCACCTTGCCGAGCGGGGGAGCGCATGCGTAATAGGTTTCCCTGACACCTTCGTTTTCCGGAGCCGTCGTGGCCACCCGCCAGGCCACCAGCCGGCTCGAATGCCCTCCCTATCGCTCGCGATCCGCGAGACCCTTAACTGGCGTCGCCAGGTCGGGTTGCGCTGTGGGAGGACGCGAACTCTCCCAAACTCTCCCCAAACAGAGCTCGCGTAACTCCTCGCGCCCGCCAAGCTCTGATCCGCCCGGCTACGCGTCGATCGTCACCGGTACTCCCGGGCCGATGCGGGTGACCAGCCAGGCGATGCTCGCGGTGGCGAGACGGATGCAGCCGTGTGAGGCGGCGGTGCCCAGCGTGCCTCCGAGGTTGTTGCGTCCGTGGATCGCGATCTGCCCCGGGCCGCCTTCGAATTCCTGCAGCACGTTCGAGCGGGCGCTGAGCGCCAGCGCGGATGGGCCGCCGGGCTCGCCGGCCTGCATCTGTACCGTCTCCTCGACGAAGAACTGGCCGGTGGGTGTCGGCGTCGAGGGCTTGCCGACGACCGCTTGAAAGGTTCTCACCACGTGGCCGTCGCGGTAGACTTTCACCTGGCGGGCAGCGAGGTTTACCAGGATGCGCCAGGGTGTCACGAGCGGGCGGGTGTGTTGCTGGACGATCCAGCCGGTCGATCCGTCGGGGCGACCGGGGAGCCTCACCTGCAGCCACGGTATCCCGCCGGGACCGGTTGAGCGTGAGAGCACCGGCAGCGTGGTCTGCTCGCCGGTGATCGGCCTGCGAGCGGCCACGAGCGCGACCTGCGAGGATCCGGCATCGGGCGCCCGGTGCGCGCCGTGTGCGGTGAGCAGGATTACGAGTTCCTGGGTTGCTTGCACGCGAGTCGGGACGCTACCCGCGGCTGCCGAGCCGACCGTGATGCCGAGCAGGCACGCCGCGGTGAGTCCGAGGAGCAGGCAGCGCCCGATCCGCGGAGAAGACGCAGCCGCGCGCTGCGAGCGAAGGCGGGGGCCAAGCGGTGGGATGATTGTCGTCTCCATGATGTGGCGGGATGCCGTCGTCTGCGCGGCGCAAGGCGGCTGGGCGACCCGCAGGCCGCCCAGCCTTGCCGGACCTCGCTCAGCCCGTGAACGTGCCCCGCTTGTGTGGGAGCGCCGGCCTCGCCGGCGAGCGTCGTTTGGGCGCTCGCCGCGAGTTGTGGTGGTGGCGCGAGGCGTGGCGATGCGGGTGTGTCCCCGTGGCTTTCGGTCCAGCCGGTGGTGAGGTGCTCGTCGCGTTGGGGGTTGCGCCTGGGCCACCGGCGCCCGCACCCGTGGTCGTTTCCGTGCCGCCGCCGCTGCCGCTGACGCTGGAGGCGCAGGTGGAGGTGGTGATGGTGTTCGTGTCCATGTTCACCGCGCCGGTTTGCGCCAGCAGCCTGCCGTGGATTGTGGCGCCCGTATTCGCGGTGATGGTCGCAGAGGCCATGATGGTGCCGACGAAGCGTGTGCCCGTGCCCAGTGTCGCGGAGGAGCCGACCTGCCAGAAGACGTTGCACGCCTGCGCCCCGCCCGTGAGCAGAACGGTGGTGTTCGATTGGGTGATCAGCGTTGAGGAGATCTGGAAGATGAACACCGCGTTGGGGTTGCCCTGGGCGTTGAGCGTGACGCTGCCCGAGGACAGCAGCAACGCGCTGCTGGCGGTACGCACGCCCGGCAGGAAGGTCTGACCGGCGAGGTCGGTTCCGGCAGAGCCGTTGCTCGGGCGGGAGGCGGCGTCGTTGTAGGCGCTGGTCAGGTCGTTCTTGGCCGCGATCGCGACCGCGTCGTCGACGTGGGTCTGACCGAGCACCTGCGGGGCGCCGGTCACCGATGAGCCGGGGCTCAAGCCCTCCTCGCCGAACATCGTGGTCGGGCCGGTGTTGGTGAGCGTCGAGCCGCCCAGCACCGAGAAGCCGGCAGCCGACCCCAGGCCCACGGACGCGGTGGCACCCAGGGCGCTGCTCGCGAAAAGGAGGGTGCACAGGGAGGCGAGCAGGGCGAGCCCCACACGCAACGCCTTGCCGCCGGCACGCAAGAGCGGTCGCCGGCTGACTGCGGGGAAGTCGCCACAAGGCGACTCGTGCATCTGCGGGACGCCACTGTTCATGGGCGCCTCCTGACTGCGACATCGAGCGCCGCGCTAGAGGGGGATGGCTCCCCGGTCTCTTCGACCTGTCATGGGCATCGGCAGATCGCCACCCGAGGCTTAGCCGCCCGTACGCAAGACGACATTCGCCCGATGCGCGAAAGCCGGGAGGGGGCCAACTGCCGGGTCGAGACCCTTCGAGCAGCAGTCGCCATTCAGCTACCCGCGAAACCAGCGCTCAAGGCCAGGGGGTCCCTTTGTCGAGATTCTATATAGTGATAATTTCCTGGCGAATCGATCTATCCCCGGAGGCCCGCCGACGCTCTCGTGGCATACCCGCGGCGCTGGCCTGTGCGTTGGGACTCTCAGGAGCGATGGCTGGGACTCCCGGCATCGCGGCAGGCCAGTCACCTTCCGCCCGATCCTGCCATCGAG
Source organism: uncultured Solirubrobacterales bacterium (assembly GCA_963702085.1). Lineage (GTDB taxonomy): Bacteria > Actinomycetota > Thermoleophilia > Solirubrobacterales > Solirubrobacteraceae > Palsa-744. The sequence goes on along the minus strand of OY969707.1, from coordinate 1,713,118 downwards.
TCGCATTCACGGGGCGGGTCAGACCACGCCCGCCCTTGTGCCCAAGGCGAGTACGAGGGAGCTCCGGACCGCGCGGACCGCAGGGACCAGCGGGCCTCCGCGGCCCGACAGGTATCGCCGGCCTCCCCGGGCCGGGCGGCCCCGAAGGCGTGCACGGCCTACTCGGCGCCACGGGCTCTACGGGGCCGATCGGACTCACAGGCGCAACAGGCGCAACAGGACCGGCAGGCCCATCCGGGCCCCCCACAGGCGCTCCGGGATCCGCAGGCCCGACGGGCTCGCCCGGCGTGGCCGGATCGGTGGGGCCGACGGGTCTGGCAGGCTCGGCTGGGTCTGAAGGACCAGCCGGACCCAAAGGCGAAAACGGCTCCGCGGGCGCCACGGGACCAGCCGGTCTCGCGGGCGCCGCCGGATCTGAAGGCGCACCTGGCCCCAAAGGCGAATCAGGGTCCCAGGGACCCACTGGCCCGGAAGGCTCGTCCGGCTCGCCGGCATACGCCGAGTTCTACGCCGTCATGCCGCCTGACAACGCGGCGACGGTCGCAGCCGGAGCCCCGGTCCAGTTCCCTCGCAACGGCCCCGCCCTGGGTGGCATCACGAGACTCGACTCGACAGAATTCGTGCTACCCAGCGTCGGCACCTACAGCGTGAGCTTCTCGGTGTCAGTCACTGAGCCGGGCCAGTTGGAGATTGCGCTCGATTCCGGTGGCGGCATGGCCGAACTGCCCTACACCGTGTACGGGCGAGCGACCGGGACGAGCCAGATCGCCGGCAATGCGCTCGTCACGACCACCAGCGCGAACGCGACGATCGAGCTTCGCAACCCGGCAGGAAACACGCCGGCGCTCACGATCACACCGCTCGCCGGCGGTACCAAGCCCGCCGTCGCCTCCATCCTGATCCAACAGCTGGGCTGAAATCCAACAGGGACCTCCGCTCGTCGAGCCTCTGAAGGCTCGCCGCTGAGGGTGTCTCTTGGGGTGCGTCGCTCCGCATCGATCGATGTGTAGGGCTAGCCGCCCAAGCGCTTGTCCAGCAGCTGATCGGCGCGCGCCATCAGCTCACCGGAGCGGACGTGCAGCCCCCGACAGAGCTTCAGGACCGTCGTGTACGTCGGGTTGCCCTGGCCTCGCACCAAATCGCCGACCTGTTTGACGGTCAGGCCACCATCCGTCGCGACGGTTTCGTGGGTCATGTGCGCGTTCTCAGCGATGACAAGCTCGATCGCTTGCCCGAGCGCCGCATGGTACGGGCTGCGCGGTTTTGACTTCCTCTTACGTGGCATCGGCGGCAGCCTACGCATCCCGACCGATGATCGTTAGGCAATATAAGGGTATAGTGAAATCAGACACTTGTCGTCCGCCCAATTTGCGAGGATTTTGTCCATGGCCGACCAGCAACAGCGGGATCTCCTCGTCCTTGGCAAAGCCGTCCGAGAGGTGCGCGAGCAGCACGGCTTCGCCGCCGGCGATCTGGCCGCCGCCGCCGGCGTGGCCCCAGCGCGTGTCACCGCCTTGGAAGACGGACTGCTCGACCCGGACTACGAGCTGCTGCTCGCGCTCGCGAAGAGCATGGGTATCCGCCCAACTGCATTCTTCGTACGAGCCGAACATCTCGGCAGCCGAGACGCCGAAGGGAGGACCGAGAGCGAGGAGGGGCCTCCAGACTGACGCAAGACACGCTGCCCCGCCGGCGCCCAGCACATCTCGGGTCTCACGCCATATGCATAACCTCCTCACCGCCGGCGAGCAGCAGCAAGCTCAATCCCGCGAGGTGTGCACCCGCGGGCGGTCCTTCGCCGCGTACATCGCGCGGTCGGCCTCCACCAGCACCGCTTCGCCGCCGGGGGCGTCCTGGTCGATCGCGGCGATGCCGACGGAGGCGGTGACCGAGACGCGCCCGCCGTCGGCTTCCACGCTGCACGCCGCGACCGCGTCGGCGAGCACGGTGGAGACCTTGCGGGCGGCCTCCGCGGAGGTGCCGGGGAGCAGCACCGCGAACTCGTCGCCGCCGTGGCGCGCGACCATGTCGGTGCCGCGCAGGCGGTGCTGGAGCTCGCGGGCAACCGCCTGCAGCAGTTCGTCGCCGACTCGGTGGCCGTAGGTGTCGTTGACCGCCTTGAAGCCGTCGAGGTCGAGCACGAGCAGCGCGGCCTGCTCGCCGTAGCGCCGGCAGCGGGCGACCTGCATCGCCAGCTGACGCTCGAGCAGGCGGCGGTTGTGCAGGCCCGTGAGGGCGTCGTGCTCGGCGAGGTGGCGTAGGCGCTCCTCGATCAGCTTGCGCTCGGTGATGTCCTGGATCTGGGCGATGAAGTGCTGCGGGCGGCCCCGGCGGTCGCGCATCACCGACACGGAGAGCACCGTGGAGATCACGTGCCCGCGCGCGTGGAAGTAGCGGCGCTCCATCTCGTAGTGGCTGATCTCCCCGGCGAGCAGGCGCCGCACGTACTCGAGGTCGGCCGAGAGGTCGTCGGGGTGGGTGATCTCCTCGAGGCTCTTGGCAAGCAGCTCCTCGGAGGTGTACCCGGTGATCGTCAGCAGCGCCTGGTTGACGCGCACCCAGCGGCCCTCCGGGGTCAGCAGCGCCATCCCGATGGGGGCCTGCTCGAAGACGAGCTCGAAGCGCTCCTGCGCGTGGCGGCGGGCCTCCTCGGCGTGCTTGCGGGGGGTGATGTCGCGCGAGACCGCCACGCCGCCCACGATCTCCCCGGCCCCGCCGCGCAGCGGCCCGACCTCGACCTGGTAGCAGCGGGTGTCGTCGGCCGACCAAACCTCCAGCGAGCGGGTCTCCCCGTTCAGCGCGGCGCGGTAGAGCGGCTCGTAGGTCTCCCAGCGCTCGTCCAGGAGGACCTCTTCCGCGGGCATCCCCTCGAGCTCCACGGCCGAGAGCCCCTCGTGCTCGAGCGCGTGGCCCCCGGCGAGCACGTAGCGCAGGTCGCGGTCGAAAACCAGCGCGGAGGCCGCGGGGAGGATGCGGAGCACCGTGAGCGCGATCTCACCCGCGCCGAGGCCCTCCAGCGGGTTGCGCTGTGAGGCGGACACACTCGAACTATCGGCACGTCGGCGGTGGGCCTTGAAAGGTTATGAGCCAAACCGCGCCCGGGCCGCCGGCGCACACACCCCGCGCGAGGCGGCCCCGGCGAAGAGGGCGACGCGGTTGGAGGCGGTGTCCGCCACCAGCACCTCGCCCTGGCAGTCCACGGCGAGGCCCGCGGGCGCACTGAGCTCACCGGGCCCGCCGCCCGGAGCGCCCCACGCGGCGAGCAGGCGCCCGCGGGCGGAGAACTCCTGCACGCGGTCGGCGGCGCGGTCGGAGACGAACACGTGCCCCGCGGCGTCCACCGCGATCCCAGCCGGTTCGGCGAAGCGCCCGGGGGCGGTCCCAGCGCCCCCCCAGGAGGCGAGCGGCGCCCCGGCGGGAGAGAGCTCGAAGACGCGGCGCAGGCCGGCGTCGGCGACGTAGAGGTCCCCACCGGGGCCGACGGCGAGCGCGACGGGCCGCACAAGCGCGACGGAGCCCACACGCCCCAGCGGCTGACCGGAGGAGCTGAAGCTCTGGATGGAGCCGGCGCCGGCGTCGGCAACGTAGACCACCGCACCGGAGGCAGCGAGAGCGACCCCGTCGGGACTCGACAGACCCCTCAGCGCGCCGAGGAAGGCCCCACCGGAGGAGAGGTGGCGCACGACGCCGTTGCGGGGGTCGGTAACCCACACCGACCCGTCGGGGGCGACCGCTGCGGCGGTGGGGCCGAACCAGTGGCTGCCGAGGATCGCGCCCCCGCCGCGCTGCCACTGGGCGAGGTAGTTCAACCCGGAGTCGAAGAGGTAGATGGGACTACGAGAACCGTAGGTCTCAACCACGACCACGTCCCCCGCGGCGTCGGTGGCGACGTCGAGCGGGGCGACGAACTGCCCGGGCGCGGTGCCGGGCGTGCCGAAGGCGAGCAGCCCACGCCCGAAGGGGTCGAAGGCGACCACGCGTTCGTGGCCGGTGTCGGCGACGTACACGCGCCCGGCGGCGTCGACGGCGGCGGCGCGGATGTAGGAGAGGTGGAAGCGCCCCCCACCGCTCCACTCTTCGACGTAGCCCAGCGTGCGGGTGAGCACGACGAGGCGGTTGTTGTTGTCGTCGACCACGTAGACGCGCCCGCCGTGGACGGCGACGCCGAAAGGGTTGACGAACTGCCCAGGCCCTTCCCCGAAGGAGCCCTCGGCGTACAGCGGCCGGCCGTCGAGGGCGAGCGCCTGCACGCGGTGGTTGCCCTCGTCGGCGACGTACACCGTGCCCCCGGCGACGGCGAGCCCGCGCGGGGAGGAGAACCGCCCGGGGGCAGAGCCGGGGCGCCCCCAGAGCACCGGGTCGGAGCCGTCGAGGCGAAAGCGGACGATACGGTTGGCGGCGGAGTCAGAGACGTACACGTACCCCCCACCCACGGCGAGCCCCCCGCCGGGCGGCTTGTCGGGCCCGAAGCCGGGGCCGAAGTCGAACTCCCCAAGCGCACGGCCCGGCCGGCCCCATTCGCCGAGCAGGCGCCCCGAGGCGGTGAAGCGCTCGACGCGGTCGTGAGTGGAGTCGAGCACGTACACGTCCCCCGCGGCGTCCACCGCAAGCCCGTCGACCGCACCGAACTGCCCGGGCCCAGCGCCGTAGGAGCCCCACTGGCCGAGAAAGCGCCCGCCGGGGGTAAAGCGCTGCACGACGTGGGAGAACTGGTCGGCGACGTAGAGCTCGCCGTCGGGCGCGAAGGCAAGCGCCTCGGGACAGCGCAGCACCCCCGCCCCACGCCGACCGAGGTAGCTCACGCGGGTGTAAGGACAGACAGCCCCAACCGCGCCGGGACAGGCCCGGAGGAGCGAGACCCGCGAGGAGGACCCCCCACCTCCACACCCCGCGCACGCGAGGACCACCGCGAGCAGGCCGATGAGGGGGAGTGGTTTTAGGAGAAGGAGCGGGCGTTTGCAGTGGCGCCCCCGGCGTGGTGGAGTGCGTTTGAGAGCGCGGGACGGGAGGACGCGGGAGAGACGGTGGAGCAGGTGCGCGGGCGAGCGGGGGAAAAAACGTGGGGGCACGGCCCGTATGGTCGTGGATGACGACCCCACGCGCGCCGGAGTGCTCGATCCGCGACATCCCGACCGAGGTTTGGCTGACTGTAAGCGACGGCATGTCGAACGAATGCGCGATCAGCTTCGACAGCCTGCGCACCGTTCCACGCGCCCTGCTCACCGAGCACGTCACAACGCTGGGGTCCCCAGGATGCACGACATCTGCGCCGCGCTCGCGGCAGCTGTGGATTGCTGATCTGGCTCCGCTCCTCATCACTTCGCCCATAGCCTCGCGCGAGCGGGGCGTATCCTCGGACCCTGATTCGCATGGTCCACGACCCGCACACCTCGAGTCCTCGCGGCGCCCGCCCTTCGAGAAACCCGGTGCGCAAGCTCGCCACCCGCACGCCGTGGATGCTCGCCGTGGCGGTTGGGTTCGGGCTGGCGCTAGCGGTCGTGGTCTCGCGGATGATCTCTTCCGCGGGGCACGCGCGCCGCGGCACCTCCTCCGCGCAGACGGCGGTGGGATTGGGACCCGCCCACCCCGCTCGCCCCGCCCGCCCAGGCGATCCACGCGCGGGCGATCCCGCCGGTGCGCGCTCTGCGGCTGGGACCGCGGCCGCGCCTGGCCCGCCGCGGGGGACGCCCGTAAGCGTGAGCGTCGCCGCGCGGCCCACGGGGGCCGCGGTGCCCGCGGACTTCCTCGGGCTCTCCTTCGAGGTGCGCAGCCTGCCCGCGATCGCGGGGTACTCCGCGCGGGGGGACCTGGTGGCGCTGCTGCGCTCGCTGGGGCGTGGGGTGATGCGCTTCGGGGGGATCTCTGCCGACGAACAGGCCGCGTGGGTCGGAAACGGTGCGGCGCAGCCGGGGTGGACGAGAGTCGCGATCGACGAAGCGGACCTTGTCGGGCTTGCCGCGCTCGCCCGGGCCACCGGATGGCGGGTGCTGCTGACCGTGAACCTTGGCCACTACAACCCCGCCGCTGCCGCGCTGGAGGCCGCGGCGGCGCACCGACTGCTCGGCTCCTACCTCGCCGGGATCGAGGTCGGCAACGAGCCCGACCTGTTAGTGCGCAAGCACCTGCGCGGGCCCGGGTGGGGCATCGTCGCCTACGACCCCCAAGCGCGCGCTTACCGTGCGGCGATCGCGGCGGCCGCGCCGGGGGTGCCGATCGCCGGCCCCGACCCCTCCACCGGGGTTGTTGGCCTCGGCTGGCTGCGCACCGTCGCCTCCTCTCCGACGCTGCGCCCCGCGCTGCTCACCGACCACTACTACCCGCTCTCCAGCTGCGGGTCGCGGCCCACCGCCTCCGAACTGCGGAGCCCGAACGTGCGTCGCGCGGAGAGCGAGATGCTCGGCAAAGCGGTTGGGATCGCCCGCGCGCACGGGCTGGCGCTGCGGATGGACGAGACCAACAACGTCTCCTGCGAAGGGCAGCCCGGGGTCTCCGACACGTTCGCCTCGGCGCTGTGGGCGCTCGACTACGCCGCGCGCGCGGCGAACGTGGGGGTGGCGGGGCTCAACTTCCACGACCTGCTCGACAAGACCGACGGCTACAGCGCGCTGTTCGCCCCCTCCCCCGCCGCGCTCGGCGCCGGCGCGCTGCACGCGGCGCCGGAGTGGTACGCGCTGCTCGCCGCCCGCGGCCTCGTGGGAGGCCGGCCGCTGTCCGCGGCCGTCGCGGGCGCCGCCCCCGGGGAGCTGAGCGCGAGCGCAGTGCGCGCGCCCGACGGGAGCGTGCGCCTCGTACTCGTCGACTACGACTCGCCCGGATCCCCCCCGCTCGCGGTGCGTCTGCGCGTTCCGCGCGGCCTCGGCAGCGGGACCGTGCTGCGCCTCACCGCCCCCTCCCCCACGGCCACCTCCGGGGTGCTCCTCGGAGGACGCGCCATCGCGCCCGACGGGACCTTCACCCCGCCCTCGGCGCTGCCCCGCGTGTCCGGCCGCGCGGGGTCGCTCGCAGTGGGGATGCCGCCCGACTCCGCCGCCGTGGTGACGCTTTCGCCCTGATCTGGCCGATCGACGCCGGCCGTCCAGCCGCAGTTGTGGGATGCCTGGGCGTGCCTGCGGATGGGTACACACCGCCGACGCGGGGCACGGAGGACCGAAGCCGGGAGACACTCGCCTTCGGCGAGCATCCCCGTTTCGGCCAGCGCCCACCCGCGTGGATGCCACACACACTCGCGCGGACGCTCCCCAAATACCCCTCCCGGACGCCCACCACATCGGCGACTCCGTGCCCCGCGCGGTCCCGTCCCGGATCTACTGGGCGGCGAGCAGCGGCACGTCGTGGGCGATTTCGCTGGGGTTCCACGTGCCGCCGATGTACAACGTCCGCATCTTCCCCGATGCGTCGATCCCGTACACCAGCGCCGAGTGGTTGACGATGTCCGGCTGCTGCGCGTCGCGTTCGGAGCCCACTCCCCACGCCTGCCACGCTCTCCCCAGTGCCTTGGGGGAGCCGATCAGGTACTTCATGCGCCCCGTCATCCCGTGCAGCTTCAGGAACGTAGCCACCGTCTGCGGGGTGTCCCCGCGGGGGTCCACCGACACCGCGATGACCTGCACCTTCGCCGCCGTCGCCGCACCCATCTCGTTCTGCGCCACCCGCAGGTTCGCTGCGATCAGCGGGCACACGTCGGGGCAGTGCGTGTACAGGAACGTCACCAGCACGGCCTTCCCCCGGTAGCTGTTTATGTTCACCGGTTCCCCCAGGTAGTTGCGCAGCGTCAGCGGAGGGGCCTGCTTGGGGGGCGAGAGCTCGTTGCCCTGGAAGGTCGCCGACTTCGTGCTGTGCGCGCCTGCCGCCAGTGGCTGGGAGTTGCGGCCCGTGCTCTGTAGCAGGACCGCGATCGCCGCCGCGAGCACCAGCACCGCTACCAGCGGCAGCACCGCCCGGCGATCCATCCGCCCGCGCGGGGCCGCGGGGCGTTCCCCCGATGGGCTGTCTCCCGCGGGGTCCACCCCGGAGGGGCCGTCTCCCCCGGAGTCCACCGCCGCTCGATCCTCTGGTTCGATGGCGCCCATCTCCGCCAGTGTACCTCTGCCGTCCGGACTTCCAGCCGGTTTGAGGACCCCCGTATAGGGGGCGGGACGTTGAACTTTGCGGGCCCTATGGGGGTGGGAGGATGACTCTTCGAAGACCCCATAGGGGCGGGTGGATTGTTCTTCGAGTGGACCCCCATATAGGGGGCTGAAGGGGTAGTGCCTCAGTTTGGTCGGGACCCGCAGACCCGCGAGAGCCATAGTACATTTGGGCGAACATATAGCTAACTGGACCTCTCATAACTGCCATCTGGTTGCTGCCCACAGGTCCAGTCGGTGATATATCCCCAAACTGATACGCCACCGCTGAAGGACGAACTTCGGCAGACCCCCACAGGGCAGGCAGTCCTGTTCTTCGCGGACCTATATAGGATGGCGGCACTGAACCCCATAGTGGGGGCCGTCGGCAAGAACGCTTGCACTCCTTCCCGTGCGATGCATCTTGCGCCGATACCTGATACGGTGCCCCGCGTTGTGCCGAGTTCTCCTCCCCACGGGGAGGGGGAGCGGGGGACCCAGTGCAGCCCTTCCGGGCTGTGGGGGCGAATCGCCACAGTTTGTGGCGTAGCGCACTGCGCGAGCCCGACAGCTAACCCCGTAGGCGCCCACGCCAGTCAGAAAGGACGTCTGCGCATGTCGGGATACGCCCGTGACCTCGCCACCCTTGAGCCCTGGGAGGCTTCGCTCGCACGCTCCCGTGCCCGCCGCCGCAGGGCCGCTGGCCGCTCGGCTGCCCGCGGCCGCGCCGCGACGCTCGCGACGCTCTCTCCGGTCTCGCTCGCCGCGCTGCTGGACGCCCGCCGCGAAGCCCGCGACCTCGCCGCACACGAGCCGTGGGAGCTCTCCCTCGGGCGCTCCCGCGCGCGGCGCCGCGCCGCGCAGCTGCGCTTCGTGCCCGCCTCCACGCGCGCCCGGCGCCTCTCGCTCGGGGCGCTCGTCGCGCTGACCGCCGCGCCCGCCTCGGCGCTACTCGACTCCGGTGGCACCTCGCTCGCCGGCGCCGCCCCCGCGGAGCCGGAACCGGCCGTCACCACCACCACGCACCACATCGTGCTCTCTGCCGGCTCGGAAGGCCGGCAGGTGCGCCTGCTGCAGCTCGCGCTCGGGATCCGCGCCGACGGCGTCTACGGCCCCCGCACCGCCGCTGCCGTGCAGCGCTTCCAGGCCTCCCGCGGGCTCACCGTCGACGGCGTCGTCGGCCCCGCCACCGCCCACGCCCTCGCCGTCCACGCCCCCCCCGTGCTCTCCGGGGCCGCCGTGCTGCGCAACCTCGACGGCGAAGTCCGCGAACCCGCGCCCGGGGACGTGAGCGAAACCGCGCTCGCCTACGCCGGCTCCGGTGGGGCCGTTGAGGTCGCGAGTGGGGCCGGCGGCGCCACTGCGAGCGCCGGCTTGGGTGGAGCCGGTGCGAGCACAGGCGCCGCCTCAACCGAAGCTGTGGGCTCCACGTCCACCGAAGCAGCGGGCTCCGGCGGGACAGCGCTGCCCCCCGAACCCGAAGTCCCCGGCGGGGTCCGGGCTCCCGTCGAGCTCGAAGGCTCCGGCGGGACCTCCGCGCCCGCGGAAGGTGAAGGGGCCGGCGCGGGCAGGGGCGCCACGGAAGGCCAGAGCGCTACCACCGGCCCGGGGGCTGCAGAAGCTCAGGGCGGTACCGAAAGCCCGGGCGCTGGTGAAGCCCAGGGTGTCGCTGAGGCCGAGACGCCCGCCGAAGTCGAAGTCGCACACGCCGAAAGTGTTGCCGCGGAAGCTCGCGCCCACGCCGAGCAGGTGGCCGCAGCCACCGAAACGCACGCTGTGCGGCGCCTCCAGGCCTCGCTGCACGTCGCGGTGGACGGCGAATTCGGGCCTGCCACCGAGGCTGCCCTGCGTAGCCTTCAGGCCCACGCAGGCCTCACCGTCGACGGCGTCGCCGGCCCCGCCACCTGGCACACGCTCGGCCTCCACGGCCTCCCCCAGCTGACCCCTCCCCCCTCCGCTCTGCCTCACCCGAAGGTCCACCACGCGGGCGGCGGCGGAGCGCGGAGGCAGGGCGATCCGCTGCTCACCGTCACCGACACCGCCGGCGGCGCACGCCCCGCCGGGCACCTCTCGCGCAGTGGCGCAGTCCGTCGCCTGCAGGAAGGACTCCACGTCTCCGTGGACGGCGAATTCGGCCCCGCCACCGAGGCTGCCGTGCGCAACTTCCAGGAAGCCCACGGCCTCGCCGCGGACGGGGTCGTCGGCCCCGCCACGTGGAGCGCGCTCGGACTCTCCGGCCTGCCCGAACTGCACCCGCCGCGTGCCGCGCTCGCCGGGGGCGGCGGAGGGGGCTCCTCCTCCACGGCCGGCGGAGGCTCCTCCGCGGGCGGCTCCTCCTCCACCACAGGCGAAGGCGAAGGCGTCGTCGCGCGCGTGATCGCCGCCGCGGATGAAATCGCCACCCGCCCCTACGTCTACGGCGGCGGCCACGGCTCGTTCATCTCCGAAGGCTACGACTGCTCGGGCTCGGTCTCCTACGCGCTGCACGGCGGCGGCCTGCTCTCCTCACCGGAGGACTCCACGGGCCTGGAGTCCTACGGCGAATCGGGCCCCGGGCGCTACATCACGATCTACGCCGACGCCGAACACGCCTGGATGACGATCGACGGCCGCCGCTTCGACACCGTCGCGCTCGCCGAAGACGGCTCGCGCTGGTCTGACTCGATGACCTCCACCGCCGGGTTTGTCGTGCGCCACCCCGACGGGCTGTAGGGGCGCACCCGTCGTCCGCGTCCTGTGCGGCGCGGCGACCCCCGGGGGACAGGGGTGTGTCCTGCCGGGAGACCCACCTCGCGGGTCTCCCGCTTTACTCTTCACCGCGAGGCGAGCCCCAGCAGCTCCGCGGCCTCCAGGACGGCGGGGTGCTCCAGCGCGAGCGGCTGCAACTCGGCGAGCGTCAGGTGGGGCGCCGCGCGGTCGAACAGCGTGAGGTTGATCAGGCTCGCCTCCAGCGTTGACCACCACCGCAGGCCGAGCGCGAGGGGCACATCCTCGAACACGCGCGCCGCGTACACCTGCGTGACCGCGCGCCTACGGGTGGCCACGCGGGAGGGGCGCAGTCCGCGGCCGGCCAGCACGCGGGGGTCGTCGAGGTCCACCGTGCCCGCGTCCTCGGCGAGCTCCAGCCGCGCGAGCGCGAGGGGCTGCCCGCCGCGCAGGAGCATCCCCGGCGCGAGCGCGCCCGCCCCGCGGAACGGCGCCAGCGCCTCCGCACACGCGCCGACCGCCGCCTCGCAGACGTACAGGCAGCCGTAGCGGTCCGGGTTGTCGTGGCGCCCGAGACCCTGCAGCGCGCGCGGGAACCACAGCGCCCCGCCGGGCTTCCGCGGCGGCGTCTGCGCCCGCCACGGCACCACCCGCCATAGATTCACGCGTAGCTGCCCGCGCGCTCCTGGGCGATCGCGTCGAGCAGCTCGCGGGAGCGCCCCGCGCGCACGAGGTCGATCGGCCGGCGGTCGCCGAGGTGCGGGTTGAGGCCGTGCAGCCACTGCTCGGCCGCCTCGGGCGGGTACAGCCTCAGCAGGCTCGACATCACCATCTCCAGCAGGTCCACCCGCTGGGCGTTCGCCTCGTCGATCCCCTGCCCGCGGCGCCAGCGCGTGACCTGCGCGGGACTGACCTCCATCAGCTCCGCCAGGCGGCGCTGAGAGCGGAAGTCGTGGCTCAGGGCGGTGACCTTCTCGGCGGTGCTGACGGGCACGGGCTCATCCTAGCGCAACGGAAAGCGTTGCGCAAACTGGGCCGCGCGAGCGTACCGTCTCAAGCGCGGCCTACCGTGCGGACAGTCGTCACCCGAACCCTGACCACCGCGAACCTGACCGCCGTCTGACACCAAGGAGACCATGATGCTTGCCCGAGCACGAACGTTCACCATCGAGGGGCTCGAGACCCAGCCGGTGGCCGTGGAGGTGGACATCCGCGCGGGGTTGCCGGCGTTTACGATCGTCGGCCTCGCCGACGCAGCGGTGCGCGAGGCGCGCGACCGGGTGCGCGCGGCGATCCTCAACTGCGGCTACGAGTTCCCCGAGCGGCGCATCACCGCGAACCTCGCCCCCGGCGACGTCCCCAAGGTCGGTCCCGGCCTCGACCTCGCGCTCGCCTGCGCCGTGCTCGCCGCCTCCGGTCAGCTCCCGGGAGAGCGTCTGGAGACCCACGCGCTGTTCGGGGAGCTCGCGCTCGACGGCGAGGTGCGCTCCTGCCACGGCACCCTCGCGATCGCGCAGGCCGCGCAGGAAGGGGGCCTCTCCACGCTGGTGCTCGCAGGCGCGCGTGCACGCGAGGCGGCGCTCGTGGAGGGCCTTCAGGTCGTGGTCGCCGAGCGCCTCTCCAGCGCCGTGCGCGTGCTTTCCGGCGGGACCGGCGACCCACTGCCCGCCCCGCTAGAGCAGGGGGACGACGCCGACGGCTCGGGCTGCGCCGCCGAGGAGGCGGGCGGGCTTGAGAGCCTCGACCTCGCCGACGTGCGCGGCCAGTCGCACGCCGTCGAGGCGCTCGTACTGGCCGCGGCGGGCGGGCACAACCTGCTGCTGAGCGGTCCCCCGGGGACCGGCAAGACGATGCTCGCGCAGCGCCTACCCACGATCCTGCCCCCACTGAGCCGCGCGGAGGCGATCGAGGTGACGCGCATCCACTCCATCACCGGGCGCCTGCAGGCCGGGGAGCTGATCCGCCGCCGCCCCTTCCGCGCCCCCCACCACTCGATCACCACCGCCGGCCTCGTCGGCGGCGCGCGGCGGGGGTGGGTCGGCGAGGTGGTGCTCGCCCACCGCGGGGTGCTGTTCCTGGATGAGCTCTCCGAGTTCGCGCGCCCCACCCTGGAGGCGCTGCGCCAGCCGTTGGAGGACGGGCGCGTGGCGATCGTGCGCGCCCGGCACTCCGCGGTGTACCCCGCGCGCTTCGCGCTCGTCGCCGCCACCAACCCGTGCCCCTGCGGCTACCTCGGCGACGGAGAGCGGTGCAGGTGCACCGAAGCCGACCTCGCTCGCCACCGCCGGCGCCTCAGCGGGCCGCTGCTCGACCGCATCGACCTCGTCGCCCACCTCGAGCGGCCCGACGGGCGTCGCCACGGCTCCGGGGGCCCCGAGCGAACGTGGTCCGATCGGATTCCGCGCGCTTCGCGACCCCCGGGGCACGATCCGAGCACCGCGCCCGCCTTCGAGCTCCGCGCAGGCCCGCGAGCGGGTGGTGCACGCCCGCGAACGCCAGGAGGCGCGTCTGCGCGAGGAGGGGGTGAGCGCCAACGCGCACCTGGACACTCGCCTGCTGCGCCGCCACGTGGCGCTGAGCGAGGGCGCGGCACAACTGCTGCGCGGCGCCCAGGAACGGGGCACGATGAGCGCGCGCGGCATCGCCCGCGTGCTGCGCGTCGCGCGCACCGCGGCCGACCTGGAAGGCAGCGAGCGTACCCGTGAGCAGGACGTCTCGCTCGCCCTCTCGCTGCGTCCGGAGGCCGGGGTGTCGCGCCGGCGGGTGGCGTGAGCAACGGTCCCCGCGTGAGCCGCACCTCCGGCGTGAGCGGCGCCCCCAGCACGACCGTTGCCTCCAACGGCGCCCACGGCAGGATCCGCACCCTCGGCGTGAGCCAGGCCCCCAACGTGAACGGGGCCCGCACCAGGGAGGCGGAGTCTCTGCGTGAAGGCGCCTGCCTCGGATGCCTGCGCCACGCCTGGCTGCTGCAAGCCCTGAGCGGACGGCTCTCCTACTACAGGCGTGACCCCGAGCGCCTGTTGGGACTACTCGGGCTCGCCGACGAGGAGCTCGTGCGGGCGCTCGCTGGCAAGTGGCGAGAGTCCCTGTTGGCGCGCTACGCGCAGTTCGAGCGCTCGCAGGCGCCCCCGGCCGCGGGCGTGCAGCGGATCTGCCGCCACGCCCCCCGCTACCCCCGCGCGCTCGCCCAGGGAGACGGCTCGCCGCGGATGCTGCACGTGGCGGGCTCCGTCACGCGCCTGGAGGGTCTGCTGACACAGCCGGTGGTGGCGATCGTGGGGACCCGCAGGGCGAGCGACTACGGCATGGAGGTCGCACACGGCCTCGCGCGGGGGCTGGCGGCGAGCGGGATCACCGTGGTGAGCGGTCTCGCTGAGGGCATCCCCGCGGCGGCGCACCTCGGAGCGCTGCACGCCGGCGCTTCCACGGTGACGGTGGTGGCGGGCGGCGTGGATGTGGCCCACCCCGCGAGTTGGCGCGCCCTGCACCGGCGCATCGCCGCGGAGGGCTGCGCGCTGGCGGAGCTGCCGTGCGGCTGCGCGCCGGGCACGTGGTCTCACGTCGCTCGCGCGCGGATCGTGGCGGCGCTGGCCCGTATGGTGATCGTGGTGGAGGCGGCAGAGCAGCCCGCGGAACTGCTGCACGCGCGCCTCGCCTCGGCCTCGGGCGCAATCGTGGCGGCGGTTCCCGGCCGGGTGAGCTCCCCCGCCGCCCGCGGCCCCCACGTGCTGCTCAGAGAGGGGGCGGTGTTGGTGCGAGATCCCCAGGATGCGCTGGACGCGCTCTACGGGGTGGGCGAGCGTCGCGCCGCCGCGACACGCCGCGAGCGCCAGCCCCGCCTGCCCGAGTTGGAGCCCCGCCTGCGGGCGGTGCTGGAGCAGGTGGGCGCCGGCTGCGACACCGTGACGCGACTCGCCGCACAGGGCGCAGGGATCCACGAGACGCTACTCGCGCTCGCGCAGCTGGAGCTGAGCGGCGCGGTGGCGCGCGGCGACGGCGGACGCTACGTGGTGTGCGTTTAGGGCTCACGAATCAATATCTGACGGTCCGGATGCACTCGCCTGGCGGCGCCAGCCGCCACCCACGATGCTCGACGTACTACCGGTACGCCTGCGCTCGTGTGCGTCGTCTGGCATCCACCATCCGAGCACCCCGATCCCGCCACCTATTGATTCGTGAGCCCTTGAAGCCGGCCCACAAGATCGCCGCCGCCCCGACCGCTCGGAACGGTCCGGTGGGCTCCCCGCTGAGGGTTCCAACTTGGGAGACCCGACCGGCCACCCGGTAGGATGGGCGTGCAGGTGAGCGATGAGGCTCGCTCCAACCGCGGCGACGCCAGCCGCTGATGGCCTCTACGACAACGTCCAACGACGCCTCGTGGAGGTCCCAGATGACAGCCGTTCAGCTCGCAGCCATCCTCGCCGGCGCCGTGCTGCTCGCCAGCATGGTCTCGGTTGAGATCGGCATCTCGGTCGCGCTCGTCGAGCTGGCGCTCGGGGTCGCGCTCGGCAACACCTTCAACCTCGACCCGAACGCGAGCTGGCTCGTGTTCATAGCCAGCTTCGCCTCGGTCGTGCTCACCTTCCTCGCCGGCGCGGAGGTCGACCCCGACGACTTCCGCGAGCGCTTCGGCGCCTCCATCACGATCGGCGTCGTCTCCTTCGCCGGGCCATTCGTGGCGGCCACCTTGGTCGCGCTCGGCCCCCTCGGGTGGACGACGAAAGCGTCGCTGATCGCCGGCACCGCGCTGTCGACGACGAGCCTCGCCGTCGTCTACGCCGTGCTCGTCGAGACCGGGCTCAACACCGTCCGCGTCGGCAAGCTGATCATGAGCGCCTGCTTCGTGACCGACATGTGCACGGTGATCGCGCTGTCGGCGATCTTCATCAAGCCGACCGTCTGGTTTCCGGTCTTCCTCGTCGTGTCCGTCGCGCTCATCGTGTTGCTGCCCCGGCTCGCGCCGTGGTTCTTCGGACGCTACGGCGACCGCGTGATCGAGCCCGAGATCAAGCTCGTCTTCGCGATCCTCCTGACTCTGATGGTCCTGGGCGATGCGGCCAACGGCCAGGCCGTGCTGCCGGCGTTCGTGCTCGGCCTGGCGATGTCGCGCCACTACCAGCGCCACCTCGAGGAGCAGCGGCGCCTGCGGATCGTGGCGTTCGCGTTCCTCACGCCGTTCTTCTTCCTGCGCGGCGGCCTGAACGTCTCGCTCGCCGCGGTGTTCGCCAACCTCGGCGTGCTCGGCGTGCTCGTGGCGGCGAAGATGGTCCCCAAGCTCACCCTGGTCTACCCGCTCGCCCGCCGGCACACGAGCCCGAACGCGACCTTCACCACGTTGCTGATGAGCACCGGCTTGACGTTCGGCACGATCAGCGCGCTCTACGGTTTGACCGCGCACATCATCGACCGCACCCAGTTCTCCCTGCTCGTCACCGTCGTCGTACTCTCCGCGATCGTCCCGACCGCGATCGCCCAGCGCTGGTTCTCGCCGGCGCAGCCCGGCGCTCACCCCCACCACACACTGCCGCCCGAGCCGTCGGAGATCCTCGTCGGGGAGGCTAGTTGAGGCGATACCGCCGTTTGGTCCGCCGCGCCGACCGGACCCGACACCGGGCCCTCTCCTCGCCTATAGTTATACGGCTTACGCGGATGTAGCTCAGTTGGCTAGAGCGTCTGCTTGCCATGCAGAAGGTCGTGGGTTCGAGTCCCATCATCCGCTCTTGGGAAAGCCCTGCTAATCAATCGCGGGGTTTTCTGTTTCTATGGGTGGCGCGAGGCTCACGCGAAGGGCCGCGGGTACCGCCCGCGGGTACCAAATCGGTGTCTTTCGTGCACGCATTGGACGGTCCGAGCGGTGGGGATCGCTCAGGTTGCCTCCGGTTGGGGAGCGAACACAGGCTTTGCAGATGCCGGAGGAGGGACTCGAACCCCCGACACGCGGATTGTATGGCAGCGCGGACGTGGTGTGGGCCGTCGTTGAAGCCATGCTTTGGCTCTAGCCCTGACGATTCGCCAACTCGCCCTCCCTCGTTGTGGTGTGGATCGGTGTGGGGTCTGTTACCGCGCCGTTACCACCACCGGGGAGCCCAAGCGGACCGCCGAGGTCGTCGTCAAGCAGGTGGACGTACACCGTGAGCGTGAACGCCGGGGAGTGGTGCCCGAGCCATCGCTGCACCTGGACCGCATTCCGCCCCTGTGCAAACAGACGCGAAGCGCAGGTGTGGCGGAGCGTGTGGAACGCCGCCCACGGCACGCCGGCCTCCTCCGCGGCGGGCTTCAGGACCCGGCGGTGCAGGTTGCCGTAGTCCATCGGCGTCCCGCTGCCCGTGGCGAAGACGAGATCGCGCTCTCCGGGCCACTCGGACGCGCTGCGCGCCCGCCGGAGGGCCTGCACGAGCGCGAAGTCGATCGGGATGGCGCGCCTGCCGTAGCGGCTCTTGGGCGGCTTGAAATGACGCTTCACGTAGGCACTGCGGACCCGCACCACGGGCCGCTCTCCATCGAGCTCCAGATCGCCCCACCGCAGCGCCAGCGCCTCGCTGATCCGCACGCCCGTCGCCGCCACAAGCTCGAACAGCAGCCGGTGACGCTCGGGCACGACTGCCAGCAGCACGGCGAGTTGCGTGTCGCTCAGCGCGCGCACGTCGTGGTCGTCCTCCAGCTCGTCGGCGTCGAGCGATATGCGCCGCTGATCGTCCCTTGCGGGTAGCGCGGCGCCCACCGTCGGGTTGTGGCGGATCAGGCCCTCGGCGGTCGCGGTTCGCAAGCACGCACGGATCGGGGAGAGCACGCGCCGCACGGTCGCATCGACGAGGTACAGCGTCCCCTCTTCAAGCTCCAACGTCGTCGCCGCCACGTCCAGCTTCGCGGCCTTCGCCTCGCGGCGCCGCTCCGCGTCACGTCGCCCCTGCTCGTCTTCGTCGCACATCCACGCGATGAACTGCGCAACGTGGCGCGGGGTGATCTGCTCCAGCCGCAGCCGGCCAAGAAAGGGGATCGCGTAGCGCTCGAGATCCCGGCGGTATTCGGTGCGCGTGTCCTCCGTGAATCCGCGCCGGCCGTTGCCCTGGTAGCGCTCGACCCATGCCAGCGCGTAGTCCGCGAATCGCTCCCTGGTCTGTGGCTGGTAGGAGCCCTCATCGATCGACGCCGACCGTCGCGCGCGCAGCCGTCGCGCCTCATCGAGCGTGCGGGCAGACTCCCACCGCTGTTTGCCCTCCACCCGGTAGCTGAACACGTACCGGTCGCCGCGCTTGAAGATGCCCGGCGTCTTGGTCCTTTCGCGCTTCGCAGCCATGTCGTCACCTGCTCCTTCTGTCGTCGCTTTCAGAGCCTACGCCGTGTGTCGGGCGGGCGTGCGCGGCAAGTTGGCATCTGGCATCGGGGTCGCCCGTTGCTCTTCCTACTCCGTCCATCCCGCCGTCGCTGTGGGTGGTCCCATGGGTGGGCTACCAAGCGCGAGTCGATTAGGGAAGAACGTCGCGCAGGATCTGTAGTTTTCTTGCGACGTTTTCCCCTAAACTATGCCCATGCCCGGAGGACGTCCCAACGAGGTCGAGCATCTGCTGCTCGACTACATATACGACCACAAGCCCGATCGAACGCTCGACCTCACCCTCGACGAGGCGCCGTTTGCGGAGTTCGCCCGCGCCCAAAGCGGGGGGGCGTACAACTTCCGCAAGGCGGTCGAGCGCCTCGCAGGCAAGGGCGCGCTGCACCGCCTACAGCACGGACGCTACGTGGCAAGCCGCGAGCGCGGCCCGGCGCGCAGTCCACGGCTGCAGGCGTTCGACCCGGTGGCCGAGGTCGTTCTGCGTCGTCTACAAGTCGAGTACTACCTCTCCTGGCACTCGGCGCTGTGGCATCACGGCTTGATCGATCAGCAGTCACGGCGTATCTACGTCGCCGTCAGGCGCGAGAAGCGCCCCGTGCGGGTCGGGCTGGCCGAGGTCCTCTTCGTGCGGGTCACCGACCGCAAGTTCTTTGGGTGGAAGATCGACGAGGACTTCGAGTGGCCGGTGCGCGTCGCTACGGTCGAGAAGGCGCTCCTGGACTCGTTCGACCGGCCGAGACTGGCCGCCCCGGTGCCCGTGGTGGCGGACGCCATGCACAGGGCCTGGCGCGCGGGCAAGCTCGACCCCGAGCGGCTCGTCAAGGCGGTGGAGCGCTTCGGCGGGCCCACCGTCGCCAGGCGCGTAGGCTTCTTCATGGACCTCTACGAGATCCCCGGGAGCGAGCCGCTGACGCTGCGCCTTGGTCGCGGCTACGCCGTGCCGCTCGTCCCGGGACACACGCCCCCACCCGGCGAGCAGCGGGTCAGCCCGCGCTGGCGCGTCTATGAAGACCCGGCCCTCATCGGCGCCGCACTGGAGCTGAAGTGAGCGAGGCCCCGACCACCGAGGAGATGCTCGACGACGCCGAGAGCCGCACCGGCCTGGCCCGCGGGCAGCTCCTGATGCTGGTCGCCAAGAGCGCCACCGTCCGACACCTGGCCTGCCACCCCGACTACCGCGATCTGTTCGTCTTGAAGGGCGGCACGCTGCTCTCCAACGTCTACCGCAGCCCGCGCCAGTCCATCAAGGACGCCGACTACACCTACCTCGACCCGCAAACCCTGCGCGCCCCCGAACTCGAGCGGGCGCTGACGATCGACGGCGAGTACGGCTTCCACCTCGCGCCCCAGGAGGTGTTCTCGTTCGACCGCGACATGTTCGACGGGGATCCCCCGTTCTCGATGGATGGCATCACCCTGGGACTGCGCGGCCGTGACCGAGAGTTGAAGATCACGGTCTCCGTCCGCGCCGGCGAGCGCCTGGACCCACCCGCCGAGAAGCTCTTCTACTACGACCCCCTCCTCGCCCGCGACCAAAGGTTCGAGGTCAACGGCCTCACGCGCGACGAGCTCGCCGCGGAGAAGACCCTCGCGTGGTGCTCCAAGCCGCTCTCCAAGCACTTCGTCGACCTCGCCTACCTCGCCCGCGAGCACCACGAGCACATCGACCGTGAGAAGGTCGCCGACCTCGTGCGTCGCAAGTTCAAGGCCGAGGGACGCAGCCGCCGCTACCCCGCACTCGGCATCCGTCGGCCGGCGGACCTGGTGCGCTTCTTCGCCGACCCCGCCAAGCTGCGCGGCCTGCGCGAGGACTGGGAGCGGCTCATCGGCGCCGAGCTGCTGTTCCTGCCCAGCGAGAGCGATAAGCCCCCCGAGCAGACGCTGACCGACCCCTCAAACGTCGAGCGGATCTGCCTGGACTTCTGGCAGCCCACACTCGATTTGCTGGCTCGCATGTAGCGGGCTGTCATCATCGACACCCTTGGTGCATCGTTCGCATTGCGGTCGGCTTCGGCGAGACTACAAAGGCGCAGACATGGTTGACTTGGGACAAGGAACCTGGCGAGCTGGGTTTGCGCTCCAAAGGCCAAGATGAGGCCAAGGTCCATGGAATCTACGGGCCGGTCATGCGTCGTATCGAGAATCGCCTGGAAGCCATCGATAGGGGCGATACTGAAAGCAAAGGGCCGCTGATGGGCGCTGATCCTATTGCTCGTAGCATTGTTACAGTCGGATCCATCACGGCAGGAAACGTCGCTGTCTCCGGCTCCGGACCAGCAGCATCCGCTTCTTTGCCCTCCAAGACGCCCGAAGCACCGACGAGCCATTGGTGGCAGCAAGCGTGGGTGACGGTCGGCGCGCCAATCCTCGTACTGGTCGTAGCCGGGATTATCCTCGCCTTGGTTCTCGGTCACTGATCGCGACGCACGACCGGCCTTGCCGATGTGTTACCATTTGCGTTACCACCCTGGCACTTTGGTGGGCCTCGCCTGAGTCATCAACAAATAAAAATCGTATGCGTTCAGTGGGTCGGTGCCCTCAGGTGAGTAGGGGAACGGGGTCGCCGCGGGCGTGGGCGGTGATCGCGTCGGTGAGGTAGACGAAGAGCGAGCGGCCCTGTAGGCGGCAGGTGGTGTGCGCGGAGAGCAGCCGGGTGGTGCGTTGCTCGCCTACCTCGGATTGGTTGCCGAGGCTGATCTTGCGGTGGATGACGGCGCCCCTCAGGCCGCGCTCGGCGTGGTTGTTGGTCGGCTCTACGCCCTGGTGTTGGGCGAAGGTCCAGAGCGCCGGCCAGACCTTCAGGAGGTTGCGTGCCCGCCGTCGGGTGAGGCGGTAACGCGCCGCTTGGCCGCCGTAGCGGCGTAGGATCGGCTTGTACTGGCGGCGCAGCGCCTGGATGCGTCGCTTCAGAGCTTGCCGGTCTCCTGTGTTCTGGTAGCACTCCCAGTCCCAGAAGACGCGCTCGCAGAGGGCGAGGCCGTGCTCGCCGAGCTCTTTCTCGCCCGCGAGACCATCGGTCATCGCGATGAAGTCGCGCTGCAGATGCGACCAGCAGACTTGGCGGCGCGAGAGCGGCAGGTGCGAGTAGGCCCACCAGCGATCCGAGGTCACTACGGCCGTGGTGTCGCCGAGCAGTTCCTTGGCGTGGTCTTCGTGGCGGTCGGGGGCGACATGCAGCACGGCGTGACGGTCGGTGAACATGCCCCACAGGGCGCGCTGGGTGCCTTTCAGCCGCCAGCCCGTCTCGTCCATGTTGAGCGCCGGGGCTCTACGGACCCGCTCCAGCAGATCCGCGTAGGGCTCAAGGAGCGCCTCGGCGGTACGAGCGAGGATCGCATCGGCCGTCCCGGTGCTGATGCGGGCCGCGAAGAGCTGCTCGCAGAGCTCCACGACATCACGGCGGCTGATGCGGTTGCGGATCGAGAGCGTCGCGAGCGCCCCCTGAAACCTGGGGCCGAACGCGCTCGCGGCGACCTCAGCGGGCAGCTCGGCACGCCGGCGTCGCCCACAGCCCGGGCAGCGCGTCCGCTGGCAGCGATGCTCGATCACCTTCACCTGGATCGCCGGCAACTCTTCGACCTGGTGGCGCACCGGCTCGCCCACCGCCAAGTGCTCGTGCTCGGCGAACACGTGCCCGCACCCACAACCGGCAGGCCAGTACTCGACGACCTCATCGACCATCCACACCGGCAGCAGCGGCCGGCCCTTACCCTCATGCCCGCTCTGGGCGCCCTGCGCTCGACCGGAGGGGTCCTTGCTCCGCCGCGGCAGCACACTCGGCGGATCGGCGCTCGGAGGCTGCGAGCTGTTACGCGAACTGCGGTTCAGGCGACGCTCCAGCTGCGCGATCCGCTCATCCTGCCTGGCGACCCGCTCGGTAAGCGCCTGGATCTGGCGATCCATCCGCAACAGCACCTCGACCACCACCTCACGGCCCTGGTCATAGATCGCCTCCGCCTCGGCCCGCTCCATGCCCATAGGTTCGACGCGGCACGATTATGTCCCCCTGACCCACTGAACGCATACTAAAAATCCCATCTAAGCAGGGACATTTGCAGATGCCGGAGGAGGGACTCGAACCCCCGACACGCGGATTATGATCCTTCCGCCGGCACCCCTGATTGCCCGAGTTTAGGCGGTTTTGGCCCATCTAGCAGGGCCTTTTTCAGCCTCCGCTCGGCCCTCTAGGGAAATCGTAGGGAAATCGCTCTGGCCCTCCACACAACTCATTGGCCGTTTCGAGTTCGTGGAGGTCTTAGGCATCATGAGCGATACAGCACGCCCCACGGGGCATCTACAGGTCAAGCTCGACTGGAACGGCCGCACCCGGTCGTTCTATGCGTTCTGGCGCGACCAGAATGACCAGAAGGGCGGATGTCGCCTCGGTCCGGCGCATGTCCGCGACTCTGGCCGCAAGACGCCGCGCGGGGCGACCATCTGGCGCGCGGGCAATGGACCGCGTCCGACACCGGAGCATCTGACCCCAAAGGACGCCGAGGCCCAGCTCGCGGAGATCCTGCGTGACTTGGAGACCAAGGCGCAGGCCGAGGATGCTCAGGCCCTTGAAGGCTCGCTCAGGCAGTCCGCCGAGGGATGGCTCGCCGAGCGCCAGAGCGAGAAGGGCCTCAAGCGCTCGACCGTCGCGGGCTACGAGGACATCTTCGAGCGGCTGTACCGCGACCACGGCGCCGACACTCCTGTCCGCGACTTTGCCGACGGTCGCTTGCGCGCCTACTTCGCGGACTTCAAGTCCTGTCGCGTCTTAGGCGAGCAGGCCGCGCAAGAGGCCAAGGCCGAAGGCAAGGATGTCCGCAGGGTGCAGATCACGCGCTGGACGGCTCAGCCACCCGGCAGCGCCGCCGTGGAGGTCACGACCAAGGCCGAGGCCGAGCGCCTGGCCGACGAGATGCCCGGCACCTGGAAGCACCGGCGCCGAGGCGCCTACCGCGTGGTCCCCCTGAACGCACAGCGCCCAAAGCGGGTCTCGCACGCGACCGCAAAGGCGCGCGAAGCCGAAGGCTGGATCATCGCGCGTCGCACGACGAAGCCGTGGATGCTCGTCGCTCCCGCAGCGGCGCAGACGCGCAACACATACCGCGACATCTTCGGCGCGATCCTCGACTACGCCGTGCGCAGGCGCTGGCTGCCTACGAACCCTCTCGATGAAGTCAAGCGCACGAGCAAGAGGCACGAGCGGGAGCGCATCCTGCGCCGCGACGACTTCTACGACCCCGATGAAATCGACCGGCTGCTCCAGCACGCGCCGAGCGTCCTCGAGGAAGCCTTCTGGCTGCTCGGCGCGCACGCCGGCCTGCGCCTACCGGGCGAGGCCCAAGGCCTCACGCGGGGCGCGGTCGACTCCCAGGCCGGGGTGATCCGCGTCCACGACAACTGGGTGCGCAACGCCCTCGACACGACCAAGACCTCAGACTCAGAAGCGATCCCGATGACGCCCCGACTGGCTCGCGCGCTGGCGAAGGTCATGGACCGCGACTATGCGACCGAGAACGAGGACTTGGTGTTCGCAAGCGAGGACCGCGACGGCCCCGTCAGCGAGCGCTCGATACGCAACGCGTTCAAGCTCGCCCAGCAGAAGGCCGGGCTGCAGCCGATCAGGATGTACAACCTGCGCCACTCGTTCGGCACGACGCTGGCCCGCGGCGGAGTGGATGTCAGGACGATTCAGGCGCTCATGCGCCACGCCCGCCTGACCACGACCGAACAGTACATGGCCTACAGGCCGCAGCCTGAGCTCGCGAATCAGATCACGCGGGTGCTCGATCCGCGCAGCCTTCCCGAGAACGTCACACCGATCCGTCCGCACTCGGCGGGTGCCGAGGCAGCTTTCTTAGAACGCTTGGAGGAGGAGATCCCGGCCAAGTGGCTGCGTGAGGTCCAGCGGCTCTACGCAGAGACCGGCGCGCAGCTCTCGGCGTAGCTGTCGTCGAGCCCTACGCGTGGACGGTGGCGGCTTGCAGCGCCTCGCGTAGGGCGAGGGCCTCGATCGCATCGCGCGTGTTCTGCGGGGTGTCCTCGATCTTGCCTGCCCGCCAAGCGTCGGCGAAGTCTGCCGGCGAGCGCCCGGTGCGAGCCTGGAAGTCCTCCGCGAGTGCCAGCAAGTCGTGGGGCTGCTCGCGGGGCTCTACGAAGCTGTCCAGCACGCGCTTGACCTCCTCGGTGGGGATGCGAAGCGCCGTCTTGCCGATGCGGATGGCGCGGATCTCGCCCCGCTCGATCTTGTTGTAGACGGTGCTCTTGTCCAGGCCGAAGTGCTCGGCGAAGTCCTTGATCTTCCAATACTGCCTATCGAAATCAGCCATTGCACACCTCCAGCCAGCGACGTTGAGAAATCTAGATTATCAGAGATATCCTCTAAATCTACAAAATCGACACAAAGGAAACCCTATTGCAAAGGTCGTCTCAGCGGGCCTCTGGTAGAAACACGCGGTGTCGCACATCAGCACGTTCGTCTCGCGCCGCTTCGAGGAGCTCCACGCGCTGCTCAACGCCCGGGGGTATCTGCTGGACTTCAGCGGACGCGAGCACCCACGCTGGGAAGACGATCCGCCGCTCGGACTCATCCACATGCGAGCCGTGCTCCTACCCAACGCCGACGAGGACGAGGACGCCGAGCCCGACGAGCGGATCACCTTCACGCTCCTCGAGCGCTGGTCAGAACATCCCCTACCTGACGCGCAACAGCGCGAGGGCCTCTACCTGCGCGGCTACTCCTACCACGGACAGGCCGGCGACGCCCGCCTTCGCTACGAGTTCGACCCCGACGGCCACCCCGAGTCCCCCTACCACCTGCACCCACCGGGCGCACCCGACCACATCCGCCAACCAGCCCAAGCAATCCCACCCGAGACCGCGCTCGACGACCTCGCCACGTTGATCGCCACCGAGCGCGCAGCCGGACGCCTCTGAGCCCAAAGCCACCCGAGCAGCGCTCACGACTCCTGCTGCCGGCGTACAGCTCCAAAGCCAAACAGACTAGATGCACGCCCCTGCGGGAGCTGTGCGAGCGCTGTGCAAGTCCGTGGCCGCTTTGGGGTGGTTGTGGTCTGTATCGGGTGTGATGACTGCTGCGAGCATTGGTGCCGCGAAGGCCGGTGGGTATGCGCGCTACTTGGAGTCAAAGACGGTGGTGCCTGAGCGTGGGGACTACTACCTGACGCCGGATGGGGAGATGGCCCAGGCGCCTGGCCAGTGGCTTGTCTCGCCTGAGACGCTCGCGCGGTTGGGTATCGAGGGCCGGGCGGTCGAGGGCCGGGACTTCATCGCTTTGATGGAGGGCCGTCATCCCCGCACGGGTGGGTGGATGCGGCCCGAGGGCGCGGGCGGTGGCCGGGGTGGTGGGATCGATTTGACGTTCAGCGCGCCGAAGTCGGTGTCCGCGGTGTGGGCGCTCGGCGACGCGACTCAGCGCGCGGATATGGAGGCTGCGCACGCCGCTGCGGTGAGTGAGGCGATGGCGCATCTCACCGAGACGGTGCCGACCGTGCGGCGCCGCTATAGCGGCCAGGTCGTGGAGGAGCCGGCGCGGGAGGTGGTGGCGGCGGAGTACCGGCACACCACCGCACGCGGGGTTCTCGAAGGGGACGCGCCTGACCCGCAGCTGCACAGTCACGTCGTGATCACGAGCGCTGTGCGGGATGACGGGCGTATCGTCGCGGTCGCCTCCCGTCCGGTCTTCCGCTCCGCGCGGGAGATGGGCGCGTACTATCGCTCCGCGCTTGCGCACCAGCTCTCCGAGCGTGGTTATGCGATCGAGGCGGGGACCGGCAAGCAGGGCCACTACTTCGAGATCGCCGGTGTGCCCCAAGGGCTTTTGGAGGCGTTCTCCGCGCGCAGCCGTGAGGTCGCCAGGGCCGCGGAGCGCTTCCGCGCGAAGTGGGGCCGCGCACCCGAGCGTGGGGAGCTGCGCCGGCTGAAGCTCGAGAACCGCAAGGCGAAGGTACTCGTCACCCGCGCCGACCTACACGCGGTATGGAACGAGACCGCGGCGCGCTTTGGCTTCGTGGGAGATGAGCCCGCTCGGCTGCTCGGGGAGGCTCGTGGGTCGCGGCCGGAGCGTGCCCTCCCGGATCGCGTCGAGGAGCGCTTGACTGAGCGCGCCGCGACGTTCGAGCCAGGCGAGTTTCGAGCGGTCCTGCTCGAGCAGTCCGTCGGGGAGCTTTCACCGCGCGAGGCACTCGCGTTCTCACGATCGATGATCGCCGAGCGCAGAGTCCTCCCGCTAGAGGGTGGGTTGATGACGACGCTCGCTGTGCGCGCCCGCGAGCAGGCGATCGAGCGGAGGTTCACTAAGCTCGCCCAGGCGGCCGACCGGGACGTCGGCGCGGTCGCCCGCGAGATCGCAAGCGACCAGGTGGCCGAGCGGATCGGCGGACACCTCAGCGACGAGCAGACCCACACGCTAGAGGTCATCACCGGCCCCGAGCGCGGAGCGATCCTGGTCGGGCCCGCGGGCACCGGGAAGGGTGTGGTGATCGACGCCGCCGCGCGTGCGGAGCAGCTCGCGGGGTATCAGACGCTGGGTGTCGCCGTGTCCTGGTCGACGGTTGAGCGTCTCGGACGGGACAGCCCGGCGCTCTCGCAACAGGTGTTCAGCGTCGACGCGCTCATCTCGCGTGTGGGGCACGGCCAGCTCAAGGTCGATGAGCACACGACGATCTACTTCGACGAGGCCGGGATGGCCGACACCAACCGGCTCGACCGGCTCACCAAAATGGTGGAGCGCACCGGGGCGAAGCTCGTCGCGATCGGCGACGCCGCGCAGCTCCCCTCGATCGGCGCCGGCGGTATGTTCGACCGGCTCACCGAGATCGTGCCCAGCGCCGAGCTCTCAGACGTACGCCGCACCTTGGACCCACAAGAACAGCGCGCGTGGGCAGACCTGCGAGCCGGACGCTCAGACCGTGCGATGGCGCACTACCACTCCCGCGGCCAGCTCCACATGGCAGACACCCGCGATCAGGCAGTCGAGCACGCGGTACAGGCGTGGGCGAAGCTCACCGAGACCCACCCGATCGGCGAGGTCGCGCTGATCTCCGATGCGTCAAACCAGGAGATCCACCGCCTCAACGCCCGCGCCCAGCACTACCGCGCAGAACGCGGCGAGCTCGGCGAACGGGAGGCCGAGGTCCCAGGGGTTCACTACGGCATCCGCCAAGGCGACCGTGTAGCGATGATCGAGCAGCACTACCAACGAGGCGTCGAGCGCATCGAGAACGGCAGCCAAGGCGAAGTCCTCCAGGTCACCCCCGCTGGAGAGGCACTCATCGAGTTCGACGTCACCGGCCGCAGGCGAACACTCGCCGGGGAAGACCTCGGCCGCGTGCGCCTCGGGTACGCGCACCACATCCACCGTGCCCAAGGCGCGACCGTCACCCGCACGCTCGTCATCACCGGGGGCTGGCAGACCAGCAAGGAGCCCGCCTACGTCGAGGCATCCCGCGCCCGCCAAGGCACCCACTGGTACGTCAACCGCGAAGACCTCGGAACAGAAGGACACGACACCGACCGCATCCAACGACTCGCCACCAACATGCGCCGCAGCCACGCACAAACCCCATCGCTGGCGCACCCCGAGCTGGCCGACCCGGAATACGGCCGCGGCTACACGCGCCCGATCGCACCCAGCCGCCAAAGCCGAATACCCGGCATCGCCCGCGCCATCAACCACATCATCCAACCCGATCAAAGCATCGGTCGCGGACGCTGAGCGTGAACCGCCCCGGGGAAGTTGGAGACCACGAGGGCGGGGGCGGGGGGACTGTCATTCGGAAGAAGGCCGAGGTATCGCGCTGGCTGCTTGGTTCAGCCACAGCCACAGCTCGGACACCGCGTCCAGGGGGGTCGGACCTAGCCCGTCGACCGAAAGTCCAACTCCCATGCCATGTCGCTCGCAATTACCGCTGCGAACGCATCGACCTGAGAAAGGACCTCACCCGGCTCGCACTCCACGTCGATCGCGTGCACACGGATCGTGGTTTCCATGTCGCGCACGGCGTGCTCGAGCGGCTCTTGACCCGCGTCCTTGGCGTAGACGAGGTAGCCGCAGTCGAGCCCGAATGCGATGCAGTAGGCGAGCATCTGGTACGCATCGGCGTTCGGGATCCCGGACACCGCGAGCGCCTTGTACTTTGCATCGATCACCGCGCGACAGGTGCCGTCATGCCACCACGTGATATCGGGCTTGAGCCTGAGCCGTCCCGCCTCATCGAGGTGCCGCCGTGCGTACTGGAGTCGTACGCGTCCGCCTCGACGCTCAAGCGCGACGCGCAACGCGGTTGAGAGAAAGTCCTCAAAGACCTTGTTCATGTCGAAAACGAATGCTGTCGAGGCGACCTCTCCGCGCGATGTGCTGATCGACGTGCCACGCAAGATCAACTCGGCCAACGCCAATGCCCCCGCATATCGTTGGTTGAGTCGCGTTACCTCGGGGGCGCGAACCAATGGCGAGGGGGGCTCTGGGTTCACCTCCTCAAGGGTCGCGCGCACCCGTAGCAGCCGCAGGCGGACCGACTTCGGAATCTGCTGCATCCTCAGCAGCAGCTCGGCAGCCCCGCGTATGAGCCGGTTCTCGGGTATATCGAGGAGGTGATCGTCGTAGGTCAGCTCAAGTGGGATCGGAAGACCCGGCCAGCGCGCGAGTTGATCGCTCATGCGTACCCGCCCGCGAAGGGTGATTTCGCTCTCCTCGACGACCACGTAACCTCGAAGAGGGGCAGGCGAGAGTGCCCGTTCAGCCTGTAGCGCAAAGCCATGCGCGACGGCCGCGAACAGATCATCCTCAACATCGAACAGTGGACCGAGCTCGCGCCATCCACGCGGGTCGGCGGCGTAGCTCAATAGGAACATCAATCGCGGAATCGCAAGCTTCGGCGCGACACGGATGTCGCAATCCGAAGTGGTCAAGACTCCTACTCGTGAGTCCGTGATCAAGCGCCAGCATGCGGGCGGCTCCGCGATGCGAACGTCGACCAAGCCGGACTGCGTCAGTGCCGTCGCGACCTCAGCCGGAAGGTCCTCGAGCTGCTCTGACCAGGCGGTAAGGTCAATCCGCATCGGTCTCGAGGCGCCGGCGGAGCGCCACGAGCTCGAAGCGCTCAAGGTCCTCGTTGGTGCCGTAATAGCGCTCTCGTAGGAGCGGCATGATCGCGTTTGCCCAGATTTGGTCGAGGTTGGGCAGCCCACCGTCCCTCGTGATGAAGTAGGACGGGCCGATCGAGAAGTCCTCGTCATCGATTGCTGCGTTCAGTTCGCGAAGGAGCACGGCAGCGTCCGGGTCGTGGTCGTGGGCCGCCAGCCACTGCTCAAGCACCGTGTCGACCGGTGGCTTGGAAGGCGACAGCTCGTGAAAGAGGAATCGACGCCGTAGCGCGCTGTCGATTAGCGCGATTGAGCGATCCGCCGTGTTCATCGTCCCAAGCAGGAACAGGTTCTCGGGCAACGAGAACAGCTCGCCTCGCGAGTACTGAAGACGAATGCCCTCGTCGCGATACTCGAGGAGGAAGTACAGCTCGCCAAAAATCTTCGCGATGTTCCCGCGATTGATCTCGTCAATGATGAGGAGGTACGGCGCTGACGGGTTGGCTGCCGCTTCGGCAGCAATTTCCCGCAGCGCACCAGGGACAAGCTCGAAGCTAAGGATTCCGTCCGCTTGAAGCTTGGGTCGATACCCCTCGAAGAAGTCCTCGTATGTGTATGACGGGTGGAACTGGACGAGGCGGTAGCCGCCGCCGTGGCCGGCGATGTACTTGCCGAGGTGCTGCGCAATGAACGTCTTCCCTGTGCCCGGGGGGCCGTAGAGGATCACCTGCTTCTTCTCCTCGAGCATGTCTACGAGGCCACCGAGCCAGGACGCCGGAAGATGAAGCTTGGCGGCGAACTCGCTGTCGATCGCTGGCAGCAGGCCGGAGGCCGGAGGGGCAGTGAGCGGGAGCGCAGAGGGAGCCCCGCGGCGGAACGCTTCGAGCGCCGCCAGCTCGTCTCCCGTCCAGCCCTCGGGCGGATGCCCCGAAACCAGCCACCACGCGAGTCCCTGTGCGTCGAGGAGGTCGCGCAACCCGGTCCCCGCTGCAAGCAGCCGGTACCTGAACTCCTGCAATAGTCCGAGCCAATCCGCGTAGAGCGCGTCCGCAGCGGTTGCGTCTGCGTCGCCGGCAAATTGGGTGAGCAGCGCCTCGGCCTGATCCGGCGTTAGTACCCAGGCGTCTCCGTGTTCGGACTCCGCCCGAGGAAAGCGCGCGCGTAGAAACTCGCGCACCCGCCGTCCGTCGAGGCCCAGGCGGGCAGCGAGCTCCTCGGGCCGATAGGTCGTCTCGGGGTCGATGTCAGGAGCAGTCGCGAGTCGCGGCAGGCCAAGCGCACCGCGAAATCCCTCGTGGATCGTTGGCTTGTAGAACGGACACCGACTCGCGTCGACGCCCATGAGCAGCAGTGATGAGATGGAGGCACGCGTCCCCTTGCCGCTTAGTGGTGGCTGTGCGGGCAGCGCTTCAACGAACTCGCGTAGCGCCGGGTCTGCAGTTGCCCAGAGCAGCCGGAGCGCTGACGCGCTTCGTCCGAGATCGGCATTGACCCACTCGAGGAAGGGGTCGCGCACCCGCCACCCGACGAGGTTCTGGCGCCGGTCCTTCAACGCCGACTCCAGAGCCTGTGGCCAGCTTGGGTCGTCAGCCAGCAGTGCCGAACGCGCCACGCCGATCAGCTCGCCGACCGCGACCTTGTAGTCGCGCTCCTGCTCGTCAAAGTCGTCACGGTCGTACAACTGTTGGGCCAGTCGCACTCCCTCCTCCCAGCGCGGGTCCGCCGGCTCCGACCACACGCGCCGAAAAGTGTCCTCGTAAAGGGTGAATTCGCCGTCGCTGGCCGCGGTCGCGAGCTCAACGATGCGCGCGATCTGCCGGTCGCTGCCCGGCTGATCGGCGACGTCGGGAAGCTTGTCGAACGTCCTGATCAGCTGGTCCCGTTGGCTCGGCGAGATGATCGACTCGAAGAAATCTGGGAAGAACACGTGCTTGATTGCGTTGGCCATCATCTGGTCCGTTGACGTGCGCACCTCGGCTACGACGTCGCGAAACGCCCACGCGTCCGACAGCACGGCGTCTCGCTCCGGCTCGGTCAATTCTTTGAGGCGGATCGCGAGGTGGATGATGAAGTGCAACAGCGCGGGGGTCCACGACTTTGCCGTGGAAAAGTTCGCGACGCCGCCGCCATCGAATGCCGCGTCCAGCCGTTCCGGGACTGCCGGCGCGTCAGGTAGCAGCGCCAGGACTCGACCGAGTTGTTCGCGCTTCGTGTTTGCCCCCGTGTCCGACTGCGGGAGCAGTAGCACGAAGACCATCTCAGCTGCGAGCAAGATCTCATCAGCGCCAAGGACCTCAACCTGGACCTCGAGCTTGTCGAGCCAAGATCCACTTCCGATATCGGCCAGGGAGATACGCGTGTCGATCGACTGCAACGCCTCAACAGTCCAGATGCGCCGGTCCGTGAACAGCGAGCCGTCCACCCGCAGGCAACGATCACGGAACTCGGCCGCAGCGCTGTAGATCTCCTCACTGCACCAGGGGGCTCGTGCCATCGCAGGCGGAGGCTATCGCGGCGTCGATTCGACCACCTGCCTCGGAGACTGACAAGGGGGCGCAACCGAACCCAGACTCCGCAATCGACGTCTTCCGACGTCTTCGAGAGCCTTACAAAGGCCGACTACCCGCGCGAGAGCCACGGGCATCCGCCGAGAGGCAAAGCGAAGGCCCGAGCGCGTCGTGCTTAGCCAAGGTCACCAGCGTTGGTCCATCCAACCGGGAACGAACCAACAACCTCTTGCCTGCAAAGGCGGTGGCAAAACAAGCCGCTGGCCGTGGCCTCATCAGCCCGCGGACGAGGAGCCTTCTGCATCCGTCCAGGCCCTCGACGCCCTCCGGACGGCCCTCTAGGGAAATCGCTGGGGAAATCGTAGGCCCCGTCCGCTCCCCCTGATATGCTGTTTTTGTTGTGTTTGCAGGGTTTTAGCGATGCCGGAGGAGGGACTCGAACCCCCGACACGCGGATTATGATTCCGCTGCTCTAACCAGCTGAGCTACTCCGGCAGGAGAAGAAAAGGCGCAGAAGAGTCTATATATAGAGCCATCAGGGGTTCAGCTTGAGCGCGTCAAGGATCTGCGTGTAGTCCGACACGGCGTTGGCTTCGGCTTCGGCCAAAGGCGCTTCGAGCTGCTTGGTCCGACGCGCCAAGGACGCCTCGCCGGCGCTCTCGTAGGGCTTGAGCAAACGCAGGGGGACCTCTTCGGCTTCGATGTCAACGGCGTAGTAGCGAGTGTCGAACTGAACGGTGCTCGCGGGCAGCGCCTGAAAGCCCCCGGCGGCCCACGCCCTGACGTCGCCGCAGACGCCCGGCGGTGCAAGTGCGGCGAGCCCCAGGATCTGGGTGGCGTAGGTCCTGACAGTGCGCGTGAGCACACGGTTGCTCCAACGAAGGCCTTGGACGGCGCGGGCGAAGGCGTCCATCGCGGCGACGTCCGGGTGGTAGGCGACGAGGGTCAACGCGCCCGCGACCTCGTTGGAGACCTGTTCGGAGTCGTGGTTCTCGGGGGAGTCGGCGGCCGCGAGCGGGCATTCGCCGGTGACCTGGCGCACGAGGCTCTTGAGGGCGGCGTTCCCGGCCGCCAGGTTGGCGCGCCCGGCGCGCACGAGCGCGTAGTTTGCATTGAGGTAGGCGCGCGTGGCGGCCGCGTTGCTCGAACTGGCGAGCACGGCGGGCGGAGCCGCGGCGAGCGCGGCAGAGGGCGCCGCGGCAAGCGCGAGTACAGCGAGGAGGATCCAGGCGAGTCGCAGGGCCACGGTGAGAAGGTTACGCGTCGAGACGGGCGAATGCGCAGCCACCGTCGGTCGTGCAACGCCCGAAGAGTCGGCTCCTCGGAACAGGTCCCGAAGGCGCCGGGGAGATGCGTTAGCCTGTGTCCTCATGGGCGTGCGTCCAGATCGCGGGCGAATCGTGGGTCGACGCTTCTCGGGTCGCCACGGTCACGTGGCAGCAGGCGACCCACAGCCGGGAGCACAGCGCAGACGGACTGTCCCGACCGGCGTGCTGGCGGTGGCCGCGGTGGTCGTGGCGGTGGCCATCGGGGCGGCGCTGGCGCACCGCCACAGCGTGGGCAACCTGCTGGGCTCCGGGATAGCGGGCGCCTCGGCGCCCCCGCCGCCGCTGACCCCGACGCGCCTGGTGAGCGTGCCAAGGAGGACGGTCACAAACGGGACGGACCCGTTGAGCGTGACGCTGTCGGCACCCCCCGCGAAGAGCTCACCGCGACCGACGCTGCGCCCGGCGGCGCCGGGCACGTGGAGCACCGTGGGCAACACCGAGGTCTTCACCCCAGCCTCCACGCTCGCGCCGTGCTCGACGTACACGCTGACGGTGTGGGCGCACACGTTCGCGACCGGCCACGCACCCCTGGGGCACCGGCACGTCCTCACGCTAAACGTGGCGTGCCCGTCGATCACGGGACTGCAGCAGGCGCTCGCGCGCCTGGGTTACGTGGGGGCGAGACTGCACCCGCGCTACAAGGTGCACATGGCCCCGCGCCAAGAGACGCTCAAGGAAGCGGCAGAACACGCCTTCCGCCCGCCCCACGGCAGGCTCGCCCCGGACCCGGCGAACGCTCCCCCCGTCGAAGCGGGCCAGCTCGACGAGACCACCAAAGGGGGGCTGGAGGTCTTCCAGGAAGATCACAACCTCGAACCGACGGGCGAACCGAGCGCGGCGACGTGGCGGCTGCTGCTGATCGTGGAGTCGCTGTACCACCGCAACCCCCGTCCGTACACGTGGGTGTCGGTCACGGAGTCGCTCCCTGAGACCCTGGAAGTGCACAGAGGCGACCGTGTGGCGCTGAGCAGCCCCACGAACACGGGGGTGGCGGGCGCGGAAACGGCGCAGGGGATCTTCCCGATCTTCGCCCGCGATGCGTCCACGACGATGAGCGGCACCAACCCGGACGGCAGCAAATACAAAGACCCGGGCGTCCCGTGGGTCAACTACTTCAACGGGGGCGACGCGGTGCACGGTTTCGTGCGCGGCTCCTACGGGACCCCCCAGTCAAACGGCTGCGTGGAGCTGCCGGTGGAAACCGCCGCGGCGGTGTACCCGATGCTGCAGATCGGGGACATCGTGTGGGTCACCTGAGAGGTCCCCACCCGCCCTGGCGGACGGCCCTACCAGGGTCGCTCTAAGCGGCCCCGCCAGCCGGCGGGACCCCGGCAGGCAGGGCATCGGCGGCGGCCTCCGCGGCGGCGCGGTTCTCCTCCTTGACAGCGAGCCAGATCTCCTCGCGGTAGATGGGCAGCCCCTGGGGCGCGGCGATCCCGAGGCGGACGGTCTGCCCGGAGACCTCCATGACGGTGACGAGCACGTCGTCGCCGATCACGACGCGCTCACCGGCGCGGCGCGTAAGAATCAGCATGGGGCGTGATTATGCAGCATCCACTGGTGGTGTATCAGTTTGGGGGTATATCACCGACTGGACCTGTGGGCAGCAACCAGATGGCAGTTATGAGAGGTCCAGTAGCTATATGGTCGCCCAAATGCACCATTAGGTGCTCGCAGGCCTGCGGGTCCCGACCAAACTGAGGCACTACCCATCCACTGCAAAGAGCGGCACGCGCAGCTCGGCCCCGGGCGCGGTGTTGAGCACCTGGTGGCCGCGAAGCTCCCAGACGACGAGCGGAGCACGGAGGTTCGCGACGATCTCGGCGGGGTCCGGGGCGGTGCGCACCGTGACGTACACCTGCGCGGAAGCAGGGTCGGGGGCCCCAACCCGCTCGCGGTCCTCGGCGGTGAGCTGCAGCGCGAAGGGGCGGAAGAACCTGCGGGGGTCCACGACGGGAAGCGCAAGGTGGGGGTCTTCGAGAGAGTGCAGCCAGAGGAAGCCGGAGCCGGGGTTGCGGTCGAGCAGCGCGTAGCGCAGCCCCCCAAGGCCGATCAGCCCGAGCGGGAACTCGAGCACCTCCTCGGCGGGGATCTCGAGCGTCCCGAAGCGGGAGCTCTCGTAGGTGGTGGCGGTCAAGGACATGAGGCTAGTGCGTGGAGGTGATGGGAGCGTGAGGTTGTGGGGAGGAGTTCGATCGACACGAGGGGAGGTCGGGAGGGGGGCCTGCCCCCCTCCCGCTACCTAGTGCAGGAATTCGAGCAGGGACTCCTGCACGATCGAGGCGCCGGCTTTCAAAGCCGCTTCGAAGGCGGCGTGCTCGTTGGAGTATTCGATGGAGACCTTGGCGATGTTGGCGTCCTGGACGTTGGAGAGTTGCTCGGTGGCGGTGGTCTGCAGCGAGGAGATGCGACTGAGCCCCAGGTTGAGCTGGTCGGTGGTGGCCCCGGCTTGGGCCTGGAGGTTCGTGAGCGAGGTGAGGTTGGCGTCGAGGTTGCCGAGGTCGGTGGTACGCAGCGTTTCGGTGGCGGCAGGGGTGCCTTCGCGGAGGTTGAGGGCGATCGTGCGCAGCGTGTCGAGCAGCTTGCCGTCGGCGGCGCCGGGGCCGGAGCCGAGCGCGGAGGAGAGGTTGACGGCGACGTTGACAGTGGCCCCGGGGCCGAGCGCGCGCGCGATCGGAGCGGCGTTGCCCGCGTAGGCATCTTCCGGGCCCTGCTTGTAGGGGGGCGTGGAGGTGAGGGTGCCGGAGAAGACGTACTGACCGTCGTACTGGGTGAGGGCGTCCTGCTTGACGCCTTCGGTGAGCTGTTCGACCGCGCCGGCGAGGTCGGCGAGATCGGAGGGGGAGTTGGTCCCGTTGGCCGCCTGCAGGACGAGTTCGCGCACGCGCTGCACCTGGGAGTCGATCGAGGCGAGGGCGCCGGAGGCGGTGTGCATCCAGGAGATACCGTCCTGCGCGCTCTTTTCGTAGGAGGTGAGCCCGTCGAGAGCGCTCTGGAGGGTGAGCACCTGGCTCGCGCCAAAGGGGTTGTCGGAGGGTTCGAGGATCGTCCGGCCGGAGGAGAGCTCGGACTGGGTGCGGGCCAGCGCGGCCTGGGCGGTTTCGATCGAGGCCAGCGTGGAGGAGGCCACCATCTCGGATGTGATGCGCGTGCTCAAGGGGATCACAGACCGCTCTGGTTGATGAGGGTGTCGAGCACTTCGTTCATCACGTTGAGCGCTCGCGCGGAGGCCTGGTAGCCGCGCTGGAAGGAGATCAGGTTGGTCATTTCTTCGTCGAGGGAGACCCCGGAGACGGCCTGGCGCTGGTTGGAGACGGCGGTGAGCACGGCCTGGGAGGTTTCCTGGTCGGCCTTGGCGCCCCGCACGCCGGAGCCAACCTGGGCGATGAGCGCGGCGTAGCGCTGGTCTGCGCCCTGGCCGCGCAGGCCGCCGAGGGCCAGAGCGACGTTGTTGCCGCCGGGGGCAGCTTCCGAGGAGGTCTGGACCTGGGCGGGGGTGACGGCGACTTCGAGGGTGGCGGCGGTGGCGCCGCTGAAGAAGGGAGTGGCGGTGTGGATCGCGTTGACGGTGCTGGCGAGAGTCGCGGCGACTTCGTCGAGGGCAGTCTGGTAGGAGGCGAGCGCGCCGCCGGGAGCGGAGAGTTCGAGCAGCGCCCCGAGCTGCCCCCCGGCGGCGGGGGTGAGCACCTGGGGCCAGTTGACGGTGGAACCGGCGACGAGCGGCAGGGCAGCGTTGCCGAAGGTCACGGTGTCGGTGCCGTCGGCTTCCTTGGTGACGGTGACGGTGGCGAGCGCGGAGAGCTTGTCGAGCAGCAGGTCGCGGTGGTCTTCGAGGCTGTTGGGCTGCTGGTGGGCCTGCAGGGAGAGCTTGATCTGGTGGTTGAGTTCGGCGAGTTGGGCGGCGTCGGCGGAGACTTCGCCCGAGGGGCCGGTGAGCGCGGCGTAGTGGGCAGCGGCCTGACCTTCCAGCGACTGCAGCTGGGAGGAGAGCTGGTGGAGGGTGCCGGTGAGCTGGGTGGCGGCGGAGACGACGCCGACCCGGGCGGCTTCGGAGGAGGGGGCTTCGGCGAGTTCGCTCCAGGAGCTCCAGAACGTGGAGAGCTGCGAGGCGAGCCCGGTCGAGGAGGGTTCGTCGAAGGCGCCCTGGGCCTGCCCGAGCTCTTCGGCCTGGGTGGAGGCGGCGCCGAGGGCGGTGGCCTGAGCGCGGTAGTGGGCGTCGAGAAAGGTGTTGCGGATGCGCGTGTAGGTGGCGACGGAGACCCCGGTCCCGAGCTGCCCGCCCTCGCCGGTGACGGCGGAGAGCGCGGCGATGTGCAGCGGTTCGGCGGTCTGCAGGACGGCCCGCTGGCGGGAGTAGCCTTCGGTGTTGACGTTGGTGATGTTGGAGCCGGTGACGTCGATCGCCTGCTGCTCGGCGAGCAGGCCGGAGAGGGCGGTCTGGAGTCCCTGGAGGGTGGGGATCGACATGAGAGGTCCGCCCGCAGCTACGCTTGGAGGTCGAGCACACGCAGCGCGCCGTGGCGAGCGGCGCTCGCGCTGGAGGTGGTGGAGCCGCGGGGGTCGTAGCCGTGCACGCCGGCGTCGAGCGCGAGCGACTGCATGAGGTGGTCGAGGAAGGAGAGCTCGATCTGCAGCAGCGCGCGGTTGCAGGCGTGTTCGCGGCGGAGCTCTTCGAGCAGGCCGCGCAGCCGCGCGGAGCGCTCGGCGGCGAGGAGGGCGTGAGCAGGGGCCAGCAGCACGGAGAGCCTGGTGAGCGTCACGGCCTGAGCGGGGATCCCGAGGAGCGCGCCGGCGCGCTGCAGCAGCGCCGAGCGGGTCTCCTCGAGCGAGCCGCGACGGGCGAGCTCGCCGTGCAGCAGCCCAGCGAAGCGCACGACTGTGTGCACGTCGCGCGCGCGGATCGCGGCCCCCTGCTCGAGCACGATCTCAAGCAGCCGCTGCACGGAGGCCAGCTGCGCGTCGAGGTGGGCGAGCACGTCGGCGGCCAGGGGGTCGGTTTCCACAAGGGGGGGCAGGGGGGGATCGTCCACGTGTGTGAGCACCGCACCGGGCGCGTGCGCGCGGGGCGTCGTGCCCCGCGGCCCTGCTCGCAACTCCGGCAGGGCGCTCATGCGGACGCACCCCCGGTGTGTGCGGTGACACCGTTCGTCGCAGCGCTCGGCGCGGGTGCGGGCGCAGACACGCCACCGGTCGAGCGGGCGCTCGGGGGCGCGGAGGCAGCGGGGTCGAGCGAGCTCATCAGCTGTGGGGCAAGACCGAGGCCACCCTCGCGCAGCACCCCTTCGGTGAGCGTCTGGGGCAGCAGCGAGGAGAGCAGGCTGCTGCCCGCTTCGCCGCCTGCTTGCAGGGAGCCTTCTTCGCCGGAGCCTTCGCCGGAGAGGCCGCTGCTCTGCACCAGCGAGGAGGAGAGCTGCTGCAGGAGCATCTCTTCGAAGCCCTGGGCGGAGGCGTAGGCCTGTTTGACGGACGCAGAGCCATTGCGCACCGAGGCGGGCGCGTGCGCTTCGTCGACCACGGGTGGGCCGGCGGAGGCAGCCGGTGAGGCGGTGAGCGGGGCGAGGGAGCTCATGGGGTGACGAGCTGGTTGGCGATCGAGAGCATCTGGTTTTCGGTCTGGATGGCGGAGCTCTCCAACTGGTAGCTACGCTGGGCGCCCACCATCTGCACCATGTCGGTGCCGGTGTCCACGTTTGAACCCTCAAGCGCCCCCTGCTGGATGGTGGCGCGAGCGGTCGGCCGGGGGCGCCCGGAGGCGGCGCTCGCCGTGAACAGGTTGCCCCCGGCGGCGAGCAGGTGGTCGGGGGAGACGACGGTGACGAGCGCGAGCTTGCCGATCGTCCGGGTCCCGACGCTCACGGTGCCGTCGCGGGCGATCGCGACTTCGCTGGGAGAGGTTCCCTTCGGCAGCGTGAGCGGCGGGTCGAGCAGGTCGCCTTCGGCGGTGATGAGCTGCCCCTTGGCGTCGATCTGAAGGGAGCCGTCGCGCGTCAACGCGACCGCGCCGCCCGGGCGCTTGACGGTGAGGAACCCGGGGCCCTCGATCGCAACGTCGAGGGGGTTGCCGGTGCTCTGGATCGATCCCTGGGCCTGGTCGCGGCCGATCGTCCGCGCGGCGGCGCCGGAGCCCAGCGTGGTGGTGGTGCCGGCTAGGTCGACCTGGTTGTAGAGCAGGTCGCGGAAGGCCACGCGTTCGGCCTTGTAGCCGGTGGTCGAGGCGTTCGCGAGGTCGTTGCCGATCGCGTCGAGCTGCTGCTGCTGGGCTTCCATCCCGGATGCGGCGGCGTACAGTCCTTCGAGCATCACATACTCCTATTCACCCGTTGAGGGAGCCGACCTGGGTGGAGGCGGCCTGGAGGGTCTGGTCGATCGCCTGGATGGCCTGCTGGCCGGACTGGAAGGTGCGCAGTGAGCCGATCATCGCAACCATCGTGCGCGCGGGGTTGACGCCCGATTCCTCGAGCACCCCCGAGCGCACGGTCCCCCCAGCCCGCCCGGCGGGCGTACCGGTGTAGAGGTTTTCCCCCTGCTTGACGGCGCCGGGAACGTTGAAGACGCCGAGCGCGCCCGCGGGCAAGGTGCTTTCGGCGCCCACCCTGATCGGGGCTCCGGACTGGCTGAGCACGGTGTCCCCGGCGCCGTCCACGAGCTGCCCGGAGGCGGAGGTGGTGAACTGGCCGTCGCGGGTGTAGCGGACCCCCTGGGGGGTGCGTACGGCGAAGAAGCCCGTGCCGAGGATCCCGAAGTCCAGCGGCTGGCCGGTCTGCTGCATCCCGGCGGGGGCCAGATTGGTGAAGGTCTTGCCGAGCTGCACCCCCGTGTTCATCGAGCCGATCGTCTGCCCGGTGGAGGTGTTGGAGAGCAGCAGCTCCCCGAAGCTGTGCTGGGGGGACTCCTCGGCCTTGTAGCCGGGGGTGGAGGCGTTGGCGAGGTCGCCCGAGAGCTGCGCCTGGCGGGTCTGCTCAGCGACCATGCCGGAGGCTGCGATGAAGAGGCCGAGGTCCATCTCAGTGCGGGTGATCGCCCGAGGCCGCGGATTCTTGAATCAGACGACAGTGAAAAGCGACTCGTCGCTGGCGAGGCGCTCGCGCAGGCGGCGGCGCAGCTCGGTGTGGATCTGCGAGACGCGGCTCTCGGAGACCCCGAGGCGCGTGCCGATGTCGCGCAGCGTGCGCCCCT
The DNA here is from genome assembly GCA_963702085.1 of uncultured Solirubrobacterales bacterium. GTDB lineage: Bacteria > Actinomycetota > Thermoleophilia > Solirubrobacterales > Solirubrobacteraceae > Palsa-744. The sequence goes on along the minus strand of OY969707.1, from coordinate 1,672,866 downwards.
CCACGTACAGCAGCACGGCAACCTGGCGCTCGCGCGCGGGCAGCTCGGCGAAGGCGGCGCGGAAGCGCTCCTTGGCTTCGGAGCGTTCGGCGGAGAGAGCGGGGTCGCAGCCCTCGTCCTCGCTCTCGAGCGTGTCGATCCGCTCGATCGTGGTGGAGTCCTCGGAGCGGATCGTCTTGTTGAGCGAGCCGACCTCCGCGAGCGCGAGCTCGTCGAGGCGGCCGCTCGAGCTCGGCGGTGCTCATGCCGGCGGCGACGGCGAGCTCCTCGCGCGAGGGCCGGCGCTCGTGCTCGGAGGTGAAGCTCTCGCGGGCGCCGGCGATCGCGCGCTCGGCGCGGCGCAGCGAGCGGGGCGCCCAGTCGTGGCGGCGCAGCTCGTCGAGTACGGCACCGTGGACGCGCGTCCACGCGAACTGCTCCAGGGTGGCGCCCTTCGCCGGGTCGTAGCGCTCGATCGAGTGGATCAGCGCCTCCAGCCCGCAGGAGAGGAAGTCCTCCACGTCGCACTGCGCGGGGACCTCGCGGACCTTGCGGTAGACGATGTAGCGGACCATCGGCGTGAAGGTGAAGATCAGGCGGTCGCGCAGCCTGAGGTCGCCCGTGCGCTTGTACTCCCGCCACAGCGAGAGCACCTCGGTAGCCGAGATCCTGGCGGCGCGTTGCTCCGTAGCTTTCATGTGGTGCTCCGACTCTCGAGGGAAAGTGGTGCGTCCCGCAGAGCGGCCCCACGACGTCCGTTCCAGGATTTCGAGGGAGTCGATCCAGCAAAGACCCCGCACTGATCGGCACGTGGGTGGGTGAGCTTGAGCGGTAAGCCGACGCTGCAAGGAACCGGCCGCCGGCAAATACTCAAACGCCAGAAAGCGCCCTCACGGATCGCGTGGCGCGGTCGATGACCGTGAGTACGTAGATGACCGCAATCGCGGGCGGACAGCCGCACCGGAACCTAAAGTTTTTCGACCACCAGCCGATCAGGATGAAGACACCCAAGAGCAAAGCGGCCCACGGACGGGACCGTGAAGAGTGCTTTCAGGAGGAAGCCAGCATGAGCTCGCCGATAACGCCACCCCAGGGACCGGCTGCCACGCAGCCGGCGCTCCCCATCAAAGCGGCGAGACCCTCCGCGGCGCCCCAGGGCGCCGGCGCGCCGTTCGCAAGCGAGCTGACAGTCGCGCTCGACACCATCCCGGCGAGCCCCCCCCAGGAGGTGCTCGCGCAGATGGCGAGCGCGGCGCAGAGGCACGAAGCGTTGAGCGCCCAGGGCCGCGAACTGCGCTTCTCGCGGGACCAGCAGAGCGGGCGCACGCGGATCGAGGTGCGCGACCGCGGCGGCAACGTGCTGAAGACGCTCTCCCCCGCGCAGGCGCTCGAAGTCGCGGCCGGGGCGCCGGTGGAGTAGAGGCAGGGGGCGTGGAGTGACCACCGTGAGCTCATCCACCGCGGGCGCGCCGATCAGCTTCAGCGGCCTCTCCTCCGGGCTGAACACCAGCGAAATCATCTCCGCACTGCTGGGTGTCGAACGGGTACCGATCACCCGCCTCACCGACGAGCAGACCACCCTGGAAGGGCAGCGCACGCAGCTGCAGTCGATCCAGAGCAGCCTCACGCAGCTGACCTTCGACGCCCAGGAACTGGGCTCCCCGACGCTGTTCAACACCTCCCAGGCGGTGAGCTCCAGCGAACCCACACGGATCGCGGCCACCGCCACAGCGGGCGCGGCGGTGGGCGGCTACGAGGTGAACGTCACCCAGCTCGCAAACGCGGGGCAGCGCACGTTCACGTTCAAAAGCCCGGCGGCCGCTGACAAACTGACGATCGACGGCAAGGAACTCGAAGTCGCGGCGGGCGCAAGCATCGAAGACGTGGTCAAGGCGATCAACTCGGACTCCACCGCGACGGTGTACGCGGCTGCGGTGGGCAGCGAAACGGTGGTGCTCTCCACACGCGAAACGGGCGCCAAAGCGGGCTTCATCGCGGTCTCGGACCCGGGGGGCACGCTCGTCGAACAGGCGGGCCTGGCAAAAGAAGGCCAGAACGCGGAATACACTGTCGACGGGGTCGCGGGGAGCGCCGCCTCGAACAAGCTCACGAGCGCGATCCCCGGGGTGACGCTGGAACTCAAGGCGCTGACCACCACCACGGGGCCGGTGACGGTCGAGGTGCAGCCGCCCGGTCCCAGCGTGAGCGCGATCGTCACGCAGGTGCAGGCGTTCGTGACCCTCTACAACTCGACGGTCGGGGCGATCAACACGCAGCTGACCACCAAGCCCCCGAGCAGTGCGGCGAGCGCCGCCGAACTGCAGACAGGCACGCTGTTTGGGGACTTCGAACTGGGGAACCTGCTCAACGGGATGCGCCAGTCGATCTACGAACCAGGCAAAGAACTGCCGGCGAGCATGTCGAGCCTCGCGAACATCGGCATCAGCACGGGCGCGCCGACGGGCAACGCAACCCCCTCGCAGACCACGCTGGAAGGGCAGCTGACGGTCAACACCGCGCAACTGGAAAGCGCGATCCAGGCCAACCCGGCGGGCGTGGAGAAGATGCTCCAGAGCTGGTCGAAGGGCTTCCAGAAACTGGTCACCGCAAACGCCGGCCCGGGGGGCTCCATGGATGCACGCATCAGCGGCGACACCACCCAGATGACAGAACTGGGCAGCAGGATCGCGAACATGAACGAAATGCTCGCGATACGCCAGAAAACGCTGCAGGCCGAATTCGAGGCGATGGAAAAAATCATGGCCCAGAGCCAGGCTCAGTCCGCGTGGCTGAGCGCGCAGCTCACCTCGATGCTCGCCAACTCGAGCTCCTCCGGCGGCTCCAGATCCAAATCCTCCTGATCCGGCTAAGGGCCCACGAACCCTAACCTCGCGCGAAGCCGCCCGGCACCTGGCTCGGCTACGGGGCGGCCCTGGCAACGCGTCCTCAACTTCGGGCGGGCGCGACCGATCACCTGGGGCAACCCACAGACAGGCCCGAGCAAGGAGCGAGCGAGAACCGTGACCCCCCCGACCGCATCACCCCAGGCGTACCGCGAGAACACCGTGCTCTGCGCAGCCCCCGCGCAACTGGTGGTGATGCTCTACGACAGCGCGCGCCGCTTCCTGCGCCAGGCGACAGACGCGATGCGCGCGCGCGAAGTGGAGCGCGCCCACAACAAGCTGCGCCAGGCCGAACAGATCGTCGCGCACCTCGACGGGGTCCTCGACTACGAGCACGGCGCCGAGCTCGCGGAGCAGCTGCACGCGATCTACCAGTTCTGCCTAGCCCACCTCAACCGCGCGCGCATGAACCTGGACGCCGCCAAGCTCGAGGAGGTCTCGGAGATCCTCGGCGAGTTGCGTGAGTCGTGGGTGGAGATCGCACAGCGGAGAGCCGCATGAGTACCGAGCTCGACACGGGCACCGCCACCGTGGCGACCCTCGCCACCGCGTCCACCACGGAGATCGAGGCGTCGCTCGACCCCTACGCGGCGATCCTCGAGCTCGCCGAGCGAGAGCTCCAGCTCGCCCGCGACGGCCGGATCGAGGATCTGCGCTCGCTCGCACCGCAGTGGGACGCGCTGACCGCGGGCCTCCCCGAGCGGCCCCCCGCCTCCGCGCGCACTCCCCTGGAACGCGCTGCCGCACTGCACGAGCGCACGAGCGCCACGCTGCAGTGCATGCGCGAGGCGCTGCTGTGCGACCTGCGCACGACGGTCCGCGCCAGCCGCACCGCCCACGGCTACGCGGGCCAGGCCCCCCGGCGCGTGCACCGCGTGGACCACAGCGCATAGAGGGTGGCGCAGCCGGCCGGAGGCCGGTGAGCCGGGCCCCTCTTTCTTCAGGTCAGAGTGGCGCAGCCGGCCGGAGGCCGCCGAGCCGGACCCCTCTTCTCCGGTGGGCCCTCAAGGTCCGCGCCCCGCGGCCGATGACGGGATGGAACCGGGCCGTTGCCCGGGGACGGCTCACACGGATGAGAGTCGGTTTGGCCCACGGAGGGCAGGCACCAAGCGTTCACCCCCGTCCCTCACCGACACCGGATGTCCCTCATCGACACCACCCAGCTTGCCTTGGAAAGCGCGGCGCGCGGCGCGTGGGCGCGCCAGACGCTGCTCACCAACAACATCTCCAACGCCAACACCCCCGGCTACCGCCGCGAGGATCTCAACTTCCAGGGCGCGCTACGTGCCGCACTCGCAGACGGGGAGTCCCCCGCGCAGGTGTCCTTCCAGCCAGAGGTCAGCTCCCAGGTCGTGGGACCCGAAGGCAACGGAGTGAGCGTCGACCAGGAATCCGCGCAGCTCGCCGAGAACGGCCTCGAATACCAAGCGATCGTGCAGGTGATGGGGACCCGCAACGAAATCATGCGCTCCGCGATGGGTGTCGGCTGATGGGCCTCTTCGACGCCATCGAAATCGCTGGCAGCGGCCTCAGCGCCGAACGCGTGCGGATGGACGTCACCTCCGAGAACCTCGCCAACGCGCAGACCACCAAAGCCGCCAACGGGCAGCCCTACCAGCGCCAGGAGGTGCTCCTGCAGCAGACCGGCTCCCCCTCCTCGAACTTCGAAGCCACGCTCTCCGAAGCGCTCGCTCCGGGCGCCCCGGGTGCAGGGGTGGGACTCACCAACCCCGCCGGCGCTCTCACGCATCCGCCCGCGGGCGGCGTGCAGGTCGCGGGGATCGTCGCCGACAAGACCCCCGACCAGGAGGTCTACGACCCCAGCAACCCCGAAGCCAACGCGCAGGGCTACGTGAAGATGCCGAACGTCAACACCGTCACCGAAATGGTCGACCTCATCTCCGAGTCGCGCTCCTACCAGTCTGACGTGACCGCGATGCAGACCGCCAAGTCGATGTTCACCGCCACCCTCGGGATCCTCAAGTGACGCTGCCCCCGATCGGCGCGATCGGCGGGGTGCTCTCACAGAGCGTCGCCGGGCTCAGCCCAGGTGAAACCTCGGGCGTCACCGGCGCAGGCGCCGCCACCGGCCTCAGCTCGAGCACGCCGGCGCTCGGCGGCGAACAGAGCGCCGGCAGCAGCGCGAGCACGGGCGTGGGCGGGATCGGCGGCGTCTCCGAAGCCGGGGCGGGCGGCGCTTCAACGGGCGTCGAAGGCGCCGGCGGCGGCGAATCCGGTGGCTTCGGAGGCGCGCTCACGCAGGCCATTTCCTCGCTCGAGGAGAGCCAGCAGAGCGCCGCCGGCGCCGCGCAGGCGCTCGCCACCGGCACCGCCTCCAACCCCGAGAGCGCCGTGGTCACCGTCGAGGACGCCCATCTCGCGATGCAGCTCGCCTCGCAGATTCGCACCAAGGCAGTCGAAGCCGCCCAGCAGATCTTCCAGACCCAGGTGTAACCACCGCCGGCCGTCCCACCCGCGTTCACATCGACCTCAACCCACCCGACCATGCCCGTAAAACAGCTCGCCACCCGACTCACCCCCCGCGGATGGCTGATCCTCGGCGCCGGCGCCCTCGCCGGGATCCTGTTCATCTACCTCTTCGTGCACATGGTCTCCCGGCCCTCCTACTCCACGCTCGCCACCGGCCTCGAACCGGCGCAGACCGGGAAGATGACGAGCACGCTCGACCAGCAGGGGATCGGCTACGAACTGCAGAACAACGGTACCGCGCTGGCGGTGCAGTCCAACGAGACGGCCCGCGCCCGGGTCGCGCTCGCCGGCGCCGGGCTGTTCGGCAACGCCCAGCCCGGTTTCTCGCTGTTTGAAAAATCCAGCCTCGGCGAAAGTCAGTTCCAGCAGCAGGTCACCTACCAGCGGGCGCTGCAGGGCCAGCTCGAGCAGACGATCGACAACATCCAGGGGGTCTCCGGCGCGCAGGTCGAGCTCGTCCTGCCCAACCCCCAGAACCAGCTCTTCGGCGAAGGCCGCAACGCATCCTCCGCCGCCGTCCTGCTGAGCGGGACAAGCTCGCTGAGCTCCACCTCCGTGCGCGGCATCGCCCAGCTCGTCGCCTCCTCCGTACCCGGACTGCAACTGCAGAAGGTCACCATCACCGACGGCACCGGCCAGCTGTTGTGGCCCTCCCCGGGCGGCGAAGCCGGCGGCGGGGCCAACGGCAAGCAGGCCGCCGAGGAACGCTACGACGACGGGCTGCAGGCCAGCCTCGACGAGATGCTCGCCCAGACGATCGGCCCCGGCAAGGCCGTGGTGCAGGTGTACGCGAACCTCAACACCAACCAGACCACCCAAGAATCGCTCACCTACGGCAAGGCCGGTGTGCCCCTCCAGCAAAGCAAGAACCTGGAAACGCTCACCGGTTCCGGCGGCGGGGCCGGTGCGACGGGCACCGCCAACATCCCCGCCTACGCCCAGACGGGCGCCTCCGGCAAGTCCAACTACAAGCACGAAATCACCGGCTCCACGCTCGGGGTCGCAAAGACCGTCACCCACTCCACCGTCGCGCCCGGTGAAGTCGAAAGCGAGCACGTCTCAGTGCTGCTCGACTCCACCGTGCCCGCCGCCTCCGTCACCGCGGTCAAGGAAGCCGTCACCAACGCCGCCGGCCTGCAGACCAAGCGCGGGGACACCGTCTCGGTCGCTCAGATGGCCTTCGCCAAGCCCACCACCCCCGCCGCGGAAGGCGCCTCCGGCGGGATGCTCGGCTACGCCAAGTACGCCCTGATCGGCCTCGCCTCGGCGCTCTTCCTGTTCTTCACCACCCGCGCGCTGCGCCGCCGCGAGCAGGAGGGCCTCGACAACGAACCTCCCTGGTTGCGCGAGCTCGAGCTGCCCGTGCGCCTCTCCGAGCTCGAACGCGAAATCCCACCGCGGCCCACCGACGCGCCCACGCTCGTCGGCTCACCCGCCGGCGCAGGCGGGGCGGGTGGGGCGCCCATCCGCCGTCAGGTAGAGCAGCTCGCCGAGTCGAGCCCCGACCGCGTCGCCCAGCAGCTGCGCAGCTGGATGCAGGAGGACTAGACCGTGGCGATCCAACTGCCTGCCGCGTCCGACGCCCCCACCGCCGCGCCGGGTGGGGGTGCACTGGTGCCCGCCACGCGCCTCGGCGGCCGCCGCAAGGCCGCCGTGCTGATGGCCGCCCTCGGCGCCGACCGCGCCGCGGAGGTCCTCCAACACCTCCGCCAGGAGGAGATCGAGAGCCTCTCCCTCGAAATGACCAAGCTCGGCGCGATCGAGGAGCGGACCACCGAGGCGATCCTCGGCGAGCTCGCCGCCGCCGCCGGCGCCGACGGCCTGGGCGACGTCGTCGGCGGAGTGCAGTTCGCCCGCGAAGTGCTCGAGCGCGCGCTCGGCCCCGAGCGCGCCGAGGAGCTGCTCGCGCGGCTCTCCTCCGCCAACGAGGCGCGCTCCTTCGAGTTCCTCAGCCACACCCCCCCCGAGCAAGTCGTCGGCTTCCTGCGCACCGAGGCCCCGCAGACGATCGCGCTGGTGGTCGCCAACCTCTCCACAGCGCTCGCCGCCCAGGTTCTCGCCCGCCTGCCCGAGGACGTGCAGCCCGACATCGCGCTACGCATCGCGCGCATGGGCGAGACCAGCCCCTCGGTGATCCAGCAGGTCGAAGAGGTGATCCGCCAGAAGGTCACCTCCGTGGTCGAGCAGGACTACTCCACCGCCGGGGGGGCCAAGGCGCTCGCGGACATCCTCAACCAGGCCGACCGCTCGACCGAGCGCGCGGTGCTCGAGCACCTCGCCGCCACCGACCCCGAGCTCGCCGAGGAGGTCCGCCGGATGCTGTTCGTCTTCGAGGACATCGCTAACCTCGAAGACCGCGCGATCCAGCAGGTGCTCCGCGAGGCCAACCAGAAGGACCTCGTGCTCGCGCTGCGCGGGGTGCCCGACGCCGTCAAGGAGAAGCTCCTGACCAACATGTCCGAGCGCGGCGCCGCGATGCTCCAGGAGGAGATGGAGATCCAGCAGCCCCAGCGCCGCCGCGACGTCGAGGCCGCCCAGGGCCGCATCGTCGCCGTCGTGCGCCGCCTCGAGGAGGCCGGCACGATCGTGCTCTCCACCGGCGACGGGGAGAGCGAAGAGGAAGCGGTGGTGTGATGGCCGCGGACCGGGCCGCCGCGGCGCCCGTCGCATCGGCCGCCCCCGACCGGGTCTCGCGCACCGTCGCCGAGGCGCCCACCGACGCCGGCCCGTACGCGGTTTCCGGATACCTCCTCGAGCAGCTCGAGCCCTCGGCGCCCCCGCCACCGGGCACCGCTGCTCGCATCCTTGCCGACGCCGCCGCCGAGGCCGAGCGCATCCGCGAGCTCGCCCGCGCCGAGGGCCACGCCGAGGGTCTCGCCCTCGGCCACGAGGACGGCCTCGCCGAGGCCCGCTCCGCCGCGAGCGCTCTGCGGCAGGCGCTCACCGAGGCGCTGGCGCTGCGCGAGCAGCTCGCCGAGGAGACCGAGCGCGACGCCGTCGCGCTGGCGCTCGCGCTCGCCGCGAAGATCCTTGCCGGCACGCTGGAGGTGCAACCCGAGCGGGTCCTCGACACCGTCCGCGGCGCGCTGCGGCGCGTGACCGACCGCCGTCGCGTCACCGTGCTGGTGGACCCCGCCGACCTGCACCTCGTCTCCGCCGCCTGCGCCGAGCTCGAGGCCCAGGTCGGTGGCATCGAGCACTGCGACGTCCAGGCCGACCGCCGCGTCGGGGCCGGCGGAGCGATCGTGCGCACGCTCGAGAGCGAGGTCGACGCCACCGTCGACACCCAGCTCGAGCGCGCCCGCGAGGTCATCCAGGCGGAGTTCGGCGGGGCGGAGCCTTCGACGTGAGCAGTGAGCTCCTCAGCCGCTCGCGCGCTGCGCTCGCCGGCGCCGACCTCGCGCGCTGCCACGGGCGCGTGTCCAACCTCATCGGGCTGATCATCGAGGCCACCGGGCTGCAGGCCGAGGTCGGGGAGGTGTGCCTCGTCGGGGCCGACCGGCACCGCGAGGCGGTTCCCGCCGAGGTTGTCGGCTTCCGCGAGGGCCGCACCCTGCTGATGCCCCTCGGCGAACTTCAGGGCATCGGCCCCGGCACCAAGGTGCTCCCCACCGGCGCGCCCTTCCGCGTGCCCGTCGGCCCCCACCTGCTCGGGCGCGTCCTCGACGGGCTCGGCGCCCCTCTCGACGGGCTCGGCGGCGTGGCCGGAGAGGGCCACGAAGGGGCGGGGCGCCGCTCGACGATCGCCCCCCCACCCCCCGCGCTGCGCCGGCCCCGCATCCGCGAGCGCGTCGCCCTCGGCGTGCGCGCGCTCGACTCGCTCGTCCCCTGCGGGCGCGGGCAGCGCCTCGGGATCTTCGCCGGCTCCGGCGTGGGCAAGTCCTCGCTGCTGGGGATGATCGCCCGCTCGAGCGCCGCCACCGTCAACGTCATCGCGCTCGTCGGCGAGCGCGGCCGCGAGGTGCGCGAGTTCGTCGAGCGCGACCTCGGCGAGGCGCTCGAGCGCTCCGTCGTGGTCGTCGCCACCTCCGACGAGCCGGCGCTCGTGCGCATCAAGGCCGCCTTCACCGCCACCACCCTGGCCGAGCACTTCCGCGACCACGGCCACCACGTGATGCTGATGATGGACTCCGTCACCCGCTTCGCCACCGCCCAGCGGGAGATCGGCCTAGCGATCGGCGAGCCTCCCGCCACCCGCGGCTACACCCCCTCGGTGTTCGCGCTGCTGCCGCGACTGCTGGAGCGCGCGGGCACCTCCCCCGAGGGTTCCATAACCGGTCTCTACACCGTGCTCGTCGACGGCGACGACCTCAACGAGCCGATCGCCGACGCCGTGCGCTCGATCCTCGACGGGCACCTCGTCCTCACCCGCTCGCTCGCCCACGCCGGGCACTACCCCGCGATCGACGTGCTCCAATCCGTGTCGCGCCTCACCGGCGAGATCGTCTCTGCAGAGCTCGTCGCCGCCGGGCAGTGCCTGCGCTCGGCGCTCGCCGTGCTGCGCGAGAAGGAGGACCTGATCGCGATCGGCGCCTACCAGTCCGGCAGCGACCCGCTGCTCGACGCCACGCTCGAGCACCGCTCCCGGATCGAGGCCTTCCTGCGCCAGCGCGTCGAGGAGCCCGCCGACCCCGCCTCCTCCGACACGCGCCTGCTCGAGCTCGCGGCCTCCCTCGAGCAGTCGCTCGCGCTGCGCTCGGGTGAGGTACTCGACGCCGAGGAGGTCCCGGGGGTGGCCTCCGAGCTCGGGGACGCGCAGGCCGATCTCTCCGGGACCTCCGCGATCCCCTCGCTCGGGCTCAGTCTCTGAGGGCGCACGCCGCCAGCGGGCCGTGGCGCCCTTCGGTTGTCCTTGGGCCCGCGAACCCTTTGTGTTTGTTCGCCGAGGGCCTGTCGCGCTACACCGCGACGGGGCGGTACTCGCGTGTCGAGGGGTTCTGCTCCAGCAGGCCCACCGCCCGCAGTGTCTTCACGTAGCGGTGGGTCGTAGACGGCGACATCCCCAACTGTCCGGCCAGGTCGATGATCGCCCGCCACGGACGGTCCGGGCCGTAGGAGGCCAGGATCGCGAGGCCCCGCAGCAGCGACTGTGAGAGCTGCGGATCCTCCAGCGCCTCCTCCAGCGCAGCGCGCGTCGCCTTCTGCAACGGCGAGGGCTTCCCCCTGCTGCCGTTCTTCACTGCCGGCTGCTCGTAGGCGTGGTCCAACGCCGCCAGCAGCAGGTTCGACACGGTCCCGTTGCGGTTGCGGCCCGCGCCGCGCATCACCTGCTCCACCTGCAACGACGAGAGCGTGATCACTACCTCGTCCGACTTCTTCTTGTTCATGTCTTCATCCCCAGGGCGTGTTTGCTTGACCGGTCGGTCCCACTGGACCGCCTTTTCGATGTTTCTCCAGATCCATGCCTCAATGGTACGGACCCATGCCTTATTTACGAAATAGTTGGGGCGTCCGGATCACGTTCGATGAATAAATCTAACTGTCGGTCAAACCTGGTTCCCGGATTTTCCGGGAAAAACGACGATTCGCCTCTACAGGCTGTGGCGTAAACACAAGAGGTTACATCGATCCGGTCGTGGGCTCCTAAAGAACCGGGCCACCCGTCCGATTACGTGGCCGTGAGCGCCGCTCCCTCGTTCCGCTTTCGCCTCGAGCGCATCCGCGCCCTGCGCCAGCGCAAGGAGAACCTTGCCCGGCAGGAGCTCGCCCGTGCCATCACCCAGCGCGCCGGCAGCCGGGACCGTCTGCGGCACGTCGAGGAGCACCTCGAGCAGGCCCTCACCCACCAGCGTCTCGCCGCAGGGGAGAGCGGGCACACGACCACCGTCAGCGCCGCCGAGCTCCTCGCACGTCAGGCCTTCGTCGAGCACGTCGAGGCGCAGCGCACGATGGGCATCCGTGAGCTCGAGCGCCACGAGGCCGACGTCGCCGACCGCGACACCCAGCTCGGCCGCGCCGCGCGCGAGCACGAGATCCTCGAGCGCCTCAAGGACCGCCGGCGCGCCGAGCACGAGCACGAGGCCGGGCGCCGCGAAGGCGAGCAACTCGACGAGATCGCCCTCGAGCGCTTCCGCCGGAGCGCCGCGTGAGCGCCGCCGCCCTCGGTGGGTTGGAACCGATCGCCGCTGCCGGCGCAGGCGGTGGGGAATCTGTCGCCACCGGTACCGCCACCGCCGCCGCCCAGCGTGTCCAGCAATTGCATGCCCTCCTCGCCGAGATCGAACACGGCCCGGCGGGCGCGGGGGATGTGGGTGGGGGCTCCAATACCTTCGCCTCGGCCCTCGAGGCCGCCCAGTCCGGGGACGGCTCGCCTGTGACCGCCGGCGCCTCCGCGTCGTCAGAGCCCACCGCCTACGCCTCCACGGCCGACACCTACCCGTCCGCCGTGTCCCCGGTCGACGGCTACCCCTCGGCCGTGCCCATCCCGGCCTCCCCCTCCACCACGCCCACCGCGGCTGCGGGTACAGCCGGTGAGAGCTCCGCCTACGCACCGCTGATCGAACAGGCCGCCGCCCGCTACGGGCTCGACCCCGCAGTCCTCTCCGGGCTGATCCAGCAGGAGTCCGGGTTCAACCCTTCCGCCCGCAGCAGCGCCGGCGCGCTCGGGCTCACCCAGCTGATGCCCTCCACCGCTGCCTCGCTAGGCGTCGCCGAACCGCTCGACCCCGCCCAGTCGATCGAAGGCGGCGCCCGTTACCTCTCCCAGCTGCTGCACCAGTTCGCCGGCAACACGGCCGACGCGCTCGCCGCCTACAACGCCGGGCCCGGCGCCGTCCAGCAGTACGGCGGCGTGCCCCCCTACTCCGAAACCCAGCAGTACGTCACCAAAGTGCTCGGTTACGCCGCCGCCTACAGCCAGGGCGGGGTGGGTGGGTCACCCTACACCGACGCCACCGCCCCAGCTTCCACCGGCCCCGCCGTGGCCACCCCAGGGTTGGTCGCATGACCACCCCCGCCGCCCAGACCACCCCCACCGCTCCGGGTGGGCGGGAACCGACCCTGAGTGGGCGGGAACCGATCCCGGGTGGGCGGGAACCGATCCCGGGTGGGCGGGAACCGATCCCCTCCGGCGCTCCACCGGGCGCTCCCCCGGAAGGGACGCCTTTCCAGAGCGCGCTCGAAACTGAATGGGCCCGGACCGCCACCGCGGAAGGCCAGCAGAGTCACTCGGAAAGCCCCTCCTCCGCGACCTCGCACAACACACCCGTCCGCCGGGCGCGGGGTGCGGGAACTGGCTCATCCTCCATCGTCCTCACTCCTCCTGGCCCCTCGGGCACCGCTGTCGCCGTTGTCGCTGGCGGTGTTGCAAGCGGCGCAGTCGCGCCTTCGGCCGCGAGCGACCCGGTCGCGAACGTCGCCGTCAGCGTGCCTCGCACGCCGGCCGAGCACGACGCCAAAGACAGCGCTTCGAGCCTCCCGGTTGCAACTGAGTTGGAGGGCTCCCCCGCCGAGCCCAAGGGCGCAGGCCCGGTCCCTGCCATCCACACGGGCGCGCTGCCGGCCAGTGACTCGACGCCGGTCGCAGAGGACCCTGCGCTCCCGGCCTCCAACGGCGCCGCAGCCTCCCCGGCGAGTCACGACTCCTCCACCACCCAAGGCGAGGCGTCCCCACCACTCTTGAGAGCTCCCGCCGCAGGCGTCACTCTCAGCGCCGCCGCACACACGGAGGGCGCGGGCGTCGGCGGCGACGGGAGTTGGAGCTCCCAGGCGGGCGCGCACCGGCCCGCGGGGCAGCAGGGCCCCCGTTCGCCCGGCGCAGAACAGAGCCCCCGCTCGGCCGGCGCAGAGCCGAGACCCCGCTCGGCCGGCGAGACGGGCGCGCACAACAAGCTGTGGGTCCCCGACGCCGCCCAGGCCTCCCCCGGCGCCGGTGCCGGCAGCGGTGGAGTGGCCACCGGTGGGGTGGGGGGGCTCGCCGAAGGCTCCAGCTCCGCGCTGGTCTCCGCCACGTCGAGCGGCGGTCAAGCGGGGGTCGGCCAGCAGGGGCCACTGCTCGATTGCGGCGTGGGCCTCCAGCAGGCGATCGAGACGCTCCACGGCACGATCCAGCTGGCCGCCCGCCAGGGGCTCGCCCAGGCCCGCATCGCGCTGGAGCCCGAAGGGCTGGGGGAGATCCACATCCACCTCACCCAGACCGCCCAGGGCCTGCTCGCCCGCGTCACCGCCGAGACGCCCGCCGCCGCGCAGGCGCTCACCGCCGCCCACGCCGATCTGCACCGGTCGCTCAGCTCGCTCGGCCTGAACCTCGCCCGCCTGAGTGTCGGCCGTCACGGTCACTCCGCCGCCCAGGACGGGGGCACGGCCCTCGGAGGCGGCGGCCGCGAGGGCGCCGCCTCCGGCGGTGAAGCCTCCTCTCGCGGCGCGCGCCCTGGACAGACCGCCGCGGCCGCAGCTCCCACCGATCCCGCCCCCGACTCCGAAGCCCAAGAGGACGCGCAACTTGCGCCCGTGCCCGCGCGCGGGACGCTCGTCGACGTGCTCGCCTGATGCACCCGCAGACGCGACGGACACACCCGCACGCCACCTGAACGCCTGCAAGCACACACCGCACCCCAAGCACGAGAGCGAGAAACCCATGACCACAGTCACCCCCTCCCCCACCACCGCGGCGCTCCCCGCCGCCACCACCGCCCCGGGCGCCGCCGGCAAGACCGGCTCCGCCGCCGCGGAACCCGTCAACCCGAACGGCGAACTCGGCAAGAACGACTTCCTCAAACTGATGATCGCGCAGCTGCAGGCCCAGAACCCCCTGGAACCGAGCAACGGCACCGAATACATCAGCGAGCTCGCCCAGTTCTCCCAGCTCGAGCAGACCACCAACATCGCTCAGAACAGCTCCCAATCCGCCACCGCCCAGCGGGTCGCCCAGGCGGTCGCGCTGATCGGGCACACCGTCTCCTACACCGATCCCGCTACCGGCGCCACTCAGAGCGGTTCCGTGCAGAGCGCCGAGATCTCCTCCGAAGGCGCCACCCTCACGGTCGAAGGCACCCCCGGGATCGAACTCGCCGGCGTAACGGAGGTCTCGTGAGCGTCGAGCTCAACCCCGCGCTGCTGGGTGGGCGAGCCTCGATCCCGGCCTCGATCCCCGTCGCGAGCCCGCCGAGCAGGCCCGCCGGTGGACCGGGGTCGATCGAAAGTGGGCGCCCTGCGGTCGAGCGCGGGCCTGCTAGGGGTCCGTCCTTCGCCGACGTCCTCAAAGAGGCGACCGACGGCGCAGGGGCGCCCAGGTCCGCCTCGGGGCCGACAGCGGGTGGCGCCGAACCGCTGCGCTTCTCAAAGCACGCGCTCGAGCGCGTGCAGCGACGCGGGATCGCACTCGACCCCACCACCCTCGGCCGGCTGCGGGAGGGCGTGGGACGCGCCGTCGGCAAGGGCTCCCGCGACTCGCTCGTGCTCGTCGACGGTACCGCCTTCGTGGTCTCCGTTCCCAGCCGCACCGTCATCACCGCGGTCGGCTCCGAACACATGCGCGACCACGTCTTCACCAACATCGACAGCGCCGTCATCGCCTGAGGCGCGCCTACAACTCTTCACACCAACCACAACCACAACCACACCAAACGCAACCACGGCCGGACCTCTTCGAGGAGGCCGCGAAAGGAAGTGACGCAACCATGATGTCCGGAATGTACGCCGCGATCAGCGGCCTCGACGCCAACGAGACGATGCTCAACGTTACAGCCAACAACCTCGCGAACGTCAACACGATCGGCTACAAGTCCTCGCGTGTGACCTTCGCCGACTCGCTGGCGCAGATCTCGCGGGGGGCCTCCGCGCCCACCATCAGCAACGGCGGCACCAACCCGCTGCAGGTCGGGCTCGGCGTGACGGTCGCTTCGACCGACAACAACATGTCCGAGGGTTCCTTCCAGTCCACCAACAACCCCCTGGACGTCGCCATCCAGGGCGAAGGGTTCCTGCGCGTCGGCAGCGGCACGCCGCCGGCGGAACCCCCCTACACGGCCAAACTGCCGGCCGGCTTCCAGTACACCCGCGAGGGCGACCTCACGACCAACACCAAGGGCTTCCTGACCACCCAGGCCGGGAACTACGTGATCGGCCGCGAAGCGGTCGCGTCGGGGAAAGGAGCCGAAACCACCTACGCGCCCGGGGCCGCGGACACGTACATCGTGATCCCCCCCGGCTCCGCCAACGTGTCGATCGGCGAGGACGGGGCGGTCAGCTACACCGACGAGAACCCCAAATCCCCGACCTTCGAACAGCAGGTCACCGCGGGCTACCTCTCCCTGGCGCAGTTCCCCAACCAGGACGGCCTGCAGCGCATCGGCGGGTCGCTGTGGAGCCAGACCACCAACTCGGGCGCGCCGATCGTCGGCACCCCCAACACCGGCGCCTTCGGCCAGACGGTCGCCGGGGAGCTCGAGATGTCGAACGTCGACCTCGCCACCGAGATGACCACCATGATCACGGCCGAGCGCGGCTACCAGGCCAACTCGAAGGTGATCACCACCGGCAACGAAATGCTCCAGACGGTGGTGAGCATGGTCTAGTGACAAGTAGCAGTCAGGGACGACACGAGGCGCCCGGGTGGGGCGTGGCCGCGACAGGCGCGCCGCGCCCCACCTTCGGGCGACATCCCACCGAAAGAAGGCCCCCATGATCACCCTCCACAGGCTCGGACACACCGACGAGCCGTTCCAACTGAACCCCGACTTGATCGTCACCATCGAATCCACCCCCGACACCGTCGTGACGCTCGCCACCACCGCCAAGGTCGTGGTCGCCGAGAGCCCCGACGAAGTCGCTGCCGCGGTGCGCGCCTGGCGCGTCGAGGTCCTCTCCGAGGCGATGCGCAGCCGCCGCGCCGAGCACGAGCCCACCGGCCGCTCGCGCACCCGGCACGAGTCCGCGCCGCTGTTCGCCGTCGACGACACACCCGGCCAATAGGCGCCCGAGCACTGAAGGTTTGCGGCCCGCGGCCGATCAACGGGGGCGATGAAGGCCGCTACAGCTATCGGGATCGGCGTCGCCTTCGGCGCCCTGTTGCTCTCCGCCATGATGGACGGCACCTCGCCTGCCTCGTTCATCAACATCTCGGCGCTGATGATCATCCTCGGCGGCACCGGCGGAGTCACGCTCGCGAGCGTGGGGATGCCCTCGATGAAGCGCATCCCCTCCCTCTACAAGCTGGCCTTCTCGGCCGAACCGCCCGACATGCGCGCGCGCCTGGACCTGCTCGTGTCGCTCGCCGACCAGGCCCGGCGCGACGGCCTGCTCGCGCTCGACGCGCAGCTCGGTGAGGTTGAGGACTCCTTCACCCGCAACGCGCTGCAGCTGGTCGTCGACGGCACCGACCCCGAGATGGTCCACACGATCATGGAGGCTGAGGTCGACGGTATGGCCGCCCGGCACGCTGCCGCGGCCGCGCCGTTTGAGAAGGCCGGCGGGTTCGCGCCCACGATGGGCATCATCGGCACCGTGCTCGGGCTCGTGCACGTGCTCCAGAACCTCGCCGCCCCCTCCACACTCGGGCCCTCGATCTCGGCCGCCTTCCTCGCGACGCTGATGGGGGTCGGCTCGGCCAACGTGATCTTCCTGCCCGTCGCCAACCGCCTGAAGGCGATCTCCGCCGAAGAGGTCGAGCTGCGGATGATGACGCTCGAGGGCATCCTCTCGCTGCAGGCCGGCGACAACCCGCGCCTCGTCGCGGACAAGCTGATGTCCTACCTGCCGCCCGCCGAGCGCGACACCGAGGAGGGCGCGGACGCCTCCTCGCCGAGCGCTAGCGTGCAGGCCGAGGCGGCCTGATGCCCCCGCGCGGGCACACGCAACCGGAGGTTCGCTGGGGACGCGCGGGTGCGCGCGTTGGGCGCCCACGGGCTCACGGGAGGGCTCACTAACCATGGCGCGGGGGCACTCTCGCCGACGCCGCGGGCACGGCGCAGAGCACGACAACGACGAGCGCTGGCTGCTCACCTACGCGGACATGATCACGCTGCTGATGGCGCTCTTCATGGTCCTCTTCTCGATCTCCTCGGTCAACATCTCCAAGTACAAAACTCTCCAACTCGCGCTCAAGGCCGCCTTCTCCGGGGACATCCTGCCGGGCGGCAAGTCGATCGCCCAGCCCGGCGCCTCCGCCAACACCAGCCGCGCCCCCACCACGATCGACACGCCGGCGATCGTACGGCTCACCCCCAACGTGACCTCCGAACTCGAACACGTGTCCGGCGGGTCCTCGGGCAGCGCGCAGGCACAGTCGAGCGCACAGGCCGCAGCGACGAGCGCCGTGAGCGTGCAGGTCTCCGCCGCTCAGCAGGAGCAGGCCAGCTTCGAGGCCCTCCAGCGCGAGCTCAACGCCTACGCCGCCCGGCACGGGTTCGCGAAGTCCGTCCACGTCGCCATCGAACAGCGCGGCCTGGCGATCCGCGTGCTCACTGACAGCCTTCTGTTCAGATCCGGCGCCGCCAACCTGGAGAGCCAGGGCGCACCCCTGCTCACCGAGATCGCGGCGCTTTTGAACGTCGACCACGTCCACCCGATCGCCGTCGAAGGCAACACCGACAACGTGCCCATCTCCGGCCCCTTCCCGAGCAACTGGGAGCTCTCCACCGCCCGCGCGAGCTCCGTCGTGCGTTTTCTGGTCGGCCGGGGCGTGGACCCCCAGCGGCTCTCTGCCACCGGCTACGCCGAACAGCACCCGATCGCCACCAACTCCTCCGCGGCAGGGCGCGCGCTGAACCGGCGTGTCGAGATCGTCCTGCAGCGCCTCTACTGATCCCGCGCCCCCGGCCGATACATACGACCAGGCCCCCCGCCCCGACCCGCACACCCACCAGGCCCCCGCCCCGACCCGCACCCGACACCCACGCGACCACCATGTCCAAGAAGAAGCTCCTGATCCCCCTCGTGCTGGTGCTCGTGCTCGGCGTCGGCTACTCCATGAGCAAGCCCAAGAAGACCGTCAAGCAGAAGGTCCCCGGCACGATCTACCTCATGCCCCAGCCCTTCCTGGTGAACCTCACCGAAGGCCACTACGCCAAGCTCTCGGTCGCGCTCGAGCTCGCACCGGGGCAGTCCGACGGGGCCTCCGCCGCGGGCTCCTCGAGCTCGGGGGAAGGCGCGGGGACGCTGCCCGAGGAACCCCTGGTACGTGAAATCGTTACCGACACCCTCACCGGCCTCTCAGGGGGCACACTCACCTCCAGCCAGGGCCGCGCCTCGGCCAAGCACCACATCCTCGTGGCCATCGACCACCAGACCGACGTCAAGGTGGACGCCGTGCTGCTCCCCGAACTGACGGTCCAGTAGGAGCGACCATGAGCGAAGCGGTCTCCTACGAGCAGCTCGACCAGAGCCCAACTCCCGCCGGAACGCCCGGAGTCCCACCCACCCCGGGGGCGGACGCCGACCTGCGCCGCCTCAGCGAGGTCCCCATGGAGCTCTCCGTCGAGATCGGCCGCACCCGCATGACCGTCGGCGAGACGCTGCAGCTGCGGGCCGGCTCGATCGTCACGCTCGAGCGGCTCGCCGGCGAACCGGTGGACCTGCTCGTCAACGGCACCCCCCTCGCCCGCGGTGAGGTCGTCATCGTCGACGAAGAGTTCGGCCTGCGTGTCACCGAGATCGTCGAGGACGACCCCGTTGCTGCGCTCGGCGAGCGGGAGAGTGGGGACCCGATCAACGCCAATCCCCCTACGGCGGCGGACCCTATGCAGGCCGACCCCGAGCCACTCCACCCCGCGCAGGCCGACCCCGCCGTGCAGGAGTGAGGGAGGCCGCGATGAGCGAGGCCGAGCAGCACCACGAGATCGAAGAGACCCCGCCCGGCGACGCGCCCGAGCACCAAATTCGCACGGTGGACTTCTCCCAGCCCACCAAGTTCACCGCCGAGCTACGCCGCCGGATCCTGCGCGTGCTCGGCTCCTTCTGCGAAGCCTTCGCGCTGCGTCTCTCCACCGAGCTGCGCGTCCCGGTGGAGCTCTCTGTCGCGGACTCCAGCCAGCTCACCTGGGCGGCCGCCAAGGCGCAGCTGTCGGCGAACACGATCGCCGTGGCGCTCCAGGCGCAGCCGATCGATGCGCAGATGCTGCTCTGCGTCGAGCCCCCACTCGTCCTGCAGGCGCTCGAATGCCTGCTCGGCGGCAACCCTTCCCAGGCCGCCTCCGAACGGCGCTTCAGCGAGGTCGACTGGGCGCTCACTCACCGCCTGCTGAACTCGGCGATCGCCCTCCTCGGCCCCGGGTGGCGCGATCTCGGCGGCCTGCAGCTGAGTCTCGGCGAGGTCGACCTCGAGGGCGACGCCGGCGTCGTCGCCCCGCCCGGGGAACCCACCTTCGCGCTCACCCTCGAGAGCCGCATCGACGCGCTCCCCTCCTCGATGACCCTGCTGATCCCCTGGTCGGCGATCGGGCCGGTCGTGGATGAGATCCTCGGCTCCGGACCTCGGCTGCGGGACACCGACTCCCGCGAGGCCCGCGCGATGCGCCGCGGGCTCGCCGGCGCCCACGTCTGCCTGCGCGCCGAGGTCGGCTCTCTGGAGATGCCCGTCGAGCGAGTGCTCGCGCTCACCCCCGGCACGCTGCTCGCGCTGCACGACCGCGCCGAGGACGGGGTGCGGCTGTTCGCCGAGGGTGTCCCGCTCGGCCGCTGCCGGCCCGGTCTGCGCGGCGCGCGGCGCGCGGTCAAGCTGACCGAGGCCGTCGGGGCGGGCGAGCGGGCGGGCGGGCCACCGATCAAGCCGGTGCAGCCGCTGCTTGACCCTGCGCCCCACGGGGCGCCGCACCCCGATCGCAACGCCGCCGAGCAGGCCGTGCCCACGCGCGAGAGCCTTGCGCGCATGCTGGACGTCTCGGTGCGCGTGTGGGCCGAGCTGGGGCGCACCACGCTGCCGCTGGGCCAGGCCCTCGAGCTGCCGCCGGGCGCCGTCGTCGAACTCGACCAGAGCGCCGACTCCCCGATCGATCTGTTCGTCAACGGCACGCGCTTCGCCCACGGCACCCTCCTCCTCGGCACCGAGGGCGAGTGGGCCGTGCAGGTCGACGCGCTGGTCTGAGGGCCTACGAACCCTGAGCCGCCGCGAGCGGAGGCGTCGTGGGCGGGCGGGCGCAGGTCGGGCGAGGCCCGCGGGCGGGCTCCCCTGGCAAGTGCGCCACCTGAGCCGCTCCGAGCACCACTCAAGCCAGTCAACTCAGCGTCGATAACCAGGGCGACTCTTCCTCGGAGTCGTCCCTCGATGAACAGGTTAATACTGCCTTCGCGCGCGGCCCCCCGGGCCGCCCTTCCCGCGCTCGGCACGGCCCTGATGGGCCTTGCCGTGCTCGCTCACGCCTGCCCGGCGCAGGCCTTCACGCCGAGCTCCAAGGGTGGCGGGGAAGCGGCGCCGCTCAACCTCTCACCCTCCACCGCCTCGCACACGAGCTCCGGCGGCGCGAGCATCGTGCGCACGATCGTCGGCCTGCTGATCGTGATCGCCGTGATCTGGGGGCTCACGTGGATCCTCAAGCAGGTCAAGACCGGGCGCGAGACCCGCTCCGCCGGCTCCGGCCTGACCAGCCTCGCCACGCTGGCGCTCGGGTCCGGGCGCACCCTGCACCTCGTGCGCGCCGGGCGCGACTACCTGCTCGTGGGCTCCGCGGAGCACGGGGTGGCCCCGATCCACCGCTACACCGAGCAGCAGGCGCGCGACGCCGGCCTGCTCGACCTGCCCGAGCCCCCCGAGCCCGACGCAGAGGACACCCCACCGCGCCTGCTGCAGATCCCGGGTCAGGTGCGGGCCTCCGGGGTACCGAACGCGGTCTCCGACGCGCTCGACCGGATGCGCGAATGGACGGTACGCCGGTGAACCCGCGGCCGACCGTCGGCCCATCGGTGAGCGCGCGGCGGGCACCCAGCAGGCGGGGGGCGCACCGGTGAACCTCAACTCCTCCAACGCCGTTCAGATCCTGCTGCTCGTCGGCGGGCTCGCGTTGATTCCCGCGGTGCTGTTCACCGTCACCGGCTTCTCCCGCATCCTGATCGTGCTCGGCTTCATCCGCACCGCGGTCGGCACCAACAATGCACCCCCCAACCAGGTGCTCGTCGGGATCGCGCTCTTTCTGACGATCTTCGTGATGGCCCCCACGATCAGCGCGATCCGTCGCGACGCGATCGAACCGCTCGACGCTCACCGCATCTCCACCACCACCGCCATCAAGCGCGCGGAGCAGCCGCTGCGCGAATTCATGTTCCACCAGACCCGCGTGCAGGACATCTCCCTGTTCGTCTCCCTCGCCCACGCCAAGACCCCCCACACCCGCGCCGAAGTGCCCACCGAGGTGCTGATCCCCGCGTTCATCGTCTCCGAGCTCAAGAGCGCCTTCGAGATCGGCTTTTTGATCTTCCTGCCGTTCCTGATCATCGACCTGATCGTCTCCTCCACGCTGATGAGCATGGGGATGATCATGCTCCCCCCGACCTTCATCTCCCTGCCCTTCAAGATCCTCCTGTTCGTCCTCGTCGACGGCTGGGACCTCGTGATCAAGGCGCTCGTTCAGAGCTTTCACTGATCCGCTCGCGCTCACCCACCCCGCCTACCCATGGACCAGGACACCGTCATCAACCTCGCCTCCCAGGCGATGAGCCTCGCCTTCAAGGTGGCCGGCCCCCTGCTGCTCGGCGCGATGGCCGTCGGCCTGCTCGTCTCGATCTTCCAGGCCGTCACCCAGATCCAGGAGCAGAGCCTCACGCTGATCCCGAAGATCGCCGCGATCGCCGTGATCGTCGTCGTGCTCGGTCCCTGGATGCTCGACCAGATGGTCGCCTACACGACCAACCTCTACACCTCGATCCCGACGCTGGTGGACTGATGAGCGCGCTGAGTCAGGGACACCCTACGCCGGGCCGCACGGCCGCACACCGATTCAGTCTGCTCCGATCACCGGGCGGCCCGGCATGATCCAGGTTCTCAACCAGCTCGCCGGCAACGAGCTCGCCGGCTTCATCCTCGTGCTCGCGCGGGTCGGCCCGCTGTTCGTGCTCGCGCCGCCGTTCTCCTCGCCGATGGTGCCCCCCCGCGTGCGCGGCATCGTCGCAGTGGGCATCTCGATCGGCCTCGCCCCGCTCGCCCTGCACGGGCAGCACATCCCCACCGACCCCCTTACGCTCGCCGCCCTGGTCGTCGAGGGGATGCTCGTCGGCCTCGGCTTCGCCTTCTCCTTCGCCGTGCTGTTCGCCGCCGTCGAATCGGCCGGCGCGCTCGCGGACCTCGGCGCGGGCTTCTCCTACGGCAACCTCATCAACCCCGTCTCCGGCGAGGAGAGCGGCCCCCTCACCCACGTCTACTCGCTCGTGGGGATCGCCGTCTTCCTGGCCATCGGCGGCGAAGCGTGGCTGCTGCGCGGCCTGGCCCGCACCTTCCAGCTCGTTCCGCTCACCTCCGCCCCGCGCATCGCCACGCTCGTGGGCGGCGCCGAGCAGGTCTTCTCGACCGTGTTCACCTCCGCCGTGGAGATCGCCGCGCCCGTGCTGATCGCGCTGCTGATCACCGACGCGGCCTTCGGTGTGGTCTCCCGCGTCGTGCCCCAGCTGAACGTGTTCGCCGTCGGCTTCCCCGCCAAGGTCGCCGTCGCGCTGCTGCTCGTCGGCGCCTCGCTGCCGTTCGTCGCGGGCTGGCTCGCCAACCAGATGTCCACCTCCGTCGGCGCCGCGCTCGGCGCCCTGCACGTCGCGTGAGGGTGCTCGACATGCGGACGACCTCCACCCTGACCCGCCCCCTCGACAGCGATGCGAGCACCACTCGCATGGCGGGGAGCCCTGAGGAGTAGGCCATGGCACAAGAGGACCGCACCGAGAAGGCCACCCCCAAGCACCGCGCGCGTGCGCGCAAGAAGGGGCAGGTGGCGCGCTCGGCCGACGTCGGCGGCTCGCTCGTGATCGCCGCCGGGCTGTTCGCGATCGCTCTGCTCGGCCCCGCCGTCGTGGGCT
The DNA here is from genome assembly GCA_963702085.1 of uncultured Solirubrobacterales bacterium. Lineage (GTDB taxonomy): Bacteria > Actinomycetota > Thermoleophilia > Solirubrobacterales > Solirubrobacteraceae > Palsa-744. The sequence goes on along the minus strand of OY969707.1, from coordinate 1,649,566 downwards.
CCGCGCAGGCCGCCTTCCGCGAGATCCTCGCCGAGATCGCGACACCCGCCAAAGCGACCACCGCCGCCGGGCTGCACTCGCTGATGGAGGTCGGGCTCACCACGCTCGCGCTCACCGTCGGGGCGATCGCCGCCGTGTGCTTCGGCGCCGGCCTGTTCGCCGGGTCCGCCCAGGTCGGCTTTCGCCCGGCCCCCAAGGCGCTCGCGCTCGACTTCAAGCGCATCAACCCCGTCTCGGGGGCGCGCAACCTGTTCGGGCCCAACCTCCTCTTCGAGGCGCTCAAGGCGGTCGTGAAGATCGCCCTCGTCGGCGGGGTCGCCGCCCTGGCGATCGTCCCCGGGATGAGCGCGCTGGCCTCCGAAGTCGGCCTCCCCCCCGGCGCGCTCGCCGTGGTGATGGGCCAGCGCGGGATGGCCATCGCCCAGCACGCCACCTTTGCGTACCTCGCGATCGCCGTCCTCGACTACGCCTGGCAGCGCCGGCGCACCGAGCGCAAGCTGCGCATGACCAAGCAGGAGGTCAAAGACGAGCAGCGCCAGTACGGGCTGCCCGCCGAGGTCAAAGCCGCGCTGCGCCGCCGCCAGGCGCAGGCGGCCCGCAAGCGGATGATGGCCGCCGTCCCCGAGGCCGACGTGGTGATCGCCAACCCCACCCACTTCGCCGTCGCGCTGCGCTACGACGGCACCCGCCCCGCCCCCGAGGTCGTGGCCAAGGGCCAGGACCTGATCGCCCTGCAGATCCGGCGCATCGCCGAGGAACACGACGTTCCCGTCGTCTCTGACCCCCCGCTCGCCCGCGCGCTGCACGCCTCCGCCGACGTCGGCCAGGCGATCCCCGAGGAGCTCTACGCCGCGGTCGCGCGCGTGCTCGCGTTCGTCTACCGCCTCGCTGGCCGAACCGGGGATGCGAGCCGAAGGCGAGTGTCCCCCGGGATCGGTCATAGGAGGTACGCATGAGCATCGAAGATGCGGTTAAGGCCGCCCGGACGGTGGCCTACACGATCAGGAGCGCCGACTGGATGGAGGCGCGAGCATGAACCTCGACACCGTCCGCCGCTTGCTGCGTCACACCGACCTGCTCGCCGCCGTCGCGGTGGTGATGGTCGTGACGATGCTCGTCGTCCCGCTGCCCTCCGCGCTGCTGGACCTGCTGATCACGCTCAACATCTCCGCCGCGCTGACGATCGTGGTCGCCACGATGTACCTCGGCAAGGCGCTGGACTTCGCTTCGTTCCCCTCGCTGCTGCTGCTGACCACGATGTTCCGGCTGGCGATCAACGTGTCGGTCACGCGTCTGATCCTCACCACCGGAGACGCTGGCTCGGTGGTGAAGGCGTTCGGGGAGTTCGTCGTCTCGGGCAACGTCGTCGTCGGCCTGGTGATCTTTCTGATCCTCGTGGTGATCCAGTTCGTGGTCGTTACCAACGGCGCCGGGCGCGTCGCGGAGGTCGGCGCGCGCTTCACGCTCGACGCGATGCCCGGCAAGCAGATGGCGATCGACGCCGACCTCAACGCCGGGCTCATCACCGACGAACAGGCTCGCTCGCGCCGCTCGGAGATCGCCCGCGAAGCGGACTTCTACGGCGCGATGGACGGCGCCTCCAAGTTCGTCAAGGGCGACGCGATGGCGGCGCTGATCATCACCGCCATCAACCTCATCGGGGGCATCGTCGTGGGCGTGGCCCAGCACGGGCTCTCCTTCACCGAAGCGACCCACCAGTTCTCGCTGCTGACCGTCGGCGACGGCCTCGCCGCCCAGATCCCGGCGCTGCTGATCTCGGTCGCCACCGGCATCATCGTCACCCGCGCCACCTCCGAGAAAGACCTCGGCTCCGACATCGCCTCGCAGATCCTGCGCCAGCGCAAAGCGCCGCTCGTCGCCGCCGCGGTGATCGGGACGTTCGCGCTCGTCCCCGGCCTGCCCAAGCTGCCGTTCCTCGCGATCGCCGCGATCTTCGGCGCGATCGGCTGGAGCGTGCGCCACGGCCTCCCCGGTGAGGAGGACGCCGCGGAGGGTGCGCTCGCCCTCGCCGCGCCCGCGCAGGCCGGGCGGGCGGGCCAGCTCGCCGACGGACAGGACTCGGAGGGCGCGATGGAGCGGCTCTCCGTCGACGCGCTGGAGCTCGCCGTCGGCTTCGGCCTCGTCCCGCTCGTCGACGGCTCCTCCGGCGGGAACCTCCTGCGGCGCGTCTCGGCGATCCGCCGCCAGATCGCCGGCGAGCTCGGGATCGTGATCCCCGCCGTACGCATCCACGACGAGCTCGGCCTGGAGTCCCACGAGTACGTGCTCAAGGTGCGCGGCTCGGAGGTCGCGCGCGCGCGCATCATGCCCGGGCACCTGCTCGCGATGGACCCCGGCGACGCGACCCCCGGGCTGCAGGGGATCCCCACCACCGAGCCCACCTACGGCCTGCCCGCCGTGTGGGTGCACTCCTCCGACCGCGCCGAGGCCGAAGCGCTCGGCTACACAGTCGTGGACGCCGAGTCGATGATCGTCACCCACCTGACCGAGACGATCCGCACGCACGCCTCGGAGCTGCTCACCCGCCAGGACGTGCGCACGCTGCTCGATCGCCTCAAGGAGACCAACGCCGCGGTCGTCGAGGAGATCGTGCCCGAGGCGCTCACGCTCGGGGAGATCCAGCGCGTGCTGCGCTCGCTGCTCGCCGAAGGCGTCCCCGTGCGCGATCTCGGCACGATCATGGAGGCGATCGGGGACAAGGCGCGAATAACACGGGACACCGGCCTGCTGACCGAGTACGCCCGCCAGGCCCTGGGCCGCGCGATCACGGCCCCGCACCTGGACGAGCGGCTCTGCCTGCAGGCGATCACCCTCGACCCCGCGATCGAGCAGGAGGTCGCCACCTCCATCACCCAGACCACAGACGGCGAGTACCTCGCGATCGACCCGCCCCGGGCGCAGGCGATCGTCGGCGCGCTGCGCACCCAGGTCGAGCACGCCTCCGCGCGCGGCACGCGCAATCCGGTCCTGCTCTGCTCCGCGCGCGTGCGCCGCCACCTGCGCAGGCTGATCGCCCAGGCTCAGCCCCACCTGCCGGTCTGCTCCTACAACGAGATCGCACCCGGCGTCAACGTCGAGACGATTGGAGTAATCCACGCATGAGCACCGCCCTCTACGACACCGCCCCCCACCCCGCCGCTCCGCGCGAGGCCCCGCCTGAGGGGGCCCCGCAGCGCTCCGCCCGCCACCGCGAGCGGCCCAGCGCGCCCGGGGATTTCGCCCCGCGGATCTACCGCGGACGCTCCGTCGACGAGCTGGTTCCCAAGATCGTCGCCGAGCTCGGCGAGGACGCCGTCGTGATCCGTCACCACCGCGGGCTCACCGGCGGCTTCGCCGGCTTCTTCCAGCGGCCCTTCGTGGAAATCGAGGCTCGCCGCGGCGCCCCCGGGATCGACCTTTACGACGAGGACGACGCTGCCCCTGTGCTGCCCGAGGAGGCCCCTCCTGCGCCGCGCGCAGATCTGGAGGACTCACTGGCGCCGCCGGCACCCGCAGCCGCAGCCGAGGAGTGGGAGGAACCGATGCAGGTCTGGGCGACCAACCCCTTCGCCGCCGCGCTCGCCGAGGCCGAGGCCGCGGTGCGCGCGGCAGAGCCTGCGGTCCCCCCCGACCTCGACGCCGCGCTCGCCGAAGCGCTCGCCGAAGCCGAAGGCGCCGAAGACCCCGAAGCTACAGCCCAAGACCCCGAAGCAGCCGCAGCCCAAGGCCCCGAAGCCCAAGACCCCGAAGCAGCCGCAGCCCAAGGCCCCGAAGCAGCCGCAGCCCAAGGCCCCGAAGCGCCCAACCCCAGCTCGATCGCGGCGCTCGCGCAACTGCTGGCGGAGGTGGCGCCCGACCGCGTGGTGCTCGCGCTCCCGGCCACCCTCGGCGCCACGCCCGTGGCCCAGCTGCTGCAGGCGCTGCGCCCACTGGGTGCGAACGCGCTGGCGGTCATCCACGCCGACGAGACCGACCAGCTCGGCGTGGCGGTACAGGCGGCGTGCGCGTTCGAGTCTACCCCCGTGTATGTGCTCGCGCGCGCCGACCACAGTGGCGCCGACGGAGGGCCCCGGGCGTGGGCGCTGAGCTCGATCGACCCCTGCCAGCTCCTCGACAGGCTGCTGCCGCCGCGATGAAGCTCAGGCGTTCCCCCCAGGCGCAGGATCGCGGGGAGCTCGTTCTACCGGAGCGCTCCGATCCCGTGGCCATCGTGCGTCCGAGCGGCGAGCGCATCCAGGCGCGGGTCGCCGAGCGCGACGGCGAAGGGCTGAGGGTGGCGCTGATGTTCCGCGCTGAGAAGCCCCTCGACGACGGACCGCTCGACGAGCTGGTGCTCGAGTTCACCAACCCCCGTGGGCGAATCCGGCTGCAGGGCACGGTCACACTCGAGGAGCCCGAGCTGCTGCGCTTCCGCCAGCTGCACTCGATCGAGCGGATCCAGGAGCGCGAGTACGTCCGCATCCAGTCCACCCGACCGGTGCTGGTGGTTACGGGGGGCAGCGAGGGCACGGTCCAGACCTACTCGGTGGACCTCAGCGGCGGCGGGATCCTGCTCGCCGGGCCGAACACGCTGAAGGTCGGCGAGCAGGTCGAGTTTCGCCTGACCACCGCCAAGGGGAGCCCGCCGATCCCGGGTGTGGGCACGGTCGTGCGCACCGACACCCAGGGCCGGCGCGCGATCTGCTTCGACGAGATCGCCGAGGGCGACCACCGGCGCCTTGTGCGCTACATCTTCGACTGCCAGCGCGCCGAACGCCGCCGTGGCCTGGGGGAAAGTAGCCGTGGCTGACAAGAGCAAGGCAAAGGGCGCCAAGGCACAGAGGGGCAAGTCCAAGAAGGCGGCCGCAGACGGGGGGAGCGCGGGCGCGGGAGGGGGCTCCACGGGCCTCGTCCTCGCCGAGCACCCCCGCGCGGTGGCGAGCATCGCGCGGGCCAAGGCGTGGGGCGGCCTCGGCGGCTTCCTGCTCGGGGGCTACCTCTCGCTGCCCACCCAGACGCTCGCGGGGGCGGGCCTGCGGGCACTGGCGGCAGGGGTCGTGTGTTATGTAGCGGTGTGGGCCGCCGCGGTGTTCCTGTGGCGGCGCCTGGTGGTCGCCGAGCTGCGCGACGCCCAGCAGGAGGCGCTCGCCGTGGAGATCGCCAAGCTGCAAGGCGGGCGAGCGCAGTAGGAGCACCGTAGGAGCGCCGAGCTCAGGAGAACGTGATGGACCCCATCCAACCGATCGGACCCCGCCCCCCGTGGATCGCCGAGTTGGCGGCGGAGCAGACGCAGAGCCTCTCGCGCGAGCGCCGCAAGACCCCTCGCGACGTAGACCGGAGGACGGGACCCCACCGCGAGCCGCCGCACGCGGAGCGCGAGGGGGACGATCCCGAGGACGACAGCCCGCAGGGCCGGCACATCGACGTACGCGCCTGAGCCGCGGCAGCGCTGAAGCGCGCCTTCCAAGCGACTGTCGCGCTCCACAGCGCTCAGGTGCCCCACACAGCACGCGAGCGCTCCACGCGGGCCGTCCAAGGTATTCGGCGCACTCTCAAGTATCGCCCGCGGATGACGATAAACCGGCGTGAAAGAAGGGCTGACAGGGAGTCGGCCCGGGACTACCAAACCACCGTCATCAAGGAGATGAACGCATGTCCCTGAGCATCAACACCAACATCGACTCGCTGATCGTTCAGCGCAACCTGAACACCAGCCAGAGCATGCTGACCCGGTCGACGGAACGCCTGTCCTCGGGTCTGCGGATCAACTCGGCCGCCGACGACGTCGCCGGCTACGCCGCCAACCAGCGCCTGCAGGGCCAGGTCAACGGCGTCGCCCAGGCGCAGCAGAACACCCAGGAAGCGGTCGCGCTCGTGCAGACGGCGCAGGGCGCGCTCAACAACGTGGAGCAGATGCTCCAGCGCATCCGCGAGCTCTCGGTGCAGCTGGCCAACGGCACGAACTCGAAATCCGACGAAGAAGCGATCGAAAACGAGTCGAAACAGCTCGAAAAAGAGCTCACCCGAGTCGGTGAAACGACCAAATTCAACGGCGTGGAACTCCTGGGCAAAGCGGAAAAAATCAAGTTCCAGGTGGGCGCCAACGAAAAAGAAACGATCGAAGTCGAAACCGCCGAACTCAAAAAAGACACCGAAGGCATCAAAATCAAAGAAATCAAAACGATCGAAGCCGCGATCGAAAAAGTCGCCACACTGGCCGGCGAATTCGGTTCGGTGCAGGATCGCCTCCAGTACACCCAGAGCAACCAGGCGATCTACGGAGAGAACCTCTCCGCCGCCCAGAGCTCGCTCGTGGACGCCAACATGGCGGCTGAAATGAGCAGCTTCACCAAGGCCCAGGTGCTGCAGCAGGCCGACGTGGCAATCCTCACCCAGGCCAACTCGCTGCCCCAGGCAGTGCTGAAGCTGGTCGGAGCCTGATAGCCAGATCTTCCTCAGTGGCGGCGCCCTGAGCGCCGCCACTGCAGCGAAGCCATCCCGGGGCGGGTGAGAGCCCGCCCGGGGGTGGTCAACAACGCTTCCGACGGTCAGGGAAGGCCGGCACGAAGCCACATACCGCCGATTCATCGAGGGAACGGTGGTCGAGGCCGGTGGCCCACAGGCCGCCGGCCTCGTCGTTTTTGGACCCGCCACGCGCCTCAGCCGCCAGCAACCCGCAGGATCACGAGGAAGACCGAAACCCCGGCCTCCCACCACGCATCGCCGGCAAGCCTCCACCGCACGACCCAGTGTTACGCCTGGTGGCGCAGGCCACGCGCCTCCAAGCCGCCGGCCTCGTCGTTTTTGGACCCGCCACGCGCCTTGGCCGCCAGCAACCCGCAAGGTCGTCCGGTCCACGTTTAAGGTGCGCCCTCCGCTGCCGATCACCCGGTGCGATGTCGGTGGAATCCGTCCTCGCGCGCATGGCCACAATCGAACAGGCCATCGCCAACCCCGCCTCGCTGCTTGCCACCGCAGCCCGCACGGGTGGAACGGCGGCCCCGGCCGAAACAGGGGCAGAACCTACTGCGCCCGCAGGGAGCCCGTCGTTCGCGGAAGTCCTGCAGAGCGCGAGCTTGGGCACGCCAACCGCGGGCATGCCGACTGCGAGCACCACGGCGGTGGACGCGCCTACGCTGGGGGCCCCAGGGGCCCCGGGCGCGGTAGGCCCCGTGGGATCGACCAACTTGGACACGCTTCTGCCCGCACAGGGGCTCACAGGCGCCACGGGGAGCGTGGGCCAGCAGATCGTGCGGATCGCCGAAAGCCAGCTCGGCCAGACCGAGCAGCCCCCGGGCTCCAACGAATCACCCGCGATCGCCGCGTACCGCACAGCCACCGCGGGGGCGATCCCGGGGGCGCCGTGGTGCGCGTACTTCGCCTCGTGGGCCGCGCGCCAGGCCGGCGAGCCGCTGGGCACGAACGGCGAAGGCCTGGGGTCGGTGGCGCAGGTGTGGTCGTGGGCGCAGAGCACCGGCCGCGCGATTCCCAACGGCCCCGGCGTCGCCCCCCAGCCGGGCGACCTGATCGTGTTCGGCGGCGAGCACGTCGGCATCGTCAGGGAAGTGCTCCCCAACGGGGACATCGCGACGATCGAGGGCAACTACGAAAACAAGGTCGCCGCGAACGTCCGCACCCCGACGGAAGCGACGGGTTACGTCAACATGCACTGAGCGCCCGCGGACGCAACCGAGGCGTGTATCCACAGGGTGTTATTTGGGGATCGTCCGCGTGAGTGAGTGTGCCACCCAGGCGCGCGAGCGCTGGGGCCTCCGTGCCCCCGCGTCTGGGGTGAGCGCAGAGCCGGGCGTCAGTCGCGCGGACGTGAAGCCCGTTGGGGCACCCGGCCGACGCCTGTCCGGCATACCATGGGTACGTGCCAGACATCCCCCACGACCTCCCGGGTCACGAGTTCGTGAGCAAAGGGCTCGCGGATCTCGCCGCGGGGCGCGAGAGCGAGTCCGCGCTGCTGGTCGCGATGGCCGCACCGCGACTGCGAGCACTCGGCTTCGACGTGCCACGCGGCGGAGGCGAGCAGCCCTCCCACCGTCTCTATGAAGTGCTCTCCGACACAGGCCGGGGCGCCCACAGCCGCTACAACGCGCTGGTAGCGCGGATGGTGAGCTTCGCCCACGCCGCGGAGCATGCGTCCTCCCGTTGACGAGCCGCGCCTGCGCGAGCTCTACGAGGCCATCGAGCCCGCGCTCTACCGGTACCCGGCGATCGACCCGTCCGTGTTTCGGCAGAAGCTCGACGAAGCGCTGGGGTAGGCGTCAATCGCGCCCGCGGCGTCCGGCGCTCCGTCGTGCCTGCAGCCGTGTCCGCTGTCCAGACGAATCGCTCGCTCGCAACGGAGCCTGGATTCTACGTGTCACCCTCACACAAGACCGGGCTTGCCTGCGCGACCGCGGCCGTCCCGACGCGGCGTCCACTCACCCTGCACAACTGTCTCGGGGGCAAAGGTCTCGTCTGCCTCGGGAGTAACAAAGGGCTCGTCTGCGTCGAGGGCGAAGGTCTCCTCCACCGGCTGCGTCTCGTAAGCCGCGATCCTCCCGTCGAGCTCAAGCTCGTCGGCGTACACCTCGTGCACGCGCGTTTCGCCCGAAAGCCCGTCGACAGGCTCACCTTCAGCCGCCACCCACGCGCCGAGCGCGTAGCGGAACTGCCCGCTCTCGTCGGTCACCCAGAAGGCTTCGCCCTCCTCTGCGATCTCGTGCAGGATCGAGCGGTCGTAGTGCTCTGCGATCTGCGCGAGCGCCTCCATGTCCGCGACGTCGATCACAGGAACCCCGGGCAGCTGCCAGACGCGCTCGACCGGCACGATCATCCGTCCGTACCGTGAGCGGATGCTCGCCGACTCGTCCTCTGGCCGCTCCCCGAGGAGTGCGCGCAGCGGCCGCCGCAGTGCGAGGATCGCCAGCACGGCGCAGACGATGAGCACGATCGCGTCGCGTGCGACCGTGCGCGCTGTCGCGACGGAGAGCGTCGTGACCCCCAGCGTCAGCGTTTCAGGGGCGGTGCGGGTGCCGGTTGCCGTGCCGGAGGTGGAGGAGGCGAGCGGGTTTGCGGCGGGCTTTTCTTCGGTGGAGGTGGAGGGCGCGCTGGAGGAGGTGCTCGACGACTCGATCTCCATGGGGGTGAGGGTGAAGGCGGCTTTGGGGGTGAACTTTGTGTGGATCGGCAAGGCGTCCACGGTTCCCGCTGCCGTCACCTTCGGGACGATCGTCAGCGTGTAGCCGCCGGAGAGCGCCGTCGCCTTTTCGACGCTGCGCAGCAAGGCGAACAGGGACGTGAGGTCGAGGGTGCCGGAGACCGCTGCACGGCTGCCGCGGAAGGGGGTCGGGGGGGCGAGTTTGATGGTCGTCTTCCAGCCGACGGACGAGGCCACGTCGGCGTCGAGCGCGATCGTCCCGCCGAGCCTCCGCCGGTCGGTGGCCTGGAAGCGGTAGGCGAAGCCGAAGTCGATCGCCTTGACGATGTGCGCGAAGATCGGTTCGCCGGTCGTGACCCTGCCCTCTGGGTAAGCCGGTCCCGGCGGGGCCTCGGCCGTGTAGGAGAGGGACCCACTCTGCTTGTAGGCAATCGCGTACGGGTGCTGCGCCGTCGGGGCCTTCGTGAAGGCAACGAGGGCGAGGACTACGAAGGGGACGAGGAGCAGGAGGCCGACCGCGACGATGCCGACGGCCGGGGTTGCGGAGGGCCGCGGCAGGTGCGCCGCGGGCGGGTGCGCGCCCCCTTCGGCGCGGCGTTCACGGCCGCGCAGCCGGCGGCGGCGGGCGTACACGGAGCCGGTGAGGATCAGCAGCCCCACCGCGATGAGCGCCCCGACGAGCAGCGGCGAGCGGAGCGACAGCAGCGTGGCGCCGGCGCCCGGGATGTGCAGCCACAGGGCGCCGACGAGTTGGCTCGCCCTCGGGTGTTCGGGGTCGACGAAGTTGTTGTTGTCGCCCTTGAAGACGTACCGCGAGCCGTCGCGCCCGATGATCCGGTGCAGCACGACCGTGTGGAGCATCCTGCTGTCGTAGGCGACGATCTCGCCGGCGTGGTAGCTGCTCTGGCTGCGCACGAGCGCCAGGTCACCGGTGTGGAAGCGGGGCTCCATGCTCGTCCCGTGGGTGACGACGTAGGTGCTCGCGCCGCCGAACTGGGAGGGGGCGAACCAGAAGCACAACAACCCCAGAAGGATTAGTCCCAGGGCGCGGCTGAGGAGCTTTTTTATCTGCCTTGAGCGCATGTCGGGTCGAGGTCACGACGGGCTCGCACTATAGAAACTGGGCGGGCGCGGAGCGGCCGGTGCGACGGCCGCTCCGCATTGCCCAACTGCGTGCTATTCGACGATGGCTTTTCCCTGGCTTGTTGCAGAGATCGTCAGCTGGTTGCCTTCGGCGTTCGGGACGCCGGTCGCGGTGAATTTGTTGGCTTCGTGTTCGGTCGCGTTCTTGAACGCGCCTTCGCCGCCCTTGAACTGGCAGACGACTTCCGTTTCGGTTTCGCTTTTTGCCACGTAGCCCGATTCGGGGCAGTCGATCCATTCTCCGGCGCCTGGTTTTGCTTCATTGCTCAGCGCGACCGCGACGTCGGTCGGTTTGATTTTTGCTTTGCCCGTGAGGACGATGTGCGCTTCGGTGATGTATTCACCGGTCAGCGACCAGGTGTAGCTGACACCGGCCTCGGTGTAGCCGCTGACTTCGGCGGTGCCGCCACCGGCGCTCTGCGCCGGAACCGTGTTGCTCGCGGTGAACGCATACGCGCCCACCCCAATCACGCCTGCGAGCACGAGTGCGCACAGGCCCGCTATCTTTCGCTTGCGGCTAGCGAAGTTACGCTTGCCTTTACGCATAAACACGTCGAGCCCCCTTTGGGATTGGACACTGATCGTGGACACCTGGGTGTCCTTTCCCGGGGCTATCGGCCAGCTATTAGAAGCGCTTTAGATTGCATTTTCGGATGCAAGCATTTATGCGGTGAGCTCCCTCGGGCCTGACCCACCGGTCGGCAACCTCCGGGCAGCGGAGCGATCCGGCGCCGGCGGCCTTCACGGCAGCGGCGCGTCGGGTGCCTGGGACTCCCGTGGTCGGGCGCTCTGATACACCCAGGGTGATGGAGAACACCGTCCCGCAACGGCCCCGACGCCTGCGCAGGCGCGCGGCCGTGCTGCTAGCGGTGGTCCTACTCGCCGGGATCCTCGCGTTCGCGCTCTCCCGCCTCGGGCCGCACCGCATCGGCAGCGCGCTCACCTCCGCGCAGCCCGGCTGGATCGTGCTCGCGCTCGCGCTGATGGGGCTCTCGCTGCTGCTGCGCGCCGCCTCCTGGCACGAGATCCTGCGCGCGGCGCTGCCCGACGTCTCCTTCACGTGGGCGCCCGTGATCCGCGCCACGATGATCGGCGTGATGGCCTCCGCGGTCTTCCCCGGGCGCATCGGCGAGCCGACGCGGATGCTCGTGCTCACCCGCCGCCTCCCCGGCTCCTCGCGCCGGCAACTGCCGATCGTCGCCGGTACCGTCTTCTCGCAGACGCTCATCAACCTGCTCGCGCTCGCGATCCTCGCGACCGTCACGTTCACCAGCCTCGACCTCCTGCGCCGGCACGTCTCCGGCCTTGTGATCGCGCTCGCCGTGCCGCTGCTCATCTGCCTGCTCGTGCTGCTCGGCCCCCGTCTGCTGCGCCTGGCGCAGCGCTCGCACTCGGTTCGCGTCGCGCTCGCCGCCGCCGCGCTCGGCCGGCAGCTACGCCTCGCGCGCCAGGGGCTCGCGGCCTTCGCCAACCCCCGCCACGGGATCCCTGCCGTGCTCCTGCAGCTGCTCGCGTGGACGCTGCAGTGGCTCGCCTGCTACGCCGTCCTCTGCGCGCTGGACCTGCAGAACGACGGCGGTCTCACGGCGGCCGCGGCAGTGCTGCTCGCCGTCAACGTCTCCGCCGTGCTGCCCGCGACCCCCTCCAACGTGGGCGTCTTCCAGGCCGCCTGCCTGGTCGTGCTCGCCGCCTACGGCGTCGGCGCGGGTCCCGCGCTCGCCTACGGCATCATCCTGCAGGCCGTCGAGGTTCTCACCGCGCTCGGCCTCGGCCTGCCCGCGCTGCTGGGGGAGGGCATGACCTGGCAGGACATCCGCAGTGGGGCCTCGCTGGAGGCACAGACCGCCGGAGAACGGACGCCCGTCGACTGACTCCGCGCGTCGGGAGGCAACGCGCTTGCGGACGCCCGGCTCGAGGGTCAGCTGACCAGCGCCCGCAGCGACTGGCGCAGCGAGTGCGTCGTCTGCAAGACCGCGGTCGGCTCGTAGCCGCAGTGCGCCATGCAGTTCTCACAGCGCGGGTCGCGCCCGCGGCCGTACTTGCTCCAGTCGGTGGTCTCCACGAGCTCCTTGTAGGTCTTCGCGTAGCCGTCGGACATCAGGTAGCAGGGGCGCTGCCAGCCGAACAGCGAGTAGCTGGGGATGCCCCAGGCGGTGCAGTCGAATTCGGCCTTGCCTTCGAGGAAGTCGAGGAACAGCGGGCTGTGGTTCAGTCGCCAGCGCTTGCGGCGTCCGTCCGCGAACGCCTCGCGGAAGAGCTCGCGCGTCTGGCGCACGCCGAGGAAGTGCTCCTGGTCGGGGGCTTTCTCGTAGGCGTACGCCGGCGAGATCATCATCTCGTCGACGTGCATCTCGTCGTTGAGGAAGTCGAGCACCTCCCGCACCGCTTTGGGGGAGTCCTGCGTGAAGAACGTCGTGTTCGTCGTCACGCGGAAGCCGCGCGCCTGCGCCGCCCTGATCGCTGAGACGGCCTTCTCGAACACGCCCTCGCGTTCCACCGAGGCGTCGTGGCGCTCGCGCAGACCGTCGATGTGGATCGCCCACGCGAAGTACGGGCTCGGCTTGAAGTTCTCCAGCTTGCGCTCCAGCAGGAGCGCGTTGGTGCACAGGTACACGAACCGCTTGCGCTTGACGAGCTCCGCGGCGATCGTGTGGATCTCCGGGTGGATCAGCGGCTCCCCGCCCGCGATCGAGACCATCGGCGCGCCGCTCTCCTCGATCGCCCCGACCGCCTGCTCGACGGACATCCGCCGGCTCAGCACGTGCTCGGGGTGCTGGATCTTGCCGCAGCCCGCGCACTCCAGGTTGCACTGGAACAGCGGCTCCAGCTCCACGATCAGCGGGAACTTCTCCCGGCCCGCCAGGCGCTGGCGCAGCAGGTAGAGGCCCATGCGCGTGCTCTGTCTCATGCGCGCCGCCATCTCGCCTACCTTAGGGCATACCCCGGTGGAAACCGCGCGCGTGGGGCGCGTCGAGGGTCTGCCCTCAGTCCGCCGGCGTCCACTCGTGCAGCGCGCCCGCCGCGCGGCGCAGCGCGGCCATCGCGCGTGCCACCCCCGACACCGTCCGCAGGGGGTTCGTCAGCTCCCTGGCAGGGGTGTCCGAGATCACCCGCACGACCGCGAACGGTCGCGCGCCCGCGCCGGGGGCGAGCCACACCGACTCCATGTCCACCGCGATCGCACCGCTCTCGCGCAGTCGCACGCGCGCGTCGCCCACCGCCAGGCGCGCCACCGAGGCGACCGTCCCGTGGTGCACCCGCAGCCCACGACGCTCCAGCGCCGCTGCCAGCGCCTGCGCGCCCGCGCACTGCACCTGCTCGCCGTCAGGTCCCTGCACGGCCTCCGCCACGACCACGTCGCCCACGTCGCGGTGCTCGTCCAGACCGCCGCCGAAGCCCATCACCACCAGCGCCGCCCCCGGCCGGCTGAGCAGCGTCGGGGCCGCTGCGCGCGCGCGGCGCGGGCCCATGCCCGTGCGGTGCACCGCGGCGGATGGGTGGGAGCGGATCCCCGCGGAGATCGCCCACGCCTCCAGGCGCAGCGGCGCGGCGATCAGCAGGCCGCTCACGCCCTGCCCCCGCCTGCCTCGAATCTCACCCTCTCACGCCGCACCCGCGCGCGCCCCACTCTCACGCCCACGCCCACGGGCCTCCAGCACACACCGCGCCGCCGCATGCCCGCTCAGTACCGCGCCCTCCAGGGTCGCCGGCCAGCCCGTGTCGGTCCACGCGCCCGCCAGCACGAGACCGGGGACCGCTGTTGCCGGACCCGCCCGCAGCGCCCCCGCCCCCGGCTGCGCGCGGAACGTCGCGGCGTGCTCGCGCGTGGCCAGGAAGCGCTCCACGTGCGCCGCGCGCGCCCGCGGGAAGAGCGCCGCGAGGGCCGGCAGGTAGCGCTCGCGCAGCGCGCCCACGCTCATCCCCATCTCCCTGTCAGCCCCCGACAGCGACACAGCCAGATACTGACAGCCCTCCCCCACGCCGCCCGGCTCGCTGCGGTCGAACACGTACTGCACCGGCGTCCCCACCCCCGCGGCGAACGGTAGCTCGCACACCCTGCGGTCGTACACCACGTGGAGGTTCACGATCGGCGAGTCCCGCAGGGCGGCCGCGCGTACCGCCGCCTCGGGGTCCAGTGGCTCGATCAGCCTCGCCACGCGCGCGTGCGCCAGCGCCACGATCACCGCGTCCGCCCGCACACAGTCGCCGCCGCTGCTCGCGTCCCCCTCGCCGGCGTCCCCCTGGCCGGCGTCCCCCTCGCCTGAGCCCTCGCCGTCCGGCGGTCCCTCGCCCGCTTCGCCGTCCCCCGGCAGCCCCGGACCCGCGCCGCGCGACACCTCGAACCCCCCGCCGCTGGCGCTCACTCGCCCCGCGCGCCACCCCAGCCTCAGATCCACCCCCGCCGCCCGCAGCACCCGCTGCGCCGGGTCGCCCACGATCTCGCTCAGCGCGCGGCGGTGAAAGCCGATGTCCCCCGCGTCCGCGCGCTCCAGCAGGCCCCGCTGGAACACGAACGCCGCCGCCGCCAGCGACGCCTGCGCGGCGGGCAGGTTCAGGGCCGGCAGCGCGATCAGGTCCCACAGCGCCGCCACCGCCCGCGGGCCCTGTCCGTGCGCGGCCAGCCACTCGCCGAAGGTCCGCCGATCGAGCTCCGGCGCGCCCGGATCCAAGCGTCCGAGCGCGAGCGCCGCGCGGGCCGCCCCCACACGCTCGGCCACCGTCAGGTGGGGGTAGCGCAGCAGCGCGCCCGCCAGGTGCAGCGGCGCCGGCAGCGCGGCGCGGCGCAGCACGCTCACCGCCCCGCCCGGGCTCACCACGGGGATCTCCAGGCGCGGCTGCACGTCCACGCCGCCGTCGCTGCCGAGCCGCGCCAGCAACGCGCGGTAGGCGGTGTAGCAGCGCAGGAACACGTGCTGGCCGTTGTCCACCTGCAGGCCCTCGCGCTCGAAGGAGTACACCGCGCCGCCCAGCCGCGGGCGCACCTCCACCAGCGTCACCCGCGCGCCCGCGTCCGCGCAGTCGAGCGCCGCCGCAATCCCCGCGAGACCCCCGCCGAGCACCGCCACGCGCATACTCACGAGCCCCCCAGGGCCGACGGTACTGCCAGGGTGGCCGCTGAGCAGGCGAGGCGCAGCTCAGACCCCGCCCACTCGCGTGGCGTGCCAGCCGACCCCCGATCGCTCACGAGTCTTCCGGTTGCAGCCGTTCGGCCGGGTGGCGCTCCGGGATCCCCTTGCCCACCAGCGCGCGGGCCGCCACCCACGCCTTCTCTCGTTTCTTCAGCCGCGCGCGCCGTGCGAGCGCGCGGTCGGGGCGCTCCTCGATGTGGTGCAGCAGGCGCCAGTAGATGCCCGCCATCGCCAGCACGCACGCCGCGCTGCGGCGGTCCAACAGCGCCACCAGCCCCATGCCCCGGTGAAACCAGTCGCGCGAGCGCAGGCACTGGAAGCGCATCAGCGCGTACAACTGGCCCACGTCGCCGCCCTCGAAGCCCGCCACCACGGAGGGCTCCGCCCGGCTCGCCTCGCGCGTGAGCGCCTGCAGCGCCGGCGCGTCCAGCGGGCCGTCGTCGTGCAGGTGGTAGCGCACGAGATCCCTCGCCGGCAGGTACACGCGGCCGCGTTCGGCGTCCTCGCGCAGGTCGCGCGCGATGTTCGCCAGCTGCAGTGCGACCCCCAGGTCGTCCGCCAGTTCGCTCGCCGAACGGCCGCGCCCACCGGCGGAGCGCTCGCCGGCGCCCTCGGGGCCGGCGGCCTCGGCGAGGGCGTCCTCCGAGCCGGCGCCCACGCGGGCGAAGATGCCGCGGCGCGTCCCGAAGATCGCCAGGCACAGCCGCCCGACCGAGCCCGCCACGCGCCGGCAGTAGACCTCGAGCTCCGCGAAGTCCGCGTAGGCGGTTCCCGTCACGTCCATCCTCACTCCTGCGATCAGGTCGCGCAGGGACTCCCGCGGCAGCCGGAAGCGGGCGCTCGCGTCCGCCAGCGCGGCCATCACGGGGTCCGCGTCCTCCGGCGAGAGCCGCTCGAGCGCGGCCGCCACCGCGTCCAGCCGGCGCAGCTTCTCCTCCCGCTCCAGGCCCCCGTCGGCGATGTCGTCGACGCGCCGTGCGAACGCGTACACCGCGCACATCGCCCGCCGCTTGCGCGGGGGCAGCAGGCGGATGCCCCAGTAGAAGTTGCCGGCCGCCGCGCGCGTCAGCGATTCGCACTGCCGGTAGGCCTCCCGCGTGTGCGGCGGGAGCGCGCTCACCCGTGTCCCCCCGACACTGCCTTCCCCACCCAAGCGGCGAGTGTGGGCAGAGCGGCGGCGACCCGGGCGGGAGCGGCCCAGGCGCTCACCTGCGCTGCTCCGCCAGTATCCGCGCGAGCGCCGCCGCACGCCTCCAGGCACTCGCCCGCGGCGGGCGGGCGGGCGGGCCATTCAAAACGTCGTAGCCGGCCCGTTCGATCGCCCCGAGCGCCGCCCGCCCGCCGCTCACGAACGCGGCCACCGCCACGCGCTCGCGCCCGCGCAGCGTGGCAATCAGCGGCGCGCCCTGCTCCAGGAGCTCGCGCGTGCGCGCCACCTCGAACGCGACGAGGCCGCGTACGCGCCAGCCGGCGCGCGGCTCGCGCAGGTCGGACTCCCCGCAACCGAAGCGCTGCAGATCCTCCGCCGGCAGATAGATCCGCCCCCGCGCGAGATCCTCCGCGACGTCCTGCCAGTGCTCGGCGAGCTGCAACGCCGTGCAGACCCTGTTCGAGAGCGCGACCCGCTCGGGGCTCGCTCGGCCGAGCGCGGCCAGCACCAGCTCGCCCACGGGGTCCGCGGAGAGCCGGCAGTAGCCGAGCAGCTGCTCCCACGTCTCGTACCGTGCCACGCGCTGGTCCACGCGGTTGGCCTCGACCAGCCGCTCGAAGCACTCGCGCGGCAGCGGGCACTCGCGCAGGGTCGCCTGCAGGCGCACCGTCAGCGGGTGGCGCGCGCGCCCCGCGTAGGTCCGGTCGAGCTCTTCCGCGAGCCACTCCAGCGCCGCCAGGCGTTCGGCTGGTGAGCGGTCCCCGGCGTCGCCGAGCTCGTCCGCCAGCCGTGCGAAGCCGTAGACCGCCAGCAGCCGCTCCCTGACGCGGCGGGGCAGCACGTGGCTGGCGACCGGGAAGTTCTCCCCGCCCCGGCGTGCCATCACCGCCGCCGGCTCGGGCAGGCCGACAGGTACCGCCACCGTACTCACTCCGCGTTCCGCGCGCCCGTGCAACGACCGAGGGCCATGATCGGGAAGGTCAGACGGTAGAGGTGGTAATTGATGTAGTAGTCGCACGGGAACCCGGTGCCCGTGTACTGCGGCTCGTCCCACGTCCCGTCCGCGCGCTGCGTGGTGACGAGCCACGCGACCCCGCGCTCGACCGCCTGGGAGCTCTCGATCTGCTCCCCCGCGGCGTGCAGCGCCAGCAGCGCCCACGCCGTCTGCGAGGCGGTCGAGGGGCCGCGCCCGACCCACGCGTCCTCGTCGTAGGAGCGCGGATCCTCACCCCAGCCCCCGTCCTCGTTCTGGTGCTCCTCCAACCACGCCACCGCCCGGCGGATGCGCGGATCCTGCAGGGAGACCCCGACGGCGATGAGCGCCGGCACCGCCGCGCCGGTCCCGTACACGTGGTTGATCCCCCACCGCCCGAACCACGACCCGTCGGCCTCCTGGCGGCCCAACAGCCACCTCGTGCCCGCGCGCGCCGCCTCGCCGTCGGCGCGGCCGACCGCCGCGAGCATCTCCAGGGCGTGCGCGGTCACGTCCGCGCTCGGCGCGTCGATCACCTCGCCGAAGTCCAGGAACGGGAGCTCCCGCACCAGCGCGCGTGTGTTGTCCACGTCGAACGCGCCCCACCCGCCGTCCGCGCTCTGCATCCCCTCCACCCACGCCACCGCGCGGTCGATCGCGTCCTGCGTGCGCTCGCGCGCACCCTGGGCGCCCTGCGCCGGCGGCAGGTCCCCGATCCGCCGGCGGTGGCGGTTCGCGCGCCGTTGGAGCTCTGGCTCCAACGGGGTCACCCCCAGCAGCGCGAGCACCACCTCCGCGGTGTCGTCCACGTCGGGGTAGTTGTCGTTCTCGAACTCGAACGCCCACCCCCCCGGCTCCAGGTCGGGTCGGGCCACGGCCCAGTCGCCCCGCACCCGCACCTCCTCGCCCACCAGCCACTGCGCCGCGCGCGCCAGCGCCGGATGCTCGCGCGGGAGGCCCCCGTCTCCGAGCGCGACCACCGCGAGCGCCGTGTCCCACACCGGGGACTGGCACGCTTCCAGGCGCCGGCTGCCGTGGTCCTCCACCATAAAACGCTCGAGCCCTTCCAGGCCCCGGCGCATCACGGCGTGCTCGAGCGGGTAACCCCCCAGGTGCAGCGCCATCAGCGAGTACACCCACGGCGGCTGGATCCCGCCCCACGAGCCGTCCGCCTCCTGGCGGCGCACGATCCACTCCTGCGCCCGCGCAACCGCGAGGCGCCGCAGCGCCCGCAGCGGCCGGCGCTCGTAGAGGCGCAGCGCGCCGTCCAGGCGCACGAGCCACGCGCCGGCCGAGAACGCACCCAGGGCGGGAGCGCTGCGCGGCGCCCACGGCCTGTGGCCGTGCAACTCGCGCAGGTCGAGCTCGATTGCCCGCCGCGGGCGGTGCGCCGCCACCAGCGACAGCGCCACGATCGTCTGGCGCGCCCAGCACCCGAAGTCGTAGACGTTCAGCGGCGCCCACCGCGGCAGCAGCACGATCTCCGGGGGCAGTGCCGGCACCCGCTCCCACGGCCACAGCCCGAACAGCGCGAGCCACACGTGCGTGAACACCCGCGCCCGCTCGACGCCGCCCGACGCGCGCACCCACTCCGCCGCCGTGCGCATGTGCGCCGCGTCCGGCTCATCGCCCGCGAGGCGCAGCGCGAAGTACGCCTCGACGGTGGTCGAGAGGTCCCCGGGGCCGCCGTGGAAGTTCGACCACGTCCCGTCCGCGCGCTGCTGGGAGCGGATCCACGCGGCCGAGCGCTCGGTCTCGGGCGCGGTGCGGATCCCCAGGAACTCGCGCAGCAGGATGTCCTCCGCGTCCATCGTGACGTTCGTCTGCAGCTCCCCCCGCCACCAACCCTTCCCGTCCTGCAGGGAGAGCAGGTGCTCGCAGGCGCGCTCCAGCGCGACCCGTGCCTCGCTGCGGGTGTCAACGATGGACGTCGGCATTGGTCCAGCAGCCTAATCCTTTCGTATCCGAGGACTGCGCGGGCGGTGATATCACGTTGCGGGCCTCTCCGCCGCGCTCGCAACGGATTCGACGGACGAACGGCACGCCCCTCCACCCATTCCCAAGGGACCCCAAGCACATTCTCACGGAATCAGCACCTCGGGATGCGCCGCCGTGATCGCGTGTTCGCGCAGCACCGCCTCGGAGACCGTGCGCGGGGTCGCGGACACGAATCTGTAGAGGACCAGGCCGTTGACGTCCCGGTGCGCCACCAGGCGAAAGCCCGGCGCCGGCGGTTCTCCGGCGCCCGCCACCAGCGGCGGATAGCCTGTCTCGTCGATCTCGCTCACCCGCACGGTCGAGCCGAGCGGTGCGTTATGCAGCGGCGGCAGGTAGTACTCCAGCGGCGCCGCCCCCAGCTCCACGGTGGTGATCGCCCACGCTCGCCGCCCGGCACCCCCACCCCTCACAGCGCCGGCGCTCTCGCCTGCCGGGGCGGGAGCGCTCTCATCCTCGCGGATCGCCTGCGCTAGGCCCCGCCAGTCCCCGCGTTGCAGGCGGGGACTTAGGTTCACGTCGACGCTGATCGCGAGGAACCCCACCGCGATCAGGGTCCCCAGCGCCATTCCCACGCGGCCTGTCCGCCGTGCCGTCACGATCACCGCAATCCCCGCCGTGAGCGGAACCATCGCCGCCACCACGTTGCGCGGCGCGAGGTAGTCGGCGCCCGCCACCGCCGCCGTCACGGGGATCAGCACCCCGCACGCCGCCAGCCCCAGCGCGAGCAGCGCCGCGTCGGCCTCGCGGGGGGTGAGCGCCCGCCACAGGCCGTAGCCGAGCCCCGCCAGGATCGTGAGCGCCACCGCCATCTCAACCCCGTGGCCCAGCGGCGCCCCCGAGTAGCCCGTCAGGTAGTACTGCGGGATCGCTTCCAGGCGCGCCGAGAGCGCCCATTCGCCGATCCACTGCGTGCCGTGCCCCCCCTGGGCGAGCGCCAGCGGCACGAGCGCCACGCCTACTGCACCGACCGCCGCCACCGCGGGCAGCGTCACCTTCCAGCGCTCCCTCTTGCGCAGCAGCCACAGGCACATCGGCGCGAGGAGGAACACCGCGAAGTAGTGCGTCGCGAGCGCCGCCGCGCCGCTCGCCGCGAACGCCGTCAGCCGTCCCGGGGTCGGGTTGCTGTCGGCGCGCAACCAGCACCACACCGCGAGCGCCGTCAGCGCCACAAACACCCCGTACGCGCGCGCCTCCTGGGAGTACCACACGAGCAGCGGGTTCGTCGCCACGAGCGCCGCCGTTGCGATCGCGGCGCGTCTGCCCGCAAGCTCCCAGCCGATCCCCCACGCCGCCGCCACGGTCGCGACCCCCGCGAGCGCCGACGGCAGCCGCAGCGCGACCTCTCCCGTCCCGAACACCCGCGACCACCCCCACACCAGCACGTACCACATTGGCGGGGTGTTTTCCCTGTGCACTACCGCTTCCAACGTCGCCCCGAGGCTCGCGTGCAGCGTATGCACCGGCACATACGCCTCGTCGTACCAGAAGCTCTGCACGTCGATGGTGCTCAGGCGCAGCGCCGCCGCTCCAACCAACAATGTCGCCAACGGCCACCACTTCGCCAGGCCCCTGATCTGCGCCCCCTCTCCGTGCGACGAACGCCCATCCAACCCTCCCTTGTGGGTGGTCTTATTAAAAACGCCGACGAGCTGGGCGATGTGGTCGAGTGGTACGCCCGAGCCCTCGGCGTCACGCAGTAGGTCCATGATGAGATGAGAGTTGGCGGTGAGTCCGGCCTCAAAGCCTCGGCGCTCGTTCCCAATGTACCGCGTGAAGGCGCTTGATGCGGGGCCACACGCAATCTGGCCGCCCGGTAAATCACAATCTGGTAGTCCTACTATTCATAATCTGTCCGGCAGGGATGGTATGCTGCATGAATGCCGGTGGGACTCCTCGCACGCCATGTCCGCCCACGGGTTCTCGAGGCGCTTGCCGAGAGCCGAGCCGTCGCGCTGCTCGGAGCCCGGCAGGTCGGCAAGAGCACGCTAGTCGCAGACATAGCGGCGAACGAGTACCCCGCCCGGGTAGTCAACCTCGACGACGAGCCTACGGCGAACGCGGCGCGTACAGACCCGGCGGGCTTTGTCGCCGCTCTCAGCGGCCCGGCGGTGATCGACGAGGTTCAGCGGGTACCGAGCCTGCTGCTGGCGATCAAGCGGCGCCTCGACAGCGACCAAGCTCGCGGGCAGTTCCTGCTCACCGGATCGGCGAACATCCTCACGCTCCCGACGGTCGCCGACGCGCTCCCCGGTCGCGTCCAGTACATCAACCTCTCCCCACTCTCCCAGGGCGAGCTGTGTGGTAGACGCGAGACGTTCATCGACGCGCTGTTCAACACGAGCTTTCCCCGTGTCTCCGGAGCATCCATCGGCCGCGGCGCCGCGGCGGGCATACTCGCAACCGGTGGCTACCCCGAGCTTCAAGGACGAGGTCCCCGTGGCCGATCGGGTTTCTTCTCCAGCTACATGCGCTCGATCGTCGGCCGCGACCTGCAGGACGTTGCGAACGTACGCAACGTGGAGAACATCGAGCGACTGCTTTACGTCATCGCGGCACGGACCGGTGGGCTGGCCTCCTTTCATGGCATGGCGGTAGACCTCGGCCTGGACACCAACACAGCGAGGGCCCACACGAAGATCCTCGAAGACCTGTTCCTCGTCGCAAGGCTTCCGCCGTGGCACGCGAATCTCTCGAACCGCCAGGTAAAGAGCGCCAAGCTTTACATTCTCGACAGTGGGTTGCTGGCGTTTTTGATCGGCGCGAACGAGCGGCGTATCGCCGAGGACGGTGGCGTTGCCGGCGCCATGCTCGAGAGCTTCATCGCGATGGAGCTCCGCCGCCAAGCGGAGTGGGCGGAGGAGCTCGTATCGCTCTATCACTACCGCGACAAGCAGCAACGCGAGGTCGACGTCGTCCTCGAGCGTCACAGCGGCGAGATCGTCGGGGTCGAGGTCAAGAGCACGGCGACCCCCACGAGCGCCCACTTCGCCGGCCTGCGCTACTTACGCGACAAGCTCGGCGCGCGTTTCAAGGCTGGCGCACTGATCTACACCGGAGCCGACACGCTTCCCTTCGGTGACCGCCTCGCCGCCGTACCGCTCAGCGGGCTGTGGCACTGAGACACGAAAAACCGATGGATTCCGTGGCGCGCGCCGCGGAGCGGTACTCCTAGCCTCCTGTCAACGGTTCGTCCGGCGCGCCCGGCGGGGTCGGCAGGCCGCACAGTTCTTCGCTCGCCGCCGTGCCGAAGCACGCGTAGCGGTTTTCGCGCTTGTCCGGGAAGTATGGGGGCAGATAGAAGCCGCCTCGCTCCGCGCGGCGCCCGTTCACCGTCGGGCCGGTCACGATCAGGCACGCCTGCGGCTGCGTTCCCGGCGGCCCTTCGCCGGTGTTGCCGCACAGCACGTCCCGCGTTGTGCGGTGCGTCAGATCCTGCTCGATCGAGATGTTCTTGAGGTGCAGGCCCGTCACCGCCCGCCACGTCTGCAGATCGACCGTCAGGCGTTCGTTGACGTGCACCTGCTTCACCACGTCGTTTACCACCGCGACCGCGAGCAGCACGAACGCCAGCGCCAGCAGGGTGCTCTCCGCCCGCCGCAGGTCCCCGCGGCCGCGGCGCTCCCGGGTGCGCGGGCGCAGGCGCTCGGGCAGGCGCCCCCAGCCGCCGCCCGGCTCGACGCTCGGGGCCGTTTCGCTCATGTCGACACGGGCGAGAACAGCGGCGCGGTCTGGTGGGCGATGAATAGGCCCTGTACCGCGAACGTCGCAATCAACAGGCGCCGGTCGCGTGCCACCACCGCCAGCGGCAACGTCCACAGCGTGTACCACGCCAGCAACCACGTGCTCGTCACCGTGATCGCCAGCAGCGCCCACCCCGACGCCGACACCCAGTCGTACCCCCGCCACGTGCGCCACAGTAGGTGCGCCACGATCGCCACGAGCGCCACCTTCAGCAGGTCGTGGTCGACCGGGAAGACCCCCGGCTTGCCCAGCAGGTGCGCCAACTCCGTCGGGAAGCTGTCGGTCGAGACGAGCGCCGCATCACGGTTCAGCGCCGAGACCACGTCCAGGCCGTGCAGGCCGAACACCGGGTAGGAGACCGCCGCCACCGCGACCCCCGCACCCACCGCGCCCGCGAGCCCCCGCCAGCTTCGACGCGCCAGCAGCATGAACGGCAGCAGCACCGCCCCCGTCGCCTTCACCAGCCCTGCCGCCACCACCGCCGCGCCGGCCGGGGCGTCGCGCTCCGCGAACACGAGCGCGACCGCGGCCATCATGAAGAACGTCATGATCAGGTCGTTGTGCGCGCCTCCCAGCCCGTACAGCACGTACAGCGGGTTCGCTCCCACGGCCACCAGCGCGACGGCCGGGTCGTACCCCCGCACCCGCGCGCACCGCCACGTCAGCGCGAGCGTGCCCGCGCTCGCCGCCAGCGCCTGCACCTTCGCCCCCCACAGCGCCCCGTGCAGGCCGAGCACCGCCAGCGGGTAGGAGAGCAGCGTGTACAGCGGGCCGTACGCCGTCGCCACCCTGAGCCAGTCCTCGCCCACGTACTTGAAGACCGGGTCGCCCTCGATCGCGAGCGGGCCGTGCAGGTACGGGTCGATCCCGTGCTCGACCCCCATGCGGGCGTACGCGATGTAGCTGAACACGTCCGTCGAGAACAGCACGGGGCCCGCGAACACGATCGCGTTGAGCGCCCCCACCAGTGCGATCGCCCACACCTTGGCGCGGCGGTCGGCGGCGAGGCGGCCGACCGCTGAGCGGCCGCTCAGCGTCAGCGCGAGCAGTCCCGCGTACGCACCGGTGAAGCTCAGCAGCGCGATCAGGAAGACCCGGAAGCCGAGACGCTCTCCGACCCCCTGCAGCCACCCTGCGATCCCCGGCGAGCCCGGGGTCAGCGGCGAGTGGCCGACCGCCGCGTCGAGCACCACCTCGAGCGTCGCCGCCAGCAGCACCACCGCGCACACGCCCGCCGCCACCAGCGTCCCGCGGCCCGGACGCGCGGCGTCCGTCCGCGAGCCGGCCACCCCTCCCACGGGGGCCGGTTCGGACAGTACGCCGGTTGGTGTCAACCTCCCGGTTGGCCCTCGAAGCGCAGGAGCGCAAACGCGCCGGTCACCTCGAACACCCGCTGCACCGCCGGCTCGCCCGGGCGCAGCAGCAGCTCACAGCCGCGCTCGCGCGCGCGCGCGTCCGCCTGCAACAGCAGCCGCAACCCCGTGGAGTCCATGAACGCGAGGCGCCCCAGGTCGACGATCAGACGCGCCGGCTGCTCTGCCTCGGCCGCGGCCAGGCTCTCTTCCAGTTGGTGCGCCCCCGCCAGGTCGAGCTCGCCCTCCAGGGAGAGGCTGACCGTGCCGTCCTCCGTGACGCTCTCGATGCCGAGGCTGCCGGGGTTGGTCACAGTGCCACCTCAGGACACGTCGTGCGCGCGCTCATATCGCGGTCCAGACGCTCTTCGTCTCCAGGTATGCGTCAAGGCCCGCGTGGCCGTGCTCGCGGCCCACGCCCGATGCCTTGAAGCCACCGAACGGCGCCGAGGGGTCCACGGTGCCCCAGGTGTTGATGTACACCGACCCCGCGCGCAGCATCGCCGCGAGACGGTGCGCGGAGCCGACGTCACGCGTCCACACGCCCGCCGCGAGGCCGTACTCGTTGTCGTTCGCGCGGCGCGCCACCTCCTCCAGCGAGTCGTACGGCGAGGCCACGAGCACCGGGCCGAAGATCTCCTCGCGCGCGATCCGCAGCCGATCGGCGTCCTCGCCGGTCGCGGAGAAGAGCGTCGGCGCGACGAAGTACCCGCCGCTGTCGGCGAGCGCCGCCTCGCCGCCGGTCACGAGCTCCGCGCCCTGCTCGCGCCCGGAGGCGATGTAGCCCATCACCCGCTCGCGCTGCTCGGCGGAGACCAGCGGCCCCAGCTGTGTCTGCGGGTCAAGGCCCGCCCCCAGGCGCGTCGCCGCCGCGCGCTCGGCGAGCGCGCCGACGACCTCCTCGTAGCGATCGCGCGGCACGAACAGTCGCGAGCCGGCGTTGCACGCCTGGCCGGAGTTGAAGTAGATCGCCTGGTAGGCCCCGCTCACCGCGGCCTGCACGTCGGCGTCGGGCAGGACGATGTTCGGCGACTTGCCCCCCAGCTCGAGCGTCACACGCTTGAGCGCGTGGCCCGCCTTCGCGCCGATCTCGCGGCCGACCGCGGTGGAGCCGGTGAACGCGATCTTGTCCACCCCGGGGTGCTCGACGAGCGCCGCGCCGGTCTCCCCGTCGCCGGTGAGCACGTTCAGCACCCCCGGCGGCAGCCCGGCCTCCAGGGCGAGCTCCCCCAGACGCAGCGCGCTCAGCGGCGTCTGCTCGGCCGGCTTGAGCACCACCGTGCAGCCCGCCGCCAGCGCAGGCGCGAGCTTCCAGATCGCCATCAGCAGCGGGAAGTTCCACGGCACGATCTGCCCGCACACGCCCACCGGCTCGCGGCGCGTGTAGCAGTGCATGTTCGGCGCCGTCACCGGCAGCACGTTGCCCTCGATCTTCGTCGGCCACCCCGCGAAGTAGCGCAGGTGCCCGGCGCTGCCGCCGACGTCCACGTACTGCGCGAGCCCCACCGGCTTGCCGTTGTCGGCCGACTCGATCTGCGCCAGTTCGACCGCGTGCTCTTCCAGGGCCTGCGCGAGCGCCCCCATCAACCGCTCGCGCCCGCTGGGGGGCATCGTGGCCCAGGGGCCCTCCTCAAACGCCTCCCGCGCGGCGCGCACGGCGCGATCGACGTCCTCGGCGCCCGCGTGCGGGACCCGCGCGAGCTCCCGGCCGGTGGCGGGGTCGAGCGTGGTCAGCGTGCGCCCGTCGGCGGCCTGCGGGCGCTCGTCGCCGATCAGCAGGGAGTGCGTGCCCGCGATGAACGCGCGCGCCTCGGAGCCGAGAGCCTCGGGCTGGACGAAACGGGGATTCTCGCCGGAGGCGAGTGTCTCCCGGCTTCGTTCGGGGGTTGTGGAGGAGGGGGAGGGGGAGGGCGTTGTTGGTGCGGAGGCGGCGGTGTCGGCAGTGTCCGTGGCGGCGTTCATGGCTGTCTCGTTTCTACGGTCGCAGGACGATCTTGAGCGCCTCGCGGCGGTCATACAAAGCGTACGCCTCTGGAGCCTCCTCGAGGGACATATGGTGCGTCACGAGCGGCCCGGGGTCGAGCACCCCCGCTGACATCAGCGCGAGCACGCGATCGATGTGTCCGATCACGTTGGCGTGGCCGGAGCACATCCGCAGGGACTTGATCCACAGCAGGCCCATGTGCACCTCGGCGCGCTCGGCGTACACCCCGACGGCCTGCACCGTCCCGCACTTGCGCGTCAGGCGCAGCGCGAGATCGAGCGCGGAGGGGTGGCCCACGGCGTCGATGCACACGTCCACCCCACGCCCCTCGGTCGCGGCGCGGGCCGCCGCGCGCGGGTCCCCCTCCTCCAGGTGCACCGCCTGCGCGCCGAAGGACTCCGCCACCGCCAGGCGCTCGGGCACCGTGTCCACCGCGATCACGTGCGCCGCGCCGGCCGCACGCGCGGCCTGCACCGCGCACAGCCCCACCGGCCCGAGGCCGAGCACGGCGGCGACGTCGCCCATCTGCAGGCCGCTGTCGAGCACGGCGTGAAAGCCGGTGCCCATCACGTCGCCGGCGAACAGCGCCGCGTCGTCGCTCATCCCCTCAGGCACCCGGCGCAGCACGAGGTCGGCGCTCGGCACGAGCGCCCGCTCGGCCTGCGTGCCCGGCAGCGAGCCGAGCGCCGCCCCGTGGCCGAAGGTGCGCGACTCGTCGCACTTGTGAAAGAGGCCGCGGCGGCAGAAGAAGCAGTGCCCGCACGCGGTCTGAAAGCAGCCGACCACGCGGTCCCCCACCGCGACCTCGCGGACACCGTCGCCCACGGCGAGCACGGTGCCGACGTACTCGTGGCCGATCGTGAACCCCGGTTCGATCTGCACGCGGCCGTGGTAGATGTGCAGGTCCGACCCGCACACCCCCGTCGCCTCGATCTGCACGATCGCGTCCCCCGGCTCGACGAGCTCGGGCTCGGGTACCTCCTGCACCGCCACCCTGCCGGGGGCCTGGAACGTGACCGCGCGCATCGCGCACGCACCCTAAAGGATCGTGCGCCCCGAGCGCCCTTACCACGCCCTCTGTTGGCAGCGCGGGCCACCGGCCCGGAGCGACCGCGGCGACCGCCGCGGGCCGCGTGGTCTACCCTGATGGACCTCGTGGCGGCCAGAACGATCGTGACCTCACACCCCGACGTGGCCTGCGACGTATGCGGGCGGCGCCTGCTGCGCGGCGAGCAGCCGAACGTGTTCCTCGGCGCGGGGCAGCGCCGGCTGGTGTGCGAGCTGTGCACCTCACGCGCCACGCACGAGGGCTGGCGCAGAGAGGCCGAACAGCACCACCAAAGGCCGCGCGCGGAAGCTTCCCAGCGGGGGCGCTCGCTGCTGGGGAGGCTCCGCCAATCGCGCTGGCCCACCGCCAGCCCCGACCCGGTCCTCCCGACCGTGAGCCCCGAGGAAACCGATCGCTCGCGCGAAGAGCGGACGGCGCTCCCCGTACGGGCCGAGCAGCTGCCGATCGACGAGCGGCCCGAAGACGAGCGCCCGGACGCAGGCGTGAGCAGGGCGCTCCAGGTCTTCAACGCCGGCGAGCACCCGCGCCGTGTGGCGGGGGTCATACGCGCACTGGGCGCTCCCAGCGTGAGAGCGGCCCCGCTCACCGGCGCGACGGTGGCGATCGTGGTGGCGTGGGAGCTGTGCTGGTACCGCTACGAGGTCGACCTGGGAGACGAGGCGCAGGGAGCACGTCTGACGGCTGAGGGGATGGAGCTCGGGGAGCTCACCCCCGAGGAGCTGCTCGCCAACGCCGCCGCGGACGAGCGCGGAGAGCTCGCGCTGGTGCGGTAGAATGCCCGCACAATGATCTACAGCGTGGTTCCCAAGCCCCTCGTCGACGAGCTCTACCCCAAGCTGGTGGAGCACTACAGCGACAACGCCAACGTGACCGTGATCGTCGAGCGCCGCGAGGCGGACAGGCGCGGCCGGCAGGGCGCCTCGGCCGATCCGGACGTACCCCAGCAGCGCGTGGTGCGCGATCGCCGCCGCGCGCGAGTGCCCGGCGACCTGCCGGCGCTGGCCCGTCCCTGAGCGTCCGAGCGTGCCGTCCCGGGCAACCGGGATACTGAGCGCGATGAAGGCGATCGTGCACGTCGACGGTGGCGCCAGAGGCAACCCCGGGCCCGCGGCGGCCGCATGCGTGGTCGCTGACGCCGCGGGGGAGGTGCTGGAGGAGCGGGCGCGCCTGCTGGGGACCGCGACGAACAACGTCGCCGAGTACCGCGCGCTGCTGCTCGGCCTCGAGCGCGCCCGCGCGGTGGGCGCCACCGACGTGGAGGTGGTCAACGACTCCGAGCTAATCGCCAAGCAGGTCCAGGGTCTCTACAAGGTCAAGCACCCGGCGATGCGCCCGCTGTACCTGGATGCGATGGCGGCGTTGAGGGAGTTCGAGCGATGGTCGATCCGCACGGTTCCCCGCGCCCAGAACGCCCACGCCGACGCGCTCGTCAACGCGGCGCTGGACGGCGCGCGGGTGTGATCTGCCGCCGGCGTGCCCGCCTCCGGCCTGGGGGTAGTCTCAACCGATGCTGAGCCCCCGCAACCGCGAGCCTGCTCGGCCTGGTCCCGGCGGCGCTGCTGGTGACCGCGGGGTTCCTGGCGATCTTCATCCAGGCCCAGCAGAACGCCCCGGTCGTCCCGACCGACCCCACCCTGACCCTCAACCACGCTTCGAGCGTATCGCTGACCTACGGGGCGATCTTCCTCGGGCTGTGCCTCGCGGGGCACCTCGTGATCCGCTTCGCGCTACCCAACGCGGACCCCTACCTATTCCCCCTCGGGGCGGTGCTGGCAAGCGTGGGGATCGTGATGGTGTACCGCATCAACCCGACGCTCGCGCGCCAGCAGGCACAGTGGATGGTGGTCGGCCTCGTGCTGTTCGCCGCCACGATCCTCGCGCTGCGCCGCCGGGGCGTGGCGGTCCTGGAGCGCTACCGCTACACGATCGCGGCGGTCGGCATCGGCATGACAGTGCTGCCGCGGCTGCCGGGGATCGGAGAGGAAGTCAACGGCGCCTACCTCGACGTACGCGCCGGCGGGATCTCCTTCCAGCCCGCGGAGCTCGCGAAGATCGCACTCGTGATCTTCCTCGCCAGCTACCTGCGCGACAACCGCCAGATCCTCGTAACCGCGGGCCGGCGCGTGCTGGGCGTAACACTGCCCCCGATGAAGCAGTTCGGCCCGCTGCTGGCGGTATGGGGCGCGGCGATGGCGACCCTGCTGCTGACCCGCGAGCTCGGCACCTCGCTGATGTTCTTCGGAGCGTTCCTCGCACTCCTATACGTCGCCACAGGACGCCTCTCGTTCCCGCTGGTCGGCCTCCTGCTGTTCGCCGCAGGCGCCTGGTTGGTAGCGACCCACGTGGGCCACGTACACGCGCGTTTCCTCGACTGGGAGCACCCGTTCGACCCGGCCCTCTACGAACAGCGCTCGGGCGGCAGCTACCAGATCGCGCAATCCCTCTTCGCCCAGGCCGACGGGGGCGTACTGGGCACCGGCTTCGACCAATCGCTCGTCGGCCTCTTGCCAATCCCCGAAAGCGACATGATCTACGCCGTGATCGTCAACGAGCTCGGCCTCGCAGGCGCCGCGGCACTATTGCTCACCTACCTGCTATTCGTGGCCCGCGGCCTGAAGGTCGCAATGCTCGCCCGCGACTCCTTCTCCAAGCTACTCGCCACCGGCCTCTCCTTCATCGTCGCGCTGCAGGTATTCGTGATCGTCGGAGGCGTCACCCGCGTAATCCCGCTGACCGGGGTCACGCTCCCCTTCGTCGCCTACGGCGGCTCCTCGGTCGTGATGAACTTCGTCCTGCTCGCACTGCTTCTGGTGATCTCAGACAGGGCTCGCAGGCCGGGGTCGGGGTAGTGTAACACCTCCCCGACTCGGTTTATCGCAGTTGGGGTGGGGCCGACCTGCGCCGGCCCCACCCAGCCACTCATGCCAATCAGGCGCCTCTATTTGGAGACTCGAAGCCCGTCGCCACTAACCAGAAATAACGCAATACTACCTAATACATCACCTTTGGTTCCAGAGACGGTGCATGGCGCCAACATCTTGTTCGGGTGTTCGTAGTCAGCTAATACTAATAACGGACCTACCGTACCCGGGCTATTACGATTCGACAGGATGAGTAACGCCGTTTCGCTCGTGCATTCGTTTTCCTGGACTGTACCCAAAACTTTACAGGTCGCTCTCCAACCTGGTGGACCTGCAGCTCCTGTACCCTTCCTGAGCGTGCCGTGTATCACGCCTTCGGTTTCCTTCAATTCCGTGGCCCACGGCAGATTGACCGCTTCGGTATTTTTTTCGACTTTTTCGCAGTTTTTACCCGCTGTGCATTTTTCTGTTTTTAGCGATGTTGTTCTCGCCAGGCTTCCAGGGCCCACCGATCCTGTGCCAGTACCTGAACATTCGATTACCACTTCGCCGACGATGGGAACATTTGTAGTCGCAAGTGTCAGCGTCGCCGGGGTGACGGTCGCTTCAGTCCCGTTGAGTTCGCTCCATTCGTATTTACCACCTGATTCTGCTTTGATGCATTGACTTGTAGAGTACTTCGTACCTGTTCCTCCAGTTGCCAAGCACACTTCCCAATGCGGCGCTGCCGACGCGGTCCCCGCTGCGACCATGCTCATCACGAACACGGCCGCGAGACAGAGCCCCGCGATACGTATCGACTTCATGTCTGCACTCCTTCTGATCTCGATTTGATGTTGGTCTGTTGATTGTTTGGTTGAGTTGGTTCGTTGATTGCTTGATCTCAGACAGGTTCGCAGGCCGGGGTAAAGTTAACCACCTCGCCGACGTCGTCAATCTCGGTTGGAATGGGGCCGACCTTCGCCGGCCCCACCCAGCCACTCACGCCATCAGGCGCTTTTATTTGGCGACTCGAAGCCCGTCGCCACTAGTCAGTAATAACGATAAACCGCCTAATACATCACCGGTGGTTCCGGAGACGCTGCATTTCGCTTCGGGTTTATTCGGGTGCAAGAAGTTAGCTAATACTAATAACGGACCTACCGTACCCGGGGTATTAGTATTCGTCAGGTTGAGTAACGCTTCTTCAGTCTTGCATTCGTTTTCCTGTATTGCACCCAGGATTTTACAGGTTGCTCTCCAACCTGGTTCAGTGCTACTTCCTGCACCTTTTCTTAGCGTACCTCTCAGCACGCCTTCGGTTTCCTTCACTTCCGTATTCCACGGCAGACCGACCGGTTCAGCCCCTTTCACGAGTTCTTCGCAGTTTTTTCCCTTTTCGCATTTTATAGCGGAAATCGCCGTCGTTCTTGACAGGTTTCCAGGGCCAACCGACCCTTCCTCCGTCAATGAACATTTGATTTCTACGGTGCCGACAATGGGAACCCCGTTAGTCTCAAATGTCAGCGACCCCTGTGCTGCGACCTTCTCAGTCCCTTTGAGTTCGGCCCATTCGTATTTACCAGCTGATTCTGCTTTGATGCATTGATTTGTAGAGTACTTCGTACCTGCTCCTCCAAAGTTTAAGCACACTTCAAAATGCGGCGCTGCCGACGCGGTCCCCGCTGCAACCATGCTCATCACGAACACGGCCGCGAGACAGAGCCCCGCGATACGTATCGACTTCATGCCTCACTCCTTCTTATCTCGATTTGACATTGATCTGTTGATTGGTTGGTTGAGTTGATTCGTTGATTGCTCTTGTGTCTATCGTCACAATCCCTTTTCGAGCCGCCGAGCACTTCTCGATCGGGGCTCGACTCCGGACTGCGGATACAATCGTACACGATCGTCCTAAGAAATGGAAGGGGCCGTCGTCTCACGACCCAATCGTCCTAACGGCCGAGCAAAGGGCCCCACAGAGTAGGCTCAAGAATGTTTCCGACCCGGCCATTAGGGACGGCAAGGACGACCTGTAGGTTCCGGTTGGGAGGTCTCTGGCCGACGGAGGGCTTGCGCCGCAGGGGCCTGGTTCGTAGCGACCCACGTGGGCTACGTGCACGCCCGGGTGCTCGACTGGGAGCACCCGTTCGACCCGGCCCTCTACGAACAGCGCTCGGGCGGTAGCTACTATCTCGCGCAGTCGCTCTTTGTGCAGGCCGTGGTAGGGTCACCACCTCGCCGACGGCGTCAATCTCGGTGTCGAGGTGGGGCCGACCTGCGCCAGCCCCACCCAACCACTCACGCCATCAGGCGTCTTTATTTTGAGACTCGAAGGCCGTCACCATTAGCCAGTAATATCGAAATACCGTCTAACACATCACCCTTGGCTTCTTCGAGGGTGCATGCCGATTCGGGTTTATTTGGGTGCAGGAGATCAGCTAATACTAATAACGGGCCTACCGTACCCGGGGTAAAATCATTCGTCAAGGTGACTAACCCTTCTTCGGTTGTACATTTGATTTTTCTTGTTGTACCAAGAACCATACATTCCACTTCCCAACCTGGCGCACCTGTACTTCCTGCACCTTTTCTGATCGTACCTCTTATCACGCCTTCAGTTTCTTTCAATTCCGAATTCCACGGCAAGCCGAGAGGTTTAAAATTTTTCACGATCCTTTCACAGTTTTTACCTGCTTCGCATTTGCTGGGAATTTCCGTAGTTCTTGACAGGTTTCCAGGACCAACCGACCCTTCAGCTTTACCTGAACATTTGATTTCTACGGTGCCGACGATGGCAACCTCGTTAGCCCGGAACGTGCAATAAGCGCGTGAGAAGGGCTGCGCGTGGCTGTTTGACGGGTCGGTGGCTTGTTGATCGGTGATTTGGCTGGGCGGTGCGGTCTGTGACGCACTCTTGGGGGGCGTTGGCGTGCGCTCGGCCCGTTTCGGGGTAGCGGTGATTGCGGCCGGTGGCCGGGGGGTCTTCTGGGTTGTAGCGGGGGGCTGGCGGCTGGTCTCAGCCGGTGGCGGCGTGAAGCGTTTTGAGTTTCTGGAACGCGGCGAGGAGCTCGGCTGCCCATGGCCATGTGTCTTGGAGGTGGAGCTTCGCGCGGCGCCCGGAGAACGCGAGCCGCCCGGCGACGTGCAGTAGCCGGTAGCGCAGCCGCTTGGGCTCGGCCTTGGCGAGCTCTCCGTCGAGGACGAGCGCTTGGGTCCAGACGATCAGATCGTGGGCGAGCATCACGATCTCCAGCCACACCTCGTTGAGCGCGAACTCTTTGAACGGGAACTTGGATAGGCCGGTGTCCTTGTCGTCGCGGATGCGGTCCTCGACGTGCGCGTGCTGGCGGTGGCGGCACTCCAAGACGGCGATGTCCTCGTCGGGCTGGTCGGTGAGGATCGCTTGGAAGCGGTACCCGTCGTGGTCGGTAAACGACAGCTGCGCCCCGGGATGCGGGCGCTCACGCCGCACGATCAGCCTGGAGCCCTCCGGCCACGCCGACAGATCGACCATGCCGGTGATCTCACAGACCTCGCCGTTCTTGCGGGCCGAGCCGTCCTGGTCGAGCGCCGGGATCCATGCCCCCTTGGGGATCGTGAGGATCGCGCCACGAACCTTCTCGGTCAGCTCGTAGCCGATCGAGAAGCGCATCCGTGCCTCGCGGCAGTAGTCAACGAGACCATGCGTAGCGCCGGCAGTGTCCGCGCGCACCAAGATCTCCAGAGTCTCCACGTACCGGGCGGGGATCTGTGCCAGCGCCAAGTCCAGCGCCGCGACATGATCATCGGCGGTGTTCGAGCCGGCGTTCCCGGGGCGCAAGAGGCCGCCGAGCGCCTCCCTGGTCTCATCCAGGTAGACCTGCAACGGGTGAAACCCATAGCCGCCCTTGTAGGTCCCGGCCGCCTTCTCCTTCTCCGAATGCGCCGTGATCAGCGTCGCGTCAACATCGAGCGTCAACCGCCCAGGCGCACCATGCAGCCCCCAGAACCGCTCCCGCGCCTGCGCATGCGCGACACGCAGGGCATCCAGCAGCCCCGGCGTAGAAGCGATCCGGTCGATCATCCGAAACGCCGTCGAGTCAGACGCCACCGCCCCGAACAACGCGTCCTGCTCACGGACCACACCGAGATCCGAGACGCACTCGCCGCCATCGACGAGCATCACCGCGAGGTCACGGAAGACCCTGCCCGGATCATGGCCGCGACGCCGCTGCTTGACAGCAGCCAGCTCCCGCGAGAGCGCTGCCGTGAGCCCCACCTTCTCAGCGACCTGCGCCACGAGCGCCGTACCCGCATGCGATACCAAGCCCGCTCCGTCCGACGTGACTTCTACGGTTACCGGGCGTCCATCACGCATCACCCTCAAGGTGACCTCCAAGCTCGGGATCAAGGACCTTCGACAAGCCCAAGGATCCCTGCTCAACCGGACGTTTCCGCGCCCCCGCTCACCCCGGGGGCGCGGTCGTTACTGCACGCTCCGGGCTAGTCTCGAATGCCAGCGACCCCTGGGCTGCGGTCATCTCGGTCCCTTTGAGTTCGCTCCATTCGTATTTACCACCTGATTCTGCTTTGAAGCATTGATTTTCAGAGTACTTCGTACCTGTTCCTCCAAAGTTTAAACACACCAACCAATGCGGCGCTGCCGACGCGGTCCCCGCTGCAACCATGCTCATCACGAACACGGCCGCGAGGCAGAGCCCCGCGATACGTATTGACTTCATGTCTGCACTCCTTCTTATCTCGATTTGATCTTGACCTTGTTGTTCTGGTTTCTGAGTTGGTTCGTTGATATCGCGAGCCTTGTGGATCGCCCGCCACCCGGTGGGGTGGGGCCGACCTGCGCCGGCCCCACTCAACTATTAATATCCACGCCAATCAGGTGCCTCTATTTGGAGACCCGAAGCCCGTCGCCATTAGCCAGTAATAGCGAACCACTGCCTAACACATCACCCGTAGTTCCGGAGACTGTACATTTTGCTTCGGGTTTGTTCGGATGAAGGGAAGTAACCAATACTAATAATGGACCTACTGTACCCGGGGTATTATCATTCGTCAGGGTAGCTAACCCTTCTTCATTGACGCATTCGTTTTCCTGTTTTGTACCCAAAACTTTACAGGTTCCTCTCCAGCCTGGTATTCCAACTCCACCAGCCGTGCCCGTGGCCCGTATTACGCCTTCGGTTTCCTTCAATTCCGAATTCCACGGTAGGCCGACTGGTTCGCCCATTTTTTCGATTTTTTCGCAATTTTTACCCGCTGTGCAGTTTGCCACTGCTATTTTTGTTGTTCTTGCCAGGTTTCCGGGGCCGATCGATCCTTCGGCTGTGAGTGAGCATTTTAATTCTACGGTGCCGACGATGGGAACATTGTTGATCTCGAGTATCAGCGTCCCCTGACCTACGGTCTTCTCAGTCCCTTTGATTTCGGCCCATTCGAATTTACCACCTGATTCTGCTTTGATGCATTGGTTTGTAGAGTACTTCGTACCTGTTCCTCCAAAGTTTAAGCACACTTCCCAATGCGGCGCTGCCGAGGCGGTCCCCGCTGCGGCCATGCTCATCACGAACACGGCCGCGAGGCAGAGCCCCGCGATACGTATTGACTTCATGTCTGCACTCCTTCTTATCTCGATTTGACATTGGTCTGTTGATTGGTTGGTTGAGTTGGTTCGTTGATCGCTCTTGTGCCTATCGCCACAATCCCCTGACGAGCCACCGAAGCCTCATGATCGAGGCTCGACTCGAGGCTGCGGACGCAATCGTACACGATCGTCCTAAGGAATGGAAGGGATCGTCGTCTCGCGACCCAATCGCCCTGACGGCCGAACAGCTCTACCCTGTTTTGTGTTTCTTGTGGGCCTTGTGGACGATCCGCTTGGGGCACCCGGTGACCTTGATCGCGGTGCTCTGATGGATCGTCGCGCCGTTGTGGGCCAGGAATTCGGTCGGCATCGCGAGCTTCTTGACGGTGCAGAGGTTGCCGTGCGCGGCGAGCGCGGAGAACGGCCCCTCTGGCAGTGTTAGTTCGAAGCTGTCGATTGGGACGTCGGGGACCGACTTGAATGTGCTGCTCGTGATCCCGTGCTTGCTGATGAACGTGGAGCCGATGAGGTCGACCGTGACACCGTAGCCCTGCAACACGACGATCAGGCTCGGGAACGCTTCCCCGCCGTGGCTGACGAAGTACGCGGGGCCTGTCAACGGGACCGGCAGGACGGGCGTGACCGCCGTTGCGTGACCGACGACCGACGCTGCCGGGCAGTTCGCCGGGTTCGCTTCGAATGTCGCGGCGACGCACGCCTTCTGCAGCGTCTTCAGCCGCGATGGCAGCTGCTTGGGGAGTTCGACTTTGACCCGGGCGATGTTCGACTGGCTCGATGCCTGGTTGGCACCCAACGCACCGGTCGGGTAGAGAACCTTCGCAGTGAGGCTGGCACCGTTCGCGCGAGACGTCTTCCCGGAGGTCGAGACTTTGAAGTCCGGTTTGAACTTCAGGCTGCGGCACGAGCCGACCTGGAAGTGGCTGGAGATCGCCGCGCTCGCGCCTTCGGTGCTCCTCGCTGTCCCGCTGAAGGCCATCGGGCTGCAATCGGTCGGGTTGAACATGAACCCCGGACGGTCGACCACCGCGTCGATCGTCCGCAGATCCGACGGGACACCATCAATGATCGACGGCAGCGGGTCCGTTGTGACCGTCAACTGCGAGGTATGGGGGTCCACTTCGATCCTCGCACGCGTCACGATCGTCCCCAGGTTGAACGGGCCAACGACCAGCGGGACCGCGATCGACAAGCCATACGGGGCGCCCTCATAGCCACCCGTCAGGTAGATCGGGGCAGGTGGCTGACCCGGCTGGGGGACCACCAGCGGGTACGGGCCAGGGCCAGCCTCGACGACCGTATGCCCGATCTGCGAGGACGCGGAGCATTCCCCTTTCGATGCCTGCGGTTCGCCGCACAACGGCACCTTCGAGATCATGCCCAACAGGCCCTCCGGGGTCTTGAACTGCAACGTCGAGATCCGCTGCTGCCCATCCGCGCGGGTCAACAGCAGCGAGAAGTCCGTGAACCCACCCGCCTGGTCGGTCGTCGACCCCGCATCCAACGACGGCGCGAACGGCGCCGGCGAAGACGGACACACAGACCCCCCCGGCCCTTCGCTGACCGCGAAACTACCCGACGGGAACGCTTCAGCCACAAACGGCGCGCCCCACGGCACAAAGACCGTGTTCACCGTGTACGACCCACACTCCAACGGAGTGGTGAGCGCCGCCTGCGCACCACCACTGAACGACAGCTTGAATTCATCGAACGGCAACTGAGGAGTCTTATCAAACGTCGTCGTGATCTGCCCAGTCGTTTCGTTCAAGTGCACGGTCCCGACCAGCTTGACGTAGATCCCGTCCCGCGGGTCTTCGGGGGCGACCAGCAGCTTCACGTTCGGCGGATTGGACTGCAGCACATACACGCTGCCTTCCAGCTTGTTCCTCAACACCGGCGTTCCGACAGCGACCTGCCCCACCCTCGAATCAGACGGGCACTCAGGCGGGCCTTCTTCTTCCAGACGAGCCTGCGATATCTGGCACGCACCCAGCCCCGCGGCCTGCCCCGGGTTGATCGCCACGCCCTCCGGCAACGTGACCGTCGTATTCTCGATGTCCGACTCGGACGTCGCGGACGGGTTGACGAGCCCTTCCTGGCCCATCCTCACACCAAACGTGAACCCCGCCGGCGTATCCGCACGCGTCGTGTCAGGCGACGCCGTGATCGCCGGGGCGAATTCCAGCAGGTTGCAACCCGTCATCGGGCCAACATCCGAGGACACGCTGACCTCGCGTTCGGGTTCCTCCCACGAGTTCGTGAACACCGTAGCGTGCAGCGGTTCGCTCGTGCAATCCGTCGGGCTCGTCAAATACGGCACCAGAGGAGTCGTCACAGACTGGCCGTCGGGAAAATCTTCGAGCAGGTTATGGGGAGCATGATGTACTTCCGCTTCAGGATCACTTCCTTCGGTTTCGGTCGAGTAGAAGGAACACCCTTCGTCGTCGCAGTTGAGCCCCCGCATCAGGTCGTGGCTGTGTTCGGCGGGCACACCCCAGACGGTCAGCGAGATACCGTGGAGGGCCCCGGCGGTGTCCTGGATTTTTGTGAAGTTCGTCCGCACCCGATAGTCGCCGGGAGACAGCGACACCGTGCCCTGGATCCCGAACCTCAAGAACGTGAACCCGAGCTTAGCGATTTCGCCGGGGTTGGTCGTCAGGTTCATCAGCGGCTCCACCTGAGGTTCGCTCTGGTCGGGGAAACTGCCGATATAGAAAGTCACCGTTCCGACGACGGCGCTGGGCGAGCAGTGAAGCGCGCCGCTGTGCTCTTCGCTGAAGCCCGCGATCTGGCACTTGGGCGTGTCCGCGAGATCACCGACGAAACCCGGGGGCAGAGTCGCCCCGCTTTCCCTCGGGTTGCCCGCGAGACGCCCGGAATCAACGGTGTTAAACGCGAGCATCGTCGTCAGATCGGGATGCCCGCCAGCCTGAGTGCTCGACAGCACGGTCGCCAAAGAGCCAGGCCCGATACCAAACTTAGCCGGTATGGAGCTGATCACCGTCGGGGTAGACACCGAAGAGGCCAGAGCGCCACCCCCGGAGACGTGCACGAGATTGGTGAAACAGCCGACCGCACCAGCCGGGACTTCACACGAGTCCGCAAACGGGCCCACTTCGACTTCGACGGGCAGTTCCAGCTGCAGGATAGTATCGATCCCAACCACACCCGAATAGGTACACGCAAGACCCGCGCAGCTCAATTCCGCCGGAGTACGGGCGATCCCGGTCTCGTAGTAAAGTCCCTTAAGTTCGCCCGCGGCCTTCAAACCCGCCGGCAGGGAGTCCGTGACGGTGACCGCTTCGCCATCGCTCGGCGCGCTACCAGTATTCTCCACGTACACACGATAAAGCCCCGTACCGCCGGGGGTAAGATTCGTCGGCGTAGAGAACGCCGTGACAGTCCACTGCGGACCCAGCCCTTCCGCCGACGCAGACACCGGAACACACCCCACGACCAACACCACAACACACAAAACAACAAACCCACATATATTAATATGACACCTCCTGAACACGCTTAAATCCTCCCCTTAGACGATTTCCTGACCCTACGACTAACACATTTACCATGTCGCTTGACGCGACCACGACCACACTTCGCCGTCTTTGTTGTCTTTCGTTTCACACCGGACTCACCCGGTGGTTCGGACGCTGTGAAATTACCCACACCTTCAAACGTCACACTCGCCGGCGTCGCGAAAATCGGCGGTGCCGCAGGCACACCCTGACAACCCGTACCCGTACACTGTGACGGCGTCAGCCCCGCGAAGCCGCCATCGACGCGCGCATCGTAGACATCGGCCGACTGATCGGTATCCGCCGGGGAGAGCTGAGCATGCGTAACGAAGAACACGTTGCTCCCATCCGCGCTTGAGCCAAGAAAGAACGCGTTACCCGGGTCGCTCGGCGAGCTGATCAGCGAGATTGCACCTTCATGCCACTCATACACATGCACCCGACCCGCAATAGCCTGTGGCACAAGCGCATTCGCCGATTCGAAGAACACATCTTCGCCGTCTTCAGAGATCGGACGCGGCGGCCCACTCGCCGGAGATTCGAAATGAGCCCGAGCGAAGTACGCACCATCGACTGGAGCGCCGCCAGCGCACGAAAGACACACAATCTGACCTGTCACAGCATCATAGCGATAGAGCTCAAAACACCCTTCAGGACGAGGTCCACCGGGGTAATTATTCGGGCAACCCATTTCCGGCATATGGGTGTTGTCAAACCCGGTCAGCGGCAGGACCGTTCCGAACACCAGGAACTGCCCGTCGCCGGTCGTGTACCACTCCTTTTCAGAGGACAAACCCTCATCTTCCGTGCCGTATCCGCCAAATTCACGGCTATACCAACTACTGCCCCCACCGAACCCCGCCGGATAGCCATCGCTATTGAGTGTCGTGATGAATGTCGTGACTCCCGTGATCGTGTCATAGCGATAGAGATTGACCGGAGCGAAGCGCTCTCCGCCGGGTGGGGGTTCATATCGGGATGCTCCGGTGGCGAGGTCGCCGTACGCACTGAAGTAAACTGCCGAGCCATCGCTCGAGACTGTGTCGACGCTATCGACGTCGCCTTCCAGCCCTTCCGACGGCCCACCGGAGACCAACGTCAGCGCCTTTTCCTTCGGCCCAGGTTCGGTATTGTACTCATAGATCTCCGGTCTATCTCCCACAGCGCCTTCGGTCAAGCGCATCCTGGTCATGAAGAACACCTTCGACCCATCGCTGGAAGCACCGACGAACACCGAAGGCAGCAACGGGTTCGCCAGCGTGCCCACCCCCACCTCCACACCCGCTTCAGATACAGAGATCGGGACCGTACGTGTGCCGTTTTCGCGCATGTACAGCTCCGGTGGGTTTTCCTCGTGCTCGGGAGGATTTTCTTCGTAGTAA
The DNA here is from genome assembly GCA_963702085.1 of uncultured Solirubrobacterales bacterium. Classification (GTDB taxonomy): domain Bacteria; phylum Actinomycetota; class Thermoleophilia; order Solirubrobacterales; family Solirubrobacteraceae; genus Palsa-744. The sequence goes on along the minus strand of OY969707.1, from coordinate 1,608,555 downwards.
GAACCCGACCCGGTATTCCAACAACCGAGACCGCTCCCCTTCGGCTCCGGAGCAGTGAAGAAGATCCGCGAACCGTCGGCCGACACCGCGCTGTGCGCACCACCCGACCCGGGTTCGCCCTGCCCGAGCGTTGCACCACATGGCATTGGCTTGCCTTCTGGGCTCACATCGACGAGCCTGCACTTCGGCGGTGGCGCAGGGCTGCATTCGCCGGCGCCCGCGGTTTCGTAGAGCGCGTCGGTTTCTGGGTCCTGAGCTTCCGCGCCCAGAGCCAGCGAATGGTTCTCGCCCTCCAGTATCACACGGCTCAAATCTTCAGAGCCCCCAACCATTTCGACCCGATCTTCTGGGTTCAACGCGGCACGTCCACTGGCCGAGAACAGCGGCGCGTACGGGCCGCCGGCGGGGCCAGCCAGCAGCACATGCTGAAAGGCGGACGCGTCGCCGTCCAACAGCTGGTTGAACGTGCCGAGTTCATCGACGAAACCGACGGCAGAGAGATCGCGTGGATCGAACAACTTGACTTCTTCCACTTTCTGGGGCCCATCGATCAACTGCGCCAGGACGCCCATGTGCCAGCCTTCGGCGCCACGCGAGAAGACATACGCCGACGCGGAGTCGGTGGCATCCGCCGCGAAGGAGCCGTCCGTTTTGACCAGGATCGCATCCCCGTCTTCGGCGACATACGCCTGGTTGCCTTCATCAACGAGGATTTCCCGTTCGGCCCCGAGATAACTGCCAAAGATGTCAATGGCATCGCCCTTGTCCACGGGCGTGATCTGCTCATAGACACGGCATCCAGGCAGATTGACCGACGGGCCCTGGCGCGAGGCGCCATTGGGACAAGATTCAGCGGAGGCGGCCGGGACCCCGACAGGCCCCAAACCCCAGAGCAGGCTTGCCACACACACGAGCATCGATCCGACCAGCACCGCGAATCGAGCGCGGCCCACCCAGCGCCATCCTTCCACCAAAGCAGAGCAACAGCCACCATCCGTCTGCACCCGATCGACCTCGCCTCCCCACTCCCTCATCAAATCCCCATCCCTCTCTCTCGTCGCCCATACATACACAACCTCCCCGACGCCATCCACCTCGGTTAGGGTGGGGCCGACTCGTGCCGGCCCCACCCAGCCACTCGCACCAATCAGGCGCTTTTATTTGGAGACTCGAACCCCGTCACCATTAGCCAGTAATATCGCAATACCGCCTAACACATCACCGGTGGTTCCTTTGACAGTGCATGTCGCTTCGGGTTTATTCGGTTTTAGGAAGGTAGCTAATACTAATAACGGACCGACCGTACCCGGGGTATTAGCATTCGTCAGGTTGACTAAACCTTCTTCAGTTGTACATATGTTGTTTTCGGTTACACCAAGTACTTTACAGGCTGCTTCCCAACCTGGTGCACTTTCGCTTCCTGCGCCTTTTCTGATCGTGCCTCTTATCAGGCCTTCGGTTTCCTTCAATTCCGAATTCCACGGCAGACCGACCGGTTTGGCCTTTCCTTCGTTTTTTTCGATTTTTTCGCAGTTTTTACCTGGATCGCATTTTATGTTTTCAATTGTCAGCGTTCTTGACTGGTTGCCAGGGCCAACCGACCCTACATCCGTACCTGAACATTTGATTTCTACTTCTTTGACGATGGGAACCCCATGAGTCAGGAGTACCAGCGACCCCTGGGTTTCGGTTTTCTCAGTCCCTTTGAGTTCGGCCCATTCGAATTTACCACCTGATTCTGCTTTGATGCATTGATTTGTAGAGTACTTAGTACCTGTTCCTCCAAAGTTTAAGCACACTTCCCAATGCGGCGCTGCCGACGCGGTCCCCGCTGCGACCATGCTCATCACGAACACGGCCACGAGGCAGAGCCCCGCGATACGTATTGACTTCATGTCTGCACTCCTTCTTATCTCGATTTGACATTGGTCTGTTGATTGGTTGGTTGAGTTGGTTCGTTGTGTTCGGACTTTGTATCTAACGCTACAATCCTTCCATAGCCACCGACCATCTCGGTCAATGACACGAACGACAGTACAGCATGTCGATACGATTGTCAAGGAAGAAGCGCGAAATCCCCATCTCAAGGGCCAAAATCGCCCGAACGTGCGAAAGAACGTCTCCGACTATCCCTTCTTGCGCTTCCCGTGGTGGGCTCTGTGGGTTCGCTTGGGGCACCCGGTGACTTTGATCGCGGTGCTCTGGTGGATGGTTGCGCCGTCCTGGGCGAGGAATTCGGTCGGCATCGCGAGCTTCTTGACGGTGCAGAGGTCCCCGTGCGCCGCGAGCGCGGAGAATGGGCCCTCCGGCAGTGTTAGCTCGAAGCTGTCGACTGGGACGTCGGGGACCGACTTGAATGTGCTGCTCGTGATCCCTTGTTTGCTGATGAATGTGGAGCCGACGAGATCGACCGTGACGCCGTAGCCCTGCAGTACGACGATCAGGCTTGGGAAGGCTTCCCCGCCATGCGAGACGAAGTACGCCGGGCCCGTCAACGGGACCGGCAGGACGGGCGTGATCGCCTCCGCGTGACCGACGACCGACGCCGCCGGGCAGTTCGCCGGGTTCGCTTCGAACGTCGCAGCGACGCACGCCTTCTGCAGTGTCTTCAGGCGGGATGGCAGCTGCTTGGGGAGTTCGACTTTGACCCGGGCGATGTTCGACTGGCTGGATGCCTGGTTGGCTCCCAGCGGGCCGGTCGGGTAGAGAACCTTCGCGGTCAGGCTCGCACCGTCCGCGCGGGACGTCTTCCCGGAGGCGGAGACCTCGAAGTCAGGTTTGAACCGCAGACTCCGGCAGGAGCCGACCTGCAGGCGGCTGGAGATCGGGGCGCTCGTCCCGCCGGTGCTCACGGCTGTGCCGCTGAAGGCCATCGGGCTGCAATCAGTCGGGTTGAACATGAATTCCGGACGGTCGACCACCGCGTTGATCGCCCGCAGATCGGAGGGGACACCGTCGACGATCGACGGCAACGGGTCCGTCGTGACGGTCAACTGTGAGGTGTGGGGGTCCACTTCGATCCTCGCGCGCGTCACGATCGTCCCCAGGTTGAACGGGCCGACGACCAGCGGGACCGCGATCGACAGGCCATACGGCGCGCCCTCATAGCCCCCCGTCAAGTAGATCGGGGCTGGTGGGGCACCGGGCTGCGGGACCACCAGCGGGTACGGGCCCGGACCCGCCTCGACGACCGTATGCCCAATCTGCGACGCGGCGGAGCATTCGCCTTTGGATGCCTGCGGTTCGCCGCACAACGGGACCTTCGAGATCATGCCCAACAGGCCCTCCGGGGTCTTGAACTGCAACGTCGAGATCCGCTGCTGCCCATCCCCCCTCGTCAACAGCAGCGAGAAGTTCGTGAACCCACCCGCCTGGTCGGTCGTCGACCCCGCATCCAGCGACGGCGCGAACGGCGCCGGCGAAGACGGACACACAGACCCCCCCGGCCCTTCACTGATCGCGAAACTACCCGACGGGAACGCTTCAGCCACAAACGGCGCGCTCCACGGCGCGAAGACCGTGTTCACCATGTACTGCCCACACTCCAACGGAGTTGTGAGCGCCGCCTGCGCGCCACCACTGAACGACAGCTTGAATTCATCGAACGGCAACTGAGGAGTCTTATCGAACGTCGTCGTGATCTGCCCAGTCGTTTCGTTCAAGTGCACGGTCCCGACCAGCTTCACGTAGATCCCGTCCCGCGGGTCTTCGGGGGCGACCAGCAGCTTCACGTTCGGCGGATTGGACTGCAACACATACACATTGCCTTCCAGCTTGTTCCTCAACACCGGCGTTCCGACAGCGACCTGCCCCACCCTCGAATCAGACGGGCACTCAGGCGGGCCTTCTTCTTCCAGACGAGCCTGCGAGACCTGGCACGCACCCAGCCCCGCGGCCTGCCCCGGGTTGATCGCCACGCCCTCAGGCAACGTGACCGTCGTATCCTCGATGTCCGACTCGGACGTCGCGGACGGGTTGACGAGCCCTTCCTGGCCCATCCTCACACCAAACGTGAAGCCCGCCGGCGTATCCGCACGCGCCGTATCCGGCGACGCCGTGATCGCCGGGGCGAATTCCAGCGAGCCGCAACCCGTCATCGGGCCAAGGCTCGACGTCGCTTCAACCTCGTGCCCCGGTTCCTCCCACGAATTCGTCGTGAACGTCGCCTGCAGCGGTCCACTCGTGCAATCCGTCGGACTCGTCAAATACGGCACCAAAGGAGTCGTCACCGGCTGACCTTCAGGAAAATCTTCAAGACTGTTATGCCGCGCATCGCTCCCTTCAGTTTCAGTCGCGTAGAAGAAACACCCAATTTTATCGCAGTAGAGCCCCCGCATCAGATCATGACGATGTTCAGCAGGCACACCCCAAACAGTCAGCGAGATGCCATGCAAAGCCCCGGCGGTATCCTGGATTTTCGTGAAGTTCGTCCGCACTCGATAATCACCTGGAGACAAAGACACCGTGCCCTGAATACCATACCGCACGAACGTAAACCCAAGCTTAGCGATTTCGCCGGGGTTCGTCGTCAAATTCATCAACGGCTCCACCTGAGGTTCGCTCTGATCCGGAGCGCTGCCAATATAGAAAGTCACCGTTCCCACAACAGCACTCGGCGAACAATGAAGCGCACCATCTACCTCTTCACTGAAACCCGCGATCGGGCACTTCGGCGCATCCGCGAGATCACCCACAAAACCCGCAGGCAAAATCGCCCCCGTTTCCCTCGGGTTACCAGCAAGACGCCCCAATTCAACAGTATTAAACGCGAGCATCGTCGTCAAATCGGGATGCCCACCCGCCTGAGTACTCGACAACGCCGTCGCCAACGAACCAGGCGCAATACCAAACCCAGCCGGAACCGAACTAATCACAGTCGGAGTCGACACCGACGCCGCCAAAGCCCCACCACCAGAAACACCCACCAGATTCCTAAGACAGCCAGCCGCACCACCCGGAACCACACACGAATCCACAAACGGGCCCGCTTCCACTTCCACCGGGACTTCCAACTGCAAAATCGTATCGATCCCAACCACACCCGAATAGCTACACGCAAGACCCACACAACTCAACTGACGCACCGTTTCCTGGACGTTCGTCTCGTAATAGCTCCCATTCAATTCACCCGCAACCCTCAAACCCACCGGCGGAGAATCCGTGATAGTAACCGCTTCTCCATTACTCGGCGCGCTACCCGTATTCTCCACATACACACGATAGAAACCCGTACCACCCGGCACAAGGTTCGTCGGCGTAGAAAACGCCGTCACAGTCCACTGCGGGCTCAACGCTTCCGCCGACGCAGACACAGGAACACACCCCGCCACCAACACCACCGCACACAACACAAACAGCACGTATGTATAACACCTCTGGAACATAATTTACTTCCCTCCCCCTTTTTTAGACGACTTCCCGACCTTATGGATGATACATTTACCATGCTTCTTGACACGACCACGACCACACTTCGCCTTCCCTGTTGGCCTTGGTTTCACACCGGGTTCACCCGGTGGTTCGGCCGCCGTGAAATTACCCACACCTTCAAACGTCACACTCGCCGGCGTCGCAAAAATCGGCGGCGCACCCGGAACACCCTGACAGCCCGTACCCGTACACTGCGACGCCGTCAACCCGGCAAAACCACCACCCACACGCGCATCATAAACATCAGCCGACTGATCGGTATCCTGAGCAGACAACTGAGCATGCGTAACGACGAACACGTTGCTCCCATCCGCACTCGAACCCAAGAAAAACGCGCTACCAGGATCACTCGGCGAACTGATCAGCGAGACCACACCCCCATGCCACTCATACACATGCACACGACCCGGAATGGCCTGCGGCACAAGCGCACTCGCCGAATCGAAGAATACGTCTTCGCCGTCTTCAGAGATCGGGCGCGGCGGCCCACTCGCCGGAGCGACGAAACTGGTACGGGCGAAGTACGCACTATCGACCGGAGCGCCACCCGCGCACGACACGCACACGATCTGGTTTGTCGCTGCGTCATACCGATAAAGCTCAAAACACCTTTCCCTCTCAGGGTTCTGTCCACCGATGTAGTTGCTCGGGCAGGTCACACCCGGAGCATGGGTGTTGTCAAACCCGGTCAAGGGCAGAACCGTCCCGAACAACAGGAACCGCCCATCGCCGGTCGTGTACCACTCCTTTTCAACGGACAAACCCTCATTTTCCGCACCGTATTCGCCGAATTCAGGGCTATACCAGCTAAGGCCCTCGCCGAGCCCTGCTGGATAGTCACGCTTATTGAGTGTCGTGATAAATGTCGTGACTCCGGTGGTGGTGTCATAGCGGTAGAGATTGACGTGGGAGAACGTTGCTTCATTGGGTGGGGATGGGTATTGGGACGCTCCGGTAGCAAGGTCGCCGTACGCGCTGAAGTAAACTGCCGAGCCGTCGCTCGAGACCGCTGTGACGTTGTCGACGTCGCCTTCCAGCGCTTCCGACGGCCCACCGGAGATCAACGTCAGCGCTTTTTCCTTCTGCCCAGGTTCGGTGTTATACTTGTACAACTCGGGAGTGTGCCCCACCGCGCCCTTGGTCAGATCAGTCTTGGTCATGAAGAAAACCTTCGACCCATCCGCGGAGGCACCGACAAACACAGCCGGCAACAGCGGGTTTTCCCCACCCACTTTCACGCCCGATCCCGGGAGAGGGACAGAGATCTCCACGGTCCTCGCCCCACCTTCACGCATATAGACCTCCGGCGGGTTTTCCTGCGCCTTCGGAGGGCTTTCCTGCGGACTCGTTTTCGGATTATTCCAGCAACCAACGCCACTCTTCCCCGGCTCCGGGGCAGTGAAGAAGATCCGCGAACCGTCGGCCGAGACCGCACTATGCGCGCCACCAGCCCCGAGTTCGCCCTGTCCGAGGGTCGCACCGCACGGCATTGGCTTACCTTCCGGGCTCATATCGACGAGCCTGCAATTCGATGTCGCAGGGCCGCATTCCCCGGCGCCCGTAGCTTCGTAGAGCGCATCGGTTTCTCGGTCCTGTTCGTCCGCGCCCTGCGCCAGCGAATGGTTCTCGCCCTCCAATATCACATGGCTCAGATCTTCAGAGCCCCCAACCATTTCGACAGTATCTTCTTCGTTCAACGCGGCAAATCCACTGACCGAGTACAGCGGCGCGTACGGGCCGCCGACGGGACCAACCAGCAGCGCATGCTGAAAGGCGGATGCGTCGCCGCTCAACAGCTGGTTATACGTGCCGAGTTCGTCGACGAAACCAACAGCGGAGAGATCGTGTGGATCGAACAACTTGGCTTCTTCCACTTTCTGTGGCTCGTCGATCGACTGCGCCATGACGCCCATGTGCCAGCCTTCGGCGCCACGCGAGAAGACATACGCCGACGCGGAGTCGGTGGCATCCGCCGCGAAGGAGCCGTCCGTTTTGACCAGGATCGCATCGCCGTCTTCGGCGACATACGCCTTGTTGCCCGGATCAACGACATAGGTTCCCGTACCGACGTAGGGACTACTGCCAAAGATGTCGATGGCATCGCCCTTATCCACGGGCGTGACCTGCTCATAGACGCGACATTCAGGCAGGTTGATCGAGGGGCCCTGACGCGAAGCTGCGTTGGGACAGGATTCGGCGGAGGCCGCTGGGATCCCGACAGGCCCCAAACCCCACAGCAGGCTTGCCACGCACGCGAGCATCGATCCGACCAGTACCGCGAATCGCGCGCACCCCACCCGGTGCCATCCTCCCACCATAACAGGGCAACAGCCACTATCCGTCTGCACCCGATCGAGCTCGCCTCCCCATTCCCTCATCGGATCCCCATCCACTCTCTCTCGTCGCCCATACATACACAACCTCCCCGACGCCATCCGCCTCGGTTAGGGTGGGGCCGACCTGCGCCGGCCCCACCCAGCCACTCACGCCAATCAGGCGCCCCTATTTGGAGACTCGAAGCCCGTCGCCATTAGCCAGTAATATCGCAATACCGCCTAACACATCACCTTTGGTTCCAGAGACGGTACATGTCGCTTCGGGTTTATTCGGTTTTAGGAAGGTAGCTAATACTAATAACGGACCTACCGTCCCCGGGGTATTAATATTCGTTAGGTTGACTAACCCTTCTTCGGTTGTGCATATGTTTTTCTGTTCTGTGCCAAGGACTTTACAGATTGCTTCATAACCTACTTCACCTTCTTTACTTGTCGCAGATTTTCTGAGCGTGCCTCTTAGCACGCCTTCAGTTTCTTTCAATTCCGTATTCCACGGCAGACTGACCGGTCTGGCCTTTCCTGTGCCTTCGATTTTTTCGCAATTTTCACCTTTTGTGCAACTTGTTACTGTTATTGTTTCTGTTCTTGACAGGTTTCCAGGGCCAACCGAACCCGTATCCGTACCTGAACAGTCGATTCTTACTTTGCCGACGATGGGAACATTGTTAGTCTGGAGTACCAGCGACCCCTGGGTTTCGGTCTTCTCAGTCCCTTTGAGTTCGGCCCATTCGAATTTGCCACCCGATTCTGCTTTGATGCATTGATTTGTAGAGTACTTAGTAGGGCTTTGTTAGCTTTGTCACTCGTGTTGTGGCCGGTGGAAAGGTACGTGGGCGGGATTGATTGTTTGGTGGCAGGTGGTGCAGCGGCCGGTCCAGCACTTGAAGAGGGGCTGGAGCAGTCGGACTGCCTGGGGTAGGGTCAGGCCGGCCGCTGGTGATTTGGGTTCTGCCGCTCCAGGGTGAGGAACCCGTGCGCGGCGGTGACGAGCGCGGTGTGGTGGTACCAGCCGAGCCAGGAGCGGCCCTCGTAGTGGTCGAGCCCGAGCTCGCCCTTGAGCTGGCGGTAGTCCAGCTCGATCTTCCACCGCATCCGGGCCAGGCGCGCCAGCTGCTCTGGTGGCGTGTCGGCTGGGAGGTTTGAGATCCAGTAGTCGAGCGGCGTGTCGTGGCCTTCTGGCCACTCGCAGATCAGCCACTCTTCACGGGGCTCCTGCTCAGCCCCGTTGCCCCAGCGCTTGAGCGCCCGGACGCGCAGGAATGCGAACTGGGAGGTGACGGGCTCCCCGCCGTCGGGGTCGTCCCTGAAGGTGACGGTCTGCAGGTTCTGCGGTGCCAGGCGCTCGATGAGCTTGCGGACGGGCTCGGGTTTGCGGTCGGGACGCAGCCGTGTTCGTCCCCGGCCGCTCTTCCGGGCGCGCTCGGGCAGCGAGAACACCGTGTCCGGGGCGAACACGCTCGCGACCTTGTCGATCGAGAATACGTACTGGAAGCCGGCATCGTCGAGTTCTTGGCGAAGCTGGGTGTTCTTGCCGTACGCCTCATCGCCCAGGACGGGTGCCCTCTCGATAGCCCACCCGCCGGCACGTTCGATCAGATCCTTCCCGAGCTCTGACTTCTTCTTGAACTTGATCTCCTCGGGGATCTTCGCCTTCGCTCTGCGCTCGGGGTCCTCGCACCACTCCTCGGGCAGATACAACGCCCACCCCAACGCAACCGTGCCCTTGCTGCCCACTGCGTGCACAGAGACACCGATCTGACAGTTGCCGATCTTGCCGAGCGTCCCCGAGTACTGGCGCTTGACCCCCGGCGAATGCTTGCCATCCTTCGGGAAACCAGTGTCATCCAACACCCACGCTTCGACCGCTATCCGCGGCGCCACCCGCTCCGCCGTCGCCTTGACGACGAGCGCCGGATCCCACGTACTCACCGCCAAGAACTGCTGCAAGCTCTCATAGTCGGCCTCCCCACCCAGCCGCGCGACCATCGGCTCCAGCGACTTCCGAGGACCCTCCTCGATCAACCCCCGCAGATACGACCGGCCATTGACCAGTTGCACCGGCCGGTTCACAGCCTCCGCCAACACCTCCCCGGCGAACGCCTCCAAACGCTCACGCACCACCACAGGCCCATCCACCACTGTCTCCATCGTCGCCACCACGAGCCTCCCCACGTCGAGAACCAGACACAAGAAGAGTTCGCCAAACCAGCAACGAATCCTACAAAAAAACTAACAAAGCCCTATTAGTACCTGTTCCTCCAAAGTTTAAGCACACTTCCCAATGCGGCGCTGCCGACGCGGTCCCCGCTGCGACCATGCTCATCACGAACACGGCCGCGAGGCAGAGCCCCGCGATACGTATTGACTTCATGTCTGCACTCCTTCTTATCTCGATTTGACATTGGTCTGTTGATTGGTTGGTTGAGTTGGTTCGTTGTTTTCAGACTTTGTATCTAACGCTACAATCCTTCCATAGCCACCGACCATCTCGGTCAATGACACGAACGACAGTACAGTATGTCCATACGATTGTCAAGGAAGAAGCGCGAAATCCCCATCTCAAGGGCCAAAATCGCCCGAACGTGCGAAAGAACGTCTCCGACTATCCCTTCTTGCGCTTCCTGTGGTGGGTTCTGTGGGTTCGCTTGGGGCACCCGGTGACTTTGATGTTGGTGCTCTGGTGGATGGTTGCGCCGTCCTGCGCGAGGAATTCGGTCGGCATCGCGAGCTTCTTGACGGTGCAGAGGTTCCCGTGGGCCGCGAGCGCGGAGAATGGGCCCTCCGGCAGTGTTAGCTCGAAGCTGTCGACTGGGACGTCGGGGACCGTCTTGAATGTGCTGCTCGTGATCCCGTGCTTGCTGATGAATGTGGAGCCGACGAGGTCGACCGTGACACCGTAGCCCTGCAACACGACGATCAGGCTTGGGAAGGCTTCCCCTCCGTGCGAGACGAAGTACGCCGGGCCCGTCAACGGGACCGGCAGGACAGGCGTGATCGCTGTTGCGTGACCGACGACCGAGGCTGCCGGGCAGTTCGCCGGGTTCGCTTCGAACGTCGCGGCGACGCATGCCTTCTGCAGTGTCTTTAGCCGCGATGGCAGCTGCTTGGGGAGTTCGACTTTGACCCGGGCGATGTTCGACTGGCTCGATGCCTGGTTGGCACCCAACGGGCCAGTGGGATAGAGAACCTTCGCGGTCAGGCTCGCACCGTTCGCGCGCGAGGTCTTTCCCGAGGTCGAGACCTCGAAGTCGGGCTTGAACCGCAGGCTGCGGCACGAGCCGACCTGCAGGCGGCTGGAGATCGGGGCCTTCGCCCCGCCGGTGCTCACGGCTGTGCCGCTGAAGGCCATCGGGCTGCAATCGGTCGGATTGAACATGAATTCCGGCCGGTCTACCACCGCGTTGATCGTCCGCAGATCGGATGGGACACCATCGACGATCGACGGTAGCGGGTCTGTCGTGACCGTCAACTGCGAGGTATGGGGGTCCACTTCGATCCTCGCGCGCGTCACGATCGTCCCCAGGTTGAACGGGCCGACGACCAGCGGGACCGCGATCGACAGGCCAAACGGGGCGCCCTCATAGCCCCCCGTCAGGTAGATCGGGGCCGGCGGAGAACCGGGCTGCGGGACGACCAGCGGGTACGGGCCAGGGCCGGCCTCGACAACCGTGTGTCCGATCTGCGACGCCGCGGAGCATTCCCCTTTGGAGGCCTGCGGTTCGCCGCACAACGCGACCTTGCTGATCATCCCCAACAAGCCCTCCGGGGTCTTGAACTGCAACGTCGAGATCCGCTGCTGCCCATCCTCGCGGGTCAGCAGCAGCGAGAAGTCCGTGAACCCACCCGCCTGGTCGGTCGTGGGACTCGCGATCAGCGAAGGCGCGAACGCCGGCGGAGAGGACGGACACGCAGAGCCCCCCGGGCCGCTTTCCACAGCGAAGCTACTCGACGGGAACGCTTCCGCCACAAACGGCGCGCTCCACGGCACAAAGACCGTGTTCACCATGTACTGCCCACACTCCAACGGAGTCGTGAGCGCCGCCTGCGCACCACCACTGAACGACAGCTTGAATTCGTCGAACGGCAGCTGAGGAGTCTTTTCGAACGTCGTCGTGATCTGACCCGTCGTCTCGTTCAGGTGCACAGTCCCGACCAGCTTCACATAGATCCCGTCCTGCGCGTCTTCGGGGGCGACCAACAGCTTCACGTTCGGCGGATTGGACTGCAGCACATACACGCTGCCTTCCAGCTTGTTCCTCAACACCGGTGTTGCGACCGCGACCTGCCCCACCCTCGAATCCGACGGGCAAGTCGGCGGACCCTGTTCTTCGAGGCGAGCCTGCGAGGGCTGGCACGCACCGAGTCCGCTCGCCTGCCCCGGGTTGATCGCCACGCCTTCGGGCAACGTGACCGTCGTGTTCTCGATATCCGCCTCGGAGGTCGCGGACGGGTTGACGAGCCCTTCCTGGCCCATCTTCACACCGAACGTGAAGCCTGCAGGGGTGTCCGCACGCGTCGTGTCAGGCGACGCCGTGATCGCCGGGGCGAATTCCAGCAAGCTGCAACCCGTCATCGGGCCGAGGTTCGAGGGCACGCTGACGTCGTGTTCGGGTTCTTCCCACGAGTTCGCCGTGATCGTCGCGTGCAGCGGTCCGCTCGTACAATCCGTCGGGCTCGTCAAATACGGCACCGAAGGAGTCGTCACCGGCTGACCTTCAGGAAAATCTTCGAGCAAGTTGTGCGGAGCATGACCCACTTCCGCTTCAGGGTCGCTTCCTTCCGTTTCAGTCTCGTAGAAAGAACACCCGTGTTCACGGCAGTTGAGCCCCCGCATCAGGTCGTGGCTGTGTTCAGCGGGCACACCCCAGACAGTCAGCGAGATGCCATGGAGAGCCCCAGCGGTATCCTGGATTTTCGTGAAATTCGTGCGCACCCGATAGTCGCCGGGAGCCAGCGACACCGTACCCTGGATCCCGAACCTCAAGAATGTGAACCCGAGCTTCGCGATTTCGCCGGGGTTCGTCGTCAGGTTCATCAGCGGCTCCACCTGGGGTTCGCTCTGGTCCGGAAAAACGCCGATATAAAAAGTCACCGTTCCAACAACAGCGCTCGGCGAGCAATGGAGCGCACCGGTGACCTCTTCGCTAAAACCCGAAATCGGGCACTTCGGCGTATCCGCGAGATCACCGACAAAACCCGCAGGCAAAGTCGCCCCACTTTCCCTCGGGTTGCCAGCAAGACGACCCAATTCAACAGTATCAAACGCGAGCATCGTCGTCAGATCGGGATGCCCACCAGCCTGAGTACCCGACAACGCCGTAGCCAAAGAACCAGGCGCAATACCAAACTTAGCCGGGACAGAGCTCGATCACGGTCGGAGTCGACACCGAGGCGGCCAGAGCCCCACCACCGGAGACGCCCACGAGATTGGTGAGACAGCCAACCGCACCAGCCGGAACTCCACACGAATCCGCAAACGGGCCCCCTTCGACTTCGACCGGGACTTCCAACTGCAGAATGGTATCGACCCCAACCACACCCGAATAGGTACACGCAAGACCCACACAACTCAATTCCACTGGAGTATCAGCGATCCTGGTCTCATAATAAAGCCCCTTAAGTTCGCCCGCGGCCTTCAAACCCGCCGGCAAGAAATCCGTGACAGTGACTGCTTCGCCATCGCTCGGCGCGCTACCGGTATCCTCCACATACACACGATAAAGCCCCGTACTACCAGGCGCAAGATTCGTCGGCGTAGAGAACGCCGTAACAGTCCACTGCGGACCAGGCGAGAACGCCACAGCCCCCGCCGGAACACACCCCACAATCAACACCACAACACACAGCACAAACATCACGTATATATGACACTTCCTGAACATATTTACTTCCCTCCCCTTTTTTTAGATGACTTCCTGACCTTATGGGTGATGCATTTACCATGCCGCTTGATACGACCGCGACCGCACTTCGCCGTCTTCGTCGTCTTTGATTTCACAACGGATTCACCCGGCGGTTCGGTCGCTGTGAAATTACCCACACCTTCAAACGTCGCACCCGCCGGCGTCGCAAAAATCGGAGGCGCCGCAGGCACACCCTGACAACCCGTACCCGTACACTGCGACGGCGTCAGCCCAGCGAAGCCGCCTTCCACCCGCGCGTCATAGACATCGGCCGACTGGTCGGTATCCTGCGCAGACAGCTGAGCATGCGTAACAAAAAACACATTGCTCCCATCCGCACTCGAACCGAGCAAGAACGCACTACCAGGATCACTCGGCGAACTGATCAGCGAGACCACACCCCCATGCCACTCATACACATGATTCCTACCCGACACAGCCTGCGGCACAAGCGCACTCGCCGATTCAAAAAACACATCTTCCCCATCTTCAGAAATCGGACGCGGCGGCCCACCAGCCGGAGAATCAAAAGAAGTACGAGCGAAATACGCACCATCAACCGGAGCACCACCCACACACGAAACACACACAATCTGTCCCGTCACAGCATCATAACGATAAAGCTCAATGCAGCGGTTTCGCCCCACGGATTCGGGGTTATAGTTATTTGGGCAGCTCGCGCCCCGAGGGGGGGCGTTGTCAAACCCCGTCAGCGGCAGGACCGTGCCGAATACCAAGAACCGCCCGTCCTTCGTCGTGTACCACTCCTTTTCAAAGCTCAAGCCCTCCGATTCCGTACCTCCCTCTGACTTCTGGGCGACTGTTTCGGTATACCAGTTAACTCCCTGGCCGAACGCAAGCGGATAGTCATACTTGTTCAGCGTTGTGATGAATGTCGTGACTCCGGTGATCGTGTCGTAGCGGTAGAGGTTAACCGAAGAGAAGCCTTCCGCTCCGGGGGGGTTGTATTCCTGCCCCGATTCGGCGAGCTTGCCAAACGCGCTGAAATATACAGTCGAACCGTCGCCCGAGACCGCGGTGACGTTATCGACGTCGCCTTCAAGCGTTTCCGACGGCCCACCGGAGATGAGCCTCAACGCCTTTTCCCCCTTGAGAGGTTCAGTGTTGTACTCGTACACCTCCGGGGCTTCCCCCACAGCGCCTTGCGTCAACCTCATCCTCGTCATGAAGAAGACCTTCGACCCATCGCTAGACGCGCCGACGAACACTGCGGGCATCAGCGGGTTTTCCGGCGTGCCAACCTTCACTCCTTCTTCGTGGGGGATCGATATCTCCACGGTCCTTTCGCCGTCTTCGCGCATGTAGAGCTCGGGCGGGTTTTCCTGCGGAGAGCTATGATTCCAGCATCCGAGTCCTTCTACAGATCCCCCAGCGCTCCCGTTTTCCCCTGGCTCAGGCGCCGTAAAGAAAATCCGCGAACCATCGCTCGAGACAGCGCTGTGAGCCCCACCGGCCGCGAGTTCGCCCTGTCCGAGGGTGGCGCCGCACGGCATTGGCTTGCCTTCCGGATTCACGTCGACGAGCGCGCACTTCGGCGGCACAGGGTTGCACGGCTCCCCGTCGGCAGCCGCTTCGTAGAGCGCCTCGGTCCCCGGGTCCTGAGTTTCCGCACCGGGTGCCAGCGAATGGTTCTTGCCCTCCAGTATCACACGGCTCAGATCTTCAGAGCCCCCAACCATTTCGACCTGATCTTCTTCGTTCAACGCAGCAAATCCACTGGCCAAGAACAACGGCGCGTACGGGCCGCCGGCGGGGCCAGCCAGCAACGTATGCTGAAAGGCAGATGCGTCGCCGCTGAACAGCTGGTTGACCGTGCCGAGTTCATCGACGAAACCGACGGCGGAGAGATCGCTTGGATCGAACAATTTGGCGTTTTCCAATTTCTGGGGCTCACCGATTTCCTGTGCGAGGACGCTCATCTGCCATTCCTTGTCATCACGTGAAAAGACATACGCCGACGCGGAGTCGGTGGCATCCGCCGCGAACGACCCGTCCGTTTTGACCAAGATCGCATCGCCGTCTTCGGCTACATACGCCTGGTTGCCTTCATCAACGGCGACTCCCTCATTGCCCTTGAAACGACTGCCAAAGATGTCGACGGCATCGCCCTTGTCCACGGGCGTGATCTGCTCATAGACACGGCATTCAGGCAGGTTGACCGACGGGCCCTGGCGCGAGGTAGCATTGGTACAGGATTCGGCCGAGGCGACCGGGATCCCAACCGGCCCCAAACCCCACAGCATGCCTACCATACACGCGAGCATCGATCCGACCAGCACCGCGAATCGCGCGCACCCCACCCAGCTCCACCCTCCCACCATAACAGCAGGACAACAGTCACAATCCATCTGCACATGAGCGACCCCACCTCCCCACTCCCTCATCGAATCCCCATCCCTCTCTCTCGTCGCCCACACATACACAACCTCCCCGATGCCCTCCACCTCGGCTAGGGTGGGGCCGACCCGTGCCGGCCCCACCCAGCCACTCACGCCTATCAGGCGCTTTTATTTGGAGACTCGAAGCCCGTCACCATTAGCCAGTAATATCGCAATACCGCCTAACACATCACCTTTGGTTCCAGAGACGGTACATGTCGCTTCGGGTTTATTCGGTTTTAGGAAGGCAGCTAATACTAATAACGGACCTACCGTACCCGGGGTATTAATATTCGTCAGATTGACTAACCCTTCTTCAGTTGTACATTCGTTTTCTTCGGTTACAGTCAAGACTGTACAGGTTGCTCTCCAACCTGGTGGTTTTGTACCTTCACTATTTGAAGCCCTTCTGATCGTACCTCTGATCACGCCTTCGGTTTCCTTCAATTCCGAATTCCACGGCAGGCTGACCGGTTCAGCTTTTTTTACGAGTTTTTCACAGTTTTTGCCTTTTTCGCATTTTATGTTTTCAATTGCCGTCGTTCTTGACAGGGCTCCAGGGCCAACCGACCCTACGTCCGTACCTGAACATTTAATTTCTACTGTGCCGACGATGGGAACCCCATTAGTCTCAAGTACCAGCGACCCCTGGGATGCGACCGCCTCAGTCCCTTTGAGTTCGGCCCATTCGAATTTACCACCTGATTCTGCTTTGATGCATTGATTTGTAGAGTACTTCGTACCTGCTCCTCCAAAGTTTAAGCACACTTCAAAATGCGGCGCTGCCGACGCGGTCCCCGCTGCGACCATGCTCATCACGAACACGGCCGCGAGGCAGAGCCCCGCGATACGTATTGACTTCATGTCTGCACTCCTTCTTATCTCGATTTGACATTGGTCTGTTGATTGGTTGGTTGAGTTGGTTAAGTTGGTTGAGTTGGTTCGTTGTGTTCGGACTTTGTATCTAACGCTACAATCCTTCCATAGCCATCGACCATCTCGGTCAATGACACGAACGACAGTACAGCATGTCCATACGATTGTCAATGGAGGAGGGCGAAATCCCCATCTCAAGGGCCAAAACCGCCCCGAGTTCGCGAACGATGTCTCCGACCTGTCGTGGGCCCTACGCGTGCGCCGCGGCCCGCTCGCCGCCGGCCTGCTCGACGACCTTCTGCGCGAGGTGGGCGGGGAGCTCCTCGTAGCGCAGGAGCTCCATCGTGTAGTCGCCCTGCCCGCCGGTGATCGAGCGCAGGTCGGGGGCGTAGCTGAGCATCTCGGACATCGGGACCTCCGCCTTGATCTCGGTGCTCGCACCGGACGGCTCCATCCCCTGGGGGCGCCCGCGGCGGCTGTTGAGGTCGCCGATCACGTCGCCCACGCTCGCCTCCGGGACCGAGACCGTGACCAGCATGATCGGCTCCAGCAGCACCGGGTCGGCCTGCTCGAGCGCCTGGCGCATCGCCGCCGCGCCCGCCAGCTTGAAGGCGATCTCCGAGGAGTCCACGGTGTGGTAGGAGCCGTCGAACAGGCGCACCCGCACGCCCTTCACCGGGTAGCCCGCGAGCACGCCCGAGTCCATCGCCTCGCGCACCCCCTTCTCGACCGCGGGGATGAACGAGCTCGGGATCACACCGCCCTTGATCTGGTTGACGAACTCGAGCTCGGGCAGGGCCGCGTCCGGCGAGCTCGCCGCGTCCTGGAGCGGCTCGATCTCGATGTGGCAGTCCCCGAACTGGCCGCGGCCGCCGGACTGCTTCTTGTGGCGCCCGTGCGCCTTCGCGGAGCCGCGGATCGTCTCCCGGTAGGGCACCCGCGGGGGCTTCAGCGAGACCTCGACCCCGAAGCGCCGGCGCAGACGGTCGACGACGACCTCCACATGCACCTGCGAGAGGCCCGCCACGATCTGCTCTCCGGTCTGCGCATCGCGGTGCAGGTCGATCGTGGGGTCCTCCTCCTGCAGGCGACGCAGCGAGGCGAACACCTTCTCCTCCTCCCCCCTGCTCTGCGCCTCGATCGCGAACGCCATCACCGGCGCGGGCAACTTCAGGGCGGGTAGCTCGATCGGCTCGTCGCGGGCCGCCAGCCAGTCGCCCGAGCGGGTCTCCTTGAGCTTCGCGACCGCCCCGACGTCACCCGGGCCGAGCTCCTCGACGTGCACCACCTCCCTGCCCGCGAACGTGAGCAGCTGGCCGATCCGCTCCTTGACGTGGGCGCGGGTGTTGAGCACGTGGGTGTCGTGGCGCATTGTCCCCTGGTAGACGCGCAGCAGGTTGATCCGACCCGCGAACGGGTCCGCGCGGGTCTTGAAGACGAACGCGTACAGCTCGCGGTCCGCCGCCGGCTGCAGCTCCACCTCCCCCACCCTCAGCGCCCCGTGCTTCACCGGGGAGGGCAGGTCCTCGACGATCGCGTCCAGCAGGCGCGTCGTGCCGAGGTTCGCGGTCGCGACGCCGCACACGACCGGGAAGATGCTCCCGTGGTTGGTGCCCTCCTTCAGCGCCCCCACGATCTCCTCGTGGGAGATCTCCTCGCCCTCCAGGTAGCGCTCCATCAGCGCGTCCGATACCTCCGCCACCTCGTCCATCAGCTTCTCGCGGTACTCCCGCGCCAGCTCGGCGTACTCCTCGGGGATCGCGACCTCCGTCCACCCCCGCCGCCCGGCGGAGTCCTGGCGGAACGCCTTCATGTCGACCAGGTCGATCACGCCCTGCATCTCGTGCTCGGCGCCCCACGGGATCTCCGTCGCGACCACGTGCTGGCCGAACGCGCCCTTCAGCTGCTCCAGCGTGCGGAAGAAGTCGGCGCGCTCGCGGTCGAGCATGTTCACGAACACCATCCGCGCCGCGTCCTGCTCCGCGGCGCGCGCCCACAGGCGGGCGGTGGAGACCTCGACGCCCATCACCGCGTTCACCACGAACACGGCCGACTCGCACACCCGCAGCGCCCCCACCGCGTCCGCTACGAAGCTCGGCTCCCCCGGGGTGTCCAGCAGGTTGATCTTGCGCTCGGCCCACTCGAACGAGCTCAGCGTCGTTGCGATCGACATCTGCCGCGCCTGCTCGTCGGGGTCGGCGTCGGAGACCGTGTTGCCGTCCACCACCGACCCCAGCCGGCTCGTGACCCCCGCCTCGAACAGCAGCGTCTCGTGCAGCGCGGTCTTCCCCGCCCCGCGGTGTCCGACGAGGGCGACGTTGCGAATCCTGTCCGCTGGCGTGTGCACGTGGTCTGGTGTTTCCGGGTCAGTCGAACGAGTTGGGGCGACCGGGAGGGGGTACTGGGGGAGGGCCTGCCCTCCCCCAGCTAAAAAGTATCGCCCTGCATTCTTCGAGCGCAAGCGCAGCACCGCCTTCGTGTGCAGCTGCGAGATGCGCGACTCCGTCACGCCCAGCACCTCGCCGATCTCCCGCAGCGTGAGGTTCTCGTAGTAGTACAGCGCGATCACGAGCTTCTCGCGCTCGGGCAGGCGTGCGATCGCGTCCGCGATGCGGTCCTTCATGTCCCCCACGTCCAGCGACCGCGCCGGGTCGGGGGCGCCCGGGTCCTCGATCGTGTCCATCAGCGACACCTGGTCGCCGCTCGAGTCTGAGACGCTCCACAGCTCATCCAGCGCCGCGATCGAGGAGTGCGAGATCGCCAGCAGCGATTCCTGCAGTTCCTCCTCGGCGATCCCGAGCTCGCCCGCCAGCTCCCGCGTCGGTGGCCGCGCGCTGCAGGCGGTGCTCGAGCTTCGCGTTGGCGCGCTCGATCTCTCGCGCGCGCGCACGCACGCTGCGCGGCACCCAGTCCATCGCGCGCAGCTCGTCGATGATCGCGCCCTTGATGCGCGTGATCGCGTACGTCTCGAACTTGATCTCGCGCGAGGGGTCGAAGCGCTCGATCGCCGAGATCAGCCCCACGAGGCCGTAGGAGATCAGGTCCGCCTCCTCCACGTGCGGGGGCAGGCCCGCCGCGGTGCGGCCCGCGACGTACTTGACCAGCGGCGAGTACGCGACCACGAGGCGCTCCCGCGCCCGCCGGTCACCCTCGGACTTGTAGCGCTTCCACAGGTCGCGAAGCTCGACCGTCTTGACGTTGGTCTCCAGGATCCACTCCGCTTTCACGCTCGAGGGTGGCTGCGCGCATACGCGCTTTTCAACCTGGCGGACTCTACCCGAGTGTAAACCTGCGTGGTCGAGACGCTGGCGTGACCCAGCAGCTCCTGGATGCTGCGCAGGTCCGCGCCGCCGTCGAGCAGGTGTGTGGCGAAGCTGTGCCGCAGCGCGTGCGGCGAGGCTCCGCCACCCACTCCGGCGTGCGCCGTCCACACCCGCAGCCGCCTGCGCACGTCGCTCGTGCTCAGGGGACGGCCCGACCTGCTCAGGAACAGCCGCTCCTCGCGGGCGTCCGCGCCGCCGGCGGCGAGCAGCGCCGGGCGGCCCCGCTCCAGGTAGGCCCGCAGCGCCTGCAGCGCCACCTCGCCCACGGGCACGTAGCGCGTCTTTCGGCCCTTGCCCTCCACCCGCAGCTGCTCCCCGTCGTAGTCCACATCGGTCCTGCGCAGCGTCACGACCTCCTCCACGCGCAGGCCACACGCGTAGGTGAGCTCGAACATCGCCCGGTCGCGCAGCTGCAGGGTGGTGGCGGCGGGAATGCTCTCCAGCAGCGCCCCCACCTCGCCCGCCTTCAGCACCCGCGGCAGGCGCGCGGGCTGGCGCGGCGTGGCGACCAGGTCCGCCGGGTTGCCCGCGATCAGGCCGTGCTCGCGCTGGCTGGAGTACAGCGAGCGCACCGCCGCGAGCTTGCGCGCCGTGCTCGCCGGCGCCGCGCCACCCTCCGAGAGCCGCGCCACGTAACGGCGCACCTCGCGCGGGCCCACCTCCCCCGGCGCCATCCCGGCGGCGCTCGCCCACCGCGCGAACTGCCGCAGGTCCGCGCCGTACGCCCGGCGCGTGCGCTGCGCCGCATTGCGGCGACGCAGATCCTCCTCCAGCAGCGCCACCGCCGCCGCCCACCGCTCCTGCAAGCGCTCTCCCTCGCCCTCGCCGGCGCTCCCCGCAGCAGCCATACGCTGCTATTTCGCCGCCGGGGGGGCTATGCCCTGCACGCGGGCGAGCCGCTCACGAGCGGCGCCAGCAGGCGTGCGAGTTCGTGCCAGTCGCGCGCGCAGATCACGTCCTCTTCCTCGCACACCTCCTCGTTCCACGGGTGCACGAGCGTGGCCGCCACGATGCCTCGCTCGAGCGCCCCCACGAGGCTCAGCGGGCTGTCGTCGATCAGCATCTCGATCCCCTCCCGCACGCACAGCGCCATCCGGTCGGGCGCGCACCGCAGATCGTCGAACGGCAGCCCGATCGCCTCCAGCCACGCCGCCGTCGCGCGCCGGCAGCACTCGTCTCGGTGGCTGAAGACCTGGACGAAGTGGCCCCCCTCGTGCCAGCCCCGCACCGTCTCCACCGCCCCCGGATAGGGCACGCCCGCGAGAATCCGCTCGTCGCTGTGGCTCTCCCTCACGCACAGCTCCAACTGCTCCGCGCGCAGGCGCGTGAAGCCCCACGTCAGCTGCTCCTCGTAGGGCAGCTCCACACCGAAGCGCCGCACCGACACCTCCGAGAGCACGTCCCAGTAGGGGTGCAGCGTCGAGTCTATGTCCACCGCGATCCGCACTGCCCGACCCCCGATCCGTTAGCTTTACCCTTGTAACACAACGCACGGACGGCTCGATGTGGTCCGCGACGTGCGCGACTGCGATCCAGATGACGACTCCATGACCCCTGTCTCCTCACCCTCCTCGCCGGCCGCGCCCTCCGCCCGCTGGCCGAAACGGGGATTCGCGCCGAAGGCGCGTGTCTCCCGGCTTCGGTCCCGGGGACGCTCTCCCTGGATGGACGTCGACTGGCGCGCGCACCAGCACTGGACAATTATAAACGATTCCCCCGTCAACTTCGTCGATCTCGGCGAGGGACCGCCGGTGCTGTTCGTCCACGGCCTCGGCGGCTCGTGGCCCAACTGGCTCGAGCAGCTGCCGGTGTTCGCGCAGACGCACCGGGTCATCGCCCCCGACCTCCCCGGCTTCGGCAACTCGCCGATGCCCACGGGGGACATCTCGATCTCCGGCTACGCCCGCACGCTCGACGCGCTGCTCGACGCGCTCGACCTCGACGCCGCCGCCGTCGTGGGCAACTCGATGGGCGGCTTCGTCTCCGCCGAGCTCGCGATCGCCTTCCCCCAGCGCGTGGAGCGCCTCGTGCTGGTGTCCGCCGCCGGCCTCAGCACCTACCACGACCCCCGCGGCACCCGCGCTCACGCGCTGCGCCGGATTGAGCGTCTGGTCGGCGTCCAGACCGGCTGGGTCGCCTCCCACGCGGACCTCGTCGCCCGCCGCGCCAGGCTGCGCGAGGCCACCCTCGGCCTCGTCGCCCGCCACCCCGGCCGGCTGCCCGCCGCGCTCGCCGCCGAGCAGCTGCGCGGCGTCGGCAAGCCCGGCTTCTTCGGAGCTCTGCACGCCAACCTCGACTACGACTTCCGCCACCGCGTCCCGGAGATCGTCTGCCCCACCCTGATCGTGTGGGGCGACCGCGACCGCGTCATCACCCCGCGCGACGCCGACCGCTTCGCGGAGCTCATCCCCGGCGCCCGCAAGGTCGTCTTCGAGGACACGGGACACGTGGCGATGCTCGAGCGTCCCGTCGAGTTCAACGCGCTGCTCGCGGAGTTCCTGGCCGAATAGGAGGGGATGGCCACATGTGGCCATCCCGGGCAGGGCCACATGTGGCCCTGCCACCGGACCGTACATGTACGGTCCGGCCGGCCGGCACATGTGCCGGCCGGAACAGCCCCCCAATCAGCGCGCGACGGCGCCCTCGGAGGCGCTGCCCACCAGCTTCGCGTACTTCTGGATCGCGACCTCCACGTGGTCGTTCGAGCGCACAGGAGGGGTGTACGCGCGCAGGCGCTCGGCGATCTGCTCGTCGCTGAGCTTCGTGTCGATTCGGCGCGCGTCGGCGTCGATCGTGACCTCGTCCCCGTCGCGCAGCGCCCCGATCGGGCCGCCCCTGACGGCCTCCGGGGCGATATGGGCCGCCATGAAGCCGTGTGTCGCGCCCGAGAAGCGCCCGTCGGTGATCAGCGCCACCGTCTCCCCCAGGCCCTCTCCCACGATTGCGGCGGTGACCGACAGCATCTCGCGCATCCCCGGGCCGCCCGCGGGGCCCTCGCCACGGATCACGACCACGTCGCCCTCCGCGATCTCCTTCGCGAGCACCGCCGCCATCGCCGCCTCCTCGCCGTCGAACACCCGCGCCGGGCCCGTGTGCCGCCGGCGCTCGTGGCCGGCGAGCTTCACGACACACCCGTCCGGGGCCACATTGCCGCGCAGGATCGCGAAGCCCCCCGTCGCCTTCAGCGGGTCGGACAGCGGGCGCACCACCTGCTGGCCGGGCGTCTCCTGCGCCGCGGCCGCCTCTTCGCCGATCGTGCGGCCCGTCACCGTGACCGCCTCCCCGTTCAACACCCCCGCCTCGGCCATGCGCTTGAGCACGAGCGGGATGCCCCCCGCCTCATACAGGTCCGTCGCGACGTACCGCCCCCCCGGCTGCAGGTCGCACAGCAGCGGCGTGCGCTCGGAGATCGCGTCGAACTCGTCGATCTCCAGCGGCACCCCCAGTTCGCGGGCCACCGCGAGCAGGTGCAGCACCCCGTTGGTCGAGCCGCCGCTCGTGGCGAGCGCCGCGATCGCGTTCTCCAGGGCCGCCTTCGTCATCACCTCGCTCGGGCGCAGCCCCCGGCGCAGCACGTCCACCACCAGTTCCCCGCACTGCCTCGCCACCTCCAGCTTGCGCCCGTCCTCCGCCGGCACCATCGCCGAGCCCGCCGGGGAGATGCCGAGCACCTCGAAGGCCATCGCCATCGTGTTCGCCGTGAACTGGCCCGCGCACGCTCCCGCGCCAGGCGAGGCCACCTCCTCCAGTTCGTGCAGTTCCGCCTCGGTGATCTTCCCCGCGGCGTACTCCCCGACCGCCTCGAACACCTGCTGGATCGTCACGTCCTTGCCCCTGTAGCGCCCGGCGCGAATCGAGCCGCCGTAGAGCATCAGGCCCGGGACGTCCAGGCGCGCGAGCGCCATCACCGTCCCCGGGATCGTCTTGTCGCAGCCCGACACGCACACGAGCGCGTCGAAGCAGTGCGCGCTCGCCACCAGCTCGATCGAGTCCGCCACCACCTCGCGCGAAACCAGCGACGCGCGCATCCCCGCGGTGCCCATAGTGATCCCATCGGAGATCGCGATCGTATTAAGCTCCATAGGCGTGCCCCCGGCCGCGCGGACCCCCTCCTTGACCTTGGCCGCCAGCACCCTGTTGTTGAAGTTGCACGGCATCGTCTCGATCCACGAGTGCGCGACGCCCACGATCGGCTTCGCGAGATCCTCCGCGCTGTAGCCGATCCCGTGCAGGTACGCGCGCGCGGCCGCCCGCTCGGGGCCCTCGGTCAGCGCGCGGCTGCGGTGCTTTACGTCAAAGGGGCTCACTGGGCGCGAACACTACCCGGCGACGGCGCGGGTGGGCGCGATGGCTTCACGAGGCGCGTACGCTGCCCAACCCGCGCTCCAGGCGCTCGCGCTCCCAGCGCCTCAGGCGCGCCAGGTCCTCGCGCACCTGCTCCGGGTCCACCTGGCGGCCGGGGAGGTGCATGTTCGCGTCCGCCACCAGCCGCCGCTCGTCCGCGGTGAGCGCCATCCACTTCGCCAGCACGTCGTCCGCGTCCGGCAGCCGCGCGCTCCCGTACGGGCGGGTGTGATCCGGGAACGCCACGCAGTACTCGTTCAGCAGCGCCCCCGTCTGCGGCACGTACGCCACGATCGGGCGGTGCGGGTACACCAGGTACGCGTACGGCGCCCCCGGGGCGCCGCCCGTGACCCGCGCGCCGGTGTTGGGGCTCCACACCCGCAGGAACCCCAGGTCGCGATACATCGCCCACTCCTCCTCGTTCACGCACGAGCGCAGCAGCTCGCGGGCGCGCTGCTCCGCGCGCCGCTCACGGCCCGGGTCGTAGCTCACCTCGGGCACGCGCCGCGCACGCCGGCGGGCAGCCGCCTCCCGCAGCCGCGGCCACTGCGCGCGCACGCGCGGCAGCGCCAGCTCCCACCCCAGCACCGCGGCCACGATCGCAGCGGCTCCCAGCGCGAGCCACACCGCGGCTAGGGCCTATCCCCATAGGACCGTGCGGCTGGGGCGGTCGAGGGTCGAGCGAGGCGCGGACGCAAGGGCGAAGGCATGGTGGGCCCATGTCGAGCCCGAGGACAAAGCCTCGCGAAGGCCATCGGCCGTATCCAGATGTGCGGGCCTATGGGGATAGGCCCTTCACTCGTACGCCCCGCCGGCGGCGCGCGGGAAGAAGATCACGCGCTCGGCGTCCCTCGGCACCTCTGCGAAGCTCCGCACCATCTCCGCCTCGCGGCGGCCGTCGCGGCGCTCGGTCGGTACGGCGGCCCACATGCCGGCATCGAGCTCGCGGCGGAACGCCTCGATCAGCTCGCGCTCCTGCTCGGGCACCTCGACGTCGCCCTCGGCGAGGACGATCTCGCCATGGCCGGGCTTCATCCGCAGGAACCTCATCGATGACCCGGCTTCGTCCGCGGCAGCTTCATCGTCGCTCGATTATGCCACTCCGCAGGTCCGCCAGACCGAGGACATCCACCGGACCCGCGCCCGCGCCGACGTCGCGCAGACCGTTCGCGACCGCCTCCCCCGCGAGCCTGCGCGCCACGCGCGCCGCCTCCAGGGGCGTACAGCCCAGCGCGAGCTGGGCGGCGAGCACGGCAGAGTGGGTGCAGCCCGATCCGTGCGCCGCGCCGTCGGGGTGGCGCTCCCCGGGGATCTCCACCGCTTCGCCGTCGTTGGTTGAGTCGACGTACAGATCCACCGCGTGTCTCCGATGCCCGCCGGTGAGGACCACGACGCGCGGCCCCCGCGCCAGTACGGCGCGCGCGAGCTCCTCCGCCTCGGCGTCCTCGGCCTCCGTGTCCTTGGCCTGGGCGTCCTTGGCCTCCTCCGGGTCCGTCGGCTCCCCGCTGCTCCCCCAGCCGGCGAGCACCCGCGCCTCCGGCAGGTTGGGCGTGAGCACCGTGGCGCGCGGCAGGATCTCCTCGATCAGCGCCCGCTGGGCGTCCTGCGCCAGCAACCTTGCGCCCGACTCGGCGACCATCACCGGGTCCACCACCACCGGGGTGCCCGCCGGCAGCTCGTCCAACGCCCGCGCCACCGCCCTTATCACCTCGGCCGTTCCCAGCATCCCGACCTTGACCGCGTCCACACCGATGTCCGCGGCAACCGCGCGCACCTGGGCGCACACGATCTCAGGGGGGACCATGTGGACCGCGGCCACCCCCGTCGTGTTCTGGGCGGTGATCGCGGCGATCGCCGTCATCCCGTGCACTCCGCAGCGCGCGAACGCCTTCAGGTCGGCCTGGATGCCGGCGCCGCCGCCGGAGTCCGAGCCGGCGATCGTCAGCGCCGTGGGGGTTCGTGGCAACATCAATTCCCCAGCAGCCAAGCGAGCATACCCGCGGGGATCGCCCAGATGGGCTCCTTGGCCCCGGTGATCAGGGGCGAGCGGGTGACCATCACGCCGCGGCCATGGCGAGCCTTCATCGTGAGAGCCTCCTGGCGCCAATGGCTGTCGGAGTACTTGCACTCGAAGGGGATCTCCAGGTCGGCGCCGACGAAGTCGATCTCCGCGCCGGTGTCGGTGCGCTCGTACATGACCCTGTCGGTCTGCACGAACGCGGCCGGTGCGTGCAGCGAGACGGCTCGGGCCAGCGCGAGGCCGATCTGCTGCTGGGTGAGCTTGGCGGCGTCCGGGGCCGGGAAGCCGGGGTTGCGCCGGTGTGCGAGCTGGGCGACGAGGGGGTCCACGAAGTACAGCTTGCGCTGCGCCGCGGTGTTGGGCCTGCCGTCGCGGACGCGATGACAACGCCACGCGAGGAATGCGCGGACCAGGTCCTCGATGCGGTCGAGCGCAGCCTGGTGCCCGGAGAGGCCGATGTCGCGGGCGATGCGCGAGGCGTTGATCGGGCTGCACAGGTTCGCCGCCAGGCGGTCGAGCAGCGCCGTCACGTCGGCGTCGGACATCGGCGCCGCGCGGATCGCGTCCCCCAACACGACATCCCACAAGCCCTGGAGGAACCCGTCGCTCACCGCGCCGGCACCCACCATCTCGCCCACGGCGCGCGGGAAGCCGCCGACATCGAGGAACAGCTCCCACGCATCCGCCAGCGCGTCGCTCCACGGCTCAAGGGCCGATATTCCCAGCTCGGCCGGGGGGCTCAGGAGCTCCTTGGGGCGGATGAGGAGCGGCGGCAGCTCCTCGAAACCGCCCAGCGCCCGGCAGAACGCCCGGAAGCCCATTGGCAGCAGCAGCCTGTCGGAGTCGGCTACGCCCCCGCGGCGGTCGGCCAGATCCTTACGCGCCTGCTCCAGATCCCGCGCCGACGATCCCGTCAGTACGATGCACGCCTCGCGGAAGGTCGTGTCCTGATCGCGCAACTCCTTGATCGTCTGCGACCAACCCGGCACAGCCGTCACCTCGTCGAGCAGCCAGTGGCGCGGCCCCGGCAGCGTGCGGGTGACGCTGTGCCCCTGCGCCACCAGACGCCTGAGATCCTGCTTTGAGAGCCCGTCGCACGAGCAGTAGAAGACGGTCTTCGCATCCACGCCCCCCGCGAGCAGCCGCACCACGGCGCGCTTTAGCTCCAGGCTCTTGCCCACCCGGCGCGGCCCCCGCAGGACATACAGCCCCGGCGCGTGGATGTCCGCGAGCGGCTCGGGCTCATAATCCAGCGGCAGCCGCCCCGCCGCCCGCAGATCCGGGTCCTCAGCCTCCCAGCCCACCCGCGCTCGCCAGGGACTGCGCTCGGCCAGCAGGCGCCGGAGCTGAGAGTCGTTCACCCCGACGATGATAGCGAAAATCTATACTTTTTTGCAGGCTTCTTAGCGAAAAAGCATAGGCTTTAGAAGGTCCTGGGACTTCCTGGTAATCGAGCCAGAGTCACTCGCGACGCTCACGGCAGCAGCTCGAACGACTCGCGGTGGCGGGGGCGGACAGCTGCGAAGTGGCGGTGGTCCAATGTGACTACGGCGGGCGCCCCAAGGCGCTCGGCGAGCGCGATCACGGACGCGTCGGTCCCTCCGAGCGGGAAGTCTCGGTACTGCTCGACCAGCTCCGCCATGCGGGTGAAATCCTCGGCGCTCGGCCCCTCGACGTCGAGCTCCGCGAGCCCGTGCAGGAAGGCCCGCTCCGCTGTGGGGCCGAGTCGCCGTCCGACGAAGTAGGTCGCCTCGGCTACCACCAGGGCTGCCACCACCAGGCGCAGGTCGCCTCGTGAGAGCGTCGCCATGCAGGCGTCGTGGTCGCGGTCGTCGGAGTCGGCCGCCGCGTACAGCGGCCCGGCGTCAACTACCGCGAGCATCCTGGTCGGCCGCAGGGGAGATCGCACCCGATCGCCCATCGGCCTGGGATTCCGTCGATCCACGGTTGGCCCACTCGCGCGCCAGCAGCTCCTCCATGTCGCGGCCGGTGGTGTGGTGGCCGCTACGTCCGAGCGCGGCGAACGGGAGCGGACGCGCCTCGGTGGGGACGAGCTGCAGGTGCCTGGCGAGCGCGTCGCGGGCGATTGCGGACGCCGATGTCGAGCGGCGTCGGGCCTCGCGTGCGAGCGCGTCGGCCAGGTCGTCCGGCAGTGACAGTGTTGTGCGTCTCATACCCGCATACTAGCATCGCCTCTCGCGCCCATACCAGGAGTACGCGCACGACCCCGCGACTCCGCTCACACCCCAAGCACGGCAAGCCCCGGCACACGCTCGAACTCTTCGGTTTTGGCCCTATCGGATTACGAGGTCGTCGGCGGTCTACCAGGCGCGGCGCGCGCGGACCGCCTCGAGCGAGTAGCCCGCGAGCGAGATCGGTGACATTACGAACTGGTAGCAGAAGAAGTAGAACAGCAGCCCGCGGCGGTTCTTGCGCACGCGCAGATTTACAGCCTTGAAGACACGGCGCTGGTAGGAGAACATGACGCCGCCGAGCACCATATTGAGCGGCAGCACCAACAGCGTCATCGGTCCGACGATCGCGAAGTTGCCCGTCATGGCCAGCACGATCCCGGGGATAAACGCGAGCGTGAACGTCAGGTCGACGAACGGAAACAGGAAGTTGACGGCCACCGCGTGCGAATAGAATTTGAGCTGGCTCAGCATGCCCAGGCCGTGATCGCGCAGACCCTCGATCATCCCGCGCGCCCAGCGTCGGCGCTGGCGGGCGAATGCGCCCCAGGTCGAGGGCGCGTCGGTGAACGCGACCGCGGTCGGCTCGAACACGCTGCGTCCGCCCTGCAGCAGCATCCGCCAGGTCAGCACGATGTCCTCGCCGATCCGGTTCGGCCAGCCCCCGACGAGCTCGAGCGCAGTGGTGTCATAGACGCTGAAGGCGCCCTGCGCGACGAGCGTTCCCTGCAGCAGCGCCTGGCCGCGCTTGACGGAGGCGATGCCGAGGAAGTAGTCCCACTCCTGCGCTCTGGTCAGCAGGTTCTCGCGCGAGTTGCGCACGAGCACGGCCCCCGCGACCGCGACGGTGTCAGGCGGTGAGACGAGCAGGCGCGCGACGGCGTGCTTGAGCGAGTAGGGCATCAGCAACGTGTCGGCGTCGATCGTCGCAGTCAGTGGGGTGCTCACGGTCTCCAGAGCGGCGTTGAGCGTGTTGGCCTTGCCGCCGTGGTCGGCCGCGAGCAGCCGCACGCACGGATAGCGCGCACCGTACTCGGCGACGATCTCGCGCGTGCGATCGGTCGAGCCGTCGTCGGCGACCACGAGCTCGAAGTGGCCGGGGTAATCGGTTCGCAACGCGTAGTCGAGCGTTTCGGCGATCGAGTCCTCCTCGTTGTAGGCGGCGACCAGCAGGGTGACCTGCGGAAAATCGACGTCGAAGCGCAAAGGCCGCGGGATGTCGAGCAGGATCGAGCTGATCAGTTGGATGTTCAGGTAGCCGGGGATCAGCGCAATCCCGGCGATGACGAGGATCGCAAGCGGCGTCGTGATGTCGTGTCCGAGCGTCCCGATCCAGCTGCGCGAGAGCCATAGCGAGAAGCAGAACCACAACGCACCCGCGACGAAGGTGAGCACGATCCGCAGCTTCAACGGGATGTAGACGCTGTGCCGTCGTTTCACGCCGGGCGGGCGACGCCGGCGCTCGACGGGGGGCACGAGCCGCGGAGCCGGGGTGCTGACCGGCCTCGCCGGATCGGATGCCGGGAGATCGCGCGTCGAGGGGCTGTTTCCGAGGAGTCGCATCGGCTGGGCGATGCATCCGCCCAGCACGGGTATCGACACGGCTCAAGCGCCCCTGAAGTCGCTCGTCGCGACTCGCGGACGACTATCGAGCGCGACGAAATAGCGAGGCGATGGCATGATTACCTACTCGGTACGCGTGCAGCGTACGATTTGGTATGCTGCTAGCGTACCGATGCTAAGACCAACGCCATTCCGCTACGAGGAGCCGCTGCCAGCCGGCGAGGATCTCGTGGACCGCGAGGAGGAGCTGGCCGGCCTGTCCGAGCGCGCGCTGGCCGGGCGCAACACCCGCGTGGTGGCGCCGCGGCGCTACGGCAAGACCTCGCTGCTGAAGCACCTCATCGCGGCCCAGGGGCGGATGGGGTCCGGTCTCGAGGTTGGGGTCTACATCGACCTGTACGGCGCGATCGGCGCCGCAGACGTGACCACCCGCCTGGAGCGCGCGCTGCGCGCCGCGAAGCTGCCTCGCGGCCAGGCACGCTGGCTGGACGGACGCCTGCGAACATTTGCTCGCAGCGCACAGGTACGCGTAGGTCCGTTGAGCGTCGCTCGAAGCGATGCAGGGGGTCCGCCGCGGAGCGGCGAGCCCGGAGCGCTGGAGGATCGTTTTGCGATCTTCGCCGAGCTGCAAGATCGAGTTCGTGCCCCCATGATCGTCGTGCTCGACGAGTTCCAGGCCGTGCTCGCGGGTGCCGGCGAGATCGATGCGAGGATCCGCAGTGAGATCCAGCACCACGATCGAGTCGGCTACATCTTCGCCGGCTCCCACGTCGGGATGATGCGCGAGCTGTTCGCCGACCGCACCAGGCCGTTCTACGCACAGGCGACGCCTCTGACGCTCGGTCCCCTGCCGCCGGGCCCCCTGGCCGAGTACCTCGGCGCCCGGTTTGAACGACACCACCGCGACTGCGAGCGAGTTCTCGGAGCGCTGCTCGACCTCGGCCGCGGACATCCGCAGCGCTCGATGATGCTCGCCGCGCACCTCTTCGCCGCGACGCCCGAAGGCAGCCCCGCTGACGAGGCGACGCTCGAGGACGCCCTCAGCAACGCAATGCGCGAGGCCGACAACGAGCTGCAGGGCCGCTGGGACGCATTCACCATCTCACAGCGCCGCGCGCTCGCCGCGCTCGCCGACCATCAGGCGCCATTCAGCCGAGCCGCCGCACGCGCGCACGGCACAAGCAAAGGTGCCACCGGCAAGGCGCTCGCCGCACTCGCCGCAAGCGCCGACATCACATCAGCGACGGACGGCAGCTGGGCGATCGTCGATCCCTTTATGCAGGAGTGGATCCGACGGCTTCGAACGCGCGGCTGAGCCGTGAAACCAAATTCGCGGGACGAGTCAGTTCTTGATCCTTGCTGCCATATCTACACACTCCAGCCACAGTATTGGCACGAATTGCGCTCGCAGGACACAGTCGCCGGCCTAGTCTTTGCCGATCGTGCAGGCCGCCTCTCCCAGCCCATCCC
This sequence comes from uncultured Solirubrobacterales bacterium, assembly GCA_963702085.1. Classification (GTDB taxonomy): domain Bacteria; phylum Actinomycetota; class Thermoleophilia; order Solirubrobacterales; family Solirubrobacteraceae; genus Palsa-744. The sequence goes on along the minus strand of OY969707.1, from coordinate 1,576,699 downwards.
CACCGTCTCCCCCAGGCGCCCCACGCGAGGACCCCCGCCGCACCCTGGGCCGCCTCGGCGAGCAACTGGCGGCGGCGCACCTGGAGCGGCTCGGCTTCACGATCGTCGAGCGCAACGCGCGCACCCGCTACGGCGAGATCGACCTGATCGCCTTTGACGGGTACACCAAGACTCTCGCCTTCGTGGAGGTCAAGTCGCGTCGCGCACGCAGGCGCTGGCAACTGACACCCGCCGAGCAGCCCCTGGCCTGGCTGCGAACGCGTCAGCGGGCGCGTCTGCGGCGCCTCGCCGCGGCGTGGCTGCACCGCGAGTCACGCAACCGGCCGAGAGCCCACACCATCCGCTTCGACGGCATCGGCGTGATCGTCGACGAAGCCGACAGGCTCGTCTGCCTCGACCACATCGAGGGAGCGTGGTGAGGAGGGCGCAACTCGTGGTCGAGCAATCCACCCAGCCCCATCCACCGCGATCCCCACCCGCTCGCGCAGTGGCGTGTAGCGTGATTCGCGCTACGATGCTCTACATGGCGTCAGCCCCTCCGCCGCTCTCCATCCGACTTGGCAGCGAGGGTCTCAGCGCACTCGATGAGATTGCCCGCCGGCGGGGCGTCGGACGTGCCGAAGCCGTACGCCAGGCCATCGCCGAGACGGCCCAGCGCGATCGACGACGCGGGGGATTGGCCGCGGAGGCTCGGCGGCTGATGGCCGACCCCGCCTACCTGGAGGAGGCGCGGCAGGTGGCGAACCTCATGGAGGAGCTACGTGGTTCGTGGTGACGTCCACGCCATCGCGATGCCACGCCGGAGAGGTCACCTCCAACACGGCCGTCGCTATGCCGTCGTCATCCAAGCCGATGACCTTCTTACGCTCTCGACGGTGGTCGTCTGTCCCACCTCCCGCTCCGCACCCGCGGCGAGCTTCCACCCGCAGATCGACCTGAACGACGACCGGACGCAGGTTCTGTGCGAGATGGTCGGTGCGGTCGATGCCCGTGCGCTGGGGCCGCGGGTCGGTCACTTGACCCATAGCGAGCTGCGCGCGGTGGACGACGCGATGCTGATGGTGCTGGACCTCAGCTGAGAGGACTCTCACAGCGCCAGTTGCTGATACGCCAGCGACTGAAACGACAGCCGGTGCAGCGGAGAGACGCCCTGGCGGAGGATCGCCTCGCGGTGCGCGGGGGTCGAGTAGCCGACGTGCTCGGCGAAGCTCCAGCCGGGGTGCAGGGTGTCGGCGTGGCACATGTACCGGTCGCGGGCCACCTTCGCGACGATCGACGCAGCCGCGATCGCAGCGGAAGTGGCGTCGCCGTCCACGATCGCCCGCTGCGGGCGCCCGAAGTCCGGTACCGAGAAGCCGTCCACGAGACACGCGACCTCGCCCTCCAGGCCGGCGGTGACCCCCCGCAGCGCGTCGCGCAGCGCCGCGAGGTTCGTCTTGTGCAGACCCCGCGAGTCGATCCCACGCACGCAGCGGGAGACCACTGTCACACGGGCCGCGCTGTGCAGGACCAGCGGGTAGAGCTCCTCGCGCCCCTCGGCGGTGTGCTGCTTGGAGTCGTTCAGCGCGGCGAGGGCGCGGATCTCCGCGGCGGGGAGCGTCCCGTAGTCGAACAGCACCCCGGCCGCCACCAGCGGCCCCGCCAGACAGCCGCGCCCGGCCTCGTCCGCGCCCGCCACCAGACGCACCCCCAGGCGACGGTCGAAGGCAAACAGTCGCCGTCCGCTCGGGGCCCTCCGTGCACGGCGACGGGTCCGGGAGGTCCCGGTCGTCGATCGTGTCCCGGCGACCGACGGCGTCCCAGCGCTCGACGGCGTGCCGGAGACGGTGGCAGCAGCCGCGGTCCCGGAAGCTCGGGAGGCGCCGGAGGGCCTAGAGGGTCCCGATGCGGTCGGGGGGCCAGTAGGTGACGAAGGCACCCCCGATGATCCATGCTGTGGGGACGGGTCCCCAGAACCTGCTGTCGTCTGACTCGCCACGGTTGTCCCCCATCATGAACCAGTGACCGGGCGGAATCTTGACCGGGGTCGGGAAGTTGCACTCGGCGACCCCCCCGCACGGGTTGATGTAGGAGTCCTGCTCGCGCTTTCCGTTGCGGTACACGTGCCCTTCGCGGATCGAGATGACGTCTCCAGGACCGGCGACGATGCGCTTGATGAAGTTCACGCTCGCCTCCTTGGGGTAGGTCTGATCGCACGCGGCTCCGCCGTAGGCGGCCGGGCGCGAGGAGAGGCCGCATTTCGGCGCTTCGTGCGATTCTTCCTGGTCGGCCCCCTGCGGGGGGTGGAACACCACGATCTCCCCCACGTAGGGGCCGTCGAAGCGCATCCCGATGCGGTTCACGAGCACCCGCTGGCCGATCTTCAGCGTCGGTTCCATCGAGCCGCTGGGGATCTTGTAGGGCTTGAGGACGAACGCCTGGATGCCCAGCGCGAGCAGCACCGCGATCGCGATGATCGCGGCGAGCTCGAGCAGCGAGCCGCTCGCCGTTTTCGACTTCGAGCCGCCCTTGGCCGGTCCCGAGCCAGCCTGCGACACCGGGCCGCCGGGCACGCCCGAGCCACCGATGGAGCCCGAGCCCTTTGGCGACCGCACGCTCACGTAAACCCCTTCGGGGCGAGCGCTCACGCCGCCGTGTCGCCGGCGTCTTGCGCGCCGGCCTCGGGGGAGGCGGCCTGGTCCTCAGCCGTCGCCGTCTCCGTCTCCGTCTCGCCAGCCCCGGAGTCCCCCTGAACAGATGCGTCCCCCGACCCGTTCTGCTGCTCCGCCACGCCCGTGGCGTCCACGGCGTCCTCGCCGGTGGCCTGCAGCGGCTGAGGCTCGTGCAACAGCCCCGGCTGCACCGTCTCCTCCGGGCCGGTGTAGCGGCGTTCCCGCACGCGGGCCCGCTTGCCCACGCGGTCGCGCAGGTAGTAGAGCTTCGCGCGGCGCACGTCGCCGCGGGCGGCCAGCTCGATGCGCTCGATCTTCGGGGAGTGCACCGGGAACATGCGCTCGACACCCACCCCGAAGGACTGCTTGCGCACCGTGAACGTCTCCCGCGCCCCGTGGCCCTGGCGCTTGATGACGACGCCCTCGAACACCTGGATGCGCCGGCGGGTGCCCTCGATCACCTGGAAGTGGACCTTCAGGCGATCGCCCGGCGCGAAGTCGGGCACACGGCGCAGCTGCGCGCGTTCGAGGGTTTCGATGACGCTGCTCATAACAAGAAGGGGGAGGTCTCGCGCCCGGGGGTCTCCCCTATGACCGCCCCGGCGCAGCCCGCAATGGTAGCGGACAGGCGCCGCACGCCGCGCCTGACGCCACCCGGCGTTCGCCCACCTGCCACCAGCACGCGGGCGCTCACCGTGCGACGTGAGGTTCTGCGTCAGGTGTTTGACGTGGAGCCCGACCCGTCCGCCCGCTCGCGGCTGCGCTCTCGCCGCCAGCTCTCGATGCGCTCGTGGTGGCCGGAGAGGAGCACCTCGGGGACGCGCCACCCGCGGTACTCGGCGGGGCGCGTGTAGTGGGGGTACTCCGGGTGCCCCCCCAGCGCCTCGCTGAAGGACTCCTCGACCGCCGAGCGCTCGTGCCCGAGCGCTCCGGGGAGCTTGCGGAGCACCGCGTCGCAGACCACCATCGCCGCGAGCTCCCCGCCGGAGAGGACGTAGCGTCCGATCGAGAGGGTCTCGCCGGCGAAGTGCTCCACGATCCGCTCGTCGAAGCCCTCGTAGCGCCCGCACAGCAGCGTCAGGGCGGGTTCGCCCGCCAGCTCGCCCACGTACGCCTCGTCGAGCGCCCGCCCCGCGGGCGAGAGCGCGATCACCCGGCGGGTGCGGGGCAGCTCCGTGGGATCGACGCCGTAGCGGGCGCGCAGGGCGGCCTCCATCACGTCGACCCGCAGCACCATCCCCGCCCCGCCCCCAAACGGTGTGTCGTCGACCTGGCCTCCGCTCAGGGGGGTGTGCTCGCGGGGGTTCACGCACTCCAACCGGCTGCCCGCCGCGAGCGCGTTGGCCACGTGACGCTGGGTGGAGAACCACTGAAACCACTCGGGGAACAGGGTGAACACGTCGATCTCCACCGCTCAGCTCTCCCCCAGGAAGTCGAGGCTCACGTCGATGCGCCGGGCGGCCACGTCCACCTGGCGGACGGCGTCTCTGACCATCGGCACCAGCAGCTCGCGGCCGTCCTCGCGGCGCACCTCGAGCACCTCGCAGGAGGGCAGCTCGCGCAGGTCGCTGACGGTGCCCACCCGCCGCTCGCCGTCGCACACCGCGCACCCCCGCAGTTCGTGCGCCCACCACTCTCCCTCCGCGAGTGCGGGCACCCGGGCGCTGGAGACCGTGAGCGGCTCCCCCCGCAGGGCCTCCGCGCCCGCGCGATCGTCGATGCCTTCCAGACGCACGATCGGCCGTTCCCGCACACCGGCGCGGCGCACGATTCGCAGGGTTCGTCCGGCGACCGTCACCTCGCCCCCCTCAGCCAGCAGCCGGGGGCTCGCGCGGGTGACGTAGAAGCTCCCGTCGAGGCCGTGCGCGCGGCCCACGCGGCCGGCCTGCAGCGGCGCCGGCCCGGTCCCCCCCGCGGCCGGCTCCGGGCCCTCGGCCTCCCCGGCCACCTCAGTCGACGATGTCAACGACCACACGGCGCTTTTCGCTCGCCGCAGCGGCTCTCACCACGGTCCGCAGCGCCTGCGCGGTGCGGCCACCGCGGCCGATCACCTTGCCGTAGTCCTCCTGCGCGACGGCGAGCTCCAGCACGACGGTGCCGTCGTCCTCCTCGAACTGCTCGACGGCGACCTCTTCGGGCTCGTCGACCAGACCCTGGGCGAGGTAGACGAGGAGCTCCTTTACCCGTAGGACCGCCATCACCGGGGTCGGGTCAGTTGGTGATCCCCTGGATGCGCAACAGCTTGCGCACCGTATCGGAGGGCTGGGCGCCGCGCGCGAGCCAGCTGCGGGCGCGCTCCTCGTCGATTTTGATCGTGGAGGGGTTGGTCTGCGCGTTGTAGTGGCCGATCGTCTCGATCACGCGTCCGTCGCGGGGCGAGCGCTGGTCGGCGACGACCACCCGCCAGATCGGGTCCTTCCTGCCGCCCACTCGCGTGAGCCTGAGCCTTACCGACACGTTTGGAGCCTCTCTCTAGAACGTTCTCTTTCGCTCGCCAGCTTAGCCGGTTCAGCGCCCCTGGCGCATCAGCGCGCCGAGGTCGGGCAGCTTGCCGCGACCGAGGGGGCGCATGAGCTTGCGCATCTGGGCGAACTGCTTGATCAGCTGGCTGACCTGCTGGACGCTCACGCCGGAGCCGCGGGCGATGCGCAGCCGCCGGGAGCCCTTGATCAGCTCGGGGCGGCGGCGCTCCTCGGGGGTCATCGAGAGGATGATCGCTTGGATGCGGTCGAGCTGGCGCTCGTCCACGTTCATCTCGCTCAGCTGAGCCCCGCCGAGGCCCGGGAGCATCCCCAGCACGCTGGTCAGGGGCCCCATTTTGCGTACGGCCCGCAGCTGGCCGAGGAAGTCGTCGAGGCCGAACTCGTTGCGGCGCAGCTTGCGCTGCAACTCGACCGCGTCGTGCTCGTCGAACTGGCGCTCGGCCTGCTCGATCAGGCTCAGCACGTCGCCCATGCCGAGGATCCGCTGAGCCATGCGGTCGGGGTGGAAGCGCTCGAACTGCTCGAGGTGCTCGCCGGTGGAGGCGAACAGGATCGGCTGGCCCGTGACCGCCCTGACGGAGAGCGCGGCGCCGCCGCGGGCGTCGCCGTCGAGCTTGCTCATCACCACCCCGTCGAAGTGGACGGCAGCGGCGAACTGCTCGGCGACGTTGACGGCGTCCTGGCCGGTCATCGCGTCCACCACGAGCAGGGTGTCCTGCGGCGCCACCGCGGCGTGGATGCGCACGAGCTCGGCCATCAGCGCCTCGTCGACGTGCAGGCGCCCGGAGGTGTCGACGATCAGGACGTCCTTGCCCTCCTCCCGCGCGCGGGCGAGCGCCCACGTCGCGATCTGCACCGGGTCGGGGGCGGGGGCGGGCGGGTTCTGGTAATACACCGCGGCGCCGGCGCGGGCGCCCAGCTTGACGAGCTGCTCGACCGCGGCCGGCCGGTAGATGTCGCACGCGGCGAGCGCCACCGAGGAGCCGTGGTGCTCGTGCAGGTGGTGCGCGAGCTTCGCGGCGGCCGTGGTCTTACCCGAGCCCTGCAGCCCCGCGAGCAGGATCACCGTGGGGGGGCTCGGGGAGAAGCGCAGGGTGGGTGGGTCGCCGTCCCCCTCCCCGCCCATCAGGGCGGTGAGCTGCTCGGCGACGATCTTCACCACCTGCTGGCCGGGGTTCAGCTTGCCGACGAGCTCCGCGCCGAGGCAGCGCTCCTTGACCTCGGCGGTGAAGGCGCGGACGACCTTGAAGTTCACGTCCGCCTCGAGCAGCGCGAGGCGGATCTCGCGCATGGCGCGGTCGATGTCCTGCTCGGTCAGGGTCCCCCGCTGGCGGACCTCGGAGAGGGTGGCCTGCAGCTTTTCGGCGAGCGCGTCGAACACGACAGGCATTCTCGCAGCCGGAAGGTTCCCGCCCGCCGCGGGTCAGCCGGACGCCGCGTCAGGGCCTTTCGCCGGAAGACCCCTCCTGGACCCGGCGGGGGTCAGCCCTTCTCGCCGGGGGACCCCTCCTGGACCCGGCGCGCCAGCGCCTCGCCGAGGCCCCCGAACGCCTGGGCGAACTCGGAGGGGATGACGAACACCTTGTTGGCGTCCCCTTCGGCGAGCTGGGGGAGCATCTGCAGGTATTCGTAGGAGAGCAGGTCGCGGGTGGGGCGTCCCTCGTGGATCGCTTTGAAGACGGTGTCGATCGCCTTCGCTTCGCCCTCCGCGCGCAGGATCGCAGCCTGGCGCGCGCCCTCGGCGGTGAGCACCGCGGCCTGCTGCTCGCCCTCGGCGGTGAGGATCTGGGCCTGCTTCTCGCCTTCGGCGGTGAGGATCGCCGCACGGCGGTCGCGCTCGGCGCGCATCTGCTTCTCCATCGCCGTGCGGATGTCCGCGGGCGGGTCGACCGACTTGATCTCCACGCGGTTGATGCGGATCCCCCACTTGCCGGTGGCCTCGTCCAGCACGACGCGCAGCTCGGTGTTGACGTTCTCGCGGGCGGTCAACGTGGCCTCGAGCGTGAGCCCGCCGATCACGTTGCGCAGCGTGGTCACCGTGAGCTGCTCGATCGCCTGCAGCGGGTTGGCGATCTCATAGGTGGCCGAGCGCGGGTCGGTGATCGTGAAGTACAGGACCGTCTCGATCCCCACCACGACGTTGTCCTCGGAGATGACCGACTGCGGGGCGAAGTTGACCACCTGCTCGCGCAGGTCCACCAGCGGCTTCACGCGGTCCACGAACGGCGTGACAATCGCCAGGCCCGGCTCCAGCGTGCGGCTGTAGCGGCCCAGTCGCTCGACCACCCCGGCGCGCGCCTGGGGAATGACGCGAACCGTGCGCGCCGCCACGACCAGCGCGAACAGCACCACCACGGCGACGACGATGAGAGCGACCATGTGGGGAGTCCTTGCCTTTCTCGGTACCTAGGGGGTTCAGTGCATCACAAGCGCGGTCGCGCCGCGTATCTCGACGACCTGCACGCGCTCACCGGCGGGGATCACGTCGTCGTCCTCGTAGCTGCGCGCGGTCCACACCTCGCCACCGATCCGCACGCAGCCGACGCCCTCCTGGTTGGCGATCCGCTCGAGCACGATCGCGTCGCTGCCGACGAGGGCTGCCGCGCCCGTGCGAATCCGGGGAGGGTGCTGCAGGTGGCGTCGGGCGACCGGGCGCAGCGTGAGCAGCACCATCAGCGAGGCGACCAGGAAGACGACCAGCGCAAGCGGGAGGCCGACGCCGGCGAGGCTCACCAGGGCCGCGACCAGTGCGCCGAGGGCGAACGGCGCGAGGAAGAACCCGCCGGTGTGCATCTCGCCCACGCCCAGCACGCACCCTGCCACGATCCAGATGATCCACGCGTCCACGTGTTCGATTATCGCACCGCGGGCGGGGGGAACCGTGGACGCACCGCGAGTCGCTACTCGGCGATCAGCGCACGTGCGAAGTCCTCGGGGTCGAAGGGGCGCAGGTCCTCCAGCGACTCGCCCACCCCGATCAGCTTGACGGGCAGACCCAGGTCGCGGGCGATCGCGAGCGCGATCCCGCCCCGCGCGGTGCCGTCGAGCTTGGTGAGCACGATCCCGGTCACCTGCGCCGCCTCCGCAAAGAGGCGCGCCTGGCGCAGCCCGTTCTGGCCGGTGGTGGCGTCGATCGTCAGCAGCGTCTCCTGCGGGGCGCCCTCGAGCTGACGTGAGATCACGCGACGCACCTTGGCGAGCTCGGCCATCAGGTCGCCCTGGGTGTGCAGGCGCCCGGCGGTGTCCACGATCACCACGTCGAGCTCCTTCGCCCCGCGCGCGGGCCACGGCCTCGAACGCGACGGCGCCGGGGTCCGAGCCGTCGGGGCCGGTGACGACGCCGCAGCCCGCGCGCTGCGCCCACCCCTCCAGCTGCTCGGTGGCCGCCGCGCGAAAGGTGTCGGCGGCGGCGAGCAGCACGGTGCACCCGAGCTCCTGCTGCAGGTGCCACGCGAGCTTGCCGGCGGTGGTGGTCTTGCCGGTGCCGTTCACCCCCACCGCGAGGATCACGGTGGGGCGGGCGCGAATGTCGATACGCCCCTCGCCCGTCCGAGCGGTCTCCGCGAGCAGGGCGATCAGCCGCTCGGTGAGCACCTCCCCCCCGCTCAACCCCCCCTCCACGGCCTCCGCTTCGAGCGTCGCGACGACGGCCGCGGTGGCGGTGGCGCCGACGTCGGCCATGATCAGCGCCTCCTCCAGGCGCTCCCACGTGTGCTCGTCGAGCGTCTGAAAGAGCGTCGCGTGGATCTCGCCGCCGAGCGCCCGGCGGGTCTTCGCGAGGTTCTCGCGCAGGCGCCGCATGAGGCCGCGGCGCTCGCCGCCGTCGCTCGCGCTACCGCCGCCGGCGGTCTCCGACTCGCCGGTGATGAACAGGTCGCTCCAGTCGCGCGGCACGGGGCGGGCGACGATAGCAGCGCACAAGACCCGCTGCTTCACGTCGTCCACAACAACAAAAGAGTCGCAAGTTGCGGCAAGATGGAACCTCATAGGAGTCCCGCTTATTGATAGCCTCCCGTCGATCGAGTTAGCGTGTCTCCTCGTCCGCCGCGAGTCGGCCGACGGGCTCGACGCACATCTTTGTCCGAGTCAAATGGCCCATCAAGGGAGGCGACATGTCGCTCAACGGGCGTCTGCGTAGGAGCCGGCCACCAGGCCGGCTGGACCGTGTTCTCGTAGGCGTCGTCGTCGCGGGTCTCCTGTCTCTCGCGGTGGGGGTCGCGGTGGGCGCAGGCGCCGGCCGCGCCCACCCTGTCGGAGCTCGCGGCGCTCGCCCTGTGACAGCGGCCCGGCTACCGGGGTCCGACAGACTTGCCGCCTCGAGGACTCGGACGCTGATGGCTGGATTTCGCCGGTCGGCAACAGCACAGGCGACGCGCCGCCGCGATTGGCTCGCGAGCCCGGCGGCCCGGGCGCAGCGGGCCGCGTCACAGATGGCGTTTCACAGCCTGCGGGCGAATGCCGCGCACGCACTGCTACTACACGACTACGGCAGCGTGCTCGCCGCCGCCGGCGCGAATCCGGCCGCCTCGATCGCCCGTACGGGGACGGTCGTCCGCTACGTGGGCGACCACCGCGCGGTCGTGCGCACGAAGCGAGGACTGGAAGTCGAGACCTCCGCGGCGCCGCTGCGCGTGAACAGCGGCGGCGACGACGGCCGCCCTGTCAATCTGAGCCTCGACGCCGGCGCGAGCGCCTTCGTCCCGGCGAACCCGCTGGTCGGTCTCTCGATCGCTCGCGATTCCGCCGACGGCGTGGGGATCGGCTCGGATGGCCTACGAGTCGCACTGGAGGGCGCGAGCGTTCCGGCAGGCTCGAGCGGAGGGCAGAGCGCCTTCTTCGCCGGTGTCGGCGCCGACACCGACGCGGTGGTCGCACCAACGTTGGGCGGTGCGGAGCTCTTCGCGGTGCTGCGGTCGCGCTTGAGTCCCGAACAGCTGCGCTATCGACTGACGCTACCTGCGGACGCGAGGCTGAAGGACACGGCCGGCGGCGCCGTGGTTTCGCGTGGAGGCGCGGTCCTGGCGCGGATATCGTCGCCGAGCGCTCGGGACGCGCAGGGCAGCCCGGTCCCGGTTCAAATGAGGGCCGCGGGGAACGATCTGGTTTTGACGGTTGAGCATCGCGGGCGTGAGGTGGCCTACCCGGTGTTGGTCGACCCCGAAATCACAATCACGGTCACTGACAATGCCGGGGGATGGACTTTTACCCAACCAGGCGTGGGAGGACTCAAAGGCACACCGCCGGGCGGCGGCGGGGAACTCTCGATCACGGCCCCAACGATGCAGTACCCCATCATCGTTGAAGGTCACTCCTACGAAAGTGCGGAGGGCGTCTGGAAGATGACTCCACCTGCCAAACCGGAATTTTTGAGCGTCGAATTTGCCAACACCAAATTCTCTGGCACTTCTTATGAAACCGAAACGGAAGTACCTACCACCGATACCGTTTGGGGAGTAGGGGCATGCGTGAGTGGCAATGGAGGGGCGATCAACTACTCACCTCCCCCTCCGTCGAGCATGGTATTTTACAACGAACCTCCGACATTCATTTGCAACAAGGCAATAACAGTCTTGCTCGAAGTGGGGCATTACCATACTAGCGATGGCGGTACAGTCTCCGTCGGATCCATCGTGGTGAAACGGCGGCTTCTGTCGACCAAGGAATTGGCACACGAAGCCGAAGGATACGGCGAAGGGAATTCAGGTAAGCCCGGAGAAGGCAGATGCTTGAACGGGCATCCGGTGGATTGCGCGACCGGCAATCAGGTCGAGTCCCAGGCCGATCTCTCCGTCGGCGGGCGCGGACTCGGCCTGACCATGACACGGACGTACAACTCCCTATCGGCCGCCACCCAGACCGAACAGGGCGCCAAACCAGGCCCCTTCGGGTACGGCTGGACAGGGTCCTACAGCGCCCATGTCGTGCTTGCGCACTTCTGCGAAACCTGCGCGGAAACTGCCTCCGTGTACCAGGACAACGGCAGCACGACACTCTTCGAATACGTCGGAGAAAAATGGGTCCCCGTCGGACCACTGGTTCAGGCGACCTTCGCCAAAGAAGGAAGCGGCTACGTCTACACGCTGCCGAACCAGAGCAAGCTGTACTTCAACAGCACAGGCCTGCTCACGAGCGAGGCTGACCGCGACGGCAACATCACGACCATGAACCACAACTCCGAAGGGCGACTCGAATCGGTCTCCGATCCGGCCGGGCGCAAACTCTCGCTCGCCTACAACTCAGAAGGGCTCGTCGAAAGCGTCACCGACCCGATGGGCCACGCCGTGAAATACACTTACGAAAGTGGGAATCTCGCAGGCGTAACTCAGCCAGGCGAATCGAGCCTGCGCTGGCAGTTCAAATACAACGCCTCGCATGAGCTGACCTCGGAGACCGACGGGCGCGGCCACACCGTGACCACCGAATACGACGTCTTTGGTCGCGTGGTCCAGCAGACGGACGCGATGAGTCGCACGCGGACGTGGGTCTACGGATCCACAAAATCCGGCACGGAAACGACCATCACCGAACCCAACGGCGCCGTCACAGCCGAGCAGTTCAATAGCATCGGGCTACCGACCAGCGTAACGCACGCTTCGGGCACACCTATCGCAGCCACGACCACCTACGAATACAACAGCGCCGACGAGCTCATAGCCCTCACGGACCCGAATAAACACAAGATCGAATACGGCTACGACGAAGCCGGTAACCGCACCAGCGAAAAGGACGCCGACGGCGACGAAACGAAATGGAAATACGACAGCACGCACGACATCGAAACCGTGACGACGCCTGACGGCGAGACGACAACCATCAAACGGGAAGCCCACGGCAACCCCGAATCGATCTCACGCCCGGCGCCAGGTGAAAAAACGCAGACCACGAAATACAAATACAACACGTCCGGCGACCTCGAAAGCGTCACTGACCCGCTGGAACGCACTTGGAAATACGAATACGACAGCCACGGGGACAGGACGGCCGAAATAGACCCCGAAGGCAACAAGCGCACCTGGGCCTACAACGAAGACTCTCAGGAGACCTCGATGGTCAGCCCTCGTGGCAACGCCAAAAGCGGGGAAGCGGCGAAGTACACCACCACGATCGAACGCGATACACAGGGTCGGCCTCTGACCGTCATCGAACCGGGCGGCCTCAGCGGCACCGGCGCACCCACGGACAAGACGCAGGCGGTGGTCTTCGGGACGGCACGCGAAGGGCAGACGCTCAGCGCCGCGACGGGTATGTGGGAAGGCGAACCGACGGTGAGCTACACCTATCAGTGGCAGCGCTGCAACGCCTCGGGCGGGAGTTGCTCCAATGTCTCTGGGGCGACCAGCTCGACATATGTGCTCGCCGGCGCCGACGTCGGCAACACGCTTCGAGTCGTCGTCACCGCGACCAACTCGTGGGGCACAGGGACAAGCACGTCGCTCGTGACAGCCGTCGTCGCCAAAGCCACCGTTCTCGGCGCGGTCTACTCCACGCAGTTCTCCACCGCGTTCGGCACGGAAGGCACCGGCAACGGCCAGTTCAAGCAGCCGCGCGGAGTAACACTCGACTCCAACGGCGATGTCTGGGTGGCAGATACGCAGAACAATCGGGTACAGGAGTTCTCCTCCACCGGCAGCTACATCCGGCAGTTCGGCTCCGAAGGGACCGGCAACGGCCAGTTCAAGCAGCCGGCCGGTATTGCCGTGGCCGCGAACGGGGACGTGTGGGTCACGGACTCTCTCAACGACCGCGTCGAGGAGTTCTCGCCCACGGGCGAATACCTCGCGAAGTTCGGGTCCGAAGGCACCGGCAACGGCCAGTTCTCAGAACCGGTGGGTATCGCGATCGCACCGAACGGCCACATCTGGGTCACCGACGCCCGCTACTACCGTGTGGAGGAGTTCTCCTCCACCGGAGAATACATTACAAAGGTCGGCACATCAGGTTCCGGCAACGGACAGTTCTACCACCCAACAGGCATCGCCGCCGATTCCAACGGCGATATTTGGGTTGCCGATAGCCGCAACAACCGTGTACAGGAGCTATCCTCCACCGGCGAATACATCAGGCAATTCGGCTCTGAAGGTACAGGCAACGGCCAGTTCATAGAACCCGCGGGTATCACCGTCGACCCCGCAGGCGATGTGTGGGTCGCCGATACCAGGAATAACCGCATACAGGGGTTCACCTCCACAGGTGAATACATCAGGCAGTTTGGCTCCAACGGCTCGGGCAATGGACAGTTCGTAGAACCAGAAGGGCTCGCGGTCGGTTCCACCGGCAACCTCTGGATCGCCGACAGGGTCAACAACCGTGTACAGGAGTTCACGGTGCCAACCCCTGTTTATGGGTCAAAGTTCGGTTCATATGGGTCGGGCAACGGGCAGTTCAACGGACCGCGCGCGATAGCCATCGATTCGAGCGGCGACATCTGGGTCGCCGATACCAAAAGTAACCGAGTACAGGAGTTCTCTTCTACCGGAGAATATCTCAAACAGTTCGGTTCGGAAGGCACCGGTAACGGTCAGTTCAAGGAACCGGAGGGCATAGCGTTTGCCGCGAACGGTGATATTTGGGTCACCGACTCTCACAATGACCGTGTGGAGGAGTTCTCCTCCACCGGCGAATACATCACAAAGTTTGGCTCCGAAGGCACCGGCAACGGGCAGTTCGAGGAACCGGCAGGTATTGCGATCGCATCCAATGGCGACATCTGGGTCGCCGATGCCCGCTACTACCGTGTGGAGGAGTTCTCCTCCACCGGGGAATACATTACACAGGTCGGCACATACGGCTCCGGGAACGGTCAGTTCCTCGGCCCTATTGGCGTTGCCGTGGAGTCGGGCGGCGATATTTGGGTTACCGATAGCGGCGAGGACCGCGTACAAGAGTTCTCTTCGACCGGTGAATACATCAGGCAGTTCGGGTCCGAAGGTACGGGCAACGGACAGTTCAAAAAATCGCGAGGTATAGCCTTCGATCTCGCCGGTAACATCTGGATCACCGATACCGGAAACGGCCGCGTGGAGGACTTCTCCCCTACGGGCGAATACATCACACAGTTCGGAACCAAGGGTGCCGGCGACGGACAGTTCAAAGAACCTGAAGGCATTGCGGTCGATCACAGTGGCGATCTCTGGATCGACGATAGAATCAACAGCAGACTCCAGGAGTGGAAATCTGTCGTCGCCCCAGTGAACACCGCGACACCCACGATCTCCGGCCAGCTTATCGTCGGCCAGACGCTCACCGCAAGCACCGGCACCTGGACAGGGCTACCGGCCCCTACCTACGCCTACCAGTGGCAGCGCTGCAACAAAGCGGGAGGGGAATGCACCAATATCTCCGGTGCCACCAGTTCCACTCACGTCGTGGTCGAAGGCGACACCGGGGACACATTGCGTGTCGTGGTGACGGCGACGAACTCCGGCGGCTCGGCCGAAGGAACATCCGCCGCGACCGAAGTCGCCGGGCAACCCCCCACCACGAAATACGCCTACGATGCGGACGGGAACCTCGAAAGCGTGATCGATCCCAATGGCCATAAGACGAAATACGCCTATGACGCGGACAACGAGCGGACTGCGGTCGAAGAACCCAAGGGGACTGTCACCGAAACCAGCTACGATGCATCTGGGCAGGTCACGAGCCAGATCGACGGCAACAAACACACCACAAAATACGTCCGCAACCTGCTCGAGGAGGTCACCGAAGTCGTCGACCCCCTGGGGCGCAAAACGACGAAGGAATACGATCTGGCAGGTAACCTCACGAGCCTGACCGACCCGGCGAAACGGACGACCACCTACACTTACGATCCTGTCAACCGTCTCATCGAAGTCAAATACTCCGATGGCAAAACCCCGACAGTCAAATACGAACATAATAAAGACGGCGAGCGGACCGTGATGACCGACGGGACCGGGACGAGCAAATATACCTACGACCAGCTGGATCGGCTGACAGAAACCGAAAATGGACACAAAGAAAAGGTCAAATACGAATACGACCTCGCGAACGAGCAGACGAAAACCACCTACCCCAACGAAAGAGCCGTCACTCGTGCGTACGACAAAGATGGTCGGCTGGAAAAGGTGACCGACTGGCTCGAACACATCACCAAATTCACGTATGACCCTGACTCCGATCTGGCCGCCACGGTCTTCCCATCAGGGACAAGCGACGAAGACAAGTACGCCTACAACAATGCGGACCAGATGAGCGAAGTAAAGATGCTCAAAGGCACAGAAACGCTTGCTTCGCTTGTCTACGCTCGGGATTACGACGGTCAGGTCAGGACTGTGACCAGCAAAGGCCTGCCGGGTGCAGAAAAACTCGCCTACGAATACGACTCGAACAGCCGCTTGACCAAAGGCGCTACCACAGCCTACGAATACGACGCGGCCAACAACCCAACCAAGATCGCCACGGGGACCTACAAATACAACGCCGACAACGAGCTCGAAACGGGCCCGAGCCTCACGTACGCCTACAACGAACTTGGGGAGCGGACGAAAACGACCCCGAGCACCGGCCCCGCGACGATCTACGGCTATGACGAGGCCGGCAACCTGATCTCCGTCAGACGACCGAAAGAAGGCGAAGTCTCCAAGATCGAAGACAGCTACGCCTACAATGGCGAAGGCCTTCGGGCCTCGCAGACCATCTCCGGCACGACCAGCTATCTTACGTGGGACATGGCCGAAGACCTTCCACTGATCCTCAATGACGGCACCAACAGCTATATCTACGGTCCCGGCGGTCTGCCCGTCGAGCAGATCTCCAGCGGGGGGACCGTCACCTTCCTGCACCACGATCAGCAGGGCTCAACGCGCATGCTGACCGGCTCAACAGGCACCGTCACCGGCAGCACCACGTTTGACGCGTATGGAAACAAGACCGGATCGACCGGGAGCAGCACGACCCCGCTCGGCTATGACGGCCAGTACACCAGCAGCGACACGGGCCTGATCTACCTACGAGCGCGCGTCTACGATCCCGCCACGGCGCAGTTCCTCAGCATAGACCCACTCTCAGCGATCACTGGAACGCCGTACAATTATGCGCGCGACAACCCAACAAACTGGAACGACCCGAGCGGGCTTCTCTCCCCTGGCGAAGTTGCCGGCGACATCGGTGAAGTGGCCGGTACGGTTGTTCACGCTGGGTTGGATATCGTTGCTGTCCCTCCATACGTGGTCTACTACGGATCTTACTACCTAGCGAAGGGAATCAACAGCATCGGCTGCGGTGATGCTCCAGGTCCGATCGAGCCTGCAACATGCCTCGGCTCCCACATAGCCGCGGCACCGCTTGCGCTTCCCGAGGCAGTCGGTCTCGCCGGCGACGTGACTATCGACGAAATTAAGGGCGAGTCGATTTGCGACGAGGGCGTAGAAGGCCACATCAACCCACTGCATTCATTCCTGCCACCCTCGCTACAAGGCCCACAAACTTACTTGCCTGGCATTCATCCAAATGGATCGGTAGACTTTGAATGGTAGCGACGCTGGTCGCAGATCTGCTTACTTGGCTGATCGTAGCCGCAGTTCTGGTTGTCAGCTTTACAGTCGTTGTAATCGGTACCGGGCGCGTATATCGCAAGATGAGAGCCATGGGTAAGAGTGAGGGGCTGTCTATTGTCCTGGCAGTTGGCGCAGCTATCGTATTGCTTGGCGGGGTGTGGCTACTCGTAGGGCTATACTGGTTCGGTGCCTGGCTTTGGAGAACGGGCCACCGAGCGATAGAGAACTAGGTCCCAAGAGTCGTGAAGCGGTTTCGTTGAACGATCGATTTAACAAGCCATAATAAACGCTATGGAACAACTTCTGGACTTCTGTGCAGCACTGAGCAAGCGGAGGGCACACTATGAGTCGTTGGTCGCAAGACCGGAAGCGGTCATGGTATTACTCTCGGTTCCAGGAGAGCGTTGGGAGATCGAGTTCTTTCCTGACGGAGAGATCGAGCTTGAGCGGTATGTCAGCCAAGGTGTTGTTCAGGCTGGTCCTGCCGACCTTGAAGCTGCCTTGCGATACTACGATCCCGATTGAGCAAGCGGCCACGTATATAGACTTGTGAATACTCCACCGGGCGAAGAGGCACCAACGCGCGCTACGCGACCTCGGCCATCTCAGATCGGGGCAGCTCCGTGACGGAGAGCTCCTCGCCGGCGGTATCCGCCGGGTCGGGAGGTGACGGCTCGCCCCGGTCGATCACCTCTGACGGACCAGACGCGGACCCGTTCCGACCAGGCTCCGACACCGGGGCAACCTCTGTGGCGGGCGGCAGCCGTCGGGAGAGGACCTTGGAGACGCCGTTGCCCGCCATTGAGACGCCGTAGAGCCAGTCGGCGGCCTCCATCGTGCGCTTCTGGTGGGTGATCACGATGAACTGGGCGCGGTCGGCGTAGCGGCGTAGCAGCGAGAGGAAGCGCTCGAGGTTGAGGTCGTCCAGCGCGGCCTCGACCTCGTCGAGGATGTAAAAGGGACAGGGGCGCGCGAGGAACACGGCGAACAGGAAGGCGAGCGCGGTCATCGACTTCTCCCCGCCGGAGAGCAGCGAGAGGCGCTTGGTGGACTTGCCCGCGGGGGTGATCTCGATCTCGACGCCGAGCACCTCCTCCTCGCCGGAGGGGGCCGCGTCCTCGGCGTCCAACCCGCCGCCGGGCTGGGCCTGCTCCTCAAGCTCCGCGGCGGCCTCCGCGTCACCGTCACCGTCCGCCGCCGCGGAGCCCGCGCCGTCCGAGAGCGGCTGGCCGCCGAGCACGGGCCGCGGGACGTGGGCGTCCTTGACGAGCCGCAGTCGCCCCCCGCCGCCGGGGAAGACGTCGCGGGCGAGCTCCTCGAAGTTGCGGGCGGCCGCCTCGAAGGTGGCGTGGAAGGTCTCGTGGATCTGACGGTCGGTGTCACGGATCACGGTGCGCAGCTCGCGCAGCGCGGTCTCCAGGTCGGTGCGCCTGGCCTCGAGCTCCTCGACGTGGGCGAGCGCCTCGGCGTACTCCTCCTGGGCGAGCGGGTTGACCGGCCCGAGCTGCTCGCGCCGGCGGTGCAGGCGCTCCAGGCGCGCGGTGAGCGCCTGCACCTGCTCCTCGTCCAGCGGCTCGGGGTCCTCCTCTTCCCCCAACTCGAGCCGCTCGCGGACGGTGCGCAGCTCCGACTCGGCGTCCGCGGCGAGGTCGCGCAGGCGCTGGGCGGCGACCTCGGCGACGGTGACCGCCTCGCCCTCCGCGCGCAGCCGGGCCTGGATGTCGGCCTCCTGAGCGGCGCAGGCGCGCAGCTCGGCGGCCATCTCCTCGCCGGCGGCGCGGTCGCGGGCGAGCTCGCCCTGGAGCTCGGCGACCCGCTCGGCGACAGCCTCCCCGAGGCTGTGCAGCGCTGCGGCGAGCCGCTCTGCCCGCGGCGCGAGCGCGGTGTCGGCGGCGAGCTGGGCGCGCAGGCGCTCCAGGCGCGCGACGCGCTCGGCGTGTTCGCGCGCGACGCGCTCGGCCTGGCGGCGCTCCGCGGCGAGCTCGCCCTCCAGCTGGGCGCGGCGCACCGCGAGGGGACCCTGGTCGGGCGCGGCGCGGCGCTGCTCGTGCAGCCAGGCGGCGTGGCGCTCCTGCTCGAGCGCGCGGGCGTGCTCGCGCGTGGCCTCGCGCAGCGCGCCCTCAGCCTCCTCGCAGGCGGTGTCGGCGTCGTGGCAGTCAGCCTGCGCACTCTCAGCGGCTGCGCGTGCGGCGTGCTCGGCGGCGGCGGCGGCCTCCGTCGCGGCGAGCAACTGCACACGCTCGTTGCGGCGGGCGAGCACACGCTCGGCGCCGCCCTCGGTCACCTGGCGCACCTCGCCGGAGGCGGTTAACCACACACGCCCGCGGGGGGTGACGGCGAGGCCGGCAAAGTCCTCGGGGAGGTCCTCGAGGCGCTCGACGACCCACGCGTCGGCGAGCAGCCGCCGCGCGAGGGTGAGCAGGGTGGGCGGACCGTCCACGAGCTCGAGCAGGGGGCGCGCACCGGGCGCGGGAGGGGTGAGCGGAGCCGCCGGCGGGGGATCGGACCGCAGGTCGGCCGAAGCCGGGAGACACTCGCCTTCGGCGCTGGCCGATTTGGGGATGCGAGCGGAGCGAGTGTCTCCCCAATCGGTCCCCGTTTCGACCAGCAGCGCGGTGGCGCCGTCGGCCCCGGCACGGTCCAGCAGGGCGGCGGCGCGAGCAAGGTCCGGTACGAGCGCGGCGTCGAGGCGCCCGCCGAGCACGGCGGCGAGCGCGAGCTCGTAGCCAGGTTGGACGCTCAGGGCCTCGCTCAAAGTCCGGGGCCCGCCCGCCCCGCCCGCCCCAGGCGCGCCCGCCGTGGACTCGCCGGCCGTGGTGGAGACAAGCGACGCGTGGGGCGCGTGGTTGCGCAGGAACTGGTTGACGGCGGCGAGCTCAGAGCCCACCCGTGCGGCCTCGCGCCGGGCGGCCTCGACCGCGCGCTCGGCCTCGCGCAGCGCGCCGCGGGCCTCCTCGGCGCCGGCGTCGGCCTCCTCGCGCGCCTCGCGGGCCTCGGCGAGCGCGGCGTCCAACTCGGCTACCTCGGCGGCGGCGTCCTCGCGAGCGCGGTCGAGGGCGGCCAGCTCGCGCTCCAGTTCCTGCTCGCGCTCGCGGTCGAGGGCGGCCAGCTCCTGCTCGAGCGCGCCGATGCGCTGGCCGATCTCTGTGCGGTCGCCGTCGGTCTCGGGCCCGCCGTCCCCGTCGTCAGCGTGCTCGCCTTCGGCGCGGGGGGTGCGACCGCCGGCGAGGGTCTCCTCGAGGAGACCCAGCTCGCGCTGCACGCGGACGGTCCGCTCGGCGAGCGCGTCGACGGCAGCAGCGGCCTGCTCGCGGCGCAGCTCCAGGCGCTCGTGCGCGGCGCCGGCCCGCAGCGCGCCGCGGGCGAGCGTGTCGTGGCGCTCGGAGCGGTGGGCGAGCGCGCGCTCGGCGTCGCTGCGACGCCGCACGACCTCCTGCAGGCCCGCTTCGACGGCCTCGCGGGCCGCGCGAACCTCCTGCACGCCGGCCTCGGCGGCCCCGAGCTCCAGGCGGCGCGCACGCAGCGCCTCGCGGGCGAGGGTCAGCCGCACTTCGAGCGCCTGGCGCTCCAGGCGCTCGTGGAGCTCCGCGGCTTCGGCCTGGCGCTTGAGGGGGCGCAGGCGGGAGCGCGCCTCGCGCTCGACGTCCAGGGCGCGGTCGAGGTTCTCCTGGGTGCGCTCCAGCTTCAGCTGGGCGCGGCGCCGGCGCTTGCGGTGCTTGCCGAGACCCGCGGCCTCCTCGATCAGCAGGCGCCGGTCGCGGGGCTTGGAGAGCACGATCGACTCCACGCGCCCCTGCGAGATGACCGAGTGGGTCTCCTTGCCGAGGCCCGTGTCGGAGAGCACCTCGATCACGTCGCCGAGGCGGCAGCGGGCGCCGTTGAGGCGGTACTCCCCCTCGCCGGAGCGGTGCAGGCGGCGCAGGATCGAGATCTCGCTGAACGGCAGCGCCACCGAGCCGTCGGAGTTGTCGAGCACGAGCTCGACCTCGGCGCAGGAGCGCGCCTGCACGCCACGCCCGCCGCCGAAGATCACGTCCTGCATCGACTGTCCGCGGACCGCGAGCGGGGACTGCTCGCCCATCGCCCACAGCACGGCGTCGGTGACGTTCGACTTGCCCGACCCGTTGGGCCCCACCACGACGGAGACCCCGGGACCGAAGTCGAGGCGGGTGCGGTCGGGGAAGGACTTGAAGCCCTTCAGGGTAAGCGACTTCAAGTGCATGTGTTCATGCCTGTAGACGCTCGACGGCCTCGCGCGCGGCCTCCTGCTCGGCGTGCTTCTTGCTCCGCCCCGCGCCGCTGCCCAGCGGCCGACCCGCGACCTCGGCGGCCACCTCGAAGGTGCGCTCGTGCGGCGGGCCGTGCTCGGCGGTGACGGTGTAGGTGACGAGCTCCCCCCGCTGGGCGAGCAGCTCTTGGAGGGTCGACTTGAAGTCCACGGGGTTCTCCAGCGCGAGCTCGATCTCCGGGGCGAACGCCTCCACGACGGCCTCCGCGGTGCGCTGGTAGCCGACGTGCAGGTAGCACGCGCCGATCACCGCCTCGGCCACGGAGGCCAGCACGCGCTCGGTCTCGCCGAGCGCGACCGCGCTCTCCTGGACGCTCTGCGGCGCCGCCGCACGCAGCCGCTCGGGCACCGCGAGGCGTTCGGCGACCGCCCTGCACGAGGGGCCGGAGACCGCCTGGGCGCGGATCTTCGTGAGCCGCCCGGCGCCGAAGCGCTCCGCCTCCAGCCGGGGGTAGAGGTGCGTGGTGACCGCCAGCCCCAACACGGAGTCGCCGAGAAACGCCAGCCGCGCGTAGGAGTCCGAGGGTCGCTCGCTCCACGAGGCGTGGGTGAAGACCTGGCGAGCCAGGTCCTCGGGAAGCTCCTCCAACAACTCGTTCAGCAGCCGCATAAACACCCTTCGTTCTCACTGCCCCTCCACATACACATTTCGCCACGATGAGTTCGCAGGGCAAGCTGGGCAAGGACGCAGTGAGCGAAGTGTGCTCGGCACACGAGCGATCGAGGACGCAGATCCAGCGCCGCCATGCGGGCTCATCCGGTGCCCTGCGTCAGGACAAAGTCCACAGCCTGCCCCACGGTGAGGATGCCGGCGGCCTGCTCGTCGGAGATGCGCACCCCGTAGGTGTCCTCGAGCTCCTGCACGAGCGTGTACAGGTCCAGCGAGTCGGCCTCGAGATCCTCCTTGAAGCGTGTCTCCTCGCGGATCTCCCCCTGGTCGAGCTCGAGCTCGTCGGAGAGGTGTTCGCGGATCAGCTCGTAAACCTGCTCGCGGGTCATCTTTTTTGGAGGCTAGCGGGCGGTGCGGATGGGCGAGTCCTACGCAGCGCCCCCGCCTGCTCCAGCGCCGCGTGGGTGCGCCCCACGAGGTCCTCCTGCGCGCCGCGCGCGGCGCGCAGGATCGCCTCCGCGAAGCCGCGACGGGTGAAGCTCCCGTGGGGCACGACCCCCAACCGCCGCAGCCCCAGCAGGTAGGCGCCGCCCTGGCCCTCGGGGTCGACCTGCTCGCGGAAGGCCCGCAGCGAGGGCGCCAGCAGCAGGCCCCCCAGCTTCGCGCGGGGCGAGGAGTGCGCGGCGTCGCGCACCGCGCGCAGCACCGTCTGGGAGACGCCCTCCGCCACCTTCAGCGCGACGTTGCCGGTGAACCCGTCGGTCACGACCACGTCGGCCACGCCGCTCGTCAGGTCGCCCCCCTCGACGTTGCCCACGAGCTCGAACGGCGCCGCCCCGGTCACCGCGGCGAGCCGCTCGGCGAGCTCGGCGCGGGCGGCCACCACCAGCGGGCTGCCGCGGCCCTGCTCCTCGCCGTTTGAGAGCAACCCCACGCGGGGGCGCTCCACGTCGAGCACGACCCGCGCGAGCGCGGCGCCCATGAAGGCGAACTGCACGAGGTGCTCCGGGCGCGCCTGCGCGTTGGCGCCGACGTCGAGCAGCGTCACCGGCCGGCCGGGGACCGGCAGGGGAAGCGCGAGCGCGGGGCGGTGGATGCCGCGGGCGCGCTTGACGTTGAAGAGGCCCGCCGCCAGCGCCGCGCCGGTGCCACCCGCGCACACGAGCGCCTGCGCGCGACCCTCCGCGACCGCGCGCGCGGCCTGCACGATCGAGGCCTGCGGGTTCGCGCGCGCCGCGCTGGCGGGGTCGGGGCTCTTGGCGATCGACAACGGCGCGTCGAGGACCTCCACCCCTGCGGGCAGGGTTGGTGGGCTCCCAATCTCCGCGGCGGGGCCGAACAGCAACACGCGCACCCCCCGCTGCGCCGCGAGCGCCGCGCCCGCCGCGACCTCCGCCGGTCCGAGGTCGGCGCCGTTGGCGTCGACCGCGACCACGACCGGCTCACTCGTCGTGGTCGTGCTCCTCGGCCTCGACGTGCTCGATAGGTGCCGTGACCTCGCGGCCCGCGTACGTGCCGCACACCGTGCACACACGGTGCGGGCGGCGCGGGCTGTGGCAGCGCGGGCACACGCTCAACGCGGGCGCCGTGATCTTGTGCTGCGCGCGGCGCTTGGCGGTGCGGCTGTGCGACTGCTTCTGCTTGGGGACGGCCACGGGCCGGGAAGGCTAGCAGCCGCGGCGCGCGCGTCCCTCCGGGGACCGAGGAAAGCGGGAGCAACAGAATCCGACCGGACGTTTGCTCGACGACTGCGACATCGGAGTTGCTACTGCGACAGCACTCCAGCAGTGGTTACGAAAAGACGCCCTCGAAGGGCTTGTTGGCTATCGGCTCAGACAGAACGAGGCACAGGGCAACATGCAAGAGCAGCCTACGCGCGCACTTTGGGTCGACGATGAGCCTGCCGCGAAAGCGTGGGTTATAGCGAGCTCGCGAGACCGTGACTTCTCGATGATCCTACTTTATGGACTAGCTCAGTGTGGTGACGTTCCGTCCTGTCCCGAGCCAATAATCGGTATATGTCCGTGGGACCCCTGGCAGAGGCTGAGCTACGAAGCCGCGGTCCACGCACTGGACCTTCAGGAGCGCAGCGTCGAACAGCTCCGTGCGCGGACGGGGACGCTGCTCGCGGCGTCCTCCCTGACCGCGTCGTTCCTGGGCGCCCAGACAATTCAACACAGCAGCGGGCTCGGCACGCTCGGCGGCCTGGCTCTGGTCGCACTGGCCTGCTCGATCCTCTTGCGCACCTACGTGCTGCTGCCGAAGAGCGGCTTCGTCTTCAGCCTCAACGCCCCGACGATGTATGAGTCGCTGTTTGAGGTCGCAGACGACGAGCACGAGGTTCACCGCCGACTCGTCTACTGGCTTGAGGAATTCTGGCAGGCCAACCAGGCCAAATCGACGCCCTCGGACGCTACTACTTTGCCGCGGCCATCGCATTGATGCTCCAGCTTGTGTTCTGGGCGTGGGCGCTAGCTGATAGCCTTTCCTAAGATGACGAGCCAGCGTCCCGCCCCACCGCCACCGCCTCCCCCGCCGCCCGCCGATCTCGGGCACCCCGAGACGCGGGGGGGACTGGGCATCCTCACCAAGTAGCCAGCGCCAGACTCACCGCTCGACGGCATCGCGCGCTACTCCAGCTTCAGCTCCCGCAGCTTCGCCCACCGCGGGTCCGGCGCGGACTCGTGGCGGTGCTCCGGACCTGCCTCGTTGAGGTCCGCCGCGCACTCGGGGCACAGGCCCGCGCAGTCGGGGCGGCACACCACCTGCGTGGGGACGCTCAGCGCAAACGCGTCGCGTGCCCACGCTCCCAGGTCGAGCGTCTCGTCCTTGACGTACGGGCTCGACAGCTGCTCCCCCCCGCCCGGGCGGTCCACCTCGCGCGCGTCCACCTCGACCGTCGGCGCCGCCTGCGCCAGGCAGCGCATGCACGGCCCCGCCACCGCCGCCCGCAAACGCAGCCGTAGCGCGTACCCGTGGCCGACCATCCGCGACACGTCCACCCTCACCGCCGGCCGGGACGGCTCGACCACGTAGCGCTCTCCGCCGTACATCAGCGGCTCGATCCCCACCGTCAACTCCAGCCGCCGCCCCTCACCGGCGCTGAGGTGCAGGCTCCCGAGGTCGAGCTTGTCGGTCAGCGCCGGCACGCTCCCAGGGTAGTGCGGTGGGCCCCCGTTTCACACCCACAGCGGCCCCTGCGCGCGGCTCGTGCCACTTCTCGCCGACGCGGCGCTCCCCCGCCTCCCCACTCACCGACCCCCGCGGGCCGCCTCGGGCGGCCCCCATCAAAATAAATCAATCCGCGGAGGCGCTCAACTCGCGCTTCAGCACCTTGCCGGTCGCGTTGCGTGGGAGCTCCTCCACGAACACCACCTCGCGCGGCACCTTGTAGCGGGCGAGGTTCTGCTTGACGTACTCCTTGATCGCCTCCTCGCTCAGGCTCGCCGGCTCGCGTGGCACGACGAACGCCTTCAGCCGCTGGCCGAACTTGCTGTCCTGTACGCCGATCACCGCCGCCTCTTCGATCTGCGCGTGCCTGGCCAGCAGGTCCTCCACCTCCCGCGGGAACACGTTCTCCCCGCCCGAGACGATCATCTCGTCGTCGCGCCCGTCCACGAACAGCCGGCCCGCCGCGTCGAAGTGGCCCATGTCGCCTGTGCTCATCAGGCCCCGCACTATCTCCTTGCCTCCGCCGCCGGTGTAGCCCTCGAAGACCATCTCGTTCGCCGCGAAGATCCGCCCCCGCTGCCCGCGCGGGACCTCGCGACCCTCGCCGTCGAGCAGCTTCACCACCGTGCCCAGCGGGGGGCGGCCCGCGGTGCCCGGCGCCGCGCGCAGATCCTCGGGCGTGGCGATCGTCGCCCACGCCACCTCGGTGGAGCCGTACAGGTTGTAGAGCACCTCGCCCAGTGCGTCCATCGCGCGCGTCGCGAGCTCCCCCGGCAGCGTCGAGCCCGAGGCCGCCACGATCCGCAGCGAGCGCAGGTCGTAGCGCGCGCGCGTCTCCGGCGGCAGCTCCAGGATCCGCTGCAGCATCACCGGCACCACCGCCAGCGCGCTTGCGCGGTGGCGCGCCACGTCGCTCAACGTCTGCTCGGGGTCGAAGCGCCGGCGCAGCACGAGCGTCGAGGCGAGCGCGAGCGACAGCGTGAAGTGCGCGTACCCCCACGAGTGGAACATCGGCGCGGCGATCACGGTCGTCTCGCGCGCCTTCAGCGGGATCTTCGAGAACAGCGCCGCCGCCGGTTCCATCGAGTCCGGCTGTTTGCGTTTCGCGCCCTTCGGGGTGCCCGTCGTGCCCGAGGTGAGGATCACCACGCGGCCTTTCTCCGCCGGCGGTTGCAGCGGCGCGGTGTCCCCCCGGGCGATCAGATCCTCCACCAGCGGGTCCTGCGGCGCCACCGGCGACTCGGCTGGGCCGCACCACGAGACGAACCGGCGCAGATCCTTTGCGCCCTCCCGCACCAGGTCTGTGAACTCCTCGTCGTACACCACCGCCTTCGGCCCCTCGCGGCGCAGCACGTCGGCGATCTGCGGGCCCGCGAACGCCGTGTTCAGGTACAGCACGCTCGCCCCGAGCTTTGAGCACGCCACGGTCGCCTCGATGAACCCGCGGTGGTTGCGGCACATGATCGCCACCCCGTCCTGTTCGCCGACGCCCTCTGCCCGCAGCGCCCGCGCGAGCGCGTTCGTGCGCGCGTCCACCTCCGCGAACGTCAACGTTCCCCTCTCGTCGACGATCGCCACGCGCTCGGGGCAGCGGATCGCCGAGATCGTGTACGCCGCCCCCGAGCTCGACCCCCACCGGCGCAGGGTCCCCAGCGCCCGCAGCGCCTTGTCGGGGCGTTCCGCGCGGAGCATTCCCGTGCCCAGCAGCGTGCGCGCCACCTCGACGCGGTGCTTGATCGGTGAGCTCATCTACGGCAGGCTACTAGGCAACTTCTGCCGGCTCGTCCTTGCCCTGCAGCCGCTCGCGGCCCCGCTGCACCGCGGCGATGAACTTCGAGAGGTTCACCTCGAGCGTGTTGAGGATCTCGTCCGCGTAGTCCTCGGCCCCGAGGCGGATCTCGCGCTCGCGCGCGCGGGCGTCCTCGATGATGTCCTCCGCCGCGCGCTCGGCCTGCTTGGTGACCTCCTCGTCGCCCACCAGGCGCTCCTGGCGCTCGCGTGCCTCCTTGACGATTTTCTCGGCCTCGCGCTTGGCCTCCGCCAGCATCTCCTGGCGCTCCTTGACGATCCACCGCGCCTGCTTGATCTCCTCGGGGATCGTCGCTCGCATCTGGTCGAGGATGTCGTAGATCTCCTCCTTGTCGACCCGCACCTGGTCGGTCAGGGGCACCGGCTTGGCGTTGTGCACCAAGTCGTCGAGCTTGTCAATCAGAACTAGGACATCCATGTAGCCTTCTCCAGATTCGTCAGCGCCGGAGCTCTTCCTGCAACCGCACCGCGACCTCGTCGGGCACCAAGTCGTCGATCCTACCCCCGAACGTGGCGAGCTCCTTGACGCCGCTCGAGGACAGGAAGCTGTACTGCGAGTTTGACATGAGATACACCGACTCGATCTCCGGGTCCTGGCGGCTGTTGAGCTGGTGCAGCTCGAGCTCGTACTCGAAGTCCGAGATCGCCCGCAGCCCCTTCACGATCGCCTTCGCCCCCACGCTGCGCGCGAACTCCACCACCAGGTTGCTGAACGGCTCCACCCGCACCCCCTGCAGGTCGGCCGTGGCGCGTTCGATGAAGCCCACCCGCTCCTCGATCGCGAACAGCGTCTCGTTCTTGCGCACCGAGCGCCTGACGACCGCCACCACCACCTGTTCGTAGAGGCCGGCCGCGCGGCGGATCACGTCGAGGTGGCCGTTGGTCACCGGGTCGTAGGAGCCCGGGCACACGGCGACTGTCTTGTCGAGGCTCATCGCCACCAGCCGCCGATCTTCCGCGCCGCGGGCCCCGAGGGCCTGGGACACGCGTATATGGGGCTTTCGAGTCTCATCGCTGGCGGTGGATCGTGATCACGGTGTCTCCGTAGCGCCGCTGCAGCCTCCACCTCCACGGGGAGCGCCGGCGGCTCGGTGCGCCGATCGCTCTCCCACACCACGCGCGCCCCCGGCGCCAGCAGCGGTGGCAGCGCCACCGCCAGCTCGCGCCCCAGCACACCCGCGTGTCGGTAGGGCGGATCGACGAAGACGAGATCGTATGTCTCCCGGCGCTCGCGTGCGTTGCGCAGGGCACCCCCCACCTCCGCGCGGCGGACCTCCGCCTGCTCCGGCCCGAGGTCGAGCGCCGCGAGATTCGCCCGCAGGGCCACCAGCGCGCGGGGGTCGCGCTCGACCAGCACCGCCCGCGCCGCGCCGCGCGAGAGCGCCTCAATCGCGAGCGCCCCCGTGCCCGCGAACAGGTCCAGCACCACCGTCCCCTCGAGCTCGCCGAGCGCCGAGAACACGGCCTCCCGCACCCGCTGGGTTGTCGGCCGCGTCGCCCGGCCCTTTGGCGCGCGCAGCCGCCGGCCGCCGTACTTGCCCGCGATCACACGCACCGCCGGATCATCGCGCGCGGCTCACCCCGGTGCAGCGTGGTCGCGATGCGCCGGCAAGCCCGGGTTGGGCCGCTCCCCGCTGACGCTCCCGCCGATGCTCCACCTCACGCCGGAATCGGCTCGTGGGCCTCCGCGCCCAACGTCAGCTCCAGCGCTTCGCCCAGCAGCGCGTGCTCCGGGGCGCTCAGCGCCGGGTCCGCGGCGAGCAGCCGCTTGGCCCACTCCCGGGCGCGCTCCAGCAGCTGCGCGTCCTGCGGCAGGCTCGCCACGCGGGGCTCGGCCTGGCCGTGCTGGCGCGTGCCCGCGATCTCGCCCTCCCCGCGCAGCTCGAGGTCGATCTCCGCCAGGCGGAAGCCGTCGCTGTGCTCGGCGAGCGCCCGCAGGCGGCGTGCGCCCCGCGGGCCCAGCAATAGGCACACCGATGGGTGCTCTCCGCGGCCGATCCGCCCCCGCAGCTGGTGCAGCTGGGAGATCCCGTAGCGCTCGGCGTCCTCGACCACCATCACCGTCGCGTTCGGCACGTCCACCCCCACCTCGATCACCGTCGTGGCCACCAGCACGTCCGCGGCGCCCTCTGCGAACCGCGCCATCGCCCGCCGCTTCTCGCGCACGGCCAGCTGGCCGTGCAGCAGCTCCAGACGGAAGCCGCGCAGCTCGCCCTTGCGCAGGCGCTCGAACTCCGCGACCGCCGCGCGCGCCTGGAGCTGGCCGAAACGGGGATGCTCGCCGGAGGCGAGCGTCCCCCGGCTTCGGTCGGACTCCTCCACCAGCGGGCACACCACGTACGCCTGGCGCCCCGCACGCAGCTCCTCGCGGATGCGCTCGTACGCCCGCGCGCGCTCAGCCTCGCTGGATGCGACATGGGTGGCGATCGGCTTCCTTCCCTTCGGCAGCTCGCGCAGGCGCGTCACGTCGAGGTCGCCGTACGCCGTCAGGGCCAGCGTGCGCGGGATCGGGGTGGCGGTCATGTGCAGGACGTGGGGGGCGAGCCGGGCCGGGGTGGGTGCCCCCTCTCCGCCTGAGGGGCCGGGGGTGGAATCTTTTCTTTTTGGACCCCATATCGCGTGCGTGTGCGCGCGCTCGCGCGAAATAGGCGGCCCCTTGCGATCCAACGCCGCCCGCTGGCGCACCCCGAAGCGGTGCTGCTCGTCCACGACCGCCACCGCCAGGCAGTCGAACTCGACATCGCCCTCGATCAGCGCGTGCGTCCCGACCACCAGCTTCAACTCCCCGGTGGCGAGCTTGCCCAACACGTCGGCGCGGCGGCGGGCAGGAGTCGAGCCGCTCAGCAGTGCCGCCGGGAGCAGCGCTTCGGGGACGAGCGCCTGCAGGGTGGCGAAGTGCTGTTCGGCGAGCGTCTCCGTCGGGGCCATCAGCGCCCCCTGCATCCCGTGCTCGACCGCCCGCAGCAGTGCGTACAGCGCAACCACCGTCTTGCCCGAGCCGACCTCCCCCATCAGCAGGCGCTGCATCGGGCGCGCCCGCGCCAGGTCGGCGTCGACCGCGGCCATCGCCGCCGACTGGTCCCCGGTCGGGGCGAACGGCAGCAACTCGCTCAGCCAGCGTGCGGTCAACTCGCGTGCCCCGGCGAGCGGCTCCGCCGTTCCACTGCCGCGCAGCGCGCGGCGACGCAACACCGCCAGCTGCATCGTCAGCAGCTCTTCGAACGCCAGGCGCCTGCGCCCGGCCTCGGCCTCCCCGGGATCGGCGGGAAAGTGCATCGCCGCGAGCGCCGCCGCGCGGTCGGGCAGCCGCTCGCCCGCGCGCACCGCCGCGGGCAGCGGCTCGCCCACCTCCGCCAGCGCCCCCCGGCGCTCGCGGACCATCGTCACGATCTGCGTCGAGCTCACGCCCTCCGTCGCCGGGTAGTGCGCAACCCCCTGGTCCTCACCCGTCGCCGCGCGCTCACCGCCGAGCGCGTGGCTTGAGACCGCGAAGCGCCCCCCTGCCTGCGCCTTCCCGTGCAGCAGCAGGCGCGTCCCCGGGCGGTAGCGCTCGACCAGCCACGGCTGGTTGAAGAACGCCGCGCCCATCGCCCCCGTCTCGTCGAACACGGTGGCCTCCACCAGCGGGCGCATCCCGCGGCGGCGGACCGCTCGCGCCGCGATCGAGCGCACCTCGACCGCCACCGTCGCCTGCTCGCCGGGGCGCAGCTCCGCGACCGTACGCGCCTCGCGGCGATCGCGCGGGAGGTGCTCCAGCAGCGCACCCACCGTCTCGATGCCGAGCGTCCGCAGGCCGTCCGCCAGCTTGCCGGAGGGTACGTCGAGGCTCTGCTCCAGACGCCCGGGCCGCGGCCACCGCACCGGCGCGGCCAGCAGCTGCTCGCGCGTCAGCGCGTGCGTGGCGGCGAATGCGCGAGGTCCCACGGCGGTCCCCGGAACGGGCGCCTCCCGCGGCAGGGCGGGCTCGGGCTTCGCGGTCACGGCGGGCATGTCCGCTGCAATGATGACCCGTGAACCAGTCGCTCTCGGGGGGAGGCCCGGGAGGGGTGACCGCCCGCCGCTACTCCGCGGCGAGCAGCCACCAGTAGGCGGACTGGCCGCCGTGGCGTTGCTCGAGCTCGGCGTCGCCCAGGTCCCCGTCGAGCAGGGCCGCCACCGCGGCGGGGTCGAGCGGGGCGTGCTCGCCGGCGAGCACGCTGAGCAGCTCCGCCCCGTCGGCGAGCGCGACGAGCACCGCGCGCAGCGTCGCCGCAGGCTCGCCCCACGCGGCCACCTCCTCGCCGAGAAAGCCGACCGCCTCACCGGCCTGGAAGCGGCCGTGGCGGTCGTCGCGGGCGGCGGGGGCGACGGCGCCGGTGCGCAGCCGCGCGAGCGCCTCGTGCAGCGCCTGCGCGTTCTGCTCCAGCGGACGGTCCCCCACCAGCTCGACCGCGGCGGCGAGACCCGCCTGCTGGCTGAGGGCCGGCACGACGAGCACCTGCTTGTCGGAGAGCTCGGCGGCGCGCTCGGCGGCCATCACGACGTTGGGGGAGTTGGGCAGCACGAGCACCTCCTCGGCGGGCACCTCGTGGATCGCAGCGAGCAGCTCGTAGGTGGAGGGGTTCAGCGTGGGGCCACCGTCGAGGGTGGACACGCCGAGCTCGGCGAACAGCGCCTGCAGGCCCTCGCCGCTGACGACCGCGACCGCGCCGCAACGGGCGGGCGCCACTGTGCTCGAGCCGTGGTCCGGTGGGGGCCCGTCGAACAGCCGCCCCGCGCGCTCGGCCACCTGGGCGTGCATGTCGGCGACGTCGAGGTGGGACACCTCGCCGGCGCCGTCGAACACGGCGCTCGCACGCTCGGGCTCGTCGGTGTGGAGGTGCACCTTCAGGGTCGCCGCGTCGCCGACGACGAGCACCGAGTCGCCGAGCGCCTCCAGCGGCACGAGGAAGCGCTCCGGCTCCAGGGCGCTGCCGGTGACGGCGAAGTTGGTGCAGTAGCGGTAGGTGGTGGAGGTGTGCTCGGGGTGGTGGATGCGCGCCGGTGCGTAGTGGTCCAGCGGCGGTGGCGCGTCCCCGCGCAGCGCGGCGACCACGCCGGCGAAGAGAATCGTCAGCCCGTAGCCGCCGGCGTCCACAACGCCCGCTTCGCGCAGCGCGGCGAGCAGCTCGGGGCCGCGCTTGACGGACTCCTGGCCGGCGGCCACCGCGCGCGTGAGCGTCGCGGCGATCGCGCGGTCCTGCTCCTCGGGCTCGGCGTCGGCGGGCACGCGGGCGCTCTCAGGGTCGCGCTGCAGGTCGGCCGCGAGCCGCCGGGCCATCTCGCGCGCGACGGTGAGGATCGTGCCCTCCGCGGGGTTGCGCACCGACGCGTAGGCGCGGTCGGCGGCGTTCTCCAGCGCGGCCGCGATCAGCGCGGCGTCGATCAGCTCGCCGGGGCGCGAGACGAGCTCCTCGGCGGCGCCGCGGATCAGCTGCGAGAGGATCACGCCAGAGTTGCCGCGCGCGCCGAGCAGCGCGGCGCGGGCGACCGACTGCACGATCTCCTCGCGGCCGATCTCGTCGACCGTGCGCGTCTCGTCCGCCCCCTGCAGGCGGTCGAGCTCGGCGAGCACCGCACGCAGCGTGAGCACCATGTTGTCGCCGGTGTCCCCGTCGGCGACGGGGAACACGTTAAGGTCGTTGACCTCCTGGCGGCGGGACTCCAGGTGCGCGAGCGCACCGGCGACGGCGGCGCGGAAGCGAAGCAGGTTGGTGTCGGTCACGGGGCCCGTCAGAGGGCCTTGACGACCTTGCTGGCCTTCAAGCAGCGAGTGCATACGTATACGCGCCTGGGCGCCTTGCCGACCATGATACGCACCTTCTGCAGGTTCGGATCGAAGCGACGCCTGGTGGCGACCATCGAGTGGCTGCGGCTGTTGCCGAACGCAGGCCCCTTGCCGCAGCTGTGGCATACCTTGGCCATTGCGCAACGCAGTCTAGCCGCTTTGGGCTGAGAGCTCGCTCCGCAGCGCCGCCATCCGCAGTACCGCCTCGGCGGCGTGGCGGCCCTGGTCGCGCTTTCCCCCGCCGGCGCGGGCGAGCGCCTGCTCCATCGTCGCGCAGGTGAGCACGCCGAACGCGCACGGTACACCGGTGTCGAGCTGCACCCGCATGATCCCGCGCGCAGCCTCGGTGCAAACGTAGTCGTAGTGGTCGGTCTCGCCGCGGATCACCGCCCCCAGGCAGACCACGCCGGCAAAGCGGCCAGACTTCGCCGCGTAGCTGGCGGCCAGCGGCAGCTCAAAGGCGCCCGGCACGTCGAACACCTCCACCTGCGTGTCGCCCGCCTCGCCGAACGCCGCGCACGCGCCTGCCTCCAGGCGCTGCGCCAGATCCTCGTAGAAGCGACCGACGGCGAGGGCGAAGCGCTGCCCCCCGCTCACGACGCCCCGCCGGGACGCCCGCGATCCTGCTCCTGGCGGCGCTCGTGCTCCTGCTCGCGGTCGTGCTCGCGCTCGGAGTGCAGCAGCTCCGCGTCAAGGTTGAGGCCCTGGTGGTGCAGGGTGTGGCCCATGCGCCGCGCCTTGGTGCGCAGGTACTCGGTGTTGTGCTCGTTGGGGGCCTGCTCGATCGGGACCTGCGCGGAGACCGACAGCCCGTAGCCCTCCAGCCCGCGGATCTTCTTCGGGTTGTTGGTGAGGATGCGGATCGAGGAGAGGCCGAGGTCGGAGAGGATCTGCGCGCCGATCCCGTAGTCGCGCAGGTCGGCGGGGAGGCCGAGGCGCTCGTTGGCTTCGACGGTGTCGAGGCCGTCCTCCTGCAGACGGTAGGCGCGGAGCTTGTTCAGCAGGCCGATCCCGCGGCCCTCCTGGGACAGATAGAGGAGCACCCCCTCTCCCGCGCGCTCGATGGTCGCTAGCGCCGCTTCGAGCTGCTCGCCGCAGTCGCAGCGCAGCGAGTGGAAGACGTCGCCGGTGAGGCACTCCGAGTGCACCCGCACGAGCACGTCGGGGCGCCCTGAGACCTCGCCCTTGACGAGCGCCACGTGGTGCTTCTCGTCCACGAGCGAGCGGTAGCCGACGGCCTCGAACTCCCCGAAGGCGGTCGGCAGGCGCGTGGTGACCACGCGTTCCACGAGCCGGTCGTTGCGACGGCGGTAGGCGATCAGGTCGGCGATCGTGACCAGCTTCAGCCCGTGGCGCTCGCAGAAGCCGGCGAGGTCGGGCACGCGCGCCATCGAGCCGTCCTCGTTCATGATCTCGCAGATCACCCCGGCGGGGATCAGGCCCGCCAGGCGCGCGAGGTCGACGCTCGCCTCGGTGTGCCCGGTGCGCTCCAGCACCCCCCCGGCCTTCGCCTTCAGCGGGTTGACGTGCCCGGGCTGCACGAGATCCTCCGGCCGGCTGGCGGGGTCGACCGCGACCTGCATCGTGTGCGCGCGGTCGTGCGCGGAGACGCCCGTGGTAACCCCGTGGCGCGCCTCGATCGTGACCGTGAACG
Organism: uncultured Solirubrobacterales bacterium; assembly: GCA_963702085.1. Classification (GTDB taxonomy): domain Bacteria; phylum Actinomycetota; class Thermoleophilia; order Solirubrobacterales; family Solirubrobacteraceae; genus Palsa-744. The sequence continues at coordinate 1,542,708 of OY969707.1, read as the reverse complement.
GGGTCTGCAGGGCGGACTCGTTCTTCGCGGTCATCAGCTCCAGGCCGAGCGCCTCGCAGCGCTCCGGGCTGAGCGCCAGACAGATCCAGCCGCGCGCCTCCTTGGCCATGAAGTTGATCGCCTCGGGGGTGGCGAACTGCGCGGCCATCACGAGGTCGCCCTCGTTCTCGCGGTCCTCGTCGTCGCAGACGACGACCATCTTGCCTTTGCGGATCTCCTCGATCGCCTCCTCGATCGTGGCGAAGGGGCTCTTTGTGGCGGTCGGGCTGGGGGAGCTCGTCGCTGCGGAGCCGGCCGGGCCAGACGCGGTGTCGGCGGCAGCTGCTGTGGCGGTTGCGGGAGTCGGGGTCCTTGGTGCGCTCATGCTTGGGCCTCCATCAGTCGCTCGACGTGCTTGGCGAGGATGTCTGCCTCAAGGTTAACCCGCCGGCCCGCCACGGCCAAGCCGAGCGTGGTGCGCTCCAACGTCTCGGGAATCAGCGAGACCTCGAAGCCACCGGCGCGCAGGGCGCTGACGGTGAGGCTCACCCCGTCGACGGTGATCGAGCCCTTTGCCACGACGTAGGGCAGCAGGTCTGGGGCGGCGTCGATCCCGAGAACCCGGGAGAAGCCCTCGGGGCGGACCTCAGCGATGGTCCCAACGCCGTCGACGTGCCCCTGCACGAAGTGCCCGCCGAGGCGCCCGTCGGCGCGCAGGGCGAGCTCCAGGTTGACCGCGTCGCCGGGCGCGAGCGCGCCGAGCGTGGAGCGGGCGAGCGTCTCGCGGATCGCCTGCGCCTCGAATTCCCCGTCGGGCCGCCCCTCCCCCGCGCCTTCGGCCGGTCCCTCCCCGGCACCCACGCGGGTCGCGGTGAGACAGACGCCATTGACGGCGATCGAGTCGCCAGCGTGCAACTCGGAAGCGAGGCACGTGCGGACCCGCAGCGTGGCGCCGTCCCCGTCGTGCTCGACCGCGGCGAGGAGGCCGAGGTCCGCGATCAGGCCGGTGAACACCTCACCACTCGCGCAGGCGGGCGCAGACGAGCAGGTCCTCGCCGATGCGCTCGCAGTCGAAGGAGAGCGCGCGCAGCGCCTCGGAGATGCGCTCGACGCCTTCGCCCTCCAGCGGGTCGCGGGCGGTGCGCCCGCCGAGCAGCAGCGGGGCCAGGAAGAGGCGGATCTCGTCGATCTCGCCGGCGTCGAGGAACGCTCCGGCGAGGTGCGGGCCGCCCTCCAGGAGCGCCGAGGCGACGCCGAGCTGGCCCAGCTGGTCCAGGGCGGAGCGCACGCGCGCGGGCTCGTTCTCGCCGGTCGCGAGCAGCACTTGCGCCCCGGCGGCCTCCAGCGCGTCGGTGTCGGCGCGCGCGGCGGCGCGCGAGACGATCACGGTCAGCGGGATCTCCGCGGTCGCGGCGAGTAGGCGCGAGTCGGAGGGCAACCGCGCGAGCGAGTCGAACACGACCCGGCGGGGCTGCTCGGAGGGGCAGGCGGGCGTCCCGTCGGGGCGGGCGGTCAGTTGGGGGTCGTCGGCGAGCGCGGTGCCGATCCCGACGACGACCGCGTCGACGGAGGCACGCCACTGGTGCGCGAGTGCGCGCGAGGCCTCGCCGCTGATCCACTGCGAGTCCCCCGCGCGCGTGGCGACCTTGCCGTCGAGGGTCATCGCAGACTTGAACAGCACCCACGGGCGGCCCGTGCGAGCGTGCTTGCGGAAGGCCTGGTTGAGCAGCCGCGCGCGCGTGGCGAGCTCGCCGTCGGCCAACACCACCTCGACGCCCTCGTCGCGGAGGATCCCGAGGCCGCGTCCGGCGGCCTTCTCGGTGGGGTCGTCGGAGCCGACGACCACGCGGCCTAGCCCGGCCTGCACGATCGCCTCGGTGCACGGGGGCGTCTTGCCCTCGTGGCAGCAGGGCTCCAGCGACACGTACAGCGTCGCCCCCGCGAGGTCGGCCATCCCGCAGGCCTCGATCGCGTTGACCTCGGCGTGCGCGGCCCCGAAGCGTTCGTGCCACCCCTCCCCGAGCACCTCGCCCTCGCGCGCGATCACCGCGCCCACGACGGGGTTCGGCTTGACCGCCCCGACGCCCCGACCGGCCAGCTCGATCGCGCGCGCCAAGTGCAGCTTGTCGGTGTCGGTGACGACTGTCATCCTGAATGTTGAGGATAGCCCGCGCGGGTAGGCCGAGGTGGCCAAAGGCGCTCGGCACCCGCCGCTGGCCGATCGGGGATCCCGTCGCTCACGATCGGTCGCCCGCCCCACCCCCGCGCGCAGCGCCCCCCGCGCAGGCGGTAGACGGTCATTTCGGGCCCGGGGCGCCGAAAGGCGAGCGGGTAGTAGTCGAAGGACCAGTCGAAGTTGAAGGCGACGGGGTGCGCCGCGTGGGCGTAGGGGAAGACGCGGTAGACGACTTCGGCCTGGCGGGCGAGCGCGCGGTAGTAGGCGACCGCGTGGGGCGCCCGCGCGGGGTCGGCGAACGCGCGGGCGGACTCGGCGGAGCCGCTCACGACCCAGCAGTACCCCTCCCGCTCGTAGTAGGGGATCAGCGCCGGGCTGAGCGTGAGCTCGTAATTTTCGAGCGTGACCGTGTGCGCTTCGCCGGGGCGCAGCGCACCCGCGGCGTCGATCTCCGAGCGCAGCGACTGGTACTTGGGCCAGCGGTCGCCGTTGTAGGTGGTGAGCGTGGGGTGCCCAACGTCCTGCACCCACTCGTCGGGCACGACCGGCTCGACGACGACGGGGGTGCCGGCAGGGATGTGGGCGGCCATCCAGGCGCGCGTCAGAGCGCGGGTGTCGGCGCGGGAGAGCACGAGCCCGGAGTGGACGTTGTAGAGGACCCCCTGCGCGCAGAGCGCGAGGACGGCGAGCGCGGTGAAGGCAGCCCGTAGACGCGGCACGCGCCGCGCTAGAGCTTTTGCCAGTTGCAGCGCGAAGAACGCCGCGAGCAGGCAGAGAATCGGGAAGATCGGCAGCAGCCAGCGGCCGAAGTAGCGGCCCTGGGCGCCCATGAAGGCGAGGTAGAGCAGCGGTGCGGGTACGAGCACCCAGCCGAGGCGGGGTTCGCGCCACCAGACGGTGAACGCGCCGGCGAGCGCGGCCACGGCGGGCACCCAGCCGAGACCCCAGGTGAGCGACCAGAGGTAGTAGACGAAGCCACTCTCGCGGGGAGCGCCGAGCTTGCCCTGCGCTTCGCCGGAGAGCGAGGACTGGTGGACGAGACCCTGCTCGAAGGCGTGCAGGTCGAGCACGGAGTAGGGGTCGGCCACGAGGAACGCGACGAGCGCCGCAACCCCGGCGAGCACGAGGCCGACCACCACCCGGCGCCCGGCCGATGGGGTCTCCAGGTACTGCGCGGCGGCCGCGGCGAGCAACGGCAGCAGCACGATCCCAGCTGTGTACTTAGTCGCGCAGCCGAGGCCCAGCCCCACCCCGGCGAGGAGGTAGTCGCGCGCACGGCCCCTGCGCAGCACGCCGGCGGTCCCGAGCAGCGAGAGCGTCAGGGGGGCGAGCGTGGGGACGTCGTTGAGCGCGAGGTGTGCGTAGAAGACCGGCAGGAACGCCACCGCCTCAAGCGCCGCGGCGAGCAGCGCGACGCCGCGGTCGAAGAGGCGCGCACCGGCTGCGTAGAGCAGCCACACCGCGAGCGTGCCGAGCAGCGCGGCGCTCGCGCGGGCCACCGTGAAGACCGCGGTGGGGTCGGTGGCGAATGCGTGGTCGACCCCCGCGCGGCCCCCGAACCAGACGGAGAAGACGAGGCGCAGCAGGTCCGTGTAGGCGGGCGGGTTGGCGAAGTAGTGGGGGTTCCACCCCAGCGTCAGCATCCCGACGGCGCGCGGCACGAAGTGGGCGTCCTCGTCGGAGTTGTACGCGTAGGGCAGGCCCTGGCGGATCCCCCACAGGCGCAGGCCAAGCGCCACCGCGAGCACGAGCCCGAGCGCTACCCACACGGCTCGTCCTCCGCGTGTACCACCCGCAGATCCGCCTGTGCGGTCGCGCGCAGCTGGCGCGTGGTCCCGCGCCTCCCTCTCGGCGGGTGCCGAGGCGGGCCCGGCGGAGGCCCTGGCGGAGGGCCCGGGCACGGCGCCTCCCCCACCCTCAGCAGTTGCCATAGACCGCGTAGTAGCGACTCGTGTAGATGCGCCGGAAGCCCGGCAGCGGAACCTGGTCGAGCGGGTCATCGCCGACGTCGACGATCGCCTCCTGGAAGACGGCGGCGCCGAGCGGGTAGACGGCGACACTGCCGCGGGCGATCCTGTTGGTGAGCGTCTGGACACCCTCGGCGGCATCCGCGCGGGCCTCCGAGCGGGCAACGATGTCGCGCTGGCCGGTGGTGTCGAGGATCCAGCGGGCGTCGGGGATCAGCTTGTTGTCGGGCAGCGACAGCAGCGGGCAGCGCGCGAGCTCGGCGCGCACGGCGGGAAAATGCAGCGCCGCGGCGAGCCCTTCGTGGAAGTCGTCGTGGTAGGCGAGGGTGGTGCGCGCGTTCGAGAGGCTCGTCACCGAGACGGCGGCGACGGCGGCGTAGAGGACCAGCACAGCGCCGCCCGCCATCCACACGCCGCGCAGCACGGAGCCCGGGCGCAGCAGCGACCAGCCGCCGATCGCCAGCGCGCAGAAGGGCAGCAGCAGCGCCGCGGCGCCCAACATGTAGCGGTCGATCACCGACGCCCCCGCGGCGCCCTCGGCGACGTAGACGCCCAGCAGCAGCGCGAGCACCGCCAGCGGCACGCGCGCGCGGCGGGGGGTGAGCCACACCGCGAGCGCGATCCCCGCGAGGCCGCCGAGCACGATCGGCAGCTTGTCGATCCGCACCAGGTAGCGCCACGTCGCGGCAAGCACGGTGGTGAAGCCCTTGGTGCGTTCCAGTTCGGCGGCGAGCACCGCCGTGGAGTGCAGCGAGTAGAGCGGGTCGCCGGTGACGAGTGTGTCGAGCGCCACCCACAGCAGCGGTGCGATCCCGACCAGCACGAGGTACGCGAGGAGCCTGCGGGACGACGGCTCGGGTCCGGCCGCACTCTCCCGGCCACCAGGCGACCGCTTGGAGGAGACACTCCGCCCCCTACCTGCACGCGCCGCCGCGGGCCAGCAGCACCACAGCCAGTACACGCCCGCCAGCACCCAGGCGTCGGGGCGCAGCAGGCCGGCGAGCGCGAGCAGCACGAGCACCGGCACGCCGCGGCGGGGGCGCTCGATCTCCAGGGCCGTGGCCCACACGATCAGCGCGATGTAGGCGATGTCGAGGTAACCCTGCGCGGCGAGGTTGGCGTCGAACAGGCGAGTCAGCATCAGCAGCGCCGCGAGCACCGCCACGAGCGGCCCGAAGCACAGGCGCGTGAGGCGGAAGAGGCCGGCGGTGAGCGCCACGAAGGAGGCGATCGAGCCGAGCACCACCAGGCGCGCGCCGCCCTCGCCGACGATCGAGCAGAGCGCCCCGAAGGCGACCGCCAGCGGGTGCTCGGTGGGGGCGCGGTAGACGCCGAGGTCGGGGAGGTGCCCGTGCAGCAGGTCGCGCCCCCACAGGAGCGCGTAGAAGGAGTCGTAGGTGGGGTAGGTGGGGAAGGCGAAGTAACCCACGAGCGCCCCCACGCAGAGCGCCGCGAAGCCGAGCCGTGCCCACGTGGCGCCCGGCACGGCGCGCAGGCGTGCAAGCCGAGTGCGGTCGGGCCGGGGCCGGGCAAGCGTCGCGCTCTGCATCGAGGTAGAGCTTATGCGGCCGGTAGGCTGTGGCGATGAAGCTGATCATCCAGATCCCCTGCTGGGACGAGGCGCAGACGCTGCCGCTGACGCTCGCCGAGCTGCCGCGCGAGCTGGAGGGCTTCGACGCGGTCGAGTGGCTCGTGATCGACGACGGTTCGAGCGATGCGACGATCGACGTCGCGCGCCGCCACGGCGTCGACCACGTCGTCGCGCTCACCAACCACAAGGGCCTCGCCAGCGCCTTCCAGGCCGGCCTCGACACCTGCCTGAAGCTGGGCGCCGACGTGATCGTCAACACCGACGCCGACAACCAGTACCACGGCCCCGACGTCGCGCGGCTGGTGGCGCCGATCCTCGAGGGCCGCGCCGACATGGTCGTCGGCGACCGCGAGGTGGTCTCGATCGAGCACTTCTCGCCGCTGAAGAAGGCGCTGCAGCGCCTCGGCTCGTGGGTCGTGCGCCAGGCCTCCTCGACGTCCGTGCCCGACACCACCTCGGGCTTCCGCGCCTACAACCGCGAGGCCGCGCTACAGATGCAGGTGGTCTCGAAATTCACCTACACCCTGGAGACCATCATCCAGGCGGGCAAGCTGCTCGTCGCGGTCGAGCACGTCCCGGTCCGCACCAACCCCGCGACGCGCGAGTCGCGCCTGTTCCCCTCGATGAGCGCCTACGTGCGCCGCAACGCGGTCTCGATCTTCCGCGTCTACGCCCAGTACGAGCCGCTGCGGATCTTCTGGAGCCTCGCCGCCGTGATCGGCCTCGCCGCGCTCGGCGTGTGGATCCGCTTCGTGGTCGCCTACGTCGAAGGCAACGGCAAGGGCCACGTGCAGTCGCTGATCCTCGGCGCAGTGCTGTTCATCGCCGCGATCGTGCTGTGGGCGCTCGGGGTGATCGGCGACCTGCTCGCCGCGCAGCGCGTGATGACCCAGCGGACCTTCGAGCGGGTGCGGCGGATCGAGCTGCAACTCGGGGTGGCGCCCTCGCACTACGAGCCCGGCACGCCGCCCGCCAACGGTGCCCGCCCCGCCGGTGAGAGCGCTCGGGGGAAAGGCCAGACACCCGAGCGCGAGGCGGTGGAGGCTTGAGCGGGGTAGACGTCACGCTCTCCCGCGACGGGACCGTCACGGGCAACACCTACGACAAGTACGGCTCCTCCAACCCGCTCGTGCGGCGCCTGATGGCCGGCTTCGAGCACGACCTCGACGAGCTGCTGGCGCGGGCCGACCCCGGCTCGCTGCTGGATGTGGGCTGCGGCGAGGGGGTGCTCGTCGAGCGCTGGGCACGGCGGCTGCAGGGGCGGCGCGTCGTCGGGATCGACCTGGAGGAGGCCTCGATCCAGGCTGGGTGGGCGCAGCGCCAGGCGCCGAACCTCGAGTACCGCGTGCAGCGCGCCGAGGACCTCCCGTTCGCCGACGGGGAGTTCGCCCTGGCGTCCGCGATCGAGGTGCTCGAGCACGTGCCCGACCCCGCCCACACGCTCGCCGAGATGGCGCGCTGCGCGCAGCGCCACCTGCTCGTCTCGGTCCCCCGCGAGCCGCTGTGGCGGGCGCTCAACATGGCGCGCGGGGCCTACTGGCTCCAGGGCGGCAATACCCCGGGGCACCTCAACCACTGGTCCAGGCGGTCGTTCGCGGCCCTGCTCTCGCGCTACGGGACGGTCGCCGAGGTGCGCTCGCCCTTCCCGTGGACGATGCTGCTTGTCCGCCTCTAGCACCACCGCGTCCACCTCCGAGCCCGAGGCGCCGCCCGGGGCCGAGCCGACCCGCTCTTATGGTAAAGGCGCCCGGCTCCTCTCGGTGGGGATCGCCGCGACCGGGCTGCTGACGTTCGCGTACTTCTCGATCGCCTCCCACGTACTCAGCGAAGAAGCGGCCCAGCGCCTGGACGTGCTGTGGTCGGTGATGTTCGTCGTGATCTCCGTGATCTACCGGCCCGTCGAACAGTTGCTCTCGCGCACGATCGCCGAGCGCCGCGCCCACGGGCACGCCGAGCACCCGCTGCGAGTGCCGCTGGCACTGCAGGCCGGCTTCGCGCTCGTCTTCCTCGCGGTCGCGCTCGCCCTGCGCGAACAACTGATCCACGAAGTCTTCGACGGTTACACCGCGCTCTACGACGTGCTGCTCGTGGGGACGCTCGCGTACGCCGGCAGCTACTTCGCCCGCGGCTGGCTCGCCGGACACCAGTACTTCGGGCTGTTCGGCGCGCTCGTACTGATGGAGTCCACCTCGCGCATCTGCTTCGCGCTGGCCGCCGCGCTCGGCGTGACGAGCGGGCAGACGGCGGTGGCGCTGGGGATCGCGGTCGCGCCGCTGCTCTCGCTCGTCGTCGTGCCCGCTGCGTTCGCTCGCGCCGGGCGGGAGCGTCGCAGCGCCATGGAGGCCGCGGGGCCTACTGCAACGGCCGCGGACGCCGCGCCGATTCCAGCGGGCGCACCTGAGCTAAGGACCGCAGAGTCCGCCCAGCCGGTGTTCACCGCCGACGAGGCCGACGCGGCGCTCGCCGGTCCGGGGACCGAGGGCGTGCAGGAGGTGGCCGCGCACGAGGAGCTGTCCCTGTCGCGTGGCGGGCGCTTCGCGCTGTGGGTCTCGGGCATCATGCTCTCCGAGCAGACGCTCCTGAACGCGTCGGTCCTGACGGTGGACGCGCTCTCCCCCGACAAGGCGCTCGCGGGGATCGTGTTCAACGTGATGCTGATCGCCCGCGCCCCCCTGCAGCTCTTCCAGGCGATCCAGACCTCGCTGCTACCCCACCTGACCGGCCTGGAGGCCAAGGAGGGCCACACCTCCTTCGCCCACGCGGTCCGCCTCACCGTGCTCGCAATCGCCGCCTTCGCCTCTGCTGTGGCGCTCGGCCTGCTGGCGATCGGCCCGTTCGTGATGAGCCACATCCTCTTCGGCCAGACCTACACCTACAACCGCTTCGGACTCGCCCTCGTCGGCCTGGGAATGGGCCTGCACCTGGTCTCGGGCACGCTCAACCAGGCCGCCCTGGCTCGCAACCGGGCGCGCGCCGCCGCGCTCTGCTGGCTGGTGGCCGCCGTCGCCTTCCTCGCCTGGATGCTCACCCCCCTCGTCGGCGAACAGGTGCTGCGAGCCGAGCTCGGCTACCTCGGCGCGACCTGCCTCCTCGCCGCGCTGCTCGCGCTGCTCTACCGTCGCAGTCAGTCCGCGCCGGCGGCCTCGACGATCGTGCGGTAGGCCTCACCGGGCTCCGCGGCGTGGAAGATCGCCGAGCCCGCGACGAACGCCGTCGTGCCAGCGCTGCGGCAGAGTGGAGCCGTCGTCTGATCGATCCCCCCGTCCACCTCCAGCGCCGCCGTGGAGCCCTCCCCGTCGAGCAGCGCTCGCAGGCGCGCGATCTTCTCCGGGGAGCGCGCGATGAACGGCTGCCCGCCCCATCCGGGGCTGACGGTCATGCACAGCGCGAGGTCCAGCGCCCCGGCCAGCTCGTCCAGCGCCGCCACCGGAGTGCCGGGGTTGATCGCGACTCCGACGCACGCCCCACTCTCGCGGATCAGATTCGCGGCGTACGCCGCGTGTGGGGTAGCCTCTGCGTGGAAGGTCACCGAGTGCGCCCCCGCGCGCACGAACTCCTCCACCTGGCGCTCAGGGCGCTCGATCATCAGGTGCACGTCGAGCATCCCCCCCACCTGCTCGACCTGCTCGCGCAGCGCCGCCACCACCAGCGGGCCGATCGTGATCGGGGGTACGAAGTGCCCGTCCATCACGTCCACGTGCATCACCCGCGCGCCCGCCGCCAGCACCTCGCCCACCTGCTCGCGCAGCACCCCGAAGTCGGCGGAGAGGATCGAGGGCGCCACCCGCACACCTGACAGAAGTTCCTTTGTCGAGGCGCTCATCTCGTGCACCGCCGAAGCTCCAGCAGCGTATCTGAGCACCTCAGGATGTCTGGCTGCCCACCCACCCCGGCGTAGCGCGCTCGACCGATCGGAGATCGACCTACGCGCGACTGAGGACACAGATCCAGCGCAGCCATAGAGAGTTCAGATCGCCATCAACATGCTGTCGCCGCAGTTGTTGCACTTGAGGATCGCCGTCGAGGACATCCGCACGATCGTCGAGTGCTCGCCGCAGTTGGGACACACCGAGGCCAGCTCGAAGCGGTGCAGGCAGTACACGCAGCGGTAGCGGCCCGGGAGGTTCGTCGGGCGCAGCCACGGCTCCGAGCAGTTCGGGCAGAGCGGGCCGAGGTCGGCCGCCGGTGTCGCCTTGTCGCGCTCGGCACTCACCGCCACCGCCTCATCCGCGGCGCAGCCGCGCGAGGAAGAAGCCCGCGGTGCGGTCGCGGTGGGGGAGCGTCAGCACGCAGCGGCCCCACCGTAGAGCCGGCAGCTCCGAGCCCAAGTCCTCGAGGGCGAAGTCCGGGTTGGCTTCCAGGAAGGCGGATATCTGGCGCTCGTTCTCGGTCGGGGAGACGGTGCACGTAGAGTAGACCAGCACGCCCCCCGGACGGACCGCTGCGGCGCCCGCTGCGAGAATCGCCCCCTGGGTGCGTGCCAGTTGCTCCACGTCCTGCGGCGCGACCCGCCAGCGCAGGTCCGCGCGCGCCTGCAGCGTCCCCAGCCCCGAGCACGGCGGGTCCACCAGCACCCGATCGAAGCCCCGCCCCTGCACCTCGCCCTCCAGCGGCCGTGCCGCGTCGCCCAGCACCACGCGCACGCACTCCTGGGCGTGCAGGCGCTGCACCGTGCGCTGTAGCTCCGCCGCGCGGCGGCGGTGACGCTCGACCGCCACCACCTCCCCCCGGCCCTCCATCAGCGCCGCGAGGTGGGTGCTCTTGCCGCCCGGCGCCGCGCACAGGTCGAGCACCCGCTCGCCCGGTTGGGGCGCCAGCGCGCGCGCCGGGAGCATCGCCCCGCGCGACTGCGCCAACACCGCGCCCGCCTGCCACAGCGCCGAGCCGTGCACGTCCCACGCGCCCTCCACCACGAGCGCCTCCGGGATCTCCGGGTCCCCGTGGACCGCCGCCGCTTGGGGGGGCTCCGCCTGCAAGGCCGGGTCGGCGTTCAGCTGCGCGGCGACCGCCGCGGGCTCCGCGACCAGCGTGTTCACACGCAGCGCCAACTCCCCCGGCTCGTTGTCAGCCGCCAGCAGCGCCCGCGCGTCCTGGGCACCCAGATCCTCCCACCACATCTCCGCGATCCACCGCGGGTGGGAGTGCTTGAGCGCCGCGCCCTCCGGGGTGCCGTCGTCGAGCTCCGCGAGCAGTGCCGCGCCCTCGCGCGTGGCGCGGCGCAGCACCGCGTTGACCAGGCCGTGGCCCCCGCGGCCGGCCTTCGCGAGCTCGACCGCGTCGGCCACCACCGCGTGGTCCGGGGCGCCCCCCGTGTACAGCAGCTCGTAGCACCCCAGCCGCAGCGCCGCCACGAGCGGGGCGTCCAGCCGCTTGACCGGGCGCGCAGCGAGCTGTTCGATCAGGTAGTCCAGCGTGCCGCGGCGCTGCACCGCCCCGTACGCCAGGCGCATCGCGAGCGCCCGGTCGCGCGCATCGAGCTCCCGCGCCTCTGAGCGCAGCGCGAGATCCGCGTACGCGCCCCCCTCGAACACCCGCCGCAGGACCGCGTACGCGCAGGCACGCGCCGGGGCCACGCGGACGTGGGGCTGCTGGCGGACCCTCGCGCCCAACCCGTCCACCGCAGACGTCCGCCTCGCCACGGCCCCGCTCACGCTCGCGGCAACTCGTGGCCGCGCAGGTAGGAGGCGGCGTCCATCGGGCGCCCACCCGCGGGCTGTACGCACAGGAGCTCCAGCGTCCCCCCCCGCGTGCCGTACACCAGGCGCCCGTCGCGGTTCGCGAGCGTCCCCGCCGGCGGACCCTCTGCGGGACCCTCCGCCGCCAGCCCCGCTTGGAGCACGCCCAGCCACGTCCCGTCCTCCCGGGCCACCCGCGCGCCGACGTGGGGGTGCAGCGCGCGCACCCTGCGCTCCAGCTGCACCACCGGGCGCCCCGGGTCGAGCAGGCGGTCCTCCGCGGCGATCTTCTCTGCGTACGTCGCGCCCTCCTCGGGCTGCTCGGTGAAGCGCGGCGGCTGCCCCCGCTCCCAACCGTCCAGCACACCCACCAGCAGATCTCCCCCGAGCCGCTGCAGGCGCTCCGCGAGCGACCCATACGTGTCCTGCCGGCCGATCCGCTCCACTGCAGTCGCACACACCGGCCCGCTGTCCAGACCTTCGGTCAGACGTATGATCGAAACGCCCGTCTGCACGTCTCCCACCATGATCGCCCGCTCGATCGGCGCCGCCCCGCGCCAGCGTGGCAGCAGCGAAGGGTGCACGTTCAGCAGCGTGTACGCCGAGAGCAGCGGCTCCTTGATCAGCGCCCCGAACGCGCACACCACGAGCACCTCCGGCCCCGCCCGCTCGATCGGCGACTGGGCCTGCGAGTCGTTGACGCTCGCCGGCTGCTCCACCGCGATGCCCAATGCCTCCGCCGCCTGCGCGACCGGCGGTGCCGCCACCTTGCGGCCGCGGCCCCGCGGGCGGTCCGGGCGCGTGAGCACCAGCTCCGGACGGTGCGCGCTCGCCGCCAGGCGCTCCAGCACTGCCGCCGCGAAGTCCGAGGTGCCGAGGAAGACCGTGCGCAAAGAGTTACGCGGGGGCCGGGTCCCGAGGGCCCTGGTTCGTGTCCGCGGCAGGCCCGCTCGAGTCCACCGGCGTCTCCTCACCCTCCGCGGCGTGCGGGGCCGCCCTCGAGGCGGCCCTCGGGGGGGTGGGCTCCGATTCCCCCTCCCGCGCCTCCCGCAACGCGCGCATCGCCTCCCTGCGCGCCTCCCGTGAGATCCGGTCGAGGATCAGCACACCCTCCAGGTGGTCGAGCTCGTGCTGGATCACCCGCGCCGGCAGACCCTCCTCCTCGACCACGAGCTCCTTGCCGTGCGGGTTCTGCGCGCGCACGCGCACCCGCGCCGCGCGCTCCACCTCGACGTGCACCCCCGGGAGGCTCAGGCAGCCCTCTTGGGCGGTCTCGCGCTCCTCGCTCTCCCACTCCAGCACCGGGTTCACGAGCGCCGTGACCGGATCGTCCTGGTATGCCTTGTACACCAACACCCGGTGCAGCACCCCGAGCTGCGTAGCGGCCAGGCCGACGCCGAGCGCGTCCTGCATCAGCTCCCCCATCCGCGCCACCTCCGCGCGCAGGCTCTCGTCGAAGCGCTCCACCGCCACCGCGCTCGCGCGCAGCACCGGGTCCCCCAGCTTGCGCACGTGGCGCAGCGCCGCCTGCTGGCGTGCGCGAGTCTCCGGGTCCAGCTCCTCGACGTGCTCGCCCTCGAGCTCCTCCGCCTGCGCGGCGGGCTCCTCCTCGACCTCGGTGGACTCCTCGATCTCCGTGCTCATGTCTGCACCGATTCTATTGCGGGTCCACGTCCACGCTGAAGCTCACCCCCGCGTGCTCCCTGGCGCTCGCCGCGCGCTGCACCGCCGCGCCCACGCTGCGCACCGCCGCGCCGCGGTCCGCCGCCTTGACCAGCAGCACCCGCCGCTCCTTCCCACGCAGGCGAAACAGCACTGCCGGACCCAGCACGCTCACCAGGTCGGGTGGCACCCGATCGTCCATGCCCGCCCTGACCGCGCTCGCAGCCGCCTGCGCGCGCGCCGCCTCCGGGGCCGCGCAGACGACCCGGATCAGGTGCGCGAACGGCGGGTAGCGCAGCGCCGCGCGGCGCTCCAGCTCGCCCTTGAGGTAGCCCTCGCTGTCGTGCTGGGCGGCGCGCGCGATCGCGCGCGCCTGGGGGGCGATCGTCTGCACCAGCACCCTCCCCTCCCCGCCACGCCCCACCCGGCCCGCGAGCTGCGCGATCAGCGCGAACGTCCGCTCCTCGGCACGGAAGTCCGGGAAGCGCAGCGTCGCGTCCGCGTCCACGACCACCCCCAGTCTGACATCCGGGAAGTCGTGGCCCTTCGCGACCATCTGCGTTCCGATCAGCACCCCCGCGGGGGCGGCCCCGAAGCGGCGCAGCACCGCGCCCACGCCGCCCGCCGGCTCGTTCCTCGCAAGCACATCGGCGTCCAACCGGAAGACCGGGAAGCGCTCCCCATCCCCCAGCGCCGCCTGGAGGTCGTGCTGCAGGCGCTCGGTGCCCGCCCCGTGACGCGCCACCGCCGTCGAACCACACTCGCAGCGCGACGGCACCTGCTCGCGGTGACCGCAGTGGTGACAGGCCACCCGCCCCTCCGCGCGGTGCAGCACCAGCGCCACGTCGCACTGCGGGCAGCTCCACACCCTCCCGCACGAGCGGCACGAGAGGAAGTTCGACCAGCCCCTGCGGTTCAGCAGCACGATCGCCTTCCCGCCCTCCCGGCGCACCTCCGCCAGCGCCTGCGCGGTCTGCGGATGCAGGCCCTGGCTCTGCTCGCGCATGTCGAGCACCTGCACCGGCGGCAGCGGGCGGCCGTCCACGCGGCGCGGCAGGCTCAGGCGCCTCAGCGCGCGGTAGCTCTCCGGACGCGGGGTGGCGCTGCCCACCAGCAACAGCGCGCCCTGCTGCGCGGCGCGCCTGGCTGCGACGTCGCGCGCGTCGTAGCGGGGATCGTCTTCGTGCTTGTAGGAGGAGTCGTGCTCCTCGTCCACCACGATCAGTCCCAGGCCCTCGATCGGCGCGAACACCGCCGAGCGCGGGCCCACACACACGCGCGCCTCACCCACCCGCAGGCGCCGCCACTCCTCCCGGCGCTGCGCCGGCGTCAGGCGCGAGTGGAGCACCGCCACCGTCTCCCCGAAGCGCGCCACGAAGCGCCCCACGATCTGCGGCGTCAGCGCGATCTCGGGGACCAGCACGATCGTGCCTCGCCCCCGCTCCAGCGCGCACGCCGCCGCTCGCAGGTACACCTCCGTCTTGCCCGACCCCGTGATTCCGTGCAGCAGCAGCGACGCCGGCCGGGCGCCGCCGGTCCGAGCCGGTGGGGTGAGTGGGGACCCCATCGATCCCTCGATCGCCTCGAGCGCTCGCCGCTGGTCCTCGGTCAGCGGTGGCGGCTCGCAGTGCAGCGCCCCGATCGGCTCGTGTTGCGGGCGCGCCACCGCGCGCGCGCGGCGCTTGCGTACGCCCATACCGCTGGGCCCTTTGCTCATCGCTCCCGGCGGCAGCACCAGCCGCAGTGCGCGCGCAAGTGTGGAGCAGCACTCCACCGCGATCCACCCCGCCAGCGCCACGAGGTCGATCGGCAGGGTGGGTGGGCCTTCATCGATCGCCCGCAGCGGGGCCAGCAGCTTCTCCTCGGCCACCTCGCTGCGCTCGGACAGGCCCGTCACCACTCCCAGCACCTCGCGCCGGCCGAAGGGCACCACCAGCATCGAGCCCACCTCCACCCCCCCGCCCGCGAGGTCGGGGGGCAGCCGGTAGTCGAACGGCCCGCGCAGCGCGCGAGCGGTGGTCAGGGGCTCGACCTGGGCGATCGCGCTCGGCACCCCCACACACTAGACGGAGCGCCGGACCCGTTTTAGACGCTCGCCGTGGCCCCCAGCCCAGCGGCCTCGCGCAGCGCCTCGGCCTTGTCCGTTCGCTCCCACGTGAAGTCGTGGTCGTCGCGGCCGAAGTGCCCGTACGCCGCGGTCTTCTGGTAGATCGGGCGGTGCAGTCTGAGCTCCTCGCGGAACGCCCCCGGACGCAGGTCGAAGTGCTCGCGCACGAGCTCCGTGATCCGTGCACGGCCGAGCTTCTCCGTGCCGAACGTCTCGACCATCACCGACACCGGGTGCGCGACCCCGATCGCGTAGGCGACCTGCACCTCCGCGCGATCGGCGAGACCCGCCGCCACGAGGTTCTTGGCCACCCACCTGACCGCGTACGCCGCCGAGCGGTCGACCTTCGAGGGGTCCTTGCCGGAGAACGCCCCCCCGCCGTGGCGCGCCATGCCGCCGTAGGTGTCCACGATGATCTTCCGTCCCGTCAGCCCGCAGTCGCCCATCGGCCCGCCGATCACGAAGCGCCCCGTCGGGTTCACCAGGAAGTTGTGCAGCAACTGCTTCTCGTCGTAGAGCTCCGCCGGCAGCACCGGGCGCAGCACGTGCTCGAACAGGTCCGGCTTGATCAGCGTCTCGCTGTCGATCCCGTCCGCGTGCTGCGTGGAGATCAGGATCTTCTCCACCGCCACCGGGCGCCCGTCGCGGTAGCGGACGCTCACCTGGGTCTTGCCGTCGGGGCGCAGGTACGGGAGCACGTCCGCCTTGCGCACCTCCGCCAGGCGCTTGGAGAGCTTGTGCGCCAGCAGGATCGGCAGCGGCATCAGCTCGTCGGTCTCGTTCGTCGCGTAGCCGAACATCATCCCCTGGTCGCCCGCCCCCGCCACGTCGCGCTGGTCGTCGTCGAGCGGGTCGTGACGCGTCTCGTACGCCGCGTCCACCCCCTGCGCGATGTCGGGGGACTGCCGGTCGATCGCGTTCACCACGGCGCACGTGTCGCAGTCGAAGCCGTACGCCGCGTTGTCGTAGCCGATGCCCCGCACCGTCTCGCGCGCGACGTGCTGGATGTCCACGTACGTATCGGTCGTGATCTCACCCGAGACCACGATCAGGCCCGTGTTCACGAGCGTCTCGCAGGCCACGCGGCCGTAGGGGTCCTCGCGCAGCACTGCGTCGAGCACCCCGTCGGAGATCTGGTCGGCGATCTTGTCCGGGTGCCCCTCGGTCACCGACTCGCTGGTGAACAGGTATTCGTTGTCTGAAAGCTCGCTCATAAGCCGGCAAGTGTACCGGTACCCGGCCCGCTCTTCACGAGACCGAGCGCGCGCCGTGGCGCCGGGCGCTGGGTGGGCGGGCATCGGATCTGCGCTGGCCCCGCTCGACGAAGTCGATGACGAGCGGCACGCCGTCCATGCCGTAGCGCGCGCGCAGCCGGTTCTCCAGGAAGTACGCGTAGTCGCGCGTCACCCGCTCGCGCGAGTTGACCTGGATCGCAAAGCGCGGCGGGCGCTCGCCGGTCTGGGTCATGTAGATCGGCTTCAGGCGGTGCTGGCTGGAGCCCCGACGGGTGCCCACCGGCGGCTGGCGCGCCTGCACCGCCTCGGCCAGGAAGCGGTTCAGCTCCGGCGTGGGGATGCGCCCCGCCATCCGGTCTCCGAGCGCCAGCGCCTCGGTCAGCAGGCGCGCGGAGTGGCGGCCGGTCTTCGCGCTAGCCGTCAGCACCCGCGGGCGCAAGCGCAGCTTCTCCGCCACCCGCGCGCGCTCGTGCGCCAACGCCTCCTCGGTGGTGTGGGAGTTGCGCTCGCCGGCCTCCTCGGGGGGGTGGGCCTCGGCGAACAGGTCCCACTTGTTCAGCACGATCGCCGTCGCGCAGCCCGCCTTCATCGCGAGCTCCGCGATGCGCAGGTCTTGCGCCGTGACGCCTTCGGTCGCGTCGCACACCACGAGCGCCACGTCGGCGCGCTCGGCCGCGCGCCGCGAGCGTAGCGCGGTGTAGTACTCCACGGAGTCCGCCACCTTCGACTGGCGGCGCATCCCGGCGGTGTCCACCAGGGTCACGCTGCGTCCCTCGACGCTCAGCGGCGTGTCGATCGCGTCGCGGGTCGTGCCCGCGAGCTCAGATACGATCACGCGTTCCTCACCCAGGAAACGGTTGACCAGCGAGGACTTGCCGACGTTCGGGCGGCCGATCACCGCCAGGCGCAGCGCGTCCCCGTCGGGCTCCTGTTCGGTGGCAGGCAGCAGCTCCACGATCCTGTCGAGCAGGTCGCCCGTACCAAGGCCCTGCGCGGCGGAGACCGCCAGCGGCTCGCCCAGGCCGAGGCGGTGGAACTCGGCCGCCTGCGGCAGCTCCGCGACGCCGTCGCACTTGTTGGCCGCCACGATGCTCGGCAGTGGCGAGCGGCGCAGCAGGTCCGCGAGTTCCTCGTCGCCCGCGCGCACCCCCGCACGCGCGTCGACCACCAGCACCGCCACCTGCGCCTCCGCTAGGCCCGCGCGCGCCTGTTCGCGGATCGAGCCGGCCAGCGGGTCCTCGTCGCGGAAGTCCACCCCGCCGGTGTCGATCAGCTTGAAGCGCCGCCCGCTCCACTCGCACTCCACCTCGTTGCGGTCGCGCGTGACCCCCGGGCGCTCGTGCACGACCGCCTCGCGTGCGCCGCTCAGACGGTTGACGAGCGAGGACTTGCCGACGTTGGGGTAGCCGACGACGGCGACCTTCAGCATTGAGGAGCCTCCATCAGGCCAGTATGAGCTATGGGCCCACGGTCCGGTGCGGCCGCTCCGACCGGGCGGGTGGGCCTCCATTTATTGCCATTTATTTTGTCGTGAACCCTATGGGCGCCGAGCGGCCGGTCGGGCGAGCCGTGCGATGCGCTCCACCACCTGCTCGACGCTCAGGCCGGTGGTATCGAGCGTCACCGCGTCCCGAGCCGCCCGCAGCGGGCTGTGCCGGCGATCGGAGTCGCGCTGGTCGCGTCGCTGCAACTCGTCCAGCACCGCCTCTCGATCGAGGCCGAGCTCCGTGGCGCGTCGGCGTGCCCGCTCGGCAGGATCGGCGGTGAGGAAGACCTTCAGCGCCGCGTCGGGGGCGACGACCGTGCCGATGTCGCGGCCCTCCGCAACCAGGTCTCCGCTCGCGATCAACTCTCGCTGCTTGGCCACCAGCGCCTCCCGCACAGCCGGGTCGGAGGCGACCTGCGATGCCCTCTCCGAGACCTCCCGCGTGCGGATCTCCTCAGTCACGTCGCGGCCGTTCAGCAATATCGTCCCCTCCGCCCCCCCATCCCCCGCTGCGCAATCCCCACCCAGCTCGATGCGCGCCGCGCGTGCCAGCCGCGCAGGCTCCTCGTCGGGCGAGGCGAGCGCCAGCAGCGCCACGCAGCGGTACATCGCGCCGCTGTCCAGGTAGGTGCAGCCCAGTCTGTGCGCCAGCGCGCGCGCGACCGTGGACTTGCCGGCGCCCGCGGGGCCGTCGATCGCCACGACCATCAGCCCGCCAACCCTTGGAGATCCTCCACGAACCCCGGGTAGGAGACCGCGGCGGCCTCGATCCCGCGCACCTCCACACCCTCGCGCGAGGCGAGACCGGCGACGGCGCCGAGCATCGCCATGCGGTGATCGCCGTGGGCCTCGAGCACGCCGCCGCGCAGGCCGCCGGTCCCGCTCACCGCGAAGCCGTCCTCGGTCGCGTCGATGTCCGCGCCGAGGCCACGCAGGCCCTCGACCACGGTGGCGATGCGGTCGGACTCCTTCAGGCGCAGCTCCTGCGCGCCGCGCACCACCGTCTCCCCCTCGGCGAAGCTCCCGAGCAGCGCGATCAGCGGCAGCTCGTCGATCGCCGCCGGCACCTCCTCGGGCCCCACGAACGTCCCCTCCAGGGCACCCGCGGCGACGTCCAGGTCGCTGAGGGGCTCGTGCGCGAGGAGCTCACCCGTCTCGTCCTCGAGGTCGCCGAGCACGATCCCCTGCATCCGCTTGAGGATGCGCAGGAAGCCGCTGCGCGTCCAGTTCACGCCGACGTCGCGGACCAGCAGGCGCGAGCCCGGCACGAGCACGCCCGCGGCGAGCAGGAACGCCGCGGAGCTCGGGTCGCCCGGCACCCGCACGTGCTCGAGCACGAGCTCGTCGGTGTTGGTGACGGTCACGCGGCGGCCGTTGCGGTGGATCGTGGCCCCGGCTGCCAGCAGCATCCGCTCGGTGTGGTCGCGGCTGCGCTCCGGCTCGGTCACAGTGCTCGCGCCGTCCGCGGCGAGTGCGGCGAGCAGCACGCACGACTTCACCTGAGCGCTCGCCACCGGCAGCTCGTAGGAGATCGCGTGCAGCCGTGCGCCGCGCACCTCCAGGGGCGCGAAGCGGCCCTCCCTCGCCTGTAGGTCGGCGCCCATCAGGCGCAGCGGCTCGACCACCCGGTCCACCGGGCGACGGCGGATCGACTCGTCGCCGTCCAGGGTGAAGGAGCGGCCCTCCTGCGCGGCGAGCCAGCCGGGCAGTAGACGCAGCGGCGTGCCCGCGTTGCCCACGTCGATCGGAGCCGTGGGCTCGCGCGCCTCGCGCAGGCCGGCGCCGCGCACGACCACCTCCTGCGGGTACACCTCCACCAGTGCGCCCAACGCCCGCACCGCGTTCAGCGTGGCGGTCGTGTCCGCGGCGTGCAGGTAGTTCTCGATGCGCACCGGGTAGGAGGCCATCGCGCCGAGCAGCGCCGCCCGGTGGGAGATCGACTTGTCCGCCGGCGCGGTCAGCTCGCCCGTCAGCGGACCGCTGGGCTCGAAGCGCTGGTTCATGGTGCCCGCACCCTACGAGTCCAGGCCCAACAGCGTCTCCCGGTCCACCCGGGCCCGCTCGTTCCACGCCGCGATCGCCTGCGCGTCGCCCGCCCGCAGCGTCGCGCGGACCTCCGCCAGGCGCCCCACGGCCTCGTCGATCGCCGCGCCCAGCGCCTCCCGGTTGGCGAGGTAGATGTCGCGCCATACCTCCGTGTTCGCGCCCGCCACCCTCGTGGCGTCGCGGAAGCTTGGACCGGTGCCGCCCTCCGGTCGCTGCCCCTCGCGCTCGAAGGCGGCCGCGGTCTGAGCGACGAGCACGTTGGCGAGCACGTGCGGAAGGTGCGAGACGCACGCCATCAGGCGGTCGTGGGCGTCGGGCTCGATCGCCGCGGGCCGCGCGCCGAGGCGCTCGATCAGCTCGCGCAGGCGCCCGTACAGCGCCTCGTCGGTGTGCGCCGTCGGCGTGAGGTACCACGTCGCGCCCTCGAACAGGTCCCCCCGGGCGTGCGCGACACCGGAGCTCTCGGCTCCCGTGAGGGGGTGCCCGCCGACGAAGCGCCGGTCCTGCCGAGCGTCGTCCAGCGCGAGCTTGGTCGACCCCACGTCGCTCACGACGCACGCCGGGCCGGCGAGCGCGAGCGCAGCGCGGACGGTCTGCGCGAGCGCCCCCACCGGAGCCGCCGCGAACACGACGTCGGCTCCCGCCACCGCGGCGGGGAGGTCCGGCGCCGCCTCGTCCACGGCCCGGAGCGCGAGCCCCGCCGCGAGCGCCGCGGGGTCGGGGTCGTAGCCGCAGACGCGCGCCCCCGCGCGCCCGCGGGCGGCCAGCCCGATCGAGCCGCCGATCAGCCCCACCCCGAGGATCGCGACCCTCACGCGGTTCTCACCGGCGGGGCGCCCGGCTGCCGGGGGACCATCAGACGGCGCTGAGCGCCTTGCCCGCAAGCGCCGCGGCGCGCTCCACCGCGGCGGCGTACTCGGCGAACGTCTCGGTCGGCAGCGACTGCGGCCCGTCGCACAGCGCCTCGTCGGGGGAGGGGTGCACCTCCACGATGATCCCGTCCGCGCCCACCGCGGCGGCGGCCAGCGACAGTGGCAGCACCAGGTCGCGCCGCCCCGCCGCGTGCGAGGGGTCGACGATCACCGGCAGGTGCGAAAGCTCCTTGAGAATCGGCACCGCCATCAGGTCGAGGGTGACCCGCCGGTAGGACGTATCGAACGTGCGGATGCCACGCTCGCAGAGCATCACCGCGGGGTTGCCCTCCTTGAGGATGTACTCGGCGGCCATCAGCAGCTCGTCCAGCGGCGCGGAGAGACCGCGCTTGAGCAGCGCAGGACGCCCCGAGCGGCCGATCTCGGTGAGCAGCGAGTAGTTCTGCATGTTGCGCGCGCCGATCTGGATCACGTCGGCGACCTCCAGCACCGCGTCGAGGTCGCGCACGTCCATCAGCTCGGTGACGACCGGCAGGCCGGTCTCCGCCTTCGCCTCGGCGAGCAGACGCAACCCCTCGACGCCCAGGCCCTGGAAGGCGTAGGGGGAGGTGCGCGGCTTGTAGGCCCCGCCACGCAGCAGCGTGGCGCCCGCATCGCGCACTACGCGGGCGGTCTCGAGCGTCTGCTCGCGCGATTCCACCGTGCAGGGGCCCGCGATCAGCGCGAAGTGCTCGCCGCCGACCTTGCGCCCGTCGATCTCAAGCACCGTGCGCTCGCCGTGGCGGAACTGGGCGGAGGCGAGCTTGTAGGGCTTGAGGATCGGGACGACTCGATCCACGCCCGGCTGACCCTCCAGCCCGAGGCTCTCCACGCTGGCGTCTTGCTCGACGTCGCCGATCGCGCCGATCACGGTTACGCGCGCGCCCCGGCTGCGGTGGGCACGCGCGCCGGCTCGCTCGATCTTGCCCACGACCGCCGCGATCTCCTCGTCGGTCGCGGCCTCCTTCATCACAATCATCATCTGCGCTTCCTTTCTGGTACCGAGATAGTAGGTGCTCCTCTTCCCCGCCGTGTGAAACCGCGCGGGTTGAATCGTGAGGGGCGTCGCACGCCCGGCGGGGTGGCGCTCGGTCAGGGGACCCGTGCGGCCCGAGGCCCCGCTCACGGACGGGGCAGGCCGAAGCGCCTAGCTAAATCGCCAGGCGTAGGCGTAGGAGGGCGACCAGTCGGCAGGCGCGAGGGGGATGCGACGCGATGCGGTTGCGAATGCGGACATGGCGCTCTCAAAGGGTTGTAGCACCTCTACAACATTTCGGCAAGCGCATCCAGAAAGACTGCGTTCTCCTCTGGAGTCCCATAAGTGACGCGCAGCGCTCCCTCCCGGCCGAGCGCCCCCCCGCCGCGCACGAGCACGCCGCGCTCGAGCAGGCCGCGCATGACCTCCGCTTCGTCTCGCTCTTCGCCGAGCGCCACCCAGCAGAAGTTGGCCTGCGACTCGGCGGGCGCCAACCCCAGCGCGCGCAGCCGCTCATCCACGGAGATGCGCTCGGCGACCGTGCGCGTGACGCGCTCGGTGACGGCGTCCTGGTGGGCCAGCGCCTCGGTCGCGGCGGCCTGCGCGACCGCGTTGCAGAAGAACGGCTGGCGCACCTGGTCGAACGCCCGCGGCAGCTCCTGCGAGCCGCACAGCGCGAACCCGACGCGCAGCCCGCAGAGGCCGTAGACCTTCGAGAAGGTCCGCAGCAGCACAAGGTTGGGGTGCTCGGCGAGCAGCTCGACGGAGGCGTCGGGGTCGTCCAGGAGGTTGAACTCGCAGTAGGCCTCGTCCACGATCACGCACACGTACGGAGGCGCCTCGGCGAGGAACTCGGCGATCTCCGCGAGCGGGAGCGCGGTGGAGGTGGGGTTGTTGGGGTTGCACACCACCACCAGCCGCGTGGCGACGGTGATCTCGCGCAGCATTGCCGGCAGGTCGTGGCGCTCGCGCTCGTCCAGCGCCACCCTCACCGCGCGGGCGCCCGAGGCGGCACTCAGGTGCGGGTAGATCGAGAACGACGGCCACGCGTGGACGAGCTCGGCGCCCGGCTCCAACAGCGCCTCGCCCGCGGCGAGCAGGATGTCGCACGAGCCGTTGCCGACGGCGATCCGCTCCGCCGGCACCCCGTAGCGGTCGGCCAGGCGCCGGCGCAGCGCCGTGCAGGCGGGGTCGGGGTAACGGTGCAGGCCGCCCAAGGTCCGCTCGATCGCCTCGCGCACGGCCGGCAGCGGCGGCCACGGCGACTCGTTGCTCGCGAGCCGCACGCGCGGCGCGGTGTCGCCGTACCCGCCCGCCGCCGGGTAGCTCGGCAGGCGGCGGATGCGCTCTGAAAACTCGAAGGGCACCGCGGTATTGTGGCGAACCGCGGCCTCCACCGCGCGGCGTCTCGCCACTACTGCGCGGCGTCTCGCCACTACTGCGCGGCACTCGCCACCACTGCGCGGCGTCTCGCCACTACTGCGCGGACTCCAGGTCGGCGCGCAGCGCCCGGGCCTCGCCCAGGTAGATGTGCTGGGCCCGGTGGTCCTCGGCGGCGTAGTAATGGATCAAGACCCGGATCACGCGCGGCAGCGAGCGCGGCACGGGGATCTCGCGGGCGCACAGCAGCGGCACGCCCTCGAAGCCGAGCGCGCGCGCGGCGACGGCGGGAAACTCGGCGTTGAGGTCGTTGGTGGCCGTGAAGATGCAGCTGACGACGTGCTCGGGGCGCAGGGCGTTGCGCTCCATGATCGTCGTCATCAGCTCGGTGGTGGCGTCGAGGATGTCCTGGGCGTCGTTGTGCGGGACGCTGATCGCGCCGCGTAAGGCGTGCAGTCGCATGGCGAGCGATTCTGTCAGAGGCCGCGGCCGGTCTCGCCCAGCTTGCGCAGCTCGGCCTCGCCGAGGCGGCGGTGCGCGCCGGGCTGCAGGTCGCCGAGCCGCAGGGGGCCGAAGGCGATGCGCTGCAGGGCGAGGACCGGGTGGCCGACCGCCTCGCACATACGCCGCACCTGGCGGTTGCGGCCTTCGCGGATCGTCAGCTCCAGCTCATCACCCTCACCCTCACGGGTCGCCGACCTCGACCCCTCGCCGGTCAGGCGCTGCACTCGCGCGGGCGCGGTCGGCCCGTCCTCCAGATCCACGCCGGCGCGCAGCGCCCGTAGCGCCCGCTCCCCGACGGGTCCGCCGCCGACGCGTACGCGGTAGGTCTTCGGCACCTCGTAGCGCGGGTGGGTGAGCCGGTTGGCGAGCTCGCCGTCGTTGGTGAGCAGGATCAGCCCACTGCTGTCGGCGTCGAGGCGCCCCACCGGGTAGAGGCGGCGCTCCTCGCCCACGAGCTCGACGACGGTCGGACGTCCGTGGGTGTCGCTCGCGGTGGAGAGCACGCCGACGGGCTTGTGCAGGGCGTAGACGACGCGCGGCTCGGGGCCGGCGAGGAGCCGGCCGTCGACCTCCACGCGGCTGTGCTCGTCCACGTCGCGGGCGGGATCGCGCACCACGTCGCCGTTGACGCGCACCCGCCCCTGCGCGATCAGGCCCTCGGCGGCGCGCCTGGAGGCGACGCCGGCGTGAGCGAGGTGCTTGGCCAGGCGCATGGGCTGCAACGATAGGAACATGGATCTGCGGCTTCTGCAAGAGACCCTCGCCGCGTCCGCCCAGCCACCGTTCCGCGCCCGCCAGGTATGGGAGTGGGCGGCGCGAGGCGCGGAAGGCTACGCGGCGATGACAAACCTGCCGGTCGCCCTGCGCGAGGCGCTGCAAAGGGAGGTGCCGTTCTCGAGCCTGGAGGTCCGCAGCGAGGCACACGCACGCGACGGTACGGTCAAGACGCTGTTTGCGACGGCCGATGGGCGCCCGGTGGAGGCGGTGCTGATGCGCTACCGAGACTCCAGGCGCTCGATCTGCGTCTCCTCGCAGTCGGGGTGCCCACTGACGTGCACGTTCTGCGCGACCGGCCAGATGCGCTTCGCGCGCAACCTGAGCGCCTCGGAGATCCTCGACCAGGCACTGCATTTCCGCCGAGCCGAGTCCGTGGACCACTGCGTGTTCATGGGGATGGGCGAGCCGTTGATGAATCTCGACGCGGTGCTCGAAGCGTGCGAGCGCCTGCCGCAGGTCGGCATCGCCCACCGGCGCACGGCGATCTCGACAGTGGGCTGGATACCGGGCATCGAACGGCTCACGGAGTGCGAGCTGCCGCTACGCCTGGCCCTCTCGCTGCACGCGGCAGACGAAGCGCTGCGCTCAGAGTTGATGCCCATCAACGAGCGCTACCCGCTGGCTGACGTGATCGAGGCGTGCCGAGCGTTCTACGCGCGCAAGCGCCGGCGGGTGTTCGTCGAGTACGTGATGCTCGCGGGGGTCAACGACCGCTACGAGCAGGCGGTGGCGCTCGCAAAGCTGCTCGCGCCGGCGGGCCCCGACGATCCGCGGATGTTCAAGGTCAACCTGATCCCCTACAACCCGACGGCCTCACCGTACAGGGGCTCCAGCCGCGAGGCGATCGCAGCCTTCAAGGCGGCGCTGGAGGAGCGCGGGGTGCAGGCCACGGTGCGCCTCACGCGCGGGCGCGACATCGACGCGGCGTGCGGTCAGCTTGCGGCACTGGCCAGCCAGCCGGCGGCCTGACGCGGAACCCGGCTACCCCTCGACGGCCGGCGGCCCGCCCTCGCCGCGGGCCTCCCCGGCGCGCAGCAACCGCTCGCGCAGCTCGGCCTGCTCCTCGGGCGTGGGGTCCCACTGCGCCACGTCGGGGAGCTCGCTGAGCGAGCGCAGCCCGAAGAGCTTGAGGAAGCTCGTGGCGGTGCGGTAGAGCACGGCGCCGAACTGCGAGCGGCCGGCCTCCTCGACGAGGCCGCGCTCGAGCAGCGTGGAGACCGCGGAGTCGGCGGAGACGCCGCGGATGCGGGTGATCTCGGGGCGCGAGATGGGCTGCAGGTAGGCGACGATCGCGAGCGTCTCGGCCTGCGCCGGGGTGAGCGTCGCGGCGCGCGGACGCGAGAGCAGCCGCCGGGCGGCGTCCTCGGCGAGGGGGTCGGTGGCGAGCGTGTAGCCACCGGCGAGCTCGCGCAGCAGTAGGCCCCGGCGTCCGGGAGCGTACTGCTCGGTGAGCAACTCCAGTGCGGCGGCGACCGCGAGCTCCTCGGCCTGCGTGGCGTCGGCCAGCTCGCGCGTGGTGAGCGGGTCGGCGCTGAGGAACAGAAGGGCCTCGACGACGCACGCGAGTTGTGCGAGATCCTCCCCCGGCTCCTCCACGGCCTCGCTCACTCAGGCCCCCGCGGCGCCCGCGGCCAATGGAGCGTCCGCCTCCGCGGCGAGCGCGCGGACCTGGATCTCACCGAAGCACTCGCCCTGCTCCCACGCCGCCTCGCCGCGCTTGTACAGCTCCAGCAGCGCGAACAGGGTGACCGCGACGGTCATGCGGTCGGCGTCGCGCACGGCCTCGTCGAAGGTGAAGCGACCGCGGCGCAGCAGCCCGCGCAGGTGGCCGAGGCGCTCGGCGAGCGAAACGCGCGGGATCGCGATGTGGCGAATGCTGATCGCGGGCGGCATCCTCAGCAGGCGGCCGATCGCCTGGCCCAGCACCGCGGGGTCGTGGGCGCCCTCGACGAACTCGGGCGCGGCCGCCTCCCGCAGGTGGGCGGGCGGGGGCGCGGAGCGGAAGCGCACGCCGGCCTCGCGCGCGAGCAGCTCGCGCAGGCAGCCGGCGGCGGAGCGGTAGCGGCGGGCGTCGAGCATCCGCTGCAGCAGCTCCTCGGCGGCCTCGCCGGGCTCGAGCTCGAGCAGTGGCTCGTCCTCCTCGCCGGCGAGCAGCAGTCGCGACTTCAGCTCCAGGAGGGCGGCGAGGAGCACGATGAATTCGGTGGCGCTCTCCAGGTCGAGCTCACCCCGGGCCTCGAGGTGGTCGAGGTAGGCGAGCACGACCTCGGCGAGCTGCGAGCTCGAGCAGGTCGATCTCCTCGCGCAGGACGAGCGTCAGCAGCAGGTCGAAGGGGCCGCTGAAGAGGTCGAGGTCGAGGTCGAGCGAGGCGATGCTCACCCCGTCACGGTACCGGTCGGACCCGACGAGGCGCCCCGCGGCCAGGTTGGACTCGCGGGCCCCTCGACGAGCGGGTCAGCCCGGTCGGGGCGCCCCGACGCCCATGCACTCGCGCACGTCGAGCAGGGTCCCGGCGGCGAGCTCCCGCGCGCGCGCGGCCCCCTGGGCGAGGACGGCCTCCAGGGCGGCCTCGTCGGGGCGCAGCTGCAGGTAGCGGGCGCGCACCGGCGCGAGCATCGCGACGACTGCCTCCGCTACGGCGACCTTCAGATCGCCGTAGCCGCGGGCGCTAGCCAGCTCGGCTTCGACGGCGGCGGGCGTGGCCCCGCGCGCGGCCGCAAGGATCTCCAGCAGGTTGGAGACCCCGGGCTTGTCGGGCGCGCGGCGGATCTCGCTGCCGGAGTCGGTGACGGCGCTCCTGATCTTCTTCTCGATCGCGCGCGGCTCGTCCAGCACGTACACGGTCCCCTGCGCGGAGCCACCAGTGGTGGACATCTTGCGGGTGGGGTTCTGCAGGTCCATGACGCGGGCCCCAACGGCGGGGATGCGGTGCTCGGGCACGACGAGCACCTCGCGCCCGTCGCCGAAGCGGGCGTTGAAGCGGATCGCGATGTCGCGCATCAGCTCGACGTGCTGGCGCTGGTCGTCGCCGACGGGAACCTCGTGCGCCCGGTAGGCGAGCACGTCGGCGGCCATCAGCACCGGGTAGAAGAAGAGGCCCGCGGAGACCAGCTCGCGCTGCGTCGCCGACTTGTCCTTGAACTGGTGCATGCGCTGCAGGTCGCCGTAGGCGGTGACGCTCGACAGCAGCCACGTCAGCTCGGTGTGCGCGGGCACGTCGGACTGGCGAAAGAGGATGCAGCCCGCGGGGTCGAGGCCGGCGGCGAGCAGCAGCGCGGTGAGGTCGTACAGGCTGCGGCGAAGCTCTGCGGGCTCGTAGGCGACTGTGAGGGCGTGCAGGTCGACGATGCAGTACAGCGCCTCCCCGCGCTCCTGCCCGGCGACGTACTGGAGGATCGCACCGATGTAGTTGCCGAGGTGCTTGGAACCGGTCGGCTGGATGCCGGAGAAGATGCGCATAGGCTCAGGACCCTAACGGAGCACGGCGAACCACTCGACGGTGGCGCCCTACGCGAGGGCCTGGCGAATCACCGGCCGCTTCGCGGCCCCGACCTCGTCAAGTCGCCGGACGGGCGTGGTGTGCGGCGCGGTACGCGCGATCTCGGGGTCGGCGGCGGCCTCGCGCAGAATCTCCGCGAGGGCCTCGGCGAAAGCGTCGAGCGTCTCCCGCGTCTCGGTCTCGGTGGGCTCGACCATCAGGGCCTCCTCGACGAGCAGCGGGAAGTAGACGGTGGGCGGGTGAAAGCCGAAGTCGAGCAGGCGCTTGGCGAGGTCGAGGGTCTTGATGCCAAGCTCGCGCTTCATCGGCCCCCCGGAGAGCACGAACTCGTGCATGCAGAGCTCGCCGTAGGCCAGTGGAAGGTAGTCGGCAACCGCCTGCCCACTACCAACACCCTCCTCGGCGACGCCGAGCTCCCGCAGACGCGCGAGCAGGTAGTTGGCGTTCAGCACCGCGGCCTCGGAGGCGTCGCGCAGGCCCTCGGCGCCGAGCGAGCAGATGTAGGCGTAGGCGCGCACGAAGCAGCCAAAGTTGCCCTGGAAGCCGCGCAGGCGCCCGATCGAACGGGAACCGACGGACCCGGAGCCAAAGTCGAGGTCGAACACGGCCCCCGCCCCGCCGGCGCCCTCCCCCTCGCGGTCCTCACGCCGCACAACGACGGGCATGGGCAGGAACGGCGCGATGCGCTCGGAGACCGCGATCGGCCCGGAGCCGGGCCCGCCGCCGCCGTGGGGCTGGGTGAAGGACTTGTGGAGGTTGAAGTGAACGATGTCGAAGCCCATGTCCCCGGGCCGCGAGAGCCCCATCACGGCGTTGAGGTTGGCGCCGTCGTAGTAGAGCACCGCGCCGGCGTCGTGGACGAGGCGGGCGATCTCCTCAATGTTGGGGTCGAACAGCCCGAGCGTGTTGGGGTTGGTGAGCATCAGGCAGGCGACGTCGGGCCCGACCTTCGCGCGCAGGTCGTCGAGGTCGATGCCCCCCGCGGGGTTGGTGGCGAGCGGGACGACCTCCAGGCCCGCCATCGTGACGGTCGCGGGGTTGGTCCCGTGGGCGGTATCGGGCGCGAGCACCTTGGTCCGGACCTCCCCCCGAGCGTCGTGAAAGGCGCGCGCGAGCAGCACGCCCGCGAGCTCGCCGTGCGAGCCGGCGGAGGGCTGCAGGCAGACGTGCGGCAGCCCCGCGATCTCGGCCAAAGCCCCCTGCAGACGCCACATCAGCTCGAGCGCCCCCTGCGCCCGCGCAGGGTCCTGCAGCGGGTGCAGTCGCGCGTGGCCGGGCAAAGCGGCGACGCGCTCGTGCAGGCGCGGGTTGTGCTTCATCGTGCAAGATCCGAGCGGGTAGAAGCCGGAGTCCAGATCGAAGTTGCGCTTGGAGAGCCGCACGTAGTGGCGCACGAGCTCGGGCTCGGAGACCTCCGGCAGCCGCGGCCCCTCGGCGCGGAGCAGGTGCGCGGGCAAGAGCTCGGCGGGATCGACCGCGGGCACGTCGAGCGCGGGGCAGTGAAAAGCGCGACGTCCCGGGGCGCCCCGCTCAAAGATCGTGAGCGTGTCACTCACGCGGCCACCATCTGACGCTCGGCGGCGACGGCGGCCCCGAGCACGGCGGCGAGCCGGTCGATGTCCCCGCGGGTACGACGCTCCGTTATGGCAACCAGAAGCCCCCCGCTGTCCTCCTCGCGCCCGGTGAGGGAGTACAGGTCGGCGCCGGGGTTGACGCCCTGCGCCGCACAGCGCGCTCGAACGGCGGCGACGTCGGCGTCGAGGCGCAGAGCGAACTCGCGCACGACGGGTTGGGAGTGCGCGAGCTGCACCCCATCGAGCGCGGCGAGGGTCTGCCGCGCGTAGTGGGTGCGCGCAAGCAGCAACTCCCCCAGCTCGATAATCCCGTGGCGCCCGAGCCAACTGAGGTAGACGACCCCCGCGAGCGCGTTGAGCGCCTGGGAGGTGCAGATGTTGGAGGTCGCCTTCTCGCGGCGGATGTGCTGCTCGCGGGTCTGCAGCGTGAGCACGAAGCCGCGCTGGCCGTCGAGGTCGCGGGTCTCCCCGGCGATGCGCCCGGGCATCCGCCGCAGGTAGACATCGCGCGCGGCGAAGAAGCCGAACGAGGGCCCGCCGAAGTCGAGGCGGTTGCCGAGCGACTGCCCCTCGCCGACGGCGACGTCGACGCCGCATTCGCCCGGAGAGGCGAGGATGCCGAGCGTGAGGGGATCGACCTGCGCGACGACCACGAGTGGCTCCCCGCCGGCGGCCTTGGCGGCGGCGGAGAGCGCGGGGGCGTCCTCGACGGCGCCATAGAAGTTGGGCTGAGCGAAGAGAGCGGCGCCGGTGTCGGAGTCGATCGCCGCGGCCCAAGCCTCGGGGTCGGTGCGCCCGTCGAGTAGGGGAACCTCGACGACCTCGACCCCATACCCGTGCGCGTAGGTGCGCAGCGTCTCCAGCGTGTGGGGGTGCAGCCCCGCGCTCACGACGAACCGCCCGCGGCCGTTGTGCAGCTTGGCGAGGTACCCCGCGGCGGCGACGGCCGAGGGCCCCTCGTACACCGAGGCGTTGGAGACCGGCAGCCCGGTCAGCTCGCAGATCGCTGTCTGGTACTCGAACATCACCTGCAGCCCCCCCTGGGAGACCTCGGGCTGGTAGGGCGTATAGGGGGTCAGGAACTCCGAGCGCTCCATCAGCATGTCGATCAAAGCGGGCACGTAGTGGTCGTACATCCCGGCCCCAAGAAAGGTGAGCTCCTCCTCGGCGCTGACATTGCGCGCGGCCAATGCCCGCAGGTGCTCGTAAACCTCCTGCTCGGGCAATCCCGCCGGCAGCTCGAGCGCCCGGCCCAGCCGCACGGGCGCTGGGATCTGGCGCTCGAACAGCTCGGCGATCGAGCCGACGCCGATCGCCGCGAGCATCGCGGCGCGGTCGGCCTCGGTGGCGGCGGTGTAGCGGGTCATCGCCTCCTCAGCCTAGCCTGCGGCCCAGACCATCCGCAGGGAGAGCGTCAATCGGCTGCGCTACGCTTGCCCAGATGGACGATCTCTTTTCGGTACCGCTTGGCTATGCCGCTCCGGGCGAGGAGGAGGACGGCGTCTCGATCTCTCCCGTGCCGCCGGATGCGTATGACCACCCCGGCAAATGGCTTGCCCTGCATGCGGCGCAGATCCTCGCCGTCAGGGACACGGAAGCAGAGTTGCGCAACGAGTTCGAAGACCGGGCCGCCGAGGTGTCGTTCTTCCACGTCCCGACGGCGACCGTGTTCGCCCGCTGACGAGACGGTTCGCTGCCACGCCGTAGGTTTCCATACGACGCTCGCGAAGTGCCGTCGCTGGACGTGCGAATCCAGGCGCAAGGTGGCCCGATGCGCGACTTCACCGGCACGGTCGACTCGGGCGCGAGCCGTACGGTGCTCTCGACAGAAGCTGCTGAGCGACTTGGGCTCGGGGAGAAGGATCTCCGTAATGCGGGAAAGGTGATCGTCGCCGATGGCAGCGACGTTCCGTGCCTGGCCCCGCTCGTCCCGATCCGCGCGCAGGTGCTCGAGGTGGTGTCCGGCGGAGGCGATCTGCGTCCCTGGGGGCGAATCTTCGATCTCGACGCAATCTTCATTGAGCACGCCAGTCCGCTCTGGGGACAATCGGACTTCTTTGCGACCTTCGGCATCCACTTCCAGCGCCCTCACTTCACCCTCAGGTACTGAAGGGCGTGGCGGGAGAGCAGGGGGGCGAGCCTTGGCCCGCCGGCGCCTACTTCCTCCGCTTGCGGCCCCGGGCCCCGGTCGAGCGCCCTGTCTTCCTGCGCCTCGCCCTCTTCCCCTTGTGCTTCGCTTTGTGCCCCGCCTTCGGGCACCCGGTGACGGCGATCTTGGTGCTGGTCTTGATCAGTGCGCCGCTCTGCCCGAGGAATTCGGTCGGCATCGCGAGCTTCTGCTTGCAGAGGTTCCCGTTCGCCGCGAGCGCGGAGTACTGGCCCTGCGGGAGCGTCAGTTCGAACGTGCCGACGGGGGCGTCGGGGACCGTCTTGAACGTGCTCGAGGTGATCCCGGCCTTGTTGATGAACGTCGAGCCGACGAGGTCGATCGTGACGCCGTACCCCTGGAGCACGATGATCAGGCTGGGGAACGCTTCGCCGCCGTGAGAGACGAAGTACGCCGGGCCTTCAAGCGGAACGGGGATCAGCGGCGTGATCGCCTTGGCGTGACCCACGATCGATGCGGGGGGGCACCCCGCGGGGTTGGCTTCGAAGACCACCGCGGTGCACGCCTTCTGCAGCGTCGTCAACCGCGAGGGCAGTTGCTTGGGGAGTTCGACTTTGACGCGGGCGATGTTCGCCTGCGAGCCGAACGGCGCGCTCGGATAGGTCAGCTTCACCGACAGGCTCGCACCGCTCGCCCTGCTCGTCTTCCCCGAGGTCGAGACCGCGAATTTCGGGGCGAACGCCAGGACGGCGCAGTTCGTCGCCTGGAACGGGTCGGCGACGGGCGAGGACGCGCCTTCCGCGCTGTTCATGACACCCGTGACTTCCGCCTTCTCGCAGTTGGTCGGGTTGAACGTGAACCCGGGGCGGTTGATCAGCACGTTGACGTGCTGGATCTGCAGCGCGAACCCTTCGATGACCGTCGGGATCGCGTGCGGGCCGGAAGGGTCGGTCGTGACCGTCAAGGCCGCGGTGTGCGGGTCCACTTCGATCTTTGCCCGCACGATCACCGGCCGACCTTCCTGCAGGTCGAACGGGCCGGCCTTCGCGGGATTCACGATGCTCAACCCGAACGGGGCGCCCTGGTAGGGGCCGGTGATATAGACCCTGCCGCCGGTGACCGAGAACGGGTCGCCGCCCTCGCCGACGCTGACGATCGTTTCCCCGATGCGGCTCGATTCCGGGCACGTCCCCGCGTTCGCCTGCGCTTCCCCGCACAGCGTCACGCCCGAGAGCAGACCGGACAGGCCCGGCGGGTAGTGCAGCGTCACCGACTGGAGCTCCTGATCGCCGGACGGGCGCGAGAGCGTCGTCGTCAGTGGGCTGAACGACCCGGCGTTGATGTTCGTGGCGCCCGAGGCGAGGCTGGGGGTGAACGGCAGGCTCTGACCCGGGCAGGGCGCGCCGTTCGGGCCGCTGTTGATCTGAAAGATCGAGGACGACGTCACAGGGGGGTTCCCCGACCACGGGGTGAACACCGCCTGCGTCGCGTACGTGCCGCAATGCGCCGGTGTCGCCAGCGGCGCGCGTTCCCCGCCGAACAGGTGGATTTCGGCGTCTTCGAACGCGAGCTGCGGGTTGTCTTCGAACGTCGCGGTGATCTGCCCCGTCGCCTGGTTCAGCGCGACGCTCCCGGGGAGCTTGACGACCGTGCCCGAGACCGGGTCTTCCGCGACGATGTACATCGCGACCAGCGATTCGAACGGGTTTTCCGCTGGGAAGGAGTGGAAGTTCTGCGGCGAGGCGAGATACATCGCGCCTTCGACGAGATGCCCGGGCGGCAGCAGTGGCGAGCGGATTTTGACGGTCGCGATCTTCGCCGCGTTCGGGCACGCGTTCACACCGGGTTCCAGCGGCGCGGTTTCTTCTTGCACGAGCGCGCTTGTGCCGCCCGGCACCGTCGGGGTGAAGTGCAGTTCGCTCGGGGGATGGCTCACCCCCGGCAGGTAGCCGACCTGGGCCTCGGAGCAGGACTGCAGGCCGTCCGCGGCGGAGGGATTGAGGATCACGCCTTCGGGGAACACGACCTCGATATTCCTGACGTTCGACTCCGCGAGGCTCGTCCCGTTCAGGATCGCTTCCTGGTCGACGTGCACGTCCACGTTCAGCCCCGTGGGGGTGCTCGCGGCCTGCCCGTCCGGTGTCGCCTTGATGCTCGGATCGAACGGCAACTGGTTGCACCCGTCCAGCGCCACGGGGTTACCGAACTTGTCCAGGAACGTGTACTTCAGCGGCGCTGTGAAAACACCCTCGTCCTGCCAGGAGTCGCCTTCCACGCTCGTCTGCGGCGGACCTTCGCAGGCCGTCGGCATCGCCAGCAGCGGCGGCGGGGACTCCTGTTCGGTCGCGGTGCACGGCGGGGAGGCCCCGAAACCGCCACCGGCTTCCTGTGGGTTCAAGCAGTTCCAGCCGCGCACCGGGTCGTGGCGCGGGTCGCCCGGCACGCCCCAGAACGTCACCCGGGTCGACAGCGTCGAGGCGAGCTCGGTGATGTTCGGCACGGTCACGGTCACGCCGTAATCGGAGCCCGTGCGCACAGAGGTGTCGAGGTACACCGGATCGCTTTTGTAGTAGAACCCGAACCGTGCCGGTTCGCCCGTCGACGGCGTCAGGTTGAACAACGGCACCGGTTCGGTGGAAACGGTAGAGCCCCCGATGTGTAGTGCGATCGTCACCGACGCCACCCCGACGACCGTGTCATCCGGACAGAGGTTGTATGCGTTCGCTTGCGTCGTGAACTTCGCGACGGGGCACTGCGGAAACGGCGTCGGGTTGCCGACCAGCCCCGGCGGTAGCTCGAAGCGCAGGTCTTTCACCGCCGCCGGCGGCTTGCCCGGGTCCGCGGTCTGGTTCAGCGCGAGCGTGCTCGTCAGCTGAAACGGATGCGACCCCGCCTGCGTGTCGATCGAGCCGTCCGCGTTTTCCGGGAGCATTGCATACTGCCCGACCCCGAACGCCGGTTCTCCGCCGACCCCGACCGGGCTGCTGCTCACCACGCTCGCCGCGCCGCCCCCGGAGATGCTCATCGTATTCAACCCCGGCTGCGCGGTTTCCGAGACCGCGACCTTGATTCTCACCACGAAATCCGCGAACGCGCCGACCTGGCCTATCACGCTGCACGCGACTTCCCGCGTTTCCCCGGGCCGGATTTCACAGACGGCGCTGTTCTGTCCGGGGCCCTGGTTCAATCCGCTGACGCTCCTCGCTTCCACACCTACGGGCAGCCTGTCCGTCAGCGTCACCGTAGAGGAAGGCAGCGTGCTCGTATCGCCGAGATTCTCCCCGATCACCATGATTTCGCCTTCTTCCCCGCGCGGCAGGCTCGCCGGCAACGCCTGCGAGCTCATATACCACCACGGACGGCACGTCGCGCCGCATTCCAGTTCCGTACTCGCGGACGCTGAGGACGTAGCGACGGAAAGAGCTATTAGGACGAAGAGCGGAGTTAGGGTCAAGCTGCGCAATAGTTGCCTCATCGTCCTGCCCTCCGGTTGGTGTGAGCAGACTTCTTAGCCTTTGCATTCTTCTTCTTGTGTTTGTTTGCCACACACTTGTTGTGACTCCGATGCTTACCTTTGGCGCATTTGATCGTCTTCTTCGTGACCTTCTTCGGCTGGGCTGGTGGTGGTTGCGTGAGGTTGCCCGCGCCGGAGAACGTCATGCTGGACGGGGCGCCGTAGATTTCCGGCTGCGGCGAGGGCGCCGCTTTGCACGACGCTTCCGTTTCGCACGGCGGCGCCAGCAGCGCCGCCGGCGGCGCGCACGGCGCTTGCGGCGTGCATTCGTGCGCGTCGTAGATGTCATAGCTCGTGTCGTAATCCGCCGGCGAGAGCTTCGAGGCCGTCAGGAAGAACACGTCGGAGCCCGATTCCGAGGCGTCCAGGAACGCCGATTCTTCGCGGGACGTCCCCGAGGAGATCAAAGCGACACAGCCCGCGCCCGATTCGCCATTGCGGCCTTCCACCGCAAAGGTACGAGCGGGCTCGAAGACGTCGCTCCCGTCCGTGCTCGCAGGCGAGCACGCGGAGGGACTGCCGGAGGGCACGCCCGCCGGCTCGTACTCGTACACGTCCTCTTTGGCGTTCACGTCCGCCGGCACCAGCCCATCGCTCGAAGTCGAAGAACAGCCGGCCGCTGTCCGACAGATACCGCGACTGGTACAGAGCGTGTGAGAGGTCCTCAAGCGTCCACGGCACGACGTTCCCCGCCAGCCACCGCCCCGATCCGCCGATCCCACCCCCGCTCCAAATCTCGCTGTAGTCGACGAGCGGTCCCGACGGGTCAGGACCTCCCGAGGCTGTGACGTCGTGCTCGAACAGCCCCAGCGGCCGCGCGCCCGTCGGATCGCACGACGCGCACACCAGGCTGCCCGGTTCCGCTTCGATGTTTTCCGGGGCGTGGTACTCGAAGACCTCCTCGTCGGGCACACCGCTGTTCGCGTCGCGGTTGTCATACCCCGTCAGGCTCCGTTCCGACATGAACGCCAGATACCGCCCGTTCGGCGATACCCGCGAGGTCATAGATGCGAGGTTTCCGTTGCCGTCGCTGAAGTCCGGCGAGTCACCGCCCGCCAGCGTCGCGATGAAGCGCGGTGCTTCCCAGGCACGTGTCGCTTCATCGTAGTGCTCAACATACAGGTTGTTGGCGCCGACGAAGTACACATACGAGCCGTCTTTGCTCGCGCCAAGAACCGTACCGCCCAGGCTCGTCACGACACATTCAAGTTTTTCGACTCCGTTGATCTTGATTTCGCACACTTGACCGCTGAAAAACACTCTCGACCCTTCCGCGTTCGCATCTTCGAACGTTGCGCCGTTGCCACCGATCTGCAGCGTTTCCTCACGAACCATGTCACGCATGTAGAGAGACGTTTTGCTGTTTTCCGTAGCTGACCAGATGACCCGCGAACCGTCGTTGGAGATCGCGTGCCTGACGTCATGACCCTCATAGCCCAGATCAGCTGCTGCCGCGGGTTCTTCCGGTTTGCCCGCGTGCGGCGGGAGGATGTCGACGAGCTGAAACGGTTCGCTCGCGGGCCTGTCCGCCGCCCACTCGTACAGGCCGCCCTGCGGGACCGCTGTTTGCGTCAGAGAGGGCGCTGGTTTCCCAGGTGTTGCTTCCGTTTTGAGCACGACGTGGCCGAGGTCGGGTGAGGCGGACGCGAATGCCACTCCACCTTGGATTTCCTCGGCGCCGCCGAATTCGGTACCTTCCGGCACGTTCGCCGCGGACACGAGCGCCTGATAGCAGCTCGCGGGTGTCGGCACCGCCGACGTCGCCGCGCACTGCCCGTTGTGACGCGCGTACACCGTCTTTTCCGAGCCGGCGGGCAGGGGCGGCAGGGGCGTATCGCCCTTCGGTTCGACGATCCCGAGCGACAGGTCGCTCGAGAACAGCAAGTATTCCGTCAGGAAACCGACGTCAATCTGCGAGGTGCCTTCGTTGTGCGGCGTTGTGATGTCCGCCGTTTCCCAAATGCCCGGGGCGGTGCGCTTGGAGAGCACCTGCGTCTTTTCGATCGCGCGGCTGCCCCGAGGATTGGCCGCGAACGGCGCGGTCGCCGCGAACGTGATCCCATCGCCGCCGGCCGCGGCCTGGATGTCGCTGCCGCCTTCTTGGCCGATCGGGTAGATACCTGCGCCGTGCTTGTTCGGCGGGGTCACCATTTCATATTGCCGCCCGTCCGGCAGCGAAGTCCCGCTGCCCGGCCCCTGCGTCGTGAACGTCAGATCGGGGCTTTCGACCGTCACGGGTTCGCCGCCCGGTTCGCTGAGCGCGACGATGCGGTAGTGGTAGACGGTGCCCGGGGAAAGGCCCTGCAGATGCACGCTCACGCTCAGAGCTTCAACGCCTGAGCCCGCGCTCGCGCCCGGCGGCGCCGGCACACTGGAACCATACGACGCGCTCGTACCGTACTGGAAGTAGTAGCTCGTGGACGCATTGTTCGGGTCGATCGCGGCGTCCAGCGTCGAGGAGGTCGAGGTTACGCGCGACACCGACGGTTCGCGGATACCCGGACCGGTCGTCGTGAAATGCTGGTCCTGGGAGGCTTCGCCCGGGTTCGCGCCGTTGGCGTTGCTCGCCTGCAGCCGGTAATAGTAGGTGGTATCCGGCTCAAGGCCGCTCAATTCCGCGTGCACCGTGACCGGGCTGTTTTCTCCCGTGTGTCCCAGGATCGGGGTCGCTTCGCTACCCGCCCCTTCACATTCCGCGGTTTTCGTCAGTTCACTCGGGCTGGGGCCATATATGAAGCTACACGTCGCCGGGCCCGCTTCGTCCGGGTTGACCGTGCCCTCGAGCGTCGCGCCGTGGGCTTTCAGGTTGAAGACGGGGGCCGTCGTCACATCCGGCGTCACGACGTTCGGCCCAAAGATATCGACGCCAGAAAGTTGATCGCCGACATACACATCGTGGCTTTCCGGGTCGACCGCCACCGCCTCCGGTGCTGTGAACGGACCGGACGGCGTGCCCGTCAAATGGCCGAGATAGACGCCCGCGGAGTCGAACTCGTCGACAACCCCTTCCCCTCCCAGCGCCACGTAGATATCGCCATCGACGCTGTCCACCGCCACGCCATAGATCCCTCCGAAGGAGCCCGCGGGCGTCCCCTTCAACTGCCGCACGAACGCATATTGGTCGAGCACCGTCGGTTCGAACTCGTCCACAATCCCCCCGGATCCGCCATCATCCGCGACGAATACCTCGCCGTTCGATTCATCCACGGCCACCTCGTACGGGTTCTGGAAGGGGACGTGAACTCCCGGTTCGGGTTCGGGTTCCGGCAGCTGCGTGACATAGTATTCTTCGCCGTTGGGTTCACGGCGCAAGACATCCACGACATTCCTACCGTGCTCGACTACATACACGTCGCCGGCCGCCCAGTCCAAGGGGCTCACCGAGTTATCGACCGCGATATCAGTGATCTGCGAGAAGGATTTGGGGGGCGTACCCGCACCGGTCCAAGTCGCCTGCCTGGTCCCAGATTCGCCATCAATACCCACGACTTCTGCGCCTAGTTCTGCTTCCACCACATAGACCTGAGGTCCCGGTTCGCCTTTCGCATGGCCGAGCGCGACGTTTATAGGGGAGTGACCTTTTTCGGTATGGACGAACTGTGAGATGAACCCGCCCGTCCCCGCATCGAACTTGTCCACTCTTCTGAGTCCCGATTCGCCTGGGATCTGGTCTGTCACCCACAGATGGCCCAAATCAACTGTCATCCCGTAAAATTCTCCGCCCAACTGGCCAGGAAGGGGCACCGGTTCTTCAGCCGGCGGCGGACCTTTGGCCGGTACTTCGGTGATCTGAGAGAGATATACGTGGCTGGTGACAGCCTGGGCGGGCGCGCTTGCGAACACGAGAGCACCCACCAGCGCACACAACAGGCCGCCGGCAGCCAGGCGCCAGGGACGGCCGGCGACGAGCGTGACCACACGAACACGGGCCCCGGCGCGGGGCGCACCATTCCCCTGGCCGCCGTGCGGGGCTCCGAGCACGCCGAAGCGACCCGTGGCGACGCGGGGTGTCTTCGGTGAATGCTCGAGATGATTCATTTGCGTGCCTTTCCGTAGAGATGGTGCATGTGTCGGTTGGAGTGTTGTGTGCGGCCAGCGGCCCGGACGGCATTGGTGTAGCCGTCCGGGGCCGCTCGGCCGATGGGCTTGCGTCTCTTATTCGGCGGTCACCGCCCAGGCGCCGTAGGCATAGCCGCCTTTTTCTCCCGTTCCGATCCAGACCTGAGCAAAGGCGCCCGCCGTGCCGGTGCCACTGGCAGACACCGCCGAATTAACGATGTTTTCATCATCGAATGCCAGGTCTGTGGCGCCTGCGACATAGACGCAGAACTCGCCTTTGCCGGCTTCCGGTTTTGCGGCAGACCCGGGGCATGGTATGGGTGCTTTCTGGGCTTTGAGTCCCCCGAACTTGGGTTCTTCTGTGCCGCCGCCTTCGACGCTAGCGGCTTCTTCGCCGGTTTCACTGATAATGACGTGGACGTGACACGCCGGTTCCTGTTTTTCACAGGGTTCAGGGCCACCGCTCAGCGGCGCGGCCAGCGGTATCGAGAACGAGGCGATCGGTGAGTTTGTGACCGCGCCCCCCGGCGCCCTGGTTGGCCCCGCCGACCAGACCCCCGTCTCGGTTTTCCCCGAGGGAAGCGTCGCCTGGATGTTGCCTTCCGGGCCCTTTT
Source organism: uncultured Solirubrobacterales bacterium (assembly GCA_963702085.1). GTDB lineage: Bacteria > Actinomycetota > Thermoleophilia > Solirubrobacterales > Solirubrobacteraceae > Palsa-744. Next base: position 1,502,868 of record OY969707.1, on the reverse strand, counting down.
CGCCGTTGCAGGCGTGGGTTTTGGTGGCGCCGACGGTGAATTCCGCGCCGCCTTCTTTGCAGGTGGCGTTGCCGGATTTCAATTCCTTGTTCGTGACGCCGACGCCGGGCGCGCCTTCTTTACCGTTTTCACCGTTGGAGCCGTTGGTGCCGGCGGGTCCCTGGGGCCCTTGTGCCCCTCCGGGACCCGTGGCTCCGGCCGCGCCGGCAGGACCTGCGGGACCAGTAGCGCCGGTCGCGCCCTTGGGGCCGGCGGGGCCGCGGGGGCCCGTCTTGGACTTGGCCTTGGACTTCGCGGCGGAGGCCGTCAGTGTCGCGTGCGAAGGACTACCGCCGCCGGTGGCGGCGAACGCACCGCCGGTGATCGCGAAGACCAGGGCCACAAACGCCAGGGCCGTGGCGGGAGTTATGTGCTTGCGCAGTGCTGAGAGCATTGTTTCTCCTTCTACTGAGAGTCGAACGTGCCGGCGCCCAGCGCTACGCACGTGGATTGTCGAATCGAGTCGGTGCAAAAGATCGGCGGGCACATCACGCAGCCGCTTTCTGGTCGTGGGCGTCGATGCTGAGCCGCTGCGCGACCTGCTCGCCCAGGGGAGTCAGCTCCCACGCGTTGGGCTCACCATTGAGGTGCCCCCCGCCGGTGTTCGCCATCAGACCGAGCCGCGAAAGGCGCCGCAACAGCTTCGAGATCTGCCCCGGGTCCGAGACCCCGGCGTGCTCCCCCACCTCGCGGTTGCTGGCACCAGGCTGGCAGGCGATGCACCTCAGCACCCGCGCCGTGCGGTAGGTCAGGCGCATCTGCGTGCCCGCCAGCGGGTCGCGCTCACCCTGCGACGCCTCGGGCTCCTCCACCACGACCGGGGCCTGCACCGGCCCGGGCGCAGGACGCGCCTGCTCGCGCCGCGCCCCCGCCGACCCGAGGTAGGGCAGCACAATCAACCCCAACAACTCACCGAACAGATCCGTCAGCGGCGTGCGCTCACCGCGCAGCAAACGCGCATACACGACCGCGAACGCCGCACCCACGAGGCCCTCCGCCGTCAAGGGGGTGCACTCCGCCCCCCGCGCGCCCTCCCCACGACCCTCGTCAAGCACACCGGCCAGACGGCCGAGAACCGCCTCGCGGCGCTCGAGCACCCCCGGGCCGCCGCGCAACGTCTCGATCACGCACACCCGCGCGAGCGCCGGCTCACGATCCAAGAACGAGAGGATCGTCCACAGGCCGCCACGAACACGCTCCCGCCAGCCGCGACCCGCCAGCTCCGCCGCGGCGAGCTCGCCCTCGACCATCCCAACGACGTCTTCGAATAGCGCCGCCAGGCACGCATCGCGGTCCTCGAACAGCTCGTAGAACGTGCGCCGCGAGACCCGCGCGCGCGAGGCGATCCGCTGCACCGTCGTGTTCGCGTACCCGTGCTCCTCGATCGCGCCGAGCGCGCCCGCGAGCAGCCGCGAGCGCTGGATCTCAGCGACCTGCTCCCGGGGCGGGCTGCCCTGCGAAGCACCCAACAGGCTCCCCCGCGAAGGGCTGCGCACAGGCCGCGACGAGTCGCCCGCGGGTCGCCGCGCCGCCGCCCGTCGCGTCACCGAAGACCGCTCGCGCACGGGCACTACACCGCCCCCCAGAACGCGAAGAACCCTCCCCGCGCGGGGAACGCGGGACGGCCCGTCAGAACCGGTCGATGAGGGCCTTGCGGGGCTAGCCGCTCAGGACAAGAGAGAGAGAGAGAGAGAGAGATGCGGCAGCGCCAAGCTGGCGCATCTAGCTACGCCCCCCCTACGGGCGGCGCACATCTCCGGCACGTATCTCCCTCCAGAAACCACGCTAAAACAACTCCCTCATCGAAACGACCCGGCCCCTCTCCCTGAAAGACCCTGATGCGCTTGGAAAGGTCGACCACCACGGGTAGACCCAAACCAGACCCTATGTTTGTGCCCGACAACCACCTGGCTGCCACGACCCCATCATCATAAGCACACCAGTAACTTCTTGTCAAGGGCAAACCCCAACGATTCCGCACACCGCCCACCGCCAAGGCTCTCGCCGCCCCCGCCCGAAGCGCCGTGAATCCCGATGGATAAAGGACATTCGCCTCTCCACAGGACGCGTAGAACGGGTTGATCGCTACGATACGGGCCGTACCCCGGGTACCCGAGGGACTTCCGAAGGGTGGGCTATCCCCTATTGTCAAGGGAACTACCCCGCCGGAGGGTCAGCCGCGGAGCCAGTTTTCGCAGCTGAGGCCGGGGATGCGCTCGAAGTGGCGGACGTTGCCCGTGATGAGCACGGCACCGTGGACGAGCGTGGTGGCGGCGATGCGCAGGTCGGGATCGGGAAGCCGTTCGCCCCCACGCTCGAGCTCGCTGCGGATGCTCCCATAGCGCTCCGCCGCATCCCGGTCGAACGGCAGCACGAGCACATCCGCCAGCAGGCGCATCGCGCGTTCGTACAGCTCGGGGCGATCCACGCGTCTCGCTCCGTAGGCGAGCTCGCCGATGGTGATGGCCGTCGTGGCCTGCTCCGAGGCGGCTGTCTCGGCAAGCCTCTCCACGAGTTGGGGAGCGGGCCGTGGCCGCATGAGATCGCTCACTATGTCTGTGTCCAAGACGACCATCGCGAGCGCGTCAGAGTCGTGGAGCGGGCCGTGAGCGCTGCGCGCGCCGACTGCGGACCGCATCGGCGAGCGACTCGGCATACTCCGGCTCGTCCTCGAAGGCGCCGACAAGCGCCAGGAAGCCGGGGCGTCCAACCGGCTCAGATGTCCCCTGAAGGTCGGCGAGGGGGACCAGGGCCGCCATCGGCGTGCCATTGCGCTCAACCACATAGCGCTCACCCTGGTAGCGGACGGTGCCGAGCACATCGGCAAAGCGCCGCTTGGCCTCCGCCACGCTGATATGGGTCAACTCACGGTCTGACATCATGTCATCATAACATGAGTGCGAGACGCGTATTGAGCGAGGCCCCGCGGGCTTCAAGTGCGTCTGAGCGCCGCGGCGCCAAGCGCGCGAGGGGCTACTTCCTGTGCTTGCGGCCTCGGGCCCCGGTCGAGGGCCCTGTCTTTGAGCGTCTCGTCCGCTTCGCCTTGTGCTTGGCCTTGTGGCCCGCCTTCGGGCAGCCAGTGACCGCGATCTTGGTGCTGGTCTTGATCAGCGCGCCGTTCTGGGCGACGAATTCCGTCGGCATCGCGAGCTTCTGCTTGCAAAGCTTCCCGTTGGCCGCGAGCGCGGAGTATTGGCCCTGCGGGAGCGTGAGTTCGAAGCTGCCGACCGGCGCGTCGGGGACCGTCTTGAACGTGCTGGACGTGATCCCGGCCTTGTTGATGAACGTGGAGCCGACGAGGTCGATCGTCACACCGTACCCCTGGAGCACGATGATCAGGCTGGGGAACGCTTCGCCACCGTGGGAGACGAAGTACGCCGGTCCTTCAAGCGGAACGGGGATCAGCGGGGTGATCGCCTTGGCGTGACCCACGATCGACGCAGGGGGGCACCCCGCGGGGTTGGATTCGAAGACCACGGCGGTGCACGCCTTCTGCAGCGTCGTCAACCTGGAGGGCAGCTGCTTGGGCAGTTCGACTTTGACGCGGGCGATGTTCGCCTGCGAGCCGAACGGCGCGCTCGGGTAGGTGAGCTTCACCGCGAGGCTCGCCCCGCTCGCCCTGCTCGTCTTCCCGGAGGTCGAGACCGCGAATTTCGGGGCGAACCCCAGGACCGCGCAGTTGGTGACCTGGAATGGGTCGGCGACGGGCGAGGAGGCGCCTTCCGCGCTGTTGATCGCGCCCGTGACTTCCGCCTTGTCGCAGTTGGTCGGGTTGAACGTGAACCCGGGGCGGTTGATCAGCACGTTGACGTGCTGGATCTGTAGCGCGAACCCTTCGATGACCGTCGGGATCGCGTGCGGACCGGAGGGGTCGGTCGTGACCGTCAGCGCCGCGGTGTGCGGGTCCACTTCGATCTTCGCCCTGACGATCACCGGGCGGCCTTCCTGCAGGTCGAACGGGCCGGCCTTCGCGGGGTTGACGATGCTCAGCCCGAACGGCGCGCCGTCGTAGGGGCCGGTGATGTAGACCTTGCCGCCGGTGACCGTGAACGGATCCCCACCCACCCCGACGGAAACGATCGTTTCTCCAATTTGGCTGTTCGGGCCGCACGTGCCCGCGTTCGCCTGCGGTTCAGGGCACAGTTCGACACCCGACAGCAGACCTGAGAGCCCCGGCGGGTAGTGCAATGTGACCGACTGGATGCTCTGGTCGCCGGATGGGCGCGAGAGCGTCGTCGTCAGCGGGCTGAACGAGCCGCCGTCGATGTTCGTGCTACCCGACGCCAGCGACGGGGTGAACGGCAGGCTCGTGCCCGGGCACGGCGCGCCGTTCGGGCCGCTCGTGATCTGAAAGCTCGAGGACGACGTCACCGGGGGGTTGCCCGACCACGGCGTGAACGTTGCGTTGGTCGTGTACGTGCCGCAGCGCGCCGGGGTCGCCAGGGGGGCGCGTTCGCCGCCGAGCAGGTGGATTTCGGCGTCTTCGAACGCGAGCTGGGGGTTGCCTTCGAACGTCGCGGTGATCTGCCCCGTCGCCTGGTTCAACGCCACTTTGCCCGGGAGCTTGACGACCGTCCCCGAGACCGGGTCTTCGGCGACGATGTACATCGCGACGAGCGATTCGAACGGGTTTTCCGCCGGGAACACATGAAAGTTCTGCGGCGAAGCGAGATACATGCCGCCTTCGACGAGATGCCCGGGGGGCAGCAGCGGCGAGCGGATTTTCACCGTCGCGATCTTCGCCGCGTTCGGACACGCGTTCACGCCCGGTTCCAACGGCGCTGTTTCGCCGGCCACGACCGCGCTCGTGCCACCAGGCACCCGCGCCGTGAAGTGCAGTTCGCTCGGCGGCCGGCTTTCGCCCGGCAGGTAGCCGACCTGGGACTCAGAGCACGCCTGCAGCCCGTCCGCCGCGGAGGGGTTGAGGATCACTCCTTCGGGGAACGCGACCGCGATGTCCTTGACGTTCGACTGCGCGAGGCTCGTCCCGTTGAGGATCGCTTCCTGGTCGACGTGCACATCCACGTTCAACCCTGTGGGGGTGCTCCCGGCCTGCCCGTCCGGCGTCGCCCTGATGCTCGGGTCGAACGGCAACTGGTTGCAACCGTCCATCGCAAACGGCCGACCGAGATCATCCGTGAACGTGTATTCAAGCGGCCGGGTGAAGGCGCCCTCGTCCTGCCACGAGTCGCCTTCCACGCTCGTGTGCAGGGGACCTTCGCACGCCGTCGGCAGCGTCAGCAGCGGCGGCGGCGCTTCCTGTTCGGTGCCCACACATGGTGTGTTGCCGGTTTCAAACGGGTCCAGGCAATTCCAGCCGCGCACCGGGTCGTGGCGCGGATCGCCCGGCACGCCCCAGAACGTCACACGGCTGGACAGGGTGTTGACGAGCTCGCTGATGTTGGGGACGCTGACCGTCACGCCGTAGTCTGAGCCACTCCGCACGGACGTATCGAGGTACACCGGGTCGCTCACCACGAAGAAACCAAAGCGCGCCGGTTCGCCCACCGACGGCGTCAGGTTGAACAGCGGCACCGTATACGTGCCAACACTGGTCTTCGATCCTCCTCCGACAACGGTCACCGACGCGACCCCGACGGCCGTGTCATCCGGACACAGGTTCCGTTCATTGGCTTGCGCTGTGGGGTGCGTCGTGAACTTCGCGATCGGGCACTGCGGGAACGGGGTCGGGTTGCCGATCAGGCCCGGCGGCAGCTTGAAGTGCAGATCCTTCACAGCTGCGGGAGGCACAGGCGGATCGGCGGTCTGATTCAACGAGATGTCGGTCGTCAGCTGAAACGGGTGCGAGCCCGCCTGCGTGTCCGGAGAGCCATCCGTGTTTTCCGGGCGCATTTCATAGTGTTCGACGCCAAAGACCGGTTCGCCGCCGACCGTGATCGGGCTGCTCGACGACACGCTAGCCGCGCCGCCCCCGGAGATGCTCGCCGTGTTCACTTCACCCGACTCCGCGGTGTCGAGGACGCTGACCTTGATCTTAACCACGAAACTGTAGAACGCGCGTATCGCGGCCTGTTCCCCTTCCACATTGCACACAACTTCCCGCGCTTGCACCGCGCGAACTTCACAAACAGCAGCAGCCGATCCGCTGACGCTCTTCGCTTCCAAGCCTTCCGGCAGCCTGTCGGTCAGCGTCACCGTCGAACCAAGAACCGCGCCGATGTCGCCGAGGTCCTGCGCCGTCACCGTGAGTTCGCCTTCCCCGCCGCTCGGCAGGCTCGCCGGAAAGGACTGGGAGGTGAGATGCCACCACGGGCGGCACGTCGCACCGCATTCCAATTCCGTGCTCGCAAACGCCACCGCGCTGAAGGCGAGGACAGCCAGGAGCACTACGAATGCCGCAATGATCTTCTGGAGAGCTCTGGAAATCGTCATCGGCTTGCCCTCCGGTCGTTGCTGGCTTTTCTGGCTCGCTTCGCACGCGTCTTTATCTTCACGCACTTCCCGTGACTCAAACGCTTGCTCTTCGCGCATTTCACCGTCTTCTTCTTCGTGACTTTCTTCGGGGGAGCCGGTGGATTTGGCTGCACGATGTTGCCCTGACCGGAGAACGTCTCGCTGGACGGGGCGCCGTAGATTTCCGGCTGCGGCGTCGGCGCCGTTTTGCACGAGGCTTCCGTTTCGCACGGCGGCGGCGTCAGCGCCGCCGGTGGCGCACACGGCGCTTCGCTCGTGCATTCGTGCGCATCGTAGATATCAAAATTATTATCGTAATCCTGAGGTGAAAGCTGTGACGTCGTCAAGAAGAACACATCCCCGCCCGTTTCTGACGCGTCTAGGAACGCCGATTCTTGAGCGGACGTTCCCGAGGAGATCAACGCGACACAGCCCGCGCCGGCTTCGCCCTCGTGGCCGTCTACCGCAAAGGTGCCGGCGGGCTCGAACACATCGCTCGCGTCCGTGCTTGACGGCGAGCAGGCATGTTCCCCAGCCGGGACACCCTCGGGCTCATACTCATACACGTCCTCTTTGCCGTTGACATCCGCCGGCACCAGCGCATTCGAACTGTCAAAGAACAGCCGGCCGCTATCGGAGAGATAACGTGGTTGATACACAGCATACCCGAGACCCGTCCCCTCCCATGCCGGGACGTTTCCCGCCAACGAGGACGTACCCCAGGTTTCGCCGGGATCGACGAGCGGGCCCCCACCACCCGAGTCGGCGCCGACCAGTCCCACCGGCCGCGCGCCCGTCGGATCGCACGACGCGCAGGCCAGGCTGGGTGGGTGGGAACCCGATTCACTTTCGAGGTCTTCCGGAGCGTGGTAGAGGAAGACCTCCTCGTCGGGCACACCACTCACCGCATCACGGTTGTCATACCCCGTCAGGCTCTGCTTGGACATGAACGCCAGCCACCGCCCGTTCGGAGAGACCCGCGCGGACAATTCCCTCATCTTCGGGACATCGATTCCTTCGGCGCCCGATGCGATGAAGCTCGGCGCCAGCCACGCTTTCGCGGCTTCGTCGTAATGCTCCACATAGAGGTTCTCGCCCCCGTTCTTGGCGCCGTGTGCGCCGCCGTCGCCGAGGACACCCAGCGCGACGAAGTAGACATACGAGCCGTCTTCGCTCGCACCGACCACACCACCCACGGCCGCCGCTTCGCCCGCATTCGCAGGAACCGTCAGATCCGTCAGCCTGCCCTTCAGCGGTTCATCCGCACTGCTCGTCAGTTCGAACTCGTAGAGGTCTTCCGCTCCATACCCTTCCCGCCCTGCGAGCGGGGCTTTGGAATTGGCAGTCAAGCGTTCCGGGCTCGTGAAGAACACCCTCGATCCTTCACCGTTGGCAGTCCTGAACTGCGTCTGGGCTCCTTCCGGTGGTTCCCGCAATCCTTCCTGGGCGGCATCGAGCTGGACCGTTTCTTCTCTCGCCATATCACGCATATAAAGATGGGATATCTTCTGCCCCCGGTGACTCTTAATGTTACTCCAGATGACTCGCGAGCCATCGTCAGAGATCGCATGTGTGACGGACTGACCCGAATGTAGCCCGGTGATAGAAGCACCACTGCTGCCAAGAATAGCTTCCGTAGGTTCTTCCGGTTTCCCTTCACGCGGAGGCAGGATGCTGACAAGCCGTAGCGGTTCGCTCGCAGGCTTGCCCGCCGACCACTCATACAACCCATTGGATGACGGCGCACCTTCCACCAAAGGCACTTCGCCTGCGAGAACAACATGGTTGAGATCTGGCGAGGCAGAGACGATTTCCACTCCGCCTCTATTTTCCCTTTCGCCGCCAAACTTGGTGCCTTCCGGCACGTTCGCCGCTGTGACGAGCGCGCGGTATTCGCCGTTTGCCTCACGGAGATAGACCGTCTTTTCCGAGCCCGGCGGCAGTGGCGGCAGCGGCGTATCGCCCGGGGGGTTCACGAGCCCGACCGACAGGTCGCTCGAGAAAATCAGGTACTCCGTGCTGTCCAAAAGACTGATTTCTCCCGCTCCTTCATTGTGAGGCGTCGTGATATCCGCCGTTTCCCAACTGCCGGGAGCATGGCGCGTGGAGATCTCCGGCGTCGATTCGATCGCCCTGTTGCCCGCAGGATTGGTGACGAACGCCGCGTTCGCCTCGTAAGTGATGCCGCCACCCCCCGCGGCAGCCTGAACATCGCCCCCCTGAACACGACCCACGGGATAGATGCCCGCGCCCTGCTTGTTCGGCGGAGAGACCATTTCATAGAACCGCCCGTCCGGCAGCGAAACCTCGCTGCCGGCGCCCTGGGTCGTGAACGTCTCATCCGGGCTTTCGACCGTCACCGATTCGCCACCCGGTTCGCTGACCGCGACCACACGATAGTGATAGACGGCGCCCGGGGAAAGACCCTGCAGATGCACGCTCACACTCAGAGTGCCTTCACCGGAACCGAGGCCCGCACCCGGCGGCACAGGCACACTGGAGCCATAGGAGGCGCTCGTGCCGTACTCGAAGTAGTAGCTCGTGGAGGCATTGTTCGGGTCGATCCCGGCGTCCAGCGTCGCGGAGGTCGAGGTCACGCTCGACGCCGACGGTTCGTGGATACCCGGGCCGGCGGTCGTGAAATGCTGATCCTGGGAAGCGTCGCCGTGGTTCGTGCCATTGGCGTTGCTCGCCTGCAACCGGTAATAGTAAGTCGTATCCGGCAGCAGACCGCTGATTGCCGCGGACACCTTCACCGGGGTGTTGCCTTCGATCCCCGTCTGCACGCACGCCGTGACGTTGCCGAACGCTTCGCTGGTGCCCCATTCGAACCGGCACGTCGCCTGGCCCGCTCCGTCCGGGTTGACCGTCCCATTGAGCCCCGCGCTCCTCGCCTTCACGTTCGAGACAGGCGCGGTCGTCACATCCGGAATCACGATGTTCCGCCCAAAGACGTCGACGACGAAGTGTGCGCCTTCACGAGCGTTGACATACACGTCCTGTGTAGCCGGATCGACTGCCACGCCGTCGATTTCGCCGAAGGCGCCGGTCGGCGTGCCTGTGCCGCTCAATTCGCCCAGATAGACGCCCGCCGAGCTGAACTGGTCAACGACGCCCTTGCCATAGTCCGTCACATAGATATCGCCATTGCTGCCATCTACCGCCACACCACTGACACGTTCGAAGGCGCCACCGGGAGTGCCCGCGGGCCGTTGCACGAGCGTATAGCCCAGCACGGTCGGTTCGAAGACGTCCACGGCTTCTTGTTCTTCGACAACGAGTACATCGCCGTTCAACTGGTCCACAGCCACATCCCCCACGGCAACCGCACCCACCGGCCCTTTTTTGAATGCGACCCCCGGTTCGGGGCCGGTCAGCTGTGTCACGTAACGCTCGCCGCCGCCCGCTTTGGGTTCGAACACATCCACCACGCCCTGTTCTGGGGCAGAGACGTACACATCACCGTTGGTAAGCGGGTTTCCCGAGTTGTCCACCGCGACCCCCCCTTTGGATTCGTCACCGCAGTTGAAGCAGCCAAAGCCTTTGGCCGGCGTGTCCTTTCCTTCCCAGGTCGCCTGCAACGCACCCGCCGAGATGAACACGGCCATGGCCCCTTCCTCGGTGTGCACCTTGTCCGCTCCGATGTATACCTCGGTTTCGCCGGTCGAGTGCCCTACAGCGACCCCCTGGTAGAGGTAGGAGAGCGACGGAACCTGAGGAAACTGCGCGATGAATGAGCCCGTCGAGGCGTTGAACTTGTCCAACCTGGGTTCCCCGGCGGATCCCCTGTCGGCGACATACAGTTCCCCTGAGTCTATGGTCATCCTCCCTCCGCCTTTCAGCAGGCCGGGATAGGGCACCGGTTCTTCAGACGGTGGCGGCCCTTTGGCCGGTACTTCGGTGATCTGCGAGAGATATGCGTGACTGGTAACGGCCTGAGCGGACGCACTTCCGAACGCGACAACACCCGCCAGCGCACACAACAGGCCGACGGCAGCCAGGCGCCAAGGACGGTCGGTGAGGAGCAGAACCACGCGAACGTAAGCGCCGACAGAGCGCGCACCACTCCTTGGGAAGGTACGCACGCGAGCAGGGCCTACGACACTGAGGCGGGGAAGTCGAGACCTGTGGGTGTCGCTGTGGTTGCTCATGTGCGTGCCTTTCTCAGAGGTGTGGTGCACTGCGTCAATTTGTGTGTTGTGTTGGGTCGCGCCCACGGCCCCGGACGGCGCTGGTGTGGCCGTCCAGGTCCGCTCGGCTATTGGCTTGCGGTGCTTATTCTTTTTCGGTCACCGCCCAGGTGCCGGCGGTTTCGCCGCCATCTTCTTCTCCGATGCGGGCATTCACGAGAGCCCCTGCCTTGCCGGCGCCACCGCTCCCACTCGGAGTAAGGATACTTTCACCACTGAATGCGGCACGGGTGGCACTTGCGACATAGATGCAGAGATTACCGGCGGTGGCCTGCGGTTCTTCGACAGACCCGGGGCATGGTTTGGGTTCCTTCTGGGCATTGAGTCCTCCGTCTTTTGGTTCGTTGCCGTTGCCTTCGACGCTGGTGACTTCTTCGCCGCCCCCAATGATGACGTGGATGTGACACGTTGGCAGTTGTTCTTCGCAGCCTGCATTGCTCAGGGATGCAGCCAGTGGTATGGAGAACGAGGCAATCGATGCGGTCGTCGCGTCGTTGCCGTTTATAGGCTTGAGCGGGCCCACCGACCAGACCCCAGTCTCGGTGACGCCTTTCGGGAGGACGCAGTTCGCTGTGGAGCAGACTCCTTCGGGGCCGGGTTTGCCCTGTTTGCCTTCTTTGCCTTGCGGGCCTTCTTTACCGGTTTCGCCAGTGTTACCAAGGTTGCCCTGGGGACCACCTGGTCCCGTAGGGCCGGCCGGGCCAGTCGCTCCGACGGGTCCGGTCGCGCCGGTCGCGCCGGTCGCGCCCTTGGGGCCGGCGGGGCCGCGGGGGCCCGTCTTGGCCTTGGGCTTGAACTTGCTCTTGGCGGCGGTGGCCACAGACGTGACCGAGGCCGTGGCAGGATTGGATCCCCGCCCACCCCCGCCGCTGCCGCCGGTCGCCGCGAACGCGCCGCCGGTGATCGCGAAGACCAACGCCACAAACGCCAGAGCCGTGGCGGGGTTGATGTGCTTGCGCAGTGCTGAGAGCATTGTTTCTCCTTCTACTGAGAGTCGAACGTGCCGGCGCCCAGCGCTACGCACGTGGATTGTCGAATTGAGTTGGTAAAGATCGGCGGGCGCATCACGCGGCCTCCTCCCGGCGGCCTGCATCGATCGCGAGCCGCTGCGCGACCTGCGCGCCGAGGGGAGTCAGATCCCACGCGTTGGGCTCCCCATTGAGGTGCCCCCCACCGCCCTCCCGGGCGCTCTTGGACCCAAACGCGCCAAGTTTTGCGACGGCGGGCCCGCAGAGACGGGGAGTTGAAGGCCCGGCAGGGCGTCGATCGAGCGTTTCATCCCAAGCGCGGCGTACGGTGCCCGGCATGTCCGCGACAGCCGTCATCCGCATCCTCTGCGAGGCCAACCCCTCGCTGGGGACCGCCGCCGCCAACGGCCTGCTCGCCTGGGCGGGCGTCCTCGGCGGCTGCACGGTCGTCTTCTCAGGGCTGCCGGCAGCCGTGGCGCTGTTCATCCCGAGCCGGCCCGATGCCCTGTCGCGACGGATCAACCGCGGACTGGGACAGGGCCTTCTCGCCGGGATGCTTTGCGGTCCCTTGACGCTCTTTGTCTTCACCGATAGGATCGTCTCGTGACCGGCTTCGACATCTTCGACCGCTACGACCTCGTCATGTGGCTGCTGCTCGATGTCGTGATCGCAAGCGTGCTTGCCCTCGGCGCACCCCTGTGGGTGGCAGCGCTCATCGTGTTCGCCGGCTGCGTCGCCGGCTTCATCCGCCACTTCGACGAGATCATGGGACCGCCGTAGAGCGGCGTAGAGCAGCGCAAGCTTTTCCAGCACGAAGACACACCCGCTACGCACCGGCATCACGCAGCCGCTTTCTGGTCGTGGGCGTCGATGCTGAGCCGCTGCGCGACCTGCTCGCCCAGGGGAGTCAGCTCCCACGCGTTGGGCTCACCATTGAGGTGCCCCCCGCCGGTGTTCGCCATCAGACCGAGCCGCGAAAGGCGCCGCAACAGCTTCGAGATCTGCCCCGGATCCGAGACCCCGGCGTGCTCCCCCACCTCACGGTTACTGGCACCCGGCCGCGAGGCGATACACCGCAGCACCCGTGCGGTGCGGTAGGTCAGGCGCATCTGCGTGCCCGCCAACGGGTCGCGCTCGCCCTGCGACGCCTCGGGCTCCTCCACCACGACCGGGGCCTGCGCCGGCCCGGGCGCAGGACGCGCCTGCTCGCGCCGCGCCGCCGCCGGGCCGAGGTACGGCAGCACGATCAACCCCAACAACTCACCAAACAGGTCCGTCAGCGGCGTGCGCTCGCCGCGCAGCAGCCGCGCGTAAACGACCGCGAACGCCGCACCGACGAGGCCCTCCGCCGTCAGCTGGGTGCACTCCGCCCCCCGCGCGCCCTCCCCACGGCCCTCGTCGAGCACCCCTGCCAAGCGGGCGAGAACCGCCTCACGGCGCTCGAGCACCCCCGGGCCACCACGCAAAACCTGGATCACGCACACCCGCGCGAGCGCCGGCTCACGATCCAAGAACGAGAGGATCGTCCACAGGCCGCCGCGAACACGCTCACGCCAGCCACGGCCCGCCAAGCCCGCCGCGACGAGCTCGCCCTCGATCATCCCCACCACGTCTTCGAACAGCGCCGCCAGGCACGCGTCGCGATCCTCGAACAGTTCGTAGAACGTGCGCCGCGAAACCCGTGCGCGGGCGGCGATCCGCTGCACCGTGGTGTTCGCGTACCCGCGCTCCTCGATCACGTCAAGCGCGCCCGCCAACAGCCGCGAGCGCTGGATCTCCGCGACCTGCGCCGCGGGGAGGTTGCCCCGCGAAGGGATCCGCGCCGCACGCAGCGAATCGCCCGCAGGACGCCGACGTGCGGCCGCCGCGGTGCGCGCCGTCGAGCCTGAGCCTGTGCGCGTGCGCACGCGGGGCACCGCTACACCGCCCCCCGAGACCCGGCCGCGACGCCCGCCGGGGATGCAAGGACCCACCCCCGCGTGTACGGGGGACGAAAACGGCGCCGAGGCGCCGAACGACGAGGGCTAGCGGACGACCCTAGAGCTGAAGAGAGAGAGAGAGAGAGAGAGATGCGACAGCGCCAAGCTGGCGCATCTAGCTACGCCCCCTCTACGGGCGGCGCACATCTCCGGCACGTATCTCCCTTCAGAAACCACGCTAAACCAACTCCCTCATCGAAACGACCCGGCCCCTCTCCCTGAAAGACCCTGATGCGCTTGGAAAGGTCGACCACCACGGGTAGACCCAAACCAGACCCTATGTTTGTCCCCGGCAACCACACGCGGCGACCGTGGCGCTTGCCATCATAACCACAACCGTCGCTTCTTGTCAAGGGTAAGGGTCGGCCCGTAAGCGCTAGCGCCTCAGACCAGGCTCGCGACGTACGCGTCGGCGTCCATCAGGTCCTCGGCCTCGGAGGGGTCGGAGAGGCGCACCTTGACGAGCCAGCCGGCGCCGTAGGGGTCGTCGTTGATCCGCTCGGGTTCCTCGGCGAGGGTGTCGTTGATCTCGACGATCTCCCCGGAGAGAGGCGCGATCACGTCCGAGACGGCCTTCACGGACTCGACCTCGGCGTAGGGCTCGTCCTGGGTGAGCAGGGTGCCCACGGCGGGCGGCTCGCAGAAGACGACCTCGCCGAGGGCGTCCTGGGCGTACCAGGTGATGCCCAGCGTGGCGTGCCCGTCTTCGAGGCGGGCCCAGTCGTGCTCGGCGTGGTAGAGCAGGTCAGCGGGGTAGCTTGCGTCGGCCATGGAATCCACGCCAGAATAACCGACTGCCCGGTGGCGCGGACCTCTACGAGCCCTTCCGGTAGAGCGGCTTCTCCCGCACGCTCGCGGAACGTATCTTGCCCCGAACGTCGATCTCCAGGGGAGTGCCCACGGCGGCGCGCTCGGCGGGGACGTAGGCGAGGCCGATGCCGACCCCGAGGCAGGGGGAGAGCGTGCCACTGGTCACGACCCCGCCGCCAACCACTGGGTTGCCCTGGCGGGCGATCCCGGGGCCGTCGATCGCGAACGCGACGAGCCGCTCCGCGGGGCCGGCGGCGCGCACGGCGCGCACGGCGCCGGCGCCGAGGAAGCCGGTGTCCTCCTTGCAGCACCACCCGAGCCCCGCCTCGATCGGCCCGCGCTCCACCGAGAGGTCGGCGCCGTACAGGTGAAAGCACGCCTCCAGGCGCAGCGTGTCGCGCGCGGCGAGGCCAGCGGGGGTGGCGCCGCGGCGCACGAGCTCGTCCCACAGCCGCGGAGCGTCGGCGGGCGCCACCAGCAGCTCCACGCCGTCCTCCCCGGTGTAGCCGGTGCCGCACACGAGCACCCTGGCGCCTCCCAGGCGGCACTCGCCGGCGGTCATCCGCGGGGGCAGCGGGGAGTCGGAGAGCGCCTGCACGACTTCCCGCGCGCGCGGGCCCTGCACGGCGAGCATCGCGTACTGCTCCAGGCGGTCGTGCACCTGCGCGTCGAACCCGTCGGCGTGCGCGCGCCACCACTCCAGGTCGCGCGCGTGGTTGGCGGCGTTGGTGACCGTCAGGTAGCGCTCGTCCTGGAGCCGGTAGGTGAAGAGATCGTCCAGCACGCCCCCGTCCTCGCGGCAGAGCACCGAGTACTGCGCGCCCCCGACGGGGATCGCGGCGACGTCGTTGGAGAGCAGCCGCTGCAACAGCGCCTGCGCGCCGGGGCCGGCGGTTTCGAGCTCGCCCATGTGCGAGACGTCGAAGATCCCGCACCCCCGGCGCACCGCGAGGTGCTCCTCGCGCACGCCGGCGTACTGCACGGGCATCTCCCAGCCGGCGAACTCCACGAGCCGGGCGCCCGCGGCGAGGTGCCGGTCGTACAGGGCGGTGCGACGCATCCGCCGAGGCTAGCGTTTCTGTTCGACCCCGCACATGTGCGGGGTCGCCGGAGGGCGCATGCGCCCTCCGGTAGACACGCCGCATGCGGCGTGTCTGGCAGGGCCGCATGCGGCCCTGCCCGGAACGGCCACATGTGGCCGTTCCCACCCTCAGCGCAAAAACGGCGGGACGTCGATGTCGTCGTCGGAGATCTCGAGCGAGGAGCGCTCGCGGTCGCCGATGCGGGGCCCGCGGTCCACCGAGCGTCCGGTGCGCTGCTGCCGTGCGCCGTGGCCGGGACGGTGGTCGAAGCCGGTGCCAATCACCGTGACGCGCACCTCGTCGCCGAGGCTCTCGTCGATGACCGCGCCGAAGATGATGTTGGCGTCCTTGTCGGCCGCCTCCTGGATGATCTCGGCGGCTTCGTTGACCTCGAACAGCCCAAGCTCGCGTCCGCCGGTGATGTTGAGCAGGATGCCGGTGGCGCCGTCCACGGACTCTTCCAGCAGCGGCGAGGAGATCGCGATCTTGGCGGCCTCCGCGCAGCGGTTCTCCCCGGCCGCGGAGCCGATGCCCATCAGCGCCGAGCCGGCGTCGTGCATGATCGTGCGCACGTCGGCGAAGTCGAGGTTGATCAGGCCCGGGATCGTGATCAGGTCGGTGATGCCCTGGATGCCCTGGCGCAGCACGTCGTCGGCCTCCTTGAAGGCGTCGAGCATCGACGTGCGCCGCTCGACCACGGCGAGCAGCTTCTCGTTGGGAATCACGATCAGCGTGTCCACGACCTCGCGCAGCCGCTCGATGCCCTCGGCCGCCGAGCGCGCGCGCTGGGTGCCCTCGAACTCGAACGGGCGGGTGACCACGCCGACGGTCAGCGCGCCGATCTCGTTCTTGGCGATCTCCGCGATCACCGGCGCCGCGCCGGTCCCCGTGCCGCCCCCCTCGCCCGCGGTGACGAACACCATGTCCGCGCCCTTCAGCGCCTCCTTGATGTCGTCGCGCGACTCCGCGGCGGCGGCGAACCCGACCTCGGGGTTGGCGCCCGCGCCGAGGCCGTGGGTGGAGACGTGGCCGATGTTGAGCTTGATGTCGGCGTCGCACCCCGCGAGCGCCTGCGCGTCGGTGTTGGCGGCGATGAACTCCACGCCGCGCAGCCCCGAGTCGACCATGCGGCTTACAGCGTTGGTGCCGCCGCCGCCGACGCCCACGACCTTGATCACTGCCAGGTAACTGCCTACGCCGCTCTCCATGGTCTGTGTGCTTTCCGCCGAAGCCTAGAGTATTGGTTAAGGGTTCACGTACGGTCTCTACAGGAAACCACGTTTGCCCACGGTATGCAGGGAACTTCGCCCTGTCAACAGGTGCGACGACTTTTGCAGGTTCTGTTGCAGATCCCCGGACTCTCAACCACTGCCCGAGGAATGGCTTTTCGGAAGACTCAACCTGAAGTAGAGGATGAGGATTCTGCGGCGGTCGTCTGTGGCGCTTCCTGTGGGGTGGCCGGCGAGGCGGTCTGTGCGGCTTCCTGGGCACCGGTCGCCGCAGCGCCACTCTGGGTGGCACCCGCAGCGGTGGACGGCGACACCGCCGGCGGAGTGCCAGCGGCGGCGCTCGACGCACTGCTCGACCCGGCCGCACTCGACCCGCCGCTGACGGCTTCGGCGAGCGTGGAAGCGAGCGCAGCGGCGGTGGGATCGGAGGCGCTCACCTGCGCGGGCGCGGCCGTCCCCTGCAGGCCGCCGGGCGCCGTGGTGCCCGCGGCGGGCCGTTCGGGGGCGCGCACGTCGACGTAGGTGGCCCCCGCGGAGCTCGGGTCGGCGAGCACCCGCGCGGCGGAGCGCCACTTGGCGTGCGGGCGGGTGGCGTCGCCGAAGTAGAGCAACAGCCCGCCGCGCATCGCCACGGTGAACCCTTCGCGGCCCTCGTAAACGCGCTCGACCCACCCGAGCAGCATCCGCGGAGCGGCCCCCAGCACGCTCAGACTCGGCGCGCACCGTCGCGTCCTGGACGCGCCCCGAGCCCAGCGAGCGCAGCGACGAGTCGCCCGCAGTGAGCGCAGGCAGCGAGGACGAGAGCAGACCCGGCCCGAGCACGACCCCGTCGGCGGCCACCGCGGTGCGGATGCCCCCCACCGTCAGCGCCGCCACCGGCAGCTGCTCGACCACGCGGATGCGCAGCCCGTGGGGGAAGCTCGTGCTCGCGCTCAGGCCACGCACCACGCGAAAGGGCGCAACCGCAGCGCGCAGCGCGCCCACGTTCACCTCCAGCGTGCTCTGGCGCCGCGCGGCGGCGCTCAGCGCGGCGTCGATGCCGGCGGCGTCGGGGCCCTGCACGCCGGCGATCCGCACGTGCTCGACGGACACCAGTGGCGAGTGGCGCAGCCACAGCCAGCCGCCGCCGAGCAGTGCCAGCGCGGCAAGCGCGGCGCCGAGCCTCCTCGCGGTCGCGCCGCGCGCGAGCACGAGCGTCAGCGGACGGGGCAGACGGCCGAGCGGAGCGCGGGCGGCGAAGGAGCGGTCCACCCTGGAGTCTTCGACCTCGGCCGGCGAACCCCTACATCCACGGCCACCGCACCGGCCCAAGCGTCTGCACCTCGGGCTCCAGCGCGACGTCGAAGCGCTCCAGCACGCGGCGGCGGCCCTCGGCCACCAGCGCGACGATCTCCGCCGTCGTGGCCGTGCCGGTGTTCTCGATGAAGTTGGCGTGCTTGGGCGCGAAGCGCGCGCCGCCGACGGCCAGACCGGAGCAGCCGGCCTCGGCGAGCAGGAGACCTGCGGTGCGCCCCTCCGCGCGGGCGGCGTCGGGGTTGGTGAAGGTCGAGCCGAACGTCTTGATGCCCTGCGGCTGGGCCTCGTGGCGGCGGGCGCGCAACCGCGCGAGCGCCGCCCGGACCTGCGCCGGCGGCGCGGGGGACAGCGCGAACGAGGCGCGCACCACCACCTCACCCCCGCCGACGTTCGAACGGCGGTAGCCGAACCCCAGTTCCCCAGGCTCGCGACGCTCGAGCCCGCGGGCCGTCGCGACCTCCACCCACTCCAGCGTCCGCGCAAGCTCACCGCCGTAGGCGTTGGCGTTCATCCGCACCGCGCCGCCGACGGTGCCGGGGATCGAGACGCCGAACTCGATGCCCGACAGACCCGCCCGCGCGGCGAACGCGGCCACCGCGGGCAGGCGTGCGCCGCCGCCGCAGAGCAGCCCCCGCTCTCCCACCCGCTCGATCCGCGCGAGCGCGCCCTCCAGCTTCAGCACGAGGCCGGGCACGCCCTCGTCGGCGACCAGCAGGTTCGAGCCGGAGCCGACCACCGCCACGGGCGCCTGCGCGGCGTGCGCCCACGCGAGCAGCTCCAGCAGCCGCGTCTCCTCGCCAACGCGCGCGAACAGCTCCGCGGGGCCACCCGTGCGCACCGTGGCGAGGCGGGCGAGCGGGAAGTCCCGCTGCACAAACGGCGGCGGCGCGGGGGCGCTCACGGTCCCGCCGCGCCCTCGACCAGCCGGCGCCCCAGTGTGTCGATGTCCCCAGCGCCCATCACCACACACAGGTCTCCCTCGCCGAGCAGCCCCCGTAGGACGGGCTCGGCGTCGGCGAACTTCGGTAGCCAGTGGACCGGGCGGCCCCCCGTCGCGTCGGCAGCCGCCTGTGCGATCAGCAGCCCGCTGACCCCTGGGTGGTCCTCCGCGCGCTCGCGAGCGGGGTACACGTCGAGCACGACCACCACGTCGGCCGCCGCCAGGGCCCGCCCGAACTCGCGGGCGAGCAGCGCGGTGCGCGAGTAGAGGTGGGGCTGGAAGACCGCCACGAGCCGCCGGGGCTCCAGCGTGCGCGCCGCGCTCAGGGTCGCGGCGACCTCCGTGGGGTGGTGCGCGTAGTCGTCGTACACCAGCGCCCCACCTGCGCCGCGGCCAACGCTGCGGCCGAGCAGCTGGAAGCGACGGCCCGCGCCGTGAAAGCCGGCGAGTCCGTCGATCGCACGCGCGAGGTCGGCGCCCGCAATGCGAGCCGCCTCCAGCGCCCCTGCAGCGTTGACCGCATTGTGGGCACCCGGGACCGACAGGTGCACTTGCTCCCCCCGCCATGCAAAGTGGGACCCACCGGGACTGAGGGTCAGATCGTGTGCGTCGTAGGGCGTTACCGCACCGCTGCGCAGCTCCAACAACTCCGGCCGGTCCCACACCACCGCGAACGCCGGCTTGCCCAGGAACTCGCGGAAGGCTCCCCGCAGATCCTCGAGCGAGGCGAAGCTCGCGTGGTGGTCCATCTCGACGTTCGTGAGCACCGCGACGTCAACGTCGAGGGAGAGCATCGAGCGGTCCGACTCGTCCGCCTCGACCACCAGCCACTCGCCCTCTCCCCACTGCGCGTTCGGCAGTCCGCCGCCCACGGGAGCGCCGACCAGCCACGCGGGCTCCAGGCCCGCGGCTCGCAGGGCGTGTACGAGCAGCGACGCGGTGGTCGTCTTGCCGTGGGTGCCCGCCACCGCGATCGTGCGCCGCAACGCGGTCAGCTCGCCGAGCAGCTCCGCGCGGGGCCGCTCGCGCAGCCCCCGTTCGCGCGCCGCAGCCCGCTCGGGGTTCTCGGGGGGCACGGCGGAGGAGTAGACGACCTCCACGTCCTCCCCGGCGGGCACCGCGGCGGCGTCGTGGCCGAGGCTCGCCTCCAGCACCCCGTCCGCGCGCAGGCGGGCGAGGTAGGGCGAGTCCGCGCGATCCGATCCGCTGACCTGCGCCCCCAGGGCGTGCGCGGCGCGCGCGTAGCCGCTCATCCCCGCGCCTCCGACGCCCACGAAGTGCAGCCGCCGCCCGCTCCACTGTCCGCTCATCTTCAACGGTGCCTCCCAATGCTCACTGCGCTGGCATGGGTGTTCATGCGGCAGCCTCCAGCAGCTCCTCGGCCACCGCTTCGGCCGCGTCCGGGCGCGCCAGACGACGCGCGGCGGCCGCCATCGCCCGCATCCGCTGGGGGTCCGCGAGCAGCGCGGCCGTCTCGCGGGCCAGGCGCGCGGCGGTCAGCTCGCTGTCGGGGATCACGACCGCGGCGCCCCCCTGCGCCATCCAACGGGCGTTGGCCGCCTGGTGGTCGGCGGCCGCGTGCGGGTAGGGCACGAGGATCGCGGGCCGGCCGTGGGCGGCGATCTCGAACAGCGAACCCCCCGCGCGGGCGACCACGAGGTCGGCGGCGGCAAGCGCGTCGGCGAACGCCGGGAGGTCGAGGTACTCGCGCAGGTCGTACCCCGCCGGCACGTACCCCGCCGGCAGCAGCCGCGCGGCCAACTCCGGGTGGTCGCGACGCCCGCAGACGTGCAGCACGTGGAAGGCCGCCCCGGCGAACGCCTCGACCGCGGCGAGGTTGATCGAGCGCGCTCCCAGCGAGCCCCCGAAGACCAGCACGCAGGTCTCCCCCGGCGCGATCCCCAGCCGCTCCCGCGCCCCCCGGCGGTCCTGCTGAGGCGGAGGGATCGGGCGGCCGGTGACCCGGTAGCGGGGACCCCTGCGCGAGGTGAGCCGGACACGGCCGAGCCCCCGCCGGGGCCTCTCCTCCGCGGGCGCCCCCACCGCCGAACCCTCGCCCAGACCGCCAGCCGAGGGCGGGAACGCCAGGCAGACCCGCCGCGCGAACGGGGCCAGCGCGCGGTTGGCCAGGCCGAGGTGGCTGTCGGCCTCGGTGAGGACCAGCGGCACGCGGCGCGTGAGCGCGGCGAGACCCACCGGCCCGGAGACGTAGCCGCCGCCGCCCATCACCGCGTCGGGCTCGAGCTCCCCCAGCAGCGCGCGGGCGCGCAGGACCGCCCGGGCCGCGAGCGCCACCGCGCGCGCGGCGCGCAGCGGGTTGCGGCGATCCAGGCCGGCGACCGAGATCGTGCCCAGCGGGTACCCCGCGGCCGGCACCAGCTGCGCCTCGGCGCGCTCGCCGCCGATGAACGTGACCTCCGCACCCCGCGCGCGCAGGGCGTCAGCCACCGCGAGCGCCGGCACCACGTGCCCGGCGGTCCCCCCGGCTGCGATCACGACTCTGGGCGGCCTTGCGCTCACCGACCAATCCTGCCTGTTTGCGCGCCCGCGCGTCGCCCACCACCCGCACGTGGGCGCTGGTGCCGGAGGCGACGTTCAGCAGCAGGCCCATCGCGGCGAGCATCACGACGAGGCTGGTCGACCCGTAGGAGATGAACGGCAGCGGCACGCCTGTGAGCGGCGCGAGGCCGAGCACCGCGAACACGTTGAGCAGCGCCTGAGAGAGGATCAGCGTGGTCATGCCGACCGCGATCAGCGCGCTGTAGAGGCTGCGCGCGCGCTTGGCGGCCCGCAGGCCAGCGTAGCCGATCAGCGCGTAGAGGAAGAACAACGCGTACACGCCCACGACCCCGAGCTCTTCGGCGACCACCGCGAGGATGAAGTCGGTCTGCGCCTCGGGGAGGTAGAAGATCTTCTGCACCGACTGGCCCGGCCCGACCCCCAAGAGGCCGCCCGAGCCGATCGCGATCTGCCCCTGGACAGCCTGGAAGCCGCTGCCGGAGGCGTGCGCCCAGGGGTCGAGGAACGAGGTCAGCCGCGCCCGCGCGTAGGGCCGCGCGAGCGCGTACACCGCGACCACCGCCAGCGCGCAGCCGGCGAGGATCGCGAGGTTGCGCAGCGGGATCCCCGCGGCGAGCAGCAGCGCGGCGATCGTGAACGCGATCACCAGCGCGCTGCCGATGTCCGGCTCGCTCACCACCAGCAGGCACGCCCCGCCGACCACGACCAGCAGCGGCCGCGAGAGCTCGCGCAGGTCGTGCACACGCTGCGGGCGGCGCGCGAGCAGCGTGGCGGCGTACAGCGCCAGCGCGAGCTTCAACAGCTCGGAGGGCTCGAACTGGAAGATGCCGGGGCCGATCCACCGGCGCGCGCCGTTGACGGAGACCCCCACGTGCGGCACGTGCACCGCCAGCACGAGCACGAACGAGACCACCAGCAGCGGCGCGACGAGGCCCTGCACCCGCGCGACCCCGTGGCGCGCGAGGTAGTGCATCAGCGCCAGCCCCACCCCCCCGAAGACCGCGAACTTCACGAGGTAGGCGCTGCCGTTGCCTTCGCCCTGCAGCAGCGTGCTCGCCGAGGAGGCGCTGTAGACCATAACCGCCCCGAACGCCAGCAGGCACAGCGTCGCGGTCAGCAGGATGCGGTGCTCGAGCGGCTGGGGGCGGGCACCCGTGGCGCGGTTGGGACGCTCGCTTCGGCCGTTGCGCGCGAGGAAGCCCACGAGCCCCTCCGTGGGACGTGCGCGAGGGCCGCTCCGTCCCTGGGCTTTGGCTTTGGCGCCGCGCGCGGCCGGTGGCATCCCAAGCCACTTCGACGCCGGGCGGCGAAAGCCTCCCGCGCTGGACTGCCGCCTGCCCCAGCCCGACGCTAGCGCTTGTGCTTCAGGCCGTGATGCTTGTGCTTCAGGCCGTGATGCTTGTGCTTGTGGTGCTTGCCGTGCTTGGGTTTTGGCTTCGCACCCGTCGTACCCGACCCCGTCTTCGACGGCACGGCCCCGGAGCCCGATCCGCTTGGCGTCGGCGAGATGGGCGTCCCGGATGTCGTGTGCTGCCCACCGCCGAGCGGCACTTCGGGCTCGTTGCCGACACCGGGCGAGGCGATGGGACCCGGCGGATCGATCACTCCCGGGGGCGGCTGGAATTCCTTCCATTCAGCTTCGGTGCTGCCGCCCTTACTGGTGGCGATCACCGAATAGCCGTATCCAGCGCCCTTCTGCAAGCTCACGCCGGCGCTGTTCAGGTCGAGGCTGACGGTCTGATCCTCGAAGGAGCCGAGCAGCAGCCCGCTCGGCAGATCGACTTTGAAGATCGCAATATCTTCGCAGATGGCGCAGGGCGTCCACCACATCAGGAATTCGTAGGTGCTCGCCAAGCCCTCGGTATCGATCTGCGCTTCCAACGTCGCGTCGGTCGGGGTCAGGTGCGAGACGGAGACCGAGTCGACCACGGGTGCCGTGCTCGGGGGTGTCGTGAAGGTCTGATCGGGTCCCGCAACGGGCGGACCTACCCAGTCGAGCGTGTCTTCGCTCTGCACCCTCTTGACCGCGAGCACGCGGTAGTGGTAGGTCGCGCCCGGCTGCAGCGTCATGCCCCCGGCGGCCAGGTCGAGGCTGACAGATGCAGACTTGGCCGGCTCCATCGTGTTACTCGGGATGAAGCCAATCGGCAGCGCGCCCGGGGTAGGGTGGCCGCCGCCGGGGCCGGGGATGCCGCACCCATCGTGCCCATCCAACTGCACGCTGGGTTCAGGGCAGGCGAGTTCCGGCAGGTATTCACTCGTGTTCGTGACCACCTGGAACTGGTAGTAAGCGCCGTGTTCCAGGCTTTCGACGTCGATCTGCGCTTCGAGCGTCGCGTTCGTCGGGGATACATGCGAGACGGACTCGCTTTCGATCGTCGGAGCGGAACCCGCGAGCGCTGCGGTAGGCAGGACAGCGACGGCCAGGGAGGCACCCGCCATTGCGAGCAGCCAACGAAGTGGACGTCGCATCAGCCAAGATCCCCTTTGGTGTACACCGACGTACGCATCATCAACCCATACCCACAGACACTTTACACGACCGTCGAGACGAGCGCAACGAATCGCTCGCCGCGGGCTTCGAAGTCGGAGAACTGGTCGAAGCTGGCGCAGGCCGGCGAGAGCAGCACGACCTCGCCCGCACTGGCGGCCGTGCTCGCCGCCGTCACGGCCCGCTCCAGATCACCGCATTCGTGGAGCGTGACCGCGCGGGGGACCTTGAGGCCGTCGAGCGCGCGGACGATCGCCGGGGCGTCTTCCCCGATCAGGTAGACCGCCACGCAGCGCTCCCCGACCCCCCCGCGCAGTGCGGTGAAGTCCTGACCCTTGCCCTGGCCGCCGAGGATCAAGTGGACACCGCCCCCCGGGAACGCCCGCAGCGCGACGAGCGTGCTGGCGACGTTGGTCGCCTTGGAGTCGTTGACGTAGAGCACGCCGTCGCGGCGCGCCACCTCCTGCAGGCGGTGCGGTACGCCGGCGAAGCTGCGCAGGCCCGCGCGCACCGCGTCGCGGTCGAGTCCCCGCGCGAGGCAGACCGCGGCAGCGGCCATCGCGTTCTCTACGTTGTGAGCGCCGCGCAGGCTCAGTTCCGCGGTGACCACCAGCGGCTCTCCCCCCCACCACAGGCGCCCGTCGCGCAACGTGCACTTCGCGTCCGCTCCCTCGCCCGCAACCCCGCTGTCCCCCTCGCCCACAACCCTGCCGGCGTCCCTGTCCGCGTGCGTGCCCTCACCGAAGCACACCCGACGCACACCTGGGGCGAGCGGGGTCTGCGCCAGCCCTGCCGGGACCACGGCCACGTCCCCCTCCCGCTGGCGGGCGAAGATCCGCAGCTTGGCCTCCCGGTAGGCGTCCTCCGTGCCGTGGCGGTCGAGGTGGTCGGGGGTTATGTTGAGTAGCACCGCGGCCTCCGGGGCAAACGCGAGCGTGTCCTCGAGCTGAAAGGAGGAGGTCTCGCACACGACCGTCGCCCGCTCGTCGAGGCGCCCCACCAGGCCGCTGAGCGCCGAGCCCACGTTGCCGGCGACGGCGACCGGCAGGCCGGCCTCGCGGTGGATGTGGCCGATCCACTCCACCGTTGTCGTCTTGCCGTTCGTGCCAGTCACCGCGATCACCTCGTTGCGCAGCAGGCGCCACGCGAACTCCAGCTCGCCCAGCACCGGCAGCCCCCGCTCGCGCGCCGCCGCGATCACCGGCGCCTGCGCGGGCACACCCGGACTCTTGACGACCCCCCTCACGTCCTCCAGGTGCGTGAGGCCGTCATCGCGCAGGTGCATCTCGACACCCTGGGCCGCCAACTCCTGGAGTCCCGGTGGCGCGCCGGCATCCACCCCAATCACTCGCTCCCCTCGCTCGCGCAGCACCCGCGCAGCCGCCCCCCCCGAGCGCGCGAGCCCCACGATCAGGTGGGGGCCCTCGGGGATCGGCGGGCGGGACCTCACCTAGGCGATGCTCTGGCGGTAGATCGTGAAGCCGATCGCGCAGCAGATCGCGGCGATGATCCAGAAGCGCAGGATGATCTTGGTCTCCGACCACCCGCGCAGCTCGAAGTGGTGGTGGATCGGCGCCATCAGGAAGACCCGCTTGTGGCGCAGTTGGAAGTACAGCACCTGGATCGCGACCGACAGCGCCTCGATCACGAAGATCCCGCCGAGCAGGATCAGCAGAACCTCCGTCTGGGTCACCACCGCGAGGCCCGCGATCGCGCCCCCCAACCCCAGCGCGCCGGTGTCGCCCATGAAGATCGTCGCCGGGAACGCGTTGAACCACAGAAAGCCGATGCACCCCCCCACGAGGCACCCGGCGAGCATCGAGAGGTCCGACTGGGTGGAGACGTACTCCGAGGTGATGAACGTGATGCCGACGTACGCCAGCAGCACGATTGCCGCGCAGCCCGCCGCGAGGCCGTCGAGGCCGTCGGTGAGGTTGACCGCGCTGGTCGTGCCCGCCACCACCAGGTAGATCAGCAGCGGGTAGAACGGTCCCAGGTCGACGTGGTAGTCCACGACCCGCAGCCGCAGCGTTTCCTGCAGGTGGGCCTCGTGCGTGGCGACGAACCACAGCCCCAGCGAGATCGCGATCGTCACCCCCAGCTTCGTGCGCGCCCGCAGGCCGAGCGAGCGGCGGCGTACGAGCTTCGTGTAGTCGTCGGCGAAGCCCAGCAGCGCGCACGCCACCATCGTGCCGAACACTCCCAGCGCCCGCCATTCGTAGCCCGTCAGGATCAGGAACGGGATCGCGACCGCGATGAAGACGATGATGCCCCCCATCGTCGGCGTGCCCGCCTTCTGGCGGTGCCCCTCCGGGCCCTCCTCACGGATCTGCTGCCCGAACTCGCGCTTGCGCAGGAACTCGATGAACTTCGGGCTCAGGAAGATGCAGATCAAGAGCGCCGCGGTGCCCCCGAGCAGGACGCGGCCCACCTCAGCGGTCCCCCGCCGGCGCCGGTGCGAGCTCGGCCGGCCAGGGCACTCCCGCGAGCGGCGGCGCTCCAGCGCCACCCACCAGCGTCTCGGCGACCCGCTCCAGGCCGACCCCGCGCGAGCCCTTCACGAGCACGCAGTCGCCCTTGCGCAACAGCCCTGCCAGGGCCTCGGCCGCTGCGGCGGCGTCCGGCACGCAGTGGACCTCTCCTTCGAACCCCTCCCCCACCTCACCCGCCAGCCGGCCGACCGCGACCAGCAGCTCGACCCCGCGCGCGCGGGCGTACGCGCCGACCTCGCGGTGCAGGCGCCGCTCCTCGGAGCCCAGCTCGAGCATGTCGCCGAGCACCGCCACGCGGCGCGCCGGGGCGCTCGCGGCGAGGTCGTCGAGCGCCGCGCGCATCGACATCGGGTTGGCGTTGTAGCAGTCGTTGATCACCACGATCTCCTCCGGCAGTGCGACACGCTCGCCGCGTAGCGCCGAGAACCGCACCTCCACCCTCCCCGCGGGGGTCACGCCGAGCGCGCGCGCGGCCGCCACCGCGGCCACCAGGTTGCGCAGGTTATGGGATTGGGCGAACGACGGCCTCAGCACGATGCGCTCCCCGCCGCCGGCGTGGTCGACGATCGTCACCTCCCCGTCCTCCCGGCGCTCCACGAGCTCCACGTCCCCGCCCTCCCCGAACGTCACGGTCCGCAGATCCTCGCGCAGGTGCAGCGCGAGCAGCGGCTCGCCCGCCGGAACCACCGCGGTCGAGCCCGGCGCCATGCCGGCGATCAGCTCCGCCTTCGCGGCGGCGATCGCCTCCAGCGACCCCAGCTGCTGCAGGTGCACGGGGCCCACGTTCACGATCACGCCCACCTGCGGCTCGGCGATCGCCGTCAACTGCGCGATCTGCCCCCGCCCCCGCATCGCCATCTCCAGCACCAGCACCCGCGTGCCCCGCGGCGCGGAGAGCACCGTCAGCGGCAGCCCGATCTCGGTGTTCAGGTTCGCCGGGCTCGCGACCGTCGACCCGCCGGGGGAGCGAGTGTCTCCCTGATCGGTCCCCGTTTCGGCCAACACCTCTGCACCGCGCAGCAGCGCCGCGAGGATGTCCTTCGTCGAGGTCTTGCCCGTCGAGCCGGTGACCGCGACCACCCGCGCCCCCGCCTCGCCGAGCGTCCGCCGCCACGCGTGCGCGAGCGACTGCAGGCCCGCCAGCGGGTCGGGGTGGACGAGCACGACGCCGGCGCCCGAGCCAGCACGCACACCGGCGGGCCCGGCAGGCGCAGCGACGGGGCCAGCCTCCAGGGACTCCGCGTGGGCGGGACGCACCAGCACGCCCCACGCGCCCGCGCGCAGCGCCTGCACCGCGTAGGCGCCGCCGTCCACCCGCTCGCCCGGCAGGCCCACGAACAGATCCCCCGGCTGCACGCTGCGGGAGTCGATGCTCACGCGGCGCGGCCCTCCCGCCTCCGTGCGGCCCGGGGTGGGTGGGATTCCATCCCTCGCACGCACCAGCTGCGCTCCCGCGGCCGCGGCCACCTGCGCCGCGTCCCACTCGATCACGCCGTCGCCCCGGCCACGTGCGCGCCGCCGACGGGCGGCGGGCCCGAATCGCGCGCGCCGCGCGTCTGCAGCGCCTCGCGAGCGACGGTCACGTCGTCGAACGGCACCGTCTCCCCGTCTGCGAACTCCTGCCCCTGCTCGTGGCCCTTGCCCGCGATGACCACGACATCGCCGCGCCCCGCAGTCGCGATCGCACGGTCGATCGCTTCGCGGCGATCCGTCAGCGCCTGCACCGGTTCTGCCCCCGCCGCGCCGGCGGGTGGCGAACCGGAACGTGTCACACCCGCGACGATCTCGGCGATGATCGCCTCAGGGTCTTCCGACCGGGGGTTGTCGGACGTCACGATCACGATGTCCGACAAGCCGGCCGCCACCTCCCCCATCAGCGGGCGCTTGCCCCGGTCCCTGTCCCCACCCGCGCCGAACACGCAGATCACGCGCCCCTCAGCCACTTCGTGCGCCGCGCGCAGCACGTTCTCCAGCGAGTCCGGAGTGTGGGCGTAGTCCACCAGCACCGCGAACTCCTGCCCCTCCTCCACGGGCTCGAAGCGTCCAGGAACGCGTACCCCACGCTCCAGGGCCGCCACCAGCGTGTCGAGGTCCACGCCCAGCGAGTGGACGGCTGCGAGCGCGCCCAGCGCGTTGGCGACGTTGAAGCGACCCGGCAGCGGGAGCGCCACCTCGCGCCGGCCCTCGGGGGTGTGCACAGCGAAGCGGCACCCCTGGAAGTCGCAGCGCACTCCGGTGGCTCTGTAGGTGGCCCGGGACCCGACGTCCTCCGGTGTGGAGGCCGTCCCGTCCGGTCTCCGCGTGGGCGCGGAGGCCGCGCCGCCCGTCCCCTCCACCGCGAACGTCACCGCTCCCGGCAGCTCGGCCGCCAGCCGCCGCCCGTACGGATCGTCCAGATCGAGCGCGCTCACCCGCGGGGGCGCCGGCACGAACAGCCGCCGCTTGGCCTGGAAGTACTCCTCCATCGTGCCGTGGAAGTCGAGGTGGTCCTGGGTGAGGTTCGTGAAGATCCCCGCCGCGAAGCGCACGCCCTCGGCGCGCCCGAGCTCCAGCGCGTGCGAGGAGACCTCCATCGCGCACGCGCACTCGCCCCCGTCGAGCATCGCGCGCAGGGCGCCCTGCAGGTCGATCGCTTCGGGGGTCGTGCGGGACACCGGACGCTCCTCGCCTCCGACGACGGACGTCACCGTGCCCAGCAGCCCGCAGGGGCGCCCGCCGGCTTCGAGCAGCGCCCGCACGAGGTACGCGGTCGTGGTCTTGCCGTTGGTGCCCGTCACCCCCACCACCTCGAGCGTGGCGCTCGGGTCGCCGTAGAAGCGCGCCGCGACCGGCCCCTCCGCCGCGCGCGCGGAGGACACGAGCACCTCGGGTACCCCCAGCCCCAGCGAGCGCTCCACGACCAGCGCCACCGCCCCCGCCGCCACCGCCTGCGCCGCGTGGTCGTGGCCATCGCTGTGCTCGCCCGGTACGCAGAAGAACAGCGTCCCCGGCTGCACCCGCCGGCTGTCGTAGGCGAGACCGTCGATCTCCACTGCTGCGGCCCCGCCCGTGACGCCGCTCGCGCCCAGCTCGGCCGGGATGAGCTCAGCCAACCTCATCGTTAAACACGCCGCCTTCGCCTCACGGCTCTGAGTCTAGTTTCAGCCCCCGACGCGCCCCCGCGGGCTACGCCCTACGCGCGGTCCTGGGGAGCCCCGGCGCCCGCGGTTGCCGGTTCGGCGCCCCGGTTTGGCGCCCTCAGGGCCCGATCGACCACCCCAATCCCGCCATTTATCTTGTCGTGGACCCTCAGGCGGGAACCCGCTCCAAGGTCCCGACCGCCGCCCCGGCGCCCGAGAACTCCAGTGTGCCGTCCTCGAGCGCGCCGAGCTTGAGGCTCGCGATGTCGAGCGCGTAGTTCTGGTACAGCCGCCACGGCGCCTTCGCGCCCTGCTTGGGGAACCTGTCGATCGCACGCACTATGTAGCTCGATGAGAAGTCGTTGAATGGCAGCTCGCCGACCGCGGGGTCGCGGCGCGGGGTGCACGCCTTGTATCCATGCCCGGCCATATGGTTGAGCAGCCGGCAGACGTACTCGCAGGTGAGGTCGCACTTGAGCGTCCACGAGGCGTTGGTGTACCCCACCACCAGCGCGAGGTTGGGCACGCCGCTGAGCATCATGCCCTTGTATGTCATCGTCTTGGCAAGCTCCACCTCGCGGCCGTCCACCGCGATCTCGATGCCGCCCAGCGCCACCAGGTTCAGCCCGGTGGCGGTCACGATCAGGTCTGCCTCGAGCTCCGCGCCGGAGGCGAGCCGGATGCCCCGCTCGGTGAACGTCTCGATGCGGTCGGTCACCACCGACGCGCGGCCCTCGCGGATCGCCGCGAACAGATCGCCGTCGGGCACCAGGCACAGGCGCTGATCCCACGGGTCGTAGCGGGGTTTGAAGTGCGTATCGATGTCATACCCCGGCGGCAGCTGCCGTTCGAGCCCCCTGCGCACCAGCGCCTTCATCGCTGCCGGCCGGCGACGACTGAGCTGGACGCTCACCATCGTGCGCAGCACGTTCTTCCAGCGCACGATCGCGTAGGCGGCCTTCGCGGGCACCGCGCGGCGCAGGAAGTTGGCGATTCGATCCTCCCCGGGCAGCGAGACGATATAGGTGGGCGATCGCTGCAGCATCGTGACGTGCGCGGCGCTCTGCGCCATCGCCGGGACGAGGGTGATCGCGGTCGCGCCGCTGCCGATCACGACCACGCGCTTGCCGGCGTACTCGACGTCCTCGCTCCACCGCTGGGGGTGCACGATGCGCCCGGCGAAGCGCTCCGCGCCCGGGAACTCCGGCGTATAGCCCTCGTCGTAGCGGTAGTAGCCGCTGCACATCAGCAGGAAGCCGCAGCTCAGCCCCACCGTCTCCCCGGTGTCGGTGCGCTCGGCCTCCACCGTCCACCGCGCCTCCTCCGTGGACCACTCCGCGCGCACCACCCGATGGTGGAAGCGGACCTTCTCGTCGACGCGATAGTCCCTCGCCGTCTGGCGGACGTAGTCGAGAATTGACGCCCCATCCGCGATCGCCTTCGCCCCCCTCCACGGCCGGAACGAGTAGCCCAGCGTGTACATGTCCGAGTCCGACCTGACACCCGGATACCTGAACAGATCCCACGTCCCGCCGATGCTCTCGCGCGCCTCGAGCACCGCGTATGTCTTCTCCGGGCACTTGGCCTGCAAATGACATCCGGCGCCGATACCGGACAACCCGGCCCCGACGATCAGCACGTCCACGTGTTCGAGCGGCATGTCAGGGCACTTTACCCCGCCGGCACGCCGAGGTACGGCAGCGCGAAGGCCATGATCTGGCCGAACGCCGGGGCGGCGACGGTGCCGCCGAAGATCGAGCCGGTCTGCGGTTCGTCGACGATCACCGCGCACAGCAGCTTCGGGTCCGCCGCCGGCGCGAAGCCCATGAAGGAGGCCACGTAGGCGGTTTCGGAGTATTCGCCCGTCGCGGGGTTCACCTTGCTGGCGGTGCCGGTCTTGCCCGCGAGCTTGTACCCGGGAACCGAGACCTCGCTGGCGGTGCCCCCCGGGGCGAGCACCCCTTCCAGCATCTGGCGTACCTGCGCCGCCGTGCTCGCGGAGATCACCCGGTGCCCGGCCGGCAGTCGGGTCGGGTGGCCGTTCACCGCCGCGACGACGTGTGCCGGGCGCAGGATGCCGCCGTTGGCGATCGCGGCGTACGCGGTGGCCATCTGGATCGGGGTCACCGACTCGCCCTGGCCGATCGGCAGGTTGCCCATCGAGGAGCCCGAGTATTCGCTCGGCCTCAGCACCTGCCCCCGTTCCTCACCGGGGAGCTCGATCCCCGTGGGGGCCCCGAAGCCGAAGCGGTGCACCCACTCGTTGAAGCGGTCTTCCCCCTCCAGTTTCCCGATCTTGATCGCGCCGATGTTGCTCGACTGGGCGAGGATCTGCGCCGTGGTCAACGTCTCTTCGCCGTGTTCCTCGGCGTCGTGGATCGTGCGATCGGCGACCTGCAGTTGGTTGGGGATGAAGAATTCCGTGCTCGGCGTGATCAGGTTTTCCTGCAGCGCCCCCGAGACCGTCACCGACTTGAACGTCGAGCCCGGTTCGTAGTCGAAGCTCACCGCGCGGTTCTCCAGTTCTTCCTCGGAGCCGACCTCCGCTTTGTTCGGGTTCATCTGCGGCCAGTTCGCCATCGCCAGCACCGCCCCCGTGTTCGGATTCATCACGATCGCCGTCGCGTCGTGCGGGTGAAAGACCCGACCCACCGCGCTCAGCACCGCTTCGCTGCGCTGCTGGATGTTCGCGTCGAGCGTCAGCCGCAGCTGCGCGCCCGGCACCTCGCGGCGCACGTCGGCGATCGACACCGGCTGGCCCTTCGCGTCGCTGACCACCCGCCGCTCGCCCGCCTTCCCGCGCAGGGCAGCGTTGTCCGCGTATTCGAGGCCCGACAACCCTTCCCCGCGGTTGCCCCCCACGACGCCCAGCACCTGCCCCGCCAGTGCGCTCCGGGGGTACACTCTGCGGGTCGTCGGCGTACCCGTGACCCCGGGGATGTTCAGCGCCGCCACCGCCCGCGCCTGCGCCGCGGGCAGCGCCCGCGCGAGGTACACGAAGCCGCTGCGCTCGCTCAGGTCGGTGAGCACCTGCGCCTGGGGGCGCCCCAGCAGCGGCGCCAGGCGTTCCGCGGCCTTCAGAGGTTCCTTGACCAGGTACGGAGTCGCCGAGACGTCGTCGGCCGGCTCGGAGATCGCCAGCACCGTCCCGTTGCGATCGGTGATCGTGCCCCGCTGGGCCGGCACCGTTTCATCGGTCACCTGCTGGGTGTGCGCCAGCCGGCGCAGCGCCGTGCCGTGCAGCACCCCGAGGTACCACGCGCGCGCCGCGGCCACCGCCAGCAGCGCCACGAACACCGCGAACAGCGCCCCGATGCGGCTCTGCACGCTCGCCACAGCGTTACCCCCCCGGGGTCGCCTGCGTGCCTCCGCCGGCGCCGGCGGGTGCACTCGCCGGCGCTTCGGAGGCTCCGCCCGTCGCAGCCGGTGTGCTCGGCGCTTCGGAGGCTCCGCTCGCCGCGGAGGGTTCTGGAGTGGACGCGGCCGCCGTGGAGGGCGCCGTCGCCGTCGCGACCGCAGCCGGGGCGCTCGCGCTTCCCGCAGTGGTGGGCGGGGTTTCCGTGGGAGCGCTCGGCGCAGTCGCTGCCCCCGCGCTTGCCGTTTCGCCGCCGGTGGTGGCGCTCGCGCTCGTTTCCGTGCCAGCGGTGGTGGTGCTGGAGGCCAGCTGTGGCTGCACAGGCCTGGCGAGCGCTGCCGCGGCGAGGCGCACGTCGAGTGGGCCCTGAACCGCGTCGAAGTGCAACGCACCCGGGGGCGCGGGCACCATGCCCTGGGCGGACGCCAGCTGTTCGATGCGTTCACCGGAGGAGAGCGCCGAGTCTTCGATCGCCAGTTCTGAGTTTTCTCGCTGCAGCGTCGCCGCGTGCTCGATCGCACGGCCGATGCCCACGTTCAGCTTGACCACCCACAGCTGCGCCGCCACGATCCCGATCAGCGCGAACGCGACCACCGCGATCCACGCGCGCCCGCGGATCAGCCGGTCGAGCAAGTGGTAGGGCAGGTGCTGCCCGGCGCGTACCGCGGGGCGGGCAGACGGGCGGGTGGAGGGGCGGGTGGAGGGGCGGGTGGGTCCTGATACCCGTCGCGGGCGCGCTGCCGGTCGCAGCGGCCGTGCGGTCCGGCCAGGGGACGGATGCCCACCCACCCGACGCCGCGGTCGAACCGCGGGAGCGGGCGCCGCGACGGCCCCGACGGGTGGCGGGGTCACGCTGCGTCTCCAGGGCGACTCGCCCTCTCAACCGTCCTCACACCCGCGGTCCAGATGCACGCCCTCATGCCGTGCCTCCCGGGTCCCCCGGGTTCTCGGCGAGCTTCCTCGCGGCGCGCAGCCGCGCCGAGGCCGCGCGCGGGTTGTGCGCGAGCTCGCCCGCGGAGGCCGTGATCGCGCGGCGCGTGAGCAGCGCCGCCTGCGGCTCGCGCCCGCACGCGCACACGGGCAGGTCGGGCGGGCAGATGCAGCCGCGGGCGCGCTCGGCGAGGAAGCGCTTCACGCGCCGGTCCTCCAGCGAGTGGAAGGAGATTCCGGCGAGCACCCCGCCCTCGCGCAGCAGCTCCCACGCCAGCGGCAGCCCGCGGTCGAGCTGGCCGAGCTCGTCGTTGACCGCGATCCGCAGCGCCTGGAAGACCCGCTTGGCGGGGTGCCCCCCGGCGAAGCGCGCCGGGGTGGGGATCGCGGTGTTGACGATCTCCACGAGCTCGTGCGTGGTCTCGATCGGCGCCCGTTCGCGGCGGCGCACGATCGCGCGGGCGATCGCGCCCGCGTGGCGCTCCTCGCCGAGTTCGCGCATCATCGCCGCGAGGCGGCGCTGCTCCCACGTGGCGAGCACCTCGCGGGCGTCGAGCTCCTGCTCGGGGTCCATCCGCATGTCGAGCGGCGCGTCGTAGGAGTAGGAGAAGCCGCGCTCGCGGGTGTCCACCTGCATCGAGGACATCCCCAGGTCGAAGTAGGCCACGTCCGCGCACAGTCCCTCGCCCGCGAGCAGTTCCAGCGCCTCGGCGTAGTCACTGTGGATGAAGCGCACGGCGCAGGGCACCTCCTCGGCGAGCTCGGCGAAGCGCTCCTCGGCCTCGGGGTCGCGGTCGATCGCCACCAGCGTCCCCTCCGCGCCGAGGCGCTCGGCCACCAGGCGGGCGTGGCCGCCGCCGCCGAAGGTGCAGTCCACCGCCACCTGCCCCGGCCGGGGGTCGAGCACGCCGATCAGCTCGCCGGCGAGCACCGGGATGTGCACGCTGGTCATGTCAAGCAGGATGGTCGACACGCGCGGTGATCTCCGCGACGCCGCCCAGCAGCGTCGGTCGGTGCTCGTTCCAACGGTCACGGTCCCACAGCTCCAGGCGGTCCCCGGCTCCGACGACCACGACCTCCTTGCTGAGACCGGCGTGCTCGGCGAGAAAGCCGGGGAGCATGATCCGCCCCGCGGAGTCGAGCTCGACGTCCTGGGAGCTGCCGTAGAAGAACCGCTCGAGCTCGGCCAGGCGTGGGGAGAGCGGGGGCAACTCCGCCAGCGCGCGCTCGGTGTAGCGCTCGTACTCCTGCGGGCGCCACACCCCCACACACGGCTCGAGGTCGACAGGCATCGCCATCACCACTCCCTCCGCCAGCGTCGCGCGGTAGCGGGCCGGAACCGTGAGGCGGTTCTTGACGTCGAGCGTGTGGTCGAAGGTGCCACGGAAAGCCACGGTTTGGGGCTCCTGAGCGGGTCGTTGGAACCGAGGTGGAGAGGTGGGAGGAACCTCTCCACCTCGGTTCGTTCCCGGCAAAGTACCCCACTTTCCCCCACAACGCAACCCCAATTGCACATTTTTCCCCACTTTCCCTTTCCGACGCCCTCCATATACCAAAAAATCCCTGCACCTTGTGGGTTTTCAAGGGTCCGTGCAGGGCGCCTCCAAGCGCGCCCAAAGCTGCAAACGGGGCTGCAGGGCCGCGATCTGCGACGCAAGTTGCAAGTTCGCCGCTCGTGGGCATACGATCTTTACTGTGAGACGCACCGCCCGGGCAGCCACCGCGACCACGCTCGCCACGACGCTCCTCGCCGCGGCGCTCGCGGGGTGCGGCTCCTCAAGCAGCCCCGGCACGAGCGCGAGCCCCGCGACGGTGACCCCGGCCTCGACGCCGCTGTACGTCGACGCGGTGGTGCGCCCCGAAGGCAGCCTGAAGAGCGACGCGACGTCGGCGGCGAGCACGCTCACCGGCCGCCCCAAACCGTTCGAAGGGCTGCTGCGCCTGCTGGCCGGGCCGAGCGGCCACACGCCGAACTACGCGAAGGAAGTCGAGCCGTGGCTGGGGCCCCACGCGGGGGTCTTCCTCGGCGCGGTCGACCTCGCGCGCGCCCAGGGGCTGCTGGGCGGAGAACTGCTCAAGCAAGCTCTCTCCGAAGGGCTCACCGGCGTGGAAGCGGCGCTGCTTGGGCACGGTGGCCTGTCGGCGGCGCTCAGCTCCAGTGCGGCCCAGGGGGCGCTCGTGCTCGACACCACCGACGTCGAGGAGGCGCGCTCTTTCCTCGAAGCCCAGGCCCACAGCGCGGGCGCGCACAGCGAGAGCTACCGCGGAGTCACCTACCAGGTGTCACCCGACGGGGTGGCCGAGGGGGTCGTGCACCGCTTCGCGGTGATCGGCAGCGAAGCGGGACTGAAGAGCGTGATCGACACGGCGGCCGGCGGCCCGTCGCTGGCGGGGGTTGCCACCTACACCAAGCTCACCTCGACCGCCGAGTCCGGTGCGCTCGCCAACGCGTACTTCAGCCCGGAAGCGCTCGCGCGTTCAGCAAAGACCGGCGGCGGCGAAGAAGCGTCGTCGATCCTGCCCCTGGTGGAGGGCCTGCTCGGCAACCCCGGCCAGCTGTACCTGTCGCTGATCCCGAGCGCAACCACTGTGACGATCGACCTCGACACGCTGCCTCCGGCCTCCTCGACGAGCTCGGGCTCCACTTCAGGGGAATCGTCCACCCACCCCCCAAGCGAATCGAGTCCCGCCGGCTCGAGCACCGGGGCACAGGTACTGCGCGGGCTCCCCGGCAGCGCGTGGCTTGCCATCGGGATCGGGGACCTCGACAAGACGTTCGGTGGCAACACCCAGGGCCTGCACGCAGTCGCCTCGCTGGCCTCGGGGGTGAGCCTCGGCAGCATCAGCTTCAGCGCCGCGTTCGCGCCACTGAGCTCGCACGCGCTGAACGTACAGCGCGACCTGCTGAGCTGGATGGGCGCGACCGGCGTCTACGTGAGCGGCAGCAGCGTGCTGAGCCTGCAGGCGGCGGTGGTCATCGACTCCACGAACCCGGCGCGCTCACGTGAAGCGGTCGCCAAGCTCGCGCAGTCCTACCGCGAAGCGGGCGGACAGACCTCCCCCACCTCCGTCCCGGGCACCGAAACGGCGGTGACCGTGAAGCTGCCCAACTTCCCCCTCACGCTGACGCTGGCCTACGGGCAGGGGAAGTTCGTGGCCGGGCTCGGGCCGTCCTCGGTCCAAGAAGCGCTCAACCCCCAGACCACACTGGCCGGCACCTCCAACTACACCGCCGCGGCGAGCGCCCTCGGCCAGGGGATCCAGCCGAGCGCGCTGGTCGAAGTCCACACGCTCTCGGGTCTGATCGAATCGCTCGGGCTCAACCAGACCCCGGGCTTCTCGGGCTTCGCCTCGGCCCTCGCGCCGCTCAGCGCCATCGCGGTGGGCGGCGGGGAGTCGCTGCCCGGCGGCGTCAAGCGGGCGCGCGTGGTGCTCGGGCTGCAGGCCCCTGAACAGCCGGCGTCCGGTTGACCGGGCCCTCAGGGTTCGCGTCAGAATAAATGGCGGGATCGGGGTGGTCGATCCGTGGATGAGATGCGACGCACGTGAGCGCAGCCGTGCTGGTGGCACGGCGAGCATCGCGGGTGGCGCAGATCGCCGCGGAGCGGCCGCACCGGACCGTTAGTTATTCTGACGTGGGCCCTCGGTCTCGATGATCACCCGGCAGGGACGCTTGCGCAGCAGGTAGACCGCGGTGGGCCCGATGCGCCGCTCGCCGGCGGGGGCGTGGAGCGTCGACCAGTAGATCACCTCAGAGTGCAGCCGTTGTGCCTCCTCGACGAGCGCGGCCCCGGGGTTGCGCGTGCGGATCAGGCCGGTGCGGATCTTCAGACCCTCCCGACGTGCCTGGATGCGTGCGCTCTCGAGCACCGAGCGGCCCTGAGCCTCCTCTTCCTCGAGGCCGGCCTCGAGCGAGAGGTGGGAGGGGACGGGGAGCACGAAGACCGCGTACACGACCCCGTCCCTGCCGATCAGCTTGGCGGCGCTGCCGATCGCCGTGGCGCTGACGTCATCCCCGAAGATCGGCACCAACGCCGTGCGGTAGCCGAGCGCCTCGAAGTCGGGCAGCCGCTCGACGTAGTGGATGCCGTCGGCGCCGTGCAGGAGACTGCGGATGTTGCCGTACGCCATCGCGAACGGGCGGGTGACCGAACGCCGCGGTCCGTGCTCGCTGAGGCGCGCCATCGGATCCAAGAGTACCCGGGCGCGTGCAAGTTCCCATTCATGCCCCACACGCAGGCAGGAGCCGGGCTTATGATTCCGACGGCCAGGGACCCGACACGTTCTCCCGGCACTCACGTCATGGACAAGACACGCCGCGGAAACTACGACTCGGGAGAGGACTTCGTCCTCGAATACGGGGAGCTGCGCTTCACCTTCAACGAGGAGGACTTCTCCGAGCGCTGCGAGCAGGCCGCGCTGAAGGTGGGCTTCGTCGGGGGCCGACTCGGGGAGGACGAGCTCGAAGACCTCGTCAACCTCGCGGTCAACGGCGAGATCCACGACCCGGCCTCGGCGCTGGGCGAGCACGTCAACGAGTGCTGGCCCGAGCTCGTCGGCCCGGCCGAGCGCTCGCTGGTGCACTGGCTGCGCCGCCTCGTGTTCCGCGGCGCGTGGCTTGACCAGCGCGTCAACGAGGGCGAGCTCGGAGTCGCCTTCGTCGAGGAGACCTGCAGCTTCGCCTACGTGCAGCCCGCCGGCGGGCGGGACGGCGATTCATCCCGCGGCGGCGAGCCGATCGAGCTCTCGCCCGAGCCCTCCTGGGGCCGCGTCGCCTATAGGCGCTGAGTCAGCCCGCCACAGCGGCGGCACGGGCCTCGGTGATCGCGCGGGCGCCGTCCTCCCCGACGAGCAGCTCGGGGCGCACGGCGCCGCTGCTGGCGAGGTCGAGCGCCGGCAGGCGCCCGGTGGAGGTGAGCGCGACGTCGAGCGCGATCACGGTGCTCTCGCCCCCCAACGGGCGGCCGGCCGTGGCAATCACCGTCAGCGAGCCCCCCTCGGCGAGGTTACGGGCGCCGGCGAGGACCCTGCGCGCCGCGTGGGGGGGCAGACCGTCGAGGGAGTCGACCAGCACCACCACGTCCCCGCCGCGCGCGGCGACGCGCTTGGCGGTGTCCACGACGTGTTCCACGGTCTGGCCCTGGAGGTCCGAGGAAGCAGCGAGGTCGAGCGCGGCGGCGGGCGCGACGGGGCCCTCGCGCCAGGCGGCGATCTCCTCGGGACGGACGCCCGAGAGCACGAGCATCACCTCCAGGCCCTCGCGCCCGGACAGTGCGCCGAGCAGGCGCCGCAGAGTCTCGGTCTTGCCGGAGCGGGCCGCGCCGACGATCGCCACCCGCGAGCCGCGGCCGATCGGGGTGAGCCATTCGATCGCCTTCAGCGTGGGGTCCCCGGCGTCGAGCTCCAGGCGCTCGCTCGGGTAGGCGGCGGCGAGGTCCTCGTAGCGGGTTCCCTCCGCCACGGACTCCGCCGGGGCGCCGTTGATCGTGTCCACGCGCGCCAGCGAGGGGTAGCGCTCGGACTGACGCGGCGTGCGCAGCGGGCCGCTCACGCGGTCTCCGGAGACCAGTTCGCAGCGGCGGACCTGGGCGGCGGAGATGTAGAGGTCCTCGTCGGTGGCCTCCGGCGGGGAGACGCGCAGGAAGGCGGAGCCGTTGCCGAGCAGCTCGACGACGCCCTCGACGATGCCCTCGACGACGCCCTCCTCGCGACTCTCGCCGCGGGCGCCACGCTCCACCGGGCGTCGGGCGCCCCGCTCCACCGGGCGCCGGGCGGGCTCCTCCTTGGCCGCTCGCTGCTCTGCGTCCGGCTCCTGAACGTCGACGGACGCTTTGCCCCGGCGTGTACGTGTGGGACGCCGCCGGCGCACGGTGCGCCGGCCGGGCTCCGAGCTGTCGGACTCCTCACCAGGCTCCTCCGCGGGCGCGGACGCTTCACGCTCTCCGTCGACCTCCGCCGGCTCTGCTGACTCCCCGCGCTCTCGGTCGCTCCGCGGGCCTCCGTCAACGCCGGAGCGCTCGAGGATCGCGTCGACCAGCTGCGCCTTGCGCAGGCGGCGGAAGCCGTCGAGGCCGAGATGGTCGGCGATCGCGTGCAGGTCTGAGAGCGAGCTCGCGTCAAGCTCGGAGCGCTCGAGTACAGCCATGGTGGTCCTCCCCTTGTCGGTGTGGGCGGTTGGCGTCCGGTCGCGTTGGCCAGCGGCCGGCACCCATGAGGCATGGGCCTCAGTGCACAGGGCAGCTTAGGGCATGCGCCCCGGGACAGCCCTGTCGTGTCTCAGTTCCTCGGCGAGGACGAGATCCCTCCGCGGAGCACCCGCGAGGCCCGACAGTGCGGCGCGCACGGCGAGGAAGTCCGCGGCAGCGGCGACGTCGTGCACACGGAAGATGTGCGCGCCCGCGTCGAGCCCGTGCGCGAGCGCGGCGAGGGTGCCGGCGAGCCGCTCGCGGGGCGCGCGCCCGGTGAGTGCACCGATGAAGTCCTTGCGGGAGATCGCCAGCAGCAGCGGCAGCTCGAGCTCGTGCAGGCGGCCGACGTGGGAGAGCAGCTCGATCGTCTGGGCAGGGGTCTTGGCGAAGTCGGGCCCGGGATCGAGGATCAGCTGCTCGCGCGCGACACCCGCGTCCAGCGCCACCGCGACGCGGGCCCGCAGGAACGCGAGCACCTCCGCGAGCACGTCCGCGTAGAGGTCGGGGTCCTGCCGGCGCTCGCGGGGGGCGGCGGCGGTGTGCATCACCACCAGCGCGGCCCCGGTCTCAGCGCAGACCTCGGCGAGCGCGGGGTCGCGCAGGCCGGAGACGTCGTTGACGATCCGCGCCCCCGCGGCGATCGCGGCGCGGGCGACGGGGGGCTT
Source organism: uncultured Solirubrobacterales bacterium (assembly GCA_963702085.1). Classification (GTDB taxonomy): domain Bacteria; phylum Actinomycetota; class Thermoleophilia; order Solirubrobacterales; family Solirubrobacteraceae; genus Palsa-744. The sequence goes on along the minus strand of OY969707.1, from coordinate 1,462,161 downwards.
GTAGGTGTCCACGGAGACCACCACCGGGTGGGCGGGGTCCCCACGGGAGAGGTCCGAGTGGGTTCGATCCGAATCCGACCCGAACTCCGCGACGACACGTTCGATCAGCGGCACGACGCGCCCGATCTCCTCCTCCGCCGGCACGGGTGGGCGACCGGTGGTGGCGGACTCCCCCCCGACGTCGACGATGTCGGCGCCGGCGGCCACGAGCTCCCGCGCAAGCGCCACGCGGTCCTCCAGGCTCCCGTAGCGCCCGCCGTCGGAGAAGGAGTCGGGCGAGGCGTTGACCACACCCATCAGCCACGGGCGCTCACCGAGCTCCAGCACGCGATCGACCGCCCGGACGCGATAGGCGGGGCTCACGCGCCCTGCAACCCCTCCGCGCGGGCCTCCTCGGCGAAGCGCTCGACCTCCTCGCGCGTGCGCTGCTCGCTCCAGCCCAGCTCGCCCGCGAGCACGTCGGCAACGCGGCTCACCGGGCTGCCCACCACGCCCTCGCTCCCCTGCGCCGGGCCCCCGGCAACAGGGGCGGCCGCGAGACCTGAGCGCCCGCGTGCGTGGTCCGGGGCAAGCTCCCGCGCGGCCAGCAGCCCGAGGCGGGTGCGGCGCAGGAGCACGTCCCCGACCGAGCGCGCCTGCTCGCGGCGGGCGGCGAGGGCGACCTCGGCGAGCAGGTCGGGCAGGCCGGGGAGGATCGGCTGGGCGAGCTCCCCGCGACCGAAGCCGGGAGACGCTCGCCTTTGGCGAGGATCCCCGTTTCGGCCAGCCGCCAGCGCGAGCACGTCGTGGGCGGCGTACCCGTAGCGGGCGGCCAGCGCCGCGTAGGACTCCTCGGGTACACCCTCCACGCGCTGCAGCTCCCCCACCGCGACGGCCTGCCCGAGCGGGATTTCGTGCGTGCGGCAGGGCGCCTCGCGCGCGTCGCGCTCCACGAGGCGATCCACGGTCAGCTTCGCCATCCGCCGCCACGTGGTGAGCTTGCCCCCGGTGATCGTGATCATGCCGCTGGAGGTCTCGTACAGCTCGGCCTTGCGCGAGATGTCCACCGACTTCTTCGGGTCGCCGCTGGAGATCAGCGGCCGCACCCCGGCGTAGGCGCCGGTGAGGTCCTCGGGCCCCAACGAGGTGGCAAAGAACGTGTTGACGGCGTCCAGCAGGTAGGCGACGTCCTCCGCGGAGGGCCGCACGTGGACGAGGTCGCCCTCGTAGTCGTTGTCGGTCGTGCCCACCAGCGTGCGTCCCAGCCACGGCAGCGCGAAGATCGAGCGGCCCTCGCCCGCGGGCACGATCGCCCCGCCCACCAGCGGCAGGTCCTCGTGGCTGAGCGTGACGTGGGTGCCGCGACTCGGCCTGATGCGCGGCAGCTCGGCCTCGTCGTGGAGCTCCTGCGGACGCAGCTCGTCGGCCCACACCCCGGTTGCGTTCACAACGCTCGCGGCGCGTACCACGAACTCCTGCCCCCCCTCCAAATCCAACGCCCGCACGCCCTGGGCGCGACCGTCGCCTTCGAGCAGGCCGACGGCCGCCACGCGGTTGGCGCACACCGCCCCGAAGCGCTCGGCCTCCCCGAGCACGGTCAGCACCAGGCGCACGTCGTCGGTCTGGCAGTCGTAGAAGAGGTAGCCGCCGGTCGGCTCGCGCGGGGCGAGCGCGGGCAACAGCTCGAGCACCTCGACGCCTGAGATCATGCGGTGGCGCTCGGGGCTCCAGGAGCGCTCCGCGCCGGAACCATCCCCGGCCCCGTCACCCGCCCCGGCGCCCTCGCCCGCGCCGGCGCGACGCCCGCGACGCCCCCGCCGGCGGCCCCGCTCGACCGACATCACGTCGTAGAGGTTCAGCCCCACCCCCATCATGCGGTCCGGGCGGGCACCCTCGAAGGCGGGCACCACCAGCGGCAGCGGGCGCACGAGGTGCGGCGCGAGCGACACCATCAGCTGGCGCTCCAGCAGCGCCTCGCGCACCAGCCCCAGGTCGAAGTTCTGCAGGTAGCGCAGGCCGCCGTGCACAAGCTTGGAGGAGCGGCTGGAGGTCCCCGCGGCGTAGTCGGCGCGCTCGAGCAACGCCACGCTATAGCCGCGCGTGGAGGCATCCAGCGCGACTCCCGCGCCGGTGATGCCGCCTCCGATCACCACCACGTCGAACTCGCTGCCCGCCAGCGCGTTGAGAGCCTGGTCGCGCTCGATCACGACCGCCAGTCTCGCAGAGCGGAGCACTGCGGCGTCCAGCCGAAGCGAGCGGGGAGCCACCGGACAGGAAGCGCGCGACCGCAGGGTCCGCGACCCTGACGTACACCCCCGGGTAGCCCGCCTGGGCGCAGCCGTTGCCGAAGTCCACGAGCCCCACGAGCACGTCACCCGTCGGCGAGGACTGGCCGGCCGCGCCCGCGGCCACCAGCGGCCCGCCGGAGTCGCCGTAGCAGGAGTCCGGGCCGCTCGGCCCTCCCGGCTGCCCGCCCCCCGCGCACAGCATCCGCGGGGTGATCGCCTGTTCGATCGTGTCGTACGCTTCTTCGCAGAGTCCCGTGGGCACGAGCGGCACGCTCACCTTGTGCAGGCGCAGGGGGTAGGAGGGCGCTCCGCCCGGCGCGGGGTTCAGGTCCCCCCAGCCGCTGACCGCCACCGGCGTCGGCGCGGGCACCGCCTGGCCGGCGGTGCTCGCCGTGGCCCGCAGTGCGGCGAGCGCGGTTGCGGACCCCGCCCACTCCACCGGGGCGATCGCGTCGCTGCCGTCGGGCACCGGCGCCGCGCCGCTCCACAGGGGGTGCGCCAGGCGCAGCGTCCCCACGTCGTAGTCGCTCGTGGAGGGGTTGTAAGCCGGATCGACGGTGGCCGACACGACCGGGTCCCTGACGCTCCCGGGGTCGGTCGGTTCGAGGTAGGTGGAGCCCGCGAGCACCTCGATTTCGGCGGGCTGGCTGCGCTTGCCCCGTTCGCCGATCAGGCAGTGCGCCGCGGTCGCCACGCTCAGCGGCCCGAGGATCACCCCGCCGCAGAAGAACCCCTTCGCGGGCGACCCCGCGCGGGGGTTGTACAGCGCGACCTGGAAGGGGACTTCGTCGATCGACGCGTCCGCGCCCTCGACGATGCTCGCGCGGGCCACCGGGCCGTTTCGAGCCCGCAGAGGACTCCCCTGCGCAAGCGTCGGGTCAACCGCACCCACTCCCAAGACCCACAGCACGGCCGCCGCCGCTCCCACAGCGTAAACACGCTGCAGTGCGGTACCGTGACCGTTCATTCCTCTCAGTTGAGAGTAGAGTACATCGGCGAAACATGCAACCCCGATGATGGAAAAAGGCCACGGAGAGGAGCGCTGTCGCCGATCGAGGGCTCTCACTCACCTTGATTCGACGATACGTGACTGTCCGCGGTCCGGGCGGGCTACCCCGCCGGGACCGTAGTTCCCCCCTCGGCGGGCGCTCAGAGGTGCGTCAGCTCGGCGGCGATCTCGGAGACGGCAGACTTGGCGTCGCCGAACAGCATCGCCGTCTTGGGGTCGAAGTACAGCTCGTTTTCGATCCCCGCGAAGCCCGGGTTCATCGAGCGCTTGATCACGATCACCGAGCGGCTGTCGGCGACCTCGAGGATCGGCATCCCGTAGATCGGCGAGGAGGGTGTGTTCTTCGCGGCGGGGTTGGTGACGTCGTTGGCCCCGATCACGAGCGACACGTCGGTGCGCTGGAACTCGGGGTTGATGTCGTCCATCTCCTTGAGTTGGTCGTAGGGCACGTCGGCCTCCGCGAGCAGCACGTTCATGTGGCCCGGCATCCGCCCCGCCACGGGGTGGATCGCGTATTTGACGTCCACCCCCCGCGCCTCGAGCTCCGAGGCCAGCTCGCGCACCGCGTGCTGGGCCTGCGCGACCGCCATCCCATAGCCGGGCACCACCACCACACGGCTCGCGTAGGCGAGCTGGATCGCGGCGTCCGCGGCGGTCGTGGAGCGCACGGTCCCGGCGTGCTCGCCCGCGCCCGAGGCGCCCTCCACCGCGCCGCCGCCGCCGAAACCCCCGGCGACGATCGCGGGGATCGAGCGGTTCATCGCGGTCGCCATCAGGTTCGTGAGGATCGAGCCCGACGCGCCGACGATCATCCCCGCAACAATCAGCGCGGGGTTGTCAAGCGCCATCCCCGTCGCCGCCGCGGAGAGCCCGGTGAAGGCGTTCAGCAGCGAGATCACCACCGGCATGTCCGCGCCCCCGATCGGCAGCACCACCGCGTTGCCGAGCAGCGCGGCGACCACGAGCATCCCGATGAACAACGCTTCGGAGTGCGCGCCCGCCACCAGGTCGATGCCGGCGGCGAGCGCGAGGATCAGCAGCACCAGGTTGACGGCCTGCTGGGCGGAGCCGAAGGAGATCGGACGCCCGGGGATCACTTCCTGGAGCTTGCCGAAGGCGATGTTCGAGCCCCAAAAGGAGATCGAGCCGACGATCGCGGCGAACACCGAGAAGATCGCCACGTAGGTGGGGGGCCCGCCCGCGCTGATCGTCAGGCTCCCGGTCTGGCCGATCAGGTGGACGGTGTGCGAGCCGTACGTCGAGCCGTAGTGGCGGAACTCCACCCACGAGATCAGCGCCACCGCACCGCCGCCGACGCCGTTGAAGAGCGCCACCATCTGCGGCATCGCGGTCATCTTCACGTTGCGCGCCGCCGGCACCCCCACCGCGATGCCGAGCGCAAGGCCAAGCGCGATCAGGCCCCAGTTACCCTCACCGGGGTTGAGCAGGGTGGCAAGCACCGCGATCCCCATGCCGACCGCGGCGGTGCGGTTGCCGCGCACTGCGGTCGTCGGCCCGGAGAGGCCGCGCAGGCCCTGGATGAAGAGCGCGAAGGCGACTATGTACAGGACGTAGATAAAGCTTTCGCTCTGCACGATGGACGTGGCGAGGGGCGTGGCGCTCACTTGCCGGCCTCCTCGACGTCCTCTGCGTCGCTCTTGGGGGGCGGCGGCTTCGGCCGGGACTTGAACATCTCCAGCATCCGGTCGGTCACGAGGAAGCCGCCGACGATGTTGATCGTGCCGAATGCCACCGCGACCACCAGCAGCGCCTTGCTCAAGCCGTCCAGGCCCGGGAGGCCAAGCAGCAGCAACCCGCCGAGCAACACGATCCCGTGGATCGCGTTGGTACCCGACATCAGCGGCGTGTGCAGGGTGTTGGGGACCTTCGAGATCACCACGAACCCGATGAAGCCCGCGAGCACGAGGATCGCGAGGTTCGTCGTGAGGACGCTCGCGAGGATCACGCGCCGGCCCCCCCGCCACTTGCCGCCTCGACCGCGGCCCGCGCCCCGGCGTGCACGATCTCGCCCTCGCGCACGACACAGGCGCCCGCGACGATCTCGTCCTCGAAGTCCAGGTGCAGCGCTCCGTCCTCGCCCACGAGCAACTCCAGCAGCGCGAGCACGTTGCGCGCGAACAGCGCCGAGGCGTGCTCGGGCAGCGTCGCGGGGAGGTTGAGCGGGGCGAGGATCGACACGTCGTGGCGCACCACGGTCTGCCCCGGCTCGGTCAGCTCGCAGTTGCCCCCCGACTCCCCCGCGAGGTCCACGACCACCGACCCCGGCTTCATCCCCTTTACCGCCTCCTCCGTCACCAGCTTCGGCGCGGGGCGGCCGGGCACGAGGGCGGTGGTGATGACCACGTCGAAGCCCTTGATCGCGTCGGTCAGCGCCTGCTGCTGGCGGGCGCGCTCCTCCTCGGTCAGCTCGCGCGCGTAGCCCCCCTCGCCGGAGGCCTCGAGGCCGAGGTCGAGCCACTGCGCGCCCAGCGAGCGCACCTGCTCGGCCACCTCGGGGCGCACGTCGTAGCCGGTCGTGCGCGCCCCCAGGCGTTTGGCGGTCGCCAGCGCCTGCAGGCCCGCCACGCCGGCCCCCAGCACTAGCACCTTCGCCGGCGGGATCGTGCCCGCGGCGGTCATCAACATCGGGTAGAAGCGCCCGATCCGCTCGGCTCCCTCAAGCGCCGCGCGGTAGCCCGCGACGTTGGACTGCGAGGAGAGCGCGTCCATCGACTGTGCGCGGGAGATGCGCGGGATCGCCTCCATCGCGAGCGCCGTCGCCTTCGCCTCGGCGAGCGCGCGGGTGGTCTGCGGGCTCGTGAGCGGCGCGAGGAAGCCGACGAGCAGCGAGCCCGCGCCGAGCAGGCCGACCTCGGCGGCGGTGGGCGGGGCGATCGTGACCACCACCTCGGAGCGCCACACCTCCGCGGCGTCGTCGGTCAACTCCGCGCCGGCGTCCGTGAAGGCGCCGTCGGGCAGCAGCGCGCCGGCGCCCGCCCCGCGCTGCACGAGGACCTCGAGGCCCCGAGCCTTCAGCTTGCCGACCACCTCGGGCACGAGCGCCACTCGGTGCTCGCCCGCCGCGGTCTCCTTCGGAACGCCAACCCGCATCTGAGGGGCGGGAACGTATCCGATCGAGCGGACGAGCGCCACCCCGGTGGACCTTCTGCGAGACTCAAAGGACCCCATGACCGTCAACCTGACCCGCATCTACACCAAGCTCGGGGACTCCGGGGAGACCCACCTCGGGGACATGAGTCGTGTCTCCAAGTTGCACCCCCGGGTGGAGGCGTACGGCACGGTGGACGAGCTGAGCTCCACGCTCGGGGTGGCGCTCCTGCAGCCGGGACTGCCGGCGCGCTTGCAGGAGTGGCTGCAGCGCGTGCAGAACGACCTGCTCGACCTCGGCGCCGACCTGTCCGTGCCCGCCACCGACGGCGCGGAGCGCGAGCGCCTGCGCCTCACCTCCGCTTACACCACGTGGCTGGAGGAGGCGCTCGACGAGGTCAACGCGAAGCTCCCCCCGCTGCGCTCCTTCGTGATCCCCGGGGGGACCCCCGCGGCGGCGCACCTGCACGTCTGCCGTACCGTGTGCCGGCGCGCGGAGCGCCGCGTGCTCGCGGTGGAGGACGCCAACCCGGAGGTGGTGCGCTACCTCAACCGGCTCTCCGACCTGCTGTTCGTCCTCGCGCGCGCCGTGAACCAAGGCCCGGCCACCCAATCGGAGCCCCTGTGGGACCCGGGAGCGCACGGGGCGACGCCGGCGCCGGAGCGACCGTAGCGAGCACGCCGGATCAAGGAGTGCTCGCAGTTCTGAAGTAGTGTTGTATAGTGTCGGTCACCATGGCGACGGCGACTTCTGAGCGCAACTTTTCCGAACTGCTGCGCAAATCGGGCGACGTGCTGGACGAGGTCGACCGACACGACGTGCTGCTGCGCCGCAGGGACGGTCACGACCTGCTGCTCGTTCGCGCCGACCGCGAGGAGACGGTACGCGACGCCGTCGGCGCCGCCTCGAGCGTGTTGGCCCTTATGGCGCGGACCCATCTGCGCGAGATGGCCGACGGACTGCCCGAAGCACTGCCCTGGCTGCGGATGCTGCCAAGCGACGATCTGCGGCAGTTCACCAAGGAGTTCGTCGAGATCGCCGAGGCCTGCGGATCGCTTGGCGCCTTCGACCGGCTCGGTCTGCTGCTCTCCGAATGGCGCAACACCGCTTACGCGTGGTCGCGCCCAGAGGTGCTCCAAGCCCTGCAGGCCGATCACGCGGGAGACGGCTTCGACGAACCGGTCAACTCGCCGCGGTGAGCCGCGTGCTCACCGCCGTAACGCTTGGCCACCCGTCAAAGACCGATCGGTAGGCCACTCGTCCCACCCGCGGCCCAGGGCGGCGAGCGCCAGCGAGACGCACAGCGCGGCGAGCAGGTAGCCGCCGAGCACGTCGGAGGGCATGTGCCACGCGAGGATCAGCAGCGCACAGCCGACCGCGACCGCGACCGCGCAGCCGAGCGCCGCGACCAGCGGACGCAGGCGGTGGGGAGCGACGAGCAGCGCGCACAGCACGAGCGTCATCGCCGCGGTCGCGTGGCCGCTCGGCCAGGAGGCCGGGCCGACCCACTGCCAGCCCACGCTGTCGTGGGGGTGTGCGAGCAGCGGCTTGAGCAGCTCGGCGAGACCCGGCGCGGCGGGCAGCACCACCGCGACCGCGAGCGCCACCCGCGGGCGGCGGCGCAGCAGCGCGACGGCGACCAGCCCCAGCGCCCACGCGGTGTAGAGCAACGGGTCGAGCAGGTGCAGCAGGTCGTTCGCCAGCGCGTCCACGCGAGGGCGGCTGAGCTTGGTGAAGTCGTCGAGCAGCACCGCATCGCGTAGGTGAACCGCGGGGACGAGCTCCGCGAGCGTCCACGTCACGGCCATCCCCACCAGGCAGAGGGCGGCGGCGCGCAGCGTCCAGGCGCCGTGCGGCCGACCGGCAAGGTCGCGCGCAGGGACGCCCGCGCCATGGCGCGCGGCGGGCGGCGTCGCCGTCAGAGGTGCGCTCGACATCCTCACGAGAGGGTAGAGGGTCGCCGCTCAGCCGATCGGGAACGGCGCGCGGGCGAGCGCGGTGAGCGCCTGCGCGGTGACCCACACGGGCGTCTGGGCACTCGTGCGGGAGTAGCGCACGCTGCCGTTGGGGGCCACGAGGCTTTCGAGGTAACCGAGCGGGGACCGACTGCCGCGGTGGCGGACGGCTTCCACGTTGCGCCCCGCCGCGACGAGGCCCTGGACTGCCCACGCGGTGGACTGGGCGTTCGATTCGCCTCCCGGCTGCTCGGGGAAGCCGCCGTCGGGGTTCTGGGCGTGCACGAGGAACGCGACCGCGCGCGAGACGCCCCCCCCACTGCGGATGCCCGCGTCGAGGAGACCCTGTAGGGCGGCGGCGGTGTCGTCCACGTCGGAGGAGCCCCCGCGCACGGCGAAGTTGAAGCCGCCGTCGGAGTCCTGCTGGCCGGCGATCCACGCACCCGCGGCGCGCACGGTGGAGTTGCCTGCGGGGTACCCTGCGGCGCGCAGGGCGAAGACCGCGAACGCCGTGAGGTTGACCTGGTTGGCGAAGGACCCGTCGCCGGCGCGGTAGCGCAGCAGCCCCGCCAGCAGGTTTTTCCCGGCCAGCGAGCCCACGGGGGCGCCGCAGGCGTGCAGCGCGAGCATCGTGCGCTCGAGGTCGCCGGGGCCTTCGAGGGTGCCGGCGAGGGCGCGCAGAGCTTCGAGCACGGTGTGGCCGTCGCGGCGCACGCTCTGCGGGGGGCGCCCGGCGGCCGCGAGGCCCACCGCCACCCACGCCGAGTCCAGCTCGCTGGGGGGCTGCCCCGCGGCGGCACCCCACCCCCCGTCGGAGTCCTGCGCGGAGGCGAGGTAGCCGAGCTCGTGGGAGACGTTCGCGCGCGCGGCGGAGGCGGGCACCGCGGTGAAGGGCAGGGGCGAGAAGAGGCCCTCGGGAGAGACGAGCGGCGAGACAGCCGTCGGGGGGGCGCCGGCCGGGGGGCGCAGGACGCCGGCGCGGGCCGACCCGCCGCCCAGCAGCCCCGCGCCGGCGAGACCGAGCACGACCACGAGCAACGTGGGCGCGCCAGCCCCGGCGGCCTCCCAGCGGACGTCCATGCGAGCGCGCATCCGCGTGAGCACGCGGGCCAGCTCGGGCGCGAAGGCGAGGCCGAAGAGGAAGGAGGCGCCGGCGTCCACGAGGTTGAAGGAGAGGGCGGTCGCCCCGGCGATGAGGAGGAAAGCCGCGAGGGTGTGGGTGGCACCGAGGGTCCACGTGTACACGTTCATAACCTCCGTGGCGGCGAGTGCGGCGAGGCCGCAGGCGAACGCCAGGGGCAGGCGCCCGAGGCGCCTGCCGGTGAGCCGTCCCAGGACGGCGCCCGCCACGCCGACCGCCCCCCAGGCGGCCATCTGCCAGGGGGTGTAGGGACCCTGGCCCAGCAGTACGTTGGAGGCGAGCATCCCGATGGCCCCCACGGTGAAACCGGGGAGCGGCCCGAGGACGTAGCCGACGACGAGCACGATCGCGGTGATCGGCTTGACTTCGGGCAGCGCCACGAACGCGTCGCGGCCGAGAGCCGCCACGGCGGCAAGGGTTGCCACGACGGCCACCATCCGCGCGGAGGGCTGGGAGCGCTCGTAGGCAAGCCAACCGGCGAGCAGCACGAGGCCGACGAGGAGGAAGGTGGCGAGGGGCCAGCTCATCGCCCGGCCTCCCCCACACGAACGCCCGCCGCCGTAGCGGAGGCCCGATCGGCCGGAGCGGAGGCCCTCCCTCGCAGGCGTGAGACCTGTGGCCCTCCAGCAGCGCGCCGGGCGAGCAGCTCCGCGCCCTCCTCTGGGGTCAGCGCGCCCCCGGCGCCGCCGAGGATGCGGGCGGTCTCGGTCGCGAAGTACCACCCGCCGGCGAGCAGCTCCGCGGCGGGGCCGTCGGCGATCACGCGCCCGTCGGCGAGCAGCACCGCGCGGACGGCGCACGCGCAGGCGAACTCGGGGTCGTGGGTGGCGACCACCACCGCCTGGCCGCGGGCGGCGCGGCGGCGCAGCTCCTCGGCGAGCAGGGCCTTCGCGAGGCGGTCCATCCCGCGGGTGGGCTCGTCGAGCGCGAGCACCGCGGGCTCCTCCCCCCCGTCGGTGACGATCGCGAGCGCGAGGCGCTGGCGCTCCCCGCCGGAGAGGTCGCGGGGGTTGCGGTCAGCCAGGTCCGCCAACCCGGCGAGTGCGAGCGCACGGGGGGAGACCTCGCGGTCGACGCGGTCGTGGAGGAGGTAGTCGGAGGGGTTCTGCAGCAGCAGCGCGACCCGCCCGGCTCGCTCGACGCGTCCGCGGGTGGGCTCCAGCAGCCCGGCGGCGTGGCGCAGGAGCGTGGACTTGCCGGCGCCGTTGCGCCCCATCAGGGCGACGGTCTCCCCGAGCTCCACGCGCAGCTCGGCGCCGCGCAGGATCGCCGGCCCGCGGTTGAGCTCGTGCCACACGCCGCGCACGTGGAGGGCCGGGGCGGGGCGAGGGTCTCGGCGGCGCAGGCGGCTGCCGAGGGACGGCGCGGCGGGGGGCGCGGCGGGAGCGGTGGTGGACACGGGCGCGGGAGCAGCGGGCGTGACGGGCGCGGCGACGGACACAAGCGCGGCGGACCCGCTGGTGGCCCCCTGCCTGCGGTTGTCCACTGCTGCAGCGACGACGGCAGGGGGCGCGGGGGAGCTTACCGTTTCAGCAGACAACAGTCCGCGGCCGCGCAGGGTGGCGCGCGCCTGCTTGACGCCCACCGGCGGGGGGCCGAGCCCGGCGAGTGCGAGCAGGCGGGCGCCGGGGGTCTGCAGCGCCGGGGCCTCACGACCGGCCCACTCCAGGAACGCGCCGGGGGCGCCGTCGTGCGCGACGCGCCCCCCGTGCAGCGCGAGCACCCGATCCGCGGCGGGCAGGCAGCGCTCGAGGCGATGCTCGGCGAGCAGGATCGCGATGTCCCACTCCTGGTTGAGGCGGCGCAGCAGCCCGATCAGCTCGTCCCCGGCGACCGGATCCAGCTGGGAGGTGGGCTCGTCGAGCAGCAGCACCGGCGGGCGGCCCGCGAGCGCGGCACCGAGCGCGACACGCTGCTGCTCCCCACCGGAGAGCGTGTGCGTAGGACGGTCCAGCAGGTGGTCGACACCGAGCGCCAGCGCGACCTCCTCGACCCCACGAGCGACCGCGGCGGCGGAGTGCCCGCGACTCTCCAGGGCGAGCGCGAGCTCCGCGCGCACCGAGCTCATCACGAGCTGGGTCTCCGGATCCTGGAAGAGCACGCCGGCCAGGGTCCCCAGGCGGGCTGGCCCGTGCTCGCGCGTGTCCAGGCCGGCCAGCTCCACGCGCCCCGCAAAGCGCCCGCCGTGGAAGTGCGGCACCAGCCCGCAGGCAGCGCGCAGCAGCGTCGACTTGCCCTCCCCGGAGAGGCCGGCGAGCAGGCAGAACTCGCCCGCGGCCACCTCGAAGCTCACGTCCTCCAACGCCGGGTGCTCCGCGCCCGGGTAGCGGTAGGTGACACGATCGAAGGAGAGGACGTTCACAGTTCGATCCCCCGACGATCACAGAACGGAAGCAGCACCGCGAGGACGAGCGCCACGCAGAGCGCGCACAGGCCGACGCCGACGGGGGCGTGCACCAGCGGGTAGGCGGCGAACGAGGCGGCACCGCCGAGCCGCGCGAGCAGCGCGAGCGCGAGGACGGCCGTCGCGGAGGCGGCGAAGGCGAGGTCGTGGCGCGACCACGGCCGTGGCACGCGCGGGGCGCGGGGCGCAGCGGCGAAACCGCGGAGCTCGAGCGTGGCGGCGACGTCCATCGCGCGGTCGAGCGAGCCCGCGAGCACCGCGCTGAGCAGCGCGACGCGCCCCCGGGCGCCGCCGGCCACTCCTCGGGCGGCCCCACCGCCGCGCAGTCCTCTCCCCGTCCTGCCGCCGGCCGCCCCTGCAGCGGGTTCCCCGCCGGGGCGGGTGCGCTGCGCCTCGGCGAGGCGGTGGGCGTCGGCGGCGAGCAGGGGGATCATGCGCACCGCCAGCGAGGCGGTGAGGGCCGAGCGGAAGGAGAAGCGGCGGAAGATCCGCAGCAGCGCGTCGGGGTCCACCGCGAGGCTCGCGAGCGCGGAGACGAGGATCAGGACCGCGACCTTCAGCGCGACCACCGCGCCGAACACGAGCGCCTCGACCGTCAGGTCGCCCTGCCCGAAGGGGCCGAGGTCGCCGAAGCGGGCGAACACGGTGAGGCCGCCGCGGGAGACAAGCACGTTGACCGCGACGATCGGGACCCCCACGATCAGCGCGGTGCGCAGGGCGCGCGTGAGCTCGCGGCCGACCCCCGCCCCCCAGCCGGCGCCGAGGACCGCGAGCGCGAGCGCGGCAAGCGCGAGGGGGTGGTAGAGCAGCAGCGTGGCCGCGGTGAGCGCGAGCGCCCACAGCGCGGCGACCCCGGCGCGCGTGGCGTGCAGCGGGCTCGCCAGGGGGCGGTACTGGAGCAGCCCGGCGCGGTTCATGGGTCGGGGCTCGGTTGGGGCAGCCCGGCGCTGGCCGATCTTCGATCGGTCATGGGTTCGGGCTCGGCTGTGGCAGGGGCAGCACGGCGCCTGAGGCGCTCACCGCGACGGCGAACCGGTCGTGGAGCGCCGCTTCGTCGAGCGCGCGCGCGGCGAGGGCCACGCCGGCGGAGTCGGTGCCGGTGAGGACCCATTCGGGGTCCCCTTCGCCGGAGCGGGTGGCGGCGATCAGCCCGGCGGTGCCGGTGAGCGTGCGCACGGTGACGCCGCGGGCGTCGAGCAGCGCGAGCGCGCGCCCCGAGGAGACCACGCGCGCGTACACCCCGCTCGCGCGCGGGCCGCGTTCGAGCCCCTGCGAGCCGACGTCGCCGCGCACCTGCAGCCACGTGCCGACGAGCACGCGCAGCGTGTCGGGCTCCCCGGCGGGCCCCGGCGCGGCGAGCGCGAAGCGCACCCCCGCGGCGCGCAGGCGGGCGCGCACGGTGAGGCAGGGGGCGCCTTCGGGCTGCGCGCATTCCACGCGCACCGGCTGGCGCAGACCTTCGATCCCGTGCAGGAACGGCTCGGGGAAGGAGCCGACGACGGCCGGTACTTCGTCGGTCTGGCCCCAGTCGTGCAGGTCCCACCACACGCGGTCCCCCGGGTGCACGTTCGTCTCGGCCGCGCCCCGGGGCGCCTGCACGCCGTTGACGTAGTAGAACCAGTCGGCCGGTTCCCCGCCTGCGGAGCCGCCGGAGTGACCCGCGACGCTCTCCACGAAGCCGCCGCCGTAGCGGGTGGTGACGGCGGCGTTGCGCTCCAGCAGGCTCATCGCCGTCTCCTGGCCCTGCACGCGGGGGGCGCGCAGGGCCAGCACGGGCTGGGCCCCGAAGTCGCGCGTGACGTCCAGGCGCACCCCGCCGGGTGTGGGCCCCGCCCCGAGACCGCAGCCGGCGAGCAGCACGGCGGCCGGCGCGGCGAGCCACACGCGCCACCGGCCGCCACGCCGGTGTCTCCTACCTGACATAGAAGACGACGTGACTCACTCCTCCTGCGAGCTCGGTGACGTGACCTGCGTCGTCCACTGCCTCGACGTCGTAGACGTAGCGACCCGCGGGCAGCCGGGCTGGGAGCAGGTAGCTGAACGACGTCGTGTCGGCCACGTCGAAGAAGCGTGTCGTGTGGCAGCCGGCGCGTACGAACGCTCCCCTGCGCCCGCTGAAGGCGAAGCAGCGGTGGTGGACGGTGCGCGAGAGCGCGATGCGCACCTCGTGGAGCGTGTCCCCGGCGGGCACTTCGACGCTCCCCGCGAGGATGCGGGGAGCCGAGCGACGAGAGTAGACGTGGCCGGTCACGACGCCGCCCGCGCGGGCCACGTCCGGAGGCGGCGGAGGCCCGGTGCCGGGGCCCGGAGGACAGGACTCTGCCGCACAGAACGCGCACGTGGACGCTGTCGCACAGGCGACCGGGGCGGTTCCGCAGGTACCGTCGTTGCCGTTGTGGACGCACACGACCAGGCCACCCGAGCGCACCGATTCGGCCTGTGTCGCCTTGAGCGTCACGGTCCCCGTGTGGGCGAGCGCGATCGTGGCGTTGCCGTTCGCGTCGGTCGTGGGACTGGCGGGGATCGGGGTCGTGACGCCCGCGAGCACTTCGCCGATCGCGGCGCCCGAGATCGGCTGGCCGGTCTGCCCGTCGACGACGTGCACGGAGAAGGGCGTGCCGGCGACGACGCTCGCGGGACCGGTTAGGCTCAGCAGGTGGTGCAGGTTGAAGTAGTTGTAGGCCCACAGCACTTCGCTGCCGGGGGCGAGTGCGATCTGGCAGCCGCCCACGGGCGCGGTCGTGTCGTTGACGGCAAAGCCCCACGAGTCGTAGGGCGACGACGTTTCGTCTAGGTCTGAGCCGACCTGAGTGACGAGGAAGTCCCCCGGATTTTCGTTTTCTTTGGGGCCGGAGCCGAACCATTCGGCGTTGAAGGCAAGCCCGTTTGCAAGCGCCGCGTCGCGCAGCGCTGTGGTCGGCGTACCGCCGGCGCTGCCACCGTTGGCTTCGCGCCCACCGAAGCCGTTTTCCGAGTAGTCGCACGGATGGGGACCTTCGCTGGAGGACGTTTCGAACGTTTCGCCCTGCGTCGCGACTTCTCCTTCGAAGAGCGTCTTGGTCGAGCCCTCGACGCGCAGCTTGACCGTGACCGGCGCCGCAAGCGCGGTTGCGCACGAGACGAGCACCGCAAGGAGACCGATGAGAACGCCGGCGAGCGTCGGGCGGGTACGACGAGAGATGACGAGCATGGAGCCAACCCCTTTCCACGAGGGCTTGTGGGCTTGCGGCCGGAGGCAGGTCTCCTGGCTCCCGGGCCTACCCCTCGCGCCTTCCCGATGGCCGGCGGCCGATCAGTGGCTCGCGCTCTGACGCGCGCAGCGGGGGGCATCCCCGGTCACAGTGGCGGGTCCGCGCCGGACTCTCACCGGCTTCCCTCGACCACCGACCGTATGAACGGAGGGGATGTTACCGCCCCACGGGACGGACCGCCAGCGCCCAGCTTGCCCTCCGGTTCGCCCGCAGCGACCGGCGCCAACGCTTCGTCGTGGCCCGGCGAGACCGGAGGGGCGATTTGGTCAGCGCCCGACGGCGCCCAGCTCGCTGTCCACGTCGCCCAGCGCGGCGCGGGCGGCGGCGTCGAGGGCCGGGCACTCGGCCATCAGGCGGCGGGCGTGGTCGAGATCGTCCGAGCGGCCCACGGTCAGCGCGGCGACCACGCGCCCGTCCTTGACGTACCAGATGGTGAAGCTGCCCTCGTCCATCGCGCCGCGCACGATCTCCTCGTCCCACTCCCGTGCGGGGCCGACGTACTCGAGCTCCGCCCAGTCGCCGAGCACCGAAAAGAAGTAGGGGACCGTCTCGTGGGGGACGTCGCGGCCGAGCATGTTCAGCGCAGCGGTCTTGCCGTGGTTGAAGGCGACGTCCCAGTGCTCGATCCGCAGCGGCCCGCCGTGTAGCGGCGAGTCGTACTCGCAGATGTCCCCCGCCGCGTACACCCCGGGGGCGGAGCTCTGCAGGCGTGAGGAGCAGCGCACTCCCCCGCCCTGGCCCATCTGCAGGCCGGCGCCGCGCGCGAGCTGCACGTCGGGCGTCACGCCCGCGCCGATCACCACCGCTTCGGCCGGGAGCTCCAAGCCGCCCTTGGTGACGACCTTCGCCACCCGGCCCTCACCCTCGAAGCGCTCGAGCTCGTCGCGTCCGTGGATCGTCACGCCGTGTGCTTCCAGCAACTCCTGGAAGAAGCGCCCTGCCGTGGGGCCGAAGCCGCGTTCGAGCGTGAGCTCCTCCTGCATCACCACCGTGCACCGCTTGCCCACCATCGTCAGCGAGGCCGCAACCTCGCAGCCGATGTAGGAGCCGCCGATCAGCACCACGTGCTCGGCGTCCGCCACGCCCGCGCGGATCGCGTCGGCGTTGCCGAGCGTGCGCAGGTAGTGGATCTGCTCCCGCTCGCACCCCGGCACGTTCAGCCGCCGCACGTTCGCCCCCGTGGCGAGCAGCGCCTGGCCGAACTCGAGCTCCTCCTTGGTGGAGAGCTTGGCGGTGCGCGCCGCGGCGTCGAGGGCGGTGACGCTGGTGCGGGTCAGCAGCTGCACCTCCTGCTCTGACCACCACTCCTGGGGGCGGAAGTACGCCTCGCTGCGCTCCTCCGCGCCGCGCAGGTAGCCCTTGGAGCAGTTCGGGCGGTTGTACGGCGGGTCGGGCTCGCGCCCCACCACCGCCACGCTCCCCTCCGCGCCCTCCTCGCGCAGCCACCGCGCGCAGTTGGCGCTTGCGAGCCCTCCTCCGATCAGCAGGTAGTCGACCTTGCGGGCAGCCACGACCACAACCCTACAGCCCTGGCGGGTGACGCACCGACCAGTGCGCCCATTCGGGGATGTGGTCGAGGATCCGCCAGCGGGGGCCGTCTTCGTAGCGGTTGGGGCCGACGTCGGTGCCGTTGTGACTGGTGTCCAGGCGCAAGCCCGCGATCACGATGAAGACGTGGTCGGTGGGTGTGGTGGTGGCGTAGATCGTCACCCACCGCCCGGGGCCCGGCTCGCCCCAAACGACGTAATCCTGCGCGAGTGGGTTGTCCCTGACGATTTCCCCGAGCGGGCGCACCCCCGCGCGGTAGAGCACGTAGTTGACCGTGCTCGAGCAGTCCTCGCTGGTGGCGCCCAGCGGGTCGGGGTGCCCGGTGGAGCCGTAGGGGAGGTTCTGCAGCTCGTTGCCGGCCACCACCGCCGCCTGCACCGCCGCCGGCACGTCCTCGGGAATCAGCGCCACGTGGCCGTTCTGCGGGGAGAGCACCGCGCGTTCGCCGGGGATCGTCTCGATCGGCGCGGCGCTCGCACCGCTGATGGCGCTGATGCCGCCGACGCCGCCGATTTCAGAGCCCGCGTGCCCCGCGTGCCCAGGCGCGCCGGCGCTGTCGATCCCTGAGCCCAGCTGACCCGCTCCCGCTTCCGTATCCACCGGCGTGCCGGCGGCCTGCACTGCTCCCGGAGGGCCTCTATATATGGCCGCCCACCGTTCCACCTCGGCGACGTACCACCACGCGTGGTTGTACGCGTAGATGGCGTCGCGATAGTTGGCCGGAGCGCCCGAGGCGCGTAGGTAGTTGGCGGCCCCGAAGATCGCGTCCGCGGGGTTCCACCGGTCGGGCGGGCCGTCGCCTTCGACGTCCACGCCGTACTGCGCCCACGTCGACGCGAGAAACTGCATCGGCCCCCCCGCGCCCGCCGAGTTGACCGCGCCCTCCTGCGTGCACGAGGGGTCGGGGTCCTGCCCGTGGTCGCACTCGACTCTGCCGATCCCCGCGAGTACCGCCCAGTCGAGACCGTGCCGGGCGGCGGCCTGGAGGTAGAGACGCAGGTACTCGGGCGGGATTTCGGCGCGCGCCCGCGCGGACACGCCGTCCCCCGCGGCGCCTTTGGCGCCGACCCCGCCGGAGAGCGCCGTCGGCTGCGCGCCACTCGTGACGGCGACACTCGCCACGCCCAGCGCGAGCGCCACCGCGAGCGGGGCGAGGAAGGCCGCCGCCGCGAGCGCTGGCCCTTTCATCAGCGCCCCACGTGGCGTTCGCACCGCGGTCGTCGAGGAAGTCCACCCTGCTCGTGTAGATCAACTTTCATCCGCCCCCCAACTGGCGTTTGCGCCGCCGGGCGACCTCGTGGGCGTCGCGCAGCACCGGGGACTCGTGCCCGCCGTCCCCGCCGTCCCCGCCGTGCGCGCCGCCGGCGGCTTGGCCCCGCGGGTCGTACCTGCGCGGGTGTCTGCGCGCGTCGTGCGGGCGCCCCTCGTGCGGGGGACCCTGGGACTGGGGCGATCGAGGCGGGCGGCCTCCAGTCCGGGAGCGTGGCGGGGCGTGGCCGCTCTGGCGCAGGCGCTCCTCGAGCGCGCGATCGGCGCGATCGAAGTCCTTGCCCGCTCGGCGGCGCTCGCGGCGCCCCGGCGAGGGCTCCTCGGCCGCCGCGGCGGCGCTCGCGGCACCGCCCAGCTGGCGGCGCAGCGCGAGCTCGCGGTCGATCTCCAGGCGCGCTTCACGCCGTGGGCGAGGGGCGAGCCCCTCGTACTGCTCGCGGCTGTAGCCGACGAGAGTCGCGAGCCCCGCGTAGTCGCGGGCGGCACCGCCCTGCAAGCTGTCTCCCGCGAGGCGTCCGCGGCCGCGCGCGCCGGCCCGGCCGCGCGCGCCGGCGGCGGCCGGCAGCGCCGCCTGGGCGTCAAGCCACTCGTTGCGCTCGCGCGCCTGCTCGGGGGTGTACGCGCGGCCGGTGCGCCGCTGGGCGCGCTCGCCCTCGCCGGCGGTGCGCCGCGCGTCGTTCAGCGCGAGCTCCCCGCGCTCGACCTCGCCCTCGACGCGCTGCGCGCGGCCGTCCAGTTCGGCGACCCTGCGGGTGTCCCCGGCGGCCACCGCCTGCTCGCGCGCGCCCTGCACTCGCTGCAGCTGGGAGCGCTTGGCGGAGAGCTCGCTCTGGACCTCGGGGGCGGCGGCCGCGTGTGCACTTGCGGCCCCGTGCTCGCGCTCGAGCATCCGCCCCACCTGCTCGTTCGCAGTGGCCCGCGCGCGCTCACGGCCGATGCGCTCGAGCGTCCGCCGGCGCTCCACGCTTGGACCCGGACCCCGCCCACCCGAGAGCTTGCCGCGCACCCACTGCGCCGTGCGCCACGCGGCGCGCGGTCCCTCCAGCTGCCGCTTGATCTGCTGTGTGAGCGAGCTCCGGTGCGCGCTCTGCCCGCGGTGCTCGCCGGCGATGAAGCCGAGCGTGCGGTGGCGCTGGCGGTAGGCGCTCCACCACAGGATCGTGAGCAGCAGCCACCTGGTCCACCACCCGAACGCTTCGAGCTCCACCAGGGTGCGCGTCAGCAGCAGCACGACCCCCAGCAGGAAGGAGAAGACGAGCTTCGAGCAGACCGCGCCCAGCAACCGCGTCCCCCACGTACGGAACGCCGCGCGGCCGCCGTCGCCGAGCGCGGGGGCGATGACCGCGGCCGGCGCGAGCAGCAGGTAGAGCAGGCTGAGGATCTCCGCTCCGAGCAGGTGCAGCACGATGAAGCCGAGCAGCAGCACCGCCCCCGTCGCGCCGACCGCGATCAGCACGAGGCCCGCGATCCGGGCCCCGGAGCCGCTCTGCGTGCGGAACTCTGCCTCCGCCGCCGTCGGCCCGCGGCAGTCGGTGGCGTCTTCGCTGCCCCCGCACAGGACGCTCAGCAGCGTGCCCGAGCTCTCGACCGAGTTGCGCGCCGGCCCGTTGGCGGGCAGCGCGAGGAAGACTTCCCCGTTGGTGCGCGCCGCGCGCAGCAGCGTCACACTCTGCGCGAGCGCCCGCGGGGACTCGCCCACCAGCAGCCGGCACAGCGCCGTCAGGGCATCGCTGCTCGCGCAGTGCGCTCCCTGCGCGATCCCGGCGATCGCGAGGCCGGAGGCACGCAGCCGCGGCTCCAGGCGCGCGGGGTTCTCACACCAGCCGACGTTGCCGAACTCCATGTAGCACCACGGCGCGCCGACGACTGCCGCGAACAGCCCGCCCGCGCTCTGCGCCAGCGTCCGCGGCGCGTGGGCGGGGGTCCCGTCCACGACCGCTCCGAGCGTGCCCGTGCTGGCCTCGTCGACCCACCGCCCGAGCGCGCCGACGGTGCCGGCCGGGTCGGCGATCGTCCACAGACCGCCCGCCACCATCGCGAGCATCAGCGCCGCCTGGCCGAGCGTCTCGGCGACGCGGCGGCGCACGAGCCCGTTGTAGGCGGCCGCCACCCCCGCTACCGCGAGGGCGAGCACCAGCCACGGCCCGGTGAACGACGCCTGCGTCTGGCGCAGCGCCCGCTCCACGTCAGCCATCGCGGATCTGTCGAGCAGGTCGAGCGTGAAGCACCACTCCAGCGCCACGACGACCGCGTGCACGATCCACACGAGCCCCATCCACACCGGCTCGACCACGTCGTCCTGCACCAGCGCTTCGCCGTCGAGCACGTCGAGCGGCCCGGTGTCGATGTGCACGTCCAGCCCGTAGTCGCCCGTCGGCGCGCCGGCCGCCTCGAAGCCCGAGGTCGCGCAGTTGCGCTGGTTCGCGGGCGCCAGTTCGCCCGCCTCGCCGCACAGCGGACTGCCGAGCCCGTTTTCCACGAGCGGGTCGCCGCCACTGGCGGGCGCCGAGGCGGCCGCGTCGCCGTCGGTGGCCCCCGCTCCCCCCGCTTGGCCGCCGGAGGTCGGTGCGACGAGTGGCGGTCCCGTGGGTGCACGGGGCGGGGTGCTGGGAGTGCGGAGCGGGTGTGACCGCGGCGAGGCCGCCGCCGGCCCAGCGAGGACCCCTGGCGCGAGCGCGGCGGCGAGGACGATCGCGAGCGCTCTCACCGGTGCCGCGGGGGCGTCGTCGAGAACGCGCGCAGCAGCGCCGGCACGACCACGTCGACCTGGATCGCCTCCACCCGCCCGTGGTGGTCGCGGAACAGGCAGCGGCCGGCGTCGAGCTCGAGCAGCGTCTGGCGCGCGCGGCGGTCCTCCGGGTCGAGGCCGAGCAGCGCCAGCGCGCGGCGCGCCTCCGCCTCCGAGCGCATCCCGAACACGAACGTCGCGCCCACCAGGTTCTCCAGCGACTCGCGCTCTCCGAGCAGCGTGTCAGTCACGAGCTGCGTCGAGACGATTGGTACCGCCAGCTCCGAGCGGCCCATCCGCTGCAGCGAGGCCAGCAGGGTGCGGCCGACGGGGTCCTTCAGCAGACGCCAGCCCTCGTCGAAGCTGAAGATCTTGAGCCGCTCGCGCTCGGCGCTCATCAGGTGCATCGCGAACATCGCGATCAGCCGCACGACCTGCTCCCCCACGCGCTCGGCCTGCGAGTGCTCGGAGCGCGGCGCACCCGGGTCGGGGCTCGGGAGGTCGCGGATCGGCAGGTACGTCACCTGGCGGTGGCCGACCGGCGGCAGGCGGACCTCGGGGTCCGCGAAACCGAGCTGGGTCAGCCCCGAGCGGGCGTACACCTCGAGCGTCTTGGCGACCTGCGCGTCCGTCTCGTCCCCTTCGCGCAGCGCGCGCACGACCTCCCCACAGGTCGGCTCGCGCGCGCGGCGGCTCACGCGGTCCACGGCGCCCACCACCGCGGTCTCCCACGCTGGCTCCGCGCGCACCGGCAGCAGGTCTCGCAGGAACGACACCGCGGCGTCGTGACGCAGCGGCTCGGGGGCCACGCGCAGGGGGTCGAGCACCCCGCGCAGCGCCGGGTCGGGGCGCAGCGCGATGCACTCCACGTGCGGGGCCACCTGCTCCAGCAGGTGAAAGCGGTGGTCGCCCTTGGGGTCGCAGTCGACCACGCGCGCGCCCTGCAGGAACCCCTCGTACTTGAGCTTCTGGTCGAGCGTCGTCTTGCCCGAGCCGAGCGCGCCGATGCTCAGGATCGTCGTATTGCGGTCGCGCTCGGAGCCCTCCCGCAGGTTGAAGCGCACCGGCCGCGCCGACCCGCTGAGGGTGTGGCCGAGATAGAAGCCCGTCGCGCTGCCCGCCTCGTGCGTGGCGGTCGGCACCATCGCCGCGACCTGCTCGGTCGTCAGCGTGTCGTCGTACCCCGCCACCCGCGTGCGCTGCCCGGGGAGGTGCTGGCAGAACAGCGCCAGCTGATCGCCCGCCGGGCGATGCAGGCGCACCTCCCCGTACGCCCGCCGGCACACCTCCACGCGCTCCTCGAGCTCCTCCTCCCCGCGCGCCGCCACCGCGATCGCGAGGGTCGCCCGCAACAGCGGCGGGCGACTCGACGCCTGCAGGTGCGCAAGCAGGTCGCGGGCCTCCTGCGTACGCCGGTAGCCGAGGTCCGTTACCCCCTGCTCACCGTCGGACTCCGCGCGCAGGATCTGATCGGCGTCCTGGATCCGCCGCCGCGCGATCCGCAACGCCAGATCGTTGGGCAGATACCGCGCGTTCAGCGACAGGTCCACGCCGAACGGCAGGCTCTCCACCGGAGCGAACATCAGCTCTGCCCGCGCCCCCGGGAAGTGCACCTGCTCAGGCAGTGCGCCGAGGACGAGCTGCGCCTGCCAGCTGACCCCGAGCTCGGACTCGATCCGCAGTGTCCGCGGCCGCTGCTCCACCCACCCCTCCCCCCACCGCACCACATCGCCCTCAAGCGGCGCCAACACCGCCTCGCCGTTGCGCTCACACACGAGCGCCCGCGGCTCGTGCAGCCCGTCCACCTCGGGCTCCCCCAGATCCCGGCAGAACCCGCGGCGCACCAGCCACTGCAACTCCGCCCCGCTCGCCGGCCTCGCCGCGAGGAAGTCCGCAAGGCGCGCATGGGCCTGGTCGGCGCGCACCCTGGCCTTCTCGAGCTCCGCCGCGCGCAGCAGCCTTCGGTCACGCGGGAGCACGCCGCGCCTGAGCATCCCCACCCACTCGCGCGGCCCGCGCTCCGCGGCGCGGGACACGTACGAGGCCACATCGCGCTCGGGGTCGCGCAGGCTCACGACGACGAACACCGCGGGCCTCTGCGCCTCCAGATCCTCCAGTCGCCTTGCGTGCTCGGCGACGTACCGCTGACGCGCGCGGGAGTCCCCAGCCATCTCGCGGACATACGCCGCAACCTCCCAACGCCTGCTCACGCGCACGATCTGCACGTCGGCACCCGCCGCCTCCACCGCGCCGAGCAGCGCCAGAAAGCGCCCGCGCTTGCCGTCCTCGGAGAGCCACTCGTAGGATGCGGTCGGCACCGCGAACGCGGCCCACGCGTCGTCGTAGCCCTCGCCGAACACGAGGTTGCCGTAGACCATGCTGAGGGGGGGACGGGAGATCGGCATAGGAGGGGCCTATCTCCTTGTTCCGACCGCGCCGCCGGAGCGGGACAGCCGGGGCATCTACAGGGCGCCCCCTGCCCAACGGAGGCGCCCTGCATAGATGCTCCCTGATTCCAACCGCTAGAGAAGCAACGAGCGGGTGAGCTAGGTCCCTTCCCCCGTGAGGAGGACCGTGAGTGTTCCCGTTTCTTTGGTGGCTGCCAATTCGTACGGGACTTCCAGTTTCCCAGGGTAGGATTCTTTTGCTTTAGGTAGGAAGCCAATTTCTATTTCACATTCTTTAGAAGCTTCGAGTTTTTTTTCGCTACATGCGTCGGTGGTGATGCTATACGGCGGAGTCGTTACTTTTGCAGCTTTTAGATTGACCGTTTCGTTTGCTTTTATTTTGACTTTTTTGTGTGTTTCGGTGTTGACTTTCACCCCGCCGAAACCAACTGGAGATGGTTCTGCATACATCGGCGGGGTACCGGTGATAGTCGCCGTGCCGGAGCCAGCTTCGTGTTCATCGAGCGCCACAAAGGTAATCTTCTCTTTGGTTTCGCTAAGATAGGTAACTTTGAAACTACACGTTTCTAGGTATTTTTTGAACGTCTTGACGCAAGTCGAGTATTCGCCGAAAGAGAACTGTCCGCTACCTTCTTTTTCAGTAACATTGATTTTTTTGACCGTAGCTTCTCCGAGGAGCTTGATATCGGTGATAGTTACCGTAGATACGGGTTTTGGCTTTGTGACGGACGTCGGTTCGGCCTGTATGGCGAAATTGGGACCTTCTTCACCGCCACCTTCACAAGCTAGCGCTACGCTAGGCGCTAGCTGTACTGATAGAAGGAGACTCACTACAACCATTGAGATTCGTCTTACACTTGCTAAAATACGGATCATTTTGGGAACCTAGCCTTTCGTGATTGCTTTGCGTCGATGAGGGGACATCATTCGTTCCTTCTCTCGGATTTTGTGCATCAATCGCTCTCTCCAGGTCGAAGTCAAATCAGTTCGTCTACGGCCTTCTTCAAGTCGATCGCATCAATGAGCGAGACCGGGTGCTGCCATTCTGAGCTCAAGCCAGCTATATAGCGTTCGCCGGAAGGCCTCTTACGAACAATAAATTTATGGGAAACTTCGATGTAGCGCCCCACAAAGTCCTTCATCTTACCGCCCGTAAGGCCGATGCGGAACGCAGGGGTAACATGGAAGCCCACCTTGCGTGCAGTGAGGATATCCGCCTCAACGATCTTCGCCATCGCAATAGTACGTGACTGCCCCCACTCGGCAAAGTTGAGTCCCGAGATCTGCTTCGCGATACCAGTAAGGAATTCTTCGGTGACGTAGTTCGTGAACTCCGTACCCTGCTCGTCGACAAATGTCGCTGCGTAATTCCACAGCAGATTCTGCGCACCGGCGGCAAGTGCCGCTACCTGCTGCACAAAGAACGGCCGGCGGTTAAGCGTATCTGTCTTAAAGGAGTGAAATTCCAGCCTAACGACGTTCGGTCGGACAAATTTTTCGATAATGGGCGGCAACATCGCGTCAAACCAGCGAGTCCCATCGCCATGGTCCTCGAGATCGACGAACACCTGCAACGTAACCGGTGCCGTCGGCTGCCCAAGGACCACCCCATGCTGAGGTATTCCGGCGAACAACGCCGCCACGTGCCTCTGTATACGCAGCAGTCTCGCGGCGCTCGCAGTCGGCGTGACGCGGCCCCGCTGGCTCGCTACGGGCAGCACGAGCACGACTGCCAATGCCACGACTGCACAAACGCCAACGGCTCGAAGCCCAAGTGCGGACCACCGCTGCGAAACCGCTCGCGCCCACCTGGCTGCCAGACCCAATACAAGCTTCCCTATCGTTCGCATCTCGTTCAACTCCTGATCCGAAAATGGAACCCATCGGTTTCTATGTCTCAGAAGCTCTACGCGCCAGCACCGCAGGCGTCAAGGACGACGCCGTGAGCCCAATAGCCACGGCACCCACCGCTCCAAGAATGTCTCCGACTCGCCCCTTGGCGGGCACTACGGACTCTCAGGACGGCCCCAGGGGCGCAACCGTGAGCCAGAGCTCGCCGCCGCGATCGATCGCGTCGTCGTCTCCCGGGTGCTCACGTAACAGCTGCTCCAGCGAGTCCACCAGCTGTCCGATCGACTCGCGGTTCAGCGCGACGCGGGCCGGCACGCAGACCAGCCCGTGGGTCTTCGCCCCGGCGCGCAGCGCCTCGGCAAGCAGCGGACGGAAGTCGCCCAGATCCCTCGTGACGATCGCTCGGCGCTGCTCCGACGTCGAGGCGAAGTGCACGCGGTCGGAGCGGCCAAGCAGCTCGGGGCGCTCCGCGACGGCGAGGACATCGTGGCCGCGGGCGCGGAGTTGACGGGCGATCTCTGGGGAGAGGTGCTCGTCCAGCAGCAGCCTCACGCGCCGATCGCTTCCTGGGCCGCGCGCCACCGTGCCTCCTCGAGCTCGCTGAGCTCGTGAACGCGCGCGATCCAGTCGTCGATCTCCTCGCGGTTGGAGCCGTAGTAGCCGATCGCGAGCTCGACCAGCCGCGGCTCGACCTCGAGGTATGCGGCAGCCTCCGCCGCGGAGCCGCTGTCCTTGACCACTTCGATGACCTCCCACACGTCCAAGCCCGACCCCATCAGCGCCGGGCGACGGCCCATCGCGCCATCGACGAAGTGGATACCTGGGATTTCGTCCATCAGCAACCCCTCGGCCAGGTACCGCTCGGCGAGCGTCGTCCGTGGCTCCCCGGAAAGCCGCGCGCGCCGGCGCAACCGCTCGAGCGTCGTCAGCGGCGGGCGCATGGAGAGCTGTCCACGAGCATTCTCAGCCATATCGCACACAGCGTAACACAATGTGTGCGAGCAAGCACGTTCCTCGTCGCGGCGAGGCTCCGGCACAACGCTCTCGGGCACCAGCGCAGCGCCCCGATGTAAACCACCGGCACCTGGCATACGCTCAGCGCACCTCCAGGCGCGCGCCCCGCTCGAGCGCGATCACCACCCCGTCAACCGGCCGCTGGTGCCCGCGAACCTCGCTCAGCGTCACGTGCGAACGGCCGCGCAGGCTCAAGGCGCCGCCCGAGCGCCCGAGGAGACCGGGGCGCCGGGCAGAGCGCGCGTGCGCCACCCTCACGAGCACCGCTCCCGGGCCGGTGAAGTGCAGACGGCGCAGCCGCGCGTCCGAGCCGTCGGGAAGCACGAGCAGGCTCCCGGGAAGCCAGACCCGCTGCAAGCGTACGCGCGAGCGAGCGCCGGCGAGCGCGCAGGGGCCGGCGAACTGACGCGGGCCGAGGGCGTGACGCGCCAGCGCGGCGGCCGCCAGGTGGAAGGGCCGTCCCTCGATGCGGATCATCGTGAGGAGCGCCGCGCCGCCCGCGGGGAGCACGAGGTCGCGCAGGTACCAGGGCAGCGCCCTCACGGCCGCCCCCAGCAGTGGGAGCGCGCCGAGGAGCGCGAGACCCGCGAGCAGTGCGAAGCAGTAGACGACCCCCCGCAGAGGGATGCCCCCGGGGTTCAGGCGCAGGCGGTCGACGCGGTAGATGCGCCGCTCGAGGTCGAATACGGCGCGGTAGGAGCGGATCTCCATCGCAACGAAACCGAAGGCCGCTCGCGTCAGGTCCCAAAAGCCACGCGCGTCAAGACCCGACCAGCGAGTTGACCGTGTCCTGCAGCAGGCTGAGGCCCGCGGGGGTCGCGAGCAGGACGGCCACGATCCCCACGGCGAACACACCCGCGGCCTCCTTGAAGTCGCGACGGAAGGCGAGCACGGTGCCGGCGATCGCGAACGCCAGGCCGATCAGGCTCATCGCCACCTTGCGACCGGTGCTCCCAGCCTTGGAGGCGGCCGCTTCCAGCGAGCTGCCTTCTTCTGAGGACCCACCGGCCCCGGACCCGCCGCCCGCCGACGTCCTCGCGGCGCCAGGGGACCGGGGGGCGGCGACCGCGGCGCGCGCGGTGAGGGGCCCGTAGAGAGCGAGGCAGACGCAGTAGGCGATCAGCAGCGCAACCGTCCAGCGGGCGCGCGAGCGGTGGATGGGCAGGGCTTTCATATGGGGTCTCCTTGGGTCGTGTATGTGTCGGGGTCCCTATGTGTCGGGGTCCATCTGGATCGCCCCGATCTCCCAGCGGCCCTGGGCGCGGGCGACGTCGAGTTCGTAGGCGAGCGTGTACTGGGCGCCGCGTTGGTCCTGGGCCTGCGCCACCGCGAGCACCGCTCCCGCGCCGGGCGCCCACTGCAGGCTCTGCAGGGACTGCAGCGCCAGCCCCTCCCCCGGCAGCGAGACGCGCGCCCCGGAAGCAAGGTCGGCGGCAAGCTCGGAGGCGGAGCCGGCGAGGTAGTTGCGCAGCGCGCGTTCCACCACGGTCGCCAGTTCGGGGTCGGCGACCTGGCGCAGGCGCCCCTCGACGCTGGTCTGAGCGGGGCCGGCGGCGGGCGCCCCCACGAGTGCGGGGTAGCCGGCCAGCGCGAGCCCGCCCCCGGCCGGGTGGAGCACGCTCACGGTGACATAGAGGAGCCCCGCCGTGTCGGTCTGCGCAGCCACGGTGTAGACGTGGAGCCCCGGGAGGGGTTCGCGGGCCTGGACGACCTGCGTCCACTGCACCCGCTGCTCGCCGCCCGCGGGGGGCTGCAGGCCGGCGTCGGCGCCCATCCCGGGACCCACGAACGGCGCCAGCGAGTGTTCGCGGGCTTCGGGGTCCTGGGCTTCCCAGGTGAGGTAGGCGCGCGCGAACAGCGTCGCGAAGCCCTCAGCCGCAAGATCCTGCGCGGGCGCACGCCGCAGCAGCGCCGCGGGCACGCTCGCGCGCGGGGGGTCGAGCGCGAAGCGCGCGCTCGCCAGCAGCCCCGCCAGCGCCAGCGCGTGGAGCAGGTGGCGAGGCGCCTCGCGCGCGAGGCGGATACGCCACAGGGGCCGGGGGGTGACCGTCACCGCCGCCCGGGGGCGCGCCGCCACGGCGTCGAGCTCTGAAGGAGCGGAGCTCATCCGGCCTGCCGCTCGAACCCGAATTCCGCGCGGGCCGCGTTCGCCGACGCGGTTGCGGGAGGCGTCGCCGCGGGAGGCGTCGCCGCGGGAAGTGGCGTCGCGGGAGGCGGCGTCGCGGGAGGCTGCGTCGCGGGGGGCGTGGTTGCCGCAGACGTTGGGGTGAGGCGCGGTGCGGCGGGAAGCCTTGGCGCAGGGGGCGTGGCCGCGGTACGTGGCGCCGCGACCGCGGGGGGCCTCGTCTGCGCAACCTCGCGGACACCGTCCCGCTGCGCCAACCGTCGAGGCGCGGCAGGCTCGCGCGGAGCGCGTCCACGTCGGCGCCGGTCGCGGCCGAGCGGCTGCGAAGCAGGCGGCAGCGCAGCCGGAGCGGACCGGGAAGGTCGGCTGCTTGCCGACATGCCGAGCGTGCTCCGCCGGCTTACGGTGGATCGTGACTCGCTCACAACCACCACGCCCGCCACCACCGCCACGGCGCCGGTCAGGGCGGCGATACCGGCAACACGTCCCCACGGGCTCGAGCTCGGCTCCTCGGTGGCGGCCTCCCCCGACCAGTCCGCGGCGGCGAGGAACTCCGCTTCGGAGTACACGCGGTAGACCTGGCGGGGAGGCCGGCGCAGCGGCGTCACGGGCGGCAGCGGGGTCGGCGCAGGGGCGTCACGAAGCGCAGGGGCCAACGCAGCAACGTCACGGGCGGCGGGGGTCGGCGCAACCGCGTCACGGGCAGCGCGGGGGTTCGGGGGGCCACGCGGGCGGCCGAGGGCCAAGGTGGGGAGTAACCCGGCCCCCGGCCGCGTGCGCGCGGGTGGGCAGCGCCGCGAGGTCGCGCCTGCAACCGACCTGCGGCGTCCCAGGGGACGCGCCTATGGGGGTAGTGAGGGATGTCATAGGTGGGTCCCTATTGCCTTAATCCGACCCGGCTCGGAGAGCGGGACACGGACCCGGCTCGTCGACCAAGCCCTGCAGCCGTCGGCGGGCGCGTTGAGCGACCTTGCGGTAGCGCTCGAAGGACCAGCCGAACCGCTCGCAGAACTCGGTGCGACCCATCCCCAGGGCGACCTGGCAGGCGAGCACCAGCCGCTGGTCGTCGCTCAAGAGCGGCGCGAGCTCGGCCACCCGCTGTAACTGCAGCCGCAAGACCACCAGCGGGTGGACCTCAGCCCGCGGGTCGGAGATCTCCACCTCCCGCTCCCCCGGGCCCCCGAGTGGGAGCGCACCCTCCAGCGCGGCGGCCATTGGGCTGCGGCCACCGACCGCGCGGCGGCGGTCGAACACGCGCGAGAGGAAGCGCTGCTCGAGCGCGTTCGCCAGGTGCTCGCGGGAGGAGAACCGCCGCCCGCCGTGCGCACCGGCGAGCAGCTCGAGCACGGCTTGGCTGTAGCAGTCCTCCAGGTCCTCGCGGCGCAGGCGGTGGCGGTGGGCGCGCAGCAGCCCGTCGTGCGCGGCGCGCGCCACGAGCGCAACCTGCTCCGCGGGGTCTGCGAAGCGGCGGCGGGAGTGCAGGCCAGCGCCCGGGGGCGACAGCCGGTGCGCGGATGGGGTAGACACACAGGCATGTCGCACCAGGCGCCCGAGGGACCCCCCTCCCAGTTCCGCCGGGGCCTGAGCGCGGTCGACGGCTTCCAGCAGCGCCGCCGCCCCCTGGCGTTCACCGTGGCGGTGCTAAAGAAGTTCGACGACGACCAGGGCATCCAGCTGGGCGCGCTGATCGCGTACTACGGGTTCTTCTCGCTGTTCCCGCTGCTGCTGGTGTTCGTGACGGTGCTCGGCTTCGTGCTGCAGGGCAACCCGGGCGCGCAGGAGAGCGTGCTGCACTCGACGCTCAGCCAGTTCCCGATCATCGGCACCCAGCTGCAGCAGAACGTGCACTCGCTGAGGGGCTCCGGCCTGGCGCTGGGCATCGGCCTGCTCGGCGCGCTGCTCGCGGGGTTGGGCATCACGGGCGCGACGCGCAACGCGTTCGACGTGGTCTGGAAAGTGCCCCGCAGGGAGCGGGCGAACTTCGTGGTGTGGCGGCTCCGCGGCCTCGGCCTGCTGGTGACGCTCGGCGTGCTGAGCATCGTCTCAACCGCGGTCGCGGGGTACGTGACGGCACAGACGGCAGGCGCGGTCGAAGTGCTCGCGGGGGTGCTGGCGGCGCTGGCTGCGAACCTGCTGCTGTTCTTCACGGCCTTCCGGCTGCTCACGGTGAGCGAGGTGGAGACCCGCGAGCTGCTCCCCGGCGTCGTCGTGGCGGCGGTGCTGTGGCAGGCCCTCGAGCACGTCGGCGGCTACTACGTGGACCACGTGGTGCGCCACGCCCAGCAGACCTCGGGGCTGTTCGCGTTCGTGCTGGGCCTGCTCACGTGGCTGTACCTCGGCGGCCAGGTGACGGTGCTGGCTGCGGAGGTCAACGTGGTACGCGCCCGGCGCATGTGGCCACGAAAGCTGTTCTGAGTCCCGGGCGGTTCTTTTTTGATGACCGGCTCCGCCGGCAGCGGCGTTCGTTGTACGGACCCGCGGCGGGTGGCGCGCGTCTAAGGGCCCGGCTTGCGGCGCACCCACCGCGGACGACGGGCACGGAGGCCCGGCGCCCACCAGCGTGGAACCCCGCACAGACACACGTGGACGATCCCCAAAGAACACCCGGCCACACGCCCACCGGGGTCGTGGTTCTCAGCCCCTTGACATCCTCCCGGCGGTTGTTATACTTGCTTCTGTTTCGTAAGCTTCTATGGGAGCGTAAAGATGCCAGCAAGCTCAGACAACGGAAAGTCCCGACCCAAGCCCACCCGCCCGGCCGCCGACCGATCTGAGATCGGCCAGCAGGCGGCGCCCCGGCCGCTGCTGCGGCTGATACCCCTCGACGACACGGTCGTGTTCCCCAACATGGGCATCACGCTCACCGTGGACGTCGGTGAGGACGAGCGCGTCGTGCTCGTGCCCCGCCACGAGAACGAGTTCCTCGAGGTCGGCACCATCGCCGAGGTCGAGGACCGCCTGCGGCTGCCCGGCGGCGGGCGCGCCGTGGCCCTCTCCGGCGAGCACCGCGCGCTGATCGGCGCCGCGCAGACCGGCGTCGACGGCGAACTGCGCGTCGAGGTCGACGAGCGCCCCGACGAGGTGCCCACCGACGGGCGCACGCGCAACCTCGAGCGCGAGTACCGCGCGATCGTCGAGGAGATCCTCGAGCTGCGCGGCGACGACGGGCGCATCGCGGCGTTCCTGCGCGCGATCGTCGAGCCCGGGCCGCTGGCGGACTCCGCCGGGTACTCCCCCAACCTGTCCTACGCCCAGAAGGTCGAGCTGCTGCGCACGCTCGACGTGACCGACCGCCTGGAGATGTCTGTGAAGCTGCAGCGCGAGTCGCTCGCCGAGCTGCAGGTGCGCAAGCGCATCCGCGAGGACGTGCAGGACGGCGCGGAGAAGCAGCAGCGTGACTACTTCCTGCGCAAGCAGATGGAGTCGATCCGCAAGGAGCTCGGCGAGGACGAGGGTTCCGTCGCGGACGAGTACCGCACCAAGATCGAGGCCGCGGGGATGCCCGAGGAAGTGCACGAGCAGGCCCTCAAGGAGCTCGGGCGCCTGGAGCGCATGGGCGAGCAGACGGGCGAGTCCTCGATGATCCGCACGTACCTGGACTGGCTGATCGCGGTGCCGTGGGCCAAGCGCTCAGACGAGCACCTCGACCCCGCCGGGGCGCGTGAGGTGCTCGACGCCGACCACGCCGGCCTGGAGGACGTCAAGGACCGCATCACGGAGTACCTCGCGGTGCGCAAGCTGCGCCAGGACCGCGGCATCGAGGCCGACCCCAAGTCCGGGGCGATCCTCACGCTGATCGGCCCCCCCGGCACCGGCAAGACCTCAATCGGCGAGTCGATCGCCCGCGCGCTGGGACGCGAGTTCGTGCGCATGTCCCTCGGCGGCGTACGCGACGAGGCGGAGATCCGCGGGCACCGGCGCACCTACATCGGCGCGCTGCCCGGGCGCCTGGTGCGCGCGCTGCGCGACGCGGGCACGATGAACCCCGTGATCCTGCTCGACGAGGTCGACAAGGTCGGCGCGGACTGGCGCGGGGACCCCTCCGCGGCGCTGCTGGAGGTGCTCGACCCCGCGCAGAACCACTCCTTCCGCGACCACTACCTCGACGTCGAGCTCGACCTCTCCCAGGTCATGTTCATCGCCACGGCCAACGTCGCCGACACGATCCCCGGCCCGCTGCTGGACCGCATGGAGGTGATCCGCTTCGACGGGTACACCTCCGAGGAGAAGCTCGCGATCGCCAAGGGCTACCTGTGGCCGCGCCAGCGCGACCGCAACGGCCTGCTGGAGGGCGAGGTCGAGATCGACGACGAGCTGCTGCGGCTGGTGATCGCCGAGTACACCCGCGAGGCGGGCGTGCGCTCGCTGGAGCGCGAGCTCGGGACGCTGCTGCGCAAGACCGCGACCAAGATCGCCGCCACCCTGCCCGTGGAGGACGGCGCGAAGGCGGCCGGCGGCGCGCAGGACGGCGCCAAGGAGGCCGGCGGCGTGCAGTCTGAGAGCGACGAGCCGGTCGCGGTCGGCGAGGAGCAGCCCGCTGAGACCACGACGAAGAAGGCCCCCAAGAAGACAGCCGCGCGCAAGGCGCCACCGGTGAGGATCGACCTGGAGACCGTGCGCGAGGCGCTCGGGCGCCAGCGGTTCTTCCAGGAGTCCGCCTCGCGCACCGCCACCCCGGGCGTCGCCACCGGCCTGGCCGTGACCGGCACCGGCGGGGACGTGCTGTTCGTCGAGGCCACCGCGATGAAGAGCTCCGGCTCGGGCGGCGGCGGCGGGCTGGTGCTGACCGGCCAGCTCGGGGACGTGATGAAGGAGTCGGCGCGCATCGCGCTCTCCTACGTGCGCGGGCACGCCGAGGAGATCGGCATCGAGGAGTCCGCGTTCGAAGGACAGGAGTTCCACGTCCACGTGCCCGCCGGGGCGATCCCCAAGGACGGCCCCTCCGCGGGAGTCACGATGGTCACCGCGCTGGCCTCGCTGCTCTCCGGCCGGGCCGTCAAGCACACCGTGGGGATGACCGGCGAGGTCACCCTGCAGGGTCGGGTGCTGCCGATCGGCGGGCTCAAGCAGAAGGTGCTGGCCGCCCACGCGGCCGGCCTCACCGACGTGATCCTGCCCGAGCGCAACCGCGGCGACCTGGACGACATCCCGCAGGAGGTCCGCGAGCAGATGACCTTCCACCCGGTGATGACCGTCCAGGAGGTGCTCGACCGGGCGCTGGAGCCGGCCCGCGAGGTCGTCGCCCAGGCCTCCTAGGCGCCGTCCACCCCGTGCCGTCCACCGCAATGCCCCCCACCCGCCATGTCGCCCGCCAGCTCCCGTAGGTGCCAGCCCGTTCCCGTGGAGGTCCGCCGCGCGGCGGACCTCCTGGAGCGCCGCTGGCAGCTGTCGATCATCTACGCCTCGCTCACCGGCGCGCTGCGCTTCAGCGAGTTCGCCGAGGCCGTCTCCGGCATCTCCCCGCGGATGCTCTCCGAGCGCCTGCGCGACCTCGAGGCCGCGGGCCTCGTGCAGCGCACCGTGATCCCCTCGAGCCCCCCCACGGTCGAGTACCGTCTCACCGCGCGCGGCCGGCGCCTCGCGCCGGTGGTCGAGGCGATGCGGGCTTACGCCGAGGGGTAGGCGAGACGGCCGCGACGAAGCGGCGGCACCCTCTACGGGCCCCTACGGCGAACGCACGGAGGCCGTGACACCGCGACGAACGGCTCTGACATGGTCGAACTCCCGGTGTAGAGCCTTCACTATGGTGCCCCGCGGCCCGATCGCGTCAAGGTCCTTTCCGTCGAAGAACAGTATCGCCAGGTTTGTACTGCGCATGTAGCTGTCTGCAGCTGCGCGGGCCGCAGTTCCGACGTCCCCAGCCGACACAAAGACGATGATCTGACACCGCACCTGATTTTGGCCAACCGCCACCTCGCGATCCACCGCGCCGCGGCCGCTGATCGCAGCGACCTTGCTCTGCATGAGCACCACGTCGTGGCGTCCGTTTACGAGCTCGGCCAGGACGTCGACCTCAGCGTTCCCCGTTTGGTGTGCTCTGACCCGCCAGCCCATGAACTGCCCACCGATAAGCCGCATGATCTGGATGCAGACTCCCTCCAGGGCGTACCCGCGATCGTGCTTTGAAGCGCGAGGGCTTCGGACTTCAGCCAGCAGATCGGCGAGCGGACGGCGGAGCATGGCTGGATCCGGAAGTTCCGCTTGAACGACGAGCGCGTCCGCAAGCGGCGTAGCCACCTTCGCCTCGAAGGCAGCTGTCGGAAGAACTGAAAACGCCTTCGCACCGCGCCCGCCGGTCTGCTTCTGATACGTCAGCCAACCTGCGTCCTGCAGCGGCTTCAGAACGCCGCTGGGGAGGTCACGGCGAATGACCAGCCTCGTCCCCGACTGCTGGTCGGCGAGTGCTGCCACCGTCTGGGAGTTGTGCGCCGTGCCACCAGGCAACGTGGCCAGGGCGCGCAGGTAGGCGCGCAACTCGAACGGCAGCGACCTCAGGTCCTTGATCTCCTCCGAGGTGGCACCGACGGCCCGCTCCAGGGCAACGTCGTCGATCCGCCAGCTGGCGCTCAAGATGCCGGCCTGCTCCAGCCACCCGCGGACGGAACTGAGCTTCTCCCCCCGCGCTCCTCCCGGATCCACTCCGAGGGATCTCAGGTCATCTGCCACTCCCTGCACCGTTGGCCGCTCGCCTCTGGCCACCCGAGCCTTGATCACATCGAGCACGACCAGCCCCTGGCAGTTGAGCAGGATGTGCAGCGCCAACAGCCGGTGAGCCTCTTCCTCATCGCCTCGGGCATCGACGAGCGTCTGACCTATCTCAGAGAGCGCGTAGGCGTCGGCGCCCTCCACCAGACCGTACGCTCGTAGGGACAGGAACGTGTTCATCGCGAGGGTGGCCCGCTGGCTCGCGGGCGATCCGGAGAAGAACCGGACAGCGATGTCTGCCTCGAGCGACGCCCTGTCGCCAACGTGCCGATCGACGAGCTGCAGCAGGGCGGTCAGCGGTGTCTGCGCCGGTGTGAACTGCTTCCCGAAGGGTAGTTGCTCCAATCCTGGCCCCCAGCGGCTATCGGTGCCTCGCGTGGAGGGTGGCGGTGGAAACCATCGATAGCGCTCCTCGCCGACGAGGTCTCGACGACCGCGTTGACGTGGTGGAGTCCGGCGATACGCGTTGAGGGCACCCATCCGCCATTCACCAGCAAAATAGATCCGGCCGCGGACGTCACGGCAGCAGACGCCGACCAACGACGGTCCGCGTGGCGCCGGGGCGATACGTGCTCGCATAGCTCGGCCACCGAGCGGGTTCGACCGTGAGCCGGCCCATTCCGAAGTTGCGATGTACGTACCGAAGCTGTACGCTGATGGAATGGGATCGGCTGAGCCAGCACGCCGGGGACGCATCAACATGCGCGTCAGTGCGCATCAGGAGCGCGTGCTCAGGGCTGCCGCCGACCTCAACGGCGAGACACTCACTGGGTTCGTGCTCTCCGTCGCCACCGAGCGCGCCCAGGAGGTGCTCGAACGGGCGCACCGCATCGACCTCGCCGGCGCGGCGTTCAAGCGCTTCACAGCAGCGCTCGACGCGCCGACCGAATCGATGCCGACGCTACGCCGCTACGCCCGTAAGCGCAGCCCGATCCCAAGCTCTTGAGCGAAGGCGTCCTCGGTCCCGTCGAACCGCTCGGGGACTGGCACCAGCTGGAGGAGTTCAATTGCGGCGTCGAGGCGCTCGATCGATGGCTGCAACGTTCCGCGCGAGTAGCGGCGGCGAGCGGCACTGCCGCCACATACGTGCTGTGCAGCGACGAGCACGTTGTCGGCTACTACGCCCTGGCGATGAGCGGGGTCTGGCATGGGCAGGCACCCTCCCGGCTGCGACGGGGCATGCCCGATCCCGTGCCCGTTGTCCTGCTCGCCCGCCTCGCGTTGGACCGCCGCGAGCACGGCCAGTCGCTCGGTGGTCATCTGCTCGTGGACGCCTTGCGAAGGTGCGTGCAAGGCGGTAGCGAGTTCGGCGCTCGGGCGGTCGTCGTCGACGCCATCTCGCCTGAGGCCGCCGACTTCTACCGCCACTTTGGCTTCCACGACCTCGACGGACGCCGCCTGTGGCGCAGGCTGACCGATGTTGCACACGCGCTGGAAAATTGACTCTCCTGCCTGCGCACTCAACCCACCGTGGAGTGCCGCAATCGTGAAACCGAAGGGCAAGCCGACTGCCAAGCCATCTCAGCTGATGCGACGCACTCGCCGGACGTCTCAGCCTCCTGGGCTGGCCTCGCCGCCGCTGGTGCTGCTCAGATCACGCGCCCACACGCGCTTGAGCGGGAAGCGCTCGCGGTAGGATCGTCGGCCATCGCCGCGAACGTACCCGATCAATACGTCGGAACGCCTACGCCCGCACTGGCACGAGCAGCTCGTCCAGTGACTCGCCGGCGCCGATCCGCCGGGCCGCGTCGTCAAGCTGCGCGTCGCTGAGCTCACCGCACGCCCACCGATCCAGAAGTGCCTGGGCAACGCCCGGATCGAGACCCTCGGCTCGTACTGAGGCGAGCGCGTTTTCGGCTGCGTGCCTGCGCGTGGTCATGCCCCTCGGGCTTCCATGCCTCTCAGTGTTTGCGACACCGTCGGACCGAGGTCAGACCTCTACCAGCCGCCCGAGGAGCCGTGGCCTCCCACGGCCAGTTATGCCTTCGCCGTGCAGGACCGCCTGCTGCTCCTCGGTGAAGCCCTCCATCTCGATCGCCTTTTCGACGATCTCCTCATTCGTGCCGGAGTCGCCGATCTCGCGAACCGCCCGCAGCGTGGGCCAAAGCAGTTCGCTGACTGACGGAATGCGCGGCGCCGAGCCCACGGCGCCACCGTATCCCAAATCGTCCAATCTTGCGCCCGAGACGGGACGCTGCACTCCGTCCCAATCGCGGCGCAACCAAACCAGCGTCCTGGTTCGATTTGCAAGCAATAGTCGGCCTGCTTGGACACTATTCGAACCAAGAGCTCCAAGGGTCGTTGGCGCCTGGCAAGGAAACTGGCCGCTGTGCCGGCCAGCAGCGAGCCACGGCGGGAGCCTACGACCCGCCGACAGCGGCCAAGGCGGCCGGGGTGGGTGCTGAAAGCCATCCTCCGCGTCCTGGCCGACCGGGACGAGCCGATGCGGGTCAGGGACATCCATGAAGCCGTCGAGGCAGCGCTGGGCCAGTCGGTGGCAGCATCCTCGATTAGACGGCCTTGGTCGCCAATGCTTCTGGCCCCTCGCGGCCCCTGGTCCGGGTGGCGCCCGGACGGTATGTTCTGGCGTAGCGCGACTACTCCGTGCAGCATCCGACTGATGGTTATTTCGCGCAGCACGCGGGCCGCTCGCGATGCCGGTGGCTCAGTAGGGTGGCGAGGCTTTGCGTTCCGTCGTGGCGGGCTGTCATCATGGCTGCCATGCGAACATGTGTTCGATTGAGGCAGGGGAGGGTCCGCAGAGGCGGTCCTCGCCGCCGGTCAGTCTGGTTGACTAACGCAGTGCTCAAGCGCCATCACGAGGTGCGCGATCCGGTCCATGTGTTCATCCACTTCGATGACGCCGAGAGGGCGGTGATCGAATCTCGTCCCTTCCAACGCCTGCGCGACATCCACCAACTGGCGCTCTCCTACATGGTATATCCGGGCGCCTCGCACAAGCGCTTCGAGCACTCGCTCGGCGTGATGGAGGTGGCCGGGCGTATCTTCGAGGTGGTCACCCGACAGGACAAGATCAGCGACGCCGTGCGCGACGTGATTCCCGAGCACGGCGACTCTGAGTACAAGTACTGGCAGCGCGTTCTACGGATAGCCGCGCTCTGCCACGACCTTGGTCACCTTCCGTTCAGCCACGCTGCGGAGGAGGCACTGTTGCCCAGCGACTGGGACCACGAGCGGCTCACGCGCGAGATCATCCATTCGCCCGAGATGGCGAAGGTGTGGGAGAAAATGCGCCCAAAGCCCGACCCCGACGACATAGTCAAGCTCGCGCTGGGCCCGGGCAAGGTCGAGAAACTCGACCTCGACCTGTCATTCGATCCGTGGCAGGCAATTCTTGCCGAGATCATCGTAGGCGACGTGTTCGGCGCCGACCGGATCGACTACCTGCTGCGCGACTCGCTGCACACGGGCGTCTCCTACGGCCGGTTCGACCACAGCCGACTGATCGACACGCTTCGGATTATCCCGGGCGCACCGGAGGGCAGCGACGACACGGGTAACGCCGACCCCCAACTCGGCTGCGAGCGTGGCGGCCTGGAGTCGGCCGAGGCCCTGATGCTCGCCCGCTACTTCATGTTCGCACAGGTCTACTACCACAAGACACGCCTTGCCTACAACGAGCACTTGAAGGACTTCTTGACAGCGTGGTTGCCGCAGAGCGTGTTTCCCACTAATGTTGACAAACATCTCTCGTACGCCGACAGCGAGATCCTCGTGGCGATACGCAGAGCCGCCACGGACCCTGGCGCTGCAGGCCACGACGCGGCACGGCGCATCGTCACGCGCAAGCACTTTCGGACTGTCTACACCCGCCGGCCTGACGACGTCGGCGCCCGCTCGCTGGCGACGGAGGCAATCGCGGTCGCCGCTGCCGAGAAGTTCGGAGACGAGAACGTGCGCTATGCGACTAGCCCGCGGCGCGGCGAGCCACCCGACTTCCCGGTTCTCGATAACGAGTCGAGCGTCTCATCGCTGTCACTCTCGGAGGTATTGCCGAAGCTACCGGCTTCGCGTGATGAGTTCGTCTTCGTCGAGCCATCCTTGCGCCAAGACGCCAAACAGTGGATCTCCAAGCATAGGGAGGACATCATTGACCAAGCAGTGGCCGCTCAGGCCCGAGAGGAGGAGGTGAGCAGATGAACCGTCCAGCCCAAGAGGCCGTGCTCGTCGGCCTAGCCCGCCGGCTACAGGACCAGGGGAGCTGGAGCGGCGAGACGCACCTGCAGAAGGCCACTTATCTGCTGCACGAGTTGCTCAAGGTCCCCTTCGACTTCAAGTTCATCCTCTACAAGTACGGCCCCTTCTCCTTCGAGTTGCGCGACGAGCTCGGTTCGATGCGCGCCGACCGCTTGCTTGAGCGCGAGATCCAGCCGCCACCATATGGTCCCCGCATCGTGGTCACCGAGCGCGGGCGGGAGCTCGAGCAACAGTTCGCCCGTACGCTTGAGCGCTATGGTCCAGCCTTGGACTGGGTCGCCGATCAGCTCCGGGATCGCGGCGTGATCGAACTCGAGCGGCTGGCCACAGCACTGTGGGTCACCCGCGAAATCGGCGAGGATGCATCGGTCGACATACGCGCGCGGCGACTGCACGCAATCAAGCCACACGTGAAGATCGGCGACGCCGAGGAGGCGGTGCAGGAAATCGACCACATGCTGGCGGCTGCTGCCTCGGTGACGGTGGAGTAAGGAAGACCGCCGGGAGTAATTACGAACGCCGAGCCCGGCAGAGTTCGACGGCCTGCCGTGGAGGGCGAAGTCGTAGGAGAGCATCTGGCGTCGCGCTCCGCGCCCATGCCGACCAACTCGCCGTCTCTCGGGGGGTGCGGCCCTCCACTCGCAGTCGGAGACCTCGAGGCTGCGCTTGCTCAGCGTGCGAGCCTCAGCCTTGACGGTCGTTGCGCCGGGCGAGACTACTGCGCGTCGCCGCGCGAGGGCACGCGACGATGCCCGAACGTGGTTCGATTAGCGACGTTCTGTTCTCCGAAAATCGGGGCGACTGGATTCGAACCAGCGACCTCTCGCTCCCAAAGCGAGTGCGCTACCAGGCTGCGCCACGCCCCGTTGGACTAAGAGTAGGGGTTGGACGCCTGCCGGGCGCGCAGCGTGCCCCGGCCGGACAGAGACGCAGGCCGGCCCCACGGGCGATCTCAGCATGGACACCCGCCGCCGGGCACCCGCTGCTAGGGTCCCGCCCCGTCATGGCCGACGTCCTGCCCCTCCACGCGCTGCACTACGACCTCTCTGTCGTGGGCTCCCTCGGCGATGTGGTTGCCCCTCCCTACGACGTAATCGACGCCGCACAGCGGGCCGCGCTGATCGTGCGCTCTCCGTTCAACGTGGTCGCGGTGGATCTCCCCAGGGCGCCCACCGCCGGCAAGGGCGGCGCCGACGGGCAGGAGAGTGTTGAGAGTGAGCGCGCCGATCCCTACCGAGCCGCCGGGGAACTGTTCGAGATCTGGCAGCTGCAGGGCGCGGTTGTGCGCGACTCGGAGCCTGCGATTTGGGCGCATACGCAGCGGTACACCGGCCCCGATGGGGTTGTGCAGACCCGGCGCGGGTTCTTCTGTCGGGTGCGGATCGAGGAGTACGGGCCGGGGCGGGTGCGCCCGCATGAGCGTACGCATCCCGGTCCGAAGGAGGACCGCCTGCGCTTGACGCGGGCTACGCGCGCGAACATGTCGCCGATCTTCTCGCTCTACTCCGACCCCGCGGGCGCCGCGTGGGAGGCGCTTGAACCGACCACGGCGCAGGCTCCGTGGGGGGAGGCGACCGATGCGCAGGGCACCGTCCACCGCCTGTGGCGAGTCGGGGACGAGCGGACGATCGCCGCGGTGCAGGGGGCCGCGCGCGACTCCGAGCTGTTGATCGCCGACGGCCACCACCGCTACGAGACCGCGCGCGCCTACGCGGAGGAGGTGGGCGGGGAGGGCGAGCACCGCTACGTGCTGATGTGCCTGGTCGCGCTGGAGGACCCGGGGCTCACGGTGTTCCCCACGCACCGTCTCGTGCGGGGTCTCGACGCCGCGCGCCGGGAGGCGCTTGAGGCGGCGCTGCGCCGGGACTTCGAGGTCGCGGAGGTGCCCGCGGAGGAGCTTGCGCCGCAGCCCGGCGTGGGGCCGCTTGAGCTCGGCTACATCGACTCCGCCTCCAAGCGCCCGCTGCGCCTGACGCTCAAGGACCAGGCGATCGCCGACGCAGCCCTGCCGGGACACTCGCAGGCTTACCGACACCTCGACACGGGGGTGCTCGAGGCGCTGCTGCTGAAGGGCACGCTGGGGCTCTCCGACGAGGACATCTCCCACCTGCGCGACTTCCGCTACGCCCGCGACGCCCGCGAGGCGGCCGAGCTGGTGCGGGGGGGCGAGTACGACGTCGCGTTCCTGCTGCGCCCCACCCCGGTGGCGCAGGTCAGAGACGTTGCGGGCGCCGGCGAGAACATGCCGCCGAAGTCAACCTTCTTCTTCCCCAAGCTGCTCACGGGGCTGCTGTTCAACCCTCTGTAGCCCCTCGCCCGGCCTCGGACGGCCGGGCCGGGATCCCCGTGGGGAGGCGAGGAGGTGTGGTGCAACCCACTGGCAAACGGCCTTACACAACTACCATCTGTATGAGGGGCGGAGGGGTGGCAAGCAGGTGAGATCGAGAGATCGGATCGGAGGCGCACGACCATGAAGGCGACAGCAAAGCGCAACGACGGAACGTTCAAGCACACCCTGCGGGTGCGCGAGCACCAGGCTCACGGTCGACGAGAGCGTGGAGGCCGGCGGCGAGGATGCCGGGCCCGACCCCCAGGAGCTGCTGGCGGCGAGCCTGGCCGCGTGCACGGCGATCACGATGGAGATGTACGCGGAGCGCAAGGGCTGGGAGATCGGCGAGGTCGAGGTCGAGGTGCAGTACAGCCCGGCCGAGCGGGGCTGCCCGACGAAGTTCGAGCTCGTGCTGCGGCTCCCCGAGGAGATGCCCGCCGAGCAGGTGGAGCGCATGCGGGTGATCGCCGCGAAGTGCCCCGTGCACCGCACGCTCGACGGCGAGGTCATGTTCGAGGAACGCCTCGAGCGGGTCGCCGCGCTACAGGCGGCGTCCTGAGCGGGGCCCCGGATCAGATCTCTGCGGCGGTGCTGGTGCCGCTGTTCCTCGACGCGGACGAGGAGCCCCACGCGGTCCTCACGCGTCGCCGCCCCGACCTGCGCCGCCACGCGGGGGAGATCTCCTTCCCCGGCGGGCGCCGCGACCCGGAGGACTCCGACCTGCGGGAGACCGCGCTGCGCGAGGCGGAGGAGGAGATCGGTCTGGCGCGCGCGGAGGTCAGCGTGCGAGGTGAGCTGCCGCCCGTCTCGACGTTCGTGACCGGCTACCTGATCCACCCCTTCGTGGGGCTGATCCCCGCTGGGCGGCAGTGGCTGGCCTCCCCCGGCGAGGTGGACGCGGTGCTCGAGCTGCCGCTGGGCGCCCTGCGGGAGGGCCGGACACGAACGCGCATGGAGCGGCGTGGGGTCTCGTTCGAGACCGACGCTTACATAGTCGATGACCACCTCATTTGGGGCGCCACGGCGCGCATCCTGGACGACCTCTACGAGCGCCTGGACTCTTTCTTGACGACGCCCTCTCAGGACCCAACCTCGACCGAAACCCCCGCAGAGCTCAGCCACCCCCTCCACGAGCCGTCGTAGGCCGCAGCCCGGCCGCGCGCGTCGCGA
Organism: uncultured Solirubrobacterales bacterium; assembly: GCA_963702085.1. Classification (GTDB taxonomy): domain Bacteria; phylum Actinomycetota; class Thermoleophilia; order Solirubrobacterales; family Solirubrobacteraceae; genus Palsa-744. Next base: position 1,419,660 of record OY969707.1, on the reverse strand, counting down.
GCCGCGAGCCGGCGTGACTACGCGAGCAGGGAGGCCAGCGCCGCGCGCGCCTGCTCTAGCCACCGCGGCACGTCCTCGGGGTCGGCGCGCAGGATGGCGAGCGGGACCGAGTTCTCGCGCGCGACCTCGCAGACGATCCGCTCTCCCTCGGCGAGCGCCTCGGCGGATACGGAGGGGCCGGCGGCCTCGTAGAGCAGGCCGCGCACGGTGGTGTCCACCACGTGCCCCGCGAACGCGCGCAGGCGGGCGCCGTGCAGGGCGCGCAGCTGCTCCTCGGGGCCGGTGGCGCTGCCGAGCAGCCAGCAGGCCACCGTGACGCCCTCGAGCGCTCCGCGCAGCGTGCCGAGGCGGTCGGGGTCGCCGATCCAGCACTCCGCGCCGGCTGCCTCGATCGGCCCTCGGCGGCCCTCGGCGCGGGTGACGACGCGCGTGGTGTGCCCCTGCCGCCCGGCATCCCGGGCCAGTTGCAGGCCGCGGCAGCCGCCCCCGACGATGAGTACTCGCGCCACCGGGCGAAGCGTACGGAGGTTCGCCGGTGCAGGCGTTGGGCTTGCCACCGGGAGGTTCGCCGCGGGGGGTTCGCGGCTCGCCACCCGGCGATTCGGGTGGGGGCCGGGCTCATCCCGGCCCCCACCGCACCACCGGCACAGAGCGGCTCGTCGTGCCGGGGCTTGCTCGAGCGCCACCGGAGAGGTATGGGTAGCGGCGCTCGAGCAAGCCCCGGCAGTGCCGGTGCTCAGCCGTCCTTGGCTCCTGCTTCTGCCTGTCCCTCAACACACTCTTTGTGTGCCGTACTCCAAATGAAAACACAAAAGTCCGCGCTTGTCAAGGAGGATATGTCAAAGCTAGTTTTTTTGGTGCCCTGGCACCCGCGACGCCCGTGCTCTGCCCCCTGCGGCACCACCGTCTCGCCACGCTCGAATACCATCCGCGCCGATGGCTGAGACGGATCTGGTGACCATGGACAAGATCGTGGCGCTCTGCAAGCGCCGCGGCTTCATCTTCCCCTCCTCGGAGATCTACGGCGGGGTGGGCTCGACGTACGACTTCGGCCACTACGGGGTGCTGCTGAAGGGCAACGTCAAGGCTGCGTGGTGGCGCGCCATGCTCTCCGAGCGCGACGACATCGTCGCTCTGGACTCGGCGATCCTGCAGCACCCGCGGGTGTGGGAGGCCTCGGGGCACCTCGCGGGCTTCACGGACCCGCTGGTGGACTGCCGCACGTGCGGGCTGCGCTTCCGGGCCGACCACCTCGGGGACCTGGCATGCGGGCGCAAACCCTCCCGGCACCCCGGGGAGACGGAGGAGTGCGACCTGACCGACGCGCGGGACTTCAACCTGATGTTCGAGACCACCATCGGGCCCGTCAAGGAGTCGGGGGCGACCGCCTACCTGCGCCCCGAGACCGCGCAGGGCATCTTCATCAACTTCAAGAACGTCCTGCAGTTCTCCCGCAAGCGCCCCCCCTTCGGGATCGCCCAGATCGGCAAGTCCTTCCGCAACGAGATCACGCCCGGCAACTTCATCTTCCGCACGCGCGAGTTCGAGCAGATGGAGATGGAGTTCTTCGTGCCCCCCGCGGAGGCCCAGCGGTGGTTTGAGCACTGGCTCGGCGAACGGATGCGGTGGTACACCGAGCTCGGCCTGCGCCCCGACCACCTGCGCCTGCGCGCGCACGACCCCGACGAGCTCTCGCACTACTCCTCCGGCACCTCCGACGTGGAGTACCTGTTCCCAATCGGCTGGTCGGAGCTCGAGGGGATCGCCAACCGCGGGGATTTCGACCTCACCCAGCACGCCCGGTTCTCCGGCGAGAAGCTTGAGTACTTCGACCAGGCCACCGGCGAGCGCTACGTGCCGCACGTGATCGAGCCGGCCGCGGGCGCCGACCGGGCGACGCTCGCGTTCATGGTGGACGCCTACGACGAGGAAGTCGTCGCGCGCGAGGGCGCTGGCGAGGGCGAGCGCCGCACAGTGCTGCGCCTGCACCCGCGCCTGGCGCCGGTGAAGGTCGCGGTGCTGCCCTTGGTCAACAAGGACGGGCAGCCGGAGCTCGCGCGCGACGTGTACCGCGCGGTGCGCGAGCTGGTGCAGGCCGAGTACGACGACGGGGGAGCGATCGGCAAGCGCTACCGCCGCCAGGACGAGATCGGCACGCCGTTCTGCGTGACCGTCGACCACGAGAGCCTCACGGGGGGCACCGTGACGGTGCGCGACCGCGACTCGCTGGCGCAGGAGCGCCTGCCCGTGGAGGGGCTCGCGCAGGAGCTTCAGCGGCGCGTCCAGGCGCCGTGGCACAGCCCCAAGTTGGACCGGGCCCCCGTGGGGGGAGCAGGGCAATGAACGCGACCGCCCGGCCTCTGGGCTGACGGGCAAGGGAGACACACATGGACTTCGACCTCACCGACGAGCAGCGCCTGATCCGCGACACCGCGCGCGAGTTCACCGACAAAGAGATCGTCGAGCGCACGCGCGAAAACGCCCGCAACCACCACTTCGACCTGGAGCTGGTCAAGAAGGTCGCCGCGCAGGGCTACCTCGGCGCAATCGTCCCCCACGAGTACGGCGGCGCCGGCCTCGACTACTTCAGCTACGGCCTCGTCGTCGAGGAGATCGGCCGCGGCGACTCCGCGATCCGCACGGTGATCTCGGTCCAGACATCGCTCGTGTGCTCGGGCATCGTCAAGTTCGGCACCGAGGAGCAGAAGCACAAGTACCTGCCGAAGCTCTGTTCTGGTGAGTGGCTCGGCTGCTTCGGACTGACCGAGCCGGACACGGGCTCCGACGCGGCCAACCAGAAGACGCGCGCGCGCAAGACCGACTCCGGCTGGGTGCTTAATGGGGCGAAGATGTGGATCTCCATGGGCAACTACGCGAAGGTGGCAATGATCTTCGCCCAGACCGACCCGGCGCTCGGACACAAGGGCATAGCGTGCTTCCTCGTCGACACCGACCAGCCCGGATACACGGCGCAGACGATCGAGCACAAGATGGGGCTCCACGCTTCCGACACCGCCTCGATCTCGCTAGAAGATGTCGAGGTCGCGGACGAGGACATGCTCGGCGAGGTCGGCGACGGTTTCAAAATCGCGATGTCTAACCTCGACTCCGGGCGCTACTCGGTCGCCGCCGGCTGCGTGGGGATCTGCCGGGGCTGCGTCGAGGAGTCGGTCTCCTACGCCAAGGAGCGCGAGCAGTTCGGCAAACCGATCGCGTCCTTCCAGCTCGTCCAGGCGATGATCGCCGACATGGTCCTGAAGACCGACGCCTCGCGGATGCTCGTCTGGCGCGCGGGGTGGCTGAAGGACCGGGGCCGGTCGAACACGCTCGAGACCTCGATCGCGAAGCTCCATGCAACCGAGGCCTCGCTCGAGTGCGCGAACCTCGCGATCCAGATCCACGGCGGCGCCGGCTACGTCGACGACCACCCGGTCGAGCGCTACTTCCGCGACGCGCGGGTGACGACGCTCTACGAGGGCACCTCGCAGATCCAGAAACTGATCATCGGGCGCGCGCTTACGGGCATCAACGCTTTGGTGCCCTCGTGATGGGTCCGCGTGGACCGAAGCACGACGCGACGCCGCCGGGTAGGAGGCCCGGCGCGCACACGCTCGGTGCGGTGCTCACACACGTGGACGATCCCAAATGAACACTGCCGCACGTCCCGCGCGTGTCATCGGCGTGCTGGGAGCCGGCACGATGGGCTCTGGCATCGCGCAGACTCGCCTGTCGTTCCGGGGCGCGCACGCTGCTGCACGACCCCTTTCCCGAGGCGCTCTCGCGGGGGGCCGCGCGCGCATTGGGGGGTCTCGAGAAGGAAGCGGCGCGGGGGCGGCTCACGGCGGATGAGGCCCGCGCGGCCGCCGCGCGGTTGGAGGTGGCCGCGGACCTGGAGGCGTTTGCGCCCTGCCAGCTGGTGATCGAGGCCGCGCCGGAGCTTCCCGAGCTCAAGCGCGAGCTCTACGGACGGCTCTCGGCCATCGTCTCCGCCGAGTGCGTGCTCGCCACCAACACCTCCTCGCTGCCGGTCACCGGCATCGCCGCGGGGGCGAGTGTTCCCGAGCGGGTCGTCGGGATGCACTTCTTCAACCCCGCCCCGCTGATGGCGCTCGTCGAGGTCATCGCCGGGCTGCGCTCCTCCGAGGCGGCGCTCGCGCTCGCCGACGCCACGGGCCTCGCGATGGGCAAGACCGTGATCCGCGCCACCGACGGCCCCGGCTTCCTCGTCAACCGCTGCAACCGCCCCTTCGGCCTGGAGGCCCTGCGGCTGCTGGGCGAGCGGGTCGCGGATGTGCCGACGATCGACCGCATCGTGCGCCTCGGGGGCGGCTTTCGCATGGGGCCTTTTGAGCTCTCCGACCTCGTGGGGGTGGACACCGGCTTCGACGTCGCGCGCTCCTTCTACGAGCTCTCCTTCGGCGAGCCGCGCTGGCGGCCCTCCCCGATCCAGGCGCAGCGGGTTGCCGCGGGGCTGCACGGGCGCAAGACCGGGCGCGGCTACTACGACTACTCGGGCGACGGCCCGCACCGCCCGCCCGACCCCGAGCCGCCCCCCGGGGGCGGCGACGCCCTGGTGCGGGGCTCCGGTCCCGTGGCCGAGGCGCTGCGCGAGCTCGCGCGCGGCGACTCCGGGCCGGAAATCGTCGTCGAGGGGCTCGGCGGCACCGTGGATGGCGAGCCGTTCTACGTGCTCGTTCCGCTCACGCTCGTCGAGGTCACCGGGGACGCCGGCGAACGGGCCTTTGCCGGGCTCGGCCTGCACACCGCGCGCGTGGCGCCCTCCGCGGTCGGGGTGCTCCCCCGGATCGTCTGCCAGGTCATCAACGAGTGCGCGTTCGCTTTGGGCGAAGGCGTTGGCTCCGCGCAGGACATCGACGCAGGCATGACGCTGGGCATGAACTACCCCCGCGGCCCACTCGCGTGGGCGGACCTGCTCGGCCGGGAGCTTGTGGTGGCCACGCTAGGCGCGCTGTGGGATGCCTTTCGCGAGGAGCGCTACCGCCTGGCCCCCGCGCTTCGCAACTCGGTGTTGTAGGGCGCTACTCGCTCGCGGCTGCTGGCGCCCACTGGGCTTCGGCTGGATCGCCGATGGGCATACCTGCGGGGACCGGCACGTGGGGGGTGTCGCGGATGTACCACTCCGCGTCCAGCGCGGCCTGGCAGCCGCTGCCGGCGGCGGTGACGGCCTGGCGGTAGGTGTGGTCGACGAGGTCGCCCGCGGCGAACACTCCCGGGCGGTTGGTGCGGGTGGAGCGGCCCTCGGTGACCACGTACCCGTTCTCGTCGACCTCGACCTGTCCGCGCACGAGCTCTGACTGTGGCTCGTGGCCGATCGCGATGAACGCGCCGCTGATCTCCAGGGTGCGCTCCTCGCCGGTCTCGGCGTGGACGAGCACCGCGTGGCCGAGCGCCCCGTTCTCGCCGGCCTCCAGCGACCTGACGGTGTAGGGGGTCAGCAGCTCGATGTTCTCCCGCTCGCGGGCGCGCTCGAGCATGATCTTCGAGGCGCGCCACTCCTCGCGGCGGTGCACGACGACGACGCTCTTGGCGAACTTCGAGAGGAAGATCGCCTCCTCCATCGCGCTGTCCCCGCCGCCGACGATCACCGTGGGGGCGCCCTTGAAGAAGGCGGCGTCGCACGTGGCGCAGTAGCTGACCCCGCGGCCCCCGAGCTCCTCCTCGCCGGGGACCCCGAGCCGCTTGTGCTCGGCGCCCATCGCGAGGATCACGGTGCGTGCGCGGTGCTCGGTGTCGCCGACCCACACGCTGTGCACGACGGGGTGGGCGGGATCTGATCCATCCGAGAGCTGCACGCGTTCGGCCTGGTCGGTCTCCAGCCGCGCTCCGAAGCGCTCGGCCTGGGCGCGCATGTGGGTCATTAGCTCGGGGCCCTGGACGCCCTCGGGGAAGCCCGGGTAGTTCTCCACCTCGGTGGTCTGCTGGAGCAGGCCGCCCCACGCGTACCCCTCGATCACGAGCGGTTTCAGATTGGCGCGGGCGGTGTACAGCGCGGCGGTGTACCCCGCGGGGCCGCTGCCGACGATGATGGTGTTCTCGATCTCTGTCTCTGTCATCCCGGTATCCTCGCACGCTCGCGGTGGGGTCTGTCCCGGCGCCCCACGGGGGGCTGCTACTCGCCGCCCAGGCGCTGGGTCCATGCATTACTTTACTTTGTATAGTGTAGCAAGCCGGCGCGGTTCAGTGCATGCGGGCGCGGCTTTGCTTTGGTCCAGCGTTCTCGCTATGGTCCGGACATGCGTGCCAATTCCGTGCGTCGGCGGCGCGGCCGTCACGCGAGGAGTGATCGTCAACCCCGAGATGCGCCAGTGTCCCTGAGTGGACCGTGCTGGTTGAGGAGGCCGGGACGCCGCGGCTAATCCGGTCACTCGTCGTCGAAGCTGGCAATTGGGTAGTTCTCGCGGAGGTACTCGGCGAACAGGGGGACGGTGAAGTCGAGCTGGCCGCGACGGGGCGCCCAGATGAGCCCCTTCTGGATGAGGCCGTCTCGGTGGATCGAGACGCCGCGCTGATCCTTGGCGCCGTAGGCGTGGGCGACCTCTGCGGAGCGATACGGCGGCTCCTTCAGGGAAGCCATCGCAGCGAGGTAGCGCTGCTCGGCGTCTGTGGCGAGCTGGAGGCGGGTGGCGAAGAAGTTGCGCGCGAGCGTGTCGGTGACGATCTCGCGCACGGCGTCGACGTCGGCGCTCGTGATCGGCGAGGTCTCGGCGTGGTTCCACAGCTCCAAGCCGTACTCCTGGATGAAGTAGGGGTAGCCGGCGGACTCGTGCACGACGCGGAGCGCCGCCGGCTCCTCGTAGCTGACGCCCCGCGTGGCCGCAGGGGCTATCAGCGCTGAGCGCGCGGCGGCAGCGCTCAGGCGACCGAGCTCGTGGTAGGAGAAGAGACGGTCCGCGTAGGGCTTGGCCGACATCAGTCGCACCCGCAGGTCGGGCAGGCCGGCGCCAACCATTGCGACCGGGAGTGCGTTGCGGCTGATCGCCTGGAAGGCGATGCAGATCGCCGCCAGCGACGGCGCGTCGAGGTTGTGCATCTCGTCGATCAGGAACAGCGCGCCGGCACCGGTGATCCGGGCGACCTCGCCGATCTCGCGCACCAGGTCGGTGAGATCCTGCTCGGGGTCGCCCGAGTCGGCTACGCCGGTGGCGGCTTCGACGTCGAGCTTGAGCTGCACGCCGGCGGGCACCGCGATGCTGAACGCCTTGACCACCCCCAGCGCGCGGTCGACGCGGTCTTTGATCCGGTGCCGGCGGCTCATCTCGCGCAGCAGCCGCGCCGCCATCCGCGCGAACGTGACACGAAAATCCGGCTGGGATCCCACCTCCTGGACATCGGTTGTCGCCCAGCCCGCCTCGGTTGCGAGCACGTCGAGCTCCATCAGCAACACTGTCTTGCCGACACCGCGCAAACCCGAGTAGATAAGACTGCGCTCGTAGCCGCCAGCGGCGAGCCGCTCGATCAGCGCCTGGAAGCTCTCCAGGTCGCGGTCGCGACCGGCGAGATTCGGGGGCTTGCGGCCGGCGCCGGGGGTGTAGGGGTTCTCGCGCTTCTGCACAGCGACCACATTCTAGGGCTTTCTATGGACCCTTCATCGCTCGATAGAAAACCATAGACTTGCCCAAGACCGCCTACGAGGGCCTCGGGCCACGCGAGACGCTCCTTCGAGCCGCCCGCCAACGAGGAGGAGATCCGCGCGGCTGCGCTGCAGTACGTCCACAAGATCAGCGGCTTCGCGCGGCCTTCGCACGCCAACAGCGACGTGTTCACACGCGCGGTCGACGCCGTTGCCGCGGCCTCCACGCAGCTGCTCGACGCGCTTGTGCCTCCTACGTAAACACGCACGCCAGGACCTTTGCGCGCAGGTCGTTCGGCGGTTGACGGATCCACAGGACCGTTACGGCGCCGCGCCGCCTCGTTGTGAGTGACCGTGGGCGGGGCATGCCGTCTCGCGGAGCGCTCAGGCCAGTGCACCGGCCGGCAGTACGAAGCGCAGCGGGGTCCGCGACTCGGTGCCGCCCGAGAGGCCGAGGCGCTGGCCGTGCAGGCCTCGTCTGGAAGCTTCGGGAGCCACCGCCTCGGCCACTCCGGCGTGATCGGCGATCCACGCCATCACGGCCGTGAAGTCGCTTCCCGACGCGAGCAGGGCCGCGCGCTCGACGACATCCCCGCCTGAGGAGTGGGGGCGTGCCAGCCGCTTCACAGTGGCGCGGATCTCGGCGTCGCCGGCCGCGTTCTCTGCGCTCACGAGAACTCCGTCACCGAATAGACGGGGTGACCGACGCGCGCGGGCGTGCTCTCGCCGCAGAGATCGGTATGCACGCAGAAGTCCTCAAAGCGTCCGTGGTCGAGGATCGCGACCACGACACTGGTGCCCTTGGACAGCGGCCTGCCGACCTCGATCTCCCGGTCCTGTCCATCGAAGCGACAGCTCAACTTGAAGATCCGCCGAGATCGCGCAGGGCAGCCCGCGGCGAGCAGTGAACGCTCACGCAGCTCGCTGTAGACCTTCTCGGCGCGCGCTTCGTCCGACTCGATGCCGGCGACGAAAAAGCTCGTCACTTGCGCCGAGCCTTGGCCGGCACGGCGGGAGAGCGCCAGAACGCCTTGGCCGTCATCTTGCGGACCCTAAGCGAGCCGCCCTGGACCTGGCGCTGGAACTCCTCCAGCTTCACGCGTCGGCGCTCGGCCGCGCGATCTGCCTGAATGAGCATTACTCCACGCTAGCGCAGCCGCGAGCCGTAGCGGGAGATGCCCAGGTCTTGCGGATTCGGCGGCGGCGCACCGGTGTACTCCATCAGCGCCCGGCCCGGTACAGGCCCACGTGCTCGGGCGTCGTCAGCTGAGCCCGAGCAGCACGGGTAAATCATCCAAGGACCGCAGGATCTCCGCGCCGGCATGGCGCAACGCCATCTCGTCGCTGTCGGCTGCGTACCCGAAGACGCGCATCCCCGCGGCCACCGCGGCGGTAACACCGGAGGGTGTGTCCTCGACGACCACGCAGCCCGAGGGTCTGGCTCCCATGCTCGCAGCGGCGTACAGAAAGAGATCGGGGTGAGGCTTGCCGCGCGGGACCGAGTACGCGGAGAACAGCGCCCCGCTAGGGAACAGACCACGCAGACCCGTCAGCCCGAGCGAGAGCCGGGTCTTGGCCAGCTTGCCCTGCGAGGCGACGCACACCGCGACCCCTGCCGCACTGACACGCGCGACCGTTTCCGCGGCCCCGGGGACGGGTCGTAGCTCGCGGTGGAAGACCTCAGCGCGGTCGTGCTCGAAGCGCTCGATCCAGCCCTCGGGCAGCGAGCGGCCAAGCTTCGCCTGCGCTTGGGAGGCGACCTCGGAGAGCAGAAGCCCTTGGTAGTCACGGCGAGCCTCGGCGAGCGTGGTCGCCATGCCCTCCTCGGTCAGCATCCGCGCCAGTACCGCGTTGGAGATCCTCTCGCTGTCCGCGAGGACCCCGTCGCAGTCGAAGATCACAAGCTCCAGACCGTCCATGCCACTGATCCTTACGACTTTCGCCCGCGAGCGCCTGGCCGGCGGGGTCGGCCAGAGCTGTCCGCCACCTCGCGCGACGGAGTCCCCCTATGCTTACAGCCATGCCTGAGCCCGCAAGTGAGGTCATGGGAGAGCAGGTCAACCAGCCGGAGGGGGGTTCTACCCCCACACTGGTGGTCGAGCGGTTCTTGAAGCTTCTTCGCTCTGGGGACATCGACGGGGCAGTTGAGCTCGTCGCGGTGGATGTCCAGTACACGAACGTAGGGCTGCCCACCGTGCACGGGCGTGAGCGCGTTCGCGGGCTCTTTCGGGCCACGCTTGGCCGAGCTGGCGCCGGGTTCGAGGTCTACGTGCATGCCATCTCGGCGGACGGACCAACGGTTCTGACCGAGCGCACCGATGTCCTGAAGCTTGGTCAGCTGCGCGTCCAGTTTTGGGTATGCGGGCGCTTCGAGGTGCACGATGCACAGATCGTGGTCTGGCGCGACTACTTCGACCATCTGACTATCGCCGCGGCGACCATCCGCGGCCTGGTCGGCACAGTCTTTCCCGCAGCGCGCGCCAAGCCACCCTCAACGGCCTGACGCAGTCTGCCGAACGGGCGCACCGCGGCTAGCAACGCCGAGCTCGTCGCGAGCACTGTAAAGCTGGTTCGTCGCCCGACATAGACGCCTGCCTCGATGACGAGTGCCATCCAAAGGCTCCACGCGACCTTCTGACCACTCGCCGCTCCGGCCCACGTGCGAACTACGTCTGGCAGGCGCGCATGTTTGCACTTCTGTTTGCACCCCGGCCTTTGATGTCCCATCATCCGGCCCCGGAGCGTAGAAGAACCCTTGTGCCATAAGGCTTTTCGCGCAAGCCCCCGGCAGGACTCGAACCTGCGACCCTCGGATTAGAAATATGATGCGGGCTTCGATGCTGTTTGGGGCTGTTCGCGGCTTTTGGCTCTACTGTGCGGTTTCCGGGGTCCCGACGAGAGTCGGGTTTTGGGCCGTCTCCGGACATTGGGTGGCCCCAGGGTGGCCCCCGGTGGCCCCGCTCCCGGGCAGGATGTCGTCCCACACGTCGGCGGCGCCGAGACCGTCGTCCACCTGGTTGATGTAGACGTTCATCGTGGTGGTGAGACTCCCCCAGCCAGTTTCTCCCGGCGGTCGCTCGGGGTCAGGATGAGCGGCGTTCGCGTAAGGCCCGAATCCGGTCCCGCATCTGTGGCAGACGGACCGTCCTGAACTTCTCGGGCAGTCGCTCGTCATCGAGTATGGCGTCGAAAACCTCGATGTCCCTGTCGAGCGCCAGCCAAGCACAACGGTCTCCTTGCGCGAACCGGAAGATGCGCTCGTTGAGGTTCAGCACGTCCCGGACGGCGGCCTCTCCGCGCTCGTCGAGCAGCAGGCGACTGAAGGCTCGGGCGCAGCAGATCGACACTGCCAACTGTCGCCACGCGAGATCCGTCTGCTTGTTGGGCAGCGCGCTGTTGTGGACACGGCTCTCCAGACAGCGCTCAGGGTGCATCACCCACACGGGCACCTGCCCGCCTTCGCCGAGGAGCAGGTCGACCTCGATGGCCGTGCTCCTGATGTCGTCCGAGCTCATGCCGTACACGTTCTCGAGAAAATCCAGACGGCGCTTGTGACCATCGCTGTCAAGGAACATCGCCGCTCCGACGAGTGGTGTGTGGTCCTCCCACCCGGCCACCCGGACTCGTCCGCCGAGCAGCTCGCCAGCCCGCTGGAGGTCTGCTGCGCTGCCAAGGAAGTCGATGTCACGGCTGACCACCGGCGCCATCGTAAGCTCGTCTCCCAGGCGACCCTCGAGCTGGCCGACCCACACAGAGACCGCCTGTCCTCCAACGAGAACAACGTGCCGCTCGCGGACCACCTCCTCGAGGCGCGCGATGATGCGCTGCGCCTCATCAAGGCTCAGCGGGGATGCCGCGACCTCGATCGCGTCCAGGGCCGCGTGGGCATCGGGGTATGGAGGCTCGTCGCTCAGGAGAGGGAGCGGGCGGAGTCCAGATTGATACGGGCACGGCTCGGAGGGAAGGCGAACGCCTCGGTTTCGCGCTTGAGCTGCGCCTCCGTCGTTTCCCCTGAGCGCAACGCCTCCACATCAGCGCGACGAGCCCGCTCCTTCTCATCCCAGAGCTCGTTGAGCATCGATGTATTCCACTGGCAGGGTCATCGCTCTTCAGAGCGTAACGCCTTCTCCGGAGCCCATCAGTCGATTCGGTCTTGTGCCGCCCGCAATGCGCCACCCGCAAGTGGGGCTGTCTCCGGACGTTGGGTGGCCCCACGGCGGCCCCCGGTGGCTCCGCTACCGGGCAGGATGTCGTCCCACACGTCGGCGGCGCCGAGACCTCGTCCACCTGGTTTATGTAGACGTTCATCGTGGTGGTGAGCTGCGAGTGCCGGAGCCAGCCCTGCACTTGCTTGAGCGTCTTGCCGTGCGCGAACAACAGCGATCCGCACGCCTTCCGGAACGCGTGGAACCCCACGCCCTGGTAGTCCCATACGTCCTGCCACTCCTCGGTCCCGTCACGCTTGACGACCTTCCCCTCTCTGCCAATGTCGTGTGAGACGCTCATGATCAAGGAATTACTGACCCTTGAGGGCGAGAACGGAGCACGACACGATGTTGGAGATGGAGCACAACGGAGCCCGGGCGCGCCGCGCCTGGGGGGGTCCCCGACCCCGAGCTGGTCGAGCGCGCGAAGCGGCGGCGGTTCACGGCCGAGTACAAGCTGGCGGTCTTGCGCGAGGCCGACGTCTGCACGCAGCCGGGGGAGGTCGGGGCGCTGTTGCGCCGCGAGGGCCTGTACTCCTCGCATCAGGCGGAGTGGCGTAAACAGCGCGACGCGGGGTCGCTCAAGGCGCTCTCGCGGCCGCGGGGGCGCAAGCCTGCTGACGGGCGTGATGCGCAGATCGCGGCGCTGCAGCGGCGTGCGGAGCGCGCGGAGGCGGAGCTCCGGAAGGCGCGCAAGGTGATCGAGGTGCAGGGAAACGTCTCCGCGCTTCTGGGAGAGCTGCTCGAGCCCAGGGGCGCGATCGAGCCGGGGAGCACCGGGCGATGATCGAGCAGACCGTGCAGGAGCTCACCCCGATCGTCGGGACCCGCCCGGCGTGCCGAGCGCTGGGTGCGGCGCCGGCGACGATCTACCGTCGTCGGCGTCCGCCCGAGCCCAGGCCGAGGCGCCCGCGGGCCGTCCCGGCCAGAGCGCTCTCGGAGCCCGAGCGGCGAGGCCGCTCTCGCCGAACTGCACTCCGCGCGGTTCCTCGACTGCTAGCCCGTCCAGGTCTGGGCGACCCTGCTGGACGAGGGCCACTACCTGGCCTGCCGACGCGCTCCGGACGGCCTACACTCTGCGCTATGGCCACGAGAGAGCGAACCGTCCGTTTGCCGCAGGCCTCCTACGACCTGCTGCTACAGGAGGCCAGCCGACGCGGCGTTGAGCCCGACGCCCTCGCCGATGAGCTCGTGCGAGCAGACCTCGGAGTAAACGCCGGTGACCTGGAGAGCGCACTCGCTGGGCTCTCGGAACTGCGCACAAGGCTGCCGGACATCGACGGTATGGTGCTGGCGCGCGAGGCACGCACCGAGCTCGAGCGCCGCGGCACTGAGCGTCGTCCTTGATGCCAACGCGCTGGTCGTGCTCGCACTCGACCGCCACCGCGCTGTCGCCGTCGAACGCCTGCTGCGCGAGTGGCAGGCGCAGGATGAGGATCTACACGCGCCCGGGCTCCTGCCGTATGAGATGGCCAGCGCACTGACCCGAGCCGTAGCCGCCGGCCAGCTTCCCGCAACCGAGGTCTCTGAAGCGTGGCAGCGCATCACCGCGATCCCGGTCGTCCTGCATCAGCTCCAGGATGCCCCCGCCGTGGTGGCGATGGCCCAGCGGCTTGAGCGCAAGAGCGCTTATGACGCCGCGTACGTCGTCCTTGCCGAACAGCTCGACACGGTGCTGTGGACCCTCGACGGGCCGCTCGCGCGCAACGCCAGCCCCCGCGGTCTTCCCGTCAAGCTCATCGAAACAGCCTGAGCACGACCCTCACGCTCTCAACGCAAGACGTCCAGGTCGGGGACGCGGTGGGCGCTCGTTGAGGCGCCTCTTCTCGTCCGCAGCCTCGGGGATCGGCGTCCCGCGAGACGCTCGATGTTCTCGCGCGGAGCGTCGGAGAGCGTGGAGTGATCGAACGCGAGCACGCGCCCGCCAACGCGTGCGTGCCCGACGGTGGGGTCCGGGGCGATGGTTATGTTGCGGGTGTGTTGAGCGCGATCGGCGAGGTGGACAATGTCGAGCTGGCCGCGGTCGAGGCGGCCGTTGGATCGACGTCGTTCGGGCGTGGGCGCAGCTATGCGCGCGCCAACCGGGTGCTCAAGATCGAGTGGGACCCGAACACCGCGACGTTGACCGGCTCGGTGGTCGGCCGGGGTGCGCTCTATGACACTGTGGCGTTCTTCACCTCCGATGAGGGGTCGCTCGAGTTCGAAGACGGCGAGTGCACCTGCCCGGTGGGGCACAACTGTAAGCACGTCGCGGCGATCGTGATCGCTGCGAGCGATGGACGCGGCGCCGAGCGGCTGCGAGGAGAGCAGCGCCCGGTGCTCGGAGTCGCGAAGACGGCGCAGCCACGGTCGTGGGAGCAGTCCCTCCGCGCGCTGATCGACCCATCGGCGTCGCGGGCGGCGGGTGCTCCGCTGGCGATCGAGTCTGGCGTTGCACGCGACCGGCGTCGCGGACCGCGGCACGCCGCGTCTGATGGCGAGGTTGATGCGAGAAGGGGCACGGAGCGGCTGGGTCAACGGCTCCCTGAGTTGGAACGGGCTGGACTCGTGGCACGTCAAGAGCGGCGAGTACCGTCCCGATCACCTGGCGCTGGTCCGTGGAGCTGTACGCCGTCCACCGCGTGCGCGAGGGACGGTCCGCCTACTACAGCTACGGCGCCGACAAGACACTCGATCTCGGCGGCTGCGACAGCCCGCAGCTGTGGTCGCTGCTGGAGGAGGCGGACCGCCTCGGCCTGAAGCTCCTCCACGCGCACCCCGGGCTCGGCGAGGTGCGGCGCAACCAGCAGGGCGAGTTGCTCATCGACGTCACGCGAGGGGACGATCAGGGGTCGCTCGTGAGCGCGGTCCTCCAGGTCGACGGGGAGGACGCGGAGGATCTGGAGCCCCTGATGTTCTTGGGTTCCAGCGGACACGGCGTGGTGTGCGCCGAGCGCGGCAGCGAGGACGCCGGCGACGACACTGTCGCTGGGCCCGAGCGCCGGCGGCTGGCGCTCGTGCGTCTCCTCAAGCCGGCGCCGGCGGCACTGCGGGGGATGGCTTTGAGAGGCGAGCGGCTGGGGATCCCGGCGGGCGAGCTCCAGCGCTTCGCCGAGGAGCTGTGTCCCGCGCTGCGCCACGTCGCCACCGTGGTGTCCTCGGACGGCTCCTTCACCCCGCCGGAGGTCTCCGCGCCCACGCTTGTGCTGCGCGCGAGCTACGGAGCCGGCCATCACGTCGAGGTCGGATGGGGGTGGTCCTACCAGGTCGGCGCTGCCACCCGGCACGCGGCGTTCCTCAGCAACGGGGAGGGCCCCGGGTTTCGCGACCTCGACGCCGAGCGCGCGATCCTCGCGAGCGCCGACCTCACCGGGACGGGTCTCGAGCGCTTCGGCCTGCTCGACGGCGCCGGGCGGCCCTTCGACATGCACGCGACCTCGCCGACGGGGATCGACAGTATGCGCCTCACGACGGAGACGCTGCCGCGGGTGGCGGAGCGGCCGGACGTGGTGGTGGAGGTGCTTGGAGAACCCGCGGACTACCGTGACGTCGGCGACTCGCTCACGATCGGCGTCTCCACCGTTGACATCGCGGGCGAGCGCGACTGGTTCGACCTGGGGGTGACGATCAGCGTCGACGGTCACGAGCTGCCGTTCGCCGAGGTGTTCGGGGCGCTCGCGAGCGGCGAGACGCACGTGCTGCTGGCGGACGGCGCTCACTTCTCGCTGCTCACCCCGGGCCTGCAGGAGCTGCGAGGACTGATCGAAGAGGCCGGGGCGCTGGCGGACTTGCCGGCGGCGCCGCTGCGGATCAGCCGCTACCAGGCCGGGCTCTGGGCCGAGCTCGCCGCGCTCGGCGTGGTGCGAGAGCAGGCAGAGGCATGGCAGCGGCAGGTCGGCGCGCTGCTCGAGCTCGACACGATCGCCGAGCACGACCCGCCGGCGGCGCTGCAGGCGCAGTTGCGTCCCTACCAGCGCGAGGGGTTCGGCTGGCTGGCGTCGCTGCGGGAGCTCGAGCTCGGCGGGATCCTCGCCGATGACATGGGGCTCGGCAAGACGCTGCAGGCGCTCGCGCTGATCTGCCACGCACGCGAGCGCGACCCGGGCGTCGGCCCGTTCCTCGTGGTCGCTCCGACGAGCGTCGTCTCGGGCTGGGTGGGAGAGGCGGGCCGCTTCGCCCCCGGGCTGAAGGTCGATGCGGTCACGGACACGCTGGCGCGGTCCGGGCGCGCGATCGAGGCGCTCGCCGCCGCTGACGTGGTGGTCACGACGTACACGCTGCTGCGGCTCGAGGCGAACGCCTACCGCACGGTGGCCTGGGCGGGGCTGATCCTCGACGAGGCGCAGTACGTCAAGAACCACCAGGCCAAGACCTACCGCTGCGTCCGTGAGCTGCCCGCGCCGTTCAAGCTGGCGATCACCGGCACCCCGATGGAGAACAACCTGATGGAGCTGTGGTCGCTGCTGTCGATCACCGCGCCCGGGCTATTCCCCGACCCCAAGCGGTTCGCCGAGCAGTACACGCGACCGATCGAACGCGACGGCGACGCCGAGCGGCTCGCACGCTTGCGGCGCCGGATCAAGCCGCTGCTCAAGCGCCGCACGAAGGAGCTGGTCGCCGCGGACCTCCCCGCCAAGCAGGAACAGACCCTCGACATCGACCTGCATCCACGCCACCGCAAGCTCTACGACACACACCTGCAGCGCGAGCGCAAGAAGATCCTCGGGCTGATCGACAACTTCAACCGCAACCGCTTCACGATCCTGCGCTCGATCACGCTGCTGCGCCAGCTCAGCCTGCACCCCGGTCTCGTCGACGACGACCACGACACCGTGCCCTGCGCCAAGCTCGCCGCGCTCGTCGAGCAGCTGGGAGACATCGTCGCCGGAGGCCACCGCGCGCTCGTGTTCAGCCAGTTCACAGGCTTCCTGGCCAAGGCCCGCGAGCGCCTGGACGCCGAGGGCATAGGCTACTGCTACCTCGACGGCCGCACACGCAAGCGCGACCGCGTGCTCGAGCGCTTCAAGAACGGCGGGGACCCGGTGTTCCTGATCAGCCTCAAGGCGGGCGGGTTCGGCTTGAACCTCACCGAGGCCGACTACTGCTTCCTGCTCGACCCGTGGTGGAACCCC
The DNA here is from genome assembly GCA_963702085.1 of uncultured Solirubrobacterales bacterium. Lineage (GTDB taxonomy): Bacteria > Actinomycetota > Thermoleophilia > Solirubrobacterales > Solirubrobacteraceae > Palsa-744. Next base: position 1,402,753 of record OY969707.1, on the reverse strand, counting down.
GCCACAGAGGCCCAGGCGATCGACCGCACCCACCGCATCGGCCAGACCCGCCCCGTGATGGTCTACAGGATGATCGCGCGCGCCACGATCGAGGAGAAGGTCGTCGCGCTCGCGCGCCGCAAGGCTGCGCTGTTCAGCGGAGTCATGGACGACGGCGACCTGTTTGCCAGCAGCCTCACCGCGGAGGACATCCGCGGGCTGCTCGGCTGAGCGGGCCCCGAGCCGCCGGTTGAGGCGCCCTTACTGCGCCTCGGACTCCTACCGCCTCCGGACACGATTCGGCGCGGCTCGGCACACCGCCACCAAAGACAGATCAGCCACGAGGCGCAGGCGTCAGACCGCAGCGAGCGCGGGAGCGAGAGCATCGGCGGTCGCCTGAACCGTCTCGGGCACCGTGACGGCGAGGTACCCGTCGCGCTCCACGACGACCAGCAGCCAGCGACTTGGGCCGGCGCCACGCGCGTAATAGCGCGTGCGTGCCTCGAAGTTCGGGTCGGGTGCGACATGATCTGGCTTTGGTCTTCCTGGCCAGAGTCGCACCGGGCGGCACCTCATACCAGTCGATGATCGCTGTCCCCGCGTCAAGCGCCTTGAACGTGATCATGAATCCGCCGGTCTCGAGGACGGCACCTGGGACAACTGCCACGGGCACCTGCGCGAGCTCGCGGAGTACGACGCCGAGTTGCGACTGCTCATGCAACGTCCCGCATAAGCCTCTGGCGGCGTCAACCTGCCCGAGCAGCCGCCGCAGCTCGTGCAAGCTCATCGAGGACAACCAGCTCGGTATCCTCAGAGGCTGGCCTTTTCACGCGGGAAGTCGCTGGGATGGTCTTGAGCGACCGCCGCGCAGCCAACGACACCTTTTTATCCATGCTTGTGGTGATGTTTGCTTGGTGGGCACGGGACCCTACTGTTGGCTGTGGTTGTCGTGCCATCCATGAAGGTGAAGTTGGCGGAGAATCGGAAGCCTCGACGGGGGCAAGTTGTGGGGACCGCTACTCCTTCAGGGTGAAACCTCACCGTCTTGCCATGCACACGTCGCCTATAGGTTATGCCCTTCGGCCCGAGGGTCGACTGAAAGTGAAGCACCGAGACGTCAGGGGCACCGGGCAGGCTCGGTATCGGCGGCACGTTCGTGTCGATGCGCCCGCTGAACGGTCCTTCTTGGTTAAGGAATAAGGTTGGCGAGCCCCCCACGACCAGCGCCCGCAAGACGCTCGCTACGGCCGCCACTTCGCCCGCGAGTGCGCCGGGTCAACGGCCCGTCAGGCAGGCCCGCCAAGGCGCCGTCCTCCGGCGACACCGCGCGAGAGCCAGGGCGCCAACCCCTCAACAGCAGCACCCGGGGCGATAGGTCGCCGAGCGGTCAGACCGGCGCCGCGGCAGCACGAGGCGAGGCCAGAACCCTCACAGCACTCTTGAGGTTGCGGCCGGGTGGCCGCCGCTACGTGCACCCGAGGCGTCGGGCTCCGCCCTCCTGCTCAACCGGCCCCCACCCTTCGGCCCGCTCGACAACTTCCCGAGCGCGCCCAGACCAAGCCCGTCTGCATTGCGAACCAACCCTTAGAATGCGAGTAGGCGACCTTGATGCGGATGCTTATGCGCATATCCAGAAGTGGACGGTCACGCGCGACGCCAGTCTTCGCCCTGCTCGTCGCAGTGCTCATTCTTGCCGCCCCCGCCGCTGGGGAAGAGCCGGTGAGGGTGCACCTGGCTGTGGCGCTGCCCAACAACGGACGTGTGGGAAGCCTTGTCCAGGTGTCGGGCCGTGTACTCGGAGCTCCGGCGGGCTCGCGAGTCGCGCTCGAGCGCCGGTCCACCGGCGGCAGGTGGGATGTGATTGCGCTGACCCCGATCTCCAAGGGCCGGTTCGCCCTGTCCTGGGCGCCGAAGGTGGGCGGTCGCGTAACACTGCGTCTGGCGGTCCGTCATCGCCGCCACGAGCTGGCTACTACGAAGACCCACCACATGACGGTGCTGGACAACCCAGCTCCCGCCCCCTACACGACACCCGAAGCCCATCCGACGCCTGAAACCCACCCGACGCCCGAACGACGGGAATGGGCGCCCGAATACTGCCCGGAACCACAGCCTCCGAGCGACGTACCCGCTGGCGACGGCTGGATCGTCGGCGGCCTCTATCTCTCCGGCGGACCGGCACCAGGCATCTTCGCGTGCCAAAGCGGCCCATACACGATCACCGTGACCGACGCAACGGGGGCAACGGTCGCGACACAACAGGTCGCCGGCCCCCAGAGCTACACATTCATCCTCCCACCCGGCAACTACACGTTGCAAGGCGAACACAACTGCATCGCCGCGGAACCGGTGGTGGTCATCGCCGGAGCACAGACAAAGGCCAACACCGTCTGCAACATCCCATGAGCAGCCGCCCCGAAGAACCAACACCATCGACGGGCAGCCTCATCCGCACCCAACCACGAGCCCACGAGGCACCGGCAAGCCGCCGGGTCATTGAGCGGGTGGCCAGTCGCGTAAGGACAGAGATTTGACGTGCTCAGCGCTGCAAGCAATGCAGACGCTGCGGACTGGGTCGCGGCAGGCGTGCGCAATTTCGACGGGACGGTCGGGTCCATCGTGCCGGCGGGGTTCGACGCCTATGCGCGTGTCTTTCATCCGGCCTCACGTTGCATGGGCGCCAGCGAGGTCGAGGTACGCTGGGCCGCAGTGGCCGCGACCAACGGTCGCGTGATGCACCCGGCCGCGGAGTGGGGGTCGCTCACCGGGTCCTGGGAATCGCACAAGCGACCTGATGAGCACCTACGTCGGCGGCAGCAGGGCATCCATCGGCGCGGTGCTCGCAGACGACCGGCTCGAATCCCTCCGGTCTCAGTCGATCAGCGCGTCACCTGGGACGCGGACACGGTCAATCCGCTGCCCGCGCCACCGTGAGCGTTCGACCGGAACACGATCGCCGCGCGCCGCGCAGGGGATGGGCCACCCGACCGCGTACAATGACTCCGAGAGCAAGCTCGTCATGGCAGCTAATCCGCAGACTCCCCCCCAGCAGCACCGCCCGGTACCCGCGGAGCGGCCCGTGCGCCGCGCCAAGACTTCTGATCCGCGCGAGCGGCGAGAGTTGATCCGCCGCGCCACCACTCGCGTGCGCACGAAGGCCAGCATCGACTTCCTGCGCGACGTGCGCGGCCGCTGACGCGCAGTGGCGGCCAAGCGAGGCTCGCCCGCTGCGCTGCGGGGTGTGCTCGCCTTCGATCACCCCGGATGGACGGCGCCCACGCATGGTGGTCGATACGAGCGTTGTGGTCGAGGCGATCGTGCCGAACACTCCGACGCACGACGCGTGCGCGGAGCTGTTTCAGGCGCTCAGCGACGCGGGCACGACGATCGTCGCCGCCTTGATGAACCGCCTCGAAAGCCATCCCAATGTTGTGGGCCTCTTTCGGGAGGAAATCTCGGGAGGAAGTTGGTCTCGGCCTCCCACCCTATCCTCGATACTGTGCCACAAATTGGCTTGACTACTAGCTTTTTCGGGGATGCCCCCGGCAGGACTCGAACCTGCGACCCTCGGATTAGAAATATGCTGCTGGCTTCGGGGCCGTTTGTGGCTGTTGCCGGTTTTGGCTCTAGGACACGGTTTCCGGGGCCTCGACCGTAGCCGGGTTTGCGGCTGCCCCCGGCTGTTGTGTTGCCCCACTGTTGCCCCAGCCGGGCATGATGTCGTCCCATACGTCGGCGGCGCCGAGCCCGTCGTCCACCTGCTGGATGTAGACGTTCATCGTGGTAGTGAGCTGCGAGTGCCGTAGCCAACCCTGCACCTGCTTGAGCGTCTTGCCGTGCGCGAACAGCAGCGACCCGCACGCCTTCCGGAACGCATGGAACCCGACACCCTGGTAATCCCACACCGGCTCCTCGATTTCCTTCCCGCGCCTGCGCACCGTCACTGTGCCCGTCTGCACCGCGATCCCCGCCTCAATGAGCGCGGGGCGCAACACCCGTTTGTAGAGGTTGTTGTAGTTGAGCGGCGTACCCGTCCTCGACGGGAACACGGGAGCGTCGGCGTCAGCGTCGGCGCGCAGCTCGACCAGCCATGACGCCATCGTTGCCGACAGCGGCACGCGCGCCATGCTGGCGTCCGTCTTCAGCTTCTTGCGCTTGCCACGGTAGACCTGCTCGGCGACCATGATGTGCGGGTCGTCGCCCAGGTGGACGTTCCCCCAGGTGAGCCCACATAGCTCGCCGATCCGCACGCCGGTCTGCGCGAGCAGCGTGAAGAACGCGCGCCACTGCTCCGGCATCGCGCTCAGGATCGCCACGACATCCGCGGCGCTCAGCGCCCGGCGCTTGCGCTTCAGGTGGGCGCGCTTGGCCTGCTCGGTCGGCACGTAGCGCACCCCGGACGCCGGGTTGGAGCCGAGGTCGCCGTCCTCGATCGCGCAGGCGAGCATGACCGACAGTGCAGCTTTTGCCTTGCGGATCGTGGTCGGCGAGGAGCCGCGGCGCTCCAGTTCCTGGAGCCAGCGCCGCACTGCGGGCGCCGTGAGGTCGCGCATCCGCACTCCCGCGATCGGCAACGGAAGGATGTGCAGCCTGAAGCTGATTTCGTACTCGCGGCGCGTGGAGTCCTCCAGCCCGCGAGCGGTGCGACCCCGGTAGTTGGGCAGCCACTTCTCGTAGTAGCCGGCGACGGTCACGGAGGAGAGCGGCTGGCGCGAGGCGATGCCGGAGGCCATCTTGCCCTTGTGCTCGCGGGCGAGGTCGAACGTCGGGAACATCTGCTTGCGCTGGCGTCCACGATCGCGCCAGACGACCACGTACGGGCATTTGCAGCGGCCGTTGCGCTTACAGCCGCTCGCGTGGCGGCGGTAGATGCCTGCCGTGCTCGTCTTCTCAAGCGTGCGATCGTCAGCCATCACTTGCTCCCTTCCGTTCGCTCTAGGCACCTGTACAGCGTCGCGCGGGTCACGCCTGCGCGCTGCGCGATCTCCCCCATCGGCATCCGCACCGCGCGGCCGCGGAGGATCGCGGCGCCCAGCTCCCGGTCCAGCCGCTCTAGGCTGCGCTCAAGGGCGCGGCGTCGATCCCTCAGCGCCGCGAGCCTCGCCTCTACCCTCGCCTGGGGGGTCATCCCTGCACCCTGCGCCCACCGGCGCGCACGTGGTCGATCACCCCGTACCCGTTGTGGCCTCGGCGCGGACGCGATCGACCGCTTCGAGCGCCCGCGTGTAGGACTGCGTGCAGGGCTGCTCGCCGCTGAGGAACACGGGCTCGACAGGGATCGTCTGCGCGTCTTCGTGCGACCTGCCGTTGGAGAATGTGCGGCGGATGATATAGGCGACCGGCCCGCTCGCGGCGACCATGGTGGCGTCTCCCGTGGTTGTGGTGTGGACCATGGAGAGACTGTATCGCTGCGAGACGAGTTTGTCAAGGGGCGAGACAAAATAATTCCGGCGCCCGGCCGGTGAGACTAGCGGCGCTCACCGTCCCCTCCCCCGCCGGCGCCGCCAGAGCGCCCGCCAGCGTGACCACCAGCCCCGCAGCCGGGTCGGCGTCCACGGCACGGGCCGGGCGCCGGCGGCGCGTAGGGAGCGTTCCCGGGTCGCCTGCGAGCGAGCCTCGGCGTCCTGGCGGGATCGCTCCCTACCCCTCATTCGCCCTTGGGATGCACGGTTTCCGCGAGCGCGCCGGTGAGCCACCGGGCCTCCGCCGGCGTGAACGTCACGGCCAGCGGCCCGTCGTGCAGGTGCAGGCGCAACACGGCGCCCCCGGCTACCAGGGCGGAGGGCTCCACGTCAAGGTGGATTCGGCTCCCGAGCGTGGAGAGGTCGATGCTTCGCCGCCGCGCCGCTTCCCGCCCGCGCACCCCGCGGGCAGCCTGCGCGAGCAGGTCGTCGGGCTCCGGGGTCATCGCTGCACCGCCTCGCGGCGTGCTCCCGTAGGGCATCTCGCGGGCCTGCGCTGCTGAGGCGCCGGGAGACTTTTGAGGAGCTCCCAGAACGAGCCGTCCTCGAACGTGTCGGCGAGGACGAGCAGGATGAGAAGGCCCGGCTCGCATTCGCCGCGCTCCACAATGCCGATCTCGTTGCGATGCAAGCTGGCGACTTCCGCGAGCCCTTCCTGCGCGAGGCCCCGCGCTCGGCGCAGGCCGCGCAGGTTTTCCCCGAACACGTTCAGCAGCAGCGCGCGCTCAGCCTTGTAGGCGTCGTGCTCGGCCATCACGGTCGCCCGCCCTTGAAGTGCGTCGGGGCCTTACGCTCCCTCGGCATGGGCAGACCATCGAGCAGGGCACCCCGCGGGACCTCCAGCGTGTCGGCGAGGATCAGCAGCATCGATAGGTGTGGGTCCCGCTTCCCCCGCTCCAGCGCGGCAAGATGGGTACGGTGGACGTTGGCGATGTCCGCCAAGGTTTCCTGCGAGACGTTCAGGCGGTCACGCTTAGCGCGCAGCTTCTCTCCGAACGCGAGCAGTAGCCGCTCATGCTTGACCGTGTAGGCGTCATACCCGGCCATCACGCATCGCCCCCAGCGGACGCGGCGTCGTACTCCTCGACGCGCAGCAGCAGCGCGGTCGAAGAGATGGCGAGCGCGGCGGGGAGGCGTCGCAGCCCGTGGTAGCCGGGGTCCAGGCGCCCGGCCTCGATCGCTTCGACATCGGTGCTGGGGATGCCCGCCGCGTCGGCGAGCACGTCCACGCTCACCCCCCGCTCCTTGCGCACCTGGCGGACGGCACGCCCGAAGGCGACCAGCTCCGGGTTGAACTCCGGCTCGGTCGGCATCGCTCGCCCCCTCATATGCCGATGAGGTCGAGGATGTTGTCGATGTACCGCAGCCTGTCGGACGCCTTGAAGCGCTCCCGGTCGCGGTCGAGCAGCCCAAGGCGCTCCAGATGCGCCAAGGACCCCCGCACCGCGTCCTCATCGATGTCGTGCAGCTTGCTCAGCACTTCCGCGCGGGACCACCACTCGGAGCGGTCCTTGCGGAGGAGCTGCAAGACGATGATGCGCTCCGTCGCGGGCTCACCGTCGGGGTACTGGTCGGTGGCGCTCATATCGAGATCAGCTCCAGCGCGTCGAGCGTCCACGCGCACAGTGACGCCCGGATCGACTCGTCATCGGCGATCGTCAGGACGCCCTCGGCCGCCAAGTCCTCCACGGCCACCTCGATTTCTTCCGGGAGCACGTCCACCAGTTCCCGCTCCAGCTCCACTCGCGTCCGCGGCTCCGGGTGGTCGTCGCGTAGCACCTGCAGGACGATCCTCCGCTTGGCGCGTTCCTCCGCGGTCCACTCGCGTTCCTGCTGCTCACTGGTCATGGTCGGTTCCTCCTTGTGGTTGGAGGCCCCGGGGGCGGTCTTCTGGCGAGGAGAACACCCCCACATGTCGGTCGATAGGGTGTTCGCTGTGCCGGGAGTTCGCGCTCTCGGTGCCACGGCGCCCGGGCGGACCACATCCGTCGCGGGCGTCATATGTGTTAATGGGCTACCCGATAGCATACTCGATCCAGCACGCGATAACCAGCATGTGCGATCTCGCGTGGACAGGGGCACGCGCACTTGAGAGGCTGCTCTCCTCCGATGCCAAGGTCCCGCAACCGAACCCTCGGCGCGACTGTGCGCCGGCTGCGCAAGGACCGTGGGCTCTCGCGGGAAGTGCTCGCCGTCAATGCGGGCCTCACCACGGGCACCCTTGCGCGCCTCGAGCTTGGACAATCCGACCCGGCTTGGAGCACGGTCCTCGCCGTCGCAGACGCACTCGAGCTGACCATCAGCGAGTTCGCCGCCACGGTCGAAGCGCAGGACTCAGCCGCCCCATAGGCCAGGCTCCGCGAGCGCCTCCCCACCCGGACAGCGAGTTGCGCGCGGTCGATCATGGTCGCTTGCCTCCCCCGTTGTGAAGCCAGGTGTCCAGTTCGACATGGCTGAATAGCGTCCTGGAGCCATCCTTCACGAACGGGATTCGCCTGGCGCTCACGAGGCTGTAGACCCTCGACTTCGGACAGCGCAGGTACTCCGCGGCTTCGCCGACCGTCAGCCAAGGTGAAACGGCTGGCGCCTTGTGCTCGACCATGATCGCCGCGGCGCGCTCAGCGATCTGCTCGACCACCTCGGCCGGTACATCGAGCGCGAGCGCGACCCCGCTCGGCTTTGCCGGGCTGGCCGTAGCACGAGACCGAGATACCTGCGGCCTCGGCGATGGATACGCAGCCGGCTTGGCGCTGGTGCTCATCCGCTCGTCCTGGGGGGGCCTCGGAGGCGATGCTGTCGAGCGCGCCGCGTCACGTCGGGAGGGATCGGGTAGCAGTGGTCTTGCCATGTGGGATCACCCGCCATCATATACCAAATAAGCAAAACAAGCCTTATCTAGACTTGCCGATCTCCCCGTTGAGCAACCCCGCCCGGCCATTGGAGATGGCGTGTTGCATTCTGTCTGTGCGCGCGCTACGATGACCAAATGAACACAACTAGCAACATCAGCACCGGGGAGCGCGTACTCAGCGACTTCCGGGAAGCGCTCGACGGCTGGCGCAAGGCGCTGGATGCGCACCGCATGGCACCCCCCGATCGCAACTTCAGCGCGCGCCTCGCGGGTCTCGCCCGCGCCGCGAGCGAGGAGGCCAGCGCCTGCCGGGCGGCGGACGCGGCGGGCTTTGACTGGCCGCCCCACCGCGCGGCGGACTCCCGGCCCCCGTATGAGCTTCAGCCCGGCACCGGCCGTCGCGGACCGGAGGGTCTCTGGCGGCGCTTCGACGAAGCCGTCGCGCAGCTGAACACGATCGCGACCGGCCAGAACATGCTCGAGGTCGCGCGCGCCTACGAGGAGCTCGCCGCGGCCGCCGGCGAGCTTGCGGACGCGATCGAGCGCGAAGACAAGGCAAGCGGCGCGCGGCCACGCACACGCGCGCGACGCTCGGCGTAGCCGCGGGAGACCCTCCCTCCCCTCGCAGGTTCCTGTCCGGGTCGCACGCGCCTGTAGGTAGGCGTGCCGAGCAGCGGGTGAGGGTCGCCGACTCTGGTATGTCGAACAGGCCCAAAGGGGCTATCCTTTGGGGTAGCGGGGTGGGCCTCGCACCAGCCGGTTGGGGGTTCGTCGCGCTGAACGGTTCGTAGGAGGGTCTCTCCAACGCCACTCGCGCCGCATATCCCCGCCGCTCGCGCGCACCGCGCCAACACCGCCGGTTCGTCGGAGAACGTCCGCGTTGCGGGGTCAGGAGCGCTTGGATGGCAGCACGGGGGCGCCCGTGTCATCCCACACCGACGCTGGACGCTCGGCGTCGCGGCGGCGGTGGGGCAGCCCGAGTGTCTCTGGTGCCCAGAGGTCGCGGCGGGTCGCCAGGGAGCTGCTGTCGGCTTGCGCGCGGGAGAGGAGCGCGTCGACGTGCTCGCGGCGTATCCGGAAGGAGCGGCCGATCTTCGCTGCGGGCAGCGCGCCGCTGTCGATCCAGTTGCGGATCGTCTGGGCGGTCACCTGGAGCTCCTCGGCGACCTGGGGCACAGTCAGGATCTGCTGCTCAGCCATAGCCAAATAAGCCAAACGATATCTGCATGGTAGGGCGTATGATAGAGCAGCGATGGCCGGAATGCGTAGAGGAACGATGATGCCGCCCCGTGACGGCGACGGCACCAGCGGCGATGAGGAGTTGGTCGCGCAGATCATTCCTCTGCGCCGCCGCGCTGGTCCGATAGCCGCGCCGCAGAGCCCCGATCGCAGGCCGCGGGAGGTGCTCGCCCCGCCGCGACCCCCGGCGCCCACGGAGCGTTCGGTGTGGGATCAGCCGATGCCGGAGCTGCGCCGCCGCCCGATACCTGATTCTGTCTGGTCCGCCGACGCTCCCGCCGCGAGCGCCCCCAGCCACGAGGGTTGGGAGGCTCGATGGGCGCTCATGCCTGCGGTGGTGGCCGCCGTCGCCGTCGTCGCTGTGGCGCTCGTCGTCGGCGGGCTCCTCCTCGCCCAGCCCCAGCGTGCCGCTCAGCACACGGGCTCATCCACCTCGCACGCCCGGGTGTCGGCGAGCGCTGCCCACGCGGGCGCGAAGTCGCGCTCGACGGCATCTCACCGCGCGTCCGCCAGCGGCGCGGCGCGCCACCCGCACGGCTCGCAGGGCCGGCACACCCGCCGCGCGGCGGTGACACATCCCGCGATGGGGACGACTCATGCCGCCCGTGACTCGACTCCCGCGAGCGCCGGCGCCGGCGCTTCCGCGACCGTCCAGGAGGCCTCGGCGACAGCTCCAGTGTCCCCAGGGCTCGCCGCGGGTGAACCGGCAACCAGCACGCCGCAGAACACGGCGGCGCCCGCGGCGCCCAAGGCTTCTGCGACGCCGAAGGCACGCTCGGAAGGCGGCGCCTACAGCGAGTTCAGCTTCGAACGCTGACTCACTACGCCGCGGGACCCCATCGTCGATCGAGCAGTCGGCCGGCCGCCGGCCCGGCCCCCGCGCACGCCCTGTCAAGGCCCGCAGGGCCGACCCCTTGTGGGTTGACAGGGCGTGCTACCCTGCCCCGCCCGGCGGGGGCCGGGGGACTGCGCTCCGCCGCGGCCGGGGTCCCCGGCCAGGCGCAGCCTGGTTGGGGAGCGGCGGACGATCGACGGTAACTCGGCCGTTTGCCCGGGCAGGATTGTTCGCGTTGACGCGGGCCACGGAGGGGCCGCGCACACTGCGCCCGAATGCCTCACCGACTCACGTGGACGATCCCCTGAACACGAGATCGTAAGCCGGCGCTGTGGTTCTTGTCCAAGCGCGCCTACACCCAGTTCGGTGTCGCCAGCGCGGTCTGTGCCCAAGGAAGGTTCACAGGCCGATGCCGTCAGGGAGCTCAACTTCGAACGCTGAGGGCCGGTCTCTCTGTCGAGGGTGACGGGAGCGAGTCGGCGGGTCGCTCACGCTGCCGTCTCGTTGCCTGGTGGGCGATGGGTCGTCATGCCCTCGGGTGGCGAGTGCGAGTGCCCGTGTGGCGAGGTCGCTTGCTTGTTCGGCTAGTTCGAGTGCCTGTGCGGCTTCGATGTCGGCGGCTTCGATTCGTGTCTCGGCTGGGTCTCGCTCGAGCGCGTCGTGGATCTCGGTCTCGGTGCAGCCGGCGGCGCATTGGAGCGCGATCGACCCGCCGTAGCCGTGCTCGCGGAGCGTGAGCGTCCAGTCGGGCACCCGGCAGAACGGGCAGACTGCGTGCCAGGTGGATAGGTGGCGCTCGTCGCCTTTGTAGGGGAGGCCGTGCGCTCGCAGCCGTTCGAGTGCGTGATCGAGCGGTTGCGCGAACGAGTCTCTTCGGCGGCGCCTTTCGCCGGTCGGCGCGCTGCTGTGAGGCTTCACCGTCGGCCGTGCCCTTGGTCGTTTGTGTCGAGGCTGGCCGCCACCGGTCCGCTGTTGCGGGCGAGCGGGAGGGACACGCGGCTGGGAGGGAGAGCCGGGCGCCCCTCCCGCGGGGGGCGGGGTCAGGCGGCGGCCGGCAGCTCCTGGCGCTCCTCCTCCTGGGACTCGGATGCCTCGGGGTCGTTACCGCGGGGGGCGGCGAGGAACTCGACGCCCCCGACGATGCTGTAGTCGTGGCGTTTGGAGCCGTCCTGGGCTTCCCACGTGCGGTACTCCAGTCGTCCGCTGAGCGCGACGAGCCAGCCCTTGGCGAGTACGCGTGCGGCGGCCTCACCGCTGTTGCCGAAGCACGTCGCGTTGATGTACCCGGTCTCGCGGCCGGGCGCCAGGCCGTCGACGGCGAGGCGGAGCTTGCATACGGGGTCGCCGCTGGGTAGTGCGTGTAGCTCGGGGTCGTGGGTGAGGCGGCCGGTGATGTTGATGCTGTTCATATGATCCCTCCTTGAGGGTCGTTGTGGTTGTGTGACTGACGTGCCCCGCCCCGCCGCTGAGTGGCACGGCGCAGCCGGGGTGTGCGAAGGGAGTCGCGTAGGAGCTGCAGGGCGCGGGGGCCCGTGCTTGGCGCGGGCTCGCCCGTCGCGAGGGCGCGCAACGCGGGGTGCGCATACCACGGGCGCAGCCGCAGCCACGCGGGGGCGAGGCGGCCGTAGATCAGTAGCGCGGTGTCGGGCTCGGACTGGCGGATGCGGTGCGGGGTCGCGAGCGTCCGGAAGTCGCTGCTGACGGTTTTTGAGCCTGGCTGCAGGACGCCGGGGCGGTGGGTGGAGACGCGGGTGATCTCTTCCTCGCCGAGGGTGTGGCTGAGGTATTCGAGGGTCGCGCGGTCGCCGATCCCGGGGGTGAAGAGCCTGGCGCGGTGGTTGGCGATGATCGTTTCTGCGCGGTCGCGGCCCCACCGGTCGGCGGCCTGGCTTACGTTCTGCAGGACGGTGAGGAGCTGTACGCCCTGGCCGGGGCCGGTGGAGGCGATCTCGTCGAGGTTCGGTAGCGGCGCGATGTTCGCTGCCTCGTCCAGTGCGAGCAGCAGTGGCGGGTCGATCGGCTGGCCTGTCTGGGTGGAGCGCTCGAACGCGCCAGCGGTGACGTCGGCGACCAGGGCGGTGAACAGGCCGCGTAGGCGGCGCTGGTCATCCGCGGGCGCGATCAGATAGAGCGTGTTCGGGCCGTCGAGTAGCCAGCCGGCGGTGATCTCGCTGTCGCCCATCGTCGCCGCGGCAATCGTGGGCTCCTGCCATGGGTCGAGCGCGGTCGCGATCGTCTGCAACAGCGAGGAGCGAAAGCGCGGGTCGGCTTCCCAGACCGACCGCAGGGCCTGCAGGGCTGGTTGCGCACCGGGGGACGGGCAGGCCTCCAGCAGCTCGGTCGGCTCGTCCTCGCCGATGGTCGCAATCCACGCGAGGATCTCGCGCATCGTCCGGTCGCCGTGCGCGGCGGCGAGCAGCAGCGGCGCGAGAAACCGTGCGCCCGCTGGGCGCCAGAACGTCTCGTCGGAGTTGCTCGCGGGGCCGTGGTCGCCGACCCCGAGGAGCCTTGCGGCTGTACGGCGTGCGCCCTCCCACGTGCACGACGCGAGGACCGGCGACCACGCGGTATGCGGCAGGCCGGTGCAGCTGGTGGGGTCGAAGATCCGGACCTCACCCCGCGCGGCCCGCGCGGTGTTCGTGTCGTGCACGACATCGCTCTTGACCGACGTGGACAGCGCCGGGCCCGCCCACTCCAACAACGCGGGTACGACGATCCCTGTCGTCTTGCCCGACTGCGAGGGGCCGAGCACCATCACCGATGCACGGGGCTCGGCCGCGATCGTGGCGGTGTGGTGGACTCCGAGCGTCACCCTGCCCGGCTCCGGGCCGCGCACCTGAAGCCCGTCGAGCTCGCCGCGCGTCGCGAACCGCGCGGCGCGCGCTGCCTTCCCGCGCTGGGATCTGCGCGTGAGCAGGATCACCGTCCCGGCGAGCAGCGCGATCAGCGCGAGGAGGTAGAGCGCTGTCGGTGGCGGGCCGAGGAGCACGTGCCCACCGGGATGCTGTGCTGGTGTGCTGTTCACGCGGGTGCTCCCAGCGGGGTGTGCTCCGGGGTGCCGGGGGGTTCGCGTGGCGCCATCGCGGCGTCCGTCGCGGTCAGGGCCCGCTCGCGCTGGGAGCGGATGTGGCGCACCTCGTAGGAGCGCCCGGAGATTCGCCACAGTGCGACGCCCTGCGGGTAGTGGCTGATGCGCTGCGTCTCCGTGCTGGAGAGCCCGAGCGCTGTTTTCGCACGGGTGGTCTCCTCGGGGTGCTGGCGGTAGACGACCACGGTCCCGGTCTCGGCGAGCAGCCCCTTCGCGAGTGCCTGCTGGCGGGTGCCCTCGTCGCCGGCGGCGTCGAGGTCGGTGAGGCGGTGCAGGACCATCCAGTGCTGCACACCGGTCTGACGGCCGAGCTTGAACGCGGCCTGGTAGTAGTCGCCGAGGCCCGCGATCGGCAGCGCACGCCACCCCTCGTCGCTGACACGGATCGTCTTCTCAGCTTCCCGGCCCGCAGTCTGCGCGTCCAGCGTGCGGCGCATCCGCTTCGCGTCAAGGAACGCCGTCGCGCAGACCATCGTGATCGCGAGCGCGAGATCCGACGTCGCGCTGCCGGCCGCGACCCTGGAGATGTCCAGCGAGAGCGCCGGGGCGTCCCAGACGTTCTCGCCGTGGCTGGTCGGCGCGTCGAACATGCCGCGCAGCGGCCCGTGGCAGAGACGCATCAATGCGAGGGCGACTTCGCGTAGGTGCTCGCGTGTGGCCTCGTGGGTCAGGTCGAGCGCCTGGGTGACTCGCGCGGCGGGGTCGCGTAGCTGCTCGACGACGTGCCCGACGCATACCTCCCCGGTCGTCTGCTCGTCGGCTGCCGCGAGGGCCTCGATGACACCGACGGCCTCGGCCTGTCCGAGTGGGCGGGCGAGCATCGCGTGTGCGACCGCGAGCAGCAGACCCTCGCGCATCTCCGCGCTACCGATCCGCGTGAGCGGGTTCAGCCTTGTTTTGCCGCCGGGCTGCAGGCGCAGCACAACACCGCCGAGCGCTTGTACGAGCTCGCCGTACTCGCCCTTCGGGTCGATGATCTCGCAGCGGCGCCCGAACACCCGGGAGCGGTACAGCCAGCTCTTGGTCAACGAGCTCTTGCCGTAGTCGGGCATCCCCAGCACGATCGTGTTCGCGATCGAGAGCACCCCGCGCTGGTAGAGCAGCCACGGGTCATACACGAACGACCCGCCGTGCAGATCCGAACCGATATACACACCCTGCGCGCCGAGACCCGCCTCCGCGACCGCGGGGTACGCCGCCTGAAAGTGCGCGGTGGAGACCTGATGCCCGGAGCGCTCCCCCGGGCGCTGTAGGCGCCCCAGGCTGCCCGTCGCTCGCTGGGAAAGCTCACGGTTCAGCCCGCGGCGCCGAGCCCGCTGCTCAAGGCGCGCTGCGCGCTCCTCCAAGCGCACCTGACGCGCCCGGCGGCGCTCGCGACGGCTGTTCACCGCAGCCCCCGGCACAACGGCAGCCCGAACGTGAATGCGTCGGCCTGCTGGCCCCACATCCGCTCAAGGCGCAACGGCGCACGCTTCGCCTCAAGCTCCACCCGCGAGACATCACTCTCCAACTCCCCCAGCGCATCCGGACCCCACGACGGCACACTGACCGTCACATACGCCGCGTAGCGGACCGCGGCGTGCCCTTCGGCGAGCTCCCGCTCGCGCTCCCCGGTCGCACGGTCGCGCTGGGACTGGCGCTGGCTGGTGCGCTGCCCCACCCTGGCGCGCAGGCTGCGCTCGGTCGCGGTCTCGGTCGCGGCGCGCTCGGCCTGACGGATCGCGCGGCTCGGCCCGACGAGCTCCATGCACATCGCGATCGTCCGCGTCGCCCTGGAGTCCATCAGTAGCGGCTGCAGGAACAGCGCGCGAACGTCGATGCGTGGCCACTCCGCCGCCCACAACGTGCAGTGCAGCGCGCCGTCGGCCGCGATATGCGACCAGTGCTCCGCGCGGACCATTGGCGCGGCCGTGTGCGGCGCGACCCCTGTGTCGCCGAGGAGGGTGCGATCGAGCTGGCGCTGGCGGGCGCGCCTGCCCCACGGGTCATACGCGTCACGGATCGCGCCAGCCAAACCGCGGCGTGTCAGGACGCCTGTCGGGGTGATCGCCGCGCGGTCGAGCAACTCGATCAGCTGCCCGAGTTCGCCGCCGAGGACCGCGAGCGCGCCGAGGTCTCCCCCGCCCATCCGGTTGATCGCGCGCCTGGCAGCCGGGCGCCCCGCGTCGACCTGCAGCGCGAACAGCAGCTCGTGCTCCTCCGCGACATCCCCCGCGCGGCCGATCAGGTTCAGGTAGGAGACCAGCTCCTCCGGCGCCTCGGAGAGTGTCGCGTCCGGGCGCTTGGCCTCCAGCAGATAGTCACCGAGGGCGTCACCGTCCCCGGGTAGCGTCCGCTCGATCCACGCGACACGCCGCACCGCAGTGTCATCGCGTGCGAGCGCGGCGAGCACCGCCCCGTACTCCTGCAGGCGCTGCTCGCGCTCCTCCGCGGCGAGCAGCGCGAACGCGCGGCCCCGCACCCGCAACGCCGCCGTGAACGTTCGCCCGCGGCGGTCCTTGACCACGCCGAAACGCGCACTGTCGTAGCGCACGAGCTCGCCCTCGAGCAGCTCGAGGTCCGCGAGCTCCCCGGGGAGCGACCACGGCTCCATTGGGCGCTGCGGGTCGAGCTCCCCGCTCGGGAGCGTGACGACGTGCCCGAGTTGCGCGCGCTGGGATTGGAAGCGCGCGCGGGCGCTGTAGCGGCCGAGCAGGAACCGCACCGTCACTGGCGCCCACTGCTCGACCGTGTGCCCACGCACCGGGAGCAGCAGCACGCCCGCGGCGAACGCGAGGAGCACCAGCGTGAGCGCCACGCCAACGAGCCCACCGAGCCGCAGCGCTCCGAGCACCAGCGCACCGGTGATGAGGAACCCGAGCAGCTGCGGGATCCGCAAGCCGAGCAGGAACCCGCCCGTCGGGTGCGGCGCGAAACGGTAGGTCGTCTCGCTCACCGCTACACCTCCCCCTCTTCGCTCCCGGCGGGCTCGAGGGCCGGGTCTGGCCGCGAATGAACAAGCGTGAGCGCCGACGGGCCGGACCGGCCACGCCGCGACGGTGAGCGCTGGAGGCCCGGAGCGGCATCCCCGCCATGCTGGAGCGGAGCACCACCCACCGGTTGCGGCGCGCGCTCGGCGGGCTGCGCGGAGGACTCCTCCTCGGTGGGAGCAGGGGCGCCGGCGGAGCCCCCGCCCGGACGCTGGGGAGGGGCGTCCGTCGGGGCTCCGCCGGCAGCTGGTGGCATCGCGCGAGCGCCGCCCGGCCGCCCGCCCACGGGAGCGCCCCTTGAGGGCTCCCGGCCAGTGTCTTTGGCGCTGGCATCCTCAGCGTCCATGAGTGTGGGTGCGCCCTGGGACTGCGAGCCCACGCCCCGCTCGCTTGAGTCGCTCGCGCCATTGGATACAGCCAGAGCGCCGATACCCGCGGCCGCGCCGACGCTCCCGCCGCCGATCGACTCCGCGGCGACCGGCAACGTCCCGTCCTCCAGTCCGCTGCCCGCGCCCGCGCCATTCTCGGCGGCTACGCCGCCCCCCGAGAGCCCGCCACCCAACGGGCTGCCCCCACCATCCGGGTCCTCGCCGCCACCCGTGCCCCCGAGACCGCCGGGCGCGCCGCCGCCCGGTCCGCCGCCTGGTCCGCCGGGGCTCCCTCCCCCGCCGAGATTACGCAGGCCACCCGCGCTGCGAACCGAACGGCCGTCCTCATCAGCGACCGCGGCTCCCGCCGCGCTGCGCAGACCAGCCGCCATGTACGCGCTCTCCGCGTCCGCCGCGAGGAGATACATCAGCGTCCACGGCGCGAACGCCGCCAACGCGAAGATCACGACCGCGGCAAGGATCGTCCCAGCCGACCCCGACACCCCACCGCCGAACGACAACCCCGCCGCCGCTGCGCTACCCGCGAGGCAGAGCACGATCAACGCGACCGGCTTGAGGATCACGAACAGCAACAGCAGCCGGCCGAGCCGCCCCGGCCACGAGCTCAGCACAGGCCAGATCGCTGCGGCGAGCGTCACCGCGAAGAACAGCACGGCGACATAGATCGCGGCGTTACGCACAATCAACTCGAGCCACACGAAGATTGCGGCGAACACCTCGACCAGCGCGATAATGGCCGCCAACGCCGAGGAGCCAAAGCCACCGAACCCCTTCGCGCCCCACGCGTGCGTGACGGTCGCCCAGAACGTGTGCGGCGAAGCAGTGAGGACCGCGCTTGAGACCTGGTCGGCGATATCGAGCCCGATCACAGTCAGCGGGATGAGGAGGCCAGTCCCGACCCCAGCGCGCACGATCCCCGCGAGCGTCGCCGCGAGCGCCTCCGGGCTACGACGAACCGCCGCCGACCCAAGCGCGATCAACGCGACCAACAGCCCCAGCGCCGCGCCGAGATCCGCCATCGGCTGAAACTGCGCCTCATACCACGCCGACTGCAACCGCGGCATAGTCGTCCTCTGCATCTCCGCAGCGACGAACCCCGTGACCCGTGTCGCCGCGCCGATAATCCACGTGCTCACACCGTCGAGAACGCTGTTACCGACCGCGCTAGCCGCTTCACTCGCCAGACCACCAGCGACCTTGCCCGCTGCTTCACAAACACTGGGGTTCACGTCGGCAAGTTCGCCAATCCAGGGAATGACCCCCCCGCCGACGGGGCCCACGACGACACCGCCCACGACTTCGCAGAGCGTGCTGCTCAGCTCCCCTCCTCCCACGGGAGTCGCCGCTGAGATTGGGCGGCCAGCCTGCGTCCCGGCCGCCGGGGGCAGCGCAAGCGCAGCAGGGCAAACAACGCAGAGGAGCACGACCGCGCTGAGGACAACGACGATGCCGCGCGATGAGCCCATCATTCCGCAGCCCCATAGAACGGCCCCGTCATACCCGCCAGACGCGCGAACGCGCCCGCGCGATCATTCCCGCCCTCGACGTACACAATCGACGGGACAGGCGCCAGTGTCGGGGCGGTGCTGGAGGCCTCCACCAGCCAACGGCCCGCCTGCCACCGAAGCGTCGTGCTCACGAGGTTCCAAGTCTGACGCGGCGCCAGACGCGGCCCCCACACCACCCCCCCGAGCCAGCTCGTCACCGTCGCCTGCTGGGGGGTGTAGCTGTCCAGGCGCCGCGCCGCTACCACAGCGATCCCACGGCCCCCCTGCCGGTAGTTACTCATGTTCTGCACGTCCCTGGCGCGCAGCCGCCCGGCCTGGGCGAGCGTGCCAGCACGGATCCCCGGGGCATACACCTGCGCGACCAGCGCCGCGAACACCGCCGGGTCCTGCTCGACCGACTGCGACGCGAGCGCGAGGTAGTTGTCGGCGGCCGCCAGCGCACCCGCCCGCGTGTGCCGCACACCGACCGGGACACCGTCGACGAGCTCGATCGCGCCGGCCTGGCCCCGCCCGCCGCTGCCGCTGCTCGCCATGAACACGCCCAACAGCACCACCAGCGCGAGGACGCAGACCGTGACGGCGGCGAGCGCCGATGGTGGCCAGGTTCGCTCGCGCATCATCAGCCCAGCCCGTACGCGAACTGCAGGATCGCCGCCGCCGCCCCGATCAAGAACGCCGCCCCGACGCACACAGCCATCCCGGTCTTGCCGCTGACCGCGGTGTGCTCGTTACCGATCCGCGCCCCGACCGCCCACACCGCAGCACCTGCCAGAAAGCCCGCCATGCACCCCAGTAGCGCGTACACGGCGATCACGTTGATTCCGCTCTGGATGCCCGGCGCACCCGGCGCCTTCCCGGGTTCCGGGGTCACCTTGAACGTAAAGCCGCTCGCTGCGATCAGGAGCCTCATCTGCCAATCACCTCCGCTGCCGTGGGTTGAGATACCACCTATCATAGACCAAATACGCAAAACAAGTATGATCTAGCGTGAGGTGCTGGTATCTACCCATAGACGCGCGGCCACGCGAGGGCACCCTTGAAGGGGCTCCTCGCGCTCACCGGGCTCCTCGCCGCCGCACTCCCCGCGCTCGGCGTCACCGCGCTGCTACTCAGCACCAGCGCACACGGCGGCGCCTGCCAGCTCCCCGGCGAAACACCCGCCGCCACCGCCCACGCCGGCGCATGGACCGCGACCGCCTACGGCCCCCCGTGGGGTGGGATCCAGGGCGACGGCATCACCGCCACCGGCCTCAACCTCACCGCCGGGCCACCCGCCTACGAGATCGCAGTCGACCCGAGCGTCATCCCGCTCGGCAGCTACGTCCACGTGCAGCCCAACCCGTTCGGGACCAGCAGCGCGTTCTACGCCGGCGACACCGGCAGCGCGATCACCGGCCAACACATCGACATCTACGACTGGTACGGACGCGCAAACCAGAACGCCTGGGGCACACGCACCGTCACCGTCACACCCGCACCCAACCCCGGCGCCGACAACCTCCTCGGCGGCGTCTCACCCACCCCCACCACCAACGAAACCCCCAGCTGCCCGGCCGCGGGCGCCCTCGGCCTCACCGCCGGCCAAACCGCGCGCATCCAACCCGACGGCAGCGCCACCGCGCCCAAGGAAGCACCCACCCCCGTCAAGCTCGCGATCGCCGCCGGCAACCTCATCCACACCCGCCCCTACCCCGAACCCGACCAGCACTACGGCACCCTCGCCCAACTCTGGCCCGCCTACGACTGCTCCGGCGCCACCTCCTTCGTGCTGTACGCCGCCGGGCTGCTCGGCCCCACCGCCCTCGACTCCACCGAACTCGAGTCCTACGGGCAGCCCGGCCCCGGACGGTGGATCACCGTCTACGCCAACAGCGCCCACACCTGGATCGTCATCGCCGGCATCGCACTCGACACCTCCGGCTACGGCGGGCCACCCGTCCCCTCAGACTCGGGGCCACGCTGGCGCTCACAACCACTCGCCAACCTCAGCGACGGCACCACCTACATCGCGAGACACCCGCCTGGGCTATGACGGCGTACGGGCCGCGCTCCTGCTCGCTCTGTTCGCGCACCTCGGCGATACGGTGCCGACTCGACCGCCAACTCTCCTCCACCTCTTGGTCGCGCAAATGGGGCGCACCACCGGCCGCGAGCCCGGCGGCGGCGATGCGCCAGGCGCTGGAGCAGGCCGACCCGGTGCTGCTGGAGCCGATCATGCTGGTCACGGTCTCGGTCCCGGAGTCCTCAGTGGGAGACGTGATCGGCGATCTCAACAGCCGCCGCAGGCGTCCCCAGGGGATGGAGCCGTCTGGTGCGAGCACCGAGATCAAGGCGGAGGTCCCGATGTCCGAGACGCTCAGCTACGCCCCCGACCTGCGCTCGATCACCGGCGGCCAGGGCGACTACACGACGGAGCTCCTGCGCTACGAGGAGCTCCCCGCCCACCTCGCGCAGAAGGTCGTCGAGCAGGCCGGCGGCGAGCGCGCCGCGGCGCACGCGTAGGTTGGAAACATTCTTTCGCACGTTCGGGCGGGTTTTGGCCCTTGAGATGGGGGCCTTGTGCTTTTTCCTTGACAGTCGTATGGGTATGCGGTACTGTTGCCGTGTCATTGACCGACGGTGGAATGGGCCATGGAAGGCTTGTAGCGTTAGATACAAAGTCCGGAAAACAACGAACCATCTCAACCAACAATCAACAGACCAAGATCAAATCGAGATTAGAAGGAGTGCAGACATGAAGTCAATACGTATCGCGGGGCTCTGCCTCGCGGCCGTGTTCGTGATGAGCATGGTCGCAGCGGGGACCGCGTCGGCAGCGCCGCATTTCGAAGTGTGCTTAAACTTTGGAGGAGCAGGTACGAAGTACTCTGAAAGTCAATGCAAAAAAGCAGAATCAGGTGGTAAATACGAATGGAGCGGCGAACTCAAAGGGACTGAGGCGGTCGCATCCCAGGGTTCGCTGATACTCCAGACTAACAATGTTCCCATCGTCGGCAAAGTAATAGTCAAATGTTCAGGTAAAGATGAAGGGTCGGTTGGCCCCAAAAACCTGTCAAGAACGACGGCAATTACTGGCATTAGATGCGAAAAGGGTGAAAACTGCGAAGAACTGCTCAAAGAAAGCAAGGCCATACCCCTTGGTCTTCCGTGGAATTCGGAAGTGAAGGAAACCGAAGGCGTGATAAGAGGCACGCTCAGAGCTACTACAAACGGAAAGCCAGGTTGGGAAGCCGAATGTAAGGTTCTTGGCATACCCAATGACAACGTATGCAGAAGCGAAGAAGGGTTAGTCACCCTGACGAATACCTTTACCCCAGGTACGATAGGTCCGTTATTAGTATTAGCTAACTTCCTACACCCGAATAAACCCGAAGCGGAATGCACCACCGGAACCGGTGATGTGTTAGGCGGTATTTCGATATTACTGGCTAGTGGCGACGGGCTTCGAGTCTCCAAATAAAGGCGCCTGATTGGCGTGAGTGGTTGGGTGGGGCCGGCGCGAGTCGGCCCCACCCAACCGAGGTGGACGGCGTCGGCGAGGTTGTGTATGTGTGGACGACGAGAGAGAGGGATGGGGATTCGATGAGGGAGTGGGGAGGCGAGGTCGATCGGGTGCAGACGGGTGGTGGCTGTTGTCCTGCTGTTATGGTCGGAGGATGGCGCTGGGTGGGGTGCGCTCGATTCGCGGTGCTGGTCGGATCGATGCTCGCGTGTGTGGTAAGCCTGCTGTGGGGTTTGGGGCCTGTCGGGATCCCAGTCGCCTCCGCCGAATCCTGTGCCAATGCTGCCTCGCGTCAGGGCCCGTCGGTCGGCCTGCCTGAATGCCGTGTCTATGAGCAGGTCACGCCCGTGGACAAGGGCGATGCCAACGACATCTTTGACACCACTATCAGGGGTGACTACATCGGAGTTCAGCCAGGCAACGAAGCCTACGTCGCCGAAGAAGGCGCTGCAATCCTGGCCAGAACAGATGGCTCCTTCGCACCGGAATCCACTGCCGCCGCGTCGGCGTACGTGTTCTCGCGCAGTGCCGCAGGGTGGCACATGAGCGTCCTGGCGCAACCGATCGACCAGCCTCAGGAAGTGGCCGAAGCCAAAGTTGTCGATCCACGCGATCTCTCCGTGGTTGGCTTTGTCGACCAGATCGGCACGTTCGGCGAGTTGTTCAGCGGCGAACCATCGGCCTATCACGAGACAACGCTGGTTGGTCCTGCAGGCGGCCCGTACGCGCCGCTGTCCTCGACCACCGGACTTGCAGTCTTTAATGAGGAAGACAAGGTCCACATCGTGGGAGGCTCTGAAGATCTGAGCCGCGTGGTACTGGAGGGCGAGGACCATTCGTTGGCGGCGGGCGCGGAAGCTCAGGACCCGCGGACCTTGGCGCTCTACGAAGCGCCCGCGGGCGCGGAATGCAGCCCTGCGACGTCGAAGTGCACGCTCGTCGACGTGAACCCCGAAGGCAAGCCAATGCCATGCGGCGCCACCCTCGGACAGGGCGGTCTTCAGGCTGGTGGCGCGCACAGCGCTGTCTCGAGCGACGGTTCGCGGATCTTCTTCACGGCTCCCGAGCCACAGCTAGAAAACGGACTTGGAGGAATTGTGGAAGGACTCGGATGCTGGAATCAGAGCTCTCCGCAGGAAAACCCGCCCGAGCTCTACATGCGCGAAGACCGCGACAAGACCGTCGAGATATCGATCCCCCACGAAGAAGGCGTGAAAGTTGGCACGCCGGAAAACCCGCTGCGGCCCGCGGTGTTCGTCGGCGCGTCCAGCGATGGGTCGAAGGTGTTCTTCATGACCAGGATGCGCTTGACCGAACACGCGGTGGGAGAAACCCCGGAGGTGTATGAGTACAACACCGAACCCGGGCCGGGGGAAAAAGCGCTAACGTTGATCTCCGGCGGGCCGTCGGGCACGCTCGAAGGCGACGTCGACAACGTCACTGCGGTCTCCAGCGACGGCTCGGCAGTTTACTTCAGCGCGTACGACGAACTCGCAACCGGAGCATCCCAATACCCACGCCCACCCGCAGACGAAGGATTCGCTCCGGTCAATCTCTACCGCTACGACACGATCACCGGAGCCACAACGTTCATCACGACACTCAACAATGATAGCTATCCGGAGAACTTCAGTGTCGGAAATAGGTGGTTCACCGACGAATTCGGTGCGGAAAGTGTGGGTTTGTCTGATGAAGCGGAGTGGTATACGACGAAGGACGGACAGTTCTTGGTGTTCGGCACGGTGCTGCCGCTGGCCGGGTTTGACAACACCCATGCTCCAGGTGCGAACTGCCCGAACAACTACGGCGCCGGCATCCACCCCGAAGGGTGTTTTGAGCTTTACCGCTATGACGTGGCGACGGGCCAGATCGTGTGCGTGTCGTGCGCGGGCGGCGCTCCGGTCGACGGTGCCTACTTCGCCCGCACGGCTGTCGAATCTCCGGCGAGTGGGCCGCCACGCCCGATCTCCGAAGACGGCGAGGATGTGTTCTTCGATTCGGCCAGTGCGCTTGTGCCGCAGGCCGTTGCGGGCCGGGTGCATGTGTATCAGTGGCATGAAGGCACGATCTCGCTGCTCTCGTCGCCGAGTGACCCGGGCAGCTCGCTCTTCCTCGGCGCGAGCGCGGATGGGAGCAACGTGTTCTTCGTGACGCACGCGCAGCTGGCCGCGACCGACACCGATCAGGCCGCCGACATCTACGACGCTCGGGTTGAAGGTGGCTTCGCAGGGCTGACGCCATCGCAGTGCACGGGCACGGGTTGTCAGGGTGTGCCGGCCGCGCCGCCGATCTTCGCAACGCCGGCGAGCGCGACGTTTGAAGGTGTCGGCAACGTCGCGCCGCCTCCACCGACCGTGATCGTAAAACCGAAAACGAAGACGGTCAAATGTGCCAAAGGTAAGCATCTGAGTCACGGCAAGTGTGTGAAAACTAAGAAGAAAGCGAAGAGAGCTGGCCGCGACCGGACGGCAAAGCGATGAATACTTTCAAGAGGCTTCGCCTGCTCGTACCTTTCCTCCTACCTCTACTAGCCCCTCAAGCCGCCCGAGCGGAAACGCTGAGCCCGCAGTGGACTGTCACGGCGTTCTCTACGCCGACGAACCTGGCGCCCGGTGGCACTGGCCTGTATCGTATTTACGTGGAGAACACGGGCGGCGCGCCGAGCAATGGTGAAGCGATCACGGTCACGGATGCCCTCCCGGCCGGCTTGAAGGCTGCAGGCGAACTCAAAGGGAGCTATTACGAGACGAACATCGAAAAGACCGTGCGTGATCTGAACTGTGCCGGCTTGGCGTGTAGCTATTTGGGTGTGGTTGGGACCGATACGATCCTGCAGCTGGAAGTGCCCGTCGAAGTCGAAGCGGGCCCGTTCGCGGACACATGTGAAGTCCCGGAACGTGCGGTCGGCTGTCTTACCAATGTCGTCAGTGCTTCTGGGGGTGGCGCGCTGGCTGCGTCCGTGTCGACCCCGACGGTGATCAGTTCGCTCCCGGCGAAGTTCGGTATCGCCCCCGGGTCGTTGGCTACGGCGTTGTCGAGCACGCAGGCGGGCGGGCATCCCGATCTGACGACGGTGCTCGCGTTCAATACGGTGGAATCCGGGCGCCTCGCCGGCAACCCGAGCGAAAGCGGGGGTACCCTGCCGTCGGGGTTCATTGGTGATCTCGCGGACGAGCCCAAGTGCCCGATCGCGGGCTTCAGCGAGGAGGGCGCAAACGCCGAACAGGGCGCTTACGCGCTTCACTGCTCGCCGAGCGCGATCGTCGGAACGGTGACCATCTATACCGGCGACTTCCCCTTCCAGAGCGAACCTCAGGTGTTGCCGCTGATGAACCTGACGACCAATCCCGGCGAAATCGCGAAGCTCGGGTTCACGTACATCTACTTCGGCATCCAGGGCACGGTGTCGCTGACTCCGGGCAAATATGGGGTGCGCGTGAACTTCACACACATCCAGGACGCCGAGGCGGCCCTCCACGGCGTTTCGCTGACGGTCTGGGGCGTGCCCGCCGAACACCGCCACGACCCGATGCGCGGGATCAACTGCAACGAAAAAGAAGGATGTGTCTTCTACGAGACCGAAACGGAAGGCTCGTTTAACGGCCACGGCGGCTCTGTATCGCACAATAAGCTCGTAGATTTTCCTGAAGGTCAGACGGTGACGACTCCTCTGGTGCCGTATTTGACGAGTCCGACGGAGTGTACGAGCGAACCGTTGCGGGCGACGTTCACGGCGTATTCGTGGGAAGAACCGGGGCATGAGGTGGAGGCGTCGTCGCCCGTGGGCCCGTTGACGGGTTGCAGCCTGTTGGAATTCGCCCCGGCGATCACGGCCTCCCCTGACACGACGCGTGCGGATACCCCGGCGGGGTTCACGTTCGGTGTGAAGATGGGCCAGGAAGGGCTCGTCAACCCGTCCGCGAACTCCGAGTCGGACATCCAGGACACGACGGTCACGCTGCCGGAAGGCGTGGCGATCAACCCGGGGCAGGCGAATGGGTTGGGTGCGTGTCAGCTTTCGCAGGCTCGTTTGGATGAAGAAGGCCCGCCGGTGTGTCCGACGGATTCGAAGGTGGGGACGGTTGAAGTGGAAACGCCGATCTTGCGCAACAAGCTCGACGGCAACGTGTACGTGTTGCAGTCCAACCCGCCGAACCTGAAGCTGCTGGTAGCGCCGGAAGACCCGGCCGACGGGCTCTATGTGAAGTTCGTCGGGGATGTGCATCTGAACGAAACGACGGGGCAGTTGACGACGACGTTTGAAAAGACGCCACAGCTGCCGTTCAGCAACTTGAAACTGTCGTTCTCGGGTGGCGCGCAGGCGGCGCTTTCGACGCCGCTCGCGTGTGGGACCTATAAGGTGAGCTCTGTCTTTACGCCGTGGAGCGCGCCGTTTGTGGCTGAAGCGTTCCCGTCGAGTAGTTTCGCGGTCACCGAAGGGCCGGGGGGGTCTGCCTGTCCGTCTTCGCCGGCGCCGTTCGCGCCGTCGTTGGATGCGGGGTCCACAACCGATCAGGCGGGTGGGTTCACGGACTTCTCGCTGTTGGTGCAGAACGGGGACGGGCAGCAGCGCATCGGGGCTCTCCAGTTCGAGGTTCCGGAGGGCCTGTCGGGCATGATCTCGAAGGTTCCGCTCTGCCCCGAACCGCAGGCCGAGGACGGGACGTGCTCGACCGCTTCGCAGATCGGGCACGCCGTCGTCGCTTCCGGCCCCGGCCCGTACCCGCTGGTGATTCCCCAGCCCGGGGAGCCGCCGGCGGCGATCTACCTGACCGGCCCGTATCAGGGCGCGCCGTTCGGTCTCTCGATCGTCACGCCGGTGATCGTGGGTCCGTTCAACCTCGGCACCAACGTGGTGCGCGCGAAGGTCGAAGTGGACCCGCACACGGCGCAGATCACGGTCACGACGGACCCGTCCGGTCCGCACGCGATCCCGCCGATCCTCGACGGGGTGCCGACCGATCTGCGCACGATCGACACCGTGATCGACCGGCCCGGGTTCATGTTCAACCCGACGGACTGCAGCCCGATGTCCTTCAGCGGCACCGCGACGAGCACGCAGGGCGCGACGGCGCCGATCTCGACCCACTTCCAGGTCGGCTCGTGCCAGAGCCTGAAGTTCAAACCGGACTTCAAAGTCTCGACGTCCGGGAGAACCTCGCGGGCGGACGGTGCGAGCCTGACCGCGAAGCTGATCTACCCGACCGGACCGCTGGGTGCCAACCAGGCATCCAGCCAGTCGAACATCGCCAGGGTCAAAGTCGAACTCCCCAAGCAGTTGCCATCCCGGTTGAAGACGCTGCAGAAGGCGTGTGTCGCCGCGACGTTCGAAGCGAACCCAGCGAACTGCCCAGCGGCCTCGGTCGTCGGCCACGCGGAGGCGATCACGCCCGTCCTGCCGGTCCCGTTGACAGGCCCCGCGTACTTCGTCTCCCACGGCGGGGAAGCGTTCCCAAGCCTGATCGTCGTACTGCAGGGCTACGGCGTCACGGTCGACCTCGTCGGCTCGACTTTCATCAGCAAACACGGGATCACGAGCAGCACATTCAAGTCGGTCCCCGACGTCCCCGTCGACAGCTTCGAACTGGCACTGCCAGAGGGCCCGTTCTCCGCGCTCGCGGCGCCTGGGAACCTCTGCGACGTCAAGAAGCTCGCGATGCCGACCGAATTCCTCGCCCAGGACGGCGCGACCATCGACCAGAGCACCACGATCAAAGTCACAGGGTGCCCCAAGCGGACCCACAGAGCCCACCACGGGAAACACAAGAAGAAGGGGTAGGAGGGGCCGGAGGAGAGGGCGCAGAGCCGTCCGTTGGCCAACCTGCTGGACACCCCGCCGTCACCCTATGTGCGAATGCTGGAACGATCGCTCCGAGCGTACGAGCCGCAACTCCGATCTGCAGACAACCGCCTCATCGCAGGCGTGGCATCGACGGGCTCTCCGAGTCTGTCGTGGTCGGCCGTGTCAGGATCTTCCCGCCAGTCATCCTCTGCCCACCTCAACCATGCGCGGCATGTGGACGCGGGGGCCTGACAGACTCGTCGCGGCGGCGGTAGCCGAGCTGCGCGGAGATCCGGTCGGCTGTCGTGATGAGATGCGGCGCGAGATGCCCAGCCAGATCCCCCAGCGAGATCCTTGAGGCGTGAGCCACCATCTCGATCGCGGCGAAGACCTCACCGGACCCGTCCCGGACAGGCGCCGCGATCTCATACACCTTCGGCGCGAGCTCCTCATCGCCGGCGACGACATCCTCGCCGAGGTGAGCGAGCTCGCCGCGCAGCCGGGTCTTGCTCGTGATCGTGTGCGGACCCCACCGCTCGAGCTTCATCTCCGCGATCAGCTCGCGTCGCTCCCGCGCGGGAAGGCTCGCCATGAGCAGCTTGCCCATCGCGGTGCAGTGCGCCGGCGGGCGTGCGCCCTCGCCCAACCCGAGGTCGACCAAGCGCGGCCACAAGCCGGTACCCTGGATGCTGTCTACGCACAGGATCTCCGGGCCGTCCAGCACCCCGATCACGAGCGTGTAGGGGGCTCGCCTGCTCAACTCCTCAAGGTATGGGCGTGCGTGCTGACTCAGGCTTGTCGAGCTCAGCGCCGAGAGTCCCAGGTTGGTGACCCGCAGCCCCATCCGATACCTGCGGCGCGGGGCCCGCAGCAGGTAGCCAAGCTCCGTTAGCGTGAGCGCGTAGCGGTGGGTCGTGCTGCGGCTCATGCCCAGCTCGTCCGCGAGCTCCGCGATCCCCCACACCCGACGCTCCGGCGTGAAGCACTCGAGGATTGCGAGGCCGCGCTCGAGCGACTGCGAGTAGCGGGCCTCGACCAGGGTAGGGATCGACCGAACCCGATCGCCCGCAGACGCCGAAACGGGCTGTCCGACGCTACTCATAGGGACCGCGACCCTCCAGTAAGACGACGAGCCGCGCGCCCCCGATGCGCCCGGCTCGCCGCTCACTGGACTCCCTCCCGCACCCCTGCCGGCCAGCGCCCTGCGATGGCGAGATTCCACGACCCTTCACGCGGCAGATGATGCGGCCAGCCGAGCGTCTTGAAAAGAGACGTTGTTAGGTTTCAACATTGTGAGTACCGTTGGACTTTTTTGTTTCTGACCCTCAGCGTGGCTGGTGGGGATGATTGGGCGGTGTCGGGCCGATGTGTCTGGGGCCTGCTGTCGCGACACCGACGACGGCTGCTGGCCTGAACGAGCGGGGCAGCGGTCGCACCGGCGATCCCGTCGTGTTGAACTTCGACTACGCTGTACGGTTCAATGAGTGCAGAGGCCGCCGCAGACAGGGGTGTCGGGACGATGCGCTCGCGGGTCTACTGGGCGCTGCTGGGGCTCGTGATCGAGCGCCCGAGCTACGGGTATGAGTCTGGCTACGCGATACGAACGCATGTACGGAGGCTTGCTGCCCATCAGCGGTGAGTCGCAAATCTACAAAGGGCTCGACACGTTGGAGAGCAGATCGATGATCAGCGGCACCGAAGCGCGGACGGTCTCCAGCGGCACAGGCCGTCAGCCCAAGCGCCACTACCGTGCGACCCCCGAGGGCGAGCACAGCTACCGAGAGCAACTGGTCGAGCAGATGCGCGAGGACCGCCGCCGCTCGCAGCTGCTGGTGCGCCAGTTGGCGGTCTACAAGAGCGAACCGCTGACGGCGCTCGAAATCCTCGAGAGCGGTGAGGCGGCGTGCGTGGAGGAGGCCCTCCGGGCATCCAACTACCCTTCGCCGGTAGGTTCCGCGGTTGATGTCGACTCGGAGTTGATCGAGCGGCTGGTTGCCGAGGAGAGCCGTTTGGCGATGGAAGCAAAGCTCCCGTGGTCGAAGTATGCCCGCCGCGAGTTCAGGGCGCTCGCTGAAGGTCGGGGTTCGCGGCCATGAGCTTGTTGGAGTTCGAGCACGTCAGCAAGCGTTATGGCCGTGGGCCGGGCGACCGTCTCGCGCTGCGCGACGTATCGCTGCGGATCAACGCCGGCGAACTGGTGACGGTCTGGGGAATGCGGCGCTCCGGGCGCACGACGCTGCTGCGTGTCGCCGCCGGCGTGGAGACCCCGGATGAGGGCGTGGTGCGCTTCGCCGGGCGCGACCTGGCCGACCGCGGAGCAGCCGTGCGTGCCGGCGGGATCGGCTACTGCTACGGGTCGTTTCGGCCCAGCGAGGGGAGGGTCGTGCTCGACCAGATCGTCGTCAGCCTGATCACGCGCGGGGAGTCGCCATTGAGGGCAGGGTCGCGTGCCCTGGCCACGCTGGAGCGTGCCGGTGTCGCGCAGTGCGCCGCACGGCGACCGGACGAGCTGGACAGCGCCGAGGCCGCGCAGGTGGTGATCGCTCGCGCGCTTGCGGGTGAGCCGCGGCTGCTCGTGATCGATGAGCCAACCAAGGGCGTGGACCAGCTCGAGCGAGACGCGATCCTCCTGCTGCTGCGCTCCGTTGCCGACGAAGGCGTCGCGGTGCTTGCAAGCACGGGGACGACGACCGGCTTCCTCGGCGCCGATCGCGGCCTGACGATCGGCGACGGCGAGCTGATCGGTGAACGGCACGGCCCCGAGCTCGCCCCCGTGGTTCCGCTGCGCCGTTCAGCCGGGCGGCGGGCGAGCGCGTGAGCGACCCTGCTTGAACCACCCGGCGAGGGTCCTGTGAGCCTGCTTGAAATCGAAGAGGTCGTCAAGCACTACCACGGCGCGGGAGAGGAGGTGCGCGCTGTTGACGGTGTGAGCCTCCTGATCGCACCGGGGGAGATGGTGGCCCTGCAGGGGCCCAGCGGATCGGGTAAGACGACGCTGCTGTTGCTGATCGCCGCGTTGCTGAAGCCCGAGGGGGGCGCGATTCGCTATGACGGGAGAGACCTGTCCTCGCTGTCGGTGAACGAGGCGTGCCGCTACCTGATGGAGGATGTCGGGTTCATCTACCAGAGCGTTCATCTGCTGCCTCGCGTCTCAGCGCTCGAGAACGCCTCGCTGAAGCTGCTGCTCGGCGGCGTCGGGATGCGCGAAGCGAAGGCCCGCGCGATCACGTGGCTCGAGCGCGTCGGCCTCGACGACCGTCTGGCGCACACGCCCGGTGAGCTGTCCGGCGGCGAGCGCCAGCGCGTCGCGATCGCACGCGCGCTGGCCGGCGAGCCGCGGCTGATCCTCGCGGATGAGCCGACCGGGAACCTCGACAGTGCCCGCAGCCGGGAAGTCGTGGAGCTGCTGCGCTCGATCGCCCGCGAGCAGGAGGCCGGGGTGCTGCTCGTGACCCACGACCCCGAGGTGGCATCTCTCGCTGACCGCAGCTGCACGCTGCGCGACGGCAGACTCATCGACGGCCACCCCGACAGCGACGAGCGCGACCCTCGCGCGCCGCGCTCATACTCCGCGAGCGCGCGGGAGTGAGCGGCGCTCGTGAGCCCTGAACCCCTGAAGGCGCGTGGCTTGATGCGCCCGTACGCGCTCATCTATCTCTACCGAAGCCGGCTGCGCGTACACGCCGCCCAGGAGCTGCTCGCGGGCGTGGGGGTCGCCGTCGCCGTGGCGCTCGTCTTCGCGGTCATAGTCGCCAACGGCAGCATCGCGGGCTCAGCGGCACAGGTGATTCATACCGTGGTCGGTCCCGCGAACCTCCAGCTGCAGGCTCGCAGCGCCGACGGCTTCGACGAACGTCTACTCGCCCGCGTCGAACACCTACCCGGGGTCAAGCAGGCCGCGCCACTGCTCGAACAGGACGCGACGATCCGCGGCCCGCACGCACACCGTGTCGCAGTCGACCTTGCCGGCACCGGGGTCAGCCTCGCGATCTTGGACGAACTGGCTCACACGCTCCCGATCTCCACCCTCGCGCCCGGAACGATCGCGCTCACCAAGACGACCGCTGGCGAACTGGGAGTCGGACCGCGGGCCCGTGAAGTACACGTATCGTTGGATCTGCGCGGTAAAGCCACTGCGTTGAAGGTCGCCGCGGTCCTCGGACCGGAAGCAGTCGGCGCTCTCTCGCAGGCATTCGTCGCGACGATGCCGCTCGCGGACCTGCAGAAGCTCGCCGGGTTGAACGGACGGATCACGCGCATCCTGGTACAGACCAAGCCCGGACGCGAAGGGGCGGTGCGCGCCGAGCTTGGAGCACTCGCCGACGGCCGACTCACGGTCGCCTCGGCCGACGAGGATCTTGCCCTGTTGCGCCAGGCGCTGCGTCCCAGCGACCAGGCCAGCCAGTTCTTCGCTGCGATCGCCGGGCTGCTGGGCCTGCTGTTCGCGTTCAACGCGATGCTGCTGACCGTCCCCGAGCGACGCCAGACGATCGCCGACCTGCGCCTCTCGGGTGCCACGCCCACCGCGATCGTGCAGATGGTCCTCTTCCAGGCCCTCTGCCTGGGCCTCGCGGCTTCGCTGGTCGGGCTGCTCGGCGGCTATGCGCTCTCGGTGGGGTTCTTTCACCAGTCCGCGGGCTACCTCGCCCAGGCGTTCACGCTCGGCGGCGGGACCGTAGTCCCCGCGCGAGCCGTGCTGTTGTCTTTCATCGGGGGGGTCCTGGTGACCTGCGTCGCCTCGCTGGTCCCGCTGCTCGACCTGCGCCGCGGGCGCCCGCTGGATGCCGTGTACTACGAAGAGGGCGAGTCCGGCAACATGCTCGGCCGGCGAGCCCCGCGAAACCTGGCGCTCGCTGCCGCCGGGCTGCTCGCGCTCGCGAGCGTGATGCTCGTGCTGCTGCCCGCGCTCGCGCTGGCCGCGTGCATCGTGCTTGCGCTGAGCGTCGTACTCGCCATCCCGCTGATATTCGCCGGTGTGCTCGGCACCGCTGAGATCCTGGCGCGGCGCACGGAGCGGCTTCGGAGCCTGCCGGTCGCGATCATCTCGCTCAGGGCGACGACGCTGCGCTCGCTCGCGCTGGCCGCAACGGGAGCGGTCGCGCTGTTCGGTAGCGTCGCGCTGGGCGGCGCCCGCGGTGACCTGCTGCGAGGCATCGAAGGCTACATCCACAACTATGTCGCCGGCGCGGGCGTCTGGATCGTTAACCCGGACGACCCGACTGCCGTCGAGGCCCTGCCGGGCTCCTATGCGGCCCGTGTCGCTCAGACACCAGGAGTCTCCAACGTGGCCGCCTTCCAGGACGGTTATCTGGACATCGGCAAGCGCCGTGTATGGGTCCTCGCCCGGCCGCCCGGCACCGAGGCGGCGATCCTCGAAAGCCAGATCGTGGATGGAAACCCCTCCGTCGCAGCCGCACGTATCGACAAAGGTGGCTGGGTCGCCGTCTCCGACCAGCTCGCCGCCGAAAACCATGCCCGAGTCGGAGACACGCTGACCCTGCCGACACCCACCGGCGATGTTCCCTTCAGGGTCGCGGCGACCACGACCAACCTCACCTGGAGTCCCGGCGCGATCCTCATGAGCACCACCGACTACCGCCGCGCCTGGGGCATCTCGACGGCGACCGCGCTCGGCGTCGATCTCCTCCCGGGCACAGACGTTCAGAGAGCGCGCCGGGCGATCGAACGCACGCTGGGGCCGACGGGCGGGATCGAAGCGTTGACCCCGAGTGTTCGGGCCGCGAGGACCAGCGCTGTCGGACGCGAAGGGCTCGGCAAGCTCAACGAGATCTCCGCCCTGCTGCTACTCGCAGCGATCCTCGCGGTCGCGGCTGCCCTGACCTCGGCTATCTGGCAGCGACGCGCCTCCTTGGCGGGCTTACGGCTCTCAGGCGCGGAACCCCATCGACTGTGGCGCATCCTCCTGACAGAAGCCGTCCTGATGCTCGCCGCGGCGTGCTTGACCGGGGCGCTCGCGGGGATCTACGGCCAGATCGTGATCGACAGCTATCTGCGGCATGTGACGGGCTTCCCGGTCGCGAGGATCGCCGCCGGCTGGCGTCCACTCGAAATCTTCGCGCTCGTGGTCGCCATCGTCCTCGCGATCGTGGCCATCCCCGGCTGGCTGGCATCCCGCGTGCCCCCCAAGCTCGCCCTGGAAGAGAAGTAAAAGCCACGCAAATAGCCCCGTGCGAACACACCACCGCGCCTGAGCGGATTACGCTCGCGCGCAGTGTCTGCATTCGACGACCGCCGCCTCATGGTGCAGGCGCACGTAGCGCTGGTGCTCGCAAACGCGCGCTACTGGCCGACCGTGGCGCCCCTCGTGCGCGCACAACTGGAGCGCTACAAACAGCGGGCGGGAGCGATCGATGACCCGATCCTGCAGGCGCTTGCGCTGGAGAAGCTCAGCGACCAGCGCTTCCACGCCCAGGTCGCAGCAACACTCGCGACACTCGCGCCGAGGGCACACCGCAAACACGCCGTGCAGGCGATCGTCGCCATCGAGGTCATCTACGACTACCTGGACGCCCTGACCGAGCAGCCAGTCTCAGACCCTCTCGGCAACGGCCGCCACCTATCCCAGACATTCACCGACGCGGTCAACATTCACCGCGAACCCACAGGCGACTACTACGCCCTGAGCCCACAAACAGAAGACCACGGATACCTCCAGTCGCTGGTCGGCGACGCACGAGAGGCGCTGGCACGGCTACCGGCAGCAGACGCGATCACCGAGGTCGCACAGCGCTGCGCACCTCGATTCGCAGAGGCACAGATCCGAGCCCACGCAGCCACCACCCTCGGGAACAATCAGCTGAAGCAGTGGGCCACACGCCACGCGACCGGGACGACGCTCAGCTGGTTTGAGTACTTCGCGGGCGCGACATCAACAGTGCTCGGACTGCACGCGCTGATCGCCGCCGCAGCCGACCCCCACACCACCCCCCGGGACGCAACCCAGATCGACACTCTCTACCTATACATCGGCGTGATCGTCACCATGCTCGACAGCGCCATCGACTACGAGCACGACATGCAAAGCACCGGCAAACCAGGGTACGCCCGCTACTACGCGGACCGCGACCATCTCCAGCAAGGACTCACCAACGCCACCCGCCAGACAATGAGCCGCGCCCACGACACCCCCAACACAGCGCACCACATCATGACGCTCGTCGGCGTAGTCGCCTTCTACACCTCAGCACCAACCGCGAGGAGCCCATTCGCCGCCCCCGTCACAGCACACATCCAGCGAGAACTTCGACCGCTCATCACACCAACACTCGCCGTCATGCGCACCTGGCGTCTGGCCAAGAAGCTACGCCTGCGGTGGCAGGGCGAACCGGCCACGACAGGCCAGCCAGTATGACCCGTTGCCACCGCGCCCACCTGCACCATGTTCCGGACCGTCAGAGCCCGATCCCGAGGTCGATGCCGCGCGTGTTCGAGGTCTCGCGTCCGAGGCGACGCTCGGCGCGCTCGATCGCTTCATGGGCGCGCTCCCAGTCGCGCTGCTGTCCCCCGCGCTGCTCGGGTCGTGGACCGAGCGCGTCGGTGGGGTCCGTGACGTCGTACTGCGCGCGGTAGCGCGTGGCGTGGCGCACACCGTTCTCCCATACCTCGCGCTGCGCGGGCCGGTCAGGTCGCTCACCGAAGGTGGCCTTCACCCACGCGCCGGGGGTGTGCAGCTCGCGCTCTGCGAGCTCGTTGCGGAGTGCCGTGTGCTCCCTGGTGGTCTGGGTGATGGCGTGTTCGAGGCCTTCGCGTTCGGCGCGGGCCTCGACGGGGTCTCCGAGCTCGCGCTCCAAGCCGCTGCGCTGTGTGAGCACGGAGTCGAGCTCGCGCTCGTTGGCTTGCAGGGCGCTGGTGAGGCCGGCGCGCTCGATCGCGTGAGGGTCCTGTTCATGCCCGAGACGCCGATGTAGCTCGGGTAGGCCAGCGAGGCGCTGGGTGAGCTGCTCGCGCTGGGTGGTGAGCGTGAGGGCACGCGCGTCGAGATCATCAATGCGCTGCATCTCGCGCGTTGGTAGCGCCGCGATCTGCGCGTGCAGCCGCTCGACGCGCTCGCGTAGCTCCCGCAGCCGCGCCGGGGTCGCCCCAACCGGCGGGGTGGCCTCTACGCAGACGGCTGCGTGATCCTGCGGTGGGCCTGCGGCGTGTGCGCGGGCGCCGGCCAGCTCGGAGTCGTCTGTGCGACCCGCGCCGGGGAGCTGCTCGATCGCAAGGTCTTCGTCGTCGCGCTCCAGCATCCGCCGCCCCACCCGCTCAAGCATCTCATCGCGGGTTGCTATCGGGGTCTGGTCTGTGGGCGCGAACTCGCTGCGCTCCCGCTCGAGGTCGTCGTCGTAGACGAGCAGGCGTGTGGTTTCCCTTGCGCGGGAGAGCGCGGTGTATGACCAGCCCGCGGTGAGATCCCTGGGTGAGGCAACCACAATCGCACTCTCGATGGTGCCGCCCTGCATCCCGTGGCCGGTCAGCGAGTAGGCGTGCTCCACACGCTCGGCGACGTACCCCGCAGGCAGCTCGCGCACGAGCCCGCCATCGGTGTCGATCACTACCCGGTCGGCATCGAGGTGGCGGACGGTGCCCCTCATCCCGTTGTCCACGTCCAGCTGGCCGTCGTTGCGCCGGCAGATCACACGGTCCCCTACCGCCACCTTGATGCTGCCGTAGGAGCGCTCCTCGCCGAGCGCGCCGAGACCGCGCCGCAGATCACGCGCCCCCCGGTTGAGCCGCTCGCGTGTGTCGTTGTCCCTGGCGATCATCACCGTCTGCGCCGGCCCCGCCGCGGCGGCCGCGTGCTCCCACTCGGTGAGGGCCCGTTCGCACGCGCCGGCGGGGTCGCTGAACGTCTCGATCCGCCCGCTGCGCTCGGCCCAGTCGAGGTAGCGCTGAGGGTGACCGTCATGCAGCGCGCCGAGCGCGCGCCGCTCTGCGGGGTCGCGCTGGCGCATCACCTCCGTGAGGCGCTGCGCGCCGAGCGCGCGGCCGACCGCGCCGAGCCACCCGCCGGCCTGCACGGACGCGAGCTGCCCCGGGTCACCGATCGCGATTACCTTCGCGCCCGCGCGCTCCGCGGCCTCCAGTAGCCGTGCGCTGGGCCGGGTCGCAGCCATGCCAGCCTCGTCGAGGACCAGGACGCTGTGCTCAGGCAGCTCGTCGCCGAGGTGATCGAGGTCGAGCAGCAACCGGTCGAGTGTGCGCGTCGGGATGCCGGCCTCCTCGGCTAGCTCGCGCACAGCGCGGCCGGTCGGCGCCACACCGAGCACCCTATAGCCCGCACTCTCATACACCTGACGCAACACCCCAGCCGTGTACGTCTTCCCCGTCCCCGCGAGCGCCTGGATCACACTCACCCCATGCCCCGAACCGCTCACCGCGCGCACCGCCGCTGCCTGCTCCGCGGTGAGGGGACGATCAGCCGCCGCTATCGCACGCTCAGCCAGCGACGGATCGATGACGCCGGTCCCCTCGCCGGCGCGGCCAACCGCGGCCTCGATCAGCCGCCGCTCGACCGCCACAAGCTCCGCAGTCGTCATCCCACCACCCCTGGTTGCGATCACGTCCGGGCGCTCCGCGAACCGCTCCGCCTGGGCGCGTACCTCGCCGACCAGTGCGCCCGCTCCCGCCGCAGCGGCGAACTCCTGCAGCACCGCACGCTCGTCGAAGGTATTGCTGCGCTCCGTCAGGCCCGTGGCTGCTGTCAGCCGGCCGCCGAGCACGCGTTCCTCCACCCCGCCGCGCCTCGCAAGGCCGCGCAACAACCGATCGTGGCCCGCGCGCAGCAGCTCGACCACTCTGCCTGCGTCGAGGCCCTGCTCGCCCGCGCGAGCCCGGATCTCCTCCCGCCACGTGTGCGTCTCAAGCCCGAACTGCTTGCGCTCCCGGGTGGCGAGCGCCGCGTGCTCGGCCGCGCTCTTTGACCCCAGGCCGATCCCTCCCTGCTCTGCCTCACGCAGCATCTCGTGGCGGCGCTGCGAGAAGTGCTCGACCACCGGCCGCTCGAAGGCCACGAGCTCCGCTGCGCCGTTGCGGACCTCCCCCCACTCCAGGCCGAGGCGCTCGGTGACGAGCGCGCGGAGGTGCGCCTGGTAGAGATACCCCGCTGTCTTCGCCGCCCGGTAGAGCTCCGCGCCATGCAACGCGGTGAACCTGCCGTCAGGGCCACGCGCGAGGTTCGCCGCGACGACATGAGTGTGCAGCTGCGGGTCAAGCGCGCGGCTCATCCGGTGCCGGTAGGCCGCCGCGACCAGACCCTCACCGGGCTGGACGTGCTCGCCGGCGTGGCCGCGGCGGACCATCACCGCCGTGTCCTCCAGGTACCCGAGCGCGGCCCTGACCGCCTCTTCGTGGCAGCCGACGAGCTCACCCGAGACCTCCTCCGGCGCGATCGCGAACAGGATGCTGAGCGTCTTCGGCGCGGAGAACGTGAGGTCGTACGCCGCGACCTTCGGGTCGTACGCGGAGGAGCGCAGTCGTGTCGCGGGGTCGCGTGGGTCGTGACCCGCGATCAGCGCACCGAACTGCCCGGCGCCCACCCGACCCGTCAGGCCGAGGGCCTGTGCGCCGGCGCCCGCCCATTCGCCTGGGGCCTCGCCGCGGCCGGTGTAGTAGTCGTCCTGGCCCTGGGCTACCTGCTGCTCGTAGTAGCGGTGCTGACCCAGCGCAATCTTGCCGATCGAGAGCATCCCCTGAGCAAAATAGCAAAAGAAGCACTCTTTAGGTGCAACTGTGTGCCGTGAGGCGGAGCGCAGCGGAGCCAAGCGGCGGGGTAGCCTTGCCATGGGGATGCTGGCAGCGCGGCTGGAGGCGAGCTGGGGCGCTGACGGGGCGCGTCGTCGGAGACTTGGGCGAGTGCCGAGCCAGTCTCGGTTGAGCCTGGATGGAGGGCGGGTGGAGCTGGTAGTGAGCGTCGTGTCGTGGGGCGCGTCGGTGGAGCGCTCGGAGAGCGGCGCGGGTCAGCGGCGGCGGCGCGGGAGAATCACGACGGCAGGAAGCTCGAGCTGCGTGACCGGGTTACGACCACCGAGCAGGCGCGCGAACAGCCGCGCCGAGAGCGCCGAGGGCCAGCGGCCGCGGCGGCGGGCGTACCAGACCGTGCCACCTCCCCACGCCACCGCGCCGAGCACCAGGAACGCGACGCAATAGCCGTAGCCCCCCTGGCTGCCACATGCCCACGCCACCCACCACGAGCACCAGCCCGTTACGCGGGCCAGGGTCGGCCCGAAGCGCCACGCGACCCACCCGGCCACGGCCACCAGGCCGAGCACGCAGATCACGCCAGCGAGCGGACCGGCAGCGGCGAGCGGGGTGGCGGAGACGAGGGGCACCCGTTTAGTTTGCCACCCGGATCGGTCGGACAATCGTCGTCGGTGCGCGGCTTCGCGTCCCCGATGGGGGCCACTTGCGGCAACGCCGGTGGACGGTGGCCCCGCGACAGCGCGACGCCAGGGCATCCACCCCGAGCAGACCCACACCACCTCGACACCGATGGGCGGTGGCAGAGGTCTCATCGGGCCTCGCCATCGGGACGCCTCAGCGCGGCGTGTTGCCCCGAGCGTTGCCCCAAGGCCTTTTAGAGTAAATCGATGCTGGCCTGATACGGTTCTACTACAGGTGATTGAGGGAAGCCCCCGGCAGGACTCGAACCTGCGACCCTCGGATTAGAAATCCGACGCTCTATCCAGCTGAGCTACGGAGGCGTGTTTCTATCTCCGTAGTGTGGCGATCATCGCCGAG
Organism: uncultured Solirubrobacterales bacterium; assembly: GCA_963702085.1. Taxonomy (GTDB): domain Bacteria; phylum Actinomycetota; class Thermoleophilia; order Solirubrobacterales; family Solirubrobacteraceae; genus Palsa-744. Next base: position 1,363,407 of record OY969707.1, on the reverse strand, counting down.
CGACGCCGGGCGGGTCGGCCCCCGATGGAGGCGGGTCGGCCGTTCGGAGACAAGGGAGGGTAGGTCGGCCCCGAGGGAGCCGGTCGACGGACGAGTGGGGTGGGATGGTGGGCACTCGACAGGGCCCTTCAGATAGCGGCCTTAAGCAAACTTGATCTAGAACCGCTAAAAGTTGATCCATGACTCCCGCATCGAGCACCGACTCCGACCTCACCCGCAAGGAGAAGCGCGAGCAGGCGCGCGCCGAACGCAAGGCGCTTGAGGCCTCCGCAGCCCAGGCCGCGCGGCGCAGGCGCACGATCCAGCTCGGCGGCGTGATCGGCGCCGCAGTCGTAATCGTCGTCGTGATCCTCCTCGCCACCAGCGGGGGCAAAAAAGCCGGCCTCGTCGGGGGCGGCTCGAAGAACCAGGAAGTCGCCGCAGTGACCGCGCTGATCGGAGGCATCCCCCAGTCGGGCAATGTCCTCGGCAACCCCAACGCCCCTGTGACCCTGCAGTACTTCGGCGACCTCGAGTGCCCGATCTGCAAGGCGTTCGCGCTCAGCGACCTGCCCACCCTGATCCCAAAGTACGTGCGCACCGGGAAGCTGAAGATCGAATACCACTCGATGGAGACCGCGACCCACGAACCAGAAACATTCCGAACTCAGCAGGTCGCCGCGCTCGCCGCCGGCAAGCAGAACCTCGCGTGGTACTACCTCGAGCTCTTCTACCGCGAGCAGGGCGAAGAGGGCAGCGGCTACGTCACCGAAAGCTACCTGCAGGGTCTCGCCCAGCAGGTGCCCGGGCTGAACCTGCCCAACTGGAGCGCCGCCCGCAACGACCCGGCCTTCGCCGAACAGATCAGGCGCGACGAACAGGCCGTCACCCAGGAGGGCTTCACCGGCACCCCCTCTTTCCTGCTTGGCAAGAGCGGGGGGACCCTGCAGCAGTTCAAACCCGAATCGTTCACCGAACCGGCGTCGTTCGAAGCGACGATCAACAAACTGTAGAGCTGAGCGAGAGCGAGCCACGGCATGCCCGAGCCCAAGGCACAGCGATCGGTCGAGGAGGCGGCGCTCGCGCCCGGGTCGGCCCGTGGGGCTTGTCCCTCTCGGCTCTTGCGGCGCAGGCCCCTATCGGGAGAGGCCCTGAGCACGAGGAGCCCCACGAGGAGCCCGGTGTGAGCACACGCGCCGTCCGGTTCGTGATGATCGCGGTCGCCACCGTCGGCCTCGGCGTGGCCAGCTACCTCACCTACGTCCACTACGCCGGCGGCCCGATCCTGTGCCTGAAGGGAGGCGGCTGCGAGACGGTGCAGCACTCGACCTACTCCAAGCTCGCGGGCGTGCCCGTCGCGCTCATCGGGTTGCTCGGCTACATCGCGATCCTCGCGTCCCTGCTCGCTCCCGAGAGCGAGTCCACGCGGCTGGCGACGATGACCTTCACCGTGATGGGCTTCGGCTTCTCGGTCTACCTCACCTCGCGCGAGCTCTTCTCGATCCACGCGATCTGCCCGTGGTGCGTGAGCAGCGCGGTGATGATGACCCTGCTCACGGGCATGGCGATCTGGCGCTTCCTGCGAGGCGATGCGCCGCCTGCGGACGCCACCTCCTCCGCAGCCCTCGAGCCCGACTCCGCCGCTCCGCTCGCCGCGGGCTCTTGAGCCGCCGCGCCGGCAGCGCGCCCAGCGCCGTCGAAGGTCAAAAGCGTGCTGCCGCACGGGCCGCCGCGGAGCTCGTGGTCGAGGACACGCGCGTGGGGCTGGGCACAGGATCGACCGTCGCCCACCTGTTGCCCGCGCTCGCCGCCCGCGGCCTGCACGGGTTGCGCTGCGTGGCGACCTCGCCCGCCACCGCACAGGCCGCTCGCGCCCTCGGTTTCGTCGTCGTGGAGCTCGACGAGCTCGGCACGCTCGACATCGCGATCGACGGAGCCGACGAGATCGACCCGCGCGGCTGGCTGGTCAAGGGCGGGGGCGCTGCGCATACCCGCGAGAAGATCGTCGCCGCGGCCGCCCGGCGCTTCGTCGTGATCGCCTCCGCGGAGAAGGCCGTCCCGGCGCTCTCCGCCCCCGTGCCCGTGGAGATCCTGCGCTTCGGGGCGCACTCGACGCTCGCCGCGATCGCCCCCGCGCGGCTGCGCGACGTGCCCCCAAGCCCGGACGGCAACCTGATCGCGGACTACCTCGGCCCGATCGACAATCCCGTATACCTCTCCACGAGGCTGTCCGGCACGCCCGGCGTCGTCGAGCACGGCCTGTTCGCCCCGAGCCTCGTGAGCGACATCCTGATCGCGCACGACGGCGGGGTCGAGCACCGTCACAGGGCCAAGCGCGCCTGAGGCGGACGGCTCAAACGTGCCCGAGGCCGACGGCTCAGATGCTGATCAGCTCGAGCTCATCCAGACGCTGCACCGCACGCGCAGCCCACACGGTGTCGCCCTGCCGCTGGAGCACGCCGTCGTGCTCCAGGCACCCGAGCGCCTCCTCGAGCACCGCCGGCTCGAAATCCGAGATCTCCTCCACCAACTCTGCGCGAGGCCAACGCTCCTCATGATCGTCCCTGAGGATCTGTAGGACGACCGCTCGTTCGACCATCCACATCACTCTCTCCGGCTCCTGCCTGTCGGGCTCTCCCTGCATCGAACTCGCCTCCTCGCATGCCGCGTTCCTTGAGCCGCCCGCCAGCTTCGCGAGCTGCTCGATTTCAGATCGCGTCGAAGTTACTCAGCGCTTGAGACGGGACGCTCGCTCGGCGCTACCTTTGAGCCGTGGCCCCCCGCTCACGCATCCTGGCGTTCGGGTCGGCCGCCGCGCTCGTCCTCGCCGGCGGTGTCTGCGCTGTGCTCGTCGCAGGCCTCACAGGCCAGATCCTCACGATCGTCCTGGTGTCGGCCGGCTTGGGCGGAGCGGTGCTGCTGGTATTCCTCGAAGTCGGCCTGAGCGAGGACCGCGAGCGCGCGCGGGACGAAGAGCGTCGACGCAGGCGGAGACTGCCGTTTGACCCACGACGGCGGCAACTGCCACGGCGCCGGCCACGACGTCCCAGCTGAGCCTGAGAGCGGGTTTTGAGACGATCGGCACACCTGCTCGAACACGTTCTGGCCGGTCACTCGCACCGCCAAGCTTGAGGGCGTGCTTCATCGCTATAGTCCCTGCCGCTCGCGCCAAGCCCAACGCCCGAACGGGGGGAAGTTGTCTACTCAAGCTCTGTCACCCATCTCGGAGAAGCTCGCGTTCTACCGACGCGCAGCCAACTACATCGCGGTGGCGATGATCTACCTGCAGGACAACCACCTGCTTGAGGAACCACTGAAGCCCGAGCACGTCAAGCACCGCCTGCTCGGCCACTGGGGAACGGTGCCCGGCATCAACCTGATGTACGCGGGGCTGAACCGCCTGATCCTCGACAACGACGCCAGCGTCCTGCTGGTCACCGGTCCCGGTCACGGCGCGCCGGCGAACCTGGCCAACCTGTGGATCGACGGGTGCCTGGAAGACGTCAAGCCCGAGATGGGTCGCAGCCGTGAGGGCCTTGCCAAGCTCGTGCGTCTGTTCTCCTGGCCGGGCGGCTTCCCCAGCCACATCGCCCCGATCGTGCCCGGCACGATCCACGAGGGGGGCGAGCTCGGCTACGCGCTGGCGACCGCGTTCGGCGCGGCGCTCGACAACCCCGATCTGATCGTGGCCTGCATCGTCGGCGACGGCGAGGCGGAGACCGGGCCGACGGCGGGCGCGTGGCACTCCAACAAGTTCCTCGACCCCGCGACCTCCGGCGCGGTGCTGCCGATGCTGCACCTCAACGGCTACAAGATCGCCAACCCGACGATCTTCAGCTCGATGTCCGACACCGAGCTCACGAAGCTGTTCGAGGGCTACGGCTGGCACCCGCTGATCGTCGACGGCGAGGACCTCGACGGCGAGCTGGCTGCCGCGCTCGACACCGCCTACGGGGAGATCCGCGAGCTGCAGGGCTCAGCGCGCGAAGGCCGCCGGCCGGAGCGGCCGATCTGGCCGATGCTGATCGTGCGCTCGCCCAAGGGCTGGACCGGCATCCGCGAGCTCGACGGCATCCGCGTGGAGGGCACCTCCAAGGCTCACCAGGTGCCCGCGATGCAGGCCCGCACCAACCCCGAGCACCTGCAGGCGCTGGAGGGGTGGCTGCGCTCCTACGGCCCCGAGGAGCTGTTCGGCGAGGACGGCGGCCCGGCCCCGGAGATCGCCGCGATGTGCCCCACCGGCGAGCGGCGCATGGGCGCCAACCCACACGTCAACGGCGGACGCATGCGCGTCCCGTTGCAACTGCCCTCGCTGGACGCTCATGCCGTCTCGCTCGACGAGCCCGGCGGTACCACCGAGAGCTCGCTCGGCGCGCTGGGCGGCTACCTCGGCCAGGTCTTCGAGCTCAACCGCGAGCAGGCCAACTTCCGCGTCGTGTGCCCGGACGAGGTCGCCTCCAACCGGCTCGGGGCGCTGTTCGAGGTCGAGAACCACGCCTACGAGTGGCCGGTCGACCCCGAGGTCAGCCCCGACTACAAGCCCGACGGGCGCATCATGGAGGTCCTCTCCGAGCACAACTGCCAGGGTTGGTTGCAGGGTTACGTGCTCACCGGCCGCCACGGAATCTTCCCCTGTTACGAGGCGTTCATCCCGATCGTCGACGGGATGGTCAACCAGTACGGCAAGTTCCTGAAGATGTCCCGCGAGGAGGCGCCCTGGCGCGAGCCGGTCGCGTCGCTGAACTACCTGCTCACCTCCGAGGGCTGGCGCCAGGACCACAACGGCTACTCCCACCAGATGCCGGGCTTCATCAACTCGATGCTCAACCGCCGCGAGGAGCACGCGCGCGTGTACGTGCCGCCGGACGCCAACACGCTGCTGGCCACGATGGACCACTGCCTGCAGGCGACGGGCTGCATCAACCTCGTGATCGGCTCCAAGCTGCCGCTGCCGCAGTGGCTCTCGATGGAGGAGGCCCGCGAGCACGTCCGCGCAGGGGCTTCCGCGTGGAAGTGGGCGAGCAACGGCGACGACGGCGAGCCCGACCTGGTGCTGGCCAGCTGCGGCACGATCCCCACGATCGAGCTGCTGGCGGCCGCGAACCTGCTCAAAGAGGACGTGCCGGACCTGAAGGTGCGCTTCGTCAACGTCACCAACCTGTTCGCGCTGGCGGCGCCGGGCAAGCACCCCGACGCCATGTCGGCCGCCGCGTTCGGCGAGCTGTTCACCACGGACCGCCCGGTGATCTTCAACTTCCACGGCTACCCCTCGGCGGTCCACCAGCTGATCCACCGCCGCCCGCAGCAGGAGCGCTTCCACGTGCGCGGCTACGCCGAGGAGGGCACCACCACCACGCCCTTCGACCTGCTGGCGATGAACGGCGTCGACCGCTACCAGCTGGCCATCGAGGGGCTGAGCCGCGTCGACGTGGCCATCTCCGACAACATCGGCGGCATGTCGGGCGCGTTCGCCGTGCGCGACATCGGCGGCGCACAGGCGGCGGTGGCGAAGTACCGCGATCAGCTCGCTGCGTACCGCAGCTACGCCCGCGAGTTCGGCGACGACCCGCCTGAGCTCACCAACTGGCGCTGGACCGGATCCAAGGCGTGAGGACGTGGAGGGACCACCGGACGTGCAGGGACCGATGAGCACGAACGCTGCGAGCTACCGATGAGCGCAGACGCCGCGCAACGGGCGGACGCCCACCTCAAGGCCGGCGAGTACCGTCAGAGCCGAGAGGCCGCCCTCGCGGGTCTCGCCGCCGCGCCGGAGGACGTCGAGTTGCTGGTACTCGCCGGTCGCGCCGGCGTGGAGCTCGACGCGGAGGACGCCACCGAGCAGCTGCGGCGCGCCACCGAGCTCGCTCCCGAGCACGCCGACGCCTGGCACTACCTGGGCGAGGCGCTCGCGACCGAGGGTCGGATGGACGAGGCGGGCGAGGCCTTTCGCCGGGCCGTCGAGCTCAACCCCGCCGACCAGGTGGCGCTCAGCCACCTCGGCCACACCTCGGCTGCGACCGGTCGCGAGGAGGAGGCCGTGGGCTACCTCAGCCAGGCGGCGCAGAGCATGCGCGGAGCCTCCACCGCGGCGATCAGCTTGGTCGACATGTACCGGACGCTCGGCCACTATGAGGAGGCGCTGGCGCAGGCCCAGCGGATCGCCGAGGCCGAGCCCGAGGACCTGATCGCCGCGCTCGACGTGGCCGAGCTCAGCCTCGAGGTCGGTCGAGCTCGACGAGGCGGTGGCAGCGTTCGAGCGCCTGCGCGAGCTCGACGACGTACCCGGGCACGAGGCTTACCCCCTGCGCGGGATCGTCAAAGCCGAGATCCAGCGCGAGGACTGGCAGCGCGCACTCCAGCTCGCCCGCGAGGCGCCGGTCAGCGACTCGCAGGGACGCACGGTCAACCTGATCGCCTTCCTCCAGGCGCAGAGCGGCGAACCGGCCGAGCAGGCGCCCACGCGCGAGGAGGTCGACGCCGCCCTGACGGCGTCGCTGGCAGAGTACCGGCGCATGCACGCCGACGATCGCCGTCTCGCTTCGGAAGACATCCTTGGCTGAGCTCGCGACAGCCAGCCGCGCCGACGCCGTCGAGTGGTTTCGCTGCCCCTCGTGCGCAGCGTTCGTGTACCACAAGCGCCTGCGCCGCAACCTCGGCGTCTGCCCCGACTGCAACCACCACTTCCGGCTGCGCATCCGCGAGCGCCTGGGCCAGCTGCTGGACGAGGGCAGCTTCGAGGAGCTGAGCGGAGACCTCGAGATCCTCGACGCGCTCTCCTTCGCGGACTCAAAGCCCTACGTCGAGCGGATCGCGCAGGCGCAGAAGAAGAGCGAGACCAAGACAGGTGCGCTGCACGGCACCGCCACGATCGACGGCCTGCCGATCGTCGTGGCGGGCATCGACTTCTCGTTCATCGGCGGCTCCATGGGCGGCGCGGTCGGCGAGTCGATCACGCGCGCAGCCGAGCTGGCCCTCCAGACGCGCACGCCGCTGCTGGTGATCTCAGCCTCCGGCGGCGCCCGAATGCAGGAGGGGTGCGTGTCGCTGATGCAGATGGTCAAGACCTCTCAGGCGATGGCGCGCCTCGCCGAGGAGGGCGTGCTGTTCATCTCGCTGCTCACCGACCCCACCTACGGCGGCGTCAGCGCCTCCTACGCGACGCTCGGCGACATCCTCATAGCCGAGCCCGACGCGCACATCGGTTTCGCCGGCCCCTCGGTGATCGAGCAGACGATCCGCCAGAAGCTGCCCGACGGGTTCCAGACCGCCGGCTTCCTGCTCGAGCACGGGATGCTCGACCTGGTCGAGCCGCGCGAAGGCCTGCGGCGCACGATCCGCAACCTGCTCGAGCTCCACGCCCAGGCGCAGGCCGCTCGCGGCGAGGACGCGGCGACGCAGCAGCGGCGCCTGCCGGCCACCGAGGGGGCAGCGGCGATCGTCGATCCCGAGCAGCTGCCGGCACGCAATCCCTGGGAGATCGTCCAGCTCGCCCGCCACATCGACCGCCCGCGCTTCCTCGACCTCGTCGGCTTCGTGTTCGACGGCTTCCAGGAGCTCCACGGCGACCGGCTGTTCGAGGAGGACCACGCGATCGTCGCAGGCCTCGCGCGCCTGGGCGAGCTGACGGTGATGGTGATCGGCCAGCAGAAGGGCCACACCACCAGCGAGCTGGTGGAGCACAACTTCGGGATGCCCGAGCCCGAGGGCTACCGCAAGAGCATGAGGCTCATGCGCTACGCGGCCCGCTTCGGCCTGCCGCTGGTGTCGATCGTCGACACGCCCGGGGCCTACCCGGGCCTGGGAGCCGAGGAGCGGGGCCAGTCGAACGCGATCGCCGAATCGATCGCGCTGATGTCGCGCCTGCCCGTGCCGCTCGTGACCGCTGTCACTGGAGAGGGAGGCAGCGGCGGCGCGCTCGCGCTCGCCGCGGCTGACCGGGTGCTGATGATGGAGAACGCCTACTACTCGGTGATCAGCCCCGAGGGCTGCTCGACGATCCTCTTCAAGGACGCCACCGCCGCTCCGCGCGCGGCCAAGGCGCTGCGCATCACGAGCCCGGAGCTGCTGCGTCTGGGCGTGATGGACGCCGTCGTTCCCGAGCCCGAGGGCGGCGCGCAGACCGACCCGCCGGCCGCCGGTGCGAACGTCAAGGCCGCGATCGTGGCCAGCCTCGGCGAACTGCTACCGCTGAGCACCGACGAACTGATCGCCCAGCGCTACGAGCGCTTTCGCAAGTTCGGTACCCCCGGGCGCCAGCCCACACTTCCGCCAATCACAGGGGAGACATGAGCGACAACGAGAACACCCAGGCCACCCCCGACCGCGAGCTGATCCAGTCAGTCTGGGCCGAGGCCCGCGATCTGATCAAGCGGCTCGAGGGCTCCACCGTGCAGCGCTTCGCGGTCGCCGCCGGCGACTACAAGATCGAGATCGAGCGCGGCGCCCCGCCAGTCGCGCAGGGCATGCCAGGGGCAGCCCCCCCTCCTCCTCCCTCTCCCGGCGGACCTGTCGCCACCGGGGCGGGCCCGGGGATGAGCATCGCTCCCGGCGCACGCATGGCCTCGGGCGTCTTCACGATCGGCGATCTCGAGGCCGACAACAGGGTGCCGGTGCTGGCGCCCTTGGTGGGGACCTTCTACGGCGCCGCACAGCCCGGCGCCAAACCGTTCGTGGAGGTCGGCTCGAGTGTCGAGCCCGGGCAGACCGTGTGCATCGTCGAGGCGATGAAGATGATGAACGAGGTGGCCGCCGGCGAGGGCGGCAAGGTCGCCGAGATCGTCGTCGAGAACGGCGAGTGGGTCGAGTTCGAGCAGGTGCTGATGTACCTGGAGCCTGCGGAGAGCTGATCGCGTGTTCGAGAAGGTCCTGATCGCCAACCGGGGTGAGATTGCGCTCCGAGTCGCGCGCGCCTGCCGCGAGCTCGGCATCAAGTCGGTCGCGATCTACTCGACCGCCGACGCCGAGTCGGCCGTCGTGCGCTTCGCCGACGAGGCCGTGCACGTCGGGCCCCACCACCCCGGCAAGAGCTACCTGCACATCCCGAACGTGATCGGCGCCGCGCAGAAGACCGGCGCCGACGCGATCCACCCGGGCTACGGGTTTCTCTCAGAGGATCCCTTCTTCGCCGAGATCTGCTCCGACAACGGGATCACGTTCATCGGGCCCCGCCCGGAGGTAATGGAGAAGGTGGGCGACAAGGCGATCGCCCGCGACCTGATGCAGAAGGCCGGCCTGCCGCTCCTGCCCGGCACGATCGAGCCCGTGCAGACGGCGGAGGAGGCCCAGGAGATCGCAGACGGGATCGGCTACCCGGTGATCATCAAGGCGGTCGCGGGCGGCGGCGGGCGGGGCATGAACGTCGTGCGCCGCGCCGAGGACCTCGTGCGTCTCTACCAGACGACGCGCGCAACCGCACAGGCGGTGTTCAAGGACAGCGCCGTCTACATCGAGCGCTACCTCGACGCCCCCCGCCACACCGAGGTGCAGCTGGTCTGCGACAACCACGGCCACGGCGTGTACTTCTTCGAACGCGACTGCTCGGTGCAGCGCCGCCACCAGAAGCTGATCGAGGAGGCGCCCTCGATCCACCTCTCCGACGCGCAGCGCCGGGACATCGGCGAGCGCGCCGTCGCCGGCGCCCTGGCGGTCGGCTACACCGGCGCCGGCACGATGGAGTTCCTGCTCGACCACGAGGGCAACCTCTCCTTCATGGAGATGAACGCCCGCATCCAGGTCGAGCACCCCGTGAGCGAGATGGTCACGTCCGTCGACCTGATCCAGGAGCAGATCCGCGTCGCCGCGGGCGAGCCGCTGTCGGTCTCCCAGGAGGACGTCGTGCTGCGCGGCCACGCGATCGAGTGCCGCGTCAACGCCGAGGACCCCGACCGGGACTTCGCGCCGGCCGCCGGTCGCCTGGACGTCTACGTCCCGCCCGGCGGACCGTGGACGCGCGTGGACTCCCACTGCTACCCGGGCTGGAACATCGCCCCGTTCTACGACTCGCTGATCGCCAAGCTGATCGTGTGGGCGCCCACGCGCCTGGAGGCGATCGAGCGGATGGACCGCGCGCTGTCGGAGTTCCAGATCGAGGGGCGCGGGGTGAAGACCACGATCCCCTTCCACCGCCGCGTGCTGGCCGACACGCAGTTCCGCTCCGGCGATGTGACGACCGACTTCGTCGAGCACTTCCTCGCGGCCGAGGCGGTGGCGGCGACATGAGCTACCGGTCTTTTCGTCCGGCGCCGACCCAACCCGACCAGATGTTCAGTTTGCGCCACGCCTGCGCCGACCCACAGCAAGGAGACTCCCATGAGCAGCGGTGAAGCTGTCGAGGAGTGAGATGTCGAGCGGGGGTCTGGCACGGCGCCTGATCGCCTTCTATCTGGTCTTGGCGGCGCTCTCGGTCGTCGTGGTGCTCGTTGTCATCGATCGAGGCGGCAGCGAGAAGGCGCTCCCCGCGATCGCGGGTGGATACGTCGCGAGCGCCCCGAGCGGCTGCCTCGGGCCGGCACCCGCGCCCGTGGGCGGGGCTCCGCTGCCACCGACGGCGCCGACGCAGCTGCCCCCGCCGGGACCGGCGTTCAGCGTCAACCAGTCCGGGCAGTTCGTCAGCCTTGCCAACAGCCAGCGCACGCTCGGCGGTCAGCTGCGCCTGAGGCCCGGCGCCGCACCCGCCGGCGCTCACCGCCTCACGGGGACGATCGACTGCGTGTCCGGCAGGCAGCAGACACTTGACGCGCTCGTGGCGCCCGGGGTGAAGGGGTCGATCGCCGGCACGCTCGGAGGGGTCGCGTTCGCGGCGACCCTCAAGTCCCCACCACCGGCCCCCGGTTCGGCGCTGCCCCGCACGCCGAGCGGGATCGCCGGCAAGTATGCGCTGTCGCCCACCTCGACGTGCTTCGGCAGCTCGTTCACCCTGAACGGCAGCGGGTCGAGCTACACCCTCGTCGCCGCCAACCGTACGCTCGGGCGGCTCGCCTACTCGACCAAGACGAGCGCCGTCAGCGGGGATGTCGCATGCAGGAAAGGCGGCTCCGTGCGCCTAACGGCGACGGCGAACGACATCCTGCTGCAGAACGTGAAGTTGATTCCGTTGCAGGTGGCCACGCCCGTTCCGTCGTCTGCCAAGCCGGCCGCCAAACCGGCGCTGATCACCCCCTCGGGGCTGCCGCCGTCGGGCGAGCAGTTCACCGCGACCAAGCAGCGCAGCTCGTTCACGAAGCTCGTGGCGGCCTTCTTCCTCGCCGTCCTGATCGTGTTGATCGTCGCGCGGGCGTTCGGGATGGTCGCGGTGAGGGTCGGCCAGCCTCGCGTGATGGGGGAGGTGATCGCGGGGGTCGCGCTCGGCCCCTCGCTCTTCGGCCTGCTTGCGCCCAACCTCCAGGCCACGATCTTCGCGACCGACATCCTGCCTGCGTTCGGCGTCGCGGCCAACCTCGGGTTGATCTTCTTCATGTTCCTGATCGGCATGGAGGTCGACCAGAAGCAGCTCAGGGGCAAGGCCGCGCCCGCCGCGGCGATCTCCAACGCGAGCATCGCGCTGCCGATGCTGCTCGGGATCGCCGCCGCGCTGCCGCTGTACAAGCTCCTGGGGCCGGATGTGAAGTTCGCCGCGTTCGCGCTGTTCATGGGCGTCGCGATGTCGATCACGGCCTTCCCGGTGCTCGCGCGGATCCTCGCCGAGCGGCGGATGCTCAAGGGGCCGGTCGGCTCGCTGACGATCGGCTGCGCCGCGATCGACGACGTCAGCGCCTGGTTCCTGATCGCGCTCGCGACCGCGATCGCCGTCTCGGGCTCGTTCGGCGTTGTCGCGCGGACGGTCGGTGAGGCGGTCGCGTTCGTGCTCGTGATGGCGCTCCTCGTGCGGCGGATCCTCGCCCGCATGGCGACCGCCTTCGACGAGGCCGGGCAGATCCCCTCCGGGTGGTTTGCCGCAATCGTCATCGGCGTGCTGCTATCGGCGTACATAACCGAAGCGATCAACATCGACGTGATCTTCGGCGGCTTCATCATGGGGATGGTGATGCCCCGGCATGCGCGCCTGACCGAGGAGGTCACGCGCCGGGTCGAGGACTTCGTCGTCACGCTGCTGCTGCCGATGTTCTTCGTCTACACGGGGCTGAAGACGAACATCACGCTGCTCGACCGTCCCGAGCTGTGGCTGATCACCGCGGGCCTCGTGGTGCTCGCGATCGTCGCCAAGCTCGCCGGGGCGGCGATCGCGGCGCGCGTGTGCGGCTTCGACTCGCGCGCCTCGATGGTGATCGGCACGCTGATGAACACGCGCGGGCTCACCGAGCTGATCGTGCTCAACATCGCGCTCGAAGTCGGCGCGATCTCGAGCGTGCTGTTCACGGCGCTCGTGATCATGGCGATCGTCACCACGCTGATGACCGGTCCGCTGCTGAAACTGCTCGACCCCCGCAACGAGTACGGCACCAAGCTCGAGGACGAGCTCGCCGGCGCGGCCGCCGCCGCCGCGCGCGAGCACCCCGGCCTGCCCGTGGCGGAGCGCGCGATCCTCGTCGCCTCGCACACCGACGCTGCGCTCGAGCGCCTGATCGAGCTGGCGGAGCCGCTGGCGCGCTCGGCGCCGCTGCGCGAGCTGATCCTCACCCGTCTCGTGGAGCCTCCCCGCGGCGCCGGGGTGCGGGGGGGTCTGCAGACGGAGAACCTGCAACTCGAACGGGCCTCGCGGACGATCGCGCAGGCGCGCGAGCGCCTGGCCGCGGACGGCGTCCTCGCCAGGGGCGTTGCGCTGAGCTCCAGCCACCCCGGCACGGATCTCGCGCACGTCGCCGAGCGCGAGCCCGTCGACCTGGTGCTGACCGAGGGGCGCCGCCGCCTGATCGGCGAGAGCGTGCCGCTCGGGGACGTGAGCGTGCTGCTCGAACGGGCCGAGTGCGACGTCGCGGTGCTGATCGCGCAAGAGAGCGCGCCGGTGAGCCTCGGCCCGAAGCACCCGGTGCTCGTGCCGTTCGGCGGCGCCGAGCACGACTGGGCTGCCCTGGAGCTCGGCTCGTGGCTCTCCTCGGCGACCGGCGCACCGCTCAAGCTGCTCGGCGCCGGCGGGCATACCGATGAGGGCAAGTCGGTCACCCGCACGCTTGCCGACGCCAGCCTGCTCGTGCAGCAGACGACCGGGATCGCGACCGAGCCGCTGGTGATGGTCGGCGGGCGCGAGGGCATCGTGTCGGCCGCGGCGGGCGCCGGCCTGCTGGTGATCGGCCTCTCCGAGCGCTGGCAGCGCGAGGGCCTGGGCCCGACCCGCTCGGAGATCGCGAAGGCCGCTCCCGCGCCGGTGCTGTTCGTTCGCCGCGGCACCCGCGGTGGCCTGTTCGCGCAGCGGGACAACGTCACCCAGTTCAACTGGTCGCGGGCGGGGCAGACGCCGGTGAGGTAGGAGAGGGGGCCGTCTCTCAGCCGGGGACGACCGGCAGCACCAGTGAGGAGGCGCGCCGCGCTTCGTGGAAGATCGTCTGCTCGGCGGCGTGGAGATCCTGCTCGCGAACGTCACCCGGCGGCAGGGCCGCGCCGCTGTTGCGGTCGAAGCGCGGAAACGAGCTGCTGGTGAGCAGCAGCCTGATGCGGTGACCGCGTAGGAACACGTTGCTCGTCGCCTTCAGGTCGACCGCGTACTCGTACGGGCGCCCGGGCTCGACCGGAACCTGCCGCTCGAAACCCTCGCGGAAGCTGGCGCGCAGGACGCCCTCGGCGAGAATCCGCGAGAACCCGTCGGGCTCGACGTCGCAGAGCTTGGCCACCCAGTCTGCGTCGCGGGCGCTGGTGGCGGCGTGCAGGGTTACGCTGAGCGGCCCGGTGACCTCCAGGTCCTCAGCCAGGGGCTCGCTCGTGTAGGCGAGCACGTCGCGGCGGCCTTCGAGCGGACGCTGGTCGAGCGGGCCGGCGTTGGTGCGCATGAACTTGCCCGGCAGCGACGTCGGGCCGCCGATCGTGGGCGCCGGGTCGCGGGGGTCGAACGTGAACGAGTCCGGCGGCTCGTCGGCCGGCGCGGCGCGCGACAGCGCCCCGCCGGCCGTGGCGGCCTCGCCGTCGCTGTGCAGAAACCACCGCTCCCGCACGGCGCGAGCTAGCGGCCAGTCCAACTCGTCGCGCCAGCGGTTGGCGCCCATCACGAAGATCCGCACCGGCGCCGCGGGCGGCGCCGGCTCGTGATCGCCCTCGCGCTCTGAGAGCTGCTCGCCGAGGAACTCCAGCTGCGCGGCGAGCATGTCGATGCCGTCCTGCGAGGAGAACGCGCCGAAGGAGTGATCCGGATAGGCGCCGTAGGTGCTGCCGTGCGCCCACGGCCCGACCAGCAGCCGGGTGCGTGTTCGAGCCAGATCGCTTCCACCTTCGCTGCGCATCCGGGAGAAGTTCTCGAGCGTGCCGCCCAGGAAGACGTCATACCACCCGCCGACGTTGAGGGCCGGCACGCGAACGTCGCCGTAGCCGGCGTCGATCGACAGCGCGCGCCAGTAGTCGTCGAGGAGCGGGTGCTCGAGCCACTCGCGGTAGAAGCTCCCGCCCGGACTGTCCTGCGCCAGCGGGGCGCTCGCGAGCGGCAGGTCGCGGTACTGCTCCTCCACCCGCGTGCGCCTGCCGCGTCCGGCCATGATTTGCACCCAGAAGAGGTTGAACCCGAGCTGAAACGCGCCGCCCTGGTAGACCCAGCCGTCGAAGTAGTTGCTGCCGATCGCGATCGGCGCGATTGCGCGCAGGTGCGGCGGCTGCGCGGCGGCCGCCAGCCACTGCGTCGCCGCCGTGTAGGACCGTCCGGCCATCGCCACGGCGCCGCTGCACCACTCCTGTGCGGCGACCCACTCGACCGAGTCGTAGCCGTCGGCGCGCTCGGCGCGGAACGGGTGAAACTCACCGTCGGAGCCGTGCTGGCCGCGCACGTCCATGCACACCAGCGCGATCCCGGCCTCGACGGTTCGGTCGGGGTCGAGGATCGCCGGCAGCGTCGGCCCGAACGTGCGGTCGTACGGTGTGCGGCCGAGCACGGCCGGGACCCTTCCCCGAGCCTCGGGGCGATAGACGTCGGCACGCAGGAGGACGCCGTCGCGCATCGGCACGGCGACGTTGCGTTCGACGATCACGCCCGCCTTCTAGCGTCCCACTAGGCCGCGTCGCCGGTACGGGCCGCGTCGTCGGCGCGCTCGAGGAACTTCGCGAGCTTCTTCGGAGAGTCGGCCGAGAGCACCTCGGCCTCGGGTTCGATCTGGCGCACGAGGCCGCCCAGTACGCGTCCCGAGCCCAACTCGAGAAACGACGTCACCCCGGCGTCGAGCAGCGTGCGCACGCAGTCGGCCCACCGCACCGGGCTCGTGATCTGCGCAGTGAGCGCCTCGCGGACCCCGGTTGCGCTGTCCACCACCGTCGCGGACGCGTTCGACACCAGCGGCGGGTTCGGGTCCCGCCACTGAAGGCCCCCCATCGTCTCGGCCAGGGCGCTCTGGACCGGCTCCATCAGCTCGCTGTGGAACGCCGCTCCGGCCCGCAGGCGGATCGCCTTTTCCGCGCCGGCCTCCTTGGCGAGCTCGAGCAGCTTCTCGACGGCGTCCTCCTCGCCCGAGACGACGATCTGCTTCGGCGTGTTGAGATTCGCGGGGCCGACGATGCCCGCGGCGCGCGCGGTCTCGCACAGCTCGTCCACCTGCTCGGCGGGCAGCCCGATGACGGCCCCCATCGCGCCGGGGCGCTGGGACTGGATCTCTTCCATGCGCCGGCCGCGCTCGGACACGAGCACGATCCCGTCGGCGGCGCTCAGGCAGCCGGCGGCGACCGCCGCGGTGTACTCGCCGAGGCTGTGCCCGGCGACGTAGTCAGCCTGCACACCGGCCTGGCGGGCCAGCTCGGTCATCGCCATCGAGACCGCGAACAGGGCAGGCTGCGCGACCTCGGTGCGCGTCAGCTCCTCCATCGGCCCCTCCAGGCAGAGCGTGCGGATGTCCAGACCTGAGGCGTCCTGCGCCGCCTTGAAGCAGCCCTCCATCACCTCCGGGTGAGCCTCGAGGATTTCGGCGCCCATCCCGACGCGGTGTGAGCCCTGCCCAGGGTAGAGAAAGGCGATCTTGCTCATCGCGCGACACCTTATCCCACCGCGCAGGAAAGCGCCGCGTGTCTGCCTTTAGTAGGATCGCCGCGCGGGGGTCGCGGCAGCTGTGTGCGCCACGAGGGCCGGTAGATCCTGACAGGCCACAACCGTACGACAGGAGTGTGAGGAGTCATGTCAGATAGCCGCAGTGACTTCGACGTCGCGATCCTCGGTGGCGGCTTGGCGGGCCTGACGCTCGGGTTGCAGCTGAAGGCAGCCCGGCCTCAGACCTCGATACTGATCGTCGAGAAGCGCGAGGGCCCGGCCCCCGAGGCTGCGTTCAAGGTCGGTGAGTCGACCGTCGACATCGCGGCGCACTACTTCGCAGAGGTGGTCGGCATGAAGGGGCACCTCGAGGCCGACCAGCTCTTCAAGAGCGGGCTGCGCTTCTTCTTCCCCGCCGCGGACAACCACGACATCACCCGCCGCGTGGAGTTGGGCTCGCCCGCCTGGCCACCGGTCGTGGCTTACCAGCCTCGACCGGGGCCGGTTCGAGAACGCGCTCGCCGAGCGCAACCTCGAGCTCGGCGTCGACCTGCAGAGCGGTGCGCGCGTCACGGAGGTCGAGCTCGGCGCCGAGGAGCACCGCGTCACGTACACCCGGGACGGCGCGCAACGGAGCGCGAGCTGCCGGTGGGTGATCGACGCCGCAGGGCGTGCCTTCATCCTCAAGCGCAAGCTCGGCCTGCTGAAGGACGTCGAGCACAACATCAACTCGGCGTGGCTGCGCCTCGGCGGCGGCCTCGACATCGAGGACTTCTCGGAGGACCCGGCGTGGCGCGCTCACGTCGAAGCAGGCCGCAACATCCGGATGCTGAGCACCAACCACCTGATGGGCGAGGGCTACTGGGTGTGGCTGATACCGCTGGCCTCGGGCGCAATCAGCATCGGCATCGTCGCCGATCCGCGCTTTCACCCGTTCGAGCAGATCAGCACGCTCGATGCGGCGCTGATCTGGTTCGAGCAGCACGAGCCGCAGCTCGGCGCGGTGCTGCGCAGCCGGCGCGAGGAGATCCAGGACTTTCTCAAGATCGAGAAGTACTCCTACGGAGCCACGCGCGTGTTCTCGCCGGAGCGCTGGGCGCTCGTCGGCGAGGCGGGCGTGTTCGCCGATCCGTTCTACTCGCCCGGATCGGACTCGATCTCGATCGGCAACACGATCGTCACCGATTTGATCGTGCGGGACATGGCGGGTGAGGACGTTGCCAACCTCGCCGAGGGGCAGAACTTCGCCTACCTCCTGTGGTTTGACCTCGTCATGACCCTGTACACCGACATGTATCAGGTATGGGGCAACCCGCAGGTGATGTCGGCGAAGGTGATCTGGGACACGCTGCTGTACTGGGGCATCCAAGCACTCCGCTTCGTCAACGACCGCTGGCACGACGTCGAGTTCAACTCCACGATCGTCGAGGAGCTGCTCGGCTTGGTGCCGCTCCACAGCCGCGTGACGCAACTGTTCCGCGACTGGCACGAGCTCGAGCCCGGTGACCACCTGGATGCGTTTCTGTCCTGGCGCGATGTCAGCTGCTTCTGGGGGCGCTGGGAGGATCTCCACCGCCCGATGTCCGAAGACGAGCTGCGTGCACAGATCAGGCAGAATATTCGGACGCTGCAAGCGGTCGCGATCCTTCTGTTCGCTCGCGCCGCAGAGAACCTGCCCGGTGGCGGCGTCGAGGAATCGCAGGCGATCAACCCGCTGGGCATTGGGCTGGACCCCGCGCGCTGGCAGGAGGATGCGCTGTGGAGCCAGGACGGCGGCGGCATGACCATCGCGCAGGCGCGTGAGGCCGCCCCGGGGTTGGACACGCTGTGGCTCGACCGGCGCGGCGCAGCCGCGGCTTAGTTCGTCCCGCGGCGCCTGGGGGCCACGAGTCGGGAAAATGAATCGGGGAGCCACGATGGACCAGCACTTCGACGTTGTCATCCTTGGAGGCGGGCTCGCCGGCCTCACGCTCGGTATCCATCTCCGGCGAGCGCGCCCCGGCATGTCCGTGGCGATCCTCGAGAAGCGTGAGGGACCGGCGCCGCTTGCCGCCTTCAAGGTGGGCGAGTCGACCGTGGAGACGAGCGCCCACTACTTCGCCGAGGTCATCGGCATGCGCGACCACATGGAGAGCGACCAGCTCCCCAAGGCCGGACTGCGCTTCTTCTTCCCTTCAGGTGACAATCGCGACTTCGCCCGCCGCCTGGAGTGGGGCAATCCCTTCGTCCCGCCGTTCCATACTTTCCAGCTCGATCGCGGCCTGTTCGAGAACGAGCTCGCCAAGCGCAATCGCGCGGCGGGCAACGCGCTCATCGCAGGCGCACGCGTGCAGGACTTGGAGCTCGGGGGGGACACGCACCGCGTGAGCTTCACACAGGGCGGCGAGGCGGTGTCCGTGCAGGCGCGCTGGCTGGTGGACGCGACGGGACGTGCGTCGATCCTCAAGCGCAAGCTCGGGCTCGCCAAGGACACCGAGCACACGATCAACTCGGCCTGGCTGCGGCTCGGCGGAGGGCTGGACCTCGAGGAGTGGTCCAGCCAAGAGGCGTGGCTCGCGCGGATGCCCGAGCGCGGCATCCGCCGGCTGAGCACCAACCACCTCATGGGCCAGGGCTACTGGGTGTGGCTGATACCGCTGAGCTCGGGGGCCATCAGCATCGGCGTCGTCGCTGATCCTCGGTTTCACTCATTCGATCAGATCAAGACCCTAGACGGGGTCGTCTCGTGGCTGTTGGAGCACGAGCCGCCGCTTGGCGAAGCGATCGACAGCCGCCGCGAAGAGGTGCAGGACTTCCTCAAGGTCGAGGACTTCTCATACGACTGCAAGCGCGTTTACTCCGCGGCGCGCTGGTGCCTCACCGGAGAGGCGGGCGTGTTCGCCGATCCGTTCTACTCGCCGGGCTCGGACTCGATCGCGATCTCCAACTCGTTGATCACGGACATGATCACACGTGACCTCGACGGCGAGGATGTCGCGCAGCGCGTGGAGAGCGCGAACACGACTTTCCTCGACTGGTTCGAGACAGCGATGTTCATCTACACCGACCAGTATCCCCTGTGGGGAAGCCCCGAGGTCATGTCGGCCAAGCTGGGGTGGGACTTCGCCGCCTATTGGGCAGCCAACGCGCTGCTGTTCGTGCACGGCCGCTGGCATGACCTCGACCTGCGGGCGGCGGTCGCCGAGGACTACGACCGCATCTCCCGGTTGATCAGACGCATGCAGGGGCTGTTCCGCGAGTGGGGTGCCCACGACCCGGGCGGGTGGCGCGATCAATTCATCGTCCCGACCGCCTGCGAGTCCATTCTCGGGCTCTACCGCGCGCTGCTGCAGTCGCTGGACGAGGAGGCGTTGAAGGCTCAACTCACTGCCAACGCCGGGGTGCTCGCCGCGGCGGCGGTCGTCATCTTCCATCAGGCCGCCGCGCGGGCTGCACTGCAGCTCGACTCGCAGGCGCGGATCGATCCTGAGGCCGTGACGCTCGACCAGTCGCGCTGGGCGTCGGACGGCCTGTTCTCCGACGCCGGCCTGACGCTCGAGGAAGCGCGGGCGATGGCGCCGGGATTCGAGCAGCTTTTCCCCGCACCGGTCGCGACCTGAGCTCCAGCATCGGGTCGGGCTCGCGCTCTGGAGCGAGACCGACCCCAACTGTCTGCGACGGCGCCCGTCAGTAGGCGAACGTGACGTGCTCGCCGATGTGCTCGCGGCGCTCCATGAGGTCGAGGAGCCCGACGGCGAAGTCCTGCGAGGAGATGCGCCCCGGCCCCTCGACGCCGAGCAGCATCTCCTCGACGCCGACGCGGTACGCGCCGGTCCGCTCGCCGTCCTCGATCGTCTGGGGAGGGCTCACATAGGTCCACTCGAGGCCCCCCGGCTCGGCGCGAAACAGGTCGCGGGTGTCGCGATGCGCGAGCGTGACCGCCTTCCACTCCTCCGGGAAGCCGGGAACGTCGACGATGTCGCCGCCGCCACCCGGGAGCCGTAGCGCTCCCGTCCCGCCGATCCACACGACGCGCGCGACGGACCGCTGACGCGCGGCGTCGAGCAGGCTGCGCGCGGCAGAGAGCATCGCCTCCGGCGTCTCCTTGGGCGTGCGGTAGGCGCTCAGCACGGCATCGTGGCCACCGATCGCCGCCGCCAGCGAGGGTGTGTCGTGGATGCTCGCGAGCGCGCTGGCAACGCCCTCTGGCAGGCTGGCGGCGCCCGCCGGCTCGCGGACCACGGCCGTGACGGAATGGCCGCGCGCGAGCGCCTCGCGCACGAACAGCCCGCCGAGCCACCCAGTCGCGCCGATGACCGCGAGCCTCATCTCAGCGATCGACCGGTCACCGCGTCCTCGGCGATGGGTTAGAAGTCATAGGAGAGGTCGCGCTCAATGCCCTTGGCGCCGATCGGGTTCCCCAGCAACGCCCACGTGATGAGCTCCCGCCCGCGCATGGCCACCGGGTGCTTCCAGCGGCCGTAGCGCCCGACGGCACGCGAGAGGTTCTGCATGTGGGCCGTTCGCTTCTGGCGGCGCTGCTCGTAGCCGCGCAGCGCCTCGGCGACGTCGCCACCCCGCGAGAGCTGGCGCGCAAGCACGACCGCGTCCTCGATCCCCTGTCCCGCACCCTGACCGATGTCGAACGTCATCGGATGCGCGGCGTCGCCGGCGAGCGTGACGCGACCCTCGCCCCAACGCTTGATCGGATCGCGGTCGTACAGGTCGCGCCGGTGGACAACATCTTCCTCGGTCGCCTTGATGATCGCCTCGGTGGGGAAGGCCCAGCCCGCGAACCGCTCGAGCAGAGACTCCTTGATGTGCCCCACCTGGTCCTTGCCACCCGGGTCGGCGTTGGCGACGCCGAACCAGTACAGGCGCTCGTCGCTCACGCGGTAGTAGCAGAACCGCAGTCCCGGGCCGTAGAGGAGCGGGAAGTCGCCGAGCGGAGCCATGTCTGGTGTCACGTCGGTGATGATGCCCTGCCAGATCGTGTACCCGGCGTAACGGGGCTCCTCGAGTCCCCCGAGCAGTTGCGAGCGGACGACCGAACGAATCCCGTCGGCGCCGATCAGTACATCTCCCCGCTCGCTGCTGCCGTCCTTCAAATGAGCCGTCACCCCCGTCGCGTCCTGCTCGAAGCGCTCGAGCTCGCAGTTCGTCCTGATGACGCCGGGTTCGAGCGCCCCCGCGAGCGAGGGCAACAGCTCGGCGCGGTTGATGCCCACGCAGTCGCCGCCGATCTTGCGGCCCATCTCGCCGCACTTGACGTCGGCGAGCAGACGACCCTTGGGCGTATAGAACTTCATGTGCTCGACCACCGCGCCCGGCCCGCTGACCGCCGTCACGCGGTCGTCCAGCCCAAGCATCTTCAGTGCCCGCATCGTGTTGTTCCAGAGATGGATGCCGGAGCCGACATAGAGCGTCTTGACGTCGCCCGCCTTCTCCAGGACGTTGACATCCCAGCCCTCTCTGCCGAGTGCATATGCACACGTCACGCCGGCGATTCCGCTGCCGACGATCAGCGCGCGTCTACGGTCCTTCGCCGGTGCTTCTACCATCTTGCGCCTCCAGCTCTCAGTTGAGGCCGGGCGAGCATCACAGCTCGCTCAGGCCGATCTTATTGTGCAGCTTACGCAGGGCTCTTGGAGCCCACCAGTTGCGCGTGCCGAGCATTGCCATCAGCGACGGGACCAGGAGCGCTCGCACGATCGTGGAGTCGATGATCACCGCCACGGCCATCCCAAGCCCGACCTCCTTGATGTAGATGACTTTCGAGGTTGCGAAAGCCGCTACGGCGACACAGAACAGCAACGCCGCCTGCGTGACGATGCGGCCCGTACGCTCGAGACCGATCGCGACCGCCTCGTTGCTCGTGGCGCCTTCGATGCGAGCTTCGTTGATGCGCGTGAGCAGGAAGACCGCGTAGTCGGTCGACAGACCGAACGCGATCGCGACGATCAGGATCGGCTGCGTCGAATCGATCGCGCCCACGCTGTGGTAGTCGAGCAGGCTTTGGAAGCGGCCGTCCTGGAACACGAGGACGAGCAGGCCGAGCGTCGCCGACACGGTCAGCAGGTTCATGATCAGCGCCTTGACGGGCAGGACGACCGATCCCGTCATCAGGAAGAGCACGACGAGCGTGATCAACGCCAGCAACACGAACGCGAAGGGCAGGTGTTCGCGGAAGCTCTTGCCCTGATCGAGGTAGTCCGCCGCCTGCCCGGTCACCTGGATCGGGAACGGCCCCGCACGAGCCGTGAGCGTCTTGGTGAGTTCCTTCACCTGCGTGGACAGGCCGTCTCCCCACGGCTGCACGCTCACGAGCCAGTGATCGCCGGTGAGCTTGCGCGGGGGCGGGATGAACGCCACGTCGCGCAGCTTCCCGATGGAATTGACATACGACTGGATTGCGGGGCCAGCGTTTGCCGGGGCGTCGAAGAGCAGTTCGATCTGCGCGGCAGGGTTGGCCGGGAAATCGGCTGCGACGCGGTCGTCGAGCTGGCGCGCCATCAGGCTCCTCGGCAGCACGCTCGCGTTGACGCCGGTGTATTTGATCTGCGTGAAGGCGTAGCCGGCCGAGAGCAGGACCGCGGCAGCCGAGACCGCGACCACGAGCGGACGGCCCATCACCGCCCGGGCGAGGCGGTACCACGCTCCACTCTGCGCGCGGCTCGCGGTGCGCAGGTTCGCCTCGCGCCAGCGTCGCGGAGCCCCGGCGTTGATACGGGGACCGAGCAGCATGAACATCGAGGGCAGCACGAACAGCGATACGAGGACCGCGACGATCGCGCAGCAGAAGCCCCCGATTCCCATCGAGTAGACGAACGGCTGGCGAAAGACCACAAGCGACAGGACTGCGACCGCGACCATGCTGGCGCTGAACAGGATCGTGCGCCCCGCGGTCAGTACCGTCCGCCGCACCGCCTCGGCCTGACTGCCGACGAACTCGCTCCCCGGCGCGCCGGCAGGGGAGACCGGCGTGGCCCCGTAAGCCTCGTTCGGGGGCCGGCCGGCCCCCACCCGCACGAGCTCCTCGCGGTAGCGCGAAACCATGAACAGCGCGTAGTCGATCGACAGGCCGATCCCCAGGCCGATGACGAGGTTCAGCGCGAAGATGTTGACCGGAATGAACAGGTTGACGATCCGCAGCGCCAGGAACGTTCCGAACACCGTGATGGCGCCGACAAGCATCGGGAGCAGCGCGGCGACCACCCCGCGGAACACGAACAGCGAGAGCACGAACAGGATCGGGAACACCAGGAGCTCGGCCATGCCCAGATCCTTGGACACCTCACTGCGCACTTCGGGATAGAGAACCGGGCCACCGCCGGAGAGGACGGCGGGATTGTGTTCGAGCTTCTTCTGGAGGCTTGTGGCGCTGTCTTCGCGCGTCTGCTGCGAAGCGCCCTTGAAGAACGTCGCGATCAGCGCCTCGCGCCGGTCGCGGGAGAGAAAGAACGGGTCGCCCGTGTTGAACGCGTCGAAGATCCGCTGGCCGTGGAAGCAGGTTTCCCCGGTGCAGCTCGCGATGTCCTTTCCGGAGGAGATCTGCTGCTCGATCGCGGCGAGCTCTGCGCGCCCCCGCGGGGCGGTGATGCTCCCCGAGCTGCTCACGAGCGTGAGCATCGGTTCCGGGTAGGCGCCGCTGTAGTGCGCGATGTTGTTGTAGGTCTTGTAGCTCGTCGAGGCGCGATCCTCGAATCCCTGGTTGTCCCGCAGCAGCTTCGGCGCAGGCCCACCGACCACGATCGCGATCAGCAGGAAGACGCCCACTCCGGCTAGCACGCGCTTGGGATGGCGTGCCGAGAGGTCCGCCAGCCGGCTGAGAAAGCCGCCCTGGGGCGAGGGGGTGGGCGGAGCGCTTGGCGGGACCTCGGGCAGTGCCGCTGCCGGGGACTGTACGAGCAGCGTCGTGGTGCCGAGCCAGATCGCGTCGTCGGCGCCGACCACAGTCGGCCCGGCAACCTCGCCGCCGTTGACGAACGTGCCGTTGGTGGACTTCAGGTCCTCGACGAGGAGGCGGTCCCGATCGAAGCGAGACACCTGCAGGTGCTGGCGGGATAACTCCGGGTCGCCGCCGAGCCGCGCGTCGCCCAGCCCGTCTCGACCGAGCACGAGCGGCTCGTCGCCGACCTCGAGGACCATGCCGTTGGCACGCCCCGCCACAACCTTCAGAACGAGCGGGAAGCTTGCCCCCGCCCCCGCCTCTGCTCCCACTGCGTCGCCCTTGTCGTGCGTGCGGTCGGTCAAGTCGGAGCGGAGCTTACTCTCTCGGAGGTCGCTCGGTTTCTCAGGGCGCGCCGCGTGGCAGGGGGCCGCCTCGGACGCCGCCTCGGCGTATCATGCGCACGATGCCGCAGCCTGTGCCCGAGGTCAGCTCGCCGGCCACGAAGCGCACCGAGATCCTGATCCGCGCCGCGATCCTGCTCGTTGGCGCCAGCATCTCCTTGCTCTTGATCTTCGCGCAGACGAGCGCCGAGCCCTCACGCTCGGCACACCACATCTCCGGCGTCATGCACACGGCGATCATCGTGTCCGATGCGCCGATCTTCCTGTTCGCCGGCGACTTCGTCGGCGGACCCACGACCACGGGCGGCGCCACCATCGATCAGGTCTACCTCGTCCCGCCAGGTGTGGTGCCGCTGAGCACCGTGACGGCTGTCACCGCCTCCGCCGCAACCCAGTTCGCCGACACGACGCTGTTCAGCGTGATCACCGCGGAGGCGACACCGATGCAGAACGGCAGCGTCCACGTGGTCGGGCACGGCGTGTTCACCGGCGGCACCGGGGTGTACAAGGACGCGAGCGGTGGTTTCGCGTTCGCGGGCGGTCGCCCGCCCGGGTCCACCCACGCGACGTTCACGCTGAACGGGACCGTCGACTACTAGCCGGCTGTGAGCATGAGCGACGCATGAGCACCCTCACCGTCACGTCTGGCCCGATGGCGGGACAGTTGGTGAAGATCGACCGACGAGTCGTCGTCGGTCGCAGCGCCGACGTCTCGATCGACGACGACGAGCTCTCGCGCCGGCACTTCGCCGTGCACGTCACCGCCGATGGGATCGTCGTCGAGGACCTCGGGTCGACGAACGGCACGTTCGTGGGGGGAGAGCGCATCAGCGGAGCGGTGACGGTCCCCGCAGGCACCCTTATTCGCGCCGGGCAGTCGGAGTTCACCGTCGAGCAGCACGCCGACGAGGCCACCGCTCTTCGTCCGATCCTCGACGCGACTCCCGATGACAGTACCCGGCTCAGAGCGCAGGTCCCAGCGCCCGTCCGACCGCCCGCGGGGGCGGTGCCGCCCGCCGCCGCCACGTCCGCGACACCCCCGTCGCCCGCGCCCGCCGCGGCCGTTTCGCCCCCACACGCCGCCTCTCCGTCGCCGCCCGAGACGCCCACAGCTCGAGGACCGGACGACGCGGGTCTGCCGAAGCGGGGAGCCCCTGCGATCTCGCTTCTCGCGCGTATCGTCCTCGCGATCGTGCTCGTGGGCGCGGTGGTCGTCGCGCTGGCGATCCTCGGGAGCTCCTCCGCCGGCACGCAGACCCGGCCCGTCTCGTTTTACCTTCGCACGACGACCCGTGAGGAGACGGGCACGACCAGCGCGATCGACGCGCTTCAAACCGGTTCTCCGACCGGCACGGGTGCGGCGCTCGTGACCCAGACGGTCACCGCGCCGACCGGGGGGACCCTGTTCGCCACGGGGGCGGCGACCCCGTTCACCTGGCAGCTCGCCACGTTCTTTCAGACCGGAAGCGTCCGGGCCACGATCACCGGGACGGCGACGCGCAGCAACGGCTCGCTCACCTACGCCGGCACGGGGGAGATCGTGGGCGGGACCGGCACGTTCGAGCAGGCGCGCGGCACGCTGACCCTCAGCGGCACGGTCCCCCCGCCGGGAAGCGCCGCGGCGGCGCTCGCGACGCAGAAGGGGGCGAACGGACAGGGCGGCGGCGTGCAGGGCGCGATCACGCTGAAGGCCCCGCCGCCCGCGGTCCCGCTCACCGACGGCGGCGTGTTCACGATCACCGGCTCGATCCGCTACTGAGGGCCCGCGAATCAATATCTGGCGGCGTCTGGCATTCACCAGCCGAGCACCCGGTCCCGCCATCTGTTGATTCGAGAGCCCCGACCCCGACTGAACCAACGGCTAAGCTCCGCTGCGATGCTTCGCGAGGACAGTTACGACGTGATCGTCGTCGGTGGTGGACTCGGCGGGTTGTCGGCCGGCGCGGGGCTGGCAAAGGCGGGCAAGAGCGTCGCCGTGCTCGAGAGCACCGGGGCGGTGGGCGGCTACGCGCACACGTTCCAGCGCGACTCGTACGTCTTCGATCCGGCCGTGCACATCACGGCCATGGCGCACCCCGGCGAGTTCCTCGATGTCTACCTGAGGATGCTCGGGGTCCGCGACGCGGTCGAGTTCGTCCCGCTCGAGCACCTGTACGGTGTGGACTTCCCGGACGCGCGCACGACGGTGCCGGTGGGGCTCGAGCAGTTCGTGGACGCTCACGCGCGGCTGTTTCCGGGTCACGCGGACGAGGTCCGCCGCTTCGCGGAGACCTGCACACAGCTCACCATGCAGTCCCAGCAACTCTCCCCGAGGCTTGGCTTGCGTGACCTCGATGCGGCCGTGAAGCAGTTCCCGCTGCTGTTCAAGTACCGCACGGCGACGGTCCAGCAGGTGCTCGACGACTGCATCGTGGAGCCGCGCCTGAAGGCGCTGTGCGGTGCGATGTGGCCGTATGTCGGTTTGCCGCCCTCGCGGTTGTCGTTCACCACATTCTCGGCGGTGCTGTTCGCGATGCTCGAGCGTGGACCGCTGTACGTGCGGGGGAGCTTCGAGTCGCTGGTGAGCGCGTTGCGCACTTCGATCGAGCGCGACGGCGGCGAGATCGGCGTGAGCTCGCCCGTAACCAAGATCGCCGTCGAGGATGGGGCGGTCACCGGCGTTCTCACCGCCGACGGCCGCGAGCTGCAGGCGCCGGCGGTCGTCTCAAACGCCGACGCCCGGAGCACGTTCGAGGATCTCGTCGGGCTCGAGCACGTCGCCAGCGGCTACACCAAGCGTCTGCAGCGGATGAAGCCGTCGCTGTCCGCCTTCGCGATCTTTGCCGCGACGACGCTCGACGTTGCGCAGTTCGGGCTGGCGCACGAGGTCTTCGTTCATCGTCACTGGGACCACGACGACGCCTACAGGGATCTGCTCGCCAACCGTCCCGGCGGCACGTGGCTGAGCATGCCGACGCTCGTCGACCCAACCCTCGCGCCGAGCGGCGAGCACCTCGTGATCTTCACGACGCTGATGCCGTTCGACACCGGCGAGCCGTGGGAGCACGCCAAGCCACGCTACACCGAGCTCCTCGTGCAGGAGGTCGAGCGCCTGCTGCCGGGCTTCCGCGCCGGTCTGACGTTCCTCGAGAGCGCGACGCCCGAGACGTTCCTCGCATGGAGCGGAAACCAAGCCGGTGCCATCTACGGCTGGGAGAACACGCCACAGCAGTGCACGCCGAAGCGACTACCGCGGGTCTCACCGGTCGAGGGCCTTTTCCTCGCAGGCCACTGGACAGAGCCGGGCACCGGCAGCCTCCGAGCCATCTTCTCGGGCTTTCAGTGTGCTCAGATCATGCTCGGCTACGAGGGCGAGGGCGACTTCATGGCCGCACTCGCCGGGGCAGGCGCTCGGTAGCTCGACGCGGCCGCAAGCGCCACCTTGCGGCGTAGGCGCAGCATCATCGTCACGTTGATCACGACCGGACCGACGATCACGAGGATCGTGGCGAGGATGTCGAGAACCCCCTTATGGTTGAGCCGAGCGATGCTGATCGCCGTGATCACCGTGGGCACGAGGATCGTCGGGATCATGTACTGCTTCAGAGACCTCTCGCTCGGCCGGCCGAACGCCTTGTAGAAGCCGACCGTGTTGGCCACCACAGGCAATATCGCCCCAGGCAGGATCGAGACGAGCTTGAGCGTCTCCAGGTCGTGCGGGAGGTTGAGCACCTCCAATGCGATCGTGCGCACGAGGAGATCGAGCGCAAGCGCCCAGCCGAGCGTCATGGCGAACACGGCAAGGACGGCCTCGCGCGGCACCGGGGCGCGGATCGCGACCAGGCGCGATACGTCGCGGATACCGCTCATGACCAGGTTCTCGCCTGGGAGGCGGTGCTCGACGACCTTGAGCGTCGTTGCGCCAAGGCGGATGAAGGCGCCGTTCTCGACGATCGTCGGGGCGGGGATGCGCACGCCACCGACCCATGTGCCGCCCTGTGAACCGAGATCCTCGACCAGCAGACGGCCGTCGGCCAGCGGCGAGATTCGTGCGTGCTGCGGTTCGATCTCGGGATCCCGCGCGAGCGCGGACTCCGCGTCACGGCCGAGCACAACCGGCCCGGCGAGCGGAATCTCCTCGTGCGGGCGTGGTCCGCTGGCGACTCGCAGCCCCGGGCGCACGTCATGTGGCGCCGCCGGATTCGCGAGCTCGCTGAGGAGCGGTGCGGCGATCGGCTCCTGCAGCGACTGCGCAGCTGCCTGCTCCGGTCTCGCGCTCGCGCCCTCGGGTGCGGTGCTTGCGTCCTCGGGTGCGAGCACCGACCGCACGCGCGTCCTGTCGTCCGGTGGCCCGACCACAGACAGGCGGCTCGTTCCCAACGCGAGCACGTCTCCCGGACGAACCACCGTCGGCTCAGTCACTCGCGTGCCGTTCACGAACGTGCCGTTCGTCGAGCCGAGATCGCGGACGACGAGACCGTCCGGGAACGGCACCACTCGCGCGTGCTTGCGCGAGAGCTCGGCGTCGCCGCCGAGATCGCCGGGGCCTGGCTCCTGACGGCCGAATGTGAGCCCTGGCGCGAGGATCGGGATGCGAGCGCCCGCGGCTGGACCCGCCGAGACCTCGATTGCCAGCCCGTCGCGGGGCGCTATTGGGGCTTGTGCGGGGTCCGCTGCCATCGGTGCGTCACTTTCTCACAAAACGCGCGGGAGCAGTAACGTCCACGAGCGTGATCGACGATCTCCTTGCCAACAACCGGGCCTTCGCGGCCTCGCAGCCCGCAGGGGGTCTCGACGCCGATCCCACCCTGCATCTGGCCGTCGTGACGTGCATGGACTGTCGCATCAACGTCTACGAGATGCTGGGCCTGCACAACGGCGAGGCGCACATCCTGCGCAACGCGGGCGGGGTGGTCACCGATGACATGCTCCGCTCGCTGACGATCTCCCAGCGGCGGCTCGGCACACGCAGGGTGATGCTGGTCCACCACACTAAGTGCGGCATGTTGACCCTCACCGACGACGGATTTCGCGCCGAGTTGCTGCAGGAAACCGGCATGACGCCGGCGTTTGCGATCGAGTCGTTCCCCAATCTCGACGCCGACGTGCGGCAGTCCATCCGCCGCGTCCTGCACTGCCCGTTCCTGCCGCACCGCGACGACGTTCGCGGGTTCGTCTATGACGTGGACACCCACGAGTTGCGTGAGGTCTTACGCGCCGAGGAGTCGTGACCTTCGCCGGCGGCGAACCCTGAGCCTGCGACCGACGATGAGCCCTGAGCTTCGATAGAGTCCGGCCGTGGCCTCAGACACTGCAACCAAGGAGACGCGATGACCCCTGAGCAGGCCGCCGTCGACGTTCCGGCGCACGTGGTCGAGTACCTCTGCAACCAGAACACGCTCACCCTCGCCTCCGCGTCTCCCGGCGGCGTGCCGCACGCCTCCACGTTCCTCTACGTGAACGACGGCCCCACGCTGTACTTCTGGACCCGGCCGGGCACCACCACAGCGCGGCACGTGGAGCAGAACCCCGTCGTCTCCTTCGCGATCGACGAGTACGCCGAGGATCTGCGCCAGACGCGCGGCGTCCAGGGCTCGGGGGAGTGCGCCGTGGTTCTCAACGGCGAAACGATCGCGCGGGTCGCCGACCTCTTCGGTCAGAAGTTCCCGGAGCTCTCGCCGGGCGCGACGATGTCGATCTCGTTCTTCCGGGTCGTCCCCACCGAACTGCAGTTCATCGACAACACCAACACCGGCGGCTCCAGCCAGGAGGGCCAGTTCGGCGCGGACTTCTCTCGCGAGCGCGCCTACTCGGTGTTCGCCGACCTGCCGGTCCAGCGGGTCGACAGCGTCGCCGAGGAGCTCCAGACCGTCACGGTGCCGGCGGGTGAGATCGTCGTGCGCCAGGGGGGCCCGGCCGACAAGTTCTTCATCGTCGTCGACGGCTCGGTCGACGTCGAGAAGCAGGACGACGCCGGCTTCCGCAAGGTGGCGACGCTCGGGCGCGGGCACTTCTTCGGCGAGGTGGCGATCATGAGCGGGACGCCGCGGGCCGCCACCGTGCGCGCCACCGAGCCCACGACCCTGCTGGCGATGGACCGCGACGTCTTCCGCGAGCTCGTGGCGCAGTCGCTCGGCATGACCGCGGACTTCGACCAGGTCGTTCGCGCCCGACTGCGCTCCCTCGACGAGGACGCTTGATTGCCCGCTGGCGCGACGCAGGGGGCGAGCGCCACGCCTGGCTTCGCCAGCGCCGACTTTCGCGGGGCGCTCGGCGCCTTCGTGACCGGAGTCACGGTCGTCACCACCCGTGGGGAGGCCCACCCGTACGGGATGACAGCCAACGCCTTCTCCTCGGTCTCGCTCGACCCGCCGCTGGTGCTCGTGTGCGTGAAGGCGTTCTCCGAGGGCGCCGAGGAGATCCTCGAGAACGGGGTGTTCGCCGTGAACATCCTCGCCGCCGAGCAGGAGCCGCTGTCGCGCTTCTTCGCCTCCAAGGACCGTCCGCGCGGGAGTGACGCGTTCGGCGACGTCGCCCACCACACGGCGGCGAGCGGCTCGCCGGTCCTCGACGGCGCCGTCGGCTACCTCGACTGCGCTCTGCACACGAGCCATGAGGCCGGCGACCACGTAATCTTCATCGGCGAGGTGCTCGCACTCGACTTCAACCACGAGGTGGCGCCGTTGGTCTTCCACGCCGGCGGCTACCGCTTCTTGAAGGACGGCTGAGGAGGCCCGTATGCGAAGCGCCACGCTGCTAGCGACCGGGGCCCACCTGCCCGGAGAGCCGATCACCAACGCGCAGCTCGAGCGCGTGGCCGGCGGACTGCCCGACGAGATCCTCGAGGGCATTCAGGTCAAGACGCGCCACTGGGTCGCCGACCTGCACACCGGCAAGCAGTCGGAGAGCAACTCGCAGATGGCGGCCCTGGCCGCCCGGCAGGCGCTCGCACGCGCCGAGGTCGAGCCGCAGGAGGTCGACCTGCTGGTGCTCTCCACGGCCAGCCCCGAGTACCACCTGCCGCCGACCGCGACACTCGTGCAGGAGCACCTCGGTCTGGGCAAGTGCGCCGCGATCGACATTCGCTCGGGCTGCGCGGGGGCCGTCGAGGCGCTCGACGTCGCGCGGCTGTACCTCGAGCGCGGCGACTTCGACACGGCGCTCGTGATCGGCAGCGAGACCATCTCACCCCTGACCGTGCCGGTCTTCCTCGGGAAGGATCCCGACAAGGTGCGCATGCGCGATCGCCTCGGGATCTACAACTTCGGCGACGGGGCCGGGGCGATGCTGCTGCGCGGCGAGGAGCGGGAGGGCGCCGGCATCCTCGGCTCGGCGATCCGCAGCGTCGGAGGGGATCGCAAGCCGGGGATGCAGGTGATCGGCGGAGGCACTCACGCCCCCATCGCCGACCAGCTGGCCGCCAAGCGACTCGTCGAGCTCAAGGTCGACGTGGTCGAGAGCGGCCGCTTCACCCCCTACGTGCTCACCGAAGGGCTGGCCGAGACGCTCGCGCGCTGCGGCGTCGCCGCCGAGGCGATCGACATCTGCGTGATCCCCGAGGGCAACGCCGGCTACATGACCGACGAGCTGCGTGAGGCCGGCCTGCTGACGCCCGAGTGGCTTACGCTCGAGGACAAGATCTTCGAGAACCTCTCGCTGGTGGGGGCCACCGGGTCCGCGGCGGTGCCGCTCGCCGTGGACTACGCGTGGACCACCGGACGGGTCAAGGCCGGCGACATGATGATGATCCTCGCGATCGAGACGAGCAAGTGGAAGTACGCGGGGATGGTTCTGCCGTGGACGGCGCAGGCGCTCCCTGAGTAAAAAAGAGGGGCCCGGCTAGCCCGGCCTGCGGCCGGGCTGCGCCACCCTCTAGGCGGTGTAGGGCGCGAGCACGATCGCGACGTTCGTCCCGCCCAGCGAGGTGCTGTTGACGAGCACCGGGCCGACGTCCGTTCCGTGCTCCCACGCCGCGAGCGCCAGCGCGACGCTCAATGAGGCGCCCGCGCCCATCGGCTCGCCGAGCTTCAGCTTCGGCGCGTTGACCTTCACCTCGGCGCCCGCGACGCGCTCGATCGCCTTCGCCTCGGCCTCGTCGGCGGCGGCGAGGCCGCACCGCGCCGACCACACGGCGGCGAGCTCCTTGGCGGGTACCCCCGCCTGCTCCAGCGCCAGGCGCATCGCGCGCTCGAGTCCCTCCCCCTCGGGGTCGATCCGACCGATGCCGCGGGCGTCGGACGTGATCGCATAGCCGAGCACCTCGCCGCGAATACGCGCGCCCCGCTCGCGGGCGGCTCCCAGACGCTCGACCAGCACCGCGACACCGGCCTCCGCGAGCGCCATGCCGTGCGCGCCTGCGCCGTTCGGGGAGGCGCCGGCGCCGCCGTCCGCAGGACTCCCCCCGCCGTCCGCAGGACTCCTCAAAACCCCCAGCTCGCGATAGGCGGTGATCACCGTGTCGGTCAGCGAGTCCGCGCCGAGGCACAGCACCGCGTCGGCGTGATCGGTGGCAGCCAGATCACAGCCGTAGCACAGCGAAGATGCGCCGGCCGCGTGTCCGGCGGTGACCGTCGAGGCCGATCCCAGCGCGCCGACCTTGATCGCCACCTGCCCTCCGGCGGCGTTGTACACGGTGTTCGGGAAGACCGCGGGATTGGCGCCGCCGGAGCCTTCCTCGATCACGCCCACCGCGAAGCCCTCCATGCTCTCCATCGGACCCACCCCCGTGCCGAGGATCGCGCCCACGCGGGTGCGGTTCTCGTCGCTGAGCTCGAGGCCCGCGTCGGTGAGCGCCAGACGCGAGGCGATGATCGAGAACAGCCCCAGACGGTCGACGCGCTTGCGCTCCTTGGGGCCGAGGAAGTCGCCGGCGGAGAAGTCGACCCGACCGAGCTGCACCCCATCCTCGGTGCTCGTGCAGTCGCGGCCGGCACTGTACGCCTCCCACAGCGCGTCGAGATCGGTGCCGGCGGGCGTCAGAGCGCCCAGCCCGGTGATCACGACGCGGTCCAGCCGCGGCGTCGGCGGCCCCTCGGGGCGCGCGCCGGCGCGGGCGAAGACGATCGACGCGTTGGCTCCGCCGAAGGCGAAGTTGTTCGATACGGCGACCTCGAGCTCCATCGCCCGTGGGCCCTCGGTGATGTAGTCCAGGTCGCACTCGGGGTCCGCTTCGGTGTAGCCGGCGGTCGGGGGAGCGAGCTGGCGCTCGAGCGTCCTCACTGTCGAGATCGCCTCGATCGCCCCGGCGCCCCCCAGCAGGTGCCCGATCATCGACTTGGTGGAGCTCACCGCGGCGCCCCGCGCGGCCTGCTCTCCCAGGCCGACCTTCGTCGCAGCGGTCTCAGCGGGGTCGTTCTTGGCCGTTCCGGTGCCGTGGCTGTTGACGTAACCAACCTCGCCGGGCGCCACGCCGCCCTGGGCCAGCGCCGTCTGGATCGCACGCGCGGCGCCGCGGCCCTCGGGGTGCGGAGCGGTTGGGTGGTAGCCGTCGGCCGAGAGGCCGTACCCCATGATCTCGGCGAGCACCGGGGCGCCGTACTCGCGCGCGAGATCCTCGCGCATCAGCACCAACATGCCGCTGCCCTCGCCGAGCGAGAGCCCTTTGCGATCACGCGAATACGGCGCCGCGGGCTCCGGCGAGAGCGACTCCAGCGAGTTGAACCCGGCGTACAGAATGTCCGAGAAGGCGTCGGCACCCCCGGTCAGCACCGCGTCGGCCTGGCCGCTGCGGACGAGCTCGCCTGCGTAGCCGATCGCGTTGGCGCTGGCCGCACACGCGGTGTCGACCGACAGCACGGGGCCGCGCAGGCCGAAGGCGCCGCTGAGCGCCTCGGCCATCGCCTGCGGCGGGACCAGCAGCACGAGCCGGGGGTCCGGCCGCTCGCCGCGCTTGCGCCGCACGTGCCACTCCTCCCCGGCGAGCAGACCGGCGTTGCACGTGCCGATCACGACGCCCCACCGCTCGGCAGGAATCGCCCCAACCTCCACGCCGCAGTTGGCCATCGCCTCCTCCGCCGCCTTGATCGTGAAGTCGATCGCGCGGTCGTGGAACCCGTCGGGGTTCAGGTAGCTGTGCTCGGGCGCCGCCGGGTCCTCCACCTCACCCCCCAAACGGGTGCGGTAGCCTTCCATCGGCAGGTGCTTGACCGCGCGGATCGCCACGCGCCCGTTGCTCACACCCTCCCAGAATTCCTCGAGCGAGTTGCCCTGAGAGGTGATCGCCCCCATCCCGGTGACGACGACGCGATGTCTCTGCTTGCTGTTGTTGGACACGACCACTCCTCGATTTAGACGGCGCGCAAAGCCAGCGCCACGTTTTGGCCTTCGAATCCGCGAGCGAGCGCGAGCGCCACAGACGCGCTCGTCTCGCGTGCGGTGCCCGGGTTCCAGTCGATTCCCTCACAGGCGGGGTCGAGATGATGCAGGTTCAGCGTCGGGGGCGCCACCCCGTTGCTCAACGTCAGGGCGGCGACCGCCGCGTTGAGCGCCCCGGCGGCGGCGAGAAGGTGACCGGTCGCCGGCTTGACGCTGCTGGCGAGCGTGCTGCCCAGCACCGAGCGCAGCGCGTTCGCCTCGCTCGCATCGCCCTGTTCGCTGCCGCTCCCGTGGGCGGCCACATAGCCGACGTCAGCCGGTGCACCGCCCGCCTCGCCCAGAGCCGACTCGATCGCCTTCGCCAGGGCGCGACCCTCAGGATCGGGGCTGCGCAGATGCCCGGTGTCGCTCGCGCCGCCGAAGCCCACCACCTCGGCGTAGACTCGCGCTCCGCGCGCGTGGGCGGCCGCCCTGTCCTCGAGCACAAGGTAGGCGCCGCCCTCGCCGAAGACGGCGCCGTCGCGGTCGCGGTCGAAGGGGGCGCAGGCGCCCGCGAGCAGCTCGTTGCGGGTGCTCAGGATGCCGAGCGAATCGCTCTTGGCCATGTTCCACCAGCACACGGGCACGTCGGCGCCGCCGGCGAGCGCGACGTCGGCCTCGCCGCGGCGGATCGCGCGGAAGGCGCGGCCGATCGCGTTCAGTCCCGCCTCGGCGGTGCCCGCGAAGTACGTGTTGGCTCCCATCAGCCCCAGTGCGTCGGAGATGTAGAAGAGCGCCGCGGCCTGCAGGCCCTCGATGTAGAAGAGCGGCGGCACGACCGATGCGGCCTCCCTACCCATGCGGCGGATGTCGGTCTGGCCGTGCTCGTCGCGAGTCGCGAGCGCCGCGTCCTCGAACTTCTCCGGCTCGGATGTCTCCTTGTTGCTCGCGGTGAACAGAGCGATCCTGCCCTCGGGATCGCCGTCCGGCTCCAGGCCGGCGTCGCGCACCGCGGCGACAGCCGCGACCGTCGCGAGCATGTCGTAGCGGGTCATCGTGCGCAACGAGCGCCGGTTGCTGACGAACTGCTTTGGCTCCAAGTCGTGGATCTCCGCGCCGAGCTTGGTGTGCAGAGAGGAGGCGTCGTAGGCAGCGATCGGTCCCACGGCGCTGCGTGCGTTGAGCAGCCCATCCCAGGTCTCCTGAACGCCGACCCCGAGTGGCGTGATGAGCCCGATGCCGGTGATCGCTACCCCGCCCACGGCGCTCACCGCTCGATCCGAACCAGGCGCAGCCGCCGGGCTCGCGTGACGAGGAGCTCGTCCACCTTGGCTTCGCCGCTGAGAACGGCCTCGGTGTCCGTGCGCTCCTTGAGCTCAACCGTCAGCTCCAGCTGATCGCCGGGACGGACGAAGTGGCGAAAACCGACCCGATCGGCCCCCACGAATCGCCAGTGCCCAGGGGTGTCCGGCTCGAGCAGCTGACAGGCGAGCGAGCCGAGGCTGCCGAGGATCAGCACCCCGGGGAGCACCGGGAAGCGAGGAAAGTGGGTGTCGAAGATCGCGAGCGTGTTGGGCACGTTGCGCAGCGCGGTGGCCCTCTGGCCGGGCTCGATGCTCACGATCCGATCGAGGTTGGTCCAGCGGCTCATGCGCCGTCGGCTCCTCGCAGGGCGGGGTCGCAGAGCACGAGCGCGCCATTGGTCCCGCCGAAGGCAAACGCATTGACCATCGCCGAGCGCACCGGGGCCTCGCGCGCGTGGTTGGGCACGAAGTCCAGGTCGAGCTCGGGATCGGGATGCTCGAGGTTGATGGTGGGTGAGACTACGCCGTCTCGCATCGCGCCGATCGCGGCGAGCAGGTTCAACGCCCCGGCGGCGCACGTCGTGTGACCGGTCATCGACTTGGGGGAGCTGATCAACAGCCGCGCCGCATGATCGCCGAACGCCCGCTTGATCGCAGCCGTCTCGGAGGCGTCCCCCCCGGGAGTGCCGGTGCCGTGAGCGACCACGTAGTCGATCTGCTCAGCGTCAAGGCCCGACTCACGCAACGCCTCCTTCATCGCGATCACCGCACCCCCTCCATCCGGCGGCGGATCGGTCATGCGGTACGCGTTGAGACTCGAGGCGTAGCCGATGATCTCCGCCTTGATGCGTGCCCCTCGAGCGCGCGCGCCCTCGAGATCCTCCAGGACGACGACCACGGCACCCTCACCGAGCACGAAGCCGCTGCGATCGCGCTCAAACGGCCGGGACGCTCGTTGGGGATCGTCGTTGTAGTCCTTTGTCAGCGCTCCCAGCAGGGAGAATCCGAGTAGATCCAGCCACGTCGTCAGAGCGTCGGCGCCGCCGGCGAGCATCACCTTCGCCTCGCCGTCCTGGATGCGGCGGTACGCCTCTCCGAGCGCGTGAACCGCGGCCGCGCAGGCGGTGCTGACGGCGATCGTCGGACCGCGACAGTCGCCGATCTGAGCCAGCGCGGCGTTGGCGGTGCACTGGCTGACCTCGCGCACCCGTGACGGCGGAGCACGAAGCAGCTCGTGCCCGTCGCTTGCCTTGCGCGTATACAGCGCGTCGGAGAGCTCCTGCAGGCTGGGGCGGCCCATGCTGCCCCCCATCGCCACGCCGCACTCGTAGGGGTCGTAGGCTCCCGGCGCCAAGTCGGCGTCGGCGAGCGCCTCGGCCCCGGCGGCGACGGCGAACCGTCCCGCACGCTGCAGGTAGGGGGCGAACTCGGTGTCGCTCAGCACACTCGGGGGATCGAAGTCCGTGACCATGCCGGCGATTCGCACCGGGAACGTGCTTGCGTCGAACGTGGTGATCGGGCCCACACCGCTGCGCCCCGCCTTGAGCGCATCCCAGGTGCTCTCGGCGCTGTTGCCGACGGGTGTGACCGCACCGATCCCGGTGACGACGACTCGGGGCATCAGTCCTCAGCTCGGGTGAGCATCTTCTGCAGGCGCTCGGTATCGTCGAGGTCGGCCAGGTCCCCGGCGTCGATCAGGGCACACATGATGTCCTTGGCTTCGAGCACCTTGACGCCGTCGGCGCTGACGTGGCCGGACACCACGGCGCTTTCCTCGCCGAAGGACTCGCACTCCCCCACCATCTCGAGCACGGCGCCGGGACCCACCTCACCGAGCCACTCCACCGAGCCGATCGACAAGAGGGCCGCACGCTTGCGCCGATCGGTGCTGATCATGATCAGCCAGCTGCCAGCCTGGCAGAGCGCCTCCAGCAGGAAGGGAGCGGGCATCAGCAGTCCGTTCTCGGTCTCCTCCCAGTAGTCCTCGCTGTAGGAGGTGAGCTTGCGTGCTCGCACACGCTTGGCGGGCTCCCATTCGTCGACCCGGTCGATGAGATGAAATCGCACCGCGGCTGCTGCTCAGGCGACGGCGCCATCGGCACGCGACTTGACCATCTCGGTCAGGTTCTGAACGGTGAACAGCTTGATGACCTCATCGGCGGCCAGCGTGCCGACCAGCTCCGAGGGGTCGGTCTGGGGCATGACCTTGTGCAGCTGCTCGGCGCCCTTCTCGGTGATTACCTCGTTCTCGTCGCTGAACTCGTCGTCGGGGATGCCGCCCTGGATGTAGTCGCCCAGATCGGCAGCCTCGATCTTCACGCCGGTGCCCTTCTCGATGCGGAACAGGATGTCCAAGAGGTCGATCGACTCCGCCCCCAGATCGTCCATCAGCGTCGACTCGGGCGTCACCTCGTCGTCATCCAGGGCCAGCGCCTCGATGACTGCTTCCTTTACCGCGCCGTCTACATCGGCCATGTGCCAAACCTCCTGGTAGTGGGTAGTTGGTGGTCGTCCTGCACCTGGATCGGTGGATTCAGGCTCAGCCAAGGTTTGCCATTGTTGCTCATACGCGGCGCGCACCACCCGCACGCCCCCATCAGAGCGCCTTGCCCATTCCCAGCTGAGCCGCCGAGCCGCCGTCGACGGTCAGCAGCGAGCCGGTGATGTAGGACGCGTCCGGCCCCGCTAGGAAGACCGCGGAGCGCGCCACCTCCTCGACGGTCGCGAAGGACCTCAGCGGAATCTGCTTCTTCACGCCCTTGCCGCCGTCCTTGTCCATCAGCCCGGCCACCAGGTCGGTCGGGGCAAAGCCGGGCAGGACCGCGTTGACCCGGATGCCGAAACGGGCGAACTCCACCGCGCAGCAGCGCGTGAATGCGTTGACCGCTCCCTTGGAGGCCGCGTAGTTGGACTCTCCCGTCCATCCGCGCTCGCCCATCACCGAAGAGATGTTCACGATCACGCCGTCGCGCTGGGGCATGAACGTGGAAAGCGCCGCCTTGGTGCAGTTGAAGACTCCGCCGAAGTTGACGCGCATGACATCCAGCCAATCGCCCGGGTCCATGTTGTAGATGAGCGCATCCTTGGCGATGCCCGCGTTGTTGACGAGGATATGCAGAGCACCGAGCTCCTCGACGGTCCGCTTCACGACCGCCTCGGCCTGCTCGTAGTCGGCGACGTCTCCCTGGATGGCGGCCGCCCGGCCGCCGTTCGAGACGATCGCCTGCACGACCTCCTGCGCCTGCTCGCTGCCGGAGCGGAAGTTGACGGCGACCGCCGCCCCCTCAGCCGCCAGGATTTCGGCGATCGCGCGGCCAATGCCGCGGGAAGCTCCCGTTACTAGCGCTACGCGATCTGTGAGCTTGATGACCGAGTCCCCCCAATCGTGGCCGTGTGGTTACGAGGCGGCGCCATTATATGCGTTCGACCCCGGAGCCTGTCTGGCGCTCGGCGTGGAGCATCTTCGGCCCCGGCGTGCTCGACACGGGGGAGAGGTTATGCTTGCCGCTGCGCCCGTGGGCGGGAGATCAGGAGGATCGGGTTGGACATTGGAGCGATGACATCGATCGACGTGATCGCCTCGGCGCTGGGGGACGCACAGCCCGAGCTGGGCGCGGAGCTCGGCGCGATGAGCTCTCCGGACGGCGCTCTAACACTGCTCTTCTGCGACATCGAGGACGCCGCCGAGATCGGAGAGGAGCTGGGAGCCGAGCGCACCGCGGAGCTGCTGCGCGACCACCGCGCGATCGTCGAGCAGCTCGTCCGCCACCACGGGGGCACGGTGGCGAAGTCCCACGACGACGGCTTCATGATCGCGTTCGACAGCGCCCACGCGGCACTGCGCTGCGCGCTCGACCTGCAGAGCTCGCTCGGTGACCGCACGATCCCGGGCAGCGAGCATCCGCTGCGGCTACGCATCGGGCTGCACACCGGCTCTGTGATCATGGGCGAAGAGGAGTTCTACGGGCGCAACGTCGTGCTCGGAGCCCGCATCGCCGGCTGCGCGCACGGCGGCGAGATCGTCGTCTCCTCGACGCTCAAGGAGTACACCGAGACCGACCCCTCCTTCCGCTTCGAGGAGCGCGGCGAACACCGCTTCAAAGGGGTGCTCGGCGAACACCACGTTTTCGCTGTCGTCCGCTGAGAACCATATCTTCCGCTGAAGGATCTATATATGGCGAAAAACATCTACATCACCGCGATGGGCCCCTACAGCGGCAAGTCCGTCGTGTCCCTCGGCTTCGTCGAGATGCTCTCGGCTCGCCTGCAGCGGATCGGCTTCTTCCGTCCCGTCATCCGCAGCGCCAGCGAGCCGGACCCGCAGATCGAACTGATGCGCCACCGCTACCAGCTGCAGTTCGACTATGAGGATCTGCACGGCCCCACCGCCGAGGAGGTGACGGGGCTGGTCGCCCACGGCGAGCACGGGGAGATCGAGAAGCGCGTCCTGACCGCCTACCGCGAGCTCGAGCGCCGCTGCGACTTCGTCGTCTGCGAGGGCACCGACTTCGTCGGCTCCACCCCGGCGCTCGACTTCG
Organism: uncultured Solirubrobacterales bacterium; assembly: GCA_963702085.1. Taxonomy (GTDB): domain Bacteria; phylum Actinomycetota; class Thermoleophilia; order Solirubrobacterales; family Solirubrobacteraceae; genus Palsa-744. The sequence goes on along the minus strand of OY969707.1, from coordinate 1,322,959 downwards.
ACCTGAACGCCAACCTCGCCAACCAGCTCGGCTGCCCGGTGCTGGTGGTCGTCAACGGGGCGGCGAGCGCCGACGTGGTCGAGGAGGTCCAGCTCGCACGCGAGGAGCTGCAGCGCAAGGACTGCGTGCTGTTCGGGGTGATCGTCAACCGCGTCGCACCCGACGCCGTGGACGAGGTCGAGCGCCGGCTCGCGCCGCACACCGGCCAGGAGTGGGTCTACGTGATGCCCGAGCAAGCCGAGCTCGACTACCCGACCGTCGGAGAGGTGCAGGCCGCCCTTGGCGCCCGCCCGCTGATGGCCGTCGATGGCCAGCTCGACCGCGACGTGCGCGAGGTGCGGGTCGCGGCGATGAGCGCCGAGCACTTCATCGAGGATCTCGTCGAGGGCACGCTCGTGGTGGTGCCTGCCGATCGCTCGGACATCCTCGTCGCCTGCCTCGCCTCAACGCTCTCCCCCACCTTCCCCGCGGTCGCCGGGCTGCTGCTGACCGGCGGCTACCCCCTCTCCCCCACCGTGCGGGGCCTGCTCAAGACCTCCCCCTTCCCGGTGCTCGAGATCGACGCGCGCACGCACGTCGCCGCGGCCGCCGTCTCAAGCGTGAGACCGGTGCTGCGGGCGGAGAACGAGCGCCGGATCGCTTCCGCGCTCGGCCTCTTCGAGCGCAGCGTCGACAAGGTCGAGCTGCAGCTGCGCTTCATGGTCGAGCGCCCGACGCGGATGACGCCGACGATGTTCGAGTACGAGCTGATCGAGCGGGCGAAGGCGGCGCGCCGACACATCGTCCTGCCCGAGGGCGAGGACGAGCGCGTGCTGCGGGCCGCCGACATCCTGCTACGCCGCGGCGTGGTCGCGCTGACGGTGCTGGGCGACCCCGAAGCGGTGCGCGCCCGCGCCGCTGCGCTCGGCCTGGACCTGGATGGCGCACAGATCGTGGACCCCCTGACCTCGCCCGAGCGCGAGCGCTACGGCGCCGTCTACCAAGAGCTGCGCAGCCACAAGGGTGTGACCGAGGCGCTCGCCTTCGACACCCTCGGCGACCCCACTTATTTCGGCACGATGATGGTCCACCTCGGCGATGTGGACGGCATGGTCTCCGGCGCGGCCCACACGACCGGCGATACGATCCGCCCGGCATTCGAGTTCATCAAGTCCCGCCCCGGCGTCTCGGTCGTCTCGAGCGTCTTCTTCATGTGCCTCGCCGACCGCGTTCTGGTCTACGGCGACTGCGCGGTCAACCCCAAGCCCGACAGCGCCCAGCTGGCAGACATCGCGATCTCTTCCGCGGACACGGCGGCGGCGTTCGGCATCGCCCCGCGGATCGCGATGCTCTCCTACGCCACCGGAGACTCCGCCAAGGGCGCGCAGGTGGACGCGGTACGCGAGGCCACGGAGACCGTCCGGCGCCTGCGAGGCGACCTCAAGGTCGACGGCCCGATCCAGTACGACGCGGCGGTCGACGCCTCAGTTGCCAAGCTGAAGCTGCCCGACAGCGAGGTCGCGGGCAGCGCGACGGTCTTCATCTTCCCCGACCTCGACACCGGCAACGTCGCCTACAAGGCGGTGCAGCGCTCCTCCGGGGCGGTGGCGATCGGGCCCGTTTTGCAGGGGCTGCGCCGGCCGGTCAACGACCTCAGCCGGGGGTGTTCGGTCACGGACATCGTCAATACCGTGGCGATCACCGCGATCCAGGCGCAGGAGGGTGCTTGACCACTTCTTGATGCGCTATGATGCACTATAATGGAGCGTCGACGCAGGGCACCCCACCGCGAAGGACATAGAACCACTCTCACCGTGCCCCACTCGGTCATGAACGCGGCCGACCGACTGGCACGAGAGTTGGGTACGACCGCAAACGACGCGATCGTGCGCCTGGCAGAGGAGGGAGCCTCGGCCCGTGAGCGCCGCGAGCAGATTGCAGCGCTTGCATCCGAACGACGAGCGGCGGTTGAGCACGTCAGCCTCGACAAAGCACTGACATTTCCCTCAGCCGATGACTTCCATGAGGCGATGCTCGCCGGCCGCCGCGATCCTTGACAGGCGCCTGGGACACGACCCTCGTCTCCCGGCTCTACCCAGGCGGGGCGCTGGAGCGACATATGCTCGAATGCGCCCACGCGGGCGAGCCTGTCGCTATCACCGCCCCTACGGTGATGGAGGTTGTCCGCGGCCTCCGTACCACGGCAGCCAACAAGCCACACATCGCGCCGGCGCTCGCCTGGTTTGTCCGACTCCTCGCAAGCGATCTGGTCGAGATCCTGTCGCTGGACCGACCCGCGGCCATCGTCGCGGGACAGCTTCGCGCCACACATCCGACACCACCCACCGGGACACGGCGAAAGGGTGTCAAGCCAGAACAGCGCGCCGGCTGGGTACTGGACATCCAGATCGCCGCCTGCGCGTGGACCAATGGCCGCCAGCTCGCCACAGAGAACCTCCGCGATTTCGAAGTCCTGCGCGACCTCATCGCACAGATCTACCCTGACACCCCGCCGCTTGTCGTGACACCGCCGCAGGCGGTCTGAACGTCCGGATCAGCCGATCCCAACCGGCGCCACAATCAGCGTCCGACTTGCACACAGCAAAGCTTCCGCTCGCGCTCAGCCGCTGGTCGAGCCCGCCATCGGCGGCGGCGCCAACCCGGCCGCCTCGTAGAGCAGTCGCGCGTACTCGCCCGCGCTCTGGGGGCGCTTGGCGATGTCCTTCTCCAATGCGCGCAGAATCGCCGGGCCGAGCGCCGGGGCCACGTCGGCCAGGCCGGTGGTGGGATCTGGCGGCTCGTCCTGGAGCTGGGCCCATAGCACGCGCATCCCCTTGCGATCGGCGAACGGCGGGGTGCCGCTGAGGCACTCGCACATCACGCAGCCGAGGGCATATACGTCGGTCGCGGCGGTGACGTCCTCGCCGCGGATCTGCTCGGGGGACATGTAGTCCATCGAGCCGAGCGCCTGGCCGGGCCGCGTGAGGTTGGTGCCCTGATTGTCCTTGGCCAGGCCGAAGTCGGTGATCAGCGCGGTGCCCTCCCTGTCGAGCAGGACATTGGCGGGCTTGACGTCGCGGTGCACCATCCCGCCAGCGAACAGCGCATCGAGCCCGTCCGCCACCTGGGCGCAGATTGCAAGCGCCGTGGGCACGTCGAGCGGGCCCCCCTCCTTGAGCTTCTGCTCCAGCGAGCCGCCCTCGATGAAGCGCTGGGAAAGGTAGGGCACGCCCTCATGCTCGCCGGTGTCGAGCACCGGGACCACGTGGGGGTTCTTGACCTGCTGGGCGATCCGCGCCTCGCGCTCGAAGCGCTTGCGAAAGATGCTGTCTTCGGCGATGTCGCTGCGCACGAGCTTGAGCGCGACCGGCTCGCCATCGGAGCCGATCGCCCGATATACCCGGCCCATGCCGCCGATGCCCAGCAGCGCCTCGACCTTGTATGACCCGACGCTCTGGCCGATCAGCGGATCGGCCTCTCCCCCCTCTGCTGCGTCGCCCATGGTCCACAGGATGCCACTTTGTCCGGCGCGGACGAGTGTTCGTCGCGCCCCATACCCCACTCTGATTCAATGACGGTGTGCCAAGTTCCCAATCGTGGGGGTGGATCAGCTTGCGTTCGTGCCCGCGCGGGGCGAGGATCGTGTCCACAGCACTCGTCGCGCTCGCGGCCACAGCGGTGCTGGCCGCGTCTGCCCAGGCGGCGACCTACACGGTTGGGACGTTCAGCGACCTCGAAGGAGAATGCACCCCCGCCTCCGGCGCCTGCTCGCTGCGGCAGCTGATCGAATACGAGAACAACACGAAACCGCCCGAACCCGACGCCATCTTCGTCCCGGGCGGCAAATACGATCTCGCCCACGGTGCGCTCGTGATCACGCAGACGCTCGTGATCGTCGGCGCCGGGGCGCGCACCACCATCGTCGACGAGCCCAAAGGGACGTCCCCGGGAGAACGTGTCTTTGACATCCAGGCCCCGTTTGGCACCAGCGTGCCGTCGGTGGGTATCGTGGGACTCGAGATCTCAGGGGGAATCGCCAACGGGGAAAACGGCTCCTTCGGCGGTGACATCCGCAACGCCGGAAAGCTGGTCCTCAGCGAAGATTGGGTCACCGCGGGCACCGCGGACTCGGGGGGCGGGATCTCCAACTACACCGGCTCGCTGGTCGTCCAGCTCTCGCTCGTGTCGGGCAATCACGCCTCGACTGGCGGAGGAGACTCCGGCGGCATCCAGAACTTCGGCGAACCCGGAACGACCGACAAGCCGGCCACGCTCGTCGTCCTGGACTCGACGATCGCCGACAATGACGCGCGACTGGGCGGTGGCATCTTCAGCTGGGGCGATCCGACGAACACGATCCTGATCGAGAACTCCACGATCGCGTTCAACCGCACCCAGGAAGAGGCGGGCGAACCGGCCCGCGGGCCAGGAGCGGGCTTGGCTCTGAGCGCCAGCGAAGGAGGCACGGCGCAGGTCGTGGGCTCGATCATCGCCGACAACACCGAGACGCCCCCCGGCGTCGGCACTACCGCCACGAACTGCTCGGCACCGGCACCGGCCAAGATCGAAGACCAGTACCCACTCGGCTACAACCTCGAGAGCGGGACCGACTGCGGCTTCAAATCCACCGGGGACCTGCAGAACACCTCTCCCGGATTCAGCACCGGCGAACCGCAGCCCAACGGCGGCAACACCGACACGCTCGGGCTCGAACCCACCAGCCCGGTGGTCAACGCGATCCCCACAAGCTTCCCGTTCTGCAACGGCACCGATCAGCGCAACGTCGCCCGCCCGCAGGGAACCGGCTGCGACATCGGCGCGTTCGAGCTCGGCGGCGCGGTTCCACCACCACCGCCGCCACCACCACCATCCCCCTCCCCGCCGTCGCTCCTAACTGCTTCGCCGCCGACCGTTCTGAGCACGACCAGCGCCGCGTTTACGACGACGGTGAACCCGCATGGGCTCGCCACCACGGTGCACTTCGAATACGGACCGGTCCTCCCCGGCGCGAGCCCCGCCGCGATCACCTACGGCTCGGTGACGCCCGACCAGCCGGTGAGCCCGGACTTCGCCAACCACACGGTCACCGCGACGGTCACCGGCCTGCTGCCCAACATCGCGTACAACGTGCGCGCGGTGGCCACCAACAGCGCCGGCAGCACGGTGGGTCCCAATCAGGCCCTCCAAACGCCGGCCGATCCGCCGCCCCCGCCGCCGGTGCTCGGCAAGTCGGTGAACGTGGCGCCGGTGTCGGGGATCGTCTACATCGAACTGCCGCCTGGCGCCACCCTGGCTTCGGTCTCGCCCCTCTCGCCGTTCGCGCCGGGAGTGCAGGCGTTCGCGGCGCTCGCCAAGGGGCGGCAGTTCATCCCGTTGACCGAGGCGCGCCAGATTCCGGTCGGGTCGGTCCTCGAAACGACTCACGGCGTGGTGAGCATCACCACAGCCACCACCGCGTCCACGAAGGGCAAGCTTCAGTCCGGGGACTTCGAAGCCGGGATCTTCAAGCTGCTGCAGAAGCGTAGGCAGAAAGGGCTGACCGAACTGGACATCATCGACAACCAAAGCGCCCACCAGGTCTGCGCGACGAAGGGCAAGGCCCACATCGCGGCCAGCCATCCGAGCAGTAAAGTTCTCGGACGGCTCACCTCCACCTCGCATGGGCACTTCACCGCACGCGGACAGTACAGCGCGGCGACCGTGCGAGGGACGAGCTGGGGGGTGCTCAACCAGTGCGACGGGACGCTCACGCGAGTCAAACGCGGCGTAGTCTCGGTCCGCGACTTCCGTCGTCGCAAGACGCTCACCCTGTTCACCGGCCAGACGTACCTGGCCCGGGCACCCGGCTACTAGCTTGGCGTTGCGGCTCCCCGCCCGCCGTCCTCGACGTTCGTATTCGCGTTCTCCTCGACGTTCGTCTGCGCCTTCCACGATGGCGATCCTCCTCGCAACACTCGTTGCACTGGTGGCCTGCGCAGGACTGACCTCGGCGGCCCAGGCGGCGACCTACAAGGTGGGGACGCTCGAAGACCTCACCGGGGCGTGCCAGGAACCGGCCTCCGGCACCTGCTCGCTGCGGCAGATCATCGAATACGAGAACGGGCTGGCGAGCGCTCCGAGCCCGCCCGACGTCATCGTGGTTCCAAGCGGCACATACGAACTGAAAGAAGGCCCACTCGAAATCACGCAGGCGCTTGTGATCGTTGGCGCGGGTGCACGCACCACGATCGTGGACGTATCCCTGAACGCGGCCGCGCAACGAGTGTTCGACATCCAGGCTCCTGCGAACGGCGGCGAAGCGCCGACGATCGGCATCTCGGGGCTCGAGATCGCGGGCGGGACCACCCCCGCCGGAAGCGGCTTCGGCGGCGACATCCGCAGCACCGGATCGTTGCTTCTCAACGAAGACTGGATCACCGCCGGCACCGCATCCGCTGGGGGCGGGATCTCCAATGACGCCGGCACACTGGCGATCGACCGCTCGCTCGTGTCGGGCAACCACGCCAGTGTCGGCAATGGAGAAGGGGGCGGAATCCTGAACTACGGTTCCGAGGTGGGGTGCCCCTCAGCATGTTCCCCTGGCAAAAGGGCGGTCCTTGCGCTCGAAGACTCGACAGTTACGGGCAACGACGCGCGCCTGGGCGCCGGCATCTTCAGCTGGACCGAAGCGGGCGTCGCCGACGAAAACCAGGTCTCGATCACCAACTCGACGATCGCCTACAACAGCACGAGGGAAGAGTCCTGCGGAGGACCGGAATGCTTTGCGCGTGGACCGGGCGCAGGACTGCTGGCCGGGGAGGGGACCATCGACGTGGGCGAGCTCGATCCTCGCCTACAACACGGAGATCCCCCTCTCCGGCAACCAGACCAACACCAACTGCGCGACCGAAGGGACGGGGACGATCGTCTCTGCCGGCTACAACCTCGAGACGGAAACCGACTGCGGCTTCAAGTCGACCGGGGACCTGCAGAGCCAGTTCGCTAATGCTCTTTTCAGCACGAGCACGCCGCAGAACAACGGCGGCAACACCGACACCCTCGGGTTGGAACCCACCAGCCCGGCGGTCGACGCGATCCCCACCAACTGGCCGTTCTGCAATGGCACCGACCAGCGCGGCATCGCCCGCCCGCAGGGCGTCGGATGCGACATCGGCGCATTCGAGTTGGTCCCGCTCACGATCCAGCCCACCGAGGGAGCCCAGTTCACCGGCGAGGTCGCGGTTAGTCCGAACTGCGGCATCGAAAACCGGGTGCCGCCCTCGATTGAATGGGGAGACGGACAGACAGCGGAAGGGACCATCGACGAAAACGGCGTGAGCGGCAGCCACACCTACATTGAGGAGGGGACCTACTACGGGTCGGTCACCTACGTCAACGACTGCGGCACGCATAAGGTCGCCTTCCTCGCGCAGGTCGGCGACGCCCCATTTAGCGCTGCCGGGGTATCCGTGAATACGACCGCAGGCACGCTGTTGAGCGCCACCGTGGCTACGTTCACCGACGCCGATCCGGCCGGCACGGCCTCGGACTACACGGCCACCATCAACTGGGGAGATGGCACCACCTCGGCGGGGACGATCACCTCTGTAGCCGGCGGAGGCTTCGCCGTCACGGGCTCGCACACATACGCCAACGGCGGCGCCTATCCGACCAGCGTCGCGATCACAGACGTGGGCGGCGCCACCGCGACCGCCACGAGCACCGCCAACGTCGCCGCTGCGCCACCGCCGCCCTCCTCCGCGCCGACGCTCGTCACGATCTCGCCACCAACCGTCATCACGACGACCAGCGCGGCGTTCACAGCGACGGTGAACCCGCAGGGGCTGGCGACGACGGTGCACTTCGAGTACGGGCCGGTCCTCGGCGGCTCCAGCCCGGCGGTCATCACGTACCCCTCCGTGACGCCCGATCAATCGGTGGGCCCGGACTTCGCCAACCACACCGTCACGGACACGGTCACCGGCCTGCTGCCCAACGTCACCTACCACGTGCGCGTGGTAGCCACCAACAGCGCGGGCAGCGCGCTGGGCGCCGATCAGATCCTCCAGACGCCGGCCGATCCACCGCCACCACCGCCGGTCCTCGGCAAGTCCGTGAACGTGACCCCGGTGTCGGGGATCGTCTACGTCGAGTTGCCGCCCGGCGCCACACTTTCCTCGCTCTCGCCGTCCTCGCCGTTCGCGCTGGTGGCACAGGCGTTTGCGACACTCACGCGGTGGCCGGCGGTCGAGTCCCTCACGAAGGGGCAGTCATTCATCCCGCTGACCGAGGCGCGCCAGATCCCCGTCGGGTCGATCCTCGAAACGACTCACGGCGTGGTGGGCATCACCACTGCCACGACTGCCTCGAAGAAGGGCAAGCTGCAGTCCGGCGACTTCGGCGCCGGGATCTTCAAGCTGCTGCAGCAGCGTAAGCAGAAAGGGCTGACCAACCTCGACATCATCAACAACTTCAACGCCAACAAGGTCTGCGCGACGCTGGGCAAGGCCCATATTGCTGCCAGCCACCCAAGCAGCAAAGTCCTCGGCCGCCTCAACGCCAGCGGGCACGGGCGCTTCACCGCGCGCGGACAGTACAGCGCGGCGACGGTACGGGGTACGATTTGGAGCGTGACCAACCAGTGCGATGGAACGCTCACACACGTCAGGCGCGGCGTCGTCTCCGTCCGAGACTTCCGCCGTCGCAGGACGATCACCCTGTTCACCGGCCAGTCCTACCTGGCCCGAGCGCCGCGCTCCTGAGCCCAGCGATGGGATGCGGCACGCACCCGACGCTGCGTTCGCGCCTCCGCTCGGGGGCGATCGCCTCCGTGGTGCTCCTCCTCGCGTTGGCGGCCGTGGCTGGGCTGGCGACATCGGCCCAGGCGGCGACCTACACCGTGGGGACGCGCGAAGACCTCACCGGATCGTGCGAGAACCCAGCCTCGGGCGGCTGCTCACTGCGGCAGATCATCACCTACGAGAACAGCCTCTCAGAAACACCCAACCCGCCCGACACGATCGACGTGCCCGCCCCCGAAGGCGTCGACTACTACTTCCTCTCGGGCGGCCCGCTCACGATCTTCAAAAGCGTCTCGATCGTCGGCGCCGGCGCGCGCGCGGTGAGCATCTTCCAGGAGTCCTCTCCCGCAAATCGCGTCTTCTTCGTCGAGCCGAATCCCCGCAGCAAAGTCGTCCCGACCGTGACCATCTCGGGCCTGTCGATCGTGTTCGGTCACGCCAATGCCAACAACGGCTTCTTCGGCGGCGACATCCTCAACGAGGCCACGCTCACGCTGAGCGAAGACGACATCACGAACGGAACGGCCGAAGAAGGCTCGGGCGCCGGCATCTCCAACGACGGCGGCACGCTCACCCTGACGCACTCGCTGGTGGAGAACAACTACAGCACCAACCAGCCCAACGGGGCCGGCGGCGACTCGGGCGCGATCCAGAACGTCGGCCCCAACCCGGTGACCGAAGCGGCCGCGAAGCTGACCGTCGTCGACTCGACGATCGACGGCAACAGCGCCGCGCTCGGCGGCGGCATCTTCAGCTGGGGCGATACCGCCAACACGACCTCGATCGTCAACTCGACGATCGCCAACAACGACGGCGGCACCCGCAGCACCGAAGGCGGCGGCCTGCTCGCCAGCCAGGGCACGATTACAGTCGAGCACTCGATCGTCGCGGGCAACACCGTAGAGAACCCGCTCACCTCCGAACTCGTACCGTCGAACTGCGGAGACACCGGCATCTCCTCCCTCGGCCACAACCTCCAGAGCGCAGCCGACTGCGCCTTCGCCAGCACGGGCGACCTCAAGAACACCAAACCCGGCTTTCTCTCCAGCGGCCTGCAGGACAACGGCGGCAGCACCGACACGCTCGCCCTGGAAGCGAGCAGTCCCGCGGTCGACGCGATCCCCTCGGGCGCCCCGGGCTGCAGCGCAACCGACCAGCGGGACATCGCAAGGCCCCAGGGCACGGGCTGCGACATCGGCGCGTACGAGCTCTTCCAGCCGGTCGAGGGGCAGCAGTTCTCCGAGGTGGTCGGCGCCGCCGCACCGCGCGAAGGAACCACGCCCACGATCAACTGGGGAGACGGCACCGCGCCCTCAGCGGGCAAAGTCGCCCCCAACACGGGGCAGATCACCGGCACCCACACCTACGTCAACGAGGGCATCTACCACGCGAGCTTCACCTACACGAACAGCGACGGCTTCCCCGAAACCCGCCCATTCGATGTCAAGGTCCAGGACGCCCCGCTGATCGCGGCCGGGGTGCCCGTGAGCGCCACCACCGGTGTGGCCGTCAAAGCCAAGGTGGCGACGTTCACCCACGCCAACCCGGCGGGCGCTGCGTCGGATTACACCGCGACGATCACGTGGGGCGACGGCACGGCGAGCACAGCAGGGACGGTCAGCGCCGCGGCCGCCGGAGACTTCGAAGTCACGGGCTCACACACCTACGCCGCCCCCGGCCAGTACACGACCAGCGTCACGATCAACGACATTGGGGGCGCCAAAGCAACCGCCACGAGCAGCGCCAGTGTCGTAGACGCCCCGCTGAGCGCGACCGGCAAAACCGTGAGCGGGACGGCAGGCGTGAAACTCAGCCCCACGGTCGCGACGTTCACCGATGCCGACCCCAACGGGGTCGTGTCGGAGTACACCGCCAGCATCAACTGGGGCGACGGCACAGCAAGCACAGCAGGGACGGTCACCGCCGCGGCCGGCGGAGGCTTCGAAGTCAAGGGCTCGCACACCTACGCGGCCGCCGGCCAGTACACAACCAGCGTCACGATCAACGACGTCGGAGGCGCCAAAGCGACTGCCACCAGCAGCGCCGACATCGCCGACATCGTCGGGCCACCCGCGGTCTCGAACGTCAACGTCCTCTCCGTCACCGAAACGACGGCCAAGATCGGCTTCACGATCAACCCCGACGGCGCCGACACCACCTACACGATCGAGTACGGGCCGACCACAAGCTACGGCCAGAAGACCGCACCGGTGGACATCGGCGCCACCCCCGGACCCCAGCCACTGACCCTCACGATCACCGGACTCGAACCCGGCAAGACCTACCACTTCAACGTGCTCGCCACCAACACCGCGGGGCCCGGGGGCGTGAGCAGCGGAGACCAGCCGTTCACCACCGTGCAGCCGAGCGCGCCCACCGAACCGACGAACCCAACCGGGCCGCCTGGCCCCTCCACAAGCAACCCCAACCCCCCAGCCCCCGCAGGCCCGGAACCCAAATCGGGCGTCCTCGGCTTCAACGCAACGCTCGCGGCACTTCCGCCGCCGGTGCTCGGAAAGACCGTGAACGTGACGCTGGTGTCGGGGGTCGTCTTCGTCGCGCTGCCGCCCGGTGCCACGCTGGCGTCGGCAGCGTCGGTCTCCCCTTTCTCGCCGTTCGGGCTCGAGGCACAGGCGGTCGAGGCGCTCACGAAGGGACGGGCGTTCGTGCCGTTGACAGAAGCGCGCCAGATTCCCGTCGGGTCGATCCTCGAAACGACTCGCGGCGTTGTGGGGATCACCACGGCCACCACCGCGTCCCCGAAGGGCAAGCTGCAGTCCGGCGACTTTGGGGCCGGGATCTTCAAGCTGCTGCAGGGGCGCAGGCAGAAAGGCCTGACCGAACTGGACATCATCAACAACCTCAGCGCCAGACAGGTCTGCACGACGCTCGGCAAGGGAGCCCGGATCGCAAGCAGCCATCTGAGCAGCAAGGTGCTCGGCCAGCTCAACTCAAGCGGGCACGGGCACTTCACCGCGCGCGGACAGGACAGCGCAGCGACCGTGCGCGGGACCGTCTGGAGCGTGAAGAATCAGTGCGACGGAACGCTCACGCACGTCAAGCGCGGCGTCGTCACCGTCCGCGACTTCATCCGCCGCAAGACGATCACCCTGTTCACCGGCCAGTCGTATCTGGCGCGCGGCCCGATCAAACGGGGCTGACCAACACCCGTTACGTCCAGGGACGGCAGAGCCTCATTCGCGGACATCGCCGCTCTTGTGGGCCACAATTCACAGTGTCGTACTTCGCGAGAGGTAGCTGCGGCTTCGGACTGGTGGCGTAAGCGCCGTCGCGCTACGCTTGCGAGATGCGCACACTGGTGCTGGATCCTCCCCCGGCAGCGCTCGAAGAGCTGCGCGAGCAGCGCCGACGCTCCGGGCTTGATCGCATGGACGAGGTGTGGGAGGGTGTCCTGCACATCGTCCCCGCCCCCGACCTCGGGCACGCCGACATCGAAAGCCAGCTCCATGCGATCCTCAGGCCGCTGGCCCAGCGCGCGGGCCTGAAGATGGTGGGCCAGTCCAACCTCGGCGAGGGCCTGGACGACTTCCGCGTGCCCGACAGCGCCCTGCACCGACCCGGCGCCTCCGGGGCGTGGCACACGAGCGCCCCGCTGGTGATCGAGATCCGCTCACCCGACGACGAGAGCTGGGAGAAGCTTCCGTTCTACGCCGCCCACGAGGTTCAGGAGGTGCTGATCGTCGATCCCGCCAAGCGCTCGGTCGACTGGCTGATCCTGCGCGACGGCGAGTATCGCGCGGCGGAACGCAGCGAGCTGCTCGATCTCGGCGCAGACGAGCTGCGTACGCGGATCGAGTGGCCCGCCAGGTAGAACGCGCCAGACCCGGGGCTTCCGCGAAGATCTCCGCCAGGACGGGTCTTGCCCACCCTGCTGTAGTGAGCCGCAGGTCGGGCGTATGGCGCGGAGCCCGATCAGATGGGGCTGACCCGCGGCCGGCGCGCACCCAGGGAGGGCATCGCCTCCCCCGCCGCTTCGATCGCGGAGACGGCAAGCTCGGCGAACAAAGCCGCGCGCTCGGCGTCGTCGGGCCCGTAGTGGCCGCCGTCGCGGCGATCCAGGAGCGAGAGCACGCCGATCGGGCGCCCGGCGCGCAGCAGCGGGACGACCAGCATCGTGTAGGGGACGTGCCCGGTGCCGGCGGCGATGCGTGCCGCAAAGCGCGGGTCGGTGCGGCAGTCGCTCACCGCCACCGGCTGCCCGCTCTCCACGACGCTGCCGGAGAGGCCCTGCCCCGGGGGCAGCCGCACGCCCACGATCTCGCGCCCCCCCGCCCCCCACGCCGACTGGTAGACCAGCTCACCCGTGTTGGCGTCGGTCAGCGCGATCGAGGAGGCCGCCGCGCCGAAGACGCCGGCCGCGGTGCGCACGATCCCCTCGATCAGGCTGCGGCGGGCGGCAGGGCCCTCGACCGAGAGCGTGAGCGACCCGCCGATGGAGGACTGGGAGTGGCCGCCGAGCGCGCGGGAGAAGGCGGCGATCGAGGCGACCCGACGCTCGGGGATCATCTCCAGGCCAGCCTGCACCGCCTCGGCGATCTCTGCGGGAACGTCGGGGACCAGCTCGAGCAGCTTGGTCGGCCCGGCGTACACCGGCGGCTTGCCGACGAGCAGCGTCCACAGCGTGGCGGCCAGGCTGAAGACGTCCGAGCGCGGGGAGACCGTGCCCCCGGCGAACACCTCGGGCGCCATGAAGCGCGGCGTGCCGACCCCCATCGTGCCGTCGTCTTCTTCCTCGTCTTTGAGCAGGCGGGCGATGCCGAAGTCGACCAGCACGACGCCGTGCTCCCCGAGAATCAGGTTGTGCGGCTTGACGTCGCGGTGGACGATCTGCTGGTCGTGCACGTACTCCAGCGCCTCGCAGCTCTGGCGCGCGTACTCCACCGCCTTGTCGAGTCCCAGCCCTGGGGCGCCGTCGCGCTCCAGCAGGGCGTGCAGGTCGGTGCCCTCGACCAGCTCCATCACCAGGTACTGGCCGCGCTCGTCGACGAAGTGGTCGAGAACCTCGACCACCCGCGGGTGGTCGAGCAGCGAGAGCAGTTGTGCCTCGACCTCAAAGCGCTCGGCGTGGCGCGTGTTGGTGACGTGCTTGACCGCCACGGCCGTGCCGGTGCTCGTGTCGCGCCCGCGGTAGACGGCGCCCATCGCACCGTGGGAGATCGGCGCCAGCACGGTGTAGCGGTCGGCCAGCGTGTGCTCCTGCGGCAGGACGAAGCGCGAGGGATCCTCGATCATCGACGGCCAGCGTAACGCAGCCTCGGCCCCGCCGGGGACTCGGATAGCGTTTGCTCAGGTGAACGGGTGAAGCGCAAACGCAGGCGAGCCGGACAGTCCCGCACGCGGCGGCTGCGGCTGGTGCTGCTGGCGATCGTGGCGGTGAGTGCCACCGGCCTGGGGGTGCTCGCCTACGAGACCAACCTGCTGCGCTCGCTGGAACTGAGCACCGTCAACACCCGCTTCTCGATCCGCGGCCGCCAGCGACCGCCGTCGAACGTCGTGCTGGTCGAGATCGACTCCACAACCTTCAACGAACTGAAGACGCTGTGGCCCTTCCCGCGCCGGGTGCACGCTCGGGTGATCGAAGCGATCACGCGCGACCATCCCAGGGTGATCGCCTACGACGTGCAGTTCAGCGAGCCCAGCGCCTGCCCACCCTCCCCCACGGGCTCCCAGCCACCGCCGGGCCACTGCGCCGCGGCTCGCAGCGACGAGGAAGCGCTGATCGCCGCGCTGGAACGCGCGGCCGGACGCACGGTGATGGCCACGACCGAAACCGAAACGAACGGGAGCGGGAACACCAGCTTCCTGGGCAGCCCCGAAGGCAACGCGCTGCTGAGGGAAGTCGGCTCGCGGCCCGCCGACGCGCAGCTGCCCCCCGACCCCGGAGGCGTCCTGCGACGGGTCAACTACTCCGTCGGCGGGCTGAAGACGTTCGCGGTGGTGAGCGCCGAAGTCGCCGAGGGCCGGCGGGTGAGCGCGCGCGAGTTCGCCGGGAGCCCCGCCTGGATCGACTACTACGGACCGGAAGGAACGCTCGCCAAAGTGCCGTTCTCGGCCGTCTATCTCGGCCACGTGCCGAAGGGCTTCTTCCACGACAAGATCGTGGTCGTCGGGCCCTCGGCGCCGTCGCTGCAGGACGTTCACCCAACCTCCACGGCCCCCAAGATGTCGGGCGCCGAAGTCCAGGCCAGCGCGATCGAGACGGTACTGCGGGGCCTGCCGCTGCGCTCCTCCGCGGGGTGGGTGGACCTCGCGCTGATCGTGCTGCTGGGGTGCGCCACCCCGCTGGCGACGCTGCGGTTCGGCTCGGTGGCCACGGTCGCGCTGGCGCTCGCGCTCGCGGTGGTGTTCACGGTCGCTGTGCAGATCGCCTTCGACCACGGGCGCGTCGTGTCGTTCGTGTACCCGCTCGGGGCGCTGATCCTCAGCGCCGCGGGGGCGCTTTCGGTGCAGCTGGTGACGGTCGCCTTCGAGCGCGAGCGGGTGCGCGACCTGTTCTCCCGCTTCGTGCCCGAGAACGTCGTCGACGAGGTTCTGGCAAGCACCGACGCGGGGCTGCGCCTCGGCGGGGTGCAGCGCGAGGGAACCGTGATGTTCACCGACCTGCGCGGCTTCACGACGTTCGCGGAAACGCTGACCCCCGACCGCGTGATCGAAGTGCTCAACCACTACCTCAGCGAGATGAGCGACGCGATCCTCGACCACGGGGGCACGCTGGTCGCCTACATGGGCGACGGAATCATGGCCGTGTTCGGAGCGCCGATCGCCCAGGACGACCACGCCGACCGCGCGCTCTCCAGCGCCCGCGAGATGCTCACCGTGCGCCTGGCGCGCTTCAACGAATGGCTGCGCTCGCAGGATCTGAGCACGGGGTTTCGCATGGGCATCGGCCTGAACTCGGGCCGCGTGATGTCGGGCAACGTCGGCTCCGAGCGCCGCGTCGAGTACACCGCCGTCGGCGACGCCACGAACGTGGCCGCCCGCATCGAGCAGTACACCAAGGGGACGCCCCACCAGCTGCTGCTGTCAGGGACCACGAAGGACTCGCTCACGGTGCCGCCCGGGGACCTCGTGTACGTCGAAGAGATCGAGCTGCGCGGCCGACGGGCACACACGGTGCTGTGGGCGCTCGCAAACGACGGGGGTACGCCCAAGACGGAGAGCCAGGGGGCTTCGACGGCCGCACAGCCCGAAACCTACGGGCCAGGGTCCCCCCCGGCCGCCCAGCGCGAGACGGACAGCCCGGGATCAACGCCGGGCGCCCAGCCCGAAACGACCCCCCCGGGATCAACGCCGGCCGCTCAGCCCGAGACGGCGTAACCGGCCTGGCCCAAAACGGCAAGTGCGCCCGCGGCACGGACGCGATCAGCGCCGAGCGTGCGCTGCGCCTGCGTGTAGGCGGCTTCGTCCCCGGCCCGCGCGGCCGCGGCGAGCGCGGCGTAATCGCGACCGGTGGCCGCGAGCGCGGCGGCGAGGCTCGCGTTGACAGCGCGCACCGCGGGACTGACGGTCAACCGCGCGAGCGCGCTCGACGCGGAGCCGTAGGCCGTGGCGAGCTGGGCGGCCGCGGCGGCCTGCGCGGAGGCGCTCGAGGCGGCGCGCAGGCGGGCCGTGCTGGTGGCGTTGGCGGCGCGCAACGCGCCGAAGGTGCGCCGCAGCGCAGCGGCGTACTGCGCGGAGGGAGCCAGCCCAAACGCGGTGGTGCCGTTCAGCTTCAGCGTGGCCGCGATCTGCCCGCACTGCGCCAAGGAGGAGGAGGAGGAGGAGGAGGAGGAGGAGAGGCACGCGACGGTGGCAACCCCGCCCGCGGTCGGCACCACGTAGAGCGTCAGCGACCCGGCGAGGCCATGCACGGACAGCCCGGTGTAGCGGTAGGCCTGCAGGGTCCCCAGCTGCACGGGTTCAGGGTGGGGCAGCGCGCCGGCCAGGGCCGCAGTGAACCCCGCGGGCAGCAGCGCGGGCCCCGAGGCCGACACCTCACCGGCGATCAGGCGCTGACCGGAGGCACTCGCGGTGGCAGAGGAGGATGGTGCCAGCGCGAGCGGCTGCGAGAACGCAAGCCCCGGGATCGTAGGCGCACTCACGAGCCGTTGCCAGCCGGACGGGAAGGAGAGCTCAAGGTAGCCCGAGGACGCCGAGTCGCTGAAAGTTTCGCTGGAGCCGCCCGAGCCGCCTCCAAGCAGGAATCCGACGACGGCCGCGAGCACCGCCGCGGCGAGCGCCACCGGCAGGAACCTCCCGCGCCCGGCGCCAGTGGAGACGCGCGCGCCGGTCGCAACCGCTACGGGCGGAGCGCCGAGGGAGGCGGGGGAACCTACGCCGGCCGCGCGCGTCGCCTCGGCAGACTCCCCGCCGAGCGCCCCAGCCGCCCCCGCGGCGGCACCGGCAAGGCGGGTCGCCCCGGGGTCGCCCGGCGCAGCCGAACGCGGCCCCCTTGTCGGGGTCCCGGCGGTGGGCCGCAAGCGTGTCTCCGCGGAGGCAGACGACGCGGAGGCCTCCGGCACGGCGCCAAGCGCCCGCCGCGCCTCGAGCATCAGCTCGCCGGCCGACGCCGGGCGGTCCTCTGGAGCCTTCGCCATACCCCGAGCGACCACACCGTCCATCGCGGCGGGGAGATCCGCGCGCACCTCCGACAGACGCGGCGGAGGCTCGGAGAGGTGCGCGAGCAGAACCCGCTCTTCGGTCGCCCGCACGAACGGGACCTGGCCGGTGAGGCACTCGCAGAGCACCGCCGTGAGGGCGTACACGTCCGAGCGCGCCGTGGCCCGCTCCCCGCGAGCCTGCTCGGGGGAGATGTAGTCGATCGTGCCGACGAACTGGCCGGTCTCGGTCATCCCCGCGTCGTCGTGCCCCTTGGTCAGCCCGAAGTCGGCCAGGTAGGCGTGGTCGCCGGCGCCGACGAGCACGTTCTGAGGCTTGACGTCACGGTGGATGAGCCCTTTCGTGTGCGCGGCGTCGAGCGCCTCGGCCACCTGCGTGAGCAGGCGCAGCGCCCGCCGGTCGTCGAGCTGGCGGCGCACGATCAGGTCCTTGAGCGTGGGACCCTCGACCATGCGCATCGCGAGGAACAGCCTGCCGTCGGCCTCGCCGGCCTCGTAGACGGTGACTATGTGAGGGTGGTCGAGGGCGGCCTGCAGCAGTCCCTCGCGACGGAAGCGCTCGCGGAAAGCGGGGTCGGCGGAGAGCTCCGCGGTCAGCACCTTCAGCGCCACCACGCGCTCCAGCGACAGCTGCGTGGCGCGGTAGACGGTGCCCATGCCGCCCTCCCCGAGGGTGCCGTCGATGCGGTAGCCCGCGACGACCGTGGAGCTTTGGGGTGCGTCCATCAGATCACCGGCGTCGGCCGAAAACGTGACTCATCGCGATCGGCGCGCCCACTTGTTCTCAAACACCCTGGAGGTCACGTACTCGACACTAGCCGGACTAGCCTACGAGCACCGGGCCTTTGCCGCCGCCACCACTGCTCGGCGGTGTGGCCGGTGTGGAGGGCGCGGCTGGCGCCGGGGTCGAGGCCGGCGCCGGAGTCGCAGCGGGAGCGGAGCTCGGCGCAGCGCTCGGAGCGGGAGTGGCCGAGCGCGGTGGGCGGCGCAGCGCCGGGAGCGCCACCACGGGCAGCGCGACACCGGAGGCGGGCGCAGGAGTCGAGGGCAGCACAAGCGGCACGGGTGCCGCCGGCCCCGACGTCCCCCCGGCGGTCGCGCTGCGCACCGCAAAGGCGGCGCCGAACGCCAGCACCACGATCAGCGCCACGATTGCCACGCGCCCGCGCGAGGTGGCGGTCATTCGCAGCGCACGGGCCGCTTCGAGCCAGGCTTCAGGCAGCGCTGGACCTTGGTGAAGTTCGCGTGCCCGATGCGGTATTCGATGTAGGCGCCGATCTCGTTGTGAGCGGTCACGTAGATCTTCAGAGCGGAGCCGTTCGGCAGCACCGCGCCGCCAAGGCGGGGGAAGTGGACGATCCGCGCGGTCGTGGCCTGGGGGCTGCAGCCGCGCGTGCAGTGGACTTCGATGCGGGCCTTGCGGGGCGCGGCGACGGCGAGGCTCACGACGCGCACCCCGGAGGCGAGCGGCTGCGCGGCGAGCGTCGCTTCGGCCTGCAGGCGCTTGAGTTCAACGAGGTAGTCGAACAGGAACTGGAGGGTGCCCCCGGCTTCTTCGACGCCGCCGAGCTGGATCGTGTACGGGCGCCCGGCCTGCACTTTGTCGAACAGTTCGCCGGCCGCCGTGGGCTGGTTGACCGCACAGTGACGTTCGCCGTTTTCGGGAACCAGCGTCTTGGGGTTGTACGGCATGACCGCCATCACCGTGCCGAAGGCCGCCGAGGTGCGGATCCGGACGAGCCCATTGGTGTTGGGGTAGAAGTCGTACCAGATCGTCTTGCCCTCGGTGACGCCGTTGCAGCCCGTCAGCTCGGGCGGGCCGGGGTGCGGGCTGAGAAGGTCCGACTGCACCGTCGCCGCCGCCGTGTTGCGCGTGTCGCCCAGAGTTTCCGTCTGGTTGAGCGGGGTGCCCGGCTTGTTGAGGTTCAGCGATTCGAGGTAGTTGTCGTTGATCGGCGGCTGTTCACACGGCGCTTTGACGCAGACGACCGTCGCAAACGGGTCGCTGTCGTCGATCGGGCGCGGCACCGCAGCGCTCGCCGTCATCGCCGCCGTGGCCCCCACCGTCAGCACCGCCGCCAGCGTCGCGACCGCGAACGGCCGCCGGGAACGCGTGTGTGTAGCTCGCATCAGACCACCACCTCTTGCCGGGAAGACACAAATGATATGCCAGAGGCCGGCGCCCCGCGCCCGTAGGCCAGACGCGCGCGGCAAGCCGACCTAATCGCGCCCGACCCGCCAGACCCCGTCGACAAAGACCAGACGCACGGTCTCCCCGCCCTCCCCGAGCGCAAGCCGCGCCTCGCGCGCGTCGAAGTCGATCTCGAGCCTGAGCGGCGGCGGAGGGGGAGCCGGCACGGGAGCAGGAGCAGGCACAGGAGCAGGAGCCGGCACAGGAGCAGGAGCCGGCACAGGAGCAGGAGCCGGCACAGGAGCAGGAGCAGGAGCGGGAGCGGGCACGGGAGCAGGAGCAGGAGCAGGAGCCAGCACAGGCTCGGGAGCGGGAGCCGCCGGCTCCTGCACGTCGGGAACCCGAGCGAACACGGTGGGCGCGGCACGAGCGGCAGCGTGTCCCCCCGCATCGGGCGCCACGGGCTCGGGCTCGGGCTGCACGATGCCCCGCACAACCAGCGTCGTGGCCCCAACCTCGATCGAGTCCCCAAGCGACAGCAGCACGGGACTCTGGATCCGCAGGCCGTTGACGAACGTGCCGTTGGAAGAACCAAGATCCTCAAGCGCGTAGTCCCCGGTGGCCTCGCGCGAGAGGCGCGCGTGCCGGCGCGAGATTTCCTCGTCGTCGGAGAGCCGGCCGGGCCCCTCGGCGTGACGCCCGATGACGAGCTCGTCCTCGACGACGAGCGTGTCCCCCGTCCCGTTGCCGGAGATGACCTCCAGACGCAGGTAGGTCGAACGGGTGGTCATCGGCGCACGGTAGCGATCGCCGAGGCCGGATCCGGCTCGCCGCGCTCGGCGCGGATCACGTGCATGACCGCGTTGATGAGCGCCAGGTGGGTGAAGGCCTGCGGGAAGTTGCCGAGGTGCCGGCCGGTGCGCGGGTCGATCTCCTCGGCGTAGAGCCCCAGCGCGGAGGCGTGCGAGATGAGCTTCTCGCACAGCGCCCGGGCACGCGCCAGCTCGCCGATCTCAGAGAGCGCGGAGACCAGCCAGAACGAGCAGATCGTGAACGAGCCCTCCTCACCGGTGAGCCCGTCGTCGGTCTCCCCCACGCGGTAGCGCAGCACGAGCCCGTCCTCGGTGAGCTCGTCGGCGATCGCCAGCACGGTCGCGACGATGCGCGGGTCGTCGGGTGGCAGGAAGCGCACGAGCGGCGCCAGCAGCAGCGAGGCGTCGAGCGCCTCCGTGTCGTAGTGCTGCGTGAACGCGCCGCGCCCGTCGACCCCGTGCTCACAGATGTCGGCGTGGATCTCCGCCGCCGCCGCGTGCCAGCGCTCGGCCCACTCGGTGTCGTCGCGCAGCTGCGCCAGGCGGGCGCCGCGGTCGGCTGCCACCCAGCACATGAGCTTCGAGGAGGTGAAGTGCTGCGGCTCACCCCGGACCTCCCAGATCCCGCGGTCGGGCTCGCGCCAGTGCTCCAGGGCGCCGGCGACCTGCCGCTTGATGATCGGCCACAGCCGGTCCGGGAGCTGGTCACGCGAGCGGGTGTGCAGGTAGATCGAGTCGAGCACCGCGCCCCACACGTCGTGCTGGCGCTGGCGGTAGGCCCCGTTGCCGATGCGCACCGGCCGTGCCCCGCCGTAGCCGGAGAGGTGGTCGAGCTCGTGCTCGTCCAGGCGGGACTCCCCGCCGATGCCGTACATGATCTGCAGCTCCCCCTCCTCGGCCTCGGCGAGGTCCGCGACGAAGTAGAAGAAGTCGTTGGCCTCCCAGTCGAAGCCGAGCGTGTAGAGCGCCCACAGCATGAACGTCGAGTCGCGGATCCACGTGTAGCGGTAGTCCCAGTTGCGTTCGCCGCCGACGGTCTCCGGCAGCGAGGTCGTGGCTGCCGCGACCATCGCCCCGGTGGGCGCGTAGCTGAGCCCCTTGAGCGTCAGCGCGGAGCGCTGCAGGTACGTGCGCCAGGGGTGGTCGGGGAAGGTGCCCTGCTTGAGCCACTCCTGCCAGTGGTGGGCGGTGCGCACGAGCCGCTCGTTGGCCTCCGCGTAGGTGGCGGGCAGCGGGTGCTCGGACCACCCCAGCGCCGCGAACACGGACTCCCCCTCGTGCAGGATCGTGCGCGCGCGGGCGCGCGGCCCCTCGAACCCGAGGTTCATGTCGGTGACCAGCCGCAGTTTGAGCTCCATGCCCTCCGAGCCGGCCGTCGCCTCGGAGTAGCCCGGGCCGGTGTAGGCCCACTCGGCCGCGAGGCCGCCGTAGTCGAAGACCGGTTCGCAGTCGAGGTGGATCTCGGCCCACCCCTGCACGCAGAACGCCGTGCGCAGCAGCACGTGGTCGGCGTCGTAGTCGGTCGGCGAGCGGCGGTGGGTGCGCGAGCGCTCGTCCTGGTGGTACCACGGCCCGATGCACAGCACGTCGCGGACGACCACCCACCCGGTGCGCGTCTCCCAGGAGGTCTCGAGCACCACCGTGCCCGGCAGGTAGCGCACCGCGCCGGGCACGGTCACGCCGGCCGGTCCCAGTCGAAAGCCACCGGCGTCGCGGTCGAGCATCGACCCGAACACCGACGGCGAGTCGAACCGCGGCAGGCACATCCACTCGACGTTGCCGCTCGGCGCGATCAGCGCGCACGTCTCGCAGTCCGACAGGAAGCCGTAGTCGGCGATCGGCGGAAACGGGCTCCCCGGGTCTCCGTGGGGTACGGCGCTCACCGCGCCAGCCTACTGCCCGGCCCCGCGGGAGGGCGTGCGGGCGGGGCAGGCCGGCCCGTGAGACGACGCGCGGGCGGAGCAGCCCCGCCTGCGCCCAGGACAGGCGGGCGGGGGCCACACGCACAGGAGGACAGCGGCCGCGCAGCCGGATAGGCTGGGGTCCGATGACGTGGGTCGAAGTCTTTACTCTGTTCGTGGTCTCCCACCTGGTCGGCGACTACCTGCTGCAGACCGACTGGCAGGCCATCCACAAGCGCGGGGGCCTCGCGCGGGGGGCGGGAGAGGCACGCCGGGCGCTGTTCACCCACGTCAGCACCTACACGGTCTGCTTCGTCCCGGCGCTGGTCGCGAACGACCTCGGCGTGGAACTGGTGTGGGTGGTCCCGGCGATCTTCCTCCCCCACCTCATCCAGGACGACGGACGACTGCTGCACGCGTACATGAAGCGCGTCAAGCGGTTGGACCCGAAGGAAAACCTGGCGGTGTCGATCGCCGTCGACCAGACGTTCCACCTGCTGGCGCTGCTCGTCGTGGCGCTGGTGATCGGGTCCTGAGCGCCGCCGCTGGGCACGGAGGCCCAGACCGCGCGCCGCCTACGCAAGCGAGTACAGTTGGGGCCGTGGACGACGACCTGCCTGCCGAGCCGCTGATGGACCCCACCGAGCGCCACCGCGAGGAGCGCCGGGCCGTGGAGGAGGCCGGAGGCGGTGAGGCCGAGGGCTTCGAGCTCGCCGAGCAGGATCTCATCGAGCACGCCTCGCACGGCGACCAGCACACTCCGGTCCGCATCCTGCAGGACGCGGGGCCCGACGAGGAGTCAGCCGACTCGGTCTACGGCGAGGCCGACAGCGAGCACCTCTCCGACTGACGCCGGGGCCGCCCACCACCGTCGCCTCCAGCCGTCGCGTGGGAACCATTCTCAAGGCTGTTCCGTCCAAGGGCACGACGGGGCTGGGTCAGATCGGGGCGCCCGCCGCTGGAGACACACATGAGGGGGGAGTGGTTGCGTCTTCTCAGACAACCGCTCCGGCATGTGCCGGGACCGCGACGCTCGCGCTGCCGTTCGAGCCCTGGAGCACGACCTTCAGCGCGCCCGTGTTCGCCGCGTCGGCGAACACGCCGTAGGCGTCCATCGTGTCGCCCAGCGCGAAGCGATGGGTCGCGAACAGCGAGGGGTCCAGACGACCGCTTGCGATCAGGCGCATCAGCTGGGGGATGCTGAAGGTGTCCACCAGCCCAGTGGTGATCGTCACGTCGCGGATCCACAGCTTCTCCAGGTGCAGGTGCGCGGACTTGCCGTGCACGCCGATGTTCGCCACGCGGCCGCCGGGCCGGATCAGCTCGGCTGCCAGTTCGAAGGTCTCGGGCACGCCGACAGCCTCGAAGGCGCTGTCGGCACCGAGGCCGTCGGTCAGCTCCATCACCAGCGCGACGGCGTCCTCGCGGCCGTTGTTGATCGTCTCATCGGCGCCGAAGCGCGTGGCGCTCTCCAGGCGACTGTCGGCGAGGTCGATCGCCACGATCCGCCCGGGGGTGTACAGACGCGCGGTGAGGATCGCCGCCAGGCCGATCGGGCCGGCGCCGACGATCGCCACGGTGTCGCCGGGGGACACCATGCCGTTGAGCACCCCCACCTCGAAGGAGGTGGGCAGGATGTCGGCGAGGAACAGCACCTGCTCGTCGCTGAGCTGCCCGGGAACCTTGTAGACGGAGTTGTCGGCGAACGGCACGCGGGCGTACTCGGCCTGCAGGCCGTTGATCAGGTGGCCGAAGATCCAGCCGCCGCCGCCAACGCACAGCCCGTAGCGGCCCTGCTTGCAGAAGCGGCAGCTGCCGCAGGAGGTGATGCACGAGAGCAGCACGCGGTCGCCGGGCTTCACCGTGCTCACGCCGGCGCCCACCTCCTGCACCGTGCCGACGGCCTCGTGGCCGAGGATCGTGCCGGGCGTGGTCTCGGGGACGTCCCCTTTGAGGATGTGCAGGTCGGTGCCGCAGATCGTGGAGGTGTCGATCCGCACGATCGCGTCGGTCGGGGCGAGGATCGCGGGGTCATCGACCGTGTCCCAGCCGCGCTCGCCGGGGCCGTGATAAACGAGGGCCTTCATTTCCGGTGCCTCCCTGTGGTCGGTGCGATGAGTTCGGTGACCTGCACACACGACGCTAAGACCCACCCGTAGCCGACACATCGGGGACTACCCTCAACGGAGGTGCGCGTTTCTACGTAGGCAAGCTCGGGAGAGCAGCCCTCCGTCTGTGATCGATCTTCACTGCCATATCCTGCCGGCGCTCGACGACGGCGCGCTCGACCTCGACGACAGTCTGGCGATGGCGCGCCAAGCACGGGAGGACGGCATCGCGGTCGTGTGCGCGACACCGCACGTCCGTCACGATCACAGGGTGCGCGTCGAGGAGATCGCCGAGCGCGTGCACTCGCTGCAGGTACGCCTGGATGAGCAGGGGATCGACATTCGGCTGCGCCCGGGCGGAGAGCTCGCGCAGACCGAGGCCGATCGCCTCACCGACACCCAGCTGCGCCTGGTGGCGCTCGGCGGGGCCGGCGGATGGGCGCTGCTGGAGCCGGCACCCGGGCCGCTTTCAACCAGCCTGGAGGAGTGTGTCAAGAGGCTCGCCGCACGGGGGTTTCAGGCAGTCATCGCCCACCCCGAGCGGCACGCCGGCACCGACTTCGAGGAGCACCTGGAAAGGCTCGTGAGCAACGGCTGCCTGATCCAGTGGACGGCCGAGTTCGTCGCCGGCGCCGCCCCGGGGGATCTCGTGTTGGCACTGGCGGGGCGGGGCCTGGTGCATCTGCTCGGCAGCGACGCCCACTCCTCGCACGCCGGGCGCCCCGTACGGCTGGCCGCTGGCTTCGCGCGCCTGGCGACGGTCTGCACACCAGCGTGGATCGCATGGATGGTCGATCAGGCACCGCGGGCGATCCTGCGCGGCGCGGCGACCGTCACTCCCCCGCCGCCGTGAGCGGCTCCAGGACGACACTGTCCACGAGCCGCCGCACCACCTCGCGGGAGGCGCTGCCCAGGCCGTGGCGCAGGAAGTTGGCCGCGCCCGCCGCGGCCCCGACCACAAGCGCACGCTCGAAGCTCTCCCCGCGGGCCCAGGTGGCGGCGAGTGCGCCCATCATCGCGTCCCCGCAGCCCTCGCGAAAGCCGCGCGTCAGGACCGGCGGCGTCAGCCACCACGCCCGCTCCCCCGCGAGCACCAGCGCCGGCAGCTCGCCACGAGTCACGATCACCGCCCTCGCGCCCTCCTCGCACAGTCGCTGCGCCGCGGCGCGCAGCTGCGCCGGCTCGGACACCGGGCCACGCACGAACTCCGCGAGCTCCCAGTCGTTGAGCTTCACCAGGTCGGGCTCGCCACGCAGCGCGCTGTCCAGACGCGGAGTGGAGAGATCGACCAGCGTGCGGCATCCGCTCGCACGCACATCGGCGATCAGATCCCCATAGACCTCCAGCGGCAGCGCCTCCCCGGGCATCGGGTTGGTGAGCACGAGCCAGCCGGCGGCGATCGCCTCCGCGCAGGCGATCGAGAAAAGCTCGTCGAGCTCGTGGCGGGACGGTGGGTCGCTGAGCGTGCAACTGAGCACCTCGCGCTCGCCCGAGCGACGGTCGGTCACATAGCAGCCGCTCGCGGATGCGGTTTGCACCAGACGCAGCTCGCCGTTCATCTGCGCCAGCAGCCCACCGAGCAGCACGCCGCTCTCCCCGCCCAGAAACCCACAAAGCACCGGTTCTGCGCCCAGGCAGGCAGCCATGCGCGCCACCCACACTCCCTGCCCGCCCGGGTGGAAGTGGACCTGCTCCCGCTCGGCTCCCTCCCGCTCAAGAGTGACCGTGAGCAGGGGGTGGGGCGCGAAGACGGCCACGCGTGGACACGGCCCCTCGGCGCTCTCCTTACGATCTTGGGGCGCGGACATGCGTACATGATCCCAACTCCCAGCAAACCTGCCGAAAGTCCAGCTAGCGGACTAGACCTGCTAGTGTGGCCTCGCCACGGCTATTGTCGTGGCGCATGCGCAGGCAGCGCTGAGATCGAAAAGGAGCGGTCATGGACAGAGCGGACAGCGATTCCAAGCAGGTTGGGGCACCTCCACAGCACGACGAGGACGCGCGGGAGGGGATCACCCGCGGCGACCTGCTGAAGACAGCGGCCGTCGCCGCACCTGGCATTCTGCTCGGCGGCCGCGCGGCCGCAGCCGCCGCCGCGACACGCCCAAAGCCCCGCCGCGCAGCGCCCACCGGCAAGGTCGCGGGCATGAACGTGCTGCTCTTCCTGACCGACCAGCAGCGCGCGATCCAGCACTTCCCGCCCGGCTGGTCGGCGCGCAACCTGCCCGGCGTGACGCGGCTGCAGGCACACGGCTTGACGTTCGAGCGCGCGTTCACGAACGCGTGCATGTGCTCGCCCGCGCGCTCGACGCTGATGTCCGGCTACTTCCCCGCCCAGCACGGTGTCAAGTACACGCTCGAGACCGACATGCCGTCTCCCGAATATCCCCAGGTCGAACTCGCGCTCTCTTTCAAGAATCCCGCGACGGTCGTCGCAGCCGCGGGCTACACCCCCGTCTACAAGGGCAAGTTCCACTGCAACAAGCCTGCCAACGGCGCGACCTGGGTTCCCTCCGATGTCAACCAATACGGGTTCACCCGCTGGGATCCGCCGGACGCAGGCGCCAACCAGGACGTCCCGGAGGAGGGCGGCGGGATCTACGACAACGACGGCCGGTTCATGAACTCTCAGGGCACCCCGGAAGCGGGCACCGAAGGCGCGCTCCAGTACCTCAGCTCCACAGCCGCGCACGACCAGCCGTTCTTCGTGGTCGTCTCACTCGTCAACCCCCACGACGTGCTGTTCTACCCCAAGACCTACACCGAAGGCGGCTATGACGACTCGTGGCTGACCGGCGAGATCGAGGTGCCGGCGACCGCCAAGGAAGACCTCTCGACCAAGCCCACCGTCCAGGAGCAGTTCCTGCGCCTGTTCAACGCCTCCGGACCGATCCCCACGCCGCAGATGAAGCGCAACTACCTGAACTTCTACGGCAACCTGATGCGATCCTCCGACGCCTACCTCGTCAAGCTCCTCGACACGCTCGCTGCCACCGGCCTGCTCGAGAACACGCTCGTGATCGCGACCGCCGACCACGGCGAGATGGGCACCGCCCACGGCGGCCTGCGCCAGAAGAACTTCAACTTCTACGAGGAGTCCACGCGCGTCCCGCTGGTCTACTCCAACCCGCGCCTGTTCCCCCGCCCCCGCACGAGCGACGCGCTCGTCTCACACGTCGACTTCCTGCCCACGCTCGCCAGTCTCGTCGGCGCCCCAGCCGCGGCGCGCTCCGCCTGGCAGGGGATCGACTACTCCGATCAGATCCTCAGCGCCGCGCCGTCCTCGCCGCAGGACTACACCATCTTCACCTACGACGACTGGCAGTCCGGCCAGGCGAAGGGGCCCTACCCCGAGCCGCCCAACCACGTCGTCTCGATCCGCGAACAGCGCTACAAGCTCGCCCGCTACTACGACGCCGCGGGCAGGGTGCCAGACCAGTGGGAGATGTACGACCTCAAGGCCGATCCCCTGGAGCGCACGAACCTCGCGTACAGGGGCCACAAGCGCACGCCGACGCAGGAGCGCGAGTACAAGCGGCTGCGGCGCAAGCTGGCCAAGGTCGAACAGACGCGCCTGCAGCCGCTGAGCTGAGACGTCCGGCTGAGGCGAGCCACCCCGCCTTCGGGTATTACGCCCCGTCGAACATCGGGGTTTACCCGGATGGGGGGCTCCCGATCTGGATGCATAGTCACGGGTATGGAGAGTGCCGGGGGTAGGGAGAGCGTCGGATCGAACGGGGAGCCCGCGCATGTGGTGATCGCAGGCGGCGGGTTCGGAGCGGTCGAGGCGGTGCTCGCGTTGCGTGCGATTGCGCCCGGGAGTGTGCGGGTCACGCTCGTCTCGGCGTCACCGACGCTCGTGTACAAGCCGACCGCGACGGTGGAGGCGTTTAACGAGGCCCCATCGCGCGTGTATGACCTGAAGGCGATCGCAACCGACGTTGGCGCGTCCTTCCGCGTGGACCGGTTGGAGGCGGTCGCTCCCAACGATCACAGCGTGCGGCTGGCGTCCTTCGCCGTTCTGGAGTATGACGCGCTCGTGCTTGCCGTCGGCGCCCGCGCCGTCGCCGCCGTGCCGGGCGCGCTGACGTTCCACGACCAGCGCGAGGCGCACCACATCCGCCGCATGACCAGCCAGCTCTGCTCGGGGCAGATCGACCGCATCGTCTTCGCGGTGCCATGCGGATGCTCGTGGCCGCTGCCGCTGTACGAGTTGGCGCTGCTGACGGCCACTCAGATGCAGGAGAGCGGCGCCGGCGGCGAGGTGGTGCTGGCGAGCCCGGAGAGCGCGCCGTTGCAAGTGTTCGGCTCACAGGCGACGCGGCTGGTCGCAGAGCTACTGGCCGAGCGGGGCGTGCGCTTCATCGGGGAGTGCAATCCTCAGCACGTCGAGCGAGGCTGGGTGCTGTCACTGGGCTCCGGGGATACCCTGGAGTCCGATTGCGTCGTCACGGTGCCCGAGCTGCGGGGGCCGCGGATCACCGGTGTGCCGAGCGACCTCCAGGGTTTCGTCTCAACGGACGCGCTCGGCGGCGTCATCGGGCTGGCCGACGTGTACGCCGCCGGCGATATGACGAGCTACCCGATCAAGCAGGGCGGGCTGGCAACCCAGCAGGCCGACACGATCGCGCAGCGCATCGCCTCCGACCACGGGATCTCGGTTGCGCAGGCGCGGGTCCATCGTGTGCTGCGCGCCCGTCTGGTCGGCGGCGCAAGGCCGGTGTACCTGCGAACAGAGCTCGACGAGCTCGGCCAGCCCACCGCCGCCTCCACCGTTCACGGTCACTTCACCGACTCCGATTCCGAGTCCAACACGCCACCGGAGAAGGTGTTCGGGCGTTACCTCACCCCGTACCTCCAGACCCGCACGCCCGCAACGCCCAGCCGCGCGGCGGTGCTCTGATGCTCACACCGTCTCCGGCACCATCTCGATCGCCCCGCAGGGACACTCGGCCACGCAGATACCGCAGCCCTTGCAGTAGTCGAGATTAAACGCGTAGCCGTCCCCCTCGTCGACCTTCAGCACCGCGTTGTCGGGGCAGACTCCGTAGCAGTTGTCACAGCCAAAGCAGTTGCCGCAGGAGAGGCAGCGGCGAGCCTCGAACAACGCGTTGGTCTCGTCGAGGCCGAGCGTGACCTCATCGAAGGAAGACTGGCGGCGGATGAGGTCGAGCTGCGGGGCGACGGTCGGGGGCGCGTCGGCGTAGTACCAGGTGTTGAGCGACTCGAAGCTCGCGAGCGCCGGCTCGGGTGGGTGAACGAACTCTGCCCCGCGCAGCCACGCGTCGATGTGACGCGCGGCCTGCTTGCCGTGGCCGACGCCGACGGTGACGGTGCGCTCGGCGGGCACCATGTCCCCGCCCGCGAAGAGGCCGGGGTGGCCGGTCATCATGTTCGGGCCGACCCGCACGACGCCGTCCTCGACCTGCAGGCCCGGCACGCCGTCGAGCAGTGAGAGGTCGGCTTCCTGGCCGAGGGCGAGCACGAGCGAGTCGGCCTCGAGCTCCTCCGTCTCACCTGTGGGCTGGGGGAAGCCGGTCTCGTCCAGCTCCATCCGCTCGAGCACCAGCCGGCCGCCGTCGGCGTGGCGGATCGTGGAGAGCCACTTCATCAGCACGCCCTCCTCGAGCGCCTCCTGCACCTCGGAGTCGTGCGCGGGCATCCGCTCGCGCGTGCGCCGGTAGACGACGATCGCCTCCTCGGCGCCCAGACGCTTGGCGGTGCGCGCGGCGTCCATCGCCGTGTTGCCGCCGCCGTAGACGACCACGCGCCGGCCGAGCAGCGGACGCTCCTGCCCCTCCATGCCGCGCAACAGCGCCACCGCGTCGAGGGTGTGGGCGGCCTCGCCGGCAGGTATGTAGGCGCGTTTGCCTATATGTGCCCCCACCGCAAGGAACGCCGCGTCGAAAGCGCCCTCGCGCACCGCGTCGAGGATGTGCGTGACCTTGGCGTTCAGCTCGAGCGTCACGCCGAGGTCGAGGATGCGCTGCACCTCGGCGTCGAGCACGTCGCGCGGGAGGCGGTAGCGGGGGATGCCGAAGCGCATCATGCCGCCCGCCAGCGGTCCGGCCTCGCGGATCGTGACGGCGTGCCCGCGGCGCGCGAGGTGGTAGGCGGCGGAGAGCCCGGAGGGGCCGGCGCCGACCACGAGCACGCGCCTGCCGGTCGGCTCGGCCTCGACGGTGAGGCCCCAACCCTGGCGCAGCGCCTCGTCGCCGAGGAAGCGCTCCACCCCGTGAACCCCGACGGGGTCGTCAAGCTGGGCCCGGTTGCAGGCGGTCTCGCAGGGGTGGTAACAGACGCGCCCCATCACCGCGGGCAGCGGGTTGTCCTTGACGAGCTCGCGCCAGGCGGACTCGTAGTCGCCGGACTCCGCGTGGTAGAGCCACTGCTGGATGTTCTCGCCGGCCGGGCAGGCGTGGTTGCAGGGCGGCAGGCGGTGCACGTACAGCGGTCGCTCCTCGCGCCAGGAGCCGGTCTTGTTCGCCAGGCTGGAGCCGACGTCGAGCGTGATCGCGAAGGGCTTGTCCATCACGCCAACCCGAAACGGCGGATGTTGCGGTCGGCGCCGGCCTGGATGCGGGCGATTGTCTCGGTGCGCAGCTGCGGCTCAAAGAGGTGCGCGAAGCGCCGCTGCGGGCGCAGGTACTCCTCGACCGGCACGGGCCGGCGGATCGGCGAGACGCTCGTGACCTCGCCGTCGCGCGCTTCGAAGACCGGGAAGATGCCCGACTCCTTCGCCAGGCGCGCGATCCGGATCGTGTCCTTCGAGGCACTGCCCCAGCCGAGCGGGCAGGGCACGAACACGTGCAGGTACCGCGCGCCGCGGAGCTCCATCGCGGTCTGGACCTTCGCCTCCAGGTCGCGCAGCTCCGCGACGGTGGCCGTGGCGACGTAGGGGATCTCGTGCGCCATCGCGATCAGCGGCGCCGACTTGCCCTGACCGAACACGTTGCCCGGTTCGGGGCCGACGGCCGGCGTGGTCGTCGTGCGCGCCGCGGGCGGGGTGGCGCCCGAGCGCTGCACACCGGTGTTCATGTACGCCTCGTTGTCGTAACAGATGTAGAGCACGTCGTCGTTTCGCTCGAACATCCCCGACAGGCACGCGAAGCCGATGTCCACGGTGCCGCCGTCGCCCCCCTGGCCCACCACGCGGACGTCCTCGCGACCCTTCGCGCGCAGCGCCGCGGCGATGCCGGTCGCGACCGCGGGGGCGTTGCCGAACAGCGAGTGCAGCCACGGCAGCCGCCACGAGGACTCGGGGTAGGGGGTCGAGAAGACCTCCAGGCAGCCGGTCGCGTTGGCGGCGATCAGCCTCCCGTTCGTGGCCCGCATCGCGGCGTCGAGCGCGTAGCGCGCGCCGAGCGCCTCGCCGCAGCCCTGGCAGGCGCGGTGCCCGCAGGTGATCGCGTTCGAGCGCTGCTCGTCGGCCTGCACCGCGCGCTGCGCGGGGTCGAGCAGGCGGTTGCCGACCGCGAACGAGCCGGTCTGGTAGAAGCGGATCGCGGGAGCCTTCATGTCCTCAGAACGTGTTTGGGAACAGGCGGTGCGTCCGGGGCGTTCCTGGACCAAGCTGGGCGACGCGGGTCGGTGAAGCTCGTGCTGGTGGCACGGGCAAGCCGGCACGTGGCGATCCAGCGCCGCGTCCAGGGGCGCATCCGGGCGTGCCGATCGTTCTCAAACACGTTCCTACACCGGCCCCGCCGCGACGGGGCCCACGTCGCGCAGGATGTTCTCCGCGTGCGGGCCCGAGGCGCGCGAGGCGCCCATCCGCCCAAGCTCCCGGTTCACGACATCCCAGTCCATGTCCAGGAACGTGAGCGGCTCCAGGCGGTCGGCGGCCGCGTCCGCGAACAGGCCGCGCAGCGAGGTCTTCGTGATCGGCCGCCCGCCGAGACCCGCGATCACCGTGTAGCCGTGCAGGTGCACGCCGGCGAGCGCCATGCGCACGTTCGCCGAGACGATCCCCCCGATGCCCACGGCGAGCGCCTTCTCGAGCACGACCACGCGCGCGGCGTGGCCGAGCGCGGCACGCACCGCCTCCAGCGGGAACGGGCGGAACGAGGTGAGCCCGACGACGCCGATCGGCATGCCCTGCTCGCGCAGTTCGTCGACGGTGTCCTTGATCGTGCCGAGCACCGACCCGAGCGCGAGCACGACGGTCTCGGCGTCCTCGGTGCGGTAGGTGCGCAGCAGCCCGCCGGAGTCGCGCCCGAAGACCTCCCGGAAGTCGGCGGCGATCTCGGGGATCAGCTCCAGCGCTCGCATCTGCTTGGCGTGCGCGAGGTACTTCACCTCCATGAACGCCTCGGGCCCCACCATCGCGCCGATCGTGACCGGCTCGTCGGGGTCGAGCACCTGGCGCGGCGTGAACGGCGGCAGGTACGCGTCGACGAGCTCCTGCGTGGGGATCTCTACGCGCTCGACGGCGTGCGTGAGGATGAAGCCGTCCATGCAGACCATCACCGGCGTGGAGAGCTCCTCCGCCAGCCGGAACGCCTGGACGTGCAGGTCGAGCGCCTCCTGGTTGGTCTCGGCGTAGAGCTGAATCCAGCCGCTGTCGCGCTGGGACATCGAGTCGGAGTGGTCGTTCCAGATGTTGATCGGCGCGCCGATCGCGCGGTTGGCGAGCGTCATCACGATCGGTAGGCCGAGCCCCGCGGCGTTGTAGAGCGCCTCGGTCATGTACAGCAGACCCTGGCTCGCCGTCGCGGTGTAGGCGCGCGCGCCCGTGGCCGACGCGCCGATCGCGACCGACATCGCGGCAAACTCCGACTCGACGTTCACGAACTCGCACGGAGCCAGCTCGCCGTCCTTGACGAGCTGCGCGAGGCTCTCGACGATGTGCGTCTGGGGAGAGATCGGGTACGCGCAGATCACCTCCGGGCGGCACAGCGCCACAGCCTCAGCCACCGCGCGCGAGCCCTCAAGCTGTCGCGGCACCGTTCAGCTCCCCCGCTCCGCACCCGCGGGGAGCGTGGGCGATCGAGACGTCGCGACTTCGCTCAGCTCCCAAAGCTCGGCGGTCACCCACGCGTGTGCTGCCCTGGCCGCCACCACGTTACGCTCGCCGAGGGTCCCAGGGAAGCGCTCGCGGATCGCGCTCGCCACGGCGTCGAAAGAGATCAGCGATGTAAGCGCCGCGAAGCCGCCGAGCAGCGCGGCGTTTGCGACCGACCGCCCCGTGTACTCGCGCGCGAGGTCGCTCGCGGGCACCGTCAGCAGCCGCTCGTGGCGAAAGCCCTCCACGAACTCCCCGAGGCCGAGCTCGTCGAAGCTCTTGGCGGTGTTGATCAGGATGTAGGCGTCCTGCTTGGCGCCGCCGAACACGTCGACCTGGTGCAGCAGCGTCGGATCCTGCACGATCAACGCGTCGGGGTCCATCACCGGCTCGCGCACGCGGATCTCGTGGTCGTCGATCCGGCAGAACGAAACGACGGGCGCGCCCATGCGCTCCGAGCCGAAGCTCGGGAACGCCTGCGCGTAGCGGCCCTCCGCGAACGCCGCCAGCGCGAGCATCTCCGCCGCCGTAACCACGCCCTGGCCGCCGCGTCCGTGGATGCGGACCTGGAACACTGCCTCACCCCTGGGGGCGCGTCAAGCGCGCGCGCCCGTTCCGTGCGTGCCCGCCGGCCCGTCCCTGGGCGCGCGCCGAGTCCAACAGCACGCGCCGCTCCGCGGCCGCCACCAACGCCCGCGTGCGGTCCACCACGTCCACGCTCACCGAGATCGCGTCGATCCCCGCGCGCACCAGCAGCTCCGCGTACTCGGGGTGCACCGAGGGTGCCTGGCCGCAGATCGAGGTGCGCAGCCCGAGCTCCCGTGCGCGAGGGATCAGCTCACGCAGATAGGCAGTCACGGCCGGGTCGCGCTCGTCGAAGGTCTCCGCCAGCACCTCGTTGTCGCGGTCCGCGCCCAGCAGCAGCTGCGTGAGGTCGTTGGAGCCGATCGAGATGCCGGTGACACCCAGCGCGGCGTACTCCGCGAGGTTGAACAGCACCGAGGGCACCTCCGCCATCACCCACAGCTCGAAGCCGGGGCGCTCGAGCAGGCCCGCCTCGGCGATCAGCTCGCGGCAGCGGCGCAGCTCGCGCGCGGTGCGCACGAACGGCAGCATCACGTGCAGGTTGCGCAGCCCCGCATCCCACACCCGACCCAGCGCGGCGAGCTCCAGGCGGAAGACGTCCGGCTCACGCGTGTAGCGCAGCGCCCCGCGGTAGCCGATCATCGGGTTGGACTCCTGCGGCTCGAAGCGCTCGCCCCCGCGCAGCCCCCGGAACTCGTTCGTGCGGAAGTCGATCGTGCGGTAGGTCACCGGCCGCGGCGCGAAGCCGGCCGCGAACGTGCTCAGGCCCTCCGCCATCCGCGCGACGAACTCCTCCCCGCGGCCCTCCTCAAGCAGCGTGCGAGGGTGGTCGCCCGCGAGCGCCTCGAGCACCATCATCTCCGCGCGCAGCAGGCCCACGCCGTCGACGGGCAGACCCCGCACGCGCTCCACCTGCGAGGGCTCCGAGAGGTTCACGAGGATCTGTGTGCCCGTCACGGGCGCGCCGGCCGTCACCGTTGCCGGAGTCGCGGCCGCCGCAGGGCCAGGCGCGTCCGCCGCCGTGGAGCGATCGACCCCACCCGCAGGGCCGCCGGCAGGCGGGCCCCCATTCAAATCCTCCACGCCCTCCAGCACGACCCCACGCGTGGCATCCACAGTCACCCTCTCGCCGTCGCGCAGCACGCGCGTCGCCTCGCCCGTGCCCACCACACAGGGGATGCCCAGCTCGCGCGAGACGATCGCCGCGTGGCAGGTCATCCCGCCGGAGTCGGTCACGATCGCCGCGGCGCGGCGCATCAGCGGCAGCCAGTCCGGGGAGGTCATGTGGGTGACCAGCACCTCGCCGTCGCCCAGGCTCGCGGCGTCGGCGAGCGAGCTCAGCACCCGCGCGGCGCCGGCGGCGCTGCCGGGCGCCCCGCCCAGTCCGTGCAGCAGCACGCTCTGCGGCTGGACGCGCTCGACTGCCGCGCTGTTCGGGGCCTCGTCGTGGAGCGTCGTGATCGGGCGGCTCTGAAGCATCCACAGCGCGCCGTCGGGGTCGAACGCCCACTCGGTGTCCTGCGGGGAGCCGTAGTGCTCCTCGATGCGCCGGCCGAGCTCGGCCACCGCCACGACCTCCTCGTCGGTGAGCACCGGCGCCAGCGCCTCCTCCTCGGAGAGAGCGCGCTGGGCGGTGCCGCCGCCGGGGGCGTACTCGATCAGGAGATCCTTGTGGTGGACCTCGCGGCGACGGATCGCCAGGGTGGCCTTCTCCACGATGTAGCGGTCGGGGGACACCGAGCCCGAGACGACCGCCTCGCCCAGGCCGAAGGAGCCCTCGATCACCAGCTCTCCGCGCTCCCCCGTCGCCGGGTTGACGGTGAACATCACCCCGGCCCGCGTCGAGTTCACCTGGCGCTGCACGACGACCGCGATGTCCATGTCCGCCTGCGCGAAGCCGTTCACGCCCCGGTAGTAGATCGTGCGCGCGCCGAACAGCGAACGCCAGCAGCGGCGCACCGCGTCGATCACCGCGTCCGCGCCGCGGACGTTCAGGAAGGTCTCGTTCATCCCCGCGAAGGAGGTCTCCGCGGTGTCCTCGGCCGTCGCGGAGGAGCGCACCGCCACGGGGAGGTCGGAGTCCCCGCCCGCGAGCTGCTCGTAGCGCGAGCGGATCTCCCGGCGCAGCGGCTCGGGTATCGGGGTCTGGTCGAACAGGTCGCGCGCGGCTGTACCCGCCGCCTGCAGGGCGCCGGTGTCCTCCACATCCACACCGTCCAGCAGACCGGCCAGCCGCTCGCGCAGCCCCGTCTCGCCGCAGAACGCCGCGTAGGCCGGGGCGCCGACCACGAAGCCGTCGGGCACCGGCAGCCCGGCCGCGGCGAGCTCACCGAGGTTCGCGCCCTTGCCGCCCGCGTACGCGACGTCGCCGCGACCCAGACGCGAGAACGGACGTACGGGCTCGCCGGTCAGGGGTGGGGCATCGGTGGCAGCACTCATCGGGTCGCTCCTCGGGTCGCTCGCTGTTTGCAGACGTGTAACCAGTCAAGCGCCGGAGGTGCTCGCCGGCCAGCGCACTCCCCACTGAACCCACTCCGTAGTTCTCACCGCTCACCACCCGCACCTTCCATGTCGGGTGCGATGGCGAAGAGACTCGGTCGTCTGTAGCATCGTGCAACGATGGACGAAATGGCTGACAGCACAGCGGTCGTCAGCGCTCAGCCCCAGCCGGACCGTGCGGGCGCGATCCGTGCGGCCGCAGTGCTCGAGGAGCCCAAACACCGCCGGCTGATCACCTCCCCCAAGCACGGTCAGATTCTCAGCGGGCTGATGCGGCCCGGCTACACCTTCGGCTCGGTGCCCTCCGGCCATGCGGTGTTGACGACCACCGGTCGCAAGACCGGCAAGCCGCGGCGCAAAGTGATCCGCGCGATCCCGCAGGGCGACCGTGTGTACATCGTGCAGCTGCGCCCACCCGCGGTGGCGGTCGACACACCGCTGGCGCTCGCCGCATGGGTCCTGAACATCCGTGCCGACCCGCACGTGCAGCTCAAGCTCGGCCGCCGCACCTACGCCGCAACGACGCGCGAGATCGAGGACCCCGCCGAGCTGGCCCGCGCGCGGGAGATCTTCTGCGAGCCGGTTCACCTGGTCGATTACCCCGAGTGCGTGATCCACCTGAAGGGCCGACCGTCTGCCCGCAAGATCCGCGACCTGCACCGCTACTGGTTCGACACCGGCGTGCCGCTTGTCGCAGAGCTGCAGCGGTAGAACGACCTGGCGCGGCGCTGGCTCAGCGCACTACGTCGAGCGCCAGCCTCGATTCGCAACGCTCTTGACTAGCCTATGGTTCCGAATGTTCTTGTACTGCTAGCCATTCGGATTCCGGGCGGGGTCTGCGGGGAACTACGTGGGCGTAGTCGTCCTCGGATGCCGACAGGTCAATGAGAAGGCCCTCTGCTGACGTGGTGTGGCAAAAAACTTTTATGGATCGGCGCTTTCAACACAGTCAGAACCGCACGGGCAGGGGATGGCCCTCACGTTCGTTTGCGCTCGCCCTGCTGGGCGCTGCCGGTATCGGCGTCTACGGGTTGCTCACAGCCCTGTACCCGGGCGATGGCCCATTCTGGTCGGCCTTTCAGAACATCACCGAAGCACTCGTCGCAGCTATGGCGACACTCGCCTGCGCGGTCCGGGCGAAACGTGAGCGCGCGGCGCGCGACTCGATGGTAGGCATCGCGGCGCGCGCGTGGATCGCGTGGTCGCTGATCGCGGCGGGTCTCGGCGCTTGGACCCTCGGTCAAATTGGTTGGGGTGTGATCGTGGTCGGCTTGGGTGGTGTCCCGCCTGAAGTCTCGCTGCTCGACGTCGCCTTTTTGCTTTCGCCGGTGCTCATCTTGGTTGGCCTGCTGACGATGGTGAGAACGCCTGCCGGGTACCTCTCGAACCTCCGGGCGACGATCGAGGGACTGTTCATCGCCGCCGGCGTGCTGCTGCTCAGCTGGAGCCTGATCGTCAGCGCGGTGAGCGCGAGCACCACCAGCTCGACTTTCGCCCAGGTGGTCAATCTGGCCTATCCGCTGCTCGACGTGCTCGCCATCTCGGCTGTGCTGTTCGTCGCCTTCTGGCGAAGGAACGATCCGCCCCACGGTCTCGGTTTGCTGGCCCTGGGAATCGCCTGCCTGGCAGTCTCGGACTCCTCGTATTGGTATATGAGCGCGACCACCCCCAACTTCCAAGGGTCTACCGCCCTCGACACCGGCTGGATCGCGGGGTTTCTGCTGATCGTCTTCGCTGCGCTGCGACCCTCCGCAAAGACCACCCGGGGACGCAGGAGACTGAACGGGCGGTGGCTGTTGGCAATCCCGGCGCTCCCGGTCGTCTTCGGGGTCGGCGCCGTGCTCATCCGCTGGGGGCTCGGAGGAGGTCTGGGGAGAACGCCCGGCACGTTGTTTGTGATCGTGACGATCATCGTGCTGCTGGGAGCTGTCCTGCAGTTGACTGTCAGCTTCGAGAACGATGCGTTGAGGAGCGACCTCGAGCGGCGCGTGGAGGAGCGCACCGCCGAGCTTCACGCCACCGAGCGCTACTATCGCGCGCTCGTGCAGCACGCCTCGGACGTCGTGATGGTCGTCGGTCCCGACCTGAGCATCCGCTACCTCAGCGATTCGCTGCAGGACATCTTCGGCCTTCGACCCGAGGCACTCCTCGGGGGAGACGTGAGCGTCTTCGGCAGGGAGGCCGGAAAGGCCTTGACCGAGGCGCTTGATCTCGCCGCGCTCGCTCCCGCGCAGATCGCGCGGATCGAGTGGACGCTGAACGACGCCACCGGACGGGCGCACCATGTGGAGTCAACGATCACCAACCTCCTCGCCGACCCGCACGTCGGCGCCTTGGTGCTCAACACACGCGACGTCACCGAGCGCGTCGAGCTCGAGCGGCAACTGCGCCACCAAGCATTCCACGACCCACTCACGGGACTCTCCAACCGGGCGCTGCTCGACGACAGAGCGGCCCAGGCATTCGCCCGCTCGCGGCGCACCGGAACCCAGGTCGCCGCGATCGTGGCCGACCTCGACGCATTCAAGCTGATCAACGACAGTCTCGGCCACCAGGCCGGCGACGAACTGCTGCGCTCGGTCGCGCAGCGACTACAGTCCGTCGCGCGCCCGGAGGACACCGTCGCACGCATCGGCGGCGACGAGTTCCTTGTACTGATCGACGCCGTGGACGCCAACGAGGACGCACTTGCGCTTGCCGAGCGTCTACACGGCGCGATCCAGCCCGCATTTGTCATCGCAGAGAACGAGTACAGCCTGACCATGAGCCTCGGCGTGGCGGTCGGCTCAGCCGCGAATACGAACTTCGAGCAACTGCAATCCGACGCCGATGTGGCCATGTATACGGTCAAGGCAGGTGGCAAGGACGCGGTGCAGGCTCTTTCAGCCGAGCATGCACCGGCAAGCCCGCGAGCACCTGCGCCTGCAGAGCGACCTCCACAAGGCTTTGGAGAACGACGAGTTATGGTTGCTCTACCAGCCTCAGTTCGACATCGTGGGCGATCGACTCGAGGGGTTCGAGGCGCTTGTCCGCTGGAACCATCCAACCCGCGGTCTCGTGCGACCCGACCGCTTCATCGCGCTCGCCGAGGAGAGCGGATTGATCGTGCCACTCGGTCGCTGGGTGCTGAGAGAAGCGCTGCGACAGGCCGCGGCGTGGGACTGTGTCAAGAACGACGCAGCCGCCCCAAGCATTGCGGTAAATGTCTCCACGGTGCAGATCAAGGCGCCAAGTTTGCTCGCCGACGTGAAGGATGCATTGCGGCAATCGGGCATCGCCCCAACGCGCGTAATCCTCAAGATCACCGAGAGCTCGCTGATCGAGGACTCCCACAACGCGATTGGGATCCTACACGAGCTCAAAGAGCTCGGAGTTCGCATCGCGATCGACGACTTCGGGACTGGATATGCGTCCCTCGCCTACCTGCAGGAGATGCCGGTCGACATCCTCAAGATCGACCAGTCCTTCGTTGCGAACACTGACACCCGCGGACGTGAACTACTCGAGGCGATCATCGACATCGGCCGGACACTATCGCTCACCACAATCGTCGAGGGCATCGAGCAGCCCGATCAGCTCGCAACGGTAAAGAGCTTCGGCTGCGACATCGCGCAGGGCTACCTGCTGGGCAGACCACTGCCAGCGGAAGAGGCACAGCACTTGATCGAACAGCAATCCGTGACGAGAAGCCCAGGGCCGGGGAAGCTCGCCAGACAAGACTGTCCTGTCCTCAACTGAGCCAAGCGACCCTGCCCGGCTTCCACGCTGACCGTCCGCCTCGCAACAAGGGGATGCGCTACCCGGCCGACCCGCCGACCGTCGAGGAGGTGCACCGATGATGTCCACCACCGCCGCGCTCCTATTCCTCGTTTCGTTTCGCCTCTCCCGCGCGGACTCGATCGGTGCGGCCGAGGTCGCGACGGCGGGCGGCGTCTCGGCGGTGGCCGCCGTCGTGTTCGGCGTGGTCGTCGGCGCCATCGTCGGGGTGTTCGGAGCAGTCACGCGCGGCGTCGAATCGTCCGGCGGCGGACGTTTCTCTCCGGTCGCCTCCGGCGGTACGGCCGCGAGCGTCGGGACGGGCACGTCCTTGTAGGCGCAACAGCCCGCCCTACCCGCGCATGATCCACACCGGTCGCCGCCGCCCCGTGTTTACTGGGTCTTCGTGCCTCTGAGTGCTCCCGAGTTCGTCTCGATTCGTTTCCAATGGTTCCCCAGCCGGATGGGCTCTGGATGAGGGTCTTGGCGCGAGCTGCGGGGTTGCTCAATGCGCACTATCATTGGTTCTGTGCAGCACCAGCACAAAAAAATGCTGGTTTTCTTCATGGCCTGAGCATCATAACTATTGGTTTTGGGCAAGGATATTCTGGTTGGCTGGTAGGCACTCGGGCGCGTCGACGTCGCGCCAGCCACCGCCAACGGCCTGTGGAACGTCCTCGTCGGCGACGTCCTGCACGTCGGCTCGATGAGCGACCGCGACATCAAGGCGCTCCTGCAGCGCCTCGTCCTCGGGATGGGCTCACCTCTGAACGTCGCCAGCGTCACCAAGACGCTGAACATCGGCGCACGCAACACAGTCGAGAGCCGCATCGACCGGCTATGCGCCTCCTTCTACGCGTGGCGGGCCACCACCACCCACGACGGAATCGCACCAGTGCACGGAGCGCAGAGCAAGCTCTACTTCATCGACCCCCTGATCGCCAGGCTCCCCTCCCTGCGCGACCGCTCGCTTGCCGCACCGGACATCACCCACCTCTCCGAGCAGCAGCTCGGTGTCTGCCTGTTGCGCGGCATCGCACACACCGAGCATCTCGCGATCCTCGACGAGGCTGCCCTACTGGTGCAGCGCAATCCCGACACCGGCTCGGAGATCGACTTCGTCGGACCCCTCCTTCAGACCCCGATCGAGTCCAAGTACGTCAGCCAAAAATGGCGAGGCGGGCGCAGGATGCTCGACGAGCGCCACGGACACGGCATCCTCGCCACACGCGACATCCTCGACCTCAGTGAGAACATCTGGGCAATTCCCACCGGACTGCTCGCCTGGACCGTCGACGGCTGAGCGTCGTCTGGTAGTGGCTGACTGTATGCCAGCAGCATCTCGCCGGATCGGCACGCCCGAGTCTCTGATCGGGCCCACGCTGACCTT
This sequence comes from uncultured Solirubrobacterales bacterium, assembly GCA_963702085.1. Taxonomy (GTDB): domain Bacteria; phylum Actinomycetota; class Thermoleophilia; order Solirubrobacterales; family Solirubrobacteraceae; genus Palsa-744. Next base: position 1,281,399 of record OY969707.1, on the reverse strand, counting down.
GGCCTATGCGCGAGGGTGAGCGAGGGGACTCGAACCCCCGACCGCCGGGACCACAACACTTTCCAGCGCTCCGGTTGGTCGTGGTCTGTGCGGGATCGCCTGCATCTATGCGGCTTCTGCCAGGTCGGACTCCGGTGGAGTGGAGTCGCTTCCTGTGGGGTCTGTTGCCACTTTGTTGCCACCCTCGGACGGGTCCTCGGCGAAGTCCAGCGGCTTGCCGAGGTCCCCATCGAGCAGATGGACGTAGGTGGTGAGCGTAAAGGCCGCCGAGTGGTGGCCGAGCCAGCGCTGCACCTGAACGGCGTTGCGGCCCTCCGCGAACAGCAGAGACGCGCAGGTGTGCCGGAACGTGTGGAACCCGACCCACTCGACACCTGCCCCTTCTCTGGCCGGCTTGAGCACGCGACGACGGAGGTTCCCGACGTGCAGGTACGCGCCGTTACCCGCGGGAAACGCCAGATCGTCGTCTCCGGGCCGCTCCGCCTCCTTCCGGCGCTCCCGTAGCGCGAGCACGAGCCCGGACGGCAACGGCACGTCCCGGCGAGCGTGGCGGCTCTTGGGTGGCCCCAGCTTGCCCCGCACGATGCCCCGGCGAACCTTGACGTGCGGTGTGGAGCCGTCGAGCTGTAGGTGCCGCCACTGGACGGCGATGGCCTCGCTGATGCGCAGGCCAGTGGCCGCCAGGAACCAGAAGAACAGCCGCCACTGCTCCGGGCACTGCCTGAGCAGCGCTCGCAGCTCCTCCTCGTTCATCACCCGGACCTCCTCGTCCTCGGTGTCCTCGGCGGTTGGGCGGTGCGGCAGATCGATGTCACGCGCGGGGTTCGAGCGGATCAGGCCCTCGCGGACGGCCGTGGCAAGGCACGCGCGCAGCGGCCCCATCACGTTGCGGATCGTCTTGTCCGACAGCGGCTCGCGCCGGCCGGGGTGGTCCTTCGTCGGCGCCGGCTTCGTCTGCTCACACAGCCACGCGACGAACTCGGCGATCCTCATTGGCGTGATCTCAGTCAACCGCGTTCGCTCCGGGAAGTAGTCGAGCGGGTACTGCGTGAGCATCCGCCGGTAGTCCTCGCGCGTGGAGTCACGGAACCCCCGCCGGCCGCGGCCCTGATAGCGCTCCACCCACCCCAGCGCGTACTCCTGCAACGTCGCCCGGCTGCGCGCGTGGAACTCGCCGCGCTCCACGTCTGCCTCTCGCCGCGCCTTGAGCCGCCGCGCTTCATCCAGCGTGCGGACAGCCTCCTTCCTCTGCCGGCCGTCCACGTAGAACACGACCACGTAGCGACTCCCACGCTTGAAGATGCCCGGATGCTTCGTCTTGACCATCGGAGCAGGCATCAGGGGTTCCTCCTTGCGATGGCGGTGCTCACGACATGGCCTCGATCGCTGCGTCGAGGTGCGAGCGCTTGAACAGCAGCCTGCGCCCATCCCGGCGCGGCGCGAGGCGCTGTTGGGCGCTGCTGTGTTTCGGCATGGTGGTGCCGTTGTGCGTCGTGATCGGTGGGTTTGACGCGCGAACGTTGAAACGTTGAAAGGGGTGGCTGGCTGGGGGGTAGCTTCGCTGCGCGGTCCCGTAAAGGGCGCCGCTTCGCGGCTCGCTGCGCTCGGCCCTGTCGGGCCGCCCTTGACTGGACCGCTCCGCTTCGCTGATTCTGGCGGTTAGGTTTGCGCTGCGCGCGAGATGCCCGTCTCGCGGGCGGCGAGCTCTGGGTGGTGCGTGGCGCTCCAGAGCTGAGCGGGGCGCCCGGCGGTGAGGACGCGTTGGCTGGTGATCTTGCCGTCGTGGGCGAGCGCGGCGAGTGCTTGGTCGAGCTGGGGGGTGGTGGGGTTGCGGTTCAGTAGGTCGCGTAGCTGGGTGCGGGTGAGCCCGTCGGGTAGCGCGTGTTGGAGGGCGGCGTGGATTTGTTGGGCGAGGGGATCGCCTGCGGTGCGCTCCAGCGCCCAGGTGGCGGAGCGCGTGGAGTAGTCCCAGAGCGCGAGCGCGGCGGTCAGGTGCTCTGGCTGGATCTGCTGGTTGTTGTCGAGCAGCGCGTAGATGAGCGCGAGGCGGATGGTGTGCGCTTCGGCGCGGGCGCTGATCGCGCTGGCGATCCCGGCCTGGGGTTGGGCGAGCCGCTGGTAGGCCTCGCGCCAGGCGTGCCTGGCGCTGGCTGAGAGGCGTAGTCGCCCGGCGCGGCGTGCGGTGGCGAGCGTCTTGGCGAGTCGGCGCTGCAGGCCGGTGGCGCCGAGCGGGTCGGGGTCGCCGCCTTCGGGTAAGAGGCGCACGCGGCGGCAGCCGAGCAGCAGAAAGCGGTTCAGTAGCCCGTTGGCGAGCTCGAGGGGGTTGATGTGATGTTGCAGCTCGGTGGCGGTGATGTGACCGATCACCGAGATGTGCGCGTCGGTGGCGCGCGCGGGCGCGGTCCGGGTCAGGATCTGCAGGGGCCGGCCGTCCCATGCGCAGCGCAGGGTCGGGGAGAGTGTGGAGATCTCGCGGCTGACGTTCTTCAGCACGCTGACGAACTCGGGCTCGATCACCAGCAGCCGGCGGTCTGGGGCGCCGGGGTCTTGATCGTGGGGGTCGCGGACCGCCCAGATCAGGCCCTCTCCACTGCTGAGCCCGGTCAGGATCCGGCTGGTGATCGCCGGGTCGGCACGGTCGAGGAGCCGCTGCACGTGATCCCAGGAGGAGCCCTTGCGGGCGCGAGCCGAGTCACCGACCAAGACCAGGAACTCGTTGGGGTGATGCCGGGTCGCCTCGACCTGAAACCATGCGCCGCGGCCTGTGGCGGCGCCGAACGCGACCAGCAGCTGGGAGAGGATCGCGACCGGGTCGGCCTCGGTGTGCGGCGCGATCGTGTTCACGATCTCACCACAGAGCCCGTGATAGACGGCTGGATCTGGCGGTGCCGGCCAACCCGCAGGGACAGGGAGCGTCGGCCTCGCCTGGAGGTGGGTGCTCATCCGGCGGCTGGTCGAACAGCGAGTGCACGACGGGTTCGGTCATTCGGTGGAGATCTCGGCGACCGCGGCGCGAGCGGCGGACTCGTCCACGATCGCCTTCTTTGAAGTGAACGCAGCGATCAGCGACGCGAGCGCGATGTTGTTCACTTGGCGGGGCAGACCACGGGAAACCTCGTGGATCAGGCCGACCGCGTCGTCGGAGAACAGCGTGTCCGAGCGGCCCGCGAGCGCCAAGTGGTGCTGCACGTAGCTATCGGTCTCCTTCGCGTCCAAGCCAGCGATCGCGTAGCGGACCGCGATTCGCTGATCCAGCGCAGTGAACGTGCCCTGCCTGAGTTTGCGGCGCAGGGTGGGCTGCCCGAGCAAAAGCAGGCAGAACGGCGCAGCCTGGTCCATCTCCATGTTGCCCAGGCACCGCACGCCCTCCAGGCTCTCGGCGTCAAGCAGGTGCGCCTCGTCGATTATCAAAACGACCTGCTTGCCACGCTCGTTACTCTCCGCGGCGAGTAGCTCTTGAGCTTGCGGGATCAGCGCGGCGTGATGAAACCGCGGGGCGCCACCCAGCGCGGTAACGATCATCGAGTAGATCCCGCGCAACCCCACCCCGGGCGTGCCGAGATAGACGATCGTGTGCCGAGAGGCGTCCAGGCCAGCGACTGCCGCCCGAGCAGCAACGGTCTTCCCCGCACCACACTCACCCGAGACCACCCCGATCGCCTGCTCAGAAATGCACCAAGAGATCCGTGCGACCGCCTGCGCGTGCGCATCGTGCGTGTGCAGCATCCCCGGCGCCAGATCCTTCCCGAACGGCATCCTCGAAAACCCGTAATGCGCGCGCAGCCGGTCAATACTCATCCCTCACGTCCCTTCCTGGTTGATGTCACAATCCTCACCGTCACCGTCACCGTCACCGTGGTCGGGTTGGGTGAGGCTCGAGTAGTCGATCCGCTGCCCGCCCAGCTCGGCGTCGCGCTTGGCGGCGAGCAGCTTGAGGTAGTCGATCCCGGTCGGTGTTGGCGGCGGCGGGAGCTCACGCTCAGCCTGCGGGTGGGTATGCCGGCCGATCACGAGCGCCACCGCCGTCCCGAACAGCCGGTGCTGGTAGCGCACCTCGATCCGGGTCAAGTCGAACGGGTCGAAGACGAGCTCGATCTTGCGGCCCACCAGAGCCGCGTCGACCTCGTATTCGTTGCCGTGCAGCGACACCGTCGCCGTCTTGGCGACCGTGCGTTCCTCACTCCACAAGAACGCCTCACGCAACAAGGCCGGAGTCGGCAGCCCGGGCGCACCGGCGGCATCAAACCGCTCCAGCGGCGTCTGCCCGGTCTCGGAATGCACACGCCGGTGGTAGACAACCTCAAGCCAAGCGGAGAACAAACGGTTGAGCTCGCGCAGGCCCACACCATCGTCGATCTCGACCAGGAACTGGTCGCGTACCGTGCGGAAGAACCGCTCGATCTTCCCCTTCGTCGTCGCCGCCCTGGGGCTCGCGTGGATCAGCTTCACCCCCAGCACAGCGCACGCCCGCAAAAGCTGCGAGGACACGAACGCCGAGCCGCGGTCGACCAGGATCGCCTCCGGCACACCACGTGCCATCAACCCGGATCTGAGCGCGGCCTCCAAGCGGAACACATCCTCGCCGGTCCCCCACCGCCAGCCAACCAACAGCCGCGAGTGATCATCAATGAAAGCCAGCAGCACCGCCCGCCGAGCGCCGGCACCGTCGAGCTTGGGGCCGTGCAACCCGTCACCCGTCCACAGCTCGTTACGCGCCGAGGCCTCGAAGCGACCATAAACCCTTCCCAGCAGAGCGACCATCCGCGCGGATGTTCAGCCCCTCACGCGCGAGATGCGTCTGCAACGTCCGCAACCCCGGCGCGGGCCCACCCGCTGCGAGCATGATCTCCCTGACCTGCGCCGCAGTCCGCTCCATGCGCTCACGCTTCAAAGCGAACGCCAACTCCAGCAGCTCGCCCGGCGTGCGCGGCGCCACCACCCGCGGCCGGGGAACCAGCGCCTGGAAGCCGCCCCGGCGGTACGCGCGGATCCACTCATCAAACGTGCCGCGCGCAACTCTGACCAGCCGGCCATCGGGCCCAACATGCTCACGGCCAGCGAGCGCGCGAACCAGCCGGCCACGCTCAGCCTTCGAGACCGCCGGATCGGCGGCATCCCGGATCAACGCGTACCGGAACAGCCCGACCTCCCGACGACGCTCCTCATCCACTCGTTCTCCCAACGCTCGCCAGCACGAGCGCGAACGCTCTCAGCTCACCGCACCCGCGGGAAGGGGGAACTCGTGTTGCACAACAACCGACCACCCGACAACACCGAGGCGACCCGCCACACACCCGTGGCGGCGAAACGCAGCACCCACGCCCTCCCGGCGAGCGCGATCGCCTCAAGCGCGTCCGCGACGCCACCCCCAGCAGGCAAGACCGCCCCCAACTCCAGATCCAGCGCCACCAGCCAGCGCGTGAAATGCGCCCTGATCGCATCACGATCAGCAACGAACCGACGCAACCAGCCACGGACCGTGTCCTTCGGCACCCCCAACCGCCCCGCGATCGATCGATGCCCCTCGCCAGCGACCCCCGCCTCGATCGCCGCGCCGATCACGGCCACCTCATCCCGCCGCCGCAACAACACAAGATCAGGCAACAGCACATGCGTCCCCCCACACCCACCACAGCGCGCCCGCCGCGGCCGCAAGACCCGATCACCAGCCACACAGCGCAACACCCGCGCCCGCGCGTGCCCCCACGGCCTCAACCTCCCACGACACGACGGACATCCCAGAACGCCGCCCGCCAACTCAGCCTCGACCCCCGCCCCCTCGACGCATACGATCAACATCGGGTGCCACCTCCGGCATCCAAGAGAGCCCTCCCGACGACACCAAGCTGACGGGAGGGCTCTCGCGTTTACGAATGCGCAAACCCTGCCAGCCGACCGCCCATCCCGCCCGTCAACAGCGCGAACACCCCCATGCGTGCCGAACTCAAGCAGCGCTCAACAGGCGCCGCTGGCTCACCAAGTCGTAGATGCGGCTCGTCGGACAGGCAAGGTGCTCCGCGGCCTGCTCCACCCCGATCCACGGCTCGGACGGACCGGCACCCGAAAGGTTGTCGGCGAGCAGGTCGGCGACACGCTCGGCGATGGCCTGCACGAACGCATCGGGGACTTGCAGCTCCAGGGCGCCCGCGCTCATGTTCGCCTGTCTCCGAGGACTCGCATCGACTCTCTGTATGGAAGCCGGGCAACGGCCCCGCCGAGCAAGCGAATCTGCCGCGCGCGCCACCCTCAGCGCAGCGACTCGCCCACGGCGCAACCCGCAGCGAGTGGATGGGTTCACGTATCGATGAGCGACGAATCATGGCTCCTCCAAAGGGTTTGGGCTCCTTTGAGCCAGTTGGGCGGCTGCCCAACTGAGTGCGGCCTTTGCAGGTCGTGGAGGAGCTGTCAAGCAAGTTCGCAAGTGACGGCAGTGCCCCGCCGCAGGCGGGGACTTGAACTTGCTTTACAGCGGGGGAACGACCTGCTACCCCCATCCCGGCGCGCCGCCGCCGGCTGACTTTCAACCAGCGAACAGGCAAACACCCGCGACTCGCAACGCCCCAACGCTCCCAATGAGCCGTCAGCCGACCTCGATGACAGCCGACTTGCCCGCCCGACGCGCTCCTGCGGCTCCAACACCGGCTCCAGCCCACCAGCCGCCATCCCCCACGTAATGCCATTCCTTCGACGCCGCAACCGGCCCCTCAGCCCGCCACCAAACACACCCGCGCCGACGACCCACGTCCGTCCTTCCACTCCGACCTCTACCGGCCGATGCCTCTCAACCCTTCTTGTCGTTGTTCTCCACTTCCACCCTGCTGCCCGCTCGCTCCCCTCCCACGCTCTGCGCCTGGCCCCACCAAAAACATCTGTGATGTGGTGGGTCGAGGAAGGGGGTCCCCGGGTTGGAGCGAAGCGGAGAGGCGGGGACCCCCTTCCTCAATGCCAGGCGCAGAGCCAAATATCGCCCGCGAGCGGGCGGCAGGGTGTCCGTCTGGGGTGTTCGCCTTATAGACGTACACCCAAACGAACACCCAGACGGACACCCCCGCACCCCAAACGGCGCCACGCCCTCGGTCCTGCGGCGTGGCGGCCTTGCGGTCGTCAGTTGACTCGGCCGACGATCTGGACCATGCGGAAGGCCGCGCGGGTGGCGAACACGTAGCCGTCGCTGGTCTGGTTGATGAGGCCGTTGGTCCGTAGGGACCGTATGGTGTCTTTGATGAGCTTGCCGCGTTCGAGGGCACGGGCGAGGTCCCAGACGGACCAGATCGGCAGGTCGTACTCGCTGGTAAGCAGGTACAGCATGTCGCGCTCGATCGCGTTGAGTTCGGCGACGATAGGGTTCTCGTCAGGCATGGGAGGCATCTTCTCCTGTGCTCAGGTCCCGGCGTTGGGTTCCTGCCCGCGCCGGGGCCGATTGTTATGGTCTGCGCATCAGCTTACCACGCGATGCCTCAAAATGATTCGTAATGACTCAACCTGACTCCGAGGCGGTGTCCTTCACGGTTCGTCTCCCACGCGAGACCGCCGATCGCCTCCGAGAGATCGCGGCCAGCGAATCCCGCTCCGTCGCGGCCGAACTTCGCCGAGCCGTCCAAGCGCACGTCGATCGGGCATCCCAGGGCAGCAAGCCCGGGGGCCGCTAGAGCTGCGCGGCGCATCCTGCGCCGGGCATGAACACCCCGCCGATGCTCGCCCGTCAACGGCCAGCACCTCCACGCCCACCACGCACAATGATCCGCGGAGCGTGCGAGAATGAGGGTATGACGAAGACTGAGCCTGCACGAGCTGGTGGAGCATCTGCCCGAGAACACGCTCGACGGCGCGGCCGTGCTCCTGCGCAGCCTCTCGAACAGCCGGATCGACCCCGAGCAGGCATGGTTCTGGACCCCCGACTGGCTTTCCGGCGAGCTGGAAGCCGACCGCGAAGCGGCGACCGACCCCGGCGACGTGTACGAGGACGCCAACGCCTTCAAGGCCGCGCTGCGCGCCTCGCGCCTGGACTAGTGCCGACCTACCAGGCGCGGCGCCGGTTCCTGCGCGATCACAAGGCCCTGACCGCCACGCAGGCGGCGGCGTGGGAGAAGGCGCTCGACCAGTTCATCGCCTGCTTACGACGTGGGAGGTTCGAGCCTGGGCTCCGCGTCAAGCGAGTGCAGGGCTATCCCGGCGTATGGGAGATGACCTGGGCTCCCGATGGACGCGCCACCTTCGAGTACGGCAACGAGCTTCGCCCCGGCGAGCCGCACATCATCTGGCGGCGCATCGGCACGCACGGCATCTTCCGCCAGCCGTGAAGACAGGACGAGGCTAGGCCAGCCGCCGCTGCCGTCGCTACGTTCTGGCCTTGGTTGGTCCTGCTCGCAAGATGGCAAGCAGGCCCGGAGGTCATATCTCGACCTTTGCGCCCTTCCGTCGATTGCAGTCGAAACAGGCCAGCCGCAGATTGTGCTCTTCGAACGATCCACCTTTCGCTACGGGAATGATGTGGTCAAACTCCAATTCGTCGTCCTTCAGACTGGAACCACACGATTGACACGTGTAGTTATCTCGACGGGCTACGCGGAGCTTTGTCTGGAACGGGATAGACCCCCTTCCCAAGCTACGAGTTTTTGATGTCTCTGTAAAGGGCTCGGATGTAAACCAAACTGGACAAAGGTGTCCAAAGATTCCGCACGATGCTTCCTCAAGAACCTTAGGGATCGCATCCGGGTAGTAGTCCGACTCTGCGTCTGCAACCATCCGCTCGAACATCTCACGTCGTTCGGGGTCCAACACCTTCTCGTTCTCGCCCTGGCCGTAGGTTCCCTTTACGAGGCAGTCACGCAGGTACTGCGTGTGGTCCTCTTGAATGGCATCCTTGGGCGGCGGTAGTATGGGGAAGTCCTCGACCAGAGGACCATATGGGCAATACTTCAGCTCCCAGCATGGCTTGCAGATCGCCTTCGTGCGAGACTTCCAGTCGGCGAGTATGACGGAGTCGTCCTCGTCTTCCGCATACCCGAGGACCAGCTTGATCGTCTTATGGATCGGCTTACGGCGTGCCATTGAGCGAGTCTAGCCGCCGGCTCAGCGGCAAACTGAAGGGCTCTGGCGTGCAGTTGGTGCGGCACCACCATCGAGCCAGATTGGCCGGATGGAGGGCCGTCGGGAGCCGCGTATTGCCACTTCCATTGCCACCCCGGCCAATCGTGATCCTTGCGGCGATCACGAAACGCTTGGAACCCCTGTATTCAACAGGGGTTCCAAGAGGGGTGAGCGAGGGGACTCGAACCCCCGACCGCCGGGACCACAAGACGGACCGGGTGTTGCCCAGGCCCACAGACCCCGCGTTTATAGGGATGGTTGCTAGTGAATGTGGCTGAGTTCGTTGCAATTCGTTCCGCGAGTGGTTCCCCGGCGGTCGCTGGTTGAGCGAGCCATCGATCCCGGAGGCCGCGAAGCCCTCACTCGCCCAGTGGGGACCGCAATCCCACTCCTTGGTCAGACGTTTGGGTGATATATTCCCCTCTATGTCTGACGCGATTGACCATGATGGGCTCTACCGCCTCGCCGAGGCTCAGGCTGGCTACTTCACCGCCCAGCAGGCCCTGACCACCGGGATGGACAGAAGTACGCTACGCCATCATGCACGTCCGGGAGGCCGCTACGAGCGTGTGCGCCGCGGCCTCTACCGCCTGCGACACTTCCCCTCCAGCCCGCACGAGCACGTCGTCTCGACGTGGCTGTCCCTGCTCCAAACCCCGGCGGTCGTCTCACACGAGAGCGCACTCGAGCTATACGACCTCTCCGACGTGATCCCAAGCGCAGTGCACATCTCGCTGCCTCGCACCAAGCGCGGCCAGCGAACGCGCCCTGGAGTCCGCTTCCACACGCTCCAACACCCACCCACCCCTTCGGAGATCCAGCCGCTCGACGGCGTGCCGGTCACGACCCCAGAGCGCACAATCGTGGATTCGCTGCAGGCAGGAACCCAGCCGGAGCAGATCGAACTCGCGGTACACCAGGCGCTCGAGCGCGGGCTCACGACACCCCGGCGGCTGCGCGCCGCCGCCGCCGAGCGTCCTGCCCGCGTGCGGAGTCTCATCGAACACGCTCTTGCTGGAGGCCACGCGTGAGATATGGCGACGGCGGCTCATTCCGCCAAGCACTCGAGCAGCGACTGAAGACCCGCGCCGGCGAGGACGGAGCGCGCCTTGCGCGCGACCGCAAGCGCGTTGCCTTCGACCGGCTGCTCGCCCGCCTTGCCATCATCGCACCCGACAGCTGGCTGCTGAAGGGCGGATTCGCGCTCGACCTGCGACTCGCCGAGCGAGCACGAGCCACGAAGGACGTCGACCTCGACTGGCAAGCCGCCGAGGCAGAGCTTCTCGACACACTGCTCGAAGCCACCGAATGGGACGCCGCCGACTTCTTCTCCTTCAACATCGAACGAACCGGCCCGCCACAGGACCGCCTTGGCGGAAGCTACCGCTTCCGCGTCGCCGCAACCCTCGGCGGACGGCCGTTTGAGACCTTTCTGCTCGACATCGGCTTCCACAGCGAGCCGATCGCGGGGATCGAGACGCTGAAGACTCCCGATCTCCTCTCCTTCGCAGGCATCGAGCCCGTAACCGTCCGAGTCGTTCCGCTCGAGATGCAGATCGCGGAGAAGCTCCACGCCTACACCCGAACCCGCGAAAACAACCGCCCCAGCACGCGCACGAAGGATCTCGTCGACCTCAGCCTGATCGCCGAGCTCTCCGTGCTCGACGCCGCGAGGCTCAGGCAAGCAATCGATACCACCTTCTCGAGCCGCACCACGGATCAACTGCCAACGTGCCTACCGCCTCCGCCGGAAGCGTGGCGCACCCCGTTCCGCCAGCTCGCCCAAGCGATTGGCGTCGCCGATGACCTCGAGGCAGGCCACGCGATAGCGGCGGCCCTGTTGGATCCCATCCTCAGCGGCGAAATCGAGTGCGGGCGCTGGCACCCCGACGCGCAGCACTGGGCCGCTGAAGATAAATCATTTAGGTCTTTCACGATGACACCCAAAGGGGATGGTGAACCCGGCTTGTAGGACAGCCCAAGAGCGCACCGACTCCACTGTGCCGAGTGTCAACTATGGCCCGATGCCGGGGCCTGCAAATGACTCTGACAAAACGATCTGATGACCGATACGAGCTACTTCTTTGTACAGTTCCCCCACCCCGGCGGTGAGCACAACCCGCCTACCGACGATGTGTCATGGAACGTCGCAGATCACCGGCGCAAGTTTCTCATCGCCTCGGGTCGCTACCTCGGCGCAGGTAACCGCTTCGGTGCGTCTGACCTCGTCTTCTGGGGAGAGTGGGAGCCCCAGTCCCACATTGAGCGTCGCTGGCCGGCGTCTGGCCGGCTGCCAAGGGCCTTGCACCGTCCATACTGGGCGGCACCCCAGAACTCCGGATCTCGGCAGAACACCGATCCCTGGGTGTGGCCATCCGTCGCGTTTGGCGAGCACTCACAGAGCAGGTCATGGAGGCCGACCTTGTCCTTGGCGTCTCGCTTGAGGTCCCCGCATGCAAAGGCCTCGACAAGCGTCTACCGGATATCACGCAGAATCGTTGTTGAAATACATACACAAAACTGTGTCAGAGCGCGTCGGGGGCCAGCGGCAGTCCCGGAGTCAGGCTTGTCCCGCTGCCGCCTCCAGATCCGTAGACCGACCAACACGCCCAGTGCGCCGGGTTCGCGTGCCGGAAGTCCTGTCGTGTGCGGCGCATTCCCTCGTCGAGCGAGCAGCCATCCTCGAGGTGTTTGTACAGGTTGGCGAGGATGTCTGGCGCGACTTGGTCCGCTATCGGCCAGAGCGGCGCCAGAACCTGTCGGACACCTGAAAGCTGCAGCGCGTGGACAAGCCCGACCAGGCCCTCGCTCCGCACGATGTCGCCTGCCGCCGCCGAGCACGATGACAGCACGACCGCCTGGCACGGCAACTCGAGCTCGGCAATCTCCCAAGCCTGTAGGAGGTCATCGTGCCTCTCATGGCCATCGTCGTTGTCGTCCGGCATCGCGAGTATCAGGCCGCTGTAGCGCGCGTCGTCTGGGTCGACCAGGCTGTGGCAGGCTATGTGCGCGCGACGATGGCGTGGCAGCTGCCGCATGACGGCCGCCTCGGTCGCCTGCTCGCGCACCAAGACGGTCGGCTGATCTGCTACGCAGTTTTGAATTGCGTTAAGCTCACGAGCCGTGCCAGTGAGCCGCCGGTGCTGCAACCCCGGCCCGAACGCCGACTCGCCAATCATCCCGAGAACTGCGCGGGTCCGCTTGGCGCATCCCGGGCACCGCAACCGATGAGTGCGATGCTCGACATACACAACCGTCGTTGGTGGCATCTCGGCAACCTGATGGCGGCCGGGCCCATGACGCGGGACCTTCTCACCATCGGTGAACTCCCGCCCGCACCCGGAGCACTCCTCGGGGTAATGATGAACGATCTCACTCATCTGGTCCTCAGACAGCAGCGCTCGCCCTGCGCCTGGGTGACCGGGCTGACCGCCCGCCTTACGCTGCTTCGCGTCCTCGCGAGCCAACTCCTTTGCTTTCTCCCGCGCCTGGGCTCGACGCTGCTGACGCGTCTTCGGAGCATCAGCCGACGGTGGCGAGGAGCTATTACGCGAAGTCGGAGCCGTCTTCTGCTCGACCGCGCGCAACCGCTGCTCCAACCGCATCAAGAACTCCACGCACGCCTCACGCCCCGAGTCAAAGATCGCCTCAGCCTCAGACCGCTCCACACCAACCAGGTTCGCCGCCCAGCCGACCGAACCTTGCTACGAAAAGCCCGGAGGACTGAACGGCTACCAAAAGGTGTAAGCGTTCAGTGGGTCGGTGTTCTCAGGTGAGCAGGGGGACGGGGTCGCCGCGGGCGTGGGTGGTGATCGCGTCGGTGAGGTAGATGAAGAGCGAGCGGTGCTGCAGGCGGCAGGTGGTGTGCGCGGAGAGTAGCCGGGCGGTGCGTTGCTCGCCTGCCTCGGATTGGTTTCCGAGGCTGATCTTGCGGTGGATGACCGCGCTTCTCAGGCCGCGCTCGGCGTGGTTGTTGGTCGGCTCTACGCCCTGGTGTGAGGCGAAGGTCCAGAGCGCCGGCCAGACCTTCAGGAGATTGCGTGCCCGTCTTCGGGTGAGCCGGTAGCGCGCTGCCTTGGCGCCGTAGCGGCGCAGGATCGGCTTGTACTGGCGGCGCAACGCCTGGATGCGCCGCTTCAGGGCTTGCCGGTCGCTTGTGTTCTGGTAGCACTCCCAGGCCCAGAAGACGCGCTCGCAGAGGGCGAGGCCGTGCTCGCCGAGCTCTTTCTCGGCCGCGAGACCGTCAGTCATCGCGATGAAGTCCCGCTGTAGATGCGACCAGCAGATTTGGCGGCGGGAGAGTGGGAGGTGGGAGTAGGCCCACCAGCGGTCTGAGGTCACGACCGCCCGGGTGCCGCCGAGCAGCGTCTTGGCGTGGTCTTCGTGGCGGTCGGGGGCGACATGCAGCACGGCGTGACGGTCGGTGAACATGCCCCACAGTGCGCGCTGGGCGCCTTTCAGCCGCCAGCCCGTCTCGTCCATGTTGAGCGCCGGGGCTCCGCGGACCCGCCCCAGCAGATCCGCGCAGGGCTCACGGAGCGCCTCGGCGGCACGGGCGAGGATCGCATCGACCGTCCCGCTGCTGATACGGGCCGCGAAGAGCTGCTCGCAGAGCTCCACGACATCGCGCCGGGAAATGCGGTTGCGGATCGAGAGCGTAGCGACCGCCCCCTGAAACCTGGGGCCGAACGCGCTCCCGGCGACCTCGGCGGGCAGCTCGGCACGCCGGCGTCGCCCGCAGCCCGGACACCGCGTCCGCTGGCAGCGATGCTCGATCACCTTCACCTGAATCGCCGGCAGCTCTTCGACCTGGTGGCGCACCGGCTCGCCCACCGCGATCAGCTCGTCCTCGGCGAACACGTGCCCGCACTCGCAGCCGGCAGGCCAGTACTCGACGATCTCATCGACCGCCCACGCCGGTAGCAGCGGCCGGCCCTTGCCCTCGTGTCCGGACTGGGCGCCCTGCGCTCGACCGGAGGGGTCCTTGCTCCGCCGCGACGGCACGCTCGGCGGATCGGCGCTCGGGGGCTGCAAGCTGTTACGCGAGCTGCGGTTCAGGCGACGCTCGAGCTGAGCGATCCGCTCATCCTGCCTGGCTACCCTCTCGGTGAGCTGCCGGATCTGCAGGTCCATCCGCAGCAACACCTCGACCACGACCTCACGACCCTGGTCATAGATCGCCTCCGCCTCGGCCCGCTCCACGCCCATAGGTTCGACGCGGCACGGTTATGTCCCCCTGACCCACTGAACGCTTACCAAAAGGTGCCTATTTCCAGGCACTTCCTGAGGGTGAGCGACGGGATTCGAACCCGCGGCCGCCGGGACCACAACCCGCTGGTCCGGGTACCGCTCAGGCTACAAACCGCGTGACTACTGGGTCTTGGTGCCTCTGAGTGCTCCTGAGTTCGTCTCAATTTGTTCCCCAAATTGTTCCCCAGCCGAGGACGGGGCCCGGCCTTCGACGCCGGGGCACCCGGCGCAGACGGCAGAAGCCCTCGCTCGGTACCAGCCCGGACGAGCAGTCGCTCGATGAGTGCGAGCCTGGCCATCGCTGCTCCACTGCACGACATGCAGTCGCGACTCGAACCGCCGGAATGATGCCTGCGTGTTGTCCGGAGGGAGCGCGAGGTGCTCGGCGACAGTTGCGCCCGCTGCCGCGCGGATGCTAGCGCCTGCCGGTCCGCCTCTCCCGCGAACCTCCCCCACGGCATCGGCACGCCGCCGGCGCGCGGCAGATGGCGCCGCGGCCGAGCGCCGCGCCCCTTGAGCCGCCGTGCGGACAAACCATGCGCCACCATGCCGGCCGTGGCACAACAGCGCGGCAGCAAGGACACACGCGAGCAGGCGATCCTCGCGCGCGTACGCGCGATTCCGTGCGGCTGGGTGCGCACCTACGGCGACGTCTCGCCCGGCGCGCCGCGCGTGGCGGGCCTGGTGTTGAGCCACACCGACGCGCGCGAGGTGCCGTGGCACCGCGTGGTGCGCGCGGATGGCTCGCTGGCCAAGGGCGAGCGCCAGCGCCGCCTGCTGGAGGCCGAGGGCGTGCCATTCAGCGGCGCGCGGGTGACGATGTCGAAGGCGCGTCTGCACGACCTCGACACGGGATGATGCTGTTGTTCGACCCCGCACATGTGCGGACCGAAGCCGGGAGACACTCGCCTTTGGCGAGCATCCCCGTTTCGGCCAGCGCAGGGCCGCATGCGGCCCTGCGGGGGACGGCCACATGTGGCCGTCCCGCCGCCGCACATGTGCGGCGGCGCACGGCGGCGCATGCGCCGCCGTGAACGTACGTCGGCGGCGTTGATAGCTTGTTGCGCATGCTCATCTCCACGATGAACGACCTCCCCGGCTATGAGATCGAGGAGGTGCTGGGCGAGGTGTTCGGGCTGACGGTGCGCTCGCGCAACCTCGGCTCGCAGATCGGCGCAGGGCTGAAGTCGCTGGTGGGGGGCGAGCTGAAGGGCATGACGAAGATGCTCGCCGCCGGCCGCGAGCACGCCACCGAACGGCTGGTGGAAGAGGCGGAGTCCAAGGGCGCCAACGCGATCCTCGCGTTCCGCTTCGACACCTCCGAGCTCGGCTCCATCTGGACGGAGATCTGCGCCTACGGCACCGCCGTGCGCACCCGCAAGCTCTGAGAGTCGCAACCGAAGGAGAGCAGCGCGATGGATATGAAGCTCGAGCTAATCGCCCTCCCCGTCTCCGACGTGGACCGCGCGAAGGCGTTCTACGTGGAGCAGTTCGGGTTCGTCGCCGAACACGACCACGACATGGGGGACATCCGCTTCGTGCAGCTCACCCCTCCCGGCTCCGCGTGCTCGATCGCGATCGGCAGGGGGATCGTCGACACCGAGCCCGGCTCGGTCGCCGGCCTCGGGCTGGTTGTCGCCAACGCCGACGAGGCCCGCGCGGAACTGCTCGCCAGAGGCGCGCAGGTGAGCGAGGTCCAGGAGTTCCCGTGGGGGCGGTTCGTGTTCCTCAGCGACCCCGACGGCAACCGCTGGTCCCTGCAGGAGCTGCCACCGCGGGGGTAGCCTCGCCGCACGCATTCGGCTCCCTGGTGGAGCGCCAGCAGCTCCCGGGGCGCGGCTCCGCGCGATCAGGTCCCCCATGCGGCTACACCCGCAGCCAGCGTGGCCTCGCGGCGGACATCAACCAAGAAAATCCCGGGCGGTGTCGATTTCGGCCGATCTCGTTCGACGTGCGGGTAGTAACACTCCACCTCGTACACCACAAGGAGGCACCAATGCGTTTCATGGTTCTGGTCCCCGGGAGTCCCGAGTCCGAGGCGGGCGAGATGCCCAGCACCGAGCTCCTAGGGGCAATGACGAAGTACAACGAAGAGCTCGTCAAGTCAGGCGTGATGCTGGCCGGCGAGGGCCTGCACCCGACCTCCAGGGGGGCAAAGGTCCGCTTCAACGGCAGCGAGCGCACCGTCATCGACGGTCCGTTCACCGAGGCCAAGGAGCTTGTCGCAGGCTACTGGATCTGGGAGTGCGCGTCGCGCGATGAGGCGATCGAGTGGCTCAAGCGAGCGCCGTTCGACGGCGGTGTCGAGATCGAGCTGCGCCAGATCTTCGAGGCCGACGACTTCGGCGAGCAGCTGACGCCGGAGCTGCGCGAGGCCAACGAGCGGCTGCGCGAGCAGGCGGCCCAGAATTAGGCGTGAGCCCGTCGGCCACCCACCGTGCGATCGACGCCGTGTGGCGGATCGAGTCGGCCCGGTTGATAGCCGGGCTGACTCGCATCGTACGCGACGTGGCGGTGGCCGAGGATCTGGCCCAGGACGCGCTCGTCGCCGCGCTCGAGCAATGGCCTGCGTCGGGCATCCCGGACAAGCCGGGCGCATGGCTGATGGCCACCGCCAAGCGCCGGGGCATCGATGCGCTGCGCCGGCGCGTCGTGCTCGAGCGTAAGCGGGAGCTGATCGGGCGCGAGCTAGAAATCCTCCAACAGCTCGATCGGCCCGACTTTGCCGCGCAGGTCGAAGACGTGCAGGACGATGTGCTGCGCCTGATCTTCATGACGTGCCACCCGGTGTTGTCCCGGGAGGCGCGCGGCGCGCTGACGCTGCGTCTGCTCGGCGGCCTGTCCACGCCAGAGATCGCGCGCGCGTTTCTCGTCTCCGAGGGCACGGTCGCGCAGCGCATCGTTCGCGCCAAGCGTACGCTCACCGAGGCGCGCGTGCCGTTCGAGGTCCCCGGTCGCGACGAGCTGACCGAGCGTCTGTCGGCGGTCCTCGAGGTGATCTACCTGGTGTTCAACGAGGGCTACGTGACCTCGCCCGACGCTACAAGAAGCCTTGCCTGGTCGGCGCTTTCTAGCTTGAGCAAATGGCCGTTGAGTCCCTCCCAGGCGCCGCTGCCTATATCTCGGACAAGTGCCTCAAAGGCTCGCGGCTCAACAGGTCTGCCCACCCGCGCCCACACCGAGCAACCACGACGCACAGGCTCCTGCAGGTAGGGACGCGGACCGCCAGATTGCGCCGCTGCTGGAGCGCCTCGGCCTCGGGGGGCGCCTGGAGCACCGCGCGGAGACGCTCTCGATGGGCGAGCGCCAGCGGGTGACGATCGCCCGGGCGCTCTCCACTGAACCGCGCCTGCTGCTGGCTGACGAGCCGACCGGCAGCCTTGACACGCAGCGCGGCCGGGAAGTGCTCGAACTGCTGACCGAGCTCTGCCGCGAGCACCACGTCGCAATCGTGCTCGTCAGCCACGACCCCCAGGCGGCCGCCCACGCCGACCGGGTGTACGCGCTGCGCGACGGCAAGCTCGGCGAGTACGCCCGACCAGTGGGTCGCGCGGGTCTCCGCGCAGTAGCCATACGGGGCTCGCGGTCGTGAAGTCCGGGAACGTCCTGCACCTCTACCGCGCGCGGCTGCTGCAGGAGCTGTTAGCGGTCGTGGGCATCGCTGCGGGCGTGGCCCTGCTGTTCGCCTCGCAGGGGTCTTGAAGAAGGCCTCGTGCGACAGGTGTGCGCGCTGCCCGGGGTGCGCGTCGCGGCGCCGCTACTGGAAGGGTCCGCCAACGCTATCGGACCCCGCGGGCGCCGACGCGAGCCTCTCCCAGCTGGGGGCTCGCTCAGGCGCCACACCCTAGCTCTCGCCGGTGGCCGGCATCGGCGCGATCGTGCTGCCCGCGCCGCTCGCGCGCAAGCTCGGGGTGACCAAGTTCGGTCAGGAAGCCACCCCCAATTGGACGGGCGGGTCGCGCAGGCGCCGCTGTACGAGCAGCTCGGCACCCGGCAGATCGGCCGCTCGTCTCGAGCCCCATCGTCATGGCCCCGCTCGCGTTCGCCCAAGAAATGACCAGGCAACCTGCCGCGGGCGGACTGACCGGGTGGGAACTGTCTGAGCCGCCATCCCTGGCAACGTCAGCGGGTGACGAAGGCTAGGACTTTGCGTGCCAGCCGCGGCCCTGCTTGGCGACCTTTCCTTCCTGCTCAAGGGAGGGCAGGACCCTGTAGAGGTAGTTCTGCTTGATCCCCATGCGGCCTGCGAGCTCGGGGATCGTGATGCCGGGCTGAGCGGCCACGAACGACAATGCCTGAGCGCTGCGTGTACCGCTGCCTTTGCGCCGGCCCACTTTGCGTCGTGAGCCACCGCGTTTAGCCGGCGCCGCCGCCGGTGTCTCGGCCTCGACTGTGGCAGCCGGGACGGCCTTGGCGGTGCGGGTTTTGGAGCCACGGGGGCGCCCCGGGCCGCGACGTGCCGGCGCTTTGCGCGCGGCGGGCGTTGTGGCGGCTCCATTCAGGCCACCAAGTGCCGCAGAAGCAGCCTCTAGGCGGCGATACTCCTCCACCGAGGGCTTGAGCTCCTTCAGGCGAGTTGCGATCTCTTGGCGCTTCTCGTCAAGAAAGTCGGTCACGATTGAGTCCCTTCAACGAGGGTGAATGTGCTCTACCTGCCTGCTACCGAAGCGACTTTACAACGGCGGGCAGCCTCGGGTCCTTTGGGGTCAGCAAAAGTGGGGGAGCACCGTCAGCGACGGCGTGCGACACCGAGGATGTGTGGGTCGGGTGGAAGGAACGGCGCGGGGTTGTAGGGGAACCGATGGCATACCTCGATCTGAAACCCCGCGCGCTCGATTGCGGCCGTCGTGTCGCGCGCCAGATGACAGCCGCCCGCCAGACGGGGCCAGAACGTCGCGTCGGCAAGCCGCTGAAAGCGCGCCTCCCACCCGGAGTGCGCGACCACGTGCTCATAGAAGCGCAGCTCGCCGCCCAGGCGGATCACGCGGTGAAGCTCCGCGAGCGCCGCGTACTGGTCAGGCACCGTGCAGAGCACGAGGGCGACGACCCCCGCATCGAAGGACTCCTCCTCGCCTGGAAGGCGATCCGCGCCACCATGCACCACAGAGACCGGGACAGGCGCCTTCGCCGCCGCGCGCTGCGCACGCTCGCGCAAGTAGCGCTCGGGCTCGACGGCGATCACCTCACTAACTGAGGTCGGATAGTGCCGGAAGTTCGCGCCGCTGCCGGCGCCGACCTCCACCACCCGGCCGCACAGACCGCCGAGCAGCTTACGGCGATGCTCGGCGCCGCCGCGGCGCTCACTGAGCTCGGCGACCCTCGCATAGATGCGGGCGAACACCGGGCGCGAGGCATGTTCTTCCATCAGTTGCCTGCCCCGGTTGTGGCTCGCGCGGAAAACTCGACTCCGTCATCGAGTGGCACACAGGTCGAGAAGTAGCCGTGGCCAGGGTCACGGACGTGCTCAAGGTATGGGCGCAGGTCGGGGTCATCCGCGCTCAGCTCGGCGACCACCAGCGCATCGCGCGCCAGGGACGGCTCGATGACGCAAAGGACCGGCAGGTACAGGTCGTTACGGCCGTCGAGAAAAAGCAGATCGACGGGTCCCTCCAGATCGGCGAGCGTCTGCCTGGCGTCACCGACCCGCAACTCGACAAGCTCCGCGAGACCAGTGTCCGCCAGGTTGCGGCGGGCGATCTCGGCCTTGCTCGGACGCAGCTCAGTGGTGATGAGCGAACCACCGCCGCAGTCCCTGACGGCAGCCGCGAGATACACGCTCGAGACGCCGAGAGACGCGCCGAACTCCACGACCCGACGGGCTCGCCTACTCAACGCGAGGACGTACAGCAGCTCGCCGACCTCACGCTTAATCGCCAGCGGAGCATCCCCATAAAGCTCGTACCGCTCGGCCTGCGCCAGCCTCTCCCCGAGCTGCGCCTCGCGCGCTCGAACACGCTGCTTGGCCTGCTCGTCCTCGGCCCGTGCCCTGGCGTGCAGGCGATCGAGAACGCCGGTCACCGTAGGCGATCTCAGCGTCGAGGACACGACTATCAGCCCTCATCGATGCTGGCACCCCAGCAGACGCCAGCCCAGCGCAGAGCCGGGTCTTCGTAGTCCTCGTGCCATGCTCCAGTCCACGACAATCAGGGAGGATATGGACGAATGCGCATGCCTGCCGGTATCGCCGCTGTGACCCCGGAGGCGCGTGTCCCCAACACAATCTCGCAGCGAGAGGGCTTTGGCGCTCATCTCGACGCCCCGAGGAAGAGGTCCGGGTCGGTTGGCTTTCGCGTGTGTGGGCCCAGCGACCCTCGACCGCGACAGCATTCGATCGAGTTAAGGTCCCTCGCCCGCCGTGAAGCGTAGGGGTAGGCCCGGTCGTCGTTTGATCCCCGCTCGCGGAGGCCAGCGAGGATGCCTTTGGTTTCCCGGCGGGGCACTCCTGGCTGAGCTTGCACTTTAACCCTCGATCGCATCGATCGTGAGCGTATATGCGGCGATGTGGGGTAGCGCGCGCTCTACGCGCTCACGATCGGCGTGGGCGAGCAACATCAGTCGCTGGTCGGACAGCGCCCTACGCACGATTACCCTTTACGTACAGGGGGCCGATAGCCTACAACGGACCTACCGTAGCATGGGTGGCAGATCATGGCTCACACGCAGCCAAGGAGCAGGCCTGTCGCCGACTACGAAGAGATCGGCCGCGACTATTCCCACGCTCGCCGCACCGATCCGCGGATCGCCGAGCGCATCTTTCAGGCGCTCGGCGATGCGAGTAGTGTGCTGAACGTCGGTGCCGGCACTGGTTCCTACGAGCCGCCGGATCGCGACGTGCTTGCGGTCGAGCCCTCGCTTGTGATGCGCTCTCAGCGCCCGCCAAATGCAGCCCCGTGCATCGATGCCCGAGCAGAAGCGTTGCCGTTTCCCGACAAATCATTCGATGCGGCGCTGGCAGTGCTTGCAGATCATCATTGGCGCGATCCGATAGCCGGACTGCAAGAGATGCGTCGCATCGCCCGGAGAGTCGTTGTCTTTCAGTGGGACGACGCGGAGATAGAGCGCTTCTGGCTGGTTCGCGACTATCTCCTGCCTGAGTATCGTGCACTGGCGGTGGGGCGACCGACCCTCCGTGAGCGTGCTCGGGCGATCGAGGCGTGCATGGAGCCCGTCCCGATCCCATTCGACGTGGTGGACGGTTTCTTATCCCGCCTACTGGCGTCGGCCTTCAGAGTACCTGCGGGCGCCCGTTCGCCGGGGAAGCTCTGTCTGGGTACGCGTCGGCGAGGCCACGGAGCGACGAGTGGTCACGGCGCTAGCAAAAGATCTCGACAGCGGCGCGTGGGCGAATCGCAATGCTGAGCTACTCGACTTGGAGAGTATTGATCTCGGCGCACGACTACTGGTCGCTGAGGCTCAATGAAAGCATCGATCAGTTTCGACGCTCGCTTGGGAAACCTTCCGACACGGGATCTTCTAAGAGCGCCTAACAAAATGACTGTTGGAGTCGTTGGTGCCCGAGGCATCCCGTTTGGAGCCGCTGCAGCGAGTCCGCCATCAGGCACCTCCCGGTCCAGTTATGTAATCCAGACCCAGAGTTCGCCAAGACCTGTCAGCCTTCTTCTGAAACGACCTCTTAACGCTTCCGTCCATTCGGGCATGGGACTGATGTATGACCGACTGCAGAAATTCCGCCGACAAAGTTGAGTTCGACCTCGAATGGAAAGCCGTGCTTTGGACAGTGGTTCGGGACAAGGACGCCTTGCGGATGGAACGGCACGATGTGGCCCTTGACGTGTCTGTAGTAAGTGACCCCCGCCGGGCCTATGATGGATTCGAATCGTGTCGTCGATACGAATGGACCATCAGGCACCGTTTCGGTGAGCGGGACATTCGTGATGAGGGCAGCACTGAACGCGCCAAATTCTTCGACTAGCTGCCCCGGAAAGACCTCTTCCTGCCAGATCGGCGTTTGCCCTACTGCGAAATAGAGCACTTCCTGTTCGCTTTTCGGTGGACCAGCGAAAATATCGAGTTCAGCTTTCTCGCGTACGATATCTTCGCCGAATTGCGTGGCGACATAAGCCGTTCCGTAGCCCAAGAACGAGTTGCGCGGACAGGCCATCGGTCCGATTCTCGTGAGCAGTCTAGGCTGGCATATTGCGAGACCTAGTTCCGAGGCGTTTTGGTCCATGCCCGCAGGCAGATGCAGCTCAACTCGCGTTAGAGGAGGCGGCAGTGCCGCGTCAGTGTTGTGGATTGAGAAGCCGAATGAGATCGCTGTACTGGCGCCGAGCCGATCGGGCTCGAAGGCAGCTTGGAGCTTGACCTGCTCTATGGCCTGAGAGTCGACTGGCGCCAGCACGAACCCGCCAGCGCACGCAAGGAGGGTCGCAATCAGACTAGCGACGATGTGGTCGTGGCGTATCATTCGATGTCGCTAGTAGGACCAGTGTCCGGAGAGCGTGACTGACATGCTGTTCGTTTCCCTGTTGAACACACCGGTCACATGCAGGCCGGCTGCATGTACCCTTGAGTATCGTCCAGACCCACGGGTAAACGACGCCGTCCCGGAGACATGGGCGTCCTTGCCTTCCGATTCGATGCGCGCAAAGCCCGAGCCAGTGATGTTGCCGCCTGTTGGGCTCGCATTGAGCTGGAACGTAGCACCGTGGGAGGTTGTCCTCATATAAAGCGTCAACGTGCATCTCAACGTGCCCGTCGCGAACCCCTGCTCGGTGAAGGCCGCCCCGTGTGCGCTTGTGAGCCGCAGATGCGCCGACTCGTCGATCGAGCCACCAGACGCGGCAACTGCGCCCGACTGTGCCGCCGCATCCACGACCCACGCGGCCGTTATGGCAGCCGCGACCAACGCGCAAGCCAGCGCTCTTGCAGTAAACATTCCAAATGGCCTGTATCGCATACAACCTCCTCTGCACTATCTCGTTCATCGACGGTCAGTCACGACGCGACTGTTGCCACTGCGCGATGATCCCGCAGATCGCTCCACCTTGGCAAGTTTCATCCTGCGCCTGAGCACGCAGACCACCCGGTGCGTTGCGACGACTGGCAGGGCTCCGGTCGCTCGGATGACGAACACCCCTCTTGGGGAGCGACGACCCATCGGGCAGCAAGTGCAGGGACCAAGGGCTCCAGCAGCTCCGCTAACGAGCCACCAAACACACCACTCTGTCAGCAGAAGCCGGGGAAGCCCGACAGAACCGCCGCGATCCTGCGACCCGGTGCCTCCCGAGATCAAGCATCGATGACCGCAAGAGCACTCTCCGCCGCGTCGATTCCGCTCTCAACTGCCCCCTCGAGTGTGCACGGGGCCGAACTGCGCTCGTTACCGGCGAAAAGCACGCGGCCCTGTGCGGTCCGCAGTTGGGGCCCATACCTGGTCAAGTCACCGGGCCGAGCGACGAGATAGCTGCCGCCGATAAACGGCTCCTCATTCCATCGAGTCACCGCTCCATCGCTCCATGAGCTCACCCCGAAGGCGTCGCCCAGATCCGCGAGAATCGCGTGGTCTGAGCACTCGACCCCGGCCCCGACGATCAGGCCCTCTGCGACACGCGGACCTCGACTCCAGGCGACCGAAACCACTCGACCCCCAACAACCAGGCGGTGTCTGGCCGACAGTCGATGGTCGACGAGCCCGACGGCCTTGACGATTCGACCGAAGCCGAGGCGGTCGTGCATCTCGGCCACCCGGTCGTCGAGCCTTGGTCGAAAGTCGATTCGCTTGACCTGATTCAGCGGCACTGCGATTATCGCCGCGTCCGCGACGCAGCGGCTCCCGTCCGCCTGGAAGAGCACGACACGATCGGAGTCTCGCTCGACTGCGATGATTGGCGAATCGGTCATCACCGGTCGGCGAAGGTTCTTCGTGATGCGCTTTGAGAGTTCCTGAGCGCCCTCTCGGACACGGAATTGCACCCCCGAATGCAGAGCCTGTAGGACACCGCCAGCCTTCCTGACCCACCACACGATCTGCAGCAGGGAAAGATCGTCCAACGGCGCTGATGCAAGCGCGCCGATGTAGGCCTCGGCCGCACGATAGGCCGTACCGTCCACACCCCGCGCACGCAGCCACTCGCCGTACGGCCACCTGTCCAGGCGGTGCGCGCCGTCGACCGCCCAAGGGGCCAGTACATCCATGCCCCGCGCGGTCCTTTCGAGCCCAGCGAATACAGAGAGCCCACCCAGGAGGTCCGCCACGTCCACGCGCGGCACCAGCGCAAGTCGCTGCCGGCCGTCGGCTTCGCGCCAGAGTATCGGGGCTCGTAGCACTCGGGTCGCATCGATGTGCAACCCGAGCGCAACCGCTAGCCGAAAAGTGCGACGGTAGTAGGTGCCGAGCATCTCACCGCCAAGGTCAACCGCTTCGTTCCCGATCAGTCGCGACCGTGTGCGACCGCCGATCTCCGGCTTTGCCTCGAATACGGCGACCCGCCGACCGGCCGCCTCGAGTCGCCTGGCTGCCGCAAGGCCCGCGAGGCCTGCCCCGACCACCGCCACCTCAGGTCTATCCATCGACGAACGCTGCGATCTCCGCGGCCAACCGGGCATGCTGATCTATCGGTACGAACGAGAGGCTGCCGTCGAGAATCACCAGCCGGCAATCTGCGATTGTGCGGCACAGACGGTGGGCGTGTGCCACCGGGAAGAAATGATCGTCACGGTCCCAGACAACCAGAGCGGGCTTTGCAAAGCCGCGCAATGCCTCACCCACCCGCAGTGACTCGTCACGATTGATCGCCCGCAGCAGCTTCGCGAAGTCGCGGCGCACGTCGCGGTCCTCAAGCACCGGCGTCACCCAAGCGCGCTGCAAGCCCACGTCGATCTGCTGTTTTGCGACCCACCCGTAGACTAGCGGGGACCGTCTGACCAGCCCGACCCGGAGCGCCTGTATCGTCAGGTACAGCGCCGGACGGACTCGTGCCGCGACCTCCAGATGACGGAACAGCAGCGGCAGATAGTTCTCAAACGCGTCACACGGCGTCAACACCAGCCGCGCCACCCGCTCGGGGTATCTAGTAGCGACGTGTTGGCAAACTCCGCCTCCCGTGTCGTTCCCGACGAGCGTCACAGCCTCCAGGCCGAGTGCGTCGAGGAATTCGATCACGATCTTGGCCTGCCCGGCGGGAGATAGGTCGGCGTGATCGCGCATCGCGATAGCGTGCGACCCCATCGGCCAGTCCGGGGCCAGACAGCAAAATCGATCTTCAAGGGTGCGGATAACGTTCTGCCACAGTGTGCCGCTCGTGAGCAGGCCGTGGACGAAGACGATCGGCTCGCCACCGCCGGCGGCATGGTAGGCGAGGCGTCCGGCAGCGAGGTCAACCGTTTGTGCGCCTGACCGACTCAAGCCTGCGCCGCCTCGGGCTGTTGGTCAGCGATCTGTTGCGCCGCCTCGGACCTGGATCTCGCTCCTCCCACCTGGTCGAACCAGAAGCGGCGGCGCTGAAACGGGTAATGCGGCAAGCTGACATGCCGTCGGGTTATCCCCCACACCCGGGTCCACTCCAACTCCGCGCCCGCGAGGTGGAGCTCCCCCAACCCGGCAATGAATGAACATGGAGCCAGCGAGCCTCCAAGGAGCGTCAGGTCGGCCGGAGGCTCCTGCTGGTGCTGCCCAGGTGCCGGCTCGATGAGAAGGTCGAACGATGCTCGTGTGTCGACGCCCGGGTGTTTGTCGGCTTGTCCGGCTGCGGCAGCCGCTGGGCCCGAACCAGACGATCCACTGAGCAGAGCTAGGATCGCGTCAGAGAACGCCAGTTCGCCGTTGGTGACCGCGGCCGCCATTGCCCCCGTGCCCCTACCAAGCACGGCGACGAGGTTGACGCCCAGATTCCGCAGCGCATCGATCACCGACACCTCGAGCGTGAGCGCGACACAGCGTCGGACCTCGCCAGCGACCTCCGCGTCGATGCCATGGGTGAAACAGTAGAACTCGGGCGACCAAGGCGTGAGATGCGCAATAGCCGCTGCGCGCCGCGCAATTACTTCACGAAGCAGTTCATTCTGCTGGCATGCCTCAGGGAGTGCCGCAAGCAACCCCGGGATGACCTCGCCGCGACAGACTGCGCCGATACGCATCGAGGGGTTCGCTCTGACGTGGTTGACTCGCACGCGGGCCTGGGAGGCCGTAGCGTCGTCGCGGAAGGCGACCAACCTCGCAGCGAGGGTGTCGACGTTCTCGCCGACAACCAGCAGACGATGCTCCTCGTGGGAACGGTTGAGTGTCGCGCCTGCGCAAACCGCTAGGGCCTCATCGCCACTGACCCCTTCTAGGCGCGCGGCGTAAGCGCCCGCCAGCATACGCAGCCCGTTCGGGGTTCGTGCCGAGATCGTCAAGACCAAGTTCGCCTGCGACTGTGGATCACGCATAGCTCGCCTCCGCGAGAACAATGTGCGCGTTGGTTCCACCGAAGCCGAACGAACTCACGCCAGCGATCAGGGGCTCGTCTGGTTCCGGCCATGGCCCGTGCGTCGTTTGCACCCTCAGCGGCAGCGAATCGAAGTCGATGTTGGGATTGGGCGTCCGGAAATGGAGGCTTTGAGGAATCTCGCGGTGGTACATGGCGAGCGCCGCCTTGGTGAGCCCGGCGATGCCCGCTGCAGCCTCGGTGTGCCCGATGTTCGTCTTGATCGAGCCGATTGCGCAGGCCAGTCGCGCGCCGCGGCCATCACCGACTACTGAGGCCAGGGCCTCAGCCTCAATCGGATCCCCGAGCATGGTGCCGGTGCCGTGCGCCTCGACGTACTGCACGCGGCCGGGAGCGATCTCGGCCCGCTCATAAGCCTGTCTGAGAACGGCCTCTTGAGCAAAGCGGCTAGGCGAGGTCAGCCCGTTGCTACGGCCGTTGCTGTTGATCGCAGTGCCGTGCACCATCGCATAGACACGGTCACCATCAGCCAGAGCGGACGCCAGCGGCTTGAGGATCGCGACTGCAGACTCCCTCGCTACGGACCAGGCCGTCCGCGCGAGCGTCGAACGCCTTGCAATGCCCCTCGGAGGACAGCACCCCCAACTGGGCCATCGTCACGCTGATCTCCGGGACGAGGAGCAAGTTGACACCGCCCGCGATCGCCATTGCCGCTTCGCCGTTCCAGATGCTTTGGCAGGCCAGATGCGTCGCGGTCAGCGATGACGAACACGCGGTATCGACCGCGAGACTCGGACCTGTGAGATCGAGGACGTATGAGACGCGGTTGGCGACGATGCTCGGGGCCACACCAGTCCCGCTGAACGGCCCTCCGCGCTCGCCGCTCTTGAGCTGCAAGAGACCGTAATCGTTTGTTGCAACACCGACGCAGACAGCCGTTGGGGTCCCTCGCATGCGTGCTCGTGTGAGACCGGCATCCTCCAACGCCTGCCAGGTGACCTCCAGCACAATGCGCTGCTGCGGATCCATCCGCGCCGCCTCAAACGGCGAGATTCCGAAAAATCGAGCATCGAACATGTCGATCTCCTCGATGAAGCCGCCGTGCCGGCAGTTCATCTTGCCGTCGGTGGCTATCTCGGGCGCAAAGTAGCGCTCTATGTCCCACCGCTCCGGAGGAATCTCCGTCACTGCGTCGCCGCCGGCGGCTAGCAGCCCCCAGAGCATTTCGATATTGCGTGCCGCCGGCAAGCGGCAGCCGAGCCCGACGATCGCGATCGGTTCGCGTCCGGTGCTCTTCCGCAACTCGTCGCGCTTAGCCCGCACTGAAATCGTAGGTTGCTCCCTGGTGGTCCCAGAGGCGATCCACGCGGCCACCTCGGCAATGGTCGGGAAGTCAAAGAGGAGGCTGTCGGGCAGCTCAACCCCGAGCCACTCACCGAGTCGTCCGGTGAGCTCGACCGCCTGCACTGAATCGAGGCCCGCCGCCTCAAAGGTGTCCGTGACTGCTATTTCCTGCTCGCTCAACTCAAGTTTTGACGCTAGTTCGCCGCGGAGCCACTCGGCCACTTCACCCCGTCGCCCATCGTCGTTCACGGAGTCTTGCATTTTCGGCTCTGCTGTCTGGTCCATTTCCGAATTGCCTCCTTCAAAGTGCGCTTGTGTGAGCGCTGCCACCGCCGAGCTTGCATTGCGGCGGCTGTGCGTAGCGGCTTGTTCACACCCACTCTAGCCACGGCGCCGCTACCTCAAACCCTCGCAGCGGCTTCGCTGACAATGCCCTGCCCGTTTAGTGATGCTACGTATGCGGCGACCGCGTGGATCGTCGGGTATTCCCAGAGAAGCGTCTCGGCCAGTGCGCGGCCGACCCACTCCCCGAACTCGAACGTCAAAGACACGCATTCGACGGAATCGAGACCCATATCCGCGAACGCCATGTCAACGTCTAGGTCGCCCGTATCAACCTCCAAGCGCTCGGCGATCTCACGCAGCAGCCACTCGATCACGGCGCCGGCCTCAGCGGTCGCGGTCATCGAACCGTCGCTCCGCTCTTGGCGGGCGCAGTCCACACGCTCACAGTCTTCATGACGCCCTGGAGGTAGGCTCCGCGGGATCTCCTGCGCTGCAGCTTGCCGCTCGAGGTCTTCGGAATGCTGTGTGGCGGAACACATGCGATGACTCGCGGTGTAAGGTCGAAGCGATCGAAGAGCACGCGCCGGATCTGCGCCATCAGCGCCTCGCATTCCTCCGCGGTCACCGCCTCCTTGACCTCCTGGAGGATCATGATGCCGCCGTTCTCCTCCGGTCCGGCGACAGCGACCCCGCAACCGCGTCGCAGACGCGCGTCCACACCATAGACGACGCCCTCCACGTCATGGGGGTGGAGGTTTCTACCCTTCACGATCAGCACGTCCTTGAGCCTCCCGGTCACGTATAGCCGCTGGTCACGGATAAACCCTAGGTCGCCCGTGCGCAGGTACGGCCGCTCATCTCCGGCCAGACGTGCCTGGAAAGTCGCGCGCGTCTCCGCCTCCCTGCTCCAGTAGCCATCGCCGAGCGAACTACCGGCAACCCAGATTTCGCCGACCCTGTCTTCGCCGAGCGTCACAGCCCTCTGTGCATCAACGATCTGCACCGTGAGGTCAGCCACCGGGCGTCCCTCCGAGACAATCTCCACGGTCTCGGCCCCCGCGGCGCCGCTCCCGCTTGGTATCACCCTGCCCGCGTCCAAGGCCTGCTTGTCCAAAGTAAGTACCGAGCTGGCGCCGTCGTAGGTATCGATAGTCACCATCAGCCCAGCCTCGGCCAGGCCGTAGGCGGGACGGAGTGCGTACTTAGGCAGGCCGGCGCGACCGAAGTACTCGGTAAAAGCCGCAAGCGTCGACGCACTGATCGGCTCGGCTCCATTGATGGCCACCTCCCACGGGCTCAGGTCGAGGGTTGCCAACTCTTCCTCACTGACCCTGCGAAGGCAGAGCTCGAACGCGAAGTTCGGCGCGGCTGTGATTCGTGCGCGATAGTCAGACATCGCCTTCACCCATCGGAACGGCCGCTTGAGGAAATCCAGCGGTGACATCAGGATTAGCGCGTTGCCAAACCTGAACGCGCACAGGATCATCCCGATCAGACCCATGTCGTGGTAGGGTGGCAGCCAGCTACAGCCGACTTCTCCGGGCTTGGCAAAATAGTAATATGGGGCAGTAATCAGCTCGATCTGTCTCATGACCTTCTCGTGGGTCATCACCACGCCCCTGGGTTCGCTCGTTGAGCCCGAGGTGTACTGAACAAAAGCAATCTCGGCTGCTTGCGGCAGCTGGTGGCGGTCCGGCAACAGCTCCTCGTGCTCGGCGAAGTCGGAGGTAACGAGGACCGCTGGCTTTGAGGCCATTGTCTGGACGTCGATCAACGCGACTGCAGGCTTGACTACGGAGTCGGTGAGAATCACCGTGGGCGCCGAATCCGCCACGAGCGCCGTCAGACGCAACACGGACTCCTCCAGTCGCCGAACATCGGGAGGATAGGCCGGCACGGCGATGATACGAGCGAAGAGGCAACCAAGGAAGGCCACCGCGTACTCCACGCCCGGAGCGAAGAGGAGAATCGCCCGGTCGCCCGGCGAGGCGACTTCGACCAGACGTACAGCCACAGATTCAGCGCGGCGTCGCAGCTGCTGGAAGGTCACTGGGGCATCCGGGTGTTCCCCATCCTGCAAATAGATCAGCGATGGTTCATCAGGCCTCAGTTCGGTCCACGTGCAAATGTGGTCTACGAGGGTGCCGTCTTCGTGCATTGACGTGATCCTTGTACGGTTGCGAAGGGTGATGGACGTTCTATCATCGCTCGCCGTGCACGTACAAAAATGACTCGCGTAACGCACCATGACGCACGAGATGCCTACCGTGAGCGACTGGCTGCTAGCCAGACGCCCCCAATCCCGCTCGGTCGGGGCATTGCTGTGCGTGCCTCCAGCCGGCGGGCAGGCCCAGCAGTTCACACCATGGACGCGAATGTTGCCGTCGATCACCGTCTTCGCCGTGCGCATGCCAGGACGCGGCTGGCGTCGAAACGAGCCGCGGGTGACGGACATCAAGGAGGCCGCTGAGGCGGTCGCGCTGGCGATCCGCGATGCATCGCACCAACCCCTTGTGATCTTCGGGCATAGCTTCGGCGCCATCCTTGGATTTGAGATCGCAACGGCGCTGACGACCATCGGCGTTGGCGGGCCGCGCATGCTTTGCGTGTCCGCGTCACCCGCCCCGAGTCGCTCGCCCGGTTTCAGGACTGACCTCGTCGGCGCGACTAGGAACCGGCTCGCAGCGGTGCTCAAAGAGCTCGGCCCTGTGCCGAGCGCCCAGCTCACTTCGCCACAAATGCTCGACGGAGCAGTCGAGGCATTTCGAAGCGACCTCAGACTGCTCGCCGACTACCGGCCAGACCCATCGACGCGCAAGCTCCCGATCCCGATCCACGCGTTCCGCGGCTGCGACGACCCGACCGTTACTAGGGCGGACGCACTGGTGTGGAAGCGGCACGGATCGTCGCTCGCTTATACCGAGCATCAAGGCGGGCACAGTGCCATCCTCGCCAATCCTGCTCCCGTCACGCGCGTGGTCACGCGCGTGTTGGCGAACCGATAGACCTCGATGTCCCGTAACGAAACCGCCGCCACTGGGACGGTCCTGGATCAGATGCTGGTCGGGCGCTTGGTAAGCACCCAGCGGCGAGGAACGTGGCCTCGCCGAGCTTGTCGTCGTGCCGGCCGTCGTGACGAGGACGGCAAGCTCGACATCTACACCCTGCGCCAGCGCTCCAGATAGCTCGGTGCCCACCAGTTCAACCTGCCGAGCAACGACATAGCGGCCGGCACAAGCATCGCCCGAATGATCATCGCGTCGATCAGCACCGCGATCGCGAGCGCCAGGCCGACCTGCTGCGTCTGCGCGATCTGCGAGGTCACGAACGAGCCCGTCGCGACCGCAAACATCAATGCTGCTGCCGTGACGATGCGTCCACTCCGCGCTAGCCCGGTGGCGATCGCATCGTTATTGGCTTGTCCTTCATCGCTCGCCTCCTTGATCCTACCCAGTACAAAGACACCGTAATCGGTGGATAGACCGAACACCGTGGCGAAGAGGAGAGGTGGAAGCGTGATATCGAGCGCACCGCGGCCGCCGCCGTCGTGCAACAGACCCCCAGTGACGTTCCCGGCGAATAGAAAGGTCAGTGCACCGAGTGTGGCGGAGAACGTTATGACATTGAGGAGCACCAACTTGACCGGCAGGAGCACTGAGCCAGTGAAAATGAACACGAGCAGGAGGGTGCTGACCACCGCGATCGTGAGCGCCAGCGGTAGACGCTCCGAAATGGAGTGCTTGAGATCGACAAAGCTGGCAGTAGTACCGCTGACCAACACGTGCTGTTTAGCAGTAACAGCTCGTATTTGAGTGACTAGCTTTTGGGTCGATGCACTGAGATCGGAGGCCTTGGGCTGCACTTCGATCACGGCTGCGCTCGGGCCCAGCCACACGGCCGGCTCGGTCGCGCGCACGCCTGGCAACGAGCCGAGGCGACTGCGCAACGCCAGGACGGCAGAATACCTCTCACCTTGCGCGACGACTAGCACACTCCCGGCCGAGGGGGCGAGTGGAAAATCGTGGCGAAGTACATCTTCTACTTCGCGAGCCTGCGCCGTTTGCGGCAGAGAGTCGGCATCCGCTTCAGCGCTCGTGAATCGCAAGTGAAATAGCTGGCCGCTTGGCAGCAACAGCAGGCACACCGCGCCGATCCCAACGAGAAACCGATATTTCATTGCCGCAGCCGCGATTTTTGCCCAGCGGGCGTTGCCTGCCTCCGCCTCGTCTTCCGCCGCGCGACGCATGCGCTGCGGCGCCAGGCGGTTGACGCGAGGGCCGAGCAGCACCAATATGGCCGGCAAAAGTGTCAGGGCTATCGTCGCCGCGACCACGGTAACGAGAGCGCCACCTATTCCAAGAGAATAGAAAAATCGCTCCGGGAATATGAGTAGCGAGGCCAGGACCGTGACGATTGTCAGCGCCGAGAAGCGCACGGTGCGACCCGCGGTTCTCAGCGTTGCACGGATCGCGCTCGCCGGCGCTGCTGTGCTGGCCAGCTCCTCGCGAAAGCGGGAAACGATGAACAACGCGTAATCTAGCGCAAGACCGAGACCAAGACCGCTGACGACGTTCACGGCGAACACCGATATCGGAATCACACTGTTGAGCAGCCGCAATAGCGCAAGTGTGATTACGATTGCCGACACCCCGACGACCAGAGGTAGAACCGCCGCAACCAGGCCGCGAAAGAAGACGAACGACAACAGTAGAACGATCGGGAGCGCGACCGACTCGGCCGACTCAAGGTCGCCGTTGATCGTTCGGTCAACTTCCTCATTGGCGATCGGCCTACCGCCAAGGCGCACGTAGCGCAGCTTCGCGAACTCGCCAATCAATCGCTTCGCCGCATCGCGGTGCAGGGGATCTACGTTGGTGCGCAGAAAGCCTACAATCAGGAGCTCGTTGGGATTAGTAGAGCGCAGCGACCCGTTCGAGCTTGTCGTTTCTAGTTCCGCTACTTCTGGATCGCTGCGCAACGTTCGGACGACCGTCGCGACTCGCTGTGAACGCTGCCGACTCGTGTTTACCAACACGAGCACGTCGGCACGCGGATCGATCCCCGTGTAGCTTTCAATCAACTTATCAGCCCGCGTGCTAGGCGCACTAGGGTCGACCGCTGTGTCAGGAGCCAGCACCTGGCTTGCCGAGGAGCCATAGATCCCAGCCGCCAGCGTTATGAGCACGCCAATGAGGAGAACTGCGCGGGGGGTATGCCGCACCGACCATCCCCTGCGAGGTCGCGTGGCCACTAGCCCACCCCACCCACGACTCCGATAGCGATCAACACGATCGCGGGCACGAACAAGGTTCCGCTCAACACGCTCAGCGCGAAGCCGAATTTGCGTTCTCTGAACTCATCCTGGACACGCATCAGCCAATTGACCGTGTCGCCTAGTGCGAGCAGGACGGAACTTGCCACGAGCATGCTGGCCGTAAGTACTTCGAGTGACCTGCCGAGATCGGAGATACGCAACGCGAACACAAGACCAAGGAGGATCGGGCCTTGCATCAGCGGCCCGACGTGGGCGAAGGTGAGATAGCGCGCGATCGCTCCGCCGCGGACCTTGGTGAGCGTCATGATGAGCCCAGTCACGGTCGCCGCACAGAGGTTGAAGACTCCTCCAAGGATCAGCACCTTCTCTCCAGTCGTCATCTTGTCTCCCTTGATCCGGTCCGCGGTTACAGCCGCCTCATCATACGAACTAGGCGTAGAAAGGATATCGAAGCAGCGGCAGCGTGGCGCAGATCGACTGCGAAGGGAAAGTTCGTCATTATCGGGTAAGTCAGTCCACGCTCGACATGTGCGTGAAACCGCTCCACGATTTGTCCTGGCGTCCCCACGAACAGGTGCTCACGTAGCAGGCTCTCCGGCGCGGCTTCGGCTGCGGCGAGCGCGGCCGTCTCGTCGAGCATCTGCGGCTGGAGCGTGTGGGCGCCGGCAAACGCTCCTCCCAGGGGATGCTCGACGCCGTGGCGGCTCCAATCGTCGCTCGACAGCAGCAGCGCCAAGGACCGCACGAGCGGGCTTTCCAGGTTTGCGTCCACGGCGGAGCGACTGGGCCCAGTGACGATTGGAAACCAACCGCTGGCAGTCACGGCGTTGGGGTTTCGGCCGGCGTTTGATGCCGCGGTTCTGATGATCGTCAGGCGCCGTCCGTAATCGCCGGGGTCGGGGACGTTGTTGGGGACCCATCCGTCTCCCAAGGCGCCCGTGATGGTGAGCATTCGCGGCCCCTGCCCGCCTACGAAGATGGGTGGCCGCGTGCCGCGATAGGGCGGAAGGTCGAAAATTGCGTGACGCAGCGGGAACAGCTTGCCGGCCAAGCAGATCGGTCCGGGCCCATCGCTCCAGAGCGTGCGGATCACCTGTAGCCCCTCTTCCAGGCGCGACACCGGTGCCGCGCTGGAGATTCCGTAGGGCGTAGTGTTCTCCTCGGCACCGCAGCCGACGCCGAGCATCGCTCGCCCGCGCGACATCAAGTGCAGACTCGCGAACGCCTGGGCGACGACCGCTGGGTGGCGCCGCGCTACGTCGGTTACCCCAACGCCAAGCCGCAGCCTGCGTCCGGGTGTTCGCGCAGCTAGCCATCCCAACGTCACGAGCGGATCGAGATAGCCGTCGGCGTGTGGGATGTACCTAGCGATCGCGGCGTGCCGCGGCTTCCACAGCGCCCGTGGCAGGACGCCGATCAAATGGTCAGGCAGCCAAATGGAGTCGGCTCCGCCGATCACGCCCGACCACTTCGCCGAGTGCGTCAGCCCTGGGGCCGCGAGCCCCGGCGCCATGATTCCGACACGGACGCTTCCCATCGTAGGTGCGGTCGCCTTATACCCCGCCGCCCGGCACGCCTGCGGGTTCTCGCCGGGTCAGCCGAACAGGTGTACCACGTTGCGGGATGATCGCAAGGCCACGGTAGCGAGCGGGCTGCGGGCGAGGGTCAAGCGGCGTGAACGCCGCCTCGCGCAGCAAGCTGCCGAGGATCGTCGTCATCTCAAATACCGAGTAGGAGGCTCCCGGACACGCGCGTGGCCCGCTGCCAAACGGGATCCATGTGTGCGCGCTCGGCTTGCCCGAGGTAAAGCGGCCAGGGTCGAACTGCAGCGGTCTCTCGTAGGTCAGCGGTCGTTGATGCACTGCGGAGACACTTACCGCCAGGGTCATCCCGGCGGGGAGCCGCCAAGACCCAACGTTGATCGGGCGCGACAACTCTCTGCCAAACTCGCCGATGACAGGCCGCAGTCTCATGGTCTCCTTGATCACCGCTTCAAGGTACGCCGCATCGCCATGGTCTGCCGCCTCGACCGATCGGCGGCGAATCTCCGAGTCGCGCAGGATCAGGTCGAGCGTCCAGGCGAGCGTGATCGCCATCGCTTCCCGGCCTGCGAAGAGGATCGTTACGAGGTGGTCACGGATCAGTGACTCGTCGGGCTCGTCGGCCCCATCTGGCGACGCGAGCAGCCTAGCCAGGACTGAGTCGCTTGCTACCGCCCCGTTGTGTCGCGCGTCTCGCACCACCCCGAGGATCAGTTCGTCGACGTCCCGGCGGTAGCGGAGGAAGCGACGCCAAGGACTTAGGGGACCGAAGTCGCGCTGCAGCGCAGGCAGCATCAGAGTAACCTGGGCGTTCAGCAAGCGGTCAACCGCGCGCGCGAGCTTGGCGATGTGCGCTGGATCTTCGATGCCAAGGCACACACGAAGGCCGACCTCGAGGGTCAGCGCCTCAAGCAACGATCGGACTTTCAGTCGTCCACCGTTCGGCCAGCGTGAGAGTACGTCATGCGTTGTCGTCTGTATGAGACCTTCATATGCCTTGATCGCACGCGGATGAAACAGCGGCGACAACCGCCGTCGCTCGCGGGCATGCTCCGCATCCTCGAGGACGAGCACGGAGCGAGGGCCGACTAGCGGTTCGAGGTGAGCTGCTCGCGCATCGCCGGCGCGAAATAGATCTGGATCGCCGGTGACTATCTCGCGGATCGCGGCCGGGTCCGACGTAAACACCACGGTGCCGATGAATGTCATCTTCACGGTGAACCAATCGCCGTAGCGATGCCGGCAACGGTCAGGGTAGCCGTAGGGGTCTCTGAGGAAGGTCGCTAGCTGCAGCCAGGCGGGCGCGCGGGGTCCAGGCGGAAGCGCCGGTGAGTCTCCGTTGGTTGCCTCGCTGATGGCGATGGTGTGGGCATTCACGGCTGAGCGTCTCCCCCGAGCAGAGTGATCGGCCTAAACGCACTCTCGAACACGTCCACAAGGTTGGCGCGCAGCGTGCGTGCAGCGATCGGATCGACAACGTCGGCAAGCGTTGGCATGCCGAGATCGAAGCTGACCCGAAACGAAATACGGCTTCCGGCCGGGGCCGGTGACACCAGCCAGCGGCCATCGAAACTGACCGGGTCGCCGTCGCGACGCGTGAAGCTGATCGATCGGGCGGCGTGATCAAACTCGTCCCACTCGGACCAGATCAGCACACCGCGGCGGAAGTTGACCTCCCAGCGCGATGCGCTGCGGCCATCCTCGTCGAACACCTCGACCTGTCGCACCGCTGTTGAGAGCTGCGCGAGTTTAGGGAAGTCGCAAAGGCGGGCGAAGGCCTCCTCTGGCTCGATCTCAGTTTCGGCGACCAAGTCCACATCAGGCACGGCCGACCTCCTGGGCGTCGGCTGCGCGGATTGCTGCACCGCTGCGCGCGACCGCCTTCATCAGCCAATCCCGGTCTGCGCTTGAGAGGACGACCGGCGGGGTTAGTCGCACGACGCTGTGGTCAGCCAGACCGAAGGTTGCGAGCACGTTGTTTTCATAGAGTTCGCTAACGAACTCACCCGCATACTCGGGGCACAGAAATTCGATTCCGATAAGTAGGCCACGTCCACGGATATCTCGTACCGTCGCGACGTGATCGAGGATCTCGCTTAGGTCTGCGAGCAGCAGCTCGCCCAGTTGTCGCGCTCGCGTGGGAACGTCCTCGTTGTCGAGCACGGCGAGCGTCGCGAGCGTCGCGGCGGCGGCCTGTGGGTTGTTGCCAAAGGTAGAGCTGTGCAGGTAGGCGTCGAGGTTGAGCGGAGCGAACGCCGCCGGCTTAGCGATCAGCGCCGCCACGGGCGTGACGCCACCGCTGAGCGCCTTTCCCGCCAGCAGCATGTCGGGCTGGACGGCGTCGGCTTCGCTGGCCCACCACGACCCGGTCCGCCCAAGGCCGGTCTGGATCTCGTCAAGGACGAGGAACGCGCCGTGCCTGGCGCAGGCGGCGGCAGCCGCCGTTAGATACCCGCTTGGCGGTATGCGTACGCCTCCCTCGCCCTGAATTGGCTCAAGGAAAACCGTCGCCGGCACGTCGGTTCGCGCCAGCGCGCGCTCAAGCGCCGCGGCATCGCCGAATCCGACGTGCTCTACGTCGAGCACAGCTGGCCCCAGCCGTTCGCGTAGGGTCGCGTCGCCGCACAGTGCGAGCGCAGCCAAGGTCTTACCGTGAAAGGCGCCGTCCATCGCGATCAGACGACTGCGGCCCGCAAGTCGGCCGAGCTTCAGTGCTAGCTCGACGGCCTCCGCACCTGAAGTGGCCAGATAGACATACTCGAGGCCCTCCGGTGCGCGGCGTGCCAGCTCCTCGGCCGCCGTCGCCAGCACGGGACTCAACATCATCCGCGTCGGAAGCGCTTGACGGCGGAGCCTGCTCCTCGACGGCATGCACGATCGCGGGGTGCCGATGGCCGAGCAGCAGGGTGCCGAACCCGCCGCAGTCGAGAAAGCGCCGTCCTTCGTGATCGTAGACATACGCTCCCTGGGCGCGAGTCTCGGCGCCTGTGCCCATGAACGCCCCAAGGCGGGCGAGGCTCTCGTTGACGTGAAGCCGGTAGCGGTCCCTTACTTGTTCGAGCAGGTCTCGAGGATTTGTCGCCGTGCTACTCATGCCCGCACCGCCTGGCGGGCGCGGTGTCTCTGCGCGAGCCGCTTTCTGGCGCTCCAATACTCGAGTGCGCGGCGTAGCCCGCTTTCCAGGTCGAGGGGCCCCGCAAGCAACCGTGGTAGGTCTGACGGCAACGGTCCGGGCAGCGACCCGGTGAGGGCTAGCATCTGCTCGAACTGGAGCCGCTGGCGCTCTGAGAACTCCTCGAGAAACACTGGCCGAATCAGGCGCTCGACGATGTCCGGCGCTGCGAATCGTGGCGCGCGTACGTCGACGCCGATTGCCTCGCCGTGCTCGGCGACGATCTCCAATGCTCGCCGTAGCAGCAGCGCTTCGCCCCCGGCTGTGAGCCAAACCACCCCGTCGGGGCTGTTGGCGTCGACGAGTGTCCAGATCGCTTCTGCCACCACATCCTGCGGCAGAAAGTCAATGATGTCGGTCGGCTCGGCGGGAATCAACGGGATCGACCCGCTCAACAACGCCTGTGCGAGCAGGTACAGTCCCTGGAAACGCTTGACGTGCCCCTGTCGGGAGTCACCTGTTACCCATGTGATCCGCATCGCACAGCTCGGTACGCTCGCCGCTCGCAAGAGCGCCTCGGCCTCTGCCTTCGCGGTCATGTAGTTTCTAGGGCTGAAGGACTCGGGCGACGCCTCAGAAGCCGTGCCCGCCAAGCCATCGCGAAACGCCAGTCCCACCGTACTCGTGTAGAAGATCGGCACTTCTGCGTACTCGGCGAATTCAATTAGCCGTCTTGTGCCTTCAACTACTACGCGGCGCATCTCCTCCCATTGAGCGTCGTAATTGGTCAGCCCCGCAGCGTGGATGATCGCCCCGATCCGTGTCTTTAGCTCCCTGGCCTCTACTCGATCCATGCCGAGGCGATGACGCGTTACGTCGCCGCGCATTGTTGGCACATGCGCAGGGACACTACGCTGGTGGCAGAGGGCTATCATAGGTCGATCGGCCTCCAGCAACGCCGAACCAATGACACCGCTGGCGCCAGTGATGAGAGTCGCCTTTGGGTCGATCAAGGCGCTCAGCCCTCCCCGCTCACATCGCTGCAGACGAAGTCGACGCGCGCGAAAACGGCAGCACGAGAGTCGCCACGTATCACTCTCAGCGTCGCGGTAGAGATCGCTAGTCCGTCGCGAAACGAGATCAGCCGTGTGACGCGACCCTTCACGTGGATCGAGTCGTCGAGATATACCGGGAGCTTGAAGATCGCCTGCTCGATCCGGCGCGCGGCGACGATCTGCTCTGAGTTGATCGGTACGAGGCCAATGGCGCACCCAAGGACGAGCATGCCCTGCACGATCTGGCGGCCGAAGATGGACCTTGCAGCAAAATCGACGTCGACGTTATGAAGGTGCTGGTCGCCGCTGAGCGCGGCATAGGAGCGCACATCATTCTCGGTGATCCGTCGACTGGCCGTCTGGAACGCGGTCCCTACTGCGAGAGTAGTCGCCCCGGCTACACGCATGTCAGCCTCGATCCGCCTTGCTCGTGATGATGTGCATCGCTTCCCCCAGTGTCCTCACGTCACGGAATTCCTTTGTTTCAAGCCTGATCCCGCAGCGTTCGTCCAGTAGCTGGCCAAGCTCGACAAGATCAATCGAGTCGATGCTCAGGTTCTCCAGCATCGCCTCGGACACCATCTCCTCGCGCTCGACGCCGAACAGCTCCAGCGACTCGTAGACGAACTCCTCCACCTCCTCCGTTGTCATGGGGCGGCGCCTTCGTTAGTCACGCGCTCAGACCACCGTCAACAGTCAGCACGGAAGCCGTCACATACCCGGCCGCTGGGGACGCGAGAAACCGTGCGCACGCGGCCACCTCCTCGGGTGTCCCGGGCCGGCGCGCCGGGATGTGCGGCACGATGTCGTCAGGGTTGACGTCAGCTGTGAGGTCGGTTGGGATGAAACCTGGTGCGATCACGTTCACTGTTATGTTGCGACGGGCGACCTCCACCGCTAGGCACTTGGAAAACGCGACCAATCCGCTCTTGGTCGCGGCATAGACCGACTGGCCGGCATTGGCACGGATTCCCACAATCGATGCGATGTTGATGATCCGCCCGAAGCGGGCTCTCAGCATCAGCCGGATCGCGCGCTGGCAGATCTGAACCGGGGCTCTGAGGTTCGTCTGCACCTGCAGATCCCAGTCTCGCTCACTTATCTCGGCGACCAGGCTGTCGGCTCGCGTACCGGCGCAATTGACTACGACCAGGGCTGGGCCGAGCTCGCTCTCCAAGTCGTCGAACATCCTATTGACTGCATCTCCGTCGCACACATCAGCGCGGACTGGGCGAACTTCCAGACCTCGAGCGCGCATCTCTGCTGCTACTTGCTCAGCGGCGGCGTCGTTACTCCGATAGTTGAGTGCGACGGGCCAGCCGTCCTCGCCAAGTTGTCGCGCCACAGCCGCCCCGATGCCACGTGATGCCCCGGTCACAAGCGCCCAGCCTTTCGGTGGCGGGTGCTCAGGCATACATTTCCTCCAGAGAGCCACTAGCGCGCACCTCTACGCCCGACAGCGTCCTGCGCGCGAGACCAATCATCGCTTTGCCTGGGCCGACCTCCACACATCGCGTAACCCCTCGTCGTGGCAACGCCATCAACACCTCACGCCAACGAACGGTGCTAGTCAGCGCATCAGCCAGCCGGTCCCTCACGTCCTCCCCGAAGCACGCCGCCGTCACGCCGGACATCACCGGCACTGAAGGCGTAGTGAAATCACACGTGTCCAATACCTCCCGAAACGCGACGGCTGCGTCTCTCATCAGCGGCGAGTGAAACGCGCCTGAGACATCGAGCACTGTGCAACCAGTACCTCGCTCGCGCAGAAACATGCACACTGGCTCAAGCCGATGGCGATCTCCCGAGAGGACTACCTGCTTTGGACTGTTGTCTGCCGCGATGAAAAGACCGAAGGATTCTGCCACCGGCCTTACCTCCTCAAGGGAGGCAAGAACCGCCACCATCCCCCCCTTCCCGCGCTCGGCTTCATGTGCAGTCAACCGCGCACGTTCGATCACAAGCCGCAACCCATCCCTCTCGTCTAGTGCCCCAGCCGCCGCCAAGGCCGCGATCTCACCAAGCGAGTGACCAGCCATGACGACAAAGTCCTCCTCCCGCGACACCAGGTCCCAATAGGCAAGGTCAGCGCAGTAGATCACCGGCTGGACGAAGCGTGTCCCCACCTCGAGGTGTTCAAAAGGATCGACCTCAAGCTCTGAGCAGGCCAACTCCGCCAGTTCGGGACGATGGCGAAGCACGAGCTCGCGCAACCCTGGACGCTGGCTGCCCTGGCCGGGAAACAGGGCTGCTGCCGAGGCAATCATCGCGACAAGGCTACTGGCACGATTGTTCACTCGCAAGAAACGTGCCGCTCTTGGACGGCTAACAACCGTAGTTCGGCTGCACGACAGCCGCCCGGCTAGCGCTCTCCTTGGCCGAGGACAAGTACGTGGCGCGGCCGGTACGTGCCCATTCGGACGACGACGCGAGAACCAGCCCAACTCGCTGGTCGTGCAGATGTTATGTGCCGCCACAACACAGATGCGCCGTGCTCAACGTCCACGCCGACCCCGGCGGGGCCGGAGGATCGGAATACCGCATCGCACTGCCGTCAACCACTGTCGTTGCTAGTCGTCGGCTGATTACTCCTCGGCTGATTGTGCACCTGTCTTTTCGTTTGAATGGTCCTGATCCACCAGCGTGCGAACTCCGACTTGCTCTGGGTTTCTCCCGACGTCGGGATGTTCCTCAGCTTGCGGCGGCAACGAGATCTTCTGGCCGCAATTGGGACAGGTGACACTGATCGACTCAGCGATGCTGTCATCGTGGGTCTCGGGGTTCGACTGTTCTTTCTGGGCCTTGCGACACGTTCGCAGCTCAAGACGAAGATCGGTGACCGACATCTGATGGTCTATGGCGTGCTTGAGCCATCTGTCCTGCTCGTCGGGCATGAGCGAAGCAACGGTCTCGTGATGACTCCACGACAGCCTCCTCCCGACGTCGGGAGATCTCAAAGTGGGATGCGACATAGACCATGTTCATGAGTGTTTGGGAGTCGTAGCCCGTGATCTTGGCAGCGCGACTGTACTTTTCCCCGAACTTCGCGTTGCCGTACCGGATCCAATCGCCGAGCCACCAAGGGCTGCAGCGATGCATAACGCCCAATTGGCGCCCTGCCCGGCTCCACTCAGCTACATCCATCGCTCGCTTGGGTACCCACGCGACTGACGTGATCGTCGACGGTGGACCCGCTATCCCGTCAGGGGTAGCCGCAGCCGGTGTGATAGTAGTCGGCATCAGTCGGCTCTCTCGACCCGCGCTCGCCCAGTCACCATTATCAACGTGATCCATTCGACGACGTCTGCAGTGACTCTGCCAGAGCCATAGCGATACGCTGAGCCGTGATAGCCACTTGAGAGTGAAGTTGCTCCAACAACTCCTCGCGGGTATACGCTTGCGTCGGAACCGCCAGATCGACCGCCGCAACCGGCCGATCCTCCCCGTCCACCACCACCGCAGCCAAGGCACGCCTGCCGGCAAGCAGCTCCTCGTCCTCCACAGCCACACCGCCCCCCGCGACGATCAGCTCAAGCTCGGCACGCAGCGCAGTCTTGGTCACGATCGTCCTTGGGGTTCGCCGCACCAGGCGTAGCTTCACGATCAGCTCCCGCCGTTGCTCCTCGGACAGGCGCGCCAGGAGCGCCTTGCCCGCGACGGTGCAATGAACGGGCAGGCGCGTACCCAACCCCACGCCCGCATCGACCTCATATTGCCCTCGACGAGATCCCTGCCAGCGGTCGATGTAAGCAACCTCGGTCCCCCCGAGGACCCCCAAGCTCGCAGTGCGTCCGCTCCGCGCCCGCAGCTCCCGCAGATGCTCACGCGCGACCCGGCGGACGACCATCGAGTCGAGCAGCGAGAGCCCGAAGTCCGAGACGCGCGATGAGAGCCGGTACTTGCGCGAGGGTCCCTGCTCCAGGTAGCCGAGCGTGACCAGGGTTGCCGCGTAGCGATGCGTCGTAGACCGTCCGAGCTCGAGCTCCTCGGCCATGTCGGCGATCCCGCGCACTGGGTGCTCGGCGGTGAAGCAGGTGAGCATCGCCAGCCCCGCGCACAGCGATGAGGAGAACCTGCCGGGATGCTCAGGATCGAGAGGCTTTGACATAACCTCACCCGAGGCCTACTCGCTCGTCGGCTCGGCGATACCCAAGCCGTGCAGAGACACGGTCAGCCACGGTCACAAGATGTGGCGTGAGATGCTCCACGAGCTCCTCCAGCGAGATCATCGAGGTATGCGCCGCCATGTTGAGCGCCGCGCGGACCTCGCCGGCCGCGCAGCGTACCGGCACCGCGATCGAGAGTAGGCCGGGTGCCAGCTCTTCATCGTTAACCGCCACGCCCTTCTCGCGTACGCTCTCCAGCGCTGTACGCAGCGTCTTTTTGCTGGTGATCGTGTTCGGCCCGCGCTTGGTGAGCTTCATCTCGTCGATCAGCTCGCGCTGCGTGTTCGCGGGAAGATGGGCGAGCAGAAGCTTGCCCATCGCGGTGCAGTAGACGGGTAGTCGCGAGCCGGGCGCCAGGCCGAGATCGATTTTGTTCTGCCCGCGGCGGAAGCTGCGGGCGCGGCCGACGTAAAGGATCTCCGGTCCGTCGAGCACAGCGAGGTTGGCGGTGTAGGAGGTCCGCTGGCGCAGTTCCTCCAGGTAGGGCCGCGAGTGCTCGCCAAGCCCGGTCGAGTTGAGCGCGGACATCCCGAGGTCGGTGACCCGC
Source organism: uncultured Solirubrobacterales bacterium (assembly GCA_963702085.1). Taxonomy (GTDB): domain Bacteria; phylum Actinomycetota; class Thermoleophilia; order Solirubrobacterales; family Solirubrobacteraceae; genus Palsa-744. The sequence goes on along the minus strand of OY969707.1, from coordinate 1,237,345 downwards.
AGCCCCAGCCGGTACTTGCGCGAAGCGCCCTGCTCGAGGTAGCCCAACGCGACGAGCGTGATCACGTAGCGGTGGGTAGTGCTGCGGCTCATACCGAGCTCATCGGCGAGGTCGGCGATCCCGCGCACCGGGCGCTGGGGGGTAAAGCAGCAGAGAATCGCTAGGCCCCTCTCGAGCGACTGCGAGTAGCGCGGTTCGCTCAGGGTCGGGATCGAGGGCAGCGGATCCCCATCTGCGTCGACCCTCACCACTGGTCGTGCGCTTACGCGCGGCACGAGCACCCCTCGCGGACGTTCGCCTGGCTCATAGCTGCCCCAGGTCGTCGAGATTGCCGCGACGGACCGGCAGCGAGGAAGACCGGCGGCCGAAGGCCTGCCCGCCCGGTCGTGCTGCAGCCAGGAGACGAGATCGGGGGTGCCCTGCGGTGTCAGCCACGCTGGTAGTCGCAGACATTGACATTTCTCTAACGACTCACCCCAGCCCCGCGGTGATGCGCCGCGCGGTGGCGGTCACCTTGGGGCCCAGTTCCTTCAGCAACCGATCACGGGCGTAGGCGTTCGCGGGGACCGCCAACTCCACGGCCGCGATCGCGGCGCCCTCCGCGTCCACGACCACTGCTGCAAGCGCTCGCCGGCCAGCGAGCAGCTCTTCGTCCTCCACCGCGACCCCTCTCACGATGATCCGCTCGAGCTCCCCGCGCAGGGCAGTCTTGGTCGTGATCGTCTTGGGGCCGCGCTTGGTCAAGCGGAGCCTGGCGATCAGCTCCCGCTGCTCCGCCTCGGGCAGGCGCGCCAGGAGCGCCCTACCCGCGGCGGAGCAATGGACGGGCAGGCGCGTGCCCAGCCCGATACCCACATCGACCGCATACTGCCCTTGGCGCGAACCCTGCCAACGGTCGATGTAAGCAACCTCGGTCCCCCCAAGGACCCCCAGGCTTGCGGTACGTCCGGTCTGAGCCCTCAGCCCCCTCAGATGCTCCCGGGCGACCCGGCGGACCACTATCGAGTCGAGCAGCGAGAGCCCGACGTCACAGACGTGCGAGGAGAGCCGGTACTTGCGCGAGGGCCCCTGCTCGAGGTAGCCGAGCGTCACGAGCGTGGTCGCGTACCGGTGGGTGGTCGAGCGGCCCAGGTCGAGCTCCTCAGCCATCTCGGCAATCCCACGCACGGGATGCTCGGCGGTGAAGGATGTGAGCATCGCCAGGCCGGCGACCAGCGAGGAGGAGAACCTGCCGGGGTGCTCGGGATCCAGTGGCTTAGACATTAGACATTGCTCAAGGCCGATCCGGGATGTCAGCGGTGCCAGCGGGGTTGCGGATCAGAGCGTAGGACCGATCTCCTGCCGACAGCGTCGTAGCCAGGCTGGGCGTGGGCGAGAGTGCATAGATCGCGCGGGCGACCCGCCGCCGCTTCCTCTGCGACGGGTGCCCGCGCGGTCCCCTTCTCCTCGGCACGCCAGGGCGGTGCCAAGCCCCTCAGATCAGCTGGCGCTAGCCGCGACGGACGCGCGGCGAGGAGCGGTCTACAAACGGGGTGGCGGGCTAGCGGATAGCCCCCGCCGAAGCCCGAGTGGAGATCCCTGTGTCCAACCACGCATCGAATGATGCAGATAGTCCCGCCCCATGGTAAGACCAGGCTGGAGGGTTCTAGCCTGGAGGGTTCTAGCCTGGAGGGTTCTAGCCTGGTAGTGTCCGGCGGCGAGTCGGAAACGCTACTAGTCTGGGACGTGGAACTTCGACTAGGCTATATCATTCCATCATGGAACTTCAAGGGTTCAGCGAGGAGGATGCTGAGGGCGCTGCGGCGATCAAGCCGATGACCTCGCCGCTCAACTGGACGCTTTTGGGCCTCCTGATCAAGTCTCCAGGCTACGGGTCTCAGGTGAGGCAGCGGTGTGAACGCGTCTATGGGGACGATCTTCCTCTCAGTAGCGATTCGCGGGTCTACACGGCTCTCAACGAACTGAAGCGCAGGGGGCTGATCGAGGAGGTCCCCGGGAAGGGTACAGCCCATTCGGGCACGGATCGGCAACCGAAGGTGCGCTACCGGGCTACCGTCGAGGGCGTGCGTAGCTACCGGGAGTGGATGCTTGCGCAGGCGTGCGAGGATCGCCGCCAGTCGCGGCTATTCGTGCGGCAGCTGGCCGTGTTCGAGGGCGAACCCGAGGTGGCGCAGGAAATCCTTGAGCACCTTGAGAAGGCGTACTTGAGAGAGATCGGCCATACGCCGATCGCTGCAGAGGACTCCTCTGGATTGGCGGATCGGCTGGTATCCGAGGAGAGCCGCCGGGCGATGGAGGGGAGGCTCCCTTTGGTCGAGTACGCGCGGAAGCTGTTCGGATCTCTCCCGGGTAGAGGCGCCAGCGGATGACCCTGCTTGAGCTTGAGCACGTCAGCAAGCGCTACGGTCGTGGATCGCAGAAGCGTTTTGCGCTGCGTGATGTGTCGCTGGAGATCGACGCCGGGGAACTGGTGGCGGTCTGGGGTCGGCGGTGTTCTGGTCGCTCCACGTTGCTGCGCGTCGCCGCCGGAGTCGAAACCCCGGACAAGGGGACCGTGCGCTTCGAAGAACGCGATTTGACCGAGCGTGAGGAGCGGCGTGGCGGCATCCGCTACTGCCGCAAGGAGTTCCGCCCCGTCGATGGGCGGCTCGTCCTCGATCAGCTGGTGACGAGCCAGCTGACACGCGGCGTATCAGCGTCGCTGGCGCGGTCGCGTGCCCACGACGCGCTGCAGCGTGCCGGTGCCGAGCGCTCCACCTCGCTCAGACCAAACGAGCTGGACCGCACAGAAGCTGTGCGTGTTGTGATCGCCCGAGCGCTTGCGCACCAGCCGAAGCTGCTCGTGATCGATGAGCCCACCCTCGGCGTGGATCTCCTTGACCGCGATCGAATCCTCATACTGCTGCGCTCGCTCGCAGACGACGGCATGGCGGTGCTGATGAGCGCTGGGGAGATGCCCTGCCTCTCCGGGTCTCGAGCGCTCGCGCTGAGCGACGGCGAGCTGCGCGGCGAACCGACGCTTCCCGAGCTCGCCCCGGTGGTTCCCCTACGTCCTGCGGCCGTAGGGTCGGCCAGCGCGTGAATGGGTTTCCATCGGCCACCGCCACGGAGTAGCTTGCGAGCATGCTCGAACTCGAGGGGGTCGTCAAGCACTACCGTGGGACAGGCGAGGAGGTCTGTGCTGTAGATGGGGTGAGCCTGCGGATCACGCCGGGCGAGATGGTCGCGTTGCATGGGCCAAGCGGCTCGGGCAAGACGACGCTGCTGCTTTTGATTGCGGCGCTGCTGAAACCCGAGGAGGGCGTGATCCGCTACCGGGGCGGCGACTTGTCCTTGCTCTCGGAGAGCGAGGTGTGCGATTACCTGATGCGCGATGTCGGGTTTATCTATCAGCGCTTTCGTCTGATGCCTCGCGTCTCGGCGGTCGATAACGCGTCGAGGAAGCTGCTGTTGGGCGGAGTCGGGATGCGCGAGGCTCGGGTCCGCGCGGTCCCCTGGCTTGAGCGCGTCGGCCTCGGGGATCGTCTGGGTCACCCGCCAGAGAAGCTTTCCGGCGGCGAGCGCCAGCGTGTGGCGATCGCGCGCGCGCTCGCGGGTGAGCCACGGCTGATCCTCGCTGATGAGCCGACCGGGAACCTCGACAGCGCCCGCAGCCAGGAGATCGTGCAGCTGCTGAGTTCGATCGCACACGAGCGTAAGGCCGCGGTGCTGCTCGTCACGCACGACCTTGAGGCGGCGGCTGTCGCCGACCGGCGCTGCACGCTACGCGACGGCAAGCTCACCGACGGCTACCCGGACGCTGGCCCACGCGACCTCTCCGCGACACGTCCGCACGCCGCCACCGCACGGGGGTGAGCAGCGCTGGCACGCTCTGAGGGTCTCCAGGCACAGGCGCTGATGCGGCCCTACGCCCTCTTCTACGTCTACCGCAACCGGCTGCGTGTACACACCGCCCAGGAGTTGCTCGCCGGCCTGGGAGTAGCGATAGCCGTGGCGCTTGTCTTCGCGACCCTGGTCGCCAACGGCAGCGTCCCGGGCTCGGCCAGCGAAGTGGTCCACGCGGTGGTCGGCCCCGCGAACCTCCAGCTACGTGCGCGCGACCCCGACGGCTTTGACGAACGCCTGCTCGGACGGGTCGAACATCTCGCCGGGGTCCAGCAGGCAGCCCCGCTGCTGGAGCAGACCGCGACGATCATCGGCCAACACTCTCGCCGCGTGACCGTGGACGTGGCTGGCACCAATGTCAGCCTTGCGCTCCTGAACGGGCTGGCGCACACCCTCCCGATCGCAGCTCTATATCCCGGAGGGATCGGTCTCAGCAAGACCAGTGCGGAAGCACTGGGCATCCCGGCTTCCAGCGTGGCGACACACCGGGCGCAGGAGGTGTCGCTGAAGCTGCGTGGCACAGCCACCCCGCTGAAGGTGTCCGCTGTGCTGGGCTCGGAAACGTTCGGCGTGCTCTCACGGGCGCCGGTGGCGGTCATGCCGTTGGGGCGCCTGCAACAGCTCGCCGGCCTGCCGGGGCGAATCTCGCGCATCTTGGTCCAGGCACAGCCTGGACGCGAAGCTGCCGTGCGAACTGAGCTTGGAGAGCTCGGCGGGCGGACGGCTCGCGGTGGCGTCTGCCGATCAGGATGTGGCGCTGTTGCGCCAGGCGCTGGGTCCGAGCGACCAGGCGAGTGGGCTGTTCGCCGCGATCAGCGCGCTGCTCGGCTTCCTGTTCGCGTTCAACGCGCTGTTGCTGACCGTCCCCGAGCGCCGCCAGGCGATCGCCGACCTACGCGTCGATGGCACCAGGCGCACCGCGATCGTCCAGATGGTCCTCTTCCAGGGCCTCTGTCTGGGGATCGCCGCCTCGCTCGTGGGGCTGCTCGCCGGCTACGCGCTGTTGACAGGTGTCTTCCACCTGTCACCGGGATATCTATCCCGGGCGTTTACGCTCGGTACGAGCACCATCATCGGGATACGGCCAGTGCTGCTGTCCCTCACCGGCGGGGTTCTCGTGACGTGCCTGGCGTCGATGGTGCCCCTGCTCGACCTTCGTCGTGGACGCGCGCTGGACAGCGTGTACTCCGAAGATGGCGTACCGGGCAACGAACTCGGCAAGGACACGCAACGACGGCTGTTCCTCACCGCCGCGGGGCTGCTCCTGTTGGCGAGCGCGCTGTTCGCGCTCGTGCCCTCGGCTGCGATCATCGCGTGCGTCTTGCTCGCGCTGGCGACCGTGCTCGCGATCCCATTGGCGCTCGCGGGCGTGCTCTACACCGCCGGCGCAGTCGCGGAGCGCTACCAGAAGCTCACGCTCCTGCCGGTAGCGCTCACATCGCTGCAGGCGACGACAATGCGCTCGCTCGCGCTTGCTGCGACGGGCGCGGTCGCGCTGTTTGGCAGCGTCGCGCTCGGCGGCTCGCGCGATGACCTGCTGCGAGGGATCGCCGGGTACACCTCCCACTACGTCGGTGGCGCAGACATCTGGGTCGTCAACCCCGGGGACAACCAGGCGATCAACGACTTCTCAGCCGACCATCACGCGGCGAGCATCGCCCGTCTACCCGGAGTCGCAAGCGTGCATACCTTCCAGGGCAGCTTCCTTGACGTTGGCGATCGCCGCGTCTGGGTCATCGCCTGGCCACCGGATACCCCCCTGGAACTGTTGGATGACCAGGTCATCGCCGGCAACCCGCCCGCGGCGGTCGCACGGGTACGCGAAGGCGGCTGGATCGCCGTCTCTGCGCAACTCGCCGCCGAACACCACGCGGGAGTCGGAGACACGCTGGTGCTGCCGACTCCCACCGGCGATGTCCCGTTCAGGGTCGCAGCGACAACCACGAACTTCGGGTGGAGCCCCGGGGCAATCCTCATGAGCACCGCCGACTACAGCCATGCCTGGGGGACCGCGGTGCCGACGGCCCTCGGCGTCGACCTCACACCGGGTGCGAACCCCAAGGCAGCACGCAACGCGATCGAACGAGAGCTCGGCCCGCACAACGGGCTCGAAGTCCAGACTGCGCACGCGCGAGAAGCCAGAATCGATGCCTCCGCGAGCGAAGGGCTCAGCCAGCTCGGGGAGATCTCAACGCTGCTGGTGCTCGCCGCGATTCTGGCGATGATCGCAGCGTTGGCGTCGAGTATCTGGCAGCGGCGCATATCGCTGGCCGGGCTGCGCCTTGAAGGCACAATGCCCTACCGGCTGCGGCGCGTGCTGCTGATAGAAGCCACGCTGCTGCTCACCGCGGGCTGCTTGACCGGGGCGATAGCAGGCGTATATGGTCAGGCCGTGATCGACAGTTATCTCAAGCACGTCACAGGCTTTCCGGTCGCAAGTTTCGCCACCGGCCGACGTCCATTTGAAATTTTCCTACTCGTGGTCGCCGTCGTCCTGGTGGTCGCAGCCATCCCTGGCTGGTTCGCTTCGCGCGTCTCCCCGACACTCGCCCTTGATGAATAGACCGCGCAACCCCACGACGCCGCTACACCGCACGAGACAGGGCGCGTCGGTGAAGTGGAGCCCACAGAGTTAGGACTCACACTTACTGGCCGCTGGCTCACATGGCGAGCGAGCGTCGCCCTCGTGCTCGCAAACGCCCGCTACTGGACAACCGTCGCACCCATCGTCCGCGCGCAGCTACACCGCTGGGAAGAGCACGCCCAGGCTATCCCCGACCCACTCCTCCAGGCAGTCGCACTACAGAAGCTGCACGAGGAGCGCTTCAACGCCGAGGTCGCCGCGACACTCGCCACGCTCGCCCCACGCATACACCGCGCGCGAGCGGTGGAAGCGATCGTAGCCTTCGAGGTCATGTACGACTACCTCGACGGGCTAACCGAGCAGCCCGCATCCGATCCCCTGCGCAATGGTCACCAACTATTCCAGGCATTTACCGACGCGCTCAACCCAGACGCCCCACCCAGCCGTGACTACTACCATTACCACTCACAGTCGGAGGATGGCGGCTACCTCGAAAAGCTGACTAGCGCAGTGAAAGTCGCCTTGACGCAGTTGCCCTCGGGGACCGCTATCGCCGGGGCCGCGCGGGCAAGCGCAGCCCGCTGTGCCGAGGCGCAGATCCGAGTCCACGCTGCCCCCCGCCTGGGACACGCCCAGCTAGAACACTGGGCAATGCGCGAGGCGAAGGGCACTGCCCTTGAGTGGCGAGCGTTCCTCGCCGGCGCGGTGGCATCCGTGCTCGCCGTACACGCACTGATCGCCGCCGCCGCCGATCAACGCACCACCCCCGAGCAGGCCACCGCGATCGACACGACCTACCTGTCCATCAGCGCCCTCAGCACGATACTCGACAGCCTCATCGACCACGAACACGACGTGAGCACAGGCAGGCCCTGGTATCTCCAGTACCACCAAGATCACGACCTCCTGGCACGTCAGCTCACAGACGTCGCCCGGCACGCGGCGACACAAGCACGCACCCTACACGACGGAGCACACCACATCATGACCCTCGTCGGGGTTGTCGCCTACTACACCTCCGCGCCTACCGCGACAGGCAAGCTCGCCAGGCCGCTCATCGCACACATCCACCGCGAGCTTCGACCACTCATCGCACCCACGCTCGCGGTCATGCGCGCGTGGCGCATCGCCAAGCAGCTACGACGCTGGTCGCAAGGTGAGTCGCATACAACAAGCGAACAACCCGTATGAACCGTACGGCGGCATCAAAGAACCCACGTCTTCCCGCCGCACGTTACGTCGCGATCATCACCGACGGCAACGGCCGCTGGGCACACGCCCGCGGACTATCGCTGAATGACGGCCACAACGCAGGCGCCGACACCCTCAAGGCACGCCTGCGTGACGCTGTAGAACTCGGCATCCAGGAGCTGACCGTGTACTCGTTCTCGACCGAGAACTGGTCGCGCCCCGCCGAGGAGGTCCAGGGGCTGATCTCGATGCTCGCGCAGCGCATCGCCAGCGAGACCCCAGAGCTCCACCAGGAGGGAGTACGCATGCGCTTCATCGGACGCCGCCACGGAGTAGCGCAAGAGCTCCTCGAGCGGATGCGCTGGGCCGAACAGTTGACCGCCGAGAATCGGCGCCTCACGCTGTTCATCGCTTTCAACTACGGCGGGCGCGCCGAGATCCTCGACGCCGCCAGGCGCTTCCAAGGCGAAACCGAGAAGGAGTTCCGCGCCTGCCTCTACGCCCCGGATATGCACGACCCCGACCTGATCATCCGCACCGGCGGCGAGCGACGCCTGTCCAACTACCTACTGTGGCAGTCCGCGTACTCCGAGCTCGTCTTCCGCGACGAGCTGTGGCCCGACTTCACGCACGAGGCCCTCAAGCAGTCGCTCGCCGAGTTCAACGCCCGGCAGCGGCGCTTCGGCGGGCGCGGAGGAGCAGATGATGGGCAGCCAGCAGCCAGCGCATAGCCGAGCACACCAAGATATACTACTTTACCGAACGATTCGACAGGCAAACACAAACAAGGGCTATCGCAATGAGCAAGCCAGCTACAGCAAGCACACGCCGCCTTGCAGCGGCGAGAACCTTGACAGCCATTAGCGCTGCGCTCCTCATGGTCCTTGCTCTCGCCGGAACGGCCTTTCCCGCCAGGGTCCACGACACCGAACGTTCAGCCCACGCGGCGCGCACGCTGAACGCCACCGACACCGCCCACCTGCACTACATATCGCACTCCGGCTCGCTGCTCTACGAGGAAGGCGCCGCCTCCGGGACGCTCCCCGGCAGCATGCGAGCCCACTGCAACATCGGCCCGACCGTGACCGCCAGCTTCACGATCTACACCCACGGCGGGACCCTCAACGGCCACGGGACAGCGACTCCGCACGGCTCCGGCATCTACGAAAGCTTCGCCGGCTCGCTCCTCGTCACCGGCGGAACCGGCCGCTATGCCCACGCCCACGGGCACGCAGGACTCTATGGCCTGTTCAACCGCCGAACCTACGCTCTGACCGTACAGACCACCGGCCGGCTCTCCTATTGACTACCCGGTGCGGTGTTGAGCGCAAACACAACCGTGCGCCGAACCCGCGCCCTCCTGGCAGCCCTTCTCGCCTGCGCCTGCCTACCAGCCACCGCTCACGCCAGACAGTCAGTAAGACTCCACGCCACGCTCACACCTGAGCGGCTCGGCCAGGGCACCACAATCGGCTTCGGCTTTCAGATCACCGCCCCCGCCGGCCGGGTACCCTCTCCCCTGACCGCAATCGACGTCAGCTACCCCAACGACCTCGCGATCGCCCTAAGCGAAATCGGCCTGGCCACCTGCACACCAGCAACACTCGAAGAATCAGGGCCCGAAGGCTGCCCAGCCAACTCGCGCATGGGATACGGAACCGCACTCGCAGAGATCCCCATCGGCCCCGAGATCGTCCACGAGACCGCCCACGTCACGCTCATCCGAGCCCCAGCCCACGACGGGCACCTCGCGCTACTCTTCTACGCCGCCGGCGAAGTCCCCGTCTGGGCGCCAGTCACGTTCCCCGGCTTCCTGCTCCCCGCCTCCGCGCCATTCGGCGGGCGCATCGACATCAACGTCCCGCTGATCCCAAGCCTCCCCGGAGGACCCGACGTCGCGGTCACACAGCTACGCTCCACACTCGGACCCCAGCACCTCACCTACTACGAACACACCCACGGCCGCTGGAAGGGCTACCACCCCGCGGGCATACTCCTGCCCAACAGCTGCCCCCACGGAGGCTTCCCCTTCGCCGCCACCCTCACCTTCCTCGACGGCAGCCACGCCAGTGCCCACACCACGGTGCCCTGCCCAGCGAAGAGGTAAGGCAACCCGCCCTTACGCAGACGAGTAACCGCATCAAGGACCAATATCGGGGGTCAGGACGCTCGGTCGGGGATCAGGACGCTCGGCTCTCTCAGGCCACAGTTTTCGCCATTGGGTGCCAGCCGCGTCCCTCCTTGCGAATCCTGCCGTCTTGCTCAAGCCCTGGGACCACCTTGTAGAGATAGGTCTGGTGTGTGCCCATCTTGGCGGCGAGCTCGGGGATGGTGATGCCGGGCTGCTCCTGAATAAAGGCCAGCGCCTGCACGGCGCGCTTGCCGCTGCCTTTGCGCCGTCCCGTGCTGGCCTTAACCCGGAGCGTGCAGTAACGACCGCGCCCCCGGGGTGAGCGGGGGCGCGGAAACGTCCGGTTGAGCAGGGATCCTTGGGCTTGTCGAAGGTCCTTGATCCCGAGCTTGGAGGTCACCTTGAGGGTGATGCGTGATGGACGCCCGGTAACCGTAGAAGTCACGTCGGACGGAGCGGGCTTGGTATCGCATGCGGGTACGGCGCTCGTGGCGCAGGTCGCTGAGAAGGTGGGGCTCACGGCAGCGCTCTCGCGGGAGCTGGCTGCTGTCAAGCAGCGGCGTCGCGGCCATGATCCGGGCAGGGTCTTCCGTGACCTCGCGGTGATGCTCGTCGATGGCGGCGAGTGCGTCTCGGATCTCGGTGTGGTCCGTGAGCAGGACGCGTTGTTCGGGGCGGTGGCGTCTGACTCGACGGCGTTTCGGATGATCGACCGGATCGCTTCTACGCCGGGGCTGCTGGATGCCCTGCGTGTCGCGCATGCGCAGGCGCGGGAGCGGTTCTGGGGGCTGCATGGTGCGCCTGGGCGGTTGACGCTCGATGTTGACGCGACGCTGATCACGGCGCATTCGGAGAAGGAGAAGGCGGCCGGGACCTACAAGGGCGGCTATGGGTTTCACCCGTTGCAGGTCTACCTGGATGAGACCAGGGAGGCGCTCGGCGGCCTCTTGCGCCCCGGGAACGCCGGCTCGAACACCGCCGATGATCATGTCGCGGCGCTGGACTTGGCGCTGGCACAGATCCCCGCCCGGTACGTGGAGACTCTGGAGATCTTGGTGCGCGCGGACACTGCCGGCGCTACGCATGGTCTCGTTGACTACTGCCGCGAGGCACGGATGCGCTTCTCGATCGGCTACGAGCTGACCGAGAAGGTTCGTGGCGCGATCCTCACGATCCCCAAGGGGGCATGGATCCCGGCGCTCGACCAGGACGGCTCGGCCCGCAAGAACGGCGAGGTCTGTGAGATCACCGGCATGGTCGATCTGTCGGCGTGGCCGGAGGGCTCCAGGCTGATCGTGCGGCGTGAGCGCCCGCATCCCGGGGCGCAGCTGTCGTTTACCGACCACGACGGGTACCGCTTCCAAGCGATCCTCACCGACCAGCCCGACGAGGACATCGCCGTCTTGGAGTGCCGCCACCGCCAGCACGCGCACGTCGAGGACCGCATCCGCGACGACAAGGACACCGGCCTATCCAAGTTCCCGTTCAAAGAGTTCGCGCTCAACGAGGTGTGGCTGGAGATCGTGATGCTCGCCCACGATCTGATCGTCTGGACCCAAGCGCTCGTCCTCGACGGAGAGCTCGCCAAGGCCGAGCCCAAGCGGCTGCGCTACCGGCTACTGCACGTCGCCGGGCGGCTCGCGTTCTCCGGGCGCCGCGCGAAGCTCCACCTCCAAGACACATGGCCATGGGCAGCCGAGCTCCTCGCCGCGTTCCAGAAACTCAAAACGCTTCACGCCGCCACCGGCTGAGACCAGCCGCCAGCCCCCCGCTACAACCCAGAAGACCCCCCGGCCACCGGCCGCAATCACCGCTACCCCGAAACGGGCCGAGCGCACGCCAACGCCCCCCAAGAGTGCGTCACAGACCGCACCGCCCAGCCAAATCACCGATCAACAAGCCACCGACCCGTCAAACAGCCACGCGCAGCCCTTCTCACGCGCTTATTGCACGTTCCGGGTTAACGGTGGGCTTGGCGCTCGATGCTGACACGGAAGCGGTCGGCGGGGACGCGGATTTGGAACGGCGGGGTCGGCCAGGGCCCCGCCGCCGGCCAGTTGGCCGCGGCTTGGCGGCGGATGCCCCGTTGGGGGAGGCGGGGATCGCGTCGAGCACTTTGACTGCAGCCTCCAGACGCTCGTATTCCTGCACCTGCGGCGCTAGCTGACGTGCCCAGGGACGTTCAGAACGCGGTGTAGGTAGGTCCGGGCCTACCGAGAGGCTGTGGGTGTCAAAGCTCACCACCTCAAGGAGGCCCGGAATGCCGCACCATAGAGCCCGCATGACCACGCGTGGGCGGGAGATGGTCGTTCGTCGTGTCGTGGATGACGGGATGTCCTTCGCGCAGGCTGGGGCGTGGGGGAACGTGTCGAAGTCCACGGTCTGGGAGTGGGTGCGCCGCTGGCGGGCGGCGACCCCCGCTGAGCGAGAGTCGCTGGTGTGCCTGGTTGAGCGTTCCAGTCGCCCTCACCGTTCTCCCTCCCGGTGCCCTGCCGCAGAGGAGCAGCGCATCTGTGAGTTGCGCCAGCGAACGGGCTGGAGTCCCAGGACGATCGCGATGCTGGTTGGGCGCCCCCACTCGACCGTCCACCAGGTGCTGCGGCGTGGGGGCTGTTCGCGGCGGGAGCCGTCCGAGCGCCCAGAGGTCGTGCGCTACGAGTGGCCGTGCCCCGGGAACCTGCTGCATATGGACGTCAAGAAGCTCGGGAAGTTCACCGAGCCCGGGCACGCGCTGACGAGTGATCGCACCCGGCGCTCCCGGAGAGCCGGCTGGGAGTACGTGCACTCGATCGTTGATGACTGCAGCCGCCTGGCGTACTCGGAGATCCACGACGACGAGAAGGCCCCGACCGTGACCGCGTTCACCCGCCGCGCACTGGACTGGTTCCTTGAGCATGGGATCGTCGCCGAGCGGCTGATGAGCGACAACGCGTTCACCTATATCCACAACAAGGCGCTGCGCGAGCTGCTCTACCGCCGCGCGATCCGCCACATCCGCACCCGGCCCTACACGCCCCGCACCAACGGGAAGGTCGAGCGCTACCAGCAGACCCTTCAACGCGAGTGGGCCTACGCCCTCCAATACGCCTCAAGCGACGCCCGCCGCCAAGCGCTGCCACACTGGGTTCGCTACTACAACGAGCAGCGCACCCACAGCGCCCTCGGCAACCGCCCACCCATCCACCGCGTTCGGGACGTCACCGGGCACAACAGCTAGCTCGGCGAGTCGGCTGGCTATCTGCTGGCGCTTGCTGTCGAGAAAGTTGGTCACGATGCCCTCGGCGGTCGTGGGTGGAAAAACACAACGTATACAGGAGCGGCGGCCGAGCCGCTTGACAGTCGGCGGAGGCGCGCGAGGCCAGCGGTAGGTACGGGGCCGCTCGGGCGTCACATAGGGAGGTGCCTTGAGGACGCCCGAGTGGCCCGGCGTGGCCCTCGGGGGACGAGTAAACCACGCTTGCCTGACCGTATCGCACGAGGGGCGCCTGCTGGAACCCCTGTTTCTTGCTGGCCGTCAGGGGCTGAGTCGCTGTGGGTCCTTGAGGAGCTGTACGGACACTACGGCCAGCAGCAGAACGGAAGGCGCGAGCAGAAACCGAGAGAGTGGAGTTAGGAACGCGACCCCGACGAGTAGTAGGAGGAGTGCGAGCCACCGGGGCAGGAGCGCCCGCGCGCGCAACGCGACCGCCGCTGTTGCGAGCAGCAAGATGCCGATGCCTACCCCGGCGGCGTTGTAGCCGAGGACGTAGGAGATCTCAAACAGCGCCTGGCCGAGGCCCTTTGTGAGCTGACCGTCTTCGGCGCGTAGCGCCCCAACCATGTTGATGGTCTCGGCGCCCAGCCCGGCCGCCGCCAAGAGAAGCGCGCCACCGAACGCGGTGGTGGCGAGCAAATCGTCCCCCTCGTGCTCGCGAAGGATCACCCGGACACCACTCGCGAAGAGGACGAACACCGCGCCACCGACGAGACTGAGGCTCGCGCCGGCCACGATCCTCCCCGAAGTGCCCGTGTAGAAGGCGACGATCTCTCGCGCGGGGGCACCGGCGTCGGGCTGTTCAAGCGCCCACAGCGCGTTGCCGGCGCCGAACAGGATCGCCACCGCGAGCCCCGCGAGCCCTGTCGTCCGGCGCGTAGCAAGTCTGTGATCCGTCATCGCCAGCCCTCCTCTCGTGTTCTTAAGGGAGCGAGCGTATCCCCTTGACCAATATGTGCGCGAGCTCTCGCGAGCGAGACCACTTGGCCTGGCAGGATCGCCCTCGCTCGACAGGCCCCCGACTTGAACCGCAGCGCCCGCCGGCCGGTGGGTATCCTCTCACGGTGGGTTCGCTGAGCAAGGCACAGCTCGACGCGATGGTCGAGGAGGCCACCGTCGACTGCTACAACGAGGACGAGCAGGTGACCGGCCTGTTCACGCTGATCGAGGACAACCTCGCGGTGCCGTTCCCCACGGAGGTGCTGGGCGTGCCCGTCACCGTCGAGAGCGTCGATTTGACAGACAGTGGCCAGATCGTGGCCATCTGCACCCGTGACCAGGCGCGGCAGTCCATCCCGATCGTCGATCTACCACTCCCGACCCCGCCACCCGAGGGTGCGGAGTGGATCGACGCCTACCGCCACTGGCAAAGCTGAGAGCACAGCACGCGAGCCGGAACCGGGAACGTTGGGAGGATGAGTAAGAAGACGAGCAAGGCGCTCCCGCCGAAGCATCAGGCCTGGGTCGAGGCGCGCAGACGCCACCGGCTTTCGCACGCGCATGTGCAGATGGCCCGGGAGCTCGGCATGAACCCGAAGAAACTTGGCTCGATCGACAATCACGACCAAGAGCCCTGGAAGGAACCGCTGCCGCAGTTCATCGAATACCTGTACCAGAAGCGTTTCGGCCGCGACCGTCCCGAGATCGTCGTGCCGATCGAGCAGCGCGCGCGTCAACTGGCGCAGAAGAAAGCTGAGAGGAAGGCCGCAAAAGCCAGCGCGCCGCGTCCAGGGCAGCAGTGAAGAGGATGCGTCCTGGTCAGTGTGCGAGCCTACAAGCGAGACTGCGGAGGCTGCGGGGGGATGCGATGTGACGAGCCGCTCGAGCGCGGCGGTGATCGTGAGCGCACCGTCGCTGCGGGTCAGCGCGCTGGCCATCGCCTGCGCGCCGTGCTTGAGCGCCGGGGAGAAGGGCCGTCCCCCGGGCCGGCTCCGTCAACGGCGGAGTGCGACGCCGAGGATGTGCGGGTCGGGCGGGAGGAACCGTGCGGGGCTATAGGAGAACCGCTGGCACGCCTCGATCTGAAACCCCGCGCGCTCGATCGCGGCAGCTGTGTCGCGCGCCAGATGGCAGCCACCCGCGAGGCGAGGCCAGACGGTCGCGTCGGCGAGCCGCTGAAAGCGCGCCTCCCACCTGGAGTGCGCAGCGACATGCTCGTAGAAGCGCAGCTCGCCACCCGAACGGATCACGCGGTAGAGCTCGGCGAGCGCCGCGTCCTGGTCGGGGACGGTGCAGAGCACGAGCGCCACGACGCCGGCATCGAAAGATTCTGCCTCGCCCGGGAGGTGCTCGGCGCCGCCATGCTCCACGGCGACCGAGACGGGCGCGTTGACCGCGGCGTGCTCCGCACGTTCGCGCAGATAGCGCTCGGGCTCGACAGCGATCACCTCCCCCACGGATCGGGGGTAGTGGCGGAAGTTCGTGCCGCTGCCGGCACCGACCTCGATCACCCGACCCTGTAGACCATCGAGCAGCTTGCGGCGATGCTCGGCGCCGCCACGACGCTCGCTGATCTCAGCGACCCTCGCATAGAGGCGCGCGAACACCGGATGCGGGGCATGTTCCACCATCAGCCGCTGGCCAGCCCCTCACCGCCGCCCTGTGCTCGCAGCGAGAGCTCAACCCCGTCATCGAGCGGCACGCAGGTCGAGAAGTAACCACAGCTGGGGTCACGGACACGCTCGAGGTATGGGAGCAGGTCAGGGTCATCCGCGCTCAGGTCGGCGACCACGAGCGCATCGCGAGCCAGACGCGGCTCGACGAGGGCAAGGACAGGCAGGTATAGGTCATTACGGCCGTCGAGGAAAAGCAGATCGACGTGTCCGGCAAGGTCGATGAGTGTCTGCTTGGCGTCGCCGAGCCGCAACTCGACAAGGTCCGCGAGGCCCGCATCCGCCAGGTTGCGGCAGGCGATCTCGGCCTTGCTCGGACGCAGCTCGGTGGTGAGGAGCGAACCACCGCCGCAATCCCTGACCGCAGCCGCGAGGTAGATGCTCGAGACGCCCAGAGACGCGCCGAACTCCACGATCCGGCGGGCTCGCCTGCTCAACGCGAGCACGTACAGCAACTCGCCGACCTCGCGCTTGATCGCCAGCGGAGCATCCCCATAAAGCTCATACCGCTGGGCCTGCGCCAGCCTCTCCCCGAGCTGCGCTTCGCGCGCTAGAACACGCTCCTTGGCCCGGCTGTCCTCAGCCAACGCCGCAGCGTGCAGCCGATCGAGGACGCACGCCACCATCGGCAACCTCAGCGTCGAGGACACCAACAATCCCTACCGGACCTCATTGATGCGGCCACCCTGGCTCACGTGAAAGTCGGACTGGAGCACGTCATAGCCGACGAACTCGAAGAGCCGGACGCCATCCCTGAAAGGTCGCGGTGAGGCGAGCAGGCGATTCGCTCCGACCCCGAAGGGCGGGGAGTCCTCGAAGGCAAGCTCACCGAAGCCCGTACCCTCGAACGCCTCGCGGATGTACCGCGTGAGATCGGGAGGATGACGATGGCGAGTCCAGATCACGCTCGCTGCCGGCGCACAGAGCGAGGGGAGGTCGCCGATCGTGTTGGCGATGTCCGCCCGCGAGATGTTCCCGAACACACCGCAGAGCAACACCAGATCGGCCGATACGGCGCCCTCGTAGGCATCCACGAGTGAGGCGTCTGCCGCGATCACCTCCACGCCATCGAGACCGGCCGCTGCTACAGCGTGGCATGCTGAGCGCACGTTCTCCTCATCGAGCTCGACCAGGCGCGCGTTGACGTCGGTCCGCCTCGGGTGCTCAGCGAGCACGCCGATGAGGTCGTGACCCTGCCCGGCGCACACGCTGATGACCCTGATCGGACCAGGCGCGGCGCGATCCAGCGCAGCGCGAATCTGCGCCTGCACCACCGCCAGGCGCCGTGCAAGCGCCGAGCCGGGCTCGTCGTACTCCTCGTGCCAAGCTTGCCAATCCACGCTGGCAGTGAGATTACGGCAGATCGCACCATGCACGGACGGGCAGACCTCGGGCCCGAGCGCGTCGCCGCGAGCAGGTAAGGCGATGCGAGAGGGAGTTGTGGCGCTACGGGAGAAGCTGGCCGATCGCTGCGGCCAGCTCGGAAGGGGGTGTCGATGATTACATCGGCGCCTGCGGCGAGGAGCTCTTGCCTGCTGCCGATGCCCCACGTCACGCCGATGGTCGCGCCGCACCTGCGGATGCGAGGTTCCCGGACCGGCGTGGGATGGGCGCTTCTCGCTGCCGCTGGCCTGCGGTGACGGGCGCGACTATCCGGCCGGTGAAGATCCCAACGCCGAGAAGCGTGCGCTCGAGCGCCAGCACTGCGACCCCGCTGTCCGTGAGCCGTTCATCGCGGCACTGGCGTCCAGAGAGCGGTCGCAGCGGTCGCTGCGCCCGCTGCCGAGAACACCATGCCCCCGAACAAGTCGGCGTCCAGCTGTCCTCGGCCACGGGCCTCGATCAGCGCGGAGATCATGTCGAAGGCGTCGATTGCGATAGCGGCCACGGTGGCTGGCTGCTCGAGTCGCTGCCAGCTTCGGCTGGCGAGGCCTACTGCCGCTACGGCTATCTGATGTGCGCCGAAACCGCGAACGAACAGGCGAGCCTCCGGATGCTCCACGGTTTCCGCTGCCAGCCTCAGCTTGGCCATCTTCGACGGAACGAACAGCGCGCCCACTCCGTAACTCACACGGAACAGGCTGTTGACGAGCATCAGGCTGCGTTTCGACATGTTCGCCGGAGCCTAACAAAGCAGGACGGGACGAGCAGCCTGTGCCATGCGGTGTTGGCTGAAGGGCTCGCGTCCCTGTTTGAGTTCGTCAGCTACGACGTGCTACAGCCTGATTTTCACGCGAGCCCGGGTGCGGCTTCACAAGGTGCGGGCCTGATAGAACTCGGCAGCGGTGGGCCTGACGCCGAATATATGCGCTGGCCCGTTCGGGGCGGTGTACGACTTCTACATCGAGCGGCCGCGGCTGATGCAGGTGGTCGGCCGCGCGCTATGGGGGATCGACGCGTCGGTGCTTTACAACAGCATGGACCTGCTCGCCGAGATCGGCGAAGCCAAGACGGTGCTGGACGTACCGTGCGGCGGCGGGGTGGCGTTCCGTGCCCTGCCATCCGGGCACCACGTGCGCTATGTGGCTATCGACATCGACGAGAGGATGCTCGCGCGTGCGCGCGCCCGCGCGCTGCGCAGAGGGCTGCCGCGGGTGGAGTTCGTGGCAGGGGACATGCTGGCCCTTCCGTTCGATGATGGCGAGGCCGACCTGGTGCTCTCCTACAGCGGCCTGCACATGGTCAGCGACCCCGAGCGGGCGGTGCGAGAGCTCGCGCGCTGCCTGAAGCCAGGCGGGCGCCTGATCGGCACGACGTTCCTCGCCGGCGGGACACGGCGCGCCCGGGCGCTGCTCGGAATCGGCGCCCTTCGGGGGCATCCGCGGCCGCCGGCGCGCGAGGATCTTGTTCGCTGGCTGAGGGAGGCCGGCATCGCCGATGCGCAGGTCGGCCCTCAGCCTGGGTTCGCTGCCTTCGGCGGCCGTCGCGCGTAACCTATCGGTTACACTTAGCGGGTGTCCGACGGCTTGTGTTCGCTGCGTCTCACCCGCCGCTACGCGGCTACGCCGGAGGAAGTGTGGGACGCGTTGAGCGAGCCCGAGTCGCTGGCCCGCTGGCTGGCGGCACCGCACACGGTCGAGCTGCGCCGGGGTGGGCGCTTTGAGCTTGAGTTTCCCGGCGGAGGACATGTCGAGGGCCGGGTGCGCCAGCTCGAGCCCGGCCGGGTGCTGGAGCTGGATTGGCGCTACGGCGGCGAGAAGTCCTCGATCGTGCGCTTCGAGCTCTCCGAGGACGGCGAGGAGACGGTGCTGGTGCTGGAGCACAGCCGGATCGACGAGCCGCTGGGGATGGTCTACATCGCGCGCTGGACCGGGGCGGTCGACCGTCTCGGCGAGAGGATCACGCGATGAGGGCGCTGGTGGCGCTCGCCGATCCCACGCGGCAACGGATCGTGGAGTTGCTTGCCGAGGGGGAGCGCAGCGCGGGCCAGATCGCGGCGGAGTTCTCGACGAGCCGGCCGGGCGTCTCGCGCCATCTGCGGGTCCTGCGTGAGCACGGCCTTGTGCGCGCGCGAGGGGAGGGCCAGCGGCGGATGTACTCGCTGGACTCGGCGCCGCTCGCCGAGCTGGAGGAGTGGCTGACGCGCTACCGCCCGTTCTGGAGCAACCGCCTCGACGCGCTGGACACCGAGATCCACAGGCGCCGAGGAAGCGCCACCAAACGCCGATCACGAGCCTCACGGGGGTGAGCGACATACAGCAGATCACGCCGTACTTGTTCTATGAGGACGTCGAGGCGGCGCTCCTATTCCTCACACGCGCGTTCGGCTTTCAGGAGACCCTGCGCTACCGGGGCGCCCAGGGGTATGTCAGCCACGCGGAGATCCGCCTCGGGGACGGCACAATCATGCTCGGCGACCCCGGCGAGCAGTACCGCAATCCTCGCCGCAGCGGCGCGCTCAACGGCGCGGTCCACGTCACCGTGCACGATGTTCAGGCGACGTATGCGCGGGCACTGACCGCGGGAGCACAGATCATCGAGCCGCCAACGGATCAGTCCTACGGCCGTCGCTTCGGCGCGCGTGATCCCGAGGGACACGAGTGGTGGTTCACCCAGCCGCCGACCCCGAGCCTCACGCCCGAGACCTGGAGCGCCGAGTGAACGCCAAGCGCACGAGCCACCACAGGCTGGCGGCATGGCCGCTTGAGCACAGCCCATCAAGGTGCGGCTCGGCGCTGAAGGTGGTGGCGTGGCTCGGAGCGGCAGGTGCCCTGTATGACCGACGAGAGCGGATCGCCGATCGCCTGGTCGACATGGCAGCCAGGCGTCCGTCAGGCATGTTGGGGCGCCTGCTCTACCGCAACCCGCGGGCGCACTTCGCGAGCTTCGACGCTACCCTCGCCGCACTTGCCCTGGCGCCCTCAGACCGGCTGCTGGAGGTCGCCTGCGGCGGAGGGACGTTCCTTAGACGCGCGCTGACAAGCGGCTGTGAGGCCAAGGCCATCGACTACAGCCCGGACATGGTGGCCCTGACCCGCGAGCGCAACGCCGCGGCCTGCCGCGACGGCCGTCTCGAGGTGCTCCATGCAAGCGCCGAGCGGTTGCCCTTCGCCGAGGAGTCATTCACGTGTGCCGCCATGACCAACGCCTTCTTCTTCCTTAACGACCCCGCCCGTGCGCTCGCCGAGATCCATCGAGTCCTCGAGCCTCACGGACGCTTGGCGATCTTCACCGCCGCACCAGACCCGCCGGCATGGATGGCGCCGCCCCCGATCGCCCGCCGAATGCGCTTCTTCACCGACGAGGATCTGAGCACGATGGCGAGAACGGCCGGCCTCATCGACATCAAGATCACCAGCGAAGACGACGGCCGCTCCCAGCTACTCACCGCGGTCCGCCCCTGACTTCCCACGCCCCTGGCTGCGACCGGCGTCGCGGCACCCTCACCGATAGTCGAGTAGCCCGACGTGCGTGATGAGCTTCCATTCGTCGGCGAGCAGCGTGTAGACCGTGCACGCCCGACCACTCCAACGGAAGTCGCCGCCGTCATCGTGCCGGCGCCAGAGCGTGTCCACATCCACCACGGCGAATGCCCCATCGCCCGGGTAAGATCGAGATCCGTACCGTGCGTCTGCGGTTGTGGACGAGTTCGTGCGCCGCGAACAAATGCCCGCCAGCTCGCGCGCCAGCGGTCGGCATCGAAGCGTCCCATGCCCCACTCCCACGATTGTGGATCGTGACTATCGGTGGTGGGCGACCACGGCCACACCATGTCGGTGTGAAAGATGCTCAGCAGCAGTTCCACGTCCGCCCCTACCCCGAACCCGACCAGCACTACGGCACCCTCGCCCAGCTCTGGCCCGCCTACGACTGCTCCGGAGCCACCTCGTTCGTGCTGTACGCCGCCGGGCTGCTCAGCCACCGCCCTGGACTCCACCGAACTCGAGAACTACGGGCAGCCCGGCCCCGGACGCTGGATCACCGTCTACACCGACAGCGCCCTCGCCTGGATCGTTGTCGCCGGCATCGCACTCGACACCTCCGACTACGGCGGGCCGCCGACTGCGAGTTAGCTCGCGGCGAATGCGTGCGCGATAGCGCAGAAGCCGAAAGGCGCAGCGACGCTCGTCCCGTCCGCGCGGCGCAGGTAGCGCGCTTGGAGTTCGTGTGCGTGGAGATGGGAGTCGAGGCGGAGTCCGTGGTCGGCTAGGACTGCCTCCAGGTGTCCTGCCGGGATCCCGCTGCGCGGCTCCTCGCCAAGGCCGGTTACGTATGGCAGCCACTGCCGTCCGCCGTAGTATCGCTCTGGGTGGGTCAGGACATCCTCGAAGGCGTAGTCGAAAAGGATCGAGGTGCGCGGCGAGGTGTGCACGGCGACCTGATCGAACAGCTCGAAGACGGCTGTCTCGGGCAGGAACATGGCGACCCCGGAGAGGAGAAACAGCGTGCGTTCGGACGGGTCGTGTCCGTGTTCGGCGAGCCGCTCGAGGAGGTTCTGGCGTGTGAAGTCCATCTCGACGTAGGTGACCCCGGCGGGAACTGATCCGAGTGCTTTGGTGAGCCGCGCGCGCTTCTCGCGTGATGTCGCTGGATGATCGACCTCGAGTACCGCGACGCCGTTGAGACTGTCCTGCATGCGATACGCGCGCGTGTCGTAGCCAGCCCCGAGGATCACGAGCTGGTCGAGCCCGGCCGCTACCTCGTCTTGCACGACTGCATCCATGTGGTGTAGCCGGGCGATCGTGTATCCGTAGCCGCCTGGGTTCGTGTGCTCCCCGATTCGGCGCAGGAGAGGATGCAGCGCTCGTACCCGAGCGCCCGCCAACCGCCTATCGCGCCAGCTCGTCAGATGGGGCGCCAGGGGATCGTCAACGCGGATCGCGGGGTCGCGCTCGGTGCAAGCAACAGACACAGCCGTGAGAACCGCCAGCGCCGTTATCGATCCGCGCTCGGTTCGCTCGTTCATGCCCATCGCGAGATGCAGACTATCGCCCTGCTTGCGCCATCAACCGCGCCAGCGGCGACACCGGGTGAGTCTCCGCGCTGATCATGACGGCACGCCCGCTCACGCCGGGAAACCGAGCAGCTGATCCCACGACACCGCTCGCGTGCGTGTTCAGGTCTGCTGGTAGTTGGGGCCGTCGCCTCCCTCGGGTGGTGTGAGGCGACCGCCACGTGCGGTGATAGCACCGCACTGCACGCAGTTCGACGGCGTCACGGTGAGAGTGACCTCGGTCTGCTCATCGTTCGCGGCGTGCTTCGCGCGCTGCGCGTCGTCCTCGGGAATCTCGTAGACCTGGGCTGGGCACATGCTCTCCCAATACCGGGCGAGCGCAACGGGAACCGTGTGCTGGAGACGGATGTGGTCGGGTGCGTTATCGCGTGTCTGGTTGCCACTGAGGAAAACGCTTGAGAGCTTGTCGAACGTCAGCTTCCCATCTGGCTTGGGGTAGATCTCCTCGCGGCTGCCGAGAAACACGCTTACCTCGGTGTCGGGCTCGCTCGTCCAGCGTCCGGCGGGGAAGCGCCCGCCGGTGGCCTCCATCACGTTCGCGATCGCGCCTCCGAGGAAGAACCCGCGTGAGAATGGTTGGCGCATGTTCCGCGAGCGGCGCAGCTCGTGCTCGATGACGCTTGAGCGAACTGCCGCGTCGTAGGCCGAGAGATCGTTCGCGTTGCCGTGCTGCTTGAGCGCAATGGCGATGCTCTCTGCTGCGAAGATGCCGGCGTGCACGGCATAGTGGATTCCCTTGAGCTGGGGCACGTTGACCATGCCGGCCGAGTCGCCGACAAAGCACAAGCCGGGCACGGATAGCCTGCTCGGGAGCGCCCAATAGCCACCCGAGGGGATCGTCTTGGCTCCCCACGCGACACGCTTGCCTCCCTCGAGGATCGTCCGGATCCGCGGGTGAGTCTTGACGGACTGCAGCAGGTCGTGGCAGGAGACGCTCGCATCGCGGTAGTCCAGGCCCAGCACGAGTCCGATCGCGATCTTGTCCGGTCCCATCGGGTAGAGGAAGCTGCCGCCGAACTCGCGGTACTTCGCGGCGGTCCGCAGCGGCCAGCCCATCGTGTGGATCACCCGCTCGAGCGGTCTTTGCACGCTCCAGATCTCCTTGACGGCGATCTCCCACCGCTGAGGGATCGCGCCCTGCAGACCGAAGTGCTGGATCGCGGCTCCCGAGAGGTGACCCTGGGTACCCTCGGCGAGGACCGTCGCGCGCGCCACGACGTCGCTGCCTGGCTCGAAGTTGGCAAGCTCCTCCCCCTCACGCCCGCGGCCCTTATCGCCCGTGCGGACACCTACCGTGACGCCGTCGTTGACGAGTAGCTTGACGGCTGAGGTCTCGCCGAGCACGTAGACGCCGAGCTCCTCCGCCTGCGTGGCCATCCACCTGCCGAGCTCAGCGATCGAGACGATGTAGCTGCCGTGGTTACGAAAAGGTGGCGGTGTCGGGATTCGTAGAGAGCGCTGCTGGCTGAGCATCAGATAGACAGCCTCGGACTCCACGAGACCGTAGTTGGGCCAGTCCGCGGTGCTCTTCTGCGGGAAGAGACGCTCCATCGCCGACGGCCGGATGATCGCCCCCGAGAGTAGGTGCGAGCCCGGCCCGCGACCCTTCTCCAGCAAAGCGACGGGGACCTCGCCGAGCGTCTCCGCGAGCGCCGGGTCCTCGTCGGCGAGTTGCATTAGACGGATCGCGCAGCTCAACCCTGCCGGGCCGCCCCCGACGATCGCGACACCGACCTCGATGCGATCCTCCACAGCATCCGTCGGCGCGGCGATGAACTCCCTGGGGTTGACTGGCGGCGGATACTCGCCCGGAACAATAGACATAGGCTGGGCTTCCTTTCGTCAGACCGGGATCACACGTCGACTCGTGCGCAATCTAGCGGCGGTAGCGTATCGACTGCCACAAAGTTCCTCCTGTCCACTATCCAGGCATGAGCCTTCAAGAGCAGCCAGCAAGCAGCGTCTACGACGAGATCGGCCTCGGGTACACCCGGGCTCGCCGCACCGATCCGCGGATCGCCAGGCGCATCGTTGAGGCGCTCGGCGACGCCAGGAGCGTGCTGAACGTCGGTGCCGGTACCGGCTCCTATGAGCCATCGGACCGTGATGTCCTCGCAGTCGAGCCCTCACGGGTGATGCGCTCCCAGCGACCGCCCGGCGCGGCGCCCTGCATAGATGCGTGCGCGGAAGCGCTGCCGTTTTCCGACGGCTCGTTCGACGCCGCGCTGGCCGTCTTGACCGACCACCACTGGCCGGACCCGATCGCCGGTCTGCGCGAGATGCGCCGCGTCGCCCGGCAGCGAGTCGTGGTCTTGCAATGGGACGACGCAGAGAGCGAGCGCTTCTGGCTGATCCGCGACTATCTTCGCGGCGAGTACCATGCGCTGACGGTCGGGGGGCCGACGTTGCGTGAGCGAGCTGCGGCGATCGGGGCGCGCCTGGAGCCCGTCCCCATCCCGTTTGACGTGCACGACGGTTTCTTCCACGCCTACTGGCGCCGGCCCAAGGCGTACCTGCAGGAGCCCGTACGCCGCGGCTGCTCGGTCTGGGCGCGCATCGGACCAGAGGCAGAGCAGCGAGTGGTCGCGCGCCTCGCGAAAGACCTCGACAGCGGCGCGTGGGCGAAGCGCAACGCCGATCTACTCGATCGGGAGAGCATCGACCTCGGCGCACGGCTGCTGATCGCCAACGCCGCCTGAAGCCTGCTCAGGCAGCCAGGACGTGTAGCTTGCGGCCGGGGAGCCGGGGCGAGACTCGCTCATCCCCGCGCGGGCCGCGCTCTCGTTCGGCGGCTTCAATCAGCGCAGCAACCCCGGGGTCAAGACCGGCCGCAGAGGCACACAGCACAGGCCATATCGGGGCACGCTGGCCGCCCTCGACTTTCTTTACTGTGTCGCGGCTCAAGCCAGCGGCTTCGGCGAGCGCCGCACTGGTCAGTTCGCGCTCTGCCCGCAGATGCGTGAGCGCGCGACCGAGGTCGCCTAACCCCGGCGGGTAGGGCGGCGCATGCGCCTGGGCGGGGAGTGGCGGTGCAGCAGGCGCTCCATCGTGAGGCGGCGTACCGCCTGCGGGCTCAGGCGCATCGTCAGGTTGCGCGGGCCGGTGTGGGTTGAGAGCGCCAGCCGGGCGAAACGCGAGGATTGCCGCTGAAACATGCGCGCCCTTGGGCGCCGCGCCGCCGCGTAGTCGGCCAGCGCGCCGGACAGGTCACCGCCGGCGCGTAATACGACAAGCAGCGCCTCGGCGTCCTCGATGGCCTGAGCCGCGCCCTGGCCAAGGTTGGGCTCCATTGCGTGTGCGGCATCGCCGAGCAGCGCAACCGGCCCGCACGTCCATGTGGGGAGCACGCCCAAGCGCAAGATGCGGTTGACTAACACGCTCTCGGGCGGAGTAGCGGCGAGCTGGGCCGGCGTCGGTGCTGGCCAGCGCTCGGCGCCGACCGCGACGAGCGGGTCCTGCCCGTCGATGAGCTTGCTCGGCGCCTCGTAGAACCAGTAGGAGCGTCCGGCAGGGAGCGCCGCGCCCCCGACGAGTTCTCCGCGGCCCCAGGCCTCGAAGGCCTCCCCGCTCCCGATGTCGTGGTCGGCGACGCCGCGAATCACCGTGTAGCCGCTGTCGAGCGGTCGGACACCCGGACAGACGTGCTCGCGCACTACCGAGCCGATGCCGTCGGCGCCGATCACCGCGTCGCCGTCGACTCGCTCCCCGTCCGCGAGGATCACGCCCCGCTCGTCCACCGAGCTCACCGTGACGTCGTAGCGCACCGCCAGCCCGTCGGCAAGCACCCCGTGCAGGGTAGGCCGCTCGAGGACCAGCATCGGTGCCCCCGCGCGGCTCCCCAGCGTCTCGACATCGACCTCCGACAGCGTGCACCCCGCGGCGTCGCGCAACACCGTGCGCCGCGCGAGCGCGGCGACAGCGCGTACCGCCGGACCGTGCCCCAGCGCATCCAAGGCGTGCACCGCGTTGGGCCAGAGCAACAGTCCTGCGCCGACCGGGGTGTCGGCCGGGGAGCGCTCAAGCACTACCGGCTCGTGGCCTGCTAGGGCCACGGCGCGCGCGGCGCACAGGCCACCGATCCCGGCGCCGACGATCACGACCCGCTGCATGCCTTGCAGCATAAGTTGAGGCCACCGCGGCCGAGGCCCGCGTCTCATCGAATCTGTGGCGGCGCTCGGCATAATGATTGGCCATGCGTGAGCCTGCGAGCGAAGGCACCGGGGAGCGGGGCGATCAATCGGGGGCCGGTTCCACCGCCACACTGGTGGTCGAGCCGTTCTTGGAGTTCCTTCGCCGTGGGGACATCGACAGGGCGGTTGAGCTGATGGCGGTGGATGTGGAGTACACGAACGTAGGGTTGCCCACGATGCACGGACGTGAGCGCGTACGCCGGGCCTTTCGGGCGACGCTTGGCCAAGCCGGCGCCGGGTTCGAGGTCTACGTGCATGCCATCTCGGCGGACGGACCAACGGTTCTGACCGAGCGCACCGATGTCCTGAAGTTTGGTCGGCTGCGCGTCCAGTTTTGGGTATGCGGGCGCTTCGAGGTACACGATGGGCAGATCGTGCTCTGGCGAGATTACTTCGACTACATGGCCGTCGCCGCGGCGACCATCCGCGGCCTGCTTGGCACGGTCGTTTCCGCGGCGCGCGCGAAGCCACCCTCAACGGCTTGAGCCGGCAGCACCTATATCGCGCACGACTTGGCGCGCGGTGATCTCGCCAGCGCGTTGGCCATCACGGGGCACGCCGGGGACCGAGCGAGCCTGTTCATTGTGAGGGCCTGCTTCTGTCCCATCACGAGTGTGCCCGTGTCCGCGGCGGGCGTCGCGGAATGCTGGTACTCGCCGAGCAGCGCCCGGCCGCTGGCGAAGCGTCGTGAAGCCCGGCGCTCCTGATGAGCAGGCGCCCATGTAAGGTGCCCACCCGCATGGCGCTCGAAGTACGACCGGTCGCGAGGCCGGGACAGGTCTGTGGCAGACCATCGGCAGGGCGGTCGAGCCTGACGAATCTCCAGCCGAGGCCGCGATCCGCGAGGCGGCCGAGGAAGCCGGCGTCGTCGTGGAACTCGCCGGCATCGCGGCGTGGCCGGCGGGCCGCCGTTCCGGGATGACCTATCCAAACGGCGATCTCGTCAGCTACGTGCCGACGATCTTCGACGCGCGCGTTGCCCTCATCGGTCACGGTGGCACTCACGAACCGGGAGTCTGAGGATGCCGTCGCAGATGGACGCGGTCATGTCTCGGGTGAGAGCATCCCTGGCGTCACGTTCGAGCAGAACCGCCTCAGTGATCCGGCAGCAGCGGTTCGGGGCGTACTCGCAACGGGGCCTCGTCAGAGAGCTTGAACGCTTCTCCCCGGTACGGGCTTGCTCGTCTTAGATGAACGTGTCGCCAGCATCGATCTACCACGATTGCAAGGGCGCGATAGCAGCGCGTACATTGGCACGATGGGCGGCGTGCGCGAGGAGAGAGCAGGCGCGGGCAGCAGCCTCGCGGTCCGGTTCGGACACGTGTCCTGCGGCCGAGCTGGTCGGGCTCCGCCACGAGCGAGCTACGGCACGCGCGCGTACACGGTGAAGAGCGTCAGCGCGGCGACTGCGCGGCCCGTGCGCGAGTCCTCCTGGGCACGGACGACAACTCGCCGACGCCTTCCCCCAGGGGCGAGTTGTCGAAATCGCCGACAGCTACACGCTCATCCCCGAGGACCAGCCAGCCGAGCTCACCCGGCATATCCGCGAGTTCCTCGCCGAGACGTAAACCGAAGAGCACGATGCTCTCGCGTCGAAAGCCGCTCCATCGCGTCTTGTGTGATTGGCCTCATGCCCGAAACGGGTGTACGGTCGCTGCACGATGAGCGATCAGGCCGTTGCAGATCGCCGTGTCGAGTCGATTACGACAGATCGGCTGCCGCGGCGTGTCCCGTTGCCGGCGGTGGCGCAGACCCTGTGGTCGGTGTTCGGTATGGACTCCTTCGTCCGCTTCTGCCTCGTGCGCTACCCGGCTGAGAGGATGCTCTCGTTGCGGATCGTCGGGGTCGGCTATGTGGTGAGTGTGCTCGACCCGCAGCTCGTCCGTGAGGTGTTCAGCGGGGACGGCGAGGTGCTCCAGGGAGGTGAGGCCAACGCGCAGGCGCTCGGGATGCTCGGCCCCAACAGCCTACTGGTGCTCGACGGCGAGCCCCATCTGCGCGCGCGGCGGCTGCTGCTGCCCCCCTTTCACGGCGAGGCGATAGCCCACCACGCACGGCTGGTCGAGCAGATCACCGCCGCGGAGATCGAGCACTGGCCGATCGGGGAGGAGTTCGCTCTGTGGCCGCGGATGCGCGCGATCACGATGAAGGTGATCCTGCGCGCCGTGATCGGGGTGCAGGACGAGCGACGACGACGCCTGCTTGCACAGCTCTTTCCCGCGTTCGTCCACGCGGGCGTGTTCGGGGCGCTCGCCGAGACGCGGCTGCCGTGGCTCACGCGCGGTGCGATCGGAGACCGCCTGCCGTGGATCAAGGCGCGGGCACAAGCGGAACAGCTCTTGCGCGAGGAGATCGCCGAGCACCGATCCTCTCCCGAGGGCCGCGAGGACATCCTGGCCCTCCTCGTCTCTGCCCGCGATGAGGACGGCCGGGAGCTGAGCGACCAGGAGCTGCTCGCCCACGTGCTCACCCTGGTGGGCGCCGGACACGACACGACCGCCGCGGCGCTCGCATGGTGCTTCGAGCGCGTGCTGCGCCACCCCGACGTGCTCGCGCGCTGCCGCGAGGCGAGCACCGGGAAGGACGAGGAGTACCTCACCGCCGTCGTCAACGAGACCCTACGGGTGCGTCCCGTGGTGGACTCCGTGGGACGCAAGCTGAGCGCGCCGCTGGAGCTGGGCGGGTGCCGCCTGCCGGCCGGCACGTTCCTCGCGGTCTCGATCCGTGGCGTGCAGCAGTCGCCCAGGTTCTACCCCGACCCGGAGCGCTTCCGGCCGGAGCGGTTCTTGGAGCGTCCGGCGCCCTACACTTTCATCCCCTTCGGCGGCGGCGAGCGGCGTTGCATCGGCGCGAGCTTCGCCACGATGGAGCTCAAGACCGTCCTACGCACGGTCCTCCAGCGCGTCGAGCTGCACGCCGCCGGCTCGCGTGACGAGCGCGCGAGCCGTACCCGCCGCAGCATCGCTGTCGTCCCTGCGCGTGGCGCACGAGTGATCGCCTCAGCGCGCGCATAGCTCGAGCGCGTCTGCGATGGCGAGCGCACCATTGCTTTGGGCGAGCGTGTCGGCTATTACCTTCGCGTGACGCTTGAGCGCGGGGTCCCGCAGCGCAGTGACGATCACGCGGCGCAGCTTGCGGGGCGGGGTGCGCTTGTGCACGCGCACGCCCGCGCCGGCGGCGAGCACGCGCGCGGCATTGTCGGGCTGGTCGCGTCCGTCGGGGATGCACAGCAGCGGCACGCCGTCGGCGAGTGCGGCGTTGATCGTTTGCCAGCCGGCGTGGGTGATTACGAGCGCGGCGTGCGGGAACACGCTGCGGTGGGGGACGAACGGTGCGGTGCGTGTGTTGGACGGGATGCGCAGCGGGGTGGTGTCGAGCGCGGGCCCGGCGGTCAGCAGCGCTCTGACGGGCAGGTCGGCGAGCGCGTCGAGGATGCGCTGGGCGAGCGCCTGCTGGCGCATATAGCTGGTGCTGAGGCTGACGACGACGAGCGGGCTGGTGTTGTCCTCGGGCCACGGTGCTCGCCAGTCGGCTGGGTAGGGCTCGAACGCGGGGCCGACGTAGTGCACGTTCGCTGGCAGCCGCCCGCGGCTTGCGAAGTCGAGCTCCGCTGCGGTCATTACATAGATCGCCTCGACGCCGAGCAACTGCTGCTCGAAGCGCTCCAGCGGCGCGAGTCCCTGCTCGGCGCGGGCCTTGTTCACAAGCGGCAGGCCCTGCGCGAGCAGGCGAGCAGCGACGCCGCCCAGGAGACGGTCGCGCGCGGTGCCCAGCCGGCCGGGCATCGGCCGCAGACCGCTGAACAGTGGCGGCGCTCCCTGCACCGGGAGCGGGTAGGGGCAGTGCACGAGCGCGGCGGCCGGCACGCCTGCGCCCTGCGCGGCGACTGCGGCGCCACTCAGCATCCAGTCGAACACGACGACATCCGCGGGCCATTCGGCGAGCAGCTCGGCGCACTCGCGGCTGACGCCCACGACGAACGCGAACAGGCCGTTGCGCAGCAGGCGCATTCCAGCTCCGAGTCGTGTGCGTGTCTGCCAGTCGCGCAGCGTGTCGCTCGTGGGGCGCGTCATGTCGAGGTCGGGTTGCACGCGCCGGAAGGGCACGAACTCGGCGCCCGTCGCCTCGACTCGCTCGCGTGCTGCGCGGTGCGCGAGCACCCGCACCTCATGCCCGCGTTCGACCAGCTGCCGCGTCACCGCGAGCTGCGGCTGCGCGTTGCCGCCGAACGCCAAGAGTGTCTGGAAGACCCGCACGCTAAACTTCATTTTAGCGCCCATCAAATGAATATGTCGCCTACCACTCACCCCGCCAAGCATCCCTACCGCATGACCGCGCGCGCCGAGGCCGCCGCCGCGACCGGCGAGCGTCTGCTCACCGCGGCCTGGCGACACTTCGCAAGCCACCCCTACGAGGATGTTCGCCTGCACGAGATCGCCGCCGAGGCGAACGTCACCGTCCAGACGCTGCACAACCGCTTCCGCTCCAAGGAGCATCTGTTCACCGCAGCATTCATGTGGTGGGGTGCCGAGGAGATCACCCAACGCGACACCGCGCCCGTCGGCGAGACAACCGGCGCGATCAAAGTGCTCTTCGAGCGCTACGAGGCACACGGCGAGGCGATCCTGCGACTCCTCTCCCAAGAGGAGCGCATACCCGCCGTTCGCCAGATGACCGACGCCGGCCGCGCCTACCACCGCCACTGGGTGCAGCGGACCTTCGCGCCGCTGCTGCACGGCGAGCAGGGAGCCGCACGCCGCAGGCGCCTCACCGCGATCATGGCCGCGAGCGACCTGCTCGTCTGGAAGCTGCTGCGCCGCGACATGCAACTCGGTCGCAGCCACGCCGAAGCCGTCATGATCGAGATGATTAACGGGCCGGCGGACATCGTTCGTCGCTGACGCGACGAAGGAGGTGGTCGGGTGCTTTTCGGGATGCCACGGGAGTTGGTCGGCATAAGTAGAGTTGGAGGGGGGAACGGCTGTTGTCCTGCTGCCGCTGCCGGGAACGCGACGGCCTCGCTTCGGCGATCGAGCGCCATGCCCTACGACAGATCACTCCGATACGTAGATCCTCGGGTCTCTCGTGGCGTGATCTACCGGGCCTATGTCCGGCTCGCAAGCAACCGTTTCGCGACGTGGCTCGCGACGACGACTATTTGGAGTGCGACTGTCTGGACGATAGACCGTTACCTGCTTCGCCTGACGGGAGGACGCCTCGGTACCGGACTTTTGCTCCCGACCGCTTTGCTCCAGACCCGAGGCGCGCGCTCGGGTTTACTTCGTCGTAACGCTGTCATCTACTTTCACGACGGCGACCGCGTTACGATCATCGCATCGCGTGCCGGGCGACCGGGGAATCCCGCTTGGTACTACAACGCGCTCCCCGTCCTGCAACTGGTCCCAGCCCGAGATAGCGCCTTCTCTCGTCCGTCGGCGGGAGCGGCCGGCAGGTAGGCTGCGGGCGTGACGAACATCAATGAGCCGCCCTTCGATGAGCTGCGCGACCGGGACCAACAAGTGCATACACCCAAGGAGGTCTCCGATGACAGCACTTCCGGCGCTCGCCCCAGCGCTCGCCCCGTGCCCAATCGACGCCTGCCGGCCGCTCTACTCACAGGCCGCCTGGCCGCTCGCACCGCGCCGCGCGGCGCGCGCACGATCCACGAGCAGCCGCGCAGCGGCTCCCCGGCTGAGATCCAGCGGCACAAGCGCGCGCTGCTCGTGACCTTCCGCCGCAACGGCACCCCAGTGCCCACCCCGGTATGGGCGGCGGCGGCCGACGGCCGCCTCTACGTGCGCTCGGAGCGCACCGCCGGCAAGATCAAGCGCCTACGGCGCGATCCGCGACTGCTAGTCGCACCCTGCACCGTGCGCGGCAAGCCGTTCGGCGAGCCCTTCGAGGCGCGCGCGGTCGTGCTGGCACCCGAAAGCGAGATTGTCGCGGAGTCAGCACTTGTCGCTCGCTACGGGTTTGGGCGGGCCCTGTTCGAGTGGGCCGTCGACTTGGCGCGCATCGACATGTGCTACCTCGAGATCACGCCAGGCGCGTGGGGGGACGAGGCCTCCATGCGAGCCTGAATGCGGGGGGCGGACTGCCGTCGTGCTCAGGCACCGGGCGCCCGACCGGGGTCTGGACCCCGACGGAGTTCCGCGTTCCGCACGCACGAGCTACGACCGGGGTGGGTGCCCCCTATACCCCGAGGACGGCGGTGCTCCTCCCGGACTGAGGGACGTGCTCAGCCGGCGCCTGCCGCTCCACGGCGGCCAGTCCTTGGACCCCGCTCCAACATCCATGGTCCTCGCCGAGCCGCACCCGGCCGCTGGCGAAGTGTCGTGAAGTCCGGCGCTCCTGATGAGCAGTCGCCCATGTAAGGTGCCCACCCGCATGGCGCTCGAAGTACGACCGGTCACGACCCGACGCGACCTGCGCACGTTCATCAAGCTCCCGTGGCGGCTCTACCGCCAGGAGCCGAACTGGGTCGCGCCGCTGCTGATGGACGTCAAGAAACGCCTCGATCGTAAGAAGAACCCGTTCTTCAAGCACGCCGAGGCGCAGTACTTCCTCGCATACCGCGACGGGCGCCCGGTCGGCCGGATCAGTGCCCACATCGACCAGAACTTCAACAGCTTCCACGGAAACGAGTGGGGCCTGTTCGGGTTCTTCGAGTGCGAGGACGACGCCGAGGCGGCGCACGCGCTCGCGGACGCCGCCGAGGGCTGGCTGCGCGAACGTGGACGCGACCGCATGGTCGGCCCGATGGACTTCACAACCAACGACGAAATCGGCCTGCTGATCACCGGCCACGAGTACCCGCCGATCATCCTCTGCCCGTGGCACCACCCCTACTACCAGCGCATCTTCGAGCAGGGAGGATGTCCCGGCCGGCGTGGAACTTTGATGATGGCGGCCCGGGTGAATCTCTCAGACGGTGACGAGCGTAGCGGCCTCCTCGGCGACGTGTGTGGTGGTGGTCTGTGTGATCTCGCGTTCGACGGCGAGGGCGAGCTTGGCGAGGCCGTCGTAGCCGATGATCCGTCGGAACTGTCGCTCGGCCTCGAGCATCCCGGCGGCAGTCCAGCGTAGGGACATCTCCCCGGACTGCCAGCGCTTGACGTTCCGCGAGCTGCGACGAACGCACTCGATCATCGACTCGCACGGGTTGGTGCTCTGCAGCGTGCGCTTCAGCGCGCCCTTCACGCCGAGACGCGTGACGGTGAGCGTCTCCTCCATGCCCTCCCGTAGGGACGCTGCGGCACCCGGGTGAGAGCGCTCGAGCTCGGCGGCGAGCGCCTGGAGTTCTCCGAGGGCCTGTTTGTGATCCTCACGAGCCCACGCGCGGCGTAGCCGGCGCTTGACCTCTGGCCGGTCGCGCTCGGGTAGGTGATCGAGCACGTTGCGCTCCTTGTGGCGGACACACCGATGGACCGGGGTGCGCGGCCCCAGGACCGCGTTCACGGCGGCCCGGAGGGCCTTGGAGCCGTCGATCACGACCAGCACGCCCTGCTCGACATCAAGGCCACGGTCCACGAGATCAGCGAGCAGCGCGGTCGCGATCGTCTTGTTCTCCGTGGAGCCCTCCCACAACCCGAGCGGGACCTTCACCCCGTCAGTGGTGATCCCGAGCGCGACGACGTTGGTGTGGTCCTTCAAGACGACCCCGTCGAGCATCAGCACCGCCAACCGCACGTCATCCAGGCGACGACTCATCAGCTCCTTCAGCGTCTGCGCGGTACGAGCAACGAAGGTACGCGAGACCGCCGACTTCGACGTGCTGCGCGCCTGCGCTTCGACCTGCTCACCGACCGGCTCCTGGGTACGCACGAACCGTCTGGTAGAGACGCCCGCGAGCATCCGCTCCAGCACGACCGCGCTCAACACGTCGCGGCTGGCGAAGTGATCGTAGGTCTCGAGGGGCACCTCGCCGCCCTCGTCCTTGGCGCGCATCCGTGGCCGCCGCACCCCAACCCGCCGCGAACCGAGCGTGACCTCCCCCTCATCGCCGCCGTGGCGGTAGGCGACCCGCCACGGGTCGTGCTTGCCCTTGGGGCCACAGACCTCCTCGACCTCCTCGACCATCAGCTCGTGCATCACACCGAGCCCGACACCCACGCTCAGCGCGAGCAGACCCTCCCTCGCCGCCCCGACCAGCTCCCCGAGCGCGGCCTGCACCCGCCCAGGCAGCGCAGGCGCCTCCATCGACGCGTCCTCGCTCGTGACCTGTCCAGCGTGTACTTTCTTCATGGCGGTTCCTCCTGTCTCGAATGGACCGATTTCGCACTCGCCACGGTCCCAACACGACCGGACGAGGCGGGAGGACCGCCACTTCAAGTTCTACGCCACGCGGGACATCCTCCGAGCAGGAGCTCGGCATGGTCAAGGAGATGGACGTGTACATGTGGAGCCTGCACGTCACCGGGCGCGACAAAGTCCACCCTGCGATCTGGGAGGCCGCCGACAAACTGGAGTCCGAGCACGGGATCGTCTGCCGCAACTTCCGCAAGAAGGAACTGCAGCAGGAGGTGACACGCTTCCTGGAGGTCTACAACACCGCGTGGGAGCGCAACTGGGGCTTCGTGCCGC
Source organism: uncultured Solirubrobacterales bacterium (assembly GCA_963702085.1). GTDB lineage: Bacteria > Actinomycetota > Thermoleophilia > Solirubrobacterales > Solirubrobacteraceae > Palsa-744. The sequence continues at coordinate 1,202,462 of OY969707.1, read as the reverse complement.
TGAGCGAGGAGGAGGTCCGCCACTACGCAAAGGACCTGAAGCCCGTGCTGGACGAGAACTGGTCAATGATCGCCGAACGCAAGGACACCGGCGAGGTCGTCGGGGCCGCGCTGACGCTGCCCGACTACAACCAGGTGCTCGCAAAGCTCAACGGGCGGCTGCTGCCGTTCGGGTGGCTGACCGCGCTACGCAGCAAGCACAGGATCGACGCGGTGCGCGTGATCGTGCTGGGCGTCAAGCCCGAGTACCGGCACACGGGCGTCGCAGCGCGCCTCTACCAGATGCACTTCGACGCGGCCGAACGCACACCTCAGAAGGCGGGCGAGGGAGGCTGGACCCCGGAGGTCAACGAGGCCATGAACCGCGCCTACGAGGGGATGGGCGGAGAGATCAAGCGCTGCTACCGCGTCTACGAGCGCGTGTTCTAGCCGAGGGCGCGGCATACAGACTCCGGGCGAGCAAGCCCGAGATGGATCGGGCCGACGCGGAGATCGGCTCTACACACCGCGATTCAGGCCACGACTTGACGTAACGAGGGCGAGGACTCGACTTGGTGCGGCGTGCGTGTCCCGCGGGCCGCGCCCACGCGGCTGGCCCCGCAAGAGTAGGGAGCGCTCGCGTGTGTGCATCGCCGTGCAAGGGCTCAGCGTCGAGGGTGCCGGCCGTGCATCCGCCAGTGGGCGATCTCGTACACCGTGGGACGACGTGATCGTGACGGGTGATGACGAGCGCCGAACGCGAGGAAGTTCAGCACCATACCCCGATCCTGCTCGACCTCGATCTTGAACACGATCCCAAACCGTCCGGCCGGGGCCGGCACATAAACCTTCGAACACCTCGGCAACACTGTGCCGTCGCGACCGTGCTCATCGACACGGCGCAGCTGCAAAAGAGGCACACCACCGTAGCGCTCAAAGTCCCGCCGGGCCTTCGCGGCGGCGGTGCGGCCCGCTTCGCTGGTGCGCGCCAGATCCTCCTGCCATGCCACCTCGTCAAAGCGCGTCGCAAGACGCGGAGCGCGAGACGCCACGCCGGTCAGTTATCGCCGTCTGCGGGCAGCATCTGTGAGCCATGGTCGCGCTCGAACTCAGCCCACTCCTCCGCGGTCGGCTCGCGGGTGCCCGTCCGCTCGCGGATCGCCTCGATCGAGGTGTCCGGCTCCAGCGTCAGCGCCCCGTCTGGGCGGCTGTCGCTGATGACGTAGCGGCCATTGACCGCGCCTGTGACCGTGACGTGCTCCATGCTGCTCGCTCACCATGATCGCAGATGGCCCCGGCCCTCACAAGCCCGGCATGGGCTCGCGCAAGCGCCGACCGTGGGACATCTCTTGACTCCGATGGGATCCCACCACGCGAGCAGCAGGCGGTACAGCTCTCGATTCCTCTCGTCTTGCCACTCGCCGAGCTCCACGGCGACCTCACAACCGCGGGTCCACGGGCTCGCTCTCGAGCGCAAGGACTCCGAACACGCACTCGTGCACGCGTCGTAGCGGCTCGTTGCGGACGAAGCGCTCGAGCGCCTCGATCCCGAGCGCGAACTCGCGCATGGCAAGCGAGCGCTTCCTCCCGAGGCCCCGCTCACGCAACCGGTCCAGGTTTGCGGGCTCCGTGTAGTCGGGGCCGTAGATGATCCGCAGGTACTCGCGCCCACGGGTCTTGAGCGCGGGCTGCGCGAGGCCGCGCCGCCCGCGCGCTATGTAGTCGAAGGGCTTGACGACCATGCCCTCACCGCCGCGCTCGGTCAGCTCCGCCCACCAGGCACATCCGGCGTTCTGGCTGCACTCGTCGGTGGTGTCGACCACTGTGTACGCGGTCGGGTGCAGCATCGGGTCCGCGGCACAAAGCTCGCTGAGCGTCTGCATGTGCCACAGGCCCGACACCCTGACGAGGACTTCAAGACCGTGGCCCCGCCCGCCATGAACTTCGCCCAAGGACGGCGACGCTAGCTTCGATTCGTCACGAAGCGGTGGGTGGCGTCCAGCGGGGTGAGTTTTGAGGGTGAGCGGGCGGCTCGATTGCTGTGGAGTGGTGGCGTGGGCACGGCGGGGCTTGTTTTGGGGGGCTCGACTGTCGTCGCGGTCGTTTTGGGTCAGGGTTGATCTTCGGCGGGCGCCGGGGAGCTGGCTCGGATGTGGGTGTGCGGGGCGGCTGGGTTTCAGCCGTAGGCGGGGAGCGTCCGCAGGCGTTTGAACGCGCGTTGGATCGCTGCAGCCCAGGGCCAGTCGGCGGGAAGGTGCAGGGTGGTCCTGCGTGCGTGGCGGGTGAGTTGCCCGGCGACGTGTAGGATGCGGTAGCGCAGGCGCTTGGGTTCGCTGGCAGTCCGTGGCACTGAACCTGGCCAGCGACTACACGGTGATCGCGCCAGACCTGATCGGACACAGCGACTCCGCAGCGCCATGCGGCGACTACTCCCTGGGGGCGCACGCCTCCAGCATCCGCGACCTGCTGGCCGCGATCGGGGTCGACCGAGCGAACATCGTCGGGCATTCACTCGGAGGGGCGTCGCGATGCAGTTCTTCTACCAGTTCCCCCAACGCACCGAGCGGCTCGTGCTGATCTCCTCCGGCGGCCTCGGCCACGAAGTCAGCCCAGTGCTGCGCACCGCCGCGCTACCCGGCGTCTCCGCCCTGCTGTCACTGACCATCCACCCGCGTCTCCTCGGCGCGCTGACGGACACTGGGCGGCGCCTGCGCCACGCGACGTGCGCCTCGGCGTGTACATGCAGGCGCTGGCTCGAGCGTTACGCCCACTGGAGAACGCCGAAGCGCGCCAGGCATTCCTGCAGACGCTCCGTGCCGTGATCGATGTGCACGGCCAGCGGGTCAGCGCGACGGACCGTCTGTACCTGCTCGAGTCGATACCCACGATGATCGTCTGGGGCGAGCGCGACAACACGATCCCGCTCCTACACGGACGCCAAACGCACGAGGCGATCCCGAACAGCCACTTCCAGACGTTGCCCCGCGCCGCGCACTTTCCACATCTCGAGGATCCAGACGGGCTCTCCGAAGTGCTGCGGGAGTTCATCCAGAGCACACAGCCCGGCAGGATCGACGATGCCAACTGGGGCGCGGTGCTCTCCAGGCACTCGCTACCCAGACGCATCGGCGACGCCGCGGCATAGGGGTCGACCAGCGTGTCCGAGCCACGCCGCATAGACACGCATCACCACATTGTTCCGCCGTTCTATCGCGACTGGCTAGCGGAGAAGAGGGTAGATGCCGGCGGGTTGCCAATCCCCACCTGGAGCGCAGAGGCGGATTTAGAGTTCATGGACGCCCGCGGGATCGAGACAGCGATCATCTCGGTCTCCACTCCGGGGGTCGAACCGGGCGAGCTTGAGGAGGCACGTCGTGTGGCGCGCGAGCTAAACGAGTACTCCGCGCAGATGGTCGCCGATCATCCCGGCCGGTATGGCTTCTTCGCGACCCTGACTCTGCCAGACGTCGACGGTGCCCTCGAAGAGGCCGCCTACGCTCTGGACGAGCTCAACGCGGACGGGATCGTGTTGCACGCGCATTCGCATGGCATTTACCTCGGGGACACGCGTTTTGACGCGCTGATGGATGAGCTCCAGCGCCGCCAGGCGAAGGTGTTCATCCACCCGTCTGATCTGGTGGGCGACGCGGTACGCCCCTACGTCGCGGATTGCCTGCTGGACTCGGTCGAAGCTGCAGCCAACCTGGCTCGCAGCGGAACGCTGGATCGCTGCCCAGACATCAAGTGGTTCCTCTCTCACGCCGGCGGCTTCATCCGCCGCTGCGTCGACACGAGGATGGTGCCGCATGTGTCGTCAAGCGGCGTGGTGGAGGACGAGCTCGAGGTCCTGCGCCGCTTCTACTACGACACCGCGCTGGCGAGCTCACCGTTCTCGATGCCCAGCCTGCTCGCATTCGCCTATCCCAGCCACATCACCTACGGCTGCGACTTCCCCTACGTGTCAGCCGCCGAGGGCGCACTGTTCACGGGGAAACTCGACGCTAACAAGGACGCGGATCACCACGCGATCAACCGCGGGAACGCAGAAGCGCTCTTCCCACGCCTCGCCGACCCGAGCTAAATCCTTCAGGCTTCGAGCGTCGGCGCGGACGTCTCGACCCCGGCCGCCCCAGGACCACTCTGAGTGCTGGCTCGGAACACACGCAGTGCGACCGCCGATCATGTCGCCGCTAGCCCGACGGCGGCTATGCGGCAGGGTGAGTGGAGAGGCAGGCGACTCACGCCAGCTCGGCGACCGCGGCCCGCAGCTCATCCTCGGGCAACTCGCACTCGACTCGCACATCCCCGGGGGCACAGAGAAGGACGAACGGGATGCGCGCGCTGACGCGCTTCTTGTCGTAGGCGACAGCCGCAACGACATCCTCGATGCCAGCCCCCTCGAGGGTGACGGGCAGGTGATGTGAGCGCAGCAGCTCGCGCACGCGAGCGCGCAGTGTATCTTGGCCGGAGAGACGCAGGGCGGCGAGCAGCCCAAGGCCGACGGCCTCGCCGTGACGGTAGCGGCAGTAGCGGGTGGAGGTCTCGATCGCGTGGCCGACAGTGTGCCCGAGGTTGAGCGCCTGACGGCGACCGCCGTCGCGCTCGTCCTCGGCGACGACGGCGAGCTTGATGCGAGTGCAGGCGAAGATCGTATGCTCGTCCACAGGCTCATCCGCTGCGATGCGCTTCCACAGCTCCCCGCCGGCGATCAGGGCGGTCTTGAGCACATCCACCCAGCCAGCGTTGAGCTCGGCTGCGGGCAGGGTGCGCAGGGCGTCGGGGTCCGCGATCACGGCGGCGGGCTGGTGGTAGGCGCCGACGTAGTTCTTGGTCCCGGGGAGGTCCACGCCGGTCTTGCCGCCGTAGGCGGAGTCCACCTGCGCCACGAGCGTCGTGGGGACTTGCACCACGGGCACCCCGCGCTGGTAGGTGGCCGCGCAGAAGCCCGCGAGGTCGCCGACGACCCCGCCGCCGAGCGCCACGAGGTGGTCGGCGCGGGTCATGCCCGCGTGGGCGAGCTCGCGCCAGATGCGCTCAGCGGTGGCGAGCGTCTTGTGTGACTCGCCCGGGGGGATCGCGATCAGCGACGCGAACTCGCCCAGCCGCTGCGCGTATAGCCCGCTGACGGTCTCGTCGGTGACGCAGAAGGGCCGCGAGGCGATGCGGTCGAGCGGCCAACCCTCGGGCACAGCGACCCGTTCGAGCAACCCCCGACCAACGAGCACTGGGTACCCCACGGAGGCGATGCCGGCCCACAGCAGCCGCACACGCCCGACATCCTCCCCGGTGGGCGCAGCCGCGACCATCCGCAGAGCCGGCAGCGCACGGGAGGCGACACCGGGACACTCAGCGGGGAGAATCGCGTCGGCAAGCTCCTCGTACAACGCGCGCCGCGCGGCATGCAGCGCCGCGAACGCGTCAGGGTCACGCGCGAGCGGGCGCTCCTCCGCCTCCGCGCGAACGCGCTCCCACGCTAGCGCGGGGTCGATCTCGAGGAGCACGGTGACATGCGGGGCGAGTGCCTCGCGGACCCGGTCGGAGAGCACGGCGCCGCCACCGAGCGCGATCACAACACCGGCGCCGGCCTGGGCAAGCAACTCGCAGACGAGCTCCTCCTCGTGCGCGCGGAAGGCGGCCTCGCCGTGAAGCTCGAACTCGCGGGCGATCGACCGTCCGAAGCGAGCTTCCAGCAGCCGATCGGTGTCCAACACCTCCGCGCCCACCTCGTCCGCGACCTCGGCGGCCACGGTGGACTTACCGGAGCCCATGAAGCCAATGAAGACCAGGGCTCTCTTCAGCGGTGTCAATCGATCTGCTCCCCGTAGGCGCAGACGGCCTGGCGCACGTCGTCGACGTGGTAACCCCCGAACTTCCTGCGGTAGGCGTCGGCGAGCACGAGCGCGACCATCGTCTCGCCGCCCCCGGCGGCCGGCACGGTGATCGCTTCGAGGGCGAGCGTGAAGCTAGCGAACATGATCCGGGGATCATCCGCGAAGGGCAGCGGCCACCGGGACTTGAGGCCAGAGGAGGGGATCGGCTGTGAGAGCTCGTAGATCAGCGAAGGGACTTCCTCAGAGGGCAGCACGACCTTGCCTCGGCTCACAGAGTTGCCGAGGGCAGGCTACCGCAGGGCTCGGAACTCGAGCTCACGGCCGCCGATATGGTCGAGGATCTGAACATCCGCCGGCTGTAACAAGTTGCAACTTGTTACAAAGTGCATCTAAGTCTGCCGCTGAGCGAGCGCGCCCATGACAAGCGTGCGTCAAACGACCGCCGCCGCGTTACGTGCGCCCGCAACGGGACTCCTACGGCGGATGGCGCCGACGATCGCAATCCGCGAGAGGATTTGGACCCCAATTGGACCCCAGGGGAACTCCCGTGAATGGGGGTACTCGCTAAAAAGTACCAATTTGCAGGCGTTGTATGAGGGGTGAGCGACGGGATTCGAACCCGCGGCCGCCGGGACCACAACCCGGAGCTCTACCAGCTGAGCTACGCCCACCAAGCCGGGATCGAAGTGTAGCGGCGGGTCTGGTGCTTCCAGTGTCGGCTCAACAATGCCGCCCCGCGTCGGCCCGCGATGCCCCGCGGGCGCTTCACACCCTCTGCGTCCCCGCCGCGGCTGCCAGCAGTTGCGCCGTCACGTCCCGACCCTGGCGCTGCGCGGTGCGCCAGCCCCGGCCCATCGAGAGCTGGTCCGGCGGGATCGAGGGGCCGTCGAGCACCACGAGCCGTGCCTGCCGCGGGTCCCACCTGAGCTCCCCCAGCTCGAACGGCCGGTCGGCCACCCACGGTTCCAACACCGTGGCCTGCAGCTCCTCGGCGCTCAGGTTGAAGCGGCACACGTTGCGCGGGAAGTGGCGCAGCTCCACGTGGTACACGCCCTCCGGGACAAAGGGGGGTGCGGGCGGCAGGGGGGGCACGGGTTGCTCGCCGGACGCCTCGCTCGGCTCCGGGCTCTGCGGCGCGCCCGGCCCCAGCGCCACCACCGCGTCGATCTCCACCAGCGCGCCCCGCGGCAGCGCCGCCACCCCCACCGTCACTCGCGCGGGGGGTTCGGCGGTGAAGAACTCGCCGTAGACCTCGTTCACCTCGCCGAAGCGCTCCAGGTCGGTCATGTAGACCGTCAGGCGCACCGCCTGCTCCAGCGTGGTCCCGGCCGCGGCACACACCGCCTGAAGGTTCTCGAGGCAGCGACGCGCCTGCTCGGCCGCACCTGCGCCCACCACCTCGCCGCTCACCGGGTCCAACGGGATCTGGCCCGAGCAGAAGAGCAGCTCCCCCGCCCGTACCGCATGGCTGTATGGGCCTATCGCCGCCGGCGCCCCCGGGGCGCTCACGCTCTCGCGGAAACGATCCACACCCTGACCCTATATATATGCTCCCCAGAAGCGCACCGCCCCGGCCGACTCCCACCACGCACCGCCCCGGCCGATACCCACCCGCACCACCCCGGACGTGCTCCCACCACGCGCCGCCGCGGCCGCCCCCACCGGCCACCGCGCTGTCCGATCGGCTAGATTCCAACTGGTGCGAACGTCCGTCAGGAAGCTCGCCGTCGCGTTCCTGGCGGCCCCCCTCGCGCTCGCGTGCGCACTCCCGGCCTCCTCGTGGGCGGTCCGCCCCGCCTCCGGGACGATCCCGTACGGCCCTTGCGCCGACAGCCCCAACTTCGCCTGCGGGCACCTCACCGTCCCGCTCGACCCCTCCGGGGCCACGCCGGGGACCATCGCGCTCGCGGTCCGCCGCCGCCGCGCGCCCGTCGGGGAAGCGAGCTCAGCGGTCATCGCGCTCGCCGGTGGGCCCGGGCAGTCCGCGATCCCGTTCGCCGAAGACTTCACCGAAGTGCTCGGTCCGATCCTCGACACGCGCGATGAGCTCGTCTTCGACCAGCGTGGCACCGGCTACTCGCACCCCCTCGCGTGCCACGGCTTCGAAGCGCCCGGCTCCTACCGCTCCGCCGGGCAGTTGACGACCGCGTGCGCCAACCAGATCGGGCCCGAACGCGCCTTCTACACCACCCCCGACTCCGTCGCCGACATCGAGGCCCTACGCCGCGCGGGGGGTTACGAAAAGCTCGTGCTGTGGGGCACCTCTTACGGCACCAAGGTCGCCGAGCAGTACGCCCAGGAGTACCCCCAGCACGTCGAAGCGCTGATCCTCGACTCCGTCGTGCCGCCCGCCGGGCCCGACCCGCTGGACCGCAGCACGTTCGCGGCGGTGCCCCGCATCCTGCGCCAGCTCTGCGCGTACCACCAGTGCTCGCAGATCACCTCCAACCCCGTCGGCGACCTCGCGCGGGTCGTACAGCTCATGCACGGCGGCACGCTGAGCGGCCACTGGATCGACAGCCACGGCCACGCTGTCACGGTCCACGTCTCCTCCAACGAGCTGCTCGACATCCTGCTCGCGGGCGACTTCAACCCGATCCTGCGCGGCGAATTCCCCGCCTCGGCGCGCGCCGCCGCCGCCGCCGGCGACACCGCCCCGCTCGTGCGCCTGCTCGCGCGAGCCTCCGGAGCGTACGGTGGCGAACGCGAAGCAAGCGAAAGCATCGACGAGCCGCTGTTCCTCACCACCACCTGCGAAGAGGAGGCGTTCCCCTGGAGCCGCGCCGCCAGCCCCTCCAAACGCCTCGCCCAGGCCACCGCCTACATCGACTCCCTGCCCGCGAGCACGACCGCGCCCTTCACTCCCACGAACATGCTGGACTTCGACGAGCTGCGCACGTGCGCCCTCTGGCCGTTCGCCACCCCCGCGCCCCCGGCCGTGGCGGAAACCATGCCCAACGTCCCCGCGTTGATCCTCAGCGGGGCCGACGACCTGCGCACCCCCACCGCCAACGCCCGCGCGCTCGCCGCGCAGATCCCCGACGCGCACCTGCTCGTGGTCCCCAACACCGGACACTCGGCGCTCGAGAGCGAGCCCACGTCCTGCGCGCGCAACGCGCTACGCGCGATGTTCGCCGGCGGGGTGGGCGTGCGGGTGGGCGAGACCCCAATCAAACCCTGCCCCGCCGGGCCGCCGCCGCCGCTTGAGAGCCTCGCACCGCTGGCCCCCGAGCGGCTCTCCGACGTCCCCCCTGCGCGCGGGAACCACGGTCGGGCCGGGCGCACCCTACAGGCGGTCGTGCTCACGCTCGCCGACTTCTCCCGCCAGTTCGCGCTGCAACTGCTGGAAGCGGCCGGCGGATCGGGCGGATTCTCGGCTCTCAACCTCTCCTCGCTGGACAGCGGCGGCCTGCGCGCCGGCTGGGTGCAGCTCACCAAGGGCGGGCTGCGCTTCCACGGCTACTCCTACGTGCCGGGCGTGACGATCTCCGGCACGCTCAAGACCGCAAGCGTCACGCTGCGGGTCGGCGGTTCCGCGGCGGCGCGGGGCACCCTGCACCTCGGGCCCCACAGAGCGCTCGTCGGCGAGCTGGGGAGCCGGCGCGTGCACCTTGGCCCGGGGGGCCCCACGGCGAGTGCCGCTATTGTCGGTTCCGATGCGCAGGCGAGCCCCGCTCTCGGTCTTCGCGGCTCTGTTGTCAGCGCTGTCGCTCGCCGGCTGGCCAGCCTCCTCGGCAGCCTCCCCTGGGACTAGCGCCACCGGCAGCTCACTCAGCTTCACCCCCTGCCCCCGCGAAGCAGCCTTCGCATGCACGACCGTCACCGTCCCCCTCGACCGCGGCGGGACGGTGCCCGGCACGGTCGGGTTGAGCGTCGAGCGACTGCAGGCGGGCGGGGCTGGTGGGGCTCCCAGTCAAAGCGCCGTGCTCGCGCTCGCCGGCGGGCCCGGTCAGGCGGCGAACCCGCTCGTGGGCTTCATCGCCAAGGCGATCGCCCCCGCGCTGCGCGGGCGCGACCTGGTGGTCTACGACCAGCGCGGCACCGGGCGCTCGGACCCACTCAACTGCCACAACACCCCCGCCCTTGAACAGGCGCGCAGCGAAGCGCAGCTCGCCGAACAGTGCGCGCTGCAGCTCGGGCCCGCCCGCGGCGCGTTTACGAGCGAGGAATCGGTGGCGGACATCGAGGCGATTCGCGCAGCGCTGAGCTACGAAAAGCTCGTGCTGTACGGCACCTCCTACGGCACCAAGGTGGCGCTCGAGTACGCCGAACGGTACCCCGAACACGTCGAAGCGCTGGTGCTCGACTCGGTCGTGCTCCCCGAAGGCCCCGAACCGTTCTCGCTCTCTTCGATCCAGGCGCTGGCGCCGGCGCTCGAAGAGCTCTGCTCGGAAGGGGCCTGCGCGCGCATCGCCGCCAACCCGCTCGGGGACGTCGCCGCCCTGGCCGCCCGGTTGCGCCGCCACCCGCTCTCGGGCTCGGTGTACGACGGCGCCGGGCACCGCCACTCCACCACGCTCAGAGAGGCCGCCCTGTTCAACGTGCTGCTCGCCGGCGACCTCAACCCGGCGCTGCGCGCGCTGCTGCCCGCCGCCGTGCAGTCGGCGCTGCACAGCGACCCCAACCCGCTGCTGCGCCTGAAGGCGCTCTCCGAAGGGCTGATCCCCAACGTGCCCCTGCAGCCGCGGGGCTCCCAGGCCGAACGGGAAGCGGGCGAAGAAGAAGACAACGCTCTGTTCTTCGCGACCTCCTGCGAAGAGAAGCCGTTCCCGTGGCAGCGCGCCGCCGCGCCCGCCGCCCGCGAAGCCGAAGCGCTCGCCGCGCTGCACGCGCTGCCGAACTCGGACTTCTACCCGTTCGACGCCGTCACCGCGTGGGCGGACAGCCTCGTTCCCGTCTGCCTGGACTGGCCCAACGCCGCACCTGCCCCGCCCACCGCGAGCCTGTTGCCGAACGTGCCGACGTTGCTGCTCTCCGGCGCCCAGGACCTGCGCACCCCCACCGCCAACGCGCGCGCCGTCGTCGCGCGGATCCCCGACGCCCAGTTGCTCGTCGTCCCCTACACCGGGCACTCGGTCCTGGGCAGTGACTTCGGCGACTGCGCGGCGCTGGCCGTGGAAGCGTTCTTCGCGGGCGGGGTGGGCGGGCAGCCGATCCTCCCGTGCAAGCGCGAACCCGACCCCTTCGGTCCCACCCCCGTCACCCCCACGCGACTCGCCTACGTGCAGCCGGTCCCCGGCCTGCACGGCACCGCCGGACGCACCCTCACAGCGGTGCTCGACACGATCGTGGACCTCGAGCGCCAGGTGATCGGGGCGACGCTGCAGGTCCAGCAAGAACTGCCCACCGGATCCAGCTTCGGGGGCCTGCACGGGGGTTACGCCCGGCTGAGCGCCTCCGCGGTGAGCCTGCACGGCCTCACGTTCGTGCCCGGGGTCGCGCTCTCCGGCACCCTTCCCGTGAGCGGGGGTCGCCTGCACAGCATCACGGTGCACGTCGGCGGCGCCGCCGCCGCGCACGGCACCGTCACGATCGCCTCCGGCGGGCGCGCCCTCGGCTTCCTGGGCGGCCGGCGCTTCAACGTGAGCATCGCCCGGGCGCAGCTCTCCCGGGCGGGCGTGGCCGCCGCGTGGGGGGCGAGCTGGCCGCCGCCGCTGCTGCACTTCCCGCTGCCGGCGCTCGCGCGGCTGCGCTGAGGGCCCCCGCGAGGGCACGCTGGTGCAGGGGGGCCGTGCGGCCCCGACGCCCGGCCGCGCGGGAGGGCGCATGCGGGCGGTGGGTACTCTGACCCCATGCCCAACGCACTCGCGCAGGAGACCTCCCCGTACCTGCGCCAGCACGCCTCGAACCCCGTTGACTGGCTGCCGTGGGGACCGGCCGCGCTGGCGGCGGCGCGCGAGCGCGACGTGCCGCTGCTGGTCTCGATCGGGTACTCGGCCTGCCACTGGTGCCACGTGATGGAGCACGAGTCCTTCGAGGACGCCCGCGTGGCGGCGGTGATGAACGAGGAGTTCGTGTGCGTGAAGGTGGACCGCGAGGAGCGCCCCGACGTCGACGCGCTCTACATGGAGGCCGTGCAGGGGATGACCGGCCACGGGGGGTGGCCGCTGAACGTCTTCCTCACCCCCGAGCAGCTGCCCTTCTACGGCGGCACCTACTTCCCCCCGGAGCCCCGCCACGGGCTGCCCTCGTGGACGCAGGTGCTCCACGCGATCGCCGAGACGTGGCGCGAGCAGGCCGCGGAGATCCGCGCGGGGGGCGAGCGCGTGCGCGAGCAGCTGGCCGGCGGGGCGCGCCTGGAGCCCTCCGCGGAGCCCTTCGACGCGGGCGCGCTGGACGCCGCGGTGGCGCGGCTGCGGGAGTCCTTCGACACGGTCAACGGCGGCTTCGGCGGCGCGCCGAAGTTCCCACAGACCCCAGTGCTGGAGTTCCTGCTGCGCCACGGCGAGCGCGAGATGTCGCTCGCGACGCTGCGCGCGCAGGCACGCGGGGGCATCCACGATCAGGTCGGCGGGGGCTTTCACCGCTACTCCGTGGACGCGGCGTGGACGGTGCCGCACTTCGAGAAGATGCTCTACGACAACGCCCTGCTCGCGCGCGCGTACCTGCACGGGTACCGCCTCAGCGGCGACGAGGAGCTCGCCCGCGTGTGCCGCGCGACGCTCGAGTGGGCGCTGCGCGAGATGCGCGGGCCCGAGGGCGGCTTCTACTCGGCGCTCGACGCCGACTCCGAGGGCGTGGAGGGCCGCTTCTACGTGTGGACCGTCAGGGAGCTCGAGGACGTTCTCGGCGCGGACGCCGACGCCGCGGCGCGCTGGCTGGGCGTGAGCGAGGGGGGCAACTTCGTCGACCCACACCACCCCGAGCCCGGCCTCAACGTGCTCACGGACAGGAGCCCGGCCGCCTCCCGACCCAACCCGGAGACCCGGGAGCGCATCCGCGCGCGCCTGGGGGAGGCCCGCGCGGCCCGCACCCGGCCCGGCCTCGACGACAAGCGCCTCACGAGCTGGAACGCGCTGGCGATCGCCGCGCTGGCCGACGCGGGGGCGGTGCTCGGCGGGGAGGACGGACTCCGGTACCTCGACGCCGCCGAGCGCTGCGCGGAGTTCCTCCTGCGCGAGTTGCGCGACGGCGAGGGGCGACTGCTGCGCACCTACTCCGAGGGCCGCGCGCGGATCGACGGCTACCTGGAAGACCACGCGTTCCTCCTGGAGGCGCTCGTGGTGCTCTTCGAAGCGACCTGCGCGGAGCGGTGGCTGACCGAGGCGCGCGCGCTCGCGGACCAGACGATCGAGCGCTTCGCCGACCCCGCCCGCGGCGGCTTCTTCTCGACGGCGGCCGACGGGGAGGCGCTGATCGCGCGGCGCAAGGACCTCGAGGACTCCCCCATCCCCTCGGGCGCCTCCTCCGCCGCGGTGGGCCTCCTGCGCCTGGCGCAGCTCACGGGCGAGGCACGCTATGAACAACACGCGGTGGGCGTGCTGCGCCTGCTGCACGAGATCGCCCCTCAGCACCCGGCCGCGTTCGGGCACCTCCTGCAGGCGCTCCAGCTGCACCTCTCACCGGCCGTCGGGCTGTCGTGCGCAACCCCGCCCGCCGGAGCCCGGTAGGGCGGAGGCCCATCCCAAAAAACGGCCTACAAGATTGACAAGTACCGGTCGAGCTCCCACTGGGAGACCTGTACGCGGTAGTCCCCCCACTCCTGGCGCTTGATCTCCACGTAGCGGTTGAACATGTGCTCGCCGAGGGTGCGCAGCACGAGCTCCGACTGCGCGGTCAGCTCGATCGCGTCGCCGAGCGTCTCGGGCAGCTGCTCGACGCCGAGCCGCCGGCGCTCCTCGCCCGAGAGGTGGTAGAGGTTCTGCTCCATCGGCTCGGGCAGCTCGTAGCCCTTCTCGATGCCCTCCAGGCCCGCCTGCAGCAGCACCGCGAAGGTGAGATAGGGGTTACACGCGGGGTCGGGGCAGCGCAGCTCCATGCGCGTCGCGCGCTCGCGGCCGGGGTGGTACAGCGGCACGCGCACGAGCGCCGAGCGGTTGCGCCGCGACCACGCGACGTACGTGGGCGCCTCGAAGCCGGGGACGAGGCGCTTGTAGGAGTTGACCCACTGCGCGAACACGGAGCAGATCTCCCGCGCGTGGCGCAGCTGGCCGGCGATGAACGCCTTGCCGACGTCGGAGAGGTAGTAGGGGTCGTCGGGGTCGAAGAACGCGTTGCGGCCCTCTCTGAACAGCGACTGGTGGGTGTGCATCCCCGAGCCGTTCTCGCCGAACAGGGGCTTGGGCATGAACGTGGCGTGCCACCCGTACTTCATCGCGTACTCCTTGACGGTGATGCGGTACGTCATGCAGTCGTCGGCCATCTTCAGCGCGTCGGCGTAGCGCATGTCGATCTCGTGCTGGGAGGGGCCGACCTCGTGGTGGGTGTACTCGACGTGGATCCCCAGCTGCTCCAGCGCCAGCACCGTCTCGCGGCGCACGTCCGAGCCGGCGTCGAGCGTCGTCAGGTCGAAGTACCCGCCGCGGTCGAGCACCTCCGTGGAGCGGGAGTCTTTGAAGAGGAAGTACTCGAGCTCGGGGCCCACGTTGAACGTGTCGAAGCCCATCCCCTGCGCGCGCTCCACCGCGCGGCGCAGCACGTGGCGGGGATCGCCCTCGTAGGGGGTGCGCTCGGGGGTGATGACGTCGCAGAACATGCGCCCCACTCCCTGCTCCTCCGGGCGCCAGGGGAGCACCGCGAACGTGGTGGGGTCGGGCAGCGCGATCATGTCGGACTCCTCGATCGCGTTGAAACCGGTGATCGATGAGCCGTCGAAGCCCATCCCGGCCTCGAACGCGTCCTCGAGCTCGGCGGCGTTGATCGAGAACGACTTCAGCTGGCCGAGGATGTCGGTGAACCAGAAGCGGATGAAGCGGATCTGGCGCTCCTCCACGAGCGCTCTGACGTCCGCGGCGGTCCTGGGCGTGTCGGGCTGCTCAGCCACCCGCCGGACCTTAGTCGATGGCCTGCGCGCCCGGTATCGACGGATGGCCAAACCGAGCCAGGGGGCATCTTTTTGGATGGCGGCCTCCGGCCGCAGCGGCGTTCGCAGCACGCACCCAGAGTGTGGACATCTCAGTGCCCGAGGAGCGCTGCGAGCACCAGTCCGAACCCCAGCACGACCGCCCACGACGCGAACCTGTCGGGGTGCGGCCCCACCCACTCCATCGGCGTACGGCGGGGCCTGCGCCGGTGGCGCACGGTCCTCTCGACCATGCGGTGAAGCTAACGACGCGCTCGGACGGACCGCCTGCGCGCGGGAGAACTGCTTTTTGATGGCGGCCTCCGGCCGCAGCGGCGTTCGCGTGGCGTCCCCGGGGCTGGGGCAAAGACCGTGGTGGCCCGCTCAGTGCCCCGCCACGGTCGCCACGAAGTTCGCCACGTCTACGGCTTCGCGGCCCTGGTAGAGCAGCGCGGGCATCTGCCCGTGGCCGCGCGCGCGGCCTTCGAGGATCGCGCTGAGGATGAAAGCCTCACGGTCGGCGTGCGCTTCCTTTTCTGGCAGGGTCGCGGCGATCGTGGGGATCAGCACGTCGAGGTCCGGGCCGGTCCGGCCCACCGCGTTGGCGCCGCCCAGGGTGTGGCAGAGGTTGCAGGCGTGCGAGAACAGTTCGCGGCCCTTCTGCTGCTGCGCGTTCAGGTGCAGCCCCCCCGGCCCCACGCTCGCCTTGTGCGCGCCGTTGAAGGCCAGCACCAGCCCGGGCACGACCAGGCCGAACGCGCACACGAGGACGATCACCGCGGTCAGCCCGCGCTGGGCGGCTTTCGATTCGCTGTGCAGCGCGTTGCGTGCCCCGCGCGGGCCGCCGCGCATCGCGACGAAGAACACGCCGAGGCCGAGGGCCAACACGAGGACGACAACGATGAGGACGAGTCCCATGTCGGCGGGCACGATATCGGTTGGCGGCGCTGGAACGCTCGCTCGGCGCTACATAGCGCGGGTGGGCAAACGCGATGAGGCCCCTATTTCGCGGGCGCACGCGCGTACGCGCGAAATAGGCAGCAAAATGAGAACCTCCCTCGCGGGCGGGCGCGCACACGAGGGAAATGGGCGAGCAAAGTGAGAACCTCCCCACACAACCTTCAGGTCCCCTTGAGCGATCGCGCTAGCCTTGGTGGTGGACGTCGAATCGCGACACCCGACCCCCATGAGCTACCTCCTCCGCCGCCTGCCCCTCTCTCGCCTGCTGCTGCTCTGCGGGGTGGTCCTCGCAGTCGGAGCCGGCGCAACCGCGCTCGCGGCCGCACTGGGCGTGGGCCCCACGCCCCCGCCCAAGCCCCTTGCGGACGCGGTCCACGACACACTCACCGCGCAGCCCGTCGAAGGCGTCAGCGCCCAGGTTCAGCTCACCAACCACCTGCTCGAAGGCGCCTCCCTCGCCGGCGGCGGCGGCGAAGCCAGCCAGGTGACCTCCAGCCCCCTCCTCTCCGGCGCCTCCGGGCGACTGTGGATCTCCAAGGATGGGCACGTGCGCCTGGAGCTGCAGTCGGAAAAGGGAGACACCCAGGTCTCCTACGACGGGCACACCCTGTCGATGTACGACGCCTCCTCCAACACGCTCTACCGCTACACGCCGCCGCCCCGGGAAGGCGAAGGAAGTGGTGGCGCGGGCGACGAAGGCGGGTCGAGCTCATCCGGTGGGGCTTCGGACTCGAACGCCCACCACGAAGCCCCCACCGTGGCCAAGATCGAAGAAGCGATCGCCCACCTCGAAAAGCACACCGACGTCTCCGGCGCGACCCCCACCGACGTCGCCGGCCAGGCCGCCTACACCGTGCGGGTCTCCCCCAAGGAAGGCGGCAGCCTGCTGGCCGGAGCCGAGCTCTCCTGGGACGCCGTCCACGGCGTGCCGCTGCGCGCCGCGGTCTACTCCACCGAGAGCGCCGTACCGGTGCTCGAACTGGCCGCCACCTCGATCTCCTACGGGCCTGTCGAACCGTCTGTGTTCGATCTCACGCCGCCCGCCAACGCCAAGGTCGAAGAAGTCGTGCTGCCCAAGCCCGGCGAACACCAGGGCTCCTCACAGGGCGGCGAACAGGAACATCCCAACGTCACGACGCACGGCAGCGGGCCGGGGACGATCGCCGTCCTCGAAGGCAAGGTCAAGGCCGGCGCGTCGCAGACCTACTCGCTGCCCGAAGGGTTGCAGCAGGTCAAGATCAACGGCGTCACCGCCAGCGAGCTGCCGACCGAGCTCGGCACGCTGCTCACCTTCGAGCGCTCCGGCGTGCGCTACCTGCTCGCCGGCGCGGTCTCGCCCAGCGCCGTCGAAGCGGTCGCCAAGGGCCTGTAGCCTCATGACCTCGTCGTTCCTGGCAAGGACGCAAGGAGCGTGGTGTGCTCGGCACACGAGCGACTGAGGACGCAGCCAGGGGCGACGAGGCCCAGCCGGTCAAGGCCCGGGGCCTCGTCAAGCGCTACAAGGAGGTGCTGGCGGTCGACCACATCGACCTGAACGTCCACGCCGGCGACGTGTACGGGTTCCTGGGGCCCAACGGCGCCGGCAAGACCACGACGCTACGCATGGCGCTCGGGCTGATCATGCCGACGGAGGGCACCGTCGAGCTGTTCGGGCGCGATCCGATCCGCGAGGGAGCGCGGGCGCTGGAGGGCGTCGCGGGGTTCGTCGAGGCGCCGAAGTTCTACCCCTACCTGAGCGCGCGCAAGAACCTCGAACTGCTCGGCGCCCTCGACGGCGGCGGCGCGAGGGAGCGAATCCCCGAGGTGCTCGAGACCGTCGAGCTGAGCCCGCGCGCAGAGCACCGCGTGGGCAGCTACTCCCACGGGATGCGCCAGCGCCTCGGCATCGCCGCCGCGTTGCTGCGCCGTCCGCGCCTGCTGATCCTCGACGAGCCAGCCACCGGCCTCGACCCGGCGGGGATGCGCGACATGCGCGCGCTGATCCGCCGCCTGGCCGACCAGGGGATCACCGTGCTGCTCTCCAGCCACCAGCTGCCCGAGGTCCAGGAACTGTGCGACCGCGTGGCGATCGTGGACCGCGGCCGCGTCGTCTACGAGGGGGCGCTCGCCGATCTGCGCCGCCAGGGCGGGGCCGGTTACCAGCTGCGCTGTACGGACGACGCCCGCGCTCTCGCGGTGCTGCGCGCCACCCCCGGCGTCGAGCACGCCTCCAGCGGCGAGCACGGCCTCTCCTTCCAGGCGCAGGAGTCCGACGTGGGCGCCCTCTCGATCGCGCTCGGCGCGGCCGGCGTCGGCATCCTCGCGCTCACCCCGGAGCTGGCGACGCTCGAGGACCTGTTCTTCCGGCTGACCGAGGGCGACGGAGCAGCGGCGGGCAGCGCAGTCCCGACGGGCAACGGACACCTCGCGCAAGGGCAGGTCCATGAGCACGCTTGAGGCCTCCCCGGCGCTGGCTCCCACCGGCGCGGCGGGCGTCAGGCGCCCCTCTACGCTCACCGCCTACCGCTGGGAGCTGCGCAAGCTCGTCTCGCAGAAGCGCACCTACCTCGGGCTGGGGCTCGCGGCGATCCTGCCGATCATCTTCGTGATTGCCCAGAACCTGCGCACCGACCACGGCCACGACCAGGGCAACATCTTCGCCTCGCACATCACCCAGTCCGGCCTCGCCACGCCGGTGCTGATGCTGCTGTTCCTGTCGGTGTTCATGCTGCCGCTGATCGCCTCGCTGGTGGCCGGCGACATCGTCGCCGCCGAGGACGGCAACGGCACGCTGAAGACGATCCTCACGCGCTCGGTCGATCGCGGGCAGGTGTTCGCCGCCAAGGCGCTCGCGGCGATGACCTACGGAGCGCTCGCGGTCTTCCTGTCGGCCGTGGTGGCAACGGTCGCTGGCGTGGCCTCGTGGGGCTTCAACCACGTGGTCACGTTCTCCGGCACCGTGGTGTCGGCGCCCGAAGGGCTGCTGCTGGTGTTCGCTTCGAACGCCGTCTACCTGATCCCGCTGCTGACCGTGGTGTGCATCGGCGTGCTGCTCTCCACCGCCACCCGCAACAGCGCGGGGGCGGTCGTCGGCACCGTGGGGTTCACGATCCTGCTGTTCATCGTCGGCCAGATCCCGGGCCTGGAAGGTCTCAAGCCCTACCTACTCACCGAACAGTACGAGAACTGGCACGGCCTGCTGCGCACCCCCACCGACTGGGCGCCGATCGGGCACTCCGCGTGGGTCTGCGCGCTGTACGCCATGCCAGCGCTGTTCGCGGCCTACCTCGTCTTCTTGCGTCGAGATGTCGCCGGCGGCTGAGGCGGCCGATGGCCTTCGCATGGCTTCGTCCTCGGTCGCTCGCGTGCTTGAGCACGCCACGCTCCCTGCGTTCTCGCCCTGCTCGACCCTCGGCCGCCTCAGAAGCGCTGTTTCAGATCAGCTCTTAGCCGCCGCCGGCAGCTCGACCGGTTCCAGCTCGACCTCGTGCTCCAGGCGGTGCACCTCGCGGCGCTCGAGCAGGCCGGCGCCGAGGCGCCCGGTGGACTCCGCGCCGCAGGCCACGCCGAAGCGCAGGCACTCCGCCGGGGCGCTGCCGGCGTAGCGCGCCGAGACGTAGCCAGCCAGGAAGGCGTCGCCGGAGCCGCGTTTGGCGACCGGCTCGCGCGGCTCGATGCGGGCGCGCAGGACCGTGGGCTGGCCGTCGATCTGCAGCTGCGCGAAGCAGCCGTCGGGGAGCGTCATGATCGCTTCGCGCGCCCCCAGTGCGACCAGCTCGCGCGACCGCCAGCGAGCGCTCCTGCTCGTCGGCGAACTCGTGGCCGACGAGCTCCTCGGCCTCGAGCACGTTGGGGGACACGACGTCCGGCTCGGCGCGCACCGCGTGGCGCAGGGGGTCGCCGTCGGTGTCGATCACGGTCGTGACCCCGCACGCGGTGCAGCTCGCGGATCAGCGACGCGTACACGTCGGGCTCCACCCCGCGGGGGATCGAGCCCGCGAACACCACGATCGCAGCGCCGCGCGCGAGGTAGAGCAGCTTGTCGCGGAACAGCTCCACCTCGCGCTCGGACACCTTCGGCCCGCGCTCGTTGATCTCGGTCTGCTCGCCGGTGGTGGGGTCGAGCACCGAGGTGTTCGTGCGCGACTCCTCGCGGATGCGCACGAAGTCGTTGAGGATCGACTCCTCGGTGAGCTGCTCCACGATGTGGGTCCCGGTCGCTCCGCCCGCCATGCCGGTAGCGATCACCGGCTGCCCCAGCGACTTCAGCGCGCGCGCGATGTTGACGCCCTTGCCGCCCGCCATCGTGCGCTGCTCGACTGTGCGGTGCCGGCGCCCGAGGCGGAAGTTGGGGACCGACAGCGACTTGTCGATCGCCGCGTTGAGCGTGACCGTGATGATCATCCGTGCCTCATCCACGTCTGCGCCGCACGGGCCGGATGGCGCCTCGCGCACGCCTAGCGTAGCCGACTACCACACGTGGCTAAATCGCCAACGCCCAGGCCAGCGCGCGCAACCGCTCCGCCTCGGCGCGGGCCGCTTCGGCGGGGTCGCCGCCCGTGGCGAGGTGCGCGCCGGCGATGCTGCGCGAGGCGTGATCAGGCCGCCGGCCCTGCCCGGGAGCGAACGCGGCGGCCAGCTCCTCCACACGGCCGCCCTGCGCCCCGACGCCCGGCAACAGCAGCACCGCATGGGGCATCAGCTCGCGCGCCCGTCGCGATGTGCTGCGGCTGCGTGGCCCCCACCACCGCCCCCACGTCGCTGAGGCCCGAGCTCCCCCACCCCCTGGGCCCCCAACTCCTCCACGAACCCTGCCAGGCGCTCCCACACCGGCCCCCCCGCCGCGAGCTCGAGGTCCTGCACGTCGGCGGCGCCGGGGTTGGAGGTGCGCACCAGCACCAGCACGCCCGCCCCCGCCGCGCGGGCCACCGTCACGAACGGCTCGACCGCGTCGCGGCCAAGCAGCGGGTTGACCGTGGCCGCGTCCGCCCCCAGGCGCTCGAACAGCGCCTCCGCGTACGCGTGTGCGCTGATCGCGATGTCCCCGCGCTTGCCGTCGGCGATCGTCAGCAGGCCGCGGTGGCGCGCGTGGTCGACCACCTCGCCCAGCGCCTCCCACCCCGGCGCTCCGAGGCGCTCGAAGCAGGCGAGCTGGGGCTTGACCGCGACGCACGCCGGCCCCGCCGCGTCGATCACCGCGCAGCAGTGGACGTGGACCGCCACCGCCGTTCGCCACGCCGGCGAGGCGTCCCCGCGCAGGCCCCGCGCGGTGTCGTGCACCCCCGGCCACAGCGCCTGCGGGTCGGGGTCCAAGCCGAGCACGATCTGCGACTCCCGCTCGGCCACGCGCTGCGCCAGAGTGTCGCCGAAACCGGTTGCCATCTCCGCCCGAGCATATCCTTCGCCGATGGACCTCCCCCGCGTCGCGTGGACCGTGACCGTGCTGATCGCGCTGCTCACCGCCGCGCTGCTGCTGCTGGCCGGCTATACGGGCTACGCGGCTCTGTCCGTCGCCGTCGGCGGCTCGGCGGCGATCAACCTGTTCTAGGAAGTCTTCTCAACAACGGGAGGGGGCCTTGGGTGAGGGCCTGCCCTTCTCCGACTCGGGAGGGGGCACTGGGGGAGGGCCTGCCCTCCCCCAGCTCAGCGCCTGCCCTCCCCCAACTCAAGCCACTCCTCCAGCGCCCGCGCGGCGCGGCCGCGGTGGCTGATGGCGTCCTTTTGCCCGTCGGTGAGCTCCGCCATCGTCAGGCCGGCCGGGACCGTGTCCACGTCGTCGGGCAGGAAGGCGGGGTCGTAGCCGAAGCCCCGCTCCCCGCGCGGCTCGGCCGCGAGACGGCCGGTGCAGCGGCCCTCGAACAGCCGCTCGACGCCCCCGGCGGGGTCCACGTAGGCGAGCGCGCACACGTATGCCAGCGCGCTGCCCGCGGGCGCCTCGCGCAGCAGCTTGTCGAGGTTCTGCTCGTCGGTCGCGTGCTCCCCGGCGTAGCGCGCCGAGCGCACCCCCGGCGCGCCGCCGAGAGCCGCCGCTTCGATCCCGGAGTCGTCGGCGATTGCAACCTCGCCGGTGGCCGCCGCCGCGGCGCGCGCCTTGCCGAGCGCGTTCTCGGCGAACGTCTCCCCATCCTCCGGCGGGAGCTCGACGGCGTCGGGCAGGAGCGCCACCTCGTGGCCGGGCAGCAGGCGCCCGAGCTCACGGCGCTTGTGCTCGTTGTGGGTCGCCAGCAGCAGCCTCACGGCGTCGCCGACCTCTTGTCGGGAAGGCGGGCCGAAGCCAGTCGGCGTGCGGGTACCGAGCACCAGGGCGGGCCGGCGCCGCGCATCAGCCCGCGGAGAGGATCGCCCGCTGCTGGGCGGCGCGCAGCTGCGCGATACCGCCCGCCGCGAGCGCCAGCAGCTCGTCGAGGCTCGCGCGCGAGAGCGGGGTGCGCTCGGCGGTCGCCTGCACCTCCAGCAGGTCCCCCTCGCCGGTCATCACCACGTTGGCGTCGACCTCCGCGGTGGAGTCCTCGGAGTAGTCGAGGTCGAGCAGCGCGACGCCCGCGACCATCCCGCACGAGACCGCCGCCACCGAGCCGGTCAGCGGGGGGCGCTCGAACGCCTCCTTCTCTGCCAGGTGCGCACACGCGAGCGAGAGCGCCACGAAGGCGCCGGTGATCGACGCGCAGCGCGTGCCCCCGTCGGCCTGCAGCACGTCGCAGTCCAGGTAGAGCGTGCGTTCCCCGAGCGCCTCGAAGTCCACCACGCCGCGTAGCGCGCGCCCGATCAGGCGCTGGATCTCGACCGAGCGCCCGTCCAGGCGCCCGCGGGTCGCGTCGCGGGGCTTGCGCTCGCCGGTGGAGGCCGGCAGCATCCCGTACTCCGCGGTCACCCACCCGCGGCCCTTGCCGGCAAGCCATCGCGGCACGCTCTCCTGCGCGGAGGCGGTGCAGATCACGCGGGTCTCCCCCATCGAGATCAGCGCCGAGCCGGTCGCGGTGCGCACGAACCCCGGCTCGATCGCCACCGGGCGCAGCCCGTCGGGCGCGCGGTCGTAGCTGCGGGCAGGCACACCCGTACCGGTGGCCGCCGCGCTCGCGAGCGTGGAGCCGGCGCCCTCGCCCAGGATCGGCGGGACGGCGGGCACCGACTCGTTGGGGGGCGTGCTCAAGCGATCGCCTCCGCCGCGGCTAGCCGCACCTGCTCGACCGGGCCGAGCGGCATCTGCAGGAAGCGCGTGCCCTGCTCGCGGAACGCCTCGGCGTCGCCGGTGCAGAGGAAACGGTAGTCGCCCTCCTCGCCGGCACCACGCGTACTGCGCAGACCGCGAGTGGAGAGCGCGTGCTCGACCTGGCGCGCCAGCGCCGCCCCGGAGCTGACGAGCGTCACCGCCGGGCCGAGCATCCGCTGGAGCATCGGTGCGATCAACGGGTAGTGCGTGCAGCCGAGGATCACGGTGTCCACCTCGGCTTCCTTCAGGGGAGCGCACGCCGCGCGCACGGAGCGCACCGCGCGCTCGTCGAACTGCTCCCCGGCCTGGATGATCGGCGCGAGCGTCGGGCACGCGACGGCGGTGAGCGTGACGTGGGGGTCCACAGCGTGCACCGCGCGCTCGTAGGCGCGGCTGGAGACCGTGGTCGGCGTCGCCAGCAGCCCGATGCGCCCGGTGCGGGTCGCCGCCACGGCCCGCACGGCCTCGGGGCGCACGACCCCGAGCACGTCCATGCCGAGCGTGGTCTCCATCATCCGCCGCTGCAACGGCTCTAGCGCCGCGGCGGTCGCGGAGTTGCAGGCCACCACCAGCAGCTTCACCCGCCGGCTCAGGAGCTCCTCGGCAATCTCTGCCGAGAAGCGCTCGAGCTCCTCGGGGGGGCGCTCGCCGTAGGGGAAGCGGGCGGTGTCGCCGAAGTAGATGAAGTCCTCCTGCGGCAGCGCGACGAGCAGCTCGTGCAGCACCGTGAGACCTCCGATGCCCGAGTCGAACACCCCGACGGGGCGTGCGCGGTGGTCTGCGGAGAGGTTCGCCACGCGGGCCATCATCCCAGACGGACGGCGTGGCGGAGCGCCGCCGGTCAAGGATGGCTGGAGGCCGCCCCTTCCATCAGGCCGTGGGGCTGGAGGCCCCGCGGAGGCGCTACGGTCCGAGCCTTGCGGGCGCTGGTGGTCTCCGACATGCTTCCCGACGCCGCCCATCCCGAGCGGGGACGCTTCGTGCGCGATCAGGTGGAGGCGCTGCGCCGCCTGGCGAGGAGGGGAGCCGAGCACGAGCTGGAGGTCGAGCTGTACGAGTTCCCCCCCGGCGCCCCCGCGCTGGTGGCTGCCGCTCGTGAGCTCCACCGCCGCTATGGGTCGAAAACCCGTCCACCTCGGCGCCTGGACGTGGTGCACGCCCACTTCGGCCTCACCGCATGGCCGGCGCTCGCGGTGCGCGCGCGTGCACGGGGGCTGACGGTGCACGGGACCGACGTGCGCCACCCCCGCACCCGCCTGGCAACGGGCGCCGTGCTGCGATTGATGGACCTCCTCGCCGCCCCGACCGCGGAGCTCGCGCAGGAGCTGCCGACCCGCGCCGCGCGCGAGCGCGCGCTCGTGCTGCCGTGCGGCGTGGACGTGGAGCGCTTTCGTCCCGCTCCCCCGCGCGGAAGCCCGCGCCGAGCTGGGCCTCGGCCAGGAGCGCCCACACCTGCTGTTCCCCGCGGACCCCGCGCGCCCGGGCAAGCGCTACGACCGCGCGCTCGCGCTCGCGCAGGCGCTCAGAAGTCCCGCTGCACGCCCTCGGCGGAGTCCCCCCGGAGCAAGTGCCGATGTGGGTGAACGCGGCCAACGCCGTGGTCGTCCCCTCCGACGCGGAGGGATTCGGCCTGGCGGTGCTAGAGGCGCTGGCGTGCGACGTGCCGGTGGCTGGCGACACCCGTGGGCGTGCACCCGCAGGCGCTCGAGGGCGTCGCGGGCGCCCTGTGCGCGCCCTTCGAGTTGAACCAGTGGCGGGCCGCGGTGGCACCCCACCTGCGCGACCCCGACCCCAGGATTGCCGGCCGGGCAAACGCCGAGCGGTTCTCCGCAGAGCAGATGGCGGCTCGCCTCACGCAGGCGTGGCGCACCCTGTTGGAGTAATCAACTTTGGCACCCATATAGAGGCGCTACATGGGTGCCAAAATGTATACCGACATCAGCGCATTGGGGGGCCCAAAGTTCAAAAAGATCGGTACGCCACGCGAGGCGTGCGGCGCGGT
The DNA here is from genome assembly GCA_963702085.1 of uncultured Solirubrobacterales bacterium. GTDB lineage: Bacteria > Actinomycetota > Thermoleophilia > Solirubrobacterales > Solirubrobacteraceae > Palsa-744. The sequence goes on along the minus strand of OY969707.1, from coordinate 1,177,501 downwards.
GGGTAGCATGGGTGGGTCGATGGACGCTCAAACCACGAGTCCCGCCGGCCAATCCGCGACCGATCCACAGCCCCGGGCGCCGGCGCCCCCGGCGCAAGGTGGGGTCCCCGCGAGCGTGGAGGCCCCCGCCGTGGAGGTCCCCGCCAGCACGGAGACGCCAGCCGGTGCGGAGGTCCCCGCCAGCACGGAGACGCCAGCCGGCGCGGAGGTCCCCGCCGGCGTGGAGATCCCCGCGGAGCCCCGCGCCCCCGGCTTCCGCGAGCGCGGCCGGATGCGAAGGCGGGTGCGCTTCCTGCGCAAGGCAAGGGAGCTCGCGTACCGCGACCTGGGAGGGCTGGTGTTCGAGATGCACCGAATGGGCCAGCGCCACGACGAACTGGTGGCGGCGAAGCTCGCCGTGCTCGCCCGCTTCGACGAGGAGCTCCGCGCGCTGGAGGCCGCCCTCGGGGCGCGCCTCCCGCTAACGGTACTGCGCGAGGCAGGCATCGCGGCGTGCCCCCGCTGCGCGGCGATCCATGGCAGCGGGGACCGCTTCTGCCCAGCGTGCGGACTGCCGATGGGCCATCACGCAGACCGGCCGCTCACGGCGACGCCAGTGTCGCCTTCTGCGGGAGGAGCGCCCGGGTCGCCGCCTGAGATCGGGCCCCGCCAACCCGCGGCGCCCGGCGTCACCGCATCCGCACCGGCATTCGCCCCCCCGGCGCTCGCCCCCCCGGCGCTAGCTCCCCCGGCGGCGACCACGACACCGGCGCCCACGCCAGCCCCAACGCCCGCGCCAGCCCCAACGCCCACGCCACCACCAACTCCCACACCTCCGCCGGCGACGGCGAATCCGCCCGTGGCGGCCCGTCCCCCCGCCGCGGAGGATCGCCCGACGGAGATCATCCGGCCCCCGGACGCCGGCACGTGAGCGTCACGGCTCCTCCCCCCCCAACGCCAACCCCCACTCCACCCAGCAGAGGAGTGCCCGCTGTGCGGAGCGCCGCTGGGAGCGGAGCAGGAGTGGTGCCTGAGGTGCGGCGGGGCGGCGCGCACACGCCTGGCGGCGATCCCCAACTGGCGCACCCCAGTAATCGCACTGGGCGTCGTGATCGTGCTCTCCCTGGGCGCGTTGAGCGCCGCGCTGGTCTCGCTGGCGGGCAACACGGCGAGCTCGCCGGCAAGCGGAGCGGCCGGCTCCGCAACACCGGCCGTGACGGCTCCTGCGGCGGGAGCGACAAGCGTGGGGACGAGCTCCATAGCGGGCGCACCCGCGACGGCGACACCCACGACGACGAGCGGCACGACAACCCCGCCGGGGACCACCACGTCAGGAGCAGCCACGCCGGCCGCGACGACCCCGGGCACGAGCACCCCGGGGGCGGCCCCAGGGGCAAGCACCACACCCACGACACCCGCGGCGACGAGCACTCCCACGACGAGCACCCAGGGGGCCAAACAGCCAGGGACGAGCACCGGCGCGAAAGCCAAGGGGACCACACTGCAGAAAGTGCTGCAGGAAGCCAAACACCCTCGCACGGCCACGGGCTAAGCGGTGCAAGCAACGCGGGGGGGCGTGGATCTAGAGGTGGACGTGGCGTAGTGGGCGCCGGCGCAGCCGGCCTGTACACGGCGCTGTGCGCAGCCCGTGAGGGCGGGCGCGTCGCCCTGATCTCGGCGGCGCCGCTGGCGCAGACGGCGAGCTACTGGGCGCAGGGCGGCCTCGCGGCGGCGCTCGCGGAGGACGACAGCCCGGAGCTGCATCTGAAGGACACCGAGCGCGCGGGCAGGGGCGCGACGCGCCGCGCGGCGGCGGAGGTGCTGGTGGCCGAGGCGCCGGAGTGCGTTGCGCGACCTGCAGAGCGCTGGGGGTGCGCTTCGACGCGGACCGCTTCGGGCGCCTGGCGCTGGGCCTGGAGGGGGGCCACTCGGTGCGCAGGGTGGTGCACGCGGGTGGCAGCGCGACCGGCCGGCGCCTGCTGCGCGCAGCTCTCCGCGCTGGCCGTCGAAGAGCCGCGGGTCGCAGTGCTCGAGAACGTACGCGCGGGGGCGCTGTGGCAGCAAGCAGGCGACTCCCCGGGGAGCGCCGGCGGCTCCCCCCGCAACAGAGGGGCACGAGCGCCCACAGCAAAGGGCACCGCGGGGTCGCCCTGCGGCGGGGTGGTGTGCTGGCCGATCGGAGACCCGTCGGTCTCCGATCGGCCAGCCGCACGATCGCAGCGCGAGCGGTGGTGCTGAGCACGGGCGGCGCGGCGGCGATGTGGGCGCGCACGACCAACCCTCCCGGCTCGCAGGGGACGGGCCTGCTGCTGGGGCACGCGGCGGGCGCGCGAGCTGGCGGACCTGGAGTTCGTGCAGTTCCACCCCACCGCCGTACGCGGCGTGCGGGGCCGGGAGGGCTTCCTGATCACCGAGGCGATCACGCGGGGAGGGGGCGACGCTGCACGACGCGAACGGTGAGCGCTTCGTCGACGAGCTGGCCCCGCGCGACGAGGTGGCGCGTGCGATCTGGGGGCGCCTGCGAGAGACGGGGGCGGAGTCGGTGGGCCTCGACATGCGTGAGGTCGATCCGGGGCTGTTCCCCAACGTGGTGGCAGCGCTGCGCGAGGCGGGGGTCGACCCGGCACGGGAGCTGGTGCCGGTGGCGCCGGCGGCGCACTACACGATGGGCGGGATCGTGACCGACCTGCACGGGCGCTCGTCGGTGGCAGGGCTGTACGCGGTGGGCGAGACGTCGTGCACCGGCCTGCACGGGGCGAACCGGCTGGCGTCGAACTCGCTGAGCGAGTGCTTCGTGTGGGCGCGCCGCGCGGCGGCGAGCGCGCTGGCGGAGCCCGCCCATCCGCCGGACCGCGTCGGAGCCGACCCACCCACAGCGCTGACAGCGCCGGATCGAATGGCGCCCCGCCCGCCGGCAGCGGCGAAGACGGGCTGGGCCGACGCACGGGCGCACCGCTTGAAGGAGAGGGTCCCCGAGGAGTGGGACGGCCAGAGCGCGCCGCCCGCCGCCAACGCCGAGACGCGCGCGGCGATGTGGCGCGACGCGGGCATCGAGCGCTCCGCGGAGGGCCTGGAGCGCCTGATGCGGGACCCCCACCCGCTGGCGCGGCTGATCGCGAGGTGCGCGAGGGCGCGCAACGAGAGCCGGGGAGCACATCGGCGGGTGGAGCACCCCGAGGCGGACCCGGCGCTCGAGCACCGCCACGTGGTGGTGGGCGCTGACGGGGAGCTCACGTGGGAGACGTGGGATTAAGAGCCCACGAACCCTAACTTGTCTCTAACAATCCCCTTTCCCTGGCTTTAGGCAGGCGGTTGATACTCAGCGATCCGCGGGCCGGGGACTTTATGGAGATTTATGAAGCACTTCGGTCTTTTGGAGCGGCGGACGTGTTCGAGTGGGGGAAGGTCTCGGAAGCCGGCGGCGTCCCCGAGAAGAGAGCGACGACGCAGACACGAGAGGCCCCGAAACGCAGAGAGCGAACGGAGAGCAGCGCGAGAAGGAGGCGAGGGGTTCGCCATGTACCAGTTCAGTCGAGCAATCTACCGGGAGTTGGCCCCATACATCGCCGCTCCCACCCCGGGCAGCGTCGCCGCGGCGGCGGGCCGGAGCAATCACGAGCACGTGCTGCGCGCGTGCGAGGCGGCAGATCGAGCGTCTGGCAACGGACCGCCACTACTTCGCACGTCCCGAACGGACGCTGTTCTGGGACATCCGCGACGTACTTCCCGATGAGCGCGCAGGCGCGGGTGCACGGGGTGGTGTGCCGCTACATGGCGCTCGCGCAGCGGTACCTAGCCCAGAACCCCCACGAGGCGCACGCGTCGGTCAGCGACGAGCCGGTGCAGTGCCGGGCGATGACCCGCAAGGGCGCAGCGTGCCAGCGCACGCCGCTGGCACACAACGGGTACTGCCCGTCCCACCAGCACCTCGCAGACACCGAGAACCGGGAGTCGCTGGCCGCCTGAGGGGATTTTGAGGGATCGTCCACGCGGGTGAGTGCGGCGAACCGGGCGAGTGGGCGCGGAGCCTCCGTGCTCCGCGTCAACGGTAATACGCGCAAGCCGGGCGAGCGGTTCACTCACCGAGAGCGTGGGCACGTACCCGTAGGCTGTGGGGGTGCTGCTGGGCGTAGACGTCGGGGGGACCTTCACCGACGCGGTGCTGATCGCGGATGAGGGCGCCGCGCACACCGCGAAGGTCCCCAGCACCCCCGAGGAGCAGTCCCGCGGGGTGATGGAAGCGGTGCGCGCGGTGCTCGCCGCCGCGGGCGCCGAGGCCGACGAGGTGGAGCGCTTCGCGCACGGGATGACGGTGGCGACCAACGCCCTGCTGGAGTCTTCCGAGGCCCACCCACCGACGCGCACGGCGCTGGTGGCCACCGAGGGCTTCACCGACGTGGTGGCGCTCGGACGCCAGGCGCGGGCGCACCTGTACCGGCTGTGCGAGGCCCGCCCCGCGCCGCTGGCGCCGGAGGAGCTGCGCTTCGGGGCGCCGGAGCGCATGACCCCGGACGGTCCCCTGCGCCCGCTCGACCCCGAGGCGGCGCGAGCGCTGGTGGAGGAACTGGCGGACGCCGAGCCCGAGGCGGTCGCGGTGGCGCTGCTGCACTCCTACGCCCACCCCGAGCACGAGCGCCAGCTGGGAGCGCTGATCGCGCAACGCGCACCCGCGATGCACGTCTCGCTCTCCCACGAGCTGGTGGGGACGTTCCGCGAGTACGAGCGCGCGGCGACGACCGAGGTGGACGCGGCGGTGTCCCCGCTGCTGGGTTCCTACCTGCGCCACCTCGGCGCGGAGGCCGACGCGGTGGGGCTGACCCGGCCCGCTGGTGATGCAGTCCTCGGGCGGACTCACCGACGCCGCGAGCGCCGCGGCGCACGGGGCGCTGACGGTGCTCTCCGGCCCCGCGGGCGGCGTGCGGGGCGCGCTGGCGCTGGCGGAGCTCGCGGGCGAGCGCGACGTGCTGTGCTTCGACATGGGCGGCACGTCGTGCGACGTGTGCGTGATCGAGGGAGGCCGCGTGGCGGAGACCGCGGAGGCCGTGGTGGCGGGCCGGCCGCTGGCCCTGGCGGCGCTCGACATCCACACCGTGGGGGCGGGCGGGGGCTCGATCGCGTGGCGGGACCCCGGCGGCGCGCTACGCGTGGGCCCACGCTCCGCGGGCGCCGACCCCGGCCCGGCGTGCTACGGGCGCGGCGGCGAACACCCGACGGTGACCGACGCCAACCTGCTGCTGGGGCGCCTGCCCGCGGACGCCCCGCTAGCGGGCGGCCTGCAGCTCGACCGCGAGGCCGCGGAGCGCGCGGTGGGCGACCTCGCCGCGCAGCTCGGGCTGACCGAGGAAGTCGGTCCCGCCCGCCCCGACCGACTGCACCGCCTCGTGGCCGGACGAGAGGGGCCTGGCTCGCCAGCCTACGGCCGACTGCGCCACGCTCCAGGCACCCTGCGTTGCGCCGAGGGGATCGTGCGGGTCGCGGAGGCTGAGATGGAGCGGGCGCTGCGCACGATGACCGTGGAGCGCGGCGTCGACCCGCGCGGCTTCGCGCTGATGCCCTTCGGCGGCGCCGGCCCCCTGCACGCCGCGGCGCTCGCGCGGGCGCTGGGGATGCGGCGCATCCTCGTCCCCCGCGCCTCGGGGGTGCTCTGCGCGCTCGGCCTCGCCGCGGCGGCGCCCCGCCGGGACGCGGCGCGCACGGTGATGCTGGTCGAAACGGGGATGCGAGCCAAAGGCGAGTGTCCCCGGCTTCGGTCGGGGAATCCTTCGACACCGACCGCCTGGCCGCGGAGCGCGAGGCGCTGGTCGCCCGGGCGCGCGCGGAGCTGGGAGTCGAGGCCGAGCGGGTCGCGGTCCGCTACGAGCTGCGCTACCGCGGGCAGTCCTTCGAGCTGGCGGTCGACGAGCACGACTGCTGCGGGCAGTCCTTCGAGCCCACGGTCGCGGGTGAGAGTCCGCCCGGCCGGCCGCCCGACCCAGACGCACTCCGCGAGGCGTTTGCCCGTGCCCACGAGCAGCGCTACGGCTACCGCGACGACGGCGTGGAGGTCGAGCTGGTCACGATCCGCGCCTCGGCCGTGGGTGCCGCCCCGCGGCTGCGGCTGGCGCAAGCCACGGGCGAGCCGGCGCCGGGCACCAGGATCGAAGGGCCCACGGTCTGCGCGCTACCAGGGTCCACGTTGTTCGTGCCGGCCGGCTGGCAGGGCGAAGTCGATGCGCAGGGCACCGTGCGCCTGCACGACGAGGGAGGCCGCGGCATGACCCTCGACCCGATCGAGCTGCAGGTTTTCACGGGCGCGCTGCGGGCCGCGTGCGAGGAGATGGGCGCCGCGCTGATCCGCTCCGCGCACTCGCCCAACATCAAGGAGCGCCGCGACTGCTCCACCGCGCTGTTCGACGCGCGCGGGGAGATGGTCGATGCAGGCCGAGCACATCCCCGTGCACCTCGGCTCGATGCCCGACGCGGTCGCCGCCGTGCTGGGCGAGGACCACTCCGCGGGCCTGCCGTGGGTGCTCAACGACCCCTTCGCCGGGGGCACGCACCTGCCCGACATCACGCTCGTCACCCCCGTGTTCGCACAGGAGCCCACCGACACCCACCTGCCCGCCGGCGGGCAACGCCGGCAGGCTGCCCGCGCCCTGATCGGCTTCGCCGCCTCCCGCGCCCACCACGCCGACGTGGGCGGGCGCGTACCCGGGTCGATGCCCGCCGACTCCCGCACGCTCGCGGAGGAGGGCGTCGTGATCTCGCCCCGGCCCGCGACCCCGGCGGCGATCGAGGAGCTCGTCGCGCGCATGCGCCAGCCCGCCGAGCGCCGTGCCGACCTGCGCGCGCAGCTGGCCGCCAACCGCATCGGCGCGCTGCGCCTCTGCGAGCTCGCGGCGCGCGTGGGCGGGGCTCAGGGCGGACAGCGCGAGGGCGGCGGCGGAGACCTGGATCGCCTCCGCGAGGCGTTCGACGCCGTGCTCGACTACGCCGAGCGGCGCACCCGCGCCTGCCTCGCCGCGCTCCCCGACGGGACCCGCAACGCGGAGGACGTGCTGGAGGCGATCGAGGGCGACCTCGTGCTGCGCCTGCGCGCCACCGTGCAGGGCGAGCGGCTCCTGCTCGACTTCTCCGGCTCCGCCCCCCAGCACTCGGGCAACCTCAACTGCCCGCTCGCCGTCACCCGCTCGGCGTGTTACTTCGCCGTGCGCGTCCTCACCGACCCCGACATCCCGCCGTCTGCCGGCGCCTACCGGCCTGTGGAGGTGCGCGTCCCCGAGGGCTCGCTGCTGAACGCGCTGCGCGGCCGGGCCCTCACCTGGCGACGCCCCCGCGTGGCGGCCGGCAACGTCGAGACCTCCTCCCGCGTCGCCGACCTCGTGCTCGCCGCCTTCGGCCGCGCGCTCGGGCAGGGCACCATGAACAACCTCACCCTCGGCGACGAGCGCTTCTCCTACTACGAGACCATCGGCGGCGGCCAGGGCGCCTGCCCCGACGCCGACGGCCCCTCCGGGGTGCACGTGGCGATGAGCAACACCCTCAACACCCCCGTCGAGGCGCTCGAGCGCGAGCTCCCCCTGCGCGTCACGCGCTACGCCCTGCGCCGCGGCTCCGGGGGCGCGGGCGCCCACCGCGGCGGCGAGGGGGTCGTGCGTGAGTTGGAGGCGCTGCGCGAGATGACCTTCTCGCTGATCACTGAGCGCCGCCGCCACCCACCCCCCGGCGCACACGGCGGAGAGCCCGGCGCGCGCGGGCGCAACCTGCTGATCGAGGTTCCCACCGAGCCCCCCACCGAGCTTCCCACCGAGCTCCCGGACCACGACGCCGGCCCCGGACGGCACGGCAGTCACACCGCCGCCGCCGAGGCGGCGCAGGCAGCGGTCGGCCGCGAGCTGCCCGGCAAGGTCACCGGCGTCCTGCGGCCCGGGGAGCGCCTGCGCATCGAGACCCCCGGCGGCGGCGGCCATGGCCCCAAGGCCCTACGCAACCCCCCACGTGACCCTCGCACGACTTCGTGTGCGCGTGGGACTCCCCAAAAAAGCCGCCCATTTGCAGGACGATTTGGCATTTCTGCCAGGATTTCGTATGTTAAAGGGGAGTCGCAGGCTGCCCTCCCCTCGGAGTACCGCGAGCAGTCACGAGGCGACCACCCCCCGAAAAACCTCTTCCCCCTCACGATACGTCATGCCAATTGCTCTGAAGGAATGGGCGGTCACCGTCCGCGCGCTCGCCGAAGGCGAGCAGCTCCTCACGCTGCGCAAGGGTGGCATCCGGGAGGCCGACAAGCACTTCCGGGTGGAGCACGACCGCTTCTTCCTGTACCCCACGTTCGACCACCAACGCAACGACCTCGTGCGCGAGTCCCACCAGCCCGAGATGCGCCGCGCGCTCGAGGAGGGCGTGTGGAGCGATGGCGAGCCCTCGCTTCAGGCGCTCGCCGCCGACGGCCGCCTGCAACAGCCAGACCGCGTGCGCATCCGTGCGTGGGCCGAAGTCGCCGGGCACTTCACGATCAACGACCCCCGCTGTGTGGACGCCCTCTCCCCCTTCTACGTGTGGCGCACCGACTACGCCGAGAAGCGCCTGGCGTGGAAGCCCCGCCACCCGCTTGCACGTGCTGCTGCTGCGCACCTACCGCATCCCGCGGCCCGTCACCGTGAAGGTCCGCGAGGAGTACCTCGGCTGCCACTCGTGGCTGGAGCTGCAGCGCGAACTCCCCTTCGAGGGCACCCCGGTGCTCTCCGACGACGAGTTCGAGCGCGCCTCCGAGGAAATCGAGACCATCACCCGCGAGGTGGGCGTCTCCGCAGCCTGTCCTGGCGTAGCCGCCCTGAGCGGTCGCTGGGCAAGCGAGGCAAGGAGCCAAGGAGCGTGGCGTGCTTGAGTACGCGAGCGACTGAGGACGCAGACCGATCAAAGATCGGCCAGCGCCGTCCCAGCGGCCGCCCTCAGGGGTGAAACAAGGCGACGAGGACCGCGAGGATCGCGATCCCCAGCACGAGGCCGGCCAGCACCCGCCACGCGGTGGGGCCCCACGGCAGGGCGTCGCCCGTGGGGAGCAGCTCGCTCTCCAGCAGCACGTCGCGCGCGGCGGGGACACCGGAGGCGGGGACGAGGATGTCGCGCGGGCCGGCCGCGAGGAAGTCCGGCACGTCGAAGCCCCGCGCGCGGCGCTGCATCGAGGGGATGCCCTCCTCCAGCAGCAGGTTCTGGATGAAGTCGGCCTCCGTCTGGTTGCGCGCCCCGACCACCCGCACGAGCGCACCCTCGGAGTACTGCGGCTTGATCCTCCGCGCCCGCTGCCACAGCTCCCCCAGGGGATGGTAGGCCCCGCCCGCCCCGCCCACCCCCTCGGCGCCGTCCTCGCCCGCGGCGTACACCAGCGGCATCCCGCAGCGCGGGCAGAAGCGCTCGCTCGTGGGGTGCCCGGGGTAGGCGGGGTCGGCGGGGTGGACGGGCCCGCACACAGGGCAGACGAGAGGCGCCTCCGCCGTCATCACCTCACCGCACCCGGATCGGGACCTCCGTGACCTCACCGTCCTCGATCAGGTAGCAGCGGACCTCGGGCTCTCCGTCGGCGAGCCCCACGATCAGCCACTCCACGCCCGGCCAGTTGCGGGCGAAGTTGATGTCGGTCTGCGAGGGGTAAGGGGCGGTGTGCGTGTGCGAGTGGTAGATCGCGCCCATCTCCCAGCCCGCCTCGTCGAACTCGTTGATGGCCCGCAGGACGTCCTTGCCGTCGATCTCGAAGCGCTTGCGGACTTGCGTGGACGTTCTTCGCGCGATGGACCCGCACCGCCCGGCGCGCCTCGGCCGACTCCCCCTGCTCGTAGGCGACCATGCCGCAGCACTCCAGCGTCGTACTCCTCGCGGGCGTGCGCGATCACGTCGTCCAGAAGAGCGGGAGCTATGACCATATCGGTCTGCGGGCGACCGGTCGGGCTACCACCACACGGTGGAGTCGAGGTTCTCGATCTCGTCCACCGGCAGCGTGTAGATGCCGCTGGAGAGGTACTTCCAGCCGTCGTCGGCGACGATGAACACGACGTTGCCCTCCTCCAGCTCGCCCGCGATGCGCACCGCCACCCGTGCGATCGCGCCGGAGGAGACGCCCGCGAAGACGCTCTCCTCGTCGAGCAGCTTGCGCGTCCACAGGATCGCGTCGCGGTTGGTCACGAAGATCTTGCGGTCCAGCAGGGACAGGTCGATGATCGGCGGGATGAAGCCGTCGTCGAGCGAGCGCAGGCCCTGTACCGGCTCGCCCTGCATCGGCTCGGCCGCGACGATCTTCACGGCGTCCCCGAAGGTCTCCTTCAGACGCCGCCGTTGCCCATCAGCGTGCCCCCGGTGCCGAGGCCCGCAACGAACGCCGAGACCTCGTCGAGCTCCTCGAGGATCTCCAGCGCCGTGCCGTTGTAGTGGGCGGCTCGGGTTCGCCGGGTTGCCGTACTGGTAGGGCATGTAGTAGGAGGCATCGGCCTGCGCCATCTCCAGCGCCTTCTCGACCGCGCCGTTGGAGCCCTTGGAGCCCTCGGAGTAGACGATCTGCGCGCCGTACATCTTCAGCAGCTGCGTGCGCTCGGGGGTCACGTTCTCCGGCATCACGACCTTCAGGCGGTAGCCCTTGCGCGAGCAGATCATCGCCAGCGAGATCCCCGTGTTGCCCGAGGTCGGCTCCAGGATCGTCTGGCCCGGCGCCGAGCGCTCCCTTCTCCTCGGCGTCCTCGATCAGCGCCCGCGCCACGCGGTCCTTGACCGAGCCCGTGGGGTTGCGCGACTCGAGCTTCGCCCACACCCGCACCCCCGGCTTCGGGGAGAGGCGCGGCAGCTCGATCAGCGGCGTGTTGCCGATCGACTGCACGACGTCGCCGTAGCGACCCCCGCAGGGCTTGTTGCGCAGACCCTCAGCCGCCATAACTTTAGCGGGAGGGGGGCAGGCCCCCCTCCCGGCCTCCCCCCGGTAGCGGACCAAGGCCGGGCCGGCACAGCCGCCCCCCGTGGCAAAGACGATCGCCAGCCATTACTTCACGGAATATAGCGACACTCGCCCACTGGCTGGGCAACCAGTACGATGGGGGCGTGGGGAAAGGCTACGACTACGACTGGCTGGTGATCGGCTCGGGCTTCGGCGGCAGCGTCAGCGCGCTGCGCCTCTCCGAGAAGGGCCACCGCGTGGGGGTGCTGGAGTGCGGGCGGCGCTTCGCCGACCACGAGTTCCCGAAGACCACCGCGGACGTGCGCCGCTACTCGTGGCGCCCGCACCTGGGGATGAAGGGCATCTTCCGGCTGACGCTCTTCCGCGACGTCGCCGTCGTCTCCGGCTGCGGCGTGGGCGGCGGCAGCCTCGGCTACGCCAACACCCTCTACGTGCCCCCCACGCCAGTTCTTCGAGGACCGCCAGTGGGCGGAGATGGAGCGACTGGGAGAGCGCGCTGGCCCCCCACTACGCCGAGGCGCAGCGGATGCTGGGGGTCGTGCAGAACCCCCACGACGACCCCGCCGACCAGCTGCTGCGCGAGCTCGGCGAGCACCTCGGCGTCTCCGACACCTACAAAAAGACCCCGGTCGGGGTCTTCTTCGGCGAGGAGGGCGAGGCCGGCAAGACCGTCCCCGACCCGTTCTTCGGCGGCGACGGGCCCGAGCGCACCGGCTGCCAACTGTGCGGGCGCTGCATGGTCGGCTGCCCCCACGGCGCCAAGAACACGCTCGTCAAGAACTACCTGTACCTCGCCGAGCGCCGCGGCGCGCAGGTGCTGCCCGAACGGACCGTAATCGACGTCCGTCCGCTCGGCGGCGGCGACGGCAGCGAGGGCTACGAGGTCGAAAGCGTGCGCTCCGGCGCGTGGGTGCGCAAGGAACGCCGGGTGCACCGCGCGCGAGGGGTGGTCGTCGCCGCGGGGCCGCTCGGCACCAACACGCTGCTGCAGCGCTGCCGGCTCGGCGGGTCGCTGCCGCGCATCTCCTCCCGCCTGGGGGAGCTCGTGCGCACCAACAGCGAGGCGATCCTGACCGTAACGGTCCCCGAGGAGCAGGCCACCGGCTTCACCAAGCGCGTGGCGATCACCTCGAGCATCTACCCCGACCCCCACACCCACATCGAGACCGTCTCCTACGGCGAGGACGGCGACTCGATGCGGATGTTCTACACGCTGCTCGTCGGCGACGGCACCCGCCTGACGCGCCCGCTGAAGCTGCTCGCGCAGATCCTGCTGCACCCCCGGCGCTTCGCCGAGGTGCTGTTCGCCAAGCGGTGGTCGCGGCGCACGATCATCCTGCTCGTGATGCAGACGCTCGACAACGCGATCGCGCTGCGCCCGCGCAAAGGCCCGTTCGGCACCCTGTGGCTGCGCACCGAACAGGACCCCGAGCGCCCCAACCCGACCTTCATCCCCGTCGCCAACCAGGCCGCGGAATGGATCGCCAAGCGCACCGGCGGGATCGCCCAGAGCTCGGTGATGGAGGCGCTCTTCAACGTCCCCACCACCGCCCACATCCTGGGCGGCGCGGTGATCGCCCCCGACCCGGAGCGCGGCGTGATCGACGCCCGCCAGCGCGTGTTCGGCTACGAGAACCTGCTCGTCTGCGACGGCTCGGCGATCCCCGCCAACGTCGGCGTGAACCCCTCGCTGACGATCACCGCGCTGGCCGAGCACGCGATGAGCTTCGTGCCCGCGGCTGGGGCCGGCAACCCGGCCGGCGAGAACAGGACCGCCGCGGAGCCGGCGGGCGAGCGCGCCGCGGCGTAGCCCCAACTCTGTCAACGCCTCGTCTGCACTCGGTGGTCCAGCCGGCCGTGCGATGCGTAGCTCGAGCGCGGTTTACGTCCGAGTTCTACGGATGGCGCCGCCGGCAGACCGCCGTATGGTCGTAGTCGAGACGGTGGCCGCGAAGCGGAGTCAGAGCGTCGAGAGTACAAGCCGAGCGGCTTTACGTGAATCAGTGTCAGCGGGACGCGCGTCCCGCAAAAGGAGGCAGATCCCGATGCCAGAGACCAAGACTCAGCGCCGCCCGCCGGCATCCAAGACAGCGGCCACACACAAACGCCCCGCGGAGAACGGGAAGCGCAAGCAGGCGAGCGCAGCCGACCGGACCACCGAGCTCTCCGACGAGGTGCTCGAGTCGCTCGAGTCCGGACAGCGCGCCGCGATCGATGCGGTGCGCAAGTTCGTGAACACCGTCGATGAGAAGCTCCCGGCGCTCGGCGAGCGGCCGTCCAAGCGGCAGGAGATAGTCGACGCCGCCATGGAGATGGCCGATCGGCTGGTGCACACGCAGTACGACTTCCTTCGCAGCGTCGTGCAGAGCGCCGGGACGGCGCTGAGCCGGCCGGACGACGGGAAGTAGAGCGGGAGGACGCGCGAGGACTCGCGTCACGCGCATAGGCCGAAAGAGGAGGAGGACGGCGTGCCGTGAGGCCGGCGCCGTCCTGCCATCCTGTGCGCTGTGGTTCCGTCCCGGGTTACGGCGAGGCCGACGACGATGATGACGACGACGCGGTCGTCGTAGAGACAGGCGTCGTGGGGACCGTTACCGTGACAGTGGTCGGCGGCACCGGCACCGTCACCGTCGTAGTCTGCCCACCCACGGTGATGGTCACCGGGACTCGAGTCGTCACCGTCCTTGTGCCGGGGTCGCCGCTGCTGTTTGCGATCGCATAGCTGGTGGCGCCGCCGGCTGCCGCGGCAGCAATCAAACCGAGCGTCCACAATACGATTCGCGAATGGCCAGCACCACCAATTTTGGCCCGAAAACCCCCGGAGTGGCCGCGCTGCAGATCGTCGGCTTCGCGCCGGTACCGTTGCGCGACCGCCGATTTCCCCGCAATCACCGAGGCTGCTGCGAGCTGCTGCAGAACCCAAACCTCTGAGTCCCGATCGTCGAGCGCGCGTGCGGCGCTGCGGCCGCGATCGAGGAGCGCGAGCCACTGCTCGATGCGACTCGCGATCCCGAAGCCCGCTTGCAGTGTCTTCACCAGCTCGAGCAGCCCCTCCCACCGCTGCAACTCGGCCGCCCACTCGGTGAGGCCGAGAATCGCCTCGGCGTCATCCAGCAGCCGCTCAGGGGTCAACTGGCCGGTCTCAGCCAAGGTGGTCATGTATTGCAGCAGGCTTTCTCCAGTTGAAAGAGCGTCGTCGGCCTTACGGATCTCCTCGCCGAAGCGGCCAAGAGCACAGCGCTGCTTCTCATCGCGCGTGACCAGTCCGCGCCGTTCGAGATCGGCGACCACCGACGCGATCTCCCCAACCTCGGTGAGCTCAGCCAGCTCGTCGGCCGACAGCGACGCGCGACCGACGACCGCCAGCGCAGCCAGGACTCGACGCTCAGCCAATCGCAGCACAGCGATCTTGTTGGTCATCCCCCCAACACGCCGAAAATCATAACCGATCGATGTCTTGGAATTAGCAGATGCGAAGTTCCGCTCTCTGCCACCCGCCCCAGCCCCGACGTGTGCAGCCGCCGCACAGCCCGACGCAGTACAGTCGCCGTGCAGCTTTTACACGCAACCGCGCCTCCGCGCGGAAAGGAAGGATCGCATGGCACTCGGGCTCTACTTCACACCCGCCGGTTTCACCCAGCAGAAGTACGACGAAGCGATCAGCCAGCTCGAGGCGGCCGGCGCGGGAGCACCGGCAGGGCGCTCCTACCACGTCGCCCTCGAGAACAACGGCGATATCCACGTGTTCGACATCTGGGAGTCGCAGGACGCATTCGACGCGTTCGGGGCGACCCTCCTCCCGATCATGTCCGGCCTCGGTGTCGATCCAGGCAAACCGATGGTTGCCCAGGTGCACAACGTCATCAAGGGCTGAGAGGCCCTGGCCGACCTCACCCCGGCCGCGATACTGCCGACCGTGATCGACGCGCATCGCCGATCACGGTCGGCTCCGATCCCACGGTACCCACGCTGAGGCGCTGCGAAGCGTCCCGCTGCCCACGCGCAGGGCGATGGCCCCGCGCAGCGGGAGCAGCGCGTTGAGCACGGCATCTCGGCCAGCGCGCAGGCGGGCGATCGTCCGCCACACCCCGCCCCGTGCCGCGCGTTGCAGCAGGACCGGCTGAGCGGGGCGCGTCAAGAGCGCCCAGACCCGCACGTGCCCGCGGTCCACGCGCAGCGGGTCGAACGGGAGGGTGAAGCCGCGCAGGAACGGCTTGGGACGGGCGCCCGCGAGTTCTCCGCCGGGGCCCGGCGTGTAGAGGCCGGCGGGACGTGAGACCGTGACGGTGCCGCCCGTCGGGGTGGCGAGCGGCAGAGCGGGGTACGGGTCCACCAGGAACTGCCAGTCGGCGAACCCGACGCCCGCAACCCACAGCCGGTGCAGGGCGCGCGAGAGCCACAGCGCCTGCAGGCGGCCGGGTACGCCGTGCGGGGACTGCGGAGCGCTTTCCCAGTTGAGCTCGGTCACCCACACCGGCTTGCGCCCTCGCGGCAGCGCGGTGTGCAGGCGCTCGGCCCGGGCGAGCCGGTCGGTGACCTTCGCGATGTCCGAGATTGCCACGTCCTGCGAGGAGTGCGCCGGGAGGTCGGGACCTTCGAAGGACAGCGGGTGGAACGCAAGCACGTCGAAGTGCGGGGGATCGGGACACGCCGCCCCCCCTGTCAGCGCGCCGCCTATCCGCCCAC
Organism: uncultured Solirubrobacterales bacterium; assembly: GCA_963702085.1. Classification (GTDB taxonomy): domain Bacteria; phylum Actinomycetota; class Thermoleophilia; order Solirubrobacterales; family Solirubrobacteraceae; genus Palsa-744. The sequence continues at coordinate 1,161,918 of OY969707.1, read as the reverse complement.
CCCCCGTCAGCGCACCGCCCCTCCCCGCACCACTTATCCGTGCACCCCCCGCCCGCGCCCCGCCTTCCAGGCAGAGCAGTCCACCCAGGAACCGCAGCGGGGTCATCCGTCCCACGCCCGCCGGTTCCCCGTTGGGGGCGATGCCGGCGGTGAGCACCACGTCGCCCGGCGCGACCGCCTTGACGGCGGCGTAGAAGGCGTTGAGCAGCTGGCGGTAGAGCAGCGGCGAGAACGCGACGCCAGCGCCCGCGCTCCACGACCCACTGCGGCTCCAGGTAGCGGGCGAGGTTGGGCTCGTTCCACGCTTCGAAGAGCCGCACGCGCGGCAGCGCGCGGCCGGGCTCCAACGGGTCGGGGAAGGAGCCGTCGTAGCGGCGCGCGACGGCCGTCGCGAAGGCCCCGAACGCGGCCGGGTTCGGGGCCCAGCTGCCCGGGTAGGCGTACGGCCAGCGGTGCGGGGCTTCTGCGAAGGCCGGCGCGCGGGTGACCACCAGCATCGGGGCCAGGCCGGCGGCGACCGTGTCGCGCACCGCGGCGTCGACCGCGGTGAAGTCGTAAGCGGGGCTCGCCGGATCGCTCGCGTCGAAGCCCGCGGGCGGGTCGGGGCTCACCGTGTAGCGCCATTCCACCGGGATGCGCACCACACGCGCACCGGTGGCGCGGATGCGCGCTCAGCGCCAGTGCACGGGTCTGCGCGTCGCCGCTCATCAACAGCGTGCTGTCGGAGATGCCACGGGTCAACCCGCCCGTGGGGAACGGGCCGTAAAGCAGCGCGTGGTTCTGGGCCTGCGCAAGCCCTGGACCCGTGAAGGGCGGCGTGTGCCCCGGCGGCGGTTCCGCGCCGTATGGCCGGGGCGGCCCTTCCGCACCGCCGGCCGAGGGCCGCGGCAGGACCGGCGGCGGTTGCAGCCACGCGGGGGCGCCGGCCTGCGCAGGCTGAGCGTTTCCCGCACCCGAGCGCAGTGCCCGGCGTGCGGCGCTCGCGCACGGCACTCCGGTGCACGCGGTCAGCGCGCCGACCACAACCAGCGCGCAGGAGAGTCGAGGGCTTGGCAGCCGCAAGCCGGCAGGCTAACGATCGAGCGTGACCGTGCGCGTTTCGAGGTTCAGCTTGGCGCCCGAGCTGAGCCTTCAGCGTCGTGACCAGCACCGCCCGCAGACTGTGGCTGTGGCTAAGCATGTGCCGGCCCTTCACGGTGACGCGGAGCAGCACGTTCACCTTGCCCGCGGCGGCGGCCGACGCCGACCCGCGCGCCAGCAGCAGCGCGGGCGGCTTGTGCCGGTGGCCGTGACCCCTGCCGTGCGCCGACGCGTACGCGGGCACCGCGCCCCCCAGCTGGTAGAGGTCCTGCGTGACCGTACCCGGCTGGTTGATCGTCACCTGATCCAGTCCAGCCCGACTTCAGCAGCTTGTGGATCGTGGTGCTTCACGAGCTTGAAGATCGAGCCCTGCAGCGCCGGCACCGGCGGTGGCGGCGGCGGAGCGGGCGGCACCGGGCAGGCGCCCACGGGGCGGTCGTTCTCGCTGGTGTAAGTGAACGTCGCGCCACCGGCGAGCGAGGTCTTCAGGTGCTCGACCGCTCGGACGGTCTCCCCGAGCGCCAGCGGCTTCAGGAAGTTGCCCGCGAAAGACCCACCGGAGAGCGAGGTGATCTGCGCTTCGCCCCCCCGGCGGTGCGCCGTGTAGGAGGGATGGGGCACGAGCGTGTAGAAGCTGCCTTCGACTTCCTCGTTTGCCGAGCGCTGACCGGAGAAGTTCGTGGAGCCCGCGCAGACCGTCGGGTCCATCGAGGGCAGCCCGTCGTAGACGACCGAGCCCACGACGCTGCCGGCCGGAGATTCGAGGTAGACGACGTCACCGACCTGCGGGCACCTGCGAGAGCCAACGCCTGCCCTTCGGTCTTCGGTGTCTTCCGCCACGGTCAGGCCGTTGTGGACGTATCCGCAGCGTGACCTGGACGTGCGTGGTTGTGCGGCACGCTGACGGAGCCGCTGGTGGAGAGGATCGATTCTTCGGGCACCGTGGTCTCCCCCTCGACCACCGAGAGCGAGTATTCGGGCGCCTTGGGTTCTTCTTCCACGCGCAGCAGCACGGCAGCGGCCGACACCCACGCCAACGCGCCGCGCACGCGCAGACGCGACGCACGAGCATGCGCTTCCAGGCACTGAATCACGGGGATGGGAACGCCGCTGACCTTCAGGCACGAGCGGCCATCGTGCGGCAGCCCGCGACGATTGAGCTTTGCAAGGAAATCTTGGACGCGGAGCGTAGAGGCGGTGCGGCGGAAAACCTACGCGCCCTCCGCACCGACGCGCTGGCACGATGCGCTGCCGCCGGCCATCGCCGGCAGGATGACCAAGGTGTCGCCGTCGCCCACCGACGCGTGTCCAACCCGTCCAGCACGCGCACGTCCTCGTCGTTGAGGTAGACGTTGACGTAGCGGTTGAGCTCGCCCTCGGCCGAGAAGAGCTGGCTCTGCGTGGCGGGATGGTTGGCGGCGAGGTCGCGCAGCACGTCGCCGACGTTCTCGCCGGAGGCGCTCACCTCCTTCTCGCCGCCGACCGAGGCGCGCAGCACTGGGGGTATCTTGATCGTCGCCATCCGGGCGCAGCCTACCCTGCTGCGGCGCAGAATGCCTCGTAGTCCGGGAACACGCCCATCTCCTCGTCGCGGATCTCGTCAGGCGCGCGCGAGCAGATCGGGCACTCGGGGTCGCGGTGGACCTTGACCTCGGTGAGCGTCGCCGCCAGCGCGTCGTAGAGCAGCAGGCGCCCGATCGCGGGGTCGCCGATGTCGAGGATCAGCTTGACGACCTCGGTGGCCTGCAGCAGGCCCATCGTGCCCGGCAGCACGCCGAGCACGCCGTTGGCGCCGCAGGAGGGCGCGAGCTCCGCGGGCGGCGGCTCGCGGAAGAGGCAGCGGTAGCAGGGACCGTCGTAGGGCTTGAACACCGACAGCTGCCCGTCGAAGCCGAGGATCGAGGCGGAGACGACGGGGATCCGCAGGCGCACGGTGGCGTCGTTGAGCAGGTAGCGGGTGGGGAAGTTGTCGACCCCGTCGACGATCACGTCGTAGCCGTCGATGATCTCCATGATGTTCGACGCGTCCATGCGCACCGGGTACTTGACGACCTTCACGTCGGGGTTCAGCGCGTGGATCGTCTCCTCGGCGGAGTCCACCTTGGGGATGCCCGATCCGCTGGGTGGAGTGGATCACCTGGCGCTGGAGGTTCGAGAGGTCGACCTCGTCGTCGTCGACGATCCCGAGCGTGCCGACGCCGGCGGCGGCGAGGTACAGCGCGGTCGGGCGAGCCGAGGCCGCCGGCGCCGAGCAGCAGCACCTTGCGCGTCGAGCAGCTTCTGCTGGCCCTCCGCGCCGATCTCCGGGATCAGCAGGTGGCGCGAGTAGCGCTCGCGCTGCTCGGCGGTGAGCGTGCGCGGGATCTCGACCTCGTAGCCGCGGTCCTTCCACAGCGTGATCCCGCCGGTCATCGAGCGCACGTGCTCGTAGCCCATGTCCTCGATCATCGTGCGCGCCGCGTACGCGGAGCGGATGCCGGAGGCGCAGTAGAGGATCACCTCGGCGGAGCGGTCCGGCACCGCGCTCTCGATGCGCGACTCCAGGTGGCCGCGGGGGATGCTCTTGGCGCCGGGGAGGTGCCCGGTGGCGAACTCTTCGCTGCCGCGCACGTCGACGATCGCGACCCCCTCGCCGATCAGCTCCTTGACCTCGGAGGGATCGACCTCGTCGATTTTGCTCTTGATCTGGCGGAGCAGCTCCGCCGAGGAGACGCTCATCTGGAAACTCCCGAACGGTGGTCGGATTTCATGGACTTCAGAAAGTATAGCGCGTATATAGGGGCGGTAGCGCCTCGGTTTGGTCGGGACCCGCAGACCCGCCAGAGCCATACAGTGCATTTGGGCGACCATACATTTGGGCGACCATACAGATACTGGACCTCTCATAACTGCCATCTGGTTGCTACCCACAGGTCCAGTCGGCGATATATACCCCCAAACTTGATACACCACCTATAGGGCCGTTCAAGTACTACCCCCACCGCTGCCGGCGCCCACCCAGCCAGGTCTCGATGACCCGCAGCTCGTGCAGCCGTTCGGGGGCCACCTCGCGGGGGTCGCGGTCGAGCACGACCAGGTCGGCGAGCATCCCGGGGCGCAGCGAGCCGACGCGGTCGCCGAGCAGGACCTGGTGCGCGGGGTTGCAGGTGAGCGTGCGCAGCGCCTCGTCGAGCTTCAGCTGCTGGAAGGGCCCGAGCACGTCGTCGCTGTCGCGCATCAGGCGGGTGGTGGCGGTGCGCAGCGCCAGGCAGGGATCGACCGGGTAGAGCGGGGGAGTCGCTGTGGCAGGAGCTCGCGAGGCCCTGCTCGAGGTTCGCGGCGCAGCGAGTGGATGTGCGCGGCGCGCTCGGGACCGAGCACCTGGTCGCGGAAGGCCTTCCCCCAGAGTAGACGTGGTCGATCGTGTGGCTGACCGACGAGGCCGAGCGCCGCGGCTCTGCGCGATCTGCTCGTCGCGTGACGAGCGTGAAGTGCTCGATGCGGTGGCGCAGGTCCGAGCGCCCCTCCGCGAGGATCGCCTCGAAGCAGCGCAGCACCTGCTCGATCGCGAGGTCGCCCTCTGGCGTGCACGACCAGCTGCCACCCCGCGTCGTGCCAGACGCGCATCGCCTCGCGCAGCTCGGCCTCCTCGTGCGCGAGCGCGCCGCTCCCGCGACCGTTCAGGTAGGGCTCGCCCAGCGCGGCGACGAAGTCCTCGATCGAGCCGTCAGCCCAGTAGGCGATCCCGACCACGTCGTAGTGCTCGTCGCCGGCTGCCGGGGCGTCGCGCCGAGCGCGGTGGCGAGCTCGGGTGTGAACGCCCCGCGCAGGCGCACCGGAGCGTCGGGCGCGCGGGCGAGCGCGCCCAGCAGCCGATGCTCGGCCGCGCCCGCGAGCAGGCCGATCCCGGGGTCGTACACGGTGGTGCAGCCGCGCATCGCGAGCTCGCGCAGCGCGCGGGCGCCGAGCTCCGCGACGCGCTCGGGGTTCTGCTCGCAGCAGCCCGGCCGCCGCGTCCGCGCGATCGATCCCGGCGGCGGCCAGCGCGCTCTCCAGCACGTGCACGTGGGGCTCGACGAACCCCGGCAGCACCGCGTGCCCTGCGAGGTCGATGATCTCGGTGCCGGGGGTGTAGTGGCGTTTGACCTCGGTGAGGGAGCCCACGCCGAGGATCGTGGAGCCGCGGATCGCAAGCGCCTCCCCGACCGGGTGGGCGTCGTCCATCGTGAGGATCGGCCCGCCGCGCAGGATCACCGCGCGCTCGGGCTCGGCGTCGCGCGCGAACGTGCCCGCGCGCCGGCCGAAGCGCCGTCGGGCGCGAACGCGGGGACTGCCAAGTTGCCCAGCACACCCCGCGCAAGCGCGGCGATGCCGGGGCAGCTCGCGAGGCACATCGGTGGAGCACCTCTTCCGTGAGCCAGGTCTGCCAGGGGCCAAAACGATACCGCACAATGGATTACACAACCTCGCCTGCGGAGGGTGAACACGTGTCTCGTTCGTCTCTTACATTCCATACTCCCTATGCGTTCGGCACCCCGCCTTCGGCTCACTCCCTCCTCGACGGGCGTGTCCTTCGCGGCCGCGCTCACCGCGACGGCGCTCGCGCTCGCCGCGCTGGCGGGGTGCTCGACGGGCGGGTCCGGCGACTCGGGCGCGCCGGCTCGGGGCAGCCGCCGGCGCAGTCGTCGGCGGGCGGTCCCATCGGCGACGGGGTTCGACGGAGCGCTGCTGCCGGGCGACCTGCGCCCGCGCGAGTTCACGCTCACCGACCAGTACGGCAGGCGCGTCTCGCTGAGCGCCTTCACGCGGAAGGTGACGATCCTCACGTTCCTGTACACCACCTCGAAAACCACCGCGCCGCTGATCGCCCAGCAGATCCGCGGCGCGCTGGACGAACTCGAACCCCACACGCGGGCACGTCCGGCAGCTGGCGATCAGCGTCGACCCCGCCGGCCGACACGCCGGCGCGCGTGCGGGCGTTCCTGCGCGCCGCCTCGCTGACGGGGCGCATGGAGTACCTGACCGGCAGCGCCGCGCAGCTGCGCCCGGTGTGGCGCGCCTACCCCGTCGTGCCGGCGAGCGCCGGCGCGCGGTGCCTACGAACGGGCGCGTTCGTGCTGCTGCTCGACCGGGAGGGCGCCGCGCGCGTGGAGTTCCCGCTCGAAGAACTCACCCCGGAAGCGCTCGCGCACGACGTGCGCAGGCTGGAGCGGGAATAGGCAGTCTGCCGCCGCTGCACCGCTCCGGGTGCGCCACACGAACGCCGCTGCGGCCGGAGGTCGCTATTCAAGATCGTTGACGACCTTGAGCGGCGAGCCCGGGCCGAGACGCTCCCCCTGATACCCTACCCCCCAGGTAGGTATTCAAGCGATGATGTTCTCAACCAAGGCGGAGTACGGCGTGCGCGTGATGGTGGCCCTGGCGCAGCGGCGCAGGCAGAGCCCCGACGGCGAGGAGCCAGTGGTGCCGCTGGCGGAGATCGCCGAGCACGACGGGCTGCCGCTGGCGTACCTGGAGCACCTCGTGGCGCGGCTGCGCAAGGCGGGGCTGATCGAGAGCCGCCGGGGCTCGCGGGGCGGGTACATGCTCGCGCGGGCGCCGCAGGAGATCACGATGGCGGAGGTGGTGGAGGCGCTGGAGGGGGCGATCGCGCCGATCGAGTGCATCTCCCAGAACGCGGACGGGAGCATCGTGTGCTCGCGCGAGTCCGATCCCGACCACGTGTGCCCCACGAAGCTGCTGTGGACGCGCGTGCGCTTCTCGATCGTGAGCACGCTGATGAACACCACGCTCGCCGACCTGTTGCCGGCGCCCGCACCGTCGCGCGCCCTGCCGATCGCATCCACCGCCTGACCAAAGGAGAACATGGCCGACCTGGAGATACGTAACCTGCACGTGCGCATCGAGGAGCGCGAGATCCTCAGAGGCGTCGACCTGAGCGTCGAGCGCGGGGAGGTGCACGCGCTGATGGGCCCGAACGGGTCGGGCAAGTCGACGCTCGCCAACACCCTGCTGGGCCACCCCGCCTACGAGGTGACGGAGGGCTCGATCCGTCTTCAAGGGCGAGGAGCTGAGCGAGGCCGAGCCGCACGAGCGCGCGAAGGCGGGGCTGTTCCTCGCCTTCCAGTACCCGGTGGCGATCCCGGGGGTGTCGGTGGCGAACTTCCTGCGCATGGCGATCAACGCCAAGCGCGAGGAGCCGATCAACGTCAAGGAGTTCCGCACCGAGCTGCAGCACGCGATCGAGCTGCTCGACGTGGACCGCTCGTTCACCTCGCGCCACCTCAACGACGGCTTCTCCGGCGGCGAGAAGAAGCGCGCGGAGATCCTGCAGATGGCGATGCTCAAACCGGACGTCGCGATCCTCGACGAGACCGACTCGGGCCTCGACATCGACGCGCTGCGCACGGTGGCGGAGGGCGTCGAGAGGCTGCACTCCGAGCAGGGCCTCGGCGCGCTGATCATCACCCACTACCAGCGCATCCTGCACTACATCAAGCCCCAGTTCGTGCACATCATGCTCGACGGGCGGATCGTGCTGGAGGGCGGCGTGGAGCTCGTGGAGCGGTTGGAGCGCGAGGGGTATGACCAGATCCGCCAGGAGTTCGGCGGCGTCAGTGTCTGAGGTCGCGGTCAAGCCGGGGCGCCACCGCGAGGCGACGCTCTACCACGCGCTGCACGGCGCCGGCGCGGGCGACGGGCGCACGCTGGAGCAGCTGCGCGAGGCGGCGCTCGGGTGTACGAGTCCAAGGAGCTGCCGGTGTGGCGGCGCTCGGGCTTCTGGACGACGAGCTTCGAGGGGCTCGACCTGGACGCGCTGCAGGTGCGCCACCACGCCCCCGGCACCCCGCTCCCCGAGGTCGTGCGCGACACGCTCCCCGAGCGCCCCCGCGCGGGGCGGATCGTGCAGCGCGACGGGTCCGTCGTGCACGTCGAGCTCGACCCCGAGCTCGCGGCGGCGCGGCGTGATGCTCTGCTCGCTGGAGGAGGCGGCGCGCGAGCACACGGAGCTGTTCACACAGTGGTACTCGAAGCGCCTGACGTATGAACGCCACAAGCTGGAGGCGGCGAACGCGGCGCTGTGGACGGGCGGGGCGTTCCTGCACGTCCCGGCGGGCCTGCGTGGTCGAGCAGCCGTTCGAGATCGTGTACGCGATCGACGGGCCGGGCGTGGCGCAGTACGGGCGCACGCTGATCGTGGGCGAGCGCGCGAGCGGAGTTCCGCGTGCACGAGTACGACCTCGCGGGCGACTTCGAGGGCCAGGCGCTGCACGCGGGGGCGTTCGAGCTGTACCTGAACGACGGCGCGCGCTGCCGCCTCGCGCAGGTGCAGGATTGGGGACCCGCCCGCCCGGGCGAAGTCTTCGACGCCTCGACGCGGTTCGTGGGCGTCGGCCGCGACGCGTACTGCCACTGGCTGCCGGCGCTGCTCGGCGGCCAGCTGGTGCGCCAGCACCTGGAGCTGGCGGTGAGCGAGCCGGGCGGCGACATGGCCTTCCGCGGCGTGTTCTTCGCGCGAGGAGCACGAGCTGCTCGACGTGTTCGCGGTGGACCTGCACGAGACCGGCCCCTCGGGCGGGGACGTGCACTGGCGCGGGGCCGCGACCGGCGCGAGCCGCGCGAGCTTCGAGGGCCTGATCCAGATCGACCCGGGCGCGCAGAAGACGCACACGTACCTGCAGATCCACACGATGATGCTCTCCCCGAAGGCGCGCCTGGACGCGATCCCCTCGGTGCTGGTGAGCGCCGACGACGTGTCCGCCTCGCACGGGGGCACGGTCGGAGAGCTCGACGAGGACGCGATCTTCTACATGCAGACCCGCGGCCTGGACCGCGCGAGCGCGGTGCGGGTGATCGTCGAGGGCTTCTTCGAGCCGCTGGTGAGCGAGCTGCAAGGACGAGCCGCTGGAAGAGTTGGTGCGCGGCAAGATCGCGGCGAAGCTCGCGGCGCCGCGGGAGGACATCGAGGCGTATGCAGCAAGTCGGTGAGGGAACAGCCATTTTTAAGAGGACCCCCACAAGGGGGGTCGGGATGGGCGTTCGTTGCACGGTGCGAGCGGTTTGATGAGCGTCTCGGCGCACGCACGGACTGACGCGCTCAGTGCGCACGGTGACGGCGCGAATCTCGACGTGCGTAAGGACTTCCCGATCCTGACGCGCGAGTTCGACGGCCGCCCGCTCGTGTACCTCGACTCGGCCTCGACCGCGCAGAAGCCACAGGTAGTGATCGACGCGGTGGCCGAGCACCTGCGGCGCCACAACGCGAACGTGCACCGCGGCGTGTATGCGCTCGCGCAGGAGGCCGACGCCGCATATGAGCATGCCCGCGGGCGGGTCGCGGCGTTCACCGGCGCCGGGGAGGCGGACCATATACGACGATCTTCACGAAGAACGTGACCGAGGCGATCAACCTCGTCGCGTATGCGTGGGGCCGCGCGAACGTGGGAGCGGGCGACGCGGTGGTGATTACGCAGATGGAGCACCACGCGAACATCGTGCCGTGGCAGCAGCTATGCAAAGAGCGGGGCGCGCGAGCTGCGCTATCTGCACGTGAACGAGAACGGACAGCTCGACCCGATGCAGCTCGACGCAGAGCTCGAACGAGGCAACGTGAAGCTCGTGGCGTTCACCCATGTGTCAAACGTGTTGGGGACGTCAACCCCGTCGCGGAGATGACAGCCCGCATCCGCGCCGCGGGGGCGGTGTCGCTCGTGGACGGCGCGCAGGCGGTCCCCCATATGCCGGTCGACGTGGACAGGCTGGGAGCCGACTTCTACGCCTGGACGGGACATAAGGCGGTCGGCCCCACGGGCATCGGCGTCCTGCACGGCCGCCGCGAGCTCTTGGAGGAGATGCCTCCGTTCCTCACCGGCGGGGACATGATCGCCTCGGTGGCTTCGAAGAGCGCGACGTGGAACGAGCTGCCGTACAAGTTCGAGGCGGGCACCCCGCCGATCGCCGAGGCCGTCGGGCTGGGCGTCGCCGTGGAGTACCTGAAGGGCCTCGGGATGGAGCGAGTCCGCGCCCACGAGCTGGCGCTGACCGCGCACCTGCTCGGCAGCCTCGCCGAAGTGCCCGGCCTGCGCGTCGTGGGCCCCCCGAGAGCGGAGGACCGCGGCGGCCTCGCGTCGTTCACGATTGAGGGGATGCACCCCCACGACATCGCCGAGCTCGCGAGCCGCGAGGGAGTGTGCATCCGCGCCGGCCACCATTGCGCGCAGCCGCTGATGCGCTGCCTGCACCTCGACGCCACCGCGCGCGCGAGCGTGGGGATCTACACCACCCCCGCGGAGATCGACGCGCTGGTCGACGCGCTGAACGCGGGCCGCGAGGTCTTCGGGCTCTGATGGACGACCTCTACCGCGACTATATCCTCGACCACTACAAGCGCCCCCGCAACTTCGGCGGCGAACTGGAGCCCCACGACCTGGAGGCGACGAGCACAACCCCCTCTGCGGCGACGAGCTCAGCGTGCGGATCCGCGTCAAGGACGGGCGCATCGAGGATCTCCGTTTCGACGGCCACGGCTGCGCGATCTCCCAGGCAGCCGCCTCGATCGCCTCCGAGGAGCTGAAGGGCATGGACCTGGAGGAGGTCGGCGCGCTCGGCGCCGACTGGATGCTCGACCTGCTCGGCATCCCCGTCTCCGCCACGCGCCGCAAGTGCGCGCTGTTGAACCTCAAGGTCGTGCGCGGCGCGGTCAGCGGCGACCACGACTGGCCCGCCTGAAGGGGCCTTGACCAGCTCGCACATACATACACTTACTCTAAAAAGTTTAGAGTAGATTCAAGTAGAATGCCCACTCTCAGGTCGGCGGCAGTTGCCAGTAAGCGCGCGGATCCTTGGCGCTCTTGCCGACCCACTCGATCAGACCCTCGTCCCGCAGGGACTCGAGTCGCCGGATGGTCGCCGGGCGGGAGAGCCCCAACACCTCGGCGACCTCGCCGGTGCTGAGCCGCCCCGCCTCGCGGAGCGCCGCCACGATTGCGCGCGCCTCCCCGGGAAGTCTGGCCTCCAGGGCCCTGTCGGCCGACTCCGCCGAGAGCGTCAACAGCACGCTGCCCGCGGTCTGCGCGTAGACCGGGTCCACCAGGCCGGCCGCGCGCATCTCCTCGAAGATCCGCCGGATGCCCTCGCCCAGCTCCTGCCCGAAGCGTAGATCGGAGCAGACCCGCGCGATCCGCGGGTTGCGGGCGAAGCGGGTGCTGCGCAGCGGATCGCTGAGGTCAACCAGCCCGGGGAAGCGTCCCGGGCTCGATATCTCGATCCGGTCGTCGAAGACCTCGACCCTGATGTGGTCGCCGGCGAGGCTGTAGGAGCGGTGGACCACCGCGTTCACCACCCCCTCCAGCCACGCGTCCTCGGGAATCAGCGGGACCTCGCCGAAGCGTCCTGTGGCCGAGACCAGCGCTCTGCGGGCGGGCTGCAGGCGCTGGATGACGCCGCGCGCCTCGCGGAGCTGGCGCGGAATCGGTCCCTCGATCCGGACGTCCTCGAGCAGGCGCTGGCCGGCTCCCGTCCCGCGCTCGCGCCCGCGGTAGCGCAGGACACGAACGAACGCCTCGGGCAGGACCGCCTGCGGCTCGCGCGCGAACAGCAGCAGACCGGCGATCGTCAGCTCCTCGCCCCGTCCAGCAAGCCCGCGCGCACGCAGTAGGCGCCAGATGTCGGGGTGCCCGACCGCTCGGGCGTACTGCTTCAGCAGCGGTTCGTCGAGCGCCTGCGAGCCGATCCCCTTCAGTGGCCGCGCCTCATAGCTCGCCTGACCCTTGTCGAACAGCAGCTCCTGGCGCTGATGAAAGCTCAGGCGCCGCGTCTCGTCGCCGACCCGGAGGAAGACCTCGTCCCTGGAGTTGGCGTGCACGACATCGCTCGTGGGGACCTCAATGACCAGCAGACGATCGCGGCCGCCCTTCGCGTTGACGCAGGACACGAGGCGATGTTTGACCCCGACGGGCGGTTGGGCGAAGTCGATCGCCGCCTGCATCTGCGCGTTGCGCCGCTCGACACTCTCATCGCCGCCCTCCACCGCCCCCTTCCAGAGACCCACCACGATCGTCCCGCCATCGGCATTCGCCATGCCGATCAGGTCGTTTGCGAGGTCTTTGGGAGCGACGCGCTTCGACTTGCGATCGAACCACTGATCCTCCGCAATCGCCAGCAGCCGGCTCCCACGCTCCTTGATCGGCGCTTTCAACGCCTGCTCCACCGCCACGGTCGACATACATTTACTCTAACATCTTTAGAGTATGTTCGAGTAGGAAGTAGTCCGGGCAGCCCTCCCGGCGAGGGTTGGATAGCGTGCATACATCTACTCTAAAAAGTTTAGAGTAGATTCGAGTAGCAACGTGACCGTGGCCCGTCCCTGAGCCCCTGAGCTACGCCTGGGGGGCCGACCGATCACAGATCAGCCGGCGAACGCCGCTGGGGCCGCCTCGGGGCGGCCCTCATCAAAGAATCGGCCCTCCGGCTCGCCGCGCGCGGCGGTCTCCGCCGGACGCGATAGAATCCCTACCTCAGAGCACGGGATTCCAGCGAAGGAGCTTCATGGCCGCCACCGACACCACCAGGATCGCCAAGCCCTCCCCGATCGTCGAGGACGAGCAGGGGCAGCTGCGCGCGCGTCAGGGCATCTCGCGGGAGGTCGTCAGCGAGCTCTCGAAGATCAAGGGCGAGCCCGACTGGATGGCCGAGAAACGGCTCCGGGCGCTGGAGATCTTTGAACGTAAGCCGATGCCGACTTGGAGCATCGACCTGTCGGGGCTGAACCTCGACGACCTCGTGCTCTACTCGCCGCCCACCGCTGGGCGCTTTGACTCGTGGGACGACGTGCCCGCGGAGATGAAGCAGACCTACGAGGATCTCGGCATCCCCCAGGCCGAGCGCGAGCACCTTGCCGGGGTCGTCGGGGTGTGGCGCCAGGAGCCGGTCTACGAGGGGCTCAAGGAGGAGTACGCCAAGCAGGGCATCCTGTTCTGCTCGATGGACACCGCCGTCACCGAGTACCCCGAGCTCGTGCAGCGCTACTTCATGAACAAATGCGTCCCCGCGCAGGACAACAAGTTCTCCGCGCTGCACGGGGCCGTGTGGTCCGGCGGGGCGTTCTGCTACATCCCCAAGGGCGTCCACTGCGACCTGCCGCTGCAGTCCTACTTCCGCATGGAGGGGGCCGGCGAGGGCACCTTCGAGCACACGCTGATCGTCGCCGACGAGGGCTCCGAGGTGAACTACATCGAGGGTTGCACCGCGCAGACGTACTCGGTCAACTCGATGCACTCCGCCGTCGTCGAGATCTTCGTGCACGAGGGCGCCAAGGCCCGGTACACCACGGTGCAGAACTGGTCCAAGGACGTCTACAACCTCAACACCAAGCGCGCCGTCGTCGACGCCGGCGGGACCGTCGAGTGGGTCGGGGGCTCGATGGGGGCCAAGTACGTGATGCTCTACCCCGGCTCCTTTCTGATGGGCGAGGGCGCCCGCGCGGACCACCTCAACGTCGGCGTCGCCTCCGGCGGGGTGCACAAGGACACCGGCGCCAAGGTCGTCCACCTCGCGCCCAACACGACCTCCAACATCCTCGCCAAGTCGATCTCCAAGGACGGCGGCATCATGGGCTACCGCGGCCTCGTGCGCATGGGCCCCCACTCCGCCGGGTCCAAGGCGCGCGTGCAGTGCGACGGGCTGATGATGGACGGCCGCTCGCGCTCTGACACGTGGCCCGACATCCAGATCCAGAACCCCCACGTCACCGTCGCCCACGAGGCCACCGTCGGGCGCATCTCCGACGACCAGCTCTTCTACATGGGCTCGCGCGGCTTCACCGAGGACGAGGCCGCCGCGATGATCGTCAACGGCTTCATCGAGCCGGTGACCAAGGAGCTTCCGATGGAGTACGCCGTGGAGCTCAACCGGCTCATCCAGTTGGAGATGGTCGGCAGTATTGGGTAGCGCGGCGTTCGCGGGCGCTGGGCGGTCCCTGGGTCGCGGCCCCTCGCGCCCCTCAGGGGCGATGTGATCCAACAGGAGGGGCAAGCTCCGCGTGGGTGCGGGCCTCAAGCAGCCGTCGCAGGACGGGCGGGCCCTCGTCCTCGACGGTCACGCACCCGCCCGGCCAGTAGGGGCTCTCGCCCGCGGTGGGGGTGAGGAAGTAGGAGTCGTACGTCCAGCAGCCCGTGTTCACCAGGCTTGCGCCGCCGGGCGTGGACCACTCGGCCGCCACGTCGCGCGGCAGCGGGCCGGCACGGTGGGTGTGGCCGAACACCACGTACGTCGGGTGGGTGGCGCTCAGAGCCAAACGCTCCGCGACCTCGCCCATCGCGCGCAGGCCCGCACGGCGCAGCTCTCCGCTCGAGAGGTCCGCGCCCAGGGGGCCAAGGCCCGCGCGGTTGAGCGCCGCCACGCCGAGCTGGAAGGAGCCCGCGAGCGCGCGCCGGCGCAGTGTGCGGCCGAGGCCCCCCGCCCTCCGGCGGTAACCGTTGCGACGGCCGTTGCCCGGGCCGGTGGGCTCCCGCCCATCTTCGTGCGCCGCGGCGGTGGTGCCCCCGCCCCCCAGCGCGCGCCACGCGCGGACCGTCGTGCCGCCGTTGAGCGTCTCGCCCGTGGGGGCCTGGCGGGCGACCGCGTCGATCCACGCGAACACCGGGGTCATCACCGCCTCGTAGTCCTCCGGACCCGAGAACGCATCCGCCGGACGGCGCAGCATCCGGGACATGGCGCCGATGCCGAGGCGTTCGAGCGTGGGGATCGTGAGGTGGCAGTCGAGGTAGTGGCCGTGGGTGACGTACACGTCAGGGCGCACCCACACGCCGGGGTACGCGGCGCTCAGGCGGGCGGGGGCGGCCCACTCCGCCAGCTGGGCCACCATCGCGGAGGGGATGGGCACGCCGGGCGTCACCTCGATGCGCTGCTCGGCGCCGAGCGACGCCTGGCGCGGGCAGTTCGCTGCGGCGCTCCAGCCACGGCTCGACCAGGGCGTGGTCGTGGTTGCCGGCGATCACGACGACCTCGCGGGCGGGGGGGCTCCGATCACCCGGCCGAGCTCTTCGAAGAAGGGGCGCGCCGCCGCCAGCGCCGCACGTCGCGGGCCGTGGCGCAGCTCCAGCACGTCCCCAGCCAGCACCACGCGGTCCGCCTCGCGCAGCTCCTCCAGCAACGCCGCGCGCAGCTCGGGGCGGCGCAGCAGATCGACGCCGCCTGAGCTCCCAAGATGGAGGTCGGAGACGATCAGTGTGCGCAAGCGCTACGAGGCCCCCGCGGCCGCCACGGCCTCGCGGATCGGCTTGGGGAGCATGAAGCGGACGTCCTCGCGGGTCACGTGGACTTCGCGGATGCCCTCCTCCGGCACCCCGCGCGCGCGGAAGAAGTCGAGCAGCTCCACGCACGAGCTCGTCCGGGGCGCTCGCGCCGGAGGAGACGCCCACCACGCGCCGGCCCGCAAGCCACTCCTCGCGCACCTCGCGGCTGTGGTCGACCAGGTACGCCTCGGTGCCGCAGTCGCGCGCGACCTCCACGAGGCGCACCGAGTTCGAGGAGTTGCGCGAGCCGATCACGAGCATCGAGCTCGCACTGGCCCGCCATCTGCTTGACCGCCGCCTGACGGTTGGTGGTGGCGTAGCAGATGTCCTCCGTGCGGGGGCCCGTGATCTTCGGGAAGCGCTCGCGCAGGCGCGCCACGATCGCCGCCGTTTCGTGCACCGACAGGGTGGTCTGCGTGATGTAGGCGACGCGTTCGGGGTCCTCGACCTGCAGCGCATCCACGTCGCGCTCGTTCTGCACGAGCACGATTCGCTCGGGAGCCTCCCCCATCGTGCCTTCGACCTCCTCGTGGCCGGCGTGGCCGACGAGCACGACCGTGTAGCCCTGCTCGGCGAAGCGTCGCGCCTCGACGTGCACCTTCGTCACCAGCGGGCACGTCGCGTCGATCGTCTGCAGGTGGCGGGCCTGCGCGTTGGCGCGCACGCTCGGCGCGACCCCGTGCGCGGAGAAGACCGTCACCGCTCCCTCCGGCACCTCGGTCTCCTCCTCGACGAACACCGCCCCCCGGGCGCGCAGCCCCGCGACCACGTGCTTGTTGTGCACGATCTCCTTGCGCACGTACACCGGCCGCCCATGCAGCTCAAGCGCCCGTTCGACCGTCTGCACCGCGCGGTCGACGCCCGCGCAGTACCCGCGCGGGGCGGCGAGCAGGATCTTCTCCACCGTGTTGGGGGCCACCTGGGCCTTCTCGGGCACCACGAGGATTGTAGGGGCCGGGCCGCTTCGCCCCCGAAGAGCGCTGTCCCGCCTTTGCACTTCCGGGCTCTCCCAGTACGCTTGCGCCATGCCCCAGCGTCACCTCGACCGGCTCACAGCAACCGACGCCTCCTTCCTGCTCCAGGAGGGCCCCTCCTCGCACATGCACGTCGGCGGGCTCACGCTGCTGGAGGGCCCTCCGCCGGCGTTGGAGGAGTTCCTCGAACAGATCCGCCGGCGCCTGCACCTGGTGCCCCGCTACCGCCACAAGCTCGCCTCCACGCACACGGCGCTCGACGCCAGCCGCCCGGTGTGGGTGGACGACCCGAGCTTCAACCTCGAGTACCACGTGCGCCACACCGCGCTGCCGGCGCCGGGGGAGTGGGAGCAGCTGTGCAACCTCACCGCGCGCATCTTCTCCCAGCAACTCGACCGCTCCAAGCCGCTGTGGGAGATGTGGCTGATCGAGGGGCTCAAGGACGACCGCTTCGCGCTGATCTCAAAGACCCACCACTCGCTGATCGACGGGATCGCCGGGGTGGACCTCGCGACGGTGCTGTTCGACCTCTCCCCCGACCCCGCCGCCGGTGCGCCACTCCGGGCGCCCGTGGCAGCCCCACCGTGAACCCGGGACGCTGGAGCTGCTCGCCGCGGGGGCGCGCGGGGCGCTGCGCGCCGGCGCCGAGCTCCTCGCGGGGGCGGCCGACGCGCTGGCGCACCCCGACCACGCGCTGCACTCCGCGCGCGAGGCGGCCGAGGGCGTCGGGGAGATCGTCTGGGCGGTGCTGAACCCCGCGCCCCCAACGCCGCTGAACGTGGACATCGGGCCCCACCGGCGCTTCGTCGGCGTCGGCTCCCCGCTGGGCGACTTCAAGCTCGTCAAGAACGCGTTCGACTGCACCGTCAACGACGTCGTGCTCGCCGTCGTGGCAGGCGCGCTGCGCGACTTCCTGATCGACCGCGGGGTGCGCACCGAGGGCCTGGAGATGCGCGCGCTGGTCCCCGTCTCGGTGCGCACCGAGGACGAGCACCACCAGGGGGGCAACCGCATCGTGGTGATGCGCGGCCCGCTACCCGTCTACATGGCCGACCCGCTGCAGCGCCTGCGCTTCGTCAAGCGGGAGATGGACGGGCTGAAGGAGTCCAAGCAGGCGCTCGGCGCCGAGGTGATCGCGGGCGCGCAGAACTTCGCCCCGCCCACGATCCTCGCACAGGCCTCGCGCCTGAACTTCTCCACGCGCCTCTTCAACCTGATCGTCACCAACGTCCCCGGCCCCCAGTTCCCGCTCTACGTCCTGGGCCGCCGGATGCTCGAGGCCTACCCCGTCGCGTTCCTGCCCCAGCACCACGCGCTGGCGATCGCGATCATGTCCTACGACGGGCAGATGAACTTCGGTTTGCTTGGGGACCTCGACGCGATGTACGACATCGATCGCTTTGGGGAGCGCATCGCGGAGGAGCTTGCGACGCTGGTCTCGCTTGCGCGCGGGGCCACCGCGGCGCGGTCCGCCTGAGCGCGTCCTGGGCCTCCATCGGCGTCCAGGCTAAAATCCCAAGGCGAACTTCGCGTCCTCGCTCATCCGCTCGGGCGACCACGGGGGCACGAAGATCATCTCGCACTCCACGGCGTTGACGCCTTGGAGCTCGCCCACGAACTCTTCCATCTGTTCAGTGACCTGGGGGCCGATCGGGCACGCCGGGGTGGTGAGCGTGAAGGTGATGTGCACGCTTCCACCATCGACCTCCACCCCGTATATAAGCCCCAACTCGACGAAGTCGAGGCCGAGCTCGGGGTCGATCACGTTGGATAGCGCGTCGAGGACGTCGTCGGCCTCGACTGTCGCAGCGGCAGGTTCGGACATAGCGCGAGTGTAGCTCGCCTAGTTATCGCAGCCCATGCGGTCCCAGATGTACAGCTGGATGCACTCGTTGGCCAGCTCGTTGGCGCGGCCCCGGGAGAGCCGGGGCAGGACGGTGTCGAGCACCTGGTCCTCGGCGACGCCCTCCTGGAAGGCCTCCTCGCCGCGGAAGCCCGCCGCGATCTTCAGCGCCTCGCGACGGTTCTCGCCCAGGCTGTGGAAGATGCCCTGCAGGAAGGCGGTGTTCGCGATCGGCTGGCCCACCTCCAGCGAGGCGTGCCAGGCGGCGAGCAGCTGCAGGTCGTCGTCGTCGAGGTCCGCGATCGCCTTCGCGTAGTGGACCGAGAGCTCCTGGTCGGGGATGTCGTCGACCCACGCGCGCACGACCTCGCCCACGAGCTGCCTGCGGGCCTCGCGGCCGACCGACTCGGCGACCACCCGGATCGCGTCTTGCGGTTCGATGAAGCAGAGCGGCATCCCCGCAGACTGTAAGCACCGGTGTGGACGGCATTTTCAGAGATCGAGCGCCGCGCGGGCGCGTTCCAGCGCGTGGGCGTCCAGCGCCTCGGGCGGGACCCCCAGCGTCGCCCGCTCCCCCGCCTCCCAGTTGGCCAGCGCGAGGTCGAGTGCTTCGACCGGCACCGACGCCGCCTTCGCCAGCTCCCGCGCGCGCGGCTCGAGGTGGATCGGGTCGCCGATCCCGAAGACGCGCTTGGCGCCCAGCGTGGCGAGGTCGCCGTGCGCGGTGCCCGGCGCGTTCGTGAAGTACAGGGCCTCGGCGCGCACCTCGCACAGTCCGACGCGGCCGAGCGTGAGGAGCAGCTCGTAGCGGCCCATCCGCGCGAGGCCCGGGAGCGTGAGCCGCTCGAAGAGCCGCTCGAAGCGCCGCCCGGGAGTCCAGGCGGGATCGCCCACGAGCACGGGCTCCTGGGTGTCGGCGGGAGCGGCCCAGTGCAAGTATGCCTGCAGCGTGGCGTCCCCCCGCGCGGGGTCGTGCGAGGTGCGGGGGCCGAGCGGGATCCCCTCGAGGTCGGGGAGCTCGCCCGCACGCCAGTCGGCCTCCAGGGCGCGGCGGATGCCGACAAAGGGATCCGAGTCCCGCCCACCCTCCAGCGGGCACAGGTAGGCGCTCAGGAAGCACATCCACGCGGCCTGCTCGGAGTCCTCCTCCTCACGCATCTCCCCGTAGAGGTCCGGCGGCGCGGTGGTGAGCGCCAGCAGGCGGCCCTCCGCGAACGCGATCTCCTCAGCCAGGCGCTCCGCGTCGGCGGAGGCGCGCAGCCCGGGGGCGAGCGACAGGCGGTAGCCGTCGTCCTCGGCGCGGCGTTCGTGGCTGACGTGCAGCCCCGTGCCCCTGCGGCCCCGCACGACCCCGCCGCGACGCGTGCTGCTCGTGGAGGCGCGAGCGCTCCGTTTGGAGCCGTTGGCGTCCTTCGCGCGCGAGCGTTTCGCGGCACCCTCGGGCGGGGCTATGCCCGGCACGGTCTCCCGGCAGATCGAGCAGCGCTCGACGAAGCGGTTGTGGCGGCAAAATCTCTGCATTGGTAGTCAGGGGCGCGGTGCCGTGAAGGTCCGTTTCCCCATTCCCCTTTCAATCCGTGCGTGCGGTTTTCCCGCACACGGCTTGCCGATGATCTTCATGATGGTCACGACGCTGTTGCCGGGTAGCGGATGGTGCCGCGCAGGCGGTAGAGGCCGTGAGCCTCGAACCACTCGCGCGTCCAGACGGCCCTCTGGCCGGGGCGCAGGTTGCGGCCGTAGCGCTTGCGCATTAGACCGCGTAGACGTCCCACGACGTACCAGTCGATCTGGTTGAAGCGGATGGCGGCGTTGCCGGTGCGAAAGTAGTTGCCCCAGCCGCGCAGGATCGGGTTGAGCCACGAGATCACCTCGCGGATGTCCGTCCCGACACGACCACGGCCAGTCAGCGCCTTGATCCGCTGGCGTACCCGCTTCATCGCCGCTTGTGAGGGCCAACGCTGGAGGTAGTAGCGGCGGATGCCGCGCTCCAGCAGCTTGCCCGACACGCGAGCGTGGAAGTGGCAGCCAAGGAAATCGAGACCTTCCCGACCCTCGGTGAGGTCAACGACTCTCGTCTTCTCCCGGTGCAGCTTCAACCCGAGATCAGCCAGCACCTGCCTGGCCAACTCTCGGGCTGCGTGGGCCTGCGCCTCGCTCTTGCACATCACGACGAAATCGTCCGCATAACGAACGAGCCTGCCGTGAGTACCGTCAGCGAACGCGAGATCCAGCGCGTGCAGGTAGACGTTCGACAAAAGCGGCGAGATCACGCCGCCCTGCGGGGTCCCAGCAACCGACTGCCTGAGCACCCCCTCATCCATCACACCCGCCCGCAGCCACTGCCGTATGAGCCTGAGCACGCGCCGGTCCGAGACCCGCTCTGAGACCTTCCCGAGCAGACGCTCGTGGTCGACCGAGGAGAAGTAGTCGCGGATGTCGGCCTCGAACACGAAGCGGCACCCATCGATGTACGATCGACGCAGCACCTCCTTGGCGTCCGTGGCCGACCGGCGCGGGCGGAACCCAAACGAGACCTCCAAGAAGTCGGCCTCGAAGATGGGCTCAAGCACGATACGCGCGGCCTGCTGGACGATCCGATCCTTGACGGTCGGAATGCCAAGCGGCCGCACGCCACCCTTGGGCTTAGGGATCAACACCCGCCGGACCGGCCGCGGGCGATAAGACCCCTCGCGCAGATCACGCTGCAACTCGGCCAACAGCCGCCCCGCACCGTACTCCTGCACCGCCACCAGCGTCTGGGAATCGACCCCGGCAGCGCCCTCGTTCTTCTGCACGCGCCTCCACGCCTCCAACAGGACGTCACTCCTGAAGATCCGGTCAAACAGAGCGTGGAAACGTCTACCCGGCGACCGCTTGGCGGCCACCCATAGCTTGCGCTGAAGTTCTCGCACATCCCCACCAGTGGCCTCCAAGACCATTTCGCTGGCGGGATCACCAGGCTCATGCCCGGCAGGGTCGTGGGTCGAGCGGTCTCGACCATGCCCTAACGCTTACCCTCGGCGCTTGCGCGATCAAAGCAGGGGTCCTTCGCTCCTGGCGCGTTGTTCTGCACGCCGATCTCAACTACTACGACCCCCTCGGACTCCCGCTGCCCTCCGCTCGACTTCGCCATCGGCTTATACAAGCGGTCTTTGCTGACGAGGCTGGGCAGACGGGCCTCCCTTGTTCCGTGACCAGACCTTGCGCGCGTGCAAGTCTCCCTACCCCGCAGGGACCCGCCGCACCCAATCCGGCACCAGGACTGGCGGACATGGCCTTCGCCGCAAAGTGACCGGCTCGGCTCCCCGATTGTTCCTATGACGAGGCTGCAATCCCAGCCCACGCGCTCGCTTCCTCCAAAAAGGCTTTCGACGCCCCGCTCAGCCCGCCGCCTCTCGACAACGAACCGGGGCCTGCTACCGGGCACTCCGGCGTCTACCCGGACCGGACTCACACCGGCCGGCCTGATCCAGCTTTCAAGGCGCACCACTCGGGCCAGTTTAGGAGGCGAGCGCCGCCGTCTCCGCGGCCCGCGGTGCCAACGGCAGCGCGAAGCCCTGGGCGCGCGCCCGCGCAGCGCCGGCGCGGCGCTCGTCGTCGAGCTCGACCACGTAGTTGGAGAAGTCCACCTGGATCGTGTGCCGCTTGGATGCCTGGTAGCGGCGGCTCTGACGGCGCAGCATCGCCTGCATGTCGCGCTGCATCTCCGCCGCAGAGGGCAGCGCGTACTCTCCCGTCAGGTGGCCGGCCACGAGGCGGCTCTGCAGCTCGGCGATCGGCATGATCGCGCCCCACGGCTGGACGAAGCCGATGAAGTACAGCCCCGGGTGAGCGGGCGAGAAGACCCGCTTGTAGAGCACGAGGCGGTTCTCGGGCGCCGAGACGAGCCGCTCGTCAAGGAACGGGAAGCTGATGCGGTAGCCCGTGCAGTACACGATCAGGTCGGCCTGCTCATCGCTGCCGTCGGCGTAGCGCACGCGCTCGCCCGCAAGCTCGGCGATCTCCGGCTTGACCGCGATCGCGCCGTGCGCGAGGCGGTCGAGGATCCGCGAGGAGACCGTCGGGTGGGCCTGTCCGAGGCGGTGGTCGGGCAGCGGCAGCCCGTAGCGGTCCATCGGGCCGACCGTCAGACGTGTAACGACCTGCATCCCGCGCAGCAGCCACGTGAACGGCATCCGGCTCGGGCGCACCCCCGCGTCGAGCGGGCGGCCGAGGATGTACTTGGGCACCACGTGGACCCCGCGACGCGCGACCAGCGTGGTGCAGAGCGCGTGGTAGGAGGCGTCCACGGCGATGTCCATCGCGGAGTTGCCCATCCCCACCACGACCACCCGCCGGCCGACGAGCTGGCTCGGTTCCTTGTAGTCGTGGGCGTGGATCTGCTCGCCGTCGAAGGAGCCGGGGATCGGGGGTTCCGGCCAACGCGGGAGCCAGTGGTGGCCGTTGGCGACGAGCAACGCGTCGTAGCAGCGGACCTCACGTCCGCCCGCGGCGCCCTCGCCCTCGATCGTCACCTCCCACACGCCGTCCGCGCGGGGACGAGCGTGCTCCACGCCGGTGTCGAAGGTGATCCTCTCGCGCAGACCGAAGTGCTCGACGTAGTCGTCGAAGTAGCGCGCGATCTGGTCGTGGCGGGGAAAGTCGGGGTAGGAGACGGGCATCGGGTAGTCGGCGTACTCCATGCGCTCGCGCGAGGTGTTGATGTGCAGCGTCGAGTACGACGAGGACATCCCGTTGCGGTTGCCGAACACCCAGTTGCCGCCCACCCGGTCGGAGCGCTCGAAGCAGTCGAAGGGGATGTCCCGATCGGCGAGCGCCTTCGCCGCGGTGATCCCCGAGGAGCCCGCTCCGACGATGCACGCGCGGGGGAGCGTCATTCGACGCTGACCCCACCACTGACGTGCCGCGGCGGGCCCTCGGGGCCTTCGTCGGCGTCGGCGTGGCCGAGCAGGGCGCCGTCCTCGGGCAGCGGGTCGGGCGGGGAGACGGCCCCGTTGCGTTTGGAGGCAAGGAAGCGGTCAACCATGCGCGCGCACTGGCGCCCCTCGTTGATCGCCCAAACGATCAGCGACTGCCCACGACGCGCGTCGCCCGCGGCGAAGACACCCTCGACGGAGGTGGTGTAGGGCTTGACGGACTTGACGTTGCTGCGCGGGTCCCGCTCGACTCCGAGCTGGTCGAGCAGGGCCTGCTCGGGCCGCAAGGAAGCCCATCGCGAGCAGCACCAGGTGGGCGGGCAGCTCCCGGTCGGTGCCGTCCATCGGCGCGAACGGCGGCGCGGGCTCGGCGCGGGCGATGTGCAGCGCTGCCACACCGCCGTCGGCGTCGCCGCTGAAGTGCGTGGTGGTCACCGCGTAGTCCTGCTCCCCGACGCCCTCCTCGCGCGCCTCCTCCATCGCGTAGGAGAGGCGGTACTTCAAGCGGCCACTGCGGCCACGGGGTGCGCTCGTCCGGCCGGTGCGCCGGGGGCTCGGGCAGCAGCTCCAGCTGCACGATCGAGGCAGCGCCCTCGCGCAGCGCGTTGCCAACGCAGTCCGCACCGGTGTCGCCGCCGCCGATCACCACCACGTGCTTGCCGGCCGCGGTGATGCGCTCCACCCCGTTGGCATGGCGAGCCGCACTGGAGTCGGCGACCGGAGCGAGGGGCGCGGGCGCGGAGGGCAGAACCGCACCATCTGAGTCGTCTTCGCCACCACCGAGGGCCGCGAGCTCGTGCGCGACGGAGCGGTTGCGCTGGTAGAGGTAGTCCATCGCGAAGTGGATCCCCCCGAGCTCGCGCCCGGGGACGGGCAGGTCGCGCGGAACGCGCGAGCCGGTCGCGAGCACAACCGCGTCGAAGCCGGCGCGCAGCTCCTGGACGGTGAGGTCGCGGCCGACGTCCACCCCGCAGCGCAGCTCCACGCCCTCGTCGATCAACTGGCGCACGCGGCGCTCCACGACACGCTTCTCGATCTTGAAGTCGGGCACCCCGAAGCGCACCAGACCCCCGGCGGCCTCGTCGCGCTCGAGCAGCATCGACGCGGTGACCGGCGCGGCGCAGCTGCTGCGCGGCGGCCATCCCCGCGGGCCCGGAGCCCACGACGGCGACCGCCTGGCCGGTTTCGCGGCGGGGCGAGGGGGTTCCGGTTTGATCCAGCCCTCCGCGAAGGCGCGCTCGATGATCGCGTGCTCGATCTGTTTGATCGTGACCGCGTCCCCCTCGCGAATCTCCAGCACACACGCCGCCTCGCACGGAGCGGGGCAGAGGCGCCCGGTGAAGTCGGGGAAGTTGTTGGTGGCGTGCAGCTGGACGATCGCCTCCTGCCAGCGGTCGCGGTAGACGAGGTCGTTCCAGTCGGGGATCAGGTTGCCCAGCGGGCAGCCGTTGTGGCAGAAGGGCACCCCGCAGTCCATGCAACGGGCCCCCTGCTCGCGCAGCTCCGGCTCGGGGCGGAGCACCAGGAACTCGCGGTAGTCGTGCGCGCGCTCGTGCGCGTCGCGGTAGGGCAGGCCGCGACGCTCGATCTGCAGGAAGCCGCCGAGCTTGCCCATCAGAGTGACGCTCCCATCAGGCGGCCGCGACTCCCTTGGCCTGCTCCTCTTCCTCGGCGAGCTCGGCGAGCACCCGCTGGTAGTCGCGGGGCATCACCTTCACGAACGCCCCCGCGGCGAGCAGTCCGTCCCACTCGGCGAGCACGCGCTGGGCGACCGGGGAGTCGGTGCGCTCGCTCGTGCTCGGCAGATCAGCGCGCGCAGCTCCAGCGCGTCCGCGGCGGAGAGCGCTTCGAAGTCCACCTGCCCATGTTGCAGCGCGCCGGGAAGGCGCCGTGCTCGTCGAGCACGTAGGCGATCCCGCCGGACATGCCGGCGGCGAAGTTGCGCCCGGTGGGGCCGAGCACGACCACGCGCCCTCCGGTCATGTACTCGCAGCCGTGGTCCCCGACGCCCTCCACGACCGGCGACGGCGCCGGAGTTGCGCACCGCGAAGCGCTCGCCCGGCGAGGCCGCGGAAGAAGGCGCGGCCGGAGGTCGCGCCGTAGAGCACGGTGTTGCCGACGATCACGTTGTGCTCGGCGACGAAGTCGGCGGACATGCCCTCGCGCGGGCGGATCGCGAGCACCCCCCCGGAGAGGCCCTTGCCGGCGTAGTCGTTGGCGTCCCCGCGCAGCGTGAACATCACTCCGGGCGCCAGCCAGCCGCCGAAGCTCTGCCCCGCGGAGCCTTCGAAGTCGACCACGATCGAGTCGGGCGGCAGGCCCGCGGCGCCGTGCGCGCGCGCGATGTGGCTGGAGAGGATGCCCCCCACGCAGCGGTTGACGTTGCGGATCGGCAGCTGCACAGGCGACGCGCTCCCCGCGTTCGAGCGCCGGGCCGGCGCGCTCCACGAGCAGCCAGTCGAGCGCGTCGTCGAGCACCGGCGGGGGCGGCTGCACCCGGCGGCGGGGTTCGCCGTCGAGCAGCTCGACGTGGGTGAGGATGTGCGTCAGGTCCACGCCTCGGGCCTTCCAGTGGTCGATCGCGGGGGCCGCGTCGAGCAGGTCCACGCGACCGATCGCCTCGTCGAGCGAGCGCAGCCCCAGCGAGGCGAGCAGCTCGCGGACTTCCTCGGCGACGAAGAAGAAGTAGTTGACGACGTGCTCGGGGGTCCCCTGGAAGCGCTTGCGCAGCTCGGGGTCCTGGGTGGCGATCCCCACCGGGCAGGTGTTGAGGTGGCAGGCGCGCATCATGATGCAGCCGGTCGCGATCAGCGGCCCGGTGGAGAAGCCCATCTCATCGGCGCCGAGCAGCGCGGCGACCAGCACGTCGCGCCCGGTCTTCAGCTGCCCGTCGGTCTGCACGACGATGCGCGAGCGCAGCTCGTTGAGCAGCAGCGTCTGCTGGGTCTCGGCGAGACCGATCTCCCACGGCACGCCGGCGGCCTGGATCGAGGAGAGCGGGGAGGCGCCGGTGCCGCCGTCGTGGCCTGCGATCAGCACGCGGTCGGCGTTCGCCTTGGAGACGCCCGCGGCGACCGTGCCGACGCCGACCTCGGAGACGAGCTTGACCGAGACCTGCGCCTGCGGGTTGGCGCAGCGCAGGTCGTAGATCAGCTGCTTGAGGTCCTCGATCGAGTAGATGTCGTGGTGGGGCGGCGGGGAGATCAGCCCGACGCCGGGGGTGGTGTGGCGGATCGAGCCGATGTAGCTTGTCGACCTTGTGGCCCGGCAGCTGGCCGCCCTCGCCGGGCTTGGCGCCCTGGGCCATCTTGATCTGCAGCTCGTCGGCGTTGACGAGGTAGTGGATCGTCACCCCGAAGCGCCCCGAGGCGACCTGCTTGATCGCCGAGCGCCGCCGGTCGCCGTTGGGGTCGGGCGTGAAGCGCGCGGGGTCCTCGCCGCCCTCGCCCGTGTTGGAGCGCCCGCCGAGGCGGTTCATCGCGATCGCGAGCGTCTCGTGCGCCTCCCGGGAGATCGAGCCGAGCGACATCGCGCCGGTGCAGAAGCGCCGCACGATCTCCTTCGCGGGCTCGACCTCCTCCAGCGCGCACGGCGCGCGGCCGGCCGTGCCGAGCTCCAGCAACCCGCGCAGCGTGGCCCGCCGGGCGGCGTCCTCGTTGACGGCGCGCGCGTACTCGCGGTAGGTGGCATAGGCGGGACTCTCGCGCACCGACTCGTGCGCCTGCCGCGTCCCCCGCGAGCGCGGCGGCCACGTGCCCGTCCTCGGCGGCGCGCACGGCGTGCTGCACGAGCGCGATCGTCTCGGGGTTCCAGATGTGGCGCTCGCCGTCGCGCCGCCACGCGTACACCCCGCCCACCGGGAGCAGGTCGCCGGCGGCGGAGCCCGCCCACCCGCGAGCGTGGCGCTCCAGCGCCTCCACGGCCAACTCGGGCAGGCCGACCCCGCCGATCCGCGAGGCGGTGCCGGTGAAGTGGCGGTCGATCAGCTCGCGCGAGAGCCCGACGGCCTCGAAGATCTGCGCGGTGCGGTAGGACTGGATCGTGGAGATGCCCATCTTGGAGATCGTCTTGAGCAGCCCTTTGCCGATCGCCTCGGACGACGTTCTGCGAGGCCTCCTCGGAGGTGAGCGTCGCGGCAGCGGACCCGTTCGCGGGGCGCTCGATCAAGCCCCGGAAGGCGAGCTCGTCGAGCGTCTCGAGCAGCAGGTAGGGGTTGACGGCGCACACCCCGTAGCCGATCAGCGTCGCGAAGTGGTGCACCTCGCGCGGCTCGCCCGACTCCAGCACGATCCCGGCGCGCAGGCGGGTGCCTTCGCGCACGAGGTGGTGGTGCACGGCGGAGACCGCCAGCAGCGAGGGGATCGGCGCCCGCAGCGGCCCCAGCGAGCGGTCGGAGAGAATCAGGATGTTGACGCCGCGCGCGATCGCCTCGTGGACCTGCGCGCAGAGGCGCTCGAGCGCCCGCACCATGCCTGCGGCGCCGTCGGCGACGGGCCAGGTGGTGTCGAAGGTCTGCGCGGAGAACTCGTCGTGGGAGACGTGGCGCAGCGTCTCGAGCTCGCGGTTGAGCAGGATCGGCTGGCGGAGGATCAGCTTGTGCGCGTGCTCGGGGGTCTCGTCGAAGAGGTTGCGCTCGGTGCCGAGGCTCGTGACGAGGCTCATCACGATCTCCTCGCGGATCGGGTCGATCGGCGGGTTGGTGACCTGCGCGAAGAGCTGCTTGAAGTAGGAGAACAGCGGCGGGGCCTGGTCGGAGAGGACGGCGAGCGCGAGGTCGTTGCCCATCGAGCCGACCGGCTCCGCCCCGTCGCGCGCCATCGGAGTGAGCAGCACCCGCAGGTCCTCCTGGGTGTAGCCGAAGGCGCGCTGGCGGGCGTGCAGCGGCTGGTCTGAGATCGTCACCGCCTCGGAGGGGGGCAGGTCGTCGAAGTGCACGGAGTTGCGCACAAACCACTCCCCGTAGGGCCGGCGGGTGGAGACGGCACGCTTGACCTCGCCGTCCTCGACGATGCACCCCCGCGCGAGGTCCACGAGGAACAGCTTGCCGGGCTGCAGGCGCCCGAGGCGCCGGACGCGCTCGGGCTCGATGTCGAGCAGCCCGCACTCCGAGCCGAGCACGACGAGCCCGTCGACTGTCTCCACCCAGCGCCCCGGCCGCAGGCCGTTGCGGTCGAGCGTGGCGCCGATCACGCGCCCGTCGGTGAACGCCACCGAGGCGGGGCCGTCCCAGGGCTCCATCAGACAGGAGTGGAAGGCGTAGAAGCCCTTCAGGTCCTGCGGCAGGTCCTCCCGTTCGCGGAACGCCTCGGGGATCATCATCATCACCGCGTGCGGCAGCGAGCGCCCGGCGAGCAGCAGCAGCTCGAGCACGCGGTCGAAGGTTGCGGAGTCCGAGTCGCCGGGCTTGACGACGGGCAGGATCTTGGGGAGGTCCTCGCCGAACAGCTCCGCACTGGAGCTCCGACTCACGGGCGCGCATCCAGGAGACGTTGCCCATCACGGTGTTGAACTCCCCGTTGTGGCAGACCACGCGGTAGGGGTGCGCCAGCTCCCAGGACGGAAAGGTGTTGGTAGAAAAGCGCGAGTGCACGAGCGCCAGCGCGCTGCGGGTGCGCGGGTCGCGCAGGTCGGGGTAGAAGCCGCCGAGCTGGTGGGAGATCAACATGCCCTTGTAGTTGAGGGTGCGCGAGGAGCTCGAGGTCACGTACAGGCCCGCGGCGGCGGGGTCGAGCTCGCAGACGCGGCGGATCACGAAGAGCTTGCGCTCGAAGGCGTCCTGGTCGAAGTCGGGCTCACTGGCCGCGCCCTCGGGAGCCCCAGCACGCACCACGTCGGACGTACCGGCGGGCGCCTCTGTGGACGGACCGGCAAACACCGTCCCGGGGGGACCGGCTAGGCCCGCGCCAGCCCCGACGAACAGCTGCCAGATCGCGGGGCGGCAGGCGCCGGCGGTGCGCCCCGTGCAGGCCGGGTCGACGGGCACCTCGCGCCAGCCGAGCACGCGCTGGCCCTCGGCGCGGACGGTGCGCTCGAGCAGCTCGCGCAGACGCGCGCACTCCTCAGCGTCGAGCGGAAGGAAACACATCAGCACCCCGTAGCACCCGGGCGGGGGCAGGTCGAAGTCGAGCACCGCGCGAAACAACTCGTCGGGCATCTGCAGGAGGATCCCGGCGCCGTCCCCGGTCGTGGGGTCGGCTCCGGAGGCCCCGCGGTGCTCGAGGTTCTCCAGGGCGCCGATCGCCTGCGCGATCACCTCGTGGGTGGGCCGGTTGTCCAGCCGCGCCACCATGCCCACACCGCACGCGTCGTGCTCGAAACGGGGGTCGTAGAGGCCGACGGCCTTGGGCGGCTGGCGGGTGTGCGAAGTCATGGAAGTGCTCACGGGAGGACGGTGCCCCCTGCACGGACAGACCGTCCGTGCAGGCGGTGAGGGCACCTGAGGCGGAGGCTGAAGCGTAGCAGTGGACTGGGGACGGAATCGGCGCCGAGAAGCACCGTCGTCCAGGCGTCCAGCCCTCCAGAAGGTCCGCCCGCGTGCTCGCGTATGCTCCTTCAGTAGGGTGCCCGCGGGAGCGGGCACGGCGGTACACCACGGACGGCGAGGGTGCGATGTGTGAAAACCGCCCCCGCAGGGCACATCACTCAAGACGAGACCGCGCCTCCACCGAGACAGAGAAGCAGGGAGAAGCAAGACCGACCATGACTCCCGACATGCAGCTTGCGCTTCCGGCACGCGCGGAGAACATCGCGATCGTGCGCCACGCGTTCGGCGCGCTGGGCGACGCGTACGCGCTCGACGAGCAGATCCTCTCGGACGTCCGCCTGGCGGTCACGGAGGCGTGCACGAACGTGGTCGTCCACGCCTACCCGGATGGCGGGGAGGGCCCGATGGAGGTGTGCGCGACCCTGTGGGGAGACGAGTTGAGGGTGGTGGTGCGCGACGAGGGCCGCGGCATCGGCCCGCGGCCGGACAGCCCCGGCCTGGGTCTCGGCCTGCCGCTGATCGCGTCGCTCACCGAGAACGTCGAGTTGGGGCACGACGGGGAGGAGCGCACGGAGGTGCGCATGACGTTCTCGTTGACGGAGACCGTCCGCCACGACGACGTCGCGACCGGCCACGCAGTCTCTGGTGTGGTCGACCCACCAACGGGCCCGTGAGCGAGGAGCCCCCAGGCAGCGGCGCACGGCCCGGTCACGGCAAGGGTTCCCACGCGCCGCCGGACCATGGGGAGAGCCCTCCCGTGCAGCTCCCCGACCACGGGGAGAGTCCGTACGAAGGCTCGGCGTCGCTGCGCCTCGCCAACGGCCCGCTGGTGGGGCCGGTGTTGTGCAGGGTCGTGTCGATGGTGCTGGTGCGGGCCGACTGCCCGATGGACCGCTTGGAGGACGCGATGGTGGTCTGCGACGCACTCAGCGCCCACGCACCCGCGCGTGCTGAAAACGGCCACGTCACGTTCGCGGTGAGCGTGCGCGGCAGAGCGCTCGAGCTGCGCGTGAGCGAGCTCCCGGAGCAGGCCGCGAACCGGCTCGTGCAGGACGCCGTGCTACCGGGGGTCGGCAACGTGTTGGAGCGGATGACGGACGAGCTGCGCATCGAGCCGGCGGCCGGGGGCACCGGCGAGGAGCTCGTGGTGGGGCTCGCGTTCTGACTAGCTGCTCTGGGGCTGCTTCGTGCCCTGGGGCTGCTTCGGCTTGCTCTTGGCTTTGGCGGGAGCCTTGCTTTTAGCTGGGGCCTTGGCGCGCTTGCCGGAGCCGGGAGACACTCGCGTTCGACCAGCATCCCCGCTTCGACCAGCGGTGGACGCACCGTCCCCGTCGCGGCGGGCGCGCACCTGGGCGAGGCAGGCCTCCAGGGCGCTCATCAGGTCGGCGGCCTGCAGCGGCTCCTCCAGGACGGGGGGTTCCAGCACGACCTGCTCGCCGCCCGCCTTGCGGTCGATCAGCTCGAGCAGCGCCTCGCGGTAGGTGTCGTGGTAGTTGGCCGGGTCGAAGGGGCGGGCGATGGACTCCACGAGGCGAACGGCTACGTCCCGCTCGTGAGCGCCCAGCTCCACCTCGGCCGCTTCCCGGAGCTCGCCAAGCTCGGAGGTCTGCTGGATCTCGTCGGCGAAGACCAGGGTGCTCATCAGCAGCAGCCCCTCGCGCGGGTGGACCGCGACGAGCTGCTGGCGGGAGCGCAGCACGACGCGCCCGATCGCGACCTTGCCGGTGTCGCGCATCGCCTCCAGCAGCAGCCGGTAGGGGCGGGCGCCGCCACGGGAGGGCGCGAGGAAGTAGGGCCGGTCGAAAAAGATCGGGTCGATCTCATCGAGCTGCACGAAGTCCTCGATCTCGATGGAGCGCGTGAAGGCGGGTTCCAGTGCGTCGAACTCCTCGGGCTCGATCACGACGTGCCGCCCGGGGGCGATCTCGTAACCCTTGACGATCTCCTCGAAGGGGACCTCCTCGCCCTCCGCCGAGCAGAAGCGCCGTTGCACGATGCGCGCGTGGTCGGTGGCGTGCAGCTGGTGAAAGCGCACCGAGCGCGAGACGACCGCGGAGTAGAGCTTGACCGGCACGGAGACCAGGCCAAAGGTGAGTGTGCCTTTCCACATCGAGTGGGGCATCACCACAGTGTGACTGGTACAGCCTCGAAGTCAAGCCCTGCACGAGGCGTCCCGCGCCCCGGGGCGGGTAGGGAGGGGGAGGATGAGCCGCCCCCCGGAGGGGCGGCCGGCGGCGTTCGTGGTGCGGACCCGGGCGTGGTGTAGAAAGGAGGCCACCCCGGAAGGCGGCGGCGGCGCAGCGTTCGCAGCGCAGACCCCAGCGGTGTGCAGGTCCCGGTGGTGTACCAGTTGGGGGTATACCACCTACTGGATCTGTGGGCAGCAGCCAGATGGCAGTTGTGAGAGGTCCAGTAGCTGTATATGTCCGCCCAAAATGCACTATATGGCGTCTCGCGGGCCTGCGAGTCCCGACCAAACTGAGGCACTACCCAGCGCCCAAGGCACTACCGTACGGTTCCGTATGGTTCCGTACTGGTCTGCTACGATCCAGGGGTGGCAGCGATCAAAGCTGAGGAGGTCAGGATTCCGCGCCGGGCTCGGGAGGCCGTGGCCCAGCATGAGGAGGTCGTGGTCTTCAATCGCGAACGACCGACCTACGTCATCGTCCATCCCGACGATCGTGGACGAGCGACTGCGTCGCGTCGCGGACGGCCACTGAGGGAGGCGCTCGCCCTGCTCATGCACGCCGCCCCTCCCGATCCCGCCTTCGCCGAGGACATGGAAGTCGTGCTCGGCACAGTCGGGCCGGCACCGGCCGATCCGTGGGCACAGTCCTAGACACCACCGTCTTTATCGAGCTCGAGCGGGCTATGCGTGGTCTACCCGCAGCGCGTGCCATGACCGAGGTCTCCCAGCGCTTGGAGTCCCAGGTGGGCGAGAACGAGGACGTGGGGATCGCTGCGATCACCGCCTCGGAGTTGCTGCACGGGGTGCACAGAGCCACGGAGGAGCATCGCGTACGGCGCGAAGCATTCGTAGAGGCCGTGCTTGCGGCGTTCCCGACACTCTCCTTCGACCTGCTCGTCGCGCGAGCCCACGCGAGGCTCTGGGCTGGTCTGACCTCAGGAGGGACTGAGGTTGGAGCCCATGACCGACTCGTCGCCGCTACCGCCATGGCCGCAGGGTGGCGGGTCGGGACCGCCAACGTCCGTCACTTCGACCGCATTCCCGGATTGAGCGTCGTGCCTATCCAGATGGCCTGAGACACCTCAGGAGATCGCCCGAATCGAGCGCGCGGGCGAGCCCCCGGCCTACCCGGGCTCCCCACCGTCCCCGAGCCCGGCGCGCATCCGCGCGAGAGCCTGGCGGATGAGGCGTGAGACCTGCATCTGGGAGACGCCGATGCGCTCGCCGATCTCCGCCTGGGTGAGGTCCTCGCCGAAGCGCAGTTGCAGGACGACCCGTTCGCGGGGGGTGAGTCGGGCCAGCAGCGGCTCCAGCGTGGCGCGCTCCTCGGCGCGCCGGAAGCCGTCCTCGTGCGTGCCGAGCGTGTCGGCGACGCTTTCCCCGGCCTCCTCGCCGTGGGTGGCCGAGCGCGAGGCGTCGAGCGAGGTCGCGCGGTACGCGGCGGCGGCCTCCAGAGCGTCCAGCACCTGCTCGTCGGAGGCGCCCACGGCGTGCGCGATCTCGCTCACCGACGGCGAGCGGCGCTGACCGACGGAGAGGCGCGTGACCGCGTGGTCCACGTGCAGCGCCAGCTCCTGCAGGTCGCGAGGAACGCGCACCGACCACGTGCGGTCGCGAAAGTGTCGGCGGAGCTCCCCGAGGATCGTGGGGACGGCGTAGGAGGAGAAGACCACTGCGCGGCCCGCGTCGAAGCGGTCGATCGCCTTGACGAGGCCCAGCGAGGCGACCTGCACGAGGTCCTCCAGCGGCTCCTCCGCGCGCTGGTAGCGACGGGCCAGGCGGCGGGCGAGCGGGAGGTAGCGCTCGATCAGCATCTCTCGCGCGCGCGCGTCGGCGTGGTCACGCGTGCGGGCGAAGAGCTCCGCGTCGGAGGCCTCCCCGCGCGCGCGCTCGACGATCGCCGCCTGGGACGGGCGGGGAGGGTGAGCACCCACCCCAAGCTGGCCGCTCGCAGAGCCGGTCGGCCTCATCACACGAGCATAGCCTCGTGCAGAGACCCCTCCCGCAGTACGCTCCCCACGGTCGCGGGGCTGTTCAGCCAGCAGCGCGCCTCCACGCCTCCGCCGCCGGCCACGGGTAGGTCCACCACAGGCCGCTCCAGCGTGCTGGCGAGCGCGGGCAGCTCGGGCACGAGCGCGGGGGCCAGCCAGGTGATGGGCGCGCCACCGGACCAGCGCTCGAAGTCGCAGGCCCCGCTCAGCAACAGGCGCTCGCGAGCGCGGGTCAGCGCGACGTAGACGATCCGCTCCTCCTCCGCCGCCTCCGCGCTGCGGCGCTCCTCGTAGAGCTCCTCGTAGCGCAGACACCCCACGGGCGGGGAGCCGTCGAGGCTCGCGAGGCGCAGGCCGAGGCGCTCGCCGTCCACCAGCAGGTCGGGTGGCGTGCCGGCGGGAGCGCGCCCGAGGTCGGCGAGGCACACCACGGGGAACTCGAGGCCCTTGGCGGCGTGGATCGTCATCAGCCGCACCGCGTCGGGCTCCGAGCCCGTCGGGGCGTGGGGCTCGGAGCCCTCGGAAAACGCCTCGCGGTGGGCGACGTGGTCGAGGAAGCCCCGCAGGTCGCGGCCCTCGGCGGCTTCGAAGCGACGGGCGAGGCGCAGCAGCTTGTGGATGTTCGCCAGGCGCCGCTCGCCCCACTCGAGCGAGAGCACGTGGCGTTCGTAGTCGGCGTGGGCGACCGCGCGCAGCAGCAGCTCGGCGAGGGGGTGCGCCGGCGCGGCGCGGCGCTCGGCCGCGAAGTGCGCGGCGAAGCGCGCGAGGCGTTCGCGGTCGGGGTCGGGCAGGCTCGCGTAGAGCGCGCCCTCCGGCCCACGACCATCCGCGCGCAAGCCCTCCACACCCACACCCTCGGCGCCCACACCATCCGCGCCCGCACCCCCCCTGCCCACGTCCTCCGCGCCCTCTCCGTCCGCGCCGTCCGCGCCGGAGATCGCCGCCCACGCGCCACCCCCGGCCGCGCGCGCGTGGAGCGCCACCAGCGCGAGACCGTCGGAGGAGAGCCCCACGAGCGGTGAGGCGAGCACGGAGTAGAGCGCGAGCTCGTCCAGCGGGTTGGCGAGCGCACGCAGCCACGCCACCAGGTCGCCGATCTGCGGGTGGCCCCAGAAGGTGCCCACAGCCGCGAGCGTGCGCAGGCCGCGCTCCTCCAGGGCGCGCTCGTACACCGGCAGGTCGCCCGCGGCGCGCAGCAGCACCGCCACGTCCCCCGCCGCGGCCTGCCCGGCGTCCACGAGCTCGGCGACGCGCTGGGCCAGCAGACGCGCTTCGGCGTGGCGCCAGAGGGCCGCCGGCGGCAGTGTCCCGGCCACGGCCTGTGCGAGCGGCTGGGTGGGTGAGGTCCGGTCCCCGCGCTCCGACCAGGCGCGTCGGTCGGTGAGCAGCAGCTCGATCGCCGGCCCCTCCTCGGGGCCGTCCTCGCGCGCGGCGAGGAGCGGGGTGTAGGCGTCCGCGAAGCGCTCGGCGAAGACGCCGTTGACCGCTGCGATCAGCGGGGGGCGGCTGCGAAAGTTGTGCGACAGTGCGAGCGCCGCTCCCTCGGCGTCCAGCCGGCGGCAGCGCTCGCGGAAGAGGGCCACCTCGGCGTGGCGGAAGCCGTAGATCGATTGCAGGGCGTCGCCGACGGTGAACAGGTTGTCGCGCTCCAGCAACTCCAGTAAGGCAAGCTGGCGGCGGTTGGTGTCCTGGAACTCGTCAACCATCAACAGCTCCAGGCGCTCTGCCCACGACCGGCGCACACCCTCGTGGCCCTCCAGCAGGTCCCGCGCGCACAGCTCGAGGTCGTCGAAGTCGAGCGCCGAGCGCGCGTGCTTGAGCTCTGCGTAGTGGCGGGCGAACCGCTCCAGCGCCTCGCCCAGCACGGCGCACGCCCGGACCGCCGCCTCCTCCGACGGCTCCGAGGTCTCCGGCTGAGGCAGCGTGGGCCGGCTCACCCCGCGGCTGCGGAGCTCGGCGTACACGCCCAACAACATCCCTCGCACACGGTCCGCACCGTAGGCGGCGAGCACGTCGACGGCCTCCTCGTGGCGCTCCCCCGCCGAAGCCGGGAGACACTCACCGTCGGCTCCCATCCCCGTCTCGGCCAGCAGACCGGCGAGCGCGTGGCGGAA
Organism: uncultured Solirubrobacterales bacterium; assembly: GCA_963702085.1. Lineage (GTDB taxonomy): Bacteria > Actinomycetota > Thermoleophilia > Solirubrobacterales > Solirubrobacteraceae > Palsa-744. The sequence goes on along the minus strand of OY969707.1, from coordinate 1,126,055 downwards.
GGCCAGCAGCGCCAGCCGCCCCGCGGAGACCTCGTCGAGGATCGCGAAGTCGGGGTCGAGACCCGCGGCGAGCGCGTGGGTGCGCAGCAGGCGTGCGCAGAAACCGTGGAAGGTGCCGATCGCGGCGCCCTCGGTGTCGCGGGCGGCCTCCCGCTCGCCGAGCTCCAGCAGGCGCGCGCGCACCCGCCCGCGCAACTCTGCGGCGGCGCGCTCGGTGAAGGTGATCGCGAGGATCCGTCCTGGGGCGACTCCGTCCTCGCGCACGGCCCGCACGAAGCGCTCCACGAGCACCGAGGTCTTCCCGGTGCCCGCTCCCGCCGCCAGCAGCAGCGGACCGCGGCGGCGCGCGACGGCCTTCTCCTGCTCGGGGGTGAGGGCGCGAGCTCCCGGGATCTCGACGGTTTGAGTCATCTCCTTGGACATAGAACTACGTCTCTAGGACGACCGCTGAGCAAGCAAGGCGAGAACGCAAGGAGCGTGGCGTGCTAAGCACGCGAGCGACTGAGGACAATGCATTGCGTAGCTCAGCGGTCGTCCTAGCGCTCACACCGGCAGATCGTGGGGTACACGCACCCGGAGCCCCCGAAGCCGCAGGTCTGCGGGCGCGCCTCCAGGGCCCCTGCGCGCGCCTGCGCAGCGGCAGCCCGCGCCGCGGCGAGAACCTCCTCGACGAGCTCGCGCACCTCCGCGGGCTCGCGCGCGTCGCCGCGCACGCAGGGGAGCTCGACCCCCTCCCCCTGCGCGAGCACCCCGCGGGCGCGCAGGTCGCGGCCGGAGAGCGGTTGGTAGAAGCCCCCCACCGCCCGCACGTCGGGCAGGGCCTCCACCGCGCGCATGTAGAGGGCCGCCTGGAAGCTGCGCTCGGACACCCACCGGTCGGGCGGGGGGGCGAAGGTGCCCTTGTAGTCGTACACCACCGCGGCGCCGCCCGGGGCGAGGTCGACGCGGTCGACGCGGCCCCGCACCTGCACCCCCTCGCCGAGGTCCAGCGCCGGCAGCCCCCCGGGCTCCTCCGGAAAACCGAAGGGCATCTCGAAGTGGGTCGGCTCCGGCGGGCACTCCTGGTGGCCGGCCTCCGCCCGCTCGCCCGCGGCGTGCACCAGGTAGCGCTCCAGGTCGGCCTCCAGCCGCCGGCGCACTCCCGGCACGCGCTCCGGCGCGGTGGAGAGCGGGCGCTCGTCCACGTGACGCTCCAGTGCGGCGTGCAGCAGCTCGCGCGCGCGGGGCACCCGCTCGGGGGTCAGGCGCGCGGAGCCCGTCTCGCGCCGCAGACTCTCCAGCACGTCGCGCAGCGCCGCGTGCGCGAGGCTCCCGCGGGCCAGCGGCTCGGCGTCGGGCTCGAGGTCCCCCGCGACCAGCAGCCGCTCCACGAACCACCGCACCGGACAGCCGGCCCACGCCTGCAGGCCCGACGCCGACCACAGCCGCCGCTCGCGCAGCCGCGCCAGCACCCGCGGGTCGCTCAGGGGCTTGATCGCACCCGCGGGGGCACCCGCCGAGAGCTCGTGCCGGCCGTTCCCCCGCTGGTCCCCAACCGACGGGTCCGCCGGAGCTACGCCGAGCCTCGCCACACCCGAACCCCTCCCCGGCTGGTGCCCACCCGGCAGTCCCGCGGGTCCCGCGCCTGGCCTCGCCACACGCGGCCCCCTCCCCTCCCCCACCTCACCCAGCGCTCGCCTGGTGCGCGCGGCGTGGAGGTCGCACGCGAACAGGTCGCACACGTCGTCCACGAACAGCGAGCGGGCGCTTGGCACGCCGTCGTCGTCCGCGGTGTGCCAGCTGAGCACGAGCAGCTCCTCAGGGCGCGAGACCGCCGCGTACAGCAGGTACCGCTCGGCGGCCAGGACGTCCACGGCGCGTCCCAGCCGCAGGCCCGAGGCTTCCGCGAGCGTGCGGCGCTCCTCCTCGGAGAGGAACGGCTCGGGCCGCGCGGGCGCGGGGAAGACGCCTTCCTGCAGGCCGCACACGAACAGCGCGCGCACCCGGCGCGCGCGCAGGGCGAGGGGGTGGAGCACGGCCACAGCCCCGCGCGCGCCCGCTGACGCGGCGTCCCCCGCTCCCGTCGGCTGCGCCCCTGAGGGCTCCTCCTCGACGACCACCTCCAGCCCACGCAGGTTCGCGATCACTCCGTGCGCGTCGGGGGCGAGCTCCGGCGCGGAGTGGGCCACCTCGCGTAACTCCTCGAGCGCCGCGCGGCCGACGGCCAGCGCGCGCGCCTCGGGCGGCTCCACGGGCGAGAGCGTCTCCTCCGCGGGCCACCCCGGGGGGGAGGCCAGACGCTTCGAGCTCTTCCGCGACGCGGGCGACCAGCGCCGCGGGGCCTCGCTGCGCCGCCGCCCCCAACCGGTCCAGGGTCTCCAGCGGCCAGTGGTCGGCCTCCCACAGCGCGCGCACCTGCGCCGCGGTGGACGCCCCCGCCTGCCGGGCGCGCCGTTCAAGGTCGTCCGCGAGCTCGGGGCGGGCCAACACTCCGGGCGCCCGCAGCCACGCCAGGAGGCCCCCCGCGCCTGTGTCCTCCCCGGCTGGGAACGCCGCGGCGAGCAGCCCCACCAGCGCGCGGCCGAGGGCGGTGTGCGCGAACGGCACGCGCCACTCCAGCGCGAAGGGGACGCCGCGGGCGCGGAAGACCTCCCCCACCAGCTCCGCGACGCTCCCCGGGGCCCGGTGGGCGACGGCGATCTCCCCGGCCGGCACCCCGCGTGCCAGGAGACCGCGGATGTCCTCTGCGACGAGCTCGAGCTCCGCACGTTCGCCCCCGCCCTCCAGCAGCCGCACCGCTCCCGCCGCGGGGACCGCGGGGGGGCCTGGCTCGAACAGGAAGCGCTCCAGGTGGTGCAGCGCGGAGCGCGCGGCGGGCGCGTAGTAGTCCGCGCGGGGCCCCACCTGGTGGTGGACGGCTGCGAGGGGCGCCAGGCGCTGGAAGGTGTCCCCACGGCCGGCGAACGCCACGCGGCCCGGCTCGTAGGCGAGCGAGACCGTCACCGGAGCGTCCACCTTCACGCCGAGTGTCTCCACCGTGTCCATCTGCAGCGCGCTGAGGTCGTCGAAGCCGTAGAGCAGCACCGGCGTGGCGGCCCACGCCGCGGGGGCGCGGCGCAGCGCGTCGAGCGCGAGCGCCGCGCGGCGCTCGGGACCTGCGCGCCCGAGCTCCTCGGTGGCACGGCGGTAGGCCGCATAGAGCTCCGCGAGCTCTCGCGCGCGGGGGGCGTGCGCGGGGTCCGCGGTGGCCCACGCCTCCAGCGCCTCGCGTAGGCGGGCGGGGGACACGCGCGCGACCTCGAGCTCCCCGACGAGCGCCGCCAGGGCGCGCACCACGCCGGGGGTCGCGTGGAGCGGCTTCGCCGCGCGCGTGTCGTGGGTATGGGGCCTGCCGGGGGCGTGCTGCAGCCCCGCGGCCCCCTCCGCCGCCTCTCCGTTTGCCGCCGCCCCTCCCCCGCGCGCGCGGCGCCCTCCGGAACGCGCGTGTTCCCACGCCGCCGCGAGCACCCGCTCGAGGGCGAGTCGGCCGAGCGGCCGCACCGTGCCGGCCGGCCCCCGGTCGGCGGCGCGGCGGAGCACCTCGGCGAGCAGCCCTCCGAAGCGCTCCACCCGCACCCCCTCCACGAGCCCGCCGCTGGCAAGCTCGCCTCGGTAGCGCTCCACGTCGGCGCGGGTGGGCACCACCAGCAGCGGCTGCTCTCCCCGAGCGTGGTGGGCACGCAGGGCATCCATCACGACGCGGGCCTTGCCGGCGTTGGCGGGTCCGGTTACTAGCGTGATGGGCATGGGCGCCCCATAGTGGCGCACCCACCCGACGCCTCGCTCTCGCGGGTGCTCCGTTCTCTCATGTTCCATGCGCGACGGCCCGGCTACACCGCCCCCAAATGGGCCAGAGATGCGCGGCTATTCATCCTCCAGCAGCAACGCCGGATCGACCGGAGCTGAAGGCTCCACGGGGGCGTTCAACGCCCCCGTGGAGTTCGCGTCAGCGATCTCGCTCTCGATCCGCCACAAAGCCGAGTCGAGATCCTCAATGCTTGAGCCATCTGGCAGCGGGACCGGGCGGTAGCCGGTCCCCGCCTCGTTCTCCCGCCACGCGAAGAGACCCGCGCCGTCAAGGTAGGTCGCCAACAGCGCCTCGGTCTCTCGCACCATCCGCTCGATTGAGTCGCCATGGCCCAGCCGTGCACCCCACAACATGAACGCCATCGGCGCGGCCTTCGAGCGCCACACCGCCCAGTGCCCGATCCGCACGGTCTGATCGCGGCGGGAAAGCTTCAGGTCGGTGGCAGCGAACTTCAGCTCCTTACGCCGGGTAGTCCAATCGTCCATCGCGCCCCGCGCACGGTATTTGCGGTAGGCAGGGCCGCCCGTGATCTTCGACTCCGCGCAGATGATCGGCGCGATATCACGGTCAGGCCACGCGAGATCGATCTGGTGCTTCTGGGAGTAGCCCCGGATTCTCGAGCGCGAGCGGATCTTCTGCCCCGTTCGATTATCCAGTAGCAGCCCGAGGAGCGTCGAGAACCAGAGTCCCTTACCGCGGTAGATGCCGTCCATGCGAGACTGAGGGTTCGCCGTGGGGTTCCCCATCCCGGGTGGTGGCGCGTCAGCGATCCGGTATTGGTCAAGGCACCACATCAACGCCAGAAAGTCCTCCGCGACCGCGCTGAAATCACGGATCGCATCGCGCTGCACCCGCTCGATCAGCGTGCCCCAACGCTCGCCCGGATGGCCCACCCTCATCGTCGGGCATCCCGAGCGGGCGTCCCTTAGCCTCGCGCCCCTGTATCAGCGATGCTCATGCGAGCGTTCCGCAGTTCGCGAGAAGCGAGGTGCAATGCGGAGACCTCCCCCCGAGGCACGCCACACGCGTCGTGTAGCAGCGCCTCATCGACGTCCTTAAGCACACCAGTCCACAGGCCGTTGGACAGCGCTCGGTCAAGCCGCGCCCGTTCGGGCTTCAGCCGCCGCCACGCAGCCTGCAGGAACTCCGGTCGCGGGACCGGAAGAATCCCCGCCTCGCGGGGCTCCATCTTAAGCAGCCCACCGCCGTAGCCACGGCCGTGCAGCTCGGCGCCGAGCATCGTCGCGGAGTTGAGCATCAGGATCGGCAGCGCCGCCCTGACCTCGCGCGGCAGCCCGTGCGCCAGGCGGATGCCGTGCATCGAGTTCACGAACGAGACCCGCGCACTGTTGTTGATCAGGCGCGGGTAACGGTGGGACATGTAAGTGAAAAATAGGTCCGGGGGCGAGACCAGCGGCGGCCGATACCACGGGGTTCGCACCCGGCACTTGTACCGACCGGGCACACCCTGCTGCTCGCCCTCACGCAGGTAGCGGCGCAAACCCGCCTCGAACTGTCCCTTGGGGTCGGGCACAAGCATCCACACTCTCTCACCGGCGTCACGCAGACGCTCCCAGTCATGCTTGGAGAACGAGAGACCCCGAAGATGCTTGGATCCCGGCGGACAGATCCGTGCGAGATGATGCTCGGCGATGTCGTATGCGCGTCGGGTCTGCTCGGTGATGCAGAAAAACCCGTTCGCGCCCGTGACGGTCCCGAGCGACGGAGCGCCGTACTCGCGCAGCTCGATGAAATGATCATCGACGATCCGATCATATAGCTGGCGGTGCTCGACCGAGAGCAGTAGGTCGGTCCACTTGCCCTCGTGGGGTGGGGCGACGCTCAGGTGCATCGGACCGAACATCCGTATCTCGCGCAGGTGTTCGGCGTCTTCGACCGGTACGAGCGTGAACGCCTTGCATCCTCCGGTCCCACGGGCGAGCACGAGGATCACCTTCTCGGAGGCATCCGCGAACTGCAGCCGCTCGAACATGACGAGATGAACGGCCTTGAAGCGGCGCTTTAGCCACAGCCTGATGTGCTCGGCATATCCAGTCGTCAGCAGCTCCATCGGCAGCACCATCGCCAAGCGTCCCTCGGGCTTCAAGAACGCGCACGCGTGAACTACAAGCGCCGCCCAAGAGGATGCGACTCCAGGCAGACGGACGCCCTGCTCCAGGGCACAGCGTTGAGCGCGCTTGCGTTCCATGCCGGCGTGGTTCTGGAAGCGGACAAACGGCGGGTTTCCGATCACCGCATCGACATACGGCAGCCGTGCATCCAGACGATTCGGGGGGGAGAGCTCAAAGAAGTCCTCGACGAGCAGCGACGCGTCCAGGCCACGGGCGGCGAGCTCGGAGATCGACTGCCGCACGGACTGCTCGTGAAGGTCAACACCGAGAACCTGGCTTCGCAGCTGCGCACGGTCAGCACCGAGCGCCCTGAGCTGTTCCCCGGCGGCCTGCAGGAATACCGACTCGCCGCAGGTGGGGTCAAGGACGCTCGCCCGCGGGTCCCCTTCGATCGCCCACTCCGCCAGGTACTCTGCTATCGGCTGCGGGGTGAAGAACGCGCCCCGCGCCTTACGCTGGAGCTGGGTGTCCTCAAGAAGTCTCAGGGCGCTCATGACCAGCGAATGCTACGACCAGGAACGGACGACTCCCCCGCCCGCCCGGGGTCCAATCATTCTGAACATCTAGCCTGATGCCGCTATTTGCGGAAGTATTGTTCGGGGCGTCGCCACAGGATCGTCGTTCCCGACGCGCCACATAGCCATGAAGCCCGCATCTGCCCCCATGAAGCCCGCATCTGCCCTACAGAGGAGCCACGCCCGCGCGGCCCGCGACCCGGACGCCTGGGAGCAAGGGTGCACCACGGACAAGGTGCGGAACGAGGTCGTGGTCCCACATTTGGCGGGCGTCCTGTGCTCATCGCGGGCACGGTCGGTGCTCGACCTCGGGTCAGGCACCGGCTACGTCACACGCACGCTCGCACGTGCGCCCTGGGCCGCCGGGATCTCGTGGACGCTCGTGGACATCGACGAGTCGCTGCTGCGCTTCGCGCTCACGTCGATGTCATCCAGCTGGGCGGTAGCGACGCTCGTCCATGACCTGGCCGGCGCCGCGCCACCGAGTGAGATCCACGGGGATGTCGCGTTCGCGGTGTTCACGACCCTTGAGCTCCAGATCACCCCGCAGCTCGCGAAGAACCTGCGAGCGATGCTGAACCCTGCCGGCACGCTGCTGCTCTACCTGCCCGACGTGCTGGCCGACGTTCACGCGACGCCCGCCCCCAAGGAGACCCTCGCGGCGTTCCTGACCGGCCACGCTGTGCTGGAGAAGCTCGACCATTTCACGAACGCACACGAATCCTTCCACGCCACGCGCCTTGAGCAGTTGCTTAGCGTGCTCCTTGCAGGAGGCCTGACGCTCACTAGGCTGGAGATTCTCCCACGCAGCGACCGGGAGGAGAACATCTACTGCCTGGCCTTCCAGAACGCCTCGTCGACACCGTCGGGCTAAACACGCGCGACGATCCGTAGCTAGAACCGCAGCAAGTCCATGTCACGTATCTACCTGCATTTCCTTGACCTGTATCACTACAGCCGAGCGCTCCGCGGCGGCCACGCGGAGGAGGAGATGCTGCTCATCGAGGCGCGCAGGGCGTTTCGTCTCGCTGCCTTGGTGGGCGAGACACTTTATCTTCCCGCATCCTCCTACTTCGAGGGGGAGCTCGCCCGGCTCGTGCTCGCAGAGCACGTCGAGCTCATGGAGCTCGGTGTGATCTACATTTCGGCTGCCCAGGACTCCTTGGAGGAACACCGCGAGAAAAAGCTGCCCCAGTACCCGCGCGGTCTGCCGGGCGGCATCCCGCGCGCATACACTACGATGCCCCACGTCTCTGCGCCCCCGTACCGCCAGAAGAGCGGCTCCTCCCGGGCAGAGATCACCGCCAGCTGGATGGCCGTCTTGCACGACGACGCGCTGGCGGACATCCTAGGCCCCGGTAGCACCGGCTCGTCGCTCGGCTGCCTTGAGCACGCCTGGGAGATGATTCCCGAGATGCTCGAGCAGAGGGCATTCGTCGCGGCCCACGTCCGTGAGCTTCTCTCCAAGCGCCGGGTGGAGGTCTCGACCCTCGCCCTCTCAAGCATCATCGAGCCCGCCTACATCGACGGCTATGCTCGCTCGCTGGACGCGAAGATCGTCGGCGATCTCGTCTATCTCGCAAGCCCGTTCCAGCTGCGCGCCGAGGTCGCGCTGTCGTTCGCCCGGACGGCCACGGCATTCAAGGCGTTGAACCTCATGGTGCTGCTGGACCGCGCCAACATTGGGGAGCTGCTGCGCTTCAGGAAGTCCTCGGAGTGGGGGAGCTGTGGCCGATCCTGCAGCGCGGCGAGCCACTGGATGCGAGTGCCCACGCGCTCGCGAGCAGCGCCGCGAACCTCGCCGCTGGGACTCACCGGACCCCGAATATGGGCTACATGGACTGCTCGGTCGGGATCGTCACCGCACTGGCGGAGGAGTTCGCGGCGATGCGGGAGCTGCTTGAGTCCCCTGCCACCCGCACCGTGCCCGGCGACCCGAACCGCTATACGGTCGGGAGCGTACCGGCAGTTTGCGACGGCATGCGTGTCGGTGCCCACCAGGTCGCGCTCACCCAGCTGCGCCGGACGGGAACCGACAGCGCGGCCGCCGCCGCGGCGAACCTGATCCGCAGCTTCCCGGGGGTGCGCCTCGTCCTGATGGTCGGCGTCGCCTGCGGCGTCCCATGCCCGACAGACCCTTCGAAGCACGTTCGCCTCGGAGACATCGTCGTCTCTGACCGCAAGGGCGTCGTCGGCTTCACCTCAGGCGTCGCCACGGAGGCGGGCCTGGTCCACCGCGACGCGCTGCCGCCGCCGAGCGCGGTGCTGCTCGATGCGATTAATGCACTCGCTGCCGATGAGCTGGCACACGACTCGCGCCCCTGGGAGGAGTATCTGCAGCGACTGCTCGCCAACGCGGTCTTCGCGCGTCCTCCCGCCGGGAGCGACGTCCTGCGTGACGCGCAGGGCCGCAGGGTGCGCCACCCCCGCGACAGCGCCCGGCGTGCCGGTCGCCCGCGGGTCTTCCGCGGCATTATCGGCTCCTCGGACATCCTGCTGCGCGACTCCGCCGTGCGCGATGAGTTCGCAAGCGCGCACGCGCTGCGCGCGATCGAGATGGAGGCCTCCGGGATCGCGAGCGCCGCCTGGGATCACGCCCAGCCATACGGAATCGTGCGGGCCGCCTGCGACTACGGTGACCCGAACAAGAACGACCTGTGGCACAACTATGCAGCCGCGGCCGCAGCCGCATACGCGCGCAGCCTCATCGAACGGCTCACACCCGAGGGTCTCGCCGGGATCCTCGTCACCCACCCGGTACGCTAAACACCACGTAAGGAAGGCTCACAATGGATCCGCGCGAAGACCAGATCTTGCGACGCGACACCGAACTGCTGTATGAGCTCGGGACGCTGCGGCAGGTCGCAAGGGCCTGGGTGCAGTTCGGAAACGACCAGCGCCTCGCAAACGTCGCCGAGCACAGCCTCCGGGTGATCTGGCTGGCACTCACGCTCGCCAAGCACGAGGCCGCCGACACCGCGAAGGTCGTTCAGCTCGCGCTCGTGCACGACCTCGCCGAGACCCGCACCGGCGACGTCAACTACGTGACCCGCATGTACGTCGACCGTGACGAGACCCAGGCGATGCAGGACGCCGTACGCGACACCGCCATCGAGAGGGACGTGGCAGCCCTGTGGGAGGAGTATCGTGCGCAGCTCACGCTCGAGTCCCAGATCGTCAAGGACGCCGACAACCTCGACTGCGACCTAGAGCTGATGGAGTGCACCTCGCGCGGACTCGACTTCGAGACGACACTGCGCGAGACACGCAAGCGCGTCCGGGCGCAGCTACGAACCGAGACCGCCCGTAGGATGTTCGAGCAGATCTACGAGACCGACCCACACAGCTGGCACCTGGGCGCCAAGAACCGACTAACCGCCGGTGACTGGAGTGACCCCGCGCTACACGCAACCTCCGGCTGAGCTCCTGCGATGGCCGAGGGTTTCGCCGCCGTGAAGAGTTCGACACTTTGCCCATACGCACGGGGTGCTCGCGTCCGCTACGGCCCACGTTGGGAGCCTGCAGACCCCGATGAGGCGAACTGGGTGCGAAACGGCACGGCCCTTACCGACTGGGCACGCACCGCGCACCGGGAGCGCTCACACGGCTTCGTGATCGAGATCGCCGAGCGCGAGGCCACCAACTTTCAGTGCGTGAAGGCGTCCTTGAAGGACGCGCTTCACCGCCTCAACGCGCAGGACCCGGCTGCTAGCGACTGCATGAACGGGCCATTCGACACCGTCGAGTGGCAGTTCGAGTTCGCGAGCCTGCGCCTCTTCGTGAACGTGTTCGCCCCCTGCTATCCGACCGGCCATAGCAAGCACACCAAGGACCCCGGTCGCATCTTTCTGTTCCTGCAACCCGAGTACGCGTTTGACCTGTGCGGCGTGAACCCGGCCAACCGAGCGGCCAAGGAACTGATCCGCGCGCGCTTCCGCAAGGCCGGCATGCCCTACGACGGCGAGTTGATCGACCAGCGGATCGAGGCGCAGATCTACATGTTCGCACTGCGACCCGGCGACCGACCCGTTCGCTGGTGGGAGTGAGACGCGTTGGAATGAGCTCGTGAGAGTCCTGCGGGTCGGGTGCTCGGTCCTCCCGCCGCCGGGAGGGCAGCCAACCCGGGCTCAACCGGTCGTGTCGAGCGCGACCGGGTCTGGCAACGGGAACTCCGGTTCCTCGATCGCAAACACGCCACGCGTGGCGGGCTGGCGCCCGCCTACAGGAGTCATGGCCTACCGTCGGCCGTACATGTCCGGCGTCACGCGGACCTTGACCCGAAATCCCTCGGTTGCACGCTTCAAGGCCGCGCGTCTTTCCTCGGGAGTCTTGTAAACAGGCGGGTGCGTCAGTTCAGCCAGCCTTTCCGGGCTGAGACGCTCGGGCTTGCCGTTGGTCTGCTTCTTCGCCACGGGTCTCATTTTATCGACCGGAATCCTGCCAGTCCGCCCGGACATCATCGGCTCGGTCCTTGGATGTGCGAAGCCCGGACCGACCCCCTCGCTCCCGCACTACCACACGCAACGCGTGGCAGGATGCGTGGCATGAGGCGGACGGCTATATACCTCCCCGACGAGCTGAAGGCTGCGCTGGAGCGGACTGCCACAGCAGAGGGCCGCAGCGAGGCCGAGGTCGTGAGCTCGGCGCTGGCGTCGGCGACCGCCAGCCACGCCTACCCGCCGCCGCGGTTGCCGCTGTTCGAGAGCGGCGATCCGACCCTCGCGGAGCGGGTGGATGAGGAACTCGCCCGCGGCTTCGGCGTGAGATCCTGACTCCCGACGAGCGACACTTCCGGGTGCTGAGCGCAGACGGAATGCCATTCCGGCTGCTCCCAGCGGATGAATGAGACGGCGAGCGCCCGCCTTCGCTCTGATGCGTCAAGCGACCGGCTCGGCGCCAGTCTCGGCCCCTACGCCACCGACTGAGCAGCCACGGCCTCAACCCCACCATCAGCGGGAACCTCAACCGCAGCGGCGCCATCGGCCGGCTCCTGGTCGGGCGGCTTGGCCCCCTCCTTCGCCCAAGACTCGTTGAACTCGACGCGCCATTTCCCGTCAGCCCCCTGCTGAAGCGCAAGGTGCGCACGGAACGAGCGCCCGGAGCGCCCGCGGAAGCCGGTGACGGGCCGGGCGGTGTAGCCGGTGCGGATCAGCTCGCGGGCGACCGCGAGGGACAGTTGCTTGCCCGCTTTGGACTTCCAGATCACAAACCCGCAGCCGGGGTCGTTGCGCGCCCAGCAGGAGTACCCCTTGCGGTTTTCCACGATGGGGTGCCCGCACACCGGGCAGGGCCCGAGCGTCGCTTTGGGGATGCGCACGTCTTTGAGCGCGTGGTCGAGCATTTTCACGGTCTCCCCGGCGAAGCCGGCGATGTCGTGCATGAAGTGCTCGCGGGAATCCTCCCCGCGCTCGATCGCGTCGAGGCGGTGCTCCCAGCGGCCGGTGAGTTCGGGGGAGGTGAGCGGGTGGTGGCCGAGCAGGCGCACGACGGAGAGGCCCTTCTCGGTGGCCACCAGCGAGCGCCCGTCGCGCTCGATGTAGCCGACGGAGATGAGCCGCTCGATGATCGCGGCGCGGGTCGCGGGGGTGCCGATGCCGGACTCCTTCATCGCCTCGCGCAACTCCTCGTCGTCGACGAGCTTGCCGGCGGTCTCCATCGCGGCGAGCAGCGACGCGTCGGAGTAGCGCCGGGGCGGCTTGGTCTCCTTGGCGAGACTCTTGATCTCGCGGGTCTGCACGGGCTCGCCCTCGAGCAGGCGGGGCAGGGGCTGCTCGACGCCCTCGTCCTCCTCGGCGCCGGGGCCGCCTTCGCGGCCGGTCTCGGGGGTGCTCTCCCCGTAGACCCCGCGCCAGCCGGGCACGATCAAGACCTTGCCGCGGGTGCGGAACACGTAGCGCCCGGCGCGCGGCCCCCCGGCAGCCGGGATGGTGGTCTCCACGCGGGTGTTCTCGAACACGGCCTCGGGGTGGAAGATCGCCAGGAAGCGCCGCACGGCGAGGTCGTAGACGCGGCGGTCGTCGTCGGACATGCGCTCGAGTTTGTGCTCGGAGCGGGTGGGGATGATGGCGTGGTGGTCGGTGACCTTGGCGTCGTCGACCACCCGCGCGAGGGGGAGCTTGTCGAGACCCGTGACGTACGCGGCGGCGCGGGCGTACTCCTTGTGGGAACCCACGAGCTCGGCGGTGGGCTTGATCTCGGGGATCAGGTCTTTGGTCAAGTAACGGGAGTTGGTGCGCGGGTACGTGAGCGCCTTGTGCTCCTCGTAGAGGCGCTGCGCAGCGCCGAGGGTGCGCCGCGCGGAGAAGCCGAAGCGGGTGTTGGCGTCGCGCTGCAGCGAGGTGAGGTCGTACAACAGGGGCGCGCGCTCGCGCGCCTCCTTGACCTCGAGCTTGGTGACGGTCGCCTCCCGCCCGGTACAGGCCTCGACGATCGCGACCGCTTCCTCCTCGGTCGCCAGGCGGGGTTTGGCGCCGGCGTGAAAGCGCCCGGTGTAGACGCGCTCCTTGGCCTCGCCCTCCCCGTCCCCGGAGGTCGACCCCCCCTCCCCGTCGATCGGATCCCCGCCCGCCCCCGCGGCGAAGACAGCGTCCACGAGCCAGTAGGGCTCGGGCACGAACGCTTTGATCTCCTCCTCGCGGCGGGCGACGATGGCGAGCGTGGGGGTCTGCACGCGCCCGAGCGAGACGGCCCCGTCGAAGGAGGTGCGTAGGCGGATGGTGGCGGCGCGGGTGGCGTTCATGCCGACGATCCAGTCGGACTCCGAGCGCGAGCGGGCGGCCTGCTCGAGCAGGGCGACCTCGGACGCGGGGCGCAACGAGTCGAAGGCGGCCCGCATCGCGGAGGTGGTCATCGAGTTCAGCCACAGGCGCCGCACGGACTTGGTGCAGGCGGCCTTCTCGTAGATGTAGGCGAAGATCAGCTCCCCCTCGCGGCCGGCGTCGCAGGCATTGATGACCTCCCCGACGTCCTCGCGGGAGAGCAGGCGGGTGACGACCGACATCTGCTTGCGGGAGCGCTCGTCGCGCACGACGAGCTTGAAGCGGTCGGGCACGATCGGCAGGTCCTCCATGCGCCAGCGCTTGAACCGGGGGTCGTACTCGTCGGGTTCGGCGAGCTGCACGAGGTGCCCGACGGCCCACGTGACGACGTGCTCCTCGGCCTCCAGCCAGCCCTCCTCCTTCTTGAAGGTCCCGGGCAGCACGCGCGCGAGGTCGCGCCCGACGGAGGGCTTCTCGGCGATCACCAGGGTCTTCGGCACGGAGGTCAGCCTAGCTGGTTGGTCTCACAGGGGTCTTTTTTGGGGACGTCCGCGCGGGTGGGTGCCGCCGCCGAGCGGGTGCGCGCTGGGCCTCCGGGTGGGCGGGCCACGATCCCCGAGCGAGGCGCGCCCGACCGACGCGCCGGCCTCGCGCGCCGGCCTCACGCGGTGTCGCAGGGCCCGGTGCCAACCGACCCGCCCGCCCCGCCGGCCGTTTCGAGGAGGTGGGTGACGGTGGCGTTGGCGACCCCGTAGCCACCCGGGGGCCCGGCGCCGGTGGTACCGGCGAAGAGCGTGGTGAGGACGCCGCCCGCGGAGTCCACGACGGGGCCCCCGGAGTTGCCGGGGCGCACGAGGCCGCGCAGGGGGGTGAGCAGGCGGGAGACGGGCCCCTGACCGTAGGCGTTCTGCGTGAGCACCTGCGCGGACGGCCCGATGCGCGCGGCCTGGACGTCGAAGGGCCCGTTTTCGGGGTACCCGAGGATCGCCCCCGCGCGCCCCCCGGGGGGGGTCGAGACGAGGCTCAGCGAGGGGAGCCCGAGACCGGGGACACGCAGCAGCGCGAGGTCGACCGTGGGGTCGAAGGCGATCGCCTGCGCGGGGAGGCCGGGGGGGCGCCCTTCGACCTCCACGGTGGTGTCGTCCTCGCCCGCGACGACGTGGGCGTTGGTGAGGACCTCTTCGGGCCGCGCGACCCACCCGGAGCCCTCGATCGCCAGGCCGCACGCGGTGCCGAGCACACGCACGACCGAGCGCGAGGCGGCCTGCACCCCGGGGGCGCCGGCGATGCGCGGCGGGGGCGCCGCGAGCGCGGGCAGCGGTCCGGGGATCGAGGGCAGCGGGTCCAGGCGCGAGAGCGCGCCCAGGATCGGGCCGGAGGGCGGCAGCAGCCCGTTGAGATCGCGCAGGATCGCCGAGCGCTGGATGTCGGCGCGCAGCGTGGTGGCCGTGGGGATCTGCGCGGCGACGGCGGCGACGATCCACACGATCCCGAGGCCCACCGCGGCGGAGAGCAGCGCGCCCAACGCGCCGTCGAGCAGGCCGACACCCGGAATCAAGCGAGTGGAGCTGCGCAGCCGCCAGCCAAGCCCCTCCAAGCCGGTGGCGAGGATCGCCCCGGCGAGGATCGCACCGACGAGGCCGAAGGCGGGGGCGTAGGGCGAGGAGGAGCCCTGGGGAAGCAGCAGCGGACCGACGCGGGTTCCGACGAACGCGCCAAGCGCGAAGCCCCCGAAGGAGAGCACGCCCACGATGAACCCTTGCCGCAGGCCGAAGAGGGCGAGGAGGGCGACGAACAGGAGGATTGCCCAGTCGAGCGACGTCACGCCCATGTTCTACCGTTCCGCGTTGTGAGAACCGGCGTAGAGCGATGACTGTCCCATCCTCTTCCAGCCGGGGCGGGCGGCCACAGAGGACAGGCCACCGCAGCAGGGACCTCCAGAGCGCCAGCAGCCTGCGCACACGGCGCGCGAGACCGGTGATCGCGCTGGCGGCGGCGGCGTTCGCGGTGGGGGCGATCGTGGGCGCGGAGCACTCCTCCTCATCGGCCGCACCCGCGCTCGCGGCGCGCTTCGCGGCGGCGTGGGCGCGGGGGGACTACGCGACGATGTACGGCGAGCTCTCCCTCGCCTCCCAGCGGAAGGTGGGGGCGAGCGAATTCGCGCAGGCCTACCAGGAAGACCTGACGACGGCGACCGCCAGCAGCGAGCAGGTGACGGGCGCCGCACGGGGAGCGGCGGGCGGCGTGGAGGTGGTGCCGGTGCGAGTGCGCACGCACCTGTTCGGCACCCTCGCAGAGAGCTTCAGGCTGCCAACGGTCACGGGGCCCGAAGCGCAGGAAGTGCGGGTGGTGTGGTCGCGCTCGCTGGCCTTCCCGGGCCTGCGGGCAGGCGAGGCGTTGAGCAGGCGCACCGCGCTGCCCCCGAGAGCGGCGCTGGAGGCGCGCAACGGGTCGGTGCTCGCGGAAGGGCCGGCAAGCGCGGCGGGGCAGCGCAGCTCGCCGCTGGGCGCGGCGGCGGACGCGGTGGTGGGCGAAGTGGGGCCGGCCCCCGCCGGCCGCCGCCAGGCACTCGAAGCGCAGGGAGTGCCGGGCAACGCGATCGTGGGGGTGAGCGGCCTGGAGCTCGCGGAAGACGAACGGCTGCGGGGCACCCCGGGGGGCGAACTGCTCGCGGTCCGCGCTCCAGCCGGCCAGTCGCCGACCGCCACCGCGGGCGCAGGCGACGAGCGGGTGCTGGCGAGCGTCGCCCCACACGCGGGGCGCACGGTGCGTACCACGATCGCCCCCGCGTTGCAGAGCGCCGCGGTGAGCGCGCTGGGGGGCCAGTACGGGGGGGTGATCGCGTTGGAACCGGCCAGCGGCCAGGTGCTCGCGGTGGCAGGGATCGCCCTGGAAGCGCTGCAGCCACCGGGGTCGACGTTCAAGATGGTCACCGTAAGCGGGGTGCTGCAGGCGGGGGTTGCCAACCCACGGAGCACGTTCGCCGACGCGACGGAGGCGACGCTGGACGGGGTGGAACTGCACAACGCCAACGGGGAGTCCTGCGGGGGCTCGCTGGTGGAAGCGTTCGCGGCGTCGTGCAACTCGGTGTTCGCCCCGCTGGGGGTGAAGTTGGGGGCGGCGCGGCTGGTGGCGACGGCGGAACGGTTCGGCTTCAACCACCCCCCGGGGGTCCCGGGCGCGGCCGAGAGCACCCTCCCTCCGGCGGCTCAGATCCAGGGGGAACTGGCGGTGGGCTCCACGGCGATCGGCCAGGACCAGGTGCTGGCGAGCCCCCTGGAGATGGCGACCGTGGCGGCGACGATCGCCGACGGGGGCCGGCGGCCGACGCCCAGCCTCGTGCCCGCACCCGGCGCAAGCCACCGAGCGGTGCGTGCGATCAGCGCGGGGACGGCGCGCACGGTACGGGGCATGATGATCGACGTGGTGCGCTACGGCACGGGCACCGCGGCGGCGATCCCGGGGGTGGTGGTGGCGGGCAAGACGGGCACCGCGGAATTGGCAAGCCCAACCTCGTGTGGCAAGAGCGGCTCCGAACAGAAGCCCGCAGAAGGCGAAGAACACACCTCCAAGGAACACTCCTCCGAAGCGAACAGCTGCGCCGCCGAACAGAGCAACCCACAGAACACCGACGCGTGGTTCGCGGCGTTCGCCCCGGCGTTGCACCCGAAGATCGCCGTGGGGGTGCTGATGGTGCGCGACGGCGCGGGTGGGGCGACCGCGGCGCCGGTGGCGCGGCAGGTTATCGAAGCGGCCCTGCAGCCGGGCGGCTAAACGTCCAGTTCCGCAGAGGCCGTCTGTGTGGCGTCGCCGGGGTCGACGACCTTCAGCGTGAGGGGGCGATTGGAGAGGGAGAGGACCTTGATCTTGTACAGCAGTACCGCCCCCTGGGTGGGGCCCTCGGAGGCGACGGTGTCGGGGGCGGGGACCCGGTTGTTGGCGGCCACGTACCCGGCGCGGTAGGCGAAGAGGTTGGTGGCGTCGGGGAGGATCGGGTAGTAGACGTTGCCTTCGGTGTCGGTGACCGTGAGGTCCCTAGCCACGGGGTGGGGCAGGCCGGTGTTGTTGTAGACCTGCATGAACACCCCGAACCACTCTTCCCCGGGGTGCAGCTGCCGCTGGGCGGGGGTGAGGCCGGCGAGGTAGGTGGAGTCTTCGGTGTCGTAGGGGTTCAGCTCGCGGGAGATCTGGACCTCGTAGACGAGCGGCCCCACGTTGAGGTAGGGGGCGTTCTTGCCGGAGGACCCAGCGTAGGTGCCGGTCGTGACCCGCGTGTGGGACTCCCCGCAGGCCCCAAGGGCAAGCGCCGCGAACACGGCGAGGGCGGCGAGGACGGAGTTGCGCGAAAGGCGAGACATGCGACGCGGCAGTTTACCCGCCGGCGACCGTGACGCGCCGGCCGCGCCCCTCTCCGGTCTCGATGATCGAGCGCAGGCGGCGCAGCGCCTTCAGGTTCTTGCGCCGCAGCCACCCGCGCGCGCCGAAGGACTCCAGGAGGCGGTCGGAGAGCGTGTGGGGCTGGGTCTCCACGGTGAACCGCACGCGCGTGGTGCCACCCGCGTCGGGGGCGAGCTCGTAGACACCGAGGGTGCGCACGCGGTTGTTCTTGCCGCCGCGGCCGACCTCGACGATACGGTGCGGCGCGTCCACCTCCGCGAAGGTCACGTCACCCCAGCTGAAGCGGTTGCCGGGGGCAGCCACGCGGAAGCGCGCTCCCGCCCCGCGACCCACCGAGTTCTCGCGGGTGAGGTGCCAGTCGTGGAGGTAGTGGTCGGTGAACTCGGAGTGGTTGGCGAGGTCCTGCAGGTACTCGAAGACTCGCTCGCGGGGAGCGTCGATGAGGATCGACACGGTCACGGGGTCCATCGCGTGCGGCAGTCTATAAGGGCCGGCGGCCCGACTACGCCGAGGGCCGGCGGCCCGACTACGCTGCCCGAGCGGCGAGGCGGACGCCGTGGCCACGCTCGGTGTGGCGCACCGTCTCAGTGGCCCCAGGCGCGTCGCGGCGTGCCGAGCGGCACAGCTCGCAGACGACGGCGCCGCCGTAGAGGTGCACCCGCTCCCCCACCAGCGGGGTGCGCCCGCAATCCGCGCAATGGTTGCGATCGGCCGTGAGCACCCCGACACCACGGCGCAGCAGGACGCGCTCGAACCGATCGATGTCCGTGACGGTCGCGGGGGACATGCCACGGGGTTTCGCCGCCCGGCGCCGGTCTCCTCCAGGGCCCCGGTTTGGAGGAGGCGAGCCGGGGGTAGAAGAACCCAGCTACCCCAGTTCTGCCCCTGCCTCAGATGTGCCGAGCCCGCGAAGCGCTGCGGCCTCCAGAAAATTACAAGCCTTTTAGACCTCTCGGGGAAAGTCTCGTTATGATCGCCACAAGGTTTCGCTGGCAAGCTGGGCGCCAAGCCGTAAACCAACGGGAGAACAGGAGCGCTGAGATGGTGGAGTCACTGACCTCGGGCACGCTGGCGGGAGCGGGATCCTTTCGCTGCCAGCACTGCGGCTACGTCCTGACCCTGGCGGCCTCGGACAGGCTGAGCGACTGCCCCGGCTGCGGGGGCGCGAGCTTCGTGCGCGCCTCGCTGTTCAGCGCCGGACGGCTCGGGGGAGAGACCGCCACCGAAGGCGTCCACGTCGGCTCGGAGGGAGGCGGCAGAATCGCCGAGCAGGCCGACGAGCGCGAGGAGGCGTGGCTCGCGGAGGTCAGGGAGCGGATCGAGCAGCCGGGGGAGTACCTCGCCTACGAGGAGGACGAGGAGACCACGGTGCAGGCGCTGACTCACGAGTGGACCCGCGTAGGGCGCAGCCTCGCGGCGGACGTGCGCTTCGACGACCCCACCGTCTCGCGCCGGCACGCCCTGCTGGTGCGTCAACCCGACGGGGTACGGGTGCTCGACGATCGCAGCCTCAACGGCGTGTTCGTCAACGGCGAGCGGATCGAGTGGCGGATGCTCGAGGACGGCGACGAGATCGTGGTGGGCCGCTACCGGTTGCGCTTCGTCAGCGTGCCTGCGCAACCCTCCGACAGCAGACCGGCCGGCGAAACAGTGCCCGCGGCAGACCGGCCGAGGATCAACGGGATCGCCTGATCGCAGGCCCGCCGAGGGCTCTGGAGGAGACGCGGGCGAGTGCCCTTGACAACGTGGTGCCGGCAGGACTACTCTTTGCGGGGAGAGGAAACTCACAGTCCGGGATTCAGCGCCTGGAAAACGCGGCCTCAGCCACGGCTCGACCGGACAGCGGTCGCGCTCCTCCACCCGCTCCTTCGCCGGGCAGGGAGGGAGGAACGATGTTGCACAGCAGCCACCTCGGCGCCCCACGGGACTCCACCGCCAGCCCTTGTCTTTCGGCGGCGGGCCGCTCCCCCAACCCCCGCATCCGCGTGCTCGACGCGATGATCGCCACGGCATCCTACCGGGGCTACGATCGCACCACCGTGGAGCGCGTGCTGCAGACCGCTGGAGTCCCGGCGGCGCTCTTCGAAGAGCACTTCGCGAACAAGGAGGACTGCTTCCTGCAGGCGCTCGACGCGGTGATCGCCCGGACGGAGAGCAGGGTGCAGGAGGCGGCACAGCGTGCGGTCCCCTGGCCCGAGCGGGTCCGCGCGGGACTCGAGGCCCTGATGAGAGCGCTCGCGGAGGACCCCGACGGCGCACGCGTGGTGCTCGTGGAGTGCCTCAGCGCGGGCCCCGCCGCCAGCGAGCGCCACTACGCGCTGTTGAGGATCTTCCCGCCGCTGCTGGAGGAGGGGCGCTTCCACTGCGCCGACCCCGACCACCTACCCTCCTACATCTCCGAAGCGATGGTGGGCGGGATCGCCTCGGTCCTGCACCACCGCGCGCTGGCCGACCGCACCGGCGAACTGCCCCGCCTGTGTGGCGACCTGGCGTACTTCGCGCTGCTGCCCTACCTGGGCCACCACCGGGCGATGGTGGCGGCGTATGCTAAGCGAGCGCCCGCCTGAGAACCGTCGGCGTCTGAGCGCACCGACACCCCCCAACCAGCCCGGCCGCCGATGGGGGCAGCCGGCGGGCTCCAGCGCACCGCCGACGGTGCGGGCAGCACCTACTTCGCCGCTGGCGGCGTGACGTGCGGGAACTGGCTGGTCACGCCTTCCCACGTGAAGGGAGCCTGCTGGTTGCACGCGGGCGCCGCGACCGTGTTGGTCGTGCTTTCGGGTCCGTTGGCGACGGCCGGCTCTTCCTGATGGACCGGCGGCTTGCCGGGCTTCGTTTCGGTCCAGCGCCCGGTCAGCTGTTCGAGGAGTTCTTTCGACACCACCCCGTTGGCCGACGCCGGGTCGACCGAGGGAGCCGAGTCGGCGCAGGCCGCCGTGCTGAAGACCTGCAAGCCGCCGTTGCCCAGCGTGCGGAAGCCGCCCGGCTGGAAGTAGGGGTTGGCGCGGTTGGTGCCGATCCGTTTGGTGTAGACCGCGAGGCCTTCAGGGGCGATCGTCACAAGACCACGCAGGTAATGCTGGATCTGGCCGTTTGAGATGTCGGAGTTTTTGTCGTGCGCCTCGGTGGCGGCGGTGACGTTGGCGAAGAACGACTGCAGCTCGGGGACGTAGTCGCCGGTGAACTTCAGGAACGGGTCGAAGTTGCGCAGCACCGGGCCGACGTTGCCGAGCAGCGGCGTGAGCAGGCTGAGCGTGCGTTCGAACGCCGGCAGGCCCCGCTTGGAGGCACTCGTGAACGGACCGAAGTCGGTGAGCAGGTTGTTGAAGTCTGGGGTGAACGCCTTTACGCCTTCCAGCAGCGGGACGAGCTCGCGCTCCCACGCGTAGGACTCGTCCAGCACGGGGCCCGCGGCGGTCGCGAGGTTGTCCAGTTCGCGCAGCGTCGCCTCCCCGCGGTGCTCAAAGGTGGGCAGCTCCCGGAAGGCGTCCGCGAACTGCGCGCTGCTCTGGGCGAGCGCGTGGAAGGTGCGCTCGCCATTGACGATGAACCCGCGGAGTTGGTCGTCACGTTCGGTGAGCGCGTCGAACACCACGCCGGTGTTGTGCACTGTCGCCCGCAGCGCACCTTCCTGTTCGTCGAGGATGCCCACCAGCTTGTTGGCGTTTTCCACGAACGGCTGGAATTCGGCGAAGTCCGAGTTGATCTGTTCCCCGCGCCCGTTGTACGCGGCGGCCGTGAGCTGCTGCCACGCTTTGAAGGCGGCGCGCGTGCGGGGGTCGAGCGCGGAGAGGATGTCGTCGAGCGTCACCGCCGGTTGGACCTGGCTGGCCGAGATCTGCCCGCCGTCGGGCAGCGCTCGCGCCGGGGTGCGCCGCGGGAGCAGTTCTATGTAGGTCTCCCCCAGCAGCGTCTTCTGGCGCAGGATCATGCGGTCGTTGGTAGGCACCGGCGCGTACTGGTGGTTCATTTCGACGGTCACGTCGGTGAACCCGTTCGAGCCGACTTTGAGGCTCACGACGTGTCCGACTTTGACGCCGGAGATGCGTACGTCGGACTCTTCGCCGAGGGCGAGGGTGCGCGAGAGCTCGACCGAGAAGCGGTAGCCCTTGGGCTTCAGCGGCACCGGGCCGCCGAAGGACTCCCACAGGAACAGCAGCAGGCCGAAGCAGCTGAGCGCGAAGAGCACGATCACGAGGACGTTCGCCAGCGTCGGGGCGCGCTTCTGCATCTCAGCGACCTCCGCCGATCGGGGCCTGCGCCAGCGCGGCGACGTCGGGTCCCTGGCCGAAGACGCGATCCGCCAGCCGCGCCGCCGAGCTGACACCGTGCACGCTTGCGGCTTTGGCCGCGGACGTGCCGCTCGCCGCGGCCGATTTGCACAGCGACGCGCTCGGCGGATTGAGCAGGCCCAGGATCAGTTTTGCCGTGGGGTCAACTTCGGCCACGCCGGTCAGGATCGGCACCAGTTCGCAGTTGAAGTACAGCAGCACCTGACCGATCGCACCGTGGGCTTCGCCCTGGGAGACCACGCTGTCGAGGTCGTGTGCGCCCCAGTCCGCGAAGAACAGGAAGCCGGCCTGGTTGGGGCCGGGGTTGTAGGCGAGCTCGTTGAAGAATTCGCTGAGCACGGTGAAGCTCGTGGTCAGGTCGGGGGTGGCCTGCGCGAAGTCCTGCAGCGAGGGCTGCAGTTGGTTGATGACCGGCAGGATCTTGCGGAAGAACGGCCGGATTTCGTGCTTGAAGATCGGGGTGGTCGTGCGGAAGGACTCCTGCGCGGCGCGCTGGGCAGGCGCGAGCGCCTTGGCGAACGGCTCCAGGGAGTGCAGTGTGGAGCCGACCACGCGAACCGAGGTGGCGAGCTTGCCGAAGCCGTGGTTGGCCTGCGTCAGCACACCGGGCAGCTCGCGCAGGGTTTCCTGCACCGCGCGGTCCTGCGCCGTGAAGGTCGCGAACACCGCGTTGGAGGAGTCGACCGCCTGGGCAAGCTGAGTGTCCTTGCTGCCGAGCGCTTCCAGCAGCAGGCGGAAGTTGTGGATCCCGTGGGCAACGTAGTACTGGCGCTTGGCTACTTCGCGGCCGATTTCCTGGAACTCGCGGGCGAGCGGATCGAAGCGCTTGAAGGTCGCGGAGAGGTTGGCGCCGTTCCCCGCCAGCCCTTCGCCGGCCCCGGCCAGCAGCTCCTGCAGGTAGGCGCGCGTGTCGGTGTCCAGCGAGGCGAGCAGTTCCTCGAGGTTGCCGTCCGGGGAGGTCTGGGTGATCGGGACGGTGTACCCCTTGGGCACCCGCCCCGCCGAGGGGCTACCGGGGTTGACCTCGACCGTCTCGTCCTTCAGCCCCGTCTTGGGGCGCAGCAGCATCGTGGCGTTGCGGTAGATGTCGGCGGCGTACTTGGGCGTCACGCTCATGCTAACCACCGCCCTGCCGTCGACCAATTCGACGCTCGAGATTTCGCCGATCTTGGCGCCCGCGATCTCGACCGACTGGCCCTGGCCGGGGGTGATCGCCTGGCCGGTCGTGAATTCGCCTTTCAGCGGGAACGATTCGTGGCCGAGGACCGGCACCCACGCGGGCACCGAAAGGCGCTCGTGGGCGAGGATGTAGCCGGCGGACCCCGCGGCGATCACGATCATCGCCACGACCGCCAGGAACGCCGTGCGGTAGCGCTCGATCTGGTCGCCGATCCCGCGGCCGGCCTCGTGGTCCACCTGGTTGCCGTTCTCGGCCGCCATCATCCTCCCCCGTCTGCTGAGCCGTGTGCCAGCGGCCCGTTGAAGTTGGGCAGCTTCTGCGTGTAGCACGGTACGAGCGGCTTGTACGGAGGCTCGACGCCGGGGAAGCGCGGGCTGGTCCCTTCGGGAACCAGAGGAGTCTGGGCCACCAACGGTTTGTTGCCGGGCGGCGCGCCGGGCTTGACGACCGTGGCCGGCGCAGAGAGGACCGCGGTGCCACTGCCCCCGGCGATGAAGCGCCCCGCGGCGCCGTTGCCGTCGAAGTTCTGGCCGATGCCCGCCAGGCCCGCCAGCGCATACCAGAATTCCTTGTAGTCTTCCACGCCCGAGGTGTTGGCCCCGTCCTGGATCTTGGTGTAGATGGCGGGGAAGATCACCTTCGTCAGGCACTGGTTGAACTCGTTGAACTGGCGCTGGAAGGAGACCTGGCCGGTGGTTACGGCGGCGATCTCCGGCGCCGCCGTACGCAGACCCGCTGCGACCCCTCCGAGTTCCTCGGGCCCGAGTGACCCCTTGACCTGTTCGATCCACGGGAAGGCGGCGGTGGCCGCGGCGGGGATCTCTTCCACGCCGGGGATCAGGTCCAGCGCGAAGGTCCGGATCGAGGGGGCGGCGTTGTTCAGTTCGGCGAAGCCGCGCTGCGCCCCGCGCAGCGCGCTCGGCAGCTCGGCGACGGCGGTGCGGACGCTGGCCGCCTGCGCGGCGAAGGGGTGGAAGAAGCCGGCGAAGTGGCCGAACAGTTCCCCGAGCTGCTGCTCGTGCACGTTGAGCTGAGCCGTGACCTGTTCGATGCTCGCAAACAACTTCGAGAGGTCGTGCGTTTCCGTGCCCGCGATCGCCTGGTTGATGATCGTGCCGTCGCGCAGCGCTTCAGGGCCGCGGTGGTAGGCCTTGTTGAGCGCCTGCGCCATGTTCAGGCCGCGCACTTCCGGGTCCTGTTCGGCGTCCTCTGCGGCGGTCGGCTTGGCTGTCAGCGCCGCGCCGTATTCGACCAGGAAGGTCTGCAGGTTCGCGCGCGTGTCGGTGTTGAGCGCGTCGAGCACCTGGTCGAGCTGAACCGGGTTGGAGGTCTGCGTGACCGGGATCGTGTGGCCGGAGGAGACCACCGGAGCGGAGGGGCTGCCGGGCTGCAGTTCGACCCACCAGTTGCCTTCCAGGAAGATCCGCGGGCGGATCTTGAGCGTCGCGTCCGAGTGGATCGGCAGGCCCTTGCCTTCGATTTCCATCGCCACGAGCGCCGTGTTGCCCTCGCGCGTGGCAGAGGTGACCTTGCCGACGTTGACCCCGGCGATCCGCACCGGGGACTTGGGCTGGATGTCGGCGGCCGCAGTGAAGACCGCGTTCAGGCGGAAGCTGTGTTTGAACGGAACGTGCTTGGTGAAGCCGAAGTACACGGCGATCGCGAGGACGATCAGGAAGACGATCCCGAAGCGCACGGGGTTGGAGCGCTTCTGCAGCTCGGAGACCGCGACCTCCCGGCGGCGCCAGATGCGCACGCGACTCACTGCCCCTTCCCCTTGCTCGTGCTCTTTGCACCGCTCTTAGAGCTCTTGCTCTTGCTCGTGTTCTTGCTCGCGGTGGGCCCTTCCTTCGGGAAGCTGCTCAGCGTGGAGGCCGGGTACTTTTCCCCGAACAGGCTTTCGTTGCGCTTGGTCACGTCGTGGAGCGTCCCGAGGGTGGTGGAGGTGTTGCCGATGACCGTCTTGCCTTCCACGTAGTTCGTGTTGCCCGCTTCGCACTCCTGGGGCTGGCCGGGACCGCCCACGTAGGGGTAGGGGTTGTAGTGCAGGTGGTTGTCTGGGATTTCTTTCCCGACGCCAGTGCCGGTCAAGGTGCTTGCCACGTCTTTTGACGGCCCGTCGGCAGGCGCCGAGGCCGGGAGTCCCTCGGCGTTCGGTCCGGAGGGGCTGAGAATCGGCACCGCCCGCACGAGCGTGCCGACTCCGACGCTCTCGGCGAGCAGGTTGGCGACGTTGCGGAACGCCAGCGTGACGTAGTTGCAGGTGGTCTGCGCAGGGGCGAGCCCTTCCAGCAGCGGCGTGCCGAGCTGCGCGGTCCGCGTGAATTCTTCGAGGCCGAGCCCGACGACGGGGTCTTCGGCGAAGACCTGGAAGGCGTGCAGCGCGCTGGCCAGCTGCTTGTTCAGCGCGACGGCGGCGCGCAGGTTGACGGCGCCGACTTCGAAGGCGTGGCCGAGCGGCGCCGCGGTGGTGCGCAGGATGTGCGCGCTCGGGCGCAGCAGGTGGATGAACTCGGTGGTTTTTTCGATCAGCGGTTCCTCGAAGGGCAGCGAGTGGATCGCCTGGCGCAGCGCCGCCGGCCCGCCTTCGATCGTGCGTTCCAGCGACGGCGAGGCGCCGGCGAAGGCCGTAAAGAAGGTGTCGAGCTCGACGAACAGGCTCGCCTGCGTTTCGGCCACCGGCGCGACCTCTTTGGCGGCTTTGTCGAGCGCGACGAACAGCTGGCCGAAGCCGGTCTGCGGCGAGGCGAGGTTGTGCAGCACGGGCACGGCGCCGTCGACGAGCGGACGCAGCGTGTGGATCGTTTCGTTCAGTCCGGGGCCGCGCCCGGCGAAGGCGTCGCCGAAGGTGTTCGTGTTCTGCTCGATCGCGACCCGCGTCCGCTTGTCGAAGATGTTGAAGAAGTCCTGGATCTGCGCCGGTTCGTGGGAGTGCGAGGCGGGGATCGTGCCGCCGTCGGGGATCGTCTGGTGAGAGTGCCCCCGGGTCAGTTCCAGGTACTTCAGGCCGATCGTCGAGACCGACTCGACGAGCATGGAGGTGTCGAGGGGCAGCGGCCCAGCGTGCTTTTCGAGCTTGAGGCTCACGATCGCCGTGACCCGGCCGGTGGCGGGGTCCTGGTGGGGGGTGAGCGCGCTCACGACCCCCACCCGCTTGCCGGCCAGCCGCACCTGGTTGCCGTTCTCCAGACCCGAGGCTTCCGGCAGTTCAGCCTTGATGTTGTAGGTGGGGGTGAACGGCAGCCCGTTGTTGGCGTTGTAGGAGATGTAGACCGCCACGGCCGCGATCAGCACGGTGAGCGCCCCGATCAGCAGCGGGCTTGCGGCCAGGGAGCTGCGGCGACGAGGATTCATCACGGCACCTGCGTGGGATCGCAGCCGAGCTGGCCGTTGTCGGTGAAGGGCGCCGAGCCATCGGCCGCCGGCGGCGTCGCGCCCGCACCGGGGCAGCGCAGCAACTGCTTGGTCTTCAGGCCCTGCAGCCCCTGCGGCGGGGTGACCGGGGTGAGCGTGTTGCCCGCGCCGAGCGCGAAGTTGTCGAACACGGGGGCCACCCGCGCGTAGTTGCCGTTTCCGTCGTAGTAGCCCGCGCTCGTGCCGAAGTCGCGCACAGCGCCCTCCAGGTCGGGGGCGTAGGGGCCCCACAGGGCGGTCACCGGCACCGATTCCTGCAACGCCTTGACGGCGTTGGGCGAGCCGCTCTGGAGGATCTGCGCGAGCGTGGGCAGCGCGAGCGCCGCGTCGGTGAGGTCGTTGCTCGGCCCCGGGCGGCTGATCGCGAGGCTGAGATTGTGCAGCACCGGCCCAGCCTCGACCACCAGCGGCTTCAGCCGCGCGAAGAGGGGTGCGAGCAGCTTGGTATCGGGTCCGGCCACGTTCGCCAGGTGGCGCAGCGCCGCGAACGTCGAGGGCGCCTGCGCGAACGCGCGGTTGCCCGCCTGCAGCGTGGCCGGCAGCTGCGCCACCGCACGCTGAAGGCTCGCCTGTTCGGCGCCGAGCGCCTGGGTGGCCTGGTTGCCGTTGTCGACGAATTCGGTGAGCGCTTCGTGGTGGGCGCCGAGCGTCGCGAGCGCCTTGGCGGACTGCACGAGGAATTCGGTGAACGTGTGCTGGTCGCGCGTGAGCTCGACGAAGATGTGGTTCGCGGAGGAGAGGGCGGGGCTGAAGTATTCCGCTGAGAGACCCGCCGCCATGGTGGCGCCCGCGTACTGTTCGGCCGTGCCCACGAGGAGCTCCTGCAGCCCTTTGCGCGTGCGCGGGTTCAGCGTGTCGAACAGCTGGTCGAGGTCGGTGGTCCCCTGCGCGGAGCCGGGGGGCAGCGTCGCGCCGGCGGGCAGCGCCGGGCGGTTGTTGGGGCCCGGGGAGAGCGCCACGTAGCGCCCGGCAACGGTCGTCAGCGAGGGCACCCTGATCTGGGCGGTCGTGCCTTCGTGCAGCGGCACCAGCGAGCCTTCCACGTGGATCGTGATCAGCGCCCTGTAGTTGCGGGTGAGCGTGATGCCGGTGACGCTCCCCACGGGCACGCCGCCGACCTGCACCTGGTCGCCCAGCACGATCTGGCTGGCGTTTTCGAGTTCGAACTTGTAGTTGGCCCCGCTACCGCCCGAGAACACGATGTAGGCGAGGATCCCAACCACCAGCGCGAGCGCGCCGGCGGCGATCCAGCGGCCCACGCTCCGCGGCGGAGGCGAGACCGGCCGCGGGGGCCCGGGAGGGCCGCTCGGCGGCGGAAGCGGGCCGGTTGGGGGCCCACCCGCCCGCGGAGGAGGCGTGGTCGTGGCCATCCTCAGCCACCTCCCGCTTCGCTGGAGGGACCGCCGCCGCCCGCAGTGCCCGCATCCGGCGCGGACTGACTGGCGCTCGGTGAGGCTGGAGGTGGGCGCGCCGGTACTCGTGTCCGGGATCGCAGCCGCGGAGGGTTTGCCCGTCACCACCGGCTCGGGGATCTCTCCGAGCTGGGAGACCAGCTGCAGCCACTGGTTGGGCGTGAGCGGCGAGCCACTCGTGCCGGCCAGGCGCAACCTGGCCGCGCGGGCGCCGGTGCGGGCGGGAGCCGCCGCGAGCGGGGACGCGAAGGCGACGTGGATCAGGCCGCGGTAGCCGGACAGCGTCAGCGTGTTGTCGGTCCCGGGGTAGCTCTCCGCGCTGACTATCTGCGCGGGCTTCATCGTGCCCTGCAGCCGCAACAGCCGGCGCACCGCGATGTCGGTGACCGAGCCCGGCCCTTCGTGCCCGGCGACGGGGGTGCCGTCGAGCGCCGAGATGTCCATCGCATCGCCCGCGGCGGCGCCGACGGCGTTGCCCGCCCCGACGGAGCCCCCGGCGTGGGCGCAGCCCTTCGCCGAGACGGTCGGGCTCAGCCCGGAGACCGAGAGGAACTCGAGCGCCGCGAGCACCCGCCGATCGACCTCGCCGGCCCGCACCTCGCCGCGCTCGCAGCGGGGGAGGTGGACGCCGGGGTCGCGCAACAGCAGCTGCTCGAGCTGCGGCTTGGACGCCAGCAGCACCTGCCCGACGGTCGGCGAGGTCGCCAGGAACGGGTTCTCGCCCTTGGCCCTGAAGACCGAGGTCTCTTCCAGGCGCACCCACCCGTCGAGGATCGGCTTGGGGTCGATCAGCGGCGCCCCCGTACCGGCGGGACGGATCTGGAAGAGCATGTGCGGTTCGACCTCGCCTGCCAGACCGGGCTGACCGGACGCAGAGGCGGGCGCCGGCGCCGCTTCGTTTTCCGCCGCCGCGCCGATGTGCCCGAGCACGGTTCCGGCCAGCACCTGCACGCCCGGGAGGAGCGGGTGCAGGTAGACCTGGTCGGGACCCGCGCGGAAGACCCGGGGCGTCGACGCAGACGCAGGTTGAGCGGAGAGCGCAGGTGGCTGCGCAGGCGCGACCGGGGCTGGGGGCGGCGTTTCCAGAGCGCTCGCCGCACCCAACGCCAGGCCCGAGCTCACCGCCCCTTCGGAGAGCGGGGAGTGCGGCTGCACGCCGGCGCT
This sequence comes from uncultured Solirubrobacterales bacterium, assembly GCA_963702085.1. Taxonomy (GTDB): domain Bacteria; phylum Actinomycetota; class Thermoleophilia; order Solirubrobacterales; family Solirubrobacteraceae; genus Palsa-744. The sequence continues at coordinate 1,096,964 of OY969707.1, read as the reverse complement.
CGCGGGGGCGCTCGGCCTGGGCAGGCTGGGGCCGGAGATGGCCGGGGCGATGCGGTCGCTGACCGCGGTCTCCACGCGCGGTTCGAGCACCGGGTAGAGCGCGGCCACGCTACCCAGCTGTGCGTAGGTGTAGGTATTGTCGTAGGCGTCGCGCAGCGACACGTAGCGCCCGAGCGTCGGCGAGTCCCCGACGGCGGTCACCTCCCCGTCCTGCACGGCGATCACCGGCGCTCCCACCTGCGAGTAGATCGTCGTCCCCGCGATCGGCGAGCTCCCACCCACCCGGTTGGATCCGGACCCGCCGGCCCCGGCAGGTCCTGGGAGCGTGGGGAAGCCGTCGGTGAAGTGCGCCGGCGCGTGCACGGGGAAGCGCGATTCGGTCAGACCCGTGATCGCGCTTAGCAGTTCCGGCGGCGTTCCTTCGAGCAGCTGCGCGCGCAGCATCACCGATTCGACGTAGGCCTGGGAGTGGTTGTAGGCGTAGATCGCCGCGCGGATGTGCTGACCACCTTCGGCGGTGCCCCCGCCGCCGGCGGCGATGCCCCCGCCGGCGGCCTGGAGGTAGCGGGCGGCGGCGAAGATCGCGTCGGCCGGGTTGTAGGGGTCCTCGTAGTCGTCGCCGTTGGCGTCCACCCCGTAGCGGGCCCACGAGGAGGGCAGGAACTGCATCCAACCCTCGGCGCCGGCGCTTGAGACGCTGAGGTCGCGCCCGTAGTCGGTCTCGACCTCGTTGATCGCCGCCAGCACCTGCCAGGGGATGTCGTACGCGGTGCCCGCTGCCTGGTAGATCGGCAGCAGGAAGGGCGGGATGCGGAAGCTTTCGATGAAGAAGTCCGGGATCCCTGAGATCGGGGCGCCGAGCGCGCCGGGGAGCGGCGGCGTGAGCGCCGACGGCGCCGGGGCGGGCAGCGGCGAAGACCGCTTGGCGGAGTGGTTGGGCTGAGTACCGGCGCCGGTCCCGCCGGAGCCACGGTGCGCGCGGTCGTGGTGGTTTGGCTTCCCGCCCGGCGTACTCGTGACCTGCGGGCTCTGAGCCTCGACTTCGGGCGCGGGAGTCGTCGTGGTCGGTTCCGAGGTGCCTGCCGCCCCACCCCCTGCCCCGCCCTGCGCGGCTGGTGGAGTTTGGTTCGCGCCCGTCGGTTCGCCGACCTGACCGTGCACACCGGCCGGCGCTTCAGAGCCGGGCGCAGTCGAGGGGCTCGACGTCGAGGTCGAGGGTTCCGAGGTTTCGCCCGTGGACGAAGGCCCGCCCGCTCCGTCGGGCGCTTCACCCTGGGCGCCAGCCGCGCCCGCCGCAAGCAGCGCCAGCGCGAGCAGCCCCGCGAGGGCCAGTCGCAGAGGAGCGCGGAAACCGTGGTGGTGGTGTGGTGGTCTCATCGCGAGCTTGGGTTCGGGGGCTTGTTGTGGTGTCGGTGGGTCATCGCGAGCTCAGTTGCCGAGCAGGTAGTTGAGCAAGAGGCTGCCGGCTTCGGTTTCGCTGCTGGGCGTGTAGTAGGTGGTGCCGGCGCTCGCGCCTCCCACCGGCTGGGCGACGGCCGGGGCGCCTGCGGTGAGCGGTGTCGCCCCGCCTGCTCCGAGGGGGCTCGCCACTTCCGAGCCGGGGTACTCCGCGAGCGCCTGGGTCACCGTGGCACCGTGCGCGAGCGCCGCGATGCGTGCTTCCGCGAGCGACGTGACGCTCGCGTTCGGCACGGCACTCGGCACCGCGCTCGCCTGCGCAGCCGAGCCCGAGCTGTTGATGAAGTTCGCTTCGCAGCCGCTCTGGGAGTGGACTTTGTAGGCGCTGCAGAGCTTGCCGACCCCAACCGTGCGGACGAAGTGGCCGAGCGAGTTGTAGCCGTTGGCGGAGTTGGTGCCGAGGAAGATGAAGTCGAGCAGGCGCTCCAGGCCGCCTGTGGAGCGGACGCTCGAGAGCAGCGCCGCGAAGTTGCTCGCGAACGGCTTCACCGCGCCGCCGAGCGCCTCCAGCTTCCCCAGGAACGGCTGGGTGGCGACGAGCGCCGGCCCGGTCACCTTGGAGGTCTTGCCGAGGCTCTGGAAGAACTGTGTCGAGGAGGTGGAGAACGGCGCGATGTTCTCGAACGTACGGTTGATGCCGGGCGCCGCGACGCCGAGGTCCGTGAAGGTCGGGGTGGCCTGTGCGGCGAGCTGTTCGAGGCGTTTGAGGTAGGGACCGATCTTGCGCAGGAAGACGGGGAATTCGTGCAGGTTTTCGGCGAGCTCGCCGCGGTGGCGGGCGGTGGCCGTCGCCACGGTGTTGCTCTGGGCGAAGAATTCGGCGAACTGGCGGCGGTCGCGGGCGATCGGGACGAGCGCGCGGTCGCCTTCGACGGCGAGGTCGCCGAGCACCTTGTTCTCGGAGGCGAGGATGCCGAACACCTTTTCCAGCTCGTGCAGCGCCGGGTTGGAGCGGTGCAGGACAGCGTTCAGGTCGCTGCCCCGACCGGCGAGGCCGGCGCCGAGTTCGTTGATGATGATCGTCAGGCGCTGGTTCTCGGGCAGGTGGTTGATGTCGTTGAGCAGGTCCTGGTCGATCGGGCTCGAGGTGTTGGTCACCGGCAGGTACCACTGCCCCGCGCCTTCGTGGCCCGCCGGGATCTGGTGCAGGGGCGGCGGCAGCGGCGTGCCTTCCGGGCGCGACTGGGTGGGCAGGCAGTTGACGAACTTCTCCCCGATCAGCGCCTGCGGCTGGATCACGCAGCTCGCGTCCGCGCGGAAGTCCTGGAAGCCCGGGTTTGCGATGTTCAGCACGACCGCCGCCTTGCCCGTCGGGGTGGGCGTGACCGAGCCGACCGTGCCGACCTTCACGCCGTCGATCTTGACGTCCTCGCTGGAGACGATGTTGGCGGCGTCGTCGAAGATCGCTCGCACCGTGTAGCCGCCGCTCGAGCCCCCGGCGGCCGTGGCGAGCAGGATCGCGCCGACCAGCGCCGCGACGGCGAGCCCGCCGGCGATCGCCGCTGCCGCACCCCTCCTCGAAGACCCCGCGGTACTCACGACCGATCCTTCCTCCTCCGTCCTGGCCGATCTCCAATCGGCCAGCAGGCCGGGGGCAACCCCTCTCCGCCGGGTGCCCCCGCCCGCTCTCGTTTGCTGACGGACGCCCGCCTGGGGCGGGCGTCCGCGGCTTGATCTAGCTCCTCGCCATCAACCTACTTCTTGTGTTTCGGGCACGGGGCCTTGTATTCGGCCGCGACCACTTCCCCGCTCAGGAATTTGACTTCGGTCTTGAGCGGGAAGCCGCCCTTCGGGCACTTCGTGGGGACGGTGCCGTAGGAGATCAGCTTCTTGCCCTTCTTGTACGCGGCGCCGACCTTGACCTTGATGTATTCGGCCGACCCGTCGAGCGCCCCCGGAACCGATTCGACCAGCGGCACTTCGGCTGTGAAGACCGGACCGTAGGGGCCGCTCGCGCTGCCGATGGTCCCTGTGGAGATGAGTTCGATCGAGGCCGGCGTGTTGCCCTCGGCGGCGAACAGCAGGCCGCCGCCTTCGGCGAAGAACGCCTGTACGGTCAGCGTCTCGTGAACACGCGTTTCGCCGAAGCTGACCTGACCCCGCGCTTCGCCCTTGGGGCTCGCGTAGGACTTCTTCGGGCACCCTTCGGGGCCTTTCTGTTCGATCGTCGCCTTCGAGCAGGTGGCCCACCCCGTCGTGTGCAGCTTCGTGCCGTTGGGCACGTAGAACTTGATCTGCGTGATCGGGGACGGGGCGCCGCCGTATTCGTTCCCGGTGATCGTGTATTCCGCTTCGAGGGCGGCGGGGGCGCCTAGGATGTCGCCGGTTCCGGGGTAGGTCGCGCTGTGCGGGTTCGCCGGATTGATCGGGATGGGGACGGCCGCCGCTTTGAGCGTGACCACGGGCGTCGCCGAGGCGGCGGTCGGCAGGGCCAGCAGCCCCAGGATGCAAAGGCCGAGCAAGGCCCTTCTAGTGGATGCAGTGCGCATCATCAGCTCTCTCTCCTCTGTGTATTTGACTTAGACAGGTCGCCTCGATCCGGGTAGCTCCGAACCGTGCTCGGCCCGGCGACATCGAGATCCCGGGCCTCCCAGCCCGGAGAACGATGGCGATTCTCTCTCAGACTCTATCCGTCGCGGACGATGGGTTCAAGTTCGAGCGTACGGGCAGGCCGCGAGTAGGCTCCCGCACACGCCGCACGCTTGTCCCTGTGACCATCGTATGTCTCCACTGTTCGAACACCTGATCGACCATGTAAAACTAAAGCTGAAGTAGAGGGTTAGAATGGCCCAACTCAAGGCATCCCCAGTCAGAAAGTCTTAGTTTGCCATCAGAGTATATCAATATCGAGCGTGGCGGCGTGGGTGGTTTCATACAGACGACACCAACAGGAGGAGGATCGATGGACTTCCAGCCCAGCGCCCGTTGCCTTGAGTTCAAAGAGCGCCTCACCGCGTTCATGGACGAGCACGTGTACCCCGCCGAGCCCGTCTACGAGCGCCAGTTGCGCGAGTCCGGCGGGACGGGTGGGATCTCATCCATCCAGCCCGCCGTGATGGAGGAGCTCAAGGCGGCGGCCCGCGAGCGCGGGCTGTGGAACATGTTCCTGCCCGACCCCGACGACGGCGCGGGACTCTCCAACGGCGACTACGCCCCGCTCGCGGAGATCCTCGGGCGCAGTCACATCGCCTCGGAGGCATGCAACTGCTCGGCGCCCGACACCGGCAACATGGAGATCCTGCACCGCTTCGCCACGCCCGAGCAGCGCGAGCGATGGCTGCAGCCCCTGCTCGCGGGTGAGATGCGCTCCGCCTTTGCGATGACCGAGCCCGACGTCGCCTCCTCGGACGCCACCAACATCGCTCTGCGGATCGAGCGCGACGGTGACGAGTACGTGCTCAACGGGCGCAAGTGGTGGATCTCCGGGGTCTTGCACCCCCACTGCCGGGTCCTGATCGTGATGGGCAAGACGCGCACCGACGGCCCGCGGCATGGGCAGCAGAGCCAGATCCTTGTGCCGCTCGACACCCCCGGCGTGCAGGTGCTGCGCGCGCTGCCCGTGTTCGGGTACTACGACCACGAGGGCCACGCCGAACTGCTCTTCGAGGACGTCCGCGTCCCCGCGGCGAACCTGCTCGCCGGGGAGGGCGAGGGCTTCGCGATCGCCCAGGCCCGCCTCGGCCCCGGACGCATCCACCACTGCATGCGCTCCCTCGGCGCGGCCGAGCGCGCCCTGGAAGCAATGTGCCGCCGCGCGGTCTCCCGCACAACCTTCGGCCAGCCGCTCGCCGCGCGGGCCAACGTCCAGGACTGGATCGCCGAGTCCCGCGTGGAGATCGAGATGGCCCGCCTGCTCACGCTAAAGGCCGCGTGGCTGATGGACACCGTCGGCAACCGCAACGCCCGCACCGAGATCGCCGCGATCAAGGTCGCCGCGCCCTCGATCGCCCTGAAGGTGATCGACCGCGCGATCCAGGTCCACGGCGGCGCCGGCGTCAGCGACGACTTCACGCTCGCGTGGGCCTACGCCCACCTGCGCACCCTGCGCCTCGCCGACGGCCCCGACGAGGTCCACAAGCTCTCGATCGCCCGCCGCGAGCTGGCGCCCTACCTGCCGCAGGAGTGAGCTCGCCCGGCCCGCGCACGGTACCTCCGCAGGGCGAGGACCCCAGCGCGAAGGCCCCTCGCCCGCCGGCACCCCACGTCAGGCTCACACTCCCGCGCAGGCTCCCCCGGCCCGGGCCCCGCGCCGCGCGGGGACTCGGGGAGGCCCTGCTCACGCTCGCCGCCGGGCTCGCCGCCGCGATCCCCGTGATCGGCGCCACCGTCAAGGCCGTGCAGGTCGGGTGGGTGCCGCTCGCCGACCGCGGGATCATCGCCACCCGCGCCCACGACGTGCTCACAGCGCACCCGCCGCTCGTCGGCCAGTACACCCTCGCCGGGGAAGTCACCGGCAAGGTCACCCACAGCCTCGGGCCGATGCTCTTCTGGCTGCTCGCCCCGACCGCCCACGCCGGGAGCACCGTGGGCATGACCGTCACCGTGGGCACCGTCAACACGCTGTGCATCGTCGGCTGCGTCGCGCTCGCCCGCCGTCGCGGGGGGCGCGTGCTGATGGTGGGAACCGCGCTCGCCATCGCGCTGATGTGCCAGTCGCTGGCGACGGAGACGTTCCACGACGTGTGGAACCCATCCGCCGGGCTGTGGCCCTTCACGCTGACGATCTTCCTCTGCTGGTCGGTGGCTTGCGGGGAGTACAAGCTGGCACCGCTGACGGTGGTCGTGGCGAGCTTCACGGTGCAGACGCACCTCACCTACCTCCCCCCCACCCTGGCCCTGCTCGCCGTCGCGCTCGGCGGCCTCGCCGCCGGGTTCCTCGCGCGGCACCGGCGCAAAGCTCCCGGTCTGCGACGGCGGGCGAAAGCTGGGTGGGTCCTCGCCACGCTGCTCGCCGCCGCGCTGTGCTGGAGCGCCACCGTCGCGGGGCAGCTCACCGAACACCCCGGCAACCTCACGCTCGTGGCCGAAGCCGCCACCAAGCACAAGGCCACGCTCGGCAGCGAGGTGGGGTGGCACGCCGTCGTGCACGCGGTGGGGATCGCCCCGTGGTGGCTGCAGACCCCCAAGAGCCGGTGGCAGCGCAAGTACGAAGTCCGCTCCACGCCCACGGTACTCGCGAGGCGCTCCACCCTAGCGGCGCTCGCCGCGCTCGTGGTGGTCGCCCTGGTCGGGGCGTGGCGCCGCCGTCGCGAGGTGGCCACGCTCGCCGTAACGGCGCTCGTGCTGTGTCCCGCCCTCGCCGCGGTGGCCGCCGCGACCCCCACCCCGCCCCTGCTGTCCGCCACCATGGGGTACACGATGTGGTGGGGCTCCCAGGTGGGAATGGTGGTGTGGCTGACCCTCGCGTGGGCGGCGTGGCTCGCGGTCGCGTGGGCCGTGCGCAGAGCGGCGCGAGCAGCGCCCAGCCTCCCCGCCGCTCGCATCGCCGCGAGCGGCTCCGTGGCCCTCACCCTCCTCGGGATCGCCGCCACCGCCGCGGTGGGAAGGGCGGTGGCCGCCAACGGCAAGCCCGACGAACACGCCCCCCTGTACAGGCCCGTCAAAGCGATCGACGCGCGTATCGCCCAGGAGGTCCCCCGCGGTGGAACGGTCCTGCTGGAGGGCAAGCTCGACGGAGCCACCGAACCCGTCAAACCGGCGGTGCGGTACGACCTCGTCGCCCGCGGCACCCGCGTGCTCGCCCACGGCTCAGCCCTGCGGCTCGGGACGTGGTACGAGCTGTACAACCGTCCGTATCGCGAAGCCGTGTACCTCAGCGACGTCCCACGGCCACCCGTCAAGCGCGTCAAGCTCGTCGCCCAGGCAAGCTTCCGCGAAGGGGCCACCAAGAACACCGTGTACGTGTGGATAGCACGCCGCCTGGGGCGGTGAACCCCGCCGGCCGGGGCTGTGAGCGCGCCGCCCCGAGGCCGCGAGCCCACCGCGTCACACCACCTGCGCCGGCCGAGAGGAGGACCCAAACGCGCCAACTTCGAGGCGGACGAGACAGCCGTCTGAGCGCTACACTGCGGGCGAATGCGCGCACTGGTACTGGATCCTCACACGTCGGGACTCGAGGAGATACTCGAGCGCAGGCGCCGCTCCGGGCTGGAGCGCCACGACGAGGTGTGGGACGGTGTGCTGCACGTGGTTCCGGCGCCCAACTACGGACACGCTTCGATCGAAGCGCAGCTGATCATGATTCTCGGTCCCGCAGCCCGAGCCGCGGGCCTGGAGGTCATCGGCCAGTCCAACCTCGGCGAGAGCGAACACAACTTTCGCGTTCCGGATTCAGCCCTGCACCGGCCCGGCGCTCACGGCACGTGGCACTCGACCGCCGCGCTCGTGATCGAGGTCGTCTCCCCCAACGACGAGACGTGGGAGAAGCTCCCCTTCTACGCCGAGCACGACGTGGACGAGGTGCTGATCGTCGACCCCGCCAAGCACTCGATCGACTGGCTGGCGCTGGCCGGCGGCGAGTACCGGCCGGTGGAGCACAGCGGGCTGATCGACCTCGGCCCACGCGAGCTCGCCGAGCAGATCGAGTGGCCACAAGATGGGGCTACACGAGACGCGGCAGCTCGGTGATCCGCACCCCCTCCTCGCGCGCGACAGCGATGAGGGGAGCATCGGCGGTGGCAATCGTATCCGCAGCGTCCGCCGCGGCAAGCAAAACACAGTCGGCCAGCGAGAGCGGCGCGCGGGTGCGGTGGTAGCGCCGCGCGCGGATGCTCGCCGCCCTGCGTGCCATCCGCTCGTCGACCGGGAGCAGCGCAAGGCTCGTCTGCAGCAGTGGCGCGGTGATCGCGTCCAAGCGCTCGCTGGACACGCCCTGGACACGCTGCAGGACGTCCAGCGCCTCGGCCAGGTTGATCGCGGGGATGGCCGCCTGCCCGCGGCGCAAGATCGCCTCGACCTCCTCGGCGGCCGGCTCCTCGGCCAACAGGGCGATCAGCGCAAAGGCATCCAGTAGGACGGTCACCGGCCGGCGTGCCGACGCCGCTCGGCGGTCGCCTCGGCGTCACGAGCCTGGGCGCGCAGCTGCTCGCTGCTCATCGACAGCTCACCCGCCAGCGCCCCGCGCGCAGCGGCGATCGGATCGTCGGGCGCCGGTGTAAGAACGATTCGATCGCCGAGGTCCTCCAGCGTCAGCGTCGAGGTGCCCCACCGCCTGCGGATGGTCGAGGGAATGGAAACCTGCCCCCCCCGCGTCACCTTGGCTCGCTTCATGATCATGAAGGTTATCACAATGGTGTGGGTGAAGGGTCACCCCAGCCTCAGCCGCCGGTCAGGTAGAGCCCCGCAGCTGCCGCTCGTAGGGCCCGCGTCCGGTGAGGCACACAGCGCCGCAGCGCGCCGCCAGAGCGAGCGCGTCCGAGACCGCGAGGCCCGCGCCCAGACCAAAGGTGAGCCCTGCGGCGAAGGAGTCCCCGCAGCCGTAGGAATCCACGGGCGCACCGGGCAGCGGAGCAGCGGCCCACGAGCCCGACGCGCCGGAGCGGCCACGAAAGGTGCCCCCGCGCGCGCCGGCGGTGAGCACGACCAGCGCGGCCTCACCCTGCGCCCGGGCGGCGTCTCCGCGCTCGAGCGCGTCCCCCCCGGACAGCACCAAAGCGTCCAGCGGCACGCCGTGCCCAAGGGCGTCCTCCGCGCGAGGGGAGGCCACCAGAACACGCGCCGCACGCGCGGCCCGCAGCGCGCCGAGGTCCCCGGCGGTGAAGTAGACGGCGTCCATGTCCGCGAGCGCGCCCCACGGAACCTCCGCGTCATCCCCCAAAGCCTCCAAGCGCGGCCCGAAGGTGGTGATGGTGCGCTCGCCAGAGTCGTCCACCAAGGTCACGCCGGTGCGGGTGGGAGCGGCACGCCGCGCGGCCCAGACGTCGACACCGAGCTCGCGAAGGCGCGCCACCGAGCGGCGGCCGTGAGCGTCAGCGCCAATTGCCGTAACGAGCACCGCGGCGCCGGCCAGGCGGGCCAGCTGCACAGCGGCGACGGCGCCGCCCCCCGCGGGCTCCTCGAAAACCTCACGCGCGTGCACGATGTCCCCGGCGCACGGGACACGGGGCACCCGCGCGAAGCGCACCCACTCGACGTGGCCAACCACCGCCACCCTCGGCCGCGACGCAGGCACGGGCGCAGTCTCCCACACACCCGGCGAGAAACCGGGTGCGGCGGCCCAAACGGGCCGGGGCGCCCGAACGACCAAGCCCCGCCGGCAAAAGAGTAACCGTCAGGTCGAGGTAGAGAGACCAAGCTCGTCGAGCAGTGCACAGACCACCCGAGCGTCGAGCTGGGAACCAGCGACCCGGCGCAGCTCGCAAGCCGCCTCCAAAGGCGTGCGCGCAGGACGGTAAGGACGAGCCGTGACGATCGCGTCGAAGGTGTCGCAGGCCGCGATCAGACGCGCTGCGAGCGGAATCTGCTCGCCCGCAAGCCCGTCGGGGTAGCCGCCCCCGTCCCAGCGCTCGTGGGAGGCGCGCACCGCTGGGGCGAGGTGCGCGAAGGCGGGGACGCGAGCCACCAGGTCACCCCCGACGGCGGCGTGGGAGCGCATGAGGACCCACTCAGCATCGGTCAAAGGCCCGGGCTTGAGCAGGATCTCGGAGGGAACGGCGACCTTGCCGAGGTCGTGCAGAAGCGCCGCGTAGCGAACGTCGCGCGCCTCCGCGGGCGCCAGCCCGAGGCGCAGCGCAACCCGCTCGGCGAGCCCCGCGACGTCCTCGCCGTGGGTGGCGGTGTAGTCGTCCTTGGCTTCAACGGTGGAGGTGAGCGCGGCCAGGGTCGTGGTGAAGGCGCACTCGAGGTCGGCGACCAGCCCGGCGCGGTGCAGGGCGGCGCCGAGCGAGGCGGCGACCGCCTCGACGAGCACCGCGTCGGCCTCGCCGAAAGCCCCGGGCCCGGGCGCCTCGAGGTTGAGCACCCCCCAAACCACGCCATCCACGAAGATCGGCGCGGAGAGCTCCGAGCGGGGGTCCGTGAGCGGGTCGCGCACGATGTAGTCGGGGTCGGCGCGCGTGTCCGCCACGAGCGCGGTGCACCCCGAGCGGGCGACGCGCCCGTTGACGCCCTCGGAGACCGGCTGGGCAACGACCAGGAACTCGGTCATGACCTCCGCGAGCGGGCCGGCGCCGGCGACCAGACGCAGCACGCCGTCCCCATCGAGCCGCTGGATGGCGGCGAGAAAGAAGGCGAACGTGCAGTGCAGCTCGTCGACGGCCAGACGCGCCATGTCCTCGACCTCGTGCGTGGCCGCCAGCCGCGCGGTGAGCTCGAGCGGCGACACGCAACTGGGCGCGCAGGTAGGCAAGCTCGCCGGCGCCGGCCATCAGCTGCACGCGCGCGTCAGCGCGATGGCGGCGCAGCGCCTCGGCACGCCGCTCACGCTCGCGCGTGGAGGCAGCACCAGAGGACCGCCCCGAGGGGCGAACGGGCTGAACGGAAAGCTCAGGCATCGCGGACCCATCGGCGTCAGGCCCCGAGCGCTTGAGAGATGTCTGCGACTGTCAACGGCGTGGCAAAAGGACCATTTTGATGGCGGCCTCCGGCCGCAGCGGCGTTCGCGTGGCGGACCCTGGGCCTGTTCGAACAAGCCAGGCGAACAGGCGTGCAGACACCGGCGCCGGCTCGGTCCTCCGGCCCCGACTCTCACCCAAACCGCTCAGAGAGCCGTCGAGCGCCTACAGCTCCAGCAGGTGGGCGCCCGCGCCGGGGCGCACCGCGCGCGTGCCAGCGGGCGGGGAAACGCCAGGCGCGAACAGGCCCAGAACCGAGCCCCCGAAGCCACCGCCCACGACGCGCGCACCGGCGGCGCCAGCGAGGCGCAGCCGCTCGACGGCGGCCTCGACCGCGGGGGTGGAGACCTCGAAGCGCTCGCGCAGGCTCTCGTGGGAGGCGTCGAGCAGCTGGCCGACGGCAGGCAGGTCGTCCACGCGCAGCGCCGCGACGGCGCGGCGCACCCGGGCGTTCTCGTCGAGCACGTGCAGCGCGCGCCGGCGCAGGGGTTCGGGCAGCCGCTCGACCGCCGCCCGGCCGGCCTCGCGCAGCGAGTCAACTCCCAAGAGCCGGCAGGCCCGCGCGCACTCGGCGCGTCGAGCGTTGTAGCCGGAGCTCGCGTGCCGGTGGCGCTCACCGGAGTCCAACACGACCAGGCGCCAACCACCGAGTCGCAGCGGCACCGGGGTCACACGGAGCGTGCGGAAGTCGATGCACAGAGCGGCGTCGGGCGCGCCGTAGAGCGAGGCGAGGGGGTCGAGCAGGCCCGTGTGGGCACCGACCCAGTCGTGCTCCACGCGCGCGCACAGGCGGGCGAGCTCGGTGCGATTCATCACCGCGGCCTCGCCGGGGCGGTCACGTCCGAGGTCCACAAGCGCGAGGCACAGCGCGACGGTGAGCGCCGCGGAGGAGGAGAGGCCGGCACCGAGCGGCAGGTCCCCGCCGAGCTCCAGACGAGCGCCGACGAGCGGAACGCCGGCCCGGGCGAGCTCGGCGACGACGCCCCGCACGAACGCGCGCCAGCCAAGCGCGGGGGCAGGCTCTGCCACGGCGAACTCGTCGCGCTCGTCCAGGTCGCGCGCGTAGACGCTCACGCGCCCCTCACCGGACGAGCCCCGAGTCTCCGCCTCGGCGCGCACCGTCACGCCCTCCGCGATCGCGAACGGCAGGGCCAACCCGAGGTTGTAGTCGGTGTGCTCGCCGATCAGGTTGACGCGCCCGGGCGCGAACGCACCAGAGCGCTCAGGCGGCACGAGCGATCGCCTCACGCAACCTGGCGGCAGAGTCCTCGGGCAGCGTGTCGGAGATGAACGTGCCGGCGCCCTGCTCGGAACCAGCCAGGTACTTGAGCCGGTCAGCCGTGCGCAACGGCGGGTAGAACTCGACGTGCAGGTGCCCGTGTCCAGCGGCCACAGCGGTGGTGGGCGCCTGGTGGACTGCCATGACGTACGGAAAGGGTCGGTCGAACAGCGCGTCGTAGCCGCGCACGAGCGCCTGCAGCCCGTCCGCGAGCAGGCGCAGCTCCCGCGGCTCGCAGTCCAGCAGGCTCGACCGGTGCGCGCGCAGCACCACGTGGGCTTCGTAGCCCCAGCGGGCCGCAAAGGGGACAAACACGACCACGTCGTCGTTCTCGTACACGACCCGCCGCCCGTCGGCGAGCTCCCCCGCGAGCAGGGCACACGGCGCGCAGCCGCCGAGACGCGCGTCGGCGGCGAGCTCGAGTCCGGGTACGGGGGGCAGGAACGGGTAGCCGTAGATCTGCCCGTGCGGGTGGTGCAGGGTCACGCCGACCTCGACCCCGCGGTTCTCGAAGATGAACACGTAGTCGACGTCCGCGCGCGCGCCGAGCTCGGCGTAGCGGTGGCGCCAGACCCACATCAGGGCCTCCGCGCGGGCAGCCGGGAGCGTGCCGAAGGAGGCGTCGTGGGCGTCGGTGTAGACGACGACCTCGGCGGCGCCGCGGGGCGCCTCGAACGCAGGGAAGCGGTTGTCGAAGACCGCGAGCTCAAACGCGGGGAGGGGGATCTCGGTCTCCGGCCCTCCCCGCCGCGTGGGGCACAGCGGGCAAAGCGCGCGCGAGGGCAGGAACGTGCGGGCCTGGCGAGGAATCGCGTAGACGACCTCCTCGTCGCGCAACTCGTTGCGGCGCAGGCTACTCACGCGACTCGCTAGCGGCGCGGGTGTAGAGCAGGAGTGCGCGGCCGTCGTCTTTGACGTGGCGTCGAACCGCAAGCGGCCCTACGAGCTCGCGCGGCTCCCCCAACCCGCGGTCCGCCTGCCCGCTCCCTGCACCAGGCCGCCCGCGCACGCCGCCCGGATCCCCGCTCCCCAAGCCCAGCTCTCCACCCCCGCCGCCCTCTCCGCTCCCGGCGGCAGCGGTCGAGGGGAACGGCTCAGCTGGTTTCCCGGCCACGCCCCGAGGGTAGCCAAGGCTCAGCAGCCCGCCGTGCGAACAAGGCCCAGCGGCCCTCGTGCGAAAGGCCCAGCGGCCCTCGTGCGAAAGGCCCAGCGGCCCTCGTGCGGACGCCGACGTACCGGGTGGTCACATCCTCCGCGGGCGAGGCGATCTCACCCCCCCAGGCGCTCGAATGGGTGTGTAGCAATTGACTCAAGCGGGAAACCTAAGGATGGGTGGCCCCTGTCCCTGCGGTGCCCGTACCGAGCAAGACAAGGAGGAGGATGTAATGTCTGACAGCGACTTGGCCCTCGAGACGGTGGAGCGCTTGGAGCACGCCGACCCGCCCAGAGGCGAGCGACCCCCGGGGTTCGACCGCCGCGCGTTCCTGCGCCGTACCGCCATCACAGGCGCCGCGGTCGGCTCGGTGAGCGCCCTGCTGGAGGCGTGCGGCTCTAGCGCGAGCTCCTCGGGCGGCAGCTCCAGCGCCGTGTTCGGCTCCCACCCCGAATACAAATTCGTGTTCGTCAACCACGTGACCACCAACCCGTTCTTCACCCCCACCCAGTACGGCATCGCCGACGCCTGCAAGCTGCTCGGCTGCAGCTACGAGTGGACCGGCTCGGAAACCAGCAACGTCAACCAGATGATCAACGCGCTCAACACCGCCGTCGCCAGCAAAGCGGACGGGATCGCGGTGGCGCTGATCGACCTGCACGCCTTCAACCAGCCCGTCGCAGCGGCGCTGCAGGCCGGCATCCCGGTGGTCGCGTACAACGCCGACGCGCCCACCAACCCGCGCCTCTCCTACATCGGCCAGGACCTGAAACTGGCCGGCGAAAAGATGGGCGCGCGGATCGTTGCCGCAGTGCCCTCGGGCGACGTGGCGCTGTTCATCGCCACGCCCGGCTCCGCCAACCTGCAGCCGCGCATCGAAGGCGCGGAAAGAGCGATCAGGGCGTCGGGCAAGCCGATCACGATTCACACCGTCGCCACCGGCGCCGCTGTGCCGGGCGAGCTCTCGACGATCGAAGCCTACTGGGTCGGGCACCCCACCACGAAGGGGATGTACGCGGTCGACGGCGGCTCCACCGAAAGCCTCGCAAAAGTGATGCAGAAGTTCGGGCTGGCGGCAAAAGGCATCAAGGCCGGCGGCTTCGACCTCACCGAAAACACCCAGAAGCTGCTCAAAGAAGGCAACATCGAATTCACAATCGACCAGCAGCCCTACCAACAGGGGTTCATACCAACCCTGCAGCTGTTCTTCTGGCAGGTCTCCGGGTCGTTGAGCGGCATCACTGAAACCGACACCGGCCTGAAGTTCCTAAGCAAAGAAACCGTCGCTCCGTACGTCAACTCCAAAACACGCTACGAGGGGACATCCTCAGAAGCCAAGGTCGTCCCGATCCCGGCGGGCACCCCCGCGTAGTCAGGGGCGCCGACCGTGGCCAGCGCTTCAGGGGGTGGGCCTGCCCCAGCATCGGGGGGCGAGCTAGCTCCGACCTCGAGCAACAGGCCGGCTGCGGCCTCGGCGCCAGGATCGGTCCCACCGGCGGGAGGCCCGGAGCAGTCACATCGGGCCTCCCCATCGGTGGGGCGTCAGCTGCTCGAGCGAGCCCTCGCGCTGCGCGAGGGCAGCATCATCGTCGTCACGCTGATCACGGCGGTCTACTTCGCGGCCAACACCAGCACCTTCTTCACGAGCGCCAACTTCAAGACGCTGCTGCCGTACTTCGCCCCATTCGCAATCCTCGCGGCAGGCGAGATCTTCGTGATGATCCTCGGCGAGATCGACCTCTCGATCGGCGCGATGTACCTGTTCACGCCGTTCGTCTTCTACAAGCTCTCCACCGCCGGGATCCCGCTCGTCCCGAGCGTTGTGCTCGCGCTGCTGGTCTGCGGGGTGGTGGGGCTCGCCAACGGCTTCTTCGTCGCGGTCGTCGGCATCAACTCGTTCGTGGCGACGCTGGCGATGCTGTTCACGTTCGAGGGGCTCGCGCTGATCATCTCCCACGGCACTCCCGTCTCCACGCCCGGCGCCGGGATCACCAACGGCGGCAGCCTGAGCACGTTCGCCGAGATCTTTGGCGGCGGCACCTACGCGGAGCTGATCTGGGCGCTCGCGGTCATCGTGATTCTGCAGGTCGTGCTGACGTTCACCCGCTGGGGGCTGTACACGGTGGCGATCGGCTCCAACAAGCTCGGCGCCGCCGAGGCCGGCGTGCGTGTGCGGCTCGTGACTGTCCGCAACTTCGTCCTCTGCAGTCTCACCGCCGGGCTGGTCGGGATCTTCGAGGCGGTGCGCTCGGGCACCGTGCAGCCCGACCCCGCGGGGGCCAACGAAATCCTGTTCCTCGCGGTCGCCGCCGGGGTGATCGGCGGGACGCTCCTGACCGGCGGGTCGGGGACGGTGGTCGGGGCGCTGATCGGGGCGCTGTTCCTGGGCATCCTCAAGGACGGCCTGATCCTGCAGGGCGTCAACGCCAACTACCTGCTGTTCTACACCGGCCTGGCGATCATCGTGGCGATGACCGTCAACGTCAACGTGCAGCGCGCACGCAAGGGGCGCGGCAGTGGCTGAGCGATCACCCGAAGCGCAGCCCGAGCGCGACGCCGGTGGCCCGCGGGCCGAGCCGGTGGCCCGCTCTGCCGCGACACCCGCCGGAGATGAGCGCCTGCTCGCCGGGCGCGCGACGGCGAACGGCTCGCCCGAGGACGTGCTGCGCGTGGAGCACATCGCCAAGCGCTTCGGCCCCGTGACGGCGCTGCGCGACGTCAGCCTGCACCTGCGCAAGGGCGAGGTGCTGGGGCTGCTCGGCGACAACGGCGCGGGCAAGTCGACGCTGATCAAGATCCTCTGCGGCTTTCAACGCCCGGACTCCGGGCGCATGTTCCTGCGCGGTGAGCCCTACGAGCCCAAGAGCGTCGACGACGCTCGCGCGCACGGCATCGACACCGTCTACCAGGACCTGGCGCTGATCGACGAACTGTCGATCTACCACAACCTGTTCCTGCGCCGCGAGCGGGTGCACCGCCCGCTGCCGCTGCTGGCCAACCGGCAGATGAAGCGCGAAGCCCGCGCGGCGCTCGATGAGATCGGCATCAACATCCCGCGGATCGACGTCTCCGTCGCGCGCCTCTCCGGCGGCCAGCGCCAGGCGATCGCGGTTGCGCGCACCGTCAGCTCCGACGCCGACATCCTGCTGCTCGACGAGCCGCTCGCGGCAATGGGCGCCAAGGAGGGCGCGATGATCCTCGACCTCGTCGCGCGCCTGAAGTCCGAGGGGCGGGTCTCGATCGTCATGATCCTCCACAACTACGTGCACGTGCTGGAGGCGTGCGATCGAGTCAGCATGATCCAGGACGGCACGATCGCGCTGGACAAGCCGACCGCCGAGACCTCGGTCGAGGAGCTGACAGAGATCGTCGTCAACGAGTACCGCCGCGCACGGGTGGCGGCCCACGAAGCCTCGGCGTCCGCCTGACGTTCACGCACCCACTTCTCGACCACCGTGCGTCCCGCCAAGAAGGCTGGACCCCCGTCAGGAGATCTGGTCGAGCTCGCTCGGGCTGACCGCCCCGAGCTGCGTGGCTCGCTCCACCAGCGCCGCGCGCTTCTGGTTCTGCGGCAGGTGGGCGAGACCGAACTCGTTGAACAGCGCCCGCAGGTGCGTCTTGACCGCGTCAACGCTCAGGAACACCTCCTGCGCGATCTGCCGGTTGCTCGCGGGCGTGTAGGCGCCGCCCTCGAGGTGGGGACGGCAGAGCGCGAGGAGCACCCTGCGCCGGGTGGGACTCAGCGTCGGCACCGGCAACGCGCGCCCCGCTACGGTCGTCTGCGCCTGCTCGCGGCCACCGAGGTGAAACGCCATCGTCGTGCGTCCAACCCGGACACGGTCTCCGTCGCGCAGCCGCTGCCGTGTGGCAACCCGGCGTCCGTTGAGAAAGGTGCCGTTCCTCGACAGGCCGTCGTCGAGGATCGTCCACTCCCCGCCTCGGCAGTGCAGTTCGGCGTGCAGAGCCGAGACCTCGTCGTCCCACGCGATCGGAACGTCGGTCTCGGCCCGCCGCCCGATCGTGAGGCTCGGCCGGCGACTGTCGAGCACGATCAGACGCAGCCGCCCGTCCGGCTCGCGCAGGGCAAGGAACGGCAGCCGTTCGCCCTCGACCGCGAGCAGTTGCTTGAGCTCTCGTGGCGAGAGCGAGTGGCGCGCCAGTGGGTCCTCCCCACCGACAGTTGCGCCCGCTGTCTGTGGCCGACTCGGTTCCAACGTGTCACCCTCGAGCATGACAGATGCGGTCGCGCAAGAGGAAGACGAGCACGGCGCCGCGAGCTCGACCTCAGCGGAGGACGCGCCCAAGAGGTGTCGTCTTCTAACACCTTGGGTGGTCGCGGTTGAGGCCACGCACCCGTCAGCATGGACTCGCGGCGGAGAAGCGCCGCAAGAAGCAGTGAGACCGGCACACGCGTGCTGGGAGCATTGCAGCCAAGTCAGGTATGACGGGTCACGGACGACTACGAGTCAGGGAGGACCCGCGATCAGGGCCCCATGTCCCGCACGGAACGCAGGCATGGGGTCCGTGGTCGTGACACACGCGGGCTCAGCTGGACGGCTTGGAGCGGGGGGCTGGCTCAGCTGGAAGGCTCCCGGCCGGGGGCTGGCTCAGTTAGAGGACTCCGAGCCGGGGGCTGGCGACTGCCATGTTTCGCCTGCTTGGGCGCGCTCGAAGCCAATCCAGAGGCTGTTCATCGCGGCGGCAACGACCTCGGCTCGCGGCACCTGCTGGTGCTCGTACCACCACAGCGCGAGGCCCTGCAGGACGCCGCGCATGACCACCCAGGCCATGTCGAGTGCGTTGGTGTTGACGGTGGCGGTGGCGTTGGCGTTGGCGTCCGTGGTCTTCCGAGCCCCGGCGTCGATGTACTTCAGGAGCAGGGGCGTGATCGCCTCGCGGCTTTGCGCGATGACCTCTTCGTGAGCGGCCCGAACCTCCGGTTCGCCCGTGGTGTCCCGGAAGAGCATCCGCCAGGCGTAGGGGTGGGCTTCCACGTAGGCAAACCACGCGTCGACGGCTCGCGGGACCGCCCGCCCGGGAGGCTCCTCGCCCTGCAGCTGCTCTCGCCACACCTCGCGCAGATCCGCGTAGTGGCGCTCCAACAGGCACCGGTGCAGGTCGAGCTTGGACGCGAAGTGGTCGTAGAGCACCGGTGCCGTGACGCCCGAGGCCGCCGCGATCGCCTCGATCGTCGTGCCCGCGTAGCCGCGCTCTGCGAACAGCTCGCTCGCCGCCCCTTCGATCAGCTCACGCCGGGCCTGCGCGGTCAGGCGCCGGCGCGGCGCCACCCTACGGTCTTCGGTTGACAACCTAATGACTCCTAAGTAATCTTCTGGACCCAGCACCTAACGATCACTAGGTACCCTCGAACGAGAGGATAGACCCATGACACAGGACACCAGGCGGAGCTACGACGTGGTTGTCGTCGGAGCGCGCTGCGCGGGGGCCCCGCTCGCCGCGCTGCTCGCGCGCCGCGGCAGCCGGGTGGCCGTCCTCGACCGCGCCACCTTTCCCAGCGACAGGCTCTCCAGCCACCTCTTCGAGGCCGACGCGCTGGCGTTCCTCGATCGCCTCGGGGTCGCCGAGCAGCTCCGGGCGACCGGTGCTCCGATGGTCAACCACACCGACACACGCGTCGAGGACGTGCGACTGCAGGGGGAGCTGCCGCGCCAGCCGGCAGACATCGGTGGCATCGCCTCGGTGCGACGCACGCTGCTCGACCCGATCCTCGTCCAGGCAGCCCAGGAGTCCGGGGCCGAGCTGCGAACCGGCGCACGCGTCAGCGCGCTGCTCGAAGAGCACGGCCGCGTCGCCGGCGTGCGCTACACCGAGGACGGGCGAGAGCACGAGCTGCGCGCCCGCGTGGTCGTCGGCGCCGACGGGCGCCACTCGACCGTCGCCAAGCTGGGCCGCGCTTCCCGCTACAACCTCACCCCCAGCCGGCGCGGGTGCTACTGGGCGTTCTTCGAGGACGCACACCCCGGACCCGTCCCCACGTTTCTCTCACACCGCTTCGGGGACCGGTTCATCCTCGCGATCCCCTCCGACAGCGGCCTCTACCAGGTCCTGGCCTGGCCCGAACGAGCCGAACTGCCCCGCTTCCGCGCCGACCCGACCACCGCGTTCGTCGACCACGTCCGCGGTTGCCAGCCGGTCGCCGACGCGCTCGACGGCGCGCGCCAGGTCGGCAAGGTGCTCGGCGCGATCCAGTGGGAGGGGTTCTTCCGCAAGGCCTCAGGCCCCGGGTGGGTGCTGACCGGGGACGCCGGACACTTCAAGAGCCCCGCCCCCGGGCGCGGCATCGGCGACGCCTTCCTGCAGGCCGAGACGCTCGCCGAGACGATCGCCGGCGCGCTGCAGGGACCCGACCGCGCCCTGGACCGTGCGACCCACCGGTGGGGACGGTGGCGCGATCGCGAGTTCGCCGAGCACTACTGGATCGCAACCGACTTCGAAGACCCCGGCCACGTCCCGCCGGTGCTCGTCGAGGTGCTCCGCCGCCTGCAGCAACAGGGCAAAGCTGACGAGTTCTTCGAAGTGCTCAACCACCGCACACGGCCCTCGCGCGTCCTGACGCCACGCCGGATCGGCGGGGCCGTCGCGCGCCTGCTCGCCAAAGGCGACGTCGACCGGGGCGCACTGCTCTCAGAAGTCGCGCGACTCGGCGCGCGAGACGTCAGCCGACGCTGGCACAACAGGCGCCCGGAGATCGAGGCCGAGGGCGGCGCGCCGGAGCAGGACGGTCTCGACAGCGGCGAGGACGAATCCGCGTAGAGGAGGCCGATCAGGGGGTTCGCTGCTCGAGCGTGCCAGCGGATGCGATCCAAACGCTCGAGAAGCCGAGCACCCGCGCGAGACGATCGTAGTGACGATCGTAGTGCAGCACGTCGATGCCGGCTTCCTGCGCCGCGGCGGCAATCAAGGCGTCTGCGATCGGAACGCGGTGCCGCCCCGGCCCATCCCCGGCAAGATCGCGCAGCGCGCCGATCGCTGCCCGCTGGGCCGAGGTGGCGACGGGCACGACCCGCAGTAGCGCCTGCTCGGTCTCGAGCATCGCCAGCTCCTGCGCATCTCGTGCCGCGTACAGCAGGTCGAGCGTCACGATCGAGCAGGTGGCGATCTGCCTGCCGCGCAGCGCTGCGGCCCATTGGCCACGAACGAGGGGGTGCGACGCGCGAGCCCAAGCCGAGGTGTCGGCGATCAGAACTCTGCCCCCGAAGGGGGGCTCGTCACTCACTGCGACATGCCCCAGGCGAGCTCGTCGATCTGCTGGGCCACCTCGACGTCGAAGCCGGGGTCGGTCGAGGTCGACCGGTCGATCAGGCGCTCGATCGCGTCGGCCTGCCGCCCGTGCTCAGCCAGTAGCGCCTCGGCGCCGCGGATCGCTAGGTCGTGCACCAGTGTGGCGGCCGGCTGGCCAGGCTCAACGAGAGGCGCGACGCGGCCCAACGCCTCCGCAAGCGCGAGATCCTTTGTGACAGGGATACGAGCAAAGCGTGTAGGCATAGCCCTATGGTAGCACCGCGGTGAGACACCGAGTGTCCGCTCTTTCACGCACTAAACCAGCGCGCACGGCGGCTCGAGCCGAACCGCTCCTTCTCTGCCATCTGCGCGGCCGAAGGTGCGTTGAATGTGCCCGTCCTGGTCGGACCGGACAGGAAGTCGATGTCGACGCTGCCGATGCGCCCTTGGCCGAACTCGATGTAGCAGGTGCCCCGTCCGAGGTAGCGTTCTGGGGGCTCGCCGCCTCTGCGCTGCGCGACGATCGTCTGCGCGACGACCCGTGCGGCACCCTCGGCGAAGACACCGGCCTTCGGGACGCCCGCCGTTGCGACGTCGCCGATCGCGTAGACGCCGGGATAGCGCGTCGCCAGCGTGGCGGAATCTACGGGTACGTAGCCATCCTCCGTCATGCCACTGGAGATCACGACATCCGGCGCGCGATGCTTCGGAACGCCGAGGAAGAGGTCGTAGGGCAGTTCACTGTCGTCGTCGAGCACGGCGAGGCCGCGAGACGGATCGAGCGACGCGACGCGCCGTCCGCTGAGCAGCGCGATGTCGCGTGCAGCGAACTCCCGTTCCAGCGCGGCCGACGTCTCTGGCGAGGGCGGGACGGGCGTGCCCAGCGGCATCACGATCGAGATCTCACACGCGTCCCGGACGCCGCGCGTCCTCAGCTCGTCATCCAGCATCAGCGCGCACTCGCTGGGAGCGGGCGGACACTTGAACGGCGCGCCGCATATCCCGATCACGGCGTGGCCGTGCGAGAAGGACGGGATGATGCCGGCGAGCCGTTCGGCGCCTGCCACGGAATAGAACTCGTTGCCGGGGTCGGCAAGGCCAGGCGTCGCGTCCATGTCGTAATCGGCGCCGAGCGCAATCACAAGCACGTCCGCCGCATGCGTCCCCGCGTCGGTGCTCACAAGCCGGGACACCGGGTCGATCGCGGTGACCGTCTCGCGGAGCACCCGCACGCCCGGCTTGACCATGTCTCGGTAGTACATGCGCACCGAATCTGACGGGGCGTGACGGAACATCACGTCGAGCTTGGAGAATCCGAACACGAAGGCATCGGACTTGTCGATCAGCGTCACGGCCGCGTCCTCGCCGAGCGCCTCCGACAGCATGGTGCAAAGCTCCAGCCCGCCGAAACCGGCGCCGAGCACAACGATACGCTCGCTCATTCCAGTGCCCCTCTTTGATAGAGCGTGGCAGGCCTCGGTGCCGGCCTCGCACGGGAACCCTACCGTCCGAGCGTTATGTCAGCCCAGAGGACCGACCGGTGCCCACCCTTGATACGAGCTCGGGCTCATTGCGCCCGAGCCAATCAATGGCACGCCGGTCCGGGGCGGGCTTGGTCGCCTCCGAGAGAACGTTCGAAAATAAGGTTCAGTGGAGACGGTGGGTTCGACAGGTGCGAAACGCAGCTCAAAATGGCTCTGGAATGCGAGATCCGACCTCATGATACCTTGCGGCTGCGTACGTCCTGCGTACGCTGAGAGCCTGTCGTGGTCATTTTTAGCCGGTTGCGACATCCTGCCGCTCAGTCGTGCACAGCTCGTCCGGCCTGACCGCCGTGTAGGCCATCGTAAAGACGATCGCCCGCGCCGTCAGGCCATAACCACCGTGGGGCTGGGAAGATAGGTTCGTGGCGATTTTTGCGAATTGCCGCTAGCATGAGGGCATGCGAAAGCCCGCTGATCGTCGTCCATCGAGCCTGCGCCGAAAGGCCGCGCCCGCCGGTGTCGGCGGATCTCGCGGGGTTCCGGCGCGATCGCCGGAGGAACTCCAGGCGTCGGCTGAGCAGCTGCACGGCGCTCTCGGCCGGATGCCTTCGGCTCGTGGAGCTGTGCCGCTGGGAGAGCTGCAGCTGGATGACGCGCTGTTCCCGGTCAAGGCGCTGCGGACGGCCGAGGAGCTGCTGCGCCGGCAGGCCGGCGGCCAGGACCCCGAGGTGGTCATCCTCGACGAGGAGCTGACCGCCCAGGACGCGGCCCGTCTGCTCAGCGTCTCCCGCACCCATCTCAATGTGCTGCTGGAGCGGGAGCGCATTCCCCATGCCAAGACCCCGGGCGGCCACCGGCGGATACCAGCGAGCGCGATCCTCGACTACAAGCGCCAGCGGGAAACCGCCCACGAGGCGATGCGCGAGGCGATGCACGCCGCAACACAGCTCAACGACGACTGACCACCACGCCGCCGCCGCGCGGGCCGTAAGGTCAGTGGCCAAT
Source organism: uncultured Solirubrobacterales bacterium (assembly GCA_963702085.1). Taxonomy (GTDB): domain Bacteria; phylum Actinomycetota; class Thermoleophilia; order Solirubrobacterales; family Solirubrobacteraceae; genus Palsa-744. The sequence goes on along the minus strand of OY969707.1, from coordinate 1,073,792 downwards.
TGTCCTCGCCACACGTGTGATCGTGAACGCGAGCGTCCTCTACCAGCGGCATCTACGCAACGCTCTGGTCTAGCATTGGCATTCCCTGGAGGGGCTCTACAAGCTGCGCTGGAGCACCCTCATCCTCGACGAGGTAGGTCGAAACCTGATCGCGTTCGAGCAGCGCTCATGTCTGCTCCTTTTCGGAGATGGTCTGTCGCTTCAGTCCGCTCTCCGCGCCTCGGCCTGCTCTCGGCCTTCGGCTCATACCGTCCGCAGCGCCTCGGTCGGTGACAGCCGAGCGGCGCGCAGCGCGGGCACGAGCCCGGCGACGGCGCCGATCAAAAGCGCCGCCCCGAACCCGCCGGCCCAGGCGACGGTGGGCACGACGATTGTCCAGCCCTTGGTGGCGGCGTAAATGGCGGTTGCGAGCGCTCCAACGGCGATGCCGACGGCGCCGCCGCCGAGCGCGAGCAGGATCGCCTCGGACAGGAACTGCGTGCGGATCTGCCCGCGGGTGGCGCCGAGCGCGCGGCGTAGCCCGATCTCCGAGCGGCGTTCCAGGACGGAGATCACCATGATGTTCGCCACGCCCACCGCGCCGACCAGCAGCGCAACCGCGCCCAGCCCAAGGAACAGGCCGTTCAGCGCGCTCTGCGCGTCCGCGCGGGCGGTGAGCGTGGCGGAGGGCTGGCTGACGTTCACTTCGTTGGGTGCCTCCGGGTCGGCGGTGGCGGCCAGCACCGACTGCACGGCGGCGACCTGGCTGTTCTGGGCGCGCAGGTAGACCGTGTTGGGGTGCCCGTCGAAGTGCAGGTAGCGCTCGGCGGCCCCGAAGCCGACGAGCACCGCGCTTTCGATTTCGGGGGTCAGCACCGAGGGCCCGAGGACGCCGACGAGGTAGAGCCACTGGTTTGCGACCCAGATGCGCTCGCCGGGGTAGATGTGGTCGACGCCCAGCCGCTGCGCGGCGGCCGCACCGAGCACCGCCACCGGCTCCTCTGCGGTAGCGGCGTTCAGATAACGCCCCCGCACGACCCGCACGCCCAGCGTGTGCAGCAGGTCGAGGCTGGCCGCCTCGACGCTGAGCGCGTTTGTGTCGACTTCCGGGATCAGCGGGCTGCGGTACACCTTGCCTTCGACCTTCCCGGTCTCCGCCACGCTTTCGACCGGCTCGATGCGCGCGATCATCGCGGGGGCCACCGGTGGCAGCTCGGCGGTCTTGCCGGCGAAGCTCTGGCCGTTGGTGACCGTCAGCAGATTCGTCCCAAGCTTGTCGATCTCTTCGAGCAGCCCCGCCTGGCTGGAGGCGGACAGGCCGAGCACCGCGACGATCGCGGCGACCCCGATCGCGATCCCCAGCGCCGAGAGCCCGGCGCGCATCCGCCTGGTGCGCAGGCCGACACTCGCGACGCGGGCGAGGTCGGAAGCCCGCAATCGCCGTGGGGCGAGGTCGGCGCCGCCGGCGTGGTTGCGGGCGGGGTCGGCGACAGCGCTCACGGCGCCCTCACAGGGACTGGCCGGGGGCTTCGTTGACGAGCGCGAACGCCGCCGGGCGGGCGGGCTCGGCGCTGGCCTTGACGATGTAGCCGCCCGGCTGAGCGGAGGCGCTGAAGAGGGGCGCCACGGCGATCCCGCAGACGCCGGTTTTGACCTCCACGGTGCGCGCATATGAGACACGGGCGCGGTGGCGGTGGGAGCCCCGGGAGCGGAGCGCGAAGCGCCCGCTGGTCCCGCCGGAGGGGGCGGAGAAGGTGACGAGCGCCCCCGGCACCGGGTTCTTGTCGGCGTCGGTGACGGTGACCGCGAGGCGGATCGGGAACGCGCTCCCTGTGGGGGCGGACTGGGTGGAGCCGACGCCGGGGGCGATCTTGGCGGGCTTGCCGGCGACGTTAACCAATGAGAAGCCGACCGGCGCGACGCTGGGGTCCCCAGTTTTGCTGGCACCTTCGGTCGCGCCCGCGCCGCCGCCGATCGAGATCGAGGCTGTGGCGGCGAACGAGCCGGCGGCGGCGGTCGCTGTGAGTGCCGGAGAGGTGGCGAGCCCGCGCGCGCCGGTGGTGGCTGTCGCCTGGGTACCTCCGCCGGCGAAGTCGGCGCCCGCGGTGGTGCCGGCGCCGCAGCGGCCGGCGGTGCCGGAACCGAGCGTGAATGTGACGGTAACCCCCGCCACCGGGTTGCCCCCGGCGTCCAGAGCGCGGACCTGCAGCGGCTGTGGGAAGTGGCTGCCGACGCTGGTCGACCTGTGCTTCAGGGGAATCGCGGCGAGCCGCGCGGGGATGCCGGCGGCGGTGTTGGTGAGCGAGAACGAGACCGAGCCGTACGGCGAGCTCGCGGTGACGGTGTAGCTGCCGGCCGTGCCGTTGGCGGTGAACGTCGGGGCGGCGACGGTGCCCGAGGCGTCGGCCCCGACCGTGGCGGTGTCGGAGTTGCTGGTCGAGAAGCGCCCGCTCGCGCCGCCGGCGGGCGCGCTGAACGTCACCGGGACCCCGGCGGCGGCGGTGACGGCGCAGCCATCGCTGTTGGAGAGCGCGACCTGCAGTCCGCCGACGAAGGCCGCGTCGAGCGTGGTGGTCTGGGGGGTGCCCGCGACGAGCGTGAGCTCGTTGGGGGGGTTGGGGGAGGGGCAGTTGGACGTGCCCGTGGGCGAGGATTGCGTTCCGCCGGGTGCGCCGCTGCCTTCCCCGCTCGTTTCGCCCGAAGCAAACGCCGGAGTGCCGCTGACCGCGCCCGCCCAGGTACCCAGGCCGGCGACGAGGATCAGTCCCAGCGCTGCGAGGTGGCAGGCCGGCCGGTCGGTTCCTCGCTCGATCATCGCTGGAGCGCTCCGTCTGTGGCGGCGTCGGGTGCGAGCCGCGCGTCGAGTGCCCGAGCTTCTGGGCGTACCCCAGTGTCGGCGACGATCTGGCCGTCGAGCACTTGGACCTGGCGGGGCAGGCGGGCGGCGAGATCGTGGTCGTGGGTGATCACGAGGATCGTGGCGCCCTGCCCGTTCAGCTCTTCCAAGAGCTCCAGCACGCCCGTCCCGGAGGCGCTGTCGAGGTTGCCGGTGGGCTCGTCGGCGAGCACGATCGCCGGACGCCCCACCAGTGCCCGCGCGATCGCCACGCGCTGGCGCTCGCCGCCGGAGAGCTTGCTCGGACGGAAGCCGGCGCGCTCGACCAGCCCGACCCGCGTGAGTGCTGCGGCGGCCCGCTCGCGGCGCTCGGCGGCGGCGACGCCGGCGTAGAGCAGACCGTCGGCGACGTTCTCCAGCGCGGTGGAGTGCTCGGCGAGGAAGAACTGCTGGAAGACGAAGCCGATGCGCGTGGCGCGCAGCGCCGCGAGCTCGTGGTCGGAGAGTCGCGCGGCGTCGAGGCCGGTGATCGACACCGCGCCCACGCTGGGGCGCTCGAGCGTGCCCATCACGTGCAGCAGCGTGGTCTTGCCCGAGCCCGACGGTCCCACGATCGCGACCAGCTCGCCCTCGCGCACCGCGAAGCTGACGTCCCGCAGCGCGTACACGGGCGGCTCGGCGCCGTAGACCTTGCTGACGCCGCGCAGCTCCAGCACCGCCGGCGCCTCGCCGTCGTCCGCATACGCGACGCCTGTCGGCAGCTCGCTCATGGTGTCGCCGGCACCACCACGCGCTGCCCGGCGGACAGGCCCTGACCGCTGACCTGCACGAGGCCTTCGGCGTCGTCGAACAGGCCGACCGTGACGGCCACGAGGTGGTGCACGCGGCCTTTGGCGACCTCCAGCGCGTAGCCTCCGCCGGCAAGCGCGAGCAGCGCGTCGACGGGCACCGCCAGCACGTTCTGGACGCTTTCGGTCGTGATCTCCACGTTCACCGGCGCCTGGTCCAGATGCCCCGTCGCCGCCGGGTCGGTCGGGGTGGCGTGCACTTCGACGGTGGGCGCGCTTTCTTCTTCTCCCCCGCCGCCTTTCCCGCCGGAGGGCGGCGAGGTGGCGACGCTCGACACGTAGGTGATCCGGCCCGGTGTGGTCTGGTTGTCGGGCAGCGTGATCGTGACCGTGTCGCCGACCTTGACGCTGCCCTGCTCAGAGGCGTCGAGCGCGAGCTGGACCTGGCGAGCGGTCGAGGTGATCGCGAGCACCGGCCCCGGCATGATCGTCGCCCCGACCGTGGGGGTCACGCTGGTGACGCGCACCGGCCCGGACTCGAACACGACCGATCCCACCAGCAGTTGGCCGGTCACCGAGGCGCCGCGCGCTGACTGCAGTGCGCGAATCGCCGCCGCGGTGCCGCTGGTGAATTCGTCGCCCGCAAGTCCCTGCCCGTAGCCGAGCGCGTCGAGGTTCACGTTCAGCTCGGCCACGTCGGGCCCCGGAGAAATGCCCGCCACGAATGCCCGCGTCGCCGGCGTCGAGCCGTACAGCAGCAGCACCGGCTGCCCGCCGATCTCATACAGGCTCTGTCCGCGCGCGACTATCTGGCCGACCGACGGCAGCGCCGTGAACGTCGAACCCTGGCCGTAGAGCGCGGCCGAGGAGCGCGCCGTGGACAGATTGGACTGCGCGCTCGCGAGCTGTTTTTTCACAGAGGAGACCTGTGAGCGGTCGGCGGTGAGCTTGTCGGCGGCGCCGGTGGCGTTCTGTTGGGCCGAGGACACGGCCTGCGCGTCGCTCGAGCACGAACTCCCGCCTGCACCCGACGAGCCGTTTTCGCTTGCGGGTGAAGCATTGGCGGAGGCGGCTTCCGCGGCGCCTGCCCCCGCGCAGTCGACCGCCTCCTTCGCTCGCGCCGCAGCCAGCCTCGCCTGGTGACCGGCGAGCGCCTGCGTGTCGGCGGCTAGCGTCGCGGAGGCCGTGGCCAGCATCGCTTCTGCGCTCGCGACCTGCTGGCTGGCCTGCTGCACGGCGGAGGGTGCCGTCCCGGAGGGCACGCGGATGCTGGAGGAGCCGGCGTAGCCGAGCGTGCCGCTCACCTGTGTCTGCTGCGAGAGCAACTGCCGTTTCACCGTTGCCAGCGAGGTGGCGCTGGCGTTGTCGAGCACGCCGAGGCCGGATTTCCCCCCGCCGGCGAACGGGTCGGTGGCGATCAGCACGACGACCGCCACAACCAATGCCAGTCCCGTCGCCGCGAGCATCCTGCGGCGGGCGCGAGGAGCCGGGCGACCGATCCGCGATCTCATGCCGGACGTCGGTGGGTCGACTCGGGGTCGCTCGCTGGATGCGGACGGGATCGCCTGCTCGACCCCCTGGTTGGGGGGCTGGGCTGCTGCAGACGTAGCTTCACCGGATGTTGAGTCGCTCATATTGCTGGTTGCACTGCACGGCGCCTCGTGCGCGGCGCGCAAACATGTGCTGCGCCGCTTTTACGACATCGACGGTTTCGGGAAGGTAACGCCGGCCTCACGCGCGAGCCCACGCCCGAAACCCACTCACCACGGCGATCACGGGGCCACTGCCACGTTCCCCGGGCCGCCCTTCGGCCCGGGCATGATCGACTGGCACGCTTTCTGGGCGGCCTGGAACTGGGGTGAGGAGGGATCGATCCGGCTCGGGCCGCCCTTCCCGCCCCCGATTCCTATGCCGACACCGCCACCGCTGCGGGAGAACTCCGGGTCGGGGAAGTTCGGAACTCCGTGGGTGCGCATGCACTGCGAGAACTGCAGCGCTTTTTCCTGCAACTTCGCCTGTTCCGCGGGGCTCGGGGGCTTGCCTCCCTTTGGCGCCAGCTTTGCGCAGGCCTTGGTAGCGGCCTGGAACTGCGCGGACCGCGGGTTGACACCGGTCACGTGGCCGTTGTGGTCGCTGCTGTGGATCAGCAAGCGGCCTTCGGCCGGTTCGGGAAATTCGGGCACTCCGTGGGAGCGCATGCACTGCGAGAACGCGACCATCTTCTGCTGGGCGCTCGCGCTGCTTTCGCTTTCCGGTGCGGATGAGCCGCCGCTGCCGGGGTCCGCGCTGCTGGAAGTGTTGGAGGCGAGGTGCGCGACGCCGGGACTCGAGGAGGAGCCGCCGCAGCCGGCAACCAGCAGGGCGGCGGCGGCGAGCACGGCCAGGGTGAGAGTGGTTCTCGTCATCTCGATCTCCTTCACCTTCAGGTAGCCGGTGTTCGCCGTTGTGGGGAGCGGCGACGCGACGACATCATGCGGATACGACCTGAGAATTGGCTGAGAAGAAGCGAGGAACTTGCTAAGTGGGCACATCAGTGGTTGTGCAACGGAAACGCGCACGTCGCCGCTGCCCGCGCGAACGCCGGAGACTGCTGGTCGATCCTGCCTCCGAACACGAAGATCACGCCTTCGATGTCGCTGATCACGCCGCCGCCACCGCCCAGGGCGGCGCGGGGATTGGATGGGACCGTGGTCCGAGGGTCGGGAAATTCAGGCACACCGTGCTGACGCATGCACCGCGCGACCGTCAGGTAATGCGCCAATGTCTTTGCGGAGGGCGGCGAGCCGGAGCCGGGGCCCGGAGGCAGGAACTTCTTGCACTTCGCCTGCGCTGCCCTGAACGCGGGCGATGAGGGGTCGACTCCGCCGCCAGTGTGAAAAAGAAAGCCGCCGCCGGCCTTGGGGTCTGGGAAGTTGGGTACGCCGTTGGCGCGCATGCAGCCGACGAACGCGAGCGCCGCGGCTTCCGGCGAGCCCGAGCCGGGGCCAGCCGCGCCGGCGCCGGCCGCGGCGTTGGAGGCGCTGGCACTCGAGGTGCCGGACGACAGGCGCGCGACGCCAGGGTTGGACGAGCCTCCGCCGCAGCCGGCGGCGAGCAGCGCGGCGCTCGCGAGCACGACCGCGCTGAGGTTGATTCTCCTCGGCGCCATACGGAGATCATGGGGGAGCCACCTGAGAATCGGCTGAGAGAAGGCGAGGGATTTCCTCAAACGACGCCAGACGCTCTCGGAGCGTCCAGCTTTGACGAGGCGATCTCGGCAGCGGTCATCTGAAGCGGTGGAAGCTCGAGTGTCAGGCGAGCGCCACCGCCGGGGTCGTTGGCGGCGTGCACCGATCCACCGTGAGCCTCCGCCATCTGGCGCACGATCGCCAGCCCGAGCCCCGATCCTGGTCGTCCCCGGGCGCCGGGCGCGCGGTAGAAGCGGTCGAACACGCGGGGGAGATCCTCCGCGGAGATTCCCGGGCCGTGATCGCGGACCTCGATCGCGCCGTCGCGTACGCGCACTTCGACGGGACCGCCCGCCGGTTCACCATTACCGTCAAAGGCGGGCGGGTTCCATTTGCAGGCGTTGTCGAGCAGGTTCGCGATTGCCCGATCCACGCGCGCCGGCGCGGCTCGCACCAAGCAGGGCTCGGCATCGAGCACGATCGAGCACTCCGGCGCATGCAGCCGCGCACGCTGCAGCGCTCCGGCGGCGGCCAGGTCCAGGCGCACGTCCTCGACCTCGACCTCCTCGACCTCGGTCTTGGACAGGTCGACCAGGTCGCCCACCAGCACCGTCAGCTCGCGCAGCTGCGCCTGGGCCGCGGCGAGGATGCGAGCACGCTTGTGCGCGGGCAGTTCCTCGCCCATCGCGAGCGCGTCGAGGTTGGCCTGCACGCTCGTCAACGGCGTGCGCAGCTCGTGCGAGGCGTCGGAGACCAGCTGGCGCTGGGCGAGGCGCGAGCGCTTGAGCGCGGCGAGCATCGTGTTGAAGCTCTCCGCCAGCCGCCCGAGCTCGTCGTCCTCGCCGGCCTGGATGCGGTGGCCGAGGTCCTGCGTGCGAGCCACGCGTTCGGCGGCCCCCGTGAGGCGGCGCACGGGGATCAGCGCCGTGCGCGAGACGAGCAGCCCGAGTGCCGCCGCGAGCGCGATCCCGCCGAGGCACACGAGCGCGAGCACCAGCTTCAGGTGCGTGAGCGTGTTGTCCACGTCGGTCAGCGGTAGCGCCACCTGCCACACGCCTCCTTCCGGCGCACGCTTTGTCAGGATCCGCATGGGCGTGCCGGCGACGATCGCTTCGCTGAAGAAAGCGTCGCGCCGGCCGGCCGCCACGGCCCGGGTGGCGGCGGTGACCGGAAGCTGCAACCCCCTGGTTTCCGGGCGCAGGACCTGCCCGTTGGCTTGGAAGAGCTGCACGTACCCGACCGCGCTGCCGGGTGTCGGAGGGGGCAGCACGAGCCGGTTGACGGGAGCGACGCAGTGCGGCGGGCGAGTGGGACGCGCAGGAGAGCTTTCCCCGGGTAAGAACGCACCGGAGGATTTCCCCGCGTAGGCGGTGCCGAGAGAGTGCAGCACCGCCTTCGTGCAGAGCGACCCCCCTGCGACCACGGCGCCGCGGGGGAGGCCGAGCCTTGCCACCGACTGGCCGAAGCCGATCGGCGCCGACGCCCCGGGCGGCAGCTTGCCTTCCCGCATCAGCTTGGAGAGTTCCGCCGCGCTGACGTTCACGGTCCTGAGCTGGACCGCCTGCGAGCGGCCGGGAGTGAGCTTTTGACGCAGGCTGGCGTCGATCCGCGCGTGCAACTCGTTTCCGGTCACTACGTACACCACTACCGACGCGATCACGATCGCCGCCGCAACCGCACCGGCGGCCAGCAGCACCACGCGCCGGCGAAAGCTCATCGCGGCGAGCACCTCAACACGTAGCCCACTCCCCGCACCGTCTGCACCAGACGCGGCTCCCCGCCGGCCTCGGTCTTGCGGCGCAGGTAGCCGACGTACACCTCCAGCGAGTTGGAGGCCGGCCCGAAATCGTAGCCCCACACGCACTCGAAGATCCTCGTGCGCGGAAGCACCTGACGAGGGTGGCGCATGAGCAGTTCCAGCAGCAGGAACTCCGTGCGGGTCAGCTCCAGCGGACGGCTCGCCCGACGCGCCTCGTGCGCGCGCGGATCGAGCTCGAGGTCCTCGAAGCGCAGGGTCTCCCCGTTGCCCTCCCAGCCCGTGCGGCGCAGCAGCGCACGCAGCCTGGCGACGAGCTCCTCACTGGCGAAGGGCTTGACCAGGTAGTCGTCGGCGCCGGCCTCCAGGCCGGCGACCCGCTCGGACACCTCGGCGCGGGCTGTCAGCATCAGCACCGGCGTGCGGTCGCCGATCGCGCGCATCCGCCGGCAGACCTCCAGGCCGTCGAGGCCGGGCATCAGCACGTCGAGGATCACCGCGTCGGGCCGCTCCACCGCGAGCGTGCGGATCGCCTCGCCGCCGTCGGCGGCGCTCGCCACCCCGAACCCGTTGAGGTCCAGCACCAGCTTGAGCGCCTCGCGTACGGAGGGGTCGTCGTCAACGACCAGCAGCCGCATGCGCCGATGCTGACAGGCGAACCTGAAAGAAAGCTGAGGAGCCGCCCGTCTCAGGGCGCCGGTGTGTCTTGGTGGGTGTGGCCGGAGTCGCCCGCCTCAGGGCCGGGCGCGGCCTGCTGGGTGTGGCCGGAGTCACCGTGCACCCCGCCGGGGATCAGCGATTCGCAGTCGTGCACCGCCGTCTTGAACGCCGGCGAGCTCTCGTCGAGCTTCGCGTGTTCGATGTGGACTCCACCGCCGGAGAACGTCGGGTCGGGGAAGTTCGGTACGCCGTGCGAGCGGATGCAGGCCGCCGCCCTCAGGTACTGCTCCTGCTGCGCCGGCGTCAGCGGAGCCTGGTTGCTCGGCCCACCACCGGGCAGGAGCTTGCGACAGGCTTCCTCGGCGGGCTTGAACCTGGGGTTCTGTCCGACGCCGGCAGGAACGGCCATCTTGATGCTGGTTGAGCTGCCGTGTTCGCTGACCTGGGGCTCGGGGAAGTTGGGGACGCCGTGCGCGTGCATGCAGGTGGTATAGGCGATCGCCTGGCTGGCGGGTGATGCTTCGTGGCCTTCGCTCGCGCCCGCCGCGCCGGACGTCGAGGAGTGGGACTCCGACGTGTGCGACCCCAGGTTCGCCACGCCCCCGTTCGGGGACCCGCCGCCGCAGCCCGCGACGAGCGCGCCGGCGGCGAGGAGCGCCGCCGCGGCGCAGGCCGCGCGTCGCAGTCGGGTCGTGACCGTGCTCCGATCATCGAGTGGTGCGTCCTGGTCTGGCATGTCGTCTCCTTCGCAGCTCGTACGGCGGTCCCGACTGCTTGTACGCCATGCGCGGTTTCGGGAACGTATCGACGCAGGACGACGTGGCGATACCGCACCGAAACCGCCGGGGGCTAGCCTCGTGAGCGTGCGGGTGCTCGTGATCGAGGACGACGAGGAGATGGCCGAGGCGATCGCCCTCGGGCTGCGCCAGACGGGCACGGCGGTGGACGTCGCGCTGGACGGCCCGGCCGGGCTCGTCCGCGCGCGCGTGAACGACTACGACGTGATCGTGCTCGACCGCGACCTTCCGGGGATGCACGGCGACGAACTCTGCGCGGCGCTCGTGGAGGAGGAGTGTCGCAGCCGCGTACTGATGCTGACCGCCGCGGGGATGGCGGAGGACGTGGTCGACGGCCTCGCGCTGGGCGCCGACGACTATCTGCCCAAGCCGTTCGACTTCCCGGTGCTGGTCGCCCGCATCGGCGCCCTGGCGCGGCGTGCTCAGCCGGCGATCCCGCCGCTGCTGCGCCGCGGCGATCTCGTGCTCGACCCGGCGCAGCATCGAGTCATGCGCGCGGGGGGCGAGATCGAGCTGACGCCGAAGGAGTTCGGCGTGCTGGAGTTGCTGCTCGCCTCACAGGGCCGCTGCGTGTCGGCCGAGGAGCTGCTCGCGCGGGTGTGGGACGAGGCCGCGGACCCGTTCACCAGCGCCGTCAAGATCACCGTCAGCCGCCTGCGCGCCAAGCTCGGGGAGCCGCCGCTGATCGAGACGGTCGCCAAGGCCGGCTACCGGATCTGAGCGACACTGTGGGTCTCGGTCGCCGACTGACACAGCTCGCGCGGCGCCTGCCCCTGCCGCGGCGCACGATCCGCCTGCGCCTGGCGGTGCTCTACGGGAGTCTGTTCTTCCTCTCCGGTGCCGCCCTGCTGGGAATCACCTACGCCGGCGTCGCGCGCACCCACGGCGTCTACTCCAAGGCGTTCCCCGCGCCGGTCATCCAGTCCGAATCGCGCGTTGCGCCCTCTGGCACTCCACCGCCCGGGGTCGGGGGGTCTCGCGAAAAGGTGGAAGGAGCACCGCCCCCCTCACTCCCGGGCGGAGCCGAGGTGCGGGTGTTCGACCCGGGCCAGCACGGCGCGGACGTGCGCGTGCTCGCGTTCGTGTCGGTGATCGCCCTGGTGGTGATGGCGGCGATCTCGATGGGGCTCGGATGGCTGGTCGCGGGACGGGTGCTGCGCCCGCTGCGCACGATCACGGGCGCGACGCGCGAGATCTCGGCCACCGATCTGCACCGGCGGCTCGCGCTCGCCGGCCCCGACGACGAGTTCAAGGAGCTCGGGGACACCTTCGACGGGCTGCTGGGCCGGCTCGAGGCGTCCTTCCGGGCGCAGCGCCAGTTCGTAGCCAACGCCTCCCACGAGCTGCGCACCCCGCTCGCCAGGCTGAAGACACTGGCGCAGGTGGCGCTGGCCGACCCCAACGCGAGCGTGGAGTCGCTGCGCGCCGCGCACGACCGCGTGCTCGCCTCCGAGCAGCAGTTGGAGCAGCTGATCGACGCGCTCCTCAGCCTGGCCAGCAGCGAGCGTGGCCTGGAACGCCGGCAGCCTGTGGACCTGGCGGCGCTGACCGGAGACGTGCTCGCCGACCGCCGCGGTGAGATCGAGCGTCGCGGACTGCAACTGCACGCCACTATGGACCCGGCCCGCGTCCAAGGCGATCCGCAGCTCCTGGAGCGCTTGGCCGCGAACCTGATCGACAACGCTATCCGCCACAACACCACCGGCGGGCGCATCGAGGTCGCCACCACGACCACCGCCGCAACCGCGGTCCTGTCGGTGGCCAACGACGGCCCGGTCGTTCCAATCGAGGAGCTGGAGCGCCTGCAAGCCCCGTTCCAGCGCCTTGGCGCAGCTCGCACCAGCCCCGGCGACGGTCACGGCCTCGGCCTCGGCCTCTCGATCGTGCACGCCATCGCCAGCGCCCACGAAGCCCAGCTCGGCGTCAGCTCGCGGCCCGAGGGGGGCCTGGCGGTGGAGGTGCGCTTTCCTTACAGCGCCTAACTGAAGGGACCTCCCTCAACCCCATCGAGCTCGCCGAGCCCGAGCTCCGGTCAGGATCGGGGGTGGCAGGATCGCGGGTTCGCGGGCGAGTCGCTGCGGTTCGCAGGTTGAGAGCAGGACGTCGAGGGTGTCGACGACGACTGCACTAGCTCCCGGGCCCCGGAGCGACCCGCTCCACCAGCACCGAGTGGTCGCCGATAAGGACGAATCGCTCCTGGAATTGGAGACCGTGACAGGGCCTCCAGCGCGCCCTCATGCTCTCGCACCTCGTCCTGAGCATCAGCGCCGCCGAGGCCGACGGACAGTCCTGCTTCCCCTCGTGCGAAGCGGACGTGCTGTCAAGGACGCCGCCGCGTGCTGCCTACGTTCCGGCCCGGCGCGGCGATTTCACGCGCGCGGACATTCCGCCCGGTACTCAGGTGCCCTTCAGCCCCGGGACGAGGATGCCCATCACCGCCGCGGCGAGATGGGCCTGGGAGAACCGGTCGCGCTTGTTGCGCAAGTACATGATCTTGGCCCATTGCATCGAGTTGAATTGGGGCTTGTCGGCCAGGTCGTCGATGAGTGCCTCGATGTTCGGGAACGGGGCGTAGATGTTAGGCTGGAGGTTCTTCAGGGTCGAGAGCTTGCCGTCGAGTACCTCGCGTGCGTGGGCGTAGTTGAGCTCGATCAGCCGGCTGTCGCCGGGGCGGGAGACGAGCGCGATGTAGGCGAGGTCGGCATAGTGCTTGACCTGCCGGTGGGCGCACCAACCGAGGACCTTCTCGGCGAGCGTCTCGTGGGGGTCCATGATGAAGATGGCGGGGTCCTCCTCCCAGATGCCGAGCTCGTAGGGAACCTTGAACGGCACCTCGAGGCCGTCGAGGAGCATCCCCCGGAACGACACGTCGGCCTTGAAGCTCCGGTCATCAGGATCGGGGATGAGGGAGGTGAAGATTGGCGTGAACGAGATCGGCGCCGATTGCCAGGCGGTGCCGCCGTCGTCGTGGGGGACGAGAGCAGCGGGAATGATTTCGAGGTCGTCGTCGCGGTAGGCGAGCTTGTCCTTCATCGCCGTTGCGGGGTTCACGGTCTGCGATGAGGTGGAGAAGTCGGCGTCGTAGACGGTGAAGCGAGGGCTGTCAAAGCAGCGCAGCGCCATCGAGCCGGCGAGGACGCTGCGCTCGGAGAAGAAGTCCTTGGCCTTGAGGTTGAGGACCTCCACGACGCGGACAAGGTCACGAACGAGGACCGGCTCGGGGATGTCGTGGCGGTCGCTCTCAGCAGCGATGCTGCGATCGTCGGGGTAGTCGATCACGACGACGCCGCGCTCGCCCAGCCACGGAGGTGATCCTCGGGCACGTTGAGCAGCACGCCGGTCTCCCGGTCGCGTGTCATCTCCCCGGCGCTCATCTCAAAGCTGTTGCTGCGATCCAGAGGTGTACTTGCGCCGCGGCCGGTGAGCCGGGGGAAATTGTGCCTGGAGACCGCGTCAAGACCGATCAGTCGTAGCAGGAATGCGCAGCGCCGCTCCATGCTCCGGCCACGCCGCAACGAGATCGCACACACGAGGTCCCAATCGATATCGGTCTGTCGGGCACGCGCCCAGCAGCCGACAACGGTCTCGAGCCCGGCGGCGAGGTCGGGGCGAGAGAGGCTGTCGACGAGCGCGCGCTCGCGCGAGGCGCGCCAAACGAACTCCTTGGTTTCGGGAAGGGCGCGGAGGCGGACGAGCTCCTTGTCGGAACCGGTGGGCCAGTTTGAGCGGCTGAGGCGAGTGAGTTGCAGCGTGCCGCTGGGCAGCTCGAATGAGGTCTCGCCGAAGCTGCTGTCCTGCGGAATTGCCGCGTAGACGGTGGTGGAGTGCAGATCCGTGAGGCGGTAGTCGATGAGCGCGGTGAGGTAGCTGATGAAGTACTCGCCGCGGGCGCCCAGGATGATCCCGGCGATGAGCTCAGCCGGAGCGGCTTGGGTTGCGGAGAACGTGCCGCGCGGCGCGACGACGTAGCGGCCGCGGCCAACGCGGTACAGCAGCTGGTTGTCGGCCATGCTCTCCAGCAGAGCGTTGGGATCCTTCGTCCAGCGCGAGAGCCAGGCGCGGTCGTCCGCGATGCTGACCGAACGGCGGCGTGAGTCGGCGAGCTCCTCTAGCACGCGGGCAGCGACCGGTCCGGCAGCTCGCACAGGCTTGTCGTCCATCTTCATGGTGCGATCGTATCACGATTATCGAGCCTTTTAGGCGATAACCATGATGTTCTGCCACCGACGGTGATATTTCCTAATGATTACCTGGCGAAGAGAGCGATAATCATGGTGTCTTTGCACCGCGTGGCCGTCCAGCGTCCTGGAAGGAGTTTGCGGCGAATCAGCCGCCGCGACACCCTCGCCTCCTGGGCCGGGCAATGCCCCGGCAACGACCAGTCAGCCGTCAAGCGCCGCTCGGGCAAGACCCGCAAGGGCTCCAAGTGGCTAGGCCGCGAAATTCGCGCCCTTTCGCAGCATTCTGTCTGAGGTGGAGACGGTGGGAGTCGAACCCACGTCCGCAGTCGCGTGAAAAGGCGGCTTCTACGAGCGTAGCCGGCGCTCTGGTCTCATCCCCTGCTCGCCTCGCCGGCGGGGTTGAAGGGGACCAGCTCCCTGAAGTGTCCCCGGCTCGGCGAGAGCGGTCCTCGCCGGGTGAGCCTGCTGTCTGATCCCGGTGAGCCCCGCCGCAGGCTAACGGGGGCCGAGACCTCAGGCCTGGTTTCTAATCAGGCCGCGAGGGCAAACTCGTGAGAGTCCGCACTTATGGTTTTCCGGGTGATTTACGAGGCCTCCCGGAACCTCGGCTCGCCACCACCCCCACGAACCGACCGCGTCGAAGCCTGTCGTCCCCGGGGATGCTTACGCCTTCAGTGTAGCGCCGAGGGCCAGCCGCGGTCCTGCTGGTCGGCCGGTGGCCTGAAAGCAAAGCGACGCGGTCCCGGGCCACCTTGAGGAACCCGCCCCGACTGACCCTGAGGCCCTCCGGCTTGGGTGGCGCGGCCTCACACCTCGGTGGCCTCGCTCTTTGGCGGCTCGGTTCCGCGTCTGGATCCAACATACGCCGGCCTCGCGAGGATTGCAAGTCCTTTTTGAGCTCTCCCCGCAAACTCCGAAAAAAAGTCGAGGGGGCCGCTCGGGAGAGCTCTGAGCGCGGCCCCTGGAGGCCCCGAGCGCAACTCTTAGGCACCGCTTAACGCGCCTGCCACAATGGAGGCCATGGATGAGAACCCCGTGCCCGCCGCCTGGCCCACGCTCGGCGTCTACCCCTCGCACAGCACCACCCCCCCGCCGGGGCCAGCAGGAGTTCCCGGCGCCCCGGGGTTGGGCGGGGAGGGGCAGGCCGGCACCCCGAACGGCGCAGTCCCACAGGCCACCGTCACCGTGAACGGCGTCCCCGTGGCACACGCCGCCCCCCTCGCACACAGCGGCGCGACCGTGGACGGCCAGCCCTTCGGCCACCAGCGCCGGCGGCTGCACAAGCGGATCGGCAGTGCGCTCGCGGGCATCGGCGCGCTGGCCGCGAAGTTCGCCACGACGCTCAAGGCGCTGCTCGTGGCGCTGCCCAACCTGAAGCTGCTCACCACCACCGGCACCGCGCTGATCTCCGTCGCCGCCTACAGCCTCTTCTGGGGCTGGGAGTTCGCCGCGGGCTTCGTGGTGCTGCTGTTCATCCACGAGATGGGCCACGTGATCGCACTGCGCCGCGAGGGGATCCCGGCGAGCGCGCCGATGTTCGTTCCCTTCATGGGCGCCCTCATCACTGCCCGCTCGCTCGGCGACAACGCGCTCGCCGAGGCACGCGTCGGGCTCGCCGGCCCGATCCTCGGAAGCGCCGCGGCGGCGGCCGTCGCTGTCGTCGGGGAGCTCGTCCACAGCGACATGCTGATCGCGCTGGCCTACGTCGGCTTCCTGCTCAACCTCTTCAACCTCCTGCCGATCGTGCCGCTCGACGGCGGCCGCGCGATGGCCGCGATGGCGCCGTGGATGTGGTTCGTCGGCTTCGGCGCGCTGCTCGTGATGCTGTTCGCGTTGCCCTTCAACCCGATCGTGCTGATCATCGTGCTGTTCGGCGGCTTCGAGCTGTACCGCCGCTGGCAGCTGCGCAAAACCCGCTCGCCCGCCCAGGAGGCGTACTACCGCGTCGCCCCCCACCACCGGCTGCTGGTCGGCGCCGTCTACATCGGCCTCGCCGCCGCCCTCGCGTTCGGGATGGCCGAGACCCACGTGCTCGCCAGCGCCGGGCACAGCTTCCGGCTCTAGCGTCTGGCCCGCACTGCCCTTTCCATATCTCGCTTGACCTCCCGCTCGCGGATCGCCTCGCGCTTGTCGTAGAGATCCTTGCCCCGCGCCAGCGCGATCTCCACCTTCGCGCGGCCCTCGCGGAAGTACATCCGCGTCGGCACCACCGTGAGGCCCCGCTCGGCGACCCTCGCCGCCAGGCGCTCGATCTCGGAGCGGTGCGCCAGCAGCTTGCGGTCGCGCTCGGGTTCGTGGTTCTCCCGCGACGCGGGGGCGTACGGGGGGATGTGCACGCTGTGCAGCCACAACTCCCCTTCGCGGATCGCGACGTACCCCTCTTTCAGCTGCGCCCCCGACTCGCGCAGCGCCTTGACCTCGGTGCCCCGCAGCTCGATCCCGCACTCCAGGCGCTCGAGCAGCTCGTAGCGGTAGGAGGCGTAGCGGTTGCTCGCCACGTCCCCCGCGCCCACCTTGCGCTTGCCGCCTCGCGTCTTGGCCATCGTGTACCGAGCCTAGCCTGCCCTCCGCCCCCGCGGCCCTCCCCCGCCCCCGCGATCCGCTCCTTCCCGACCCTCCTCGGCCTCCGCCAGGTCGAGGTCCACCCGGCCCCGCCGCGGGTCCACGCGCCCTACCCGGACTGCCAGAGGGTCTCCAAGACGCAGGGTCATGCCCGAGCGCTCGCCCCGCAGTACGGTGCCCTGCTCGTTGAGGTCCCACCACTCCCGCCCGTTGCTGTCCTGACGCGTCGCCGCCAGGCGTCTCACGGGAAGCAGCCCCTCGAACCGGTAGCCGCCCGGGGCGGGTGGGCTCAAATCCACCCCCGTGGGGGGCCCGAACGCGACGAACGCTCCCGCGCCGATCAGGCCCACGACCTCCCCCGCGAACGTACGCTGCCAGTCCCCGTCGAGCAGCTCGCGCTCCAGCGCGAAGCACCGCGCCACGTCGTCCGCGTCGCGCTCGATTTCCATCGCGGTCCGCTCCCGCCCCGAGGTCCACTCCCCCAGATCCTGCAGGGTCTCCACGCGCGGCGGGCGCTCCGGGCCCCCCAGCGTGGAGAGCAGCGCGCGGTGGCACACGAGGTCCGGGTAGCGGCGGATGGGGGAGGTGAAGTGGCAGTAGCACGCCGACCCCAACCCCGCGTGACCGAGGTTGCGCGGGGAGTAGTAGGCCTGTTGCAGCGCCCGCAGCACCAGCGTGCCGAGCGCCTGGCGGCCCCCCGTCGGCGCCGCTGTCGCATCGCCGGCCCGCGCCCGCGCGACCGTGCGCCGCACGTGGGCCTCCACCAGCCGCGAGGCCTCCCCCACCACGACGGCCGCCTGCGCGGGGGACAGTTGCGGCGCCACCGGCGGGGTCGCGACCCCCAGCGAGGCGAGTTGGTTCACCAGCCGTTCCACGGCCGCCGCCTGCGGGCGCTCGTGCACCCGGTACAGGCACGGCACGCCCCGCCGCTCCAGCTCCCGCGCGACCGCTTCGTTGGCCGCGATCGCCAGGTGCTCGATCAAGCGGTGGGACTCCGTCTGCACGCGCGCCTTGATCTCGGCCACTTCCCCACGCGCGTCGAACGCGAACTCCGGCTCCTCGGAGTCCACCGTGAGCGCGCTGGCGCGCCCCGCGCGCGCCCGCCCCAGCGCCGCCGCCGCCTCGCGCGCGGCCTGCAGCGGCGCCGCCCACGGCTCCCGCGCGGCTTCGCGTCCCGCGAAGATGCGGTCCACGCGGTCGTAGTCCAGGCGCTCGTCCGAGCGGATCCACGAGCGGTAGAACGCGCACCGGCGCACGTCCGCGCCGTGGAGCTCCAGCTCGACCGTCACCGCCGCCCGCTCGCGACCGGGCACCAGCGAGCACGCGTCCCCCGAGAGCGCGTCCGGCAGCATCGGCTCCACCGCGCCCGGCACGTACACCGAGGTGCCCCGCTCCCGCGCCTCCACGTCCACCGCGGAGCCCTCGCGCACGTAGGCGGACACGTCGGCGATGTGCACCCACACGCGCACTCCCGCCCCCGCTCCGTCCTCCAGGCGTTCCGCGGAGACCGCGTCGTCGTAGTCGCGCGCGGTCACAGGGTCGATCGTGAACGTCGCCAGATCCCGCAGGTCGCGCCGCGCCGGCGCGCCCACCGTGACCCGTGGACCGCGCTCGCGGGCGGAGCGCGCCGCGCGGGCAACCCCCTGCTCGAAGCGGCGCGCGAGGCCGCGCTCGCGCATCAGCTCCTCGACCGCCTCGCGTGCGCTCTCGCGCTCCTGCGGCGGCCACACCGTGCGTGCGCCGCTCGACGCGCGACCACCCCGGGGGCCCTTGCCGCTGCGGCCCCCTCCGTCGCCGGCCCTCCCGTCCCGGCCGCGCTGCCCGCCCCGACCGCCACGGTCGCCCGCGCCGCCCCGGCCCCCCCGGGGAGGGTGGGCGGGACTCACGAGCCGTGGACTTTGGCGGCGAGCGTCTGCAGCGCCACGTGCAGGCCGTGGGGAGTGTCCACGCCACGGGGCACCGGCACTTCGGGGGAGATGCCCGCGCCCTCGCGCACCCCGCCGCCGCCGAGGTTGCGCTCGTCGGGCGTGAAGTACTCCCCCACGGTGATGTCCAGCGCGCCCCCGTTGGAGAGCGGCTGCTCCTCCTGGAAAACCCCCTTGCCGAAGGTGTGGGTGCCGACGACCGTCGCGCGGTGGTGGTCCTGGAGCGCCGCCGTCACGATCTCCGCGGCGGAGGCGGTGTTGCGGTCCACGAGCACCACCACCGGCACCGTGGCCGGGATCGGGTCCCCGACCGCGGTGATGACCTGCGCGGGCTGGACTCGCCCGCGCGTGGTGACCACCACCGCCCCGTGGGGCAGGAAGGCGGAGGCGACCAACTGCGCCTCTTCGACCAGGCCGCCGGGGTTGGAGCGCAGGTCGAGCACGAGCCCGCGGGCGCCCGCGACGTGCAGCTCGTGTTCGACCGCTTCGCGCAGTTCGCCGTGGGCGCCCGCGGAGAACGTGGCGAGCGCCACCACCCCGAGCTTCACGCCGTGCACGGTCCGCGTGAGCGAGGCCACCAGCGGCTGGTAGACCGTGGCCCGTGTGAGGGTCACCGTGCGAAGATTTGGGGCGGACGGCCGCGCTCGCCCGTGCGCACCCACGGGCGAGCTCACGCGCGCGGCCGGGGAGGCGATGCGCAGCGTGACGGTGGTGTCGGGGGGCCCTTTGACGAGGCCCGTCGCCACGCTCTGCGCGAGGCCCGCGAGCGAGCGACCGTTGACCGCCACGATCACGTCTTCGGCGCGCAGGCCCGCGCGCGCGGCGGGGGAGGCGTTGAAGACCTGCACGATCCGCAGCCCCCGCGGGTCGGGGTTGACCTCCACGCCGATGCCGCTGAAGGACCCCGGGCGCTCGAATTCCCGCAGTTCGGAGGGGGTCAGGTAGTGGGAGAAGCGGTCGTCGAGGCTCGCCACTGCGCCCGCGATCGAGGCGTCGGCGAGATGGGACTCCCCCACGGGGCGGTAGTAGTCGTGGTGGATCCGCGCGAGCGCTTCGTCGACGACGCGCGTGTCGCGGTTGGCCACGAACACCCGCTGCATGAACCCGGGCAGGTCTTCGGGGTGCCCGCCCCACCAGAGGCCCGCGGCCAGGAGCGCGAGCAGCAGCGCCACGAACACCGCGAGCGTGGCGGCAAAGGCGAGGACGGGGTAGCGGCGGCGAGGGGTCAAGACTCCCTCAGCCTACGAGGTCGCCTCATCGGCCGGCATCGATCGCCCAGCGCCGCGGCGTGTTGCCCCCTTTTGAGACCCTATACAAATAAGAACAAGACTCAGTCCAATCTTATATAGGCCCCAAAAAGATGTACCCACCACCCCAGCCGCCGCGGCGTGTTGTGTTCCTTTGAGACCCTATATAAATAAGAACAAGACTCAGTCCTATTGATATAGGCCCCAAAAAAGTTATCCGACCCACAGACCCCCTGCGCCTCATCGGAGCCGACACAAGCCGCGGGGTCGAATAAGGTGGGGGCGTGGCCCACGTCACCACCACCACCGTCCCCACCAACGGCCTGCCGGTGCACCGCGTCGCGGTCCCGGGGACGCGCGCCCTGACCGCGTTGGTGGCGTTCGACGCGGGCGCGCGCACCGAGCGCCCCGAGGAGAACGGGATGGCGCACTTCCTCGAGCATCTCGTGTTCAAGGGCGGGGAGAAGTACCCAACGTACACCGACGTCAACGAGACCGCGGAGCGCCTCGGCGGCGTGCTGAACGCCTACACGAGCCATGACCTCGTCGCCTTCCATATAACGGTCCGCGCGGAGTCGGCGCCCGCGGCGGTGGACCTGCTGAGCGACTTCGCGGGCCGCCCAAGGATCGACCCCGAGGAGCTCGACCGTGAGCGGGGCGTCGTGGTACAGGAGATCAACCGCGCATATGACCAGCCGTCAACGGTCGCGGAGTACCTGATCGACCGCGCCGCATTTGGCGAGCATCCCCTCGGGCGAACCGTGCTGGGACCCGAGGAGAACCTGCGCAGCTTTACGCGCGAGGCGATCGTCGCGTTCCGCGAGCGCCGCTGGGCGGGAAAGCGCGGGGGCGCGTTCCTGGTCGGCAACCTCGACCATCTGCCCCCCGAAGCACAGCTGCACGAGTGCTTCGCGCGCTTCCCAACCCTGGGCGAGCCCGAGCCGTACGTGCCCGCGCCCCCATTTGCGCCACAGAAGGCAGTGGACCAGCGCGAGACCAATCAGTCGCACCTGCGCATGATCTACCGCCCAACGGTGGATGTGAATGACCGCCGCCAGCGCGCGGCCATGGCGATCTACTCAACGCTGCTCGGCGGCTCGATGGGCTCGCGCCTGTTCGACGAGATCCGCGAGAAACGCGGCCTGTGCTACTCGGTGTATGCGGTGGATCACTCCTTCGCCGACGTTCCCATCTTGCAGCTGGGCTCGGGCCTCGACTCGACCAAGTGCATCGAGGCGTACACCCGCATGCGCGAGATCGTCGAGGAGCTACGCAACGAGGGCCCGCGCGAGGAGGAGGTCGCCCGCGCGCGCGCCTACGCCGCGGGCCGCACGGTGCTCGCGTTCGAGAACACCAATGCCGTCGCCCGCTACGCCGCCAGCCAGGCGATCGTGTTCGGCGAGGAGTGCAACCCCGACGCGGCGATCGCGGCACTCGACGCCGTCACCTTCGAGGAGGTCCGGGAGGTCGCCGCGGGGATCACGGAGGAGCTGGCCGTGGCGTGCGTGGGACCCCATAGCGCCGAGGAGTTCTGAGCGGGTAATTTTGGGGATGGCCTTCGGCAGGGGTGCCACGCGCACCTCGAACCAACGGAGTACGCACGCCGCGGAGTGGCGTCACCACCTCAGCCCAGGGCGACCATGCGGTCGATGGGCACTCGTGCCCGGGCGGCGATCTCTGGCGGAACGCGCACCTCGAACTGCATGTCGCGCAGAGCATCGCGCAGCTTGGGCAGCGTGATCATCTTCATGTACTGGCAGCTCGCCTCGGCGTTGGCGGGGATGAAGTCCACGTCGGGCGCCGCCATACGCAGCGGGTAGAGCATCCCCACCTCGGTCGCGACGACGACCTCTCTTCGCCCGTCGCGCTGGGCGCCATCGCCCTCGACACCGTCGCCGTTCGCCGCCGGGGGGCCGCCCTCCCCGTCGACCCACCGCTCGACGCCCGCGCCCTCGACCGCGCCGGGGGCGGCCCTGCGCTCGGCCTGCTCGGCGTACGCGAGCATCCCGCCAGTGGAGAGCATGTGCACGCCCTCGGAGGAGATGTCGCCCGCGGCGACGTACTCCATCACTGAGGTCGAGCAGCCGCACTCGGGGTGGATCAGGAAATCCGCGCCGGGGTGGGCGGCGCGCGTGGCCTCGATGTCGGAGGGCCGGATGCCCGCGTGCACGTGGCACTCGCCGTCCCACACGTGCATGCGCCGGCCGAGCTCCTTCTCCACGTACGCCCCCAACCACAGGTCGGGGCCGAACAGGATCTCGGTGTCGGGACCGTGCGTGGCGTAGATGTGGCGCACGACAGCCACCGCGTTGGCCGACGTGCAGCAGTAGTCGGTCAGCGCCTTGACGGCGGCGGTGGTGTTCACGTACATCACCACCACCCCCCGCGGGTACTGCGCGCGCCACTGCGCGAGCTGCTCGGCGTCGATCGAGGCCGCCAGCGAGCAGCCGGCGTCGAGGTCGGGGATCAGCACGGTCTTCTCGGGACACAGGATCGAGGCGGTCTCGGCCATGAAGTGCACGCCGCAGAAGACGATCGCCTCCCCCTCGGCCGCGGCAGCCTTGCGCGAGAGCCCGAGCGAGTCCCCCACGTAGTCGGCGACGTCCTGGACCTCGGGCACCTGATAGTTGTGCGCGAGGATCACCGCGCCGCGGGCGGCCGCGAGCGCGCGCACCTCCTCCTGCAACTCCGTGATCTCCTGCGGGGTGAGCGCGGGGGCCGGAGCCTGCGAGGGGGCCATCGGCAGGTTCACGGCAAAGCCTCCAGGGTCATCGACAGGTCGAGCGCCGGCGCCGAGTGGGTGAGGGCGCCCATCGAGACCCATTCTACCCCGGTCTCCGCGCGGGCCCGAAGCGTCTGCAGCGTCACGCCGCCGGAGGCCTCCAGCTGTGCGCGCCCGGCAACCTGCGCGACCGCCGCGCGCAGCTGTGCGTCGTCCATGTTGTCGAGCAACAGCCGCGGGGCGCCCGCGGCGAGCGCCTCGGCGATCTCCTCGGAGTTGCGCACCTCCACCTCCAGCGTCCCCGCCAGCGCGGGCGCCGCCGCACGCGCCCGGGCCACGGCCTGTGCGATCCCCCCGGCGGCGGCGGAGTGGTTCTCCTTGACGAGGATCGCGTCGTACAGCCCCGCGCGGTGGTTGTGCGCCCCCCCCGCCGCCACCGCGGCCTTCTCCAGCGCCCGTAGCCCCGGCGTGGTCTTGCGCGTGTCGAGCACCCGCGCCCCGGTTCCCTCCACGGCCCGCGCCGCGCGCGCCGCCATCGTCGCGACCCCGGAGAGGTGCCCGAGGAAGTTCAGCGCGGTGCGCTCCGCGGTGAGCAGCGCGCGCGCGGAGCCCTCCACGCGGAGCACCGGCAGGCAGGTGCCCTCGCCGCTGAGCACGGTCCCGTCCGGCTCACGCCACACCCCCTCCCCCACGAGCCGCTCGCAGCGCGCCGCGGGGTCGAGCAGCGCAAACACAGCCTCGGCAGCATTGAGCCCGTAGATCGTCCCAGGCGCCTTCTGAGAGATGGTCGCCCGCGCCCGCGCGTCGGCGGCCACGGTCGCCTCCGTGGTCACGTCGCCGGAGCCGACGTCCTCCTCCAGCGCGCGGCGCACGAGCTCGGTGAGCGCCTCACCGATCATGTCCATCGATTCGACACGCGCCACTGAGGCGGGCGTAGACCAAGCGAGGCCAGGACGCAGTGAGCGAAATGTGCTTTGCACATGAGCGATCGAGGACGCAGCATCGCGCAGCGTCTACGCCCGCCTCAGCAGGTAAGCCCGCACGAACCCGTCGAGGTCCCCGTCGAGCACGCGCTGCACGTCGCCGACCTCGTGGCCGGTGCGGTGGTCCTTGGCGAGCGTGTAGGGGTGCTGCACGTAGGAGCGGATCTGCGAGCCGAAGTTGACGTCCTGGGCCTCGCCCTTCTCGCGGGCGATCTCCGCCTGGCGTTCGCGATCGCGGCGTTCGAGCAGCTTGGCGCGCAGCATCGCCATCGCCGTCGCGCGGTTGGAGGACTGCGAGCGCTCGTTCTGGCACTGCACCACGATGCCCGACGGGCGGTGCGTGATGCGCACCGCGGAGTCGGTCTTGTTGACGTGCTGGCCGCCCGCGCCGGAGGCGCGGTAGGTGTCCACCTGCAGGTCGTCGTCGGCGATCTCGATCTCACCCGTCTCCGCGACGATCGGCGCCACCTCCACCCCGGCGAAGCTGGTGCTGGCGGCGGTGCGCGGAGTCGAACGGGGAGAGGCGCACCAGGCGGTGCACCCCGCGCTCGGCGCCGAACAGGCCGTAGGCGTTCTCCCCCGAGGCGCGGAAGGTCGCGGACTTGAGGCCCGCTTCCTCGCCCGCGCTCGCCTCCAGCAGCTCGACGGCGAAGCCGCGCGACTCGGCCCAGCGCAGCTCCATGCGCAGCACCATCTCCGCCCAGTCCTGCGCGTCGGTACCCCCCGCGCCGGCGTTGACCGTCACGAGCGCATCGCCGGCGTCGTAGGGCCCGGAGAAGAGCCGCTGCTCCTCGAGCTCCTGCAGACGCGCCTCCACGGAGGCCAGGTGCTCGTCGACCTCCGCGGCCAGCGACTCGTCCTCCTGCGCGAGCTCGGTGAGTCCCTCCAGGTCCCCGACGTCGCTCTCAAGCGTGCGGAACGCCTCCAGGCGCCGCGCCACGCGCGAGTGCTCCGCGGCGACCCGCCCCGCGTGCTCGGAGTCGTCCCAGAAGCCCGGGGCTTCCATCTCCACCTCAAGCGCTCCGGCGCGCTCACTCAACGTAGCCGGGTCAAAGATAGTCCGCGAGCAGCTTCAGCTGGTCGCGTATCGCGGCAAGTCTCTGCGGGACCGACTCGGAGGCGGCAGTGGTGGCCATGCCCCTACGCTACCAGCGTCCCCGGCACCCTTACGCGCCGTGACAGCGCTTGAACTTCTTCCCACTCCCGCACCAACAGGGGTCGTTGCGCCCAACCTGGTGCTCGGCGTCGACCACGCGCTGCTCGACCACTGGCACCATCTCGTACTCCTCGCCCCCGCCGTTGGTGGCGTACCCCTGCGCGCCGCCGGCTCCGACTCCGGCTGCCGCGGCGGCGGCCGCGATCGCACCGGCGCCCATCACGGCGCCGCCGCCCGAGTAGGAGACCCGCGCGGGGCGGGTGGGGTTGCCGGCGGCCGCGAAGGCTGGGACGGGAGGCGCCCCGCCGCCGTTCGGGCCCTCGGCGACGATCTGCACGTTGAAGATCATCCGCGCGTAGTCCACCCAGATGCTGTTGATGAGGTCGCCGAAGAGCGTGTATGCCTCGTTCTTGTAGGCCACGAGGGGGTCGATCTGGGCGATGCCGCGCAGCCCGATGCCTTCGCGCAGGTAGTCCATGTCGAACAGGTGCTCGCGCCAGCGTTCGTCGATGATCTGCAGCAGCAGGTAGCGCTCCAGCTGACCCATCAGCTCCTCGCCGAGCTCCTGCTCGCGCGCGTCGTAGCGCTCCAGCGCCTCCCGCAGCACCCGTTCGCCGAGGTGGCTGCGGTCGATCGCCTCGGCGTTGAGCTCGTCCACCGCGAGGTCCAGTGCAAAGAACTGCGAGAGGGCGGTGAAGAGACCGCCGAGGTCCCAGTCTTCGAGGTAGTCGCCCTGGGTGTACTCGTCGATCGTGCGCTCGATCACGTGCCCGATCTCCTCGCGCGCCTGTGCGCCCATCGCCTCGCCTTCGAGCACCTGGTCGCGGTAGGCGTAGATCACGCGCCGCTGCTCGTTCATCACGTCGTCGTACTCGAGCACGCGTTTGCGGATCAGGAAGTTCTGCTCCTCGACCTTACGCTGAGCTTTTTCGATCTGCTTGGAGAGCATCCCCGCCTCGATCGGCTCCTCGTTGCCCTCGGCGTCGACCCCGCCGAGTTTGTCGAGGATGCGGTAGATGCGGTCGCCCGCAAACAACCGCACGAGGTCGTCCTCGGCGGAGAGGAAGAAGCGCGACTCCCCGGGGTCGCCCTGGCGCCCGGAGCGCCCGCGCAGCTGGTTGTCGATGCGCCGCGACTCGTGGCGCTCGGTGCCGCAGATGTACAGGCCGCCGGCCGCCGTCACGCGCTCGCGGTTGGCCGCGACGCGTGCTTCGATGCCGGGCAGCGCCTCGGCGAAGCGCTGCCCGTAGCCCTCCGCCTCCGGCGACAGGCCCTCTTTGGCGAGCTCCAGCCGGGCGAGGTGCTCGGGGTTGCCGCCCAGCTTGATGTCCACGCCGCGGCCCGCCATGTTGGTGGCGATCGTGACCGCGCCCGGCTGGCCGGCCTCGGCGACCGTCTCCGCCTCGCGCGCGGCGTGCTCGGGCTTGGCGTTCAGCACCGTGTGCGGGATCCCGCGCTGCTTCAGGCGTTCGCCGAGCAGCTCGGAGACCTCCACGGAGATCGTGCCGACCAGCACCGGCTGGCCGTTCTCGTGGCGCGCCGCGATCTCGCGGACCACCGCGCTCCACTTGCCATCCTTGGTCTTGTAAACTTGGTCGTTGCGGTCCGCCCGAACCATCGGCACGTTGGTGGGGACCTGCACGACGGGCAGCTCGTAGATCTTCATGAACTCGGTGGCCTCCGTCAGCGCCGTGCCGGTCATCCCGGAGAGCTTGTCGTAGAGGCGGAAGAAGTTCTGGTAGGTGATCGTCGCAAGCGTCTGGTTCTCCTCCTGGATGCGCACCCCCTCCTTCGCCTCGATCGCCTGGTGCAGGCCCTCCGACCAGCGCCGCCCGTCGAGGATGCGCCCGGTGAACTCATCGATGATCTTCACCTCGCCGTCGATCACCGCGTAGTCGACGTCGCGCTTGTACAGCGACTCGGCGCGCAGCGCCTGGTTCAAGTGGTTGACGAGGTGGCCGTTCTCGGCGCGGTAGAGGTGGTCGATGCCGAGGAAGCGCTCGGCCTTGGCGACCCCCTGCTCGGTGACCGACACCGTCTTGTGCTTCTCGTCGAACTCGTAGTCGAAGTCGGCGAGGTATTTCTTCTTGGAACCCGGGTCCATCCCTTCGGGCGTCTTGCCCGCGGTCAGACGGGGCGCGAGCCGCGCGAACTTGACGTACAGGTCGGCCGCCTGTTCGGGAGCGCCGGAGATGATCAGCGGCGTGCGCGCCTCGTCGATCAGGATGTTGTCGACCTCGTCCACGATCGCGAAGGGGTGCCCGCGCTGGACCTTCTCGGAGAGGTCCTTGGCCATGTTGTCGCGCAGGTAGTCGAAGCCGAGCTCCGAGTTGGTGCCGTACACCACGTCGCAGGCGTACGCGCGGTGCTTCTCCTCGTAGGGCTGCATGTTCTGCAGCACCCCCACCGAGATCCCGAGGGCGTCGTAGATCGGGCTCATCCATTCGGCGTCGCGGCTTGCGAGGTAGTCGTTGACTGTGACCACGTGCACGCCCTTCCCCGCCAGCGCGTTGAGCGCCACCGCGAGAGTGGCCGTAAGCGTCTTGCCCTCGCCGGTCTTCATCTCCGCGATGCAGCCCTCGTTCAGCGCCATCGCGCCGATCAGCTGCACGTCGAAGTGGCGCATCCCCATCTTGCGCTTACCGGTCTCTCTGACCACCGCGAAGCACTCCGGGAGCAGCTCGTCAAGCGACTCACCGGCTACGGCGCGCTCGCGCAGGGCGTCCATCCGCTCGCGCAGCTCCGCGTCTGTGTCGTGTTCGAGCTCGGGCTCGAACACGCCGATCAGCTCGACGCGTTTCTCGTACTGCTTGAACTTCTTCGCCTCGCCGACGTTGAGGGCCCGATCCAGGAGGGACACGCCCCCAGGGTAGCGCCTGGGGGTGTGTCCGGTGGAGGCGATCCGGTGGGGACGGGCCGCCCCTACGCGCCTACGGCACGGCTGGGCTGGGTGGGACTCCCGGGGTGGGTGGGACTCGATTCCCCTGGCCGGCGCTCGCGCTCGGGCAGCGTACGCTCGGCGACCCCGAGATCGGCCAGCGCGGCGAGGGCCGCCCGCGTCTCGCGCCGGCGGCGACGGCGGTCACGGTGGCGCTTGACCTGGCGGGCCAACTCGTCGACCACGAGGTTGAGCGAGTGCAGCATCTGCGGCGAGGCGTCGCGCGCGCGCAGCGTGACCCCCTTCAGGTAGAGCGTGGCCTCGGCCACCTGGTGGTCGGCAACCCGCGGGTTGGGCTCCCGCAGGAGCTCGATCTCCAGGCGCGCGAACTCGGAGACCTGCCGCGAGACTTTCTCCAGGCGGCGTTCGACGTGCCTGCGCAAATCGTCGGGGACCGGCACGTTGCGGCCCTTGATCTCGATCTGCATGCGTGCCTCCTTCGGTCGGGGAGACTTTATGACTGAAAAAGAGGGGCTCGGCTCGCCGGCCTCCGGCCGACTGCGCCACCCTCTAGGTTGATGCTACCCCTCGTTGCGGCGGTTGTCCATCGGCTTTTCCGCAGATGTACGACCGCGCAGACAGCTAGCATGATGGTGACCCTGCGTTGGAGCGCTGCTCTATCCGGAGAGCCCGCTTCGGCGGGCTCTCTTTATGCCCTCCGCGGCCGCAGGCTCTGCAGGATCCCGGCGTGCCCGGCGATCGCGCCGATCAGGATCGCCCCGGGCGCGACGTGGGTGCCGGGGAAGAGGATGCTCTCGCGCAGCTGCGCCCCGTCGCCCACGCGCGCGCCGTCGCCCAACACGAGCGGGCCCGTCAGGCGCACGCCGGCGCCGATCTCCACCTCGCGCCCGACCCACACCGGCCCTTCGACCTCCGCGTCGCCCGGCAGCGGCGCCTCTCCGGCCACCGTCACGCCGGGGGCGAGCACCTCGCCCGCGACCTGTAAGCGCAGCGCCCCGCGCAGCGCGTCGAAGGTACCCTGGCGCAGCTCCGCCAGCGAGCCCACGTCGTTCCAGTAGTCGCGCACCTCGTGGATGTGAAACGGCACGTCGTGAGCCAGCAACGCTGGGAACACGTCCTGCGCCCAGTCCACGAACGGGCGGTCGGGGAAGTAGTCGAAGATGCGCGGCTCGAAGATGTAGATGCCGCAGTTGCCGAGGTCCGACAGCGCCTCGTCGGGCTCGGGCTTCTCCTGGAAGCCCGTGATCCGCCCCGCGCGGTCATGCAGCACGACGCCGTACTCGCGCGTGTCGGCCACCTTCTTTACCGCCAGCGTCGCCACGCCCCCCGCCTCGCGGTGGCGGGCGGCGAACGTCCGCAGGTCGATGTCGGTCAGCGCGTCCCCGGAGATCACCAGGAACGCGTCGTCGCCGAAGAACTCCGCGCACCCCCGCACCCCGCCGGCGGTCCCCAGCAGCTGCGGCTCGGTGCGGTAGACCAGCCGCTCGCCGAAGTACTCGCGGATCGAGTCGGGGAAGTAGTGCAGGTTGGCGATCGTCTCGTCGAACCCGTGCCGGTCGAGCAGATCGACGATGTGCGCCATCACCGGCCGGTCGAGCACCGGCACCATCGGCTTGTTGATCTCGTACGTCAGCGGGCGCAGCCGGGTTCCGAGCCCCGCCGCGAGGACCATCGCCTTCATCGAGCGCTAGTACCTGTAGTGGTCCGGCTTGTACGGTCCCTCGACCGGCACGCCGATGTAGGCGGCCTGCGCGTCGGAGAGCGTGGTGAGCCGGACCGCGAGCGCGTCGAGGTGCAGCCGCGCGACCTTCTCGTCGAGGTGCTTGGGCAGCACGTAGACGCGCCGCTCGTAGGCGTCGTTCTTGGTGAACAGCTCCACCTGGGCGATCACCTGGTTGGTGAACGAGTTGCTCATCACGAAGCTCGGGTGGCCGGTGGCGTTGCCGAGGTTCAAGAGGCGCCCCTCGGAGAGCATCAGGATCGCGTGGCCGTCGGGGAAGACCCACTCGTCGACCTGCGGCTTGATGTTGACGCGCCGGACTCCCGGCACCTTGGCGAGCCCGGCGATGTCGATCTCGTTGTCGAAGTGCCCGATGTTGCCGACGATCGCCTGGTGCTTCATCTGCGCCAGGTGCTCGGCGCGGATGATGTCGCGGTTGCCGGTGCAGGTGACGAAGATGTCGCCCTCCCCCACCACTTCCTCGAGCGTGCGGATCGTGTAGCCCTGCATCGCCGCCTGCAGCGCGCAGATCGGGTCGATCTCGGTGACGACCACGCGGGCTCCCTGGCCACGCAGCGATTCCGCGCAGCCCTTACCCACGTCCCCGAAGCCGCAGATCACGGCCATCTTGCCGGCGATCATCACGTCGGTTGCGCGGTTGATGCCGTCCACGAGCGAGTGGCGGCAGCCGTAGAGGTTGTCGAACTTCGACTTCGTCACCGAGTCGTTGACGTTGATTGCGGGGAATAGCAGGGTGCCCGCCTCGGTCATCTCGTACAGCCGGTGTACGCCGGTGGTCGTCTCCTCGGTGACGCCTTTGATGCCCTGGCCGATTCGCGTCCAGCGCTGTGGGTCTTCGCCGAGCGAGCGCCGCAGCAGCGAGAGCACCACCTGGAACTCCTCAGAGTGGATGAGACCATCTTCGTCCATCCCATCTTCGTCCACCGCGGGCACGACGCCGGCGGCCTCGTACTCGGTGCCCTTGTGCACGAGCAGCGTGGCGTCGCCGCCGTCGTCGAGGATCATGTTGGGACCACCCGTTCCCGGTGTTCCATCATCCCCCGGCCACCGCAGCGCCTGCTCGGTGCACCACCAGTACTCCTCCAACGTCTCGCCCTTCCACGCGTAGACAGGCACGCCGCGCGGCTCCTCGGGCGTGCCGTCGGGGCCGACCGCGACGGCCGCGGCGGCGGGGTCCTGGGTGGAGAAGATGTTGCAGCTGCACCACCGCACCTCCGCTCCCAGCGCCGTCAGCGTCTCGATCAGCACGGCGGTCTGCACGGTCATGTGCAGCGAGCCGGTGATCCGCGCGCCCCGCAGCGGCTTGGCCTCGGCGTGCTCGGCGCGAGTCGCCATCAGCCCTGGCATCTCGTGCTCGGCGAGCGTGATTTCCTTGCGCCCCAGCTCCGCGAGGGAGAGGTCGGCGACCTTGAAGTCGGTGCTCAGCGTTGCGGCGGTGGTCACTGCTGACATGACTAATCCTCCTGTCTGGTCAGGTGAGCGCCCTTGCTGCAGAGACAGGCCGAGCGTGGCGGAATACAGGCCCGTCGCAGCGCTCCTCGGCCGCCTCGGAAGGTATCACAAGCTCCCGGCCGCGTCAGAGGGGCCTAGCGCTCGGCAAGCGCAGACTTCAGCTCGTCCAGGACTCGCACCGGCCCGGGATCGACTCCGCGCAGCGTCGCCAGGTAGATCGAGACGAGGTCACCGAGCAGCACCAGCGAGAACACCCGCTCGATCGCGGTCTGCCCGCGTGTCTCCAGGCGGAAGCTGGCCGCGGCGTTGTCGGCGATCAAGCGCTCGGTCAGGTCCATCCGCTCCTTCACGCGCGGGTGGGCGTCGGAGTCGTCGAGGAACACCGCCGAGAAGCGCCCGAGCTCCCGCGCGCTCTCCCAGCCGACGATCTCGTTGTGGTCGAGCTCGGGCAGTTCGCTCGCGAAGCTCAGCTGCTTGGCGTTCTCGTTGATCTGCGTCTTCCAGCGGTAGGCGATCGGGTTCGTCAGCCCGGCTCCGGCGATCACCGGTGTCGTGCCCTGCAGGCCACACGCGATCGTCTTTGCAAGGGAGTCCTCCGGCGCGTCGGGACCCCACTCGGCGACGAGCTGCTCGGCGTGGGAGGCGGCGACGTCGATCTCCGAGGTGAGGCGGGGGCCGGCTCCACAGAGCGCGGCGACCTCCAGGGAGGCGACCATCATGTAGGCGACCGCGGCGCGCGGCTGGAAGCCGCCGGGGAGCGGAATCACGGGCACCCTGTCCACGCGCGCCAGCCTCCGCGAGGCGTCCGCCGGTGGTGACCACCACGCGCTGGGCGCCGAGCGCGCCGGCGGACTCGTAGCAGGCGAGCGTCTCCTCGGTGTCCCCGGAGTAGCTGGCGCACAGCACCGTGGTCTCGGGCGTTGTCCACGGCGGCAGTCCGTAGGCGCGCGTGACGAGGATCGGCCGCGAGGCGTGGTCGCCCAGCGCCGCGGCAGCCAGCGTGCCGCCGATCGCTGAGCCGCCCATGCCGGCGACCACCAGGCCGCCGGGTGTGTCCCACTCGTTCATGATCGCCGACTCCACCCGCCACAGCGCGTCGCGCAGGTGCTCGGGCAGCGCGAGCACGTCGGCGAGCTGCCCGGAGCGGTCCACCTCGGCGATCGCCTCGCGGGAAAGGGTGGTCAGCGTGTTCTCTGTCACGAGAACCTCAGAGCTCCGTCGGGGAGGGTCACGCCCGGGAAGATACGCGCACCGCGGGTCACCATGTTGTGCGCCCCCACCGTGACCCCCTCGCCGAGCACCGCGGAGCCCGTGATCTGGGTGCCCTCCCCCACGCGGCAACCCGCCGCGACGATGCAGTCGCGCAGCGTGCACCCGGCGCCGATCTCCGCGCCGTTCAAGATAACCGCGCGCTCCACGGTGGCGCCCGCGCCGATCTGGACCCCCTGGCCGAGCACGACGAGGGAGCCCACCTGCGCGCCCTCCGCGACGTGCACGCCGCGCTGCAGCACCGCCGGAGGAACCACGCGCCCCAGCACCTGCGCGTCGGGCGCGACCGAGAGGTAGTCGCTGCCGACGAGCTCGCTCACCGCGGTGCGGACCCGGCCCTCGATGATGTCGAACGTGCCCTGCAGGTAGCGCTCGGGTGTCCCGATGTCCAGCCAGTAGCTCTCCGAGGGGTACCCGTAGAGGCCGTGGCCGATCAACAACGGCCACACCTCGCGCTCGATCGAGACGGCGCGTTCGGCCGGCACGAGCTCGAGCACCTCGCGCTCCAGCACGTACGCCCCGGCGCTGATCAGGTTGGTGTACGACTTGAGCGGAGCCCGGCCGGCGGGCGCCCTGACGCCGGCTGCGCCACCCTCTCGGTGGTCGGGGCCGGGCTTCTCCACGAAACCGCTCACCGAGCGGTCCTCCGCGAGGTGCACGAGGCCGTACGCGGAGGGGTCCTCGACGGGCACGAGCGCAAGCGTCGCCCGCGCGCCGGTGCGCTCGTGCTGGGCGAGTTGCGCGGTCAGGTCGAGGTCGGTGAGCACGTCGCCGTTGAGCAGCAGGAAGCGCTCGTCGAGCATCGACTCGGCGAACTTCAGCGCCCCCGCGGTGCCGCGCGGGTCGGGCTCCTCCACGAAGCGCAGGCGGATCCCGAGTCCCGAGCCGTTGCCCAGCACGTTGCGCACGGAGGTGGCGAGGAAGCCGCAGGACATGATCACATCCTCGATCCCGTGCGCGCGCAGCCATTCGATCATGTACGCGATGAACGGCCGGTCCACGAGCGGGACGAGCGGCTTGGGCACGGTGGAGGTCAGCGGGCGCAGGCGGGTGCCCTCGCCGCCGACGAGGATCACGGCCTGCATCAGTGGCCGCTCCTGTGCGCCCGTTGGCATGTAGGCTGCGGCCCGGGCAACGGTGGGTTTGCGAGACGCGCCACTAACCCCGTCCGATCCCCTCGTAGAGGAGCCCCGCGGCGCGCACGGCGTCGCCGTCGAGCGCGTTGCGCCCATCGATCACGACGGTGCCCCGCATCGCCTCGGCGACCTGCGCCCAGTCGAGGCCCGTGCACTGCGGCCACTCCGTGACGAGCACCACCGCGTCGGCGTCGTGCACGGCCTCCAGGGGAGAGTCCGCGAGCTGCAGCCCGCCGAGCAGGATGCGCGCCTCCTCCTCGGCCACGGGGTCGTACGCGCTGACGCTCGCCCCGTCCGCGTTCAGCCGTGCGGCGAGCACCAGCGAGGAGGCCTCGCGCATGTCGTCGGTGTTGGGCTTGAACGCCAACCCCAGCAACGCGATCCGCCGGCCCACCAAGCTGCCGAGGTGCTTCTGCAGCTTGCCGATCACGCGGCGCTTCTGCAGCTCGTTGACCTCGATCACCGCAGTGAGCAGCTGGAAGTGGTAGCCGGAGTTGCCGGCGAGCTGCTTGAGTGCGTTGACGTCCTTCGGGAAGCAGGAGCCGCCGAATCCGATGCCGGCCTGCAGGAACTTCGGCCCGATGCGCTCGTCGAGGCCCATGCCGCGCGCCACCTCCACCACGTCCGCCCCGGTCTCCTCACAGACGTTGGCGATCTCGTTGATGAACGAAATCTTCGTCGCCAGGAAGGCGTTGGAGGCGAGCTTGACCATCTCCGCGGAGGCGACGTCCGTGCGCACCAGCGCACCGTCACCGGCGCCCCCGTTCGCGGCGTCCAACAGGGGACGGTAGAGCTCGACCACCGCGTCCCCGGCCCAGTCGCCGCCGTCCCCCACGACCACGCGGTCGGGGTGCAGGAAGTCGCGCACCGCCGAGCCCTCCTTGAGGAACTCGGGACAGGACACGTAGCTCAGCCCCCCCTTGCCCTGCTCGCCGAAGACGCGCCTGATCGCCGCCCCCGTGCCGCAGGGGACCGTGGACTTCATCACGAGCGCGTGGCCCTCGGAGGCGGTGATCGCATCGACCACCGCGTGCACCGATGACAGGTCGGCGTCGCCGGAGTAGGTGGGCGGGGTGCCCACCGCCACGAACAGCAGGCGGGCGTGCTCCAGCGCGTCCCCCAGCTCGGTGGAGAAATGCAGACGCCCCGAGTGCTTGGCCAGCAGATCCTCCAGGCCAGGCTCGTAGATCGGCACCTCCCCCCGGCGCAGGCGCTCGACCTTGGCGGCGTCGATGTCCACGCACCACACCTCCGAGCCCAGCTCCGCGAAGCCGGCCGCCGTGACCAGGCCCACGTAGCCGGTTCCGATGACCGCAATCGGCTCGCGCTCGTGACTCATATGACGAGGAGGCTACCGGTCCTCGACGCCCAGGAACGCCTCGTAGCGCTTGCAGTCGCGCAGCGCGCGCGCCCGCGCCTCGCTGTCCGGCGCGGCCTGCTCGGCGGCGGTGCGGGCATCGGCCAGCTGCGCCTGGAGGCTTGCGCGGTCGAGCGCCTCCGGGGCGAGCGCCTGCTCAACGAGCACCAGCGCTCGGTTCTCAGCGAACTGCAGGTACCCCTCGGCCTGCGCGAAGCGCACGATCTCCGTCTCCGAGCGGTACAGCCGCAGCTCCGTCGGTTCGAGCTGCGCGAGCAGCGGCTCGTGGTTGGCGAGGATGCCGATCTGACCCACCGCGGTGCGCGTGGAGAGCATTTCGATCTCCTCGGAGAACACCTCGCCCTCGGGGGTGATGACTTCGGCTGGGAACTTTGTGTGCGCCACGAGCCGCTACCTCTTCGCCGCCGCGACAACCTCATCAATGGTGCCCTTCAGGAAAAACGCGCTCTCGGGGACCTCGTCGTGCTTGCCCTCGATGATCTCCTCGAAGCCGCGGATGGTCTCCGCGATCGGCACGTACGCACCCGGGGTCCCCGTGAACTCTTCGGCGACGAAGAACGGCTGGGAGAGGAACCGCTCGATCCGCCGTGCGCGCTGGACGGTCAGCTTGTCCTCGTCGGAGAGCTCGTCGATGCCGAGGATCGCGATGATGTCCTGCAGCTCCTTGTAGCGCTGCAGGATCTCCTTGACGCGGTTGGCCACGCGGAAGTGGTCCTCGCCCAGCACGTCGGCCTTGAGGATCGTCGAGGTGGAGTCGAGCGGATCCACGGCCGGGTAGATGCCTTTCTCGGAGATCGCCCGCGAGAGCACCGTGGTGGCGTTCAGGTGTGCGAACACGGAGGCCGGAGCCGGGTCGGTGAGGTCGTCGGCGGGGACGTAGATCGCCTGCACCGAGGTCACCGAGCCCTCGCGCGTGGAGGTGATGCGCTCCTGTAGCTGGCCCATCTCGGTCTCCAGCGTCGGCTGGTAGCCGACCTGGGAGGGCATCCGCCCGAGCAGCGCGGAGACCTCGGAACCGGCCTGCACGAAGCGGAAGATGTTGTCGATGAACAGCAGCACGTCCTGGCCCTGGTCGCGGAAGTATTCAGCCATCGTCAGCCCCGACAGCGCCACGCGCATGCGGGCGCCCGGCGGCTCGTTCATCTGCCCGAAGACGAGCATCGTCTTGTCGAGCACGCCCGACTCCTTCATCTCCAGCCACAGGTCGTTGCCCTCGCGCGAGCGCTCGCCCACACCGCAGAACGCGGACAGCCCGCCGTGTTCCTTGGCGAGGTTGTGGATCAGCTCCTGGATCAGCACCGTCTTGCCGACGCCCGCGCCCCCGAACAAC
Organism: uncultured Solirubrobacterales bacterium; assembly: GCA_963702085.1. GTDB lineage: Bacteria > Actinomycetota > Thermoleophilia > Solirubrobacterales > Solirubrobacteraceae > Palsa-744. The sequence continues at coordinate 1,037,828 of OY969707.1, read as the reverse complement.
CCCACCTTGCCGCCCTTGGCGTAGGGGGCGAGCAGGTCGACGACCTTGATGCCCGTCTCGAACATCTCGGTGGTCGGCGTGAGGTCCTCCGCGCGCGGGGCGTCCTGGTGGATGCCGCGGCGCTCGACGTCCGCGGGCAGCTCGGCGCCGAGGTCGATGGGGTCGCCGAGCAGGTTGAAGATCCGCCCCAGCGTGACCTCGCCGACGGGGACCGTGATGGGGCCGCCGGTGTCCACCACCTCCGCGCCGCGCGCGAGGCCGTCGGTCGTGTCCATCGCCACCGCCCGCACGCGGTCGTCGCCGAGGTGCTGCTGGACCTCGCAGACCAGCACGGCCTCGCGGGCGGCCGCGATGTCCTCCTCCTCCTCGCGGGCGGCCGCGGCCGGGCGCGCCACGGTGATCGCGTGGTTGATCTCGGGCAGGCGGTCGGGGAAGACGGCCTCGATCACGACGCCCTGGATCTCCTCGATGCGCCCGACGTTGCGCTTCTCGCTACCGGCTGTGGCCTCTGCGCTGATTGTGCTCGCCTCCATGTTCTGGTTCTCCTCTGTCTCTCTATTCAAGTTCATGTGGATATGAGCGCCAGTTTGGCGTGGCGATGGGCAAGCCAGACAAGGACGCAAGGAGCGAAGTGTGCTTCGCACACGAGCGACTGAGGACGCAGTATGGCGCCGCCCAGCGTCACGCCAAACCCTCGGCGCCGGCTACTACCTCCATAATCTCCTGGGTGATCTCGGCCTGGCGGGCGCGGTTCATCTGCAAGGTGTAGTCGGTGATGATTTCCCCGGCGTTCTCCGACGCGCTGCGCATCGCCGTCATCTGCGCCCCGAAGAAGCCGGCCGCGGACTCCACGAGCGCCCGGTAGACGGAGACCTCGAGGTAGTCGGGCACCAGGCGGCGGAGGATCTTCTCCGGTTCGGGCTCGTAGTCGACGGGCGTCGGGCGCCGGGCCGCGGGCTCACCGTCCCGTGCGGTCTCGGGCGAGCCGTCCTCGCCGACGACCACCTGCGGCGCGAGCGGCAGCAGCGTCTGGCGCGTGACGTGCTGGGTGAGCGGCGAGACGTAGGAGTTGTAGATCATCTCGACGCGGTCGACGCGGCCGTCGACGTAGGCCTGGATCACGTCGTCGGCGATCGTGCGCGCGTCCGCGTAGGCCGGTCGATCGGCAAAGCCCGTGTAGGAGCCGCTGAGCTCGTACCCGCGGAAGGTCAGCGAGGAGACGCCGCGGCGGCCGGTCGCAAACCAACTGCTGCGCAGCCCCTCCTCCCCCAGCTCGCTCGAAAGGCGCACGCCGGCGCGGATGATCTGCGAGTTAAAGCCACCCGCGAGGCCGCGGTCGCCGGTGACGAGCAGCAGCCCGACGTTCGTGGAGGACTCGTGCTCGCGCAGCAGGGGCAGCCTGCCGGCCTCCGCGCCGGCCGCGAGCGCCGCCTGGCGGGTCATGCGTCCGAGCGCGTCCGCGTAGGGGCGCAGGGCGGAGATCCGCTGCTCGGCGCGCCGCAAGCGAGCCGCGGCCACCATCTCCATCGCCCGGGTGATCTTCTGGATGTTCTTCACCGAAGCGATCTTGTTCCTGACGTCGCGCTGGGAGGCCATATCTACGCCGCCTTTGCCTCCGGCGGGGCGGACTCGTCGGCGCGCAGCGGCGCATCCTCGTCGAGCGGCTGGCCCTCCTCGTCGAGGTCGTAGCCGAAGTCCCGCGCGAAGGCGTCGACGGTGTCGCGCACCTCCTTCTGAGTCTCCTCCGACCAGTCCCCGCCGTTGATCTTCGCGCGCAGCTCGGGGTGCTGGGAGTGCAGGCGTTCGGTGAGGGCGAGCAGGAACTCGGGCACGCGCTCGACGAGCAGCCGGTCGAGGTAGCCGTTGGTGGCGGCGAAGATCTGCACCGTCTGGTCCTCGACCGCGAGCGGCGCGCGCTCGTGCTGGTTGAGCGTCGCCACCAGGCGCTCGCCGCGCGCGAGCGTGCGCTGGGTGTCGGCGTCGAGGTCCGAGCCGAACTGGGCGAACGCCTCGAGGTCGCGGTACTGGGAGAGCTCGAGCTTGATGCGCCCGGCGACCTTCTTCATCGGGCCGATCTGTGCGTTGCCGCCGACGCGCGAGACCGAGATCCCGACGTTGATCGCCGGGCGCACGCCCGAGTTGAACAGCTTCGACTCCAGGAAGATCTGCCCGTCGGTGATCGAGATCACGTTCGTCGGAATGTACGCCGAGACGTCGCCCGCCTGCGTCTCGATGACGGGCAGCGCGGTCAGCGAACCGCCGCCGAGGTCGTCGTTGAGCTTGACGGCGCGCTCGAGCAGGCGCGAGTGCAGGTAGAACACGTCGCCGGGGTACGCCTCTCGGCCGGGCGGGCGGCGCAGCAGCAGCGACATCTGGCGGTAAGCGTAGGCGTGCTTGGTGAGGTCGTCGTACACGCACAGCGCGTGGCGGCCGGAGTAGAGGAAGTGCTCGCCCATCGCGCAGCCGGCGTAGGGGGCCATGAACTTGATCGGCGCCGCCTCGTCGGCGGGCGCGGCCACGATGATCGTGTTCTGCATCGCCCCGTACTCCTCGAGCGTCTGCGCGAGCGCGACGACGGTGGACATGCGCTGGCCGATCGCGACGTACACCGACACCACCCCGGTGTCCTTGTTGTTGATGATCGTGTCGATCGCGATCGCGGTCTTGCCGGTCTGCCGATCCCCAATGATCAGCTCGCGCTGGCCGCGACCAATCGGGATCATCGCGTCGATCGCCTTCAACCCGGTCTGCATCGGCTGCTTGACCGGCTGGCGCTGCACAACACCAGGAGCCTTGAACTCCGCCGGCCGTGTCTCCTGCACAGCGATAGCGCCCTTGCCGTCGAGCGCGCGCCCAAGCGGGTCGACGATCCGCCCCAACATCTGCTCACCAACCGGGATCTCCAGCAGCGAGCCGGTCCGCTTGACGGTGTCGCCCTCCGAAACCCGCTCCCAGTCGCCAAACAGCACGGCGCCAACATTGTCGGACTCAAGGTTGAGCGCCAGCCCAGTAACACCGTGCGGCAGCTCAAGCATCTCAAAAGACATGCAGTTCTCCAGCCCATGCAGGCGAGCGATGCCGTCGGCAACCGACAGCACGGTGCCCACCTCAGTCAACTCGGCGGTGCCACTGTCGAGCCCTTCAATGCGGCCCTTCAGAATGTTCGTGATCTCATCTGGATTGATCTGCATGACGGTTTCCTTAGCTTTTTCTCGGGAGGGGAAGGGGGGTGCGGGGGGAGGGGGGAGGGAATTGCCTCCCCCCTCCCCCCGCTAAGAGGAACCGAGGGCAACGTGCCTGCGCAGCTGCTCCAATCGATTGCGTATGGAGGCATCAAGAATCGAGTTGCCGACCCTGAGAACGATGCCACCAAGGATGTCCGGGTCCACGCGCGCCGTCAACGTGACCTTCCGCCCGGCGCGCTCGCCGATCGTTGAGCCGAGGCTCTCAGTGGTCGCCTCGTCAAGCGCGATCGCACTAGTGATCTCCACCGGCAAAGTCTTGTTCTCCTCGTCCCAAAGCCGCCCATACTCCTGACGAATGCGGAAGATCACAGGCATCCGGTGGTTGTCGATGAGCAAAGAGAGGAAGTTCAGGAAGATCTCGTCCGCCCCCTCAAGCAGCGTGCCAAGCGCCTGTTGCTTCTCGGCGGTGGAGAAGTAGGGCGAGAAGAAGAACACCGCGAGCTGGCGGTTGGCGTCCAGCGCGTCGGCGAACTGGGCGAGCTGCTCGCGCAGCACGTCGAGCCGGCCCCGCTCCAGGGCGACCTGGAACAGCGAACGTGCATATACCTGGGCAAGCTCCTCCATCGATCAGTTGCTCCGCGCTCCCGAGGAGAGACCGGAGAAGTCCAGTTCGCTCAGCGCCTCCTCGACCAGGCGCCGCTGGTCGGCGTCGTCGAGCGTCTTGCGCGTGACCTTCTCGGTGGCCATGATCGTGAGGTCCGCGACCTCGCGGCGGATGTCGTCGAGCGCCCGCTTGGTGGCGGCCTCGATGTCGCGCTCGGCCTTGCGGGCGGCCTCCGCGACGAGCTCCTGCCCGCGCTCCTTGCCCTCGGCCTTGTGCGTGTCGGCGGTCTCGCGCGCGCGCTGGAGGATCTCTTCGGACTGGGTGCGCGCCTCCTTCAGCCGCTCGCGGTACTCGGCGAGCACCTTGTCGGCCTCGGTCCGCAGATCCGCGGCGGCGTCGATGTCGCCCTCGATCTTCTTCGCCCGATCGTCGAGCGCTTTGCTTATCAGGGGAAAGACGTACTTGCGCAGGATGGCCAGAGAGATGGCGAACACCACGATCGTCCAGATCATGAGCCCCACGTTGGGGCTGATCAGGAACGAGCCGCTTGCGAGCGGGATGTTGGCGGTGAGGGGCATCGTGGCCTACAGGAAGAAGGCGATGAAGCCGCCGACGAGACCGTAGAAGAAGCACGCCTCGGTGAGCGCGAAGCCGAGCCACTGGTCGCGCTCGACCTCGGCGCGCAGCTCCGGCTGGCGTGTCTTGGCCTGGATCGAGGCGTTGAACACCGCCCCGATGCCCGCACCCGCTCCAGCCGCGCCGCCACCGGCGCCGACGCCGAGCGCGATCGCCCGGCCGGCGTCCTGGCTCTGCTTGATGATCGGTTCCACGGTCAGGATCAGCGGGTGGAACACACTGAAAAGGTGGAGAAACCCCATTGCTCGATAGCTCCCTTGTATTGTTTTAGTGACTCGAGACCGCGCTACCGAGATAGATGGCGGTCAGGATGGCAAAGATAAAGGCCTGTAGACCGGCGATCAGCACGGCCTCGAACAGGAAGATCGCGACCCCGAAGGGCAGCAGAAACCAGGACACGACCTGCAGCCCGACGAGCACTCCGAGCTCCCCGCCCATGAATGCGATCAGCATGTGGCCCGCGAGCAGGTTCGCCCACAGTCGCACGGTCAGCGAGATCAGACGCAGGAAGTTCGAGAGGATCTCGATCACGAAGATGAGCGGGACGATCGCGCCGTTGACGCCGCCCGGCATCAGGCTTTTCACATAGCCGATCGGCCCGTGGTGCTTGACTCCCTCGTAGGTGAAGAGGATGAACACGCTCAGCGCGAGGATCAGCGGGAAGGCGACGTTGGTGTCGGCCGCGTAGATCTGCAGCGACGGGATGTGCGCCCCGAACACGTTGAAGCTCTCGCCTGAGTCGACCGGCAGCGGGATGTAGCCGATCAGGTTCGAGACGAGGATGAACACGAAGATCGTGGCGATCAGCGGGAAGTACCTCCCCTCCATCTCCGGATTCAGGTTTTCCTGGGAGATGCGGCGCATGAAGTCGTAGTACATCTCCACCGCGACCTGCAGGCGCCCGGGGCGCCGCTGCAGGCGCCGGGCGACGTAGAACATCACCCCAAGCGTGATCCCGACCGTGAGCAGCAGGTAGAGGACGGCCTTGTTGAACGCGATCGGCCCAACCTGAAACCAGGTGTCGAGTTTGAACTCGTTGGTCGGGGAGAAGGCGCCGCTGGCCACCGCCGGGGCCTTGTGAGCCGTGGCGCCGAACAGGATCACGAACAGGACGATCCCGCCGAGCCACACTCCGAGGAGCCCGTAAATGACCTTCCGTGCCTGGCTCATCCCCTGCTTCTCGGGGTGAGGGGTGGGCGGGGTTCCCATCCGGGGGGCGATGGGCGGTGCCCCTGCGACCGCGCTCATCGGTCGGGTCCCGGTCGTCCGCTGACCAGGCGGATCGCGAAGGCCACCGAGTAAGCCACGAAGATGGTCACGGCCGCCGCGAGCCCGTCGGCTCGGCCGCCAACCACGCCGGCGAGGACGATCGCCCCCGCGAGCAGCCAGATGCGCCCGAACGCATCGACGAGGCCAACGCCAAGACCGGCCCCCCGCGCCTGCGCGCGGGCGATCAACCGCCGGTCGGTGTGCGCCAGGACCCGCTGCGCAAGCCACGCGCCCGCGGCGATCAGCAGGCCGAGCGCGGGTGCGCCGAGCGCCAGCGCCACGGGGACGGCAAGCACCACGAGCACGACGTCGAGGTAGCGCAGCAGCTCGATCGGGGATCGCTCGTCAACCGGGCTCGTGCCGGCGCGCAGGGTGGCCGAGGCCACCGGTTCTGGCTCGTAACTGGGCATGGACGATTGACTGGGGACCCTACAGACGCAAGGGCCGGCACGTCCGCCCGTTGCGGACTCTCGCCCCGGCCCTCCTCTGAGCATCTGCGGAGGCCGCGGGCAGTCTACCTCATTTGGGACTTAGTAACAAGTTTGTGACACCTGCCGCGAAGGTGCGCACGAGCAGCACGGCGAGCGCGGCGGTCGCCACGCCCGCGAACACGTCAAGCAGGTAGTGGTTGCCGGTGGCGAGCACCGCCAGGCAGGTCACGCACGAGTAGAGCACCGCCGCGGCGCGCATATATATATGCCTCGAAAGAGACCACATCACCACCGAGCACCACACCGCCCAGGCCATGTGCAGGGAGGGCATCGCCGCGAACTGGTTGGCCGCCGCGGCGAGCGGCCCGGTGTGCCAGCCGCCGAGCGCCCCGGTCGAGGCCACCACATCGTCGAAGCCGCTGCCCGCGAGCAGCCGCGGGGGGGCGGTCGGGTACAGCCAGAAGACGGCCAACCCGAGCACGTTGATCGCGACCAGGACGTTGCGCAGCGGCCTATATATGTCCGCCCGTCGATACCACAGCCAGCCCAGCAACCCGAGGGTCACGACGAAGTGCGCGTTGTCGTAGTAGTCGGAGAGCAGCAGGCCAAGCGTGTGCCGCGTCGCCAGCCAGTGGTTGAGGGCGACCTCGGGATCGAGGCCCAGCGAGCGCTCCAGGTGCAGCACGCCCCAGCCGTGCGCAACCGCGGCGTGCACGCGCAGCGGCGCGAGGTTGTTGATCGCGTCGTAGACCCAGCACAGCCACACGATCACAAGCGCCTCGACCCACCAGCGCGCGCGCGGGACGACGCTCACTCCCTCGGGAGCCCGCACAGGCAGCGCCGGCAGGGTCAATTCCCTGGAGGCTGTCTCGATCTGGACGCCCGAGGCCATCGAGCAATGTTAGGGCGCGACGTCCCGGAGCCCGCGCTCGCCGAGCGTGTCGAGCACCCGCGGCAGCGCCGCGACGGTGCGTCGCCAGGAGCCGGGGGCGGAGTAGTCGTCGGCGTCGTGCAGCAAGAGCACCGCACCATCGTCAGCCCCGGCGGTCACCAAAGCGGCGATCGCCTCGGAGCTCGCGCCGGTCTCCCAGTCACGACCCCAGTGGCTCCACAGCAGCGTGCGCCAGCCACAGCGGCGGGCCAGGCCAACGGCTGCGGCGTTGACGATTCCGTAGGGCGGCCGGTAGAGGGTCGGCGAGCACCCGGTGGCCTCCTCGACGATCGCCCGCGCTCGCAGGATGTCCTCGCGGACCTGCCACGGCGTGAGGCGCAGCAGGTTGCGGTGTCGGTGGCAGTGCAGGCCCACACCGTGGCCGGCCGCAGCGATCTCCCCGGCGAGCCCCGGGTTGCGCAGGATCTGCTCCCCCACCAGGAAGAACGTCGCCCGCACGCCCGCCCCGGCAAGGATCTCGAGCACCGCGGGGGTGCCCTGAGCGTGGGGACCGTCGTCAAAAGTCAGCGCATATCCCCGGCCACTGGCGGTGCGGTCCTCGATTCCAAGGGGTCCTCGCAGCGCACGCAGGTAGAACGCGAGCGCGGGGAGGGCGTAGCCAACGGCGGCCGCGCCCGCCACCGCGCCGGCCAGCGGCGGCAGAAGGCTGCGATCATCGGGAACACGCATGGGCGAACTGGTGCTGGGAATCATGGCGGCGGTGGGGGCATCGACCCTCTACAGCCTAGGGGTCGCGCTGCAGGCGATGGACGCCAAGCAGACCCCGCGGCGCGAGTACCTGCGCTTGGGGCTGGCGTGGAACCTGATCAAACGCGGGCGCTGGCTGCTCGGCACCGGCCTGTCGCTGTGCGGCTGGCCGCTGCAGCTGCTGGCGGTCTCGCTGGCGCCGCTGGTGGTGGTGCAGCCCGCGATGGCGGCCGGCCTGCCCGTGCTGCTGGTGATCGGCGAGCGGATGCTGGGAGAGCGCGCGGGGCGCCGGGAGCACCTGGCTGTGGGCGCGATCGTGGTGGGCGTGCTCGGCGCGGCGCTGTGCGCGCCCCCGCACACCTACGCCCAGGCCTCCGACACGGTCCTCGCGATCGTGCTGGGCGCAGTGGGTCTGGCGAGCCTGCTGCCGTACATCATGCTGCGCTTCTCCCGCCGCCCGCCCGCGATGCTCACGGTCGTCGGCGCGGGCCTGGCGTACGGCTGGACCGGGGTGGCCACCGTGCTCGCCTCCAACAACCTGCACTACGGGTTCATCTGGGTGGCGGTCGCGTGGGGCCTCGCCACGCTGGCGGTCTCCGCAACCGCCGCGCTCAGCGAGATGAGCGCGCTGCAGTCGCGCCCGGCGATCCAGGTGGCCCCGGTGGTGTTCGTGATCCAGACCGCCGTGCCGGTCGCGCTCGCGCCCGTGGTGCTGGGCGAGCACTTCACCGAAACGCCGCTGGGCGGGGTGCTGCTGGCCCTGTCGCTGCTGATCCTGATGGCGGGCGCCGTGATGCTCGCCCGCTCGCCGCTATTGCTCGCGCTGATGGAAGTGGAGCCGGCCGACGCTCAGCGCGAGCGGGTGAGCGCACCCAGCGGCTCGGCGGAGAGCCCGTCGGCGCGCAGCCAGGAGACGAGCCGCTCGACGCCGCGCACCGAGAAGCCCGATCCGTCGGCGCCCACCACGAGCACGTCGCCCGCGCGCGTGGGCCGCTGAGGCAGGCGCCCGCGGGCGAAGAGCCGCAGCGCGCCGCTCACTGGAGTCGCGCCGGCGGAGCTCGCGAGCACGAGCTGCCCGACGGTGAGCCCACCCGTGCGCCCGCCGCGGGGCGTCACGAAGTAGAAGCGGTGGTGCAGGCCCAGCGCCCGGGCCTGGGCGTGCAGCGTGCCGCTGGTGCGCACCCATCGCAGCAGGCTCGAGCCGGAGGGGATTTCGGGGAGCAGCTCGTCCCCGAGCGCGTGCAGGGCGGCGATCGTGGCGGGCGCGTGCACCCCGCCGTCGGCGAACGAGGCGTGGATGCCCTGCGCGGCGAGGGCGCTCGCCACGCGCACGGTGTCGCCCGCGGGTGCGCGCACGATCACGCCCACGTCGGGCTGGTCGGTACGCACCCGCGCGAGCGTGTGCACGTGCAGGATCGCCGCCGCCACGGCGGACACCTCGTCGGTGGACATCGTCCACATCCCGACGCTCAACAGCACCACGAGCTGGAGGCAGAACGCAGCCATCCGCAGGCGCCAGAGCGGGATCTGGTTCACGCGCCGGGGGGCCCCGAGCACGACGTCCACGGCGTGCGGGTGCTCCTCCGCGGGGTCCGGCAGCGCCGACGCCGGTGCGCCAAGCGCCGACCGGGCCGGCGCCTGCCCCGCGAAGCTCGCCTGCACGTGCTCGCGCAGCTCGCCGGTGTCGTTGGCGAGGCGCAGCAGGGCCAGGTCGGCCATCGCGCGGGTGTTCAGGCGGGCGTGGCCGACGGGCAGCCCGTAGGAGACGACGGGGGTGCCGGTCGCCTTCGCCTCCAGGCAGGTGACCCCGCCGGTGGAGTGCACGAGCGCGTCGGCGGCGGCCAGCAGCTGGGGCATCGCGTCGGTGAACCCGTAGACGTGCACGCGGGACTCCCGCGCGAAGGTGGCGGACAGGCGCGCGTGCAGAGACTCGTTGCGCCCGGCGAGGCAGACGATGCTCGAGACCTCCGGCACCCGGCAGAGCTCGCGCACGGCGCCCTCGACGTCGCCCACCCCCCAGCCGCCGCCGGAGACCACCACCATGCGGCCCTCCGCTGGCAGCCCGAGCCCGCGCCGCGCCTCCAGCGGGCAGCGGGGCTCCAGGAACTCGGCGGAGATCAGCGGGCGCACGAGCCGCGCGGAGCCCTCCCCGGCGATGCGCTCGACCGAGGGCATCGACTCGCCGTACATCACGAGGTGCATGTCGATCCCGGGCTGCGCCCAGAAGAAGAGGCCCGTCAGGTCGGTGATGGTGGCCACGGTGGGACAGGCCACGGCGCCGGTCCGGCGCAGTCGCGCGAGCACGACGGTGACCGCCGGGTAGGTCGAGACGACCACGTCGGGGTCGTACTCGGCGATGCGGCGCGCGAGCGGCCGGGCGCCGAACAGGCGCAGCTGCCAGCGGGTCAGCCAGCGGACGGGGGGCACGCGCTCCAGCAGCCAGTAGACGAGCGAGTAGCTCCACGGCAGGAAGCGCAGCTGCACGCGGTAGCCGTCCTGCACGACTTGGCGCAGCACGCGCCCCATCGCGGCGAGGCCGTCGATCACCGTGACCTCGGTCTCCTCGGGGGAGGCTTCGATCTGCTGGGCCAGCGCACGCGCGGCGGCGGCGTGGCCCTCGCCGACGTCGGCAGAGAGGATCAGGACACGGCGCGGGCCGAAACTGGGATCCGCGCCGGAGGCGCGTGTCCCCCGGCTTCGGTCGGCGGCCCCGGTTGAGATGGGTTCGCGGCGCAACGCACGCACAGGGTAACCGCCACAGAGGATGGTTGCATGTCCGCCGGACGGCAGACAACACGATCCCAACATTCCTCAGGCGGGGCCGGTCAACCGCCGGCGCGCGCGAGCAGTGCCCGCGCAGCGGGCGTTGCGGGGAGCTGCCCGAGGACGTGGAGCTCCCGCACGAGCACCCAGAAGGCGGGGCGCGGCGTCCCGTGAGACCCGAGCAGCGCGGAGTCCCACGGCTCGCGCCGGTAGGTGCCGGCGTACCACTGGTAGAGGTACACGCGCGCAACGCGCCCGGAGAGGCGCGCGAGGCGGTCGAACACGAAGCGGGCGACCACGGCGGCGTGGGCAGGGGATTCGGGGAAGTCGTGGGCGGAGTGGTTGTGGCGGGCGACCACGCCGCCGGTCTCGGTGAACCAGATCTGGCCCCGGGTGGCCCGCAGCAGCGCCCGCGTGGAGGCGCTCGAGAGACGGTTGGCCCCGAGGTAGTTGTGCAGGCCCCAGAGCCCCGGTTCGTAGCCGAGCGCGCGCCGCTCCTCCTCGACCCACGTCACCATGCCCCCCACGTCGAGCAGTTCGGCGGCGAGCACGTTGCAGGTGGGGCAGGCGCGGCGCAGCTGCGCGTAGTAGGCGGCCACCAGCGCCGGGGAGTGGCAGGTCGGCTGCCCGCAGTAGTTGGCCTCGTTCCAGGTCGCGAAGTCGGTGACCCACGGGTAGCGCGCGTGCAGCGCCCGGAACTGGGCGCCGAACTGCGCGGGGCTCGGCAGGCGCCGGTGGCGCCCGGCGAGCCGGGTGTGTTCGAAGGCGATCAGCGGCCGCACGCCGTCGGCGCGGGCGGCGCCCAGCCACCTCGCCAGCGCCCTGCTCTCGGCGCGGCTTTCCAGCGTGTTCCAGCCGATCGAGAGGCGCGCGTAGCGGAGGCCGAGCGCCTGGAAGCGGGGGTCGGCGAACATGTAGGGCTGCTGCTCGCCGATCCCTACGAGAGGCGCGTGCTGGCCGATCTTCGATCGACCGATCGAAGATCGGCCAGCAGGAGGGGCCCCGGCGGAGATGGCGCCCGCGGGGAGGGCGAGCGCAAGGGCGAGCGCAAGCACGCTCGAGAGGGACCGCAGGCGCGTCACGAGGAGAGGATCTCGTACTCGCCGGTCTCGAAGTCCTGGGCGACGTCGTGCTCGATCTGCGCGGGGGTGGCCTCGGGCCGCAGCCGGCGCAGGCGAATCGAGTCCAGGCGGCGGAACTTGAGGATCTCGAGCACGTACACGAGGTAGACGGAGGCGGCGGCGACGAGCAGCGCGATCGCTGCCATCACGAGCGTCCAGCCGAGGTAGAGGTGGCCTTTGTGGTCGGAGTAGGGGACGAACCGCAGCGCCAGCGCGAACCCGGCGAGCAGCAGCGTCCAGGCGTAGAGGTAGGCGATCGTGCGCCGGCGCGAGAAGCCGATGCGAGCCATGCGGTGGTGGAAGTGCTCGGAGTCGGAGGCATAGATCGGGCGGCGGTACTTCAAACGCTTGAGCACCACAAAAGTTGTGTCCAGGAACGGCACGGCGAGCAGGATCAGCGGCAACACGAAGGAGAGCACGACCTGCGTCTTGACGGCGCCCTCGACGGTGAGGCAGCCCATCAAGAGGCCGAGCAGGTTGGCGCCGCAGTCGCCCATGAAGCTCGAGGCGGGGGGGAAGTTGTAGAGCAGGAAGCCGAGCGAGGCGCCGGCGATGATCGCGGCGAGCACCCCGGGGGCCCACCGTCCAAGGTCGAACGCGATCACGGCCAGCGCGGCGGCGATGATCGCGCAGACCCCCGCGGCGAGGCCGTCGACGCCGTCGGAGAAGTTGACGACGTTCATCAGCCCCACCAGCCCGACCACGGTGATCGCGCCACCGGCGTTGGGGAAGTGCAGCAGGCCGACGAACGGGAGCGCGATCTCACGGACGACGATGCCGTAGTGCACGACGATCAGCGCGGCGAGGATCTGCCCGACGAGCTTCACACCCGGCGGCAGGTCGAAGCGGTCGTCGAGCGCCCCCACCACCGTGATGAACGCGGCGGCGAGGAACATGCCGTGCCAGATCCGTTCGTCGGGCAGCCACTCAAGGCCGGCCACGAGCGCCCCGGCGAAGATCGCAAGGCCGCCGAGCAGCGGCGTGGCGCGCTCGGAGAGCCCCCGCTCGCGCGGCTGGTCGATCGCCCCGACGGCCCGCGCGAGGCGCATCGTGAGTGGCGTCAACAGCGCCGTCACAACGGCGGCGGCCAGGAAGGCGTACAGCGCGTCGAGCTCGTGCGAGGTCATGGCAGCCCGCGGAAAGCATCGCAGGCGCAGGGGTCGCGTGCGCGCGGTGGGCGGCGAATTACACCGTCGCCCCCGCGCCCAGCTCCTCGTACAGCGGGTAGCGCTCGACCAGCGCACGCACCCGCTCGGCGAGCTCGCCGGCGCGGGCCTCAAAGCCGGGGGTGAGCGCGGCGGCGAGGATCGCGCCGACCTCCACGAAGTCGTCGTGCTGGAAGCCGCGGGTGGCGAGCGCCGGCGTGCCGATGCGCAGCCCCGAGGCCTCCATCGGCGGGCGGGGGTCGAACGGGACGGCGTTGCGGTTGACGGTGATGCCGAGCTCGTGCAGGCGGTCCTCGGCCTGGCGGCCGGTGAGCTCAGGCTGAACGTCGCGCAGGTCGCAGAGCACGAGGTGCACGTCGGTGCCGCCGGTGAGCACGTTAACGCCGTGCCCGGCGCCGAGCAGCTGCTCGGCGAGCGCGCGGGCACCGTCGAGCGTGCGGCGCTGGCGCTCGCGGAAGAGCTCGCTTTTGGCGATCCGCAAGGCGACGGCCTTGGCGGCGATCACGTGCTCCAGCGGCCCGCCCTGCTGACCGGGGAAGACGGCGGAGTCGATCTTCTTCGCAAACTCCTCCCGGCAGAGGATCAGCCCGGCGCGGGGCCCGCCGATCGTCTTGTGGGTCGTGGTCGTGACGACGTCGGCGAACTCGACCGGGTTGGGGTGCAGGCCCGCGGCGACGAGCCCGGCGAAGTGGGCCATGTCCACCATCAAAAGCGCCCCGACCTCGCGCGCGATGGCCCGGAAGCGGGGGAAGTCCAGCTGCCGCGGGTAGGCCGACCAGCCGGCGAGCAAGAGCTTCGGCCGGCGCTCGCGCGCGATGCGCGCAACCTCGTCCATGTCGATCAGCCCGCTCTCGCGCGACACCTCGTAGGCGGCGATGTCGTACAGCCGACCGGAGACGTTGAGGCGCATCCCGTGCGTGAGGTGCCCCCCGTGCGCGAGCGAGAGCCCCATGATCGTGTCCCCGGGCTGCAGGAGCGCGTGGTAGACGGCGGTGTTGGCCTGCGCCCCCGCGTGGGGCTGCACGTTGGCGTGCTCGGCCCCAAAGAGCGCACAGGCGCGGTCGATCGCCAGCTGCTCGGAGACGTCGACCCACTCGCAGCCGCCGTAGTAGCGCCGGCCGGGGTAGCCCTCGGCGTACTTGTTGGTGAGCACCGACCCCTGGCATTCGAGCACCGCGCGGGGCACGAAGTTCTCGGAGGCGATCATCTCCAAGGTGTCCTGCTGGCGGGCGAGCTCCCCGCGCAGCGCTTCGGCGACCTCGGGATCGACCTCGGCGAGCGGGCGGTTGAAGTAGTCGGGACTCAGCTCGGACATGGGGCACTCCTCAGGGACGAAAAAGGAAGGGTGCCCAGGCGCGCGGCTGCTGTCCAGACGGCCAAATCGCTCCCCGGTGGTGCTCCACCTCATCCGGCGCCAGTCGCGATGACCGACTTCGAGGCTAGCACGTGGCGGAGCTCGCATGCGCGCACATATATGGGTGCTCATTTGGGGCGCATCCGCGCAGGTCGGGACACGTCCCGCGGTGGTGGGCGCGGGGCCTCCGTGCCCCGCGTCAGGGCGTCCCATTCTCCGTGCAGGCCACGCGCCTCACCCGCCCAGCGCCCGCTCCACCTCCGCCTCCCCCACCGGCCCCGCGCGCACGATGTCCCACCGCCCATGGCGCTCGTACTCGCGCAGGTCGAGGACCGTGGAGGCGGTTCCCGGCAGCTCGCCGCCGTCGAGGATCAGGTCGGCGCCCTCCAGCAGCGCGGGGGGGATGTCGGCCAGGCGCCGCGTGTCGGGGCCGCCGGAGAGGTTCGCGCTCGACTGCATAATCGGGCCATCCACGGCGCGCAGCGCCGCCAGGCGCTCGGGGAGCAGCGGAACGCGCAGGCCCAGAGTGTCCGACCCGCCCGTCAGCGGGTAGCGATGCTCGCGGTTGGGGAGCAGCATCGTCAGGGGGCCCGGCAGCAGCGCCTGCAGCGCGGCGCGCTCCCGCACGCCCAGCTCGGGGAGCGCCTGCAGCGCGGCATCGAGCGTGAAGAACATCACCGCCGCGGGGCGCTCCGGGGGCCTGCCCTTCAGCTCGTACAGCCGCTGCACCGCAGCGCGCCGCAGCGGATCGCACGCCAGGCCATAGACGGTGTCCGTGGGGAGCACCGCCACGCCGCCGGCGAGCAGACACCCCCGCAGGCGCTCCACGCCGGCCGCATCAGGCGCGACGGGGGGCTCGGCGAAGCGCGCTTCGAGCTGCTCTGCCAAGTCTTCGGTCATATCGCCACGAGTGTAGGGCCGGTACGTCTGGGGAGTAACGCGGCTTAAGCCGTGCTATCGTGTGAGTTATGCCAGGGAGCCGCCCAGACCCGATCGCACTGCTGCCGGGCGAGGAGGCCGCAGGGGCGCGCAGGGTGCGCCGGCGCGCTCCCCGCCGCGCAGGGCGCCGCGCGCAGCTCACCGTGCCGGAGCAGGTGTGGAGCGAGATCGTGGGCATCGCGGACGCCGCGGGCACGACACCGAACGACGTCCTCGTCCGCCTGGCGGCCGAACGCCTGGAGGACCGTCGCCGCTCGATCGAGCTGAGCAGGCGCGCGGAGGAGCGCTGGCAGGGTTTCCTCGACGCCGCCCCAGCCCCCGGCGCAGCGGACGCGCCCCTGAGCGAGCAGGAGCTGATCGAGCTTGGCGGGACGCTCCGCGCAGAGGCCTGAGCGCGGATGCCGGTGGCGTGGGACACGACCACCGCCGCGCGCCTGCGACCGGACAGCCCCGTTCTCGAGCACGCCCGGGAGCGCCGGCGGGCGGGCGACCCGATCGCGTTCACGGCGACCTCCCTCAAAGAGCTCTCATACGGGCTCCGCAAGGCCGCCGCGGCCGGCCGGCAGGCCGCGAGCGCGCAACTGCGGTGGCTGCGCGACCAGATCGACGCGGGCCTGATCGAGGTACTGGCCCTCGACGACCGCGCGGCCGACGTCGCGGGCGCGCTGCGCGCAGCGATCCCGACTCCCCCCTCCACCTCGAGGCGGCCGCGAGACCGCTCGAAGGCGGACAACCGGGTCGCGTGGATCCTCGACATCCAGATCGCCGCGACCGCGTTCGCCCACGGCTACGACCTCCTCACCGCGGACACCCACCACGAGATCATCGCCACACAGCTCGCCGCGCTCGCACCCACGGCGCCCCCGCTGCAGATCCACGCGCCGCCGCGGTTCTCGATCACCGACGAGGACGTGCAGCGCACGCTCGAAGCGGTGCGCGAGCGCCGGTGAGCAGAGCAGCCGAAAGCAGCTTCGAAGGATCGTCAATGCTCCACTCGCGTCATCGTCGATTGTGCTACCTTGATGTACATGAGCGCTACCGTCGGGGTCGCCGAACTGCGCCAGAACCTCAGCCGCTACCTGCGACGCGTGGAGCACGGCGAGCGCTTGGTCGTGACCGATCGCAACCGGCCGGTGGCCGAGCTCGGCCCTCCGCCCACGACGGGCGCCGCGCTGGATCGGCTGATCGCCGAAGGGCGCGTGTCGCGGCCGCCGCGGCGCGGACTGCCCAAGCCGCTGCGACTCGACGGCGACGCGCGAGCCCTCAGCCGCGCGCTGGACGAGATCCGCGGCGAGCGCTGAGCGTGGCGCTCTTCTACGCCGACGCTTCCGCACTCGTCAAGCTCGTCCGCGAGGAGCCCGAGAGCCCGGCTCTGAGCGCCTTCATCAATGGCGCCGACGTCCTCTCCAGCGAGCTGGTCCTCACCGAGGTGCCGCGCGCGATCCGTCGCGCGGTCGCGCACGACCCGCAGCTGCCCCTCTACGCGCTCATGGAGCAGGCTGTCGAGTTGCTCAACACGCTCGCCCTGCTGCCGCTCGACCAGACCATCCTGATCGCCGCGGGAGCACTGCAGGAGCCCACACTGCGAGCACTCGACGCGATCCACGTTACCGCGGCGCTCGAGCTCTCCCCGGTGGACGCATTCGTCAGCTACGACGAGCGCCAAAGCGCGGCGGCCCGCCTCGCGGGCCTGCGCACGGTGGCCCCCGCCGCACCCGAGCCAACCAGCGACGCCGATCCCGCGGACGACGAGGTGCCCGAGAGCGGCGAGCCAGCGTAAGCCCTCTTCGCCCACGGTATCGCGGGTCTCCTACTTCTTCTTCCTCCCCTTCCCCCTGGCCCCGCGCTTGCCCGTGTGGCGCTTGGATGCCCGCTTCCGAGCGCGGAGAACTGGCCCTGCGGGAGCGTCAGTTCGAACGTGCCGACCGGGACGTCGGGGACCGTCTTGAACGTGCTGCTCGTGACCCCGGCCTTGTCGATGAACGTCGAACCGACCAGGTGCACCGTCACACCGTACCCCTGCAGCACGATGATCAGGCTGGGGAACGCTTCACCGCCGTGGGAGACGAAGTACGCCGGACCCGAGAGGGGGACCGGGAGGACCGGTGTCACCGCGGTCGCGTGTCCCACGATCGACGCCGCCGGGCACGCCGCGGGGTTGGCTTCGAACGTCGCGGCCTTGCACGCCTTCTGCAGCGTCGTCAGCCGCGAGGGCAGCGCCTTCGGCAGTTCGACTTTGACCCGGGCGATGTTCGCGTCATAGGGCCCCGCGGGGTAGCTCAGTTTGACGTGGAAGCTCGCGCCGTTCGCCCTGGAGGTCTTCCCCGAGGTGGAGGCTTCCAGGTGGGGCTTGAACGCGAGGACCGCACAGTTGGTGACCTGGTAGGGCACCTGGATCGTGCTGCTCGCACCTTCGGTGCTCGACAGCAAGGCGCGTCGACCCAAACCCGACCCTATGTTTTGCCAGGCATCCACTGGGGATGACCTTGACGATGGCAACCGTACACTATCCGCTTATGCTTGTCAATACCCAAACAGCGTTTCTACTCGACACCATCCCCGGGAGGGGTACGGCGCCCGGCGGCGGGTCCTGTACCAGCTACGCCGCCAGTCGCATCGCAGGCCCCCTCGTACGAGGCTCGCCGCCGTAGTCCCGGTGGGACCAGGGTTTCGGTCTTGCTCTACACCGCGCGGGTCGCGAACGGCCTAGGTCAAGGATCTCCCGGGACGAGCGTCAGCCCGCGCTGGGCGAAGTGATGGTCGAAGGCGAACGCCTCGGTGATCCGCTCGCGCTCCATGAGCGCGAATGAGGTCGCGTCCACGTAGCTCCAGCGCTTGTCGGCGTGGGACTCGAGGATCGCCCAGGCCTGCTCCTCGACCGGCTCGTCGACCCGCGCCACTTCGATCGCCTCGCCGGCGCGAAAATGGCGGCCCCACTGGATCGCCTCCTCCCTGCCGGCCCTGACGAGCAGCGCGGTATAGGTCTCGGCGAAGACGTGGTTCGACGTCAGCAGCTGCGCGCGCTCGGCCACGAGCATCGCGAGCGCCTCGCGGGCGGCCTCGTGCTCGCGCTCAGAGCGGTTGCGCAGCGCCACGAACGCACCGGTGTCGACGAACACCCGCCTCAACCGTACAGGTCCCGATCGAGCGTCTGGACCGTGGAGTCCCCCGCTCCCTCCGCGGGCGGCTCGTCGACCAGGTAGCGGATCAGCGGATCCCCAGCGCGATTCGGCCTGCGCGAGCGCGCCGTGTCGATCAGATCGCGCACGACCGCCGCAATGCTCCCCCCCTGGCGGGCCTGCTGCTTCAGCCAGCGGTACTGGCCGTCGTCGAGGTATAGCTGGGTGCGGTGCTGCATGGCGTTATACAGCATACAGCACCTCCGAGCCAGGGCACGCCCGATGAGATCGGCCGTGACCGAGGTACAATGCGATGCATGGCAGCGACGCCGAAAACCAAACCACGGGGGGCGTGGACACCCGCACCGGGCGCGCGGAGTCGCGGTGAGCACGCCTGAATCCTGGCGAGACCAGCCAGCGTTCCGATTGGGCAGCCTGCTGCGCCGCCTGATCCCTGGAGCTCGCGCGCCGACGACGAGGGTGAGCGCCGCCTCGCTTCGGCACTCCACTACACCCGGGCTACGTCGAGCACAGCGACCTCGTAACGGCGGATCGCCTCGTCGGCGGTCGCCAGCGTCAACCCCTCCACCCGCGCTATTTCTTGCGCCTGCCCTTCTTGCCCTTCTTCTTGTGGGAGGTCTTCTTCGTCTTCTTGCTCTTGCCGCAGCCGGTGACCGCGATCTTCGTGCTGGTCTTGATCAGCGCGCCGTTCTGCCCGAGGAATTCCGTCGGCATCGCGAGCTTCTGCTTGCAGAGGTTGCCGTTCGCCGCGAGCGCGGAGTACGGGCCCTGGGGGAGCGTCAGTTCGAACGTGCCGACGGGGGCGTCGGGGACCGTCTTGAACGTGCTGCTCGTGATCCCCGCCTTGTTGATGAACGTCGAGCCCACAAGGTGGACGGTCACGCCGTAGCCCTGGAGCACGATCACAAGGCTCGGGAACGCTTCCCCGCCGTGGGAGACGAAGTACGCCGGGCCGCTCAGCGGGACCGGGAGCTCCGGGGTCGTCGCGGTCGCCTGGCCCACGACCGAGGCGGGCGGGCACGCCGCGGGGTTCGCGTTGAAGACCGCCGCGGTGCATGCCTTCTGCAGCGTCGTCAACCGCGAGGGCAGCGCCTTCGGGAGTTCGACTTTGACTTTGGCGATGTTCGCGTCGTACGGGCCCGCTGGGTACCCGAGCTTGACGTGGAAGCTCGCCCCGTTCGCCCGCGAGGTCTTCCCCGAGGTGGAGGCTTCCAGCTTCGGCTTGAACGCGAGGACCGCGCAGTTGGTGACCTGGTAGGGCACCGACAGCGCCGACGTCGCGCCTTCGGTGCTCGTCAGCGTCCCCGTGACCGCCAACGGACTGCAGTTCGTCGCGTTGAACGTGAACCCCGGACGGTTCACATCCACGAACACATGCTTGATCTGCAACGGGATGCCGTCGATCAACGTCGGGATCCTGTACGGGCCTTCGTTGTCCGTCGTGACCGTCAACGCGGCGGTTTCCTCGTTCACGTCGATCCTCGCCCGCACGATGACCTGGCCGAGGTCGAACGGGCCCGCCTTCGCCGGGTTCACGATCGACAGGCCGAACGGGGCGCCCTTGTACGGGCCGGTGATGTAGACCTTGCCGCCCTTCACGGTGTAGGGGTCCCCGCCGACACCGACGCTGACGATCGTTTCGCCGATCAGGCTTTCCGGGCCGCAGGTCCCCGCATCGGCCTGTGCTTCGCCGCACAGCTTGACCGTCGAGAGCGTCCCGGAGAGCCCGAGCGGCATATGCAGCTGGACGCCTTGCAATGCCTGTTCGCCGTCTTCGCGGCCCATCGTCATCACGAACGGCGTGAACCCACCCGCCTGAATACTCGACGTGCCCGTCGTTAACGTCGGGCTGAACGGCAACGGATCCCGGCACGGAGAGCCGTTCGGACCGGAGACGATGTTGAACGTCGAGGAGGATTCCGTCGTCGTGTTCCCCGACCACGGCGTGAACGTTCCCGTCGTCGTATACGCCCCACACAACGCCGGGGTCGCAAGCGGCGCGCGGTCCCCACCGAAGAAGTGCAGTTCGACGTCTTCAAACGGCGTCTGCGGCAGGAACTGCGCCGCGACATCCCCCGCCCACCGCGGGTCGTTCTCGAACACGGGGTCGCCTTCGAAGTGGGACGTCAGTTGGCCCGTCACGGGGTTCTCCAGTACTTCGCCGGTCGCCTTCGCGCGGATCCCGGAGACCGGGTCGTACGCATCGATATACAGCGCGACCAGCGAACCGAACGGGTTTGAGTTCTGCGTCGCGAGATACGCCGCGCCTTCCAGCGGGTTCGCCAGCAGCGGCGTCTTGATCTTCACCGTCCCGACCTTCGCCGCTTCCGGGCAGCTCGACGCTTCACGGCTCTCCAGCGCGATCTGTTCGGTCGAGCACGCCAGCAGCCCGTCCGCTCCGGACGGGTTGAGCACGACGCCTTCGGGGAGCGTCACCGAGAGGCCCTTCACGTCGGCCTCCGCGAGGCCCGTCGGGTTCAGGCTCACTTCCTGCGGCACGTGCTCGTCCACCGTCAGCCCCGTCGGGGTGCTGCCCGCTTCTCCGTCGGGCGTGACCTTCAGGCTCGGCGAGAACGGCAGCTGGTTACAGCCGTCCAGCCCGACCGGCTGTTCCAGGCTGTCTTTGAAGACGTATTCAAAGCTCGTGAAGACACCCTCGTTCTCCCACGAGTCCGCTTCCACCGTCGTGCTCAACGGGCCGGTGCACGCCGAGGGGAGCGTCAAAAGCGGCGGCGGTGTTTTCTCTTCGGTACGCGCACACGGCGGGGAGACCGCGAATCCACCACCCGCTTCGCGGGGGTCGAGGCAGTTCCAGCCCCTCGCGGGGTCGTGCCGCGGGTCGCCCGGCACCCCCCAGAATGTCACACGGCTCGAGAGGAACCCGACGAGCTCGGTGATGTTCGGCACCGTGACCGTCACCCCGTAGTCCCCGCCCGTCCGCACGGAGGTGTCGAGATACACCGGATTGCCCGTGATGAAGAACCCGAAGCGCGCCGGTTCGCCGACGGAGGGTTCCAGTGCGAACAGTGGCACCGTCGAGACCACCGGCGGCGGCGAGTTCACCGTGTAGGTGACCGACGCGACGCCGACCACCGTATCGTCCGGACAGCCGTTTCCGCCAAACAGGCTCTCCTTCAAGAACTCCTTCAGCGGGCACTGCGGGAACGGCGTCGGGTTGCCGATCAGCCCCGGCGGCAGGTTGAAACGCAGATCCTTGACCGCCGCCGGCGGCTTGCGCACGTTCGCGGTCTGGTCGAGGCGGATATCGGTCGTCAGCTGAAACGGGTGCGACCCCGCCTGCGTATCGACCGACCCGTCCGCGTTTTCCGGACGCAGTTCGTAATGTTCGACCCCGAACGGTGTCGCGCCTTCCCCGACGACGATCGGCGTGCGCACCGACGCGCTCGGGGCGTCTCCACCGGAGACGCTCGCGCTCTCCACTTCGCCCGACACCGCGGTTTCCGCCACACCAACCCTGACCGTGAACGGAAAGCTGCCGAACTCGTTCTGCGAGGCCGATTCGCCCGTTATTTCGCATTCCGCCTCCCTCGACGTCACCTTACAACCCGAACCCGGCGCGCTCGCGCTCAGCGCGCTCAGACCAGCCGGCGGCGTGTAGCGCACCAGCAGCGGCGCCCCGCCGAGCGGCACCGCGCCGTTTACACCCACGTCCCCCAAATCCTCCACCGTTAACGTCACTTCGCCTTCCCCACCCGGCGGCAGCACCGCGGGCAGCGTCTGGAAGCTCAGATGCCACCACGCCTGACACGCCCCGCTGCACGACAATTCCCCTTCAGCGGCGAACGCCGGCGACACAGACAACGCCAGGACAGCCGCAACAGCACCAAGGAGCGCGAGCATACGAGCCCTGACATTCATTTCCCCATCCTCCGGTTCGCCTTCTTTGCCCTTCGGGCCTTCTTAGGTCTCTTCCTCACGCACACCCCGCGTTTCTTCACCGAGCCCCGCCCGCACTTCACGGGCTTCGCCTTCGGTTCGACCGCCGGCGCCGGGGTGACGTTCCCCGCACCGCTGAACGTCTCGCTCGAGGGCGCCCCGAAGAACGCCGGCTGCGGCGTCGGCGCCGCCTTGCACGCATCCCCCGTCGCACACGGCGGCCGCGCCGCCACCACCACCGGCGCGCACGGCGCCGCCGCGGCGCATTCATGCGCATCGTAGATGTCATAGCTGCTGTCGTAATCCTGCGGGGAGAGCTGCGAGACCGTCAGGAAGAAGACGTCCCCACCCGATTCGCTCGCATCCAAGAACGCCGATTCCTGCGAGGAGGTCCCCGCCGAGATCAACCCGACGCACCCCCCCGCGCCCTCCTCATAGACGACGTCCGCGCCCGCACCATACGTCGGCGGCACGCAGCCGCCCACCCCGGCCGGCTCATACTCATACACGTCGACCTGGCCGTTCACGTCCGCCGGCACGAGCGCATCGGAGCTGTCGAAGAACAGCCGGCCTTCGTCGGAGAGATACCGCGACTGGTAGTCGGCGGTGCCGAGCCCGTTGTTCGTCAGGCTCGGGATGTTCCCCGCCACCACTGTTTCTTCGCCCCATGCTCGGGCGGCATCCCACAACGGGCCCTGTTCTTCATGGCCCCTGCTCACCCCGACCGGCCGCGCGCCCGTCGGATCGCACGACGCGCACACCAGCCGACCCGACACCGCGTCATACAGATAAACCTCCTCATCGCGCGCGCCGCTGACCGCATCCCGGTTTTCATACCCCGTCAGGCTCGCCTGCGACATGAACGCCAGATACCGGCCGTTTGGCGAGACACGCGCCGTCTCCATACGCCCGAACTGCCAGTCGTTCGCGTCGCCCGCGGAGAGCGCCGCGAGGAACACCGGCGCGCCCCACCCATGCGCCGCCGCTTCATAATGCACCACATAGAGATTCGCGCCGCTCGACTCGCCCGCGGTCGCGTCGCCGAGCACGCCCTTCGCGACGAAATACACATACGCGCCGTCTTCGCTCGCCCCCAACACCCCCAGCACATCCGCGCTTTCGTTCACCCCCCCATCGACCGTCAGATCCCTCAGGCTGCCCGCCAGCGGTTCGCCCGGCGCGCTCGTCACTTCGAACACGTACAGATCCCCATGTTCGCCGGCTTCCGGCGCCGTCGAACCCGCCGTCAGCCGCCCCGTGCTCGTGAAGAACACCCGCGAACCATCGCCGCTGGCCGCCCAGTACTCCGACTCCTCCTGCCGCGGCGCCGACACACCCTGCTGCGGCGCATCGATCTGCACCGATACCGGCAGCGACATGTCACGCAGGTAGTAGTGGTTCTGTTCGCCCCCGCTTTCCCACACGATCCGCGACCCTTCGTTGGAGATCGCGTGCAACACGAAACCCCCTTGACCGTTGCCAACCCGACCGAGGGCCGCCTTCGCCGTCGGCGTGCCGTCCGGCAGGACGCTCACCAGCCGCAGCCGGCCCCCAGCCCACTCATACAGGCCGCCGTTGCTCGGCGCGCCCTCTTCGAGCTGCACGCTCGAGCTCAGCACGACGTGGCTGAGATCGGGCGACGCCGACACGAACGTGAAGCCGGCGTTCAGTTCCTCGTCCCCACCGAATTCGACGCCCGGCGGCACGTTTTCGGAGGTCACGAGCGCCCTGTACCCGCCGCCCGCCTCCCGCAGATACACCGTCTTTTCCGACCCCGCCGGCAACGGCGGCAACGGCGTATCGCCTGCCGGTTCCACCAGCCCCACCGACAGGTCGCCGGCGAAGAGCTTGTATTCAGACGCATGCCCCAACGCCACCCCCGACGCCCCTTCATAGTGCGGCGTCGCTACGTCCGCCGTCACCCAACTCCCCGGCGCCGCGCGCGTGGAGAGGCCCTGCTGCATTTCCACCGACCTGCTGCCCGCCGGGTTCACGACCAGCGGCGCCGTCGTCGCGAACGTGATCCCACTGCCGGCCGCCGCCGCCTGGATGACCGGGCCGTTTTCGACCCCGATCCCGTAGATCGCCGCGCCGTGCTTGTTCGGCGGCGTGACCATTTCCCACTTCCGGCCATCCGAATGCGAGACCGCAGTGCTCGCCGACTGCGTCGCGAACACCCCATCCACGCTTTCCACCGTCACCGGTTCGCCACCCGGTTCGCTGACCGCCACCACACGGTAGTGGTAGACCGTGCCCGGCGAGAGGCCCTGCAGATGCACGCTCACCGGCTGCGCCCCCTCACCCCCGATTTCCACGCCCGGCAGCGCCGGCATGACCGACCCGTACGCCGCGCTCGTGCCGTACTCGAAGTAGTACGTGGTCGCCGCGCCGTTCGCGTCGACCTCCGCGCGCAGCGTCGCCGAGCTCGCCGTCACGGCGGACACCGACGGCGATTCGACGCCCGGGCCGCGCGTCGTGAACTGCTGATCCTGCGACGTTTCACCGGTGTTCGTACCATGTTCGTTGCTCGCCTCGAGCCGGTAGTAGTAGGTCGTGTCCGGTTCCAGACCCCCCACTTCGGCTTCCACGGGCACCGGCTTGCCGCCTTCGATCCCTTCCTGCCTGCACGCCGCGGAGTGGCCGAACGCAGGGGTCGCGCCCCATTCGAACCGGCACGCCGCCGGACCAGCTTCATCGGGGTTGACCGTGCCCTGCAGCACCCCGCCATGAACACCCACACGCGACGCCGAGCCCGTCGTGACATCCGGCGTCACGATGTCCGGGCCGAACATGTCGACCGCCCCGACTTCCACTTCGACGCCGCGCGCGTTAGGTTCCCCCTTCAACGCGGCGACATAGACCTTCCCTTCCGGATCGACCGCGACCCGAACGACGTTTCCGAACGGGCCGGACGGCGTTTCCGTCAAGCGACCCAACAGCACACCCGTCGGACTGAACTGATCGACAGCCCCCACTTCCGCGACGTAGACGTCGCCGGTGGCAGCGTCCACCGCCAGACCGCGGATGCTTTCGAGCGGGGCCGTCTTGGTGCCCGATAGCCGCCGCAGGAACGCATACTGGCCGAACACGGTCGGTTCATACTCATCCACGACATACCTGCCGACCCCGTCAGGGCCACCGGTGTAATCCATCACCAGCACATCGCCGTTGGCTTCATCCACGGCGATCGACCCAGACTCGAAGCCCGTCGAGAGCGGAACGTGCACGCCGGGTTCCGGTTCCGGCTCCGGCAGCGAGGTCACATACTGTTCTTCGCCGTTGGGCCCGGGATGAAAAACGTAGACCGCCACGGTACTTTCGTGTTCGTTTACGATCGGGACGTACGCGTACACGTCGCCAGCCGCCCAATCCGAGAGGCTGCTCGAGTTGTCGACCGCGATATCCTCGACTTCGCGCAACGATTTGGCGGGCGTGCCCGCCCCGGTCCACGTCGCCTTCAGCGCCCCCGACCCGCTGCGAACGTTGACGAGGACATGCGGACCCCCAGACCCCTGAACGTAGAACGTCGGCGAATACACCAACGGTTCACCCGTCGCAGGTCCCCCGACCGCCATTCGATAGATCGACGATTCCTCTTCCGCTCCGCTTGCGTGAGCCACCTGTGAAAGGAACCCGCCGGTTTTAGCGTCGAACCGGTCCACTCTGGTCACAAAGCCTTCCGGTGTAGTATCCGCCACCCAGACGCTGCCCGCATCGACCGCCAGACCTCTGATTTCCGACGGCCGGCCGGGAACCGGCACCGCTTCTTCAGCCGGCGGCGGCCCCTTCACGGGCACTTCGGTGATCTGTGAAAGATACGCATGCGTCGTCGCCGCCCACGCCGACGCCGCTCCCAACACAAGGACGCCGCACAGCGCGCACAGCCAGACCAGCGCGACCGCGGCCAGCCGGCCTGCGCCAAGCGCCCGTCCCTGAGACGCACAGCGCTGTGCCCGTCCAGATGATGAGAGAGTTGTCACCCGGTCACCGCCCAGGTGCCCATAGCAAACTCATTGTTTTTTGCTTCGGCAAAGATCTGCAGGACAGCCCCAGTCGTAGCCGCGCCCTGCGGACCAGCCGGATTCACAATCTGATTTGAAGTTGGTTCAATGCCATGTACATTGTGCTCGTAGATACAAAGGTTGCCGGAGGCCGCTTGCGGTTTTTCCGCGTTCCCGGGGCAGGCAGTCGGATTGGGGATCGTTTCTTCCCCTCTAGCTTCCTTGCCTTCCGTGTTGATGAAGTGAACCTGATTGACACCTTGCCCATTTTCTTCTTCTTCCTTGGTGTGCAACATGAGGGGCGCAGCCAGCGGAATCGAGAACGACGCGACCGAAACGTTGAGGCTGGCGGGTCCGTTCTTTTCACCTTCGTAGATGCCCACTGACCAGACGCCTGTCTCGGTCGCCCCCTTCGGCAGTGTCCCACCGGCAGGCCACGGTGCACCTGTCTTGCCGTAGCACGCATACGTCTTTACCCCGCCCGCCGAGGTGAACGACGATCCGCCTTCTTCGCACGGCCCGATCTTGCTTTTCGATTCGATGCTCGTCACGCTCGCGCCGTTGCTCCCGTTCGTGCCGTTCGCCCCGGCCGCCCCGGTTTCACCCTTCGCCCCGGCTGCACCAGCCGGCCCCGCCGGCCCCTGCGACCCGGTCGCGCCGGCGGGCCCGGCGGGACCCTGCGGCCCGGCCGGCCCCCGCGGGCCGGGCTTGCCTGTGGACGCTTTCTTCTTCTTCGCCGTCACCGCATGGACCGAGGCGGCGGAGGCGCTCGCGCGCAGGCCGCCCGCGCCGGAGCCACCACGCCCCGTGACGGCGAACGCCCCGCCCGTCGTCGCGAAGATCAAAGCCACGAACGCCATCACCGTGGCGGGGCTCAACTGCCTACGAATCCATGAAAGCATCGAATGCTCCTCCCGTTTCTCTTTCCTTGTAAAGCCGTTGACAAAAATCCACCGGCGCACACCAACACGCCCACACACCACACAAA
Organism: uncultured Solirubrobacterales bacterium; assembly: GCA_963702085.1. Classification (GTDB taxonomy): domain Bacteria; phylum Actinomycetota; class Thermoleophilia; order Solirubrobacterales; family Solirubrobacteraceae; genus Palsa-744. Next base: position 1,010,695 of record OY969707.1, on the reverse strand, counting down.
GACCGGCAACGCATCACGCGGCCCTCCGCTCACCGGAGGTATGCGCGCGGATGCTCTGCGCGACCCGACGGCCCTTCGCGGTGAGACTCCACGCGTTCGGCTCGCCTTTCGCGTGACCCTCACCCGTGTTCTCAAGCAACCCGAGGCTCTCCAGGCGCCGCAACAACTTCGAGACCTGCCCCGGGTCGTGGATCCCCGCGCGCTCAGCGACCTCACGGTTACTGGCCCCCGGGAGCTCCGCGACGCATTCCAGGACCCGCGCGGTGCGATACGTCAAACGCATCGAAACGCCATCCAGCGGATCGCGCACCGCCTCACCGGACGCGGCCGGCGCCGGGGAGACGCCGGGGCGACCGGCGGGACGCTCCAGCTCCCGGCGCGCCGCGGCAGCGCCGCGGTAGGGCAGCACGACGATCCCCATCAGCTCGCCCAAAAGGCCGGTGAGCGGCTCCGGTTCGCCCCGCAACAGGCGCGCGTAGACGATCGCGAACGCCGCGCCGACGACACCCTGCGCCGTCAGCGGCGTGCACCGCTCGCCGCGCGCGCCCTCCAGGCGACCCTCATCCACGACGGCCGCCAGGCGCGCGAGGATCTCCTCCCGGCGCCTGAGCACCTCCGGGCCGCCGCGCAACGCCTGGATCACACACACGCGCGCGAGCGCCGGCTCGCGATCGAGGAACGCGAGGATCGCCCACAGCCTCGTACGGACCCGCTCACGCCAGGGGAGACCCTCCACGCCCGCGCGGGCGGCGTCCTTCGCGATCAACGCGACCACGTCCTCCAGCACCGCGATCAGGCACTCCTCGCGGCTTGAGAACAGCTCGTAGAACGTGCGACGCGATACCCGCGCGCGGCTCGTCACATCCGCGACCGTCGTGTCCGCGTAGCCGAGCTCGTCGACCGCGCCGACCGCCGCCGCCAGCAGCCGCGAACGCTGGATCTCGACGATCTGCCCGTGGGAGGCGCCCGGGCTCGGGGCGCGCACCCGCACCGCTACCGCGCGCGCGGGCATCAGAGAACCTCCCCCGCGCGGGAGTGCGCGAACGCCGAGCGAGACCCACCCCCGCATGCGGGGGAACCCGGACGGCGCGAACGCCCCGCTACCGGACGGCTAGCCGCAGGCCGAGAAGCTGAAGAGAGAGAGAGAGAGAGAGAGATGCATCAGACCGCTGATGCATCTGGCAAGAACCCCAACCGGGGCCCCACGCATGACCGACACGTTATTCCCTCTCGAAACCACGCTGAACCAATCTCCCTCTAGTTCTGTGACCCAGTCCCTCTACCCAAACCCACTGCCCTGCAAGCGCTTGGACGTCAACCACAAGACGGGATGACCCAAACCAGACCCTATGTATGCCCGGCTCCACACCAGTGGACGCCGTGACGGTCCCTATGTAACCACATCGGTAACGCGATGTCAAGCCCCAGGTGTCGTGGCCGCCGTGAGGCGCTCGCGCGAAGGCCACTGACCGAAGACATGCTTAGCCTTCTTCGACTTGCCGCACACGGCGGGATTGCAGGTGGTATGCTTACCGGGATGTCTCAGCAGATCGCGATCCGCGTCGAGGACGACGACCTGGCAGCGCTCGATGCCGCGGTGACCGCCGGACGCTACCCCAGCCGCGCCGCTGCCGTGCGCGCCGGCATCGGCCAGCTGGTCCGCGAGCAGCGCGATCGCGAGATCGCCGAGGAGTACCGCCGCGCGTACGGCGAGCACCCGCAGGAGCCCTGGTTCGCCGAGGCCAGCGCCCAGATCGCCGGGGAACGGCTGGCCGAGCGCTCTCAGTCGGCGTGATCCACCGCGGAGACGTCTACGACGCCGACTTCCCGCTCGCGGGCGCACACCCTGCCGTGGTCATCACTCGCGAGCAGGCGATCCCCGTGCTGAGCGCCGTCACGGTCGCCCTCGTCACCTCCACGGTGCGCGGCCACCCCGCGGAGGTCCCGCTCGAAGGGCCGCACCTGGATCTGCACGAGCACTCGGTCATCAACTGCGACGACCTCGCGACGCTTCCCAAGCGCCTGCTCACCCGCTACCGCGGCCACCTCTCCCCCGGGCAGCTCGCCGCCCTCGATCGAGCCCTCGCGATCGCACTCGGGCTCGACGGATGAGGCAAGCTCACCTCGTCCTGTAGGGATATCTTGGGATCGTCCACGCGTGTCCGTGCGGAGCCCCAAGGTGGGTGCGCGCGGGGCGTCCCTGCCCCGCTTCAAGCGGGTCGCTACTTCTTCTTGCGCGTCTTCCCGTGCTTGGCGCGCTTCTTCGCGTGCTTGGCCTTCTTGGCCTTGTGCTTGCCGCAGCCGGTGACCGCGATCTTCGTGCTGGTCTTGATCAGCGCGCCGTTCTGCCCGGTGAATTCCGTCGGCATCGATAGCTTCTGCTTGCAGAGGTTCCCGTTCGCCGCCAGGGCGGAGTACGGGCCCTGCGGGAGCGTCAGTTCGAACGTGCCGACGGGGGCGTCGGGGACCGTCTTGAACGTGCTGCTCGTAATCCCCGCCTTGTTGATGAACGTCGAGCCGACCAGATGCACCGTCACGCCGTAGCCCTGCAGGACGATGATCAGGCTCGGGAACGCTTCCCCGCCGTGGGAGACGAAGTACGCCGGGCCGCTCAGCGGAACCGGGAGCTCCGGTGTCGTCGCGGTCGCCTGGCCGACGATCGACGCCGGCGGGCACGCCGCAGGGTTCGCGTTGAAGACCGCCGCGGTGCATGCCTTCTGCAGTGTTGTCAGCCTGGAGGGCAGCGCCTTGGGGAGTTCGACTTTGACTTTGGCGATGTTCGCGTCATACGGGCCCGCGGGGTACCCGAGCTTGACGTGGAAGCTCGCGCCGTTCGCCCGCGAGGTCTTCCCCGAGGTGGAGGCTTCCAGCTTCGGCTTGAACGCGAGGACCGCGCAGTTGGTGACCTGGTAGGGCACCTGCAGCGCGCTCGTGGCGCCTTCGGTGCTCGTCAGCGTCCCCGTGACCGCCAACGGACTGCAGTTCGTCGCATTGAACGTGAACCCCGGCCGGTTCACATCCACGAACACATGCTTGATCTGCAATGGGATGCCGTCGATCAGCGTTGGGATCTTATACGGGCCTTCGTTGTCGGTCGTGACCGTCAACGCCGCGGTTTCCTCGTTCACGTCGATCCTCGCCCGCACGATGACCTGGCCGAGGTCGAACGGGCCCGCCTTCGCCGGGTTCACGATCGACAGGCCGAACGGCGCGCCCCTGTACGGGCCGGTGATGTACACCCTGCCGCCCTTCACGGTGTACGGGTCCCCACCGACGCCGACCGAGACGATCGTTTCCCCGATCAAGCTTTCCGGGCCACACGTCCCCGCATCGGCCTGTTCTTCGCCGCACAGCTTGACCGTTGACAGCGTCCCGGAGAGCCCGAGCGGCATATGCAGCGTCACGCCCTGCAGGGCCTGTTCGCCGTCTTCGCGGCCCATCGTCATCACGAACGGCGTGAACCCACCCGCCTGGATACTCGACGTGCCCGTCGTCAACGTCGGGCTGAACGGCAACGGGTCACGGCACGGAGAGCCGTTGGGACCCGAAATGATGTTGAACGTCGAGGAGGATTCCGTCGTCGTGTTCCCCGACCACGGCGTGAACGTCCCCGTCGTCGTGTACCCCCCGCACAACGCGGGGGTCGCGAGCGGCGCGCGGTCCCCGCCGAAGAAGTGCAGTTCGACGTCTTCGAACGGCGTCTGCGGCAGGAACTGCGCCGCTTCGTCGTTGGCGAACGCCGGGTCGCTCTTCAACACCGGGTTTTCGTCGAACACCGAGTACAGCTGGCCGGTCACAGGGTTCTCCTGCACTTCCCCCGTCGCCTTCGCGCGCACCCCCGACACCGGGTCGTACGCTTCGATATACAGCGCGACCAGCGAACCGAACGGGTTGGTGTCCTGTGTCGCCAGGTACGCCGCGCCTTCCAGCGGGTTCGCCAGCAGCGGCGTCCTGATCTTCACCGTGCCGACCTTTGACGCTTCCGGGCAGACCCCGGCTTCGCGGCTCGTCAGCGCGATCCCTTCCATCGAGCACGCCATCAACCCATCCGCCGCCGACGGGTTCAACGCGATGCCTTCCGGCAACGTCACCGTGAGGCCCTTCACGTTGGCCTCCGCCAAGCCGGTCGAGTTCAAGCTGACTTCCTGCGGCACGTGCTCGTCGACGGTCAGGCCCGTCGGGGTGCTCCCCGCTTCGCCGTCGGGGGTGACCTTGATGCTCGGCGAGAACGGCAGCTGGTTGCAGCCGTCCATCGACACCGGCCGCCCCAGGTTGTCTTTGAAGATGTATTCGAACGGCGCGGTGAAGAGACCCTCTTCCGTCCAGGAGTCGCCTTCTACGGTCGTGCTCACCGGCGCGTTGCACGACGTCGGCAGCGTCAACAGCGGCGGCGGCGCTTTCGTTTCGGTATGCGGGCACGGCGCGTGGCCTTCTTCGAGTTCTCCCGGGTCGAGGCAGTTCCAACCCCGCTGGGGGTCGTGCCGCGGGTCGCCCGGGACACCCCAGAACGTCACCCGGCTCGACATGAACCCGATCAGCTCCGTGATATTCGGGACCGTCACCGTCACACCGTAATCCCCGCCGCTCCGCACGGAGGTGTCGAGGAACGTCAGCTCGCTCAGGACATAGAAGCCGAAGCGCGCCGGTTCCCCCACCGACGGTTCCAGCGCGAACAGCGGCACGTCGAACGTGTTCGGTTCGGACCCCTGATTCACGGTGAAGGTCACCGACGCGACACCGACGACCGTGTCGTCCGGGCAAGCGTCGCCGTTGCCCACTTTGTGAACGAACTCCTTCAGCGGGCACTGAGGGAACGGCAGCGGGTTGCCGATCAACCCCGGCGGCAGATTGAAACGGAGATCCTTCACCGCCGCCGGCGGCTTGTCCGGGTTGGCCGTCTGGTTGAACTCGATGTTCGTCGTCAGCTGAAACGGATGCGACCCGGCCTGCGTATCCGGCGACCCACCCGCATTTTCCGGCCTCAATTCATACTGCTCGACCCCGAACGGCGTCGACCCGCCTTCGCCGACCTCGATAGCGTAACCCGACGACGCAGCCGCCGCCCCGCCGCCGGAGGCGCTCGCAACGATCTCTTCGCCCGAACGCGCCGCTTCACCGACAGCGACCCTGACCTTCATTTCGAAATGTTCGTAGGCCCGCAGCGCAGAGCCCGGCGGCACTTCGCAGGTGGCTTCCCGCCCGTGGAGGCTGCAACCCCCCGGCCCCTGGGTGCTCAACGCCGTCAGACCTTCCGGCAGGCTCACATGCAACACGACCGTCGAGGAGCCGCTCGTCCCCTCATCGCCGAAATCCTCCGCGAGCAGCGTGACTTCGCCTTCCCCACCCGCCGGCAGGCTCCGCGGCAGCGACTGCACGCTCACATGCCACCACGGGCTGCACGCCGCGCTGCACGCCAATTCCGGTTCGCTCGCGGCGAACGCCGACGGCGCACCCGCCAACCCCATGAGCACCGCGAGGACCACAACCACCGACAGACCCCTCTTCAACACGGTCATCCCCTCCTCCTCGCCCTCGCCGTGGCCGACTTCGTCGCCTTCCGCTTCCTGCTCTTACAGCCGCGGCTGCGCTTACGGCAGCGCGTCGTCTTCGCCTTCGCCTTCGCCCGCTTGACCTTGGATTTCGCCGGCAGGACGGCCGCGGGCGTCACGTTCCCCGCGCCGCTGAACGTCTCGCTGGACGGCGCCCCGTAGAGCTCCGGCTGCGGCGTCGGCGCCGCCTTGCACGCATCCCCCGTCGTGCACGGCGGGCGTTTCAACAACGGTAGCGGCGCGCACGGTGACGCCTGCGTGCATTCGTGCGCGTCATAGATGTCATTACTGTTGTCGTAATCCGCCGGCGAGAGCTGCGAGGTCGTCAGGAAGAAGACGTCCCCGCCCGATTCGCTCGCGTCCAGGAACGCCGATTCCTCCGAGGACGTCCCCGCCGAGACCAACCCAACACACCCCCCCGCTTCCGGGTTGTAGACGACGCTCGCGCTCGCACCGTACCCCGGCGGCTGGCAGCTGCCTTCACCGGGGGCCTCGTACTCGTACACATCGACCTGGCCGTTCACGTCCCCGGGCACCAGCGCATCGGAACTGTCGAAGAACAGCCGGCCACCGTTGGAGAGATACCGCGACTGATAGGGCGCCGCGCTGACGCTCTCGGTCGTCCATCCGGGGACGCTCGCCGCCACCCACACGCCCCTCCACAACTGCCTTTCGTCCCACAGCGGGCCAAACGCTCCCTGCTCGAGCACCCCCAGGGGGCGCGCACCGGTAGGGTCACACGAGGCGCACACCAGACGACCGCTGCTCGCGTCATACAGGTAGACCTCCTGATCGCGCACACCACTCACAGCGTCACGGTTTTCATAACCCGTCAGGCTCGCTGCGGACATGAACGCCAGATACCGCCCATTCGGCGAGACCCGCGCAGTCATGCCATCGAGGTTTCCCCCTAGCGACTCCCGAGCCCACGAGTGACCATCGCCGCCTGCAGCGATGAAGGTGGGCGGCCCCCACGTCCTCGACGCCGCTTCGTAATGCTCCACATACAGGTTCGCGCCGCCTTTGGTAGCGCCGCCGAGCGCGCCCTCGGCCGCGAAGTAGACGTAGCTCCCGTCTTCGCTGGCGCCGATCACACCCAGAACTTCAGCCGTTTCACCGGCGTGATCGTCGACCGTCAGGTCGGTCAGCCTGCCCGCCAGCGGTTCCGTCGGCCCGCTCGTCACTTCGAACACATACAGGTCACCGTCCCTGCCCGGCTGTCCGGGAGCCGTGGAGCCTTCGGTCAGCCGCCCTGGGCTCGTGAAGAAGACCCGCGAGCCTTCCCCGCTCGCCGTCCAATAGCTCGGCTGGTCCCCCGCCGGCTGCGGCACGCCCTGCGCCGCATCGACACGCACTGTTTCTCCATTCGTCCCACGCGTCACATCGCGCAGAAATAGCCCTTCTCCCGGGACTTCCCAGACGACACGCGAGCCGTCGTCAGAGACCGCATGCTGGGTATCCCCGCCATTCCGTACCCCGAGATAGCCGAGTTGGGCGTGAGCCGTGCCTTCGCCGCCCGGCAGCACGCTGACAAGCCGCAGCCGTCCACCCGCCCACTCGTACAACCCCCCGTTCGCCGGCGCCCCTTCTTCCAACGCGACTTCCGATTTCAGGAGCACATTGCTCAGATCGGGAGACGCGCCAACGAAGTTGACCGCGCTGTCCTGCTGCTCTGCGCTGCCTTCGTTTGGACCTCCGATCTTGGTGCCCGGCGGCACGTTTTCCGCGCTCACAAGCGCCCGGTACGCGCCGCTCGCTTCGCGGAGATACAACGTCTTTTCCGACCCCGCCGGCAACGGCGGCAACGGCGTATTCCCCTCCGGTTCGGTCAGCCCCACCGACAGATCGCTCGAGAACAACTTGTATTCAGCGCTCGCCCCGACCAACGGCTTGGACGGCCCTTCGTCGTGGGGCGTGGTGATGTCCCCCGTCGCCCAGCTCCCCGGCGCCGTGCGCCTGGAGAGATCCTGCGTCATTTCCGGCGAGCGGCTGGCCGCCGGGTCGACTTCGAACGGCGCGGTCGACCCGTACGTGATCGCCCCGCCGCCAACCGCCGCCTGGATGTCGTCACCTTCGCTGACGCCCACCCCGTAGAGCCCGGCGCCCTGCTTGTTCGGCGGCGTGACCATTTCCCATTGCCGGCCATCCGGCGGCGCCGTCGCCGTTCCCGCCGCCTGCGTCGTGAACGCCTCGTCCGGGCCGGTGACTTCGGAGCGCAGCGCATTGCCCGCGACGACGCGGTAGTGATAGGTGGTGCCCGCAGTAAGGCTCTGCAGATGTACGCTCACCCCGACATCGCCTTCGCCGGAACCGAGACTGACACCCGGCGATGCCGGCACCTCGCTGCCGTACGCTTCCGTCGTCCCGTATTGGAAATAGTACATCGTTTCGGTACCCAACGGGTTGATCTGCGCATCCAGCGTCGCACTTGTGGACGTCACTCCGGCCGCAGACTCGCTATCGATCGACAGCGCGGGAAGCGTCGTGAAAGTGGCATCTTCGCCGTCGGTGACACACTTTTTGCCCGGTTCACATTCGCTGGTCGCGACAACGCGGAAGTGGTAGGTGGTTTCTAGCTTGAGCGCTCCGATCGCGCCTGAGGCTGGGTGAGAAGAGTCGTCGTCGCCGATCGAAGCGCTCTCGGAGGTTTCTCTCGTGGCGGAGTTGGAGAAACCGCCCGATTTGAAATGTTCTTCGTCGACATACTGGAAGTGGTATGTGGTAGCAAAGTTGTGGGGGTTTACCTCGGCCTGGAGGGTGGCCGCAAATTTGGTGACGTCTGCCGCCGACTCTTCGCTGGTCGTGGGAGGGCCGCCGGTTTGGAAGGTCTGGTCAGAGCCCAAGTTGGGGCCGTTGGCGTTTGCGGCGGAGAGGCGAAAATGATAGGTGGTATCGACATGGAGGCCGGTCAGTTCAGCAGTGACGGCGGTTGGGTTCGCGTAGGGAGCCGCAGGAGAGCAGGGGGCGATTTCGCCGTAGGCTTCGCTTTCACCGTATTCGAAGTGACAGTCGGTGACTTCTCCGGCGCCGTCGGGGTCGAGCTGACCCGAGAGGGTGGCCGTAGTTGAGATAACATTGGAGGCCGCACCGGTCGTGACATCGGGGAGGCTGACCGCCGACGGTCCGAGGATTCTCACGACGCCACCCGCCCCGGCAAATTCGGAGACATAGACATCGCCCGTGGCTTGATCGACGGCAACGCCCGGGGTGTGGCCAGCGTCGCCGGTCGCCACGCCCACCTCTTCGTCGAGGAGATTCCCGGAGGAGTCGAACCGGTAGAGGTGTCCGTCGGAGGAGGCGACATAGATGTCGCCGCTGGAGTTGTCGGCGGCGACGGAGATATAAGAGCCGAAGCGCCCGGCCGGAGTGTTCGATCCGTTGAGCGTCTTGACGTAGCTGCCGGAGGAGTTGAATTCATAGATATCGTCCGGGCCGGAGTCGGAAAGCAAGACAGAGCCGGTGGCGTCATCCACCGCTATTCCATCTCCGTATTGCACCACATCGCCTGATATCGGGAGCTTGATCTGGCGGAGGTAGGCGCCGGAAGAATCGAAAATATCAACCACTTCGTCACCGGCGTCAAGGACATAGAGATCGCCGGTGGCCTGATCAACCGTGATGCCCAGGACGACGTTCGTGGGTGGTGAAAAGAAGCCCGCAGGAGTGGCGACGCCCGCGAGCTGGCCGTCGGGGGTCGGTTTCGTGTCGCCAAAGGAGGCAACAAGGTCGCCGTTTTCGTCGAACTTGTCGATCACCCTGTGTTCGTAATCGGCGACGTAGACGTCGCCGCTGGCGTTGTCGACGGCGATAGAGACCCGACCGCCGCCGAAGGATCCCTTGGGCGTGTTGGAGCCGTTCCAGACAGTCGGGAACAGGTCGGTGCTGGAGGTGAAGTCATAGACCAAACCGTCGCTCGAGTCGGCGACGAATATATGACCATTTACGTCGTCCGCAGCGACGCTCTCGGAGTGGAGAACGCCGAAGCGGGCGCCCGGATTGGGGCCAAAGAGCTGGCCGAGTTGAGGATAACCGGTAACGGCAGAGGCTGGAGCGGCGCCGACGCTGAGAGCGAGCAGCGCGAAAGCCGTGGCGAGCAGGACAATCGGTGTGCGCCGGCAGGCACTATGCGACGAACGCCTATCGGCCCTCGAATGAGCGCGCCCACCGACACCGACGCGGCGAGGGAGCGTCGATGCGATGCGGTAGTGGCCGAGTGTGCTCACCTTGGTCCCTTTCTCGTAGTTAGTGTGATACATGCGATTCGCTCGTGTGATGTGCCTGGTGTCGACTGGTGTATGCGCATGACACAGTCGGTTCGTCCTGACGACTGACCCCGGGGATCTTTGACGGCCCCCGGGGAGCGGCTGGTCTGCCGGTCTGGGCTATCCGGTCACCGCCCATGCGCCGGACGCCACCTCGAAGCTGTGTTCGCTCGAAAACGATATCTGCATGATTGCCCCCGCCACACCGTGCACGTAGACAGACTCCTGATTGCAGGTTTTCGACTCCCGCGTTAGCCGTCCCATATATGCAGAGGTTGCCCGACTCAGCTTCGGGTTTTTCAATAGACCCGGGGCATGCCGCGGGTGCAGGCGTGGTTTCTTCTTCGCGGACTTCCTTGTCTCCCCCGTTTATGAAGTGAACCTGGTTCGCGCCGGCGCCTCCTTCTTCTTCGGCCTTGCTGTGATACGCAAGCGGCGCGGCGAGCGGAATCGAGAACGACGCGACCGGAAGATCATAGATCTTGGAGCCGGACGTTTCTCCGTCGTAGAAATCTCCGGTAGACCACACACCTGTCTCAGTCGCCCCCTTCGGCAGCGTCCCGCCAGCAGGCCACGGCGCGCCCGTTTCGCCGGTGCATGCATACGTCTTGCCGCTCGCCGAGGTGAACTCCGACCCGCCTTTTTCGCACGGCCCGATTTTGCTTTTCGATTCGACGCTCGTCACGCTCCCACCGTTGGTCCCGTTCGTGCCGTTCGTCCCGGCCGCCCCGTTTTCACCTTTCGCCCCAGCCGCACCGGTTGCGCCGGCGGACCCCTGCGGACCGGTCCCGCCGGCGGGCCCGGCGGGACCCTGCGCCCCGGCGGGGCCGGCCGGACCCCGCGGACCCACCTTCACTTTCGGCTTGGCCTTGCTCTTCGCCGCGGTCGCTACCGCGGACGCGGACCCTGCCGACGCAGCCGGACCGGAGCCACCGTGCCCGGTGACGGCGTACGCCCCGCCCGTCATCGCGAAGACCAACGCCACGAACGCCATCACCGTGGCCGGACTCAACTGCCTACGAACCCATGAAAACATCGAACGCCCCTCCCATTTCTCTTTCTTTGTAAAACCCTTGACAAAAATCAACCGGCGCACACCGACACGCCCACACAGCACACGGAGACCGGCGGCGCATCACGCGGCCCTCCGCTCACCGGGGGTATGCGCACGGATGCTCTGCGCGACCCGCCGACCCTTCACGGTCAGGCTCCACGCGTTCGGCTCGCCTTTCGCGTGACCCTCACCACTGTTCTCCAGCAACCCCAAGCTCTCCAGGCGCCGCAGCAACTTCGAGACCTGCCCCGGATCGTGAATCCCCGCGCGCTCAGCGACCAAGCGGTTGCTCGCACCGGGACACTCCGCGACACCCTCCAGAACCCGCGCGGTGCGATACGTCAAACGCATCGAGACACCATGCAGCGGATCGCCCACAACGCCCCCGGGCACACCGGACCCATCCCCAGCGCCCAAGGAACCCGCGGGCGCGGGCCGCGCCTGCTCACGACGCGCCGCCGCCGCACCCAGGTAGGGCAGCACGACTATCCCCATCAACTCACCAAGCAGCCCCGTCAGCGGCTCACGCTCACCCCGCAGCAGACGCGCGTACACGATCGCGAACGCCGCGCCGACAACACCCTCCGCCGTCAACGCAGAACACCCCCCGCCACGCGCACCCTCCACGCGACCCTCATCCACAACGCCCGCCAGACGCGCGAGAACCTCCTCACGACGCCCCAAAACCTCCGCGCCACCGCGCAACGCCTGCACCACACACACCCGCGCCAGCGCCGGCTCGCGATCCAGGAACGACAGGATCGCCCACAACCCCCCACGCACCCGCTCACGCCACACGAGGCCCCCGAGGCCCGCGGCCGCGAGATCCCCCTCGACCAGTGCGACGACGTCCTCCAGCACCGCGGCGAGGCACTCCTCGCGGTTCGCGAACAACTCGTAGAACGTGCGACGCGAGACCCGCGCGCGGCTCGTCACATCCGACACCGTCGTATCCGCGTAGCCGAGCTCGTCGACCGCGACGACCGCCGCCGCCAGCAATCGCGAACGCTGGATCTCCACCAGTTGCTCCCGCGGAACGCTCGTACCCGCCACCGGCTCCCCCACCACCGGACGAGACCGCCTCGCACCTCTACGCGCCCGCGCCGCGGACACCTCGACGCCGCGACGGGCCACCGTGCGCGAGGGCATCAGCACGCCCTCCCCGAGGCCGGATGAGACCCACCCCCGCGTGCGGGGGAACCCGGATGGCGCGTTTGCGCCGCTACCGGTCGGCTAGCTGCAGGCCGAGAAGCTGAAGAGAGAGAGAGAGAGAGAGAGATGCATCAGACCGCTGATGCATCTGGCAAGAACCCCAACCGGGGCCCCACGCATGACCGACACGTTATTCCCTCTCGAAACCACGCTGAACCAATCTCCCTCTAGTTCTGTGACCCAGTCCCTCTACCCAAACCCACTGCCCTGCAAGCGCTTGGACGTCAACCACAAGACGGGCTGACCCAAACCAGACCCTATGTATGCCCGGCTCCACTGGACACCAGACGACGCTATATAACCACACCTGCAACACGTTGTCAAGCCCCCTGCTACCCGAGCGCCCACAGGAGCGTGTGGGCGGGCAGCAGCGTGTAGTGCTCGGTCACTCGCAGCACGCTCTTGGTTGCCATCACAACCGGACGGCCGGGGTGCGCACGGGCGGCTGCCGCGGCCGCTGAGAGGGTGGGGTTCTCGCGGTACTTGACCTCCACCGCGTCGAGCTCGCGGCGCGGGCCGCAGACGAAGTCGATCTCCCCGCCGCGCGCCGTCTGCCAGATGTGCAGGCGCTCGGGGAGTACGAACGTTTCGAGCAGGCGCTCGGGCGGTTCATAACGTCGCAGCAGCGCCATCCCGACGGCGTTCTCGACCAGCGCGGGCACGTCGAAGGCGAGCCCGGGCGCACCGTCGAGCGCGATCGTGTGCAGCAGCGGGTCGGCCAGGAAGACCTTCTTGTCCCGCGACAGACTCGTTGCTCTGCGAGCCGCTTCGCCAGAAGTAGGTCACGAACAGGAAGTAGCCGCCGGCCAGCAGCTCGATGTAGTCGCGCAGGGTCTGATGGCTGGGCCGTCCCGTGCCCCGCCCGAGCGGCACGTCCATCTCGCGCGCCATCGCGCTCCAGCTGACCTTCGCCCCGAGCGAGCGCACCACGCGCTCGAGCAGCGCGTGGCCCGCCGGGATGCTCGCGCCCCTGCGCTGCAGCTCTCTGACGAGCGAGTCGTACAGCACCCGCCTGAGCTCCCGCGAGGGCTCGTGCGCACCGGACGCCGCCTCGGCGACGGCGGCGGGCAGGCCGCCGAAGCGCAGGTACCGTTCCAGAGCGGCGTCGAGCCTCGGCGCGTAGACGCGCATGTCGCGCAGCAGCGCCTCGCCGTCGCGGGAGCGCAGCTCGGCGACGGTCAGCCGCGGAGAGGCCGGGACGTCCCCGTCGATCGCGCGCGCGAACGCGGCGAAGCTCTGCGGCAGGGCGAGATGGTCCGTGCCCGCCTGGCGGCGCCCGGGGAGCCGCTCGGCGGCGCCGCGCTGGAGATCGACCGCGGAGGACCCGGTGCAGACCACCACCTCGCCACGGATCGCGCCGCTGTCCCACAGCGACTTGACGGCTGTCTGCCAGCCCGTCACGGCGGTCACCTCGTCGAGCAGCAGCAGGCCGCAAATCCCGTCCCCCAGGGCGCCGCGATCGGCGAGATCCAGCGCCCGCTGGACGGTCGCGGCCAGCTCGGAGAGATGCCGCCCCTCCAGCAGGTCGAGCGCGAGATAGACGACCGCCCTCCCCGGCAGACCACCGTCGAGCACCCGCTCGACGAGCAGCTTCAGATCGGTGCTCTTGCCGACCTGGCGCGGTCCGCGCAGAACATGGATGCCGGGCCGCCGCAGATCCAGGCCGGCGACGAAGTCTGCCGCCAGGCGCACCGGCTGGGACTCGAGCAGCGTCAGGTGCGAATCCGACCCACGCCACGCCGCGCCCGTCCACCACGGGTTCTGCGCCAGGATCTGCTCGTCCGGGAGCGCCATCGTGAGAGCGAGGATACCAGAGCGGCTTGGATTATGCTGCCCTTATTGGGAGTTCGCATTCGATAAATGTAGCATTTATTGAGGGCTGCCCCTGTACAGACCGACCCCTGCACCAGCCCCGGGGACACCACGCGAACGCCGCTGCGGCCGGGCCGCTGTTCCTTCCGAGCGCCCCCGCGGGCATTGCTAGAATCCGCGCATGGCGCAGGCGGTCAAGGTCACCAAGTCCCCGGTCGAGCTCGAAGTAGAGCGGCGGCAGGCAGCGATCGACCGCACGCGCGGCGTGCTCACCCCTCTGGCCCCGGGTCGCAGCCTGTCCGACGAGCTGATCGCCGAGCGGCGGGCCGAAGCGCAGGCCGAAGACCGGGTAGACGACGCACACCGTCGGCGAAGCTGCGACCCATGACCAAGCCGCAAGGGCTCTCGCTCGCCGATCGCGCTTGCCTCGCGCTGGCGGCTCGGCTCAACGTGCCGGCGTTGACCACCGATCATGTCTGGACCGACGCCAACGTCGCCGCCGAGGTCAAGCTCATCCGGGAGTGACTGACGCCGCAGGCGCGGGCCTCCGTGCCCCGCAGCCGGGCGTCGCTACTTCCTCTTCCGCGTCTTCCCGTGCTTGGCGCGCTTCTTCGCGTGCTTGGCCTTCTTGGCCTTGTGCTTGCCGCAGCCGGTGACCGCGATCTTCGTGCTGGTCTTGATCAGCGCGCCGTTCTGCCCGGTGAATTCCGTCGGCATCGATAGCTTCTGCTTGCAGAGGTTCCCGTTCGCCGCCAGGGCGGAGTACGGGCCCTGCGGGAGCGTCAGTTCGAACGTGCCGACGGGGGCGTCGGGGACCGTCTTGAACGTGCTGCTCGTAATCCCCGCCTTGTTGATGAACGTCGAGCCGACCAGATGCACCGTCACGCCGTAGCCCTGCAGGACGATGATCAGGCTCGGGAACGCTTCCCCGCCGTGGGAGACGAAGTACGCCGGGCCGCTCAGCGGAACCGGGAGCTCCGGTGTCGTCGCGGTCGCCTGGCCGACGATCGACGCCGGCGGGCACGCCGCAGGGTTCGCGTTGAAGACCGCTGCGGTGCACGCCTTCTGCAGTGTTGTCAGCCTGGAGGGCAGCGCCTTGGGGAGTTCGACTTTGACTTTGGCGATGTTCGCGTCATACGGGCCCGCGGGGTACCCGAGCTTGACGTGGAAGCTCGCGCCGTTCGCCCGCGAGGTCTTCCCCGAGGTGGAGGCTTCCAGCTTCGGCTTGAACGCGAGGACCGCGCAGTTGGTGACCTGGTAGGGCACCTGCAGCGCGCTCGTGGCGCCTTCGGTGCTCGTCAGCGTCCCCGTGACCGCCAACGGACTGCAGTTCGTCGCATTGAACGTGAACCCCGGCCGGTTCACATCCACGAACACATGCTTGATCTGCAACGGGATGCCGTCGATCAACGTCGGGATCTTATACGGGCCTTCGTTGTCCGTCGTGACCGTCAACGCCGCGGTTTCCTCGTTCACGTCGATCCTCGCCCGCACGATGACCTGGCCGAGGTCGAACGGGCCCGCCTTCGCCGGGTTCACGATCGACAACCCAAACGGCGCGCCCCTGTACGGGCCGGTGATGTACACCCTGCCGCCCTTCACGGTGTACGGGTCCCCACCGACGCCGACCGAGACGATCGTTTCCCCGATCAAGCTTTCCGGGCCACACGTCCCCGCATCGGCCTGTTCTTCGCCGCAGAGCTTCACGGTCGACAGAGTCCCGGAGAGCCCCAACGGCATGTGCAGCTGGACGCCCTGCAATGCCTGTTCGCCGTCTTCGCGGCCCATCGTCATCACGAACGGCGTGAACCCGCCCGCCTGAATGCTCGACGTCCCGGTCGTCAACGTCGGGCTGAACGGCAGCGGATCGCGGCACGGACTCCCGTTCGGACCGGAGACGATGTCGAACGTCGATGAGGATTCCGTCGTCGTGTTCCCCGACCACGGCGTGAACGTCCCCGTCGTCGTATACGCCCCACACAACGCCGGAGTCGCCAGCGGCGCGCGATCCCCGCCGAAGAAGTGCAGTTCGACGTCTTCAAACGGCGTCTGCGGCAGAAACTGCGCCGCGACATCGTTCGCGTACCGCGGGTCGCTCTCGAACACCGGGTCGCCTTCAAAGTACGACGTCAACTGGCCCGTCACCGGGTTCTCCCGCACTTCGCCGGTCGCCTTCGCACGGATACCCGACACCGGGTCGTACGCTTCGATATACAGCGCTACCAGCGAACCAAACGGGTTCGAGTTCTGCGTCGCCAGGTACGCCGCGCCTTCCAGCGGGTTCGCCAGCAGCGGTGTCTTGATCTTCACCGTCCCGACCTTCGCCGCTCCGGGGCACGTCGACGCTTCACGGCTCTGCAGGGCGATCTGTTCGGTCGAGCACGCCAGCAACCCGTCCGCGCCGGACGGGTTGAGCACCACGCCTTCGGGCAACGTCACCGAGAGGCCCTTGACGTCGGCCTCCGCCAACCCGGCCCCGTTCAGGCTGATTTCCTGCGGCACGTGCTCATCGACCGTCAACCCCGTCGGTGTGCTCCCGGCCTGCCCATCCGGCGTGACCCTCACTTCCGGGGAGAACGGCAGCTTGTTGCAACCATCCAGGCCCGTCGGGCGCCCCAGGCTGTCCACGAACGTGTACTCGAACGGCGGGTGGAACACGCCCTCTTGCTCCCACGATTCCGCTTCGAGGGTCGTATGCACCGGGCCTGTGCACGATGTCGGGAGCGTCAGCAGCGGCGGCGGCGCCTTCTCTTCGGTCGCGACACACGGCGGCGATTCGTCTAGCCCTCCGATATTGGGTTTGAGGCAGTTCCATCCCCGGACGGAGTCGTGGCGCGAGTCGCCCGGCACACCCCAGAACGTCACACGACTCGAGAAGAACCCGATGAGCTCCGTGATGTTTGGGACGGTCACCGTCACACCGTAGTCTTCGCCCGTCCGCACCGACGTATTCAGATACACCGGGTCGCCGAGGATGAAGAACCCGAACCGCGCCGGTTCACCCACCGACGGCACCAGCGCAAACAGAGGCGACCTCTGCGTCTCTACGCTCCCTCCCCCAACGTTCACTTTGAAAGTCACCGATGCGACCCCGACCACAGTGTCATCCGGGCAGGCGTCTTCTTTTTCCGGTGGCACTTCGTGCAGGAACACCTTCAACGAGCACTGCGGGAACGGCGTCGGGTTGCCGATCAACCCCGGTGGCAGATCGAACCGCAGATCCTTCGGCGCCGCCGGAGGCTTGTTCAGGTTCGCCGTCTGGTTGAATGCAATGTCGCTCGTCAACTGGAACGGGTGCGAGCCCGCCTGCGTATCCGGCGACCCATCCGCACTTTCCGCCCGAAGCTCGTACCGTTCGACCCCGAACGGGACCGGTTCGCCTTCGCCCGCGACGCTGACCGGGGTGCTCGCCGACGCGGCGGGCGCCCCGCCTCCGGACACGCTCGCCCTGTTCACTTCGCCCGACACAGCCGTTTCGGAGACCCTGACCTTGATATCGATCCGAAAGCTGTCGTACGCGCGTACCAGAGGTTCTTCTTCTCCCGCACTGCACACGACTTCCCTGGGCTGGACAGTGCAGCCTTCCCTCTTGAAGCCCTGGGTCGTCGGGACGCTCCGCGCTTCGATGCCTTCCGGTAACTCGTCTTTCATAACCACCGGCGAGGCTGGGTTCGGGCCCGCATCGCCGAAGTCCTCGACCAGCACCCAGATTTCGCCTTCGCCGCCCCGCGGCAGATTCGCCGGCACCGACTGGTAGCTGATCCCCCACCACGCGCTGCACGAACCACATTCAACCGCCGCCTCCGCCGACACAGTACCCGAGCACACCCACACGCCAACGAATACAGAAACCGCCATCACCAAAGCGAGGCCAAACCGTCTCATGATCGCTTTCCCCCCCTCGTGCGGTCGCTCTTCTTGGCGTGCTTCCCGGGCTTTCGCCTCACGCACCTACCGTGGCTCGGCTTCTTGCCCCTCGCGCACTTCGTCGTCCTCCTCTTCGCGATTTCCTTCGGCGGCACTGTCGCTTCGGGAACGATGTTGCCCGCGCCTGAGAACGTCTCGCTCGACGGCGTCCCGAAGAACGCCGGCTGCGGCGTCGGCGCCGCCTTGCATGCATCGCCCGTCGTACACGGCGCCGGCGCCAGCGCCGGCGGGGGCGCGCACGGCACCGCGGTGGTGCATTCGTGCGCGTCGTACACGTCATAGCTCGTGTCGTAATCCAGCGGCGACAGCCGCGAGGCCGTCAGGAAGAACACATCCCCGCCCGTTTCGCTCGCATCCAGGAACGCCGATTCCTGACTGGACGTCCCCGACGAGATCAAACCGACACAGCCACCCTCGCCTTCGCTGTAGACCACGCTCGCGCTCTGACCATACCCCGGCGCCCGGCAGCCCCCCACCCCGGCCGGCTCGTACTCATACACATCCACCTGGCCACCCACGTCCGCCGGCACCAGCGCATCGGGGCTGTCGAAGAACAACCGGCCTTCGTTGGAAAGATACCGCGACTGATACCTGGCGCTCGTGAGACTTAGCGACGTCCACCCCGGGACATTCCCCGCCACCCACCGTTCATCCCAGTTCCCGGCTTCATCCCAGAGCGGCCCTTCGTCGAACGACTCACTCACGCCCACGGGCCGAGCGCCCGTCGGATCGCACGACGCGCAGATCAAGCTGCCGGGTTCCTTTTCGGGGTCTTCCGGGGCGTGGTAGAGGAACACCTCCTCGTCCGGGACACCATTGTTCGCGTCCCGGTTGTCATACCCCGTCAGGCTTGCCTCCGACATGAACGCCAGATACCTGCCATTCGGCGAAACCCGCGACGTCATCTTCTTCGAGCTGGCCGTGCTCTGCCTGCCCAGTGGAGTCCCAGCCCCACGTGGGTGCATCGCCGGCTGAAAGAGCAGCGATGAGCGTCGGAGGCATCCACGTCTTCGTCGCTTCGTCGTAGCGATCGACATACATGCTGCGCCCCGCGACGAAGTAGACATAGGAGCCATCTTCGCTCGCGCCGATCACACCCTTCACATCGCCACTCAGTTCGGTCGTCTTGCCGGCCAACGGTTCGTCCTTTCCGCTCGTCACTTCGAACACATCGAGAGTCCCGGCATTCGTCAAGAAGATCCGCGAGCCTTCGCTGTTGGCGAGGTCAAATTCATCTTCTAGACCGCTACCTAGTCCGATAGTTTCTTCTTTCACCATGTCACGCAGGAAGAAGCTTCCCCCAGTTTGCCACACGATGCGTGAGCCATCATCGGAGATCGCGCCCCGCACATCTCCACCTCTCCTATAGCCACTGTAGCCGAGCCTCGCTGCGACAGCTTCCTTGTTGCCGGGCAGCACACTGACGAGCCGCAACTGCCCTTCCGCCCACTCATACAACGCCCCCCCTTCACCATAAAGGCCTTCTTCACCCCCGGACGGCGCCCCCGATACTAACGCCGCCGTGGATTTGAGGACAACGTGCTTGAAGTCAGGCGAAGCGGAAACGAAACTAACCCCTGGCTCATTTTCCTCATTGCCACCGAAATTGACGCCTTCCGGCACGTTTTCTGACGTGACGAGCGCTTTGTATTCGCCATCGGCTTCACGTAGATAGATCGTTTTTTCCGACCCCGCCGGCAACGGCGGCAGCGGCGTATCGCCGGCAGGTTCGACCGCCCCAAACGACAGGTCACTCGAGAAAAGCCTGTATTCCGAGAAAGTCCCACCCGCCGAGGCTCCTTCATCGTGAGCAGTCGTGACGTCCGCCGTACCCCAGATCCCCGGAGCACGACGCGTGGAGAAGACCTGCTCATTTTCTATAGACCTGCTGCCCGCAGGATAAGGAACGATCGGCGCCGTCGCCGCATACGTGATCGCACCGCCATCCGCCGCGGCCTGAATATCGGCTCCCCATTCGGGGCCTATCCCATAGAACCCCGCGCCCTGCTTGTTCGGCGGCGTCACCAGTTCCCACACCCGGCCATCCGGCTGCGTCACCACCGTACCCGCCGCCTGCGTCGCGAACGTCCGATCCGGCCCCACAATTTCCGACCTCAGCACGTTGCTCGCAACAACACGATAGTGATAGGTCGTCCCCCCCGCGAGACCCTGCAGATGCACACTCACACCGACATCGCCTTCACCAGAGCCAAGACTGACACCCGGCGGCGCCGGCACCGCCGCGTCTTCGTACCCAGTCGTCCTCCCGTACTCGAAATAGTACGTCGTTTCATTCCCCAACGGGTTGACCTGCGCTTCCAGCGTAGCGCTCGTGGACGCCACCCCGCTCACGGACTCGCTGTCGATCGACAGCGAGGCAATCGTCGTGAAAGTCGCTTCTTCGCCTACGATGCCACCGGGAGCGTTGAGGTTCCTGGCGAAGACACGGAAGCGATAGGTGGTTTCAGGACTCAGCCCGCCGATCGCGACACTCACCTGGTGCTCAGAGACGTCTGAGCCGATCGAGCCGCTTTCAGAAGTTTTGGTGGCGTGGTCGAAGCCGTGGCCGGGAGCTTCTTCGTTGAACTGCTTTTCACTGACATATTCGAAATGGTAAGTGGTTGCGGCCGCGTGGGGATTCACCTTCGCTTGGAGGGTGGCAGCCGTTTTAGTGATGTTTGCTGCCGATGTTTCGCTGACTGTGGGAGCGCCTCCCGTTTCGAAGGTCTCGTCGGAGCCATATTCTTCGCCGTTGGCATTGGCGGCGACAAGGCGGAAGTGGTAGCCGGTGTCGGGGGCGAGACCCGTGACCTTGGCGGTTACACCCGTGGGGTTGAGAATCGGAAGGAGCTGTTCGCATGGTATGTCGATAGCACCGGAGAAGAAGTCACCGCCGTTGGCCTGGTAGGTCGCATCATCGATGACTTCGAAGTGGCAGCCGGTGATCGAGCCGCCCCCGGCGGGGGCGACTTGACCGTTGAGAGTTGCCGTTGTGGCAGCTCCGACTTCCGAGGCTTCTTCCGTAGTGGAATCGGGAAGGATGACAGCCGGGCCGAAAACGTCGACGACGGCGTGAAAGGTATCCAGGACATAGACATCGCCATTGGCGGAAGCGGCAACTCCTTCGAGCCCTCCGGGCCCGAAGGAGTTCTCCGGGGTAGCGAAGCCGCTCGTATGATCGAGCAATGCACCGGAGGGTTCGAACTCTTCGACGGTCGGGCTGGATGCGGCGGCGGCGTAGAGATCGCCGGCACCGTCAACCGCGAGTGGATTGCCGTAATAGACCCCCAACCCACTAGCGATCTGGTAGACCTGAGAACCGGAGGGGTTCAACTTGGTGATGGCACCGCCATTGTTGTCGTAGACGTAGAGGTCGCCGCTAGAGTCGACTGCCACACCCCACGGTTCCGAGAAGCCGGTCAGCGCAGAAAGCAATTTGCCGGACGAATCAAACTTGTCGATAACATGCTCATAGCTGTCGGCCACATAAACATCACCGGTAGACTGATCGACGGCGACGTGAACCCAGCCGCGTCCGAATTTTTCAGATCCGGAGGGGGTGCTGGAAGCGTTGAGGTTACCGAGGTATTTCCCGGACGAGTCGAACTCTTCGACAACGTCGTTACCCGACTCGGCGACGTAGACCTCACCGCTGGCATCGTCGATTGCGATGCTGCATGCGGCGTTAAAGCGACCTTCGCCTGAGATCTTCGACTGGTAGACGCCTGAAGAGCTGAAGATATCGATCGCTTGGCTGGCACGATCAGCCACATAGACGTCCTGGCTTGCGGGGTCGACCGTGACGGCACAAGGGAGAGGACCAAAGGAGCCGGACGGGGTTCCGGCGATCTGGAACAGGTACGGGTGAGTGAGCGCGGCGGACGCAGGCCCGGCCGCAGAGAGCAGGACAACACCGAACGCTAGGAGCACAACAAGGATGTGGTGTGTCTTGCTCACTTTTTGCTGCCTTTCTGGTAGGTGCGATACATGCGAGGGTTGGTGAGTCCTGCGTCAGGAGGCTCAGCCAAGCGGCCCCGGAACTTGACCCGACCGACCCCCGCGCAGCGGTTTTACGGTCGGGCCGAAGTCCAGGTCCTGCGGTTATTCGGCCGTCACCGCCCACGCGCCGTAGGCATAGCCGCCGTTTGTTCCAATGAACGCTTGCACAAAAGCCCCCGCTTTGCCGGTGCCACTCCCGCTCACTGCAGAATTAACGATGCTGTCGGAAGCGAATGCCAGGTCTTTGGCTTGCGCGACATAGACGCAGAGCTCGCCCGATTCCGCCTTTGGTTCTTCCGCGGTCCCGGGGCACGGCTTCTTGGGTTCTTCCTTCTGGGGCAGGAGTCCCGCATCTTTCGGTTCTTCTGTGCCGACGCCTTCGAATGCAGTCACTTCTTCGCCGGTTTCGCTGATGATGACGTGGACCTGACACGTTGGTTCCTGTTTTTGGCAGGGTTCGCCGTTGACATCTTTCAGCGGTTTGGCCAGCGGTATCGAGAACGAGGCAATCGGCACGTTCATGACGGAGAACTTCGGTGGCGACCCGGTCGGATCGACCGACCACACCCCGGTCTCGGTTTCACCCTTCGGCAGCGTCTTGGTGAAGCCGGTCGTGCCGTTGCAGGCGGTGGTCGGCGTTCCTCCGCTGCCAACTTTGAACTTCGCGCCGCCCTGCCCTCCACATTCCGAGCCGCCCGGAGCTATCGCTTCATTCGTCACGCTCGCCCCGGCTTTACCGGCCACGCCCGTTTCGCCCTTTTCGCCCTGAACGCCTTTTTCACCCTGCGTCCCCGTTCCCGCGGGCCCGGTGCCACCCGCCGGCCCTGTGGGCCCGGCGGGCCCGGCCGCTCCGGCCAGCCCCGCGGCGCCCGTCGCACCCCTGGGGCCGACGGGGCCCCTGGCGCCGGCTTTGCTCTTGGACTTGCTCTTCGCAACTGTGGCGCCAGCCGAGGCGGTCCCCTTGCCTGAGCCGCCACCATGGCTGGTGACGGCGAACGCCCCACCCGTCGTCGCGAACACCAGCGCCACGAACGCCATCGCCGTGACCGGACTCAACTGCCTACGAATCCATAAAAGCATCGAATGCTCCTCCCGTTTCTCTTTTCTTGTAAAGCCCTTGACAAAGATCCCCCGGCGCACACCAACGCGCCCACTCAGTACAGGAGACCGGCGGCGCATCAGGCGGCCCTCCGCTCACCGGGGGTATGCGCACGGATGCTCTGCGCGACCCGGCGACCCTTCGCGGTAAGGCTCCACGCGTTCGGCTCGCCTTTCGCGTGACCCTCACCACTGTTCTCCAGCAACCCCAAGCTCTCCAGGCGCCGCAGCAACTTCGAGACCTGCCCCGGATCGTGAATCCCCGCGCGCTCAGCGACCAAGCGGTTGCTCGCACCGGGACACTCCGCGACACCCTCCAGAACCCGCGCGGTGCGATACGTCAAACGCATCGAGACACCATGCAGCGGATCGCCCACAACGCCCCCGGGCACACCGGACCCATCCCCAGCGCCCAAGGAACCCGCGGGCGCGGGCCGCGCCTGCTCACGACGCGCCGCCGCCGCACCCAGGTAGGGCAGCACGACTATCCCCATCAACTCACCAAGCAGCCCCGTCAGCGGCTCACGCTCACCCCGCAGCAGACGCGCGTACACGATCGCGAACGCCGCGCCGACAACACCCTCCGCCGTCAACGCAGAACACCCCCCGCCACGCGCACCCTCCACGCGACCCTCATCCACAACGCCCGCCAGACGCGCGAGAACCTCCTCACGACGCCCCAAAACCTCCGCGCCACCGCGCAACGCCTGCACCACACACACCCGCGCCAGCGCCGGCTCGCGATCCAGGAACGACAGGATCGCCCACAACCCCCCACGCACCCGCTCACGCCACACGAGGCCCCCGAGGCCCGCGGCCGCGAGATCCCCCTCGACCAGTGCGACGACGTCCTCCAGCACCGCGGCGAGGCACTCCTCGCGGTTCGCGAACAACTCGTAGAACGTGCGACGCGAGACCCGCGCGCGGCTCGTCACATCCGACACCGTCGTATCCGCATAGCCGAGCTCGTCGACCGCGACGACCGCCGCCGCCAGCAGCCGCGAACGCTGAATCTCCACCAGTTGCTCCCGCGGAACGCTCGTACCCGAGACCGGCTCCGCCACCACCGGACGGGACCGCCCCGCGCCCCTACGCGCCCGCGCACCGGACACCTCGACGCCCCGGCGGGCCATCGCGCGCGAGGGCATCAGCACACCCTCCCCGAGGCCGGACGAGACCCACCCCCGCGTGCGGGGGAACCCGGACGACGCGTTTGCGCCGCTACCGGTCGGCTAGCTGCAGGCCGAGAAGCTGAAGAGAGAGAGAGAGAGAGAGAGATGCATCAGACCGCTGATGCATCTGGCAAGAACCCCAACCGGAGCCCCACGCATGACCGACACGTTATTCCCTCTCGAAACCACGCTGAACCAATCTCCCTCTAGTTCTGTGACCCAGTCCCTCTACCCAAACCCACTGCCCTGCAAGCGCTTGGACGTCAACCACAAGACGGGATGACCCAAACCAGACCCTATGTATGCCCGGCTCCACTGGACACCAGACGACGCTATATAACCACACCTGCAACACGTTGTCAAGCCCCCTACCCTCGACCGGCCGCTGCACCGGCCCCCGGGGACGCCACGCGAACGCCGCTGCGGCCGGAGGCCGCCATCAAAAAAACTGCCGTCAGAACAGGTCGGCGGGAGCGACGAGATGGATGCGCGGATCCTGCTCGGCTTCGAGGGCGAGCTGGGGGGCGAAGCCGTTGCGGGCAAAGAAGTACAGGGCGGGGGGGTCGGCGTCCGGCAGGAGGTAGGCGGCGAGCGCGTCGAGCTTGGTCTTCTCGGCGTGCGGCAGTGGGCCGGCCGTCCACTTGCAGGAGCCGAGCGCGGTGACGCGGCCGCTGTCGTCGACGGCCACGACGTCGATCTCCCGGTCGATGTCCCGCAGGGCCCTGCCGCGCATCTCGCGCACCTTGCCCCACCAGCGACCCACGGAGGCGGCGTCGATCTCGCGCAGCAGCCACCGCTGGCAGACCTCCTCGAACGCCGGGGAGGACACGAACTCGTCGAGCTGGGGGAGCACGCGGCCCGTCAGATGGCGCTGGGCGCCGCCGGCGTCGATCAGCCGGCCGTGCGCGGGCAGCACGAAGCGAAACCAGAAGCGCAGGTAGGGGTCGAGGATGCGGTAGAGGCTCTGCCTGGAGCGCTCGGGGTTCCTGACGGTGACGGGCACCGTGCGCTCCACGAGCCACATGCTCTGCAGCGTGTCGAGCATCTGGCTGACGCGCACCGTGCCGACGCCGGTGCGCTGAGCGATCTGCGACACGCGGGTCTGCCCGGCGGCGATCGCACGCAGGACCGAGAAGTAGCCGGCGGCGTCCGTCAACTCCTGCTCGAGCAGCAGAGGCGCCTCCTCGTGCAGCAGGCCATCGCTCATCAGGATCAGCTCGAGGATGTTCTCGGCGAGGCTCTGCCGCGGGCGGATCTGCGCGAGGTAGTAGGGCATGTTGCCGAAGACCGCGTAGGCGGCGATCCGCTCCTCGGGACCCCACTCCCCGAGAAACAGCGCGACGTCCGCGGGCGCGAACGGCCGCAGGCGCAGCTGTCCGGCGCGCCGGCCATAGGTGGTGGCCGAGTAGTTCACCACCTCGCGCTCGAAGAAGCCGACCTCGCTTCCGCACAGCACCAGGAAGATCGGCAGCTGCTCGCCGCGCTCGCGCCACCACACGTTGACGATCGAGCCGACGTCGCCGCTCTCCTTGGCGATGTACTGAAACTCGTCGAGCACCACCAGGACGGGCCCCTCCCGCGCCCAGTCGGCGACGGCGTCGAGCGCGTCCCGCCAGCTCGGCGCCGCGAGCGCCGCGCGTCCGGTGGCCTCCGCCAGCCGCTCGGAGAAGTCGGCCAGCTGATCGGCCCTGGTTCCACTCGTCGCCTCGAAGTAGAGATGGCGCTTGCCCTCAGCGAAGCGGAGCAGCAGCACGCTCTTGCCGACGCGCCGGCGCCCCCACAGCGTGAAGATCTGAGCCTCGCCGGTATCCCACCGGCGCTGCAGCCGCTCCAGCTCATGCGTCCGGTTGTAGAAGGGCTTCTCCCCACTCATCTGTGGAGAGATCATAGCAGGAGTTTAGTTATGGCCTGCTTAGTACTCTCCGAGCGTGCTTCCAGCCCTACTTCTTCTTGCGCGTCCTCCCGTGCTTGGCGCGCTTCTTCGCGTGCTTGGCCTTCTTGGCCTTGTGCTTCGCGCAGCCGGTGACCGCGATCTTCGTGCTGGTCTTGATCAGCGCGCCATTCTGCCCCACGAATTCGGTGGGCATCGCGAGCTTCTGCTTGCAGAGGTTCCCGTTCGCCGCGAGCGCGGAGTACTGGCCCTGCGGGAGCGTCAGTTCGAACGTGCCGACGGGGGCGTCCGGGACCGTCTTGAACGTGCTGCTCGTGATCCCCGCCTTGTTGATGAACGTCGAGCCCACAAGGTGGACGGTCACGCCGTAGCCCTGGAGCACGATCACAAGGCTCGGGAACGATTCCCCGCCGTGGGAGACGAAGTACGCCGGGCCCGAGAGGGGAACCGGGAGCTCCGGTGTCGTCGCGGTCGCCTGGCCGACGATCGACGCCGGCGGGCACGCCGCAGGGTTCGCGTTGAAGACCGCCGCGGTGCATGCCTTCTGCAGTGTTGTCAGCCTGGAGGGCAGCGCCTTGGGGAGTTCGACTTTGACTTTGGCGATGTTCGCGTCATACGGGCCCGCGGGGTACCCGAGCTTGACGTGGAAGCTCGCGCCGTTCGCCCGCGAGGTCTTCCCCGAGGTGGAGGCTTCCAGCTTCGGCTTGAACGCGAGGACCGCGCAGTTGGTGACCTGGTAGGGCACCTGCAGCGCGCTCGTGGCGCCTTCGGTGCTCGTCAGCGTCCCCGTGACCGCCAACGGACTGCAGTTCGTCGCATTGAACGTGAACCCCGGCCGGTTCACATCCACGAACACATGCTTGATCTGCAATGGGATGCCGTCGATCAGCGTTGGGATCTTATACGGGCCTTCGTTGTCCGTCGTGACCGTCAACGCCGCGGTTTCCTCGTTCACGTCGATCCTCGCCCGCACGATGACCTGGCCGAGGTCGAACGGGCCCGCCTTCGCCGGGTTCACGATCGACAGGCCGAACGGCGCGCCCCTGTACGGGCCGGTGATGTACACCCTGCCGCCCTTCACGGTGTACGGGTCCCCACCGACGCCGACCGAGACGATCGTTTCCCCGATCAAGCTTTCCGGGCCACACGTCCCCGCATCGGCCTGTTCTTCGCCGCACAGCTTGACCGTCGAGAGCGTCCCGGAGAGCCCGAGCGGCATATGCAGCGTCACGCCCTGCAGGGCCTGTTCGCCGTCTTCGCGGCCCATCGT
Source organism: uncultured Solirubrobacterales bacterium (assembly GCA_963702085.1). Classification (GTDB taxonomy): domain Bacteria; phylum Actinomycetota; class Thermoleophilia; order Solirubrobacterales; family Solirubrobacteraceae; genus Palsa-744. The sequence continues at coordinate 983,449 of OY969707.1, read as the reverse complement.
CATCACGAACGGCGTGAACCCACCCGCCTGGATACTCGACGTGCCCGTCGTCAACGTCGGGCTGAACGGCAACGGGTCACGGCACGGAGAGCCGTTGGGACCCGAAATGATGTTGAACGTCGAGGAGGATTCCGTCGTCGTGTTCCCCGACCACGGCGTGAACGTCCCCGTCGTCGTATACGCCCCACACAACGCCGGGGTCGCCAACGGCGCGCGATCCCCACCGAAGAAATGCAGTTCGACGTCTTCAAAGGGCGTCTGCGGCAAGAACTGCGCCGCTTCGTCGCTGGCGAACGCCGGGTCGTTCTTCAGCACCGGGTTTTCGTCGAAGACCGAGTACAGCTGGCCGGTCACCGGGTTCTCCTGCACTTCCCCCGTCGCCTTCGCGCGGATCCCCGACACCGGATCGTACGCTTCGATATACAACGCGACCAGCGAACCGAACGGGTTGGTGTCCTGCGTCGCCAGGTACGCCGCGCCTTCCAACGGGTTCGCCAACAGGGGCGTCCTGATCTTCACGGTCGCAACCTTCGACGCTTCCGGGCATACCCCGGCTTCCGGGCTCGTCAGCGCGATCCCTTCCATCGAGCACGCCATCAGTCCATCCGCGGCCGACGGGTTCAACGCGAGGCCTTCCGGCAGCGTCACGGTGAGTCCCTTCACGTCGGACTCCGCCAGTCCCGTCGGGTTGAGGCTCACTTCCTGCGGCACATGCTCGTCGACCGTCAACCCCGTCGGGGTGCTCCCGGCTTCGCCGTCGGGGGTGACCTTGATGCTCGGCGAGAACGGCAGTTGGTTGCAACCATCCATCGCGACCGGGCGCCCCAGGTTGTCTTTGAAGATGTATTCGAACGGTGCGGTGAACGCCCCCTCTTCAAGCCACGAGTCGCTTTCCACGTTCGTCTGCACCGGCCCCGTGCACGACGTCGGCAGCGTCAGCAGCGGCGGTGGCGCCTTCTGTTCGGTGCGCGCACACGGCGCCAGTATGTTTTCAATCGGGTCGAGGCAGTTCCACCCCCGCACCGGGTCGTGCCGCGGGTCGCCCGGCACCCCCCAGAACGTCACACGGCTCGACATGAACCCGACCAGCTCCGTGATGTTCGGAACCGTTACCGTCACCCCGTAGTCCCCGCCCGTCCGCACCGAGGTGTCCAGATATGTCGGAACGCTCAGGACGTAGAAGCCGAACCGCGCCGGTTCGCCGACCGACGGTTCCAGCGCGAACAGCGGCACGTGTTTGGTGACCACCTCACCGCCATCCTGGTCGATTGTCACTGACGCGACCCCGACCACCGTGTCGTCCGGACACACATCTTGCCCATAGACCGTCGCGTGCAGGAACAACTTCAGCGTGCACTGCGGGAACGGCGTCGGATTGCCGATCAGGCCCGGCGGCAGGTTGAAGCGCAGATCCTTCAACGCCGCAGGAGGGTTGTTCGGGTTGGCAGTCTGGTTGATGCCGATGTCGGTCGTCAGCTGAAACGGATGCGACCCGGCCTGAGTATCCGGTGAGCCATCCGCGTTTTCCGGCAGCAATTCATAGTGTTCGACACCGAACGGAGCTGGCGCTTCGCCGACCGTGATCGGCCTGCTCACCGAGACGCCCGCCGCCCCGCCACCGGAGACGCTCGCGACGATCGCTTCGCCCGAATGCGCCGTCTCGGCGACCGCGACCTTCAGCTTGAATTCCTCTTCGTTGAACGGACGCACGGTGCCTCCATAGTCCACTTCACATATCACTTCCTGCCCCGCGACTTTGCAGCCATACGGTCCTTCGGCGCTCACGACCGTCAGGCCTTCCGGCAGCCTCGCCTTCACCACGATTGACGACGAGGAGCTCGTCGCCGTATCGCCGAGGTTTTCCAGCAGCAGCCTGATTTCGCCCTCCCCGCCGCGCGGCAGGTCCGCCGGCAGCGACTGGAAGCCGAGATGCCACCACGGCCTGCATCCCGCGCCGCATTCCAATTCTCCCGCAAACGCCGGCGGCGCGGAGAGCGCGAGCACGGCCAGGAGAGCGCCGAGGACGATCAACATGCGGGTCTTGGCAGCCATCTATTTACCCCTCCGGTTCGTCTTCCTGGCCCTCTTGGACTTCACGGCCTTCCTGGACCTCTTCTTCACGCACACGCCATGCCGCTTCACATCGCCTCGCCTGCACTTCACGGGCTTCGCCTTCGGTTCGACTGCCGGCGTCGGCGTTACGTTGCCCGCACCGGAGAACGTCTCGCTCGACGGCGCCCCATACAGCGTCGGCTGCGGCGTCGGGGCCGCCTTGCACGCATCGCCTGTCGTGCACGGAGGGCGCGACAGTGGCGACGGTGGGGCGCACGGCGACGCCGCCGCGCATTCGTGCGCATCGTAGATGTCATAGCTCTGGTCGTAATCCTGCGGGGAGAGCTGGGAGGTCGTCAGGAAGAAGACGTCCCCGCCCGTTTCGCTCGCTTCCAGAAACGCCGATTCCTGCGAGGACGTCCCCGCCGAGATCAGGCCGATGCAGCCTTCCGCGCTCGGGCTGTAGACGAGGCTCCCGCTCGTGCTCGCAGGCGAGCAGGCGTGTTCCCCCGCGGGCTCGTACTCGTACACGTCCACCTGGCCGTTCACATCCGACGGCACCAGCGCATCGGAGCTGTTGAAGAACAGCCGGCCGCTGTCCGAGAGATAACGCGATTGGATCAAAGTGCCATAAGCCTCCGTCGTCCACCCCGGGATGTTCGCCGCCACCGAAGCGTTCGAAAGACCAGCGCCTGCCCACACGTTGCCCGCATCCCGTAATGGAGGGTATTCTTCCGCTGAGTAGGCCACCCCCAGCGGTCGCTCGCCCGTCGGATCGCACGAGGCGCACACCAGCCGGCCCGAGCTCGCGTCATACAGGAAGACCTCCTGATCGCGTTTGCCGGTGATCGCATCCCGATTTTCATATCCCGTCAGGCTTTCTTCGGACATGAACGCCAGGTAACGGCCGTTCGGCGAGACCCGCGAAGTCATCCACTTGAGGTCACGCACGCTTTCAACGTCAAACACGCCCACCCGGCCTCCCCACGTGGGTGCATCGAGGTCCGAAAGCGTGGCGATAAGCGTCGGCGCCGACCACGTCTTCGTCGCTTCTTCGTAGTGATCCACGTACAGGTTTTTACCGACTTTCGTGGCGCCGCCCAACATGCCTTCGGCGACGAAGTAGACATACGAGCCGTCTTCGCTCGCCCCGATCACACCCTGCACGCTCGCGGTTTCACCCGCGTGAGAATCCACCGTCAGATCGGTCAGCCTGCCCGCCAACCGTTCACCCGCCCCGCTCGTCACTTCGAACACATACAGATCCCCAGCGCTCGACCCTCCCTCCGGAGCCGTCGAGTCGGCAGTCAAACGCTCCGGGTTCGTGAAGAACACCCGCGAGCCTTCCCCGTTGGCGGTCCAGTAGCTCGATTGATGGCTGGACAGTTCCGGCGCCCCCTGCGCGGCGTCGATCTGCACCGTTTCCCCACGCACCGTGTCACGTAGGTAGAGCGAGCCATTTTCATCATCTTCCCACACGATGCGCGAACCGTCGTTGGAGATCGCATGCCTGACCGCCGATTCGTTGCTGCTGTACGGGGAATAGCCGAGCGTAGCCTGAGATGTGGCTTCACCTTTCTTCGGCAGCACGCTGACTAGCTGAAGCTTCCCGTCCGCCCACTCATACAGCCCCCCTTCCGCCGGAGCGCCTTCTTCCAAAGCCACTTCGGAGCTGATCACGACATGGCTGAGATCGGGCGACGCGGAGACGAATTTGATCGCCATATCTCCGTATGGTTCTTCACTGGCATTGACGCCTCTGGGGTGTCCGAATTCGGTGCCAGGCGGCACATTCGCCGACGTCACGAGCGCTTTGTACGCGCCGTCCGCTTCACGGATGTAAATCGTTTTTTCCGCGCTGGCCGGCAGCGGCGGCAGCGGCCCATCGTAGGACGGCTTGAGGAACCCCAGCGACAGGTCGCTCGAGAAGAGCCTGTATTCGGGCCAGCCCCCAGGCGCCGGCGCGATAGGCCCATGATCGTGAGGCGTCTCGACGTCCACCGTCCCCCAGCTCCCGGGGGCCTCGCGTGTGGAGAGCGACTGTTCCACTTCCAGGGTCCTGCTGCCCGCCGGGTTGGCGACCAGCGGCGCGGTCGATGTGTACGTGATCGCCCCACCTTCCGCGGCGGCCTGGATGTCGGACCCGTCGGAGCCGCCGCCCACGCCGTAGAGGGACGCGCCGTGCTTGTTCGGCGGAGTCACCATTTCCCACTGCCGGCCGTCCGGCAGCGCGACCCCCGTGGCCGCCGACTGCGTCGTGAACATCTCGTCGGGTCCTTCAGCGATGAAGCGTTCCCCTTCCGGTTCATTCACCGCTACCACACGGTAGCGGTAGGTCGTGCCCGGAGCCAGACCTTGCAAATGCACGCTCACATCCACGAAGCCTTCGCCGAAGCCAACGCCCGCACCTGGCAGCGCGGGAACGCTGGAGCCGTACGCCGCAGTCGTGCCATATTCGAAATAATAGCGTGTAGGTGAATTATTCGGATCTATCTCGGCGTTTATTGTCGCCGAGGTCGAAGTTACACCCGACGCTGAAGCTTCCTGGACAACGGGGGGTCCAAGCGTCCTGAACTGATGATCCTGCGAAGCTTCTCCGGGGTTCGTGCCGTTTTCGTTACTGGCCCGCAACCGGTAATAGTAGGTCGTATTCAGCTGAAGGCCCGTCACTTCCGCGTGCACAGTCATAGGACTGTGACCGTTCGCGACCGCTTCCGAGCACGGCGCGATGTGACCGAACGATTCGCTCGTGCCCCATTCGAACTGGCATGTCGCCGCCCCCGCTTCATCCGGGTCGACCGTACCCTCCAGCGTCGCCCCCCTCAACCCGGGATTCGAAACCGGCGAGGTCGTGACGTCGGGTATCACCACAGGCGGGCCGAAGATCTCTACCTGGCGTTTACCTTCGGCGTCGGAGACGTAGATTTTGTCCGCGCCGGAGAATGTGTCGAACGCGAGGCCTTCCGAGGCCGTCAACGCGCCGAGTTCAAAGGAGCCGAAGGTGAGGAGACGGAAGCCGCCTTCGTCATACTCCGCGACCCGATTGTGCTCGTCGACGAAGAGATCGTCGGTAACGGGGTCCACAGCGACGCCCCACGCGGTGTTCGCGTCCACGATGCCGTCTGCCTTGTAGGTGGTGGATGAGGTGACTGGGAATGTGGATGGGGTGAGCTTTTCGACCGAGCCACGGCCGTAAAAGTAATTCAGGTAGAGATTCCCTTGAGGGTCGACGGTAATGTTGCAGACTCCAGGTACGGAGATCGTAGCGAGAGGTTCGCCGTTTTCGGCGTAGATGTGCACCCCGCTGACGTAGTCGCCCGCGTAGATGTCGCCGTGGGAGTCGACCGCGACACCACACGGTTCGCCGAGCCCGCTAATTTCATTTATGCCAGCATTCGGACCCTGGGTGAAGTCGACGGGTTCCCCGTCGGACTGGAAGGCCAGCACCCTGTTCGTACCGTTGTCTACGACATAGAAGTCATGGCTCGCGGAGTTGACCGCGAGCTCGCCTTCATCGCTGGCACGCAACGAGAACCCGGTGAGCTCGTTGCCGGATATGTTTGGACTGATGCCTGTAAACATTTCCGGTTTGTGTTCCGAGTTGAACTTCTCGATCGCACCCGCCGCGACATCTGCGACATACACTGCACCCGTCGACTCATCGATGCCGACCGCTGCGGGGTGTTCGAAGTGTGTTGCGGCGGTGCCATCCGGGCCAAAGCTCGCTTCCAACGAACGAGTCTCGACGGCCGAGGCGATGCCCGGCGCGAGGGCGAGCAGGCAGAACGCCGAGGTGACCCCCGCGAGGACCAGCGCAACTCCGCGAGGCACAATCGAGGTCAATCTGCAAGCAATCATCGAACCATCCCTCCTCGAAATCGGAGGGGAAGGCGCCCCTCGCGTCGTGTGCATGACAATCCCTGTATGAGCGCAAGGGAAAAGCGTGTGCCACGCCTCATCACGCGGCCCTCCGCTCACCGGGGATATGCGCACGGATGCTCTGCGCTACGCGGCGGCCCTTCGCGGTGAGACTCCACGCATTCGGCTCGCCTTTCGCGTGACCCTCACCACTGTTCTCCAACAACCCCAGGCTCTCCAGGCGCCGCAGCAGCTTCGAGACCTGCCCCGGATCGTGAATCCCAGCGCGCTCAGCGACCTCGCGGTTACTGGCACCAGGACACTCCGCGACACCCTCCAGCACTTCGAGCCGTGCGATACGTCAAACGCATCGAGACACCGTGCAGCGGATCGCCCACAACACCCCCGGCCACACCAGACCCATCCCCAGCACCCAGGGACCCCGCGGGCGCGGGCCGCACCTGCTCGCGGCGCGCCGCCGCGGCGCCCAGGTAGGGCAGCACGATCATCCCCATCAACTCCCCCAGCAGACCCGTGAGCGGCTCACGCTCACCCCGCAACAGCCGCGCGTACACGATCGCGAACGCCGCACCGACGACACCCTCCGCCGTCAACGCAGAGCACCCACCGCTGCGCCCGCCCTCCGAGCGGCCCTCGTCGACCACAGCCGCCAGGCGCCCGAGGATCTCCTCGCGGCGCCCCAACACCTCCGCGCCGCCACGCAACGCCTGCACCACACACACCCGCGCGAGCGCCGGCTCGCGATCCAGAAACGACAGGATCGCCCACAACCCCCCACGCACCCGCTCACGCCACACAAGACCCCCAAGGCCCGCGGCCGCGACATCCCCCTCGACCAACGCGACGACGTCCTCCAGCACCGCGGCCAAGCACTCCTCGCGGTTGGCGAACAACTCGTAGAACGTACGACGCGAGACCCGCGCGCGGCTCGTCACATCCGACACCGTCGTATCCGCATAGCCGAGCTCGTCGACGGCGACGACCGCCGCCGCCAGCAGCCGCGAACGCTGGATCTCCACCAGCTGCTCCCGCGGAACGCTCGTACCCGCCACCGGCTCCCCCACCACCGGACGCGACCGCCCCGCGTCCCTACGCGCCCGCGCCGCGGACACCTCGACACCCCGGCGGGCCACCGCGCGCACGGGCATCAGCACACCCTCCCCGAGGCCGGACGAGACCCACCCCCGCGTGCGGGGGAACCCGGACGGCGCGTTTGCGCCGCTACCGGTCGGCTAGCCGCAGGCCGAGAAGCTGAAGAGAGAGAGAGAGAGAGAGAGATGCATCAGACCGCTGATGCATCTGGCAAGAACCCCAACCGGGGCCCCACGCATGACTGCCACGTTATTCCCTCTCGAAACCACGCTGAAACCATCTCCCTCTACGTCGTGACCCAGTCCCTCGTCCCAAACCCACTGCCCTGCAAGCGCTTTGATGTCAACCACAAGACGGGCTGACCCAAACCGGACCCTATGTTTGCCTGGCTCCACTGGACACCAGACGACGCTATATAACCACACCTGCAACACGTTGTCAAGCCCCCTACCCTCGACCGGCCGCTGCACCGGCCCCCGGGGACGCCACGCGAACGCCGCTGCGGCCGGAGGCCGCCATCAAAAAAAGCAGCGAAATATCTCGTACCACCTGCGTGGTACACTTGCCGATATGCCATCCACCAAGCCGCGTATCCAGGTAACGCTCGACTCCGAGCTGGCTGCCGCCGTGAGGGAGCTCGGCGGCGCCAAGCCACGATCGCGCGCCGTGCGCGACCTCGCGCTGCGCGGCGCGGAGGCGGTCCGCGCCGAGAAAAACGCGCGCCAGGAAGCCCGCGAACACCTGCGGCGAATAGCCACCGGCGAGGACGACGGCTACGACTGGTCAGTCTCCGAGCGCCTCCATGCCGAACGCTGAGCCCTACGGCTCGGGCGAAGCGCTCGTATTCGACACATCGGCCTGGAACCGCCAGGGCGATCCGGCGGTGCTCCCCCGCTGGCTGGCCACCGAGGGGGCAGACCTGCTGGTCGCGTGCCCCGTGGTCGTACTCGAGCTGCTCGCGGCCGCCCGCAACGAGGAGCGGTTCGCCAGCCTCGATCGAACCCTCGCCGCCCTGCCGGCGGCGCCCATCACGCGCAGCGCCGGTGACGCTGCCCTCGGCGCCTCACGCGACCTGCGCGGCGAACGGCGCATCCCCGCGGCCGACTACCTGATCGCCACCGCGGCCGCCGAGCGTGGAGCGGGGGTGCTGCACTACGACAGCCACTTCGACGCCCTCTGCCGCGTACTCGGGATCGAAAGCGTCTGGGTCGCCGAGCCCGGCTCGATCGACTGATCCTCACCCCCGGCGCGGCCATGGCCGCCGGACGCGCGGCCCTCCGTGCCCCGCGTCCGGGTACTCCTACTTCTTCTGTTCCCCACCCTCGATATGACTATGGTAATGTGTCCATGGTCATGTCCACGCGCACCGTGTCCGCCAGCCGGTTCAAGGCCCAGTGCCTGGCCATGCTCGACGAGGTCGCCGCCACCGGAGAGGAGATCACGGTGACCAAGCGGGGCCGCCCGGTCGCCCGGGTGCTGGCCGCGCGCGAGCCCGCGAGCCTGCGTGGGTCGGTGTCTTTCAACGTTCCCGATGAGGATCTGACCAAGCCACTCGACGTCGAGTGGTACGCCGCCGGCCGGTGATCGTGCTCGACACGCATGCATGGCTCTGGTGGGCAGCCGAGCCGAAGCGCCTGTCCGCGCCGGCGCGAGCCGCGATCGACCGGGCTTCGAGCATCGGCGTCTCAACGCTCAGCGCGTGGGAGGTCGCGATGCTCGTCGTTCGCGGGCGCATCACGCTCGACCGCGAGGTCGGCCTGTGGGTCAGGCAGGCGCTCGCCGACGCGCGCGTCGAGCCGCTCCCGCCAAGCGCCGACGTCGCCGTCGCGGCGGGACTGCTCGACGCGAAGAGCTTCCCGGGCGATCCGGTCGATCGCCTGATCTACGCGACCGCGCTGGCGGCCGGAGCGCGCCTTGTCACGCGGGACGCCGCGATCGGCGCGTTCGACCCAAACCTGACGGTCTGGTGAAAACCGACACCAGGCCTTCTTCGACTTGCCGCACCCGGCGGGATTGCGGGTGGTATGCTTAGCGGGATATCTCAGCAGATCGCGATCCGCGTCGAGGACGGGCGTCGATCGAGCGTTTCGTCCCAAGCGCGGCGTACGGTGATCGGCATGTCTGCGGCAGCCGTCATCCGCGTCCTCTGCGAGGCCAACCCCTCGCTGGGGACCGCCGTCGTCAACGGCCTGCTCGCGTGGGCGGGCGTCCTCGGGGGCTTCACCGTCTTCTTCTCAGGGCTGCCGGCAGCCGTGGCGCTGCGCGTCCCGAGCCGGCCCGCTGCCCTTTCGCGACGGGTCAACCAGGGACTGGGACGGGGCTTCGTCGTCGGGATGCTCCTGGGCCCCTTGACGCTCTTTGTCTTCGTCGCTAGGATCGTCTCATGACCGGCTTCGGCAGCTTCGATCGCTACGACCTCGTCATGTACGTGCTGTACGGCGCGGTGTGGGTGGGTGCCCTCGTCCTGGGCGCACCCCTGTGGGCGCTTGTGCTGGTCATGTTCGCGATCTGCGTCGCCGACTTCATCCGTCACTTCGACGAGATCATGGGGCCGTAGAGCGGCGTAGGGCAGCACAGGCTTTACTACCCGAGCGCCCACAGGAGCGTGTGGGCGGGCAGCAGCGTGTAGCGCTCGGTCACTCGCAGTTCGCTCTTGGTTGCCATCACGACCGGACGGCCGGGGTCGCGGCTCACCCGGCCGCGTGGCGATGACCGCGGGAGTCCGGGAGAGCGATCCACTCGATCTGCTCCTCGCCGGCGACCGCCAGGACGTGCGGGTCGGCTGTCGCCAGCCGGTCCTGCTCGGTCGTCATCGCGAGCAGCAGGCAGTCGCCCAGCGATAGCGGGCAGCGCGTGCGGTGGTAGTGCCTGACGCGCAGCTCCGCCGCACGCCACGCGTGCGGGCGCTCCGCGGCGCGCACCTGCAGGTCGGTGGACTGCTCGAGCGTCTCCACTGCGGCGCGCGTGCGCTCGACCGCGATCCGGTGGATGCGGGCCAGACGATCTGCCGCCTCGGCCAGATTGGGAACGGCCACGGCCGTGCCCGCCCCGCCGATGAGCTCGCCGACCTCGTCCGCCGCGGCCTCTCCGGCGAGGAGCGCCGTCAGCGCGTAGGCGTCGAGCACGATCACCGCCGGCGCGCCTGCCGGCGCTTCGAGCTCCGCGTCCTCGACGCGGCCCGCGGCGCGCAGCTCGTCAACCGTCCCCCCGCTCATCTCCCGCGCGAAGATGCCGCGCACAGCGGCGATCGGATCGTCGGGCGCCGGGCGCAGGACGAGCTCCTCTCCCCGGTCTTCCGCGAGCACCGTCCGCGTCCCCCAGCGTCTACGGACGGCGGCCGGCACCGAGATCTGACCACCGGTAGATATCACAAGGCGTCTTGCCATGGCCATGGAAGGCTATCATGGATGGCCGGGTGAGCGATCCGTGCGCCCATGCCGTCGATCGGCCCGAGGAGCGGTTCGCCAGCCTCGATCGAACCCTCGCCGCCCTACCGGCGGCGCCCATCACGCTCTCCTTGGCGCACCTGTGGCGGGCGCTAAACTCGGCGGCATGACAGCACGCGAACGGGCCCATAAGCTGCTGGACGAACTGCCCGCGTCCGAGGTCGAGCCGATGCTTGAGATCATGGCCTCGCGGCGCGAGGACCCGCTGCTGCGAGCGATCGCGAACGCGCCTGAGGACGACGAGCCCTGGACCGACCAGGACGAGACCGCGATGGCCGAGAGCCGCGCCGACCTCGCCGCCGGACGCACCATCTCCCACCAGGAGATGCTCCGCAAATACGGATGAGCGACGAGGGCGAGGAGACCTGGGTCCTCGACTACACCAGACGCGCCGAAAAGGACATCGCGCGACTCGATCCGCCCGTACAGAAGCGCGTCTTGGCCGCGCTCGGGCAACTCGCCGCCGACCCCGATCGGGCCACCGGGGTCCGCAAGCTCACAGGCCGCTCAGAGTCCCGCATCCGCGTGGGAGACTGGCGCGTGATCATCGAGACCGACCGCGAGCACCGCGAGGTCATCGTCCACCGCGTCCTCCCACGCGGTAGAGCCTACGACCGCTGAGGGCCCGTGGTAGCGCCTACTTCTTCTTCCGGGTCTTCCCGTGCTTGGCGCGCTTCTTCGCGTGCTTGGCCTTCTTGGCCTTGTGCTTGCCGCACCCCGTAACCGCGATCTTCGTGCTGGTCTTGATCAGCGCGCCGTTCTGCCCGAGGAATTCGGTCGGCATCGCGAGCTTCTGCCTGCAGAGGTTCCCGTTCGCCGCGAGCGCCGAGTACGGGCCCTGCGGGAGCGTCAATTCGAACGTGCCGACGGGGACATCCGGGACCGCCTTGAACGTGCTGCTCGTGATCCCCGCCTTATTGATGAACGTCGAACCGACGATATGCACCGTCACGCCGTACCCCTGCAGCACGATCACGAGGCTCGGGAACGCTTCCCCGCCGTGGGAGACGAAGTACGCGGGCCCGCTCAACGGGACCGGCAGCACCGGCGTGTTCGCCGTCGCGTGACCCACGACCGACGCCGGCGGGCACGCCGCGGGGTTTGATTCGAAGACCGCCGCGGTGCACGCCTTCTGCAGCGTCGTCAACCGGGAGGGCAGCGCCTTCGGGAGTTCGACTTTGACTTTGGCGATGTTCGCGTCGTACGGGCCCGCCGGGTACCCCAGTTTCACGGTCAGGCTCGCGCCGCCCGCCCTGGAGGTCTTCCCTGAGGTCGAGACGGTGAGCTGCGGCTTGAACGCCAGGACCGCGCAGTTCGTCGCCTGGTAGGGCACCGAGAGCGCGCTCGTGGCGCCTTCGGTGCTCGTCAACGTCCCCGTGATCTGAAGCGGGCTGCAGTTCGTCGCGTTGAACGTGAACCCAGGACGGTTCACATCCACGAACACATGCTTGATCTGCAGGGGTATCCCGTCGATCAACGTCGGGATCCTATACGGGCCTTCATTATCCGTCGTGACCGTCAACGCCGCGGTTTCCTCGTTCACGTCGATCTTCGCCCGCACGATGACTTTGCCGAGGTCGAACGGGCCCGCCTTCGCGGGGTTGACGATCGAGAGGCCGAACGGCGCGCCCTTATACGGGCCGGTGATGTACACCTTGCCGCCCTTCACGGTGTACGGGTCCCCACCCACGCCGACCGAGACGATCGTTTCCCCGATCAGGCTTTCCGGGCCGCACGTCCCCGCATCCGCCTGTTCTTCGTCGCAGAGCTTCACGTTCGAGAGCGTCCCCGAGACCCCCAGCGGCATGTGCAACTGGACGCCCTGCAGGGCCTGTTCGCCGTCTTCGCGGCCCATCGTCATCACGAACGGCGTGAACCCACCCGCCTGGATACTCGACGTACCCGCCGTCAACGACGGCGCGAACGGCAACGGGCTCCGACACGGGCTGCCGTTGGGGCCCGAGACGATGTCGAACGTCGAGGAGGATTCGGTCGTCGCGTTCCCCGACCACGGCGTAAACGTCCCCGTCGTCGTATACGCCCCACACAACGCGGGGGTCGCAAGCGGCGCGCGGTCCCCGCCGAAGAAGTGCAGTTCGACGTCTTCAAACGGCGTCTGCGGCAGGAACTGCGCCGCGACGTCGTTTGCGTACCTTGGGTCGTTCTCGAACACCGGGTCGCCTTCGAAGTACGACGTCAGCTGGCCCGTGACGGGGTTCTCCCGAACTTCGCCGGTCGCCTTCGCGCGGATCCCGGAGATCGGGTCGTACGCTTCGATATACAGCGCCACCAGCGAACCGAACGGGTTGGAGTTCTGCGTCGCCAGGTACGCCGCACCTTCCAACGCGTTGGGTAGCAGCGGCGTCTTGATCTTGACCGTGCCGACCTTCGCGGCTTCCGGGCAGGTGGACGCTTCCGGGCTCTGCAGCGCGATCTGTTCGGTCGAGCACGCGAGCAGCCCGTCCGCGCCGGCCGGGTTCAGCACCACCCCTTCGGGGAGCGTCACCGAGAGGCCCTTCACATCTGCCTCCGCGAGTCCCGTCGGGTTCAGGCTGACATCCTGCGGGACGTGCTCGTCGACGGTCAACCCCGTCGGGGTGCTCCCCGCTTCCCCGTCCGGTGTCACCTTGATACTCGGGGAGAACGGCTCCTGGTTACAGCCATCCATCCCGACGGGGCGCCCCAGGTTGTCCTTGAAGACGAATTCGAACGGCGCGGTGAACGACCCCTCTTCCTGCCAGGAGTCGCCTTCGACGTTCGTGCTCACCGGCCCCGTGCACGACGTCGGGAGCGTCAGCAGCGGCGGCGGCGCTTTCTGTTCGGTCCGCGCGCACGGCTGGCCTGGCGGGGCTTCTTCCGGGCGAAGGCAGTTCCAGCCCCGCGCCGGGTCGTGACGCGGGTCGCCCGGCACCCCCCAGAACGTCACCCGGCTCGACATGAACGCGACCAGCTCCGTGATGTTCGGGACCGTCACCGTCACCCCATAGTCCCCGCCCGTCCGGACCGACGTATCCAGATACGTCACAACACCAAGAACGTAGAAGCCGAAGCGCGCCGGTTCGCCGACCGACGGTTCCAGCGCGAACAACGGCACCTTCACAGTCCCCACGGCACCCTCCACGACGAGCGTCACGGACGCGACCCCGACCGCCGTATCGTTCGGGCACTCATCGCTGTTCCCCGCCGGCGCTTTGCGCACGAACTCCTTCAGCGGACACTGCGGGAACGGCGTCGGATTGCCGATCAGGCCGGGTGGCAGGTTGAAACGCAGATCCTTCGTCGCCGCGGGAGGCCTGTTGGGGTCGGCCGTCTGGTTCACCGCGATACCGGTCGTCAGCTGAAACGGGTGCGAGCCCGCCTGGGTATCCGGCGACCCATCCGCGTTTTCCGGCCACAATTCATACTGTTCGACACCGAACGGGACCGGTCCCCCTTCGCCGACCGCGATCGGCCTGCTCACCGACACGCCCGCCGCTCCACCACCGGAGACACTCGCGACGACCTCTTCGCCAGATCGTGCGGCTTCGGCGATAGCGACCTTCACCTTGAATTCGATGGCGCCGAACGCACGCACGGCTTCAGGCCCTTCGCACGTCACTTCCCGCGCCAGGATCTTGCAGGCACCCGGCCCCTGCGCGCTCAGCGCTCTCAGGCCTTCCGGCAGGCTCATCCTCAACACGACCGTGGAGGAGCTGCTCGTGCCCGTATCGCCGAGATCCTGCGCCAGCAGCTTGATTTCGCCTTCCCCACCCGCCGGGAGGCTCGCCGGCAACGACTGCAGGCTGAGATGCCACCACGGCCTGCACGCCGAGCCGCATTGCAGTTCCGCTTCCCCTTCATTCGCGACCGCGGGAGGAGCTACGAATGCGAGCACGCCCAGAAGAGCACCAAGGATCGTCAACATGCGGGTCTTGACAACCATCATTTCGCCCTCCGGTTCGCCTTCTTGGCCTTCTTGGACTTCACACGCCGCCTTTTCACGCACGCGCCGTGCCTCTTCACATCGCCTCTCCTGCACCTCGCGGGCTTCGCCTTCGTTTCGACCGCCGCCGGGCCCGAGGGTGTGACGTTGCCCGCGCCGGAGAACGTCTCGCTCGACGGCGCCCCGAACAGCGTCGGCTGCGGCGTCGGCGCCGCCTTGCACGCATCCCCCGTCGTGCACGGCGGGCGCGTCAACAACGCCGGCGGCGCACACGGCGACACCGCGGTGCATTCGTGCGCATCGTAGATGTCATAGCTCTGGTCGTAATCCTGCGGCGAGAGCTTCGAGGTCGTCAGGAAGAAGACGTCCCCGCCTGTTTCGCTCGCGTCCAGGAACGCCGATTCCTGACTGGATGTCCCCGCCGAGATCAACCCGACGCAGCCCCCCACGCTAGCGCTGTTGACGACGCTCGCGCTCGCACCATAACCCGGCGGCCGGCAGCCTCCGACCCCTGCGGGCTCGTACTCATACACATCCACCTGGCCGTTCGTGTCCGCCGGCACCAGCGCATCGGAGCTGTCGAAGAACAGCCGGCCACTATCCGAAAGATAACGAGACTGATACACCGCGTTAGAAAGGCTTTTCGACGTCCACCCCGGGATACTCGCCGCCACCCGAGTACCTCCCCAGTTAGCGGCTGCATCCCACAGCGGGTTTTCGTCGTTTGACTCGGTCACCCCCACCGGCCGGGCGCCGGTCGGATCGCACGACGCGCACACCAAACGGCTAGAGGCCGCGTCATACAGAAAGACCTCCTGGTCGGGCACACCCGTGATCGCGTCCCGATTTTCATACCCAGTCAGGCTCGCGCTCGACATGAACGCCAGATAACGACCATCCGGCGAAACCCGCGACGTCATATTCGTGAGAGCAGGCGAACCATTGCCCCACGCGTTACCGTCACCAGACGCCGCGATGAACCTGGGCGCCGCCCACGTCCTCGTCGCTTCTTCATAGTGCTCCACGTACAGGTTGGGACTACCTCCGGTGGCGCCACCCCCAAGAGCGCCCGTGGCCTCGAAGTAAATATACGTGCCGTCTTCGCTCGCTCCGATCACGCCTCCCACGCTCGCCGCCTCACCAGCATGGGAATCCACTGTCAGATCTGTCAGCCTGCCCGCCAACGGTTCACCCGCCCCGCTCGTCATTTCAAACACATACAGATCCCCAGAACCCCCTCCTGTCGAGTCGGCGGTCAACCGGTCCGCGCTCGTGAAGAACACCCGCGATCCTTCCCCATTCGCGGTCGCATACGCAGATTGCTCTTTTTCTGGTTCCGGTGCTCCCTGCGCAGCATCGATCCGTACCGTTTCCCCGCGCGCCACATCGCGCAGATAGTAATGGTTTCGGTTTTGTTCTTTTTCTCCGTACCCGAATTCTTCCCACACGATACGCGAACCATCGTTGGAGATCGCATGCCTGACGTCCCCATAGCCACTCCTTCCCTGATCGCCAAGCGACGTAAACTGGCTGGGCGAGGGTTCGCCTCCCGGCAGCACGCTGACGAGCCGCAGCCGTCCACCCACCCACTCATACAACTCCTCCTTGGACGGCGCGCCTTCTTCCAACGCCACACTGGAAACAACGACGACATGGCTGAGATCGGGCGAAGCGGACACGAACTCAACCGCACCAGCCCCTTCCCCATCACCGCCGAATTCGGTGCCCGGCGGCACATTCCCCGTGCTCACGAGCGCCCTGTACGCGCCGCTCGCTTCACGGAAGTAGATCGTCTTTTCCGAACCGGCCGGCAACGGCGGCAATGGCGTATCCCCGGCTGGTTCGACGACCCCCACCGACAGATCGCTCGAGAAAAGCTTGTACTCAGCATCGTGCCCAGGCTGCGCGAGCGAGGGCCGCCCTTCGTTGTGAGCCGTCGCGATATCCGCCGTCCCCCAGACCCCCGGAGCCTCACGAGTAGAGAAACCCTGTTCCTTTTCCAAAGCCCTGCTGCCCGCCGGGTTGCTCACAAGCGGCGCAGTCGCCGCATACGTAATCGCGCCACCATCCGCAGCAGCCTGAATATCGGCCCCTTCATTGGCGTCCACACCGTAGAACGCCGCACCATGCTTGTTCGACGGAGTCACCATTTCCCACGCCCGACCATCCGGCAACGTCACCTCCGTACCCGCCGCCTGCGTCGTGAACACCTCATCCGAACTTTCAGCGGTCAGCCGTTCCCCTTCCGGTTCGCTCACCGCGACCACGCGGTAGTGGTAGGTCGTGCCCGGAGGGAGGCCCTGAAGATGCACGCTCACGCCCACAAAGCTTTCACCCGAGCCGAGGCCCACACCGGGTGGCGCAGGAACGCTGGAGCCGTACGACGCAGTCGTGCCGTATTCGATGTAGTAGCTCGTGGGCGAGTTATTCGGATTGACCTCGGCTTCCAAGGTTGCCGAGGTCGAGGTCACACCCGACGCCGAAGCTTCCCTGACGATCGGGGGTCCAAGCGTCGTAAACCCATGATCCTGCGAAGCTTCTCCCGGGTTCGTGCCGTTTCCGTTGCTCGCCTGCAACCGGTAGTAGTAGGTCGTACCGCGCTGCAGGCCGGCCAGTTCGGCGTGCACAGCGACCGGAATGTGACCGTTCGCCACCCCTTCCGAGCACGGGGCGACCTGACCGAACGATTCGCTCGTGCCCCATTCGAACTGGCACGTCGCCGCGCCCGCTTCGTCCGGGTTGACCGTACCCTCGAGCGTCGCCCTCCTCAACCCCACGATCGACGGGGGCGAGGTCGTCACGTCGGGCACCACGACAGTCGGGCCGAAGATGTCAACAGCGGCGGCGCCGCTGCGGCTCTGTTCGCTGCTGACGTACAGGTCGTGGCTCGCGGGGTCGATCGCCATGCCCACCGCAAGACCGAACGGACCAGACGGCGTACCCGTCAACTGGCCAAGATAGACGCCTTCAGGACTGAAGTGATCGATGACGCCCGTGTATTCTTCCGCGACATATATATCGCCGCTGCCGCCGACGCCGCCGTCCACTGCCAAAGCAGAAATTTCTCCAAGAGGACCCGACGGCGTACCCGTCAGCCGCCGCACGAGCACCCACTGGCCAAATGCCGTCGGTTCCAGCTCATCCACATGCCCCCGGTACGCCACGAGTACGTCGCCATTCGATGCATCCACAGCAACCGCGCCCGGTTCCACCGGCACCGGCAATTCTGTTACATAGTGTTCTTCATTGTTAGCTTCACGATGAAATACATAGACGGCATTAGACCCCCCCGCGAACGACGCATACACATCGCCAGCCGCCCAATCCGAGAGGCTTTCTGAGTCGTCGATCGCGATATGCATTTGCCCAGACATGGATTTTCCGGGCGTTCCCGCACCGGTCCAGGTCGCCTGCCTGACCCCCGATTCGCTGTCGACAGCTATACGCCTTTCTGAGGTACCACCAGGGGCATATCCCAGATAGATCTGTGGTTCGGGTTCGCCTTTTGCATGGCCAACCGCGACACCCTGAAGATATTCAGCTTTAGAATGAGCAAGCTGCGAAAGGAAGCTGCCTGTCGCGGCTTCGAACTTGTCGACCCGGTGTATCTCTGCCAGCCATAGGTGGCCCGAATCGACAGTCATCCTTCCACCCCCCAGAGGACCGTGGTCGGGCACGGGTTCATTAGCCGGCGGCGGCCCGGTGGCCGGGATTTCGGTGATCTGACTTTGCAGGAAGCGTGTGGTGGCAGCCTGGGCGGACGCGCCGTCCAGCACACAGGCGCCCGCTACCACGCACAATAGGAGGAAGGCGACCCAGCGCCAGGAATGACCAGTGCTCCGCACTGCGCTCACCCCGTCACCGCCCAGGTGCCGTTGGCGCTCGCAAATCCTTCTCCGATGAGCATCTGCGCAAATGCACCCGCGATGCCCGCACCAGTACCGCTGATCGCCGGGTTGACGATAGAGCTAGACTCGCTCGCCGCTTCGTGCGCTTGGGCCACGTAGACGCAGAGGTTGCCGGAGATCGCTTCCGGTTTTTCGACGGAGCCCGGGCATGCTGTCTGGGGGACCAGACCTCCTTCTTCCACTCCTCCTCCTTCAGTGCCTTTGACTTCGGTGACTTCTTCGCCGTTCGGAGCGATGTAGTGGACGTGTTTTTCGTCGAGCGGTGCCGCGAGCCGGATGGCGAACGAGGCGATCGGCGCGTTGTAGACAGCGTTTAGGGTCGCTTTCCTCGTGGTGGGTCCAGCCGACCAGACGCCGGTCTCGGTCGCCCCGACCGGGAGCGTGCCGCCCGCCGTCCATGGGGAGCCCGGCTCGCCGTTGCAGGCATACGTTTTGCCGCTCGCCGACGTGAACGCCGAGCCGCCTTCTTCGCAGCTGCCGATTTTGCCTTTCGATTCGACGCTCGTGACACTGGTCCCATTGGTGCCGTTGGTCCCATTCGCGCCCGCGGGGCCAGTGGGACCTGCCGGGCCAGTCGGTCCCGCGGGACCCTGAGCGCCCGCCGCGCCGGACGGGCCCGTCGGCCCCGTCGGACCCGCGGGGCCCTGAGGGCCGGCCGGGCCACGAGGACCAGCCTTTACTTTCGGCTTGGCCTTGCTCTTCGCCGCGATCGCTACCGCGGACGCGGACCCGGCCGACGCGGCCGGACCGGAGCCACCATGCCCAGTGACGGCGAACGCCCCACCCGTCATCGCGAAGATCAAAGCCACGAACGCCATCACCGTGGCGGGGCTCAACTGCCTACGAATCCATGAAAACATCGGTCGCTCCTCCCGTTCTCTTTTCCTTGTAAAGCCCTTGATAAATCGACCGGCGCACATCGACACGCCCACTCAGCACACGGGGCCGGCGGCGCATCACGCGGCCCTCCTCTCACCAGGGGTATGCGCGCGGATGCTCTGCGCGACCCGGCGGCCCTTCGCGGTGAGACTCCACGCGTTCGGCTCGCCTTTCGCGTGACCCTCACCACTGTTCTCCAGCAAACCCAAGCTCTCCAGACGCCGCAACAACTTCGAGACCTGCCCCGGATCATGGATCCCCGCACGCTCAGCGACCATGCGGTTACTCCCACCAGGACACTCCGCGACACCCTCCAGCACCCGCGCAGTGCGATACGTCAAACGCATCGAGACACCGTGCAGCGGATCGCCCACAACGCCCCCGGCCACACCAGGCCCATCCTCAGCGCGCAAGGACCCCGCGGGTGCGGGCCGCGCTTGCTCACGGCGCGCCGCCGCGGCGCCCAGGTAGGGCAGCACGATCATCCCCATCAACTCACCAAGCAAACCCGTCAGCGGCTCACGCTCACCCCTCAGCAGACGCGCATACACGATCGCAAATGCCGCGCCGACGACACCCTCCGCCGTCAACGCAGAGCACCCACCGCCACGCGCACCCTCCACGCGACCCTCATCCACAACGGCCGCCAGACGCGCGAGGATCTCCTCACGACGCCCCAACACCTCCGCGCCACCACGCAACGCCTGCACCACACACACCCGCGCGAGCGCCGGCTCGCGATCCAGGAACGAAAGGATCGCCCACAAACCCCCACGCACCCGCTCACGCCACACAAGGCCCTCGAGGCCCTCCCCCGCGACATCCCCCTCGATCAACGCGACCACGTCCTCCAGCACCGCGGCAAGGCATTCCTCGCGGTTGGCGAACAACTCATAGAACGTGCGACGCGACACCCGCGCGCGACTCGTCACATCCGACACCGTCGTATCCGCATAGCCGAGCTCGTCGACCGCGACGACCGCCGCCGCCAACAACCGCGAACGCTGGATCTCCACGAGCTGCTCCCGCGGAACGCTCGTACCCCGCACCGGCTCCCCCACCACCGGACGAGACCGCCCCGCGCCCCTACGCGCCCGCGCCGCGGACACCTCGGCACCCCGACGTACCGCCGCGCGCGAGGGCATCAGCACACCCTCCCCGGGGCCAGACGAGACCCACCCCCGCGTGCGGGGGAACCCGGACGGCGCGTTTGCGCCGCTACCGGTCGGCTAGCTGCAGGCCGAGAAGCTGAAGAGAGAGAGAGAGAGAGAGAGATGAACCCCAACCGGGGCTGCGCACATCTCCGACACGTTATTCCCTCTCGAAACCACGCTGAACCAATCTCCCTCTAGTTCTGTGACCCAGTCCCTCTACCCAAACCCACTGCCCTGCAAGCGCTCTTTGGATGTCAACCACAAGACGGGATGACCCAAACCAGACCCTATGTATGCCCGGCTCCACTGGACACCAGACGACGCTATATAACCACACCTGCAACACGTTGTCAAGCCCCTAAAGGCGTGTCCCGTTTTCGAGCTCCCGTCGGAGCAGGGAGAGGTGGCTACTGCAATCGACCAGCGATGAGCTCCGAGACGCCCACCGTGGGCGAGCTGCTGCCGCGTGCCGCGGATGCGTTCGGCGTGCGAGTCAAGCTGCAGACCTACTCGCTCGACCTCGTCCATCCGGACGGCGGGCCCAAGGCGCTGGGGTTCGAGCGCATCCTCGGCATCACGATCGACGCGATCGACTACCTCGAAGCCCAGATCATGGCCCGCGTCCTCGACACGCCGGTATGCGAAGTCCGGGACAACCAGCCCTACGGCGTCAACTGCGTCGTCGACATTCAGGTCCACGGAATCGGCGCCATGGCCAACCGCGTCGCAATCGTCCGGACCGCCTGGCTGATCAGCACCGCAGGCGACCCCCCGCGCCTTGTATCCGCCTACCCGAAGACCTAGAATGGAGGGACAATGACGATCGTCAAGCAGGCTATCCACGAGAACGACGTCGTCGCGCTCACCAAAGCGGTCGACAAGATCCAGGGAGTCGGCCAGTGGCCGGCCGGGACCACCGGCACCGTCGTCGCCGAGCACAGCGAGCACAAGATGATCGAGATCTCCAACGATCGCGGCGAAACCCTGGACTTCATCTCTCAGACCGAGGACCAGCTCGAGCTCATCGCCAAGTACAGCTGATCAGCGCCTCGCCCGCGACCGCCCGCGTTACCTACCCCGACCGGTCCCTGCACCAGCCCCCGGGGACGCCACACGAACGCCGCCGCGGCCGGAGGCCGCCATCAAAAATCTCGGCCTGTCAGCCGAGCGCCCACAGCAGCAGGTGGGCGGGCACGAGCGCGTAGGTCTCGCGGAAGCTCAGCTCGCGCCTGCTCGCGACGATCGCGGGGCGTCCGGGGTGAGCGCGGGCGACGGCGGCCGCGGAGCGCAGGTCGATGTCGGACCGGAACTTGACCTCGACGGCGTCGAGCGCGCGGCGGGGTCCGGCGACGAAGTCGACCTCGCCGCCCTTGGCGGTCTGCCAGATGTGCAGCCGCTCGGGGGAGGCGAACGTTTCGATCAGCCGCGAGGGGGGTTCGTAGCGGCGGTAGAGGGCCAGGCCGATCAGGTTCTCGATCAGCGCAGGCACGTCCGCGCTGCGTCCGGGGACGTGCTCGTGCGCGAGGGTGTGCAGCAGCGGGTCGGCGAAGAAGACCTTCTTGTCGTTGGAGAGGCTGTTGGTCTGCGAGCCGGCTCTCCAGAAGTACGCGACGAAGAGGAAGTAGCCGTCGGCGAGCAGCTCGATGTAGTCGCGCAGGGTGTGGTGGCTGGTGGGCCCGCGGCGGCGGCTCAGCGGGACGTCCATCTCGCGCGCCATCCGGCTCCAGTCGGTCTTCGAGCCGAGCGAGCGGATCACGCGCTCGAGCAGCGCGTGCGTGGCGGGGAGCCCGGCGCCGCGGCGCTGGACCTCCCTGACGAGCGAGTCATACAGCACCCTCTTGACGGACTCGGAGGGCGAGGGGAGGCCCGCGGCGGCCTCAGCGACGGCGGCGGGCAGGCCGCCGAACAGCATGTAGCGCTCGAGCGCGTCCTCCAGCGCCGGCCCGTAGATCCGCGCGTCCCGCAGAGCCTCCCGGCCCGCGGGCGCGAGGAGCTCTGCGACGGTGAGCCTCGGGGAGACGGGGACCGACCTGTCGAGCGCGCGCGCGAAGACGGCGAAGGACTGGGGCAGCACGAGGTGGTCCACCCCCGCGCCCCGCCGGCCGGGCAGGCGCTCGGCCGCGCCGCGCCGCAGGTCGATCGCGGAGGAGCCCGTGCACACGACCACGTCGCCCCGGATCGCCCCCCCATCCCAGAGCGCCTTCACAGCGGTCTGCCAACGGGCCACGAGCGTGACCTCGTCGAGCAGGACCACAGCCGGGCCGTCGTGCCTGGCGAGCGTCTTCGCCCGCACGATCGTCGCAGCGAGCTCGGCGTGGGGCTGGCCCTCGATCAGATCGAGCGTGAGGTACACCACCGAGCGTGGTTCGCGCCCGGCCTGCAGCGCGCGCTCGACGAGCAGCTTCAGATCGGTGCTCTTGCCGACCTGTCGCGGGCCGCGCAGGATGTGGATGCCCGCGTTGAAAAGGTCGAGCCCCGCGACGAAGTCCGCCGGCAGCCGCGTCGGCTGAGAGTCGAGCAGCGCAAGCTGAGGGTCCGTCGCCCGCCACCCCGCGTCAGCCCACCACGGATTCTGCGCGAGGATCTCGCTATCGGCCAACGCCATTCGACGCGGACCATATCATATGCGCCAACTTAGGGTCCCTACTTTGGTATACGATGTACCGACAAAGGACCCTACTTTGCCTGAGCGAGGCCGGGCCTCCGTACCCCGCGTCGGCGCGCGCCGCGCTATGTGAATGCGCCGTCCGTGCTCGATCGACTGATCTCACCGCCGCGTCGCCGGACGCGCCCTACCCGCTGACCGCGGGGGCCTGTTCGCGCAGCGCGGCGCGCTCGCTGAGGATCACCGGCATGCCGTCTTTGGGCATCAACATCGGCATCGTCCCGACCGACAGCGAGAAGTCCGCGGGGAGATCGAGCTGGAAGCGCTGGAGCAGGAGGGCGGCGGCCACGCGGATCTCGATCTGGGCGAAGCGCATCCCGATGCACTTGCGCGAGCCTCCGCCAAACGGCACGTAGGCGCCCTTGGGGAGCGCAGCCTTCGCCTCCGGCGTGAAGCGCTCCGGCTGGAAGCGCTCGGGCTCGGGGAAGACGTGGGGCAGGTTGTGAGACGCCAGGGGACAGTAGTGCACGTAGGCGCCCGCCGGGACGGTGACGCCTTCGAACTCGAACGCCTCGGTGGCGCGGCGCGGACCGATCCAGACCGACGGGTACATGCGCAGGGTCTCGTCGATCGCCATCCCGAGCTCGGGGAGCTCCTCGCCCGCGAGCTGCGCCCAGCTCGGACGACCCCCCTCGAGGCTCTCCCGCAGCTCCGCCACGATCCGGTCGGCCACCTCGGGGTGGCGCGCCAGCTCGTAGACCAGGAAGGTCAGACTCGACGCGGTCGTCTCGAGGCCGGCGAGCAGCAGCGTCACGACCTCGTCGCGGATCTGCCGGTCGGTGAGCGCCTCGCCGTCCTCGTCGCGAGCCGCGGTCAGCAGGCTGAGGATGTCGGAGCCGCCGGCGCCGCGCTCACGGCGCTCGGCGATCTCCCCGTAGATGAAGCTGTCGAGCGTGCGGACGTCGCGCATCAGCCGCGCCCAGGAGGTGAACGGAGCGCGCGTCAGGCTCGCCAGCGGCGTCATGGTGTAGAGCTGGTCGAACATCGCGTTCAGACCCGATGCCTTCATCCGCTCGCCGTCCGGGTCGAGATCGAAGAGCGCGCGCATGACCGTGCGCCGCACGAGGCGGCGCGACCAGGCGTAAAGTTCGATGCTCTCTCCCGGCACGATCCCGTCGAGCGCGCGCTCCACCTCTTCGATCATCGCGTCGAAGTACGACGCGATGCTCTCACGATGAAACGCGGGCATCACCAACCCGCGCGAGCGGCGGTGGTAGTCGCCGTCGGTCGTCAGCAGGCTGTCGCCGACCAGGGCGATCAGATCGCGGAAGGCGGATTCGCGCATCGTGAAGTTGGCCGCGTTCGTAACCGTCACGTAGTGGTTGGCCGCAGGCCCGATCATGAAGACGCTCTTGCGGTGGAAGGTGCGCACCGTGAAGACCGGGCCGAACCGCTCGTACGCTGCGACCAGCAGCGCGCACGGCTCCTCGTAGAAACGCTTCGTGCGAGCCAAGCTGAAGCCGAGCTCACCCGGCGGATACACGGCTCCGGCGGACCGCTGCTCCATGAGGTCGCCGACGACCACCGCCAGCGGATGCGAGTGCCGGAGTGGGTCTGGAGCCGCCATCCGCATGGCGTTTAGCCTAACTGATGTTTAGTTAGGAATCAAGCCCTACGCCACTCCGCCGGGCGGGCGCGCACCCCCACCGTGGCCGCCGGTTCGGTGGGCGGTGAGGCTATTGTTTGCGCCGTCACCGCAACCCGCATCGGAGGACTCCCCTTGGCTGAGGTAGAGGCGCACATCACCGGCACCGTGTGGAAGATCGAGTGCACCGTCGGCGACCGCATCGAGGAGGGCGACACCGTTGCGATCCTCGAGTCGATGAAGATGGAGATGCCAGTCGAGGCGGAGGACGCCGGCACCGTCGTCGAGATCCTCTGCGAGGAGGGCCAGGCGGTCAACGAGGGCGACACGCTGGTGGTGCTGGAGTAGCACCGACCTCCGCCGTGGGCCGTCGCGGATCCTCGCCGAGCAGCACGCTGCGGTACAGCTCGGCGAACGCGGCCGCCGCGTCGTCGCTCAGGTGGGCTCGCCGGTAGCGCAACGCGAGCTGCAGGCGACCGTCCAGGGAGAGCGCCACGGCCGTGAAGCCACGTGTGAAGCCGGCCGGCGCGGTGGCCCACGCGGCGCGCACCGGTCCGGCCTCCCCTCCCAGGTCCGGGAGCGTGAGACGACCGAGGTTGGAGAAGACGGCCGTGTCCTGCAGGCTTTCGAGCGCCTCGGGTTTGCGCAGGCCCAGCCGCCGCTTGCTGGCGACCGACAGCCGGGAGAGGATCGCCGGGAGCAGGTCGAACAGGGCCTGCGCCGTGTGCTGCCGCTTCGCTCTCTGCGTCTGCCTCGTCACCGTCGCGACGAGCGCCTCCAGGTTGTCGGGCTCCCGCCTGCGGATCGAGACCGGGACGAAGGACGCGATGTTGCCGAGAACCTCGCCCTGCCACGACGGTGGCCGGAGGTTCACCGGCACCGTCACGGAGATCCTCCCGGGCCGGGCGCCGTGCTCGCGGTTCCACCGCCCGATCGCGAGGGCGTAGCCCGCGAGCAGCACGTCGTTGAGGGTGGACTCGCCGCGGCGGCGGGCGTTCAGCACGGCCACCTCGCGCTCGTCGAAGGAGAGCACGTGCACCCCTTCGCCCTCGCCGCCGGCCCCTGCAGGCGCGACGCGCACCGGCTTTGACCTGAGGAGCACCCGCGGCAACCTCGACAGACGGCGCAGGCGCTCCCTGCGCGAGTCGGGCACCGCGAGCGGGCGCAGCTCGCGCGCCCGCAGCTGGTCGAACGGGGGCAGGGGGTCCTCGACTCCGGCGTACGCGCGGAAGACCGAGGTCACGAACCGCCACACACCCAGCCCGTCGGAGATCGCGTGGTGGATGTGCAGGATCAGCACGTCGCCCTCGGGGCGGCGCACCAGCCAGAGCTTGAAGGGCGGCGCGGCCTCGAGCGACGGGGTCCACCGCAGCACGCGCTCGCGGGCCTCCGCGAGCCACGGCGCGCGCCCCTCCACGCACTCTCCGCCCTCCCCATACTCCACACCCTCTCCGTGCTCCACGCCCTCCCCATACCCCACGCCCTCCCTGCACTCCACGAGCTCCAGCTCGGGCATGCTCACCCGGTCTGGGATCTCCCACCTGTAGGCGCGCTCGCCCTCCTGGTGGGGGGCCATCCGCGCCCGCGCCATCGGGTGGCGCTCGCACGCGGCGCGCACCGCGGACAGCAGGCGCTCGGCGTCCACACGACCCGTCAAGTGGAACTCCATGTGTATGCTCCACCACCGTCCCGGTTGCGCGAAGTACACGAAGCCGGCGTCGGGCTCGCTGAAGGGGATCGTCTCGTGCACGGCGCTGGACGTCACGGCTCCTCCGATTCGCAGACCGCCGCTCTGAACGCACTCATGTCACTCGACCCCCCTCGACGCGAGCTCGCCGGCGGCAAGCTGCTCGTAGACCGGCCCGCCGAGCGGGTCCTGCGGCTCACGATCTCCAACCCCCGCAAGCGCAACGCGCTCGACCACCCGATCCTCGACGCGATCGCGCTGGTGCTCGGCGAGCTCGCGTCCGCGCCCGGGGAGGTGCGCTGCGTGGTGCTGACCGGCGCGCATGACATGTTCTCCGCGGGCTACGAGATCGGCGAGATCACCGACGGGCGCTTCCAGGAAGAGGCCGAGCGGCTGGTCGCCCACCCCTTCACCGAGGCGATCGAAGCGCTCGAGTCCTTCCCCTACCCCACGCTCGCGGCGCTGCCCGGGCACACGATCGGAGGCGGCCTTGAGCTGGCGCTCGCCTGCGACCTGCGCGTGGCGGCGGAGGGCATCAAGCTCGGGATGCCGCCGGCCAAGCTCGGGCTGGTCTACTCCCACACGGGGCTGCGCCGCTTCACCGATGCGATCGGCGTCACCCGCACCCGCGAGCTGTTCCTGCTCGGCTCCTACATCGACGCCGCCACCGCGCTCGGCTGGGGCCTCGTCAACCGGGTGGCTCCCGCCGCCGATCTGGAGCGCGTGGCGCTCGCGCTCGCGGGCGAGCTGGCCGCCAACGCGCCGCTCTCGCAGGTCGGCAACAAGCGCGTGCTCGCCGCGCTGCTGCACGCCCGCAACGCGCTGCCCGAGGAGCTCGAGCGCGAGCTGATCGAGCTGCGCCGCGCCTCGTTCGCCTCGCACGACCTGCGCGAGGGCATGTCGGCGTTCGCCGAGAAGCGCACCCCGCGCTGGCGCGGGGAGTAGGGGCCCGGGCGCGGGGCGCAGGGGCGCGGGGCGCACCGCGCTCACCCGCCCTCGCGGAACAGCCGCAGCCGCTGCTCGCCGATCGACGCCCGCAGCTCGGGGTCTTCCACGCCGAGCCCCTCCCGCTCGGCCAGGCACAGCACCCCGACCTTGCCCACGTGGCGGTTGCGCTGCACTTCGCGGGCGGCCTCGCCGACGTCCCCCAGCGCGAACACCCGCGAGAGCGCCGGGACGACCATGCCCAGCTCGATCAGCCGGTTGGACTCGCGCGCCTCCTGCCAGTTGGCGGCGTGGCTGCCGACCACGCGCTTGAGCCGCATCCACAGGCGGCGGTTGTCGTAGCCGTGGGCGTAGCCGGTGCTCGACCCGCACGTGATCACCGTGCCGCCGCGACGCACGAGGTACACCGAGGCCCCGAACGTCTCGCGCCCGACGTGTTCGAACACGAGGTGGGGGTCCTCGCCGAAGCGGCGGCGCACCTCCGTCCCGACGCGCTTGCCCATCTCGACTTCCCCGAGGCCGTCGAGGCCCAGCTCGTCGCGGCGCAGCACCAGGTCGCAGCCCATCCGTTCCAGCAGCCGCGCCTTCTCCCGCGAGCCCACGACCCCGACGGCGATCCCGCCGCCGTTGCGGATCAGCTGGATCGCGTAGCTGCCGAGCCCTCCGGTGGCGCCCCACACCAGCACGATGTCGCCCTGCTTGAACTGGGCGCCGCGCGGGCTGACCAGCATCCGGTACGCGGTCATCGCGCACAGCGTGTTGCAGGCGGCCTCCTCCCACGTGAGGTGCCGCGGCTTGGGGAGCAGCTGGTTGGCTTTCACCACCGCGAAGTGGGCGAGGCCCCCGAAGTTCGTCTCAAAGCCCCACGCGCGCATGTCCTCGGCGAGCATCCCGTCCACCTGCGCGCTCGGGTCCTGCGTGTCGATCGCGCACGGGTACACGACGGCCCGCTCGCCGGGCGACCACCCGCGCACCATCTCCCCGACCCGCACCACGATCCCGCAGGCGTCCGAGCCGACCACGTGGTGGGGCAGATCGTGGCGCGCCTCCCACCGGCCCTGACGGCCGAGGCGCTCGAGGAAGCGGAAGGTCGGGATCGGCTCGAACATCGCCGACCACACGGTGTTGTAGTTGATCGCGCTCGCCATCACCGCGAGCAGCACCTCGTCGGGCGCGAGCTCCGGCATCGGCACCTCGCCGAGCCGCAGCGAGCGGCGCACGTCCTTGTCGTCCTCGCCCTCGAACATCCGCTCGTCCTCGCGCGCGAGGTGGGCCGCCAGGTAGCTCGCCGGCGGTTCGCCGCTCAGCAGGCTCTCCACGTGCGCGGAGGCAGAGCTCACGACGTGCTCCCCACGGGGATCAGCCAAGACTTCGAGATAGGCGGCCAGCGCGGCCGGCGTCGGGCGCTCCAGGATGACGTCAACCGCCAGGGGCAGCCCCGTCACCACCTGCAGCCGATTGTGCAGCTCGACCGCCGAGAGCGAGTCGAAGCCCAGCTCGAGCAGGTCCGTGTCCGGGTCGACGCCGCCGGGCGGGACGTCTCCGAGGACGGCCGCGATCTGCTCGCGCACGGCCTCCAGCACGATCGCGGCGCGCTCGGGCGCGGGCACGCCCGCGAGCCGCTGCGCCAGAGCTTCGCGCTCCTCGAGATCCGCGCGGTGACGCGGGCGCCCGACCAGGCCGCGAAACATCGGAGGCGGCGTTCCCCCCGCTTGGACGTTCGCCTGCATGACCTCGACCTCCAGCGGCAGCGCGACGACCAGCGGGTCGGCGCAGGCGCAGGCCGCGTCGAACAGCCGCAGTCCCTCCTGCGGGGCGATCGTCCGCAGACCGGTGCGCGCGATCCGCTCCCCGGCCGTCTGCACCAGGTCGCCGCCCATGCCCTCGAGCGAGTCCCACAGGCCCCACGCGATCGACAGGCCGGGGAGCCCGCGCGCCGCGCGCGCCTGGGCGAGCGCGTCCAGGAACGCGTTCGCGGCGGCGTAGCCTCCGTGCAGCGGCGAGCCCATCACGCTCGCGGAGGAGGAGAACAGCACGAACGACGACACGTCGAGCGACTCGGTCAGCTCGTGCAGGTGCCACGCCGCGTCGACCTTGGCGGCCAGCGCGTCGTGCAGGTCCTCGGCCGGCAGCGTCGCCACCACGCCCTTGCCGACCACGCCCGCGGAGTGGACGACCGTGCGCAGCGGAGCCGTACTCGGGATCTCGCCGATGAGCTGCGCGAGCCGCTCCCGATCGGACACGTCGCACGCCGCGATCTCGACGGTGGCGCCCAGCTCCGAGAGCTCGGCCCGCAGCTGCGCCGCGCCCGCGGCCTCGCCGCCGCGACGGCTGGTCAGCAGCAGGTGGCGCACACCGTGCGCCACGACCAGGTGTCGCGCCACCTGCGCGCCGAGGTAGCCGGTGCCGCCGGTGATGAGCGCCGTCCCCTGCGGATCGAACCGGGGGGTGCCCGCGGGCGGGCCGCCCTCGCTCGCCAGTCCACCTGCCTGCGCCCCATCGCCAACGCCACCCATGGCCGGGCGCATCCGCGCGAGCCGGGGCGCCAGCACGATCCCCCTGCGCACCGCCAGCTGCGGCTCCTGGCCGCTCAGCGCGACAGCGGCGGCGAGCACCCTCCAGGAGGCGCGCTCACCGTCGACGTCGGCGATCGCGAAGCGATCGGGGTTCTCCATCTGCGCCGAGCGCAGCAGGCCCCACAGCGGAGCGCTTGCCAGCCCGGGCACACGGTCGCGGGGGCCGGTCGCCACCGCCCCCTGCGTCACCACCACGAGCCGGCGATCGGCGAGCCGGGGCTCGGCGAGCCACGCCTGGATCAGCGCCAGCGTGCGCGCCGTGCGCGCGTGTGCCGCCGCGGCGAGATCGCCCTCTGCGTCCTGTCCCTCCCCGTCCTCTCCCAGACAGCCCACCAGCACCGCGGCGGGCACCGGCGCCTCGGCCTTGAGGGCCGCCTGCAGCGCTGGGAAGCCCACGTAGGCGGGGCCGCACGCTCCGTACGTATCCGCGAGGGCCTGTCCCAGCCCGTCGCCCTCGTGGTTGGTCAACACTCCCCACTGGCGCACCGCCGCTCCGCGCGTCAGGGATCCCGTGACGGATGGCGTCCACTCGACGCGCAGCAGGGCCTCCTCGCCGCCGCGCTCCCCGCCAGCGGCGGGCGCCTCGAACCAGTAGCGCTCGCGTTGGAAGGCATATGTCGGCAGCTCCACCCTCCGGGGGCGCGCGCGGCCGAGCGTCGCGGCCCACTCCACCTCGACGCCCCGCACCCACAGATGGGCCAGCGCGCCCAGCAGAGTGGCCAGCTCCGGACGGCCCTTCCGCAGCGCCGGGACGGCGGCCACCGGTCTGCCCTCCGGCCCGGAGCTCGGTCGATCGGCAAGGCATTCGACGCACATCGCGCTCAGCACTCCCTCGGGGCCCAACTCGAGGAAGCCGTCCACTCCGCGGTCCGCGAGCCACCGCACCCCGTCGGCGAAGCGCACGGTGTGGCGCACGTGGTCCACCCAGTAGCGCGGGTCCCGCGCCTGCTCGCCCGACAGCGGCTCGCCGGTCAGGTTCGAGATGACCGGGATCGCCGGCTCGGCAAACGACAGCTCGCCGACGGTGCGGGCGAACGCGTCGAGCATGTCGTCCATCCGGGGGGAGTGAAACGCGTGGCTGACCTGCAGCCGCTTGGTCTTGCGCCCCCGCGCGACCCACACGTCCGCCACCTGCAGGACCGCGTCCTCGTCCCCGGAGATCACCACGGCGGTGGGGGCGTTCACCGCCGCCAGCGCGACACGGTCGTCGACCCCCTCGAGCGTCTCGCGCACCTCGCGCTCGGACGCCCGCACCGCGACCATGACCCCGCCCGCCGGCAGCGCGCCCATCAGCCGGCCCCTGGCCGCCACCAGCGCGCAGGCGTCCTGCAGCGACATCATGCCGGCCACGTGCGCGGCTGCCAGCTCGCCGATCGAGTGGCCCAGCAGGTAGTCGGGACGGACTCCCCACGCTCGCACCAGCCGGAAGAGCGCCACCTCCAGGGCGAACATGCCGGCCTGGGTGAAGGCGGTCTGGTCTAGCCGAGTGGTGCCGTTGTGATCGAGGGCGGAGGCGGCCTGGTCGAGCCCGGCGGAGGCGTAGCCGAAGATCGTCTCCCGCACGGGCTGGTCCAGCAGGCCGTCGAACGCGTCGCACACCTCGTCCAGCGCAGCTTTGAAGAGCGGCAGGGCGTTGTACAGCTCCCGACCCATCCCCACGCGCTGCGCTCCCTGGCCCGTGAACAGGAACGCGACTCCCCGCCTCTCCCGTGCGGACTGCCCCTCCACCAGCCCACCGGCCGTGCGTCCCCCGGCCAGCGTCGCGAGCCCGTTGGCCAGCTCCTCGCGGGAGCGCCCGAGCACGACTGCGCGGCTCTCGAACACGGGCCTGTGCGCAAGCGAGAAGGCGACGTCGTGGATATCCAGGTCGGCTTCGCCGTCGACGTGTGCGAGCAGCTTCCCCGCCTGCCCCCGCAGGGCCGCGCGACCGCGACCCGACACCGCCCACGCCACGACGGGAGCGTCGGCGGCCTCTTGCGCCGTGGGAGCCGGTGTCGCGCCCTCCACCGCGGGAGCAGGCGTCGCGCCCTCCGCCGCAGCGCCCTCCGCTGTGGGGACCGGCGTCGCGCCCTCAACCGCGGAGCAGGCGGCAGGCGCCTCCTCGACGATCAGGTGCGCGTTGGTGCCCGCGATCCCAAACGAGGAGACGCCCGCGCGCCGTGGCTCGCCGTTGCGCGTCCACGGCACCGCCTCGGTCAGCAGCGACACCGCGCCCGCGGACCAGTCGACCTGCGGGGAGGGTCGGTCCACGTGCAGAGTGCGCGGCAGCACGCCCCGGCGCAGCGCCATCGCCATCTTGATCACGCCCGCCACCCCCGCCGCGCCCTGGGTGTGACCGATGTTCGACTTGATCGACCCCAGCCACAGCGGCTCGCGCCGGTTGCCCGCCCGGCCGTAGGTCGCCAGCAGCGCTTCCGCCTCGAGCGGGTCGCCCAACGCCGTCCCCGTCCCGTGCCCCTCGACCGCGCCCACCTGCTCGGCCGCGATGCCGGCGCTCGCCAGCGCGCGCCGGATCACCCGCTCCTGGGCCAGGCCGTTGGGAGCCGACAGCCCGTTGCTCGTGCCGTCCTGGTTGACCGCGCTGCCCCGGATCACCGCCAGCACCCGGTGGCCCAGCCGCTGGGCGTCGCCGAGCCGCTCGAGCGCCACCATGCCCACGCCCTCGGAGAAGCTCGTCCCGTCCGCCGCCGCGGCGTAGGACTTGCAGCGGGCGTCGAGCGCCAGGCCGCGCTGACGGCTGAAGCCCACGAACGCGTAGGGGGTGGACAGCACCGTCACGCCCCCCGCGAGCGCCATCGCGCACTCGCCCGCGCGCAGCGCGCCGCAGGCGACGTGGATCGCCACGAGCGAGGAGGAGCACGCCGTGTCGATCGTCATCGCCGGACCCTGAAGTCCGAGCACGTAGGAGATCCGACCCGACACGATGCTGCCGGTGCTGCCCAGGCCCAGGTAGGCCCTCATGTCCTCCGAAAGGGGAGCCTCGCTCAGGCGGTTGCTGTGATCCTGGATGGCGATGCCGGCGAACACCCCGGTCTCGCTGCCGCGCAGCGACCGCGGATCGACGCCCGCGTCTTCGATCGCCTCCCAGGATACTTCGAGCAGCAGGCGCTGCTGAGGATCCATCATCAGCGCCTCGCGCTCGCCGACGCCGAAGAAGCCGGCGTCGAACTCGCCCGCGTCGTACAGGAACCCGCCTTCGTCGACGTAGCTGGTGCCAGCGGCGTCGGGGTCGGGGTCGTAGACGCTCTGCAGGTCCCACCCGCGGTCTGCCGGGAACTTCGAGATCGCGTCGCCGCCGTCGGCCACCAGCTCCCACAGATCCTCCGCCGAGCGCACGCCGCCGGGGTAGCGACAGCCGATGCCGACGATCGCGATCGGCTCACGCGCAGTCGCCCGGAGCTGCGCCGGGCGCTCGCGAGAGTCGTGCGGCTCCGCCTCGACCGCGGCCCGCTCGCTCGGGGCGTCCTCGACCAGCCGTTGGAGCAGGTGCTCCGCCACCGCCGCGGGGGTGGGGTAGTTGAACACGAGCGCCGCCGGCAGCCGCAGACCGGTGAGCGCGCTCAGCTGGTTGCGCAGCTCGACCGCCCGCAGCGAGTCGAACCCCAGCTCCTGGAAGGTGCTCGCGGTGTCCACCGCGGCCGGCGAAGCGCTCCCCAGCACGAGCGCGACCTCGGCGCAGACCACCTCGAGCAGCAGCTGCGCGCGGTCGTCTGCGGGCGTCTGCGACAGGCGCTCCCGCAGCTCCCGCCCCGCGGCGACGTCCTCCGCGCCGCCCTCGCCCCGCAGCGCCGCGGCCACCTCCGGCAGGTCTTCGACCAGCGGACGCGGGCGCGCCGAGGCGTAGATCGGCGCGTACGCCCGCCAGTCGACGTCGGCGACCACCGCGCACGTCTCCCGGCGACCCAGCGCCGCCCGCAGCGCCTCGAGCGCCGGCCCCACCGCCATCGGCCTGAGCCCGTGCCGGCGCAGGAACTCGTCTGCCTGCCCCTCCGCCCCGTTCGCCACGGCCTCGCCCGCCCCGCTCGCCAGGCCGTGGCCCGCCCCGGTCGCCACACCCTCGCCCGCCAAGGCCGCCATGTCCTGCGCTGCCCCGGCCGCCATGCCCTCGCCCGCCCACGGCCCCCACGCGATCGAGGTCGCCGCCAGGCCGCGCGCGCGCCGGTCGGCCGCGAGCGCGTCGAGGAACGCGTTCGCGGCCGCGTAGGGCGCCTGCAGCCCCGTGCCGAACGTGCCGGCGATCGAGGAGAACAGCACGAACGCCGAGAGCTCCAGGTGCTCGGTGAGCGAGTCCAGGTGCAGCGCGCCCTGCGCCTTGGCTCCCAGCGCCGCCTCGAGCTCCGCCGGGCTCAACGTCTCGATCGCCCCGGTGGCGGCAGCGCCCGCCGCGTGCGCCACCGCGCTCAGCGGGTGCTGCTCGGGGATCGAGTCGAGCAGCGCCGCCAGCTGTCCGCGATCCGCGACGTCGCACGCCGCGACGGTCACCTCGGCGCCGAGCTCGCTCAGCTCGGCGCGCAGCTCCCGCGCCCCCGGGGCCGCGTCTCCCCGGCGGCTGACCAGCAGCAGGTGCTCGGCTCCCTCGCGCGCCAGCCAGCGCGCGAGGTGTGCTCCCAGGCCGCCCGTGCCGCCCGTGATCAGCACGGTGCCCCCGGGCGGCACCTCGAAGCCCTCCCCCTCGAAGTCCTTCCCCTCGAAGCCCTCCCGCGCTGCCTCGCTCTCGCGCACTAGTCGCCGGGCGAACACGCCAGCCCGGCGCACGGCCAGCTGGTCCTCTCCCCCGCCGGCCGCCAGGACGTCGAGGAGCAGGCCGGGGAGGAGCGGGTCGAGCTCCTCCGGGAGGTCCACCAGACCTCCCCACCGGTGCGGCTGCTCGAGGCCGAGCGTCAGGCCGAGCCCCCACACCTGTGCCTGCACCGTGCTGCACAGGCGATCGGCGGGCCCCACCGACACGGCGCCCCGCGTGAGCAGCCACAGCGGCGCGCCCACCTCGACGTCCGCGAGCGCCTGCACCAGCGCCACCGTGCCGGCCAGGCCTGCAGGCACGCTCGCGTCGGTGTCCAGGCGCGTCTCGTCCAGGGCCAGCAGCGACACCACGCCGGCGACGGCCGTGGCGTCCGGCGTCTCTCCCAACGCGCCGCGCAGCGAGGCCGTGAGCTCTCCGCGGGCGTCCCACGCGGCACCTGTCGTCGAGCGGCTGGCGGCCGGTACGCGCACGATCCGCGCGCCCCGCTCTTGGAGCCCACCGAGCAGCTCCGCAACCCACCGCTCCTCCCGCACCGCCGCCGGGAGCACCACCAGCCACGGACCCGACAGCGCCGGTGCCGGCGTCGGCGTTGGTGACGGCGTCGGCACCACGGGCACCCCGATCGCCTTCCACTGCACCCGGTAGCGCCAACCGTCCTGCGCGGAGCCGGACGCTGGAACCGGCAGCGCGCTCTCGGGCCAGTAGCGCTCGCGCTGGAAGGCGTACGTCGGCAGGCCCACGCGCCGCGCCCCGGAGCGCTCGAACGCCCGCCCCCACTCGACCTCTGCGCCGCGCGTCCACACCCGCGCCAGCGCGCCCAGCACGGTGCGCCCCTCAGGCTGCCCCCCGCGCAGCACGGGGACTGCGGACACGGTGGCCGCACCCTCCAGGCAGTCGGCGCACATCACGCTGAGAACGCCGTCGGGGCCCAGCTCGAGGAAGCTCGTGACCCCCCGGGCTCCCAGCAGGCGCACGCCGTCGGCGAAGCGCACCGTCCGGCGGACGTGGTTCGCCCAGTAGCCCGGATCGCACAGCTGCGCGCCGGTCGCGAGCTCTCCCGTGACGTTCGACACGATCGGGATGCGCGGCTCGGCGAACGACAGCTCTCCCGCCAGGCGGGCGAACTGCTCGAGCATCGCGTCCATGCGCGGCGAGTGGAAAGCGTGGCTCACCTGCAGCCGCTTGGTCTTGCGACCCCGCTGCTCCCACGCCTCGGCCAGCGCGAGCACCGCCTCCCGCTCGCCGGAGAGCACCGCCGCCTGCGGACCGTTGACCGCCGCCACCGCGACCCGGTCCTCGACCCCCGCGAGCGACTCGAGCGCCTCCTGCTCGCTCGCCTGGACTGCGACCATCGCCCCTCCCGGCGGCAGCGCTCCCATCAGCCGGCCCCTCGCGAGCACCAGCCGGCACGCGTCCGCCAGCGAGAGCACCCCCGCCACGTGCGCCGCCGCCAGCTCGCCGATCGAGTGGCCCAGGAGGTAGTCCGGGCGCGTCCCCAGATCCTCGAGCAGGCGGAACAGCGCGACCTCGAGCGCGAACAGGGCGCTCTGCGTGAACAGTGTCTCGTTGAGCAGGCTCGTGGGCGGAGCGCTCCCGTTCGCGGGGGACCCGTCCCGATCGCCGAACATCACCCCGAGCAGCGAGCGGCCCAGCGGCCCATCCATGTGCTCGCACACCTCCGCGAGCGCCTCTCTGAACACGGGGCACGCCTCGTACAGCTCCCGCCCCATCCCCACCCGCTGGGCGCCCTGGCCGGTGAACAGGAACGCGACCCGTACCCCGCCGGGCGCGGTCTCGGCCCGCACCACGCCCGGCGCTCTGCGCCCTGCCGCGACGGCGTCGAGACCGGCCAGGAGCTCCTCGCGCCCGCCGCCGACCACGACCGCCCTGCTCTCCAGCGCGGAGCGCGAGCGGGCGAGCGAGAACCCCACGTCCTGCAGCCGCAGGTCGCCGTCCGCCGCGACGTGCTCGCGCAGCCGCGCGGCCTGAGCGCGCAGCGCGGGCTCGCCTCGCGCCGACACCACCCACGGCACCACGCCGCCGATCCCGGGCGCGCCGTCGGTGCGGTCCCGGTCGAGCGCCGTCGCCTCGACGGCGGGATCCGCCACCTCCGCGGGAGCCTCCTCGAGGATCACGTGCGCGTTCGTGCCGCTGATCCCGAACGAGGAGACACCCGCCCGCCGCGGCCGGTCCTCGGCCTGCCACGGGACCGCCTCTCGCAGCAGCGCGACCGCGCCCGCCTCCCAGTCGACGTGGCTGGAGGGCGCATCCACGTGCAGCGTTCTCGGCAGCACCCGGTGGCGCATCGCCATCACCATCTTGATCACGCCCGCCACGCCCGCCGCCGCCTGCGTGTGACCCATGTTCGACTTCAGCGAGCCCAGCAGCAGCGGACGCTCCCGGGGACGCTTGCCGTACGTCGCGAGCAGCGCCTGCGCCTCGATCGGATCGCCGAGCGAGGTGCCGGTCCCGTGTGCCTCGACCGCGTCGACCTCGTCCGCCGCGAGACCCGCGCTCTCGAGCGCCTGGCGGATCACTCGCTGCTGTGAGGGTCCGTTCGGGGCGGTGAAGCCGTTGCTCGCACCGTCCTGGTTGACGGCGCTTCCCCGCACGAGCCCCACCACGGTGTGACCCAAGCGCTGCGCGTCGGAGAGGCGCTCGAGCAGCAGCACCCCCACCCCCTCGCCCCAGTTGGTCCCGTCGGCGGCGTCCGCAAACGACTTGCAACGCCCGTCCAGCGCGAGGCCCCGCTGCATGCTGAACCCGACGAACAGGTCGGGCCGCGCCATCACCGTGACGCCGCCGGCGAGCGCCATCGAGCACTCGCCCGCCCGCAGCGCTCCGCACGCCAGGTGCAGAGCGACCAGCGAGGAGGAGCACGCCGTGTCGACCGTCACCGCGGGTCCCTCGAGACCGAACAGGTAGGCCACCCGTCCGGAGACGATGCTGCCCGCGTTGCCCACGCTCACACCCCCGCCCGTTCCAGCCGCGCCGAGATCGGCGAGGTAGTCCTCGTACATCACGCCGGCGAACACCCCCGTCCGGCTACCGCGCGCAGCGGCAGGGGGGATGCCCGCGTCCTCGAACGCCTCCCAGCACGCTTCCAGGAAGAGGCGCTGCTGGGGATCCATCATCAGCGCTTCGCGCGGGCCGATCCCGAAGAAGCCCGCGTCGAACTCGCCCACGTCGTACAGGAACC
Source organism: uncultured Solirubrobacterales bacterium (assembly GCA_963702085.1). Taxonomy (GTDB): domain Bacteria; phylum Actinomycetota; class Thermoleophilia; order Solirubrobacterales; family Solirubrobacteraceae; genus Palsa-744. The sequence continues at coordinate 945,719 of OY969707.1, read as the reverse complement.
CGCCTTCGCGGACGTAGCTCGTTCCGACCCGGTCGGGGTCGGGGTCGTACAGCCGCTGCAGGTCCCACCCGCGGTCGGTGGGGAACTCCGAGATCGCGTCGCGGTCAGAGGCGACCAGCTCCCACAGCTGCGCCGGAGAGGAGACCGAGCGGCCCTCCCCCCCGGGATACCTGCAGCTCATGCCCACGATCGCCACCGGCTCGTGCAGGGCGGCGAGCAGCCGCTGGTTCTGGCTGCGCAGCCGCTCGGTCTCCTTCAGCGACGTGCGCAGCGCCTCGACGAGTTGCTCGGGCGAGGACTTCACGATCGACTCCCCGCCTCGGACTCCTCGGCGGCGCCCTCTGGCTGCCCGGCGACGTCCCCGGGCACCCCGGCGGCGACCCTGGGCTCCCCGGGAGCATCCTCGGGCTCCCCGGCGGCGCCGGCGAGGCCCTCAGCGGCGTCCGCACCGGCGAGCGTCATCTGCACGAGGCTGTCGGCGTCCATCGCGTCGATCCGCTCCACCGCGTCGCCCGCCTCCGCGGGCGCACCCCCGTTGGCCAGACCGGCGAGCTCCAGCAGCGTGTCCATCACGCCGGCCTCCCGCAGGCGCTTGAGCGAGATCGAGGCGATCGCGCCGCGCAGCTCAGCCTCGTCGTTGTCAAGTGAGGCGGAGGAGCCGTTCTCGGGCAGCACCTCCCCCAGCAGGAAGTCGCTCAGCGCGACGCAGGTGGGGTGGTCGAACACGAGCGTCGCCGGAAGCTGCACCCCGCTCACCAACCCCAGCCGGTTGCGCAGCTCGACCGCGGTCAGCGAGTCGAACCCAAGCTCCTTGAACGGACGGTGAGGGTCGATCGCCTCGGCCGAGGGGTGCCCCAGCACCGCCGCCACCTCCCCGCACACGAGCTCGAGCGCCACTCGCGCGCGCTCCGCCTCGGGCGTGCTCGCCAGGCGGCGCGCCAGCGAGCCACGGGCGCCCTCGGCGTCCCACCGAGTGGGCACGCGAACCAGGTTCCGCAGCAGCGGCGCCAGCAGCCCGGCCCGCGCCTGCGCGCGGAGCATCGCGGTGTCCAGGCGCAGCGGCACCGTCACGACCTCGCCGGTGGCGTACGCCGCATCGAAGAGCTCGAGGCCTTCCTCGGCTGAGATCGCGAGGATCCCGTTGCGCTGCAACCGCGCCCGGTCCGCCGCGCTCAGATCGCCCGTCATGCCGCTGGCCTGCCCCCACCACCCCCACGCCATCGACGTCGCGGGCAGCCCCCGCGCGCGGCGGTGGACCGCGAGGGCGTCCAGGAACGCGTTGGCCGCGGCGTAGTTGCCCTGGCCGGGACCGCCGAGGGTGCCCGTGGAGGAGGAGAACAGGACGAACGCCGCGAGGTCCAGGCGCTCGGTCAGCTCGTGCAGGAGCCACGCCGCGTCGGCCTTCGGTTCGAACACCCCGTCCACCCGCTCCGCCGTCAGCGAACCGATGACGCCGTCGTCGAGGGCTCCCGCGGCGTGCACCACGGCGCTCAACGGGTGCTCTGCGGGCACCTCCGCGAGCAGTTTGGCGAGCTGGCCGCGGTCGGACACGTCGCACGCGACGACCCTCACCTGCGCGCCCAGCTCGCTCAACTCCGCCTGCAGTTGCTGCGCACCCGGCGCCTGCGGACCCTGCCTGCTGGCCAGCACCAGGTGGCGCACTCCGTGGGCGCTCACCAGGTGCCTCGCCAGCAGGGCGCCCAGCGTCCCCGTACCGCCCGTGAGCAGAACACTCCCCTGCCACTCCGGCGCAGGCGCACCCAACTCCCCGGGGGCCGACACGCCGGACTCCCCCGGGGTCAACCCACCGGGCTCCTCCGGGGCCGGCGCACGATCGTCGCTGCGATCGCCTGTGCTCACCCGCCCAAGCCGCGCCGCCAGCACCTCGCCCTCGCGCAGCGCGAGCTGCGGCTCGCCGGCGGCAAGCGCCGCCCCGAGCGCTCCCCTGGAGGCCTCCGTGCCATCGAGGTCCACCAGCACGAACCGCTCTGGATTCTCCGACTGGGCCGCACGCACCAGGCCCCACAGGGACGCGCCCGCCAGATCCGACACGGTCTCCTCGGCGCTCGCGGCAACCGCCCCCGAGGTCACGAGGACCAGCCGCGAGCGCGCCAGACGCTCCTCGGCGAGCCACTCCTGTAGCAGCGAGAGCGCTCTGTGCAGGACTTGGCGCGCGACACCGGCAGGGCTCTCCCCGCCCGCCTCGAGCAGGTCGGCCCCCACATCCACCAGCACCGCCTCGGGCGGTGCCGCTCCTCCCTTGATGGCCTCGAGCACGGACTTCAGATCCGAGTACGCCACCCACTCGGAAGCTCCGCTCGCCGGGAGCGCGACCCACTCGAGCCGGTACAGCGAGTCGATGCGCCCGGCGCGCATGCTCCCGAGCTGGGCGTCGGAGATCTCCCGCAACGTGAACGAGTCGGCCGAGGCGACCAGCCGGCCGTGCTGGTCGGCGATCACGAGCGACATCCCCGCCTTGCCCAACGCAGCGCGCACGCGCACCGACGAGGCGCCCCCGGCGTACAGGCACACCCGACTCCACGCGAACGGGAGCGCCATCTTGCCGCTGGGAGCGGCCCCGCTCAGCGCGTGCACTCCCCCCGCCTGAATCGAGGAGTCCAGCAGCGCCGGGTGCAGGCCGAACGCCGCGGCCGGCACCTGCTGGTCCTCCGGCAGGATCACCTCGGTGAACGCGGTCTCTCCGTCTCGCCAGGCCGCGCGCACGCTCAGGAACGAGGGCCCGTAGTCCAGGCCCGCCGCGGCGAAGTAGTCGTACAGAGTCTCGATCGGCACCGGCTCGGCGCCCGCCGGAGGCCAGGTGGCGCCGGCGAGCGCACCCGCCTGTTGCTCGAACGACGCCCGCTCGGCGGCCGTCAGCTCGCCGCCGGGGGCGAGCACGCCGCGGGCATGGCGCGTCCACACCGCCTCCGCCGGCGATTCGTCGAGCGCAGCGTCCTCGGGGCGCGTGAAGATCTCGACCTCCCGCCGTCCCAACTCGTCAGGCTCCCCCACCGCGGCCTGCAGCTGGACCGCGCCCTGTGCCGCGAGCACCAGCGGCGCTTCGTGGACGATGTCCTGCAGGATCTCGCACTCGACCTCGGCGCCCGTGCGCAGCGCGATCTCCACGAACGTGGTGCCCGGCACCACCACCATACCCCTGAGCACGTGGTCTGAAAGCCACGGCTGGCCCTGCACAGAGATGCGGCCCGTGAACAACCAACCGTCGCTCGCGGCGAGCGCCACCGCGGCGCTCAGCAGCGGATGCCGCACAGGCGCCTGGCCCGCCGTCGCGACGTCCCCCGCGCCGGCCGCCCCGTCTCCCAGCCAGAAGCGCCGCCGCTGAAACGGATACGTCGGCAGCCGCACCCTGCTGGCCCCGGCGCCCTCGAACACCGCCCCCCAGTCGACGTCCACCCCGCGGACCCACGCCTCGCCCAGCGAGCTCAGCATGCGCCTCGGCCCGCCCTCCTCACGACGCAACGATCCGAGCACGCCGACGTCCGCTGCGCCCTCGACGGTCTCCGAGACCCCCGGCGTCAGCACCGGGTGCGGGCTGATCTCGATGAACGTCCGGTGGCCCTCGGCCAGCAGCGCCCGGGTCACGCGCTCGAACTCCACCGTCTCGCGCAGGTTGCGGTACCAGTACCCGGCGTCCAGCTGCGCCGTGTCGACTCGACCGCCGGTGACCGTCGAGTAGAACGGGATCTCCCCCGAGCTCGGTACGACCCCAGCGAGGATCTCCGACACCTCCTCGCGAAGCGCCTCCACGTGCGGCGAGTGCGAGGCGACCGTCCCCGCGACCTCGCGCGCGCGCACGTCCTCGGCCGCACACTCCTGCAGGAGCTCGAGCAGCGCCTCGCGATCGCCCGCCACTCCCACCGAGCGCGGCCCGTTGACCGCGGCCACCACGATCCGCCCCTCCCACCGTTGCAGGCGCTCCCGCACCTGCTCGACCCCCTCGGCGACCGAGGCCACGGCACCCCGCCCGACCAAGCCGGACAGCATGCGGCTGCGCAACGCGACCACCCGCGCCGCGTCCCGCAGCGACAGCCCGCCGGCGAGGTGCGCCGCGGCGATCTCGCCCTGGGAGTGGCCGACCACCGCGTCGGGGCGCACCCCGCACGCGCCCCACAGGCGCGCCAGCGACACCATCACCGCGAACAGCGCCGGCTGCACCACCTCGATCCGCTGCAGCGACGGCGCACCGTCCGTGCCCCGCAACACCGCCTCGACCGACCAATCCGTGAACCGTGCGAGCGCCTCCCCGCACTCCCGCATCGCCTCGGCGAACACCGGCGAGGAATCCAGCAGCTCGACCGCCATCCCCTCCCACTGCGAGCCCTGGCCGGGAAACACGAACACGACCCCGCCGGGGCCGTCGGTGCTGACGGCGCCCGCGACCACGCCGGCTGCCGGCGCAGCCTCGGCCACCGCGTCCAATCCCCCGAGCAGCTGCTCGCGCTCGCCGCCCACCACGACCGCCCGGTGGGCGAACGCCGGGCGTCCCACGAGCGAGAGCCCGACGTCCGCCGGCGCCGGCGCTGTGCGACCCGCCGCGAGCGTCGCCCGCAAACGGCCCGCCTGCTCTCGCAGGGCCCCCTCGCTGCGCGCCGAGACCACCAGTGGCACCGCGCCGTCGATGAGGAGACCCACCGCCGGGGTCTCGGACGCGCCGTCCGCGCGGGGACCCACCGCCAGAGCCTCAGACGCACCATCCGTGGTGAGACCCGCCGCCGGGGTCTCAGACGCGCCGTCGGCGGGGCGGCCGTTGCTCTCCAGCGCCCGCGTGTCGGGCGCCGCGAGCGGGGGGGCCTGCTCGAGGATCACGTGCGCGTTCGTGCCGCTCGCCCCGAACGAGGACACGCCCGCCCGGCGCGGGCCGTCCTGCGCCCCGTCGGCCGGCGGCGGCCACGGCGTCGCCTCCTCCAACAGCGACACCGCCCCAACCGTCCAATTCACCTGACTGCTTGGGCGGTCGACGTGCAGCGTCTTGGGCAACATGCCGTGGCGGATCGCCATCACCATCTTGATGACCCCCGCGATGCCCGCCGCGGACTGGGTGTGACCGATGTTCGACTTGATCGAGCCAAGCCACAGCGGACGGCCCGCAGGCCGTCCCTGCCCGTAGGTGGCGAGCAGCGCCTGCGCCTCGATCGGATCGCCCAGCGTGGTACCGGTGCCGTGCGCCTCCACCGCATCGACCTCGTGCGGCGCCAGCCCCGCGTTCGCCAGCGCTCGCCGGATCACACGCTGCTGAGAGGGACCGTTGGGCGCCATCAGGCCGTTGCTCGCGCCATCCTGGTTGACCGCGCTGCCGCGCAGCACCGCCAGTATCTCGTGGCCGTTACGTCGCGCATCCGCCACGCCCTCCAGCAACACCATCCCGACCCCCTCCCCCCAGTTGGTGCCGTCGGCTGCCTCGGCGAACGACTTGCACCGCCCGTCGCGGGCGAGTCCACGCTGGAGGGCCAGCGCCACGAACTGAGCCGGCGTGGACATGATCGTCACCCCTCCCGCCAGCGCAAGCGAGCACTCGCCCCTACGCAGGGAGTCGCACGCGAGGTGAAGCGCCACCAGCGAGGAGGAGCACGCCGTGTCGACCGTCACCGCCGGACCCTCCAAGCCCAGCACGTAGGAGACCCGACCTGAGATCACGCTGGGAATCACTCCGGCACCGCCGTGCGCGTCCGCGCCGGCGGGCCCGGCCTCGACGAGGCCGGCGCCGTAGCCAAGCGTCGTCGCTCCCGCGAACACACCGGTCTGACTCCCGCTCAGCGAGGTCGGATCGATGCCCGCGTGCTCGATCGCCTCCCACGCCACTTCGAGCAGCAGGCGCTGCTGGGGGTCCATCGCCAGCGCCTCGTTGGGACTGATCGAGAAGAAGTCCGCGTCGAAGTCGGCCGCTTCGTGCACGAAGCCCCCCTCCCGTACGTAGGTGCTCCCGGCACGCTCGCCCTCGGGGTCGTACAGCCGCTGCAGGTCCCACCCGCGGTCGGTGGGGAACTCCGAGATCGCCTCGCGGCCGGCGCTGAGGAGCTCCCACAGCTGCTCCGGCGAGCGGATCCCGCCGGGCAGGCGGCAGCCCATGCCCACGATCGCCACCGGCTCCCGACCCTGCCCTTCGAGCGCGCGCACGCGCCGACGAGCGTCGTGCAGGTCGACCGTCACCCGCTTCAGGTACTCGCGCAGCTTCTCATCGTTGGTCATCGAGCATCTCCGTTGGTTGTGTTGCACAGCACCTGCGCCTCTTTCACGACGACCCGAGCTCCCGATCGATGAATCCGAAGATCTCCTCATCTGAAGCCGTTTGAATCTGCTCCAGGACCGCCACAGCGTCCCCGCCACCGTGCTCCGTGCGCTCCCGCGGGTCGCCCAATCTCGCGAGCACGGCCCGCAGGCGCAGCGCCACACCGTCGGACTCCGGCCCGCCGTCGAGCGACGTGAGCGCCTGTTCGAGGCTGCCCAGCGCGAGCTCCGTACGCTCCTCCGCCGTGCCCCCGTCCCCCGTCAGCCGACCCAGCAGGTGGTCGGCCACAGCGGCCGCGTTGGGGTGGTCGAAGACGAGGGTCGCGGGCAGGCCCAGCCCCGTGGCTCGATCGAGGCGGTTACGAAGCTCGACGGCCAGCAGCGAGTCGAACCCAAGCTCGTTGAACGCCCTTCCGGCGTCGACGTCCGCGGCGGAGGCGTGGCCGAGCACGCGGGCGGCCTCCGTGCGAACCAGCTCGAGCAGCGCCTCCCGCCGCTTCGGCTCGGGCAGGTCGGCCAGACGCCCCCGCAGCTCGCGCTCCGCCGTCTCGTCGCGCAGACCGCCCGCCCCTTCGAGCGCCGCCCGGACCTCGGGCAAATCTTCGATCAGCGGGCGCGCACGAGCGGAGGCGAAGATCGGCGCGTAGGTCTCCCAGCGGATGTCGGCCACCACCACGCACGGCTCGTCGCTGCGCAGGGCGCTCTGCAACGCTTCGATCGCCAGCTCCGGCGCCATCGCGCCGATCCCGCGGCGGCGCAGAGCCTCGCCGGCCTCCCCGTCCCCCGCGGCAGCCATGCCCTCTCCGGCCCACGCTCCCCACGCCACCGAGGTGGCGGCCAGGCCGCGCCCGCGCCGATCGGCCGCGAGCGCGTCGAGGTACGCGTTGGCCGCGGCGTAGGCAGCCTGCCCCCCCGAGCCGAGCGTGCCGGCGATCGAGGAGAACACCACGAACGCCGCGAGGTCCACGTCCCGCGTCAGCTCGTCCAGGTGCCGGGCGGCCTGCGCCTTGGCCGACAACGCCTCGCCGAGGGCCTCCGGGGTGAGCGAGTCGATCGCGCCGTAGCCGCCCGTCCCAGCTGCGTGCACCACCGCGCTGAGCGGCTGGTGCGCGGGTAGCGACTCCAACAGCGCCTGCAGCGCCCCGTAGTCGGCGACGTCGCACGCCGCCACGGTCACCTCGGCGCCCAGCTCGCCGAGCTCCTCCGCCAACCGTGCCGCGCCGGGCGCCTCGCCGCCGCGGCGGCTGACCAGCAGCAGGTGCTCCGCGCCGCCACGGGCAAGCCAGCGCGCGAGGTGCGCTCCCAGCCCGCCGGTGCCCCCGGTGATCAGCACCGTGCCCCGCGGTGGAGCCCAACCGCCCGCGGCCTCGCCGCCGCCCCCGCGCGCTCGCGCGAGGCGCCGTGCGAACACGCCTCCGCCGCGTACCGCCAGCTGGTCCTCGCCGCCCGCGTCCGCCAGCACGCCGGCCGCGAGATCCAGCACGCGCTCGTCGAGCGTCTCGGGGAGATCCACCAGGCCCCCCCACCGCTTCGGGTGCTCCAGACCGACCACCAGACCGAGCCCCCACACCTGCGCCTGGGTCGGACTGCGCAGCCGATCGGCTGGTGCGAGCGACGCGGCGCCCTTTGTCATCAACCAGAGGGGGGCTTCGATCCCGACGTCCCCAAGCGCCTGCACCAGCGCCACGGTGCTGGCCAGTCCATCGGGAACGCTCGGGCGGGCGGGATCGCGGCGCTCCGCCAGAGCCAGCAGCGACACCACCCCCGCCGGCGGCGTCGCCTCGGACGCTCCCCCCAGAGCCTCGCGCAGCGATCCAGCCAGCACCTCGCGTGTGACCTCAACCCCGCCGACCGGCACCCGCACCATCTGGGCGCCCCTCCCCTCGAGCGCGTCCACGAGCGCGTCGATCCACGGATCCCCCCGCCCAGCGACGGGAACGATCGCCAGCCAGGTCCCCGAGAGCGCCGGCGCGGAGGGTGAGGCGATCTGCTTCCACTGCACCCGGTAGCGCCAGTCCGGCCCCGAGCGGTCGACCGGCGCGCTCTGCAGCCAGTGGCGCCGGCGCTGGAACGCGTAGGTGGGCAGATCCACCCGTCGTGCGTCCCCCTCTGCGAGCGTCGCGGCCCAGTCGACCGACCCGCCGTGCACCCACAGCTCCGCCAGCGCGGCGAGGCACGAGAGCGCCTCCGGACGTCCGCCCTTCAGCACCGCCACCGGGGCCGCCGCGCCCATCCCGCCGCCGGAGCCCGCACCGCCGCCGGAGCCCGTACCGTCGCCGGCGTCGCGGCCCCCCAGGCAGTCCGCCACCATCGCGCTGAGCACGCCGTCCGGGCCGAGCTCCAGGAAGCCGCCCACATCGTGGTCCGCAAGCCAGCGCACACCGTCGGCGAAGCGCACCGTCTTACGCACGTGACGCACCCAGTACTCCGGCGAGCACAGCTCCTCGCCGGCCGGCCCGCCGGTCAGATTGGATATGACGGGGGTCCGCGGCGCGTGGAAGCTCACCTCTGCAGCCACCGCGGCGAAGTCCGCGAGCATCCCCTCCATGCGCGGCGAGTGGAAGGCGTGGCTCACCTGCAGCCGCTTGACCTTGCGCCCCTGGCGAGCCCACGCCTGCGCGAGCTCCGCCACGGGGCCCTCGTCGCCTGAGAGCACGACCGCAGCGGGGCCGTTCACCGCCGCCAGCGAGACCCGCTCCTCGAAGCCGGCCAACGACTGCAGCGCCTCCTCGTGCGAGGCCTGCACCGCGACCATCGCCCCACCCTCGGGCAGCGCGCTCATCAGCCGGCCACGGGCCGCCACCAGCCGGCAGGCGTCCTGCAGCGAGAAGACCCCCGCCGCGAACGCCGCCGTCAGCTCGCCGATCGAGTGGCCCAGCAGGTAGTCGGGCCGCACCCCCCAGCTTTCGAGCAGCGCCAGCAGCGCGACCTCCAGCGCGAACAGCCCCGCCTGGGTGAACATCGTGTCGTTCAGCAGGCCGGCCTCGGGCGTGCCCTCCGGCGCGAACAGCACCTCCAGCACCGGGCGCTCCAGGTGCTCGTCGAGCGCCGCGCAGACCTCGTCGAGCGCCGCCCTGAACGGCGGGAACGCCCGGTACAGCTCCTGGCCCATCCCCGCACGCTGGGCGCCCTGGCCGGTGAACAGGAACGCGACCCTCAGATCCCCCCGCGCGACACCCTCGATCACGGACGGCGCCGGCTCGCCCGCGGCCACCGCCGCCAGGGCGGCGAGCAGCGCTTGCCGGTCGGCCCCGAGCACGACCGCGCGATCCTCGAGCGCCGAGCGGCCCGCGAGCGAGAACGCGACGTCGCCCACGCGCACACCCTCGTCGGCCAGCGCAAAGCTCTGCAGACGCTCCGCCTGCGCGCGCAACGCGCTGCGGCCCCGGCCCGAGAGCACCCAGGGGATCGCACCGGCGCCGAGCAGGCCGCTGCCCGGGGCGTCGTCATCCGCGACGGCGTCCTGCGCGGCGCCCATGCCGCCGGCGCCGAGCTCGGCGGGCGCCTCCGCCGCGACCGCGGGATCCTCCAGGGGTGGGGCTTCCTCGAGGATCACGTGCGCGTTCGTCCCGCTGACGCCGAAGGAGGACACACCCGCCCGCCGCGGCCTCCCGTTCGGCTCCCACGACCGCGCCTCGCTCAGCAGCGACACCGCGCCCGCGGACCAGTCGACCTGGCCCGTCGGCTCGTCCACGTGCAGCGTCCGCGGCAGCACCCCGTGGCGCAGCGCCTGCACCATCTTGATGACCCCCGCCACACCGGCGGCGGCCTGGGCGTGGCCGATGTTCGACTTCATCGACCCCAGCCACAGGGGGCGCTCCACGGGCCGGTCGCGCCCGTAGGTCGCCAGCAGCGCCTGGGCCTCGATGGGGTCGCCGAGCACGGTGCCCGTCCCGTGCCCCTCGACCGCGTCGACCTCCTCCGGCGCCAGCCCGGCGGACGCGAGGGCCTGGCGGATCACGCGCTGCTGGGCGAGCCCGTTGGGCGCGGAGAGCCCGTTGCTCGCGCCGTCCTGGTTGACGGCGCTGCCGCGCACCACCGCCAGCACCGGGTGACCCAGGCGGCGCGCGTCGCAGAGGCGCTCGAGCGCCAGCAGCCCCAGGCCCTCCGCGACGCTGGTGCCGTCCGCGGCGGCGGCGAACGACTTGCACCGCCCGTCCTCGGCGAGTCCCCGCTGGCGGCTGAAGCCCACGAACGGCGCCGGCGAGCAGAGCACCGTCACCCCGCCTGCGAGCGCCAGCACGCACTCCCCCGCCCGCAGCGACTGGCAGGCCAGGTGCAGCGCCACCAGCGAGGAGGAGCACGCCGTGTCCACGGTAACCGCGGGCCCCTCCAGCCCCAGCGCGTACGCCACACGGCCCGAGAGGACGCTCGCCGAGGTGCCCGTCAACAGGTACCCCTCTACGCTGTCGAGCGCCGACAGCGCGCGCGACCCGTAGTCCTGGCCGGTCGTCCCCGCGAACACCGCCGTGTGGCTTCCGCGCAGCGAGCCCGGCGCGATGCCGGCACGTTCGAGCGCCTCCCATGCGGCTTCGAGCAGCAGCCGCTGCTGGGGATCCATGGTCGCAGCCTCGCGCGGGCTGATCCCGAAGAAGTCCGCGTCGAAGTCCGCGATGCCGGACACGAACCCTCCCTCGCGCACGTAGCTGGTGCCCGGGTGGTCGGGGTCGGGGTGGTACAACGCCTCGAGATCCCAGTCACGGTCGGTCGGGAACGGCGCGATCGCATCGACACCCGCGGCGAGCAGCCCCCACAGCTCCTGCGGCGAGCGCACCCCGCCGGGGTAGCGGCAGCTCATCCCCACGATCGCGACCGGCTCCTCGAGCGATGCGGTCCGCGCGGCCGGCGACGCCGCCCGGTCCCCCGCTCCCTCGACCTCCTCCAGCAGGTGGGTTGCCAGCGCCTCCGGGGAGGGGTAGTCGAAGACCAGCGTCGCCGGCAGGCGCAGCCCCGTCGCGGCCTGCAGCCGGTTGCGCAGCTCCACGGCGAGCAGCGAGTCGAACCCGAGGTCCTTGAACGCACGCCGCACGTCGACCGCCTCGGGCGAGCCGTGGCCCAGCACCACGGCCACCTCCCCCCGCACGAGCCCGCGGACGGCGTGCCTGCGCTCCTCCGCCGAGGCGCCCGCCAGGCGGGTCGCGAGCACCCCCTGCGCGGCGGGAGCACGCCGAGCCGGGGCGCGCACCAGACCGCGCATGATCGACGGCAGCGCTCCCGCGCCGGCCTGCGCACGGAGCGCCGCGGCGTTCAGCCGTACCGGGACCGTCAGCGCCTCCCCCGACGCGAGGGCCGCATCGAGGAGCGCGAGACCTTCCTCGGCGGAGAACGCCTCGAAGCCCGCACGGCGGACCCGCAGGAGGTCGGTCTCGCTCAGCCCCCCGGTCAGCTCGCTCGTCGGTGCCCACCAGCCCCACGCCATCGAGGCTCCGGGCAGCCCCAGTGCCCGCCGATGGGCGGCGAGCCCATCGAGGAAGACGTTCGCGGCCGCGTAGTTGCCCTGCCCCGGGGCGCCCAGCGTGCCCGAGACCGACGAGAAGAGCACGAACGCTCGCAGGTCCAGGTGCGCGGTCAGCTCGTGCAGGTGCCACGCCGCATCCACCTTCGGGGCGAGCACCCGGTCGAGGCGCTCCGGCGTCAGCGACTCGAGGACCCCGTCGTCGAGGACTCCCGCGGTGTGCACCACCGCGCTGAGCGGGCGCTGCGCCGGAACCGAGGCGAGCAGCGCCTGCAGCTGCGCGCGGTCGGCCACGTCGCACACCGCGATCGCGACGTGGGCGCCGAGCGCCGTCAGCTCCTCCTCCAGCTGCTGCGCCCCGGGGGCCTCGCGGCCGCGGCGGCTGGCCAGCACCAGGCTGCGCACCCCGTGCTCGCGCACCAGGTGCCTGGCCACCAGGCCGCCGAGCTCGCCGGTGCCGCCGGTGACGAGCACCGTGCCGGTGCTCACCGACGGAGCGCCCGGGAGCAGCTCGCCCGTGCCGCCCACGGCCGGCGCCGCGCCCGACTCGCTCGCCGGGGCGCCGGAGGGCAGCTCCGCGCCCTCGCCGAGCACGGTGGTGCCCCGCTCTTCCCACGGGGGGTCGGGCATGGTCAGCACGATCTTGCCGACGTGCCGCGCCTGGCTCATGAAGCGGAACGCCTCGGGCGCACGCCGCACGTCCCACGCGCGCAGCGGCAGCGGCGCAAGCACGCCGCGCTCGAATAGCGCGACGATCTCACCGAGCATCTCCCCGATGCGCTCCGCGCCCGCCTCGCCCAGGTCGAACGCGCGGTAGGCCACCCCCGGGTGCTCCGCCGCGACGCGCGCGGGGTCGCGGATGTCGGTCTTACCCATCTCGACGAAGCGCCCGCCCCCGGGCAGCAGCCGCAGCGAGGCGTCCACGAGCTCCCGCGCCAGCGAGTTGAGGACCACGTCCACCCCCCGCCCGTCCGTGGCCTGCAGGAACCGCTCGGCGAAGTCCGCGTCCCGCGAGGAGGCGAGGTGCTCCCGGTCGAATCCGAGGGACTCCAGGACCCCCCACTTCGCAGGACTCGCCGTCGCGAACACCTCCGCGCCCAGGTGTCGTGCCAGCTGCACGGCGGCCATGCCCACGCCGCCCGCGGCGGCGTGCACGAGCAGCCGCTCGCCCCGCTGCACGCGCGCGAGGTCCAGGAGGCCGTAGTACGCCGTGAGGAACGCCCCCGGGATCGACGCGGCCTGCGCGAACGACCAGCCCGCGGGCATCCGCACCAGCGTGCGGTGGTCGGCCACCCCCACCGGCCCGAACGCTCCCAGCAGCACCCCCATCACGCGGTCGCCGGGCTGCACGCCGCTCACCCCGGGGCCGACCTCCACCACCACGCCCGCCCCGTCGCTGCCGATCGCGTCCCACTCGCCGCGCAGGGGCACGAGTCCCAGCGCGGTCACGACGTCGCGGAAGCTCAGGCCCGCGGCGCGCACCGCGACGCGGACCTGCCCCTCGGCCAGCGGCCCGCCCGCCTGCGGGCACGGGACCAGGCGCAGATCGTCGAGGGTGCCGCGGCCGCCGCTCGCCAGGCGCCACTGCGCGACGCCCCTCGGCGGGGCCAGCACGCCCCCTGCGGGCGCGGGCGCGAGCCGGGGGGCGAGCACCATCCCATCGCGCACCGCCAGCTGCCCGCCGGCCTGCGCCGGCTCCACGCGTCCCGCCGCCAGGACCGCCGACAGCGCCTCCCGCGAGACCGGCCCGCCGTCGAGGTCCACGAGCACGAAGCGGCCCGGGTGCTCGGACTGGGCGGAGCGCAGCAGACCCCACACCGGCGCCGCGGCCAGGCCCGCCACCTGCTCGCCGGCGCGCGCCGCCACCGCGCCCCGGGTGAGCACCGCCAGGCGCGAGCCCGCCAGACGCTCCTCCGCTAGCCACGCCTGCACCAACTCGAGCGCCCGGTGGACGTTGCCGTGCGCAAGCTCCACGACGCCCTCGCCGTCCGCCCCGGGATCCAGTGCGAAGCCCGCGAGCACGACCTCGGGGACCTCGGCGCCCCCGTCGAGCGCCTCGAGCAAGGCGGGCAGATCCGCATACTGGACCCCGTCTCCAAGGGCGTCCTCGGGCACCCCGCCGAGCGCCGCCCACCCTCCCTGTGACGCGGGCTGGCCCACCGGGAGGGGGGCCCACTCCAGCGCCAGCAGCGACGCACTCGGGCCCCTGCGCGCGTCCTCCAGCTGCTCACGGGAAACCGGGCGAACCACCAGCGAGCGCGCTGTCGCCACCGGGGCGCCGGTTGCCCCGTCGGCGACCGCCACCGCCAGGGCGCCCTCTCCGGCAGGGGCAAGGCAGGCGCGCAGCGACTGCCCGGAGGCGCCGCGAAGCCTGACCCCGCTCCAGGAGAACGGCAGGCCCACGCCACCCTCCGCGTGCTCCGACGCCTGGGCGAGCCGTGCCGCCCCGATCGCGTGCAGCGCGGCGTCCAGCAGCGCCGGGTGCACGTCGAAGCCTGCCGCCCACGGACGCTGCTCCTCCGCGAGGGAGACCTCCGCGAAGGTACTCTCCCCGAGCTGCCACGCCGCCTGCAACCCCTGGAAGACCGGGCCGTATTCGAAGCCCAGCTCGGCCAGACGGTCGTACAGGTCCTCGGTCTGCAGGCGCACCGCACCCCGTGGAGGCCACTCCGCGCAAGCGAGCGCCGCGAGCTGCGCCTCGAGCTCGTCTGCCGCTCCTCCCTCGGCCCCCGGCCCCTCCCGCGCGTCGATCGACTCCCACGGCGCGAGCGTCCCGGTCGCGTGGCACGTCCACTCGTCTGCACCCAGCCGGCCGATCGGCGATCCGCCGAGAGCCACTGCATCCTCGCCGGCCGCGCCCTCGGGCCGGGAGTGGAGGCTCACCGCGCGGGCTTCCCGCTCGTCGGGCTCGCCCACCGCGAGCTGAATCTGGACCGCCCCTTGCTCGCCCAGGACGAGCGGCGCCTGCAGGGTGAGCTCCGTCACGAGCCCGCACCCGACCTGCCCGCCGGCGTACAGCGCGAGCTCCAGGAACGCGGTGCCTGGCAGCAGCACCGCTCCCATCACCGCGTGGTCGGCCAGCCAAGGGTGCGTCTGCAGAGAGAGGCGACCCGTGAACAGCTGCCCCCCGCCCTCGGCGAGCGCGACCGCCGCCCCCAGCAGTGGGTGCTCGGCCGGCCGCTGCCCCGCGGCGGCGAGATCCCCCACGCCTCCCTCCGCCGCCCGCAACCAGTAGCGCTGGCGCTGAAAGGCGTACGTCGGCAGTCGCACCGTGCGCGCGGCGCTGTCGCGGAACACCGCCTCCCACTCCACGGGCACGCCCCGCACCCACGCCTCGCCCAGCGAGCGCAGGAAGCGCCCCGGCCCGCCCTCCCCGCGCCGCAGCGAGCCGAGCACCCCCGCCTCGCCGGGGTCGCCCTCGCCGGTGAGCGCCTCGTCGATCGTCTCCTGCAACCCCACCGTCAGCACCGGGTGGGGGCTGATCTCGATGAAGGTTCGGTAGCCCTCCTGCAGCAGCGCCCGTGTGGTCCGTTCGAACTCGACGGGGTCTCGGAGGTTGCGGTACCAGTACCCGCCGTCAAGCCCGGCCGTGTCGAGCAGCCCGCCGCTCACCGCGGAGTAGAACGGCGTCTCGCTCGTGCGCGGCGCGATCGCGGCGCATCCGCCGAGCAGCTCCTCGCGGATCTCCTCCACCCGGTGGGAGTGCGCCGCGTAGTCCACCGGTATCGACCGTGCCCTCAGCCCCTCCGCGACGCACTCCGCGACCAGCTCCTCGAGCGCGTCCACCTCGCCGGAGACCACCACCGCGCCGGGGCCGTTCACCGCCGCGAGCGAAACCCGCCCCTGGAACCGCCCGATCCGCGCCCGCACCGCGGGCGCCCCGGCCGCGATCGAGGCCATGCCGCCGCGCCCTGCGAGCGCCCGCAGCGCGAGGCTGCGGCGCGCCACCACCAGCGCGGCGTCCTGCAGCGAGAGCCCGCCCGCCACGCACGCCGCGGCGATCTCCCCCTGCGAGTGGCCCACCACCGCGTCCGGGCGCACCCCGTACGCGGCCCACAGCTGCGCGAGGGCGACCGCCACCGCGAACAGCACCGGCTGCACCACGTCCACCCGCTCGAGTGCCGGCGCGCCCGCGGCGCCGCGCAGGACGTCCTCCAGCGACCACTGCACGTGGGGCGCGAGCGCCGCCTCGCACGCCCGCAGCCGCTCGGCGAACACGGGCGAGCCCTCCAACAGCTCCAGCGCCATCCCCGCCCACTGCGAGCCCTGGCCGGGAAACACGAACACGACCCCGCAGGCGCCGCCCGGGGGGACCACGCCGCGGACCACGCCGGCGGCCGGCTCGTCGCCCGCCAGGGCTTCGAGACCCGCCAGCAGCTCCGCCCGATCCCCGCCGAGCACCACCGCCCGGCCGTCGAGCGCCGCGCGGCCGGCGAGCGAGAGCCCGACGTCCTGCGCCGGTGGGGCCTCCTCGGCGGCCACGAAGTCCCGCAGCCGGAGCGCCTGCCCCCGCAGGCCCTCGACGCCCCGGCCCGAGAGCACCCACGGCACCGTCTCGCCGAGCAGCTTCAGTGGGGCGCCGCCCTCGGCCGGGGCGCGATCGTCCTCGGGGGGGGCCTCCTCGAGGATCACGTGCGCGTTGGTCCCGGAGATCCCGAACGAGGAGACGCCTGCACGCCGCGGTGCGCCGTTGCGCGACCAGGGCACCTCCTCGGTCAGCAGCGACACGGCGCCCGCGCCCCAGTCGACCCGCGTGGAGGGCCGGTCGACGTGCAGCGTCCGCGGCAGCACCCCGTGGCGCAGCGCCTGCACCATCTTGATCACTCCAGCCACGCCCGCCGCGGCCTGGGTGTGGCCGAGGTTCGACTTCAGCGAGCCGAGCCACAACGGACGCTCCACCGGTCGGTCGCGTCCGTAGCTGGTCAGCAGCGCCTGCGCCTCGATCGGGTCGCCCAGGACGGTGCCCGTGCCGTGCGCCTCCACGGCGTCCACCTGCTCGGCCGAGAGCCCCGCGGCGGCCAGCGCCTGGCGGATGACCCGTCGCTGGGAGGGGCCGGAGGGCGCCGTCAGGCCGTTTGAGGCGCCGTCCTGGTTGACCGCGGAGCCGCGCACCAGCGCGTGCACCGGGTGGCCCGCGCGCCGCGCGTCGGAGAGTCGCTCCAGCAGCAGCAGGCCCACACCCTCCGAGACGCTCGTCCCGTCGGCGGCGTCCGCGAAGGACTTGCACCGCCCATCCGCCGCGAGCCCGCGCTGGCGGCTGAACTCCACGAGCACCGCGGGCGTGGAGAGCACCGTCACACCGCCCGCGAGCGCCAGCGAGCACTCACCGCCGCGCAGCGACTGGCAGGCCAGGTGCAGCGCAACCAGCGAGGAGGAGCACGCCGTGTCCACCGTCACCGCCGGCCCCTCCAGCCCGAGCGTGTAGGCGATGCGGCCGGAGACCACGCTGGCGGTGCCGCCCGCCATCGGCTGCACGCCCGAACCGTCGGCGCCCGCCCCGCCGTCGGCCACCCCCGCCTGGAGACCCAGGCCGTAGTCCTGGTACATCGAGCCGGCGAACACCCCCGTGGGCGTGCCCCGCAGCGAGAGCGGATCGAGGCCGGCATCCTCGATCGCCTCCCACGCGGCTTCCAGCAACTGACGCTGCTGGGGATCGGTCGCCACCGCCTCCCGGGGGCTGATCCGGAAAAACTCCGCGTCGAACTCCCCGGCGTCCTCCAGGAACCCGCCCGCGCGCACGTAGCTGCACCCGGGGCGGCCCGGCTCCGGGTCGTACAGCCGCTCGAGGTCCCACCCGCGGTCGGTGGGCAGCCCCGAGATCGCGTCGACCCCCTCACGCACGAGCCGCCACAGGTCCCCCGGGGTGCGCACCGACCCAGGGAACCGGCAGCTCATCCCCACGATCGCGACCGGCTCGTGCGCGGCGGCCAGCAGCCGCCGGTTCTGGCGGCGCAGCCGCTCCGCCTCCTTCAGCGACGCGCGCAGCGCCTCCACGACCCGTTCGTCGGTGGCCGCCACGCTCAGCTCCTCGCCCCGGTCTCGCTTGTGGAGTCCACGCCGTCCAGCGTCAGGCGCACGAGGCTCTCGACGTCCATCGCGTCGATCGCCTCCCCATCCCCATCCCCATCTGCGGGGTCCTCCCCGGCGGGCGGGTAAGGGCCCTGCGCCCCGTCGGCGAGCTCGAGCAGCGCCTCCAGCAGCCCTGCCGCTCGCAGGCGGGCGAGGGGAATCGCAGCGAGGGTCTGGCGCACCTGCGCCTCGTCGCTCTGCGGCTCCCCGGCGGTCTCGGCGAAGAGCTCCCCGAGCAGGTGCCCGCCGAGCGCCTCGGCGCTCGGGTAGTCGAACACGACGGTGGGCGGGAGCCGCAGGCCGGTGGCGGCGCACAGCCGGTTGCGCAACTCCACCGCGGTCAGCGAGTCGAACCCAAGCTCCCTGAACGCGCGCCGCGGGTCGATCGCCTGAGCGGAGCCGTAGCCGAGCACGGCGGCCACCTCCTCGCGCACCCCGTCGAGCGCCACGCGGGGGCGCTCGGCCTCTGGCGCCGCCCGCAGGCGCCGCGCCAGCGCTTCGCCGGCGCCCTGCCCAGCCGCGCGGGCCGGGACGCGCACCAGGCCGCGCAGCAGCGCGGGGAGCGCGCCCGCTCGCGCCAGGGCGCGCAGCGCGGCGGCGTCGAGGCGCGCGGGGACCACCAGCGCCTCCTCGCGCGTGCGGGCGAGGTCGAAAAGCTCGAGGCCCTCCTCCACCGAGAGCGGCGCGAAGCCCGTGCGCGCGAGCCGCGCCCGGTCGACCGCGCTCAGCTGCGTGGTGGCGACGCCGCCCGCCTGCTCCCACAGCCCCCACGCCATCGAGGTCGCGGGCATCCCCCGGGCCCGCCGGTGGGCCGCCAGCCCGTCCAGGAAGGCGTTCGCCGCCGCGTAGCTGCCCTGGCCCGGGTTGCCGAAGACGCCGGCCGCGGAGGAGAACAGGACGAACTCCGACAGCTCGAGCGGCTCGGTCAGCTCGTGCAGGTGCCACGCCGCGTCCGCCTTCGCGGCCAGCACCCGGTCGAGGCGCTCCGGCGTGAGCGAGTCGAGCACGCCGTCGTCGAGCACCGCCGCCGCGTGCACCACCGCACGCAGCGGCCGCTGCGGGGGCACCGACTCCAGCAGCGCCTGTAGCTGCGAGCGGTCGGCCACGTCGCACGCGGCGAGCACCGCCTCGGCGCCGAGCGCCGCGAGTTCGGCCTGCAGCTCGAGCGCCCCCTCCGCCTCCGCTCCCCGGCGGCTGACCAGCAGCAGGTGGCGCGCCCCCTGCTCCACCAGGTGCCGGGCCACCAGCGCCCCGAGGCTGCCGGTGGCGCCGGTGATCAGTACGGTGCCCCCCAGCGCCTCCGGCGCCGGAGGCGACTCCACGCGCGCCACCCGCGCAAGTCGCGGCGCTGAGACCTCGCCCCCACGCACCGCCAGTTGGGGCTCGTCGCGTGCAAGCGCCGCGGGCAGCGCGCTCCAGGAGGCCGCCTCGCCGTCGGTGTCCACGATCACGCAGCGGCCGGGGGACTCCGACTGGGCCGAGCGCACAAGCCCCCACACCGGCGCGAGCGCGAGGTTCGGCACGTCCTCCTCGGGCCCCGCCGCGACGGCCCCGCGCGTGAGCAGCACCAGCCGGGCGCTCGCCAGCCGCTCGTCGGCCAGCCACGCCTGCAGCAGCTCGAGCGCGCGCGCGAGGACCGTGTGGGCCGCGTCGGCGACCCCGCCGGCCAACCCTTGCGCGTCGTCGGCAGAGCACTCCACCACCACGACCTCGGGAACCTCCGCGCCCGCGTCGAGCGCGGCGTTCAAGGCCAGTAGGTCGACGTGTGCCTGCGCCGCCACCCCCGCCGCGCGCAGGTCGCGCGCGAGCGGGCAGTCGTCTCCGCCCAGCACCGCCGCGCCGCCCCACCGCGACGGCTCGGGGGCGCCCACCGAGAGCGCGACCCACTCCTGCACGAACAGCGCCTGGTGGTGGCCCCCGCGAGCGCTTGCGAGCCCGCGCAGGGAGACCGGACGCGTGACCAGCGAACGCACCGTCGCCACCGGCGCGCCGGTGGAGTCCGCGACCGCCAGCGACACCGCGCCCGCGCCCGCCGGGGAGAGCCGCACCCGCAGGGAGGCCGCGCCCGCGGAGTGCAGGTGCACGCCGCTCCAGGAGAACGGCAGCCACGCCTCCCCGCGCGCGAGCTCCTGCGCCGCCGGCTCGCGTCCGTCGGGCAGCGCCGCCCCCAGTGCGTGCAGCGCCGCGTCCAGCAGGGCCGGGTGCACGCCGAACGCCTCCGCCTCCGGCTGCTGCTCGGCGGACAGCGAGACCTCCGCGAGCACGTCCTCGCCCGAGCGCCACGCCGCCCGCAGACCCTGGAACGCGGGTCCGTACTCCAGACCGTGCCCGGCGGCCCGGTCGTACAGAGCCTCGACATCCACCGCCTCCGCGCCCGGCGGCGGCCACTCACCCGCGGCGAACGCCGGTGCGGGAGAGGCCGGGCCGACCATCCCGGAGTGCGCGGAGGAGGCCCCGTCGATCGCCGCGGGGTCCCCGCCGACCAGCACGCCCTCGGCGTGGCGCGTCCACCCCTCCCGCTCCCACGGACCCTCGCCGGCGGCCCCGGCCGGGCGGGAGTAGACGCCGAGCGAGCGCCGCCCCGACTCCTCCGCGCCCACGAGCAGCTGCAGCTGCACCCCGCCGTGGGGCTCCAGCACCAGCGGCGCCTCCAGCAGCAGCTCCGCCACCTGCTCGCACCCGACACGGGCGCCTGCGTACAGGGCGAGCTCCAGGAAGGCCGTGCCCGGCAGCAGCACGACGCCCGCCGCCGCGTGGTCGGCAAGCCACGGGTGCGTCTGCAGGGAGAGGCGACCCGTGAACAGCCAGCCCCGCTCGTCGGCCAGCCCCACGGCGGCGCCCAGCAGCGGGTGCTCCGCGGGGTCCTGGCCGGCGGCCGCGGCGTCACCGGCAGTGCCCGCGGTGCTCTCGATCCAGTAGCGCTCGCGCTGGAAGGCGTAGGTGGGCAGCGGCACGCGCTCCGGCGCGGAGCCGGCGAAGAGCGCCCTCCAGTCGACGGGCACCCCGCGCACCCACGCCTCCGCGAGGGAGAGCGCGAAGCGCTCGGCCGCGGGCTCCTCGCGGCGCAGCGAACCGACCACCCCGTCGCCCTCGCGGCGCAGCGAGCCGGCTGCCCCCTCGGCGTCCTCGCGGCGCAGCGAGCCGGCCGCCCCGTCGCCCTCGCGGCGGCGCGAGCCCGCCCCGCCCTCGTGGGGGCGCGGTGGACCAACCTCCCCTTCACCCTCCGCGCGCACGGCGTCGATCGCTTCCTGCACCGCGACCGACACCACCGGGTGGGGAGAGACCTCGATGAACGTGCAGCGCCCGCGCTCCAGCAGCCTGCGCGCCGTCCGCTCGAAGAGCACCCGCTCGCGCGCGTTGCGGTACCAGTACCCGGCGTCGAGCTCGGCTGTGTCCAGCGGCCCGCCGGTGACGGTCGAGTAGAAGGGAACGTTCCCCGTGCGCGGAGCCAGCGAGGCGCAGGCCTCGAGCAGCGGCGCGCGGATCGCCTCCATCTGCGGCGAGTGCCCCGCGGACACGGCCCCCCGGATCTCGCGCGTGCGCACCCCCTCCGCGGCGCACTGCGCCAGCAGCTCGTCGATCGCGTCGGGCTCCCCGGAGACCACCGCGGAGGACGGCCCGTTGGCCGCCGCGATCACGATCCGCGCGCCCCACCGCCGCAGACGCTCCGCGAGCTGCTCCGCGCCCTCCGCCACGGACGCCATCCGACCCTGCCCGGTGAGGCCCGCCAACATCTTGCTGCGCACGGCCACCACGAGCGCGGCGTCCTGCAGCGAGAGCCCCCCCGCGACGTGCGCGGCGGCGAGCTCCCCCTGGGAGTGGCCCACCACCACGTCGGGCCGCACCCCGCAGGCACCCCACAGCCGCGCCAGCGAGACCATCATCGCGAACAGCACCGGCTGCACCACGTCGATGCGCTCGAGCGACGGGGCGCGCGGCGCCCCGTGCAGGACGTCCAGCACCGACCAGTCGAGGTGCGGCGCGAGCGCCTCCGCGCACGCGTGGATCGACTCGGCGAACACCGGGGAGCGCTCGAGCAGCTCGCGCGCCATCCCCGCCCACTGCGAGCCGTGGCCGGGGAACACGAAGACGAGCTTGCCGCCCGCGCGCACCGAGCCCTCGCCGCGCACCACCCCCGACGCCGAGCGCCCCTCGGCCAGCGCGCGCAGGCCCTCCAGCAGTCCCGTGTGGTCGCGACCCACGAGCACGGCTCGGTCCTCCAGCAGCGGCCGGTGGGCGAGCGAGAACCCGACGTCGAGCGGGCGTCCCTCGCGCCCGGGCCCGGACTCGGCCCACTGCAGAAGCCGCTGCGCCTGGGCGAGCAGGCCGGTCTCACCCCGACCCGACACGACCCAGGGCACCGCCCCGGCGGCCACCACGCCCACCGCGGACGGCGCAGCCTGGGGGTCGGCGGCGGCCGCGGTGTGGTCGGCGGAGACGGCGGCGGCGACGGCCACGGCGGCGGAGCCAGCGACACCGGGAGTGACGAGGGGGGCGGCTGTGTCGGTGGCGGAGAGGGCGGCACCGGCGGCACCGGTTGGCGCGGGCGGGGCCTCCTCGAGGATCACGTGCGCGTTCGTGCCGGAGGCGCCGAACGAGGAGACGCCCGCGCGCCGCGGGCCCTCTCCCGCGGGCCACGGCACGGCGTCCTGCAGCAGCGCGACACCGCCCGCCGACCAGTCCACCGCGGGCGTGGGCTGCTCGGCGTGCAGCGTCTTGGGCAGCACCCCGTGGCGCAGCGCGAGCGTCATCTTGATCACGCCCCCCACGCCAGCCGCCGCCTGGGTGTGGCCCAGGTTCGACTTCAACGAGCCCAACCACAGCGGACGGTGAGGGGGGCGCTCGCGCCCGTAGACGGCGAGCAGCGCCTGGGCCTCGATCGGGTCGCCCAGCGTCGTGCCCGTGCCGTGCCCCTCCACCGCGTCGACCTGCCCCGCGGACAGGCCCGCGCTCGCGAGCGCCTGGCGGATCACCCGCTGCTGGGCGGGACCGTTGGGCGCGGTCAGGCCGTTGGAGGCGCCGTCCTGGTTTACCGCGCTGCCGCGCACCACCGCGAGCACCCGGTGACCCAGCCGGCGCGCGTCGCAGAGGCGCTCGACCACCACCACCCCCGCGCCCTCGCTCCAGCCCGTGCCGTTCGCGGCGGCGGCGTAGGACCGGCACCGCCCATCGGGGGAGAGGCCGCGTTGGCGCGAGAACCACACGAACACCCCCGGCGACCAGAGGACGGTGACCCCTCCCACGAGCGCCAGCGAGCACTCCTGCGCACGCAGCGCGTGACAGGCCCAGTGCAGCGCCACCAGCGAGGAGGAGCAGGCGGTGTCGACGGTCACCGCCGGCCCCTCCAGCCCGAGCGTGTACGCGAGGCGACCCGAGACCACGCTGCCCGCGAGGCTCGCGCCGATCCCAGACTCCAGGCCAAGCGAGGCGGGTCCGCGCACGCCGGTCGTGTAGTCGTGGTACATCGCCCCCGCGAACACCCCGGTGGGGGTGCCCCGCAGCGCGGCGGGGTCGAGGCCCGCGTCTTCGAGCGCCTCCCAGCCCACTTCCAGCAGCAGGCGCTGCTGGGGATCGATCCCGACGGCTTCCCGCGGGGAGATCCCGAAGAACCCCGGGTCGAACAGCGCGGCGTCGTCCAGGAACCCGCCCTCGCGCGTGTAGCTCGTGCCGAGGTGCTCGGGGTCGGGGTCGTACAACCCCTCCAGGTCCCACCCGCGGTCGGAGGGGAAGCCGACGATCGCGTCGCGGCCGTCCGCCACCAGCTCCCACAGCTGCTGCGGCGAGCGGGCGGGCCCCGGGTAGCGGCAGCCCATCCCCACGATCGCGAGCGGCTCGTGCGCGCGCTCCTCGGCCTCCCGCAGGCGCAGCCGCGCGTCGTGCAGCTCGAGCGTGACGCGCTTGAGGTAGTCGAGGAACCGCTCGTCCTCAGCCATCGCCGTCCCCGTTCGTAGTGTCGCTCCGCAGCCTCCCGGTCGATGAAGTCGAAGACGTCCTCGGCGCTCGCCGAGCGCATCAACTGGGCCACCGCGACGCCGTGCTCGTCCGGCTGCCCGCCTCCCAGCCCGGAGAGGATCGTCTGCAGACGCCGCCCTACCCGCAGCCGCTCGGCGTCGCCCGAGGGCAGCGAGGCGAGCCGCCGCTCCAGCTCGTCGAGCTCGGAATCGAACGGGTCGGCCGCAGCGGGGCCGCCGCCCCCGAGCTCGCCCGACAGGTGGTCGACGAGCAGGTGGTCGGCCAGCACAACCGGGGTGGGGTAGTCGAAGATCAGCGTCGGGGGCAGCGCAAGACCCGTGGCCACGGTCAGCCGGTTGCGGAGCTCCACCGCCGCCAGCGAGTCGAACCCCAGCTCCTTGAACGTGTGGTGGGCCTCGACCGAAGCCCGCGAGCCGTACCCGAGGACCGTCGCGACGTGCGCACACACGACGTCCAGCACGACGCCGCCGCGCTCGTCCTCAGGCACGGCGGCCAGACGCCTGACCAGCTCCTCGCGCTCCCCCGCGTCGGCGAGGCTCGCGGGGAGGCGGACCAGGCCGCGCAGCATCGGCGCCGTCGCCCCCGCGCCGGCCTGCGCGCGCAGCGCCGAGGCGTCGAGGCGCAGCGCGAGGAGCTGCGCCTCCCCCGACAGGCCCGCGGCGTCGAAGAGGTCGAGCCCCTCCTGCGGCGCGAGCGGCGCCACTCCCGAGCGGGCACCCCTCGCCAGGTCGACGTCCCGCAGACGGTCGGCCATGCCGTCCGCCTGAGCCCACGGGCCCCACGCGATCGAGACGGCCGGCAACCCGTGCGCACGACGATGCGCCGCCAGCGCGTCCAGGAGCGCGTTGGCCGCCGCGTAGTTGCCTTGACCGGGGACACCCAGGGTGCCGGCCACCGAGGAGAACAGCACGAACGCGGAGAGGTCCGTGCCCGCCGTCAACTCGTGCAGGTGCAGCGCGGCGAGCGCCTTCGGCGCGAGCACCCCCGCGAGACGCTCCGGGGTCAACGCGTCGAGCACTCCGTCGTCGAGCACGCCCGCGGCGTGCACCACCGCTCGCAACGGGTGGGCTGCGGGGATCGACTCGAGCAACGCGCGCAGCTGCTCACGGTCGGCGACGTCGCACGCGGCGATCCGCACCTGCGCCCCCAGCCCCGCCAGATCCTCCCGAAGCGCCCCGGCGCCCGGCGCCTCCTCCCCACGCCGGCTGACCAGCAGCAGGTGACGCGCCCCGTGGGCGCTCACGAGGTGTCTCGCCACCAGCGCGCCGAGCCCACCCGTGCCACCGGTCACCAGCACCGTGCCCGGCGCGGCGAAGCGCGAACCACCCTCGGCGGGGCGGGAGGCAGCTGCTCCCTCACCGCTGGCCCCGGCCTCACCAGCGGACTCGCCCTCCGGGACCGGGAGGGCCACCCGCCGCAGGCGCGGCACGAGCGCGGCGCCTGCGCGGATCGCAAGCTGCGGCTCGTGCGCGCTCAACGCGTCAACCACCGCGCCCGGCAGCGCATCCCACGAGGACCCCTCGTCGTCGAGGTCGACCAGCGCAAAGCGCCCGGGGTGCTCGGCCTGCGCCGAGCGAACCAGCCCCCACACCGCCGCCTGCGCCAACCCCGGAACCTCGTCCCCCGCAGCGGCCGCGACGGCGCCTCGGGTCACCACGACCATCGTGGACTCACCCAACCCCTCCTGCGCGAGCCACTCCTGAATCAGACCGAGCACCCGGTTCGTACACGCGCTCACCGCCGCCACACCGGCAGCGGCCTCTCCGCCAGCGTCCCCTGCCTCCACCAGCACCGTCTCCAGCGCCGTGGAGCTCCCCTGGGCAGCAGTGGCGAGCGGCTCCCACTCCACGCGCAGCAGCGACCCGCCGCGGCCTCGCGCGCGCTCGAGCTGCTCGCGGTGGACCTCGCGTGCCACCAGCGAGTCGACCGCGACGACCACTGCGCCGGTCTCGTCGGTGGCGATCAGCGACACCTCCCCGTGCGGCCCGTACGAGAGACACGCACGCAGAGCGCAGGCCCCGGAGGCGTACGCGCTCACCCCGCCCCACGAGAACGGGATCACCATCTGGCGCAACCGCGGCGGGCGCAGCACCCCCGGCTGCAGCGAGGCGTCCAGGAGCGCGGGGTGGATGCCGTAGGTGCGCGCCTGCGCGTGGTGCTCCTCGGGCAGGCGGACCTCCGCGAACAGCTCCTCCCCGCGCCGCCAGATCGCTCTGACACCCATGAAGACCGGCCCGTACTCGACGCCCAGCTGCGCCATCAGCTCGAACAGCTCGGCAGCCGGGATCGGCTCCGCCCCGGCGGGGGGCCACACGCCGCCGGTCGCGGCCGCCGCCCGGCGTTCGAGCTCTGCGCGCCTGTCCTGGCGGGAGGTCCCGCTGCTGACCAGGTAGCCGCCGGCGTGGCGCGTCCACACCCGCTCCTCGGGCGACTCCGCCCCGTCCTCGCGCCTGCCCGTGTGGATCGCGAGTGCCCGCCGCCCCGCGGCGTCAGGCGCTCCCAGCGAGACCTGCAGCGCCACCCGCTCGTGCTCGGAGAGCACCAGCGGAGCTTCCATCACGAGCTCCTGCACCGTGTCGCAACCGACCCGGCCGGCGACGTGCAGCGCGATGTCCACGAAGGTCGTCCCCGGAACGAGCACGGCGCCCATCACGACGTGCTCGGCCAGCCACGGGGGAGCCGCGGGCGAAAGGCTGCCCGTGAACAGCCACCCCTCGCCGTCGGCCAACGGCAGCGCCGCGCCGAGCAGCGGGTGGCCGGTCGCGTCGAGGCCCGCCGAAGCGACGTCTGCGGGCCCCGCCGCCTGCGTGTCGAGCCAGTAGCGGCGACGCTGGAAGGCGTAGCGCGGGAGTGCCACCCGCCGTGCGCCGGCGCCCTCGAAGGCTCTGGACCAGTCAACGTGTACGCCACGCACCCACACCTGCGCGAGCGCGTCCGTCAGCGTCTGCACCTCTGCCCGCCCGCTGCGCAGAACCGGCACCGCGAGCGCCTGCGCACCACGCCGGCGGCCCTCCTCCGCACCGCGGCCAGGCAGGCGGTCCCGCGCCATCGCGCTGAGCACGCCGTCGGGGCCGAGCTCGAGCAGGCTGTCCACACCCTCTCCGTCCAACCACCTCAGGGCGTCGTGGAAGCGGACGGGCTCGCGCACGTGCCGCGCCCAGTACTCGGGGTCGCACACCTGCTCGTCGGACACCGGCTCGCCGGTGAGGTTCGAGACGATCGGGATGCGGGGCGCCGAGAAGGCGAGCCCGGCAGCGACCGCTCGGAACTCCGCGAGCATCGCGTCCATCCGCGGCGAGTGGAAGGCGTGGCTGACCCGCAGCCGCTTCGTCTTGCACCCCTGCTGCGCGAAGGCGTCGGCGAGCTCCAGCACGGCGTCCTCGTCTCCGGAGAGCACGACCGCCGCGGGACCGTTCACCGCCGCGAGCGCGACCCGGCCCTCGAGCCCCGCCAGCGCCTCGCGCGCCTGCTGCTCGCCGACCTGCACTGAGACCATCGCCCCGCCCGCCGGCAGCGCCCCCATCAGCCGCCCGCGCGCCGCGACCAGCGTGCAGGCGTCCTCCAGCGAGAGCACGCCCGCCGCGTGCGCCGCCACCAGCTCCCCGACGGAGTGGCCCACGAGGTAGTCGGGGCTCAGCCCCCAGGACTCCACGAGCCGGAACAGCGCCACCTCCAGCGCGAACAGCGCGGTCTGCGTGTACGCCGTCTCGTCAAGCAGCCCGCCGCCGGCGTGCTCGCCGTCATCCGGCCGCCCCCCACCGGCAGTCTCGCCGTCCTCCGGCGCCCCACCAGCCGCCTCGCCGTCGTCCAGCCCCCCACCGGCAGTCTCGCCGTCGCCCGCCGGACTCTCGTCGGCGGGCTCGCCGAACACCACCTCGCGCAGCGAGCGCCCCACCGGGCCGTCCAGGTGCCCGCAGGCCTCCTCGAAGGCGTCCGCGAACACCGGGAACGTCTCGTAGAGCTCGCGGCCCATACCCACCCGTTGCGCGCCCTGGCCGGTGAACAGGAACGCCAGCCCGCCTCCGTCGCGGACCGTCCCCCGCACGAGACCGGGCGCGTCCTCTCCCCGCGCCAGCGCCCCCAGGCCCTCGAGCAGGCTCTCTCGGCCACCGCCCACCACCACCGCCCGGTCCTCGAGCGCTGAGCGGCTCACTGCCAGGGAGAGCCCGACGTCCGCCAGGGGGAGCCGGGGGTCGCCCTCCACCCACTCCAGCAACGTCCGCCCCTGCCCGCGCAGGCCGCCCGCGCCCCGGCCCGACACCACCCACGGCAGCACCCCGGCGCCCAGCACGCCGCCGGATGAGGAAGCCTCTGGCAGCACGACGGCGCTCGGCGGGGCCTCCTCCAGGATCACGTGCGCGTTGGTGCCGCTCACCCCGAACGACGACACCCCCGCGCGGCGGGGCTCCTCGCCCCGTGGCCACGGCACCGGCTCGGTGAGCAGCGCCACCGCCCCGCTCGACCAGTCCACCTCGGTGGAGGGCTCCTGCGCGTGCAGCGTGCGGGGCAGCACCCCGTGCTGGAGCGCCTGCACCACCTTGATGACCCCCGCCACGCCGGCTGCCGCCTGCGGGTGACCCAGGTTCGACTTGATCGACCCCACCCACAGCGGGCGGCCGGGCTCTCGGTCCTGGCCGTAGGTGGCCAGCAGCGCCTGCGCCTCGATCGGATCGCCCAGCGTCGTGCCCGTGCCGTGCGCCTCCACCGCGTCCACCTGCCCCGCGGAGAGCCCCGCGGCGGCCAGCGCCTGGCGGATCACCCGCTGCTGGGAGGGCCCGTGCGGCGCCGTCAGGCCATTGCTCGCCCCGTCCTGGTTGACCGCGCTGCCCCGCACCACCGCGAGCACCGGGTGGCCGTTGCGCTGCGCGTCGCTCAGCCGCTCCAGCACCACCACTCCCACGCCCTCCGACCAGCCCGTGCCGTCCGCCGCGTCGGCAAAGGACTTGCACCGCCCGTCGCCGGCGAGGCCGCCCTGACGGCTGAACGCGGTGAACGCCGCCGGCGTGGCCATCACCGCGACCCCCCCGGCCAGCGCCAGCGAGCACTCCCCCGCGCGCAGCGCCCCGCACGCCAGGTGCAGCGCCACCAGCGCCGAGGAGCACGCGGTGTCGACCGAGACCGCCGGCCCCTCGAACCCGAACGAGTACGCCACCCGCCCCGACACCACGCTCCCCGCGCCCGCCGTCACCCGGTAGCCCTGGAGCTCCTCCGGGAGGTGCACGCCGTAGTCCGTGGGATTGATGCCCGCAAACACACCGGTCTGGCTGCCCCGCAGCGAGAGGGGGCCGATCCCGGCGTGCTCCAGCGCCTCCCAGCTTGCTTCCAGCAGCAGCCGCTGCTGGGGGTCCATCGCCAGCGCCTCGTTGGGGGCGATCTCGAAGAAGCCGGCGTCGAACTCGGCCACGTCGTGGACGAAGCCCCCTTCGTGGGCGTGGCTGGAGCCCGGCCGCTCGGGGTCCGGGTCGCACAGCGCCTCGAGGTCCCACCCCCGGTCGCCCGGAAACGCCCCGACCGCGTCGCCCCCGCGGGCGAGGAGCTCCCACAGCTCCTGCGGCGAGCGCGCCGGCCCCGGGTACCTGCAGCTCATGCCCACGATCGCCACCGGCTCCCCGGTTCCGGCCACGGCCGGCGCGGGGGCCGCGAGGCCGCGTGGCCCGCCCACCGCCTCCGCCACCAGGAAGCGGGCCAGCGCCGCCGGTGTGGGGTGGTCGAACACGGCGGTGCTCGGCAGGCGCAGCCCGGTCGCGCTCTGCAGCGCGTCGCGCAGCTGCACCGCCGCCAGCGAGTCGAACCCGAGCTCTTTGAACGGCCGCCGCGCCCCCACCTCCTCCGGCGACTCGTGCCCCAGCACGCCCGCCGCGCGCGAGCGCACGAGCTCCAGCGCCACCCGCTCGCGCTCGCGTGTCGACAGGCCCGCCAGCCGCGTCGCCAGAGCGCCCCCGCGAGCGCCCTCCGAAGAGCCCGCGGCCAGATCCAGCGCGCGCTGGACCTCCGGCAACTCGCCGATCAGCGGACGCGCCCGCGCGGACGTGTAGGAGGGCGCGTAGCGCCCCCAGTCGATCCGCGCGACCGTCACGCACGTCTCGCCGCGGTCCAGCGCCCTCTGCAGCTCAGCCGTCGCGCGCTCCGGAGCCATCGCCAGCACCCCCCGCCGAGCGAACTCCCGCTCCGCCTGCACTCCCGCGCCCACCGCCCCCCACAGCCCCCACGCGACCGACGTTCCCGCAAGGCCCCGTGCCCGCCGGTACTCCGCGAGCCCGTCCAGGTACGCGTTCGCAGCCGCGTAGGCGCCCTGGCCGGCCGCGCCCGTAGTCGCCGCCAGCGAGGAGCACAGCACGAACGCCGACAGGTCCCGGCCCTCGGTCAGCTCGTGCAGGTGCCGCGCCCCGCCCACCTTGGCGGCGAGGGTCGCCTCGCACTGCTCCACGCTCAGCTCGGCGAGCGCGCCCCGCGAGCCCACACCCGCGGCGTGGACCACCACGTCCAGCGGGTGCTCCGCCGGCACGTGTGCGAGCAGCGCCGCCACCTGCGCGCGGTCGGCCACGTCGCACGCCACCACGCTCACCCCCACGCCCCGGTCCTCGAGCTCCCGCACGAGCTCCGCCGCACCCGGCGCCGCGAGCCCTCGGCGGCTCGCCAGCAGCAGGTGGTCTGCACCGGCCTGCGCGAGCCACCGCGCAACCTGGGCGCCCACGCCCCCCGTGCCGCCGGTGACCAGCGCCGTCCCCCGCGGCTTCCACGCCGCGCCCCCGTGCCCTGCCGCCGCGCCCCCGGGCCCTGCCGCCGCGCCGTCGCCCACCCCACCGTCCCCAGCCGCG
Source organism: uncultured Solirubrobacterales bacterium (assembly GCA_963702085.1). GTDB lineage: Bacteria > Actinomycetota > Thermoleophilia > Solirubrobacterales > Solirubrobacteraceae > Palsa-744. The sequence goes on along the minus strand of OY969707.1, from coordinate 915,158 downwards.
TCCGCAGAGTCCGGTCCGGCCAAGCCCGCCGAGTCGTCCCCAGCACCGGGCCTCCACGCCGCGCCGGCCCCGGCCGACGGTACGCGCCACAGCCGCCGCGCCCACACACCGTCCGAGCGCACCGCGAGCTGATCCTCCTCGCCGAGACCTCCCAACACCGCGCACAGACCCTCGAGCGCTCGCTCCCCCGCGGTCGGCGGCAGGTCCACCAGACCGCCCCACCGCTGCGGCTGCTCCAGCGCGAGCGTGCGGCCCAGACCCCACACCGCCGTTTGCTCCGGGCTCTCAACCCGGTCGCCCGCCCCGACCGCCACCGCGCCGCGGCTCGCCAGCCACAGCCGCCCCTCCACGCCCGCGTCCCCCAACCCCTGGACCAGCGCCACGGTCGCTGCCAGTCCCGCGGGCACCGCGCCGAGCATGCCCTGTGCGCCCTCGTCCGTCGCCAGCAGGGACAGCACACCACCCACCCGCACGCCACCACGCGACCCCTCCCCCTCCCCCTCCAAACTCGCACCGTCCTCGACCGGCGCTGCGGGCGCCAGCGCCGCGCGCAGGCGCCGTGCCAACTCCTCCCGGCCCATCCCGCCACCGCTCTGGACCGCCACCGTCACGACCCGTACACCACGGTCCCGCAGCGCTCCCACCACGCCCGCGACCCACCCCTCGCTCTCCGTCCCCACCGGCGAGATCACAAGCCACACACCGCCCAGCGCCCCCCGACTGCGGCCCACAACGCAAAGCGCAGGATCGGCGGAGTTGCCCCCGACCGGCTCCGCCGCCGGCGCTCCCGATCGGTCGCCCAGCCGCCTCCAGCCGACCCGGTAGCACCAGTCGTCCTGCGGCGCAGAGCCGCCGTTTCGCGCGACGTCCGCCGCGGGTTCCAGCCAGAAGCGCTTGCGCTGAAACGCATAGGTCGGCAGTGCCACCCGCCGGGCGCGTCTGCCGCGCGTCGGCGCGGCCCAGTCCATCTCCATACCGTGCGTCCACATCTCGCCCAGCGCCCCGATCAAGGTGCGCACCTCGGGGCGCTCTCCGCGCAGCACCGGCAGCGCGACCACCGCGTCCTCCTCCGCGACTTCGTGGCGGGCATCCTCGCCAACCTCCGCCACCGCGCCCTCACCAGTGCCGCCCGGCACCTCGGCGTTCGCCCCCTCCAGACGCCCGCCGACGGACAGGCAATCCCGGCTCATCGCACTGAGCACCCCGTCGGGCCCGAGCTCCAGGAAGCCCCGGACCCCCTGCGCGTGCAACCACCGCAGCCCCTCCGCGAAGCGCACCGTCTCGCGCACGTGACGCACCCAGTACTCCGCCGAGCGCCACTCGCTCGAGACCGCCTCCCCCGTCACGTTGGACACCACCGGGATCCGCGGCTCAGCGAACGACAGGCCGTGCGCGACCTCGGCGAACTGCTCCAACATCCCGTCCATCCGCGGCGAGTGAAACGCGTGCGAGACCCGCAGCCGCCGCGTCCTTCGCCCCCGCCCCGCCCAGCTTTCCGCCAGCTGCAGCGTCGCCTCCTCGTCGCCGGAGAACACCACCGCGGACGGGCCGTTCACCGCCGCCAGCGCCACGCGGTCCTCCAGGCCGCTCAGCGACGCTCGCGCCTCCTCCTCGGACGCCTGGACCGCGACCATCGCGCCGCCCGCAGGCAGTCCTCCCATCAAGCGCCCGCGCGCCGCCACCAGCGTGCACGCGTCCTCCACCGAGAGCGCCCCCGCCACGTGCGCCGCCACGAGCTCGCCGATCGAATGGCCCATGAGGAAGCCTGGACGCACCCCCCACGCCTCGACCAGGCGAAACAACGCCACCTCCAGCGCAAACAGCCCCGCCTGCGTGAACAACGTCTCATCCAGCGGGCCCCCGCCGGAGACGCGCCCTGCGGCCGGCCTCTCGCCAGGCGCCACTGCACCGGCGGACCCCCCGCCGGGCTCCGCCCCGAGCGACCCCTCGCCAGGCCCCGTCTCGACCGACCCCCCGCCAGGCCGACGCTCCCCGAACACCACCCCTCGCAAGGAGCGCCCGACCAGACCATCCAAGTGCCCGCACACCTCGTCGAACGCCTCCCTGAACTCCGGGAACGCCTCGTACAACTCCCGCCCCATCCCCACGCGCTGGGCGCCCTGGCCGGTGAACAGGAACGCCACCCCGCCGCCGGCGAGAGCCCAGGCCGCGGCCCCCTGCACGACCTCGCCCCCCGGCTCTTCTCTGCAGAGCGCGCCAAGACCCTCGAGCAGCTTGTCCCGGCCGGCCCCCAGAACCACCGCGCGATTCTCCAACGCCGGGCGAGCCGCAAGCGAGAGCCCGACGTCGAGCGCTCGCAGCCCCGGATCCTCCTCGACCCACTCGCGCAGACGGCGCGCCTGCCCTCGCAAACCCCCGGCACCGCGCCCCGACACCACCCACGCGAGCACACCGGCGCCATCCGATCCCTCCAACGCAAGCGGATCGTCCCCAGCCGGCGGGAGCCCCGTCCCGATCGCGGCCCCCGATGCGCTCTCTGCGGGTGGCGCCTCCTCGAGGATCACGTGCGCGTTCGTGCCGCTGATCCCGAACGACGAGACTCCCGCCCTGCGCCGGTCGATCTCCGATCGATCCCCACCGGCCTCCCACCGCACCTGCTCGGAAAGCAGCGACACCGCCCCCGCCGACCAATCCACCCGCGTGGAAGGCTCGTCGAGGTGCAGGGTTCTCGGCAACACGCCATGGCGCAGCGCCATCACGATCTTGATCACTCCCGCGACCCCCGCTGCCGCCTGAGCGTGGCCGATGTTCGACTTCACCGACCCCAACCACAGCGGGCGTCCCGGCCTGCGCTCCTGTCCGTAGGTCGCCAGCAGCGCCTGCACCTCGATCGGGTCGCCGAGGACGGTTCCCGTGCCGTGGCCCTCAACCACATCGACCGCGTCCGCCGAGAGACCCGCATTCATCAGCGCACGGCGGATCACCCGCCGCTGGGAGGGCCCATTGGGAGCTGTCAAGCCGTTGCTCGCACCGTCCTGATTGACGGCGCTGCCGCGCACCACGCCCAGCACCCGCCGGCCCGCGCGTTGCGCATCTGAGAGCCGCTCCAAGAGCAGCATCCCGCATCCCTCCGACCAGCCCACGCCATCGGCGGCCTCCGCGAAGGACTTGCATCTCCCATCCGCGGCCAGTCCGCGCTGACGAGAGAATTCGACGAACACCCACGGGGTCGCGAGCACCGTCACCCCGCCCGCCAACGCCAGCGAACACTCCCCCGCGCGCAGCGCCCCACACGCGAGGTGCAGCGCCACCAGCGAGGAGGAGCACGCGGTGTCCAACGTCACCGCGGGGCCCTCCAGTCCCATGGCGTATGCCACCCTGCCCGAGGCGACGCTCCCCGCGGAGCCCGTTCCCAGGTATGCCTCGAGCTCCTCGGGCACGGCGCCCATCGCGCGTGCGCCGTAGTCGTGGTGCATCACACCGACGAACACTCCGGTCTCGCTGCCGCGCGCCGACAGTGGATCGATGGCCCCGTATTCGAACGCCTCCCAACAGGACTCCAGCAGCAGGCGCTGCTGAGGATCCATCGCCAACGCCTCCCGCGGGCTGACTTTGAAGAAGGCCGCGTCGAAGTCCGCGGCCCCGTGGAGGAACCCGCCCTCGCGTACGTAGGAGGTGCTCGGACGATCGGGGTCCGAGTCATAGAGCGCCGCCAGGTCCCAACCGCGGTCCTCAGGGAACTCGGAGATCGCGTCCCCCCCGTCGACCACGAGCTCCCACAGATCCTCCGGCGAGCGTACGCCTCCGGGGTACCTGCAGCTCATGCCCACGATCGCGATCGGCTCGCGCCAGCGCTCTTCCACCTCCTGTAAGCGTCGACGCGACTTGCGCAGGTCGATCGTGACCCGCTTCAGGTAGTCGAGGTACTTCTCGCCATCGGCCGCCCCCTCGCCGCCACGGTGGCCGGTCCCATCGCCGCTGCGGGGGCCGGCCACTCCGTCGCCTCGCTCCTCGTAGCTCACGCGGTCCTCGCCATCCTCGTCAGTCATGGCCCGCGCCTCCGCCCGCGCCCTCAAGCGCTCCCAGCTCCCTGTCGATCAGCTCGAAGACGCCCTCCGCCGTCGCGGAGCGCACATCCTCGTCGGTCTCCGCCGCCCGCTCGCCGCCGTTCAGTCCCGCAAGGAACGCCTGCAGCCGCGCCGTGAGCGTCGCTCGCCCCGCGTCGTCGGCTGCGATCGCTGAGAGCCTGTGCTCGAGCTCGGCGAGCTCCCTCTCCACGGAGACCACCGCCACCGCATCGACCGCGAGGGCATCCTGCAAGTGCTCGGCCACGAGCGCCGGCGTGGGGTGGTCGAAGATCAGCGTCGCCGGCAGGTTGAGCTCCGTCTCGATGCTCAGACGGTTGCGGAGCTCAACCGCGGCCAGCGAGTCGAACCCGAGCTCTTTGAAGGACTGCTGCACCTCGATCGCCGTGGGCGAGGCATGCCCGAGCACCGTTGCCGCGTGAGCGCGCACCGCCTCGAGCGCAATACGCGCGCGCCCCTGCGCCGAGGCGCCCGCCATGCGCCTGGCCAGCGCACCGCGCTCCCCGCCCGCGACGCCGCGCCGCGGGGTGCGGATCAGGCCACGCAGCGCCGGGGGTAGAGACCCCGCCTGCGCGTGCCGGCGCAGGATCCGCCAATCCAGGTTCGCCGCGACGACAAGCGCCTCGTCGAGGTCCAGCGCTGCATCGAGGAGCTCCAGACCCTCCGTCGCAGAGAGCCCGGCTACGCCCGAGCGCGCGATCCGCGCGCGATCGACCTCCCCCAGCTTGTCCGCCATCCCGCCCGTCCGCTCCCAGGGACCCCACGCGATCGAGCAGCCCGGAAGGCCCCGTGCGCGGCGCGCGGCCGCCAGCGCGTCCAGGAAGACGCTCGCCGCGGCGTAGTTGCCCTGGCCGCTCCCGCCGAGCACCCCCGCGAGCGAGGAGCAGAGCACGAACGCCGAGAGCTCCGCGTGCTCGGTCAGCTCGTGCAGGTGCCACGCGCCGTTCACCTTCGGCGCCAGCACTCCGTCGATCCGCTCCGCCGTCAACGAGCCGATCACCCCGTCGTCGAGCACGCCCGCCGCGTGCACCACCGCGCGTAGCGGGTGCTCCCGCGACACCGAGGCGAGCAGCGTCCGCACCTGCTCGCGGTCTGCGACGTCGCACGCCGCGATCCTCACGCTCGCACCCAGCTCACCCAGTTCGGATTCGAGCTCCGCCGCCCCCGCGGCCGCCGGCCCGCGCCGGCTCGCCAGCAGGATGTGGCGCACCCCATGGGCGGCCACCACGTGCTTTGCCACGATCGCCCCGATCCCGCCGGTGCCGCCGGTCAGCAACACCGTGCCATCCCCGGCGGACAGCTCCGTCCCGCACGCCTCGCCCTCCGCCGCGGGGGGCATCCTCCCGCGCCTGCCCGCCGCGATGCTCTCCCCCCGAACGGCCGTTCCCGCGATCGGCGCCAGCCGCGGCGCGAGCACCACGCCCTCGCGGATCGCCAGCTGATGCTCCCCCATCGCCCCCGCCGCAAGCGCCCCGGGCAGCGCCTCCCACGAGGCACGGGCGCCATCCAGATCCACCAGTGCAAAGCGCCCCGGATTCTCCGCCTGAGCCGCGCGTACCAGGCCCCACACCCCTGCCTGCGCGAGGCCCGGCACGTCCTCGTCCGCTCGCACCGCCAACGCTCCCCGGGTCAGCACCGCCAGCCGGCTCCCCGCGAAGCCCTCCTGTGCGAGCCACGTCTTCACTTCCTCCAGGGCTCGACTAGTGAACGCGCGTACCGCGTCGGTCATACCATCGGCGTCTCCGCCAGCCCACTCGCCGGCGCCATCCACCACCACCACCCGAGACGCCGCGGCGCCCTCCTGCCCCGCCCGGACCAGCGACACGAGATCCCCGTGCACATCGTGCTTCAGCCCCGCCGCCTCCAGCGCACTCACGGCCTCCTCGTCCCACACTCCCACACGCACCACGCCCTCCACCGCCGCCGGGGCCTCGCCGGCGAGCGGTGCCCACGCGACACCGAGCAGCCGCCGCCGGGCGTCCCCCCGAGCACCTTCGAGCCTGCTCCGGCGAGATCGAACGCATCGCCAGCGACCTCGCCGACAGCACCGCCGCGCCGGCTTCGTCGACCGCCCTCAGCGAGACCCCGTCGCCCTCGGTGGAGCGAAGGCGCACTCGCAACGTGGACGCACCCACCGCGCCCATCCTCACATCGCTCCACGAGAACGGTAGGCGCGGTCCCTGCGACGCGTGCGCGAGCTCGCCGCGCGGACTCGCCGCCAGCGCCTGCAGCGCCCCGTCCAGCAGCGCCGGATGCAGGTCGAACGTCTCCCCCTGCGCCCGCTGCTCCTCGGACAGCGCCACCTCCGCGAACAGATCCTCACCGCGCCGCCACACGGCCCGCAGACAGCGGAACGTCGGGCCGTACTCGAAGCCGCCCGAAAGGAGGCGCTCATACAGTTCTCCGAGCGGCGCCTCGACCGCGCCCGGCGGCGGCCACGTCCCCCCCGTGAGCGTCTCGTCGGGCCCGTCGAGTGTCGGAGTGTGCGGGCTCCCCGACGCATCGGGTGCAAGCGTCCCGCTCGCGTTGCGCGTCCACTCCTGCTCTGGCGGCGCACCCTCGACCGTGCCAGGCGCTGCGCGGGTGTGGATACTCAACGGACGGCTGCCGGACTCCTCGGCCTGACCGACCGTCAGCTGCAATTGCACCTCGTCCCGCTCGCCGAGCTCCAGCGGCGCCTCCAGCGTGAGCTCCCGCAACAACCCACACCCCACCTGGTGGCCCGCGTGCAGCGCGAGCTCCACGAGCGCCGCACCGGGGAGCAGCACAACGCCCATCACGGCGTGGTCTGAAAGCCACGGATGGGACTGCAGCGACAGCCTGCCCGTGAACAACCACCCCTCGCCATCCGCCAACTCGACCGTGGCACCGAGCAGCGGATGCTCAGCCACCGTCTGCCCGGCCGCGGCAAGATCGCCGACTCCTGCCTGCCCGTGCACCCAGTAGCGCTCGCGCTGAAACGCGTACTTCGGCAACTCCACACGTCGGGTCGACCCATCCGCAAACAGCGACCCGTAGTCGACATCCACCCCGCTGACGTACAACTGCGCAAGCGCGCCGGCAAAGCTCTGCAACTCGGGGCGCTCGCCCCTCAATGCCGGCACGAACACCGCCCTCCGCGGTCTCCCCTCTCCCTCCGGTTCTCCAACCGCGTCGTGGGACCCACCCAGACACTCCTGGCCCAGCGCGCTCAACACACCGTCTGGCCCCAGCTCCAGGTAGCAGCCCACACCCCGCGCGGCCAACAGGCGCATCCCGTCCGCGAAGCGCACCGTCTCGCGCACCTGGCGCACCCAGTACCCCGCGGAGCACGCCTGCTCGGGTGTGAGCAGGCGACCGGTCACGTTGGAGACGACCGGGATCTGCGGCTCCGAGAACGACAGCCTCGCGGCCACCGCCGCGAACTCCTCCAACATTCCCTCCATCCGCGGCGAATGAAACGCGTGCGAGACTCGCAGCCGCCTCGTCTTGCGCCCCCTGCGCTCGAACGAGCCAACACACTCGAGCACCCCCTGCTCCTCGCCGGAGAGCACCACCGAGCAGGGCCCGTTGAGCGCCGCGATCACAACTGCCTCACCACGATCCACAAGCTCCTGCAGCACCTCCTCCTCGGAGGCATGTACCGCGACCATCGCTCCACCGGGCGGTAGCGACCCCATCAGCGATCCGCGCGCAGCCACCAGAGCACACGCGTCGGCGAGCGAGAACACCCCCGCCACGTGGGCCGCTGCCAGCTCCCCGATCGAGTGGCCCATCAAGACGTCGGGGAGCACCCCAAACCACTCGAGCAGCCTGAACAGCGCCACCTCCAGCGCAAACAGCCCAGGCTGAGTGAACTCCGTGCGATCCAGCAATCCCGCCTCCGGCGTACCCGGGGGTGCGAACAACACCTCCCGCAAAGAACGCTCCAAGTGGAGGTCCATCTGCTCACAAACCTCCCCCAACGCGCCCGCGAACACCGGGAATGCCTCGCACAGCGCTGCACCCATTCCAGCTCGCTGAGCGCCCTGGCCGGTGAACAGATACGCGACCCCCGCCGCTCCTCGGCCCTCAGCCTCGAATACGTTCCCAGCAGCCTCCCCCCGCGCGAGCGCGCCGAGACCCGACAGCAGCCCGGCGCGGTCGCCCCCCAACACCACCGCGCGATGACTGAGACGCGGACGCGAGGTGAGCAGCGAGTAGGACACGTCGACCGGATCGGCCTTGCACACGCCCTCCCGATCTCCCGCCAGCCTCTCCGCCTGCGCCCGCAACGCCGCGACTCCCCGGCCCGACACGATCCACGGCAGTGCGCCGCACTCCAGCAGACGCCCCGCGACGGTGCCACCGGTGGGTTGGGTCACCTCCTGCTTTGAGCCAACGGCGCCCCCGCGACCCGGGGTGCAAGCACCCTCCGAGGTTACCTCTTGCCCTGGTGCTTCTTCGAGGATGAGATGCGCGTTGGTACCACTAATCCCAAACGAGGACACACCCGCGCGGCGGGGTTCGCCGTTGGGTGCCCAGGTCGTCTGCTCGGTTAAGAGCGAGACCGCGCCAGCGGACCAATCCACCTGCCGCGAGGGCTCGTCGATGTGGAGCGTCCGCGGCAACACCCCATGCTGCAAAGCCATCACCATCTTAATCACCCCCGCCACCCCAGCCGCGGCCTGGGTATGACCAATATTCGACTTCACCGACCCCAGCCATAACGGCTGGTCGTGGTCGCGGCCCTGACCATAGGTAGCGAGCAACGCCTGCGCCTCGATCGGATCGCCAAGCGTCGTACCCGTACCATGCGCCTCGACTGCGTCGACTTGTGTTGTTGTTAGGCCGGCGTTTGCTAGGGCTTGGTGGATTACGCGTTGTTGGGAGGGGCCGTTGGGGGCGGTCAACCCGTTACTCGCGCCGTCTTGGTTGACTGCGCTGGCGCGTATCAGGGCGAGTACGCGGTGGCCGTTGCGGTGTGCTTCGGAGAGGCGCTCTAGTAGCAGCACGCCGATGCCCTCCGCGAAGCCGGTGCCGTCCGCGGCGTCCGCGAAGGACTTGCAACGCCCGTCGCGTGCTAGTCCGCGTTGGCGTGCGAAATCGATGAATAGGCCTGGTGTTGCGAGTACTGTGACGCCTCCCGCGAGCGCTAGCGTGCACTCTCCCGAGCGCAGTGACTGGCAGGCCAGGTGCAGTGCTACCAGCGAGGAGGAGCACGCCGTGTCGACGGTGATCGCTGGGCCCTCCAGCCCGAAGGTGAATGCCACCCTGCCCGATAGGACGCTCGCCGCGCCGCTGGTTGCCTGGTAGCCCTCCAGGCGCGCGGACGCCGAGCCTGGCTTGCAGCATCGCGTAGTCCTGCGAGCTCGTTCCCGCGAAAACCCCGGTTTGGGTAGCGCGCAGCGTACCCGGGTCGATCCCGGCGTCTTCGAGTGCTTCCCAGGAGACTTCCAGCAGCAGCCGTTGCTGGGGGTCCATCGCCAGCGCCTCACGCGGCGCGATCTCGAAGAACGCCGCGTCGAAATCGCCCGCGTCCCCGAGGAAACCGCCGTCCTGGGCGTAGCTTGTCCCCGGCCGTTCGGGGTCCGGGTCGTAAAGGCTACCCAGATCCCACCCCCTATCGGTAGGAAACCCGGCGATCGCGTCGCGGCCTTCCAGGACGAGCTCCCACAGCTCTCGCGGGGAGTTAACGGACCCCGGGTATCTGCAGCTCATACCCACGATCGCGACCGGCTCCTCCACCGGCGCAGCCCGACGGGTAACGCTCCTGGCGGTACTCCCCGCGGTGGCGCCCACAACGCCCTCCACGAGGTGCCGAGCCAGCGCGAGGGGGGTCGGGTAGTCGAACGTGAGCGTCGCTGGCAGCCGCAGACCGGTCGCCGCGCTCAACCGGTTACGCAACTCGACCGCCGAGAGCGAATCGAAGCCGAGCTCCTTGAACGTCCGCCCCACTTCGATCGCCGCGGGCGAACCATGCCCCAAGACGACCGCGGCCTGCGCCGAGAGCACCTCCAACGCGATCCGCTCGCGCTCACCCGCATCCGCCGCGGCTAACACCCGCGCCAGCCGCCCGGCTCCCAACCGGTCGCCCGCGGACGCCCTACGGGTCGAGGGTCTCACCAGGTCGCCCAGCAACGGCGGGAGCGTTCCCGCCGCTGCCTGCCCCCGCAACGCACCCAGATCCAGGCGCACCGCGGCGAGCAGCGCCTCGCTGCCCCCACGCGCGCGGTCGAACAGCTCCAAGCCCGCCTGGGTGGAGAGCGCCTGGATACCCGCGCGCGCCATCCGCGCCAAACCCTCCTGCCCAAGCCCACTCGTCAAAGCGGTGGTCTGCTCCCACAAACCCCACGCGATCGACGTCGCCGGCAGACCACGCCGGCGGCGATGAACCGCGAGCGCATCTAAGAAAGCGTTCGCGGCCGCATAACCGGCCTGGCCCGCCCCCCCGAACGTACCCGCGGCCGAAGAGAACAGCACGAACGCCGAGAGCTCCAAGTGCGCGGTCAACTCATGCAGGTGCCACGCCCCGGCCGCCTTCGGCGCCCACACCCGCTCGAGCCTGCTCCGCTGTCACGCTCTCCAGGAGAGCGTCGTGCAGAACCCCCGCGGCGTGAACGACCGCGTCAAGCGGGTGCTCCGCCGGGATCGACTCGATCACACGAGCCAGCTGCGCACGATCCGCGACATCGCACGCGACCACGCTCACATGCGCGCCCAGTTCGGTGAGTCTGCGCCTCCAACTCGACGGCACCCACGGCCTCACGACCCCGCCGGCTTGCCAACACCAGACGACGAGCGCCATGCTCCACCACCAAATGACGCGCGACCAAGCCACCCAAGCCACTCGTGCCACCCGTGACCAGCACAGTGCGCTGCCCATCGAGCTCGCCCGCCGGCAACGTCAGCACCACCTTGCCGACATTGCGCCCCTGGCTCAGGAAACGGAACGCGTCGACCCCGCGACGCACATCCCACGTCTTGACCGGCAGCCACTCGAGCACACCACGCTCGAAGAGCCCCAACAACTCCTGGAGCATCTCCTGGATGCGACCCGGCCCAGCCTCCATCAAGTCGAACGCCCGATACTCCACACCCGGGCTGGCCCGCGCGATCTCTGCGGCATCGCGAACGTCCGTCCTGCCCATCTCCAGATACCGCCCGCCACGCGGTGCCAACAACCCAAGCGAGGCATCCACGAACTCCCCCGCGAGCGAACCCAACACGACGTCCACCCCCTCGCCGGCCGTCTCATCCAGAAACCGCCGCCCGAACTCGAGGTCACGCGAGGAAGCCACACGCGTCTCGTCGAGACCCAGCGACCCAAGCACCCCCCACTTCCCCGGGCTCGCCGTAGCGAACACCTCCGCCCCCAAATACCGAGCGAGCTGCACCGCGGCCATCCCGACACCCCCAGCCGCCGAATGGATGAGCACCCGCTCACCGGGCCCCACCCGCGCCAAGTCGACCAAACCGTAGTACGCAGTCAAGAACACCAGCGGCACAGACGCAGCGACCGAGAAAGACCACCCCACGGGCATCGACACCAACAAACGACTATCGACGACCGCGACCGGGCCAAACCCACCCCCGAACACACCCATCACACGATCACCCACAGCGAAACCACCCACACCCGGGCCGACCTCCAACACCACCCCCGCGCCCTCGTAACCAATCACATCCCACTCACCGCGCCGCGAGATGACACTAAGCGCAGTCAAGACATCACGGAAGTTCAAGCCCGCCGCCCGCATCGACACACGCACCTGCCCCGCCCCCAACGGGTCGTTCACCTCCGGACACGCCACCAGACACAAATCTTCCAAAGTGCCCCCGCCAGCGCTCTCAAGACGCCACTCCCCCACCCCCGCAGGAGGCTCCAAACCCCGACCGAACCCCGCCGAGAGCCGCGCGGCGAGCACCACACCCCCCCGCAACGCGAACTGCGACTCCCCAGCGACACCCGCCTCGGCGAGCGCCCCACCCAAAACACGCCACGAACGATCCTCCCCGTCCACATCGACCAGCACGAACCGCCCCGGATGCTCAGACTGCGCCGAACGCACCAAACCATGAACCGACGCCCCAGCCAAGTCGGGGACGTCATCCCCCGGGTCAGCCGCCACCGCCCCCCGCGTCACAAACACCAGCCGCCAGCCAGCAAACCGCTCATCCCCAAGCCACTGCTGAAGCAACACCACCACACCACCCACAACCCCCTCAGCGACACCCGCCACCCCAGCCACACCCCCCAACCCGAGCACCTCCCCCGTCAAATCGACAAGCACACCCCCAAGCCCACCCGCACCCGCGCCCGCGAGCGCCTCACCCAGCGACCCCAGATCGCGAAAGACACCCACACAAGGGACCCCAGCCTCCCCGAGCGCGCCCGCGAGCCCACCGCGACCCTCGACATCCAGGACAGCCCACCGCTCAACAGCCGCACCCCGCGCGTCAACTGAACACGGAAGCTCCCTCCACTCCACCGAGAACAACGACTCCGGGCCACCCACCCGAGCTCCCGCGAGCCCCCCCGACGGGACCGGGCGCGTACTCAACGACCCAATCACCGCGACCACCGCCCCACCCTCCTCGACAGCAACCAGCGAAACCGCGTCCGCTCCCGCGCTCCCCAAACACACCCGCAGAGACGAAGCCCGCGTCGCGAACAGCCGCACATCCCGCATCGAGAATGGAAGCCGCACACCACCCCCCCCGGCGCCCTCCCCACCACCGGACAGCAACGCGGCGTGCAACGCCGCGTCAAGCAACGCAGGGTGCACAACAAACGACCCCGCGTGCACCAACTCCTCATCCGCCAGCACAACCTCCGCGAACACCTCCTCGCCAGCCGACCACGCAGCGCTCAACCCCTGGAACACCGGGCCATACTCCAACCCCGCCTCCGCCAACCGCTCATAAAGCTCATCGACCTCCACCCGCACCGCACCCGCCGGAGGCCACTCCCCCCCAGCCAAAACCCCCACACGCCCCCGCGCCCACTCACCCAACTCAACCCCGCCGTCGTCAACCCCGCCATCGCGGACCTCACCCACAGCGAGCACCCCACTGACATGACGCGTCCACCCCTCCTCCAAGCCGGCCTCACCCCCCGCCCGCTCGACCCGCGCATAAACATCCACAGACCGCGCACCCCGATCGTCCGCCTCACCAACCACAACCTGCAACTGCACACCCGAATCCTCACCAAGCACCAGCGGCGCCTCCAACGTCAGCTCCCTGACCTCCCCGCAACCAACACGGGTACCCGCATAAAGCGCGAGCTCGAGCAACGCCGTGCCCGGCACCACAACCACCCCCAACACCACATGGTCAGCCAGCCACGCATGAGTACCCAACGAAAGACGCCCCGTGAACAACAACCCATCACCCGCCCCCAACGCAACCGCCGCACCCAACAACGGATGATCGGCCACCCCCAACCCAGCCGCAGCGACATCACCCGCACCCACACCCCCATCCAACCAATAACGCCTACGCTGAAACGCATACTTCGGCAGCTCCACCCGCCGCGCACCGCTGCCCTCGAACACCGCCGACCAATCCACCGCCACACCCCGCACCCACAACTCCCCAAGCGACCTCAACATCCGCTCAGCCCCACCCTCCCCACGACGCAACGAACCCCCAAAAACCACGGGGCTCCCATCCCCAAGCTCCGCCTCCACAACTTCCTGCGCCCCAACCATCAACACCGGATGAGGACTCACCTCAAGAAACGCCCGCAAACCATCCCCACACGCCGCCCCCACAGCCCTATCAAAACGAACAGGCTCACGCAGATTGCGATACCAGTAATCCGCCCCCAACCCCCCCATATCAAGCCGCCCACCCGTCACAGCCGAATAAAACGGAACCTCCCCCGAACACGCCACAATCGTCGAACACGCCTCCAACAACTCCGCGCGCAACTCCTGCACCTGCTCAGAGTGCGCCGCGTAATCAACAGGCAACTCACGAGCCCTAACCCCACCCCGAGCACACTCCTCCAAAAAACGTCCAAGCGGCTCACTCGCACCCGAAACCACCACCGAACCCGGCCCATTAACCGCCGCGACCGAGAGCTCCCCACCAAAACCCACAAGCCGCGCCCGCACCTCCTCACAACCAAGCGCAACCGACACCATCCCCCCCAAACCCGCCAACCTCCTCAACGCCCGCCCCCGCAACGCCACCAGCCGCGCCGCATCCCCCAACGACAACCCACCCGCCACACACGCCGCCGCGATCTCCCCCTGAGAATGACCAACCACCGCATCAGGACGCACACCACACGCACCCCACACCGAAGCCAACGACACCATCACCGCAAACAACACCGGCTGAACCACATCAACACGCTCCAACCCAGGCGCACCCTCCACCCCCCGCAACACATCCTCCAACGACCAATCCACAAACGGCGCCAACGCCTCACCACACCCCCGCACACACTCCGCAAACACCTCCGAACGCTCCAACAACTCAACACCCATACCCACCCACTGAGAACCCTGGCCAGGAAACATAAACACAACACCACCCTCAACATCCGCCACACCACACGAAAACAACCCATCACCCTCCCCAGCCAACACCCCAAGCCCCCCCAACAACTCCTCCCGCGCACCAACCAACACCGCACGATGCTCAAACACCGAACGCGCCACCCCCAACGAAAACCCAACATCAACACAACCAAGCCCCGGATCAGCCCCCACAAACCCCAACAACCGCCCCGCCTGAGCACACAACCCACCCCCACCACGCCCCGACACCACCCACGGAACCACCCCCTCCCCCACCAACCCAACACCCACACCCCAACCCAACACACCGGCGGGCTGCGTCACCTCTCCCTTTGGGTCAACCCCGTCCCTATCCAGCGCATCAACACCCCCCGAAGACACCTCCTCCCCCGGGGCTTCCTCGAGGATGAGATGCGCGTTGGTGCCACTAATCCCAAACGAAGAAACACCCGCCCGGCGAGGCTCACCACCAGGCACCCACGGTGTCTGCTCGGTCAACAGCGAGACCGCGCCAGCAGACCAATCCACCTGTTGTGTGGGCTCATCCACATGCAACGTCCGCGGCAACACCCCATGCTGCAAAGCCATCACCATCTTAATCACCCCCGCCACCCCAGCCGCGGCCTGGGTATGACCAATATTCGACTTCACCGACCCCAGCCATAACGGCTGGTCGTGGTCGCGGCCCTGACCATAGGTAGCGAGCAACGCCTGCGCCTCGATCGGATCGCCAAGCGTCGTACCCGTACCATGCGCCTCGACCACATTGATGTCGCGCTCGGAGAGCCTGCGCGTCCAGCAGGGCCTGGTGGATCACGCGTTGCTGGGAGGGGCCGTTCGGGGCGGTCAGCCCGTTGCTCGCACCATCCTGGTTGACCGCGCTGCCGCGTATCAGGGCCAGCACCCGGTGGCCGTTGCGCCGCGCGTCCCGCAACCGCTCCACGGCCACCACACCCACACCCTCGCCCCAGCCCGTGCCGTCGGCTGCCTGCGCGAACGCCTTGCACCGCCCGTCGGGCGCAAGTCCGCGCTGGTGGCCGATCTCCACGAAGATCCCGGGGCCCACCATCACGCTCGCCCCGCCCGCGAGCGCCAGCGAGCACTCTCCCCGGCGCAACGCCTGACAAGCCAGGTGCAGCGCCACCAGCGAGGCGGAGCACGCCGTGTCGACTGAGACCGCAGGACCCTCCAGCCCGAGCACATAGGCCACCCGACCCGAGGCGACGCTCGTCGCGCCCCCGGTCAGCCAGTAGCCCTGCAGCTCCTTCGAGGAGTGCCACCGGTTCGCTCCGTAAGCCGAGTGGGCGACGCCGGTAAAGACCCCCGTGCGGCTGCCACGCAGCGAGGCGGGGTCGATGTCCGCGTCCTCCAGCGCCTCCCAGCTGGTTTCCAGCAACAGCCGCTGCTGGGGATCCATCGCCAGCGCCTCACGCGGACTGATCCCGAAGAATGCGGCATCGAAGTCGCCCACATCATCGATGAACCCCCCCTCGCGCACGTAGCTGGTCCCCGCACGCTCCAGATCGGGGTCGTAGAGCGCCTCCACGTCCCATCCCCGGTCGATCGGGAACGGCGAGATCGTGTCTGTCCCAGCCACGATCAGGTCCCACAGATCCTGTGGCGAGCGCACACCTCCCGGAAAGCGGCAGCTCATCCCCACGATCGCCAGCGGTTCGTGCCCCCGGGCCTCGACCGTGTCCAGACGCCGGCGAGTCCTGCGCAGGTCGGCCGTGGTCCGCTTCAGGTATTCGCGGAGCTTCGCCTCGTCAGCCACCGGCCCGCTCCTCCCACTCAGCCTGGATGCTCGCGCCAGCCAACTCAGCCTCGCCCCCAACTCGCTGTCGATCATCTCGAACATCTCCTCGTCGGTGGCCGAGTCGAGGCTCTCCTCCTCGACGACCCGTCCCGGTAGGGCGTCTGGATCTGCCAGCCTGGACAGAATCGCCTGCAGGCGCACCCTGATCGCCGCCCGCTCCGCGTAGCCCACCGACGTCCCCGAGAGCGACTGCTCCAGCCTGTCGAGCTCGGCACCCATCGAGTGCGCCCCTGTCCCATGCTCCGGCACCCTGCTCAGGAGGTGCTCGCTCAGCTCAGCCGGAGTGGGGTGGTCGAAGACCACCGTGGCCGCCAGCTGCAGTCCGGTGGCGACAGCGAGACGGTTTCGCAGTTCGACCGCCGCCAGCGAGTCGAAGCCGAGCTCCCTGAACGTCCGGCGCGCTCCCACAGCCGCGAGCCCGGCGTTCAGCACCGCCGCCGCCTGGGTACGCACCAGCTCGAGCACGACCCGCTCGCGCTCGGCCCCGGACACGCCGGCAAGGCGCTGCGCCAGCGACCGGTCGGGTACGCCCAGCGCGCGGCGCGCGGGGGCTCGAATCAAGCCCCGCAGCAGCGTGGGTAGCTCTCCGGCGCTCGCCTGCGCGCGCAGCGCCGCTCCGTTCAGCTCAACCGGCAGGACGAGCGCCTCCTCGAGGTCGTACGCCACGTCGAACAGCTCCAGGCCCCGCTCGGAGGAGAGCGTGCCAATGCCCGCGCGAGCGATCCGCGCTCGGTCGGTCCCGGCGAGACCACCGGTCATCGCCGTCTCCTGCGCCCAGGGCCCCCACGCCATCGAGATCCCGGGCAGGCCCCGCGCGCGGCGGTGGATCGCGAGCGCGTCCAGGAACGCATTCGCCGCGGCGTAGTTGGCCTGGCCCGGGCCACCGAACGTGCCAGCAACCGAGGAGAAGAGCACGAACGCCCGCAGGTCCAGCTCCCGCGTCAGCTCGTGCAGATGCCACGCCCCGTCCACCTTCGGCGCCAGCACCCGCTCCAGCCGCTCATCGCTCAACGCGTCGAGGAGTCCGTCGTCCAGCACTCCGGCCGCGTGCACCACCACGCTCAACGGGTGCTCCCGTGGAACCCCTGCGAGCAACCCCCGCACCTGCTCCCCGTCCGCGATGTCACACGCACACACCCGCACCTCGGCGCCCATGTCCGCGAGCTCCCGCACGAGCTCCTCCGCCCCCGGCGCCTGCGGCCCCCTACGGCTGGCCAGCAGCAGGCTGCGAACCCCGTGCTCGACGACCAGGTGCCTGGCAAGCAGCGCGCCGAGCCCGCCTGTACCGCCCGTGATCAGCGCCGTGCCGCCCGACAGCGGCGCAGCGCCACCCGCGCCGGGCGCCGCGCCGCGCGCACCGAGGTCCGTACCACCCGCTATGAGCGCCGTCCCGCGCGAGGGTCCCACCGGCCCGGGCAGCGTGAGCACGTTCTTGCCGACGTGCCGCGCCTGGCTCATGAACCGGAACGCCTCCGGTGCGCGGCGCACGTCCCAGCACTTGACCGGCGGCGGCGTGAGTGCGCCGCGCGCGAACATCTCCAACAGCTCCCCCAACATCTCTTGGATGCGCTGCGGCCCGGCCTCGACTAGATCGAACGCCCGGTAGGCCACGCGCTCGTGCTCGGCAGCCACCTCCGCGGGATCGCGGATGTCGGTCTTGCCCATCTCGATGAACCGCCCGCCCCGCGGCAACAGCTGCAGCGAGGCGTCCACCAACTCGTGCGCCAGGCAGTCAAGGACGACGTCCATGCCGCGTCCCTCCGTCGCCGCCAGGAACCTCTCCCTGAACTCGGGCGTGCGCGAGGAGGCGATCCGCGCCTGCGCCAGGCCCATACTCTCAAGCACCCTCCACTTGCCGGGGCTCGCCGTGGCGAACACCTCCGCGCCGATGTGCCTCGCCAGCTGCACCGCGGCCATCCCGACCCCGCCCGTCCCCGCGTGCACCAGCAACCGCTGGCCCTCCTCTAGCTCGGCGAGGTCCACCAGCGCGTAGTACGCCGTCAGGAACGCGATCGGCACCGACGCCGCCTGCGCGAACGACCACCCCGGCGGCATCGGGGCAAGCAGACGGCGATCGCCGACCGCGACCGTGCCGAAGGCACCCGCAAGCATGCCCATCACCCGATCGCCCGGGAGGAGATCCTCAACGCCCGGACCCACCTCGAGCACCACGCCTGCGCCCTCTCCCCCCAAGCTCGCCTCACCGGGATACACCCCGAGTGCGATCAGCACATCGCGGAAGTTGATCCCCGCCGCCCGCACCCCCACACGGACCTGCCCGGGCTCGAGCACACCACCGGCCTCTGGAGACGCAACCAGGGCGAGGTCCTCCAGCGTGTCCGCACCCCCGCCGTCCAGCCGCCACAGCGAAACCCCCTCGGGGACGGCGAGCGCGCCGGTCGAGCCGGCCGGCGCGAGCCGCGGCGCGAACAGCGCCCCACCACGAATCGCCACCTGCGGCTCCCCGCAACCCACCGCCGACCCCACCGCCTCCCAGGAGGCCGGCTCGCCGTCGACGTCGATCAGCACGAGGCGCCCCGGGTGCTCGGACTGCGCCGAGCGCACCAGGCCCCACGCCGCGGCCGCACCCAGGTCGCCCACCTCCTCGTGCACGCCCACCGACACCGCACCCGCGCTCACGATCGCCAGGCGCGCGTCTGAGGACCGCTGCTCGGCAAGCCACCCCTGCACGAGCTTCAGCGTCTCCCGCGCGCACCTGTGGACGGCCGCCGCGCCGCCATCCTGCGCTCCGTGCAGCACGATCCGCTCCACCGCCTCGGGCGTCGCGCCCGAGACCGGAACCCAGTCGATGCCAAGCACCTGCCCGCGAGCGTCGCGCACCACGCCGAGCTGTCCTGCGGATACCGGGCGTGTCACAAGCGATTGCGCCGAGAGCACGCCCGCGCCAGCGCCGTCGACGGCTCGCAGCGCCACCCCGCCGTCGCCCGTCGGGGAGAGCCGGACGCGCAGCAGGGACGCACCCGCGGCACTCACGCTCACCTCACTCCAGGAGAACGGGAGACGCGGCCCCTCCGCCTCCTCCCCGGGCTCCCCGAGCGGGCTTGCCAGGAGCGCGTGCAGCGCGGCGTCCAGCAGCGCCGGGTGCAGGCAGAACAGGTCCGCCTGCGCCTGCTGCTCCTCGGAGAGCAACACCTCCGCGAAGAGCTCCTCCCCCCGCCGCCACACGGCGCGCAGGCACTGGAACGTCGGGCCATAGTCCAAGCCCCCCGCCGCGAGTCGCTCGTACAGGTCCCCCAGCGGCACCTCCACCGCCCCCACCGGCGGATACGGCTCGCCGAGGAGCCCCCCGCCCGTCCCGTCGCTCGCACCGTCGGACCCCGAGAGCGTCCCGTTCGATCCCACGCGTCCCCCACCGGACCCCGAGCGCGCCGACCCGTTCAGAGAGCCCGATGAACCAGGAGCGAGCACTCCACTCGCATTGCGCGTCCACACCTCCCCCGCGACCTCAACATCCAGGCGGCCCGCCACGCGGGAGTAGACCTCCACGGGACGGCCGCCGGCCTCGTCGGGCTCCCCCACCGTGAGCTGCAACTGCACCTGCTCGCCCTCGCCCAACACCAGCGGCGCCTCCAGTACGAGCTCCCGCACGAGCTCACACCCCACCTGCCGGCCCGCGTGCAACGCAAGCTCCACGAACGCCGTCCCCGGCAGCAGCACCACGCCCATCACGGCGTGGTCGGCAAGCCAAGCATGGGACTGCAGCGATAGGCACCCCGTGAACAACCAACCGTCGCCACCCGCCAGAGCGAGCACGGCGCTCAGCAGCGGATGCTCGGCTGACGCCTGCCCCGCCGCGGCGAGATCGCCCACCCCCACCTGTGCCCGCAGCCAGTAGCTCTCACGCTGGAAGGCATACGTGGGCAACCCCACCTGCCGGTAGGGCCGATCCGCGAACAGCGACCCGAAATCGACGTCCACCCCCCGGACGTGCAGCCGCGCGAGCGCCCCGAGCAAGCTCTGCGCCTCAGGGCGCCCGGCCCGCAGCACCGGCGCGAACAGAGTCGCCTGCGACTCGCCATCCGCGTGAGCCTGCCTCGACCAGACACTCCTGTCCCAGAGCGCTCAACACGCCATCGGGCCCGAGCTCGAGGAAGCTGCCCACCCCACGGTCGGCAAGCAGACGCACTCCCTCAAGGAAACGCACCGTCTCGCGCACGTGACGCACCCAATAACCAGGAGCGCACGCCTGCTCGGCGTCGAGCAACTGGCCGGTCACGTTCGAGACGATCGGGATGCGCGGCTGCGAGAAGGACAACCCCGCGGCCACCTCCGCGAACTCCTCCAGCATCCCGTCCATGCGTGGCGAGTGAAACGCGTGAGAGACCCGCAGCCGCCTGGTCTTGCGCCCCAACCGCTCGAACGAGCCCGCGACCTCCAGGACCGCCTGCTCATCGCCGGAGAACACCACCGAGCGAGGCCCATTCAGCGCCGCGATCGCGACCGTGTGCTCGCGGCCCACAAGCTCTTGCAGGGCCTCCTCCTCGGAGGCCTGCACTGCGACCATCGCCCCACCCGGCGGCAGCGACCCCATCAGCCGGCCCCGGGCGGCCACCAGCGCACAGGCATCCGCGAGCGAGAGCACGCCGGCCACGTGCGCTGCCGCGAGCTCCCCGATCGAGTGCCCTACGAGGAAGTCGGGGAGCACCCCAAAGCCCTCGAGCAGCCTGAAGAGCGCCACCTCCAACGCGAACACCCCCGCCTGGGTGAACTCCGTGCGGTCCAGCAACTCCGCCTCCGGCGAGCCCGCGCGCGCGAAAAGCACCTCACGCAGCGGCCGCTCCAGGTGGCCGTCCATCTGCTCGCACACCTCCCCCAGCGCGCCCGCGAAAGCCGGGAAGGTCCCCTGCAGCTCTTCACCCATTCCGGCACGCTGGGCACCTTGGCCGGTGAAGAGATACGCAACCCCCCTCGGCCCCCCACTCGCACCCTCGAACACGTTCGCAGCCGCCTCCCCGCGCGCGAGAGCATCCAGGCCGGCCAGCAACTCGACCCGATCGCCCCCCAGCACAACCCCACGGCGCTCGAAACGCGAGCGAGACGCCACAAGCGCATGAGCCACGTCGGCCGGCACCAACTCGCGCGCACCCTGGAGGTGCTCCACGAGCCTCCCCGCCTGAGCCCTCAACGCCCCGACACCCTTCCCAGACACAACCCACGGCAGGGCGCCGGCCTCCAGCACGCGCTGTGCAACCGCCGCCGTGTCAACCGGCGTGATTGCGCTCCCCGCGGGTGCTTCTTCGAGGATGACGTGCGCGTTCGTGCCACTGATCCCGAACGAGGAGACGCCCGCGCGGCGGGGTCTGTCTGTGGGCTGCCAGGGGACGTCCTCGGTCAACAGCGATACGTGGCCCGCGTCCCACTCGATCTCCCGGGACGGCTCGTCCACGTGCAACGTCCTCGGTAGCCGCTCGTGCTGGAGCGCCATCACCATCTTGATGACGCCGGCAACCCCCGCCGCGGCTTGCGTGTGACCGATGTTCGACTTGATCGACCCCAGCCACAACGGGCGCTCCTCCTCGCGGTCCTGCCCGTAGGTGGCCAGCAGCGCCTGCGCCTCGATCGGGTCGCCAAGCTTCGTGCCCGTCCCGTGCGCCTCGACCGCATCGATGTCCTTGGAGGCGAGGCCGGCGTTCGCGAGCGCCTGGCGGATCACCCGCTGCTGAGAGGGCCCGTTCGGCGCCGTCAGCCCGTTGCTCGCACCGTCCTGGTTGACCGCACTGCCACGCACCACCCCCAGCACCCGATGACCGTTGGCCTGCGCATCGGCGAGCCGCTCGAGTACGAGCACACCCACACCCTCACCCCAACCGGTGCCATCCGCCGCGTCCGCGAACGACTTGCACCGCCCGTCGACGGCGAGACCCCGCTGGCGGCTGAACTCCACGAACAGCCCCGGGGTCGCCATCACGGTAACCCCGCCCGCCAGTGCCAGCCTGCACTCCCCGCTGTGTAGCGACTGGCACGCCAGGTGCAACGCAACCAGCGAAGAGGAGCACGCGGTATCGACCGTCACCGCCGGGCCCTCCAACCCAAGCGTATACGCGACCCGGCCCGACACCACGCTCGCCGCGCCACCGGTGCCCAGATAACCCTCGAGATCCTGCGTGACACGACTCGAGACGCCCACGCCGTAGTCGCACATGCTGACCCCCGCGAACACCCCGCCCTGCATACCCCGCAGCTGAAACGGATCGATCCCCGCATCCTCGAGCGCCTCCCAGCAGACCTCCAACAAGAGCCGCTGCTGGGGATCCATAGCCAGCGCCTCCCGCGGACCGACCCCGAAGAACCCGGCGTCGAACTCCCCAGCATCATGGAGAAACCCGCCCTCCCGGGTATAGCTCGTACCCGGACGGTCGGGATCAGGGTCATACAACCTCTCCAAATCCCACCCGCGATCGCCCGGGAACCCCGAGATCGCGTCCCCACCGCCCCCAACCAGATCCCACAACCCCTCAGCAGACCGGACGGGCCCCGGATATCTGCAACCCATTCCCACGATCGCCACCGGCTCCCCAGCCAGCCCCACCGCACGCGCGCGCGGCTCCGTGCCGACACCCGGCCGGACACCCAGCACTTCACCCAACAGGAATCCCGCCAACGCAACAGGCGTCGGATAGTCAAACACCAAGCTACTCGCCAGTTGCAACCCCGTCCCCGCCACAAGCCGGTTGCGCAACTGCACTCCCGCGAGCGAATCGAACCCCAGATCTCTGAACGTCCGCTCCGGTTCCACCGCCTCCCGCGAGGAGTGCCCCAGCACGATAGCCGCCTCTTCGCACACCAATTCGAGCGCCACCCGCTCACGCTCGCCCTCCGCCACCCCCGCCAAACGAGCCGCCAAACCCTCACCAAGGCTCGCTCCGCCACCACCCCGCGCAGCCAAAGCCTCCTGAGCCTCCACCAGATCACTGAGGACTCCAGCAGAACCGCGACCCCCAGACCCAGCGACTGCCCGCTCCCAATCCATATCCGCCACCACCACATGGGACTCCCCACGATCGAGCACACCCTGCAACCCCCCCAGCGCCAACCCCACAGGCATGCCCCGCACCCCGGCCGCACGCAGACGCTCACCAACTCGACCCGCCATGCCATCGCCGGCCCACGCGCCCCACCCCACCGCGCACCCCACAAGCCCCAGCCCACGCCGGTACTCCACCAGAGCATCGAGAAACGCGTTCCCAGCCGCGTACGCACCCTGCCCCGCGCTCCCAAGCGTCGCGGCGATCGAGGAGAACAGGACAAACGCCTGCAGATCCATCCCCTCTGTCAACTCATGCAACAACCACGCCCCACCAGCCTTCCCCGCCAACACACGCTCGAGCCGCTCCACCGACAAGCCGCCGACCAGCCCATCATCCAACACACCTGCCATATGAAACACTCCCGACAACGGAAGCTCGACAGGCACCGACTCGAGCAACCCCTCCAGCTGCGCGCGATCCCCCACATCGCAGGCTGCGACGCTGACCCTCGCGCCCAACCCCTCGAGCTCACTCACGAGCTCCGCCACACCCGGCGCATCGGGCCCACGACGGCCAGCCAACACAATATGCTCAGCGCCCGCCCCAGCCAACCACCGCGCGAGATGCCCACCCAGCGCGCCCGTGCCACCCGTCACGAGCACCGTACCCCGCGGCCTGTAACCCTCCTGCACCGGACGCCCGCCCAACGGCGCACGCACCAAGCGTCTGGCGAACACCCCGCCGGTACGCACAGCCAATTCACCCTCACCACCCGAGCCAGCCAGTACTCCGCACAGACGCTTCAACGCGAGCTCGTTCCACTCCACAGGCAAATCCACCAAACCGCCCCAACGCCCCGGCTCCTCCAAACCGACAACTCGACCCAATCCCCACACCAACCCCTGCCACGGACTCCGCACCCGATCGGCAGCGTCGACCGCCACCGCACCGCAACTAACCATCCACAGGGGGGCCCCCTCCCCGACATCCCCCAACGCCTGGGTCAACACGAGCGTCCCCGCCACACCCCGCGAAACACCCCCGTGCACCGCACCGTCCTCCAAAGCCAGCAACGACAGGACACCGCGGACACTCCCCTCACCAGCGCCCTCGGCGCCGGCATCTTCACCTACCGCATCCCCGTCACCCGAACCCCCGCCCGGCAACTCACCAGCGAGCACCCCACGCAAACGCCCGGCCAGCTGCTCACGATCCGCCAGAGCCCCGTCGACCTCCACCACCACAGGCCGCACGCCGCACGCCTGAAGCGCACCGACCACGCCCTCCACCAACCCACCATCCAAGCGATCCACCGGCACGGCCACCAGCCACGCACCCTCAAGCGCCCCGACGCCGACACCATCCGCGGGCTTCCAGCGCACCCGGTAGCGCCACCCATCGACCTCCGCACGCTCGGCACGACTGCGCCGCCACGCCGAGAGGACCGGCAACACCGCACCCAGCGACGACCGCCCCTCCTCATCGCCAACCCCAAGCTCGCCCACCAATCCATCAACATCCCCAGCCTCCACCGCATCCCAAAAACTCACCTCCACAGCATCCCCGCCAGCCGCAGGGAGCGCATCGACGCCACCCCCCGGCTCGAGCCAAAAACGCTCCCGCTGAAACGCATACGACGGCAACCCCACCCGCACCGCACCGGACCTGTCGAACACCCTCGCCCACTCCACCCCCACGCCGCGTACCCACAACTCCCCCAGGCCGGCGAGCAGCGACCGCGTCTCCCCAACGCCCCCACGCAACGCCGACACCGTCACGGTGTCATCGCCGTGAGCGCTCTCGCGGCCGGCTAGACAATCATGCACCATCGCGCTGAGGACCCCCTCGGGGCCGAGCTCCAGGTAACACCCCACGCCCTCCCCGGCGAGCGAGCTGACACACTCAGCGAACCGGACCGTCTCGCGCACGTGCCGCACCCAATACCCCGGGTCACAAAGCTCCCCATCGGACACGACCTCACCAGTCAGGTTCGACACGATCGGGATCGCGGGCTCACCGAGCTCCATCCCCTCCGCAACCCGCCCAAACTCCTCGAGCATCGTCTCCATCCGCGGCGAATGAAACGCGTGCGAAACCCGCAGCCGCTTCGTCCGTACACCCCGCTCCTCCCACACCCCAGCCAACTCCAACACCGCATCCTCATCGCCCGAAACCACCACCGAGCTCGGACCATTCACCGCCGCCAAGGCCACCCTGCCCTCGAGTCCAGCCAACGAGCTCAGCGCCTCCTCCTCACCAACCTGCACCGCGACCATCGCACCGCCCCCTGGCAACCCCCCCATCAGCCGGCCACGCGCCGCCACCAATCTGCACGCATCCTCAAGCGAGAACACCCCCGCGACATGAGCC
The DNA here is from genome assembly GCA_963702085.1 of uncultured Solirubrobacterales bacterium. GTDB lineage: Bacteria > Actinomycetota > Thermoleophilia > Solirubrobacterales > Solirubrobacteraceae > Palsa-744. The sequence goes on along the minus strand of OY969707.1, from coordinate 889,444 downwards.
GCCGTCAGCTCCCCAACCGAATGACCCACCAAGAAATCCGGCCGCACACCCCAACTCTCCACCAGCCGAAACAACGCCACCTCCAACGCGAACAGCGCCGGCTGCGCAAACACCGTCTCATCCAGCAAACCCGCGGTGGACTCTCCTTCTCCGAACACGACCGCCCTCAGCGAGCTCCCCAAGTGCTGGTCCAGGTGCGCACACACCTCATCAAACGCCGCGCGGAGCGTTGGGAACACCTCATAAAGCTGCCGGCCCATCCCCACACGCTGCGCGCCCTGGCCAGTGAACAAGAACGAGACCTTCTGCGTAGCGGCGCCCGCCGTGCTTCGTAGGACTCCCGGCGCGCTCTCGCCCCGTGCCAGGACACCGAGCCCGGCAAGCAGCTCGCTCTCCTCCTCGCCAAGGAGCACCGCCCGATCCTCCAACACGGGTCGCTCCGCCAACGAAAACCCAACATCCAGCAATCCGAGATCGGAAGCTCCCAGGAGATACTCTCCCAGCCGCCCCGCCTGAGCACGCAGGGCCTGCCCGCCTCTACCGGAGAGCACCCACGGCACCACACCCCCGCGAAGCGAACCGCTCCGCGCACCCCCGGCACTGGCCGAAGAGACGTCCTCTGCACCAGCCAGGGCCACACCGTCCGCACCTACCCGAGCGCCTGTGGTGGGCTGCGCCGTCTGCGCCCGCGGCGCCTCCTCGAGAATCACGTGTGCGTTGGTGCCGCTGATCCCAAACGCGGAGACCCCCGCGCGGCGCGGCCTGCCCCCAGCCCGCCAGGGCTTCACGTCGGTCAGTAGCGACACCTCTCCGGCGTCCCAGTCGATTTGAGTGCTCGGCCGGTCGACGTGGAGCGTCATCGGCAGCACACCGTGCCGGAGCGCCATCACCATCTTGATGACACCCGCCACGCCGGCCGCCGCCTGGGTGTGTCCGATGTTGGACTTGACCGACCCCAGCCATAGCGGATCGCCCTCGGGACGAGCCCGGCCGTAGGTGGCGATCAGCGCCTGCGCCTCGATCGGGTCACCGAGCGTCGTGCCGGTGCCATGCGCCTCCACGGCATCCACCTCTCCGGGAGAGAGCCCTGCGTTCTCGAGCGCCCGGAGGATCACGCGCTGTTGAGCCGGCCCGTTCGGTGCGGTCAGCCCGTTGCTCGCACCATCCTGGTTGACAGCGCTGCCACGCACCACACCCAGCACCCGATGACCATTGCGCCGCGCATCGGAGAGACGCTCGAGCAACAGCACCCCCACACCCTCACCCCACCCCGCGCCATCCGCAGCATCCGCGAACGACTTGCACCGGCCATCGGGCGCCAACGCACGCTGGCGGCTGAACTCCACCAACACCCCCGGGGAGGCGAGGACCGTCACCCCACCCGCGAGCGCCAGATCGCACTCGCCTCCGCGGAGCGCCCCACACGCATAATGCAACGCCACAAGCGACGACGAGCATGCTGTATCGATCGATACGGCCGGACCCTCCAAGCCGAATGTATAAGCCACCCGGCCCGACACCACGCTCCCCGCGGCACCTGTACCCAAATAGCCCTCGACCTCTTTCGCCAGGGAGCCGAGCGCACCATGCCCATAATCATGAATGCTGATTCCCGCAAATACCCCCGTTTGGCTGCCCCTCAGCGAATCGGGATCCACGCCGGCGTCTTCGAGCGCCTCCCAGCACACTTCGAGCAACAGCCGCTGCTGGGGGTCCATCGCCAGCGCCTCCCGCGGACCGATCCCGAAGAACCCAGCGTCGAACTCCGTGGCGTCATCGACGAAGCCGCCCTCTCTCGCGTAGCTCGTACCCGAACGCTCGGGGTCGGGGTCATACAGCCCCTCCAAATCCCACCCTCGGTCAGCCGGGAAGGAGGAGACCGCATCCCGACCGCCAGCCACAAGCTCCCACAACCCCTCTGCGGAGCGCACCCCACCCGGATATCTGCAACCGATCCCCACGATCGCGACAGGCTCATCCACATATCCCCTCGCCGGCCCGACTACCGACACCACGCCAGCATCGGCAGACGCTCCCACCAACTCACCAAGCAGGTACCTGGCCAGCGCCGCCGGCGTCGGATAATCGAACACCAGGCTGCTTGCCAGTCGCAACCCTGCCACGGCCGCAAGACGGTTACGCAACTGAACCCCCGCCAACGAATCGAACCCAAGCTCCCTGAACGCCCTCCCAGCCACCACCGCATCCGGCGAGGCATACCCCAACACTGCCGCCGCCTCCTCACGCACCACCTCCAACACCACACTCTCACGCTCCGACTCCCGCGTTCTCGCCAAACGAGTCGTCAGCTTCCCAAGCTCTTGCTCCCCATCGCCCCGTGCCTCCTGGACCTCCGGCAGATCCCCAAATATCCCACCGCCGATCCCGGACCCCGCGACCACCCGCCCCCACTCCACATCCGCGAGCACCACACACGGCTCCCCGCAATCGAGCACTCCCTGCAACCCGGCAAGCGCCAGCTCCACGGGCAACCTTCGCAGCCCACTCCCACGCAGAGGCCCACCAGCCGCAGTCGTCGTCTCCTCCCCGGCCCACGGCCCCCACGCCACCGAGCTCGCCGCCAAGCCTCGCCCACAGCGATACTCCGCCAAGGCATCCAAGAACGCGCTTCCCGCAGCATGCGCACCCTGCCCTCCGCCATCGAGCGTCCCCGCGATCGATGAGAACAACACGAAGGCGGCGAGATCCATCCCCTCGGTCAACTCATGCAAATGCCACGCCGCATCCACCTTCGCCGCCAACACCCCGCCAACCCGTTCGACCGTCAACCCATCGATCAACCCGTAATCGATCGACCCCGCAACGTGGAAGACCGCAGATAGCGGACACTTGCGGGGCACAGACTTCAGTAGGCCTTCGAGCTGGTCGCGATCGGCCACGTCGCACGCCGCCACGCTCACTCTCGCACCCAATCCCTCGAGCTCGCTCACAAGCTCCGCCGCACCCGGCGCATCAAGCCCACGACGACCAGCCAACAGAATGTGCTCGGCGCCACCACTCGCCAGCCAGCGTGCGACATGCCCACCCAATGCTCCCGTCCCGCCTGTCACCAACACCGTCCCCCGTGGCCGATACGCGTCCTGCGCTCGACGCTCACCCCGCGGGGCGCGCACCAAACGCCTCACGTACACGCCCCCGGCACGCACCGCCCATTCACCCTCCTCACCATTCCCCAGCAGCCCGCACAAGCGCTCCAGCACACCCGCGTCCCACTCCACCGGCAGATCCACAAGGCCGCCCCAGCGCCCCGGCTCCTCAAAGCCAACTACTCGACCCAGCCCCCACACCATTCCCTGACCCGGGCTCACCACACAATCCCCAACGCCCGCCGACACCGCCGCAACGCTCACACACCACAACGGCGCCTCCACGCCAGCATCCCCCAACGCCTGCACCAGCACCAGGGACCCCGCGACACCCCCAGGCACCGACGCACAGACTGCCTGAGAACGCTCATCCAACGCCAGCAACGACACCACGCCACCAACCGCCAACCGGCCACCCTCCGACTGCACACCCTCTCTGCTCGCGTCCTGCGCACCAAGCGACTGCTCCTCACCCTCCGCCGGTCCACCCTCCGCCAACTCGTCATCGAGCAACGTCCGCAGACGCGCGGCCAACCCCTCGCGATCCACACAATCCCCATCGACCTCCACCACCACGGGCCGCGCACCATGCGCCTGGAGTGCCCCCGCAACACCCTCGACCAACCCACCATCAGGGGCACTCGCCGGCGCGACCACAAGCCACACACCCGCCAGCCTCCCCACTCCGACATGCCCCGCCGGCTTCCACCGCATCCGGTAGCGCCACCCATCCACCACTGTGCGCTCCACACCACGCCGCCGCCACTCCGTAAGCCTCGGCAACACCAACCCCAACGAGGCAAGCTCGTCCTCAGCATCGACCCCAAGCGTCTGCGCCAAGGCATCGACATCTCCGGTTTCCACCAGACCCCACAGCCCGGCCTCAACCACACTCCCGCCGGCCCCCCCGGACGCATCTCCCTCTCCCACACCCACCCCAGCTTCAAGCCAGTACCGCTCCCGCTGAAACGCGTAGGACGGCAACCCCACCCGCACCGCGCCCGACCCCTCGAATACCCTCGCCCAATCCACCTCCACACCACGCACCCACAACCCGCCCAAGCCCACGAGTAATGACCGAGCCTCCCCCTGCCCCCCGCGCAACGCTGCGACCGCCACAGCCACCCCACCAGCATCCTGCCCGCCAACACCGTGCTCGCCGGCGTCCTGCTCGCTGTCCACGCACTCGCCGACCATCGCGCTGAGGACCCCATCCGGACCCAACTCCAAGAAACTCCTCACGCCCTCCCCGCACAGCCAACGTACCCCATCTCCGAACCGCACCGTCTCACGTACATGCCGCACCCAATACCCGGCGCTGCACAACTCCCCATCCGACGCCGGCGCACCCGTGAGATTCGACACAACCGGGATCGCGGGCTCGCTGAACGCCACCGTCTCCGCGATCCTCCCGAACTCCTCGAGCATCCCCTCCATGCGCGGCGAGTGAAACGCATGGCTGACGCGTAGGCGCCTCGTCCTCGCACCCCGCTGCGCCCACACGCCCGCGACCTCGAGGACCGCGTCCTCGTCCCCTGAGATCACAACCGAACCCGGGGCATTCACCGCCGCCACCGCCACCCGAGCCTCCCAGCCATCCAACGCCTCGAACGACCCCTCGACCTCCTCCTCGGAGGCACCGATCGCGACCATCGCACCGCCACCCGGCAGCGCTCCCATCAGCCGCCCACGCGCCACGACGAGCCGGCACGCATCCTCGAGCGAGAGCACCCCCGCGACATGCGCCGCCGCGAGCTCGCCAACCGAATGACCGATCAGGTAGTCAGGGTGCACACCCCACGCCTCCACCAACCGGAACAGCGCGACCTCCAGCGCGAACAAAGCCGGCTGCGCCAACACTGTGTCATCCAACCCCAGGACGCCCTCCCCGGCGTCCACCCCCGCGGGCTCGCCCTGGTCGAATACGACCTCCTTCAAGGAGCGCCCGAGGTGTACGTCGAGATGAGCACACGCCTCGTCGAACGCCCCACCGAACACCCCGAACGCCTCGTACAACTCTCGGCCCATTCCCACCCGCTGCGCCCCCTGACCGGTGAACAAGAACGCGACCCGCCCATCGCCCTCACCCGCTGCACCCCGCACCACACCCGGCGCGCCCTCACCCCGCGCCAACGCACCCAGCCCTCCCAACAACTCACCCCGATCCCCACCCAACACCACCGCGCGATCCTCCAGCACCGGACGACCCGCGAGCGAGAACCCGACATCCACCAACCCCAGCTCCGGCGCGTCGAGGAGAAACTCACCCAGCCGCCCCGCCTGAGCGCGCAACCCCGCCGCACCCCGACCCGACAGCACCCACGGCACCACACCAGCCGACACGACACCGCCCACAGAGGGAGCCAGCACGGACTCGCGATCGAGTATCTCAACAGCGTCGCCCCCGATCGCTCTCCCTGAAGCGGGCGCGCCGTTGGATGCTCCTCCTTCGATAGAGGCACCCTGAGGTGCTTCCTCGAGGATCACGTGCGCGTTGGTGCCACTGATCCCGAACGACGAGACACCCGCACGGCGCGGGCGGCCCGCAGGCTGCCACAACACCTCCTCGGTCAGCAACGCGACGCGGCCCGCGTCCCAATCCACGTGGGTCGTCGGCTCATCCGCATGCAACGTCCGCGGCAGCCGCCCGTGCCTGAGCGCCAGCACCATCTTGATCACGCCCGCGACCCCCGCCGCGGCAGCCGCATGGCCGATGTTCGACTTCACCGACCCCAGCCACAGTGGAGCGTCCTCCGGGCGGTCCTGCCCGTAGGTGGCCAGCAGTGCCTGAGCCTCGATCGGATCGCCCAACCTCGTGCCCGTGCCGTGCGCCTCCACCGCGTCCACCTCACTCGGAGTGAGACCCGCGTTCGCGAGCGCCTGCGAGATCACCCGCTGCTGGGAAGGGCCATTCGGGGCCGTCAACCCGTTACTCGCGCCGTCCTGGTTGACCGCGCTGCCCCGCAGCACCCCCAGCACCCGATGACCATTGGCCCGCGCATCCGAGAGCCGCTCCAACAACAGCACACCCACACCCTCGCTCCACCCAGTGCCATCCGCAGCGTCCGCGAACGGCTTGCACCGGCCATCCGCAGCCAGACCCTGCTGACGACTGAACTCCACGAACAAAGCGGGCGAAGCCATCACCGACACACCACCCGCCAGCGCCAACGAACACTCACCACCACGCAACGCGCCGCACGCCAGGTGCAACGCCACCAACGAAGACGAACAGGCCGTATCGACCGATACCGCGGGGCCCTCCAGCCCAAGTACATACGCAACCCGGCCCGACGCGACACTACTTGTGCTACCCGTCAGCCGGTACCCCTCGAGCTCTCTCGAGACACCCGCCAAACCCACGCCATACCCCGACGAGGCGATCCCCGCGAATACCCCGGTCTGGCTGCCCTTCAGCTGGTGGGGGTCGAGCCCGGCGTCTTCCAGCGCCTCCCAGCAGACCTCCAGTAGGAGTCGCTGCTGCGGGTCCATCGCGAGTGCCTCCCGCGGGCCGATTCCGAAGAACTCCGCGTCGAACTCACCAGCGTCATACAAGAACCCACCCGCTCGCGCGTACCCGGCAGCCGCGCCTTCAGTGTCCGCGTTCCCGTCGTACGGCACCTGCAACTCCCACCCACGGTCCTGCGGGAACTCTCCGATCGCGTCCCTACCAGCAGCCACCAGCTCCCACAGCCCCTCCGCGGAGCGCACCCCGCCCGGGTACCGGCAGCTCATGCCGACAATCGCGACTGGCTCGTCGACCGCCACGACCCGCGGCGTGGGAGCCCGCACACGGCCCGGGGCACCTCCACTCGTGAGCTCTCGCACGAGGTACTCGCTCAGAACCTCCGGTGTCGGAAAGTCAAACGTCAACGTCGCGGGCAGTCGCAACCCGGTCTCGGTGCTCAGACGGTTACGCAGCTCGACCCCCGCGAGCGAGTCGAATCCGAGCTCCTTGAAGGTCCGTCCCGCCGGCACCGCCTCCGCCGAGGAGTGCCCCAGCACCCCCGCCGCGTGGCCCCGCACGAGCTCCAGCACCAGCCGCTCGCGCTCTCCCTGCGCCAACCCCTCGAGCCTGCCCGCCAGCGAGTCCCGCCGCTGCCCAGCTCCACGCCGCACGGGCACACTCACCACACCCCGGAGCAGCGCAGGCAGGTCTCCCGAGCTCGCCCGGCTTCGCAGCAGTGCCCTATCCAAGCTCACAGGCACCACACGAGCGCGGCGCGCCGCAAGCGCGGCGTCGAACAGGTCAAGACCCCGCTCTCCACTCAGCGGCCGCACACCCAACGCAGCCACCCGCGCCAGGTCGCCCTCACCCAGCCCGCTCGTCATCCCGGCCTCCGCGACCCAGGGGCCCCACGCCATCGAGGTCGCCACCAGCCCCCGCTCCCAGCGGTACTCCGCAAGGCTGTCCAGGAACGCGTTCGCGCTCGCGTAGCTGCCCTGCCCCGCGCTACCCAGCGTCCCCGCGACCGAGGAGAACAACACAAACGCGTCGAGCTCCAACCCAGCCGTCAACTCGTGCAGATGCCACGCACCCCCGACCTTCGGCGCCAACACCCCCTCCAAACGCTCCTGCGTAAGCGAGTCGACCACCCCGTCGTCGAGCACCCCCGCGGCGTGCACGACCGCGCTCAACGGAAACTCCGCCGGGACTCCCTCCAACAACTCCTGCAGCTGCGCGCGGTCGGTCACATCGCACGCAGCGACCACGACCTCCGCGCCGAGATCAGTCAACTCCGCCACGAGCTCCCTCGCGCCCGGTGCGCTCAACCCCCGCCGGCTCGCCAGCAGCAGGTGGCGCACCCCGTGTCGTGCCACCAGGTGCCGCGCGAGCAACCCCCCAAGCCCACCCGTGCCCCCGGTGATGAGAACCGTGCCCTGCCCCCCGATCCAGGAGCGTTGCACCTTCAACACGTTCTTGCCGACGTGCCGCCCCTGGCTCATGAACCGGAACGCCTCCACCGCCCGGCTCACATCCCACACCGTGACCGGCAACGCCTCCAGCGCACCCCGCTCGAAGAGCCCCAACAACTCCAGCAACATCTCCTGAATACGCTCAGGCCCAGCCTCCATCAAATCGAACGCCCGGTAAACCACACCCGGGTGAGCCACCGCCACCTCACCAGGATCACGCACATCGGTCTTACCCATCTCCAGAAACCGCCCACCCTCACCGAGCAACCCAAGCGAGACATCCACAAACTCGCCCGCCAACGAGCTCAACACCACATCGACACCCCGCCCACCCGTCACCCGCCGGAACCTCTCCCCAAACTCCAACGTCCGCGAGGACGCAACGTGCGCCTCATCCAACCCCAACCCCTCAAGCGCACCCCACTTCCCCGGGCTCGCCGTCCCGAACACCTCCACACCAAGATGAGTAGCCAACTGCACAGCAGCGATCCCCACACCACCCGCAGCCGCATGCACCAACACTCGCTCCCCCGCCCTCACAGCCCCCAAATCGACCAACGCATAGTACGCCGTCAAAAACACAATCGGCACCGACGCCGCCCGCGTGAACGACCACCCCTCCGGGACACCCACAACCAGCCGCCGGTCAGTCACCACGACCGACCCAAACGCCCCCTCGAACAACCCCATCACACGATCCCCCACAGCCAACCCCTCAACCCCCGGGCCGACCTCCAACACCACACCCGCACCCTCCCCACCCACCATCGCATCACCCGGATACACACCCAAAGCGATCAACACATCACGGAAATTCACACCCGCCGCGCGCACCTCCACACGCACCTGCCCAACCCCCAACGGCTCCTGCACCACCTCCGGACACGACACCACCACCAAATCCTCAAGCCTGCCACCCCCACCAACCTCCAACCGCCAACCCCCACCCTCCGGAATCCGCAACTCACCACACGACCCCACACGCTCGAGGCGAGGAACGAACAAGTCCTCCCCACGCACCGCCACCTCAGGCTCACCCAACGCCAACGCCCCACGCAACGCACCCCACGAGAACTCCACACCATCCACATCGACCAACACAAACCGCCCCGGGTGCTCCAACCGCGCCGAACGCACCAACCCCCACACCCCACCCCCAACAACGTCCACCAGCCGCTCCCCCCCACCAACAGCGACAGCCCCCCGCGTCACCACCACCAAACACGAACCCGCGAACCGCTCATCCCCAAGCCACCCCCGCAACAACCCCAACACACCACCCACACCACCCGGCACACCAGCCACGCCACCCACGGATGCGCCAGCGGACACCCGCCCCCCACGGTCCCCAACCCCAACACACGCGACCACCACGCCCGGGGGCACCCCACCCCCATCAAGCGCCTCTCCCAACGACACCAGATCGGCATAGCCGCAGACACCGCCCCCTGTACCTCCCAACACCTCCACCAGCGCGTCGCCGCCCCCACCCAGCACCACCCACCCAGCCGAGCTCACCCCATCCTCCACACCAACCCCAACCTCGACACCAGGCACAACCTCACCGGCGGCCGCCACCCACTCCACACCAAACAACGAAGCCCGTGCGCCCTCCGCCACAGCCTCGAACCCCTCAGCCGGCGCCTCACGCAACACCAACGAACCAACCGACACGACCAACCGACCTCCCTCGTCCACCGCCAACACGCCGATCGCATCCTCACTCACCCGCTTCAAACGCACACGCAACACCGACGCACCCACAGCACCCAGCACCACATCACCCCAAGCAAACGGCAGCCGCGCAACGCCCCCGCCCGCGACACCACCGGGATCCCCGCCCAGCCCAGTCGCCTGCACCGCGTGCAAGGCCGCGTCCAGCAACGCCGGGTGCACACCGAACAACCCCGCCTCGGCCCGCTGCTCCTCCCCCAGCTCCACCTCAGCGAACACCTCCCCACCACGCCGCCACACGCCGTGCAAGCCCTGAAACGCAGGGCCATACTCCAACCCCACCCCAGCCAACCCGTCGTACACACCCTCAGCCCCCGTCGCTTCCGCGCCCACCGGAGGCCACTCACCCTCAAGCGATGCGACCTCTGCATCCAACGCCGTGCCGGCCGCCGGCTCCACAGGCCCCATCACCCCACTCGCGTGCGACGTCCACCCCTCACCACCCTCCAGCTCGTCAACACCCTCTGCACGCGAGTACACGCCAACGGTCCGGCACCCCTCTCCATCGCGCTCACCAACCACCACCTGAACCTGAACCCCACCGCCCTCTCCCACCACCAGTGGCTCCTGCAACACCAGCTCCCGCACACACCCACAACCAAGCCGCCCACCCGCATACAGCACAAGCTCCACGAACGCCGTACCCGGCAGCAACACCGCCCCCGACACCACGTGGTCGGCAAGCCACCGGTGGCTCTCAAGCGACACCCGACCCGTGAACAGCCACCCATCGCCACCCGCCAACCCCACCGCCGCCCCCAACAGAGGATGCTCGGTCACACCCAGACCCACCGCGCTCGCGCCCCCAACGCCCGGCGCAGAGGAAAGCCACAGACGCTCCCGCTGAAACGCGTAGGACGGCAACTTCACCCGCACACCCTCAGACCCCTCGAACACCCCAGCCCAATCCACCCCCACGCCGCGCACCCACGCCCGTCCCAGCCCCGCGAACAACGACCGTGCTTCGCCACGCCCGCGACGCAGCACCGGCACCGCCACCACACCTCGCTCCAGGCCACCCGAGCCGATGGCCTCAGCGCCAGCCGCAGAATCCCGCGCGGCGTGCTCGCCCTCCACGCACTCCTGCACCATCGCGCTCAGCACTCCGTCCGGGCCGAGCTCGAGGAAACAACCCACACCCTCCCCGCGCAGCCAGCCGATGCCGTCCGCGAACCTGACCGTCTCACGCACATGCCGTACCCAGTAACCCGGGTCGCAGAGCTCGGCCGACGTGACCTCGCCGGTCACATTCGAAACGACCGGGATCCGCGGCTCGCTGAACACCACCCCCTCCACCGCCCGCTCGAACTCCGTGAGCATCCCGTCCATCCGCGGCGAGTGAAACGCATGGCTGACGCGTAGGCGCCTCGTCCTCGCACCCCGCTGCGCCCACATCCCCTCAAGCTCCAGCACCGCGTCCTCGTCCCCTGAGATCACGACCGAACCCGGGGCATTTACCGCCGCCACCGCCACCCGAGCCTCCCAGCCATCCAACGCCTCGAACGACCCCTCGACCTCCTCCTCGGAGGCACCGATCGCGACCATCGCACCGCCACCCGGCAGCTCTCCCATCAGCCGCCCACGCGCTGCGACGAGCCGGCACGCGTCCTCGAGCGAGAGCACCCCCGCGACATGCGCCGCCGCGAGCTCGCCAACCGAATGACCGATCAGGTAGTCAGGGCGCACACCCCACGCCTCCACCAACCGGAACAGCGCGACCTCCAGCGCGAACAGCGCCGGCTGCGCCAACGCCGTCCCTTCCAGCGACTCACCCCCCGGCCCGGTCTCACTCCCCACCTCGGTCTCACCCCTCAACTCGGAGTCGCTTGCGGCGGGCTCGCCCTGGTCGAATACGACCTCCTTCAAGGAGCGCCCGAGGTGTACGTCGAGATGAGCACACGCCTCGTCGAACGCCTCACCGAACACGCCGAACGCCTCATACAGCTCTCGGCCCATCCCCACCCGCTGCGCCCCCTGACCGGTGAACAAGAACGCGACCCGCCCGTCGCCCTCACCCGCTGCACCCCGCACCACACCCGGCGCGCCCTCACCGCGCGCCAACGCACCCAGCCCTCCCAACAACTCACCCCGATCCCCACCCAACACCACCGCGCGATCCTCCAGCACCGGACGACCCGCGAGCGAGAACCCGACATCCACCAACCCCAGCTCCGGCGCGCCGAGGAGAAACTCACCCAGCCGCCCCGCCTGAGCGCGCAACCCCGCCGCACCCCGACCCGACAGCACCCACGGCACCACACCAGCCGACACGACGCCGCCCACAGAGGGAGCCAGCACGGACTCGCGATCGAGTATCTCAACAGCGTCGCCCCCGATCGCTCTCCCTGAAGCGGGCGCGCCGTTGGATGCTCCTCCTTCGATAGAGGCACCCTGAGGTGCTTCCTCGAGGATCACGTGCGCGTTGGTGCCACTGATCCCGAACGACGAGACACCCGCACGGCGCGGGCGGCCCGTAGGCTGCCACGACACCTCCTCGGTCAGCAACGCGACGTGGCCCGCGTCCCAATCCACGTGGGTCGTCGGCTCGTCCGCGTGCAACGTCCGCGGCAGCCGCCCGTGCCTGAGCGCCAGCACCATCTTGATCACGCCCGCGACCCCCGCCGCGGCAGCCGCGTGGCCGATGTTCGACTTCACCGACCCCAGCCACAGCGGCGCGTCCTGCGCACGACCCTGCCCGTAGGTGGCCAACAGCGCCTGCGCCTCGATCGGATCGCCCAACCTCGTACCCGTACCATGCGCCTCCACCGCGTCCACCTCACCCGGGGTGAGACCCGCGTTCGCAAGCGCCTGACGAATCACCCGCTGCTGAGCGGGACCGTTCGGGGCCGTCAACCCGTTACTCGCACCATCCTGATTGACCGCGCTGCCCCGCACCACCGCCAACACCCGATGCCCGTTGCGCTCGGCGTCGCTCAGACGCTCCAACAACACCACTCCGACACCCTCCGCCCACCCCGTGCCGTCCGCAGCGTCACTGAACGGCTTGCACCGGCCATCGGCGGCGAGGCCCTGCTGGCGGCTGAACTCCAGGAACAGTTCGGGTGTGGCCATCACCGCCACGCCGCCCGCGAGCGCGAGCTCGCACTCCCCACCACGCAGCGCGCCGCACGCCAGATGCAACGCCACCAACGAAGAGGAACACGCCGTGTCGAGCGACACCGCCGGGCCCTCCAGGCCAAACGCGTAGGCCACCCGCCCCGAGGCGACGCTGGCGGTGCTGCCGGTCAAGCGGTACCCCGCGAGGTACTCCAGGGCGGCGCCTCTGCCGGCACCGTACCCGGCGGAGGCGATCCCCGCGAATACCCCGGTCTGGCTGCCCTTCAGCTGCTGGGGATCGAGCCCGGCGTCTTCCATCGCCTCCCAGCAAACCTCCAGTAGGAGTCGCTGCTGCGGGTCCATCGCGAGCGCCTCCCTCGGGCCGATTCCGAAGAACTCCGCGTCGAACTCCCCAGCGCCGTACAGGAATCCGCCCTCACGCGCATACGTGGCGCCACGACGCTCGGGGTCGGGGTCGAAGATCTCCGCCAGGTCCCAGCCCCGATCGGCCGGGAACTCACCGATCGCGTCCCCGCCACCCGCCACCAGCTCCCACAGCTCCTCCGCGGAGCGCACCTCGCCCGGGTACCGGCAGCTCATCCCGACGATCGCGACTGGCTCGTCGACCGCCACGACCCGCGGCGTGGGAGCCCCCACACCCCCGGGGCACCCCCTCTCGTGAGCTCCCGCAGGAGATACCCGCTCAGATCCTCCGGTGTGGGAAAGTCAAAAGTAAGCGTCGCCGGCAGGCGCAACCCGGTCTCGGCGCTCAGACGGTTGCGCAGCTCAACCCCCGCGAGCGAATCGAACCCGAGCTCCTTGAAGGTCCGTCCCGCCGGCACCGCGTCCGCCGCGGGGTGCCCCAGCACCCCCGCCGCGTGGCCCCGCACGAGCTCCAGCACCAGCCGCTCGCGCTCACCCTGCGCCAACCCCTCGAGCCTGCCCGCCAGCGAGCCCCGCCGCTGCTCAGCCCCAGCACGCCGCACGGGCATGCGCACCACACCCTGCAGCAGCGCAGGCAGCTCCCCCGCGCTCGCCCGGCTGCGCAGCAGCACCCCATCCAAGCTCACAGGCACCACGCGCGCGCGGCCCGCCGTAAGCGCGGCGTCGAACAGCTCAAGACCCCGCTCTCCGCTCAGCGGCCGCACACCCGACGCAGCCATCCGCGCCAGGTCGCCCTCACCGAGCCGGCTCGTCATACCAGCCTCTGTGACCCACGGCCCCCACGCCATCGAGGTCGCTACCAGCCCCCGCTCCCAGCGGTACTCCGCGAGGCTGTCCAGGACCGCGTTCGCGCTCGCGTAGCTGCCCTGCCCCGCGCTACCCAGCGTCCCCGCGACCGAGGAGAACAACACAAACGCGTCGAGCTCCAGCCCAGCCGTCAGCTCATGCAGATGCCACGCACCCTCGACCTTCGGCGCCAACACCCCCTCCAAACGCTCCTGCGTAAGCGAGTCGATCACCCCGTCATCCACCACCCCCGCGGCGTGCACGACCGCGCTCAACGGATACTCCCCCGGGATTCCCTCCAACAGCCTCTCCAGCTGCGCGCGGTCGGTCACATCGCACGCCGCGACCACAACCTCCGCGCCGAAGCCACTCAACTCCGCGACGAGCTCGCCTGCGCCCTCGGCCCCCAACCCCCGACGACTCGCCAGCAACAGGCGCCGCACACCGTGCTCCACCACCAGGTGCCGCGCGAGCAACCCCCCAAGCCCCCCGGTACCTCCGGTAACCAGAACCGTGCCGTGCTCGACCGCGCCATGCTTGATCGTGCCACGCCGGCTGAGCCGTGATCGATCAAACGACGGGCGTTGCACCTTCAACACGTTCTTGCCGACGTGCCGCCCCTGGCTCATGAACCGGAACGCCTCCACCGCCCGGCTCACATCCCACACCGTGACCGGCAACGCCTCCAGCGCACCCCGCTCGAAGAGCCCCAACAACTCCAGCAACATCTCCTGAATACGCTCAGGCCCAGCCTCCATCAAATCGAACGCCCGGTAAACCACACCCGGGTGAGCCACCGCCACCTCACCAGGATCACGCACATCGGCCTTACCCATCTCCAGAAACCGCCCACCCTCACCGAGCAACCCAAGCGAGACATCCACAAACTCGCCCGCCAACGAGCTCAACACCACATCGACACCCCGCCCACCCGTCACCCGCCGGAACCTCTCCCCAAACTCCAACGTCCGCGAGGACGCAACGTGCACCTCATCCAACCCCAACCCCTCAAGCGCACCCCACTTCCCCGGGCTCGCCGTCCCGAACACCTCCACACCAAGATGCGTAGCCAACTGCACAGCAGCGATCCCCACACCACCCGCAGCCGCATGCACCAACACTCGCTCCCCCGCCCTCACAGCCCCCAAATCGACCAACGCATAGTACGCCGTCAAAAACACAATCGGCACCGACGCCGCCCGCGTGAACGACCACCCCTCCGGGACACCCACAACCAGCCGCCGGTCAGTCACCACGACCGACCCAAACGCCCCCTCGAACAACCCCATCACACGATCCCCCACAGCCAACCCCTCAACCCCCGGGCCGACCTCCAACACCACACCCGCACCCTCCCCACCCACCATCGCATCACCCGGATACACACCCAAAGCGATCAACACATCACGGAAATTCACACCCGCCGCGCGCACCTCCACACGCACCTGCCCAACCCCCAACGGCTCCTGCACCACCTCCGGACACGACACCACCACCAAATCCTCAAGCCTGCCACCCCCACCAACCTCCAACCGCCAACCCCCACCCTCCGGAATCCGCAACTCACCACACGACCCCACACGCTCGAGGCGAGGAACGAACAAGTCCTCCCCACGCACCGCCACCTCAGGCTCACCCAACGCCAACGCCCCACGCAACGCACCCCACGAGAACTCCACACCATCCACATCGACCAACACAAACCGCCCCGGGTGCTCCAACCGCGCCGAACGCACCAACCCCCACACCCCACCCCCAACAACGTCCACCAGCCGCTCCCCCCCACCAACAGCGACAGCCCCCCGCGTCACCACCACCAAACACGAACCCGCGAACCGCTCATCCCCAAGCCACCCCCGCAACAACCCCAACACACCACCCACACCACCCGGCACACCAGCCACGCCATCCACGGATGCGCCAGCGGACACCCGCCCCCCACGGTCCCCAACCCCAACACACGCGACCACCACGCCGGGGGGCACCCCACCCCCATCAAGCGCCTCTCCCAACGACACCAGATCGGCATAGCCGCAGACACCGCCCCCTGTACCTCCCAACACCTCCACCAGCGCGTCGCCGCCCCCACCCAGCACCGCCCACCCAGCCGAGCTCACCCCATCCTCCACACCAACCCCAACCTCGACACCAGGCACGACCTCACCGGCGGCCGCCACCCACTCCACACCAAACAACGAGGCCCGTGCGCCCTCCGCCACAGCCTCGAACCCCTCAGCCGGCGCCTCACGCAACACCAACGAACCAACCGACACGACCAACCGACCTCCCTCGTCCACCGCCAACACGCCGATCGCATCCTCACTCACCCGCTTCAGACGCACACGCAACACCGACGCACCCACAGCGCCCAGCACCACATCACCCCAAGCAAACGGCAGCCGCGCAACGCCCCCGGCACCGTCACGGTTCCCACCCAGCGCACCGCCGGGGACATCACTCAGCCCTCCGACCGCAACCGCGTGCAACGCCGCGTCCAGCAACGCCGGGTGTACACCGAACAGCCCCGCCTCGCCCCGCTGCTCCTCCCCCAGCTCCACCTCAGCGAACACCTCCCCACCACGCCGCCACACGCCGTGCAAGCCCTGAAACGCAGGGCCATACTCCAACCCCACCCCAGCCAACCCGTCGTACAGGCCCTCAACGTCCACCGGCTCCGCCCCAACCGGCGGCCACGCTCCCCCAAACGACGCGACCTGACCGCCCCCCTCCGCGCCGGCCGCCGACTGCGCAGGCCCAAGCACCCCACTCGCGTGACACGCCCACTCGCCGTCCTCCCACCGCTCCTCAGTGGAGTGGCGCTCCCAACGGGAGTACACGCCAACCCTCCGACACCCCACCGCGTCCCGCTCGCCGACCACCACCCGAATCTGCACGCCGCCCGCCTCAGCGAACACGAGCGGCTCCTGCAACACGAGCTCCCATACGCACCCGCAACCAAGCCGCGCACCCGCGTGCAGGGCGAGCTCGACGAACGCCGTGCCCGGCAGGAGCACCGAACCCAACACCACGTGGTCGCCAAGCCACGGGTGGCTCTCGAGCGAGAGGCGACCGGTGAACAGCCAGCCCTCCCCATCCACCGAGGAGACCGCCGCGCCCAGCAGCGGGTGCTCGACCGCGACCTGCCCGGCAGCGCCCACATCTCCCGCCCCCGCCACCGGCGAGGCCCAGTAGCGCTCCCGCTGGAAGGCGTAGGAGGGCAGCGGCACACGCACGGCTCCGGATCCCTCGAACACCCGCTCCCAGTCCACCTGCACACCCCGCACCCACATCCCGCCCAGGCCGCCGAGCAGCGAGCGGGCCTCGCCCCGCTCGGCGCGCAGCACCGCCAGCGCCTCCACCGCGGGGCCGCCCGAGCTCCCTGCGCCCTCACCCTCCGGGCCGGGCCCACCCCCACTCCGCAGATCCTCCACACACTCCTGGACCATCGCGCTGAGCGCCCCCTCGGGGCCGAGCTCCAGGAAGCTCCCCACACCCTGCCCGTAAAGCCAACGCACACCCTCAGCGAAACGAACCGTTTCACGCGCGTGGCGCACCCAGTAACCCGCCGAGCGCAACTCCCCACCCGACGCCAGGCGACCCGAAAGATTACTGAGGACTGCAAGCCGCGGCTCGCTGAATGCCACGCCCTCCGCGACCTGCCTGAACTCCTCGAGCATCGCGTCCATCCGCGGGGAGTGGAACGCGTGCGAGACCCGCAACCGCTTCGTCCTCGCACCCCGCTCCTCCCACACACCCGCGACCTCCGCCACCGCGTCCTCATCCCCCGAGACCACCACCGAACCCGGAGCATTCACCGCCGCGAGCGCCACCCGGCCCTCCCAACCCTCGAGCGCCTCAAAGGACCCCCGCACCTCCTCCTCGCACGCACCGATCGCGACCATCGCACCACCCCCCGGCAACCCCCCCATCAGCCGCCCCCGCGCCGCGACCAGCCGACACGCATCCTCCAGCGAGAAGACCCCCGCGACATGCGCCGCCACAAGCTCCCCCACCGAATGACCCACAAGGAAATCAGGGCGCACACCCCACGCCCGCACCAGCCGAAACAACGCAACCTCCAACGCGAACAACGCCGGCTGCGCGAGCACCGTGTCATCCAACCCCGCGGTACGCCCTTCGGTATCCGCCCCCCCAGGCTCACCCTCGCCGAACACCACCTCCTTCAGAGAGCGCCCCAGGTGCCGATCCAGATGCGCGCACACCTCATCGAACGCCGCACGGAACACAGGAAAAACGCCATAGAGCTCCCGCCCCATCCCCACCCGCTGCGCACCCTGACCCGTGAACAAGAACGCAACCCGCTCCCCGCCCTCACCCGCCGCACCCCGCACCACACCCGGCGCGCTCCCACCCCGCGCCAACACACCCAACCCCCCCAACAACTCACCCAACTCCCCACCCAGCAACACCGCGCGATCCTCCAACACCGGACGACCCGCCAACGAAAACCCAACATCAAACATCCCGTGATCGGAGTCGCCCAAGAGATGCTCTCCCAGCCGCCCCGCCTGAGCACACAGTCCACCCACACCCCGCCCCGAAAGGATCCACGGCACCACACCCGCCGACACCAAGCCACCCCCAACAGAGAGAACCGGCGCAGACACCCGATCACCCGTAGAGACACAGCCAGAGTCTCCACGAGACGCCCCCCCCGCAACAACAAGATCGCCCTCCGGTGCTTCCTCGAGGATCACGTGTGCGTTGGTGCCGCTGATCCCGAACGAGGAGACCCCCGCGCGGCGCGGGCGGCCGTCGCGCTGCCAGGAGACTCCCTTGGTCAGCAGCGCGACGGCGCCCGTGTCCCAGTCGACCTGGCCGGTCGGCTCTCCCACGTGCAGCGTCTGGGGCAACCAACCGTGCTGGAGCGCGAGCACGATCTTGATCACGCCCGCGACTCCCGCCGCGGCGGCGGTGTGCCCGATGTTCGACTTGACCGACCCCAGCCACAACGGCTGGTCCTCGGGGCGACCCTGCCCGTAGGTGGCCAGCAGCGCCTGCGCCTCGATCGGGTCACCCAGCGTCGTGCCCGTGCCGTGCGCCTCGACCACATCCACCTCACCCGGGGTGAGACCAGCGTTCGCGAGCGCCTGCATGATCACCCGCTGCTGGGAGGGGCCGTTCGGCGCGGTCAACCCGTTACTCGCGCCGTCCTGGTTGACCGCGCTGCCGCGCAACACCGCGAGCACCCGATGACCGTTGGCTTGCGCGTCGCTGAGACGCTCGAGCAGCAGCACCCCCGCGCCCTCGCTCCAACCCGTCCCGTCCGCCGTGTCACTGAAAGACTTGCACCGCCCATCCGGCGCCAGGCCGCGCTGGCGTGAGAACTCGATGAACGCCTCGGGCGAGGCCATCACCGCGACACCCCCAGCCAGCGCCAGCGAGCATTCCGAGTAGCGCAGCGCGTTGCACGCCAAGTGCAACGCAACCAGCGACGAGGAGCACGCCGTATCGATCGAGACAGCCGGGCCCTCCAACCCGAACGTGTACGCAACCCGCCCCGAGACGACACTCCCGATACTCCCAGTCAACCGGTAACCCTCAACACCCCCCCCGCCACCGAAACCGCCACCGTAACCGCTCGCGCCGACACCCGTGAAAACCCCCGTCGGAGTGCCCTCGAGCGAAGCCGGGTCGATCCCCGCGTCCTCCAACGCCTCCCAGCACACCTCCAACAACAACCGCTGCTGCGGATCCATCGCCAACGCCTCCCGCGGGCCGATCCCGAAGAACGCCGCGTCGAACTCCCCCACGTCATAGAGAAACCCGCCCTCACATACATAGCTCGTTCCCTCACGCTCGGGGTCGGGGTCATACAACCCCTCCAAATCCCAGCCACGGTCAACCGGGAACCCCCCGATCGCGTCCCCACCCGAAGCCAGCAACTCCCACAACCCCTCAGCCGACCCCACCCCACCCGGAAACCTGCAACCGACACCCACGATCGCGACCGGCTCACCCAAACCCGGTGCGACCCCCGCCGTGACCCTCACAACAGGCCGCTCCCCCTCGACCTCACTCAACAGATGCCCCGCCAACGCCACAGGCGTCGGATAATCGAACACCACGCTACTCGCCAACCGCAACCCCGTCACCGCGACAAGCCGGTTACGCAACTGCACCCCCGCGAGCGAATCGAACCCGAGATCCCTGAACGCGCGCCCAGGCACCACAGCATCTACAGACACATGCCCCAACACCCCCGCCGCCTCACCACACACCACTCCCAGCACCACCCGCTCACGCTCCCCCACCGACAAACCAGCCAAACGCTCCACAAGCGACTCGCCCCCACCCAGACCCCCAGAAGCCTCCCCCAGGACGCGCTGGACCTCCGGTAGATCGCCAATCAACGGCCGCGCCCGCGCAGCGTTGAACATCAAGGCGTAACGCTCCCATTCAAGATCCGCCACGACCACGCAACCCTCACTCCGACCAAGCACCCCCCCCAACGCCACGAGCGCACGCTCAGCCGGCATCCCACGAACCCCCTGCCGAACCAAGCGCTCACCCACCCCGGCAGCCATCCCCTCACCAGCCCACGCACCCCACGCCACCGCCGTCCCAACAAGACCACACCCACGGCGGTACTCCGCAAGCGCATCCAAGAACGCATTCCCCGCCGCATACGCACCCTGCCCCCCACTACCAAGCACCCCCGCAATCGAAGAAAACAACACAAACGCCCCCAACTCCAACCCCTCCGTCAACTCATGCAACAGCCACGCCCCGCTCACCTTCGCAGCCAGCACATCCCCGAACCGCTCCACCGTTAGACCCTCGATCAACCCATCGTCCAAGACACCCGCGGCATGAATCACCCCCGACAACGGACACTCCACGGGAACCGACTCCAACAACCCTTCCAACTGCGCACGGTCAGCGACATCACAAGCCACCACACTCACCCTCGCGCCCAACCCCTCGAGCTCACCCACCAACTCCCTCGCGCCCACCGCATCCAGCCCACGACGACTCGCCAGCAACACATGCTCAGCGCCCTCCCGCGCCAGCCACCGCGCGACATGCCCACCCAACACACCCGTCCCACCCGTCACCAACACCGTCCCCCGCGGCCGATACCCCCCCTCCACCCGACGCCCACCCAACGGCGCGCGCACCAGACGCCCCGCGAACACCCCCCCAGCGCGCACCGCGACCTCATCCTCACCACCCACACCGCCGCCAAGCACACCACACAAACGTTCCAACACACGCCCGTCCCACTCCACCGGCAGATCCACCAAGCCACCCCACCGCCCCGGCTCCTCCACACCAACAACCCGACCCAACCCCCACACCAACCCCTGCCCTGGGCTCACAACACGATCCCCCACACCCACCGACACCGCCCCCACACTCACACACCACAGCGGCGCCCCCACACCCATATCCCCCAACGCCTGCACCAACACCAACGTCTCCGCCACACCACCAACACCCACACCACCACTCACCCGATCCTCACCCAACGCCAACAGAGACACCACTCCAGCAACACCCTCCTGCCCCACACCATCCAGCAGCGCTCGCAGCCGCCCGGCCAAACCCTCACGCTCCACACCCACCTCGACCTCAACCACCACCGGCCGCGCGCCACACTCACCAAGCGCACCAACCACACCCTCGACCAACCCACCCTCACACCCCCCAGCCGGCGCGACCACCAACCACACACCCCCCAACACCCCCACCACCTCAACACCACCAACCGGCTTCCACCACACCCGGTAACGCCACCCATCGACCACCGAGCCCGCCACACGACCCGACCCAAGCCAAAAACGCTCGTGCTGGAACGCATACGACGGCAGTCCCACACGCACAGCACCAGACCCCTCGAACACACGCGCCCAATCCACCGCGACACCACGTACCCACACCTCACCCAACCCCTCCAACAACGACCGCGCCTCGGAGCGTCCCTCACGTAGCACCGGCACCGCGACCTCGCTCTCCACCACACACTCCAGCGTCATCGTGCTCAGCACTCCATCCGGACCGAGCTCGAGGAAACAACCCACACCCTCTCCCGCAACCAACCGGACGCCATCCGCGAACCTGACCGTCCCACGCACGTGCCGCACCCAGTACCCAGGATCACAAAGCTCCCCAGCCGACACAACCTCCCCAGTCACATTCGACACGACCGGGACCCGCGGCTCGCCGAAGGCCACGCCCTCCGCGACCTGCCTGAACTCCTCGAGCATCGCGTCCATCCGCGGGGAGTGGAACGCGTGCGAGACCCGCAACCGCTTCGTCCTCGCACCCCGCTCCTCCCACACACCCGCGACCTCCGCCACCGCGTCCTCATCCCCCGAGACCACCACCGAACCCGGAGCATTCACCGCCGCGAGCGCCACCCGGCCCTCCCAACCCTCGAGCGCCTCAAAGGACCCCCGCACCTCCTCCTCGCACGCACCGATCGCGACCATCGCACCACCCCCCGGCAACCCCCCCATCAGCCGCCCCCGCGCCGCGACCAGCCGACACGCATCCTCCAGCGAGAAGACCCCCGCGACATGCGCCGCCACAAGCTCCCCCACCGAATGACCCACAAGGAAATCCGGGCGCACACCCCACGCCCGCACCAGCCGAAACAACGCAACCTCCAACGCGAACAACGCCGGCTGCGCGAGCACCGTGTCATCCAACCCCGGGGTGCGCCCTTCGGTATCCGCCCCCCCAGGCTCACCCTCGCCGAACACGACCTCCTTCAGAGAGCGCCCCAGGTGCCGATCCAGGTGCGCGCACACCTCGTCGAACGCCACACGGAACACAGGAAAAACGTCATAGAGCTCCCGTCCCATCCCCACCCGCTGCGCACCCTGACCCGTAAACAAGAACGCAACCCGCTCCCCGCCCTCACCCGCCGCACCCCGCACCACACCCGGCGCGCTCCCACCCCGCGCCAACACACCCAACCCCCCCAACAACTCACCCAACTCCCCACCCAGCAACACCGCGCGATCCTCCAACACCGGACGACCCGCCAACGAAAACCCAACATCCACCACACCCTGCTCACCACCACCAACGAGGAACTCACCCAGCCGCCCCGCCTGCCCACACAACCCCGCCACACCCCGACCCGAGACCACCCACGGCACCACACCCGCCGCCGCAATGCCACCCCCAAGGGGTGAGCGCACCGGCTCCTCGACTGGCGCCTCCTCGAGGATCACGTGCGCGTTGGTGCCACTGATGCCGAACGACGAGACCCCCGCACGGCGCGGGCGGCCAGCGCGCTGCCACGGAACCTCCTCAGTCAGCAACGCGACCCGCTCCACGTCCCACTCCACCTCGGTGGTCGGCTCGTCGACGTGCAGTGTGCGGGGCAGCCGCCCCTGCTGGAGCGCCAGCACCATCTTGATCACGCCGGCCACACCCGCAGCGGCAGCCGCGTGGCCGATGTTCGACTTGACCGACCCCAGCCACAGCGGCGAGTCCGCCGGACGGTCCCGCCCGTAGGTCGCCAGCAGCGCCTGCGCCTCGATCGGATCGCCGAGCCTCGTGCCCGTCCCGTGTGCCTCAACCGCGTCGACATCGCGCGGGGTAAGACCCGCGTTCGCCAGTGCTCGCAGGATCACCCGTTGCTGAGAGGGACCGTTCGGCGCCGTCAACCCGTTGCTCGCGCCATCCTGGTTGACCGCGCTGCCACGCACCACCCCGAGCACCCGATGGCCGTTGACCTGCGCGTCGCAGAGACGCTCGAGGAGCAGCACCCCCACGCCCTCGCTCCAACCCGTCCCGTCCGCCGCACTCGCGAACGGCTTGCACCGGCCGTCCGCGGCCAAACCCTGCTGACGGCCGAACTCCACGAACAGATCGGGCGTCGCCATGACAGCCACACCGCCCGCCAACGCCAGCGAGCATTCGCCTCCACGCAACGCCTGGCCAGCGAGATGCAGCGCCACCAGCGAGGAGGAGCACGCCGTGTCGACCGAGACGGCCGGGCCCTCCAACCCAAGCACGTAGGCCACACGGCCCGACACGACACTGGCGGTGCTGCCCGTCAGCCGGTAACCCTCAAGGCTCTCAGCCGTCGACTCCGAACCGAGACCTCCCAGCCCGATCCCGTACGTCGAGGCGCTGACCCCAGCGAATACTCCGGTCTCACTGCCCTTCAACTGGTGCGGGTCCAGCCCGGCGTCTTCCAACGCCTCCCAGCACACCTCCAGCAGCAGTCGCTGCTGCGGATCCATCGCCAGCGCCTCCCGCGGACCGATCCCGAAGAACGCCGCGTCGAACTCCCCCGCGTCATACAGAAACCCACCTTTGCGTACATACCCGGCATCCGCGTTGTCGGTGTCGTACGGGACGTCCAGCTCCCACCCACGGTCGACTGGGAACTCGCCGACCGCGTCCCCGCCGGAGGCGAGCAGCTCCCACAACTCCTGTGATGAGCGAGCGCCCGGGTAGCGGCAGCCGATCCCGACGATCGCGACCGGCTCGTCGACCGCTGCGACCCGCCGCGTGCGGAGCTGAGCGCGACCCGGGACACCGGTGCCCCGCAGCTCACCAAGGAGGTACGCACACAACTCCGCCGCCGTCGGATAGTCGAACGTGAGCGTCGCAGGCAGCCGCAGACCCGTCTCAGCGCCCAGACGGTTACGCAGCTCGACCCCCGCGAGCGAGTCGAACCCGAGCTCCTTGAACGGCCGCCCCTCGGGTATCGCATCCCCGGAGGGGTGCCCCAGCACCCCCGCTGCCTGCGCCCGTACCAGCTCCAGTACCAGTCGCCCACGCTCCCCCTCCGCGAGTCCCTCGAGCCGCGCCGACAGCGAACCGCGCCGCCGTGGCGCCCCGGCACCCCGCGCGGGCACCCCCACCACGCCCTGCAGCAGCGCGGGCAGCTCCCCCGCACGCGCCCGGCTGCGCAGCAGCACCGTGTCCAGAGAGACAGGCACCACCCGTGCACAATCGAGCGCAAGACTCGCGTCAAACGAGCTCCAAACCTCGCGCCGGGGAGAGCGCCTGCACACCGGAACGCGCGATCCGGGCCACCTGCCCGCCCTGGAGACGATCCGCCATTCCCCCGGCCTGCACCCACGGGCCCCACGCCATCGAGGTCGCCGGCAGCCCCCGCGCACTGCGGTACTCCGCGAGCGCGTCCAGGAACGCGTTCGCGCTCGCATAGCTGCCCTGCCCCGCGCTGCCGAACACCCCCGCGACCGA
The DNA here is from genome assembly GCA_963702085.1 of uncultured Solirubrobacterales bacterium. Classification (GTDB taxonomy): domain Bacteria; phylum Actinomycetota; class Thermoleophilia; order Solirubrobacterales; family Solirubrobacteraceae; genus Palsa-744. The sequence goes on along the minus strand of OY969707.1, from coordinate 864,200 downwards.
CGAAAACAACACAAACGCCCGCAGTTCCAACCCAGCCGTCAACTCGTGCAGGTGCCACGCACCGTCGACCTTCGGCGCGAGCACCCCCTCCAGGCGCTCCGGCGTGAGCGAGTCGATCACCCCGTCATCCAGCACCCCCGCGGCGTGCACGACAGCGCTCAGCGGGTACTGCGCCGGCACACCCTCCAACAACCCCTCCAGCTGCGCTCGATCGGTCACGTCGCACGCAGCGACCACGACCTCCGCGCCAAGACCGGCCAACTCCGCGACGAGCTCGCTTGCGCCCGGCGCGCTCGACCCCCGACGACTAGCCAGCAGCAGACGCCGCACCCCGTGACGCTCGACCAGATGCCTCGCGAGCAGCGCGCCAAGCCCACCCGTGCCGCCCGTGAGCAGGACCGTACCCTCCGCGCCGATCGACGGACGCCGCACCCTCAGCACGTTCTTGCCGACGTGCCGCCCCTGGCTCATGTGCCGGAACGCCTCCACAGCTCGGCTCGCGTCCCAAACCGTGACCGGGAGAGGCTCGAGCGCCCCCTGCTCGAAGAGCCCCAGCAACTCGAGCAGCATCTCCTGAATACGCCCTGGGCCAGCCTCCATCAAGTCGAACGCCCGGTACGCCACACCCGGCCGCCCCTCGGCGAGCACCGCGGAATCGCGTACGTCGGTCTTGCCCATCTCCAAGAACCGCCCACCCTCACCGAGCAACCCCAGCGAGACATCCACGAACTCGCCCGCCAGCGAGTTCAACACCACATCGACACCCCGCCCACCCGTCGCTTGCAGAAACTCCTCCCCGAACTCGAGCGTCCGCGAGGAGGCAAGGTGCGCCTCATCCAACCCCAGCCCCCCGAGCACACCCCACTTCTCCGGGCTCGCCGTCCCGAACACCTCCACACCCAGATGCCCGGCCAGTTGCACCGCGGCCATCCCCACACCGCCCGCCGCCGCGTGTACCAACAACCGCTCCCCCGCCCGCACACCACCCAGGTCGACCAGCGCGTAGTACGCCGTCAAGAACACCATCGGCACACTCGCCGCCTGCACAAACGACCACCCCTCCGGGACACGCACCACCAGCCGCCGGTCAGCCACGGCCACAGACCCAAACGCCCCATCCAACAAGCCCATCACACGATCCCCTGCAGTCAAGCCCTCAACCCCAGGGCCGACCTCCAACACCACACCCGCGCCCTCCCCACCAATCGTCGCCTCGCCCGGATACACACCCAAGGCGACCAGCACATCACGGAAGTTCACACCCGCCGCGCACACCCCCACACGCACCCGCCCGACCCCGAGTGGCTCCCCCACCGTCTCCGGACACGGCACCACCGTCAGATCCTCGAGCCTCCCGCTCCCACCAACACCCAACCGCCACCCCGCCTTACCCCCGGGCACAACCAGTTCACCACGCGACCCCACACGCTCGAGCCGGGGAACAAACAGACCCTCTCCTCGCACCGCCACCTCCGGCTCCCCCAACGCCAACACCGCAGGCAGCGCACCCCACGAGTGCTCCTCACCGTCGACGTCCACCAGCACAAACCGCCCGGGGTGCTCCGCCTGCGCCGAGCGCACCAACCCCCACACCCCACCACCCACAAGATCCGACACCCGCTCCCCCGCGCCAACGCCCATCGCGCCCCGCGTCAGCACCACCAGTCGCGAACCCGACAGCCGCCCATCCGAAAGCCACCCCTGCAACAAACCCAGCGCACCCGCAACACCCCCCCGCACCGCACCGGGCACACCCCCCGCACCGACCCCACCACCCTCAAAACAAGCGAACACCACACCAGGCACCTGCGCTTCCCCGTCGAGCGCCTCACCCAAAGACCCCAAGTCCGCGTACTCACCCACACCACTGCCCCGCAACCCATCCACCAAGCGACCACCACCACCGCTCAACACCGCCCACCGGCCCCCGCCCACATCGTGGCCCACGCCCACATCGAACGCCACCTGCACCCACCCCACACCAAACAACGAATCACGGCTGGCCCCACCCCCAAGCCGCTCGGGCGCCTCGCGCAACACCAACGAACCGACCGACACAACCAACCCGCCCGCCTCGTCCACCGCCACCACACCCACCCCGTCGTCACCCACACGCGTCAAACGCGCACGCAACACAGACGCACCCGCAGCGCCCAACACCACCTCGCCCCACGCAAACGGCAGTCGCGGGCCATCCCCACCCTCAACACCCTTACCCTCGCCCAGCCCACCTACGGCTACCGCGTGCAACGCCGCGTCCAGCAACGCCGGGTGCACACCAAACAAGTCCGCCGCGGCCCGCTGCTCATCCTCGAGCGCCACCTCCGCGAACACCTCCCCCCCACGCCGCCACACACCCCGTAAACCCTGAAACACCGGGCCATACTCCAACCCCGCCGCAGCCAGGCCGTCGTACACACCGTCAACCTCGACCGGCTCCGCCCCCACCGGAGGCCACACACCACCAAGCATCGCAACCTCGCCATCCAACACCACGCCGGCAGCGAGCTCCGCGGGCCCAACCAACCCACTGGCGTGACACATCCACCCCTCCCCGTCCATCAACTCATCGGCTGACCCACCATCCACGCGCGAATACACACCGACCGACCGGCACTCAGACTCGTCTCGCTCACCCACCACCACCTGAACCCGAACACCACCATCGCGCTCTCCCAACACGAGCGGCTCCTGCAACACAAGCTCCCGCACACACCCACAACCCAACCGCCCACCCGCAAACAACACAAGCTCCACAAACGCGGTACCCGGCAACAACACCGACCCCGAGACAACGTGATCGGCAAGCCACCCATGGCTCTCGAGTGACAAACGACCAGTGAACAGCCACCCTTCACCATCCGCCAACTCGACCGCTGCACCCAGCAACGGGTGCTCGACCGCAACCTGCCCCACTGCCCCCACGTCCCCCGCGTCGGCCGCCGGCTTCGAGCCAAAAACGAGTCCGCTGAAACGCGTACGACGGCAAACCCACACGCACCGCACCCGACCCCTCGAATACCCCCGCCCAATCCACGCTCACCCCACGCACCCACAGCTCACCCACACCAGCAAGCAGCGACCGCGCCTCCCCGACCCCCCTACGCAAGACCGCCGCCGTCACCGTCGCGCCTGCATCCTGCGCGCCCGCACCCCAACCAGTGTCCGCTCCACCAACCTCCCGCTCCCCAGCAACCTGCTCCCCAGCGTCCCGCTCGCCCTCCAGGCACTCCTCGACCAACGCGCTGAGCACACCGTCAGGGCCGAGCTCCAGAAAGCTCCTCACTCCCTCTTTCCGCAGCCAGCCGACACCCTCCGCGAACCGGACCGTCTCACGCACGTGCCGCACCCAGTACCCAGGATCACAAAGCTCCCCAGCCGACACAACCTCCCCAGTCACATTCGACACGACCGGGACCCGCGGCTCGCCGAAGGCCACGCCCTCCGCGACCTGCCTGAACTCCTCGAGCATCGCGTCCATCCGCGGGGAGTGGAACGCGTGCGAGACCCGCAACCGCTTCGTCCTCGCACCCCGCTCCTCCCACACACCCGCGACCTCCGCCACCGCGTCCTCATCCCCCGAGACCACCACCGAACCCGGAGCATTCACCGCCGCGAGCGCCACCCGGCCCTCCCAACCCTCGAGCGCCTCGAACGACCCCCGCACCTCCTCCTCGCACGCACCGATCGCGACCATCGCACCACCCCCCGGCAACCCCCCCATCAGCCGCCCCCGCGCCGCGACCAGCCGACACGCATCCTCCAGCGAGAAGACCCCCGCGACATGCGCCGCCACAAGCTCCCCCACCGAATGACCCACAAGGAAATCAGGGCGCACACCCCACGCCCGCACCAGCCGAAACAACGCAACCTCCAACGCGAACAACGCCGGCTGCGCGAGCACCGTGTCATCCAACCCCGCGGTGCGCCCTTCGGTGCCCGCCTCCTCGCACTCCCCCTCGCCGAACACCACCTCCTTCAGAGAGCGCCCCAGGTGCCGATCCAGATGCGCGCACACCTCGTCGAACGCCGCACGGAACACAGGAAAAACGCCATAGAGCTCCCGCCCCATCCCCACCCGCTGCGCACCCTGACCCGTAAACAAGAACGCGACCTTCCCCGCGGTGCTCTCCACCGCCCCTCGCACCACCCCGGGCGAGCCCTCACCCCGCGCCAGCGCGCCGAGTCCCGCCAGCAGCTCACCCTGTCCCTCCCCCAGCACCACCGCGCGATCCGTCAACGCCGGGCGTCGGGCGAGCGAGAGACCCACATCCCACACCCCGATCTCCTCCTCCCCCACCAGAAACTCCCCCAACCGCCCCGCCTGAGCACACAACCCGCCCACACCCTGGCCCGAGACCACCCACGGCACCACACCAGCCGCCGCGACACCACCCGGCGCCAAGAGAGCCGACGCGGACCCACGGTCGAGTGCGGAAACAGGGTCGCCCTCGGGCGCTGCAACTGAAACGAGCGCGCCTTCGGACACTCCTCCTGAAACGAGACCGCCCTGGGGCGCTTCCTCCAGGATGACGTGCGCATTCGTACCACTGATCCCGAACGACGAGACCCCGGCGCGACGCGGTCGGCCGTCCGGCTGCCACGGCACCTCCTCGGTCAACAACGAAACCGCGCCCGCCTCCCAGTCGACCTCCCCGGTCGGCTCCTGCACGTGCAACGTCCGCGGCAGCCGCTCGTGCCGGAGAGCCTGCACCATCTTGATGACCCCCGCCACCCCCGCCGCGGCCTGAGTGTGCCCGATATTCGACTTGACCGACCCCAGCCACAGCGGCCGCTCCCCCTCACGGTCCCGCCCGTAGGTCGCCAGCAGCGCCTGCGCCTCGATCGGATCGCCCAACCTCGTGCCCGTACCGTGCCCCTCGACCGCGTCCACCTCACCCGCACTGAGACCCGCATTCGCGAGCGCCTGCGCGATCACGCGCTGCTGAGAAGGACCATTCGGCGCCGTCAACCCGTTACTCGCACCATCCTGGTTGACCGCGCTGCCACGCACCAGCGCCAACACATCGTGCCCGTGGCGCCGCGCGTCGGAGAGACGCTCCAGCAACAGGACACCCACACCCTCGGCCCACCCCGTGCCGTCCGCGGTATCCGCAAACGCCTTGCACCGCCCGTCGGCGGCGAGGCCCCGCTGGCGGCTGAACTCGACGAACAGCTCCGGTGTCGCCATCACCGTCACCCCGCCCGCGAGCGCGAACCGGCACTCCCCGCCGCGCAGCGCACCGCAGGCCAGGTGCAGCGCCACCAACGAAGACGAGCACGCCGTATCGATCGAGACCGCCGGACCCTCCAGCCCAAGCGCATACGCGACCCGACCCGACGCGACGCTGCCGAGGCTCCCCGTCAACCGGTAACCCTCCCCCTCCCCCGAGACCGCCCCCCGACCCGCGCCATACCCCGAGGAGGCGACCCCCGCGAACACTCCCGTCTGAGTACCCCTCAACGAATACGGGTCGACCCCCCCGTCTTCCAACGCCTCCCAGCACACTTCCAGCAGCAGTCGCTGCTGCGGATCCATCGCCAGCGCCTCCCGCGGACCAACCCCGAAAAACGCAGCGTCGAACTCCCCCGCGTCACACAAAAACCCACCCTCACGCGCATAACAACGACCCACACGCTCGGGATCGGGGTCGTACAAACCCTCCAGATCCCACCCACGGTCAGCCGGGAATCCCCCAACCGCGTCCCCCCCACCCGCCACCAACTCCCACAGATCACCAGCAGAACACACCCCACCCGGATACCGACAGCCAATCCCGACAATCGCCACCGGCTCATCCACAGGCCCCACCACAGACACCGCGCCAACACCAGTCGCAACGCCCTCAACCTCACCCAACAAATACCTCGCCAACTCCAGCGGCGTCGGATAGTCAAACGCCAAACTGCTCGCCAACCGCAACCCCGTCACCACCGAAAGCCGATTGCGCAACCGCACCGCCGCCAACGAATCAAACCCAAGATCCCGAAACGCCCGCCCAACCACCACCCCATCCACAGAACCATGCCCCAACACAACCGCCGCCTCCGAACGCACCAACTCCAACACCACACCCTCACGCTCCACCCCACGCACCCCCACCAGGCGCTCAGCCAAACCTCCCCCAGCCCTTTCCTCAACACCGCCCCGGGCAGCCAGGGACTCCCGGACCTCAACCAGATCGCCGAGCACCCCAGGCACACCGCCGGCCCCGAACCCCGCGACCAACCGCTCCCAGTCCACGTCCGCGAGCACCACGTGGGCGTCCCCGCGATCGAGCGCTCCCTGCAGCCCTTCGAGCGCCGGCCCGGCGGGCATCGCCCGCACGCCCTCCCTGCGCAGACGCTCGCTCACCGCCGCCGCCATCCCGCCACCGGCCCACGCGCCCCACGCCACCGCGGTTCCCACGAGACCGCAACCACGGCGGTACTCCGCGAGCGCATCCAGGAAGGCGTTCCCCGCCGCGTACGCGCCCTGCCCACCTGTGCCCAGTGTCCCCGCGATCGACGAGAACAGCACAAACACGTCCAGATCCATCCCCTCGGTCAACTCGTGCAAATGCCACGCGGCGTCCGCCTTGGCCTCCAGCACCCCGCCGACCCGCTCGACGGTCAACCCGTCGACCAGTCCGTCGTCCAGGACGCCCGCCACGTGGAACACCCCCGAGAGGGGACACTCCTCCGAGACCGAGCCGAGCAGACTCTCGAGTTGCGCGCGATCCGAGACGTCGCACGCCACCACACCGACCCTCGCGCCCAGCCCCTCGAGCTCTCCGACGAGATCCCCCGCCCCCGGCGCGTCGGGCCCACGACGGCTGGTCAGCAGAATGCGCTCAGCACCACCCTCCGCCAGCCATCGCGCCACGTGAGCGCCCAACGCACCCGTGCCACCCGTCACCAACACGGTCCCCCGCGGCACGTACGCACCCTCAGACCGTCGCCCAGCCGACCGCGCGCGCACCAAGCGCCTCGCGAACACCCCCCCGGCACGCACCGCCAACTCGTCCTCGCCACCCGCCCCGGCAAGCACCCCGCACAGGCGCTCCAGCGCACGCTCGTCCGGCTGCGCCGGCAGATCCACGAGCCCGCCCCACCGCGCCGGCTCCTCCAAACCGACGACCCGACCCAGCCCCCACACCAGCCCCTGCCCCGGGCTCACAACACGATCCTCGCCACCCACCGACACCGCCCCAACGCTCACACACCACAACCGCGCACCGACACCCGCGTCCCCCAACGCCTGCACCAACACCAGCGTGCCCGCCACACCCGCCGGCACCGACGCGCAGGCCGCGTGAGGACCCTCATCGATGGCCAACAACGACACCACCCCGCCCACCACGCCACTATCACGCTTCACACTTTCAGACTCCCTGCCCTCCCCCGACTCGCCCTCCATAGGCTCCGCGGCGAGCGCAGCACGCAGCTGCCCAGCCAACTCCTCGCGATGCACACAGTCCCCCGCGACCTCGACCACCAGGGGCCGCGCGCCCCGCGTCCGAAGCGCGCTCACCACGCCCTCGATCAACCCACCTTCACAACCCCCGGCCGGCACAACCACCAGCCACGTACCTACAGGCGATCCCGTCACCGCGTCGCCCACCGGCCGCCACCGCAACCGGTAGCGCCACTCGTCGACCGCCGAGCGCTGCCCGCCCCCACCCACAGAGTCGAGGTCGATCCAGTACCGCTCGCGTTGGAACGCGTAGGAGGGCAACCCCACCCGCACAGCGCCCGAGTCCGCGAACGCCTCCGCCCAGTTCACATCCACACCACCCACCCACACCTCGCCCAGGCCAGCGAGCAACGAGCGGGCCTCCTCACCACCACCCCGCAACAGGGGCGTCACTGTGACCGTGCCCGCCGGCGCCCCACCCACAGCCTCCTGCTCGCCACCAACTCGCTCACCGTCCACGCACTCCTGGACCATCGCGCTCAGCGCCCCCTCGGGACCAAGCTCCAGGAAGCTCCCCACACCCTGCGCGCAAAGCCAGCGCACGCCGTCGGCGAACCGGACCGTCTCACGCACGTGACGCACCCAGTAGCCCGCGGAGCACAGCTCCTCACCCGACGCCAGGCCACCCGAGAGGTTACTGACGAGAGCAAGCCGCGGCTCACCAAACGCCACACCCTCCGCGACCCGCCCAAACTCCTCAAGCATCGCCTCCATCCGCGGTGAGTGAAACGCGTGCGAGACCCGCAAACGCTTCGTCCTCACCCCCCGGCCCTCCCACACGCCCGCGACCTCCAACACCGCGTCCTCATCCCCAGAGACCACCACCGAACCCGGCGCGTTCACCGCCGCCACCGCCACCCGGCTCTCCCAGCCAGCCAAATCCCCAAACGACCCCAACACCTCCTCCTCGGAAGCCGCGACCGCGACCATCGCGCCACCCGACGGCAGCGCCCCCATCAAACGGCCACGCGCCACCACCAGCCGGCAGGCGTCCTCCAACGAGAACACACCCGCCACGTGCGCCGCCGCAAGCTCACCAACCGAATGGCCGATCACGTAGTCCGGACGCACACCCCACGCCTCCACCAGCCGAAACAACGCGACCTCCAACGCAAACAGCGCCGGCTGCGCAAACTCCGTCCCATCCAACACGCCGCCAGCGCCCTCCGGGGGCTCGGCCTCGCCGAACACGACCTCCTTCAGCGAACACCTCAGGTGCCCATCCAGGTGAGCGCACACCTCCTCGAACGCCACGCGGAACACCGGGAGCTGCCCGTAGAGCTCCCGGCCCATCCCCACCCGCTGCGCACCCTGACCCGTGAACAGAAACGCCACGCGACTCCCCCCCTCGGGGGCGACGCCCTCCAGCACCCTCCCATCGCCCTCCCCGCGCGCCAACGCGCCGAGGCCCCCCAGCAGGTGCTCTCGGTCCTCGCCAAGGACCACCGCACGGTGAGCGAACGCGGTGCGGCCCGCCAGCGCGAACCCCACGTCCTCGGGCCTCGCCCGCGGGTCCTCCGCGACGAACGCCTCCAGCCGGGCCGCCTGAGCTCGCAGCGCCGCGCCACCCCTGCCCGAGACGACCCAGGGCGCCACGCCGCCGGGCAGGGCAGCGCTGCTCGGCGCGACCGAGGGCACCGCAGAGGGCGCCTCCTCGAGGATCACGTGCGCGTTGGTGCCGCTGACCCCGAAGGAGGAGACTGCCGCCCGGCGAGGCTCGCCGCTCCCGGACCACGGCACGACCTCCCTCAGCAGCGAGACGGCGCCGGCAGCCCAGTCCACGTGCGGGGTGGGCTCGTCCACGTGCAGCGTTCGGGGCAGCACACCTTCCCGGAGGGCCATCACCATCTTGATCGCCCCGGCGACCCCCGCCGCCGCCTGGGTGTGACCGATGTTCGACTTCACCGAACCCAGCCACAGCGGACGGGACCGAGGACGCCCCCGCCCATAGGTCTCCAGCAGCGCGCCCGCCTCGATCGGATCCCCGAGCGTCGTGCCCGTGCCGTGGGCCTCCACCGCGTCCACCTGGGCCGCCGAGAGCCCCGAGTTGGCCAACGCCTGGCGGATCACCCGCTGCTGCGCGAGCCCGCTCGGAGTTGTCAACCCGTTGCTCGCCCCGTCCTGGTTGACCGCGCTGCCACGCACCACCGCCAGCACCGGGTGGCCGCGGCGCCGCGCGTCGCAGAGCCGCTCCAGGAGCAGCACGCCCACACCCTCGCTCCAGCCCGTGCCGTCGGCTCCCGCCGCGAACGGCTTGCAGCGCCCGTCGGGGGCCAAGCCCCGCTGGCGGCTGAACTCCACGAACATCCCCGGACCGGCCATCACGGTGGCCCCGCCGGCCAGCGCCAGGTCGCACTCGCCTGCGCGCAGCGACCCGCAGGCCAGGTGCAGCGCCACCAGTGAGGAGGAGCAGGCGGTGTCCACCGTCACGGCAGGGCCCTCCAGGCCGAGGACGTAGGCCAGCCGTCCAGACGCCACGGAGGGGGTGGTGCCGGTCAGCACGTAGCCCTCCAGTCCCCCCGTCGCCTCGTGCAGGCGGGGACCGTACTCGTGGGTACTCACACCGGCGAACACGCCGGTGCGGCTGCCGCGCAGGGAGACCGGGTCGAGGCCCGCGTGCTCGAACGCCTCCCAGCAGACCTCCAGCAGCAGTCGCTGTTGGGGGTCCATCGCCAGCGCCTCCCGCGGGGCGATGCCGAAGAAGGCGGCGTCGAAGTCGGCGGCGTCGTAGAGGAACCCGCCCGCTCGCACGTAGCTCGTCTGGGGGTGGGTGGGGTCGGGGTCGTAGAGCGCCTCGAGGTCCCACCCGCGGTCGGTCGGAAAGCCCCCAATCGCCTCGCCACCGCGAGCGACCAGCTCCCACAGCTGCTCCGGGGAGCGCGCGCCGCCCGGATAGCGACAGCCCATCCCCACGATCGCGAGCGGCTCGTCGGCCGACGCGGCTCGCTCGCGGGCCGGCGTCGCGGACACCCGACGTGCGCCAGCCGTGGGGCTGGCGAGCTCGCTCAGGTGTCGCGCCAGGGCAGCCGGGGTGGGGTGGTCGAACAGGAGCGTGGCGTGCAGCCGCAGGCCGGTGAGCTCTCGCAGCCGGTTGCGCAGCTCCACCAACGCCGACGAGTCGAGTCCCAGATCCTTGAACGCCAGCTGCGTCTCCACGTCCTCGCGGGAATCGCGACCCAGCACGCCGGCCACCTGGGCGCAGACCTGCACGAGCATCGAGGCCTCGGAGCCCTCCAGCGTCGCCCGCCCCCCCGCGCCCGACGCGCGGCCCCGCACCTCGGCGAGCGAGCTCTGAAGACGCTTTAGGCTGCCCTGACCACGACGCAGCGAGCCGACGACGAGGGCTTCGTCGGGCGCCTCGAGCGTGGCCTCCACCGTCTCCTGCACAGCCGCCGTCAGCACGGGGTGGGGACTGACCTCGATGAAGGTCCGACACCCCTTCTTCAGCAGCGCCCGCACGGCCCGCTCGAAGCGGACGGTCTCGCGCTCGGTGCGGTACCAGTACTCGCCGTCGAGCTTCGCCGTGCTTCGCCGCCGCCCGGTGAGGGTGGAGTAGAACGGGATCTCTCCGGCGCGCGGAGCCAGCGTGGACAGCTCTTCGAGCAGTTCGTCGTGGAGCGCCTCGACGTGAGCGGAGTGGGAGGCGTAGTCGATCCGCACCCTCCCCGCCCGGACACCCTCGGACTCGCACCACTCCAGCAGCTCCCCCAGAGCCCCGCTGTCCCCTGACACCGCCGTCGAGGCGGGTCCGTTGACCGCCGCCAACGTCAACCGATCGCCCCAGCGTCGCATCGGCTCCGCCAGCTGCGCGGCGCCCAGCGAGACCGCGACCACCCCACCCCGGCGGGAGAGGGGGACCAGTGCCCGGCTGCGCAGCGCCACCACGCGCGCGGCGTCCTCGAGCGAGAGCCCGCCGGCGAAGTGCGCAGCGGCGATCTCGCCGGTGGAGTGGCCCACCACCGCGTCCGGTCGCACCCCGTAGGCGCGCCACATCTCGGCCAGCGAGACGCCCACGGCAAATAGCGCCGGGGCCACCACGTCCACCCGCTCGAGCTTGCGCGCGCGACGGCGGCCCCACAGGACGTCTAGTAGCGACCAGCTCACGTAAGGGGCAAGCGCTTCACCACACGCCTGGATGCGCTCCGCGAAGACAGGAGAGGCGTCCAGCAGTTCGCGGGCCATGCCCTCCCACTGCGAGCCGTGGCCCGAGAACACGAAGACGGTTCCGGGCGCCTCGCGGGCAGAGCCGGTCATAGACAGCGCTTGGCGCAAGCCCAGGCGCCCTCACATCCGGCGAGGGGCGCGTCCGACCTCGACTGCCTAGAGAACCCCTGGGTCACTACCTCCCCGTTCCGCGTATCCGCCTAAGGCTGGTCAACACAAGTACGTGATGTCTTTTGCGGATTATGACGGCGTCCAGGGCACCGTCAATTCAGAGGTGAAAATTCCAGCGAATCGCCTCCGTTTCGCGGGTAGGTTTGATTTCCCGGTCAGATTCCATCTAATTACCCGTATTAAGGTAGGCGTGAGAGCGATTGCGGTCAACACCACCCCTCGCGTGCCGCCATCGGCCCTCAGGATCGGCCGAAAACGCGTACTCCCGGGACTCCTCGGAGAGGACCCGCGAGCGGCCCCAGCCGAGGATCTCAGCTGAGGCCCAGTCAAGACGACGGCACGGGGTCCTGGTCGGGCAGTGCGAACTCGGTCTCGCGTGCCCACGCGCGAACCGACTCCATGAGACGCTCGCGGGCGTCGGTGCGATCCTCGAGCCACACCAGCACTGCCTGCTGGTCGCGGCCGATCATCAGTAGGCCATCCATGCCCCGCGCACGCTGGAGGGTGGCGATCGCCTGCTCGGGGGTGTGCGCTATCGGTGCGCCGACGTTCAGGGAGGTGTTCACGGATGACTCCACGCCCACCCTGCGTCCCATCGCGAGCAAGAACTCGTGGCAGAACGGGTCGACATCGGGACGTACGATCTGGATACGCCCAGTCCCGTCGTGGTGGATCACGGCGGGGATCGTCTCGTGCGCCTCGGGCCGCGCGCGCGCGGTGAGCACCATGTAGTTGTAGGCGTTGTAATCGTTGTCGGACGCGCCCTCCTCGAGGTAGAAAAAGCGCTCGGCGGCCGCGTGCGTGAGCATCGGGGCAAGTGGCCTGATCCGTTCGCGGTGCTTGACGCGTTCGTTGAGCAGACCCAGGGTGTCCGGGTTGCACGGGTTGGCGAGAATGCTGCGATGGCCCAGCGCGCGCGGGCCGGTCTCCGCGACGCCCTGGTAGAGACCCATGACGCCGTTGTCGGCCACGAGGTACGCAAGCAGATCGGCCACGCGCGCCCTCACGTCTGGGTCCGAGCAGTCGCCCAGAGACATGCTGCCGGCGGTTGGCTCGGCGCGCACCGCCGCACGGATCGTCGAAGTCGTGGGCGCGAAGCCACAGTAGAAGGCGTGCCGCAACGGCGGGCCGGGTCGTGCGCCTGCGAGCATGGCGAACGCATACGCGGCGCCGACCGGCGTACCCGCATCGCCAGGTGTCGGCGGCACCCAGATGTGCAATCGAGTAGCCCGGCGCCCGAGGTTACGCTCATACCAGCGCTCGTCGAAGCACTCCAGCAGACGCATGTTGGCGACGCAGTTGAGGGCCGTGCCCCCGCTCAGGACAAGGCGGTGGCCGCCGGTCGAGCGGATCAGGTGGTCCACTATGTGCACCATCGCGTCCTCGAACACCATCTGCACGGCCGCCGCCTTGTCGACGCGGTCGCGTGTGATCTCCGGGTGACGGACGTCCTCGACGTTTAGGACGGCGTCTGGGTGCCACATCTCCGCGATGGGTATGGGCTCGCCGAGGATGTCGATCAGCTCCTCGGTGTAGGGCTTGGCCCACCCAGATCGCGTCCAGTTGGTGAGCGCGCGGTTGACGTGAACCTCGCCTTCGGGACCGAAGTAGAGGAGGTGCTTCAGCCTCCGGTAGTACCGGTTGGTGAGCCGATTGCAGTCTCCCCAAGCCGCCGCGCCCATGTAGCGACCCTCTGAGCTCAGCGACGGCCAGCCGCCCTGGGTCGAGCTGAGGAAGCTGTACGTGGTGCCGAGCGAGTCGAGGATGCTTGTACCGTGCGCGTGCAGCAGGCTCGAGCCGGCCGGCCCGCCAGTCGTAGAGCGACGTGGAGGCATCGTCGCCGGTCCCGTCGACGACGATCACCATCGTGGGGTCGGAGTCGGCGGCAAACGGGGAGACCGCGTAACTGAAGTACGCGTGGTTGTCGTGGTGACGCATCCCGATTATGGGCATTTGCCCGTCAAGCCCGAGCTGGTGTCCGAGACGCGTCGGGGTATTGCCCAGCGCGACTAAATCGCGGCTGATGACATCGCTCGGCTCCTCATAGCGCGCCAGCATCACGCTCGCCGGCGCCTCCTCCAATGCCGGGCGTACCATGAACGTGACGAGGGCGGGGGCGTATTCCCAGTTGCTCACGCACGCGGCTAGGTCGTTGGGCTCGACGCCAAGCGCCAGCAGGTGCTGCTTGACCGCCTCGATCGAGTGCTCGGGGTACTCGGTGCAGTGCTTCACCGCGATGTAGCGCTCCTCCTCTTCGTTGCAGATCATCTCCACGGTCCCGCGCGGCGAGACTCGGACGAGCGCGGCCCCCGAGTTGTGGACTCCCGTGCCGATGCCAAGCACGTAGGCCGCGCGACCGGCGCCGAGCGCCTGTTGCAGTACCGCGAGTCGTGAGCGCCCGGACTTGCTGTCGAAGCGGTGAAGACCCTTGCGGGAGAGGCGCCTGTCGAGCAGCGACAGAGCTCCACGACTGCCCCACTCGGCCAAGCGCGGATGCCTCGGGCCCCACCTGCCAAAGACGGCGTTCGCTCTCACCTGCCCCCCATCTCACCCACGGTGCCCGCCACAGGCCGAGCGTCTCACTGCTCCCGAGAGGCCCCGGCACACTGGTCTAGTCATGTCATGAAATGCACCAGGCTACGCTAACGTAACGCAGCTTGGAGGGCATGACCATAGCAGACGAAGGACATATTTAGGTGGATGCCTCAAGTCACACCTCGCCCGGCGGCCTCCCAAGTAAGGGCTGCCTTAACGGAGTCTGGCCGTGGGTGGGACGGAAGTCAATTCAGAAGTGAAAATTCCGCCCCCATACCACCTCGATCCGTGCCCAGATTCGACTTTTCCAGCAAATGCCAAAAGTACACTCAAAACTCAGGGGTGTGGCAGTGCAAGCGCGGTGAGTACCAACCCCTCACGTACAAGCCACCGACCGTCCAGGACCCGCGGAAAACATGTGCCAACCTCTGGCCAGGGGACCAGCAGGCGAGCGCGAAAGGTCCGCTCGGCCGGATCGAACGTGAGCACCGCGTCCTCGAAGCCCAGCCAGCACCGGGCCAGGGGGAACCACACCTTGTAGACCGCCTCCTTCGCGCAGAACAGCAGCCGGTCCCAGTGGACCGCGGGCTCCGCGCGCGCGAGCTCAGCCAACAGGGGCCGCTCCTCGGCGCGGGCGATCTCCCCAAGCACGCCCTCCGGCAGCGGCGCGTGGGGCTCGGCGTCGATGCCCACCCCGGCGAGGGCGTGCGCACGCGCGAGCGCGCACGCGCGAAAGCCCGCACAGTGGGTGAGGCTCCCCACCACCCCAGCCGGCCAGCACGGCTCCCCCCGCTCGCCGGTGGCGATCGGGGAGGGGGACAGGCCGAGGCGGGCCAACGCCAGGCGCGCACACGCGCGCGCCGTGACGAACTCGTGGCGGCGCTTCTCCACCGCCTGCCCCAACGCAGCCCGCTCCTCGGGGAAGAGCTCGATGTCCAGCAGATCCTCGCGGGTGTCCACCGCGACCACCTCGGGGGGCAGGATCTCCTCGATCACGGCTCGTCCCCCTCCGCCAGCACGGAGTGCAGCACGACACGCGAGGGGTCCCGACGGTGCCACTCCCGCGGATAGCCCAGCGAGACCTCGGTGAAGCGCACCCCGTCCTCGAAGGTCACGCGGGGGATGTGCAGGTGCCCGTACACCACCGCGCGCGCCCCGAAGCGCACGTGCCAGTCCGCGGTGCGCACGGTCCCGCACCACTGCGCGAACTCGGGGTGGCGCAGGATCTGCAGAGGAGCGCGGGTGAGGGGGAAGTGGTTGACGAGCACCGTCGGCACCGCGGGGTCGCGCGCGGCGAGACGCGCGGCGGTCTCGCGCAGGCGCGCGGCGCACCACGCCTCGCGGGTGGGGTAGGGGTCGGGGTGCAGCACGAGCTCGTCCGAGCACACGACCCCCGCGGCGAAGGCCAGCGCGAGCGACTCCCGCTTGGTGGGGGCGACGTTGGCTCCGAAGGAGTAGTCGTAGAGCAGGAACAGCGGCGCAACCGTAGCTGGGCCGCCCGGCCCCTCCCACAGCGGGTAGGGGTCCTCCGGGGTGAGGACCCCCAGGCGCCGGCAGAGGGCCACCAGGTGTAGGTAGCGCGCAACCCCCCGCAGCTCGGGGGGTTCCTCGGGGACGGTCCACAGGTCGTGGTTGCCGGGCACCCACAGGACGACCTCGAAGCGCGAACGCAGCAGCCCCAGCGCCCACTCCACGTCGGCGAGCATCTCTGAGATGTCCCCGCACACGATCAGCCAGTCCCCCGGGTCGCGTGGCCGCAGACCCTCGACCACGCGCCGGTTCTCCGGGTAGGTGACGTGCAGGTCGCTGATCGCCAGCAGGCTGGGGCTCCGCCCCCCCGAGGAGCTCATGCGGCGATAATACGTGCCGTCCACAGCGCCCCATACCATTCGTTGCCAACCACACGGAGGTCGCGCCGCAGATGCCGCCGCTCATCACCCCCGAGGAGGCTCGCCGCCTGGGCGAGATCGAGGACCACGCCGAGATCGAAGCGCTCGTGCAACGCGCGTGGGAGGCACGCAGGGAGCGCTTCGGGGACTCCACCGACCTGTGCTCGCTGGTCAACGCCAAGTCCGGCGGGTGCGCGGAGGACTGCGGCTTCTGCGCGCAGTCGCGCTTCGCCGAGGCCGAGACCCCGATGCACCCGATGATGGACCCCGAGCAGATCCTCGCCCACGCCCGCGCCGCGGAGGCCGCCGGCGCGCACCGCTTCTGCATGGTCACCCAGGGCCAGGGGCTCTCAAAGCGCGACTTCGCCAAGATCCTCGAGGGCGCGCGGCTGGTCGCCGAGCACACCAACCTCAAGCGGTGCGCATCGGTCGGGCACATGTCCACCGAGCGCGCCCACGCGCTGCGCGAGGCCGGGATCCAGCGCGTGCACCACAACGTGGAGACCGCGGAGAGCTACTACGACGAGGTCTCCACCACCGTGCGCTACGAGGGGCGCCTGCGCACGATCCGCGCGGTGCGCGAGGCGGGCCTGGAGACGTGCGTGGGGGGCATCCTCAACCTCGGCGAGAGTCGCGCCCAGCGCGTGGAGATGGCGTTCGAGCTCGCCGCGTTGGACCCCACGAGCGTCCCCATCAACCTGCTCAACCCCCGCCCCGGCACGAAGTTCGGCGACCGCGAGCTGATGGACCCGTGGGAGGCGGTCAAGTGGATCGCGATCTTCCGCCTGGTGCTGCCCGAAGCGCTGTTCCGCGTCTGCGGTGGGCGCGTGGAGAACTTCGGCGAGCTGCAGCCGCTTGCGGTGAAGGCCGGGCTCAACGGGGTGATGATGGGCAACTTCCTCACCACTCTCGGCGCCGAGCCCGAGGACGACCGCGCGATGTTCGAGGAGCTCGGCCTCAACACCGCGCGCCAGCCCGACAACGGCGCCAACCCCCGCCCCGACAACCGCGCGGGGTGGATGGAGGGGCAGACCCCGGATGTGGTCGAGGAGCACCTCGGGACCGCACCGCCCGCAGAGGAGGTCGACTTGAAAGTGCGGCTGTGGGACCCCTCCACTCAGCTGCGCTACCGCGCCAAGCGTGCAAGCCCGCCACGACCGGACGGTGCGCCCAACAGGGTCCCGGTCGGGTAAGCGAGCGAGGGAGCGATGAGCGAGATCGAGGAGCGGCTGGAGGAGCTGGAGAGACTCGGTCTCAGCCGCCGCCTGCGGTTGATCTCCGGGCCGCAGGGGCCGCGCGTGCTGCTTGAAGGCCGCCCCGTGCTGCTGCTGTGCTCCAACAACTACCTCGGCCTCGCCGACCACCCCCGCGTGCGCGAGGCCGCCGCCGAGGCCGCGATGCGGTGGGGCGTCGGCGCGGGCGCCTCGCGGCTCGTGTCCGGCACGATGACCGTCCACCGCCGCCTGGAGGAGCGCCTCGCCGCGTTCAAGGGCACCGAGAGCTGCGTGCTGTTCGGCTCGGGCTACCTCGCCAACCTCGGCGCGATCGCCGCGCTGGCGGGGCCCGGCGACGCGGTGTTCTCCGACGAGCTCAACCACGCCTCGATCGTCGACGGCTGCCGCGCCTCCCGCGCGCGCGTGCACGTGTACCGCCACTGCGACACCGAGCACCTCGCCTGGAGCCTGCGCCGCCACGGGGGCAGCGGGCGGCGACTCGTAGCCACCGACTCCGTATTCTCGATGGACGGCGACCTCGCGCCGCTGGCAGAGATCGTCGAGCTCGCCCGCGCCCACCGCGCACGCACCCTCGTCGACGAGGCGCACGCCACCGGCGCCGTGGGGCCCGGCGGGCGCGGCGCGGTCGCGCAGGCCGGCCTGGAGGGCGAGGTGGACGTGCTCGTCGGCACGCTCGGCAAGGCGCTCGGGTCCTACGGCGCGTACGTGTGCGCCACCGAGGAAGTGGTGCGCTACCTCGTCAACACCGCGCGGCCGCTGATCTTCTCCACCGCTCCCGCCCCCCCGGCCGCGGCCGGCGCGCTCGCGGCGCTCGAGCTCGTCGAAGAGCGCCCCCACCGCGTGGAGCGCCTGCGCGCCCACGCCCGCACCCTGCGCCGCGCGCTCGCCGCCGAGGGGTTCCCGGTGCACGACGGGGACATGCACATCGTGCCCCTGCTCGTCGGCGACGAGCACGACGCGGTGGCGCTCTGCGAGGGCGCCGTGGAGCGCGGGGTCTTCGCCCAGGCGATCCGCCCCCCCTCCGTGCCCGCGGGCACCGCCCGGCTGCGCCTCACCGCGATGGCCTCCCACACCCCCGCCGAGCTGCGCCGCGCCGCCCGGGTGCTCGGCGAGGCCGCCCGCGCGCAGGGGTTGGAGCCCTCGGAGATGTCCCCGCCCGACGCGGCGCGCCGCGCGGGGAGCGACCCCGAGCGCCGCGAGCCGGCGGAGGGTGTCGAGAAGGCCCCCGACGAGTCCCGGTTGGGCGCGCGGGCCTCGGGCCGCACCCCACCCCCGGCGCCGCACGCCTCGGACGGACCCCCCGCACCCTTCGACATCGAGCGCGAAGACTCCCTCACGCGCGCGGCCTGAGCGCTCGCCGTGCGAGGGCTGTTCGTCACCGGCACCGGCACCGGCGTCGGCAAGACCGTCCTCTCGGCCGCGCTGCTCGCGGCGGCGGCCGCCGCAGGGGAGCCCGTGCGAGCGCACAAGCCCGTGGTCACCGGCCTCGACGACCCCCCCGGGGAGTGGCCCCCCGACCACGAGCTGCTCGCGCGCGCCACCGGCCAGACCCCCGAGGAGGTGGCCCCGGAGCGCTACGGCCCGCCCGTGTCCCCGCACCTCGCCGCCGAGCTCTCCGACCGGCGGCTGGACCCCGCCCAGCTGCTCGCCGCCGCCCGCGCCGCCGGGCAGGGACACACCCTCATCGTGGAGGGCGTCGGCGGGCTGCTCGTGCCGTTCGTCGACGACTACACAGTGCGCGACCTCGCCGCCGCGCTGGGGCTGCCCCTGCTGGTCGCAGCCCCGCCCGGCCTCGGCACGATCAACCACACGCTGCTCACCCTCCACGCCGCCCGGGCCGCCGGGCTCGAGGTCCGCGCGGTGGTGCTCACGCCCTGGCCTGCGCAGCCCTCCGTCGTGGAGAGCTCCAACCGCGGGACCCTCGCACGGCTCGGGGAGGTCGAAGTCGCGGTTCTGCCCGCCGTGCCAAGCCCCAATCTGACCGCGCTCGCTGACGCCGGAAAGTGGCTGCCCTGGCGACAGTGGCTCCCGCGCGAGTGTTCCATCCCAAGCCGAGCTTAGGATCGGCAACGTGGTTGGGCATATGGCCGCGATGTGCCTCCCCTCCGAGCGGTTCCGGGGTCGTACCCCCGGAGAAAGGAGGCACTATGGACGCGATCGTTGCGTTAACCACCACCCTGCTCATCGCGCTGCTGATCATCGATCGGCTCACGCGTTAGCAAGGTGCCCTGGCGGTCGCAGCAAGGACGGCCCCGGCGACCGTCAGGGACATCCTTAACCGGAGGGGGCCCGGTTGCCCGGGCCCCTCAAGGATGCTGAACGCAATCAATACGCTAACCAAGTCGGAGTTTAGCCTAAGACCGGACGGATTGCGACGCTTCGCCGGCACGCGCAGCGTCCATGACTGCCTCGCACACCGTGGCCAGGTCGGCCTCGTCAGTGACATAGGGGGGCATCGTGTACACGAGGTCGCGGAACGGACGCAGCCACACGCCGCGCTCGACCGCCGCCGCGGTCGCCGCCGCGATGTCGACCTCCCGGTCGAGCTGCACGACTCCAATCGCGCCCAGCACGCGCACGTCGGCCACGCCGGGCACCTCGCGGGCCGGCTCGAGGCCCTCGCGCAGGCCCCGCTCGATGCGGGCCACCTGCTCTCGCCACCGCCCCGTGGCGAGCAGGTCGATGGAGGCGAGCGCCACCGCGCACGCCAGCGGGTTGGCCATGTACGTCGGGCCGTGCATAAGGCCGCCGCCCTCGCCCGCCGAGATCGCGCTCGCCACCTCCGCGGTGCACAGCGTCGCGGCGAGGGTCATGTAGCCGCCCGTGAGCGCCTTGCCCACGCACATCACGTCCGGGCTCACCCCCGCGTGCTCGCACGCCCACAGCGCGCCGGTGCGGCCGAAGCCCGTCGCGATCTCGTCCACCACCAGCAGCAGGCCGTGCTCGTCGCACACCTCCCGCAGCAGCGCCACGCACGCCGGGGAGTGAAAGCGCATCCCGCCTGCGCCCTGCACCACCGGCTCCACGATCACCGCCGCCAACTCCTCGCAGTGGTGCGCCGCCAGCTCGCGCACCTGCGCCGCCCACCGCTCCCACCGCTCGTCCTGGGGCGCGTCGAAGCCGTCGGGGGGGCGCTCCGCGAAGACGTGCTCGGCGAGCAGGCCCGTGAACAGGCTGTGCATCCCCCCCACCGGGTCGCACACCGCCATCGCCCCGGCCGTGTCCCCGTGGTAGCCGCCTCGCACCGTCAACAGGCGCGTACGCCGCGGACGGCCCTTCCCGCGCTGGTACTGGAGGGACATCTTGATCGCCACCTCCACCGCCACCGAGCCCGAGTCCGCGAAGAACACCCGCTCCAGGCCCGCCGGGGTCCACTCCACCAGGCGCTCGGCGAGGCACACCGCCGGCTCGTGGGTGAGCCCGCCGAACATCACGTGCGCCACCCGCCCCAGCTGCTCGCGCACGGCGGCGTCGAGCGCCGGGTGGCGGTAGCCGTGCACCGCGCACCACCACGAGGACATCCCGTCGATCAGCTCCCGCCCGTCCGCTAGGCGCAGGCGCACCCCCTCGGCCGAGACGACCGGCAGTGCCTCCAGCGCCGCTGGCAGGCCCCCGTAGGGGTGCCACACGTGCTCGCGGTCCTTCGCGAGCAACGCCTCCCAGTCGGTCATCCCGCGCTTGGTCTCTGATGACGCCCGCCAGGGCGTCGGTGAGCAAGCGAGGCAAGGACGCAGGGAGCGTGGCGTGCTATGCACGCGAGCGACCGAGGACGCAGCATCGCGTAGCTCAGCGGCGTCCTGGCTCAATCCTCGTACAGGGTGAAGTCCCGCTTGCGCGCGCCGCACACCGGGCAGAACCACGTGTCCGGGATGTCCTCGAAGCACGTCCCCGCGGGGATCCCGCCGTCCGGGTCGCCCTCCTCGGGGTCGTATATATAGCCGCAGGACTCGCAGATCCACCGCTGAAGCGTCTGAGTCGTCATCGCGCCTAAGAGTATCGCTCCGCTTCCCCGCCGGGTAGGGTCCTTGGATGAGCACGCCCCCAAACAGCGAGCGGCCCGGCCCCGGCGAGGAGTACAACCCCGGCCCCCCCACGGTCCCGCGGCAGGCCGCCACCGTGATCCTGCTGCGCGGCGGGGGCGAGGGTCTCGAACTGCTGCTCGTCCGGCGCAACCCCCGCGCACGCTTCATGGGCGGCGTGTGGGTGTTTCCCGGCGGCGCCGTCGAGCACACCGAGGGGGACGACGACCGCGCGCACCGCGCCGCCGCCGTGCGCGAGCTGCGCGAGGAGGCCGGCGTGGCCCTGCCCTCCGCCGAGGCGCTCGTCAAGTTCTCCCGCTGGATCACCCCCGCCGCCGTGCGCACCCGCTTCGACACCCACTTCTTCCTCGCCCTCCTCCCCCCCGGACAGCAGCCGCGCGTGGACGGGGAGGAGTGCGTCGAGCTCGGCTGGTTCACGCCCGCCGGGGCACTCGACGCCCACCGCGCGGGGGAGATCGTGCTGGTGTTCCCCACCATCAAGCACCTCGAGCAGCTCTCCGCCTTCACCACCGCCGCCGAGGTGCTGGCCCACGCCCGCGGGCGCACCGTGCAGGCGGTCCAGCCCCGCGTCGTCGTCGAGGGGGAGGTCGCCCGCGTGCTGCTCCCCGGCGAGCCGGGGTACTAGTCGGACTGCTGAGCCTCGACGACGTGCGTGACGGCGTTGATCAGCGCGAGATGCGTGAACGCCTGCGGGAAGTTGCCCAGCAGCCGCCCCGAGGACGCCTCCAGCTCCTCCGCGTACAGGTGCAGCGGGGAGGCGTACGTGAGCAGGCGCTCGCACAGGTGTTCGGCCTCCCGCAGCTCCCCGATCTCCGACAGCGCGGAGACCAGCCAGAAGGAGCAGATCAGAAACGTCCCCTCCTCCCCCTGCTGGCCGTCGTCGGTGGCCTCCGTGCGGTAGCGCAGCACCAGGCCGTTCTCCGTCAACTCCTCTTTGATCGCCCGCACCGTCGCGCACACCCGCTCGTCGCTCGCCGGTAGGAACCGCACCAGCGGGATCAGCAGGTTCGAGGCGTCCAGCGCGTCCGTGTCGTAGTGCTGGCGGAACACCCCCCGCTTGTCCACTCCCCGCTGCAGGATCTCCGCCTTGATCACGCCCGCCACCTCCTGGCAGTGGCGCGCGTGCTCGTCTTCCCCGCGCCGTTCGGCCAGGCGCGCGCCCCGGTCCATCGCCACCCAGCACATCAGCTTCGAGGAAACGTAGTGGCGCGGCTCCCCGCGCGCCTCCCAGATGCCCTGGTCGGGCTCGCGCCACACCCGCTCCGCGCAGTGCACCTGGTCGATCAGCACCGGCCACAGCCGCTCGGGGATGTGGTCGCGGTTCTTGGAGTGCAGGTACACCGAGTCCAGCACCGCGCCGTACACGTCGTTCTGGCGCTGGTTGTACGCGCCGTTGCCCACCCTCACCGGGCGCGCGCTCTCGTAGCCCTTCAGGTGCTCGAGCGTGCGCTCCTCCAGGTCCTTGTTCCCCGTGATCCCGTACATGATCTGCAGCGACCCGTCCTCGTTGCGCTCCAGATCCGCCAGGTACTCCACGAAGTCGTCCGCCTCCCAGTCCAGGCCCAGCGCGTGCAGTCCCCACAGCGTGAACGTCGCGTCGCGCATCCAGCAGTACCGGTAGTCCCAGTTGCGCGCCCCCTGCGGGGTCTCCGGCAGGGACGTCGTCGCAGCCGCCACCAACGCCCCCGTCGGCATGAACGTGAGGCCCTTCAGCGCGAGCGCCGAACGCTGCAGCTGTGGGCGCCAGCGGTGATCCGGGTAGGTCCCTTCCGCCAGCCACGTCCGCCAGAAGTGGTTCGTGCGCTCCAGGTACTCCAGCGCCTGCTCCACCGTGCGCGGGCCCCCCAGCCCCTCCGTCCACGACATCGCGCAGAAGCGCCGCTCGCCTTCCTGCAGCGTGTGCCGCGTGTGCACGCGGTTGCCCTCGATCCCCGCACGCATGTCCGAGAACAGGCGGAACACCGTGCGGCCGTCGTTCACGTCGAGCGCCTGGTGGTGGCCGGCCCCCCCGGCCTCGCCACCCAGCGGCTGGTCTTCCTCCACCACGCTCCACGTCGCCGCCGTCGCGCCGTAGTCGAGCATCGGCTCGCACACCACCTCCACCTGCACCTGGCCCTGGATGCACTCGATCACCCGCACCATCAGGTGGTCCGCGTCGTAGTCGGTCGGGGGGCGCGTATGGCTCGAGCCCTCCTTGTTGTCGTGCCACTCCCCGACCGTCAGGGCGTCCACCACGCGCACCCACCCCTGCGGGGTCATCCACGTCGTCTCCAGCACATTCGTCCCCGGCAGGTACCGCCGGCCCGCCGGCACGTACACCCCGTACGGCCCCACCCGGAAGCGCCCCGCGCCGCGGTCGAGCATCGCCGCGAACACGCTCGGGCAGTCGAAGTGCGGCAGGCACATCCACTCGACCGACCCGTCCAGAGCAACCAGCGCACACGTGTGGCAGTCCGACAGGAAGCCGTAGTCCGCGATCGGTGGGAACGGTGAGTCCTCGGCCACTACAGCCCGGAGTCCTCTCCGGGTAACTCGCCCCACGAGACGCCCTCCCACACGGCCTCGTCCCAGTACGGACGCTCCACCCCCGCCGGCAGCGAGCCCTCCTCCTCGAGCTTGTCGAGGTGGGCCGCCAGCGTGAGCGTCGCCGCCGGACGCAGCTCCGCGGGCACGTCCCACCACGCCTTGTCCAACAGCTCTGTGACGGTGCGAGCGCCTTCCGCGAGCGCCGCCACCAGGCGGTGCTCGCGGTCGTAGCGGTGGCCGATGCACTCCTGTAGCTTCGCCACCGGTTCCCACATCGCCGGGCCGTGGCCCGGGCACAGCACGTCGAGTTCGAGCGTGCACAGGTGCACCAACCCGTTCAGGTGGGCGTTCAACGCCCCCTCGTAGGGGGCGACGAAGGCGCTGCCCTCCCCCAGCACCGCGTCTCCGGTGAAGCACACGCGATCCGCCACGAACGCGAAGTGGTCGGGTGAGTGTCCCGGCGTGGGCACCGCCGTCAGGGGGCCGAACCGCACCCCCTCCATCAGCCTCACGTCGATGCCCTCTCCGTGCGCCGCCGCCACCGGCGCCCGGCGCAGCTCGCGCAGGGCCGTGACCGACTCGACGTGGTCGGAGTGGTCGTGGGTGAGCGCGATCCCCCCCAGCCCCCCGCGCGCGTCGACCGCCGCCAACACCCGCTCGATGTGCTGCCTCAGGGCCGGGCCCGGGTCGATCACGTAAGCCGGGTCGCGGTCCACGATCCACGTGTTGGTCCCCGACAGCGTGAGCGGCCCCGGGTTGTCAGCCCTTACACGCAGCACGTCGAAGGCCGCGAGCCGTCGTGCTTCGGTGACCGGGTCCACGGAGAAGCCCTCCTCGCCGGCGAGCGCAAGGTCGAGCTCCACCATCGAGCTTGGAACCCACTCGTCCTGAACCTCACCGTCCCGATCCCCCTCGCCCGGCATCTCCCAGCGCTCGGAGCCCGCCGCGGGGTCCGAATCGGAGCCTGAGGGAGTGTGAGAGCGCATCCTAGGACGGTAGCTCGTTCGGCCGACGGACACCCGAAACACAGACCTGCTTGGGTACGGCTGTCTGCGTACTACACGTGTTGCCGACCGTCCCCTGCGCTCAAGCCCGCGTTCCATACGGCCGAAGTCGGGTTCATGAGAGCGGGATCTTCATGGCTGTGCCCGACCGAGCTCGACCGCACGCGCATCGTCGACGCCAACGACCGCGTGCGCACGATCCGCCTCGTCGGCGCCGGCGCGATCGGCGTCGCGCTGCTGGCCTCGGCGCCCTGGATCGGGTGGTGGACCCTGATCCTGCTCACGCTCTGCGCGCTCAACTTCTGGAACGTCGAGCGGCGCCTGCCCGCGAGCCCCCACCCCGAGCGCGTGAGCTTCACCGCGATCGTCCTCACCCTGCTGCTGCTCGGCGCGGGGGTCGCCCTGACCGGCGGGCCGCACTCGCCCGCGCTGCCGTGGATGGTGCTGCCGGGCGCGATGGTGGCAGCGCGCTTCCGCCCGCAGGTCGTGGCCCTCGGGATCGTGCTCACCGTCCTGCTGGTGCTCGTGGCCACCCTCGGGGTCTCCCCCGCGGCGACGCTCGCCAACCCGGTGTCGGTGATCACCACGCTCGCGCTGCTCGCGGTGGTCATCTCGATCGTGCTCGCCCTCCAGGCCGCTGAGCTGCACCACCGCGACGAAGCGATCCTCGACCCGCTCACCGGCCTGCTCAACCGCCACGCCCTGCGCCCCCGCTTCACCGAGCTCTCCCACCAGGCCCGTCTCACCCGCCAACCCGTGTGCCTGCTGCTCTGCGACGTGGACACCTTCAAGGACATCAACGACCGCTACGGCCACGACCGCGGCGACGCGGTGCTGCGCGACGTCGCCTACGAGCTGCGCAAGCAGTTGCGCTCCTTCGAGCTCGCCTACCGCCTCGGGGGCGAGGAGTTCCTGATCGTGCTGCCCGGGGTGCTGCAGGCGGAAGGCGAGGAGATCGCCGAGCGGCTGCGCGGCGCGATCGAGCAGGCCCGCCCCACCGGCATCCCCGTCACGATCTCCCTCGGCCTCAGCGTCGCCACCGGCGAGGACGTCGCCTACGAGACCCTCTTCAAGGCCGCCGACGAGGCGCTGTACGAGGCCAAGCGCGCCGGGCGCAACCGCACGGTGCTCGCGCGGCCGCTCGCCGCCTCCTCCGGCCCGCAGAGCTCCGAGGCGGTGGTGGGCGATCCGGTCGTGGCGCCCGCCCTGCTGGCCTGATGGGCTAGCCTCCGGGCTCGCCGTGACCGGACAGCTCGACCCCCAGGCCCAGGCGCTGCTCGAGGTGATGCAGGCGGTGGGCGCCCCGGCGCTCCACACGCTCCCCGTGGAGCAGGCGCGAGAGCAGATGCGCGCAGCGCTGCTCACCCGGGGCGAGCCGCTCGCGCTGCACAGCGTCGAAGACCTCTGCCTGCCCGACTCCCACGGCGCTCGGACCCTGCGCCTCTACCGCCCGCGGCCGGGTGTCCTGCCGATCGCGCTGTTCCTCCACGGAGGCGGCTGGACGCTCAACGACCTCGACACCCACGACCGCCTCTGCCGCCGCCTCGCCCAGCGCTCAGGCTGGCTGCTCGCCTCGCTGGACTACCGCCGCGCCCCCGAGCACCGCCACCCCGCGGCCCTCAAGGACGCCCGCCTCGCGTACGCCTGGCTGCTCGAGCACGCCGAGCGCCTGGAGGGCGACGCCTCGCTGACCGCGCTCGTGGGGGAGAGCTCGGGTGCGACCACCGCCACGGCCCTCACGCTGCTGCTACGCGACACGGGCGCTCCGCAGCCCGCGTTTCAAGTGCTCGCCTACCCCTTGACGGATGTGCCCGGCCGCTGGCCCTCGCACGAGGAGCGTGGCACCGGCTACACGCTCGACCGCCCGCAGGTGCAGTGGTTCGTGGGCAACTGCCAACCCCTCGACCACGACCCCGCGGACCCTTACCAGGATCCCTACCTCTTCCCGCTCGGCGCCCCCTCGCTCGCGGGGCTCCCGCCGGCGCTCGTGATGACCGCCGAGTTCGACCCCCTGCGCGACGAGGGCGTCGCCTACGCGCAGCGGCTCGCCGCCGCGGGGGTGGCCGTCGAGCACGTGCACGCCGCCGACCAGCTGCACGGCTTCCTGCTGCTCGACCGCGCGATCGACCGAGCTGGCGAGCTGATCGACCTGCTCGCCGACGCGCTTGCGGCGCGCGGGGTCTCATAATTACAGGCCGTCGGGCCGGCCAGGCTCCCTCACCAGGCGTCGACGAAGGGGCGCCGCTTGGCGGGGCGCCGGCGCCAGTCCTCGACCGGGGGGTCGAACAGGGTGGCGATCCACCGCCGCGAGTCGGCCGGGTCGATAACGTCGTCGATCTCGCCGTAGGCGGCCATGTTCAGCCCCCGCCCGTGCTCGTAGGCGGCGGCGACGGTGGCTTTGAAGACGCGCTCGCGCTCGGCGGGGTCGGCGATCGCGTCGAGCTCGCGGCGCATACCCAGGCGCACGGCGCCCTCCAGGCCCATCCCGCCGAACTCCGAGGTGGGCCAGCCGACGGTGAACAACGGAGCCTTGAACGAGCCGCCGGCCATCGCCTGGGCGCCAAGGCCGTAACCCTTGCGCAGCACGATCGTGCCGAACGGCACCTCGAGGTTGGCCCCGGTCACGAACAGGCGCGCGAAGTGGCGCACGGTGGCGGTGCGCTCGGCCGCCGGGCCGACCATGAACCCGGGCGTGTCGCAGAGGAACAGCACGGGCAGCGCGAACGCGTCGCACAGCTGCAGGAAGCGCGCCGCCTTGTCGGCGGCGTCCGCGTCGATCGCCCCACCCAGGTGGGCGGGATCGTTCGCGAGGATCCCGAGCGGCCGGCCCTCGACCCGGGCGAGCGCCGTGACGGTTCCCGCCCCGAAGCCCCCGCGCAGCTCCAGCACCGAGCCCTCGTCGCAGAGGGCCTCGAGCACGCGACGCACGGCGTAGGCGCGCTTGCGCTCCTCGGGGATGAGGTGCCGCAGCGCGCGCTGGTCGGGCACCGTGAACCGCTCGACGGGGCCGTGGAAGTAGGAGAGGTACCGCTTGGCGGCCGCGACCGCGGCGGCGTCGTCGGCCACGCGCAGGTCCACGACGCCGTTCGCGTACTGCGTGTCGATCGGACCCACGGCGGCGGGGTCGTGGACGCCCAGTCCGCCGCCCTCGATCATCGCGGGGCCGCCCATCCCGATCGAGGAGTCCTCGGTGGCGATCACCACGTCGCAGCAGCCCAACAGGGCGGCGTTGCCCGCGAAGCAGTAACCCGAGGCCACCCCGACGAGCGGCACGAGGCCGGAGAGACGGCCGAAGAGGTTAAACGCGCGGCAGTCGAGGCCCGCGACCATCGGCACGTCCACGTCCCCCGGGCGCCCGCCGCCACCCTCGGCGAACAGCACGACCGGCAGGCGGCGGCGCTCGGCGAGCTCGAACAGGCGGTCCTTCTTGGCGTGGCCGCGCGCGCCCTGGGTGCCGGCGAGCACGGTGTAGTCGTAGGACACCGCCACGCACGGGTTGCCCTCGACCTCCCCCACGCCCGCGACAAGACCGTCCGCGGGGGTCTGCGCGATCAGCTCCTCGCGGGCGCGGCGGCGCTCCTGGGCGGCGAACAGCAGCGGGCCGTACTCCACGTAGGTGCCCTCGTCGACGAGGTCGTCGAGGTTCTCGCGCGCGGTGCGCCGGCCCCGCTCGCGCCGGCGCGCCACGGCCTGCGGCCGCGCGGCGTCCAACCCGAGCGCGTGGCGCTCGCGTACCGCCTCCAGGTCGGCGCGGGGCTCGTCGAGGTCGCGCGCCCCCTGCACCCCGAGGCGCTGCCCGTCGCGCTCCCCGAGTGCGGCTCCCTCACCGGGCGCGAGCACGACGAGCACCTCGCCCTCCGCGACCGTGTCCCCGACCGCGACCTCCACGCGGCGCACCACCCCGTCGCCCTCTGCGAGCACCTCGTGCTCCATCTTCATCGCCTCCAGCACCACCACCGCCACGCCCGCCTGCACCAGCTCACCGGGCGGGTGCGCGACCGCCACCACCACACCGGCGCAGGGGGCCCTCACCAAGACCTCGGGGTGCGACGGCGTCACGCACGCATCATTGCGCAGGGGGCCGCCGCGAGGAGGCCCAGTCTAGGGCCACCTCGCGGTTGGCGCGGGCTCCGGCCGGCCCGACGCTCACGGCCGGTGGTAATCCGCGTAAGTGAGGGCTGAGCCGAGGATGAGCTTGCCGGCGCCGTACTCCCGCTCGGCGACCGAGGGCAGAAAGCCGGGCGTGAGGGGGATCTTCTTGCTCAGCGCGTACAGCACGATCTCCACCGTGCTGGTCTTCCCGGACGGGGGGCAGATGCCCCCGTAGCCGCTGTGACCCTGGGTGTCGGAGCCGACGATCCCGCTTTCGGGCGTCGCGCCGGCGGCGACGCCTCTGGCCGTGGGGTTGATGTCGCCGACGATCCAGCGGATGCCACGCGCGGGGCCGGACGACGTGTCGTCGATGACGAACAACACGAACGCGGCGGTTTTGGCGGGCACGTTGCTCCACTGCAGCGGCGGGCTGAGGCCGGCGCCGTCGCAGGTGTACTGGGCGGGGATCGCCCCGTTGAGTGCGAAGGCGGGACTCGTAATCGAGAAGGAGCCGGGCGGGGAGTGGACCTCGCCGCTGGAGTTCGCGCTCGAGGAGCTGCCTGCGGAGGAACCCGCGGAGCCGGATGCGGGGTGCCCGGGCGCGGAGCCCGAGGAGCCGAACGCGGGGTGCCCGGAGGAGGAGCTCGACGAGGAGCTCGGGGCCGTGAGGCCTTCGGGCTTGCCCCGGTACTCGGCGCAGTCTTCCATCACGTACCCCGCCTTGCAGGTCGTGTAGCCCTTCCAGTGACGCTGAAAGGCCTGCTGGAAGCTCGCCAGGAGGGCCTTGCGCTGCGCGGCACTCCTGCCGGCGGTGACCTTCGCGGCGATCCGCGACTCGAGCAGTTCCACCTTGACGCGCGCGAGCAGGTCTGCTTCGGTCTCGCCCGACTTGGCGAGGAACCGCTTCAGGGAGCCGGCCTTCGGAAAGCTCTGGTGCCCGACCTGGGCGAGGCGCTGCTTGACTTCCCTTTCGGAGACCGAGATGCCCCGAGCGGCCGCCTCGGCGAGCACCCAGTCGGAGGTGATGAGAAAGCCGAGCGCCTGGTGGCTTGGGTTGCCGTTGACACCGAGCACCTTCTCGACGGAGAGCCAGTGTTCGTAGCTCGACTTGGCGATCTCCGTGGTGGAGACCCGCGCGACGGCATCGACGCTCGACGTGGAGCCCCGCGGGGGTGCTCCGAGAGAGCTGGGGACAGTGGTGGAGGATCTGGCGGGAGCGCTGGAGGAGTTGGAGGGGGCACCCGAGGAGGTCGAGGAGGAGCCACCGCCGCAGCCGGCGAACAGGCCGACGGCGAGCATCGCAGCGAGCAGGCAGACCGGCGGGCAGACCCGCACACCCGCGAAGACCTCTACCCTCGAGACCCTTTCCCACATCCTGGCACAACCTAGTCAACGGGCCTAAAGCGCAGCGAAATCCGCTCGCCGTCTGGCCGGCGTCTCTGGATGCGGCGGTCAAACCTGGGAGGTCCCAGGCCGATCCTCTGGCGCGCGCCGCCGCGCGCTGTGCATGAATACCGGGATGGCTGCCGGCAAAGGCGCGAGCGCGCACGACTACTGTTACTAGCGGTGAGCGCCGTCACGACCCCGCCCACGAGACTGCCCGCGCCCGGCGGGGCTCCTCCGGAGTCGGTGCCGCCCGAGCCGCCTCGCCGAGGCTGGCGGACGGCTTGGCGCTTTCTGCTCGCGGCACTCGGCATCGTTGCACTCGCGGGCGCGACGAGCTACCTTCTGGCTCGCCACGAGCTCAGCAGCGTCGTCGCCGCGCTCAGGCAACACAAGCCGGTCGAGGTCGCCCACACCGTGCTGGCGCCGACCGGCAGCGGCGAACCCGAGACGCTGCTGCTGGTCGGCAACGACGAACGCCGCCACACGACTACTGCACCGGTACTGCCGCACTCGAATGAGATGCTGCTCGTGCGGATCGACCCAAGCAAGCCGACGATCTCGATGCTCTCGATCCCGCGCGAGTTGCAGGTCACGTTCACGGCGCCCACCGGAGAAGCGATCACGAACCGCATCAACTCGGCCTACACCTACGGCTTCGAGGACGGTGGCGGCACCTCCGGGGGCGTCAAGCTGATGGTCGAAACGCTCAAGCGGGTGCTCGGCCTCCCTGTCATCAACCACGTGTTCGTCACGAACTTCAAACGCTTCGAACACGCCGTCGGTGAAATGGGCTGCGTCTACATGACCGTGGACAAGCGCTACTACCACAACAACGCCGAACCGGGCGCCGAACAGTACTTCGAAATCAACCTCCAGCCGGGCTACCAGCGCCTGTGCGGCAAACAGGCGCTCGAATTCGTCGCCAACCGCCACGAAAGCACCTCGCTGATCCGCGACGCTCGCGACCAGCGCTTCCTGCTGGACGTCAAGGCGCAGTACGGCGCCACGCTCTTCGAACGCCGTGAAAAGTTCGAGCGGATCCTCGGCAAGGCGATCGAAACCGACCTCCACGGCGAAGCGGAAGTGCTGGCGCTGCTGGAGCTCTTGGCCGAATCGGCCGGCAAGCCCGTGCGCCAGGTTCCCTTCCAGGTCGAACTGCACTCCAACTACGACACCGCCACTCCCCACCAGATCGAAGCTTCGGTGCACTCGTTCCTGACGGGCACCGCCGCGATTCCACAGCACAAGCTCAACCGTGCGGTGCACTCCGTGCACATCCACGGGGCCCACGTGGCCGCCTCCTCCGCGTTGTCGCTCGCTCCCACCCCGAGCTCGACGCTCGAAGAAGCGCGGGCGCTGGCAGCGCAGCTTCCGTTCGCCCTGGAGGCGCCTCGGTATCAGGCCACCACCGCGGAAGCCGGCCCGGACACGCTGCGCCGCTACGACGTCCGCGACGAGCAGGGCCGGCTGCACCCGATCTACACGATCGTCGTCGGCCAGGGTGAACTCGGGCAGTACTACGACATCCAGGGCAGCACCTGGACCGACCCCCCGCTGCTCAGCGATCCCAGCAAGACCGTGCGGATCGGCTCGCGTACGTACAGCCTCTTCTACGACGGCGAACACGTCAAGACGATCGCCTGGCGGGAAGGGCCCGCCACCTACTGGGTCGAAAACACCCTCACCGACAACCTCTCGCCGCAGGCGATGGTGGCGATCGCCCGGGTCACCCGGCCCGTCGGCAACCCCACGGCTCCGGGAGCTCCGGCGGCCACGGCGCGCACGCATCTGCACACCGTCGCTCTGCCCCCGCCGGGAAAGACGACCGCCACGAGCCTGAGCGTCAAGATCGCGGTAGCGCTCAGCTTCGTCGTGCTCGCCGCCCTGGCACTCCTCGCTGTCCTCGTGCTCGTTCGCCGGCGCGAGCTCAAGCAGTTGCGCGAGCACGTCGCGCACGCGCTGGAGCTCGAAGCGCGCCTGCGCCCACGGCTCGCCGCGGCCGGCGGCATCCCGCGCCCGCGTGCGCCCAACCCCGGGCCTGTCGGCTCGGTGCCCGGCGTTACGGCCAGTGGTGCTCCGCCGACGTGACGGCAGACGAGCCGCACACTAGCCGCGCGGAGCGTTGGGCGAGCCGCGTACGTGACGGCGGCGAGCCGCGCACGAGCTTGAGCCACTACCGCCCCAGCACCGCCCTGACCTGCCGGGCGATCTCGAGGTCCTCCCGCGCGGTCAGCACCAGCGTGCGGACACCCCTTCGATCGCCGCCGACCTCCCCGTCCGCGTGCGCCTCGCGGTTGCGGGCCTCGTCGAGTGCCACGCCGAGGAAGGCGAGCCCCGCTGCCGTCTGTGCCCGCACCTCGGGGCAGTGCTCGCCCACGCCGCCGGTGAACACGAGCACGTCGAGGCCCCCGAGCGCCGCCGCCATCGCGGCGATCCCGGCGCGCAGGCGGTGGGTGTACACGTCCCGCGCGAGGCCGGCGTCCGACTCACCGGCGTCGGCCCACGCGAGGACCTGGCGCATGTCGGCGCTGCCCGCGAGCCCGAGCAGCCCGGAGCGGTGCTCGAGCGCGTCCGCCAGCTCCTGCGGGCTGAGCTCCCCCCGCTCGATCAGCCACAGCAGCATTCCGGGGTCCACGCTGCCTGAGCGGGTCGCCATCACGAGTCCCTCCAGCGGCGTGAACCCCATCGTCGTGTCCCGCGAGCGGCCGTCGCAGATCGCGCACACCGAGGCGCCGGCGCCCAGGTGACAGCTCACGATCCGCAGGCCCGCGGCGTCCTCTCCGAGCAGCTCAGGTGCGCGCCGGCTGACCCACGCGTGGGAGAGGCCGTGGAAGCCGTAGCGGCGCAGGCCCCACCGCTTGCGCCACTGCACGGGCAGTGCATAGGTGGTGGCGGCGACCGGCATCGTGGCGTGGAAAGCGGTATCGAAGCACGCCACCGCGGGCAGCTCCGGCAGCGCCTCACTGACGGCGTCGAGCGCCGCGAGGGACTTCGGCTGGTGCAGCGGCGCCAGCTCGCTGAGCTCTCGCATCGCCGCCTCGGCGTCGGCGTCGACCCTGACGGCTGCGCGGAACCGCTCGCCTCCGTGTACGACGCGGTGCCCGACCGCGTCGGCCTCGCGCAGCGGCGAGTCGAGCGCCGCGCGGAGCTGCTGGGGATCGACCTGCGCGCGCGGGGCGGCGAGCTCCCGCGCGGCGAGCGTCCGGTCCTGACCGTCCAGGAGCGTCAGCTTCAGCGAGCTGGAGCCGGCGTTTACGACCAGCACGTTCATTGGGTCGGCCAGCACCACTCGCGCAACTCCGGCGGGTCCTCGCCGTGCTCGCGGGTGTAGGCGCGGTGGCGCAGGCGCTCGTCGCTCATGTACTGGCGCAGGTGCGCCGCCCGCTCGCGCAGGCCGGGGACGCGGTCGATCACGTCGATCACCAGGTGAAAGCGGTCCAGGTCGTTGAGCATCACCATGTCGAACGGGGTGGTGGTGGTGCCCTCCTCCTTGTAGCCGCGCACGTGGATGTTGTGGTGGTTGGTACGGCGGTACGTGAGGCGGTGAATCAGCCACGGGTAGCCGTGGTAGGCGAAGATCACCGGCTGCGCGGTCGTGAACAGCGCGTCGAACTCCTCCTCGGCCAGGCCATGCGGATGCTCGCTGTCGGGCTCCAGGCGCATCAGGTCGACGACGTTCACCACCCTCACCTTCAGATCGGGTAGCTCCCGCCTGAGGATCGCGGTGGCGGCGACCGTCTCCAGGGTCGGCACGTCGCCAGCACACGCGAGCACGACGTCGGGCTCGGCGCCTTCGTCGCTGCTCGCCCAATCCCACACTCCGATTCCGCGGGTGCAGTGCGCGACGGCCTCCTCCATGCCGAGGTAGTCGAGCGCGGGCTGCTTGCCGGCGACGATCACGTTCACGTAGTCGCGGCTGCGCAGGCAGTGGTCGGCCACCGACAGCAGGCAGTTCGCGTCCGGGGGCAGGTACACACGCACGATCTCGGCTCGCTTGTTGACGACGTTGTCGATGAACCCGGGGTCCTGGTGTGAAAACCCATTGTGGTCCTGACGCCACACGTGGGAGGAGAGCAGGTAATTCAGGGACGCCACCGGCCTGCGCCACGGGATCTCCCGTGTCACCTTCAGCCACTTGGCATGCTGGTTGAACATCGAGTCGACGATGTGGGCGAACGCCTCGTAACAGTTGAACAGCCCGTGGCGGCCGGTCAGCAGATACCCCTCCAGCCACCCCTGGCACAGGTGCTCGGAGAGGACCTCCATGACCCGCCCGTCGGGCGCCAGGTGCTCGTCGGTCGGCAGCCGCTCGGCGTCCCACGCGCGGTCTGTCACCTCGAACACCGCGCCCAACCGGTTGGACGCCGTCTCGTCGGGGCCCACCACGCGGAAGTTCTCGGGGTTGCGGGCGATCACCTCGCGCAGGAAGCCCCCGAGCACGCGGGTGGCCTCGGTGACACCCGCCCCCGGCTGGGGGACCGCGACGGCGTGCTCGCGGAAGTCGGGCATCTCGAGGGCCCGCAGCAGCAGCCCACCGTTGGCGTGCGGGTTCGCGCCCATCCGCCGCTCGCCCTCGGGCGCGAGCGCCGCCAGCTCGGGGCGCAGCGCGCCGTGCTCGTCGAAGAGCTCCTTGGGTTTGTAGGAGCGCAGCCACGCCTCCAGCTGCGCGAGGTGCTCGGGCTTGGAGGCCAGGTCGGTGAGTGGGACCTGATGGGAGCGCCACGTCCCCTCGGCCGGGAGGCCGTCCACCTCCTTGGGGCCAGTCCAGCCCTTGGGAGTGCGCAGCACGATCATCGGCCACCGCGGTCGGTCGACGGGGTCTGAGCCGGCGGAGTCTGAGCCGACGGAGCCTGGGCCGGCGGGGTCTGAGCCGACGGGATCTGAGCCGGCGGAGTCTCCCCCCTCCCGCGCCCGGCGCTGGATCTCCGCGATCTCCTCGACGACCTCCTCGAGCGTGGCGGCCATCAGCCGGTGCATCGCCTCCGGCTCGTCCCCCTCGACGAACCTGGGCGCGTAGCCATACCCCTGCAGCAGCTCCCGCAGCTCCTCCTTCGGAATCCGCGCGAGCACGGTCGGGTTGGCGATCTTGTAGCCGTTGAGGTGCAGCACCGGCAGCACCGCGCCGTCGCGAGCCGGATTCAGGAACTTGTTCGAGTGCCAGCTGGCCGCGAGCGGCCCGGTCTCCGCCTCCCCGTCCCCCACGACGCAGCACACCACCAGGTCCGGGTTGTCGAACACCGCTCCATACGCATGCAGCAGCGAGTACCCCAGCTCACCGCCCTCGTTGATCGACCCCGGCGTCTCGGGCGCGACGTGACTGGGGATGCCACCTGGGAACGAGAACTGGCGAAACAGCCTGCGCAGCCCCTCCTCGTCGTGGCCTATGTGTGGATACACCTCTGTATACGTGCCCTCCAGATAAGTGTTCGCCACAAGCCCCGGCCCGCCGTGCCCTGGACCGGTCACGTACATGGCGTTCATGTCGCGCCTGCGTATCACGCGGTTCATGTGTGCGTAAACGAAGTTGAGTCCCGGCGTGGTGCCCCAGTGCCCAAGCAGCCGCGGCTTGACGTGCTCGATCCTCAGCGGCTCGCGCAGCAGCGGATTGTCGAGCAGGTATATCTGCCCGACGGAGAGGTAGTTCGCCGCGCGCCAGTACGCGTCGAGGAGGTCGAGTTCCTCGGATGGCTCCTCGCGCGAGGGGGCGGGTGCATCCGTCACAGCGGCCTTGTCGGTCACACCGCGGACTCTACGCCGCTTGGCACGGCCTGCTGCGCTCCGGGCCAACGGTCTCGCTGATCCGCTGGGTAGCCAATTCCGGACCGGTCGGCTACGACACCGGCAGCGGCTGCGCCTGAGCTCCGGGCACTCCGGCTGCCGCGTAGGCGTCGGGCGCGTCGAGGGTCTCGTCCTTGAGCAGCGCCTGGGCGAGGCTCTCGAGCTGCTCGCGGTGCTCCTCCAGCAGCCGCGTGACCTCCTGGTGGGCGCTCTCCACGAGCGCGCGCACCTCCTGGTCGACCACGCGCTGGGTCTCCTGAGAGGTCTCGCTGACGCCGGGCAGGAACATCCCCTGACCCTCCTCGGGGAGAACGGCGATCGGGCCGATCGCCTCGCTCATCCCCCAGCGCCCGACCATCTGGCGCGCGATCAGGGTGAGCTGCTGGATGTCCGACTCCGCCCCTGTGGTGATCGCCCCGTAGACGACCTCCTCGGCGACGCGCCCGCCGAGCGCGACCTTGATCTTGGCCTGCAACTCCTCCAGGGAGTAGGAGACCCGGTCGGAGTCGGGCGTCGAGAGGGTGACACCCAGGGCCATGCCCCGCGGGATGATCGACACCTTGCGCACGGGGTCGGCGCCGGGGGTGAGCATCCCCACCAGCGCGTGGCCGGACTCGTGGTAGGCGGTGCGCTCGCGGTCGGCCGGGGAGAGCAGGATGCCGCGCGGGGAGCCGAGCATGATCTTCTCGAGCGAGTCGGTGAAGTCGGCCATCTTCACCTTCCGGTGCCCGCGCCGGGCAGCTAGCAGCGCGGCCTCGTTGGCGAGGTTGGCGAGGTCGGCGCCGACCATCCCGGGGGTGCTCGAGGCCAGCGCGTGGAGGTCGGCGTCGTCGTCCAGCGGGATCGAGCGGGTGTGGACCGCGAGGATTTCCGCGCGCCCCCTGCGGTCGGGGGCCTGCACGGTCACCCGTCGGTCGAAGCGCCCCGCGCGCAGCAGCGCGGGGTCGAGCACGTCGGGGCGGTTGGTCGCCGCGAGCACGATCACCGCCTCGGAGGACTCGAAGCCGTCGATCTCGGTGAGGATCTGGTCGAGCGTCTGCTCGCGCTCGTCGTTGGCGCCGGTCACCGACACCGAGCCCTGCCGGGAGCGCCCGATCGCGTCGAGCTCGTCGATGAAGATGATCGCCGGCGCCGCCTCCTTGGCCTTCGCGAACAGGTCGCGCACGCGCGAGGCGCCGACCCCGACGATCGCCTCGATGAACTCCGAGGCGGAGATCGAGAAGAACGCGGCGTGCGCCTCGCCGGCCACCGCGCGGGCGAGCAGCGTCTTGCCGGTGCCCGGCGCGCCCGACAGGAGCACCCCGTGGGGCATGCGCCCGCCGAGGCTGCCGTAGCGCTCGGGGTTGCGCAGGAAGTCCACGATCTCCGAGAGCTCGGACTTCGCCTCGTCGATCCCCGCGACGTCGTCGAAGGTGACGCGAATCTTTTCGGGGTCCACCCGCCGCGCCTGCGAGCGCCCGAAGTTGCCCAGGGCGCCCATGCCTCCGCCGGCTTTCGCCGCACGCCGGAAGATCAGGATGAACAGTCCGACGATCAGCAACGTCGGGCCGAACCCGAGCAGCAGCTCCTCGAGCAGCGACTGACTCGTGGTCGTCGATTCGGCGTTGATGCGCACCCCCTTTTTCTGCAGCAGCGCGGACAGCTCGCTGCCGTTCCAGAAAGCCGGCACCTGGGTGGCGAACAGCTTCGTCGGCGTCGCCTTCTTGTCGCTCGCGGGGTAGCGCTCCTTGGCCTTGAACTTGCCCTGGATCGTGTCGCCCTTGGAGGCGATCGAGCCGACCGTGCCCCCCCGCACCTGTTCCAGAAAGTACGGGCTGAACGGCACCGTCACCCGGGGTTCGCCCGCGGAGGGCTGGAAGAACAGCAGCGACAGCCAGTTGAGCGCGAGCAGCGCCAGCACGAAGTACCAGAAGCCGCGCATGCGGTGCGGCGACCGGCCGGTCGCCGCGTGCTCGGGCATGCCGCGCCCGTCGGGGGACGGCGCAACCTGCCAGCCGCGCTTGTCGCGCGGCAGCGGCGGGTGCGGGTCGGTGCGGTCGGCACTCAGGGCTTCGGGCTCGCTCGCTCGCAAGCCACCGGACTCGCTCGGGGGTTGGTCTGGCACGGTGTAGATGCTACGCACCGTGGCCCGCAAGCACGGACCCCCGGTCTCCCCACCCCTTCACCGTCTGGGTGCTGAGCAGCCCGGCTATTCGCAGAACCTGCTGAGCGTTTTGACCGATGCGGGCGTCGAGGTCGCGCTCCAGGACCGGTACACGGCGGCAACGCGGTAGTAGTAGGTGGTCGAGTATCCCAGCGTGCCGCTGGTGTCGGTGTACGACGTTTTGGGGACCGCCACGCTGCCCAGCACGGTGTACGGCCCGGCGCTGGCGGTGGCGCGTTCGACCGTGTAGGAGGTCGCGTAGGTGGAGCTCGTCGCGGACCACGCCACGCCGATTTCCGGAGTTTTGTTGTTGCGGCAGTTGGCCTGGGTCGCGCTTACGCCGGTGGGGGCCGCGAGGGTGGCCGTCACCACCGTGAGCGGCCCGCCGACGGCGGTCTTGGTGAAGACGGCCAGCGCGACCTGCGCGCCCGCGAGCAGCGCCACGACCGCCACCGCGAAGATCGCCAGCGAGACAAACTTGCGACCGGGGGGCATGACCGTCACGACCCCCAGCCGGCGTACTCGGCATGAAAATCGAAGCCCGCCCGGCCCGCCTGCCCCACTGGCAGCCCCGGGCCGTCCACTAGATCCCGCCTGCCGCGCCCGGGCTCGCTTGGGCCGCGCTCACTTCCCGCAGGGTTGTGTCCGTCGCATGCCGCACCGCGCGTGCCGCCGCCCCAGATCTCAAAGAGGACCAGCAGCGCCAGCGCCAGGGGCGCGAGGAGGATCGCGGCGAGCTCCACGGTGCGGCTGCGCAGGGCGTTGACCACGTAGCCGAGGTGGGGCACGACCGCGACCATCCGCCACGCCGTGGCCCCTTCGAGCTTCGCCGTCCACGGGTCCGGCCAGTTGTTGGCGTCGCCCTGGGTCTGCACGACCGGGTGCGCGCCGCCCTGCAGGATGCGCACGACGCGGTGCGTCTCGACCTGGTGCACCCCTTCGGGCACGTGGTAGGAGATCACCTGTCCGACGCGCACGGCGCTGACGGGCTCCGGCACCACGACGACCATGTCACCGGGTGAGAAGGTCGGGCGCATGCTGCCCGAAAGCACCGTCACGGGCCGGTAGAGCCCCAGCCGGGGCAGCAGGCCGACCGCGAGGAAGAACGTCAGAGCCAGCGCGAGCAGCGCGCGCTGGCCCCACACCCACCCGGCGCGGGCGGCCCGAGAGGCCGTCCGCGCCGGGTTGCCACGACCCGCCTGCCAAGGCTGCTCGGCGGGAATGCTCGGCGTGGTCGTGGTCATGACGGACTCCTACTTGGAGGTCGCGACACGCTGGGTGCCAACGAAGTTGTAGGAGATCGTCGAGGTCAGTCCCTGCATCGTGTTCGGCGCGGCCGCCGGCAGCGTCAGGGTCACGCGCAGGTGGTCGGTCGAGCCGGTGCTCAACGACGCCAGGCTGGACAGCGCGATGTTCGAGCCGATCACCGCGCGCGAGGCCAGCGCCGTGGTGGTGGTGCCGCTGCAGGTGTAGGTGTAGGCCGGCGCGGTGCCCGCCTCGGTCCACGGCACCGAGCATTTTTCGATGACCATCTGCAGGCCGTTGGTCACTTCGGTGTCAAGCAGCGAGCTCGGCGAGGCGGTGGTGGTGAGCACGATCCCCGAGAGGTTGTCCGCGCTCGCGCCGCCGTTGTTGACGAGGTCGACCGACCGCTGGAGCGTGTCGCCCGGAACCACGTTGGACGCGCCGACCGTCAGGCGGTTGGTGGATGCTCCCGTTGCTCCCAGCGCGATCGAGACCGTGCCCGAGGAGATCGTGTGAGTCGCGGAGGTCGAGCTCGTGAACGTCGCGAACGTGCCCAACCCCGCCATCGCCGCGGCGGTGCCCACCACTGCAAACGAGCCCATCAGTCGCTTCACTGTCTTCCTGTCCATGTCTTTCACATCCTTGTGTTGAGGGAACCTTGTGCTAGGAGGTTCGACCCCTCGGGTTGGGAGCAGGTGGTCGGTCGGTATGAGGTGGGTATGAGCCGTTTTGCGGCGAAGTACGGTCCCCGACTGCCCCCCGGCCGTCGTTACACGTAGTGACGTGGTTCAGCTCACTCGACCCCGCACCGTGGCGCTCGCGCTCGGCGCGCTGCTGGCGACGTACCTCAGCTGGCAGCTGTTTCACTGGCTGCCCGGCCGCCAGCAGCTCGGCCAGCTGTTCCTGCCGCTGTTCGACCTGGTGGCCCTGTGGGCCGCCTGGGGGGCCTCGCGACGCTGCGTGTCCGCGCCCCGACTGCGCCGGTTCTGGCGGCTGATCGGCGCCGCGATGGCCGCCGAGCTGATCGCCGACGCGATCCTCTTCGGGTACGACCTCGCCTACAACCAGCCGCCCTTCCCGACGCCCGCAGACCCGTTCTTCCTCGCCTACTTCGTGCTGCTGCTGGTGGCGCTGCTGTCCATCCCGGTGGCGCACATGACGCGCGCGGCGCGCGTGCGGATGTCGATCGACGGCTGGACGATCGTGCTCGGCGGCGGGGCGGTCGTGTGGTACTTGGTGCTCGGGCCCACCGTGCTCTCCACGGGGGAAGACCTGCTGGGCAAGACCGTCTCGATGGCCTACCCGCTCTTCGACCTCGTGCTGCTGGGCGGGGTGGCGGTCGTGCTGCTGCGCCAAAGCCCCGCGACGCTGCGCCTGCCGCTGCTGTGGATCGCCACCGCGATGCTGCTGACGGTCGCGGCCGACACCGCCTACGGGTACGGGGTGCTGCACGACGCCTACACCGCCGGGGACCCGGTGGACACGCTGTACGTGCTCGGGTACTGTGCGCTCGCCGTGGCGGCGCTCACGCAACGCCCAGTGCACGCGGGGGACCCCGGCGCGTTCGCGGAGGAGTCCGCGCAGCACTACCGACTCGCGCCGTGGCTGCCCTACGCCGCGGGGTCCGTCGGGTTCGCGGTGCTGCTCGGCGCCACCCTGGGCCACGCCTTCTTCCCCGACGTCTCCCTCGTCCTGATCGTGATCGGCCTCGCCGCGCTGGTCGCCGCCCGCCAGACCCTGGCCCGGGGCGAGCTCAACCGGGTGCAGGCCGAGCTGCTCAAGAGCGAGCGCGTCAAGGACGAGTTCCTGTCGATCGCCGGCCACGAGCTGCGCACGCCGCTGACCTCCATCCGCGGCTCGCTCGGCCTGCTCGCGGGGGGCCTCGTCGGCGAGCTGCCCGCCGAGGCGGCCGACATGGTGGCGCTCGCGGTCGACAACACCGACCGGCTCGTGCGCCTCGTCAACGACATCCTCGACATCGAGCGCATGGACGCCGGGCACCTGCCGCTGCAGCGCGCCCCCGTGGGGGTCGGGGAGCTGGTGCGCCAGTCCGCCCAGGCGCTGCAGGCCACCGCCGAGGACGCCGGCGTACAGCTGCGCGTGGAGGTCGAGGAGCTCGAGGTCTGCGCCGACGGCGATCGCATCGTGCAGACGCTCGTCAACCTGCTCGGCAACGCGATCAAGTTCTCGCCGCCCGGCTCCGTCGTGACAGTCGCAGTCGCGCGCGACGAGGGCTGCGCCCGCTTCTCCGTCACGGACTCCGGCCGCGGCATCCCCGCCGACCAGCTCGACTCGATCTTCGAGCGTTTCAACCAGGTCGACGCCTCCGACACCCGCGAGCGGGGCGGCTCCGGCCTCGGCCTGGCGATCGCCCGCGGCATCGTCGAAAGCCACGGCGGGCACCTGTGGGCCGAGAGCGCCCCGGGGCAGGGCTCCAGCTTCCGCTTCACGCTCCCGCTGGCGGGCGCCGGCGCCCCCTGCTCGGCCGGCGTGCCCACGCTGGAGGAGCTGTCCGCGGGACTCCAGGCCGCGGCGTGCGCCGGCACGGCCGAGCGCGGGGAGGGTGTGGAGGCCGTCAGGGCCGGCAGGCCCCCCGGCACCGAGGAGCCCGTCGAGCAGGTACAGATCGCCAGACCCGAAGAGGCCCTGCTGTGAACCCGCGCCTGCTGCTCGTGGAGGACGACGAGTCGATCCGCGCAATCGCCCACCTGAGCCTCGAACGCCTCGGCGGCTGGTCCGTCGTGGACGCCCCCTGTGGCGAGGACGCCCTGCGGCTGCTCACCGCGGGCGAGGGCTTCGCCGCGATCGTGATGGACGTGATGATGCCCGGCCTCGACGGCCCCGCCACGCTGCGCCGGCTGCAGGACGACGGGCTGCTCGCGGGCACGCCCGTCGTGTTCCTCACGGCGAAGGCGCAGCGCGCCGAGCGCGAACGGTTGAACGCTTTGGGCGCGGCCGGCGTGATCGCCAAGCCGTTTGACCCGCTCACGCTGCCGGGACAGTTGGAGGCACTGATCCAGTAGGGGTTTCGCGCCGCGAGGGCCGGAAACACGGGCGAACCGCACGTCGGGCGAGTGTCCCATCGCCAGCGCTGGGTAGCTTCTCGCGATCCCAATCGCGGACCACGAGAGGCTGCAAATGCCGACACTCAGCTACTTCTACGGGATCACTATCACGATGCACTGGGACGAGGTTCATCACTCGCTGCCTCACTTCCACGTCCGCTACGCCGAGTACAAGGCCTCGTTCGACCTCCAGGGCGAGCTCATCGTGGGCTACCTCCCGCGCCGGCAACTGCGCCTCGTGCAGACCTGGGCGGAGCTGCACGCCGAGGAGCTGATCGTCGACTGGGAGCTCGCTGTCAACGGAAGACCACCGAACCCGATCGGCCCGCTGCGCTAGGCTGAAGCCATGGATTACGTCTTTCCCGGCAAGCTCGTCGACGTCACCAAGGTCGAGGTCATCGGT
This sequence comes from uncultured Solirubrobacterales bacterium, assembly GCA_963702085.1. GTDB lineage: Bacteria > Actinomycetota > Thermoleophilia > Solirubrobacterales > Solirubrobacteraceae > Palsa-744. The sequence goes on along the minus strand of OY969707.1, from coordinate 821,068 downwards.
GACCATGAGTTGCGTCTAACGTTCGAGGATGGCGTCATCGGCGACGTCAGCTTTGCCGACCGCGAGTGGAAAGGCGTGTTCGAGCCGCTGCGCGACCCCAAGCGCTTCGCCAAGGTCGCGATCGAATTCGGCACGATCGTCTGGCCCGAGGACGGCCTGGACATGGCCCCCGAGCCGCTCTACGAAAAAGCCTGCCAGCGCCCCGTGCTCGAATCCTCCGCCACCACGGCCTAGCCCGGCGCGCTCAGGGTCGAACCCCATCCGCTGCGTCCCAATTACGGGCACATGGACCATTTCGCGCCAGGTTTCGCGCCGCGAGGCCCGGAAACACGGGCGAACCGCACGTCGGGCGAGTGTCCCATCGCCGGTGCCGCGTAGCTTCTCGCGATCCCAATCGCGGACCACGAGAGGCTGCGAATGCCGACACTCAGCTACTTCTACGGGATCACGATCACCATGCACTGGGACGAGCCCCATCACCACACCCGCACTTCCATGTGCTGTACGGCGAGCACGACGCCTCGCTCTACGTCGACCCAGAGATACGCACCGTCGCCTGGCCCAACGGCTTCGACATGGCACCCGAGACGCTGTACCAACGAGCCTCCGAACACACCGTGCGCGCCCCGTCCGAGATAGCGCCCGTGGCCTGACAAGCCCGCCTCATGCCGCGGCCCTCCGCGGGTCGCTTCTGAGAGTGAGCCTGCGCGGTGACACGCTCACCCAATGGGGTGAGGCTCCACGCGTTCGGCTCGCCTTTGGCGTGCCCCTCACCGGTGTTGGTGAGCAATCCCAGGCGCTCCAGACGCGCCAGCAACTTCGATACCTGCCCCGGGTCCTGGACCCCCGCGCGCTCGGCGACCTCGCGGTTGCTCGCGCCCGGGAGCTTCGCGACGCCCTCGAGGACCCGCGCAGTGCGATATGTCAAGCGCATCGAGACTCCCTGCAGCGGATCGCCGACGGCCCCAGCGGCGACGGCCGGCCGAGCAGACGCGCGCACGGAACCCGCGGGCACGGGCCGCGCCAGCTCCCGCCGCGCCGCCGCCGCGCCCAGATAGGGCAGCACGACCATCCCCATCAACTCACCCAACAGGCCGGTGAGGGGATCGCGCTCGCCCCGCAGCAGCCGCGCGTAGACGATCGCAAACGCCGCGCCTACAATACCCTCCGCCGTCAACGGGGTACAACCCCCGCCACGCGCGCCGCCCTCGAAGCGACCCTCATCGACGACATCCGCCAGGCCCGCGAGGATCTCCTCGCGACGCCCGAGCAGTTGCGGGCCGCCGCGCAGCGCCTGAAACACGCATACACGCGCGAGCGCCGGCTCGCGCTCCAGGAACGAGAGGATCGCCACGCTGAAACCATCTCCCTCTACGTTCTGACCCAGTCCCTCGTCCCAAACCCTTTTCCCCGCAAGCGCTCTGGATGTCAACCACAAGACGGGCTGACCCAAACCGGACCCTATGTGTGCCCGGCTCCACCGAGGGTGGACACCGTGACGACGCTATATAGCCACACCTGCAACACGTTGTCAAGCCCCCTACTGAAGACCGGCCCCCCGGTCCGCCACGCGAACGCCGCTGCGGCCGGAGGCCGCCATCAAAAAGAGCCTCGGCTCCTCAGCCCCCCCAGTCCCCGGCGAACGCCTCGGGCCTGACGAGCATCAGCGACGGCAGCTCGGGCCGCGCCAGGCGCAGGTAGAAGCGGCCCACGCCCGCGTCGCCGAGGAACAGGCTGGGCGTCGCGCCCCCCTGCACCCCCCCGGGCCACCCCGACTCCGCGGCCCGGTAGCGGTCGATCCCGTGCGCCGCCACGCGCTCGGCGAGCGACGACGTCGGGGGTCCCAGCCCGCGGCCCTCCCGCACGATCTCCGCGTTGCCGGCCACGCCGTGGCAGAGCGACCAACCCACCGACCCCGCGTCGAGCGCCGCCCGCACCCACGCCGCGGTCGTCTCCAGCGCGACGGCGGCTTCCGCGCGCAGGGTGTCGGCGACCTCCGCGGGTCCCCCGCTCGCGCGCCCCGCGGCGGGTCCCCCATTCGCGCCCCCCGGTGGGGACCCCCCGCTCACGCGGGCCTCGAGCTCCAGCGCGCGTACGCGGGACAGCGCGATGCCGGGCGCGCCGTGACACCAGAACGTCGAGTACGTGGGGGCCCCGCCGTTCGCGCCCCTGACGCTCTCGCGCAGGTCCGGCCAGTTGCGCGCGCGCTCGTCGAACAGCGCCCGCTCGTACCCGAACGCCTCCACGGCGCCGCTGCGAAAGCGGGGCTCGCCGCTCGCCGCCGCCAGCTCGAGCAGGGCGGCCCCCACGCCCGCGGCCCCGTGCGACAGGCCCGCGAGTCCCGGCTCCCCCGCGGCGGGGTGGGGCGAGCGCCACGACCGCCCACCCCTGTCCGGGCGGCCGGCAGCCAGCAGCGCGTCGCCGTGCTCGACGGCGTGCTCCACGTAGTCCGGTTCTTCGAGGACCGCCGCCAGCGCGAGCAGCGCGACGATCGCCCCCGCGCGGCCGGAGACCAAGTCGAACTCCTCGGCGTCCTCGCCCGAGTCCTCGCTCACCCCACGCGCGATCGTCCGGGCGGCCGCTTCGAGTCCCGGCTCGTCGAGCAGCCTGGCGCCGTACGCGAGCGCCAGCGCCACACCCCCGCGGCCGCCGTACAGGCCGAGTCGCGTGAGCCCCTCGGCCGTCTCGACGCGGGAGGCGGCGTGGCGCAGGGCACCCACCGCACAGGCCTGCACGTCCCGCTCGTCGCACGCGCGCGCGACCTCGGCCAGGAAGACCCCCACCCCCGCGGTCCCTCCGTAGAGATCGGGTCCCAGCGCTTTGTACGTCACCTCGACCCCCCTGGCTGTCTCCTCGGGCCACGCGCCCACCCACCCGCAGCGGCGCTCGTGCCAGACCGCCGCCTTCACCGTCGCGTGGGCGATCGCGCACGCCACCTCCAGGCAGAGCCCGGGCTCCGGGCCGGTGGGCTTGGGTTCGGGCCCCCGCTCTGACCCAGACACCGGCGGCGGGGCCTCCGGGCGCACTCCGCGCTCCAGGCCGGCGAGCTCAGCCTCGGGCTCAGGCACCGGCGGTGACCTCCGGGAGGCTGTAGCGATCGACCGACCCGGGGCGCAGGTAGGGCTGCTCGAGTGAGACTCCCGCGCGTCCGAGGTGCGCGGCCACGACCTCCAGCCGCTCCGCGACCGACCCGGCGCCCCGCTCGGCGGCGTCGACGATCCCTTCAGCCAGCACACGGCAGCGGTTCATGCCGAAGCTCTCCGCGCCGGCGCCCGGGTCCTCGGCCAGGGCGAGTCCCGGCGCGAGCGGCTTGGTCAGGGCCGGGCTCGCCGGCCGCAGCCACGACTCGACCTGGCGGTGCACGTCCGCCACGATCGGCGCCAGGAGCTCGAACTGGGGGGCGAGCGTGTACAGGACGCCGGCGTCGCAGCGCCGGTAACCCTCCGGGTCGGCGATCACCTTCAGGCGGAACGCGAGGCCGGCCTCGTTCAGCGCGCCGGTGAGCTGCTCGACGAGGGCGGCCGCGCCCTCGCTGCGCAGGCTCCAGTAGCAGCGCACGATCCCCGCCGCCGCCGACGCGTCGGACGGGAACTCGGCGTCGCCGAGCGCCATGTAGAAGCCGGGCGACAGCCGCCTGAGCTCCTTGGGCATCCGCACTCCCACCTGCGTCCCCGGCTGGACGGCGTCGGGCTGCGGGGTGCGCTCACCGCCGTCGCGGTGGAGCTCCTCCGGCCTGACCCACAGCCGCAGGCCCTCGCGCTCGACCACGACGCGGCCGTCCTCGTGCGCGGCGACCGTCCACCCGGGTTCGCGCGAGCCCGCGCCGCGGTTGGCCTGCGAGAGCGCCCACAGGAACGGCGAGGGGCCGAGCCGGTGGGTGGGCGCCGGATCGAAGCCGTCGGGGCTGGCGGCACCGAGGCAGTAGAAGCTCGTGTACAGGCGCGACTGCAGCGCATACACGAGGTACGCCCGCGCCGCCGTGGCGTCCATCGCCGCCGCGCTGCGCTGCGCCAGGGGCTGCTGGGGCGCCCCGAACCAGGCGAACGCCGTCGGCGAGAGGACGGTCGTCGCGGCGAGCACCTGCTCGACCGCCTCGCGGTGGGCGCCGGGTTCGCTCATCCTCGTGCCCGTATGCCGAGCAGGGCTGCGGGGGCCTCGCGCGGCCGCGCCAGCAGGTTGTGGGCGAGCTGCAGGTGCAGCACGACCGAGCTCAGCACCTGCTGCTGGTCCTGCGAGGCCTCGAAGGCGACCTGCACGAGCCGCGCCGCGGCCATCTCGACCGCGCGCGTCAGCTGCTGCTCGACGTCGCTCCCCGCGATGCCCGCCGCGTCCGCGTAGGCGACCCAGCAGGCGCCCAGCGCCGGCTTCATCGCGTCCAGCGGGTACGCCGCGAGCTCCGGGAAGCGCTCGGGCGCCTCGCCGCCGGTCAGCGGGATCGAGAACAGCCAGAAGCTGAGGTACTGGCTGAGCGCGGACCCCACGTCCCAGCTGGGGTCGCCGACCGCCGCCGACTCCCAGTCGATCAGCTTGACGCTCTCCTGCGGGGTGCCGGCGTCGACCACGAGCACGTTGCTCCACTTCACGTCGCCGTGCACCAGCGCCGTGGGCGCCCACGTCGCGCGCAGGCCGTCGAGGAGCTCGCCGAAGCCCTCCGTGCGCTGCACGATCCGGATCAGCTCCAGGCCGGCCGCGCTGACGTCCGTGAAGATGCTCGCGTCGGGTCGGTGCAGCGAGAGCACCCACGGCGCCGGGGCCCACGCCGTCCCCTCGGGGACCTCGCCGACGAGCGAGCGGGTGCGGCTGTGCAGCAGGCCCAGCGCCCGGCCGAGGGCGGCCGCCGGGGACGCCGAGAAGCGCCCGCCGAGGTGGTGCGCGTGGAGGTCTTCGGCGCCGCGCACGAGCTCGAGCACGAGCAGTCCCTCGTCGGGGTCGTAGCCCCCGAAGCGCGGCACCAGGCCGTTCAGCTGCACGTCCTCGAGCGCCAGCCGGTGGTACACCGCCGCCTCGTTGGCCACCGTGGCCTGCGTGTCGGGGCCGACGCCCTGCTTGAGCACGTACCCCGAGCCGTCGCGGGTCTGCACGCGGTAGTTGCGGTTGCGACTGGAGGCGTCCCTGACCGTCAGCTCCTCGTCGAGGACGGCCGTGGGTGCCAGCAGGCCGCGGTCGAGCAGGTAGCCCGCGACGCGCTCGTGGGTCAGCATCTCATCTGATCTCGGTGTTTCCGTCGTCCGGCAGGGGTGGGCTCGTGCGCCGAGCTGCGCGGCGCACGAGCCCGTTCCTATGCCTCTGTCCTCACGCGGGACAGTCCACGGTGACCGGCGGGGGGCAGCCGACGTGCGTGTACGTGCACGGCGGGCGGCTGATGGGGCAGACCTGCGGCGTGTGGGTGGGACAGAGGTAGACCCCGAGTGAGACCGGCAGGCACGGCGCGACGAGGGTGGCGTGTGCCGTGGCGCACTGCGAGAGGTAGGTGACGTGCGGGGCGCACTGCGGGTCGTAGGTCACCGGTTTGGGGTGCACGCACCCCGGGTCGTAGGTGGCCTGCGCCACGGGGCACGGCGGGTTGTGGGTGACGTGTGGGGTGCACTGGGCGTCGTAGGTCACGGGCCCGCACGGCGGCACGTGGGTGATGAGCCCGCACGGCGGCGCGTAGGTGGCGTTCCCGCACGGGGGCACGTGGGTGATCGGAGGCCCGCACGGCGGCACGTGGGTGGGGGGTACGCACGGGTGCAGGTAGGTGACGTGTCCGCACGGCGGGGTGTAGGTGACGTGGCAGGGGACGTAGGCCGACGGCGTCGCGGTCGGCGTCGGGCAGATGGCGTGCACCGACGGGGTGCCGTACGGCGCCTGGTAGGGCGGCGGCGTGTAGGTGGGCGCGCCGTAGCCCGCCGCGCCGGCGAGGTTCTGCTGCACGATCGAGCCGCCGAGGTAGGACCCCTGGGCCGTGTGGGAGCCGACGGAGCCGTAGTTCAGCTTCGCATCGGCCGACACCCACAGGACCGACCCCCCGTCTTCGGGCAGCGTCTTGTTGTACAGCACCGCACCAGAGGGGACGTCGACGTAGCTCGACAGATCGTGATCGAGCCACAGGCGGGTGGCGCTCGCATCGGGGCTGGTCCCCGGAAGGCCCACCAGCTTGACGGTCGGCTGGGGCGGCTGCTTGGGATCCGGCACCAGCGCCTGGACCAACGGATGCGGCGGAATGTTCGGGCTTTTTTCGGCCATGACGAACCCTTTCGGTCTTGGATTTCGCGCTCCGCGTTAGCGCCCTCCCCAGCAGGCTCTCGACTGGCGCGATGACATCCGGCAGTTGGACCGCCGCATCTTTGCAGGTCCCTTTGGAATAGTCAAGTAGCCCGGACTTATCCCCCTTTTCACATCTCGAGGGCGCCTTGGGCGGGCCGGCGCGGGCCGGCGCAGCCCCCCCGGCGTGGCCCTCTAGGGTTCGGCGCGCGAGACGGTCTTGACCCGGTCGATCGCGCGGTCGAAGGATAGGATCGTCCCCACGCCCGTGGCCTCAGCATTGGCGACGAGATACGCCTCCGCAAAGTCGAGTCGATCGACCTCGTAGACCTCGAGCGAACGCAGCAGAACCGAGGCATCGACGACCGCGACCGACGGCAAAGCGATCGCCGCCCGCATCAGCGCTGCGACTCGCACTCGCTCCACATCGTAAAACGACTCGAGGACATAGACGCACTCGGCCAACACCAGATCGGACAGAAACAACCGCTCGCCGCCGGCCAGCGCCGCGGTCGCGCGCCCGGCCATCTCCGGCGGGTCGCCCGTGAGATGCCGCACGAGGACATTCGTGTCGAGGAAAGCCCTCAGCGGCGCCTCTCCGCGCGTGCTCTCCGCGTCTGACGCAGAACCTCATCCCACGGCGTACCGCGCTTGGCTGGCGGAACGACAACCGATCCAGCCATCCCGATGAAGTCCGGAGTCTTTGCGACGATCGCTCGCTTGCGCTCGACACGAAACACGATCTCATCGCCCTCGTGAAGCTCCAGCGCATCTCGAACCGCCTTCGGAATCGTGACCTGCCCCTTCGACGTCATACGTGCCAAGGCATCCATACGAACTCTCCTTACATCTATAGAGAGGTAAGGATAGCAAACCTGCACCGTTTCGGCTCCGGTATGTCCGAGAGGGCTCGTTGACTACGCCTTCACCAGAAAGCATCAAAGCGTGGGTAGCGCAGCAATACGCCGTGCGATTTGCTCATACCCTGAGTTGATGTTCTCAGGCGTGTGGCACAGGAACAGCGACCACCTGGAGCCCCTTGATGCCGGTGAAGTCGGCTGGGTTGCAGGTGTAGACGGGTAGGTCGTTGGCGAGCGCGGTAGCGGCGATCATCGCGTCGTAGGCGCGCGCGTGGGTCTTGCGCCCGGAGCGTCGCAGGGAGGCGGCGACACCTCCAAAGACGCGCGCGGCGCCGGCGTCGAAGGGGAGCGGGTCGAAGTCGGCCTCCGCCTGCTGGAGGTGGGCCTGGCGCGCGACACGCTCGCCCTCCTCTTCGGCCACGAGCGGGCCGACCGAGAGCTCCGCGAGCGTGACGGCCGTGATCAGCGGCTCGGTGGGCAACGCCGTCGCCTCCGTGAGTTGCCCCATGAGGATGACCGTCGAGGTGTCGAGGACTCCCCGGGTCGGGGGGGCCGGCTCGGCCCTCGCCGGCTTCTCGCTCACAGGCTTGCGTCCAGCAGTCGGTCGACATCCGCGCGCAGCCCGACGGGGTCCACGGGGGGCAGCCGACGCCAACGGCTCAACAGAGCCTCCGCGGAAAGCGGGGGATGCGGTAGCGCTCGCAGCTCGGCGACCGCCCTGCCGGAGCGCGTGATCGTGATCTTCTCTCCGCGCGTTGCGCGGTCAACCACCTCACCGCCATGGTTTCGCAGATCTCGGATGCTTACCTGAGCCATGGCGGGTATGGTATCACGCGTGATACAGACAAACCAGCCGGTCGGCTCCTCGATCCCGAAGGCGGGAGCGACGGGGATCGGGTCCGGGCTTTACCCCCGTATGGCAGGGAGATCGAGGGTGTGGCGGACGGCACCGTCGGTCGGTCGGCTGTAACGCCGGGGTCCAAGCTCCGGCGCGGTAGTGCCTCAGTTTGGTCGGGGCCGCAGACCCGCGAGAGCCATGTAGCGCATTTGGGCGACCATATAGCTAACTGGACCTCTAATAACTGCTAACTGGTTGCTACCCACAGGTCCAGTCGGTGATATACCCCCAAACTGGTACACCACCTCCGGCGCCCCTCGCTGTCGCGTAGCGCACAAGCCGGTGGGCGGTCCCAATACGGTCCCATATAGAACCCAAAACGGAGGGGCGCCATGGCCAACTGCACACACCTCGACCACGTCCAGATCACGCAGCTGCCCGAGGCGGTCGCGGGCTGCGAGGAGTGCCTGAAGACAGGCGATCCGTGGCTGCACCTGCGCATCTGCCTGGAGTGCGGCCACGTCGGCTGCTGCGATGACTCGCCCAACCGCCACGCCACCGCCCACAGTCATGCGAGCAGCCATCCGATCATCCGCTCGATCGAGCCCGGGGAGACGTGGTCGTGGTGCTACCTCGACGAGCTCGCGATGCGCATCCCGGAGGTGCAGGGCGAGACGCGCATACCGCCCTCGCCGTTGGGCGGCTGACACCTCCGCCGCTCGCCCGCGCCCTCAGGTCTGAGTGAACGGCAACCGCACGCAGAAGACGGTGCGCCCGGGGCGGGAGTCGAACGTGAGCGAGCCGTCGTGGCGCTCCACGACGATGCGCCGCGCGGTGGCCAGGCCCAGGCCCGTGCCGTGGCCGACGTCCTTGGTCGTGAAGAACGGGTCGAAGATCCGCCCCGCGAGGTCCTCCGGGACGCCGGGGCCGTCGTCGGCGATTTCGACCACGGCACAGCCGCCGTCGGCGCGCGTGGCGATCGTGATCGTCCCTCGCTCCCCCAGCGCGTCGATCGCGTTGTCGAGCAGGTTCGTCCACACCTGGTTGAGCTCCGAGCCGCGGACCGTGAGCCGCGGCAGCGTGCGGTCGTAGTCGCGCACCACCTCGAGGGCGGTGTGCTTGAGCTTGAACCCCAACACGGTCAGCGTCGTCTCCAGGCCCTCGTGCAGATCCACCTCGACGAGGTCGCCGCGGTCCAGGTACGCGTAGGACTTCACCGCCCCCACCAACGCCGAGAGTCGCTCGGTGGACTCCTGCAGCTCGGCGGCCAGCCGGCCCGCCGTCAGCGTGGCCGCGACCCAGCGCAGCGCCGCGCCCGTCGCGGGGCCCGCCAGCTTCGCCACGCGCTCGAGCCACGCCTGGTCCACGCCCGCTGCCGCCAGCGGCTCGGCCAGGCGCCACGGCTCAGGCACCTCCAGGGCCTCGAGGCGCCCGAGCAGCTCCTCCTCGGCGTCTGCCGCGTCGAGCGCGTCGAGCGCCGTGGCGGCGGCCGCGCGGGCGACCGCCTCGCGCTGCAGCGCGACCAGCCGCTCCGCGTCCTCCCGCTCGATGCCCGCCTCCACGAACACCCCCAGCGTCGAGCCGATCGCCTCCAGCGCCTCCGTGAGCTGGGCCGCCGCGCGGCGCGCCGCAGCCGCGGGGTTGTTGAGCTCGTGCGCAAGCCCCGCCGCCATCGTGCCCAGCGAGGCGAGCCGCTCGCGGTTGGCCTCGATCGCCGTGACCCGGCCCGTCACGGGCGCGACCTGCTCCATCACCCGCCGGTGGACCGCGGGCTGCGCGAATGCCAGGCGGCGGAAGTCCTCGGGGGCGACGACCGCCAGCCGGCAGGCGGTTCGCGCCTGCATGCGCACCCCCAACGGCTTGCCGGTGAGCACCGCGATCGCGCCCATCCACGTCGGCGCGCGCTGCAGGCCGGCCGGCTCGGTGCGACCACCCTCCACGAGTAGCGCCTGCGCCTCGCCCTCCAGCAGCAGCTGCAGGCCGCGCGGGGGCTGGCCCTGCTCGGCGATCGTCTCGCCCGGACCCACGTGGTAGGGACGCGCGAGCGCCACCCACTCGGCGAGGGCCGGCTCGTCGAGGTCGTCGAAGAGGTCGACGGTGCGCAGCTCCTCCACCGTGACCGGCGCGTCGGTCACGGCTCGCCCAGGTACTCGTGGATCAGCGACACCGCCATCGAGCCCTCGCCCACCGCCGAGGCGACCCGCTTGACCGAGCGGGCGCGCACGTCGCCGGCGACGAACACCCCGGGGACGGTGGTCTCCAGCGCAAAGGGCTCGCGCTGCAGCGGCCACCCGTCGGCCTGCGCGTCGCGGCCGGCCAGGATGAAGCCGCGGGCATCGCGGGCGACCACGCCCTCCAACCAGTCGGTGCACGGGGAGGCCCCGATGAACACGAAGCAGGCGTCCACCGGGAGCGTCTCCTCACCCCCGGGGCCCCGCACGCGCAGGCGCCGCAAGCGCCCGTCCTCGGCCTCCGCCGCGAGCGTCGAGGTGCCGGTGCGCACCTCGACGTTGGAGCGCGCTGCGAGTCTGCTCGATGAGGTAGTGCGACATGGACTTCTCCAGCGACGGCCCGCGGACAAGCATCGTGACCCGCGCGGCGTACCCGCTGAAGTACACCGCGGCCTGCCCGGCGGAGTTCGCCCCGCCGATCACCACGACCTGCTGCTCGGAGCACGCGCGCGCCTCGGTCGCGGCGGCGCCGTAGTAGACGCCCGCGCCGGTGAGCTCGGGGAAGCCGGGCGTGTCGAGCTGGCGGTAGGAGACCCCGGAGGCGACGAGCACGGAGCTCGCGCTCAGCACTCCGCCACCGGAGAGCTCGACCAGCCGCGCCGCGCCCTCGACGCGCAGGCCGACCGCCTCCTGGACGGTGAGCAGCTCGGCGCCCAGCCGCCGCGCCTGGTCGGTCGCGCGCCGTGCGAGGTCCGATCCGGACAGCCCCGCGGGGAACCCGAGGTAGTTCTCGATGCGGCTCGACTGGCCCGCCTGACCGCCCGGCGCCTCGCGCTCGACCATGACGGTCTTCAGGCCCTCCGAGGCGCCGTAGACCGCGGCCGCCAACCCGGCGGGTCCGCCGCCGACGACCACGAGGTCGTAGTGGTCCTGCGCGGGGGTGACCGCGACCCCGAGGCGCTCGGCCAGCTCAAGGATGGTGGGGCGCTCGAGCACCGTGCCGTCCTCCAGCAGCGCCACCGGCAGCCGCTCGGCGTCCACCCCGGCGACCCGCAGCAGCTCGCGCGCCTCGCCGTCGCGCTCGACGTCCAGCCACCGCGCGGGCACGCGGTTGCGCACCAGGAAGTCGCGCACCTCGTGGGACTCCCGCGAGAATCGGTGACCCACCACGCGCACACCGCCGGACTCCAGCGCCGCCCCCGCCTCCCACGTGGTGAGCAGATCCTCGACGACCGGAAAGAGCTGCTCCTCCGGGGGGTCCCACGGCTTGAGCAGGTAGTAGTCGAGCGCCACCTCGTTGATCGCCGCAATCGCGGCCTCCGTGTCGGCGTACGCCGTCAGCAGCACCCGCTTGGCGTCCGGGACGATGGTGCGCGCCTGCACCAGGTACTCCGTCCCCGGCATCCCCGGCATCCGCTGGTCGGCGATCAGCATCGCCACCCGCTCGCCCCGCGTACGCAGCTCGCGCAGGATCTCCAGCGCCTCGGGTCCCGACGCCGCGCGCAGCACCCGGAAGCGCTCGCCGAAGCCACGGCGCAGGTCGCGGCTGACGGCGGCCAGCACCGCGGGCTCGTCGTCGACCGCGACGATCGCGGGACGCCGCTGCGAGGAGTTGGAGGTGGTCGTCATGGCTCAAGCATTGCTTACCAGGCCCGCGCGCCGGCGCGCGGCGCGGACGGCCGCGGTGAGCGTGTCGCGGTCGTAGGCGCCGTGGTGGCGACGTCCGTTGATGAAGAAGGTCGGCGTGCCCGAGACTCCGCTCGCGTCGGCGCTGGCGACGTCCTCAGCCACGCGCGGCGCGTGCTCGTGGTGGCGCAGCTCCTCCCAGAAGCGCTCGACGTCGAGGCGCAGCTCCTCCGCGTGGCGGCGGAGCTCCAGTGGGGTGAGGGTCCCCTGGTGGGCCAGCAGCGCGTCGTACATCTCCCAGAACGCGCCCTGCGCCGCGGCTGCCTCGGACGCCTCCGCCGCCAGCTGAGCGCTGGGGTGGACGTCGCTGAGCGGCAGGTGGCGCCAGACGTAGCGCAGCTCGTCGTCGAAGGACGCCAGCAGCTCGCGTACGACGGACTCCGCCCGCCCGCAGTAGGGGCACTCGAAGTCGCCGTACTCGACCAGCGTGACGAGCGCGTCGTGCGCTCCGCGAACGTGGTCGCGCGCGGGGTCGACGTCGTCGGAGAGGTCGAGGATGTCCTCGGCGGTGCCCGCGAGCTGGCGGGCGCGGACCTGCCCCGGCAGGCGCTTGACCACCGCGAAGACTCCCCACGCCACGAACGGTGCGAGGATCGCCGCGGCGAGTACCCCGAGCTTTGCCTCCGCCAGGCGCTCGCCGTGAAAGGCGAGGCTCGAGATCAGCAGTGAGACCGTGAACCCGATGCCCGCCACCGCTCCGCCGCCGGCGAGCGAGGGCCAGCTCAGCGTCGGGCGCACGCCGTGCAGACGTGGGCGCGTGGCGAGCCACGAGGCGGCGAGGATGCCCAGCGGCTTGCCCACCACGTAGCCGACGGCGATCCCGAGCGTGATCGGCGAGGTGAGGGCGTCCGCGAGCAGGCTGCCGGTCACGTGCGTGCCGGCGTTGGCGAGCGCGAACAGCGGCACCACCACGTAGCTCGTCCACGGGTGCAGGCTGTACTGCAGGCGCTCGTTGGGGGACACCGCCGCGAGCACGCCCAGCTGCGCGGAGCGTGCGAGCTCCGGCGTCGGCTGCTCGCGAAAGGAGCGTGTGAGCGCGGTCGCGCGCTCGAGGTCCTCGCGCGAGGGCGGGTACGCGCTCGTCACGAGGCCGACCGCGAGGCCGGCGATCACCGGGTCGACGCCCGACTTGAACATCGCGACCCACAGCGCCACGCCGACGGCGAGCGAGAGCTGACGCCGCCCCGCGGGTGCGTAGCGGAGCCCGATCAGCACCCCGAACAGCCCGACGGCGACGGCCAGCGCGGGCAGCGAGACGTGGGTGGTGTACGCGGTGGCGATCACCGCCAGCGCGCCGAGGTCGTCGACGACCGCGAGCGTCAGCAGGAACACCCGCAGGCGAGTCGCAGCGCGCGGGGTGAGCAGCGCCAGCGCGCCCAGGGCGAAGGCGGTGTCGGTCGACATCGCCGCGCCCCACCCGTGCGCGCCCGGACCGCCGGCGTTGAGCGCGAGGTAGATCGCTACCGGCACCGCCATCCCGCCGGCCGCCGCGAGCACCGGGATCGTCAGGCGGCTGCGCTCGCGCAGCTCGCCCACGTCGAGCTCGCGCTTGGCCTCCAGACCGACGACGAGGAAGAAGAACGTCATCAGGCCCTCGTTGACCCACTGGCGCAGGTCGGCGCTCACCCCGCCGCCGCCGACGGTGATCGAGAGCTTTGTGCGCCACAGCGACTCGTACGACGCCGACCAGGGAGAGTTGGCCCACACCAGCGCCGCGACCGCCGCCGCCAGCAGGACGACCGCGCTGCCGGTCTCGGTGCTCAGGAAGTCGCGCACGGGCGCCGCGAGGTTCCGCGCCCACGCGGTGCGCGCGCTGTAGGTGGTTGCTTGCGCCTCGGAGGTGGCTTGCGCGTCGGCCATGCCGCCGCGATTATCGCGGGGCGGCGGGGCGCGTGGACTCGAGGTGGCGGCGCAGCTCCTCGCGCAGGCGTTCGCTTGCGAGGTACCGCGTCGTCGGACCCTTGCCTTGCTGGACGACGAGCGCAGCATCGAGAAGGCGCCTGAAATCGCTGCTTGCGGTCGGCGGCGACACCTCGGCCTCAGTGGTTTATACGTCTAATCGTCTAATCGTCAAGGCGTATATCCGTACGTACCCGTCGCGACCGGCCGGGGGCGAACGGGCCTACCCGCCCCACACGCCGGCCTCCCGCGGCGCGCGGGGGCACTGCACCGGCCCCCCTCTCACCACGCGAACGAAGCGCCGCCGCGGCCGGAGGCCGCTCATCAAAAAAAGTCCTCCTCGCGCTCAGCCTCTGTTTGACGCGCCGCGTGCCGCGCGCCGGATCGAGAGCGCCAGCAGCACGAGCACCGCGAGCGGCATCACCCACCAGGCCGCGACGGCTGTTTCGGCGAGCGCCGCTGTGAGCGCCAGGGCGAGCACGACCCCGAGCGCCGTCCGCCAGTCGTCGCCCACGACGAACTCCCACACCCCGACGGCGCCGCTCTGCAAGCGCTTCATGCGCTCACCGTCGCCCGGTCGGGGGGTTCGCCGGGCGTCGCCTGAATGACAGCCGGACTCACTCCACGGCGCAGGGCCCACACCCCCGCGCACGCCGCCGTCAGCACGCCCGGGACGATCGCCAGGAGCGCCGCGTCGCCGCCCGGCCACTTCGCGCCCGCGCCCTCGGCGCCCCAAAACATCCCAAACGAGCCTGAGCATCACGCCGACTGCGAACTTCATTGTGTTCTCGGGCACCCTTGCCAGGGGAGCTCGGGCCGCCACTCCCGCGGCGGCGACCACGAGCACGGCAAGCCCCGCAGCCGCGGCGGCCTCCGGGACTCGGTTCTGGTTGGCGCCGAACGTGAGCACGATGAACGCGACCTCCAGGCCCTCCAGCAGCACGCCTTTGAAGGACACCGTGAAGGCGTAGCCGTCGAACCCCGGGTGCCTGGCGCCGGCGGCGCGCGCCGCCGCAGTCTCCTCCCGGAACGTCTCCTGCTCGTCGTGCTTGGCCTTCACACCGGCCGCGCGCAGCACCGCCTTGCGCAGCCACTGCAGGCCGAACACCAGCAGCAGGCCGCCGACGCCGACCCGCAGCACGTCGATCGGCAGGGACGTGAGCGCTGGGCCAAGCGCCGCGACCACCGCGGTGAGCGTGAGCGCCGCGGCGCCGACGCCGCCCAGCGCTGAGGACCAGCTGCGTGTGGTGCCGACCGCCAGGACGATGGTCAGCGCCTCGACGGCCTCCACGGTGCACGCGAGGAACACCGAGACGGCCAGGCCCACGTCCGCGCCGCTCATGCGGTCCCTTCCGCTGCCGGACGGCTACTCCAGCGCGCTGCTCCGGGCGGGTGCCTCTCCGGGGTTGTCCCCCGCGTCGTCTCCGGCCTCGTCCCCGACGTCAGACTCTCCGCTTTCGTTACCGTTCCCACCGGGCGAGGGTACCTCGCGACGGCGATAGGACACGATGAACGACACGCTGCTGACGGTTCTCGACGAGCTGCACCGCTACGGCACCGCACACGACGCCGGCCTGGCCGACCGGCTCCAGCGGCTGCGCAACGTCGAGCCCGACACCGCTCGTGTGCTGTCCGTCCTCGTGCAGGCCGTCGGGGCGCGGCGGCTGCTGGAGCTTGGCACCTCCAACGGCTACTCCACTCTGTGGCTGGCCGATGCCGTTCGCTCCGTCGGGGGCCGGCTGGTCACCGTCGACGTGGACGCGGCGCGCAGCGCTCTCGCCGCCCAGAATCTCGACCGGGTCGACCTGCGCGAGCTGGTCGACCTGCGCGTCGAGGACGCCGCCATGACTCTGCGCGACACCCCCGACGGCGCCTTCGACCTGATCTTTCTGGACGCCGAACGTTCCGCCTACGCCGACTACTGGCCGGACCTGGTGCGCGCTCTGCGACCCGGCGGCCTTCTGGCGGTCGACAACGTTCTCTCGCACGCAGCCCAGGTCGCCCACTTCCGCGCTTTGGTGCGTGCCGACGCTCGTGTCAGCGAAGCCGTTGTGCCGACCGGCGCGGGTCTGCTCTTGGTCGTTCGGGCCCCCGCCCCCGGGTGAGTCCTGGCCGCGGGCGGGTGTGCGGTGGCCGGGTGTGCGAGCCGCTGTCGTGTGACGGTGCTACTGCCCTGGGCGGGCGCGGGGAGTTCGGCGGGTCTACAATCGGCCGATGGTTCTCTACACCTGCCCCGCCCGCACACACGGCGCGAACGCGCCACTCCTCAAGCACCCCTGCGGTGTCGCCGCCCACGCCCTCGACGCTTCCGGGCACCCCTACACGCTCAAGGTGGTTGGCGGCTTCAAGAACATCCCCTTTAGCCGTGGGGGCAAGCGGGACGAGATCGTTGCGCTCACGGGGCAGTCCGACGTCCCGGTTCTCGCGCTCGACGACGGCACCACGGTGCAGGGCTCAGGGGCAATCGTCGCCTGGGCCACGAGTCACCCGGCCTCGCGCACTGCGTGATCTGGGGCACGCGCACTCACTGCCAACGACCAAGGAGGCCACCATGACCACCAACCAGCTTGTCACCGGCGTCGATTTCGTCGGTATGCCGACGCGCGACCTCGAGGCCGCGGTCGAGTTCTACGGCTCGACGGTCGGCCTGCCGCGGTCGGTGTACCTCAAGGAGCGCAACTACGCCGAGTTCGAGACGGGCAACGTGACGCTCAGCGTGTACGACGCCGAGAAGATGGGTCTCGAGCATAAGGTCAACCCCAACGCGATCGCGCTACACGTCGAGGACGTCGCGCAAGCGCGGGCCACACTCGAAGAGCGCGGCGTCGCGTTCGCGGGCGAGACCTTCGACACGGGCGTCTGCCACATGGCGTTCTTCGCCGACCGCGACGGCAACGCGCTGATGCTGCACCACCGTTACGCCCCGCGCGCGTAGCGGAGGCCCGCCGGCCCGGCCGGCGATGCGCGCTCACGCGTCCTCGTACTCGTCGTGGCGTACCGCGCGGAATTCGTCGCCGCGCCCCTGCGGCACCTGGTCGAGCATCGCCCGCGCCGGGGGTCGCCGGCCAGGGCGGCCAATCAGGCGGGCGGCGCCGGCTGCATCACCGTGAAGGAGGCTCCCTGAGGATCGATCAGGCCGGCGAAGCGTCCGATCGGCATGTCCATCGGTTCGTTCGTGACGGTCGCCCCGAGGGCGCGGGCCTTCGCGACCGTGCCGTCGCAGTCGGCGACCGCGAAGCACACGCCCCAGTGCGGCGGGATCTCGGCCGGGAAGTGGTCGTCGGTCATCTGCATCATGCCCCCGACGGGCTTCCCGTCGAGCTCCCACACCGTGTAGGTCTTGGGCGCGCCCTCAAACGACGGACGCCCCGCGACCCAGCCGAAGACGGCCGGGTAGAACGCCCTGCCCGCGTCGGCGTCACGGGTGAGCACCTCGTTCCAGCAGAGCGAGTTCGGCTCGTTGACAAGGTCGGCGCCGGTGAAGCTCCGCGGCTGCCACACGCCGAACACGGCGCCGGTGGGATCGGCGAAGATCGCCATCCGCCCGATGTCCATCACATCCATCGGCTCGACCACCGCGGTGCCGCCGGCCGCCTTGACCTTGGCCGCGGTCTGCTCGGCGTCGGCGACGCTCACGTAGGTCGCCCACGCGGTGGGCTGACCCTCCTGCATGTGGCCCATCAGACCGCCGACGTTCTTGCCCTCCTGCTGGAACATGCGGTACCCGCCTGTCTCGGCCGGTCCCGACTCGGTGGCGCTCCAGCCCATGAGCTCGCCGTAAAACTTGGCGGCGGCGTCGGTGTCTGGCGAGGAAAGTTCGACCCACGACGGGGTACCGGGTGCGTACTCGGGCATGATGCTCCTTTCGCGGACGGGGGCACGATCATTGCACAGGCGTGTGGAGCGCGCTTACCGTGCACGGCGAGGGCGCGCCAAGCGCGGGAGGACGGCAATTAGGGGAGACTCCTGGCGTGAATGCCTCCGAGCAGACCGGCGCGGAAATCGAGGGGTAGGCCGTGCTCCAGCATGTTTCGGTCGGGCAGTGGTCGCTGGACGCCTACCAGGACATCGTTCCCGAGGCGATCCTCGAAGGGCTGCGCGAACAGGCCAGAAAGCTGCACGGTGCTCGTATCCTGCACGTCAACGCGACGGCCTACGGGGGCGGGGTCTCGGAGCTGCTGCGCTCCTCGGTGCCGCTGCTGCGCGATCTGGGACTGGCCGTCGATTGGAAGGTGATTGGCGGGCGCCAGGACTTCTTCCGCGCCACCAAGGCCCTGCACAACGCGCTCCAGGGCTCCTCGGAGTCCTTGAGCGAGGCCGAGCGGGCGACCTACCTGGAGTGCACGCGCGAGAACGCGGAGCTGCTGGACGGCGGCTACGACTTCGTGGTCCTCCACGATCCCCAGCCGGCTGCGCTGCCCAGCGTGCACGGCAAGGGCGACGCACGCTGGGTGTGGCGCTGCCACATCGATACCTCCGAGCCCAACGCGGACGCCTGGCGCTTTCTGCGGCCGTTCCTCGCGGACTTCGATGCGGCCGTGTTCACGATGCCCGAGTTCGTGCCGCCCGACCTGCCGGTGGCTCGCGTGCGCACGATCGCGCCCGCGATCGACCCGCTGAGCCCGAAGAACCTCGACATCTCCGAGCGCACCGCCAGTCAGATCCTCGACTGGATCGGGATCGACCTGCCCGGGCGGCTGGTCACGCAGGTCTCGCGCTTCGACCGCTGGAAGGACCCCTTCGGCGTGATCGCCGCCTACCGCCTTGTGCGCGAGGAGATCCCCGACCTGCAGCTCGCGCTCGTGGGCTCGATGGCGCTCGACGACCCCGAGGGCTGGGAGGTCTACGGCCAGCTCACAGAGCACGCCGAAAGCGATCCGCTGATCCACATCTACACGAACCTCACGGGCGCGAGCAACGTCGAGGTCAACGCCTTCCAGCGCCTCTCCGACGTAGTCGTGCAGAAGTCGATCCGCGAGGGCTTCGGCCTCGTCGTCTCCGAGTCGTTGTGGAAGGGCACGCCGGTCGTCGCCGGTCGCGCCGGCGGCATCCCGATGCAGATGCCCGAGGGCGTCGGCGGCGTGCTGGTCGACTCCGTCGAGGAGTGCGCCACGGCGATGCTGAAGCTGCTCAGCGACCGCGACCTGGCCGAGCAGCTCGGGCGCAGTGGCCGTGAGCACGTGCGCGAGCACTTCATGCTGCCGCGCCTGCTGATGGAGGAGCTGGCCCTCCTGGTCTCCCTCGGCTCCGACGGGCCCCCCTACAGCGTCGAATCGTCGCGCGGAACATGACCCTGTGCACCAGCGAGCCGGGGCGACGCTCGGTTCGGAGCACCGCACCGCCACGGCAACCCGGCACACGCCGGCGAGTGCGAGGACAGCCTGGCTTCAGGCGCCCGCGGCCAGCAGAAACAGATCGAAGATCGCCAGAGCGGTGCAGGCCAGCGTCAGCACGATCACCACCAGGGCGCGTGCGCGTTCGCTGCCCACCGTGGCCCGCGAGCCCGGCACCGGGGGCGGCAGGTAGCTCGGCCTGTCGGGGCGGATCACTCTGACGTTCGCCGCGCTCGCAGGGGTGAAGCCCACGTGGCCGGGCCGTCCTGCGCCCACGTCGAAGGAGCTCACAGCCGCCCCCCTGCGCCGGAGTACGGCGCCTCCACGGCGTCTGCGCCACCCACAGCCGCACTCGCGAGCCGCTGCGCCAGGCTCGCCTGCGCGTCGCGGTTGGGCGTGAGTAGCTCGAGCACCATCAGCGCCTGGCGCACCAGCACCAGCGCGATCAGCCCGACCGCCATCAGCCAGGCCGCGCGGTCGAGGTGGTGGCCGAGCCTGATCTGCACGGCGGCGGCGGCCAGCGCGAGCAGCACCGGCAGCAGCGGGGCCACGGCCGATGCGAGCGAGGGCCGCGCGCGCTCGGCCCTCGCCGGCACGGCGACGCTTGACCGCGCGCTGTACGCGGCGAGCGCGATCCCGAGGTACGCGGCAATCCAGCCGGTGTCGACCAGGTTCACGTTCGCGCTGTTGTAGCTGGCGGCCTCGGCGAGGTACGTGTAGGTGCTGTCCGACAGCGCCATCACCCCCAGGGCGCCCAACAGGCACCACAGCGACAAACGGTCTGCGCCGGTCATCCCTCGGATCGCGAGCACGACGAAGAACAGGATCACCACGTCGCCGAACGGGTAGGCGAGCGTCACAACGCCCCCCCACGTGCTGCGGTCGGTGCTGTGCCACAGCGGGCCGAGGACGAGCGTCCAGCTGAGGAACGTCAGCGCGGTGGCGAGCACCAGGCCGTCGAACACCCACCGGGCCTTGCGCGTGCCGCTGGCGCTCGTAGCCGGGTGTACTACCAGAGCCGCGCCCGAGAGCGGGATCGCCGAGAGGTAGCCGACGTCCGCCCACGAGGGTGAGGGCACTTCCATGTCGAGTACCAGCGCGTACCAGCCCCACACGAGCTCGGCGAACGTCCACGACGCGGTGGCGCAGGCCAGCAGCGTCCAGAACAGGCGCATCCGCCCGACGCCCCGCCCGCGGGCGCGCAGGCACAGCACGCACGCGGCCCCCGCCGCCAGCGGGGTGACGCAGTCGTCGACCCACAGCGTCGCTCGGGCGCCGCCGATGTGCAGTCGGATCCAGACCCCGCTCACGGCGGTCACGAGCACGACGACGCCCACCGCCGCGAGGAAGCGCCGACTGTCGAGGGACAGTTCCATTTGGCAGGCATCGTCAGCACGTTTGAAATCTTGACCGGAACGCCGAGAAGCGGCCGAACGGGCATGGAAACGGCCCTCAGGAGGCAGTACTTCGATGTTCCCGCAAGCGAGCACGCGGGCTTGAACCGCCGGGTCGCCGCGTTGAACTGCTCGGCGACGACGATCCGGTCGCCCGCGAGACGCTCGATGTTCTCGCGCGGGGCGTCGGAGACCCGGTGTATGCCCATGCAAGCAGGGAAGACGCGAAGACAGTCTCCGTACTGGGGCCGACACTCACGTGCGCATTCCGGTTGGAGGCACGGGCGGGTCTCGGTGGGTTACGGGCGGGCGGACCGGATCAGCCCCGGGAATGACGATGCCGTCACGGAAGAGACACAGTGCCTTGTGATCCGGGCGTGCAGCGCTCGGGTAGAGCACTCCGCGGTATCCGTCGCAGTGCAGTTGCTCGCCGACGGCTTGGAACGGCGCCCACCTTCTGCGACTCGGGACTGGAACGGACAAATCGACCCCGGCGAGCTTGGTCGGAGTCGAGAGATCGGCAACGTCGCCGACGGCGATCGTCCAGCGCCAAAGGTCCCGCGGCATCCCGTGGGTAGGCGGCAGCGCCGTCTCGGCAAGTAGCCGGTACCACTCCGCCCACGCCGTGGCCTCCTCGTCAGCCAGGTAGATGGCCGCGACCGTCTCGCCACGTTGCCAGCGCCCATTCGATGGAGGAGAGGCGAACCAAAGCGGATCGGCGCCATGAGGAGTCTGCCGCCACCACGAGCCGGCGATCGACTCTCGCGCTATGGGAGAGGGCACATCAACGGCCTACGAGAAGGGCGCCTCTTCGAGCCCGGAGACCAGCTCGGCGACCTGCATGTAGTTCCCGCTCGCGATCACGTCGATCGGCTTGCGCTCCTGAAGCGCAGGCACCGGCTTTCGCAGCCACACCGCGACGTATGACGGCTCCATCACGCGCACCAGCCGCTCCACGAGCGCCGAGAGCTCTATCAGCCGCTCAGCCCGCTCGCCCGTCGGGGAGCGGGTATGGGCCAACCATGCCCGCGCAGTACTGCGAGCCACACCCGTCGCGCGGGCAATGTCGGCGTCTGTGAGCTGGGCTATCTCGTGGAGATAGACCGCCTCGCGAATAAGCGGTTGCGGAGCAAGGGCAGGAACAGACATACCGGCTACTGTAGCATGATTGCAGCAGAATAGTCGCCGCACCCAGGGACGCGCGACACCCCACCACACGCCAGGCGGTCGTCAACTGGCTGCAGGAGAGCAAGACGGCTATTCACCCGTATTCGCCGCTGTCCGCGGAGTTGCGGGATATCGGGGCGAACGGTTCAAGTTGGCTTGAATACAAGGGGATTCGGGCCCTTTGCGGGCGATTTGCGGTCCTCCAGACCGCCCTCATGCCAGGGCTTTTTGTTCGCCGAGACCCGGCGTATGCCATCCTAAACGCACGTATCGTGACGGACCCGCGCCGACCTGCATCAGGCCGCTGCGACATGTTCGTCGGTCATGGCGTGAACCACCCCGGCAATCCGTTCTGCGGCGGCCTCAGGAGGCTCGTGCTCCCAGACACGGACGACCGTCCAGCCGGCCGCCTCAAGCGCAATGCGGGTCTCCTCGTCACGCTGGCGGGTCGCGGCGATCTTGTCGGCCCACCACTTCGTGTTCGACTTGGTGGGTCTATGGTGCTCAGGGCAGCCATGCCAGAAGCAACCGTGAACGAAACACGCGATCTTGAGCCGCGGGAAGACGATATCGGCCTTTGAGCGGACGCTCTCGACAGGGGCGTAGTCGACTCTATAGCGCAGACCCGCTCGACTCAGCGCGCTTCGAAGCAGCAGCTCCGGCTTTGTATCTCGGCGTGCTTGACGCTTCATCCGTGCCTGGGTCCGCTTGTCGGTAGCTGGTGGCACCGGCAATTTACCTGCCGGCTTGATCGACTTGGGGCCCGGATGCAGAAGCTGACCGTCTTCCTCGCCGAGGATCGCCTTGGCGATAGCCGATACCAACACGTGGGCGAGCAGCGGTGGGACAGCGTTACCAATCTGACGACAGACCGAGCTCGCATTGCTGGCAAACTCGTAGCTGTCGCGGAATGTCTGGATCCTTGCCGCCTCGCGCGCAGTCAGTGCTCGATCGTGGTACGGGTGAGTAAAGCAGCCAGTCGTCACGTTGTTGAACTGGGTAGTGATCGTGTAGGCGGGCAAATCAGGCGCCAGACGACCGATCAGATTCGTGCTGTCGGTACGACGCATTCCGCGATACCGGTCGGGCAACAAATGGCGCGGGATATCGCGCCACGTTCCGCCTGGTGGCACGTGCTCGATCAGCGCCAAGTGGTCAGGGGAGATCGGGAACGGAGCATGGCCGGTGATCTCTCCGGTGCGTCGGCTGCCGCGCATTCGGCGTGAAAACGGCGTCAGCCGTTCGGGATGCGCTTTCGCGGAGACGATCCCGTCGGCCCGAGCCGCAGGCAGATCACCGATAGCTTCCCAAACCCTAACGTGTCGCAACAACCCCTGCTCTTGGCGCTTCTTCTCCCATAGCTCCAGGTAGTCGCGGCGCCAGCCACCCATGTGAGTTTGTGCTGGGAACTCAAACGGTTTGCCACCCAAGATTCCGATAATGAACAGCCTCCGTCGGCGTTGCGGAACGCCATAGTCGGCTGCGAGCAAGATATCCTTGGTGACCGAGTACCCGAGCTTGCGGAACTCGTCCAACACCTGTGCGCCGAACTCGCCACGCTTCCAGTAGACCATGCCCGGGACGTTCTCCAGTAGGAACGCCTTTGGCTTAAGATGCTCTACGAGAGCAAGCATTTGTTTCCATAGATCGTTACGCGGGTCACCCTTGCGCACCCAGCCGTTCTTGCGCCCAGCGGTACTGAAAGTCTGACAGCTTGGACCGCCCACGATGACATCGACAGCACCACCAGCCGCTTCTGCGATCTGACCGACTGTCCGCTTGGTGATCGAGACACACTCGGCGTTGACACCACGATGGTTGCGCCGGTACGTTGCTATCGAATCCTCGTCGCGGTCTAGTGCATACGCGATCTCGAACTTGGCGGCCCGAAGGCCCTCGCTGAGGCCTCCTGCCCCGCAGAACAGGTCGATTGCGCGTAGGGGCCGCTGAGCTGACACGAGCCTAACGATATGGCACCTGTCGGCCAGCTCGACGGCACGGCAACGTATACGGGTTTTACGGCCGCTCTCGCCTACGCGGTCATCACGAGAGTATCGCGCTACGGCGGACCGCTTAAGCCCGACCCGCCGAGGATCGAATGCAGGGCCGCAAGCGGTCTCAGCGTCGCGGCGCCTCCCTATCAGCCGTCGAGCCGCTGTCGGGATGCGAGCAACTCGGACAGCATAACCTCGCGCGTCGGGCGATATGGCGCGGGATCGCCGAGGAGGTCGGCCTGAAGGTCGACCTTCCGCAGGATTCGCTCGTACTCAAGCTCCTCGACTGAGCCGTCGCAGAGCAGTATCACGTACTCGACGTCGCGCTCCTGGCCACGGCGGTGGATGCGGTCGAGGCTCTGCATAAAGTGCGCCGCCTGGTTCGAGAAGGACTCGTAGATAGCCAGCGCCGATCGGTGCAGGGTCAGGCCGGCGCCGGCCGCGGCGGGGTTGCCCAGGAAGACCATCGTCTCGTCCTCCTCCTGGAACCGGCGAACAGCTTCGCGCCGCGCTACTACGTCCGCAATCGACCCGTCGATCCGCGCGACGCCGTAGGGAGCGTAGCGTCCCGCTAGGAAGTCGAGCGTGTATCGGTAGAACGACCACAGGACGATCTTCTCGCCGCGACCGACGCGGTCAGCCAGCAGCTCATCGAGCGCCGCCACCTTCGCTGGCGTCTCGGTATACGAGGCAAGCAATGCGGCAGGGTGCGAGCAGAGCCGCAGTAGCGCGCTATGACGCTCGACGAATGCCATGCGGCGACGTTCGTACTCGATGTCGTTGACGGCCCCGAGGTCATCGATCAGGCCACTGAGCGCCAGGGCGTAGAGCCGCCGCTGCTCAGGCGCGAACTCGACATGCACCTCGGCGAACTGCTTGTCGGGAAGACCGGGTAGGACTTGGTGCTTCATGTTGCGGCTGTACAGACCACGAGCCTGCAACGCCGCAGCGATGACCTCCCGATCGCGCTCCGGTTCGTCCTGAGGCGATACGCCGTCGAACGTCATGCCGAAGTCGACAAGATCTACCTGCGCGACGATGTCGCGCGGCGAGTTTGGAGCTGGCGTTCCACACAGCGCGAAGCAGCGCACGCACCACTCGCGCAGGTCGGCGACGGCTGCCGTGCGTGCCGCGTCGGGGTTCTTGACGTTGAACGACTCGTCGACCACCATGACCAAGCGCGATCGAATAGCGAGCAGACGTAGATCGTCGGATAGCGCGAGGGTGCCCTCGTAGTTGACGATGACGACATCCGCGCCGGAGGCGAGCGCACGCGAGCGCTGTTTTTGCGATCCCTCGACGACCGCAACTCGGTAAAGGTCGCCGGTGAAGCGCCGGAACTCCTGCGCCCACTCCCCGACCATCGACTTCGGCGAGACCACGAGCAGTACGTCTGCCTCGTTACGCTCGACGAGCGTGACGAACGCCCCGATGACGGTTGGCGTCTTGCCGGTTCCCTGCTCGTCGAAAATGCAGGTGCCCCACCCCCCGGGGATCGTCATAAGCGCCACGTTGAGGAGCTGATGATCGTCAAGGACTTCGAGTGACGACGTCTTCGGCAGGTACCCGCGAAGCTTCTCAGGCGAAGCGTCACGAAGACGCGCCGCCTCGGCCAGGACCGTGGACGCGTACTGACGGAC
Source organism: uncultured Solirubrobacterales bacterium (assembly GCA_963702085.1). Taxonomy (GTDB): domain Bacteria; phylum Actinomycetota; class Thermoleophilia; order Solirubrobacterales; family Solirubrobacteraceae; genus Palsa-744. The sequence goes on along the minus strand of OY969707.1, from coordinate 795,843 downwards.
CCGTCGACGATTCTCGACGGTCCGCTCAGCGTCGGCAGACCATCTCAGCTCGGAGTCGACCGCTAGCAACGATGCGGCCTCGGCAAACGTGACGTGCAGCCGACCGCGCGTAGTCCGCGCGCGCAGATCCGGGTGCCGGCTGCGGAGTTCACGCACGAGGTCGACCGCAGTCCCGTGGTCGGGGACGATCTCGACGCCCGCGCGATCGGGGCGAAGACATACCTCCGCAACGCTCACGCGTCCATCGTCTCGCCGTGCGCGGTGCGGACCGTCGACTGCCCCTCGATAGCGCCGAGCGTCGACTTCATGATCCGCCGGACGTCCAGCAGCAGCTCGGTGTCGACCATGTTCCACTGGTTCGGGGGCGTCGTGCCGAGACGATCCACCATCGTCTTGAGAAAGTCGTCGAATCCGATGGACCGACGCCGGACATTGCGCCGCTTTGCCTCTGTGATTGCGTCCTCCACCATTTCGAGCGCGCCGTCCGGGTCGCGGCCGACCATCTCGTGCGCCTTCAGCAGCATGTGCGACGTCTCGGCGTCCGCGACAACCCGGTGAAGGTCACGGACCTGGGCACCGCTGTCGAGCACGTGAAACATCAGGTCGTAGACCACGGCCTTCAGCTCGTCGTCACCGTCGAGCTTGCGAGTCAGCTTCTCGTTGCCCCGACCGGCGTCGATCTCGTAGAACCACTGGAAGTTCTTCTCGGTCTTGTAGCGGACCGTGGCAGGGTCTTCACCCTGCTGTTCATGGTAGGTGCTGAAGTCGTCGGCCCAGTAGACCATCTTGTCGTACCGCTCGACTTCAGCCGGCTTGATCGCGAAGTCCTTCGCGACCTCCTCCCGGATCTTCTTCAGCTCGGGCCGAGTGATGCGGCCCTTGATCTGCCGCTTGCGGCTTTCGTAGTCGTCCACGACGAGGCGACCCTTGACGAACTCTGGCCAGGGCTCCTTGTGGTCACTCTCGAAGTTACGAGAGACGACGATCGCATCGAACTGATCCTCGGTGGTTCCAGCCGGTGCCCGCCAGACGCGGATGTAGCGGGCACGGTCCTTCTCGGCGGCGTCGTAGTCCTTGCCATACAGGACGAGCAGAGATGCCGCAATCCGGCGATTACCGTCCTTGGGCTCGCCCTCGGACGTGATGATAGGCGGCACCTCGACACCCTTGCGCGCGATGCTGTCCGCCAGCGGCTTGAGCTTGAACGGATCGGAGTTTCCGAGGCTCAGGTGGATCGCGCCATGCATCAGCTTGACTAGCTCCTCGGGGTCGGGTGACCGTCCGTTGCGCTCCTCGAACTCCGCCACCAAGAGGACGAGCCGGTGGTTCCCCTGCCAGAGCCGCAGCTTCTCGACGTCCACGTACCCCTCGGTCATCGTGACGGCCTTGCCGTTAAACGTAGGCACTGGGACGACCGGCCGCGGCGTCAGACCGTTCAGGGTCATGAACTCAACGCCGGGTGCCTCGTGAACCGGCCGCTCGACCGAGGCGACGATCTCGGCGACTTGGCGGCGCAAATCCTCCGCCAGAGCAGAGCGCTCGTCATCCGATAGCTCCGCGGCCTTATGCTCGTTAAGGATCTCCAGGATCCGCGTGTAGAGCCGGCGCGCGCGCTCTTCGTCGAGCGGCTGCTCCCGCGCTGCTAGCACGGCCTCCGCAACCACATCTCCGTGATCCTGCGAAAGAACCGTAACCGTCTCGATGAGATCCTCGACGGCTGCCGACGAGATGGGAATGTTTCTGTTGTTCATGACTTCTCCGTTTCGTCCAGAAGATCTGCCGCGACTAGCTCGTCGCGAAGTCGGTCGAGGCCGCGCTTCCGCCACTGCCGGACTGTGTCCGGCAGAATGTCCTCAACCAGGAGTTCTTCGAGCCGCTCGGCCAGCTCGGCGCTGCTCAACGGCTCACCCAGCTTCCCTGCCTCGATCACGAGGAGCGTGGTCGTCTTGAGATTCCGGCTCTCCCACCTGCCGACGAGCTCGCGCATGAAGAGGTAGGCATTCTCCGCGATCACCTCATCGGGAGTTGGGTCGAGCCATATGTCAACGAGCGGCTCGTCATCCTCCTCGACTGCAAGCTGCTCGACCGCGGCGCGCCGGAGCCACTGCTTCATCGCGTTCACGGCGACTGTGGTCACATAACCCTGCGGGTTGTGTGTCGGGCCCTTCACCACGAGCTTCTCAAAGCCGGTGGAGACCGCGTCCTCGTAGTCAGCGTGGTTGGCGGAGGGGAAGCGCCTCTCTAGCACGCGAACGAGGCCCTCGGGGAACCGTTCGTCGACCATATGTCGCAGGTCGGCCTGTAGGCGGACCTTCGATTGCGAGCTCATGTAGAGATAAGTCGCGAGCGTGCCGTTCCGTGACAGCGAGCGACGACATTCTCCCAACGCTCGGCAGAGCGACCGTCCCGGGGCGATGATCCTGGGCCATGCCTCCGACAAGCTGACCCGAAAAAGCACGACCCCCCGGGCCCTGAAGTCCTGCGCCGATCTTGGATGCCGGCGCCTTATGCTACCATGGCACCATGACTAAGAATCTGACAGTACGTCTCGATAACGAGCTGGCGTCCGACACCGAGGCGCTTGCGCGCGCTGAAGGCAAGAGCCTCAACGAGACCGTCAAGCACGCCCTCGCCGAGGCCGTGCAGCGCCGGCGTGAAGACCCCAAGTTCAAGACTCGCGTACGCCGCATCATCGAAGAGGACCGCGAGCTGCTAGAGCGGCTCGCCAAGTGAGCATCCGCTACGTCGAGCTCGTCGATTACCTCGCGATCGCCGCCGAGGTCACGGGTATGGACACCGATACGCTTACTCGGGTCGCCAAGATCGACCTCGCGGAGTCGGCGTTGCACGCACCAGCGGCCGGCTTCGGCGAGACCGAGTTCTACCCCGACTTCATCGAGAAGGCCGCCGTCCTTGTCGTACACCTGGCGAAGAACCATCCGCTGCCCGATGGCAACAAGCGCGCTGCATGGGTAGCGCTGCGCTTGTTCATCGCGATCAACGACTGGTCCTGGCGCACCATGCCGACCGTCGACGATGCCGAGCAAGCTGTCCTGGCAATCGCCGCCGGCACGTGGAGCCAGGACGACATGGACGCATGGTTGCGACACCACCTCGCGCCGCCCTCCATAACATCGTCGTAGGCGCGTGCCGCATGTACTGCCGATCTTCGTGCTTGAGATCGCTGCCGTGGTCTGCTCTGATCGGCTGCCGCGATGTGGCGAGCCCGATCGAACAGCCGCATGCCAAGTCAACCGCTACGGAGTCGGCATTGCGTGGACAGCACCAGGTGTCGCCTTCGGGGCAACCCCCGCGTACTCGGCTCATGACTCAGGATGCGCCACACAGCGACTTCGATCGCCAACCGCCGGAGCCTTGGGTGACCAAGCAACAGCTTGCCGGCCATCTGGCCGTCTTATGCCGCTGGATCGAGCTCCAACAGCGGTCTCCCGTACTTGCGCGTGGGCGGGATCAAACCGCTATCGCGTCTCGACGGTTGAGGTATGGTCGCACGAGCAGAACAGCTCGCGCGCCGAGCCGGATTGATCCGCACGAAGGCACCTGATATCTATCCGGCGTTGGCCAATTCGCAGAGCTTCGCCTCTGTTCGCTCCGGCGCGCGCCCTGCTCGCGTCTGTTCGCGGAAAATTAAGTTCATCGGGGCGCCGAGATTCGAACTCGGGACCTCACCGACCCGAACGGTGCGCGCTACCAGGCTGCGCCACGCCCCGACGCAGGCTTCAGTATCCCACACGGAGCGATCCGGCCCCTGCGCGGTGCCGATCGGCCGGGGCGCGCCGGCCCTCCACAAGGCCACTCCACCCCGCGATGACTCCGCCGCCACCCGCGCCGGGAGCGTCCCGGGGCGACTATGCTCGCGGCGTGCCCGCCCAACTCGCCGAGATCGTCAAGGAGCTCGACCAGCTGCTGGAGCCCGAGCGCTTCGCGGACTACTGCCCCAACGGGCTGCAGGTCCCGGGGCGCGAGGAGGTGACCACGGTGGCCACCGGGGTGAGCGCGCACCTGGAGCTGTTCGAGCGCGCCCGGGACGAGGGCGCGGAGCTGGTGGTGGCCCACCACGGGATCTTCTGGGGGAACGGGCCGGGACCGATCGACACGGCCCTGGCGCGGCGGCTGCGGGTGCTGTTCGCGGCAGACATGTCGCTGCTGGCCTACCACCTCCCGCTCGACGCGCACCCGGAGGCCGGGAACAACGCGCTGATCGCCCGCGCTCTCGGCGGACAGGAGCTCACGCCCTTCGCGCTCCACCGCGGTCAGCCGATCGGGTGTCTGGCGCAGTTCCCCGGGGAGGGGCTGCCCGCGCCTGAGCTGGTGGCCCGTGTGCGGGAGCTCACCGCGCGCGAGCCGCTCGTCTTCGAGTGCGGGCCCCCGACGGTGCGGCGCCTGGGGATCGTCTCGGGCGGCGGGTCCGACCACCTCGCGGACGCAGTCGCCGCGGGGGCGGACGCGTTCCTCACCGGAGAGCCCACCGAGCGCGTGATGGCGCAGGCGCGGGAGGCCGGTGTGCACCTCATCGCCGCCGGGCACTACGCCACCGAGACGTTCGGCGTCAGGCGCCTCGGCGAGTGGCTCGCCGAGCGCTTCGGCGTGCGCCACGTGTTTGTGGACGTGCCCAACCCCATATAGGCCGCACGTTGCGGGCAAATGTCCGCTTGCCACCATCCGCTCCGGGCTGTATATGTAGGTGCATGTAGAAGTAGAAGTAGACGCAGCTCAACGCGCATACCGACCAAAGGAGTCGCCGATGGCCAATCACTTGACGCCCACCGAGCTTGCCCGCGAGTCCGGACTCGGGCGCCGGGAGGTCCTCTCGAAGTGCCTCGAGCAGGGGGTCCCGATCTTCAACGGCCGCATTGACAAGAGCCTCTTCCTCGCAAGCCTCCGCCAGGGGTCCTCCACACAGCGCCACGCACACGCAGAGAGCTAGGACCCGCCCTAGCAGGCTGGCGCGACCCGCCACGCAAGCGGCATCGAGCACAAAGCTCGCCCGAAGGGCATATCCTTTGGCTGTGAAGTCAGCCGGGGTCCTGAGGGGGATCGCCGGCTCCACCCGAAGAGGAGAGCGCCATGGAGGCAGGCACCGCAGAGCAGGCCACTGGATCGACTGTCGAGCACACGCCGGGTGCCCCCGGTGAGCAGGTTACGGCGGCCCGCACGATCGCCGACATGATTCCCATCGCCGTCGCTGAGTTCGGCGACCGCGTGGCGGTTCGCCACAAGCAGGACGGCACTTGGCTGGACGTCACCTACGCCCAGCTCGGGGAGATCGTGGAGGAGATCGCGCTCGGCCTCGTCGACCTCGGCGTCGAACCGGGGGACCGCGTGTGCATCCTCGTGAGCACGCGCCCGGAGTGGTCCTACGTGGACATGGCCATCACCGCCACCGGGGCCGTCGTCGTGCCGATCTACCCGACCAACTCCCCCGAGGAGTGCCACTGGGTGATCTCCGACTCGGGTGCGCGCGCGATCGTGTGCGAGAACGCGGAGCAGCTCGCGAAGGTCGCCGCGGTGCGCGAGCAGCTGCCGGAGCTGCGCACGGTGATCGTGATCGACCCCGACAACTCCTCCGAGGCGATCCCGCTCGCGGAGGTGCGCGAGCGTGGGCACGCGCGGGCTGCCGAAGCCGGGGGACACTCGCCTTCGGCGAGTACCCCCGTTTCAGCCAGCGGCGGGGCGCAGGAGCTCGAGCGCCGTCGCGCCGCACTGCGCCCGGAGGACCCCTACACGTTCATCTACACCTCCGGCACCACCGGCCCCCCCAAGGGGTGCGTGCTCTCCCACGCCAACTACCGCGACACCGTCGACATGGTGCGCGAGGTGGGCCAGATCCGCGACGACGAGGTCTCTTACCTCTTCCTCCCCCTCGCACACGCGTTCGCGCTGCTGATCCAGCTGGGGGCGTTCGACCGAGGCTCCACGATCGCCTACTTCGGCGGCGACGTCAAGCAGATCGTCAGCGAGCTCCAGGAGGTGCAGCCGACCTTCCTGCCCTCGGTGCCGCGGATCTTCGAGAAGATCTACACGCTCGCCCACGGTGCGATCGAGGCCCAGCCGCCAGAGGAACGCGCGAAGACCGAGGCTGCGCTGGCACTCGGCGCGAAGGTGCGCGACCTGCTCGCCCGCGAGGAACCGATCCCCGAGGACCTGCGCGGGCCCTTCGAGGAGGCCGAGGAGGGGCTGTTCAAAAACGTGCGCTCGATCTTCGGCGGACGCTTGCGCCAGGCCGCCACGGGCGCCGCCCCGATCGCGCCGGAGATCCTCGAGTTCTTCTGGGCCTGCGGCGTTCCCGTGCTGGAGGGCTACGGGATGACCGAGACCTCCACGATCGCCACGGTCTCCACGATCGAGGACCACCGCTTCGGTACCGTCGGGCGCGCGCTGCCCGGCGTGCAGCTGAGGATCGCCGCGGACGGGGAGATCCTGATCAAGGGCGCCAACATCTTCGGGGGCTACCACCACAACGCCGACGCGAGCTTCGGCGCGGTCGAGGACGGCTGGCTGCACACCGGCGACCTCGGCTCGCTCGACGCTGACGGCTACCTCTCGATCACGGGGCGCAAGAAGGACATCATCATCACCGCAGGCGGCAAGAACCTGACCCCGGCGAACATCGAGAACGACCTCAAGCAGTGCCGGTGGATCTCCCAGGCGGTGATGCACGGCGACCGGCGGCCCTACCCGGTGGTGCTGATCACGCTCGACGAGGAGGAGGTCGCCGGCTACGCCCGAGCGCACAACCTGCCGCAGGAGCCTGCCCTGCTCGCGCACGAGCCCGCGATCCGCGAGCTGATCGGCGGGGAGGTGGACCGCGTCAACGCGCGCTACGCCCAGGTGGAGCAGGTCAAGAAGTTCGCGATCCTCGACTGCGACCTCTCGCAGGAGGGCGGCGAGCTGACGCCGACGCTGAAGGTCAAGCGGGGGGTGGTCGCAGAGAAGTACGCCGCCCTGCTCGACTCGCTGTACGCGGAGCGGTAGGATCGGGCCGAGGCGGGTGGCCTCCCGGTCGATGCCGGCGGTTCCGATGAACGCGCCAAAACACGCTAGCTTTAGACAAGGAGGTTGAGTCGCCGTCCGTGCCGGGCCCCGGCGAGGTGGAGGACCCAGCCTCCGAGAGCGGCGAGCATTCCAACCATGCGCAGCGATCCCAGCGATAACGGCGGCCTTTTCGTCGGCAGGCGGCCAGGCACAGCCCCGACCCACTTCCGCGGGCTGCCCGAGCGCGGCAGCGCCGCGCGGCAGCGGATCGACGGGTACCTCGCCGGGGCGATGCTGGCGAGCATGATCGTGCTCAGCCTGCTCTGCTGGGGCCCGATCCCGATCGCGTGCCTGTGGGCCGGCTCGCAGGTCGATTACCTCTCGGGCTCCGTCAGCCTCGGCATCCTGGTTGCGTTCGTGGCCCTGTTCGTGCTGCTGTTCGGGGCGCTGAAGCTGATGCGCAGCCTCGACGAGGGGTGGATCCTCGTGCGGCGCGCCGCCGGCCACGACCAGCGCGGAGGAGTCCTGGGCCGTATCTTCGCGACCACGGCCGCCGTCTGCGCGGGGCTGTTCGCAATCTGGTTCGTGCTGATCCACGGGCCCGGCCAGATGGTGGAATCGGGCCAGTGATGGGTAGGCCCCACTGCTGCGACCCAGCTCACGACCCCGCCAGCCATGGGCCTGCTCGACTACTACCGCCAGTTTGAGGGCCTCTCCGAGGAGGAGGTCAACCGCGAGCTGCGCGAGGAGGCGGCGGAGCGCAGGCGCAAAGCGCTCACGCGCGTGCGGACGATCGACCTCTCGCAGACCACGTGGCCCGAACTGCCCCACCCGAACATCGCCAACTCGATCACGTACATCGCGCGGCGCGGCCTGCAGCTCTACCCGCACCTGCGGGGCTCCGAGCTACGCGATGCACTGGCCGAGCGCCACGGGGTCGATCCGCCCCGCCTGATCCTCGGCAACGGCGCCGCCGAGCTGCTCAGCGCGGCCACGCGCGCCCTGATCGAGCCCGGCCAGGAGCTCCTCACCACGTGGCCCTCGTACCCCCTGTTCCCGATCATGGCTCGCCGGGCGCACGGTCAGGCGGTGCCGGTGAGCGGCGGCGTGGACGCCCTGCTCGAGGCGGTGCCCGCACACGACACGCGGGTGGTGGCGGTGGCCAGCCCCAACGACCCCACCGGCGAGCTGCTCGGGGTCGGGGAGCTGCGGCGGCTGCTCAACGGCCTCCCCGACGGCGTGGCGGTGCTGCTCGACGAGGCGCTGGTCGAGTTCGCCGACGCCCAGCCCGTGGACGCCTCGATCAAGTTGCTGGAGGAGTACCCGCGCCTGCTGGTGTTCCGCAGCTTCTCCAAGGCGTGGGGCATGGCGGGGCTGCGGATCGGCTACGCCGTGGGCGGCCCCGGCTCGGAGGGGCTGCTGGGCGAGCTTGAACCGGACCTCGGGGTCAACGAGCTCTCGCAGGCGGGCGCGCTGGAGGCGCTGCGCACCGCCCAGGGGCTGCTGGACAAGCACGTGCACGCGGTCGCGGTCGAGCGCATCCGGCTGACCACCGCCCTGCGCCGGCGCGGCTTCGAGGTGGCCGACAGCCAGGCCAACTTCCTGTGGGCGGCCCACCCCACCCTCGACGGGAGCGAGCTCGCCGCGCGGCTCTCGCGGGCGGGTGTGCTGGTCGCCGCGGGAGACGCCCTGGGCGAGCCGCAGCACGTGCGCATCAGCCTGCGCAACCCCGCCGCCTCGGACCGTCTGCTCACAGCGATCGACGGCACCCTCGCGCAGCCCGAGGCCGAGGGCGACTCTGACGACGGCAACTCGCGACCCGAGGCCGAGGGCGACTCGCAGCCCGTGGCTCAGGCGCCCGCTGACTCTGACTGACGCAGCAGCGCCCCGGTGGTCTCCTCGAGGATCCGCCGCCACGCAGACACGTCGTGGTCGGGCTCGGCGGCCTCGAAGTGCTCGACCACGGCGCGCAGCCGCTCAGGGGAGATCTCGAGCCCGTGGCGCTCGGAGATCAGGCGGTAGCGCTCGTATTCGCCCGCGAGGTGGTGGGCAACGGTCTGGAAGCCGTGGCGGGCGATGGCGATGCGCGAGGCGAAGTTCATGATCGAGGTCTGGAACATCAGCTCGTCGGTGGGCTCGGGCTCGAGCAGCACGATGTCCACCCCGGGGTAGCGCTCCTCCCAGCTGCTCGCGAGCTCGTGCAGCCGCTGGTGGGCGAGCAACTTGAACGCCTGGTAGCCGATCTGCGGGAAGCCCATGTCCGAGACGCGCCGGGGGCGGCGTCCGCGCAGGGTGCGCACGTCGGTGGCGAAGTCGTTGACGAAGGGCACGACGGGGTTGATCACGACCACGAGCTTGGCGCCTGCCTCGACCGCGATGTCGAGGTTGGTGGTGGAGGTGATGCCCCCGTCCACGAGCTCGCGGCCGTCGAGATGGACAGGGGCGTAGACCATCGGCAGCGCCCCCGAGGCGCGCACGGCGGTGGAGATGGGGACGTGGTCGAAGCCCTCGGCGCCGAACACCACCCGCTCGCACGTGTCGAGGTCGGTGGCAGTGATGTACAGATCCCTGCCTTGCGCGAGCTCACGGAAGTCGTCGGTGCGGCCGGGCTCGCCGAGGACCCGCCGCAGGTAGCCCTCGATGCCGGTGCCAGTGTACAGCCCCGAGGGCAGCGCCTGGGCGAGCTCCAGCACGAGGTCCAGCGCGGACATCTGCCGAGGGTGGGTGATCAGCCGGCGGGCGATCCCGGCGAGGTGCAGAGGCAGCTGCACACCGCGGCGCGCGAGCTCGGAGAAGTTGAGGCGCAGGAGGTCGCCGAGGTCGATGTCGCGAAACGGCTGGGGCTCCTCGGAGGCCGCCACGCGCATCATCTCCTCGGGGGTGACGCCGTTGGCGGCGAGGGCCGCGATGAACGCCCCCGCGGAGGTCCCGACGTAGACGTCGAAGTCGTTGACGGTGGAGTTGACCGCAAGCAGGTCGAGCGCGCGCAGCGCCCCGATCTCGTACACCCCGCCGGTGAAGCCCCCGCCGCCGAGCACGAGGGCGGTCTTGGAGGGCCTGCGGCGGCCTCTGCGCGAGCGGGGGCCGGCTGCCGAGGCGCCTCTCGCGGGCGTGCCTACGGCACCGGTGCGACCTCCGGGGTGCGCGGCGGAGCTGGAGCGGCGCCGACGCTGCTCCTTGGCTCGCCCCGGTTCCAACTTGACAACGCGCCCCATACCACGCTTTATTGTAGACCCGCGTGCCCCGGCGCCTCCTCGCACCGCTCCCGCTCGTGCTCTGCGCGCTCCTCGCCGCGTGGGGGCTCGCGCCGGGCACGACCGCCTCGGCGACCGGCGGCCTCCGCCCCCTGGCGACCGGCGCGAGGGCCGCCACGCAGCCGCACCCCGCGCCGCGCGCCACCCGTGCCGCGGCAGACGCCCCGGCGGCGCTGCAGGGGCACCTCGCGCACGAGATGGGCCTCGCGGGGGCGCTGTCGGGGGGCTACGTGTACGACATGACCAGCGGGCAGGTGCTGTTCTCCGAGCGGGCGCAGGACCGGCGGGCGCCGGCGTCGGTGGAGAAGCTCTACACCGCGACCACCGCCCTGGAGCGGTGGGGGCCGACGGCGCAGCTGGAAACCACGGTGCTCGGCAGCGGCCACCTCGCCGCGGGGGGCGTGTGGGAAGGCAACCTGTACCTGCGCGGCGGGGGCGACCCCACGTTCGGGACGAAGTCGTTCATCCGCAGCCACTACGGGGGCGTGGGCACGGCGGTGACCACGCTCGCGGCCCAGCTGGCTCACACGGACGGCATCCACCGCGTCACGGGGACCGTGGACGGGGACGAGTCCTACTTCGACTCCCTGCGCGGAGAGCCCTCGAGCGGCTACGCGTGGGATCCCTTCCTCGAAGGGACCCTGAGCGCGCTGGCGTTCAACCGCGGGGAAACCGGCTCGGAACGGGGCCCCCACGCGCCGGCGGCGTACGCGGCCCGCCGGCTGCGCGCCGCGCTGCGGGCGGCGGGCGTGGTTGTTTCAGGCCCCGCCCGCCCCGGAGGCGGGGCGGCCACAACCCCCCCGGGGGCGCAGCAGCTCGCGGCGGCGCGCTCCCCGACGATCGCGCAGCTGCTCAGCCTGACGCTGCCGCCGTCGGACAACTTCTTCGCGGAGACGCTGCTCAAGGGCGTGGGGGCGCGCTTCGGGGGCGTGGGCACCACCGCGGCGGGGGCGCACGTGGTGCGCGAAACGATCGCCGAGCTCGGCCTGCACCCCCAGGTGGTCGACGGCTCGGGGCTCTCCCCCGAAGACCAGACGTCCCCCTACGAAGTGGTGACCCTGCTCGACGAGCTCGCGCACACCCCGCTGGGGACGCTCCTGCGCGGGGACCTGGCCGTGGCGGGGCGCACGGGGACGCTCTCCGAACGGATGCGAGGCACCGCCGCGCAGGGCCGCTGCGAGGGCAAGACGGGCACACTCACCGGCGTCTCCAACCTGGTGGGCTACTGCACGGCGACCGGCGGGGACGAGCTGGCGTTCGCGTTCTTCACGGACGGCATCGCGCTCGAAACGGCCCACACGCTCCAGGACAACATGGCGATCACGCTCGCGGACTACTGACCTGGCGAGTCGCCGAGCAGCCGCCGCAGCCCGGCCTCGTCGAGCACGGGGACCTGCAGGCGCCGGGCCTTTTCCAGCTTGGAGCCAGCGGACTCCCCCGCGACGAGGTAGTGGGTCTTCTTGGAAACCGCACTGGTGACGCGCCCGCCGGCGGCGAGGATGCGCTCGGTGGCGTACTCGCGGGTCCAGGTGGGCAGGGTGCCGGTCAGCACCAGGGTCAGGCCCGCGAAGGGGCCCTCTGAGGGCGGCGGGCCCGCTTCGGCGAAGCGCAGGCCGAGCAGGCGCAGGTCGGCGATCACCTCGCGCATGTGCGGGTCGTCGAGTTGGGCGCGGATCGAACGGGCCATCTTCTCGCCGACGCCGGGGGTCTCGGCGAGCTGCTCGACGGTGGCGTGCAGCAGCGCGTCGATGTCGCGGAAACGCTGGGCGAGGTTACGTCCCGTGACCTCCCCCACCTCCTCGATGCCCAGCCCGAAGAGCACCCGCGGGAAGGGCCGCTGCCGGGAGGTCTCGATCGCGGCGAGGAGGTTGCGCAGGGAAACCTCGGCGAAGCCCTCCAACTCCAGCAGCCGCTCGCGGTGGACGCCCAGCCGGTAGAAGTCCCCGGGCACGCGCACGAGCCCCTCCCGCTGCAGCAACCGGACCTGCTTCTCGCCGAGCCCCTCGATGTCCAGGGCGCCGCGCGAGACGAAGTGCTTGAGCAGCTGCCACGCGCGCTCGGGGCAGTCGCGGTTGGGGCAGGTGGTGAAGACCGAGTCGCGCGGCTTGACGGTCGGCGTGTCACAGAAGGGGCAGCGCGCGGGGGGCCGGGGCCGGGGAGGGCGTCCCTTGCGCTCGACGACATGCGGCGCGGGCGAGACTACCTGGGGGATGACGTCCCCGGCGCGCAGCACGATCACGTCCTCGCCTTCGCGGAGGTCCTTGCGGCGCAAGTCCTCCTCGTTGTGCAGCGTCGCAAGCTTGATGGTGACGCCGCCGACGGACACCGGAGAGAGCATCGCGTAGGGCCGCAGGTCCCCAAACTTACCCACGTTCCAGCAGACGCGCTCGAGGCGTGTGACGGCGGTGGTCGGGGGAAACTTCCAGGCAACGGCCCACCGGGGGTCGCGCCCGACGGAGCCCAGGCGGCGCTGGAGGGCGAGGTCGGAGACCTTGACGACAACGCCGTCGATCTCGAAGTCGAGCTCGCCCCGGCGGGACTGCCAGGCGAGGCACTGGGCGATGACGTCGTCCTCGGAGCGCAACAGCTGCACGTCGGCGTTGACGCGGAACCCGTGGGCGCGCAGCCAGCCGAGCGCCTCCCAGTGCGTCGTGAACGACAACCCCTCGGTGACGCCAACCTGGTAGCACCAGATCGACAACGGCCGTTCGGCAGCGAGCGCGGGGTCGAGCTGGCGCACGGTGCCGGCCGCCGAGTTGCGGGGGTTCATAAACGTGGAGAGGCCCTGCTCGGCACGGCGCTCGTTGAGCGCGGTGAAGTCGCGCAGGGACATGTACAGCTCACCCCGCACCTCCAACAGCGGGGGCGCGTCCTCGACGTGCAGAGGGATCGCGCGGATCGTCCGCAGGTTGTGGGTGATGTCCTCCCCCACCTCCCCGTCCCCCCGCGTGGCACCGCGCTCGAGCACCCCGTCGCGGTAGACGAGGCTGATCGCCAGGCCGTCGACCTTCGGCTCGACCACGTAGGAGAAGCGCGGCTGGGTCGCCCCTTCGCGGGCGAGGTGGTTGCGCATGCGCTCCACCCACGCCCGGAGCTCGGCCTCCGAGCGAGCGTTGGAGAGCGAGAGCATGGGCTCCAGGTGAGCGACCTTCTCCAGCCTGCCGACCGGGGAGCCCCCCACCCGCTGCGTGGGCGAGTCGGGGGTGCGCAGCTCGGGGTGCGCGTCCTCCAGCGCAGCGAGCTCGGCGAACAGCGCGTCGTAGGCGTCGTCCCCGAGGGCCGGGTCGTCGAGCACGTAGTAGCGGTGCGAGTGGTACTCGACCTCGCGCCGTAGGGCGGCGGCACGCGTCACGTGGTCGGTTGTTGTGGGGGGGGGATCGTCCGCGTGAGTTGGTTCAGTACCAGGCGTGAGGGAGCGGGGCTTCCGTGCCCCGCTGCTGCGCTTTGCGCTCCGGCCCTCGGCCACGTCAGCCGGCCTCCACCTCGGCAGAGGCGAGCAGGGCGTGCAGGTCGAAGTTGCTCAGCGCCTCGATGCCGGGGCGGTCGGTGAGGTCGAAGTGCAGCGGGGTGACGGCGACGCGCCCCGCGGCGACTGCGGCGAGGTCGGTGCCGGGCTCGTCGTGAAAGCCGGGGTCGTCCCCGTAGATCCAGTACCGCCGGCGCGCGGGGGGCCCGGTCTCCTCGCGCTCGAGCTTGAGCTCGTCGCGGTAGATGCGCTTGCCGAGCCGCGTCACCTCAACGCCGGTGGGGGGGCAGGCAGGGACGTTCACGTTGAGTAGCGTGGAGGCCGGCAGCGGCAACACCTCCAGGCGCTCGACCAGCCGCGCAACGAAGCCGGCGGCGACGTCGAAGTCAAAGCCCCCGTGGAAGCGGTAGTCCAGCGCGCGCGCCCCGGACTGCTGAGAGACAGCGATGGACGGCAGTCCGAGCACGACACCCTCCAGCGCCGCGGCGACGGTCCCCGAGTAGGTGATGTCGTCGCCGAGGTTGGCGCCGTGGTTGATGCCGGACACGACCACCTCGGCCTCGAAGTCCTCCACGATCCCGAGGCTCGCCAGGCGCACACAGTCGACGGGGGTGCCGTCGGTGGCGTACCCCACGGTGCCGTCGGGGAAGGGGACCTCTTCGACCCACAGGGGCCGGCGGGTGGTGATCGAGCGGGCCATCGCGGAGCGGTTGCCGTCGGGCGCGATCACCGCGAGGCGCACGTCGGGCAGCGCGACGAGCGCAGCCCGCAGCGCGAGCAGCCCCTCGGCGCCGATGCCGTCGTCGTTGGTGAGCAGTACGTTGAGCATTGGTAGTCAGGGGCGCGGTGCCGTGAAGGTCCGTTTCCCCATTCCCCTTTCAATCCGTGCGTGCGGTTTTCCCGCACACGGCTTGCCGATGATCTTCATGATGGTCACGACGCTGTTGCCGGGTAGCGGATGGTGCCGCGCAGGCGGTAGAGGCCGTGAGCCTCGAACCACTCGCGCGTCCAGACGGCCCTCTGGCCGGGGCGCAGGTTGCGGCCGTAGCGCTTGCGCATTAGACCGCGTAGACGTCCCACGACGTACCAGTCGATCTGGTTGAAGCGGATGGCGGCGTTGCCGGTGCGAAAGTAGTTGCCCCAGCCGCGCAGGATCGGGTTGAGCCACGAGATCACCTCGCGGATGTCCGTCCCGACACGACCACGGCCAGTCAGCGCCTTGATCCGCTGGCGTACCCGCTTCATCGCCGCTTGTGAGGGCCAACGCTGGAGGTAGTAGCGGCGGATGCCGCGCTCCAGCAGCTTGCCCGACACGCGAGCGTGGAAGTGGCAGCCAAGGAAATCGAGACCTTCCCGACCCTCGGTGAGGTCAACGACTCTCGTCTTCTCCCGGTGCAGCTTCAACCCGAGATCAGCCAGCACCTGCCTGGCCAACTCTCGGGCTGCGTGGGCCTGCGCCTCGCTCTTGCACATCACGACGAAATCGTCCGCATAACGAACGAGCCTGCCGTGAGTACCGTCAGCGAACGCGAGATCCAGCGCGTGCAGGTAGATGTTCGACAAAAGCGGCGAGATCACGCCGCCCTGCGGGGTCCCAGCAACCGACTGCCTGAGCACCCCCTCATCCATCACACCCGCCCGCAGCCACTGCCGTATGAGCCTGAGCACGCGCCGGTCCGAGACCCGCTCTGAGACCTTCCCGAGCAGACGCTCGTGGTCGACCGAGGAGAAGTAGTCGCGGATGTCGGCCTCGAACACGAAGCGGCACCCATCGATGTACGATCGACGCAGCACCTCCTTGGCGTCCGTGGCCGACCGGCGCGGGCGGAACCCAAACGAGACCTCCAAGAAGTCGGCCTCGAAGATGGGCTCAAGCACGATACGCGCGGCCTGCTGGACGATCCGATCCTTGACGGTCGGAATGCCAAGCGGCCGCACGCCACCCTTGGGCTTAGGGATCAACACCCGCCGGACCGGCCGCGGGCGATAAGACCCCTCGCGCAGATCACGCTGCAACTCGGCCAACAGCCGCCCCGCACCGTACTCCTGCACCGCCACCAGCGTCTGGGAATCGACCCCGGCAGCGCCCTTGTTCTTCTGCACGCGCCTCCACGCCTCCAACAGGACGTCACTCCTGAAGATCCGGTCAAACAGAGCGTGGAAACGTCTACCCGGCGACCGCTTGGCGGCCACCCATAGCTTGCGCTGAAGTTCTCGCACATCCCCACCAGTGGCCTCCAAGACCATTTCGCTGGCGGGATCACCAGGCTCATGCCCGGCAGGGTCGTGGGTCGAGCGGTCTCGACCATGCCCTAACGCTTACCCTCGGCGCTTGCGCGATCAAAGCAGGGGTCCTTCGCTCCTGGCGCGTTGTTCTGCACGCCGATCTCAACTACTACGACCCCCTCGGACTCCCGCTGCCCTCCGCTCGACTTCGCCATCGGCTTATACAAGCGGTCTTTGCTGACGAGGCTGGGCAGACGGGCCTCCCTTGTTCCGTGACCAGACCTTGCGCGCGTGCAAGTCTCCCTACCCCGCAGGGACCCGCCGCACCCAATCCGGAACCAGGACTGGCGGACATGGCCTTCGCCGCAAAGTGACCGGCTCGGCTCCCCGATTGTTCCTATGACGAGGCTGCAATCCCAGCCCACGCGCTCGCTTCCTCCAAAAAGGCTTTCGACGCCCCGCTCAGCCCGCCGCCTCTCGACAACGAACCGGGGCCTGCTACCGGGCACTCCGGCGTCTACCCGGACCGGACTCACACCGGCCGGCCTGATCCAGCTTTCAAGGCGCACCACTGCCCCAGCATAGGGCGCGCCCCCGATGGGCCGTATGGTCTACCCGTAAGCGACCGAGGCGAGCGCGAGGCCGTGCGCGGGAGCGGTGGGGCCGGCCTCACAGCGGGGGCGACCTTCGAGCAGTCGTGTGAAGTCCTCGACCGTGCGCCGCCCGCCCGCGACCTCGAGCAGGGTGCCGACGAGCACGCGGTTCATGTGGCGCATGAACGTGTTGGCCTCGATCCACAGCTCGAGCAGCTCGCCCTCGGTGCGCCACTCGGCGCGCAGAACCTCCCGCTCGAAGCGCGTGTGCTCGGTCTCGGTGGGGGTGAACGCGGTGAAGTCGTGACGGCCGGGGACCGCGCGGGTGCACTCTGTCAGGACGTCGCGGTCCAGCGGGTGGGGCCACCACAGCGCCTGCCTGCGCGTGAAGACCCCGCGCGTGCGGCGCGCGAGCACGCGGTAGCAGTACGTGCGGCTGCGGGCGTCGCGGCGCGCGTCGAAGCCGGCGGGGGCGGGCTCGCAGGAGAGCACCGCGACGTCGGGGGGCAGCAGCGTGTTGAGCCGCGCGGGGTCGACGGCCTCGTGGGCGTAGCTGACGACCTGCCCCCACGCGTGCACCCCCCGGTCGGTGCGTCCCGCGACGGCCACCGCAAGCGGCTCGCCGTCGGCGTCGCGCTCGCCGAGGACCGTGCGCAGCGCCCGCTCGAGCTCCTCCTGGACGGTGCGCAGCCCGGGCTGGCGGGCCCACCCGGCGAACTCGCTCCCGTCGTACTCGAGGGTGAGCTTGGTGACCATCGGCTGCGCAGCGCCCGCTGCGGGGCGCTCAGACCAACTCGAGGAAGACCATCTCGGTCGCGTCCGAGCGGCGCGGGCCGAGTTTGAGGATGCGGGTGTACCCCCCCGGCCGCTCAGCGTAGCGGGGGGCGACGTCGACGAACAGGCGGTGGACCGCGAACTTGTCCTGCGCGAGCGCCGAGAGGGCCTGGCGGCGGTTGTGCAGGTCGTCGCGCTTGGCGAGCGTGATCAGTTTCTCGATCTCCGGCTTGACCGCCTTGGCCTTCGCTTCGGTGGTCTTGATGCGCTCGTGCTCAAGCACCTCCTTGGTGAGGTTCATCAGCAGCGCCTTGCGGTGCGCGGAGTCGCGGCTCAGCTTGTTGCGTGTCTTCTGGTGTCGCATGGGGCTTGGGGAGTCTAGTGCACGCTGGAGGCAGGCCGGCCGCGCGCCGCTCGGAAGAGTGGCCGCGCTCCTGGTCCTGGCGGTCGCAGCCCGCGCTGCTCGGCTCAGGCCCCGTCCCGGCCCGGTCGCAGCCGGCGGGCCGCTCGGCTCAGGCGGTGCGCTCCTCGTCCTGGCGGAGTTGCAGGCCGCGCCCTTCGAGCGTCTCGATCACCTCGTCGATCGACTTCTTGCCAAAGTTGGGGATCGCGTTGAGCTCGGCCTCGGACTTGGAGATGAGGTCACCCACGGTCTGGATGCCCGCACGCTTGAGGCAGTTGTAGGAGCGCACCCCGAGCTCGAGCTCCTCGATCAGGATGCTCCACTCCTCGCCCTGCAGCGCCGCCTGAGCGCCCCCGGGCCCGCCGACCGCGAGGCCGTGGCCGTCGAGCTGGCCGCCGGGAGAGGCGCGCAACTCCTGGATGCGGTCGGCGTCGGTGAAGATCGCCAGCTGGCTGATCAACAGCTCCGCGGCCTCGCGCAGCGCCGCCTGCGGCTCGATCGAGCCGTCGGTCTCGATGTCGAGGGTGAGCTTGTCGAAGTCCGTCTTCTGGCCCACGCGCGCCTGCTCCACCGCGTAGGCGACGCGGCGCACGGGGGAGAAGATCGAGTCGATCGGGATCACCCCGATCGGCTGGTCGGGCGACTTGTTCTCCTCCGCGGGTCGGTACCCGCGGCCGCGGCCGATCGTCATGTACAGCTCGAGCTTCGTTTTTTTCTCCAACGTCGCGACGTGGACGTCGGGGTTGAGGATCTCCACGCCCGCGGGCAGGTCGATGTCCTTGGCGGTGATCTCGCCGGGGCCGCTGACCACGAGCGGCGCCTCGACCTCGGTCGCGTCGGAGTGCATCCGGCACACGACGCCCTTGAGGTTGAGCACGATGTCCGTCACGTCCTCCTTGACGCCGGGGATCGTGGAGAACTCGTGGGCCACCCCCTCGATGCGCACGCTCGTGACGGCGGCGCCCGCCAGGGAGGAGAGCAGCACGCGGCGCAGGGAGTTCCCGAAGGTGTACCCGAACCCGCGGTCGAGCGGCTCGATCGTGAAGGTGCCGCGGTTCTGCTCCACCGACTCGCTGGTGATGCGGGGAATTTGGAAGTCGAGCATCAGAGTCCTCGTCGTTGTGTTCTCGCACCGGCGTCCGCAGGACACCGGCTCCATGGCACCGCCTCCGCGCAAGCGGGGGGATGCCGGCTTAACCTCTCCAGGCCCGTGTGTGGCACGGCCCTTACTTCGAGTACAGCTCGACGATGAGCTGCTCCTGCACCGGCGCCGCCACCTCGCGCCGCTCCGGGCGGCGCAGCACCTTCGCGGTGAGCGACTCGTGGTCGGCCTGTAGCCACGCCGGGATCTGCCCAGTGAGCTCGGTCGCGTCGCGCACCACCTGCGTGGCGGGAGTCTCGGCCTTGATCGCGATCACCTCGCCCGGGCGCACCTGGTAGCTGGGGATGTTCACGCGCCGCCCGTTGACCGTCCAGTGGCCGTGGCGGATTAGCTGGCGCGCCTGGCGCCGCGAGGCGGCGAAGCCGAGGCGCACGAGCACGTTGTCCAGGCGGCACTCCAGCAGCGCGAGCAGGTTCTCGCCGGTGATCCCCGGCTGGCGCGACGCCTTCTCGTAGTAGCCGTGGAACTGCCTCTCCAACACCCCGTAGTACCGGCGCGCCTTCTGCTTCTCACGCAGCTGCAGGCGGTACTCGCTCTGCTTCTGGCGTCCGCGGCCGTGCTCGCCGGGCGGGTAGGAGCGACGCTCGACGCCGCATTTGTCGGTCAGGCACCGCTCACCCTTGAGGAACAACTTCTGCCCCTCGCGGCGGCACTGCTTGCACTGAGGGCTTGTGTCGCGCGCCACTAGCCAACCCTTCTGAGATGGTCGTGAGTCGAGCCAGACAAGGACGCAGGGAGCGAAGTGTGCTCGGCACACGAGCGACCGAGGACGCAGTATGACGAAGTGCTCACGGACATCTCAGACCCGCCGTCGCTTGCGGGGGCGACACCCGTTGTGCGCCTGGGGGGTCACGTCCTTCACACCCGTCACTTCGAGGCCCGCGGCGGACAGCGAGCGGATCGCGGTCTCGCGCCCGGAGCCGGGGCCCTTGACGTAGACCTCGACCTTCTGCAGCCCCTGCTCGAGGCCCTTGCGGGCCGCCGCGTCGGCGGTGACCTGGGCGGCGAAGGGGGTGGACTTGCGCGAACCCTTGAAGCCGGCGCCGCCCGCGGACTCCCACGCGATCACGTTGCCCTGCACGTCGGTGAGCGAGACGATCGTGTTGTTGAACGACGTCTTGATGTGGGCCTGACCCACGGGGATGTTCTTCTTGGGCTTGCGTTTCCCGCGTGCGCGCTTGGGGGCCGCCATTACTTCTTACCGGCTTTCTTCTTGCCGGCGACCTGCATGCGCTTGGGGCCCTTGCGGGTGCGCGCGTTGGTCTTCGTCTTCTGCCCCCTCACCGGCAGGCCGCGGCGGTGGCGCAGGCCGCGGTAGCAGGCGATCTCCTGCAGGCGCTTGATGTCCTGGGAGCGCTCGCGCCGCAGGTCGCCCTCGACGGTGATCTCGGCGTCGATCGCGTCGCGCAGACGCGAGACCTCGTCCTCGGTGAGGTCGCGTACGTAGGTGTCGGGACTGACCCCCACCTCGGCTAGCAGCTTGTTGGCGGTCGAGCGCCCGATGCCGAAGATGTACGTGAGGCCTATCTCCGAGCGCTTGTTGAGGGGCAGGTTGACCCCGGCGATGCGTGCCACTGCCTAGCCCTGCCTCTGCTTATGACGCTTGTTCTGGCAGATCACCAAGACCGCGCCGTGGCGGCGGATGACCTTGCATTTTTCGCACATCGGCTTGACCGACGGTCGTACCTTCATGATCCCTTTCTTTGACTGAAGAAGAGGGGCCCGGCTCGCCGACCTTTCGGCCAACTGCGCCACCCTCTAGGTCCGCCGACCGGGCTCTGGCTGCCGGGACGGCCGCCGCTACCTGGTCGAGGATACGCTCGCAGCACGAAACGCCTTCGCCTGCGGGCGGACGCTCGATGGTAGCACGGGCCGCTGCGGATTGCTCCCCAGCGGCCCGTCTCGCCCCCGGGGCCAGCCGCCCCGGGTCAGCTCGCGCCCGCGACCCCTTCGGCCACCGGCTCGGCAGTCGTGGCGGCAACCCCGTTCGCGTGCTGCCCCTCGGCGCCCTCCTGGAGGTGCCACGGCGTGAGCACCCGCGGCCCGTTCGAGGTGACAGCGACGGTGAACTCGAAGTGGGCGGCCGGGGAGTCGTCTTGGGAGAAGATCGCCCACCCGTCGCCCCCGACCCGCACCGCGGGGCGCCCCGCGGTGGTCATCGGCTCGATCGCGAGCACCATCCCCTCCTCCAGCAGCGGGCCCTTGCCGGGCCTGCCGTAGTTGGGGACCTGCGGGTCCTCGTGCATGCTGCGCCCCACCCCGTGGCCGACGAGCGAGCGCACGACCGACAGCCCCGCGCGCTCGACCACCTGCTCGATCGCGTGCGAGACGTCGCCCACGCGGTTGCCTGCCCGGCACTGTTCCACGCCGGCGAGGAGCGACTCGCGGGTGGCGCGTAGGAGGTTCTGCTCCCGCGGGCCGACCTCCCCAACCGCGAACGTGCGCGCCGCGTCCGCCACCCACCCGTCGAGCGTGACGCCGACGTCGATCGAGATGACGTCACCGGCCTGAAGGCGGTAGCGCCCGGGTATGCCGTGCACCACCATCGCGTTCGGGGAGGCGCAGATCGAGCCGGGGAAGCCGCGGAAGCCCTTGAAGGTGGGGCTCGCCCCGTGGGAGCGGATGAAGCGCTCGGCGGCCGCGTCCAGCTCCTCGGTGCGCACGCCAGGGCGGATCTTGCCCTCCAGCAACCTGAGTGTCTGCACGAGAATCGCACCCGCCGCCGCCATCTTCTCGATCTCCGCGGGGGTCTTCTTGATGATCACGAGACCAGCTTAGTTGGCTAGAGCTTGTCCTCGAGACGCAGCGTCGCGAGCGTCGCGCGGATGTGGTTGTGGACCTCGTTCGCCGTGCGGCTGCCGTCGAAGCGGCGCAGCAGTCCCTCGCGCTCGTAGTAGCCGACCAGCGGGGCCGTCTGCCCGTGGTAAACCTCCAAGCGGCGACGGATCGTCTTCTCCTGATCGTCCTCGCGCTGCATCAGCCGCGAGCCGTCCTGGTCGCAGATGCCCTCGTGCTTGGGCGGGTCGAACTCCACGTGGTAGATGTGGCTGGGGTTCTTCACGCACACCCTGCGCCCCGCGAGACGCCGCACCACGTCCTCGTCGGGCACCTCGATCAGCAGCGCCGCCGTGAGCCGCCGCTCCATGCCGTCGAGCGCCACCTTCAGCGCACCAGCCTGCCCCTCGTTGCGGGGAAAGCCATCCAGCAGGAATCCGTCGCGGGCGTCGTCCACGCCGATCCGCTCGGTGATCATCCCCACGATCACCTCATCCGGGACGAGCTCGCCCGCCTTCATGTACCGCTGCGCCTCCTTGCCCAGCTCCGTGCCATCCGCCACCTGAGCACGCAACATGTCCCCTGTGGAGATATGCGCGAGAGCGAAGTCCGCCTGCAGGCGCTCCGCCTGGGTGCCCTTGCCCGCGCCCGGGGGACCGAGGAGGATCAGGTTCAGCTCGGACACGTCCCCCGCAGCCTACCTGGTGGGACTACTTCAGGAAGCCCTCGTACTCAGCGGGAAGGGGGCAGACCCCCCTCCCGACCTTCCCCCGCCGGGCGCTACTTCAGAAAGCCCTCGTACTCACACGGGAAGGGGGCAGACCCCCCTCCCGACCTCCCCCCGCCGGGCGCTACTTCAAGAAGCCCTCGTACTCAGCGGGAAGGGGGCAGGCCCCCCTCCCGACCCCCCCCGCAGGGGACTACTTCAAGAACCCCTCGTAACTTCGCATCATCAGCTGCGCCTCCAACTGCTTCATCGTTTCCAGCGCCACCCCGATCACGATCAGGATCGAGGTGCCCCCGAGCTGCAGCTGCACGTGGGTGCGGTCGAACAGGATCGTCGGCAGCGCCGCCACCGCCGCGAGGAACAGCGCGCCGGGGAACGTCAGGCGCGCGAGGATGCGGTCGAGGAATTCCGCGGTCGGTCGCCCCGGTCGCACGCCGGGGATGAACCCGCCGTACTTCTTGAGGTTGTCCGCCTGGTCGACCGGGTTGAACGTCACCGCGGTGTAGAAGTACGTGAAGACGATAATGAAGATCGACTCGCCCAGCAGGTAGTGCCAGCCGTTGGGGCTGAAGAAGTCCGAGACCTGCTGACCCCAGTGGGTTTTGACGAGCTGCCCGATCGTCGGCGGGAGGGTCATGATGCTCGCCGCGAAGATCACCGGGATCACCCCTGCCATGTTGATCCGCAGCGGCAGGTACGTCTGGCCGCCCTCGCTCATCCGCCGCCCGATCACGCGCTTGGCGTACTGCACCGGGATCCGTCGCTGGCCCTCCATCACGAACACGATCGACGCCACCACCACGAGCACGAGGAACGGCATCATCACCTTGAAGACCTGGTTCTGACTGGTCCACCACGTCTGGATCCCCGACGGCAACCGCGAGACGATCGAGGCGAAGATCAGCAGCGAGATGCCGTTGCTGATCCCTTTCTGGGTGATGAGCTCGCCGATCCACATCAGCAGCACGCACCCAGCCGTGAGGCACACGACGATCAGGAAGATGTGGGGGAAGTCGAACTTGGTCACGACCGCTTCGCCCGCGCCCGTCTGCAGCGAGTGAAACAGGAAGACGTAGCCGATCGACTGCGCGAACGCGAGGCCTACCGTCAGGTAGCGCGTGTACTGCGTGATCCGCGCCTGGCCCACTTCGCCTTCCTTGGAGAGCTTCTCCAGGGAGGGCACCACCACCTGGAGCAGCTGCAGGATGATCGAAGCTGTGATGTACGGCATGATCCCCAACGCGAAGATCGCGATGCGCGAGAGGCTCCCGCCGGAGAACAGGTTCAGCAGGCCGAGGATGTTGTTCCCGGCGAGCTGCTTCTGAATGTTGTTGACCGCGGTGAGGTTGACCCCCGGCACGGGCAGATGGGAGCCGAGGCGGTAGATCAGCAGCATCGCCGCCGTAAAGGCGATCTTGCGCCGGATGTCCCGAACCTGGAAGGCGTTGAGGATCGTGGAGAGCACCGCCGCCGATTCTAGACGGCCACCGCCCCTCGCGCGCGGGTCTTCTCGGAAAGTTCTCTGAGCCAGCGACGTCGAGCCAACGCGGGCGCCGCCGGCCGCCGCGATGGCTCACACGTGAGGTCCCCTCGGGAGCGTTAGGGGTCTCTACGCGGACGTCTCTACGAGCCCGTGGTCTCGTCGACCACGCAGCTGCCGCCGGCCGCTTCGATGCGCTCGCGTGCGCTCGCGCTGAAGGCGTGGGCGTGGACCGTGAGCGCCTTGCCGAGCTCGCCCTTGGCGAGCACCTTGACGGGGACGCCCTTGCGGGTCCCGAGGCCCTTGGACCTCATCGCCTCGAGCGTCACCTCCGCGCCGGCCTCGAAGCGGCCGTCGAGGTCGCCGACGTTCACGGCCTGCGTGTGGGTGCGGAACGGCTCGAACGGCATCGACTTCTTCATGTGGGGCCCGCGAAGCTTGCGCATCCGCATGTGGATCGGCATCTGCCCGCCCTCGAACCGCGCCCTGCTCTTGGCGCCCGCGCGCGACCCGTAGCCCTTCTGCCCGCGGCCCGCCGTCTTGCCGGTGCCCGAGCCTTCTCCGCGGCCCACGCGCTTTCGCGGTCTGCGGCTGCCGGGGGCGGGCGCGAGGCTGTGCAGTCCCACGCGGGGCTCCTCGCTCTCGCTCACTTGCCCTCCTTTACTTCCACGAGGTGGCGTACGGCGTGCAGCATGCCACGCGCCTGGGGGCAGTCCTTGACCTCCACGGTGTGTCCGATCCTGCGCAGGCCCAGCGAGCGCAGCGTATCGAGCTGGCGCTTGTTCGAGCCGTTGCCCGAGCGACGCTGTACGACCGTCAGAGCGCTCACTGGGCCGACCCCTCCTCGGGGGTCTCTGTGACCGACGGTGTCTCCGTCTCGTTCTCGGCGACAGCCTCGACGGGCTCGGCTGCGCCCTCTGCGACAGCCACCTCGGCAGGCTTCTCGGCGAGGCCCAGCACCTGGTTGATCGTGAGGCCACGCAACCGCGCGACCTCCTCGGGCCGGCGTAGCCCGCGCAGGCCCGTCACCGTGGCCTTCACGAGGTTGATCGGGTTCTGGGTCCCGAGGCTCTTGGAGAGGATGTCGTGGATCCCAGCGAGCTCCAGCACGGCGCGGACCCCGCCGCCTGCGATCACGCCGGTGCCGGGCGCCGCGGGCTTGAGCAGCACCCGGCCGGCGCCGAAAATCCCGGTGGTCTGGTGGGTGATCGTGCTGCCGTGGCGGGGGACGCGGAAGAGGTCCTTCTTGGCGCGCTCCACACCCTTCTGGATCGCGAGCGGCACCTCGTTGGCCTTGCCGTAGCCGACGCCCACCACTTCCCGTTCGTCACCCACCACCACCAGCGCGGTGAACGAGAAGCGCCGCCCGCCCTTGACCACCTTGGCGACGCGGTTGATCTCGACGACCCGCTCCTGGAGGTCCAGGCCGGCGGGGCTCACTGAGCGATCTGTGGAGAAGGTGGTCATGGCGGCGTCGAGAGGGTAGCGAGGTGGCGGGGGCAGTGAGGAGCAGTGGAGGTGTGTGGTGGGAGCGTGAGCGGCGGGAGGCGTGTGGTGGGGAACTGAGGTGGCTTGAGAGGTGGCTGGTGCGCAGGGTCCTAGACGGTGATACCTGCCTCGCGCAGCGCCTCGGCAAAGGCGCGCACGTGGCCGTGGTAGAGGTACCCGCCGCGGTCGAACACCGCTTCGGAGACGCCCGCCGCTTTGACCCGCTCCGCGAGCAGCGCGCCCGCGCGGGGGGTGCGCTCGCCTTTGGCGAGCTTACCCAACTCGGGCTCGAACCAGTTGACCGCCGCGAGGGTGCGCCCCGCCACGTCGTCGATCGCCTGCGCGGAGAGCCCCTTGTTGGAGCGGAACACCGAGATCCGCGGCCGCGTGGCGGTGCCCGCGATCTTCGCGCGCACCCGCCGGCGGCGTTTGAGCCGGCGCTCGGGCTTGGTGAGCAGGGTCACGCGCGCTTGCCGACCTTTCTTGCGACGTACTCGCCCTCGTAGCGGATGCCCTTGCCCTTGTACGGCTCGGGTGGGCGCTGCTTGCGGATGATCGCGGCGGTCTCCCCCACGAGCTGCTTGGAGATGCCCCTCACCACGATTCTCGTGGGCTGGGGCACCTCGAACTCGATCCCCTCCGGGGCCACTATCGGGACGGGGTGGGAGTAGCCGACGGCGAGCTCCAGGTTCTTGCCCTTCAGCTGTGCGCGGTAACCCACCCCCTGGATCTCCAAGCGCTTCTCGTACCCCGCGGTGACTCCCTGCACCATGTTGGCCACCAGGGTGCGCGTGAGACCGTGCAGCGCACGGTGTTCGCCGCGGTCGGTGGGGCGCGAGACGAGCACCTGCTCGCCCTCCTGCACGACCTCGATGTCGCGGTGGACGCGCTCGGAGAGCTCTCCTTTGGGCCCGTTCACGCGCACCGCCTCCGGCTCGATCGTCACGCTGACGCCGGCCGGCACGGGGATGGGCTGTCTTCCGATCCTGGACATGGTGGTTTCCGCTCGCCCTACCAGACCTGGGCCAGAACCTCGCCACCCACGCCCTCGGCGCGCGCGTCGTGGCCGGTCATCACGCCGTGTGAGGTCGAGACGATCGAGGTGCCCATCCCGCCCTGCACCTTGGGGATGCCCCCGGCCTGTACGTAGGTGCGCTGGCCGGGCCTGGAGACGCGTCGCAAGCCCGAGATCGCCGAGCGGCGGTCATCGGTGTACTTGAGGCGAATCTCGATCACCTCGCCCGCGCCGCCGTCGGGCGCAGGGGCAAGCGACCACGAGTCGATGTAGCCCTGCTCGGCAAGGATCCGTGCGAGCTCCGCCTTGAGCTTCGAGGCGGGGATCTGCACCGTCTCATGCGCAGCGTGGATCGCGTTACGGATGCGCGTGAGAAAGTCGGCTATGGGGTCGGTCATGGACATGGCGGTCTCTCAGAGAGGTCTCTTGGTCGGTCCTACCAGGAGGACTTGGTCATCCCGGGGATCTGGCCGTTGTGGGCGAGCTCGCGCAGGCAGATGCGGCAGAGCCCGAACTTGCGATAGACCGCCTTGGGGCGCCCGCATCGGTTGCAGCGAGTATAGGCGCGCGTCTTGTACTTCGGCGTCCGCGCCTGCTTGACGCGCAGCGAGGTCTTGGCCATCAGTCGGTCTCCTTCTGGTCGGCGGTGTCGGTGCTCCCGCCGTCGGCGGTGTCGGCGGTGGTCTCGTCGAACTCCGCGGGCCGGCCGTAGGTGGAGAAGGGCATCCCCAACGCGGAGAGCAGCGCAAAAGCCTCCACGTCGGTGCGGGCGGAGGTGGTGATCGTGATGTCAAGACCGCGCACGTGGTCGATCGCGTCGTAGTCGATCTCGGGGAAGATGATCTGTTCGCGGACCCCCATCGAGTAGTTGCCGCGGCCGTCGAAGGAGCGGGAGTACAGCCCGCGGAAGTCGCGGATACGGGGGATCGCGATCGAGATGAGCCGGTCGAGGAACTCGTAGCAGCGGTCCCCGCGCAGGGTCACGGCGACGCCGACGGGCATCCCCTCACGCAGTTTGAAGGCCGCGATCGACTTCCTCGCGCGGCGCACGCTCGGCTGCTGCCCGGCGATCGTCGCGAGCTGGTCCTGGGCGGCCTTCAGCGCCTTGGAGTCCTGCTTGGCGTCGCCGACGCCCATGTTGAGGGTGACCTTCTCGATCCGCGGGGTCTGCATCGAGGAGGTGTAGCCGAAGCGTTCGACCAGCCGCGGGCGGATCTCCTCCATGTAGCGGACCTTCAGGCGCGCGGGGGGGGCTTCGGTGCTCATCGCCCGCCCTCCTCTGTCGGTCTACGCTCATGAGCGGCGCGTAGGCCAAGCCTCGCAAGGACGCAAGGAGCGAAGTGTGCTACGCACACGAGCGACTGAGGACGCCGCGAGGCGCCGGCATACGCGCCGCTCATCAGTCGATCCTCGCACCCGAGCGCCGGGCGACGCGGTAGGGCTTGCCGTCCTCCCGCTCGACCCCCACCCGCGTCGGCTTGGCGCCTTTGGGGTCCAGGAGCATCACGTTGGAGACGTGGATCGGGCCCTCGCGCTCGATCACGCCGCCACCCAAGGTGGTGGTGGTGCCCCCGAAGGCGCCCCCGCTCGGCATCTGCTGCGGGCGGGTGTGCCGCTTGACCATGTTCAGCCCCTCCACGTACACGCGTTCCTTGTCGGGTTCCACGCGCAACACCCGGCCGCTCTTGCCACGGTCCTTGCCCGCCATCACCTGCACACGGTCCCCGGAGCGGACCCGCATGGTGCGCCGGGCGGGCGCCTTCGCCTGCTTGTTCGAGCGCTTCGCGCCCGCACGTGCACCGCCCGTCTGCTTGCCGCCCTTCTTGCGCGATCCCCCAGACCGCGATCCACCTGTCTGTGCCCGAGCGCGCGCCATCTCAGATGACCTCGGGGGCGAGCGAGACGATCTTCATGAAGTTGCGCTCGCGCAGTTCCCGCGCGACGGGGCCGAACACACGGGTGCCGCGGGGGTTGTTCTGCTCGTCGATGATCACCGCGGCGTTCTCGTCGAAGGAGATGTAGGTGCCGTCCTCACGGCCGAAGGGCTTCTTGGTGCGCACCACCACCGCGGTGACCACGTCGCCCTTTTTGACCGTCCCGTGGGGGTTGGCCTGCTTGACGGTGGCGGTGATCACGTCGCCCACGTGGGCGTACCGGCGGCGGGAGCCGCCCTTGACACGGATGCAGAGGATCTCGCGCGCGCCCGTGTTGTCGGCCACGCGCAGCCGCGTCTCGTTCTGGATCATGCTCTGGCCTCCGTCCAGTCGGCCTTGCTGATTGGGACGGCCGCCCTCCAGGCGTCCTTGACCGGAAGATCTTCGATCCTCATCTTGCCCGCTCCAGTACATCCACGAGCCGCCACCGCTTGGTGCGCGACAGCGGGCGGCTCTCGACCACGCGCACCACGTCGCCCTCGTGCGCCTCGTTGTTCTCGTCGTGCGCGTGCAGCGTGGAGGAGCTGCGCAGGATCTTCTCGTAGCGCAGGTGGCGACGGGCCACGTCGATGCGCACGGTGATCGTCTTGTTGGCCTTGTTGGAGACCACCACCCCCTGGCGCACGCGGCGGACGCCCTCGGTGGTGGCGTGGACGGGAGCGAGCGCCTGCGGCGCCGGAGCCGAGGCGCGGCGCTCGGCCTGTTTAGTCCGTTCTTGCAGGCGCCGCGCACGGCGCTTCAGCGCCTTGGTGCGGCGCACGGCCTCGCGTTCGGCCTGGCGCTCCTCGGGCGAGCGCGGCGCTCGAGCGCTTCCGGTGTGAGTCGAGCGGGCCTTGCGCCGGCGCTCCTTGGGCGGTATCTGCTCGGCGGCGGGCTCGGAGCCCGCCCGCCCCGCCGCCTGCCCCGCGGACTCCTTGGCCTCGGGCGCCACTGGTTCAGGGGTCTGCGGCGCGACCGGCTCCTGGGCAGCCGGCGCCTCCTGCGACTCCTGCTCGGTGGACTCCGCCGGGGCAGCCTGTGCGACCAGCTCCTGGGCGGCCGGCGCCTCCTGCGGCTCCTGCTCCTCGGTCATCTCTTTGTCCTGTTCCTCAGCCATGTCGTTCAGATCCCCAACTCTCGCTCGCGGGCGACGGTGAGCGCACGCGCAAGCCCGCGCCGGGCGTGGGGGACCCCGGCGGTGTTCTCGAGCTCCCCCGTGGCGTTGGCAAAGCGCAGCCCGAAGAGCTCCTTGCGCAGGGTGGCTATCTGCTCGGCGAGCTCGTCGTCGGGCATGTCGCGCATCTCCTTGGCCTTCACGATCCCCCTCAGTCCTCGCGCATCACGAACTTGGACTTGACAGGAAGCTTGTGCGCGGCGAGGCGGATCGCGTCGCGCGCGAGCGGCTCGGGCACGCCGGCGAGCTCGAACATCACGCGCCCCGGCTTGACCACGGCGACCCAGCCCTCGGGGGAGCCCTTGCCGGAGCCCATGCGGGTCTCGGCAGGCTTCTTGGTGACGGGCTTGTCGGGGAAGACGTTGATCCACACCTTGCCCCCGCGCTTGATCTTGCGCGTCATCGCGATACGGGCAGCCTCGATCTGGCGGTTGGTGAGCCAGCCCTGCTCGAGTGACTTCAGGCCGTACTCGCCGAACTGGACCTTCACCTGGCCGCGCGACATCCCGCCGCGGCGGCCGCGGTGCTGCTTGCGGTGCTTGACGCGCTTGGGGGAGAGCATCAGCGGGTCACCTCGGGGCTGCCGCCCCCACGACCGGAGCCTCCGCCCGGTCCGCGACCGCCGCCTGGACCGCCCGGTCCGCGACCGCCGCCCGGACCGCCGGGCCCACGACCGCCGCCCGGACCGCCCGGCCCGCCGAAGCCGCGTCCGCCGCCAGGTCCTCCGGGACCGCGTCCACCCCCGGGGCCTCCGGGACCACGTCCGCCGCCAGGTCCTCCCGGCCCACGCCCGCCTCCCGGTCCCCGGCCGCCACCGGACCCACCCGGGCCTCCCGGCCCACGGCCACCGCCGCCACGTCCACCGCCCGCGCCGCCGCCGCCACGCCCGCGACCGCGACCGTCGCGACCGTCACGTCCTCCGCGACCGTCGCGCTCGGAGCTCGGGGGTGGTGGGGCTGTCATGTCGGTGAGGTCCGCGCCGGTGAAGCCCTCGGGCATGATTTCGCCCTTGTTGACCCAACACTTCACGCCGATGCGCCCGAACGTAGTGGCGGCCTCGTAGAAGCCGTAGTCGATGTCGGCACGCATCGTGTGCAGCGGCACGCGCCCGTCCGAGTAGCTCTCGGTACGCGCCATCTCCGCACCGCCGAGGCGCCCGGAGACCTGCACCTTGACGCCCTTGGCCCCCGAGCGCATCGCGCTTGTGAGCGCGCGCTTCATCGCGCGGCGGAACGCGACGCGGTTCTGCAGCTGCTCGGCGATTGACTGCGCGACGAGCTTCGCGTCGAGCTCGGGACGCTTGATCTCGAGGATGTTGACCTTGATCTGCTTCTGGGTCATGCGATGCAGGTCGCGGCGCAGGGCGTCCACTTCGGTGCCGGACTTGCCGATCACGATGCCGGGCCGCGCGGTGTGGATGTTGACCTCCAGTTCACCGGCGTCCTTGCGGATCGTGATGTCGGAGAGGCCCGCGTGGGCGAGGCGGTCGGTGATGTGCCGGCGCACGCGGATGTCCTCCGCGAGGTACTCGGCGAAGTGGCGCTCGTTGAACCAGTTGGACTTCCAGTCGTGGATGTACCCCACGCGCATGGCCTCTGGATGAACCTTCTGTCCCATCTGCTCTCTTCTTCTCTCTCTATTCCAAGTCCGGTGTCGTTGGGTTTCCGTGGCCCTACGGCCGCGGGGTCAGCGTGATCGTCAGGTGGCTGGTGCGCTTGCGGATCGGCGTCGCCCTGCCCATGGCGCGCGGCCGAAAGCGCTTGATCGTCGGCCCCTCGTCGGCGTAGGCCTCGCGAACGATGAGATCGTCCTCGAGCAGCTCGTGGTTGTTCTCCGCGTTGGCCACCGCGGACTCGAGCAACTTGCTCCAGTCGCGCGCCGCGTCGCGGGGCGTGAAGGCGAGGATAGCGCGTGCCTCCTGCACGGACTTGCCCCGCAGGTGCCCGCACACCATCCGCGCCTTGCGCGCGGAGGTGCGCACGTAGCGCGCCCGTGCGGAGACCACCGCGCGGCGTGCGACCGACGCGTCTCTGCGCGCCGGCAGTGCAGGCTCGGCTACGGGCTCCTCCTCGACGACCGGCTCCTCCTCCTCCTCGGCAGACGGCTGCTCCTCAGCGGCCGACTCCGGCTTGGGGGCTTTTGCTTTGGCCCGTTTTTTGGCGGCCGGTTTCTTAGCGGCCGGCTCGGCCGGAGTCTCCTCCGGCTTCAAGTCCTCTTTCTCGTCCTCGGCGCTCATTTTCAGCGGACCTTCCCGGACCCCGCGTGCCCGCGGAAGTGTCGGGTGGGGGCAAACTCACCCAGCTTGTGCCCGACCATCGACTCGGAGACGAACACGGGGATGTGCTTCTTGCCGTCGTGCACCGCGATCGTGTGGCCGACCATGTCGGGGAAGATCGTGGAGGCGCGCGACCACGTGCGAAGCATCTGTTTGCGGTTCTCCGCATTGAGCGCTTCGATGCGTTTCATCAACCGTTCTTCCACCCACGGCCCCTTCTTACTGGAGCGGCTCATCGGCTCTTGCCCTTTCCGCGTCGACGGCCGCGGACTATGTAGCGGTCGGAGGGCTTGTTCTTTTTGCGCGTGCGGTACCCCAGCGTGGGGACCCCCCAGGGGGTGACGGGGTGCCGCCCGGCGGTGGTGGAGCCCTCGCCGCCGCCGTGGGGGTGGTCGACGGGGTTCATCGCCACGCCGCGGGTCTGGGGGCGCACGCCCATGTGGCGCTTGCGCCCGGCCTTGCCGACCTTCACGTTCTGGTGGTCGGAGTTGCCGATCGTGCCGACGGTGGCGCGGCACTCGGCGCGCACGAGGCGCATCTCGCCCGAGGGCAGGCGCAGGGTGGCCATGTCGCCGTCCTTGGCCATCAGCTGCACGGAGGCACCCGCGGAGCGGGCCATCTGCCCGCCGCGGCCGGGGTGCAGCTCGACGTTGTGGATCACGGTGCCGACGGGCATGCGGGCGAGCGGCAGGCTGTTGCCGACCGCGATGTCGGCGTCCTCGCCGGAGCGCACGGTCATGCCCACCGTCAGCCGGTGGGGAGCGAGGATGTAGCGCTTCTCGCCGTCGGCGTAGTGCAGGAGGGCGATGTAGGAGGAGCGGTTGGGGTCGTACTCGATCGCGGCGACCTTCGCGGGGACCCCGTCCTTGCGGCGCTTGAAGTCGATCCGGCGGTACAGGCGCTTGGCGCCGCCGCCGCGGTGGCGGGCGGTCTTGCGCCCGCGGGCGTTGCGCCCGCCGCTCTTCTTCAGACCCTCGACGAGCGTCTTCTCGGGCTCGCTCTTGGTGATCTCGGCGAAGTCCGGGTACGAGGTGAAACGCCGGCCGGGGCTGGTGGGCTTGGGTTTGCGAATGGGCACGGTGGGAGCTCCTCCTAGACGCCCTCGAGGCTACGGAAGATGGCGATGCTCTCGCCCTCGCGGACCTGCACGATCGCCTTCTTCCACGTGCGGGTACGCCCCTTGGTGTTGACGCGACGCTTGGGCTTGGACTTGACGCTCTGCGTGCGCACCCCCACGACGTGCACGTCGAACAGCGCTTCGACCGCCTGGCGGATCAGTGTCTTGTGCGCGTCGGGGTGCACGCGAAAGGTGTAGCGGCCGGCGGCGGAGAGCTCGTAGCTCTTCTCCGAGACCACGGGGCGGATGATGACCTGGGAGTGCTCCATCAGTCCCCCTTCCCTCCCCCGGCGCGGGCGGTGAGCGCGTCGAGCGCGGCCTGCGAGAGCACCACCGAGGCGGCGCCGAGGAGGTCGGCGACCCCGACGTTCTCGTGCGCCAGCACCGACACGCGGGCGAGGTTGCGGAAGGAGAGCGCCACGTCGGACTCCTCGGCGGCGAGCGCGACAAGCGTCGGACGCGGCTCGGACCAGTCCTCGAGCAGCTCGAGTGCGTGGCTGGTCTTGGGTGCCTCGAAGGCGGCGACATCTATGACAGCAAGCGAGCCGCGCCCGGCGTGCAGCGAGAGCGCGCTGCGCAACGCGGCGCGCTGCTCCTTGCGGTTGACCTTGAAGGTGTAGGAGCGCGGCTGGGGCCCGAACGCGATGCCGCCGCCGGTCCACAGGGGCGAGCGGCTGGAGCCGGCGCGGGCGCGGCCGGTGCCCTTCTGGCGCCACGGCTTGGCGGAGCCGCCGGAGACCATCGCGCGGGTCTTCGTGGCGGCGGTGCCGCGGCGGCGGGCGGCCTGCTCGGCGCGCACGCTCTGGTGCACGAGCGGGCCGTGGAAACCCGCGGCGAAGGCGTCCCCGTCGAGCTTGACCTTCTTGGCAGCCCCGAGCACGGGGGCCTGCAGCGCCGCGTCAGGCATCGGCGCGCACCTCCACGACCCCCCCGCGGGGCCCGGGCACGGAGCCCCGCACGAGCAGGAGGTTCTGGGCGGCGTCCACGGCGATGACCTCCAGGCCGCGCTGGGTGACGCGACGGTTGCCCATCTGGCCGGGCCCGCGGATGCCTTTGACCACCCGCGCGGGCGTGGCGGAGGCGCCGATCGAGCCGGGGGCGCGGACGTTGTGGGAGCCGTGGGACTTGGGCCCGCTCTTGAAGTTGTGGCGACGGATGGTGCCCTGGAAGCCCTTGCCCTTGGAGACCCCGGAGATCTTCACGCGGGCGCCCACCTCGAAGGCGGCGACGGTGACGCTTTCGCCCAACTGCTGGCCGATCTTCGATCGGTCGGCGACCGGAGCGGGTGGGTCGCGGAACTCGACGAGGTGGCGCAGCGGGGGGGCGTCGGCCTTCTTCAGGTGGCCGAGCTCTGCTTTGGTGAGGTGCTTCTCGCGGGCGGCGCCGAAGGCCAGCTGGATGGCCGCGTAGCCGTCGCGCTCGAGGTCGCGGACCGCGGTCACCGGGCACGGCCCGGCCTCCAGCACGGTGACGCGCGCGACGGAGCCGTCCTCCCTGAAGAGCCTGTGTCATACCGAGCTTCTTGGCGAGGATCGCGGGCATCTCACTCACGTGGCGAGGCGGATCTCGATGTCGACGCCCGCGGGCAGATGATCGAGGCGCTGGAGGGAGTCGACGGTCTTCGGGGTCGGCTGGTGGATGTCGATCAGGCGCTTGTGGGTGCGAATCTCGAAGTGCTCGCGGGAGTCCTTGTCCTTGAAGGGAGACCGGATCACGCAGTACACGTTCTTCTCCGTGGGCAGCGGCACCGGCCCGGAGACGGTGGCGCCGGTACGGGTGGCGGTCTCCACGATCTCCCTCGCGGCCGACTCGATCGCGGAGGTGTCGTACGCCTTCAGGCGGATGCGGATCTTGTTCTGGGTGGCGGGTGCCATTGGCAAGGTGCTCGGTGTCGTTCGGTCTGTTTGATTGGGATTTGGTTGTTGGCCTGTGGCCGTCCCGGGCCGGCACGGCGGCCTGGTTGGCGTTGCTCATAACCCACTCGCTGTACGCAGGGGGCGAGCGAGGGGGCGGACTCCATGCTGGGGCCCGCCCCCTCACCGCACCGCGTCTACGGGCGGATCTGCATCGTCGTATCTGTCTACCAATGAAAAAGGGGCGCCCCCGGTGGAGACGCCCCTCGGTGCTACTCGATGATCTCGCTGACCACGCCCGAACCCACGGTGCGCCCGCCCTCTCGGATCGCGAACCGCAGGCCCTGGTCCATGGCGATCGGCTGGATCAGCTCGATCTCCATCTGGACGTTGTCGCCGGGCATCACCATCTCGACGCCCTCGGGCAGCTTGGCCACCCCGGTGACGTCGGTCGTGCGGAAGTAGAACTGCGGCCGGTACCCGGAGAAGAAGGGGGTGTGGCGGCCACCCTCCTCCTTCTTGAGCACGTAGACCTCGGACTTGAACTTGGTGTGCGGCGTGATCGAGCCCGGCTTGCAGAGCACCTGCCCGCGCTCGATCTCCTCGCGCTTGGTGCCGCGCAGCAGGCAGCCGACGTTGTCGCCGGCGCGGCCCTCGTCGAGGATCTTGCGGAACATCTCGACGCCCGTGACGACCGTGGAGGTGGAGTCGTGGACGCCCACGATTTCCACGGTGTCGCCGGTTTTGACGATCCCCTGCTCGATGCGCCCGGTGGCGACGGTGCCGCGGCCGGTGATCGAGAAGACGTCCTCGACCGGCATCAGGAAGGGCTTGTCGAGCTCGCGCACGGGCTCGGGGATGTAGTCGTCCAGCGCGTCGGCGAGGTCGAGGATCTTCTGCTTGTAGGTCTCGTCGCCTTCCAGCGCCTTCAGCGCGGAGCCGACCACGAACGGGATGTCGTCACCGGGGAAGTCGTACTCGCTCAGCAGCTCGCGGACCTCGACCTCCACCAGTTCGAGCAGCTCCTCGTCGTCGACCATGTCGGCCTTGTTGAGGAACACCACGATGTAGGGGACGCCGACCTGGCGAGCGAGCAGGATGTGCTCGCGCGTCTGGGGCATCGGCCCGTCCGCCGCGGAGACCACAAGGATCGCCCCGTCCATCTGGGCGGCGCCGGTGATCATGTTCTTGACGTAGTCCGCGTGACCGGGGCAGTCCACGTGCGCGTAGTGGCGCTTGTCGGTCGTGTACTCCACGTGGGAGGTGGCGATCGTGATCCCGCGTTCCTTCTCCTCGGGCGCGTTGTCGATCTCCTCGAAGCTGCGGGCTTCGGCGCCTCCCTTCTCCGCCAGCACCGTGGTGATGGCAGCGGTCAGCGTCGTCTTGCCGTGGTCGATGTGACCGATGGTGCCGACGTTGACGTGCGGCTTGTCGCGCTCGAACTTCTGCTTCGCCACTTTGCTCTGCTCCTCTGGAATCGACTTGTGTTGTCCGCCACCTTTGGGGCGAACCGGGGAAATCTATCTGAATGCTGCTTTCGTTGCCTGCTGCCTGTTCAGGCCGGGACCGGCTCCCCCGTGCGTTGCTCGATGATCTTCTCCGCGATGGAGGGGGGAACCTCCTCGTAGCCCTCGAACTGCATCGTGTAGGTGGCGCGCCCCTGCGTGTTGGAGCGCAGGTCGGTGGCGTATCCGAACATCTCCGAGAGCGGCACGAGCGCGTGGATCGCCTGCGCGTTCCCCTGCTGCTCGGAGCCGTGCAGGTGCCCGCGCCGGCGCGAGAGGTCGCCCATAACTTCGCCCATGAACTCCTCGGGAGTGACGACCTCCACCGCGAAGATCGGCTCCAGCAGCACCGGCTTGGCGCGCCGGGCGGCCTCCTTGAAGGCGAGCGAGCCGGCGACCTTGTAGGCGATCTCCGAGGAGTCCACCTCGTGGTACTTGCCGTCCACGAGCGTGACGCGTACGTCCACCATCGGGTAACCCGCCTTGACGCCGTTCTCGAGCGCCTCCTCGACGCCCTTCTCGACGGCGGGGATGAACTCCGAGGGGATCGCGCCGCCCTTGATCTTGTTGACGAAGTCGAAGCCCTCGCCGGGGGCGGGCTCGATGTTGATGTAAACCACGCCGTACTGGCCCGAGCCGCCGGTCTGGCGCACGAACTTGCCTTCGACCTTCTCGGCGGTGCCGCGCACGGTCTCGCGGTAGGAGACCTGGGGGCGCCCGACGTTGGCCTCCACACCGAACTCGCGCTTCATGCGGTCCACGAGCACTTCCAGGTGCAGCTCGCCCATCCCGGAGATCTCGATCTGGCCGGTCTCTTCGTTGGTGCGGACCTGGAAGGTGGGGTCCTCCTCGGCGAGGCGCCCCAGCGCGATCGACATCTTCTCCTGGTCGACCTTGGTCTTGGGCTCCACCGCGACCTTGATGACGGGCTCGGGGAACACGATCGTCTCCAAGCGCACGGGGGCGTCGGGGGCGGCGAGCGTGTCGCCGGTCATAACCTGCTTGATGCCGACCGCGGCGGCGATGTCCCCGGAGTAGACCTCGGGAACCTCCTCGCGGTCGTTGGCGTGCATCATCAGGATGCGCCCGATGCGCTCGGTGCGACCGCTGTTGACGTTGAGCACGCGCGAGCCCGCCTCCACGCGCCCGGAGTAGACGCGGAAGTAGGTGAGCTTGCCGACGTAGGGGTCGGCCATGATCTTGAAGGCGAGCGCGGTGAAGGGTTCGGAGTCATCGGGCTTGCGCTCCACCTCGCGCTCACCCTCCTCGCCCTTGACGAGTTCGGTGCCGGTCATCGGGGGCACGTCCAGCGGGGAGGGGAGGTAGTCGATGACGGCGTCCAGCAGCGGCTGCACGCCCTTGTTCTTAAAGGACGAGCCGCACAGCACGGGCGTGAGCTTGGTGGAGAGGGTAGCCGTGCGGATCGCCTGCTTGAGGCGCTCCTCGGGGATCTCGGCCTCCTCGAGGATCAGCTCGAGGAGGCCGTCGTCGTAGTGGGAGACCTCCTCCAGCAGGTGCTCGCGCGCCGCCGTGGCGGCGTCGACGAGGGCGGCGGGGATCTCGATCACGTCCTGCTCCTTGCCGAGCTCGTCCTTGTAGACGATCGCGCGCATCGCCACAAGGTCGACCACGCCCTCGAAGTCCCCCTCTGCGCCGATGGGGAGCTGGATCGGCACGGGGTGGGCGGCGAGGCGGTCGATCATCGTCTGCACCCCGCGCTCGAAGTCGGCGCCGGTGCGGTCCATCTTGTTGATGTAGGCGATCCGGGGGACGTGGTACTTGTCGGCCTGGCGCCACACGGTCTCCGACTGGGGCTCGACGCCAGCGACGGAGTCGAACAGCGCGATCGCCCCGTCGAGCACGCGCAGGGAGCGCTCGACCTCGACGGTGAAGTCGACGTGCCCGGGGGTGTCGATGATGTTGATCCGGTGGCCCTTCCACTCCGCGGTGGTGGCGGCCGAGGTGATCGTGATGCCCCGCTCCTGCTCCTGTTCCATCCAGTCCATCGTGGCGGCACCCTCGTGGACCTCGCCCATCTTGTAGGTGCGCCCGGTGTAGTAGAGGATGCGCTCGGTCGTCGTCGTCTTGCCCGCGTCGATGTGGGCCATGATCCCGATGTTGCGGGTGTTCTGGAGGGTGAACTTGCGTGGCATGGTCTGGAGTGGTGGTGGGCGCTGTTCGGGTCAGGCAGAGACGGCGGGGCCGGGGCGAAAGCTTCGGGGTCGGGACAGGCTGGGTCTGGGCAAAAAAATGGGGCCCCCTGGGCCCACGCGCGCTGCTGGTTCGAGGCCGGTTCGCGTCGCTATGTGCTCAGGGTCTTCATGTTGGCTTTGCGCCCCGTGGCCAGCGTTGCTCGCACAACTAAGCCGCCCGCCGAGCGGAGGCCGACTATAGCAGAGGTTTAGGTACTCGCCCGCCCGCGGCGGCGCAGCGGGATGAAGGGGGATCGAGTTCGCTCGCGCCGTCCTCGAAGACCGCCTGCAAACGTGTGAGCACCCGCGTGGCGGCGCGCAGCTCCTCGACGTCCACGTCCGCGAGCGCCTCCTCCCAGCGGCCCTGCCACTTCGCGCGCTTGGCCTCGATCTCGTGCCGCCCACGAGGGCTGAGGCGGGAGACCACCACGCGCTTGTCGCGCTCCAGTCGAGCGCGCTCCACGTGCCCGCCGGCGGCGAGGTGCTCGAGCATCTGCGTGACCGTCGCCGGCGTGAGCTGCGCGGCCACCGCGAGCTCCCCCGCGGAGAGCTCGCCGCGCTCCTCCAGCTCGAACAGCAGCTCGCACTGCGCGTGGCTCAGATCGGTGGACTCCAGGTGGGTGTCGCGCCCGCGCAGGCGGCTGAGGCTGCGAAACGTGCGACGAAAGGCTTTGCCCAGTTCGATCAACTCCGCCGCCCACTCCTGCTGAGAGACCTTCACCGAGACCGCCATTGCGCCCTCTCTCAGACCCCGACCGGCTCGACGGCTCGTTCGGAATGGCCCGCGACGCTCTCCGCCTTCGAACGGGCGGGGAGCGAGTCGTCCGCTCGCGGGCGCTCGGCACGCAGCAACATCGTGCAGGGGATCAGCGTCAGCGCCGCGATCCCCAGCGCCCACCAGTAGGCGGTGTCGAACGCGCTCGCCCGCCCCGCCGGAGTGAGGGCATCCACGCCGGCGCGCTGAAGGACCACCGCGAGCACCGCCGTGCCGATCGCACCGCCGGTGCGCTGCAGCACGGTCAGCTGGGGCGTCGCGTCGGAGACCTGGTCGGGGCGCATCGACGCGAACGCGGCGGTCATCGCGGGCATGAAGCACAGCCCGATGCTGAGGCCGCGCACGACCAGCACCCCCGAGATCGCAACGATCGACGTGTCCGCCCCCACGAACGTGAGGGGGATCGTGCTGAGGCACAGAACCGACACCCCCGTGAGCGCCACGCGGCCGCCGCCGAAGCGTTCGGTCAGGCGACTCGCCAACGGCATCGCCACCAGCGCCCCGATCCCCTGGGGTCCGGTGAGCAGTCCCGTGCTGATCACGTCCTCCCCACGTACAGCCTGGTAGTAGTACGGCACCAGGATCATCGCGCCGAACAGCGCCGCCCCCAGGCCGAAGTTCACGAACGCCGCCCCCGCGAACACCCGGTTGGAGTACATGCGGATGTCCAGCAGCGGACGCTCCACCCGCAGCGCGTGCACGCAGAAGAGCGCGACCATCGCCAGTCCCACGACCGACGGCACGATCACTTCGCCCGAGCCCGCCGGCGCGCCCGAGCCGAGCTGGCTGATGCCGTAGATGAACGCCGCGAACCCCACCGGCAGCAGCGCCAGGCCCACCACGTCCAGGCGCCCTGCGTCCCCGGCGTCTGTGCGGGGCAGCAACCGCCAGCCGAGCGCGAACGCGATCGCCCCGATCGGGATGTTCACGAAGAAGATCCACGACCAGTGCAGGTGCTGCAGGATCAGACCCCCCACGACCGGACCCAGGATCGGGGCCAGCATCGCCGGCATCGAGACGATCCCCATCACCTTGCCCATCTGCTGGGGGCCCGCCACCTGGGCCATGATCATCATCGCGACCGGCATGATCATCCCGCCGCCCGCGCCCTGCAGCACACGGAAGACCACCAGCGAGGTGACCGAGTTCGCCAAGCCGCACAGCGCCGAGCCGGCGGTGAACAGCACCAACGAGACCATGTACACCTGCTTGGCCCCGAAGCGCCGTGCCGCCCACCCTGTCACCGGGATCACGGCCGCCAGCGAGAGCAGGTAGCCGGTAATCACCCACTGCACCTGCGAGAGCGGGCTGTGCAGATCCTTCGAGAGCGTGTCCAGCGCCACGTTGACGATCGTGGTGTCGAGGATTGACATGATCATCCCCAGGATCACCACGCCACAGACCACCCACACGTGGCGCGGAATGTGGCCGGCCTCGTAGCTCATGCGGCCGTCGGCTGTCTGTATCGATCCGGGCGAAGACATTTGGTACCTAAATGTTAGGTACCAAAGCTTTCCCTTCAACCCCTTTGGGTGTGCGATGCGTCACAGAGGAGCGGGCTACCGGTGGTGTATCAGGTTGGGGGTATATAACCGACTGGACCTGTGGGCAGCAACCAGACGGCGGTTATGAGAGGTCCAGTAGCTATATGGTCGCCCAAATGCACCATAAGGCTCTCGCAGGTCTGCGGGTCCAGACCAAACTGAGGCACTACCGGGCTACCAACGATAATGGGCGAAAGCCTTGTTTGCCTGCGCCATGCGGTAGATGTCGTCCTTGCGCTTGTACGCCCCACCCTGCTGGGACTGGGCGTCGAGTAGCTCGTGCGCGAGGCGCTGGGCCATCGTCTTCTCGCGGCGCTGGCGGGCAAACTCGACCAGCCAGCGCACGGCCAGTGTGCGGGCGCGCCTGGAGGCCACCTCGACGGGCACCTGGTAGGTCGCGCCGCCGACGCGACGGGATTTGACCTCGAGTGTCGGCGTGAGCGACTTGATCGACGCCTCCAACGTCTCGATCGGGTCTTTCTCGCTGCGCTCCCCGAGGATCGCCAGCGCGTCGTACACGATCC
The DNA here is from genome assembly GCA_963702085.1 of uncultured Solirubrobacterales bacterium. Lineage (GTDB taxonomy): Bacteria > Actinomycetota > Thermoleophilia > Solirubrobacterales > Solirubrobacteraceae > Palsa-744. Next base: position 754,612 of record OY969707.1, on the reverse strand, counting down.
GCTCCGCCACGGACTTCTTGCCATCCAGCATCACCTTGTTGATGACCTGCTGCACGAGCTTCGAGCGGTGGACCGGGTCCGGCTCGACCGGACGCACGTGGGCTGCGGCGCGGCGGGGCATCAGCAGACCCCCCGACGAGCGCGGCGCAGCAACGGGCGAGCCCTTCGGCTGAGGCGGTCGAGAGCCACTACTTTTTCTTCACGCCGTACTGCGAGCGCGCCTTTTTGCGGTCGCTGACGCCTGCCGCGTCGAGCGTGCCCCGCACCACCTTGTAGCGCACCCCCGGGAGGTCCTTCACGCGGCCCCCCCGCACCAGCACCACCGAGTGCTCCTGCAGGTTGTGGCCCTCGCCGGGGATGTACGCCGTCACTTCGATCGACCCCGAGATGCGCACCCGTGCGACCTTGCGCAGTGCGGAGTTGGGCTTCTTCGGGGTGGTCGTGTACACCCGTGTGCACACCCCCCGACGCTGGGGTGCGGCGACCTTCTTCTTGCGGCCCTTGCCCGACTTCAGTCCCGGGGTGGCCAGTTTCTTCTTCGGGGCCTCGCGGCCCTTGCGCACAAGCTGAGAGGTCGTCGGCATCGGCCGGGGATGGTAGCAGCGTGGGCCGGGCGGGACGGAGCGGGAGCGGAGGAGGCCGAGCGGAAGGTTGGGAGCCGGCGGGCGCCTGTCCTACGCCGCGGACGCCGCGGCGGGCGCCACGCCCGCCGAGCGGACCGGAGCAGGCATCAGCGCCGCGGCCACTATCACCAGCACAAACGCCAGCGACTGGCACACGATTCCCACCGCACTCCCGGCGACGGGGTCCCCGAAGACCACGATCCCCCCCGCGATCCCCGCGATGTTCGCGGCGGTGCCCGTCACCGCGATCACCGGCACCGCGTCTCCATCCTGCAGGCCCCGCGCGGAGGCGTAGAAGGCCACGATCGACGCCGCCACCGCCACGGCCAGCCACGGGCTCAGGATCACCCCGAGCACGCCGTGCGCGCCGACGATCCCCGTGAGCGCCTTGATCGAGACGTCCGAGACTCCGAAGAGCATGCCCGCAGCGGCGCCCAGCATCACGCCGTGGTGCTCGGCCCGGCCGCCCATCCGCGGGCCCATGATCAGCAGGCCCCCCAGGCCGAACAGGCCCGCCTCGAAGGAGATCATCGCCGCGTCGGAGAACCGCGAGTCAGCCCCGTGCATCGACGGCAGCGTCAGCCCCAGCAGCACCAGGCCCCCCGCCATCAGCCACAGCCCCGCCCACTGGCGACGGCCAACCTTGAAGCCGAACAGTCTGTCGGCCATCACCGCGATCAGCACCACGCCGCCCGCAAGCGCCACCTGCACCACTGACATCGGCGCCAGCGCCAGCGCGCCCACGTGCAGGCTCCACGAGGCCGCCGCCACGATCATCCCCACCGTGAACCACTTCGAGGAGAACAGCGCGCGCACCGAGCGCAGTGGGTGGCGCACGGTCACAGCCGGCACTTCGTTGGCTCCCCGGTACTTGTAGAAGAAGCCCAGGTTCGCCACGAAAGCGCAGGCGAGTGACAGCAGTATGCCTAGATCAAGAGTCATGGGAGGTGGGGGTGGGTGACCATGCGCAGGTCCATCGGCAGTGGGCCATGGATGCTTTACTGCGCCGAGTCGATCCGAGCAGATTAGCCGTGGGAACCTGTGTGGAAGCTAAAGAGGACCACCCGCCGGGCAAGCCTCTCCTGATGGTGGACGTCGACGGGGTCCTCTCGCTGTTCGGCTTTCCCCCACACACACCGCCCGCGGGGTCCCTGCACTTCGTCGATGGCATACCCCATCTCCTTTCGTCCACGGCCGCCCGCCACCTGCTTGAGCTTGTCTCTCTCTTCGAGCTCGTCTGGTGCAGTGGCTGGGAGGAGAAGGCCGACGAGCACCTCCCCCACCTGCTGGGGCTCCCCCGCGGACTGCCCCACCTGAGCTTCGAGCGCCGAGCGGATGACGGCGGGTCCGCCGCGAGCAAGTCGCTCCGCGGCCACTGGAAGCTCGCAGCGATCGACAGCTACGCGGGCGCGCGCCCGCTCGCCTGGATCGACGACTGCCTCGACGACGCCTGCCGCGCCTGGGCCACGGCGCGTGAGGCACCCACACTGCTCGTGCAGACCTCCGCCAAGCAGGGGCTTACCGAGCGAGAGGCCGCCCAGCTTCGGGCGTGGGCGCTGACGCAGGGGGCCTGAGCCGGCTCCGGGCGCTGGCGCGGGGTGAACAGGAGGAGCCGGCCGGACGCACGGCCCTCGCCGACTACCCCTCGGCCGGCTCCTCCTGCGGCTCGAGCGGCTCGTCGGGCACTTCGAGCTCGGCGAGCTCCTCGACGAAGCCGGGGTCGGAGTCGCCGGCGCCGATCTTCTCCAGCGAGGCGAGGTCGGCGTCGAACTCCTGGCCGTAGCTGCCACCCAGCGGGTCGCCGCCGTGCAGGCCGAGCTCCGCGGCGATCTCGTCCTGGTCGAGCAGGCCAACGTCGTCGATCGCGCGCGGGAGCGGTTCGGCGGGCTCGATCTCGATCCGCCGGTAGCGCTTCAGGCCGGTCGCCGCGGGGATCAGCTTGCCGATGATCACGTTCTCCTTGAGGCCGTTGAGGCGATCGACCTTGCCCTCCAGGGCCGCGTCGGTCAGCACCTTCGTGGTCTCCTGGAAGGAGGCCGCCGAGAGGAACGAGTCGGTGTTCAGCGACGCCTTCGTGATGCCCAGGATGATGTCCTCGAACTGCGCCGTCTCGGCCTTGGCCGCATCGATCTCCGCGTTGACCCGCGCGAACTCGAAGCGGTCCACGAACTGGCCCGGCAGGTAGTCGGTGTCGCCCTTCTGGTCGACGCGCACCTTCTTGAGCATCTGGCGCACGATCAGCTCGATGTGCTTGTCGTTGATGTCCACGCCCTGGGACTTGTAGACCTCCTGCACCTCGTTGACGAGGTACCGCTCGGTCTCCGTGCGCCCGCGCAGTTTGAGCAGGTCGTGCGGGTACAGCGAGCCCTCGTTGAGCTGCTTGCCCGCCGCGATCGGCTCGCCGGCGCGCACGAACAGGCGCGTGCGCCGCGGGAAGGTGTGGCGGTGCTCCTCCCCGGCCGCGTCGGTGATCGCGACCGTGAGCGCCTTCTCGGACTCCTCGATCGAGACCGTCCCGTCCTGCTCGGCGATCTGCGCGAGGCCCTTCGGCTTGCGCGCCTCGAACAGCTCGACCACGCGCGGCAGGCCGTGGGTGATGTCCGCGCCCGCGACGCCCCCGGTGTGGAAGGTGCGCATCGTCAGCTGGGTGCCCGGCTCGCCGATCGACTGCGCCGCGATGATCCCCACCGCGTCGCCGATCTGGGCCATCTGGCCGGTCGCCATCGCGCGTCCGTAGCACGCCTGGCACACGCCGCTGGTCGCCTCGCACTTGAGCACCGAGCGCACCGGGACCGCGACGGGGGTGCCGCGGTCGTGGTCGTCCTGGTTGGCCTTGACGATCTCAGCGAGCTCCGCGCGGCCGATTTCGACGCCCTGCTCGGCCAGCGCGCGGCCGCGCTTGGTCGTGATCTGGAGCGCCGCGACGCGCCCCACGAGGTCGTCGTTGGGCTCCCCGCCGTCCTTGAAGACCGCCATCTCGATGTACTCCTCGGTGCCACAGTCGGGCTCACGGATGATCACGTCCTGGGCGACGTCCACCAGACGGCGCGTCAGGTAGCCGGAGTCCGCGGTGCGCAGCGCCGTGTCGGCGAGCCCCTTGCGGGCGCCGTGGGTGGAGATGAAGTACTCCAGCACCGACAGCCCCTCCATGAAGTTGGCCTTGATCGGGCGCTCGATGATCTCGCCCTTCGGGTTGGCCATCAGGCCGCGCATCCCCGCCAGCTGGCGGATCTGCTTGAAGGAGCCGCGCGCCCCGGAGTTGGCCATCATGAAGATCGGGTTGAGCGTGTCGAGGTTTGCGATCATCGCGTCCGCGACCTCGTCGGTGGCGGCGTTCCACTTCTCGACCACAGCCTCGTGGCGCTCCTCCTGGGTGATCAGGCCCATGTCGTACTGGTCGGAGATCTCCGCTACGAGATGCTCGTACTTCTTCAGGATCTCCGCCTTCTCCGGGGGGATCACCACGTCGTTCTTGGAGATCGTGATGCCCGCCTGCGTGGAGTACTTGAAGCCGAGGTCCTTGAAGGCGTCGAGCACCAGCGAGATCGTGGTCGCGCCGTAGGTCTGCACGAGCGCGTCGATCAGGCGCGTGGTGTCACGCTTCTTCATCGACTGGTTGACGAACGCGTACTTGGTGGCGTCGAACTCCTCCCCCAGGGCCTCCGCCAGCGCGCGCTCGATGCGGTCGTTGTAGATGATCCGCCCCACCGTCGTGAGCACGTGGCCGCCCTCGCGCCCGAAGGGCCGGAACTCCGCGACGTCGTGCAGCTTGACCACGCCCGCCTCGTAGGAGAGCTCGGCCTCCTGCGCGGTGCGGAAGACGTGGGGGCGGACCTCGCCCTTGGGCCACTTGGCGGCGGCGAGCAGCTCCTGCTTGGCGGAGAGCTCCTCAGCCTCCGGGCCGTAGGTCAGGTAGTAGGCGCCGAGGATCATGTCCTGCGTGGGGGTCGCCAGCGGCGCCCCGTGGGCCGGGGAGAGGATGTTGTTGGAGGACAGCATCAGGATCCGCGCCTCCGCCTGCGCCTCCGCGGAGAGCGGCAGGTGCACGGCCATCTGGTCACCGTCGAAGTCGGCGTTGAAGGCGTGGCACACCAGCGGGTGGACCTGGATCGCCTTGCCCTCGACGAGCAGCGGCTCGAACGCCTGGATCCCCAGGCGGTGCAGGGTGGGGGCGCGGTTTAGCAGCACGGGGTGCTCGTGGATGACCTCCTCGAGCACGTCCCACACCTCGCCGATCCCCGAGTCCACCATCTTCTTGGCGGCCTTGATGTTCTGCGCGGACTTGCGCTCCACCAGGCGAGCCATGATGAACGGCTTGAACAGCTCCAGCGCCATGATCTTCGGCAGCCCGCACTGGTGCAGCTTCAGGTAGGGGCCGGCGACGATCACCGAGCGCCCGGAGTAGTCCACGCGCTTGCCCAGCAGGTTCTGGCGGAAGCGGCCCTGCTTGCCCTTGAGCATGTCGGAGAGGCTCTTCAGCGGGCGGTTGCCGGGTCCGGTCACCGGCCGGCCGCGGCGGCCGTTGTCGAACAGCGCGTCGACGGCCTCCTGCAGCATCCGCTTCTCGTTGTTGACGATGATCTCGGGCGCGCCGAGGTCGAGCAGCCGCTTGAGGCGGTTGTTGCGGTTGATCACGCGCCGGTAGAGGTCGTTGAGGTCCGAGGTCGCGAAGCGCCCGCCGTCCAGCTGCACCATCGGGCGCAGCTCCGGGGGGATCACGGGGACCGCGTCGAGCACCATCTGTTCGGGCTTGTTGCCCGACTGGATGAACGCCGAGACCACCTTCAGGCGCTTGACTGCGCGCGCCTGCTTCTGGCCTTTGGCGGTCTTGACCTGGTCCTCGAGTTCGACCCGTTCGGCCTCGAGGTCGACCTGCTGGAGCAGGTCGCGGACCGCTTCGGCGCCCATCCCGCCGCGGAAGTACTCGCCGAAGCCGTAGGGCGAGCCGAAGCGCTCCTTGAGCTCGCGGAACGTGGTCTCGTCGTGCTCGATCTGCTTGGGTTCCATCGTCTTGAAGAGCTCCCACACATTGCGCATCCGCTCGGCGGCGTCCTCTATGTACGCTTCGGTGTCGGCGATGTCCGCGTCGAAGATCTTGCGCAGATCCTTGAGCAGCTTCTCGCGCTCCTCCTCGGAGAGCTTTGTGAGGTTGACGTCCAGCGAGTCGGCCCACAGGTGGTCTTCGTCGGAGAAGCCCGTCTGCTTGCCGCTCTGCAGGTACTTCTCGCGCCGCGCTAGGGACTCGCGCAGCTCCAACACCCGCTCCTCGCGCTCGGCGGCGTAGGAGTCGAGCACCTTGCCGACCTCCTTCTGCAGCGAGTCCACGTCCTTCGCGCGCGCCTCCTCGTCGACCCACGTGACGATCGAGGCGGCGAAGTACAGGACCTTCTCGAGCTCCTTGGGGGCCATGTCGAGCAGGTAGCCGATGCGGGAGGGCACGCCCTTGAAGAACCAGATGTGGCTCACGGGCGCGGCCAGATCGACGTGGCCCATGCGCTCGCGGCGCACCTTCGAGCGCGTGACCTCCACGCCGCAGCGCTCGCACACGATGCCCTTGTAGCGCACGCGCTTGTACTTGCCGCAGTAGCACTCCCAGTCCTTGGTGGGACCGAAGATGCGCTCGCAGAAGAGCCCGTCCTTCTCGGGCTTCAGCGTGCGGTAGTTGATCGTCTCGGGCTTGGTCACCTCGCCGGAGCTCCAACCGCGAATCTGCTTGGAGGAGGCGAGGCCGATCTCGATGGCGTCGAAGTTGTTGATGTCGATCATGTGGCGCTTTCGCTAGCGGGTGAAAAGAAACGGGGCGGTGAGACTGGCGAGACGTGGTGGTGGGAGGCGGCGCGCCGGGGCACTACGTCGGGTCCTCCTCGACCAGGTCCGGCTCGAGCGCCCCGTCGGCGAGCACCTCAAGGTCGAGGTCCACAGCCCCCTCGGCGAGCAGCTCCTCGACGCCGAGCTCCTCCTCGACCTCCTCGAGCGCGTCCTCGGGCTCGTCCTCGGCCTGCGCCTCGGGCTGCTCTGAATCCTCGGCGGCCTCCGCGGGGACGGCGTCGGTGTCGTCCTCGCCCTCGACGGCCTCGTCGGCGGCGCCCGGCGTGGGGGTGCGCACCCCGGTGAGGTCGATGCCGAGCTCCTCGGCGGCGCGCAGCAGGTCGTCGTCTTCGTCGCGCATCTCCGCGCGCTGGCCTTCTTCGGAGACCACGTTGACGTCGAGCGCAAGCGACTGCATCTCCTTGAGCAGCACCTTGAAGGACTCCGGGATCGAGGGCTCGGCGATGTTCTCGCCCTTGACGATCGCCTCGTAGGCCTTCACGCGCCCGACGGTGTCGTCGGACTTGATCGTGAGCATCTCCTGCAGTGTGTAGGCAGCGCCGAACGCCTCCAGCGCCCACACCTCCATCTCGCCGAAGCGCTGGCCGCCGAACTGCGCCTTGCCGCCCAGCGGCTGCTGGGTGACCAGCGAGTAGGGACCGGTGGAGCGGGCGTGGATCTTGTCGTCGACGAGGTGCAGGAGCTTGAGGATGTACATGTACCCCACCGTCACCTGCTGGGCAAACGGCTCCCCGGAGCGCCCGTTGAAGAGTGTCATCTTGCCCGAGGCCTGCTCGCCGGCGCGGCGGCTCTTGTCGACGTCCATGCGGATCCGACCGGTGTGCTCGTCCTGCCAGCGCACGAGCGCCTGGTCGACGTCTTCCACGGTGGCTCCGTCGAACACCGGCGTGGAGACGTACACGCGCGCGGGATCGCCGTTCTTGCGTTCGCCGGAGGCTTCCTGGTAGGCGTCGGTGCCGTCGTCGTACCAGCCCTTGGCGGCCACCCAACCGAGGTGGGTCTCGAGGATCTGACCGACGTTCATGCGGGAGGGGACCCCGAGCGGGTTGAGGATCACGTCGACGGGCGTGCCGTCCTCCAGGAACGGCATGTCCTGCACGTCCACGATCTTGGAGATCACGCCCTTGTTGCCGTGGCGGCCCGCGAGCTTGTCGCCCTCGGAGATCTTGCGCTTCTTGGCGACGAACACCCGCACGAGGTCGTTGACGCCCGGCGGCAGGTCGTCGCCGGCGTCGCGGGAGAAGGTCTTCACGTCGATCACCACGCCGCCCTCGCCGTGGGGCACCTTCAGCGAGGTGTCGCGCACCTCGCGCGCCTTCTCCTTGAAGATCGCGCGGATCAGCTTCTCCTCGGCGGTCAGCTCGGTCTCGCCCTTGGGCGTGACCTTGCCGACCAGCAGGTCGCCCGAGGCGACCTCGGCGCCGACGCGCACGATGCCGCGGTCGTCGAGGTTGCGCAGCGACTCCTCGGAGCGGTTGGGGATGTCGCGGGTGATCTCCTCCTCGCCGAGCTTGGTGGTGCGCGCGTCGATCTCGTACTCCTCGATATGGATCGAGGTGAGCTCGTCGTCCTGCACGAGGCGCTTGGAGAGGATGATGGCGTCCTCGAAGTTGTAGCCCTCCCACGACATGAAGGCCACCATCAGGTTCTTGCCGAGCGCCATCTCGCCGCGGTCGGTGGAGGAGCCGTCGGCCAGCACCTCGCCCGCCTTGACCTTCTGGCCGGCGTTCACGCGGGGCTTCTGGTGGATCAGGGTGCCCTGGTTGGAGCGCATGAACTTCTGCAGCTCGTACTCGCCCGGGCCGTCGCCGGACTGCACGACGATCTGGTTGGCGTCGACGAACTCGACGGTCCCGGACTCGCGGGCAAGCAGCACGTCCCCGGTGTCCAGAGCGGCGCGGCGCTCCATGCCGGTCCCGATCAGCGGCGCGTCGGCCTTCAGCAGCGGCACGGCCTGACGCTGCATGTTGGAGCCCATCAGCGCACGGTTGGCGTCGTCGTGCTCCAGGAACGGGATCATCGCCGTGGCGACCGACCAGATCTGCTCGGGGGAGACGTCCACGAGGTCGACGTCCTTGGGCCCCACCGTCACGTACTGCCCGGCCTGGGTGCGGCAAAGGATCTCCGTGCCCTTGAGCTTGCCGGTCTTGGCGTCGACCGGGGTGTTGGCCTGGGCGATCAGCTGCTCCTCCTCCTGGGTGGCGTCGAGGTGCACGACCTTCTCGGTCACCACGCCGTCCTCGACCACGCGGTAGGGGGTCGTGACGAAGCCGTGCTCGGAGACCTCCGCGAAGGAGGAGAGCGAGCCGATCAGGCCGATGTTCGGCCCCTCGGGGGTCTCGATCGGGCACATGCGCCCGTAGTGGGTGGGGTGCACGTCGCGCACCTCGATCGGGGCGCGCTCGCGGGTCAGGCCGCCCGCGCCGAGCGCGGAGAGCCGCCGGCGGTGGGTGAGGCCGGCCAGCGAGTTGGTCTGGTCCATGAACTGCGAGAGCTGCGAGGAGCCGAAGAACTCCTTCAGCGCGGCCACCACGGGGCGGATGTTGATGATCGTCTGCGGGGTGATCGTGTCGGCGTCCTCGGTCGTCAGGCGCTCGCGCACGACGCGCTCCATGCGGTAGAGGCCGATGCGGAAGGCCTCCTGGATCAGCTCGCCGACGGTGCGCAGGCGGCGGTTGCCGAAGTGCTCGTACTCGTCGAGGTGGTCGGCGACCGGCTCGCGCGGCATCGAGAGCGCCTCCGCGGCGTAGTCCTTGATTTCGCCTTCGGGGTGCTCGGGCAGGCCGAGGCGCTTGGGCAGCGACACGAGCTCCTTGACCAGCGCGAGGATGTCGTCGTGGGTGAGCGTGCGGGTGTCGATGTCGATGTCGAGGCCGAGGCGCGAGTTGAGCTTGTAGCGCCCCACGCGTGTGAGGTCGTAGCGCTTGGGGTCGAAGAACAGCTGGTTGAGCAGCGCCTTGGCGTTCTCCACCGACGGCGGCTCGCCGGGGCGCTGCTTCTTGAACAGCTCGATCAGCGCGCCCTCTTCGGTGCGCGTGACCTCGGTGTCGGAGTCCAGCGTGTTGCGGATGTACAGGGAGTCCTCGAAGATCCGCAGGATCTCCTCGTCGGCGGCGTAGCCCATCGCGCGCAGCAGCACCGTGACGGGCAGCTTGCGCTTGCGGTCGATGCGGACGTAGACCTTGCCCTTCTTGTCGATCTCGAGCTCCAGCCACGAGCCGCGGGCGGGCATCAGGTTGGCGATGAAGACCTGCTTCTCGCGGTCCTTGGGCTCCATCAGGTAGGCCCCGGGGGAGCGCACGAGCTGCGTGACGACGACGCGCTCGGTGCCGTTGATGACGAACGTCCCGCGCTCGGTCATCCACGGAAAGTCGCCCATGAACACCGACTGCTCGCGGATCTCACCCGTCTCGCGGTTGATGAACGCCACCGTGACCGTCAGCGGGCGCGCGAACGTCAGATCCTTCTCGCGGCACTGTTCGAGGTTGGCCACGGGCTCGTCGAAGGAGAGCTCGCCGAACTGGACGGCGAGGTTGCCGGTGTAGTCCTCGATCGGCGAGATGTCGTCGATCGTCTCCCGCAGGCCGCCCTTCTGCGGGCCGGTGAGCCACTCAAAGGAGCGGCGCTGGATGTCGATCAGGTTGGGTACGTCGCACGACTTGTTCAGACGCGCGAAAGTCCGGCGCGTCCGGAGAGCATCAGCAGCAGCCAAGGAAGACTCCTTCGAGGAGAGAGACGACACGACGAGTGCAAAACCACGAGGCGCAAGCGCGACCCGTCAAGATAGCACACGCCGACGCCACCCTCAAGTGGGCAGCCAGCGCTCACGGACCCCGCCTCCTGAGAACCGCGTATGTAAGCGCGGTCTCGATGCTCTGAGGCAGCTGCGGCTATCGGCCAGCAAGCGCGATTCTACCGGAAAATCCGCCGATTTGTTAGGCGCTGGTAAAGATGCGAAAAAGGCGGCTACGCCGGCCCAGCCTACTTCAGCTCGACCGAGGCGCCGGCCTCCTCGAGTTCCTGCTTGAGCTTGTCGGCCTCGTCCTTCTCGATGCCCTCCTTGACGGGCTTGGGGGCCTCGTCGACGAGCGCCTTGGCCTCCTTGAGGCCGAGGCCAGTGGCGGCGCGCACGACCTTGATGACCTGGATCTTCTTGTCGCCGGCGCCGGTGAGGACCACGTCAACGGTGGAGGGGCCTTCCTCTTCGGCCGCGGCCTCGCCGCCGCCCCCAGCGCCCGCGGCGGCCACCGGCGCAGCGACGGCCGCGGCGGAGACGCCGAACTCCTCCTCGAGCGCTTTGATGCGCTCGGCGAGCTCGAGCACGGAGATGCCCTTGAGCTCCTCGATCCAGTCCTGGGTGCTGGTTGCCATGTCAGTCTCCTTCGGTTGAAGTTGCAGTCTGCTTCTGGTCGCGCACCTGCCCGAGCGCCACGGCGAGACCGCCGAGGAGCGCGCCGAGGGTGCGCACAAGTCCGGTGACGGGAGAGGCGACGACGCCGACGAGCTGCCCGTAGAGCGCTTCGCGGGAGGGCAGGCGGGAGATCGCGCGGAGTTGGTCGGCGTCGAGCGCGGCGCCGTCCATCAGGCCGCCCTTGAAGGGCAGCAGCTGGGTGAGGCGCGCGTAGTCGGCGATCGCCTTGGCGGCCAGGGCGGCGTCGCCACGCACGAAGGTCAGTGCGGTGGGGCCGTGCAGCAGCGGCTTGAGCTCGGCGGTGCCCGTCTGGTCGGCGGCGCGTTCGGTCAAAGAGTTCTTGACGACGCGGAGGGTGGCGTCGGCGTCGCGCAGCTTCGCGCGCAGCTCAGCTGCCTGGGCCACGGAGAGACCGCGGTAGTCGACCGCAAAGACGGCCTGGGACTGCTCGATGTCGGTGGCGATCTCGGCGATCGCCACAGCCTTCTGGTCTCGGTTCACTGTGGCTCCTGTCCCGGGCTTCTGCTGTGACGGCGGCCGGGGGTCTTAGGGTTGCCGATGAGGGTGGCACTCAGGCGGCGACTGCCGCGGGCGAGCCCTCCTCAACGATGTCGCGGGTACGGGAAGGGTCGACTTTCACGCCGGGCCCCATCGTAGAGGCGAGCGTGATGGTGCGCAGGTAGCGGCCTTTGGCCACGGACGGCTTGGCGCGGATCAGCTCCTCAAGGACGGCGGCGTAGTTCTCCAGCAGCCGGGACGCCTCGAAGGAGACCTTGCCGATCACGAGGTGCACGATCGCGGTGCGGTCGGTGCGGTACTCGACCTTGCCGGCCTTGGACTCTTCGACGGCCCGGGCGACGTCCATCGTGACGGTGCCGACTTTCGGGTTGGGCATCTTGCCGGAGGGCCCAAGGATGCGCCCGAGCCGCCCGACGACCGACATCAGGTCTGGCGTGGCGATCGCGACGTCGAACTCGTCGAAGCCCTCCTCGATCCGCTTGGCGAGGTCCTCGGCGCCCACGACGTCGGCGCCGGCCGCCTCGGCCTCGGCGACCTTGGCGCCCTGGGCGAAGACGGCGATCTTGACGTTGCGCCCGAGGCCGTGGGGAAGAGCGATCGTGCCGCGCAGCTGCTCGTCGGCGTGGCGGACGTTGAGCCCGGTGCGGACGTGCACCTCGACGGACTCGTCGAACTTGGCGGCGGCGAGCTCCTTGACGAGCGCGACCGCCTCGGCGGGCTCGTACTCGCGCTCGCGGTCGATCCTGGCGCGCGCCTCGGCGTGGCGGCGGGAGTGGTGGGTGCTCACCGCACTCCCTCCGGGTACACACAACGCCGGCATGGACGCGCAGGGCAAGCTGGGCAAGGACGCAGGGAGCGAAGTGTGCTCGGCACACGAGCGACCGAGGACGCCGATCCAGCGCCGCCATGCGCGTTCATGCCTGCACCTCCACATCTACGCCCATCGACCTCGCGGTGCCCGCGATGATGCGCGAGGCGTGCTCGATGTCGTACGCGTTCAGGTCGGGCAGCTTGCGCTCGGCGATCGCGTGCAGCTGCGCGGTGGTGAGCCGGCCGACCTTCTTGCGGTGGGGCTCCCCGGAGCCCTTCTCCAGGCGCAACGCTTCGCGGATCAGCACGGCTGCGGGCGGGGTCTTCGTGACGAACGTGAACGAGCGGTCCTCGTAGACGGTGATGACGACCGGCACGATCGTCCCCGTTTCGGACTGCGTCTGCGCGTTGAAGGCCTTGCAGAACTCCATGATGTTGATGCCGTGCTGGCCCAGAGCAGGGCCGACCGGCGGGGCAGGGGAAGCCTGCCCAGCGCGCGCCTGCAGCTTGATGGTTGTCAGTACCTTCTTGGCCATTACAACTTTTTAACCTGGTCGAAGCCCACCTCTACGGGAGTCTCCCGGCCGAAGATGGATACCAGAACCTTGAGCTTGGCGGCGTCGTCGTTGATCTCGGAGATCTCCCCGGAGAAGTCCGAGAGCGGCCCGGAGACGACCTTGACGGTCTCCCCGATCGCGAACTGGGCGCGGGTGCGCGGCGCGGTGGCGACCTCCTTGTGCATCAGGCGGTCGACCTCGATCTGAGTGAGCGGCACGGGCTCCTGGGCGGCGCCGACGAAGCCGGTGACGCCGGGCGTGCCCTTGACGACCCCCCAGGAGTCCTCGTTGAGCTCCATGTTGACGAGCACGTAGCCGGGCATCGTACGCTTCTCGACGAGGATCTTCTGGTTGTCCTTCATCTCCGAGACGGACTCGGTGGGAACGACGACCTGGCGCACCGCGCGCTGCTGGCCGAGCGAGACGATGCGGTGTTCAAGGTTGTGCTTAACCTTGTTCTCGTGACCGGAGTAAGTGTTGAGGACGTACCAGCGAAACATGCAGGCTCCTAGGGCAGCCAGAGGGATTGCGGTTGGACAGACGGGGCGCTAGAGAATGAAATTAATGACCTTCTGCGCCACCCAGTCCGCGGCGCCCAGGTACACGCCGGCGACGGCGACGAAGCCGAGTACGACCGTCGTGGCCTGGGAGACATGGGGGCGGTCGGGCCACTGTACGCGCTGAAGCTCGGCCCAGGAGGCGCGCAGGAAGGCGACGGCGCGTGCGGGCAGCGAGCGGCGGTGCTCGCGGACCTCGCCCCGCCCAGCGTCGGCGCGGGCGCCAAAGGCCTCCTCGGCCTCGGCGTCGGCAGCGGGGAGCGCCGCGCCGTTGCCAGCGCCCCGCGGGGAGACGCCCAGCGACTCGTCGCCGATCTCGGTCGCGACCCCCGCGCCGGCGAGCTCACCGCCGTCGTCCTCCACAGAGGGCGACTCGGGGGGGGCGGCGTCGGGCAGGGGGACCCCGTGCGCGCCCCGAACGAGCGCGGCGTCGAACTCGTCGACCTCGGAGGAGGCGTGCTCGAGCGCGCCCGGAAGGTCCGCGCGGTGGAGCTCGGAGTGCGTCGCGGAGGCGGCGCCCCGAGGAGCGCGTCGTTCGCGACGCTGCTTTGCGCGTTTGCGGTCACGGGCCACGGAGGCGCTCCCGCGCTAGCGGGTCTCCCGGTGCCCGGTGTGCCGGCGACACCAGCGGCAGTACTTGCGCAGGGCGATCCGGTCGGGGTTGTTGCGCTTGCTCTTGTTGGTCTGGTAGTTGCGATGCTTACACTCCTCGCAAGCGAGGGTGACGGCGATTCGAACGTCTCCGCGGGCCATGGTGGGTCCAAGTCTTCCAAGCGTCGTCGTGTGCAGAAAGGGCGCCCCAGGCGAAGAAAAACCCCGCCTGGCGCGAGGTCATCCAAGTCTAGCGCGGATCGGCGGGCGTTGTACGCCAGACCGCCGCGCCCGCCGGGACCGAGAGCCACTTGCCGGCGGCTGTCTCCGACGGCGGGAGCGGGCGTGTGGGCGGGTGGTGGGGTTGGGAGATCGTCCGCGCGGGTGGGCGCGCCGACCGGGCGCGTGGGGGCGGGGCCTCCGTGCCCCGCCTCGGCGCGTTGTACGCCCTACGTCACTTACGGAAGCCGCTTGATCCCGCTCAGCGCGTCGAAGCCGTGGTCGAAGCTGAGGATCTCAGCGATCCCGTGGCGCCGCATCACCGCTGCGTGCACGGCGTCGCGGGCGGAGAGCAGGGGATGCGCGTGGAGGAGATCCTTCGCCGCGAACACGTCCGGCTCCTCGACGGCGAACACTTCGTCGACGAGCCCCCGCAACGTTTCGAACGCCGGCTCGATTTTGTCGCGGCGGTTGGTCGAGGTGTAGCGGTGGAGGATCTCCTGGAAGACCTCGCTGCTCGTGACCAGCCGCCGCCGCTCAGCGGCCAGCCGTTCGAGGGCGAGCTGCGTGTCGGCCTTGTGGGGGTGTGGCCGCCCCACCAAGTACACGGGGACGTTCGCGTCGAGGTAGATCACGCGTCCGCGCCCGCGAGCCCCGCCTCGATCTCGGCGAGGCGCCCAGCCTCGGTCTCGGCCAGCATCGTGTCGATGTCGACTTCACTCCCGCCGATTTCGTAGCTCGCGGCCCTGCGAATGAGGGCCAGCTTGGCCTCGACATCCCCGCTCGAGGTCTCGCGCTGGGCTGCCCTGAGCGCCTGGCGCACCCACTCGGAGAGGCTCAGCCCGGCAGCCCGGGCGGTGCGCTCGTAGCCCGTGAGGTCGGCGTCCCCGACCACCACCTGCAGTCGCTTACTCATGGAGATAGTATAGCACACTACCGTAGAAGGTACGTTTGAGCGGCACTGCAGTTCGCTACGCCGGAGTTCGCTCGACCGGAGTTCACTCGACCGAACTTATGGTAGGATGCAGCGATGGACAGGAGCCTGCGAGGGTTCGTCGGTCGCGAGGCCGAGTTGGCGCGACTCCGTGACCACCTCCAGGAGGTGACCCGATCCGGACGCGGGAGGGCGATCGCCGTGCGGGGACGCCGGGCGGTCGGGAAGTCGACCCTCGTCGAAGAGCTGCTGGTGCGCGAGCGAGCGCCCCACGCGTTCTTTGCCGCTTCCAAGGACCAGCCCTCCGGGGAGGCGCTCGCCGGCTTCCTGGCCGAGCTCGAGCGCAGCACGCTCGCGTGCGCCGAGGAGCTCGCGGCCGGCGTGCGGCCGGAGAGCTGGGAGGCCGCGCTGCGCCTGATCGCGACGACCACGGCCGGGGCGATTGCCGACCGCTCCGCGGCCGCGGCGCCGGCCTGCCTGGTGATCGACGAGCTCCCCTGGCTCTCCGAGCAAGAGCCGAGCATTGAGGGGCTGCTGCAGACCTCGTGGGACCGGCAGCTGGGACGCCTGCCGGTGCTGCTCGTGCTGATCGGCTCGGACCTGCACATGATGGAGGCACTCGAACGCTACGACCGGCCGCTGCACGGCCGGGTGCGGCCCTTCGTCGTCGAGCCGCTCAACCCGGCCGAGGTGTCCACGATGACCAACACCGATCCGGCGAGCGCGCTCGACGCCTACTGCATGGTCGGCGGCTTCCCGCAGCTGGCGGCGACGTGGCGCCACGGAGACACCGTACGCCGGTACTTGAAGCGCGAGCTCGCCGACTCCACCTCACCCCTGGTCGTCACCGGTGAACGGGTGACGGCCGCGGAGCTGCCGGCCCACACCGCGCCGCGCGCGGTGATCGCCGCGGTGGGCGCGGGCGAGACCGAGTTCACCAAGATCCTGAGCCGCTCGGGCGTCGGCCGGACGAGCCTCAGCGCGGCGCTGAAGACGCTCGCGCAGAAGCGCATCGTCAGCCGCCAGACACCGTTCGCCGGCGGACACGAGACGCGGCTGGGCCGCTACGCGATCGCGGACCCCTACCTGCGCTTCTGGCTGCGGTTCATCGCCCCCAACCTGCCGCTGATCGAACGCCGCCGCGGCGACCTGGTCGTGCAGCGCATCCTCGAGCGCTGGGGCCCGTTCCGGGGTCGCGCGATCGAGCCGATCGTACGCGCCGGCATCGAGCGCATGCTCCCCGACGAGCGCTTCGGCAACGCCAACTTCGTGAGCGCCTACTGGACGCGGACCAACCACCCCGAGGTCGACCTCGTCGGCCACGACGACGACCGCCGGCCCCAACACGTCGAGCTCGTTGGATCAATCAAGTGGCGGGAGGCCGCGCCCTTCTCGCGCGAGGACGCCGCCCATCTGGCCGCGATCCGCCCACAGGTTCCTCTCACCAGCGCCGCGACCCTGCTCGTCGGCGTCTCCAGGAGCGGTTTCTCACCCCAAGCAAAGCTCGACGTCACCCTCGGCCCCGAGGAGCTGCTGCACGCCTGGGCGGCCGGCTGACGGCGGCCTATGAAAGCCGCTCGAGCCCGCCCAGCGCGTCGAAGCCCTGGTCGAAGCTGAGAATCTCCGTGATCCCGCGGCGCCGCATGACCGCTGCGTGCACGGCGTCGCGGGCGGACAGTTTCGGGTGCGCGTGGAGCAGATCCTTCGCCGCGAACACGTCGGGCTCCTCGACGGCGAACACTTCGTCGACGAGCCCCCGCAGCGTTTCGAACGCCGGCTCGATTTTGTCGCGGCGATCGGTCGAGGTGCAGCGGTGGAGGATCTCCTGGAAGACCTCGCTGCTCGTGACCAGCCGCCGCCGCTCACCGGCCAGCCGTTCGAGGGCGAGCTGCGTGTCAGCCTTGTGGGGATGTGGCCGCCCCACCAAGTACACGGGGACGTTCGCGTCGAGGTAGATCACACGTCCGCGCCCGCGAGCCCCGCCTCGATCTCGGCGAGGCGCCCAGCCTCGGTCTCGGCCAGCATCGTGTCGATGTCGACTTCACTCCCGCCGATTTCGTAGCTCGCGGCCCTGCGAATGAGGGCCAGCTTGGCCTCGACATCCCCGCTCGAGGTCTCGCGCTGGGCTGCCCTGAGCGCCTGGCGCACCCACTCGGAGAGGCTCAGCCCAGAAGCCTTCGCGGTGCGCTCGTAGCCGAGGAGGTCGGCATCCCCGATCACCACCTGCAGTCGCTTACTCATAGCCGTAGTATAACACACTACTCCGCGGAGTCGGGGCGAGCTCTGCGGAGTTGTGCGTCGCGCTCCACACGACCTCGGTGGATCGCCTCGACGACCTCCTCGGAGGAGACGTCTGACAGTGGCTCATCATGTGCGAGACGATCGAGCCAGTCCAGCGGATGGCGCCAGCGCAGGCCGTTGAAGCGGGCGAAGCCCCGGTCGGTGGTGATCCACTCGCTTCCCGACTCGATCGCCAGGGCTGCGAGATAGGCGTCAGGAACGCGATTTCCCGTGGCACCCGTCGTGCGGCAGAGCTCGGTGAATATCTTCCAGTGACGAGGCCCCGGCGCCACCTCCACGCAGTTCGGGCTGCCGCGCAGCGACTCCACGAACTCGAGCGCGACCTCGACCGGGGTCGGCTGCGCGAACACACGCGGATGGGTCACCACCCTCAACGCTCCGCTCAGCACCAGGCTCGAAAGACCGAACGGAGCATCGCCGCCCAGCACCGTCTCCAACCACGCGCCGATCCGCTCGTGCTCGGGTGTACCACCGCGGTGGGCGTACACGAGCACGTTGACGTCGGGCAGGATCAGCGCAGGCCGTCCATCAGGTCGCGCAGCGCGGCCGAGTCGTCCAGGTCCACACCGGGGAGCGTCTGGGCATCGCCGAACCGGCGTATCGTGATGCGCTCGGCCCGCTCCGCAGAGCGCTGGGCGAGCGCTCGCCTGAGCGCGTCTTCGATCAGCGACCCCAGCGTCGTGCGATCGGCCGCCGCGCGCTGCTTTGCTTCCGCCAGCAGGTCATCGTCGAGTCGGACCGTCGTTCGCATGGCATCAAAGCATACCAGTCGGGCACCTTGATGCCAGGGTCACCCTGCCGTCTGCGCGCGGATTGCCTGCTCGACCTCCCGGCCCTTGGGGGTGAGGGCCCAGGCGTTGGGCTCGCCGCGACCGTGGGTGGGGGAGCCGTTGGCGATCAGGCCGAGGTCCGCGAGCCGCCAGAGGAGCTTCGACATCTGGCCCTGGTCGGAGACGCCGGCGGCGTCGGAGACTTCGCGGCTGGAGGGATCGCGTTCCCGGCCGCCCAGGTCGGAGATCGCGAGCAGCACGCGCACGGTGCGGTAGGTGAGGCGCATGTCGAGCTTGCGCAGCGGGTCGGCCGGCGCCACGGGGCGCCTGCGCGCCCGCGGCAGGGGGCGCTCGAGCTCCCGCGCGGCGGCCTCGGGGCCGAGGTAGGGCAGCACGAGCATCCCCATCAGCTCGTTGAGCAGGGGGCTCAGCGGCCTGGGGTTCGGCGTGCGCAGCCGCGCGTGGATCACCGCGAGCACCGCGCCGACCGCGCCTTCGGCGACGATCCGCCGAGGGCGAGCTCCCGCGGACGCCCCTCCGCGGTGCACGGCCTGGATCAGCACGTCCACGACCTGCGCGCGGCGCTCCAGCACCCGGCGCTCCCCGGCGAGCACGTCCACGACGCAGAGGCCGCCCAGCGCGGGCTGTGCATCGAGGAACCCGAGCAGCGCCTGCAGGCCCGCCCTGATCCGCTCCTCCCAGGCGGCTCCTACGGCGCGCGCGGCCCGGTACCCAGGGAGCACGGCCGCCGCCGCCAGCTCGACCCCATGCTCGAACGCGGCGAGCAGGCAGCCCTCGCGGTCTTCGAACTGCTCGTAGAAGGTGCGCCGCGAGACGCCCGAGCGGGCCACGACGTGCGCGACCGTCACATATGGGACCCCGCGTTCGCGCACGAGCTCGGTCATCGCCCCAAGGATCCGCGCGCGCTGGAGCTCGACGACGTGCTCGCGGCCGAGCACACCGGCGGCGGCCCGCGGCTGCGCCCCCGCCACAGGCGGTGCCCCCAGCGCCAACCCACCGCCGCCGGTCACTCGCCTACCCCTTCTTCCGCTTGCCCTTCTTCCTGTGCGTCTTCCTGTTGTGCGCCGACTTCCCGTGCTTCCTGCTCTTGCCGCAACCGGTGACCGCGATCTTCGTGGTCGTTTTGATTTCCGCGCCGTTCTGCCCGAGGAATTCCGTCGGCATCGCGAGCTTCTGCTTGCAGAGGTTCCCGTTCGCCGCGAGCGCCGAGTAGGGGCCCTGCGGGAGCGTCAGTTCGAACGTGCCGACCGGGACGTCCGGGACGGCCTTGAACGTGCTGCTCGTGATCCCGGCCTTGTTGATGAACGTCGAACCGACGATATGCACCGTCACGCCATAGCCCTGCAACACGATCACGAGGCTCGGGAACGCTTCCCCGCCGTGGGAGACGAAGTACGCCGGGCCGCTCAACGGGACCGGGAGCACCGGCGTCATCGCGGTCGCGTGACCCACGACCGACGCCGCCGGGCACGCCGCGGGGTTGGATTCGAAGACGGCCGCGGTGCACGCCTTCTGCAGTGTCGTCAGCCGCGAGGGCAGCGCCTTGGGGAGTTCGACTTTGACTTTGGCGATGTTCGCGTCATACGGCCCCGCCGGGTACCCCAGTTTCACGGTCAGGCTCGCCCCACCCGCCCGGGAGGTCTTCCCTGACGTCGAGACCGTCAACTGCGGCTTGAACGCGAGGACCGCGCAGTTGGTCGCCTGGTAGGGCACCGAGAGCGCGCTCGTGGCGCCTTCGGTGCTCGTCAGCGTCCCCGTGATCGCCAATGGGCTGCAGTTCGTCGCGTTGAACGTGAACCCCGGCCGGTTCACATCGACGAACACGTGCTTGATCTGCAGGGGTATCCCATCGATCAACGTCGGGATCCTGTACGGGCCTTCGTTGTCCGTCGTGACCGTCAACGCGGCGGTTTCCTCGTTCACGTCGATCTTCGCCCGCACGATGACCTGCCCGAGGTCGAACGGGCCCGCCTTCGCCGGGTTCACGATACTCAACCCGAACGGCGCGCCCCTGTACGGGCCGGTGATGTAGACCTTCCCGCCCTTCACGGTATACGGGTCCCCGCCGACGCCGACCGAGACGATCGTTTCCCCGATCAGGCTTTCCGCTCCGCACGTCCCCGCGTCGGCCTGTTCTTCGCCGCAGAGCTTCACGTTCGAGAGCGTCCCCGAGACCCCGAGCGGCATCTTCAACTGGACGCCTTGCAACGCCTGTTCGCCGTCTTCGCGGCCCATCGTCATCACGAACGGCGTGAACCCGCCTGCCTGGATGCTCGACGTACCCGTCGTCAACGACGGGCTGAACGGCAACGGATCCCGGCACGGGCTCCCGTTCGGACCCGAGACGATGTCGAACGTCGAGGAGGATTCCGTCGTCGCGCTCCCCGACCACGGCGTGAACGTCCCCGTCGTCGTATACGCCCCACACAACGCGGGCGTCGCGAGCGGCGCACGGTCCCCGCCGAAGAAGTGCAGTTCGACGTCTTCAAACGGCGTCTGCGGCAAGAACTGCGCCGCCACATCCCCCGCCCACCGCGGGTCGTTCTCGAACACCGGGTCGCCTTCGAAGTACGACGACAGCTGGCCCGTCACCGGGTTCTCCCGAACTTCGCCGGTCGCCTTCGCGCGAATACCGGAGATCGGGTCGTACGCTTCGATGTACAACGCGACGAGGCTCCCGAACGGGTTCGAGTTCTGCGTCGCCAGGTACGCCGCGCCTTCCAACGCGTTGGGCAGCAGCGGCGTCTTGATCTTCACCGTGCCGACCTTCGCCGCTTCCGGGCAGGTGGACGCTTCGGGGCTCTGTAGGGCGATCTGTTCGGTCGAGCACGCGAGTAGCCCGTCCGCGCCGGCCGGGTTCAACACCACGCCTTCGGGGAGCGTCACCGAGAGGCCCTTCACGTCGGCCTCCGCCAACCCCGTCGGGTTCAGGCTGACGTCCTGGGGGACGTGCTCGTCGACGGTCAGCCCCGTCGGGGTGCTCCCCGCCTGCCCATCCGGTGTGACCTTGATGCTCGGCGAGAACGGCTCCTGGTTGCAGCCATCCATCCCGATCGGGCGCCCCAGGTTGTCCTTGAAGACGTATTCGAACGGTGCGGTGAACGATCCCTGTTCCTGCCAGGAGTCGCCTTCGACGTTCGCGCTCACCGGGCCCGTGCAGGACGTCGGGAGCGTCAGCAGCGGCGGCGGCGCCTTCTGTTCGGTGTGCGCGCACGGCGGTTCTCCCGGTTCGTGTTCTTCGGAGGAGCAGTTCCAACCCCGTGCCGGGTCGTGACGCGGGTCGCCCGGGACCCCCCAAAACGTCACCCGGCTCGACATGAACCCGGACACCTCGGTGATGTTCGGGACCGTCACCGTCACCCCATAGTCCCCGCCCGTCCGCACCGAAGTGTCCAGGTACACCGGCACATCCGGCAGGACTACGAAGCCGAACCGCGCCGGTTCGCCGACCGACGGTTCCAACGCGAACAACGGCACCTGCTGAGTGCCGATACCACCCTGTACTATGTATGTCACCGACGCGAAGCCGACCACCGTGTCGTCCGGGCACTCATTGTGCCCGGCACTCGTCTTGAGCAAGAACAACTTCAGCCGGCACTGCGGGAACGGCGTCGGATTGCCGATCAGGCCGGGCGGCAGATTGAAGCGCAGATCCTTCACCGCCGCCGGAGGGTGGTTGGGGTTGGCCGTCTGGCTGATCGCGATGTCGGTCGTCAGCTGGAACGGGTGCGAGCCCGCCTGGGTATCCGGCGAGCCATCCGCGTTTTCCGCCAGCAATTCATAGTGTTCGACGCCGAACGGGACCAGCCCACCTTCGCCGACCGCGATCGGCCTGCTCACCGACACGCCCGTCGCGCCGCCGCCGGAGACGCTCGCCGCGATCGCTTCCCCCGACCGCGCGGCTTCGGCGACGGCGACTTTGACGGTTACTTCGAAAAGATGGAACGGTATTACATGCCCAGGCAATTCACACGTCACTTCCCGCCCGACGGCGCTGCAACCAGACGGCCCCGACGCCTCCAGCACCGTCAGGCCTTCCGGCAGCCTCGCCCTCACCACGACCGACGACGACGAGCTCGTGGCGGTATCGCCGACGTTCTCCGCCGTCAGCCTGATTTCGCCTTCCCCGCCGGCCGGCAGGATCGCCGGCAGCGACTGGAAGCTCAGATGCCACCACGGTCTGCACCCCGCACCGCATTCCAGTTCCCCCTGTTCGGCGAACGCCGGCGGCGCGGCGAGCGCAAGCACAGCCAGCAGAGCGCCGAGGATCGTCAGCATGCGGGTCTTGACAGCCATCTACCCAGCCCTCCTGTTCGTCTTCCCAGCCCGCTTGGACCGCACACGCCCTTTTTTCACGCACACCCCATGCTTCTTGACATGACCCCTCCCGCACCTCACAGGTTTCGCCTTCGGCTTGACCACTGCCGGTGTCGATGGCGTGATGTTCCCCGCGCCGGAGAACGTCTCGCTCGACGGCGCCCCGAACAGCGTCGGCTGCGGCGTCGGCGCCGCCTTGCACGCATCCCCCGTCGTGCACGGTGGCCGCGACAGCGGCGCCGGCGGCGCGCACGGCGACGCCGCGGTGCATTCGTGCGCATCGTAGATGTCGTAGGTCTGGTCGTAATCCTGCGGGGAGAGCTGCGAGGTCGTCAGGAAGAAGACGTCCCCGCCCGTTTCGCTCGCGTCCAGGAACGCCGATTCCTGACTGGAAGTTCCAGCCGAGATCACGCCGACGCAGCCCCCCGCGCCCGCGCTATAGACGACGCTCGCGTTCGCGCCATAACCCGGCGGCTGGCAGCCCCCGACCCCCGCGGGCTCATACTCATACACATCCATCTTGCCATTCGTGTCCGCCGGCACCAGCGCATCGGAGCTGTCGAAGAACAACCGGCCGCTATCGGAAAGATAACGAGGCTGGTACAACACCATCTCAATGCCGCCCGTGAACCTCCATCCCGGGATATCCGCCGCAACCCACTCTTCCGCCCACGGGGAACCGTTTTCATCCCACACTGGGAATTCACCCTGAGCCTCCCTCACCCCCAACGGCCGTGCGCCAGTCGGATCACACGACGCGCACACCAAACGACCGGAGCTCGCGTCATACAAAAAGACCTCCCGGTCGGGCACACCGCTGCTCGCATCGCGGTTGTCATACCCCGTCAGACTCGCTTCCGACATGAACGCCAGATACCGACCGTTCGGCGAGACCCGCGAAGTCATTTCAGACAGGTGAATCCCCGGGTCAAGAGGAAGTAGGCTTGCCCCCCACGTGGGTGCGTCGCCACCCGCGAGCGCCGCGACGAACGTCGGGGTCGACCACGTTTTTGCTGCTTCTTCATAGTGCACCATGTACAGGTTCTGACCGCCTTTGGCGGCGCCCCCCAGAGCACCCCCGGCAACGAAGTAGACATACGAACCGTCTTCGCTCGCGCCGATCACACCCACGACGCTCGCCGTTTCACCCGTATGACGATCGACCGTCAGATCGGTCAGCCTGCCCGCCAACGGTTCCCCTTCCCCACTCGTCACTTCAAACACATACAGATCCCCGCTGCCCCCTCCGGTCGAGCCGACCGTCAAACGCTTGGGACTCGTAAAGAACACCCGCGACCCATCCTCATCAGCAGTCTGGTACGTCGATTCACCAAGTCCCGCCGGTTCCGGCACTTCCTGCGCGGCGTCGACCTGAACCGTTTCCCCGCGCGCCATATCACGCAGGTAGAGCTTGCCGCCTTCATACCCTGCTCCTGGTGCCCTCCACACGATGCGCGACCCATCGTTGGAGATCGCATGCCTCACGACTCTCCCAGTGCCAAGCACCGGCCCACCACTACTTCCGTTAGCACCCGGTTCGCCTCCCGGCAGCACGCTGGCGAGCCGCAGCCGTCCACCCGACCACTCGTACAGCTCTCCCCCGGGCGCGCCTCCTTCCAACGCCACATTGGAGTCGACGACGACGTGGCTGAGATCAGGCGAAGCGGACACGAACCCGACCCCGCCACCCTCTTCCTCATTACCACCGAATTCGGTGCCGGGCGGCACATTCGCCGAGGTCACGAGCGCTTTGTACGCGCCGCTCGCTTCACGAAGGTACATCGTCTTTTCCGAACCCGCCGGCAGCGGCGGCAACGGCGTAGCCCCGTCCGGTTCGACGAGCCCCAACGACAGATCGCTCGAGAACAGCTTGTATTCAGCCGAATGCCCAAGCGCGATCTCCGTCGGCCCGTCATTGTGAGGCGTCGCGATGTCAGCCGTCCCCCAGCTCCCGGGACCCTCATGCGTGGAAAAAATCTGCTGCACTTCCGGAAACCGGTCCCCCGCCACATTGGCCACAACCGGTGCCGTCGCCACATACGTGATCGCCCCGCCATCCACGGCAGCCTGCATATCCCCCTGTTCGGCCTCCGCACCGAGGAGCCCCGCACCATGCTTGTTCGGCGGAGTCACCATTTCCCACGCCCGACCGTCCGGCAACCCCACCTCCGTACCCGCCGCCTGCGTCGTGAACATCTCGTCCGGGCTTTCTGCGGTCAACCGTTCCCCTTCCGGTTCATTCACCGCTACCACGCGGTAGTGGTAGCTCGTCCCCGGAGCGAGACCCTGCAGATGCACACTCACGCCCACAAAGACTTCGCCGGAGCCAACGCTCACACCGGGCGCCGCGGGAATGCTCGAGCCGTACGACGTAGTCGTACCGTATTCGACATAGTAGCCCGTGGGTGAGTTGTTCGGGTTGACCTCAGCTTCCAAGGTTGCCGAGGTCGAGGTCACACCCGACGCCGAAGCTTCCCGGACGATCGGAGGCCCAAGCGTCGTAAACCTATGATCCTGCGAGGCTTCTCCCAGGTTCGTGCCGTTGACGTTGCTCGCCCGCAACCGGTAGTAGTAGTTCGTACCCAGCTGCAGTCCGGTCAGTTCCGCGTGCACGGCGACCGGGCTGTGACCGTTTGCCACCGCTTCCGGTTCGCATGGCGCGACATGACCAAACGCTTCGCTCGTGCCCCATTCGAACCGGCACGTTGCTTCCCCTACGTTATCCGGGTTGACCGTGCCCTCGAGCATCGCCCTCCTCAACCCCACGCTCGACGGGGGCGAGGTCGTCACATCGGGAATCACCACAGTCGGCCCGAAAATATCGACAACATTCGGGGTTTTCCCTGTTTCGTGCGTTCTAGTGGCGACATATAGGTCGTGGCTGACTGGATCGACCGCCAGATCATTGATTTCACCGAATGGACCGGCAGGCGTACCCGTCAGCTGGCCGAGATAGACACCTTCCGGGCTGAACTGATCGATCACCCCTCCTGCTTCGGCTACATACACATCGCCACTGTCGCCTGTGCCGCCATCCACCGCAATCGATCGGACTCCCCCAAAGGGACCCCCCGATGGACCCGTCAGCCGCCGGCTGAACCTATATTCGCCTAATACCGTTGGTTCATACTCATCCACGAAAACGGAAAAACCTACGAACACGTTGCCATTCAATTCATCCACGGCGATGGCAAGCGGTTCTGCGCCGTTGACGGGCAACTGTGTTACATAGCGTTCTTCACCGCCGGGTTCACGATGATATACATAAACAGCGCCGCCACCCCCACCCGTGACAGAAACATAGACATCGCCAGCCGCCCAATCCGAGAGACTTTCTGAGTTGTCGACCGCGATCATGCTGTTCCCAGACAGAAGGGACGGACCTTGCTTGCCAGTCCACGTTGCCTGCTTCACTCCCGATTCACTCTCAACAAACACACTCCTAGAGGATGACTTCTGGCCGCCAACGAGCAGATAAACCTCTGCTTCGGATAGGCCTTTGGCATGGCCGATTGCAATGCCCGCATAGCCTTCCCCTTCTGCTGCTCCATGAGCAAACTGTGAGAGGAAATCGCCTGTCGCTGTTTCGAACTTATCCACATTGTTGGGAAATGTACTCAACCACAGGTGGCCCGCATCCACGGTCACTCCATCAACGATTCCCAACGGACCAGGTTCCGGCACAGGTTCGTTGGCCGGCGGCGGCCCGGTGGCCGGGATTTCGGTGATCTGACTTTGCAGGAAACGTGTGGTGGCAGCCTGGGCGGACGCGCCGTCCAACACACAGGCGGCCGCCACCACGCACAATAGGAGGAAGGCGACCCAGCGCAAGGAACGACCAGTGCTCCGCACTGCGCTCACCCCGTCACCGCCCAGGAGCCGTTGGCGCTCGCAAATCCTTCTCCGATTAACATCTGCGCAAATGCACCCGCGATGCCCGCACCAGTACCGCTGATCGCCGGGTTGACGATAGAGCTTGACTCGCTTGCCGCTTCGTGCGCTTCGGCCACGTAGACGCAGAGGTTGCCGGAGATCGCTTCCGGTTTTTCGACGGAGCCCGGGCATGCTGTCTGGGGGACCAGACCTCCTTCTTCCACTCCTCCTCCTTCAGTGCGTTTGACTTCGGTGACTTCTTCGCCGTTCGGAGCGATGTAGTGGACGTGTTTTTCGTCGAGCGGTGCCGCGAGCCGGATGGCGAACGAGGCGATCGGCGCGTTGTAGACAGGGTTTAGGATCGCTTTCCTCGTGGTGGGCCCAGCCGACCAGACGCCGGTCTCGGTCGCCCCGACCGGGAGCGTGCCACCTACCGACCACGGCGAGCCCGGCTTCCCGTTGCAGGCATACGTTTTGCCACTGGCCGATGTGAACGCGGAACCGCCTTCTTCGCAGCTGCCGACTTTGCCTTTCGATTCGACGCTCGTGACACTTGTCCCGTTGGTCCCATTGGTCCCGTTCCCGCCGGCGGCGCCAGTGGGACCGGCCGGCCCCGTCGGACCCGCGGGACCCTGAGCGCCCGCCGCGCCGGACGGACCCGCCGGCCCCGCCGCCCCCGCAGGACCCTGGGGACCGGCCGGGCCACGGGGACCAGCCTTCACTTTCGGCTTGGCCTTGCTCTTCGCCGCGCTCGCAACCACAGACCCGGACCCGGCCGACGCAGCCGGACCGGAGCCACCACGCCCCGTGACGGCGAACGCGCCGCCCGTCATCGCGAAGATCAACGCCACGAACGCCATCACTGTGGCCGGACTCAAATGCCTACGAACCCATGAAAGCATCGAATGCTCCTCCCGTTTCGCCTGTTGTTGCATGACGACGCGCACAGCGGCGCGCAACGTGTACTCACGCTGAATACAGCTCCCTCATCGTTAGACCCGATCCCTCTCCCCAGGCAGAGACCAACCTGCCAGTGCTGTATCGAAGGTCGCCACAGAGGGCCCAACCCCCAACCGAGACCGATATGTTTGGTGAATCTGACCCGGCCACCCACCGTTGGGTAGCGGGGCAGGACTACTATAAGCAGAGTGAGGGGTACTTGTCAAGTCCCCCCCTGTCGAGCGCCCTCGGGCCATGCCCAAAGCGAGGCTCCGCACAGCGAACGCCGCTGGGGCCGCCTCGGGGCGGCCCTCATCAAAACCACGCTCACCAACCCCCGCGCACCACGTCCGCCGGGGGCTGCGCAATCCTTATCGCGCCGTCGCGCACCCCTTTCCAGCCCGCCACGAGGAGGCCCCGCCATGCAGCTGCCCGAGCCGATCCCCACCACCGTCCGCGACGAGAGCTTCGCGGGGGTCACCTACCACGTCCGCGGGGAGCTCGTCCCCGAGCTGCAGGTCGTCGTCGGCGCCGCGGCGGTGATGTTCGAGCACCACACGCTGCTGTGGAAGGAGACGCAGGTCAACGTCGAGCTGAAGAAGCTCCCCGGCGGCGTGAAGCGCAAGATCGCCGGCCTGGAGTTCTTCGTCACGCGGACCTCCGGCGCCGGGCACATCGCGTTCTCGCGCGACTCGCCCGGGCAGTGCATCCCCATGCACCTGCGCGCCGGCGAAGGGCTCGACGTGCGCGAGCACCAGTTCCTCGCCGCGACCGACAACCTCGACTACTCCTTCGAACGCATCAAGGGCGTGCAGAACATGCTGATGGGGGGCTCGGGCTTCTTCATGGACAAGTTCCGCGCCACCTCGGGCGACGCGCTCGTGTGGCTGCACGGCCACGGCAACGTCTTCCTCGTGGAGCTCGGCGCCGGCGAGCAGCTCGACGTCGAGGCCGGCGCCTGGCTCTACAAGGACCCCTCCGTCTCCCTGGAGGCCGTCACGATGGGCCTCAAGACGGGGCTCATGGGGGGCGGCGGCAAGCTCACGTGGAACCGCTTCACCGGCCCCGGGCGCCTCGCGATCCAGACGATGTTCATCGCCCCCCTTGAGGGCGGCGACACGAGCAACGCGCAGGCCGCGACCGCCGGCGGGCTCGCCGGGGCGCTGATCGGCGGTCTCACGCGGGGGTAGGCAGGGCCGCACGGTAGAAGCGGAGCGACAGCGTGGGTGCAGAGCACCTCTGGCATCCGCTCCGCTAATCGTCGCGAGCGGCCAAGCGACCGCTCAGGCGGATGTGCGCGCCGTCGTACTGCACCTGAGAGCGCAGGCCGTTGCGTTCGCACAGCGCGATGCTGCGCAAGTTGTCGCGGGCAACGATTGCCGTGACCACCTCGACTTCGAGGATCTCGAGCGCATCGGCAATCAGGGTCGCCATCACGACATCCGCCAGACGCTCCCCACCAGCCAACCGACGACCCTGGTGCCCGGTGGAGATTGCCAGCACGTGAAGGCGGGCCGCAGGGATTCCACCGCCGCGATCTCTGAGCAGAATCTCGAGATGATGCGCCAGACACGCGACCAAAACACCGCTCTCGAGCACCAGCAGGAGGCGGTAGCTCTCGGGGTTCTCCACCGACTGCGCGAGCGCGCGAGTGCGAACGTAGTCCTCGACCTCCTGCTCATACCAAGGGCCGGTGGAGCAGCGAAAGGCGTCCAGCGCCTGCGTGTCCCCCTCGCGGGCCGGCCGTACAAGCAACTGCCGCGGCAGCAGAGCGGTCACGCGACCGGCAGCGGCGCGGCAAGCAGAGCGGTGGGCTCCCGGGCGAGCTCGCGTTCGAGCCAGTCCATGTCACGTTCCGGCACCTCGGTGATTTTCACCAGGTCACCGTCGGTCGTCTCCCCGAAGTCGAGATCCCACGGAGAGGGCGCGGAACGCTCTTCCCGATCCAACGCAACTGCCGGCAACGGCAGATTGTAAGACCCTCCCCCGGGGAGTGTCTCCTGCAGAAGCGCCACGGGTTGACCGAGGACTGCGAGCCCCTGCCGTTCGAGATCCTCTCGTGGGACGAGCAGCATCTGAGTGCCCGCGCCTTCCAGCTCCGCGGCAGTCGCATCCATGCGTCGCACCACGCCGTAGAAGGTGGTGGCAGAGGAAGCGCCGCCCGGCAGGATGTCCTCGCGCGCCTGATAGGCAGCTCGATCGATCTCGACGGTTGCTTCGATCAGCGCCTCGCGATCTTCGGAGTCCGCGCTCAGCCAGGCGTCGGCGCTCGACAACCACTCGCGCACCAATCCCGGTCGATCCGCTCCTCTCCACGTGGAACGTGCACGCAGCTTCAGATAGCGCTGGAGAGCGAGCGGGGACTCCGCGGCGAGCGGATCGATCGGCAACGAGTTGACCATCGATGCCACGGCGTTGCGGATGCGCTGCGCCGGCGAGGATCGCTCGATCTCCACCGCGCGCGCTGCGAGCTCACGAGCGGTCTCCACCTGCTTGAGCCGGTACGCGCGCGCAGCATCCGTGTTGAGGCTGCTGTAGAGCTGCACACGTCCCAGCACCTGTCCACCGGGCGTCCGAATCGGGATCGCCAGCCCTTCGGACGCCGCGTGGTGCTGATGCAACGTTCGGAATGGGCGCTCACTGGTGAGCTCGCCAGGGCGCAGCACCGACAGCACTGCCTCCCTGCTCACGAAAGGCGCCTCGACAACTCTCATCACCAGAGCCTACCACCAACGCGACAAATCGGCGCGTCGGTAGCGCGATCATGCGCCGAGTCGCGGGCGCCTACTGGTACGCCGCCACCACGGCCACGATCGCGTAGATCGCCGCCAGCGCCCAACCCTCGAAGGCGGCCGCCTCGCCGTCGGCCGTGACCTGCCACACCGCGATCGTCATCAGGCCGAGCGCGCCGATGTAAATCGGCTGCAGCGCGAACGTCAGCTGGGTCGGCAGCGCCAGGGAGATCAGCACCAGCGCCGGGAACAGGAACGCGGCGATCTGCGCGACCGAGCTCTTGACGACCGCGATCGCGAGGTCGGCCTTGCCGCGCGCCGCCAGCGTGATGCCCGCGAAGTGCTCGACCGCGTTGCCGGCGATCGCCACGATCACGAGGCCCGCGAACGCGGTGGAGATGTGGAGGATCTCGATCGCGGGACGCAGCGCGCTGACGAACCACTCCGAGACGAAGCCGGCGCCGATGCCCGCCGCCACCAGCAGCACGAGCGCCGCGCGCAGGGAGATGCGCGCCTGCTCCCGCGGCGGCTGCGCGGCGCGCGCGCCCGTGGCGGACGCCCTGGGCCGCAGGTAGGGCACCAGCCACGTCGCGTACACCCCCAGCAGGCAGCAGGCCCCCACCACCGAGATCATGTCCACGTGCGCGCCCGCCGCGCTGCCCGAGCTGAGCGCGAGGCCGATCAGCACGATCAGGAAGACCGTCACCAGCAGCAGCGTCGTCGCGTCGTTGGGCAGGCGCGAGGAGAAGCGCATGATCCCGTCCGGCGCCTGCCGCGCGCCCGCCACGATCGTCAGCCCCAGCACCAGCAGCGCGCTCGCCAGCAGCGAGCCGACCAGCGCCGTCTGCGCCACCACCAGCTCGCCCGCTTTCAGCGCGAACACCACCACCAGCAGCTCCGGCAGGTTGCCGAGCGTCGCCTGCAGCACGCCGGTCGCCGCGGCGCCGACGTGCTCGCCCAGCTGCTCGGTGCCCAGCGCCACCACCCACGCCAGACCCGCCAGCGCCACCGTCGCCAGCGCGAAGCGTGGCACCGGCGCCCAGGCGCCGTAGTTCGCCGCGCCCGCCCCCGCCGTCACCACGGCCACCGCCGCCACCAGGACGCGCTCCAGTTTGGTCAAGCCTGCCATGGGGCCGGGCGAGCATAGCCTGCGGCCTGGCCGGTACGCTGCCGCCGTGCGCCTCGCCACCTTCATCCCCCACGACGCCGACGACCCGCGGGCCGGCACCGTTGAGGACGGTCGCGTCACCGCGTTCGCCGACGAGCGCCTCACCGTGCTCGACGTCCTGGGGAACCCCGCGCTCGTGCAGGGGGCCGCTGCGCGGGGTGAGCGGGGCGCAGGGGGCCCCTCGTGGCCGCTGGAGGAGGTCGCGCTGCTCGCGCCCGTGCCCGCGCCCAGGGCGATCTTCGGGATCGGCCTCAACTACGCCGACCACGTCGCCGAGACCGGCGGCGAGCGGCCCGCGCAGCCGCTGGTGTTCATGAAGCTCCCCTCCTCCGCCGCGCCCCCGGGCGCGCCGGTGCGCTGCCCGGCGGTGGTGCGCCGCCTCGACTACGAGGGCGAGCTCGCGGTCGTCATGGGCGCCGGCGGGCTGGTCGCCGGGTACGCGGTCGCCGACGACGTCTCCGCGCGCGACCTGCAGGGCCGCGAGCCCCAGTGGACCCGCGCGAAGGGCGCCGACGGCTTCTGCCCCTACGGCCCCTGGATCACCACCGCCGAGGAGGTCCCCGACCCCCACCGCCTGCGCCTGCGCACCTGGGTCAACGGCGCCCTGCGCCAGGACTCCTCAACCTCAAACCTGATCTTCACGGTCCCCGAGCTGGTGGCCTTCATCGGCGAGACCTGCACGCTCTACCCCGGCGACCTGATCCTCACCGGCACCCCCTCGGGCGTCGGCCTCGGCCAGGACCCGCCCGCCTTCCTCTCCTCCGGGGACGTGGTGCGCATCGAGATCGAGGGGCTCGGGGCGATCGAGCACGGGGTGGCCTGAGGGCGGGTGCCCGCCAGGGCTCTCGCTCAGTGGCTCTCGAGCACTCTGTCGATCATGCCGTACTCCCGGGCCTGCTCGGCGGTGAAGAAGCGGTCGCGCTCCATGTCCCTGCGGACCTCCTCCTGGGTGCGGCCCGTGTGCTCGGCGTAGATTTCGTCGATCCGCTCGCGCACCTTGAGGATCTCGCGCGCGTGGATCTCGATGTCCGTGGACTGCCCTTCGAAGCCCGCCGAGGGCTGGTGGATCAGGATGCGGCTGTTGGGCAGCGCCGCGCGCTTGCCCTGCTTGCCGCCCGCCAGCAGCAGCGAGCCCATCGACATCGCCACCCCCACGCACATCGTCGCGATGTCCGGCTTGACGAACTGCATCGTGTCGTAGATCGCCAGGCCCGAGTAGATCGAGCCCCCCGGGGTGTTGATGTAGATCGAGATGTCCTTCTCTGGGTCCTCCGCCTCCAGGTGCAGCAGCTGGGCGACCACCAGGTTGGCGACCTGGTCTTCGATCGGGGTGCCCAGGAAGATGATCCGCTCGTTGAGCAGCCGCGAGTAGATGTCGAATTCGCGGTCCCCGCGCGCGGTGCGCTCGATGACCATCGGGACGAGTGGCATGGCTGCACCCTAGCGGGCCGCCCGCGGGGACGCCGCCATAATGCTTCGAGCCCATGTTCCCCCTGAACCTGCCGAACGTCCTCACCGTGTTGCGCATCCTGCTCGTTCCGGTGCTCGTGGCAGCCCTACTCGGAAACACTCCGGAGGGGGACGTGCTCGCGGCGGTCGTCTTCGCGCTGGCCTCCCTCACGGACTTCGCGGACGGCTACCTCGCGCGCACGCGCGGGTCGGTCACGACCTTCGGCAAGCTCATGGACCCGCTCGCGGACAAGCTGCTGATCGTCGCCGCCCTGCTCTCGCTCGTCTCCCTCGGGCGGCTGCCCGCGTGGGTGGCGATGGTCATCATCGCCCGCGAGCTCGCCGTCACCGTGCTGCGTCTCGGGGCCACTCAGGCCGGCGTGGTGATGGCCGCGAGCATGTTCGGGAAGGTCAAGACCTGCCTGCAGATCGCCGCCATCCTCGCCGTGATCGCGGTGCCCGGGGAACCACTGTGGGTCTCCCTGCTGCTGTACGCCACAGTGCTCGTGACCGTGCTCTCCGGCCTCGACTTTTTCTTCGGCGTGCGCCGCCGTCTCGCGCAGGCGCAGGCCCTCAGCCCCCCTCGTTGATCCACTCCTCCAGGGTGGTCTGGTGCGCCGCGGGGCGCCCGGTCTCGAGCTCGCCGCGCAGCTCGGCGAGCAGGCCGTGGCGTTCGGCGACCACGTTGTGCTGGTGGATCGTCTCCAGGTTCTCCTGGCGCGCGGAGACGAAGCTCCCACCCGCGAGCTGGGGGAACGCGCCCACCACCCCGGCCACCGCCTCCCGCACGCAGTCCTCCACGAAGCGCGGACGGCGGTGGGCCTTCTCGACGACTGCCACCTCGTCGGAGCGCTTCATCAGCTCGTAGACCTCCGAGGACATCGAGCCCTCCACGATCCCCAGCAGCGTCTTTGCGTCGATCTCCTCCTCGCAGCCCTCCAGGCAGCCGATCTGCAGGGTCCCGAGGCCCCGCTGGTTGTGGGTCGCGACGGGCACCTGCGCGAGGATCCGCTCGATCTGCGCCGCCGTGAACCCCTCCTCCCCCTCGGCCAGCCGCTCGCGCGCGCGCGCGGCCACGAGCTCCTGGGCGCAGGGACACGCGGTGATGCCCGTCGCGGACACGCCCACCACGTGACGCGTGCGACCCCCTTCCAGCGCCACGGCACGGCCGTGGAGGGTGTAGATCTCCTGCGTGGAGACCCCGGAGACGGGCGCGGGCTTGTGCTCGGGGTAGCGCGCCTCCACCGTCACCTCCGCGCGCCCCGCCCCCTGGCGGTCGCGCACCAGCTCCGCGATGTTCAGCGCGAGGGTCTCCGCGCGGAACGGGGACTCCGTGAGCACCACCTCCCCGATCGCCTCGTTGACGACCTCCTCGAAGCGTGACATGTGCGCCCCCTTCTGGTCGTGGCTGAGGTCCACGAAGCACTCCAGGCGCGCGAAGAACAGCTCGTCGCGGATGCGCACCACCTTCTCCACCCCGGTGACCCCCACCCGCGAGAGGCCCACCGGGACCGCCGGCGCACGGGCCTGCACGTCGTCCGCAGCGAGGGGGGTGAGCGAGTTCGGTGTCACGTGCTGGTGTGGTCGGTCTGGCCCGCCTGCTCGGACTCGGGCCACCAGCCTAGTACACCCGGCCGCCCCGCCGAGCCCCCGCGGTCGCGCAGAAGGGCCTCTCCCACGAGCCCTGCGCACCGGGGCCTTGATATCTGGTATCAATCCGCGCACCACCGTCGAAGCCGCAACGCACGGGAAGCGCAACGTAGGGGGGCGTGCCGGGTTTGGGTAGTAGAAAGACGCTCAGGCAGGAGAGGAGCAGCCGGTTGGTGGCACCGATCGCCGAGGAGACCGCGTAGGAGGCGCGAGCACACAGGTAGGGGAGGTCGCGGCAGGTACGTTTCGCCGCGACGGGGAAGCCGTTTGGATCCTGGGGGTCCACGAGTGAGCGAGAAGGTCGCAGAGTTTGCAGGACTTGACGACACGGGTGTCGCGGGTATGCTCGAGCCGACCGTCGCCGAGGTGGCGGTGGTCGAGATCGAGGAGCTCCGCGCGCTGATCGCCGAGGGCCACGAACGCGGACTCATGACCTCCGACACGTTCGGCGTGGCACTGGATGAGCTGCACTCCGCCGAGCTCGACTTCGAGGGGGCCGACTCCGGCGTGGACTCCCTGCGCCTCTACCTGCGCTCGATCGGGCGCGTGCCGCTGCTCAACGCCGCCGAGGAGGTCTGCCTGGCCAAGCGCATCGAGCGCGGAGACGTCACCGCCAAGCAGCACATGGTGGAGGCCAACCTCCGCCTGGTGGTGTCGATCGCCAAGGGCTACATGGGTCGGGGCCTCACGTTCCTCGACCTCATCCAGGAGGGCTCCCTGGGGCTGATCCGAGCGGTGGAGAAGTTCGACCACCGCCGCGGCTTCAAGTTCTCCACGTACGCCACCTGGTGGATCCGCCAGTCTGTGACGCGCGCGATCGCGGACAAGGGGCGCACGATCCGCATCCCCGTGCACATGGCGGAAAAGCTCAACAAGGTTCTCCACACCGAGCGCCTGCTGATCCAGCAGCTGGGGCGCGACCCCACGCCCGCGGAGATCGCCGCGGAGCTCGAGTACCCGATCGGCGAGGTGCGCGAGATCCTGCGCATGGCCCAACAGCCGATCTCCCTGGAGAAGCCCGTCGGCGACGAGGACGACTCCGCGCTGGCCGACTTCGTCGAGGACCTCGCCGCGGAATCCCCCTTCGAGACCGCTTCGGAGTCCCTGCGCCGCGAGAGCGTGGTGCGCGTGCTCGCCGTGCTGCCCCGCCGCGAGCGCGAGGTGCTCGAGATGCGTTACGGCATCACAGGGGGGCGCTCGCGCACCCTGGAGGAGGTGGGACGCGCCTTCAACATCACCCGCGAGCGCGTCCGTCAGATCGAGAACCGCACGCTCAAGAAGCTGCAAACCCTCCCCGAGGCACAGTTGCTGCGCGAGGCGTCCTAGCCTCACCTCGATCCCGCGCGTGCGCGTGGCGCTTTGGGCCAACCCTTTCTGTCCTCCACCGAACGTATGTTTGTGTGGTGCGCGGCATCTCACCTCACGACCGGGGGAACACCGGCAGCCCCAGGGCGATCGCTATCATCGCCGTCCCCGATGGTGGGGTTCCCGAGCGGTCAAAGGGGAGGCGCTGTAAACGCCTTGGCTCTGCCTTCGCAGGTTCGAATCCTGCCCCCACCATTTTCCCACGCAGGCCGCGACGGCGCGGGAGACGCCCCGTCCAGACAGCGCGTCGGCACGCCCCGATTCACCGGCTCCGCAGACGAGCAGATGAACCATTTCCCGCCAACTTTGGCTGCGATCTGAAGGTTCTCAGGGTCGCGGTCCGAAGGTTCTCCCATGCCCGATGAGCACATCAACCCGCGACAGCAGGAGGGCACCCAGTGCGTGGTCGTCCTGCAGGTGCTGCGCAGCGACCACGAGCTGCGCTGGTCGCGCGAGGAGATCGAACGCGAGCTCCACGACGTGGACCCCGACGCGATCGGCGTGGCCCTCGAGCGTCTCGAGGAACAGGGCGTCGTGCTCCGCGAGGGCGAGCAGGTCTGGGCCTCTCCGTGCGCCCGGCACCTGGACGCCCTCGGGTTCATCTGCATCTGAGAACGCCGGGGCGGGGCGGGGCGAACCCGTCGCTACCTGCGGGAGGCCCTGCGTTTGGAGCCGGGCGGGGGCTTGCGCTCCCTGGGGACCGGGAGGCCCTGCGCGAGGCGGTCGAGGGAGACCTCGAAGGTCTCGGCGAGGACCATCAGGATGGACAGCTTGGGCTCGCGCTCGCCACGCTCCAGGTTGCCGATGTACGTGGGATGCAGGTTCGCTTTGAAGGCGACGTCCTCCTGGGTGCGGTCCCCCCGCAGCTCGCGAAGGCCCGCACCGAACTGCTCCAGAATCAGGGCTCGCTCGGCGTCGAAGCGGGCTTGCTTGGCCTCGTCGGCGTCCACGAGCCGGCACTCTCGCCGCTCTCTGTCTGCAAATCTACAGACAAAGGGCTGCACCCCGCGGCCAGGCGCCCCACACCCGAGGTCAGCCCTCCAGCGCGGCGCCTTGATCCGCCAGTCGCCGCGCGAGCGCCTGCGCTTCGGGGGTGCTCACGACCACGCGCCGCAGCGCGCCGTGGTTGCGCACCGAGAAGGAGAGCGCAGGAACGCCGCGGCGCACCAGCCACGCTTCGTCGAGGCGGATGGTGCGCGCCACGTAGTAGAGCCACGGCAGGCGCAGCCCGGCCTTCAGGCCGGTCTGCAGTACATCCCGCATCGGCTCCTCCAGCACCCGCACGTCGCTCACGTCGGCGCGGGGGACCGTGACGTTCCCGAGCAGGCCCAACACCTTCTCCCAGCGTGAGAGCAGCACTTCGACGGCCTCCTCGGACACCTGCACGCGCACACCCGCAGGGTATCCCTCTGGACACAGGCCCGGGTCTACCGGGACCACCGCCGCCTCCCAGGAGGCCCCGCGCACCCCGCGTGGGCAGCCGTGCGGCTCAGTCGCCGACAGGCGTCGCCGTGGCTTGTGTTTAGACCTCGATGACGTTTATAATTCGGCGCGCTCCAGGCGAGGACTCCCGCTCCGTGGCAACAACCACGCCGAAGACACAAGTCTGTAGACCTCTCGTCTGCGACCAGCGACAGTTACCAAATGTCGACAGAGCTCATACGCAACCAATTCGCACACAACCTGCGCACCCACAGAGAGAGATCCGGCCTCTCGCAGGAGGCCCTCGCAGAAGCGTGCAACCTGCACCGCACCGAGATCAGCCTCTTGGAGCGGTGCAAGCGCTCGCCGCGCCTGGAGACGCTCGTGATCCTCGCCCGGGGTCTGGGGCTCTCCTCGCCCGCCGAGCTGCTCAAGGGCATCCGCTGAAGGCGCGCCGCGAGTCAGTTATCCGGGGGTACGCGCGAACCGCACGGCGTTCTCGAAGTGCGGGCCTCCTCGGCGATCGCTTCGTGTAGGGCCCGCTCGAAGGGAATGGGTTGGATGTCGAACAGTTCCATGCCGGATCGGTCGGTGATGGTCGTGTCGGTGGAGAGCCCCTCGATCAATGGTCTCGCGACACCCGCGTCGACGGGTGTGATGAGCCCGATCCAGTGCGAGGAGAGCCACGGCGTCAGCAGCGGTACGGGGATGCGTGGACGGCGGCGCAGTCCCAGCGCGTCGGCCATTCGGTCGAGCATCTCCCCGTATGTGAGTATTTCGGGCGACCCGATCTGGATCTCGCGGGAGTGCGTCTCGGGTATGCCGGGAGCTTCGACGAGGTAGCGCAGGACGTCGCCGATCGCGATCGCCTGGGTGGGTGTGGCAAGCCACGAGGGGGCGAGCATCACCGGCAGGCGCTCGACCAGCGAGCGTAGCGTTCGGTAGCTCTCCGATCCGCCTCCGACCACCATGCCGGCGCGAAACCAGCTCAGCGGTGGCCCCTGTTCGCCCAGGATTTCTCCGACGTGCAGTCGGGAGCGCAGGTGCTGGGATGCGGGGCGGTCGCCGAGGCCGCCGAGGTACACGATCTGCTCGATGCCTGTGGCGGTCGCGAAGCGGGCGAAGTTGGAGGCGGCGAGGGCGTCGCGTTGCTCGTAGTCGGAGTCGCCGCCGCGACCCATCGAGTGGACCAGATAGTAGGCCGTCGTGTAGCCCTCGCCGATCGCGCCGAGGGAGCTTGGGTCGAGCATGTCGGCGCGGTGTACCTTGATGGCTGGATCGAAGCTGACCCGGTTTGGGTCGCGTGCGACGCACCCGACCGGAACGCCGCGCGCGTGAAGTTCGCGCACCAGTCGGCTACCGATGTAGCCGGAGGCTCCGGTGACAAGCGCGCGGCCCATGTTCAGGAGACCAGCGCTCGTGGCGCCTCGTATGCGCTTGTGGGGCCGGCGTACTGGTGCCACCCCGGCTTGGCCAGCGTCATTTGCGTGACGCCGATTCGCCGCTCGGTGAACCCGGCCTCGCAGTAGGCGAGGTACATCCGCCACAGCCGTCTAAAGCGCTCGTCGTAGCCGAGATCCTCAAGGCGCGCGGTCGCGG
Source organism: uncultured Solirubrobacterales bacterium (assembly GCA_963702085.1). Taxonomy (GTDB): domain Bacteria; phylum Actinomycetota; class Thermoleophilia; order Solirubrobacterales; family Solirubrobacteraceae; genus Palsa-744. Next base: position 715,956 of record OY969707.1, on the reverse strand, counting down.
CCTCGAAGTTGGCGCGCCAGCGTCGCAGCGTCTCGGCGTAGTGCGGCGTCAGGTCGTTGAGTCCGATGGTTCGCATGTCGGTGCGCTGAGCGACGCAGCGCGCGATCACAGCGAGCGAGGGCAGGCAGCCGCCAGGGAAGATGTGGGTGCGGATGAAGCTTCGCGAGGCCTTCTCGACCCCGTAGGCTCGATTGTCGACGGTTATCGCCTGCAAGAGCATCCTTCCGTGAGCGGCGAGCAGGTTGGAGCAGCGCGCGAAGAATGTGCCGAAGTCGCGATACCCGACGGCCTCGATCATCTCGATGCTGACGAGCTTCTCGTAGCGTCCGTGCAGGTCGCGGTAGTCCTCGCACAGCACCGTGACTCGATCGGCGACCCCGGCCGCCTGCACCCACCTGCGGGCGTGCTCGTACTGCTCGCGCGAGATCGTGGTGGTCGTGACCCGGCAGCCCCTTGTTTTCGCGGCGTGGACGGCAAACCCGCCCCATCCCGTGCCGATCTCCAGGACGTGATCGCCGGCTTGCAGATCGAGCGTGCCACATACCAGCTCGAGCTTCGCTCTGGATGCCTGTGCGAGTGTCATCCCGTGGCGAGGGAAGTACGCGGAGGAGTACATCATCGTCTCGTCGAGCATCAACGCGAACAGCTCGTTCCCGAGGTCGTAGTGGGCCGCGATGCCGCGGCGACTGCGCGTGTGTGTGTTGCGTGCGCGGAGACCCCGCGCGGCCTGCAGCGGGGCCCGTGCCGGCGCGAGAAGGCGACGCCACTCATCAAGACTCCTCGCGTTGCACGCCGCCACGCGCACCACCGCCGCCAGATCCGGGGACTCCCACAGACCCTGCATGTATGCCTCGGCCATCCCGCGGCTGCCGTGCAGCAAGCTCGGCCACAGGCGTGGCGAGTGAACCTGCACCGTCGCGTGCGGGCGGCCGTGCCCCAGCACCAGCCGGCGCTCGCCCTCCACGACAGTCAGCCGGCCAGAGCGCAAACGCGCCAGTACGCCAAGCGCGATGCCTCGTGCGACGCGCTGCGCCACCGTCACGCCGGCTCCTCGGGACGGGGGTGCAGCGGCACGCCTTTGAGCTTCAGCGCGAGCGCGTGCCCATAGATGAGCGCGAGCACGCGCAGCGTCGCCGCCGGGTAACGCGCGGTGATACGAGCCAGGCCGCGGCTGCTCAGCGGCGCGCGACGCAGCGCGAGCGTCGCGTCGAACGCGAGCGCCCCGAGCTCGTGGCTCTCGATGTGAACTGCCAGTGTTGCACCTGGCGCGGCCGCGCGCAGGGTGTAGCGCTGCTCCATCCCCATGAACGGGGACACGTGCAGCGCCTTGGCGAAGCTGGCGTCCAGCACCGGGCCTTCGCCGCTGCGCTCGAGCACGTAGGCGTGCCGTTCCCCCCACGGCGTGCTGGTCACCTCCGCCACGACCGCGTCGAGCTGCTCGAGGGGGGTGAAGCAGTAGTAGAAGCTGACCGGGTTGAAGCAGTGTCCGAACGTGCGCAGGTGCGTGAGCAGACGAACCGGGCCCGCGGGCGCGCTGCCCGTCCGGCGCTCGATGAGCGCGCGCACGGCGTCCCCGAGCCCGACGTGGGGATCGCCGAGGTAGTCGCCCCGGCGGAACCGCACCAGCCCCGGCCGACCGGCGACGAGGCGGCCGGCGAGCAGGCCGTCCAGCTCCTCCAGGTCGAGGTACACGAGCGCGATGCGGTGGCGCAGTTCGTGGGCGCGCACCGCGAAGCGGCGGTGACGGATCGTGCCCTCATAGATCGCGCTGACGGTCATCTCCGCACCGGGTCCGTCCGTTGCAATGTGAGCTCGCTCGCCACCCGTCGCGCGCTGTTGAGGCCGTCCTCGTGGAAGCCCCATCCCCAGTAGGCGCCGCAGTAGTGCGTGCGATTGCTCCCGCTGATCTCGTTGTGGCGAGCTTGGGCGGCGACACCCGTGGGGGTGTAGAGGGGGTGCGCGTACCGCGTCTTGCAGATGATCTGCTGCGGGTCGATCGCCTCGGTGCGGTTGAGCGTGACGCAGAACTCGCGGTCGGCGCGCAACGACTGCAGACGGTTCAAGTGGTAGGTCGCGGTGCAGTGCCCTGGAGCACCGTCGCCGAGATGGAAGTTCCAGCTCGCCCACGCACGCCGGCGCCGTGGAAGAAGCGAGCGATCGGTATGGAGGACCACCTCATTCTGTTGATAGGGAATCGCCCCAAGCAGCTCACGCTCGCGCTCGCCCGGATCGGCCAACAGCGCGAGCGCCTGGTCGGAGTGCGTCGCGATCACAACCGCGTCGAAGCGCTCCGGCTCATGGCCGCGCGAGGACACCGTGACATGGCTGGGGTGACGAGAGACCTTCATCACAGGTGTCGAGAGCCTGAGACGCTCACGCCAGGGCCATATGAGCGCCTGCACATACCTGCGCGACCCACCGACGATCGTCCGCCAGCGTGGCCGACCACGGAAACCCAGCACCCCGTGGTTCTCGAAGAACCCGACCAGGAAGCGCGCCGGGAAAGACCATATCTGCGCTGGGTCCGCGGACCACACAGCCGATGCCTGTGGGACGATCAGCCGCTCGACGAACATGCGTGAATAGCGCTGCTGTGAAAGCCACTCACCCAGCGCCGGGTCCTCCTCGGAGGCGAGCAGCCGACGAGCGTCCCGGTCGAAGCGGATCAAGTCGGCGATCATCCGGTGAAAGGACGGCGCGAGCATATTGCCGCGAGTCGCGAACAGGCCGTTCGGCGAGGCCCCGTTGTACTCGAAGTCCACGCCGTCGCTCACCCCGAAGCTCATCTGCGAGAGCTGAGTCGCCACTCCAAGCTCACCCAGCAGGTGTTCGAATCCAGGGTAGTTGCGGTCGTTGAAGACGACGAAGCCCGTATCGAGATCGTAGGCGCCGGTGTCTGTCTCGACATGAACCGTGTTGGCGTGCCCTCCCGCCCGGTCGCTCGCCTCGAATACGACCAGCTCGTGATCGCGGTGCAGCAGATGCGCGCATACGAGCCCGGAGACTCCCGCACCGACGATCGCGATCCTCATGCGTGTCCTACGGCATCAAACGTTTCCAGAGTCATCTACATAGCACTATTCCGCCTACGGCACAGGAGAGGGACGGAGATGAGGCGGCCGATACGTCATGCTTGCCGTGTGCGGTATCCGCCCCGAGACCCGGGATCGCCAGCATGATCGGCTCGCTGCTCGACACGATCCTCGACCGCACCGTCCTCGCGGGCTATACCCGCGTCGGCTATCGCATGCGCAGAGGCATGTGGAGCACCGCCGAGGAGCAGCCGATGGGCGGGAAGGTCGTACTCCTCACCGGTGGGACCTCGGGTCTCGGCCTCGCCGCCGCCGAAAGCTTCGCGCGTCTCGGAGCCGCGGTCCAGTTGGCGGTCCGCAGCGAGCACCCAGGCTGGGCAGACACCCCGGGCCTGGAGTCCTCGCTGCCACGCTTCTACGCCCTGACAAAGCGGCTGCTGCGCACGCCCCAAGAAGGCGCCGACACGATCGTTTGGCTCGGCACCTCCGCCCGCCCGGCGCGCAGCTCCGGTGGCTTCTGGCATGACCGCCGAGAGCGCCCGACCCACCGCGTGCCGTGGACCAAGCAACCGCCCCAGGACTACGAGCGGCTTTGGAGCGAATGCGAACTGCTGGCGTGCCGCAAATCTGCGCCTCTTTTCAAGGCCCGCGCTACTGAGCAGCGCGAGACCGGCCGCCGTTAGAGCAACTCGGCGATGCGCTGAGCGGCGTTGGCGGCGCCGTCGACCTCCACATCGCGGTAGTCCATGTGGCGGCCGATTTCCTGCGCGATCGCCGCGGCGATCTGCGCCGGCGGGGAGTTCTCGTAGTCCATGCACCGGCCGGCGCCGTAGCGTTCGAGCCGGTGGCGGACGTGGAAGTTCTGCTCGAAGTGGTGACGGAGCGGAAAGTAGAGAAACGGCCGCTTCTGGGCGGTCAGCTCCATCGACGTGGTAAGACCGCCCTGTACCACAGCGAGGTCGCAGGCGGCCAGGTTCCGGTAGAGGTTGTGCACGTAGGGAACGACCTCGAGACCGGGGTGGGAGGGGAGCGACTCCGGGTCGATGCGGGGGCCGGCAACGACGATCATGCGCAGGTCAGGGACGCGCTCCTTGGCCTGCGGGTAGGCGGCGATGACCCGCCGCAGCAGATCCTCCCCCACGCCCGACCCGCCGACGGTGACGATGCAGACGCGCTCGTCATCGCGGTAGCCGAGCTCCGCGCGCAGCTTGGTGCGCTCACGCAGGGCGCCGGGGTCGAAGCCGGTCACGTAGCCGGTGAAGTCGAAGTTGTGTTCGGTCCACTCGCGGATCATCGGCATATCGGGCCCGAAGCGCTTGGGGACGATGTCCTCGGGGTTGCCGACGAACAGAGACAGATCGCGGACCCCCGGCTGTTGGGCGATGTGCTCGATTTTCTGGGCGTTGTGGTCGGCGGCCAGGAAGCTCTCCCGCTCGTCCAGCTCGTCCATCGGCAGGAAGCCGACGAAATCTGTCAACCAGGCGTACGGGGCGCGCTTCTCGCGTGGGTTCTCGTGCAGGTAGTAGTCCAGCTCCCACGCCTCATCGCCGATCCAGAGGTCGTAGCGTTCCTCGCGCACGACGTCGTGGAACAGCATGAAGTTGGCGGCGAGAATCTCGTCCATGCGGCGTATGGCGTAGAAGGCGTGCAGGTCGTGCTCGGCTGACTCCGACTCGATGTGCTTGGACTCATTCGCCAGGTGAGGGCTGGCCGGGTGGATGCGCTCTCCCTCGGCCTCAAGCATCCGGGTGACGGGGTCCTGGGCAAGCCAGTCGACCTGCAGGTCCGGATGCAGGCGGCGCAGCTCGCGGGCGATCGCGAGGTCGCGCTGCGCGTGGCCGAGCCCGATCGGTGAGGAGATGTAGAGAGCGCGCGGCCGGCCGTCGGGACGGTGCACCGTGGGATCGCGAGGCGTACGCTCGCGCCCGAACGCGTCTTCGGCGAAGTCGCGCAGCGCCAGGTTGACCTGGACCGGCTTGCGCGCGTGTGGCAGATGACCAGCGCCGCGGACCACCTCGAGTCGCCCCTTGCTGAGACGGGCAAGCGCCCGGCCGTCACGCGGCGGTGCGATCTTGTCGTGGTCGCCGTGGACCACCAGGACCGGGCAGTCCAGGTTCCGCGCCAACGCACTCAGGGTGCGCCGGTGGCGATGAACGTGGCCATGCAGCGTGGCGGTCAGCGTCTTGGGGTCGCTGTCAAGCGCCCAGCCCACCCCGTCCTCGATGGCCTTGCTTGAGTGGGGCTCGGGAAAGCATCGCGAGACGAACCACTCCGCGAACTCGGGAAAGTCCTTCTGCCAGTGCACCGGGTTCATGTGCTCCCACCAGATGGGCTTTGGCGGATGAAGGGCTCGGGAGAACCCGAGGGCCAGCGGCTGAGTCAGGACCGTCCAATGTGACGGCGTATAGGGAAAGAATGGACCGATGAAGGCGGCGCCGAGAACCCGCTCGGGGGCCAGGCGCGCCAGCTCCAGCGTGTACTGGGCGCCGCGCGAGAGGCTTACGATCACGGTCCGCTCGGTGCCGGTCGCGTCCATCGCCGCCAGGCAGTCGCGGGCGAATTCCGCGGCCCCATAGCGCCTCCCGTCGCGGCAGCGATCCGAGCCGCCGTTGCCGAGGCCGTCCATCACCAGCACGCGGAAGTGCCGCGCGAAGTAGGGGATCTGCATCTTCCAGTGGCGGGCGTGAATCAGCCACGTCGGGAGCAGGAACAGGGTGTGCTCGCCCTCGCCGTAGACCTCATAGAAGAGCCGCTGCCCGTCGCGTTCTGCAAAGCCCTCGCTATCGGGGTAGCGAGCGCGGCTCTGCTCCGGCGCACCGCGGAGCGTCTCCCCGTCGAGCGGCGACGGTCCTGTGCTGGTATAGGTTGTCATGATTCCGTCTTTCCCTTACGAGATTGTTTGTCGGCACCGTCGTAGAGTCAAGGATGCAACCTGACCGGGGTCGTAGCGCCTACCCCTTCAGCTCGTACAAGACCGTCCCACACCTCCGTGGCGCCAGCGCGAAGTGCCCGCGAAACCTCCATGAATCGGCGTAGGCTTGGTCGATGCTGCGCCTCGAGCTGCTGGGAGAGCTGACGCTCGAGGTCGATGGGGAGCGGCGGGAGTTGCCCGCGAGCCGCCGGGCACGCTCGCTGCTTGGGCTGCTGGCCTTGGAGCGGCGCACGCACCCTCGCGGCCAGCTCGCGGGGCGACTGTGGCCCGACGTGCTCGACGAGAGCGCGCGCACCAGCCTGCGCAGCGCCCTATCCGCCCTGCGTCGCGCGCTGGGCGCCGATGCCGAGCGCTACCTCGTGACCACCCGCGATGGCGTCGCGCTCGCCGGCCCGGACGAGGTCTGGACGGACGTAGGCGAGTTCGAGCGCCTCGTCGCGGAGGGACGGCACGGGGACGCGCTCGAGCTCTCACGGGGCGATCTGCTTGAAGACCTTGACGACGAATGGGTGTACGGGCGGCGCGACGAGCAGCGCGCCCGGCTGGTGGCGTTGCTGGAGCGGATGGCTTCTGGCTCGGAAGCTGAGGGGGACCTCGCGGCAGCGATCGCGCTCACCCGGCGGCAGATCGCGCTCGAACCGCTCTCCGAGGAGGCCCATCGCGAGATGATCCGACGCCTGGCGGCAAACGGGGACCGCTCAGCCGCGCTCACGACGTATCGGCGCCTCTCCGACCGATTCGCCTCAGAGCTCGGGATCGTGCCCTCACCGGCCACACGCGACCTGGTCGAGCAGATCCGCGCGGGCGGACCGACACCGGCGCTCGTCGAGTCGCCTCCCGGAGACCCCTCGCCGGCTGAGCCGCCGGCGCCGGCGGTTGAGCGGACGACCGGCACGGTGACGCTGTTGTTCACCGACCAGGTCGGTTCGACAGAGACGCTCCAGCGACTTGGAGACGAGGAGGGCGAGCGTTTGCGGCGAGCGCACTTCGGCCTGCTGCGCGAGGCGGCAAGCATGCACCGCGGCGAGGAGGTGAAGAATCTCGGCGACGGGCTGATGGTCGCGTTCGTAAGCGCGGTCGACGCCGTCGCTTGCGCGATCACGATTCAGCAGGCCGTCCACCGTGCCCGTGTGGGCGGCGAGGGCGCTTTCGCGGTGCGCATCGGCCTGAACGTCGGCGAGCCGATCCGCGACGAGGGGGATTACTTCGGGACCCCGGTTGTGATCGCCAAGCGGCTCTGCGACGCCGGCGCGCCGGGTCAGATCCTCGCCTCGGAGTTGGTGCGGGGGCTGGTGGGCACGCGCGGCGGGTTCACGTACCGCGCACTGCCGGCAACCGCGCTGAAGGGTGTTGCCGAGCCCGTGCCCGCCTGTGAGGTGGCCTGGGAGCCCTCGACCGAGCAGCGCGTCCCCCTTCCCCCACTGCTGGCCAGCGAGGATCGCGGCACGTTCGTCGGACGGTCTGGGCCGACAGCTGCGCTCCAGGCAGCGTGGGCCGCGGTGGGCGAGCACGGCTTGCGCGTCGTCGTTGTCGCCGGTGAGCCTGGGATCGGCAAGACGCGCCTGGTCAGGGAGTTCGCCCGCACGGCGCACGAGCGGGGCGCGACGGTGCTGGCGGGCGCCTGCAACGAGGAGACCTTTGTCCCCTACCAGCCGTTCGTCGAGGCGCTGCGCCACTACATCGCCTGCTGTCCTCCCGCCGAGTTGGCCGTGCAGGTCAGCCCGCGGCGCGAGCAGCTCGCCGCGATCGTGCCGGGGCTCGAGGACGCACGAACCCCCTCACGGCCGACCGGCCTTGACGCCGAGCAGGAGCGCTTCCGCCTGTTCGAGGCGGTCTCCTCGTTGCTCGCCGCAGCTGCGCATCTTCGCCCGCTGGTGCTGTTCCTGGACGACCTGCACTGGGCCGACCAGCCGAGCCTGCTGCTGCTCCGCCACCTCGCACGCTCGGCGAAGGACGCGCCGTTGATGGTGCTCGGCACCTACCGGCCGGTCGAGGTCGGAGAAGAGCATCCGCTCGCCGAAGCGCTCGCAGAGCTGCGACGCTCGCGGACGGTAGATCGGGTTTCGTTGTCGGGGCTCGGCGAGGCTGAGGTCGCCGAGTTGATCGAGGGCCGCGGCGGGCAACAGGCGCCGCGCGGGTTCGTGCGTCGCCTCACCGACCGCAGCGAGGGCAACCCGTTCTTCATCGAGGAGCTGCTGCACGACGTCGGTCCGGACGCGGACTACGATGCGGCGGCGGGCGGCGTCCCGGACAGCGTCAAGGATCTGTTGCTGCGTCGCCTGCGTAGCCTGGGTGATGACTGCCGCCAGGTGCTGTGGGTGGCCGCGGTCGCGGGCCGTGACTTCGAGCTCGACGTGCTCGAGCGTGTCCTCGAGCAGCCACGCGACCGCCTGATCGACCTGGTCGAGGAGGCACTCGACGCTGACGTCCTGGTCGAGCCTGCCGGGGCGGTTGGGCGGCTCAGCTTCTCCCACGCGCTCTTTCGCGAGACGATCTACGAGCAGCTCTCAGCCACAAGGAGGGCAACGATCCACGGCCGGATCGCGGCTGCGATCGAGGAGACGCCCACAGACCGCCCCGACGAGCGCGCGGGCACGCTCGCCTACCACTACCGTGCCGCCGGGGATCTGCGCAAGGCGTTTGACTATCACCGCCGCGCCGCGACGGCGGCGGAACGGGTCTACGCCCACGAGACGGCGCTCGAGAACTTGGACGGAGCGATCGTCGCGGGCGAGATGCTCGGTATGACCGCCACCACGGAGGAGAAGATCCGCGACCTCTATCGCGCCCGCGCGTGGACGCTCCAAATGCTCGGCGAGCCCGACAAGGCAGTGGCTGACCTGAATCAGGCCCTGGAGGGCGCGCGAGCGGTGGGCGACCAAGCGACCGAGATGCATGTCCAGAACCGCCTGGGAGCGCATTGGCACGTGCTTGACCCGCAGGCCTCGCGACGCTGCCACCAAGAGGCGCTGCGCATCGCCGAGGACCTGGGCGACGAAACCGGCCAGGTCAGCGCGCTCACCCGCCTCTCGCTCGTGCTCGCCAACGACTTGGAGTTCGCGGAGGCTGTCGAGTTGGGCGAGCGAGCACTCGAGATCGCACGCCGCGCCGGCGAGGAGCTTGCCACCAGCCAAGCGATGGACAGCCTCAAGTTCGCTGCGCTGCAGCTCGGCGACATCGAGCGCCTCGAGGATCTCTGCGCGGAGCTCGAGCGCGCCCAACGCAAGCGCGGCGACCTCTGGTACCTGCAATTCACGCTGTGCGAGTCCTGCTACGTGTCGTTGGAGCGCTGCGACTGGGAGCAGGCCGAGGAGCGCATCGCGGAGGCGCTCGCGATCAGCGAGCGGATGGGCGAACCCAACAGCGCAGTGCTGATCCGCGACACGTCGAGCTTGATCGCGCGCTGCCGAGGCGACTACGCACGATCGCTCGTGTTCGGTCGCGAGGCGGTTGCACGCGCGGACACCCCCGACGCCGACTGGCTCGGCTGGGCCACGGCGGGCCTCGCAGGCCCCCTCTTGGACCTGCGCGCCACGGACGAGGCTGTCGCTGTCCTGCAGCGCGGTCTTGCGGCAGCCGAGCGCAACCGGGCCCGCGGGCAGATCTTCCGCTGCCTCGGAGCGCTCTCTTCGGCCACGCGTCTGGCGGGTGACGAGCCGCAGGCGCGCGCTCTCGCGGAGCGTGCGCAACGGATCGCCGAGGAGATCACCACGCCGCCCGGCAGAGTCGACTTCTGGGGAGAGCAGGCTTACCTCGCGATCGCCGAGACCCACCTCGCCAACGGCGACATCGAGCGCGCCGAGGAGGCAATGCGAGCCCGGCTGCAGGCGTGGGAGCAAAGCGGAGCGCGGCGGTCGATCGCAAGTACCACCCGTCTCCTGGCCCGCTGCGCCGAGGCCCGCGGTGACTGGGACTCGGCGGCGCAGATGCTCGCCCGCAGCTCTCAGGCGGCCGGCGACGACGGACTGATCTCCGAGCGCTGGCAGATCCAAGCCGGGCTTGCCCGAGTGGCCGCCGCGACGGATAGGCTCGAAGAGGCCGAGGGCCACAACCAGCGCGCACGCGAGCTGATCGCCACGATCGCCGCATCGGTCGCAGACGAGGAGATCGCCACGCGATTCCGCGAGCGCGCATATTCAGAGATGGGCCGTCAAGGATCGACGCTACCCGAATGACGGCAGCCGCCACCCGACCTCGAAGCCGAGGATCTGAGGATCTTCCAGCGAGCTTCCGAAGACACGCTGCAGCGGCGCAGTCTGACTGGCGTAGGCGAGCACCGCCTCGAGCTTGGCGGCGTGGTCCTTCGAAGACAGCCGGTGCGTGGCGGCCACCATCCGCTCGACCGGGACGCCGGTGGCTTGAAGATCGCTCGCCCATCGCTCGCCTGTGGGATCTGCGCTCCTCCTGGATGAGCCGTCGTCAAGCACCCACCGGGGCCATCCATTCACGATGGCGTGAGGCAGATCGGCGTACAGCTCGACGTCGGCGCCCTCTGCGTGGAGCGCCAGTGCCGCGTCCCGCACGGCGGTATGGTCGGGATGGTGATCGCCCAGACCGGCCGGCGCGTACATCCGGGCGCCCGCGACGAGCACTCCGCGCAGCGCCTGCACGATCTCTCCCGGCTCCTGGTCGGACAGGCGGTACTGGCCGTCCAAGAACGGCAGGTTGACAGCCGCGCAGCCGGCCAGCGCGAGCGCCTGGCGATCCTCCTCGATACGCGCGCGAACCGCCGCGGCCGAGTCGTTCGCGCCCGCGAGCCGGTCCCACCAGCCGAGTGCTCCGGCCGCGGGCTCGCCCGCAAAGACGTTCACGACGAGCGCCTCGCCGGCGCCTGACAGCACATGCCAGCACGACAGCACCGCGTCGTCGAAGTGGGGCGAGAGGACCACCGTGTCTGGACTCACTGTCGGCCACTATCGCGCGCGTGCGTGTAGCCATCGTGAAGCCGTCGCGAAAGCTTGTGAACCGGCGGAGTATTTTGTCGTGTGGGAGGCTCCTGGACGAAAGGCACATGGATGGGCGATGACGTGTTGGGCATCAGCCTCCTCGGGGCTTTCTCGATCACCGTGGGCGGCCGTGTCATCCCCGACGACGCCTGGCGGCTGCGCAAGGCGAAGACCCTGATCAAGCTGCTCGCGCTTGCGCCCGAACGTCGCCTGCACGCCGACCGGGCGACCGAGCTGCTCTGGGCGGGGCGCGAGGAGGCCTCCGCCCGGAACAATCTGCACCAGGCGATCTTTGCGGCGCGGCGGGCGCTCGACTCGGCCGGGCTCGAGGGCCGCGACCGCCTGGAGCTGCACGAGGACGTGATCGCCCTCTGCCCCGACGATCCCGTGCGGATCGACGTACTCGCCTTCGAGGAGGCCGCCGCGACAGCACGGGTGCAACGCGACCCCGCCGCCTACCGGGACGCCCTCGATTCCTACGACGGCGAGCTGCTGCCCGAGGACCGCTACGAGGAGTGGACGGCACCCCGGCGCGACGCCGTCCACGAGCTTCGCCTCGCTCTGGGGATCGAGCTGGCCGAGCTGCAGGCGCCGGAGGACCCCGCCGCGGCGATCGACCGTCTGCGATCGGTGTTGGTCGACGCGCCGCTCCACGAGCCCGCCCATCGGGCGCTGATGCGCCTCTACGTGGGGGGCGGGCGGCGGCAGGAGGCGCTGGCCCAGTTCCAGGAGCTGAAGCTCGGTCTGCGGCGCGAGTTCGAGGACGAGCCCGACGACGAGACCCGCCGCCTCTACCGGGAGATACTCACGCGCGGCGCGAGGGAGGGGGAGGGGAAGGGGGAGGCGGAGCCGGCGCGCCCACCCACGGCCGCGGTGCGATCGCCGGCCGAGAGCCCGGACAACCTCCCGCGGCAGCTGACCAGCTTCATCGGCCGCGAGCGCGAGCTGGCCGAGGTCGCCGCGCTCCTGCGCAACTCGCGGCTGCTGACGCTGACCGGGGCGGGTGGCTGCGGCAAGACGAGGCTCGCTCTGCAGCTGGCCGGGCAGCGGTTGGGCGACTTCGCCGACGGCGTCTGGCCGGTGGAGCTGGCCGCGCTCGGGGAGCCCGAGCTGATCGGGCCGGCGATCGCCCAGGCCCTGGACACGCGGCTTGCCTCCGACCGCGCCCCGGAGGTCGCGCTCGCCGGGCACATCGGCGATCGCCAGCAGCTGCTGCTGCTCGACAACTGCGAGCACCTGGTGGAGCCGGTCGCGCAGCTCGTCGAGGCGCTGCTCCGGCACTGCCCCCGCCTCACGGTGCTGGCGACCAGCCGCGAGCCGCTCCGCGTTCCCGGCGAGGTGACCTGGCGGGTCCCGTCTCTGTCCCTCCCGGAGCTGGTCGATCACTTCCCCTCGGAAGGATCGCTGGAGGCGGAGTCGGTGCGGCTGTTCGCCATCCGGGCCGCGCAGGCCGCGCCCGGATTCGAGCTCGGTGGCGAGAACGCGGACGCTGTCGCCTCCCTCTGCCATCGCCTTGACGGGATGCCGCTGGCGATCGAGCTGGCGGCGGCGCGGGTGAGCGTCCTCACTCCGGCTCAGATCGTCGAGCGCCTCGACGGCTCGCTCGACCTGCTTTCGGCCGGGCCCCGCACGGCGATGACCCGGCAGCAGACCCTGCGGGCGACGCTTGCGTGGAGCTTCGAGCTGCTCGAGGCCGGCGAGCAGGTGCTGCTGCGTCGGCTCGCGGTGTTTGCCGGCGACTTCGGGCTGGAGGCGGCTGAGGACGTCTGCACCGAGGTTCCGCTGCGGCGCAGCGAGGCCGTCGCCGTGCTCGGCCGCCTGATCGACAAGTCGCTGGTTCACGTCGAGGAGGGATCTGAGGACCGCCGCTACCGGCTGCTGGAGACCGTGCGCCAGTACGCGGTCGAGCGTCTGGAGGAGGCGGGTGAGCGTTCGGCTTTTGAGCGGCGCCATCGCGACTGGTACGTCGCGCTGGCCGAGAGCGACCCGACGCCGGTCGGGGACCTCCCGGCGAGCGACCGGCTGCGGCGGCCGGAGGTGGAGCGCGACAACCTCCGCGCGGCCCTGGCCTCGGCGCTGGTCGCAGATCCCCAGGCGGCGCTGCGTCTTACCGTCGCCCTCTGGCGCTTCTGGCTGATGCGCGGCTACCTCGCCGAGGGGTACCGCTGGCTCACCGCCGCCCTGGCCGCGGCGCCCGAGCACACGGCGGTGCGCGCCCGCGCCCTGCTCGCCGCCTGCGTGATCGGGCTGCGCCGCGGCGTCCCTGTGCATATCCACGAGCTCGCGGCCGAGAGCGTCGCGATCTTCCGCGAGCTCGAGGACCGGGCCGGGATGTTCGACGCGGTCGAGATCTCAGCGGCCTACCGGGCGATCGTCAGTCCCGCGCAGGACGTCGAGCCTGCTCGTGAGCGAACACGAGCAGCTCCTCGCTGAGGATCTGCCAGCCGCCCGGCCGCCGATGTGGGCGGCGCACACGCGCGGCATCGCCGCCTGGCTTCGGCGCGAATACGGCCCCGCACGGGAGCAGCTGCAAGCCGCGCTGGAGCACGCCGGCGCGCTCAGCGCCGAGCCGCGTCCGGCGCTCTGGCCGCTCAGCTACGGGACGATCTCGGTCGAGCCCGAGACCGGCTACCCGCTCTTCCTGCATGAGGAGACGGGGCTCGTCGCCCGCCGCGTCGGCGGCGCCGCGGCCGCCGCTCACATTCTCGTCAACCTCGCCGCGGTGGATCGCGCCGAGGCCGATTTCGCCCGCGCGGAAGAGCTGATCGAGGAGAGCCTCGCGCGCTTCGAGCAGCTCGGCGACCAGCAGGGCGAGGCCTTCGCGCTCAACGCCTTCGGCAACCTGGCCCGCTCCCGCGGCGACTTCGAACGGGGCCGGGCGCTGCTCGAGCGCAGCCTCGCCTTGCGGCAGGAGATCGGTGACCGCCGCGGTGCCGGGATCACCCTCGGCTGCCTGGCGATGCTCCTGGCCCGCTCCGGCGACGCGGACGGCGCCCGCATCGCGGCCGCGCAGAGCCGGACCTGGTTCGCCGAAAACGACGATCTGATCGGTCTCGGAGCCGCCGAGCTGAGCCTGGCGTGCGTGGCGCTCTGCGCCGGGGATCGCGCGGATGCCAGGGCTCACCTCGAGGCCGCCGCCTCGGTCTTCGGAGGGATCGAGACGACCCACCAGGAGGGGTGGGCGCTGGCGGTGCTGGCGGCGATCTGCGCGGAGGACGGCGAGGCGGCGACGGGGCGCCGCTGGCTGGGCCGGGCGAGCCGGCACTTCGAGCTGCTCGGCGCCGGCGTCGGCACCGGCTACTGCCGGGAACTGGAGGCTAAGACGCTGCAAAGTGGGCGCTAAGAGGTGGCCCGTAGCCTGGCCGAGCGTCGTCGAAACGCGACGTCAAACAACTCAAAAACTGAGAGGGAGGCCGGCATGGCTACGCGAGGAGTGCTTGGAGCGGCAACGCTGAAGGAGTTCGAGGACGGGCTGCACGGAGAACTGATCCGGCCCGGCGACGGCGCCTACGACGAGGCTCGTTCGATCTGGAACGGCGCCCACGACGCCCGCCCGGCGGTGATCGCCCGCTGCGCCGACGCGTCCGACGTGCGTCACGCTGTCGGCTTCGCGCGCAGCGAGGGGCTCGACGTCGCCGTGCGCGGCGGCAGCCACAGCATTCCCGGCTTCTCGACCTGCGACGAGGGCATCGTCATCGACCTCTCGCCGATGAAGGGCACCACGGTGGATGTGAGCGGCCGTACCGCCACCGCCGAGGGCGGCGTCACCTGGGGGGAGCTCGACGCCGCCACCCAGGAGCACGGCCTCGCCACCACCGGGGGCCTGGTCTCGACCACCGGCGTGTCCGGCTTCACGCTGGGCGGCGGGATCGGCTGGCTGATGCGCAAGTACGGCCTGGCCTGCGACAACCTGCGCTCGGCCGAGGTGGTCACCGCCGACGGTCAGATCCTCACCGCGAGCGCGACAGAGAACCCCGACCTCTTCTGGGGCCTGCGCGGCGGAGGCGGCAACTTCGGCGTCGTCACGTCCTTCGAGTTCGACCTGCACCCGGTTGGCCCGACCGTGGCCGCCGGCCCGATCTTCTATCCGGGCGACCGCGCCGAGGAGATCATGCGCTTCTACCGCGAGTTCACGCGTGAGCTCCCCGACGAGATGAGCACCCTCGTCAACCTGATCACCGGGCCTCCTGCCCCCTTCATCCCCGAGGACTGGCACGGCAAGAAGCTAATTGCCCTGGTCGGCTGCTACTCCGGCGACCCCGAGGAGGGGATGAAGGTGCTGCAGCCGATCCGCGACCTGGGCGATCCGGTCGCCGACCTGGTCGGCCCGATGCCCTACGTGCAGATGCAGAGCCTGCTCGACGCGCTCTGGCCGAAGGGCACCCAGGCCTACATGAAGGCGGGCTACTTCCGCGAGCTCGACGACCACGCAATCGAAACGATGGCCCGCTTCCACCAGAACGCGACCTCCCCGTCCTCGGAGATCCACATCCAGCACTTCGGTGGTGCGATCGCCCGTGTCGGCGAGGACGAGACCGCCCACGGCGAGCGTCAGGCGCCGTTCGTGCTCAACGCGATCGCCACCACGCACGAGCCGGGCGGGGGGCTGGAGACCCACATCGATTGGGCCCAGCGGCTCTATGCCGAGATCGAGCCGTCGCTAACCGGCGGCGCCTACATCAACTTCCTCTCCTCCGAGGGCGAGGATCGGGTGCAGGCGGCCTACGGGACCGATAAGTTCGCCCGGCTACGTGCGCTCAAGGACCACTACGACCCGACCAACCTGTTCCATCTGAACCAGAACATCCCGCCATCGTGAGGCGGGATGTCCGGTCACGACTTGCCGGCGCCCCCTCCTTGCGTCGCGGTCCCCAGCTGCGCTTCTCGGCGGGGCTACCAGGGCGGCGCCCTGGCGCCCACCAAGCGCGCTCGCTACGCGGCGGAGGCACCGGCCCCTGATCGCTTGACGAGCTCGACAGCAGGTTCGCTCCTGCGTCGCGCCGACGCATCGGTAGACAGCCCCGTCGCCGGTCAGTGATTCTCCGCACCGCGGACTCCTGGCGCGAGCTGGCCGGCGGAGGAGGGCATCCGGGATCAGGGCCCCGAGCGAATGCGAGTACGTCCGCCCGGCAGCTCACGCCGCGCCACGGGCGCCCGCGCCTCCACGCCGCGCCGGGGTGTCACCCTAAAGTGGGATGCGATGCCGGAGCTGCCCGAGGTCGAGATCACCGCCCGGCGACTGGATGCGGCCCTGCGGGGAGCGGAGATCGAGTCGGCGCTGGCGCCCGGCATCAACGCGCTGAAGACCTTCGATCCGCCGCTCACCGCGCTGGAGGGCCGCGCGGTCGCGGGCGTGCGCAGGCGCGGGAAGCACCTGATCGTGGAGGTCGGGAGACCCCCCGAGCCCGACGAACCTGCGCCGCTGGCGCTGCTGATCCACCTGATGTCCGCGGGGCGGCTGCAGCTGTTTGACAGGCGCGCGGGGCCGCGGGATCGCACCTCGCGCCTGCTGGTGCGCGTCCGTCTGGCGGGCGACGGCGGTGCCGAGGGGGAGCTGCGCATGCGCGAGTTCGGCTCCAAGCAGGCGGCGTGGGTGAGGCTGCTGCGGGCGGAGGAGCTCGAGCAGGACGAGACGCTCGCGAAGCTTGGGCCGGAAGCGTGGCCGGACCCGCCGCCACTGCGTGAGCTGCTGGACGCCCCCCGCCCGCTGCACACGATGCTGCGCGACCAGCGCACGCTCGCGGGCATCGGGCGCTCGTGGGTGGACGAGATCCTCTGGGAGGCGCGCCTCTCCCCGTACAAGCGCGGCGCGGACCTCGAGGAGGAGGAGGCACGGCGGCTGAGGGAGGCGGTCGTGGGCACGCTGGGGGCGGCGATCGAGCACTACGAGCGGGCGATCGCGCTGCCGATCCCCGACAAGCTGCCGATGCCGCTGCGGGTGCACCGTCACGAGGGCGAGCCCTGCCCCCGCTGCCAGACCACGCTGCGCGCGGTGCACTTCGAGGACTACGTGATCGCCTACTGCCCCGCCTGCCAGACGGAGGGGCGGGTGCTCAAGGACCGCCGCCTCTCGCGGCTGTTGAAGTAAGGTCCCTCGCCTCTCCCATGCTGGAGCTTCAGGAGGCATACGGCGTCACCTCCTACGAACCCCTGACGGCGAGCCTAGCTGTACCCGTTGGCGAGGTACAGCCCGATCCATACGACCGCGAGCGAACTGAGGAAGATCGCGGCCTCCAGGGCGTGCAGCGTCGGGCGGCGCATGTGCCAGAGGACGAGTACCGCGATCAGCGCGACGAGCGCGAGCTTGACTTGAAAAGTGCTGTCGCCCCAGAGGTGCAGGTGGCTCGCCATCGCGCTGCCTGTGGCAAGCAGCACGCCGAGCGCAGCGAGCGTCCCGTAGCCGAAGCGTCTGGCGATCGCGCGCAGCCGCTCGCGGTCGGGTGCGCGGCGCTCCACGGGTACGACGACGGCCGCGAGGAAGAGCTGTCCGCCGACGAAGAACGCCATCGCGAGGACGTGCAGCCAGCGCATGACGAACCAGAAGTGACTCACGTCGAGCTCTCCACTGCGCAAGCATCGCGGATGCTCGCTCGTCCTGCTCGTCGGCGTTGACCCTTGCCTCATGAGCCGGGGCAGGGTGCGCTGGTAGCATATGTATAGACAGGAGCCGGACGGGGGATCAGGTGCACGCGCCGCGCAGGCACACCGAAGGGATGCGGGCCATCGGCCGGGCCGGCGTGCGCGGTGCTGCGCGCCCGGCAGCCCTTGTGGCTTTGCTGGTGCTCGCCATGCTGGCGGTGGCAGCGGCCCAGCAGACCGCCGCGGCTTCGGCGGCCGACGGCCTGCCGCCCGGCGTGCCGTTGCCCTCGTGGGCGAAAGGCCATTGGGTGCACTTCGATCCCGCCGAACCACCGCATCTTCCATCGACGCAGGGCAGCCCGAGCGCTCCACGGCAGCAGGGAAAGACGGCCGCGAAGGCGCGCCCGCTCACCTCGACGACCGACTCGCTCCGCTACTACGGCGGTCCGGTTGAGAACGAACCGCGCCTGGTGCTCGTCTTCTGGGGCGAAGGCTGGAACTACGGGGAAGGGCCGGCGCTGCGACGCGAACTGGAAGCGCTGGCCGAAGGCCTGCCCGGGTCGGGCTACCAGAAGATCATGACGCAGTACAGCAGCATCGACGGGCCGATCTCGCCGGGTCCGCCGATCGACTCGCCGAAGATCGAAAAGTACTACGACCCGAGCGCGGTCCCCGCCAACCTTGGCGGGGAAGCGTTCTTCGAAGAGGGAGCGAAGGTCGCGGCGGTCAAACCCCCCGGCAACACGCTTGACACCACCTACGCGGTGATCCCCGCCCCGGGCACGACGTACGAACCCGGGAAATTCTGCGGTTGGCATTCGGTGGTCGACGGGCCCAGCACGACCTCCGTCGAACTCGGCGCGGTTGCCGCCGTACTCCTCAAGTCCTGCAGGCCCTCGGCAACGCTTTCGCACGAGTACGCAGAGAGCGTCACCGACCCGACAGCTGAGGCCGCTTGGGTCAAAGTCTCGCCCGAACCCGGGGAGATCGCCGACCCCTGCGGCTATTTGGGACCCCAGCGAATGGCCGACGGCTCGCTGGTGAACGCCCTGTGGGACGACTCCAAGAACGCCTGCGAGGTCGAAGACGAAAACCCGGCACCGGTGCCGATCGGCCCGTACACAGACTGGGAACTGGAAGGGACCACGAATCCGAGCACCGAATCGGAGACGCTCGAAGCCGGGCTGGAGCCGTGCGGCGAGGAAGCTCACTACTACTTCGAATATGGGACAACCGAAGCGTACGGCAGCAGGACCGCCGAATTCACCCTCCCCGCGACGTGGGGGGCCGTCAAGGAGGACGTCACCATCGCCGGACTGCAGCACAGCACCAAATATTACTGGCGGGTGGTGATGAGGACCAGCAACGGCACCGCGTACGGTGAAAACCGCTCGTTCCAGATACCGTACTATGTGGAAGCTGGGCCAGAAGAACCCGGCGTGGGCACCACCGAAGCCACGCTGAGCGGCTGGGTGGAACCGGCCGGCGTGGAAGCGAAGTACCACTTCGAATACGGCACCACCGAAGCGTATGGGTCGAGCACGACCGAAGCGAGCGCCGGGTCGGCCGTGGGCCACGTGCGGGTGAGCGCGCCGATCACCGGCCTGGCGCCCGAAACGCTCTACCACTACAGGATTGTGGCCTCCAGCAGTCGTGGCACGACCGCGAGTCGAGACCAGACGTTCACGACGCGCGGGGGCAAGCCGGTCGCGGAGACCCTGCCCGCGACGCGCATCGGCTACGACGAATCCACGCTGTGGGGCATGGTTGACGCCAAGGGCGTGCCCACGAACGCCTACTTCGAATATGGCACCACGAGCGCCTACGGACAGCGGAGCTTCGAACAATCCACCGAACAGCAACGCGAAGAAGAACTTGCCGCGATCATCCGCGGCCTGACTCCCGACACGACCTATCACTACCGCGTCGTCTCCACCAACAGCTTCGGAACGGTCTATGGCGCCGACCAGACATTCACGACAGGCGAAACCCCGTCGGTGGAAACCGAGGCCGCCACGGCAGTCGGCTACTACGACGCCACCCTGAGGGGAGCGATCGATCCACACGGCACCGAACTGGAATACTACTTCGAATACGGCACCAGCGCTGCCTACGGATCGAGGACGGCGGAAGCCGGTGCCGGGTCCGGCACGAGCGACGCGCAGGAGACACAAGCCATCAACGGCCTCGCGGAAGGCACCATCTACCACTTCCGTGTAGTTGTAGTCATACATAACAACGCACCAAATGAATATGGCATCATCTACGGGGCCGACCAGACGTTCTCGACCGGCACCCGGCCGGTTGGGCAGACCGGCACGCCGACACCCACCCCGCTCACCCCGATTGTCGAAACCATCGGTCCGGCGCCGGCCCCGAACGAAACGCCGCCGCCTCCAGCGCCCAATCAAAAAACACCAATACCGTCACCGCCCTCGGTACAGAACGCACGCCAATCCGCGACGAGATGGCGTGAGGGCAATCAGCTCGCCCGCATCAGCCGCGCGAAGACGCCGACTGGCACGACCTTCTCGTTCTCACTCAACGAGCAGGCTACCGTGAGCTTCAGCTTCACCCAGCTCCTGGGGGGACCCCGAGTCGCTCATGGCTGCCTCGCCAAGACCCACGAGAACGTAAGGCACACGATCTGCAACACCGCCGCGGCGAGGACGCTCTCCTTCACCGGCCACAGTGGCACGAACGACGTGATCTTCGCGGGCCGGCTGTCGCACCCCAGCAAGCTGAAGCCGGGGCAGTACGAGCTCACCATCACCGCCACCGACTCCACCGGTCAGCGCTCGACTCCGGTCTCGCTGAGCTTCACGATCGTGAAGTGAGCCTCAGCATCGTCTCGGGTCCCGCCGTAGCCCATGGATCGGCATTGCGCCGGGCAGTTGAAGCCGAAGGTCGCCGGTGGGGGGCTTTGCTACTCGTAGCCGGCTGCTCGCAGCGCCGCGAGCGTGACCCTCAGCGTTTGCGGGGTCGCGCTGAGGGACTTGAAGCCGAATCGCTCGTAGAAGGTGGCGGCGCTCTGGTCGGTTGCGTGGACGACCACGGCGCGTACGGCGACCTGCTCGGCAGCGCCGCGGACGCGCCCGAGGGCGTCGTCACTGTACGGACATCGTACGGCGATGTCAAGGCCTCACCGCCCCGGCGTGACCCCGATCGGCGGCCCTTCGTAGCGGGACCCCGTGGGGGACGTCCAGCGCACGCGCCAGTCGACGCCGGCAACGGTCGAGGTGAAGTGCCAGTAGCCGAGGGAGTCGGTGGTGGCCTTGCGGAGCACGCGGTAGCGCCGCGCGCCGCGCGCCTTCACGAGCACCGTCACCGTCGTGGGCCCCGTCGCCGGCCGCGCCAGACCCCACAGTGCGAAGCCGTGGCCCTGCCTGGAGACCACGAGCGGCACCGGCCACCCGAGGTACAGCGGCTTGAGGCTCCCGTTCAGGTACTCCAGGCCCGACTGGAAGCCCACACGGCCCCCGTGGACGCCCGCCCCCGGGGCTCCGCCGAGGGGGTCGTCGCGCAGCAGGTACTGCGAGAAGGCCGCCACGCGCGGGTTCCTCCACGCCATGTACTCGGCGAGCGCGTCGTATTCGACCTGCTTGGCGGGCGACACGCCGAGGTAGCGGTTGGGCTTGCTCTGCACGCCGAACTCGGTCAGGTAGATCGGCATCCCCGAGCGGATCGCCCCCGCCCGCGCCGCGAGGTCAAGCGCGCGTTCCAACCGCGAGAGCACCCCGATCGTGACGTCGTTGCGCTCCGGGGGAACCCACGACGGGCCCAGCTTGTTCGTGTAGGCGTGGTGCGCGTAGCCGTACGCCGGCAGCGCTTCGCACGAGCCCGCCCGGCCGTAGTGGGAGTTCAGGCACAGAGTCCTCTGCAGGAACGTCAGCGGCGAGACGTCCTTGAGCAGCCCTTCGTGACGCACGATCGAACGGCTGAGGCTGTCGTAGCCGACGGGCGCCGTTTCGCCCATCAGCACCTTGGGGTGCGCGAGGCCGGCCGCCTGCAGCCCCGCGTAGCCGGCCTGGAAGAGGCCCCGGTAGATGCGCGGCGAGGCCGGGGAGCCGTTGGCGTTGAACTGCGGCTGCAGGAAGGCGATGTCGTTGGGCTCGTTCCAGATCGCGAACAGCGCCACCTCCGAGCCGTAGTGGTGGCCCACCGCGGTCATGAATTCCTGAAAGTCCCTGTCATCGGGGCTCGTGAAGTTGGTGCCGTTCGCGCTCGCCCACCGCGGCACCGGCGAGGTCACCGTCAGCAGCACCGGCCAGTGCAGCGCCTGCGCCTTCGCCAGCAGCCAGTCGTACGAGCCCCAGTTGTACGCCGCGGGGTTCGTCGCTTCGAAGCTCGGGCGCCGGCGGCTCCCCGCCCCGGGGGCCACGTGGGACCAGTACAGCTCCACGCGCAGCGCGTGCACCCCCAGGTGCTCCATCTGCGCAAACGCCTGTTCGCGGTGGCGCGGTTCGAGCAGCACCTGTCCGCCCTCGAAGAAAACCGTCTGGTTGTGGGACGCGAGCGCCGGGGCGGCGCTCACCGCCCCACCGGCGAGCGCCGAGCAGGCGAGCAGTGCACCGAGGAGTACGCGGGGACGCGACATGCGGGGAACTCCAATCCGTCGGGGGCTTACAGGACGGCGCCCAGACGTGCTCGTGGAGCAGCCGTGCCGCCTCAGGGGACAGCGGCACGTTGGCGCGCTTCGCTTAAGACACGGTACCGGAGATAAGGTTGCGGCCAATGAGTGCTCCCGTCGCCCCCGATGACGTCGTCCTCACCCACGCAGCGGCGCAGAGCAACGCCCGCCCGCCCCTGCTCGTGCTCGAGCCGCTGCGCGCGTTCCTGGACGCCCACGACCTCGGCGCGGGTGAGTTGCACGCGAGCCCGATCGGCGAGGGGCACTCCAACGTCACGTACCTCGTCCGCCGCGACGACGGCACCGAGGTGGTGCTGCGCCGCCCGCCCCGCCCGCCGCTGCCGCCCTCCGCCCACGACGTGCTGCGCGAGGCCCGTCTGCTGCGCGCGCTGCACGACACCCCTGCGCGCGTGCCGACGGTGCTCGCCGTCGAGGAGGACCCAGCCACGATCGGGTGCCCCTTCTACGTGATGGACCGGGTGGAGGGCGAGCCGATCGTGTTCAGCGTCCCCGCCGCACTCGACGCGCCCGCCCAACGCCGGCGGATCGGCGAGGAGTTGGTCGACGCGCTCGCGGAGATCCACGACGTGGACTGGCGCGCGGCGGGCCTCGAAGGCTTCGGCAAGCCGACCGGCTACCTGGAGCGCCAGCTGCGACGGTTTGCCGGGCTGTGGGAGCACAACAAGACCCGCGAGATCCCCGCGGTGGAACGCGTCGGCGCGTGGCTCTCGGAACACCTGCCCGAGTCCGGGCCGGCCACGATCGTGCACGGGGACTACCGCCTGGGCAACACCCTGTTCGCCTCCGACGCCCCCGCGCGGCTCACCGCGGTGCTCGACTGGGAGATGGCGACCATCGGCGACCCGCTCGCCGACCTCGGCTACATGTGCATGGTGTGGGGGCAGGCCGACGACCCGCCCGGCGGCATCCGCGACTCGCTGGGCGCCGTCACCAAGGCCGAGGGCTTCCCCACCCGAGCGGAGCTGCTCGCGCGCTACGAGCAGCGCACCGGACGCTCGATGAGCGACCTGCGGTGGTACGTCACGCTCGCGGTGTGGAAGATGACGGTGTTCATGGAGGGCAACTACAAGCGCGCGCTCGCCGGCACGACCGACGACCCCTACCTCAAGCACTTCGGGGAGGGCGTCCTGCAGCTCGCCGCCCACGCCGAGGAGGTCACGCACGGTGAGTGAGCGCACCGGCGGAGTCGAGGGCACGGGCGACGGCGCCATCAGCGCCCTGCTCGTCGACTGGGGCGGGGTGATGACCACCAACCTGTTCCACTCCTTCTCCGCCTTCTGCGAGGCCGAGGGCCTCGACCCCGCCGCACTCACCCAGGCCTTCCGGGGCAACGAGGCGGCCCGCGAGCTGCTGGTCGGCTTCGAGGAGGGCCGCGTCGCGGAGGTGGACTTCGAGGCGCAGCTCGGCGGCCTGCTCGGCCTCGCCTCGCCCGCGGGCCTGATCGACCGCCTCTTCTCCGGCGCCACGCTGGAGGAGGCGATGGTCCACGCGGTGCGCACCGCCCGCTCGGCGGGGATCGCCACCGGGCTGATCTCCAACTCGTGGGGCACCACCCGCTACCCGCGCGAGCTGCTCGGCGAGCTGTTCGACGGCGTCGTGATCTCGGGTGAAGTGGGCATCCGCAAGCCCGCCACCCGCATCTACGAGCTCGGCGCCGCCGCCATCGGCCACGAGCCCGTCCGGTGCGTGTTCGTCGACGACCTCCCCTTCAACCTCACGCCCGCCGAGGAGCTCGGCATGGCGACCGTGCACCACACCGCCGCGGAGGCCACGATCGCCGAGCTCGAACGGCTGCTCGGGGTCGCGCTGGTTTAGTCTCGCTTACCCCGGCCGTACAGCAACTTCAGCGCTTTACCCAGCCGTTTGGTCCCCCCGCGCGTGTACGGGAAGAAGTGCGGTTCGCGCTTGAGCGCCAATCGCGGCGTGACGAGGATCGCCTGCTCGTTGCAGTACTTGCGAATCCCGTGCGCGCCGTGGCGCGAGCCGAGGCCGGAGGCCTTCACGCCGCCCATCGGCAGCTCCAGCGCCGCGAAGTTGATGATCGCGTCGTTGACGCACACCGCCCCCGCTTCCACGCGACGGGCGATCTTCTCGCCCTTCTCCGTGTCCTTGCTGAAGACCGAGCCGGCGAGGCCGTACGGGGAGTCGTTGGCGAGGCGCACCGCCTCCTCGGCGTCGCGCACCCGCATGATCGGCAGCGTCGGGCCGAACGTCTCCTCCTGCATGATCTTCATCGAGTGGTCGACGTCCACCAGCACGGTCGGCTCGAAGTAGTGCCCGTCGCCCGTGCCGCGGTGCCCGCCCGTCAGGACCCGCGCGCCCTTCGCGAGTGCGTCGGCGACGTGGTCCTCGACGAGGTCCACCTGCGGCGGGAACGTCATCGAGCCGACCTCCACCGTGCCGGGGCCCCCGTCGGGGCGGCCCTGGCGCAGCGCGCGCACCTTGTCGGTGACCTTCGCGACGAACTCGTCGTACACCGGCGCCTCCACGTACGCCCGCTCGATCGAGATGCACGTCTGGCCGGAGTTCTGCATCGAGTAGTACGTCGCCACGTTCGCCGCCCGCTCGAGGTCCGCGTCGGCGAGCACGATCATCGGGTCCTTGCCGCCCAGCTCCAGCGAGGAGGGGATCAGCCGCCGGCCCGCCGCTTCGGCGACCTTGCGCCCGGTGCGCGTGGAGCCCGTGAACATGATCATGTCCACCTCCTCGATCAGCGCCGCCCCCGTCCCCCCGCGGCCCGTGGCCACCTGGAAGACGTCCTCGGGGATCCCGCAGGCACGCAGACCTTCGGCCAGCAGCAGCGAGGTCAGCGGGGTGATCTCCGAGGGCTTCAGGATCACGGCGTTGCCCGCCGCCAGCGCGGGGATGCAGTCGCCGAAGGAGTTCGTCAGCGGGTAGTTCCACGGGCCGATCACGCCGACCAGCCCGAGCGGGCGGTAGCGCAGGATCAGCTTCTTGCCCTTCACGAACACCGTGCTCGAGCGCACCCGCTCGTCGGCCAGGTACTCCTCCGCGTGCTTGGCCCAGAAGCCGAACGCCCCGCCGCCGTAGGAGATCTCCGCCAGCTGCGCGTCCTCGTAAGTCTTGCCCGTCTCCGAGACGATCGTCCGCACGATCCGGTCGGCGTTGTCCATCACCCACTTCTGCATCCGCAGCAGCACGCGCCCGCGACCCTCGAAGCCGTAGGCCTCCCACGTCGGCTGGGCCGCCCGCCCGCGCTTGGCCAGGTCCGCGACCGCCGCCGCGTCGAGGTCGGCGACAGTGGTGACGATCTCACCCGTCGCGGGGTTTTCGACGGGGATCTCCGTCTCCGCGACCGCCGCCGAGCTTCCGTTGGTCGCGCCGTTGTGGATTTCGGTTGCGTGCTGCTCGACTGTCGCCATCGTGGGGCCTCCCGTGCTGGTTTGCGCTCGCTCAGTTAGAGGCTACACCTCGCGCGCGGTCTCGTTGGAGTTTTGTGCCGACGGCGCATGCGCCGTCGGAGCAGGGCCACATGTGGCCCTGCTGGGGACGGCCACATGTGGCCGTCCCGACCCCGCCGCATGCGGCGGGGTCCCGCCCCGCGCATGCGCGGGGCGGCCTCCTACTCCCCAGCTCGATCGAGGCGATCCCGACCGGCTCCACCGGGCGGTCGGCGCCGTCGGTGGGCAGGCCCTCCAGGCGGTCCACCACGTCCATCCCGTCGGTCACCTGCCCGAACACGGTGTGCTTGCCGTCCAGCCACGAGCACTTCTTGGCGGTCACGATGAAGAACTGCGAGCCGTTCGTGTTCGGGCCGGCGTTGGCCATCGCCAGCGCCCCGCGCACGATCTTGTGGGGGTTGATCTCGTCCTCGAACGTGTACCCCGGGCCGCCGGTGCCCGTCCCCTGCGGGCAGCCGCCCTGGATCATGAAGTCCTTGATTACGCGGTGGAAGTTGAGCCCGTCGTAGAAGCCCTCGCCCGCGAGCTTGCGGAAGTTCGCGACCGTCTTCGGAGCGTCCTCGTCGAACAGCTCGAAGACGATCGCGCCCTCGGTGGTCTGCATCGTTGCGGTTGACATGGCGCCTACCCTACCCGCTCGGCCACCGCGGGGCGTCCCCGCACCGTGCTGCCCCGCAGCGCCTCGATCACGCGGTCGGCCTCGGCCGCCGGCACGGAGAGGAACGAGAAGCGGTCGAGCACCGTCACGTCGCGCACCGCCTCCCCGTCGAGGCCGGTCGCGGAGGTCACCGCGCCGACGATGTCCGCCACGCGCACCCCGCCCGCCCGCCCGCCCGCCAGAACCAGCTTCACGTGGGGCTCCGAGCCGTCGCGCGAGACGTGCGGCTTGGAGTGCCTGCGCGGGCGCTCGCGCACCGGCGTGGGCGCCCCCTTCGCACCCCGCTCCCACGGGGCGATCGAGGTGCCGATGTGGCGCTCGATCGCCTCCAGCTCACGCTTCTGGCGCGTCTCCACGAACGTGATCGCGCGCCCCGAGCGGCCCACCCGGCCGGTGCGCCCGATGCGGTGCACGTACGTGTCGGGCGAGGTCGGCACGTCGTAGTTGATCACGTGCGTCACCGTGGAGATGTCGAGACCCCGCGCGGCCACGTCGGTCGCCACGAGCACCGGCACGCGGCCGCTCTTGAACGCGAGCATCACCCCGTCGCGCGCGCCCTGCGTCATGTCGCCGTGCAGCGCACGCACGTTCATCCCCCCGTCGCGCAGCGTGCGAAACAGCTGGTCGCAGCGGATCTTCGTGCGCACGAACACGATCGCCTGGTCGGGACGCTCCGCACGCAGCACCTCCACGAGCTTCTCGGCCTTCTGCTTGGCGTCCACCGGGAGCTGGAACTGGGCGACCGTGTCGATCGTCAGCGTCGCCGCCTCGACCACGACCGTCACCGGGTCGTACAGGTACGCGTCCGCGAGCTTGCGGATCGGCGGGGGCATCGTCGCTGAGAACAACGCGGTCTGGCGGCCGGAGGGGGTCATCGAGAGGATTCGCTCGACGTCCTCCAGGAAGCCCAGGTCGAGCATCTCGTCAGCCTCGTCCAGCACCACGAAGCGGCAGTCGTGCAGCACGAAGGAGTGGCGGGAGATCAGGTCCAGCACCCGGCCGACCGTCCCCACCACCACGTGGCCCCCCGCACGCAGCTGCGCCTGCTGTGTGCGGATCGGGGCGCCGCCGAACACCGCGACGACGTCCACGCCCGCGTGGGACCCGTAGACGCGCAGCGCCTGCGTCACCTGGATGCACAACTCGCGCGTGGGGGTCAGCACGAGCGCCTGCACCTCGCGCTCCTCGGGGTCCACGTACTCCATGATCGGCAGCCCGAACGCCGCCGTCTTGCCGGTGCCCGTCTGCGCTTGGCCGACCACGTCGCGGCCCTCCAGCAGCGACGGGATCGCCTGCTCCTGGATCGGGCTGGGCGCCTCGTAGCCCACGTCGCGCAGCGCCTTCAGGGTGCGCTCGGTGAGCCCGAGCTCGGCGAAAGTCTTGGCCATGACCGTACGGAGCTTACGGACTGGCCGACTCAGACGCTTGGATCGAGCAGCAGCTTGCCCGTCGTGCGCCGCTCGCGCAGGTCGACGTGCGCCTGCGCGGCCTCCGCCAGGGGGTGGGTGTGTCCGACCACCACCCTCACCTCGCCGCGCCCCACGCGCGCGAACAGGTCGTCCAGCGCGTCGGTGAACATGCCCGGGCGCTCCAGGCAGTGAAAGATGTAAAAGCCCACCACGGCGCGCGAGTGGCGCAGCAGCGAGCCCGTGCGCACCTCGTTGGGCTGCTGGGAGGCGATCCCGCAGACCACCAGCCGCCCGAACGGGGCCAGCGCCGCGTAGGAGGCGTCGAACACGGCACCCCCCGCCATCTCGAACACGACGTCCACCGGGCGGCCCCCGTTGGCCTCCAGCAGGCGCTCCGTGAGGCCCTCCGGCGCGGGGTCCACCGCCGCGTCCGCGCCCAGTTTGAGGGCAAGCTCGCGCTTCTCCTCGTTGGACGCCGTCGCGATCACCCGGCCTGCTCCAAACGGGCGCCCCAGCTGCACCGCCAGCGAGCCCACACCCCCCGCGGCCGCGTGAACCACCACCGTCTCACCCGCTCCCTCTCGGGTCCCCACCGCCCCGGAAGCTCCGCCTTTCGTCCCCGCGCCCACGCGGCCTGCCGTGCGGTAGAGGTGCCACGCCGTGGTCCCCTGCACCACCAGCGCCAGCGCCGTCCCGTCGTCCACGCCCTCGGGGATCGCGAACACGTGCTCGGAGGGCGCCGTGGCGTACTCCGCGTAGCCGCCCGTCCCGGTCAGTGCGACCACGCGCTCGCCCGTGTCCTCGCGCACGCCCGCCACCTCCCCACCCGGCACCAGGGGCAGGGTCGCCTTGCGCACGTAGGAGTTCGTGCGTGTATGGGTGTCCGCGAAGTTCACTCCCGCGCGTGTCACGCGGATCAACACCTCGCCCGCGGCAGGCCGCGGCGTGGGCAGGTCCACGAGCCGCAGCACCTCGGGGCCGCCGAACTCGGTCATCTGAATCGCACGCATGCCCGGGAGGCTAGCCAACGGGCGTGCGCTTCCAACTTGCGAGCCCTATCCAGCCCTCGCAAGTTCTCTCTGATCTACGACCCCCGCAGTCCGAACCGTGCAATCTCTCAGTGGCCGGCGGGTGTAGGGTGCGCACATGCCCATCACCGTCGTCGGATCGATCGCGTACGACAGCGTCAGCACACCCTTCGGCGAGCGCCAGCGGATGCTCGGCGGCGCAGCCGTCCACTTCGCGCTGGCCGCGTCCTTCTTCGACGAGGTGCGCGTCGTCGGGCCGGTCGGCGAGGACTTCGGCGAGACCGAGCTCGACGTGTTGCGCCACCGCGAAGTGGACATCTCCGACGTGGAGCGCATCGCGGGGGGCAAGACGTTCTTTTGGCGCGGCAAGTACGGGTGGGACCTCAACTCGCGCGAGACGCTCGACACGCAGCTGGGCGTGTTCGAGGGCTTCCAGCCCAAGCTCTCGGCCCTCTCGCGCTCCTCGGAGGTGCTGTTCCTGGCGAACATCCAGCCCGACCTGCAGCGCGAGGTGCGCGCACAGCTGCCCGACGCGCGGTTCGTGGCGCTCGACTCGATGAACCTCTGGATCGAAGCCGCGCGCGAGTCGCTCGTCAGGGCGATCGCCGAGTGCGACTGCCTGATCCTCAACGACTCCGAGCTGCGCCAGCTGACCGGCAAAGCCTCCCTCTACGCCGCCGCGCGGGAGATCCTCTCCTGGAGCCCCCCGCACCCGCGGGTGATCGTCGCCAAGCAGGGCGAGTACGGGGCCGCGCTCGTCACCGCGGGGGGCTTTTTCTCGCTGCCCGCATTCCCGCTGGAGTCGGTCGTGGACCCCACCGGCGCGGGCGACACGTTCGCCGGGGGCTTCGTCGGGTACATCGCCGCCCACGCCGCGGAGGAGATCACCGACGAGTTGCTGCGCCAGGCGATGGCCCACGGCACCGCGCTGGCGTCGTTCAACGTCGAAGAGTTCGGCACCCAGCGCATCGAGACCCTCGCGGGAGCCGAGATCGTGGCGCGCGTGCGCCAGCTGCGCGAGTTCACGCAGTTCTCCGCCGCGCCCGTGCCGCTCGGGGACTGAGACGGCCGTGGACACGGCGCGCTGCTGCGTCCTCGGTCGCTCGTGTGCAAAGCACACTTCGCTCCCTGCGTCCTTGCATCGCTTGGTCCACGGCCGTCTCAGGGCTGATCACGAATCCAGCCGGGCATCCGTACTTGCCCACAGCCCGAGATCAGTAGTACGATCGGATGTGGAGTGGATGCCTGGACCTTCATCTGGCTGATGGTGATCCTCAAGATCCCGATCGTAGGGCTCTTCCTGATCGTGCGCTGGGCTGTGCGCCAGGAGCCCGAGGCGGCCGCTGAAGAGGACGGAGGCATCGGCTTCCAGCCGCGTCCGCGCCACCCCCACCATCCCCGCTCGCGCCCGAGTGGGTGGGGTGGGCGGGGTCCGATTAATCCGCGGCGCGGCCCCCACCGCGGAGCGCCGGCGCTGCCGCCCCCGCCACGCATCCGCACCGCCGCCGCGCGCGCACGCCTCCCGCAGCGCTGAGGCCTGCGAGAATCCCGCGCCGTGCCTCCCGCCGACCAAGGCCGCGGCTTCGCCTCCCCCACTCCCAACCCAGCCTCCGTCCTCTCCGACGGCACGATCGTGCGCCTCGTCGAGGAGGGCCGCATCGGGATCGACCCGTGGGACCCGACGCTCGTGCAGCCGGCCAGCGTGGACCTGCGCCTGGGCGACAGCTTCCGCGTCTTTCACAACCACAAGATCACCGCGATCGACCTGCGTGAGCCCCCGCGCGGGCTCACCGAGCAGGTTTCTCCACCGCAGGGCGAGCCGTTCGTGATCCACCCGGGAGAGTTCTGCCTGGGCCGCACGCTCGAGCGCGTCGAACTCCCCGACGACATCGTCGCGCGCATCGAGGGCAAGTCGAGCCTGGGGCGGCTCGGGCTGATCGTGCACGCCACAGCCGGCTTCTGCGACCCCGGCTGGCGGGGCACGCTGACGCTCGAGCTCAACAACCTCACGCGCGTACCGATCAAGCTGTACCCCGGCCTGCCGATCGCGCAGCTCTCCTTCATGACGCTCGACGCGCCCGCCCTGCGGCCCTACGGCCACGCCGAGCTCGGCAGCCACTACCAGGGTCAGGTGGAGGCCACCGAGAGTCGCTACGGTGTAGGTAAGAGCGGCCCGTAAAGGAGTGGCGGATGAGCACCAAGACGCAGACCGACACACAGGGCACAGGCGCGGGCCACCAGGAGCGGGGCAACGGAGCCGCTCCCGCGCAGACGCTGAGCGTGACCGACAACCGCACCGGGCGCACCTACGAGCTGCCGGTAACCGACGGCACCGTCCGCGCGATGGACCTGCGCCAGATCAAGACCGACGAGCAGGACTTCGGGCTGATGGCCTACGACCCGGCCTTCACCAACACCGCATCGTGCCGCAGCGCGATCACGTACATCGACGGCGACGCCGGCATCCTCCAGCATCGCGGCTACCCGATCGAGCAGTTGTGCGAGCACTCGACCTACCTGGAGGTCTCGTACCTGCTGATCAAGGGCGAGCTGCCCACGCGCGCGCACCTGGAGGAGTGGGTCCACGAGGTGACGATCCACACGTTCGTGCACGAGAACGTCAAGGACTTCATGCAGGGCTTCCGCTACGACGCCCACCCGATGGGGATGCTGGTCGCCTCCGTCGGCGCCCTCTCGACCTTCTACCCCGACGCCAGCCGCATCAGAGACGAGGGCGTCCGCGACATCCAGATCATCCGCCTGCTCGCCAAGATGCCCACGCTCGCGGCGTTCGCCTTCCGCCACAACATGGGCCAGCCCTACGTGTACCCCGACAACGACCTCGGCTACGCGGGCAACTTCCTCTCGATGATGTACAAGATGACCGAGCTCAAGTACATGCCCGACCCGCGCCTGGAGCGGGCACTCGACGTACTGTTCATCCTGCACGCCGACCACGAACAGAACGCCTCCACCAACGCGGTGCGCTCGGTCGGCTCCACGCAGGTGGACCCCTACTCGGCAGTCGCCGCCGGGGTGGCTGCGCTGTACGGGCCGCTGCACGGCGGCGCCAACGAGGCCGCCCTGCGGATGCTGGGGCGGATCGGCTCAGTGGAGAACATCCCCGGCTTCCTGGAGGGGGTCAAGGCGGGCAACGAGCGCCTGATGGGCTTCGGGCACCGCGTCTACAAGAACTACGACCCCCGCGCGCGCATCATCCGCAAACACCTCGACGACGTGTTCGAGGTGCGCGGCAAGAGCCCGCTGCTGGACGTCGCCACCGAGCTCGAGAAGCGCGCCCTGGACGACGAGTACTTCACCTCGCGCAAGCTGTACCCCAACGTGGACTTCTACTCCGGCCTGATCTACGAGGCGCTCGGCCTGCCCGTCGCGATGTTCCCCGTGATGTTCGCGATCGGGCGCACCTCCGGGTGGATCGCCCAGTGGCTTGAGATGGTGCAAGACTCCGAGCAGAAGATCGCCCGCCCCCGCCAGATCTACACCGGCGCGCGGGATCGCGACTACGTGCCGGTCGAGCGGCGCGGCTGAGGACGGTCTACAGGACCAGCGTCGCGCCGTGGCGGCGCAGCCACTCGCGCTGCTCGCGCCAGCCGGGGCAGCGGCGCTCCACCAGCGCCCAGAAGCGGGGGGAGTGGTCGAGGACCTCCAGGTGGCAGACCTCGTGCCAGACGACGTAGTCGAGCACGGGCTCGGGCGCCAGCAGCAGGCGCCAGTTGAAGCTCATGCGTCCCCGCGCCGAGCACGACGCCCAGCGCGAGCGCTGCGCGCGGATCGAGAGGCCGCTGTAGGGCGTGCCCGCCAGCGCCGTCGCACAGTCAAGGCGCGCGCCGACCTCCACGCGCGCCGCGCGGCGGTAGAAGCGCTCGAGCGCCGGCCGCGGGTCTGCCGCGGGCACGAGCAGGCGCTCGCCGCGCCGGTGCACCCGCGTGCGCCCGGCCTGCGGGACCAGCTGGAGGGGAGCGCCCAGGTAGGGGACCGTGGCGCCGCGGTCGGCCACCCGCGCGAGCGTCTCCCGCGCCTCGCCCAACCGCCGCTCGATCCAGGGGCGCAGCTCCGTCACGGCGGCCGCCGCCGCCCGCTCGGAGGCCCGCTCGGGCAGCACCACCTCGACGCCCCCGTGCGCGTGCACGTTGACCCGCACCCTGCGCGCGCGGGCGGAGCGGCGGACCGTGTAGGGGATGTCGTTCACCGGCCGAAGGGTACGCGCGTCACCGGGTGCATAATCCGAGCGCGATGCAGCGCTCCATCATCAGGCTCCCCCGCGAGGTGCGCTCGCCGTACGAGGTCTACCTCAACGGCGTGCGCCAGGAGCTCGGCGCCGACTACTCCGTGCGCAACGGCGCGCTCGTGTTCGAGCAGGAGTTGCGCAAGGACCACATCAGCGGGTGGCGCTGGCTGCTGGGCGCGTGGGGCGTGGGCACGTACCGCCAGAACGACTCCGTGGACGTGCGCTACGAGGCGCCCGACGGCTCGCCCCGCGTGGCCGAGGGGCTCGAGATCGAATTGAGCTAGCGGCCCGCTGGCGCTGCGTCAGGCTGCGTCCTCGATCGCTCACGTGCTAATCGCACGCTTCGCTCACTGCGTCCTTGCCTGACTTGGCCATCGGGCCGCCAGCTCGCTGGGTCCCCTCCCACGGCCGCGCGAGCTTCAGCGCGCTCAGGATCGCGCGCGTGGCGGGCGAGCGGTTGAGGGTGTAGAAGTGGATGCCCGGGGCGCCGCCCGCAAGCAGCTCCGCGCATTGCAGCGTCGCGTAGGCGACCCCGAGGTCCCGCACCGCCTCCTCCTGGCCGTCGCGCAGGCGCAGCTCGCGGTGCAGGCCCGCGGGGATCGAGCCCCCGCCCATGGCGCTCATGCGCTCCACCTGGCCGACGTGAGTGATCGGCAGGATGCCCGGGATGATCGGCACCTCGATTCCCACCGCGCGCGCGCGGGCGAGGAAGTCGAAGTACAGGGAGGTGTCGAAGAACAGCTGGGTGATCAGGAAGTCCACTCCCGCGCGCACCTTCTCCGCGAGGTGCTCGAGGTCGTCCTCGGGACTGGTGGCGTGAACGTGCGTCTCCGGGAAGCACGCCGCCCCGACCGCGAACGGGTAGTCGGCTCGGATCAGCGCCACCAGTTCGGAGGAGTACTTCAGGCCCCCCTCGGTCTGTGTCCAGCCCTCCTGCCCCGCGGGGGGGTCGCCGCGCAGCGCGAGCACGTTCTCGATCCCGGCCGCTCGCATCTCCGCGAGCGTGGCGTGCAGCTGCGCCACGGTGGCTCCCACGCACGTGAAGTGGGCCATCGCCTCGAGGCCGTACTCGCCCTTGAGTCGCTTGACGATCTCGATCGTCCGCGCCCGCGTGGAGCCCCCGGCGCCGTAGGTCACCGACACGAACGAGGGCTCGAGCTCGCGCAACTCGCCGAGCGCGGCGTACAGGTTGCTCTCCCCCTGCTTGGTTTTGGGGGGGAAGAACTCGAAGGAGAACACCGGGCCCGGGGCCGCAAGGAGGTCGTCGATGCGCATGGGCCGCTCAGTTTGACAGCGTCCACGTCTCCGGCTCGCCCGCGATCCGCCGCGCGCGGCCGGTGCGCTCCAGGTGCGTGAGGAAGGCGAGCGTCTCGGTGAGCAGCCACGCGGCCGTGTTCGGGGAGAACGGCACGTCGTCGATGACCTCCGGCACGACTTCGAAGGCCGTGCGCGGCTTGTCGGCGATCGCCGTCAGCACCCGCTCCAGGCGGTCGGCCACGAGCCGGCGGTTGCCTTCGATGTGAGCGTGCACGTCGGTGAAGGTGCGCCCGTGGCCGGGCAGGCACAGCCGCGCCCCGAGTCGCTCCACGACCCCGAGCGAGTGGACGAATTCGCCCACCGGGTCGGGGGAGTAGCCGTAGTCGAAGAACAGCGAGATGCGCCCCAGCAGGTGATCTCCGGAGATCATCAGGCGCCGCTCGGGCTGGAACAGGCAGACGTGCGAGGGGGCGTGGCCGGGCGTCTCGTGCACCGTCCACGGGCCGAGGTCGGTCGAGATGGTGACGCCTGGGAGCAGCGCCCGGTCGGGCTCGCGCACCGCCGCGATGCCCGAGTCGTGGTCGCGTCGCTCGGCCGCGAAGCGGCGCAGCGGCTCCTCCGGCACCCCGCTCTGGCGGGCCACCTCGATGCGGCGGGCGATCGCCGCATCGGTGTCCGTGGCCCACTGGGTCATGTGCTCGTGGTTGGGGTGCATCCACAGCTCACAGCCAGCGCGTTCGACGATCGGGGCCGCCTGGCCGTAGTGGTCGGAGTGCGCGTGCGTGCACACCACCAGGCGCACGTCCTCCACGCGCAGGCCGCACATCGCCAGCGCCCGTTCCAGCTGCGCGAAGGAGCCCTGCTCGTGCATGCCCGTGTCGAACAGCACCACCCCGTCGCCGGCCGCGACTGCCCATGCGTTGCCGTGCGGGACTCCCGGCCACGGCAGCGGCAGGCGCAGACGGAAGACCCCCGGAAGCACCCGTTCGCCGCGGCCCAGCTCGCGCTTCTTGGGCGCTCTCTGATCGCCCGCCCTCTGATCGCTGGTCTCGGCCACCGGCACGGAGCCTAGTGGGCACGAGGACTACACTGCTCTCACCCGTCGCAATTCGCACAAGGAGCAGACGACATGGCCGACGACAGCACCGAGCAGGTCGCCACGACAGAGCAGACCGCCGCCGCAGGGCAAGCCGCCACCAGGGTGCACGAGGCCGCCGCCAACATCCACGCCACGGCGACGCCCCGTGAGCGCATCTCTGGGCCGGCCTCCTCCGGGAGCGAGGCCGAGACCGTGGCACGCCGGTATTTTGAGGCGATCGACGCCCGTGACCTTGACGCGGCGGTGGCGCTGTGGGCGCCGGGCGGGCGCGAGCACGTGCGCGGCCAGGTGGACGTGACCGCGCCCGAGGGCGTACGCACGTTCATCGGCGACCTGCTGGGGGCGCTGCCGGACCTGCAGTGGGAGATCGTGAGCACGACCACCGAGGGCGAGCGGTGCGCGGTTCAGTGGCGGATGACCGGCACGTTCGCTGGCCCCGGTACGTTCAACGGGCTAGCCCCCACCGGCCACCCGCTGACGCTCGAAGGGTGCGACGTGCTGACGGTGCGCGACGGGCTGATCCAGGCCAACGACGCGTTCACGGACACGATGGAGGTGCCGCGCCAGATCGGGATGATGCCGCCGCTCGGCTCCACCGCCGAGCAGCGGATGATGAGCGCGTTCAACGTCAAGACCCGCGTCACCGGCCGCGCCGCGGGCGAGGCCAAGCTGGTGGCCGAGGGCGTGTGGGTCGTGCAGGGCCAGCCGGGGCGCTGCAACGTGTACCTGCTCGAGGATGACGGCGGGGTCACGCTGTTCGACGCGGGTGCGCGCACGATGGTGCGCGCGGTTGCCGCCGCGGGCGCGCGGCTCGGGGGCATCCGCCGGGTGGTGCTCGGCCACGGCCACACCGACCACCGCGGCACCGCCCCCGCGCTGGGGGTCCCCGTGTGGTGCCACCCCGACGAGGTCCAGGACGCCGAGGGCAGCGGCGGCTTCCGCTACTGGCCCGAGGGCCTCGCCGGCCTGCCGACCCCCCACCGCCAGATCCAGCGTGTGCTGCACCGCTTCGCGTGGGATGGGGGGCCGGTGAAGATCGCGGGCACCCTCACCGAGGGCGACGAGGTCGCGGGCTTCCGCGTGGTTCACCTCCCCGGCCACGCCCCCGGGCTGATCGGCCTGTGGCGCGAGTCCGACCGCCTGGCGCTCACAAGCGACACCTTCTACACCCTCGACATGTGGGGACGGGACTGCCCGCCGAAAGTGCCCTTCGACGTCTACAACTACGACACCGAGCAGGCCCGCGCGAGCATCCGCAAGCTGGCGGCGCTGGAGCCCGCCGCGGCGTGGCCCGGCCACGCCAAGCCGTTGACGGGCGACGTGCGTAGCCAGTTGGAACTCGCAGCAGACGCCCCCTGACGGTCGAATGGCGGCGCGATGCTGCGTCCTCGATCGCTCGTGTGCCGAGCACACTTCGCTCACTGCGTCCTTGCCTCGCTTGCCCTTCGACCGCCAGGAAGTGGGTGCACGACGTGACGCGACGTAAGCCCAAGCGGCCTGAGCGGCTGAAGGCGCCGAACAGCGAGTACACCGACCCCGACGGCAACGTGCTCACACTGCGCGGCTCGATGACGCCGGCCACGCGGCTGAAGTACGCCGAGGCGCTCGCCGGCGAGGGCGCGCGCGCGGCGAGCACGCGCGAGGACTCCTGGCACCGGGCGGTGGAGCTGCTGTTCGAGCGCCTCGCGGTGCGGTGGACGATCGCGGGCGCGCCGATCGAGCGCCAGCGCGAGCTGCTGGAGCGCTTCCGCGTCGCCACTCCCGCTGAGCGCGCGTGGGTGCGCGAGGCGCTGCGCGCGCACTGCGCCGAACACTTCCCCGACGTGAGGGCGCCGTAGGGCCTGCTCCCCAACGGCAACAGATATGGCCCCTATATAGGGCCTCAAACGGACACCCATATGCCCCATATAGGGGCGCCCGAACAACAACACATCCCTATATATAGGGTCCTCGAACAACAACATATCGCCCCTATCGAGGGTCCTCAAACAACAAAACATCCCCCCTATATAGGGTCCTCAAACGACGACACATGCCCTCCGTACATGGGTCGCTCTCTGACACGAGCGCACCGTGGAGTCCCCGCCGACCGCTACCGTGCACCCGTGCGCCGCACGAAGATCGTCGCCACCATCGGCCCCGCCTCGCGCGAGCCGGAGACCCTGCTTGCGATGGTCAACGCGGGGATGGACGTGGCGCGGCTGAACTACTCGCACGGCACGGTGGAGGAGCACGCGGAGACCGTGCGGCGCGTGCGCGACGCGGCGGGCAGGGCGGGGCGCCCGGTGGCGATCCTGCAGGACCTGCCGGGCCCCAAGCTGCGCATCGGGCCGCTGCGCGAGGACGTTGTGGAGCTCAAGCCGGGGGACGTGGTGACGTTCACGTGCGGCGCGGGGGATGGCGAGGAGGTTGGGGGGGATGCCAGGCACATGACGATCTCGTGGCCGGGCCTCGCGGACGCGCTGAGCCCGGGGGACGTGATCTACCTGGCGGACGGGTCGGTGCGCCTGCGAGTGACCGAGACGCGCCCCGGGGCGCAGGAGGTCGAGGCGGAGGTGCAGGCCGGCGGGGCGGTGGCCTCGCGCCAGGGGCTCAACATCCCCGGGCCCATCGACGCCCTGCCGGCGGTACCCGCGGAGGATCTCGCGCTGCTGCGCCACGGCGAGTCGGTGGGGGTCGACATGGTGGCGCTGTCGTTCGTGCGCCGCCCGGAGGACATCGAGTCCGTGCGCGAGCACACGCGCCTGCCGCTGATCGCCAAGATGGAGAAGCCGCAGGCGGTGGAGCGCGCGGAGGAGATCCTGCGCGCGGCGGACTGCGTGATGGTCGCCCGCGGGGACCTCGGCATCGAGCTGCCGATCGAGCGCGTGCCGCTCGTGCAGAAGGAGCTGCTGCGCCTCGCGGGGTGGCTGGCGCGGCCCTCGATCACCGCCACGCAGATGCTCGACTCGATGGTGACCTCCTCGCGCCCCACCCGCGCGGAGGTCGCGGACGTGGCGAACGCGATCCTCGACGGCACCGACGCGGTGATGCTCTCCCAGGAGACCGCGATCGGAGCCTACCCGGTGGAGGCGATCGCGATGATGGCGGCGGTCGCCGAACAGGCCGAGTCGATCGCGCCCTACGAGGAGTGGAACGCCTCGCGCGTGCGCCGCACCGAAGCGGACCCCGCGTACACGCTCGCGCACAGCCTGTGCATCGCCGTACGCGAGCTGAGCCTCGACGCGCTGGTCGTCCCCACCCTCTCGGGGCGCTCCGCGCGCCTGGTCTCCGCGCACCGCCCGACGGTGCCGATCTACGCGCTCTCCCCCGGCCGCGAGACCGTGCGCCGTTGCGGGCTGATGTGGGGCGTGCGCGCGGCCTCGATGCCCCGCCACGAGACGACCGAGGCGCTGATCGCCGATGCCGCCCGGCGCGTGGTGGAGCTCGGCTGGTGCGAGCGCGGCCAGCGCGTGGGCATCACCGCGGGCCTGCCCTCCGGGCGCCCCGGGACCACCAGCCTCGTGCAGATCCAGGTGCTGTAGCTACTGCACCACGCCAGGGGTCGTGCTGCGAACACCGCTGGGGCCGCCTCGGGGCGGCCCTCATCAAAAAAAGAACCCCGTCTACGATGGCGCGCCGACGCCGCCGTGCGCGTAGAACTCGGCCTCTTCGCGACCCAGCTCGGTGACGGGGTCCTCGCCGTAGATCCACTCGCGTGCGATGCGGTGCCAGTTGGCGCTCGCGCGCAGCTGGGAGAGCACGGCCAGGGTGAGCATCTCCATGCGCCGGCCGAAGAGGTGCTCGGCGCGTATGTCCTGGTGGCGCATGTGGCGGAAGTGGCTGGAGCGGGGGTCGGAGCTTTCGATCATCACCTCGGTCGCGACCTCCGGCGTCAGCGCGACGACCTTGTCGGTCGTGTACCACCCGATCGCGTCCGCGATGAACGCCAGCAGCTCCTCGGGGTCCACCCGCTCGGGGTGCGGCAGGAAGCCCGACTGCGCCAGCAGCGTGTGCAGCGCCTCGGTGTTGTGCTCGACGACCGCGCGCTGCGCCGCCAACTCGAGCTCCACCGGCGCCGCGTCGAGGCGCTTGAAGAGGCCGAAGTCCAGGAACGCCACGCGCCCGTCCTCCAGCAGCATGAAGTTCCCGGGGTGGGGGTCGCCGGAGAACTGGCGGTGGCGGTACAGGCAGCCGAGGAAGAAGCGGAACACGATCTCCCCGATACGGTCGCGCTGGGACTGCGGGTAGCCCTTCAGCTCCTCGAAGCCCACCCCCTCGACGAGCTCGCTCACGAGCACGCGCTCGCGCGAGAGCTCGGTGACCACGTCGGGGATCTTGATGAACGGGTGCCCGTGGAAGATGCGCCCCAGCGAGCGCTGGTTCTGTGCCTCCAGCTCGTAGTCGAGCTCCTCGCCGATCCGCTCCCTGATCTCCGTGGCGACCGCGCGCACGTCGAGCTGGGGGGTCATCCGCTTGAGCAGGCGCATGATCATGTCCAGGTTCTGCAGGTCCGCCCGCACCGCCGCCGCGACTCCGGGGTACTGGACCTTCACCGCCACCTCGCGGCCGTCCTCGCGCAGCCGCGCGCGGTACACCTGGCCGATCGACGCCGACGCGAGCGGCTGCTCCTCGAAGTCCTCGAACACCGTCCCGATGCGCTCCCCCAAGTCGTCCTCGATCACCCTCCGCATCTGCTTGAAGGCCACCGTCGGCGCCGCGTCGCGGAGCTTGGCGAGCTCCGCCTGGAACTCCTCGCGGTACTGCTCCTCCACGAGGCCCACGTCCAGGAAGGACATCACCTGCCCCAACTTCATCGCGGCGCCCTTCATCGTGCCCAGCACCGCCACGATCTGCTTGGCGGTCTCCAACTGGCGGCGCGCCAACGCCTCCTGGCCGGCCTGCTCGGAGCGCGTCACGTTCGCCGCGCGCGTGCCAAACTGCTTCACGGTCTCCGTGGCCGCCAGTTTCCCCACCGTCGCCGTGCGGCGCACTCGGGATGTCGGGACGTTCTTCTCGCGCGCCACGGCTTCCATCTTAAGGCCGCGCGGGAGGGCCAGCGGCGGCTGTCGAGAGGAACGATTTGGGCACCTATATATGGGTGCTGAAGGAAAGACTTCTTGGGCGCCTCTATGGTGCTGAGGGGAACGACTTTCGGGTGCCTATATATAGGCGCTGGGGAGGAACGATTTGGAGCCTATATAGGCGCCTTCAGGTGCGCTTGACCTGGGAGCCGGGGACGATGTCGTCGGAGCCGTCGCCCCAGCGCACCCACGCCTTGTGGCCCCCGTCGTAGTCGCCGCACAGGAGCACCAGCGTCGCGGGCTCCCCCAGCGCGGTGCAGCGGTCGGAGCCCTCCACGTCGAGACCTCGCCACACGCGGATGAACGGGTTGTTCTCCCACTCCTGCGCGACGGTCGTGGGGTCGGCGTGGCCCGGCTCGATCACGGTCTCCGGCGGCAGCTCCATCAGCGTCCCCATGATCGAGTCCTTCAGGTCCGTGTACGTCGTGTGGCCCGGCGCCCGCACCCCGCCCACCGAGCCGCGGAAGAGCGTGTCCCCGGTGAACACCACCCCTTCTCTGCCCGTGAATCCTCCCGGCGCGGTGGTGGAGGAGGGGCGCGCCTGCCCGTCGGGCTCCCCCACAGCGAACGACAGCATCCCCGCCGTGTGCCCCGGCGTCAGCAGCGGGCGGACCTCCAGCGCGCCGAAGCTCAGCGCCTGCCCCGGCTCCACCGTCCCGCTCGCCACCCCCTCCCCGAGCAGCTCCTGCTCGATCGGGTGGATCAGGACCTCGAGCTTCGGCCACCGCTCCCTCAGCGCCCCCACCTCGCTCACGTGGTCGAAGTGGTGGTGGGTCAGCAGCACATGCGTCGGCGTCAGTCCCAGGCGCTCCGCGGCCTCCACCAGCGGCTCCACCGGGCCGCCCGCGTCGACGAAGAAAGCGGGGCCGCCCTGGCCGTCCGCGACCAGGTACGTGTTCGACAGGAACTGCGCATGCATCGCCCGCTCGACGATCATTCTGCCCCATCCAGTTCGATAGTCATCGCGCCATCCTTGCACGTGCCGCCTTGGGGAGTCGTCGCGGCACGCGCCCCGAAGACGGCGGTCCGTACACTCCTCCCATGGCTCTCATCCACACCTGCTACCGCATCACCGACATCGACCGCTCCGTTGCTTTCTACAAAGCGCTCGGCTTCGAGGAGGTCGGGCGCCTGCCGATCAAAGACGAGGCGATCAACGTCTTCATGAACCAGCCCGGCGACGGCGACATGCCGCGGCTGGAGCTGACCTACAACTTCGGCGTTGACTCCTACGACCTCGGCACCGCGTACGGGCACATCGCGATCACCGCCGACGACCTCGACGCGATGCTCGCGCGCCTGGCCGCTCAGGGCATCAAGCCCGAGAAGCCGCCCTACTCAGTGCGCGAGGGGGGGTCTCGGCTTTGCTTCGTGCGCGACCCCGACGGGTACCGCGTGGAGATACTTGAGATGTAGGGAAAACGCCGGACTGACTGCCACGATCGTGCGGTCATGCCGGCGACTCAGAAGGAATGGATCAAGCGCCTCCAGCGGGAGGGCTGGACTCTCGACCGTGGCGGCAAGCATCAGGCCAAGATGACGAAGCCCGGATACAGGCCGATTACGCTTCCCGAGAACAAGCGGCGCGCATACTCGAAGGGCTTCGAGGCACAGCTGCGGCGCGAGGCAGGTCTTGAGGACCAGCGCGGTTGAGCCGATATCCTTTGAAAGGAGAGCACGATGCCTGAGCCTAAGCAACTGCACGTCAACGTACGACTCGAGGATGGGTCGCTATGGGCCACTGTGGATGAGCACCCTGGCGTGTTCGCCACGGGCGACAACTTGGACGAGCTGCGGGAGAGCCTCGAGGAAGGAATCGCACTTGCCCTCGCCGGCCCAGGGGAGGCGCCACCAACCGTGACGCTGGCGCCCCTGCACCCGGAGCCGGTCGCGACGACCGCAAGCGCCGAACTCGTGTACGCCTAAACGCCATCAGGCGCGTCGGTGATGAGTTGCAAACCGTCCGGTAGCTCGACGGCTCGCGTCGAGATTTTGGAGATGGGCTGAACGCCCAGCGATACAGCCTGATTCTCATGCTTCGTGCGACAGCTGCTTCGCTGGCGCCAGCGCAGAACTCTACGCTCGGTAGCAGCTAACGAGCGTAGATCGCGGGGCGGTAGCGCGGCTCCGGGATCGGCTTGCCTGCCTCGCGCGCCGCGGAGAGCCAGGCCTCCTTGGCGCGCTCCACCTCCGCCAGAGCCTCCTCGGGACTTGCGCCAAGAGCCGAACATGCCTCCAGGTCGGGGATGTCGGCGACATAGCCGGCGTCCTCGTCGCTGTAGAAGACATTGATGTGGTAGTCGCTCACGGCCGATCCTCTAGTCTCAGATCGTAGCGCTCGATCAGCCTCATGAGCTGACGGACCTGGTAGGGCTTGGCCTGTCCGCGAACGGACTGCAGATTGACGAGCTCCGGAATGTCGTGATGGGCGA
The DNA here is from genome assembly GCA_963702085.1 of uncultured Solirubrobacterales bacterium. Taxonomy (GTDB): domain Bacteria; phylum Actinomycetota; class Thermoleophilia; order Solirubrobacterales; family Solirubrobacteraceae; genus Palsa-744. The sequence continues at coordinate 673,199 of OY969707.1, read as the reverse complement.
AGACGTGGTGGCTGCCGCTGACGCGCCGCAATTCGAAGCCGAGTGCCTCGGCCAGGCCGCACAGATCATCGAAGGCCACGTTGGCCACCGCCCCGCGCGCCAGGCGGACAAGGAGCTTGCGCTCATCCATGCGAGCACGGTAGTCATCGCTTGGGACGGGACACTCGCCCGCCAGGCCCGGCCGGTGCACGTGAGTTGCAAACCGTCAACCAACCCGACGGCTACCGCGTGGAGATCATCGAGCAGGCGTAGGGGCGGCGTGCAGCGATAGCCTCGCCCTGTGGAACTTGGCCTTGCCACCTTCGCCGACCTGCCGCTTGGCGCGGATGCGGGCCGCGCGGCGCAGCGGCTGCGTGAGCTGCTCGAGGAGATCGAGCTCGCCGACCAGCTTGGCCTGGAGGTCTTCGGGGTGGGTGAGCACCACCGGCCCGACTACGCGGTCTCCTCACCCACCGTTGCGCTTGCTGCCGCAGCGGCGCGTACGCAGAGCATTCGGCTGAGCAGTGCTGTCACCGTCCTCAGCTCAGCCGACCCGGTCCGGGTCTTTCAGGACTTCGCGACGCTCGACCTGCTCTCCGGTGGGCGCGCGGAGATCATGGCCGGCCGGGGGTCGTTCACCGAGTCCTTTCCCCTGTTCGGCCTCGACCTCGAGGACTACGACGAGCTGTTCGCCGAGAAGCTCGCCCTGCTGCTCGCGCTGCGCGACTCCGAGCGCGTCACCTGGTCGGGGCGCCACCGGCCCGTCCTGCACGACGCGGCGGTCTACCCGCGGCCGCTGCAGCAGCCGCTGCCGGTCTGGATCGCGGTGGGCGGCTCGCCCGGGTCGGTCGTGCGCGCCGGCACGCTTGGGCTTCCGCTGATGCTCGCGATCATCGGGGGCGCCCCCGCGCGCTTCGCTCCGCTGATCGACCTCTACCGCCAGGCTGTCCAGGGCAGGGAGGTTGCCGCCGCCGAGCACGACGCGCCCGGCCACGCGGGGCCCGCGGTCGGGATCAACTCCCACACCTACGTCGCCGACACCTCTCAGCGGGCGGCCGACGAGTACTTTCCCGCCTACTCCCAGGTCATGAACCGCATCGGGCGCGAGCGCGGCTGGCCGCCGATGTCCCGTCAGCAGTTCGACGCCGCGTGCTCCCCCGCCGGGCACCTGCTGGTCGGCAGTCCTCAGCAGGTGGTGGAGAAGATCCTCGCCGAGCACGAGCTCTTCGGGCACGACCGCTTCCTCGCGCAGATCAGTATCGGCACCCTGCCACACGCGCGGGTCCTGCACGCCACCGAGCTGTTCGGGACCGCCGTCGCGCCGATCGTCCGCGAGGCGCTCGCCCCGCGCGGCGCGGCACCCGCGGTTGACGGCCCCCGCAGTGCTCCGAGCGCGAGCGAAGCCTCGACCGGCGCGGACCCCGCCCGCCCCGGCTGATCGAGCACCCTACGCCGCTACCGGGCGCCGCGCCTCGACGCCGTCGAGCAGCTGCCAGTTGCCCTCCAGTGCGGCCTGCGCCCGCGCCACCATGCGCTCGCTGGCGGCGGCGCGCTCGCCGGGATCCTCGGGCAGCAGCTCTGCCATCAACTCGCGCGCCTGGCGGGCGTGCTCCACGTCGAGCTTCGCGTGCAGCTTGAAGTACGCCGCTCCCGGGTCGTCCTCGCGCACGCCGTAGTAAGTCGCGAGGCCCTCCAGCTTGGTGGTCGAGATCGCCGGCTGGCTCGCCTCGATCGTGTACAGCACCGCGAGGTGCTCCAGCACGTCCCCGCCCGCCGTCCACGCCTGCGTGCACGCGCGCGTCTGGGCCAGCGGCTCCCGCTGCTCTCCCTCGCCCACCGCGCGGGCGAACTCGTCCCACAGTTCCACGTGGCCTGCCTCCTCCTGCGCGTGGCGGGCGAGCCCTGGTGTGTGCTCGGGGCCCGCCTGCTCGGCCGCCAGCCGTGAGGTCTCCGCCAGAGCCACCACCGCGTGGCGGTACTCGCCCGCGTACAACTCCAGCTCCTGCGCCTGGAGCTCCCCCGCGCTCCAGCGCTGGTAGAACGGGTGGTCGAGCACGTTCGTGCGCCTGCGCGCCTCGTCGAGCTGGGCGAAGATGTCCATGGCGTTCCCCTTCTTGTTCGGCTGTCGGTGGTGCGCGCATCGTACGCGCGGCGGCGGTCGTTCGCCACGCGCTACGCTTTCCGTGAGCGATGGCTGACACCGGCAAGATCGCCAAGAACCTCGAGCGTTTCGCCCAGGCGGTGGCCGCGCACGACCGCGAGAACCCCTCCCACACCGCCCACGGCATCGGCCTCGCGCACTTCGACCTGGAGCGCCTCGGCTTCGAGGAGGGCGAGGAGATCCTGCCCGGCATCACGATCCACGCCGACTCTGGCGTCACCGGCAACTTCCGCGTGCTCTGCGACGGACAGCACGACGAGGGCCGCGAGGAGTCCGAGCGGGAGGTCGTCGAGGCGGTCGCCACGCAGGCCGTCCCCGTCGTCGCGCCCGCCGGGCCGGGCGAGCGTCGCTTCCGGCCGTTCGGGGAGTAGGCCCCGCCGACCCGCTTGGCCGCCTTTGGCTCAGACGGTTCGGCGAGCGGGCCGCGCGGCTGGGTCCGGCTGATCGGAGGCGGATAGAGCTCAGTCGATTGGCTGCGCGACTGCCCGCTCAGTGCGCGGGGATCGGTGCGGGCACACCGGCGCGCTTGGCGATGCTCGCCACCAGCCGCTCCACCGTCGGGCACTCCAGCCCGTGGCGGGCCGCCGCACGCAGCACCGCGCCGGGAATCGCGTCGAGCTCGGGGGTGCGGCCCGCCGCGATGTCGCGCTGCATCGAGCTCCCCAGCGTGGGATGAGCTGCGCTCAGTTCGCCCAGCGGGTCGGTCGCGTCGATGCGCGCCCCCTCCGCCGCTGCCACCGCGCAGCCCTCCTCGATCGCCCCCACCAGATCCGCGCGCAGCTCCGGCGTTGAGAGGATCTCCCCGAGCAGCTTGTCGTACGCGCTCGTCGTGCACGCCAGCGCGTTGAGGCGCACCAGCTTGCCCCACACCACCTGCGGCTCGGACTCCCCGACCCGCGCGGGGACCCCCGCGTCCTGGAGGGTCCTCGCGAGGCGTTCCATCGCCGGGCGGGCCGCGGGGTCGTGGGAGGCCATGTCGATCCGCAGGAACGGGCTCGTGTGCACCACCACCCCCGGCTCGGGGCGGTCGGCCTCCACGCGGATCGTGCCCGCCACCACCGTCTCCTCCCCGAAGCGCTCGCGCAGCAGCGGCAGGTGGTCGAGTCCGTTGAGCAACGGCAGCACCAGCGCCGGCGGTGCCTCGATGCGCTCGAGCGCCTCCCGCAGCCCGGTTGCCTTAGTCGCCACCACCAGCGCGTCCACCGGCTCCTCCAGGCGCCCCGTCGCGCGCGGGTGGGCGACGAACTCCCCCAACCGCACTGAGCTCACCCGCAGTCCACGCTCGGCGATCAGCGCGGCCGTCACCCCGCGCGCCACGACGATCGTCGGCGTGCCCGCGCGGTCGAGCGCGCCCGCCACCAGGCCGCCCACGCCGCCGGGGCCCAACACCGCGACCTTCATGGCGTGGGGTCCACCAGTACCCCGGGGTTGAGGACGCCCCGCGGGTCCACGGCCGCCTTCGCGCCGCGCAGTGCCGCCGCGAACGCCTCCGGCCGCTGGCGGTCGTACCACGGGCGGTGGTCGCGTCCCACCGCGTGGTGGTGGGTGATCGTGCCTCCCTCGCGCTCGATCGCGTCCGAGACCGCGCGCTTGATCTCCCACCACTGCTCGACCTCCTCCCCGCGTCGCCCGCGCGCGAGCACCGTGTAGTAGGGGGCCGGCCCGTCGGGGTACACGTGGGTGAAGCGGCACGACACCCCGCCGGGGTCCGCGCCCACCTCGCGCATCGCCTGCTCGGCTGCCGACCTCACCTGCTCGTGGAAGGCCGGGAAGCGCTCCCACGTGATCGCCGTCTCGAACGTCTCGCTGAGGACGCCCGCCGCGACGAACACGTCGCGTATGTACGGGGCTCGCAGGAACGCCTCCCGCCACGAGCCCACCGCGTCCCCGCCGCCACCGGGGTCCCCGTCCGGGGCGCCCGGACCACCACCGCTGGGACCTCCACCGCCGGCGCCTGCCCCGGTGCTCCCACCGCGCGGGCTCCCCGTCGGACGCTCCTGCACCTCTCCCCCGTACTCGCGGCAGATCTCAAGCGCCCGCTCCATCGGCCAGTCCACCGGGTGATCGGCAGACTCGAAGCCCAGCACCGCCAGCGCGCGGGTTCCGTCGCCCGCCATCGTCACTCGCGCCTCCCGCGGGTCGATCAACCGGCAGTTGGCGGGGTTCAACCCCGACTGGCTGAGCGCCCGCACGCACTCGGCGCCCCGGGCGAAGTCTGCGAAGCGCACGCCCGCCGAGCGGCGGTGGGTGGGGCGCGGCTGCACCCGCACCCACGCCTCGGTGATCACTCCCAGCGTGCCCTCCGAGCCGACGAGCATCCGGTCGGGGCTCACCCCCGCGCCCGAACCGGGTACCCGGCGCGACTCCCACACGCCCGCGGGGGTGACGGCGCGCACGGACTCCACGAAGTCCTCGATGTGCGTCCACACCGTCGCGAAGTGCCCCGCCGCGCGCGTCGCGATCCAGCCTCCCAGCGTGGAGAGCTCGAACGACTGGGGGAAGTGGCGCAGCGTCAGGCCGTGCTCGCCGAGGTGGCGCTCGAGCGTCGGTCCGTTGGCGCCCGCCTGGATCCGCGCTGCGCGGGAGACCTGGTCGACCTCGAGCACCCGCGCCAGCGCGCCCACGTCGATCGTGACCGCACCGTTGTAGGCGCCGGACACCTCGGGCCGCACTCCGCCCACCACGCTCGTGCCGCCCCCGTAGGGGATCGCCGCGACGCGCTCGGCCGCACACCACTCCAGCACCCGCTCCACCTCGCTCTCCTCGCGCGGGCGTGCGACGAAGTCGGGGGGGTGCTCGAAGCTGCCGCGAAAGCCCCGCACGACGTCCGTGTAGGACTTGCCCCACGCGTGCGAGGCGCGAGCGTGATCGTCGCTGGAGCAGATCTCCGCCAGCGCTGCCGGTGGCGCGACCCGCGGCGCGGGCATCCTCACATCCGCCAGCCTCACCGGGTCCTCGACCTCCACCTCGCCCAGCCCCAGGTGCGCCGCGAGCCCGCCCGCCGCCGCGCGCACCTCCGCTGGGGAGAGTCGCTCGTCCTCGTACCCCCAGCCCCAGTGGTTGCGTCGACGGTTCTTCACCGCTGCGAGTCTAAGGTCACTAGCCTACCCCTTGCATGTCCGCCCGACCCGAGCCCGTCGCAGCGCCCGAGATCCTTGCCCGCGGCCCCTGGCCGCTGGAGCGGGTCGCCGCGCGCTGGGGCGAGCAGTCCTTCGAGCCGGCGCCCGCGCACGTCGAGGCCGCCGACGCCGCGATCGCCGCGCTGCAAGAGCGGGGCTCGCCCAGCCACGACGGGATGGCCGGGCGACTGGTTGGCTTTCACGAGCGCGACGGGGGCCTCGAGCTCGAGCTGCAGCCGCTGCGCTGGGCGCTGAGACTGGTGAGCGGCGACGCCTCGTGCTCCGTGGCCGCGCTGTGCGTGACCCGCTCCGCGGACGGGCGCTGGCTCGCGGGGCGGCGCGCTCCGTGGCTGGCCTCCTGGGCCGGTCGCTGGGCGCTCGGGGCTGGCGGCTCGGTGGACCTCGGCGAGAACCCCGCCCACACGCTCGTGCGCGAGCTCCAGGAGGAGTGGTCGGTCGCGCCCGCCCGCGTGCAGGCGGAGGCGCTGGTGGTGCTGCCCCACCGCCTGGTGATGTTCGTCGGGCAGGCCTGGCTACCCGAGGGCGCGGAGGTCGTGCCCGACCACGAGCACGACGCCTTCGCCTGGTGGCCCGCGGCGATCGATGCGTGGCCCGCCGAGGCCGGCGAGACCCTGCCGCGGATGGCGCGCTGGCTCTCACAGTGAGCCCCCTGCGCGACGCCACCGCCAAGGACCGCGCCGCGGTCTCCGGCGGTGCACCCGCCGCGCTTCCCACCCCGCAGCCGGGGGGCACCCCGGGGGACTCGGTCTTCACCCGCCTCAAGTGGACCTCGTTCACTCACTCCTGGGTGTACACGGCGCTGCTCATCTGCGCCTTCGTCGCCGGCAAGCCCGAGCCCACGACGTTCGTGTTGGGTCTCACCCACGGGCTGCTCTGGATCGGGATGTCTCTCGCCTGCATCGTGTGCGTGCGCCTGCGGATCGTCCCCCTGCGCCTCGCCACCGCGGTCGCGGTGCTCGGTGGGATCGGGCCGTTCTTCGGCAGCTTCGAGTTCGTCCGCGAGTCGCGTCGGCGGGACGGAAGAGGGGAGAGTGGAAGACACGCGAGACGGGACAGCGGGAGAGATCGAGAGGGTGCAACCGTTAAGCTGTGTGAAGGCCAGGTGAAAGCACCGGTTCACGATCCGCTCCGCCCGCCGCCCGCGCTAGAGTGAGCCTAGAGATGGCGGCATCCACGACGACTGGGCAGACAATCGACGTCGTCACCCCTGCCGCGGGCGAGTCGGTCACCGAGGGCGAGATCGTCGAATGGCACTTCCGGGTGGGCGACGCAATCAAGCGCGACGACGTCATCGTCGAGATCGCGACTGACAAGATCAACGTCGACCTGCCCTCGCCCGCCACCGGCACCGTCACAGAGCTGCTCGTCGAGGAGGGTGACACGGTCACCGTCGGGCAGGTCATCGCGCGCATCGCCGTGGGGGCCGACGAGTCCCCTCACCCCGAGGGAGCGTCCGCGAGCGACAGCGCGGTGAGTGACGAGCAGGAGCCGCCCAAGAGCGCGGCGGATGGCGCAGCCACCGAGACCCCCTCAGCCGAAGACAGGTTCACCCAGGTGATGGGAAAGCGGCGCGGCGTTCACGGCGGCGACGTCTCACCCGTAGCGGCACGTGCTGCTGCCGTGGAGGGCGTGGACCTCGCGCGCGTCTCCGGCAGCGGCCCCGCGGGGCGCATCGTCAAGGCCGATGTGCTCGGAGCCGTGGCCGGCAACGGCGACGCGGCGACGGCCACGGCTCCGAGCTCCACCGCGGCGCCCGCCGGCGCCGCGCTGATGCGGGGCGGAGCCGCGGCGCTGGCCCGCTACATGGAGCAGTCGCTCTCGATCCCCACCGCGACCAGTTTCCGCACGCTCACGGTCACTGCCCTCGACGCCCGCCGGCGTGAGCTCAAGGCGGCGGGCCGGAAGGTCTCCTTCACCCACCTCATCGCCTACGCGATCGCGCGCGCCGCGCAGGACATGCCAGTGATGGCAGAACACTTCGCCGAAGTCGATGGGCGCCCCCACCGCGTGCGCGACGGGCAGGTCAACCTCGGCCTCGCCGTGGACGTCGAGAAGCGCGACGGCTCCCGCACGCTCCTGGTGCCCGTGATCAGCGACGCCGCCCGCATGCCCTTCGAGCGCTTCCTCGCCGCCTACGACGCGCTGGTGGAGAAGGCGCGCTCGGGCGCGCTCACCGCCGACGATCTCGTGGGGGCGAACCTCACCCTCACCAACCCGGGGGGCCTTGGCACCGCCGCCTCGGTCCCGCGGCTGATGAGCGGTCAGGGGACGATCGTCGCGACCGGCTCGATCGGCTACCCCGTGGGCCTCGCCGCGATCGGCGCGATGCTGGGAGCGGAGAAGGTCATGACGATGACCTCCACCTACGACCACCGCGTCATCCAGGGAGCCGAGTCGGGCCGCTTCCTGGGACGCGTCGAGGAGTACCTACAGGGTGAGCTCGGCTTCTACGGCGACGTCTTCGCCTCGCTGGGCGTCGAGCTCGGCCCCGCGCCGGCGGTGCCCGCGCCTGCAGCGGCGGCCGCCGCTGCCACGGCCACCGTCGAAAAGGCACGCCGCGGCGCAGCCTCGCGCGGCGCCCCCGACGAGGAGCTGCTGCAGGCCGTGCAGTCCGCCACCGCCCTACTGAAGGCGTTCCGCACCCACGGCCACCTCGCCGCGCGCCTCGACCCGCTCGGCACCGAGCCCGAGGGCGACCCGGCGCTCGACCCCGAGCCGCTGGGGCTGACCCCCGAGCTGATGGCCCTGATCCCCGCGAAGATCCTGCGCATGTGGGTGCCCGGAGCGACCCTCGCCGACGCCCTGCCGCACCTGCGCGAGACCTACTGCGGGACGATCGCCTACGAGATCGAGCACATCTCCTCCCACCGCCAGCGCGTGTGGCTGCGCGAGAAGATCGAGTCCGGCACGTTCCGCCAGCCGCTCACCACCGACGAGCGGCTCACGCTGCTCAAGCGCCTGGTCGAGGTCGACGCGCTGGAGCGCTTCATGCACAAGGCCTACCTCGGCCAGCACCAGTTCTCGATCGAGGGACTCGACGTGACGGTGCCGATGCTCGACGAGCTGATCCAGCTGGCCGCCGCCCACGGTGGCCGTGAGGTCGTGGTCGGGATGGCCCACCGTGGACGGCTGAACGTGCTCGCGCACAACCTCGGGCGCCCCTACGACACGATCTTCGCCGAGTTCGAGGGCGCCTCGACGCTCGAGGCTGTCACCACGATCCCCCAGGGGGGCACGGGCGACGTCAAGTACCACCACGGCACCCACGGCTCCTACCTGCTGCCCGACGGGGAGACGATCCAAGTCAACCTCGAGTCCAACCCCTCCCACCTGGAGTACGTCTCCGCGGTCGTGGAGGGCGCCACCCGCGCCGCGCAGACTACCCGCAAGGGGCCCCACGCCCACCAGGACACCGACGCCGCGGTGCCGATCGCGATCCACGGCGACGCCTCCTTTCCCGCCCAGGGCGTGGTCGCCGAGACACTCAACCTGCAGGCGCTCGACGGCTACAAGGTCGGCGGCACGGTGCACCTCATCACCAACAACCAGATCGGCTTCACCACCGACCCCGACGACGCCCGCTCCACCCGCTGGGCCTCCGACCTGGCGAAGGGCTTCGACGTGCCGATCATCCACGTCAACGCCGACGACGTCCCCGCCTGCATGAGCGCCGTGCGCCTCGCCTTCGCGTTCCGCAAGGAATTCGGCCACGACGTGCTGATCGACCTGATCGGCTACCGTCGCTTCGGGCACAACGAGTCCGACGAGCCCGCCTACACGCAGCCGGAGATGTACGCCAAGATCAAGGGGCACCCGCGTGTGGCGGAGCTGTGGGCCGAGCGGCTGATCGCCGACGGAGTCGTGAGCAAGAAGGAGTTCGAGGAGCTCGGGCAGGGGGTGTGGGACAACCTCACGACCCTCCACCAGCGCTTGAAGGCGAAGATCGCGGCGGCGGCCGAGCACGGCTCGGCGGCGAGCGGCACCGGCGAATACCAACTGGACCGCTCGCCCTCCCCCGAAGTGCAGACCGCCGTGCCGGCCGATCGCCTGCGCGAGCTCGGCGCGCAGTTGCTGCGCACGCCCGAGGGCTTCACGGTGCACCCGAAGCTCGTCAAACAGCTCGAGCGCCGCCGCGCCGCGCTGGAGGACGGAGACCCGTCCACGCCGGGCGCCGCTGCTCTCGACCCGCACACCCCCGACACGCCGGCCAACCCCTACACACCGGACACCACGGGCACCCCGACCCCGGGGGCCTCGCCCACCGCACCCGCCCCCCGCCTGGACTGGGCGCACGCCGAGGCGTTGGCGTTCGCGTCGCTACTGACCGAAGGCACACCCATCCGCCTAACCGGCCAGGACACCGAGCGAGGCACCTTCAGCCAGCGCCACATGGTGTTGCACGACGCGAAGACCGGGCAGACGGTCTGCCCGATCCAGAGCCTCCCCGAGGCGCTCGCGCCGTTCGAGCTGCACAACAGCCCGCTCTCCGAGTTGGCCTGCATGGGCTTCGAGTACGGCTACTCCCAGGAGGCGCCGGAGACGCTCGTGCTGTGGGAGGCCCAGTTCGGCGACTTCGTCAACTCCGCCCAGGTGATCGTCGACCAGTTCATCGTCTCCGGCCTCGCCAAGTGGGGGCAGACCTCCCGTCTGACGCTGCTGCTCCCCCACGGCTACGAGGGCTCTGGCCCCGAGCACTCCTCCGGGCGCCTGGAGCGCTTCCTCGCGCTCGCCGCCGAGGGCAACATCCGCGTTGCCAACCTCACTACGCCCGCCCAGTACTTCCACCTGCTGCGCCGCCAGGCTCGCATCGCCAAGCAGCGGCCGCTCGTGATCATGACCCCCAAGTCGCTGCTGCGCCTGCCCCAAGCGTCCAGCGAGATCGCCGACCTGGCCGAGGACAGCCGCTTCCAGCCGGTGCTTCCCGAGCCGGGCGTCCAGGACGAGCGGGTCACTCGCCTCGTGCTGTGCACCGGGAAGATCTACTACGACCTCGTCGGCCACCCCGACCGCCAGGGCAACGAGGGTGTCGCTGTGGGGCGCGTGGAGTTGCTTTACCCCTTCCCCGAAGGGCAGGTCCTCGCGCTGATGAGCCGCTACCCCAACCTCCGCGAGGTCGTCTGGACGCAGGAAGAGCCGCGCAACATGGGCGCCCGCGCGCACATGTTCCCCCGCCTGATGCAGATCCTGCCAGGGCGCATGCACTTCGGCTACATCGGGCGCCCCGAGCGCGCCTCCCCCGGCGAGGGCTACCCAGCCGCGCACGCCTCCGAACAGTCCCGCATCGTGCGCACGGCCTTGGACCTCTCGATGGACACCTCCCAGTACCCCCGCAAGACGCCCGGGGAGCGGTGAGTGGTTGGGGGAGGGCAGGCCCTCCCCCAAGGCCCCCTCCCTTGGTTCATACTTAGAAGATGCTCTGGCGACGCTTCAAGAACGTCTTCCGCCAGTGGCGCAGGCGTCGCGCGCGGCGGGGCCGCTAAGCGTACTAGCGGCTCCCTGGCCAAGCCAGGCAAGGACGCAGGGAGCGTGGCGTGCTGGCCGAAACGGGGATTCGCGCCCGGAGGGCGCGTGTCCCCCGGCTTCGGTACGCGAGCGACCGAGGACACAGCCTGGCGCCGTGCCAGGGGGCCGCTAGCGTCCCCGCCACACGGGGTCGCGCTTCTCCTTGAACGCACTCGCACCCTCTTTGGCGTCCTCGGAGGCGAAGACCGGGCCGGAGATCGAACCCTGGCGCTCCCACATCTCGGCGGTGGACCAGTCGAACTGCTCCTGGAGGATCTGCTTGGAGGCGATCAACGCGAGGGGGCCGTTCTGGGCGACCGCGGCGGCCAGCTCCAGCGCGACATCGACCGCACCGCCCGGCTCGGCGAGGCGGTTGACGACACCGAACTCGTGGAAGCGCTCGGCGGGCTGCACGTCCCCGGTGAGCGCCAGCTCCATCACCACGTGGTAGGGCATCCGCCGCGGTAGGCGCAGCAGCGCGCCACCGGCTGCCACCAGCGAGCGCTTGGCCTCGGGGATGCCCATCTTGGCGCCCTTCGCCGCCACAATCAGGTCGCAGGCGAGCGCGATCTCCATGCCACCCGCGACCGCGAATCCCTCGATCGCCGCAATCAGCGGCTTTCGCGAGGCGCGCTGGGCGATGCCCGCGAAGCCGCGGTCTCCGAACCAGGGTGATTCGCCGCGGACGAAGGCCCCGAGATCCATGCCCGCGCAGAAGAAGCCTCCTGCCCCGGTGAGGATCCCCACCGAGAGGGCGTCGTCGGCGTCGAGCTCGTCCAGTGCGCCCGCCACCCCCTCGGCCACGGCGCCGTTGACGGCGTTTCGTACCTGCGGGCGGTTGAGCGTGATCAGCAGCACGCTCCCGCGTCGCTCGCTCAGAACAGCGGGGGGGTCGGCTGGGGAGGCGTCGGGCGTTGCGTCTGTGGTGGCGGTGGCGTTATCGGTCATAGCGGCATCCTACGCCGCGAACAGCTTCAGCTCCGGCTCGCGCTCGCCGCGGAGCACCTCCAGGTCGACCTCCACGCACTCGATCCCCCGCGCCTGCGCCAGGACGCGCGCCTGGGGCTTGATCCGTTGCGCTGCCAGCACTCCGCGGCAGGCGCCGAGCGCGGGGTCCAAGCGGATGCGCTCCAGGTAGCGCGTCAGCTGCTCCACCGCGTCGATCGTCGCGATCCGCTTGATCTCCACCGCCACCCACTCGTCCTCGGGGTCGCGGCACATCAGGTCCACCGGGCCGATGTCCGTGGGCCACTCGCGCCGTACGAGCCGAAAGCCCTCGCCGCACCACGCCGGGGCGTCCGCGAGCAGCTCCTGCAGCTCGCGCTCCAGACCCTCCTTCTCGAGCGACACCAGCGTGTCCAGCTCGTGCTCGATGTCCGAGAGCACCTCGGCGACGGCGATCTCCAGGCGGTCCTCCTGGCGCTGCTTGCGCACCGTCATCCCCACCAGCTGGCCCTCCGCGTCGTGCTCGAGCTCAACCGCCGTCGGGGGCGTCATCCAGTTCAGCGGCTTCACGTTCGGGCCCCCGCCGTCGGCCCACACCATGAACGTCCCATCGGCCTTCAGCATCAGCAGGCGCACCGCCTCGGGCAGCACCGTCGTCAGACGGCCGACGTAGGAGACCTCGCAGCGGGCGACGATCAGGCGCACCCCGGGACCCTATCCCGCACGTCGGCGGCGCTACTCGGGCTCTTGCTCGGGCTCGGCCAACTGCGCGACCGGCGGCGGCTCCTCCTCCACGACTCCGCCGTTCAGCGCCTCGCGGAACTCGCGGATGCTCCTCCCGGCCGCCCGCGTCAGTTCGGGCAGGCGTTTGGGACCGAGTACGACCAACGCCACCGCTGCGACGAACAGAATGTGCACGGGGTTCTCGAAGCCCACATGTCTCAGGCTAGCGTGACCGCCGACCCGCGCCGTACCCTGCACCCGTGGCACAGGCGTCCTCTGCGCAGGCTCGGCCGGCCCTACCCGCCGCCCGCCTCCCCCGAGCCCTTCTGGCCTGCGCAGGCCACGATCCTCGCCGCGATCGCCCTGCAGCTGCTGCTTCCCGCCCGGCTCACCGCGGGTCCCACCTGGCTGATCCCCTCGCTGGAGGGGGCGCTGCTGATCGGGATGTTCATGGCCACTCCCAACCAGCTCGAGCACGAGCACCCCCGGCGCCGCCGCGTGGCACTCAGCCTGACCGCGTTCGTGACCGCCGCCAACATCTACTCGCTGGTAGCCCTCACCCACCTCCTGCTGCACGGTCACGTCGAGAAAGGTCGCGAGCTGATCATCTCCGGGGTGCTGATCTGGCTCACCAACTTCCTGATCTTCGCGCTCTGGTACTGGGAGGCCGATCGCGGAGGGCCCGGCCGGCGCGCCGCCGGGCACGACGGCGCGCCCGACTTCCTCTTCCCCCAGATGACCGACGACCGTATCGAGCCACTCGCGTGGCGGCCGCGGTTCCTCGACTACCTCTACGTCTCGCTCACCAACGCCACGGCCTTCTCGCCCACCGACACGATGCCACTCACGCCGACCGCCAAGAGCATCATGGGGGTCCAATCCCTCGTCTCACTCGTCACCATCGGGCTGATCGTCTCGCGCGCGGTGAACATCCTCACCTAGACGGCCGCTGACCGAAGCCGGGAGACACGCGCCTGCGGCGCGAATCCCCGTTTCGGCCAGCGCGATGCTGCGTCCTCGATCGCTCGTGTGCAAAGCACACTTCGCTCACTGCGTCCTTGCCTCGCTTGCTCACCGGCCGTCTAGGAGGTCTTTGCGGCTGAACTAGGCGGCTGAAACCACGCGCGGCTCGATCGCCAGCGCCTTCACCACGAGGTCCTTGACCTCCCCGTTCGCCCCCAGGCTTAGCGCGCGCTCCAGCGCCTCCAGCGAACCCTCGCGGTCGCGCAGGCGCAGGCGCAGGCGGCCCAGGCGCTCCCACGCGCCCGCGTCGGACGGTCCCCGTTCGGCTGCGCGCCGCGCCGCTTCCTCCGCCAGATCCACCGCGCCCACGTCTTCGTAGATGCGCGCCGCGAAGCGGTGCGGCGCGGGGCGCTCGCCGTCCACACGCGCCCAGTCGCGCACCGCGCGCGCCGCCGCCTCCAGGTCGCCGGCCTGCCAGAACGCGAGCGTCATCAGCCGCAGCACGCCCACGTTGCCCGGTTGCGCTTCGCGCGCGTACACCAGCCGCTTCGCCGCCAGCGCGTATTCGCCTTCCGCCATTGCCCGCTGCGCCGCGACCATGAAGCGCTCCATCCGCTCCCCCGCGGGGTCGGGCTTGGAGAAGTCCACGAAGCGCATGCTCCCCGCCGGCACCGTGCGGATGCCGTGGCTGAACTTCACCCGCGCCCACTGCTGCACTTCGTCGGTCCCGGTGCTGTCGCCCGTGAAGTAGATCCCTGCCACCGTCCCCACCCCCCACTCCGGGTAGGACATGCAGCGCGCGTAGCGGTGCACCACCGAGTGGTCCGGCACCCTGCTCCCGAACGGATCGTGCTTTGCGTTCTCCGCCGCGCTCTCCCGCGCGCGCTGCTCCGCTTCGTAGGCCCTGCGCCCCGCCTCCTCGCGCGCCCTGCGCGCGGCCGCCGCGCTCACCCGAACCGCGTTGTGCGAGACCCGCCCCCCGCGCAGGCTCTCCGCCATGCGCTCCAGCTGGTCCGCCGCCTCGTTGATCGCCTTCAGGTGGCGCTCGTGCTCGGGCTGCTTGCCCGGCGGCGCGAGGTCAGGGTGCCAGCGCTTGGCCATCCTCCGGCGCGCCAGCTGCACCGCCCGCTTGTCGAACGGGGGCTCCAGCTCCAGCAGCATCATCTGCTGCTCTATATCCAAGACTCCAGGCATAAGCTCTATATGGGAGGGGGATCGGGGGGAGGGCCGGCCCTCCCCCCGCTAAGCACCGTGGGCATGAAGCACAAACGGTAGCGCCTCGGATTGGGCTCTATGCTGCCCGGGAATGTCCGCCCAGTACATCTTTACGATGCACCGTCTCTCCAAGGTGCACCCGCCCGACAAGACGGTGCTCTCCGAGCTCACGCTCGCCTTCTACCCCGGCGCCAAGATCGGGGTGCTCGGCTACAACGGGTCCGGCAAGTCGACGCTGCTGCGGATCATGGCGGGGCTCGACGAGGAGTACCGCGGGGAGGCTGCGCTGGCGCCCGGGGCCACGGTGGGGATGCTCGAGCAGGAGCCCCACCTGGACGAGTCCAAGGACGTGCTCGGCAACGTCCAGGAGGGCGTCGCGGAGACCAAGGCGCTGCTCGACCGCTTCAACGCGCTCGCAGCCGACTACTCCGAGGAGTGTGCCGACGAGTTCGCCGCGGTGCAGGCGCAGATCGAAGCCGCCGACGCGTGGAACCTCGACACGCAGCTGGAGTACGCGATGGACGCGCTGCGCCTGCCGCCGCCCGACGCCGAGGTCGCGCAGCTCTCCGGCGGGGAGCGCCGCCGCGTGGCGCTCTGCCGCCTGCTGCTGCGCGCGCCCGACCTGCTGCTGCTCGACGAGCCCACCAACCACCTCGACGCCGAGTCGGTCGCGTGGTTGGAGCGTCACCTCGCCGAGTACAAGGGCACGATCGTCGCCGTCACCCACGACCGCTACTTCCTCGACAACGTCGCCGGCTGGATCCTCGAGCTCGACCGCGGGCGGGGCCTACCCTACGAGGGCAACTACTCCGCGTGGCTGGAGCAGAAGCAGGCGCGCCTCGCCGCCGAGGAGCGCTCGGAGAAGGGCCGCGAGCGGACGATCGCCGCGGAGCTCGAGTGGGTGCGCACCAACCCCAAGGGCCGGCGTACCAAGTCCAAGGCCCGCCTCGCGCGCTACGAGCAGCTCGTCGCCGAGGAGCGCAACGTCCGCTTGGAGGACGTCCAGATCCACATTCCCCCCGGGCCGCGGCTGGGCGAGAAGGTTCTCACCGTCTCCGACCTGCGCAAGGGCTACGGCGAGCGGCTGCTGATCGACGGGCTCTCCTTCGACCTGCCCCGCGCCGGGATCGTCGGGGTGATCGGGGCCAACGGCGCCGGCAAGACCACCCTGTTCCGGATGATCACCGGCGAGGAGGCCCCCGACGGCGGGACCCTGGAGCTGGGCGAGAGCGTGCAGCTGGCCTACGTCGACCAGTCCCGCGACGCGCTGGACCCCGCCAAGACCGTGTGGGAGGAGATATCCGAGGGCCTCGACCACCTCCCGGTCGGCGAGCGCGTGGTCAACTCCCGCCAGTACGTCGCGGGCTTCAACTTCAAGGGCTCCGACCAGCAGGCGCGCATCGGCAAGCTCTCCGGCGGCGAGCGCAACCGCGTGCACCTCGCCAAGCTGCTGCGCTCCGGCGGCAACCTGCTGCTGCTCGACGAGCCCACCAACGACCTCGACGTGGACACGCTGCGCGCGCTGGAGGAGGCGCTGCTCGGCTTCCCCGGCTGCGCCGTCATCATCTCCCACGACCGCTGGTTCCTCGACCGCATCGCCACCCACGTGCTCGCCTTCGAGGGGGACTCCAGCGTCACCTGGTTCGAGGGCAACTTCGAGGCCTACGAGGCCCACCGCCACGAGCTGTTGGGCGCCGCAGCCGACCGGCCGCACCGCATCTCTTACAAGCGGCTCGTGCGAGGGTAACGCCCCGGCGGGGCTGGGCAAACGGCTCGTATGGCTGAGGCAAGCGGCTTGTGCGGGGCGTGACCAACTTTCTTAGCAGTCGCTAAGATCCCTCGGGAAGCTCAACCTTCGGCGACCACAGAGGAGCTGCAATGCCTGACTACACCGCCAAGCAGATCGACGAGATGGAGGCCGCCTTCGGCGGCGGAATGAAGAAGGCGCGCGCCGAGCTCGGCGTGGAGTCCTTCGGGATGCAGGTGATCGACCTGCCCCCCAACTACACCGACTACCCCGAGCACGACCACGAGGAGGACGGCCAGGAGGAGGTCTACTCCGTGATGCGGGGGTCCGGCGCGATCGAGATCGAAGGCGAGCGCCTGGAGCTCACGCCGGACGTCCTCGTGCGGGTTGGCCCGGGCATCAAGCGCAAGCTCTTCGCCGGTCCCGAGGGCGTACGGGTGCTCGCGCTGGGCGGCAAGCCCGGCTCGGCGTACGAGATCCGGGAGTTCACCGAACTGACCGGCACGAGCGCCTAGCCCCTAGCGCGCGAAGGAGGTCTCCCCGTCCAACGTGCGCGCCGCGATGGCTATCAGCCGTGCGGCGGCGTGCACGTCGGCGAGCGCGACGAGCTCCACCGGGGAGTGCATGTAGCGCAGGGGGACCGACACCAGCGCGGTGGGCACCCCGCCGCGGCTGAGGTGGACCGCGTCGGCGTCGGTGCCGGTGTTGCGGCCGATCGCCTCCACCGTGAAGGGGATGCCCTCGCGCTCTGCCGTGTCGTGCAGCAGCTCGAACAGGCGCGGGTGCAGCGTCGAGCCCCTGCTCAGCACCGGCCCCGAGCCGAGCTCGTGCTTGCCCGACTCCTTGACCTCGATGCCCGGGGCGTCGGTGGCGTGGGTCACGTCCACCACGATCGCCGCGTCGGGTTCCAGCGAGAACGCGCTCGTGCGCGAGCCGCCGAAGGTGGTCTCCTCCTGGGCGGCAGCCACCGCGATGAGCTCCCACTCGGCGCCGCCGCCCTTACCTCCGCCCCCACCGCCCTCGCCGCCGCCCCCGTTGCCCTCAGGGCCGCCCGCCTGCGCCACGAGCCGTGCAGCCTCCAGCGCGACGAACGAGCCGAGGCGGTTGTCCAGCGCGCGCGAGGCGATGCGGCCGTTGGGCAGCTCCACGGGTTCGCCGGCGATCACCGCGACGTCGCCGATTCGCGCCATCTCGCGCGCCTGCTCGCCGTCGCGCGCGCCGACGTCGATGTGCAGGTCGCGCACCTCTGCGACCTTCTTGCGCTCCTCCTCGCGCAGCAGGTGGATCGGCTTCTTGCCGATCACCCCCGGGAGCTCGCCCTCCCGCGTGCCGATCGCCACGCGCTGGCCGACAAGGATCTGCGCGTCCCACCCGCCCACCTCGCGGAACCACAGGTAGCCCTCGTCGTCGATGTGGGTGACGATCAGCCCGATCTCATCGATGTGGCCCATCACCACGAGGCGCCGGGTGGGCGCCTCGCCGCGGGGGGTGGGTGAGCCAGACGGCGGGGACGGGTCAGATGGGCCGGGTGGTGGGTTGTGTGGGCTCCTATATATAGGCACCCGCGCGGAGGGCGTGCCCACCACATCGACCTGCGCCTGCGCTCCAAACGCCTGCGCCGCCGCGCACCACACCGTTGCGGGCGCGGTCTCGTAGCCGGAGGGGCCGCGGGCCGCGAGCAGCTCGCGCAGGACCTGCGGGAAGTCCTCGGTGTCGCTCATGCGGCGAGCAGCCCTCGCAGGACGTACTGGAGGATGCCGCCGTGGCGGAAGTAGTCGGCCTCACGGGGTGTGTCGATGCGCACCGTCGCCTTGAACTCCTGCTCGTCGGCGCGCACGGTCAGCTCGTGCGGCAGCTCGGCGACACCCTCGATCGAGAACGTCTCGTGGCCCGTCAGCCCCAGCGAAGCGGCCGAGTCGCCGGGCTTGAACTGCAACGGCAGCACGCCCATCCCGATCAGGTTGGAGCGGTGGATGCGCTCAAAGCTCTCCGCGATCACCGCGCGCACCCCGAGCAGCTTCGTGCCCTTCGCCGCCCAGTCGCGCGAGGAGCCGGTGCCGTACTCCTTGCCGGCGAGCACGACCAGCGGCACCCCTTTCTGCCGGTAGCGCATCGCCGCGTCGTAGATCGGCAGCTGCTCGACGGCCCCCTGCCCGACGGCACCGCCCCCCGCCGCGGCCCGCAACTCGCCGCTCGCCGCGGGCGACGGCAGGTGGTAGGTGTAGCCGCCTTCCGGTAGCGCCGCACCGTCGGGAGTCCGCAGCAGGTTGCGGATGCGGATGTTGGCGAAGGTGCCGCGCACCATCACCTCGTGGTTGCCGCGACGGGCGCCGAAGGAGTTGAAGTCGCGCGGCGCGACCCCCTGCTCCTGCAGGTAGAGCCCGGCGGGCCCGTCGCGCTTGATCGCGCCCGCGGGGGAGATGTGGTCGGTGGTGAGCGAGTCCCCCCACACCGCCAGCACGCGGGCGCCTGCCAGATCCTTGACCGGCGCGGGCTCGGCGGGCATCCCCTCGAAGTAAGGGGGCAGGCGCGCGTAGGTTGAGCGCTCGTCCCAGGCGAAGCGATCGCCGGTGGGGACCTCTAGGCCGTTCCAGTGCTCGTCGCCGGCGAACACCTCGGAGTAGCTCTTGCGGAACATGTCGGACTGCACCGCCGCCTCGATCGTCTGCGCGATCTCGCGCCCGGTGGGCCAGATGTCGCGCAGGTAGACGTCCCGACCCTCGGCGTCGCGGCCGAGCGGGTCGGCGACGATGTCGATGTCCATCGTGCCCGCCAGCGCGTAGGCAACGCACAGCGGCGGGGAGGCGAGGTAGTTCATCTTCACGTCCTGGTTGATGCGCCCCTCGAAGTTGCGGTTGCCCGAGAGCACCGAGACGACCGCGAGATCCTCCTCGCCCACCACCTTCGAGATCTCCTCGGGCAGTGGCCCGGAGTTGCCGATGCAGGTGGTGCACCCGTAGCCGACGAGGTTGAAGCCGAGCTGCTCCAACGGCTCGGTGAGCCCGGCGCGGTCTAGGTATTCGGTGACCACCTTCGATCCCGGTGCGAGCGAGGTCTTGACCCACGGCTTGGTCTCCAGGCCCCGGGCGAGCGCGTTGCGCGCGAGGATCCCCGCCCCGATCATCACGGAGGGGTTCGAGGTGTTCGTGCAGCTGGTGATCGCGGCGATCACCACGTGGCCGTGGCGCAGCGTGAAGGGCGGCGATTTGTGGACAGCAGGTGGATCGGAGGCCGGGAACGACTCCGCGACCGCCTCGTCGTAGGGGTCGGTGTCAGCCTGCCGGGCGTCCACGTAGTCGCGGAGCGCGGCGCGGAAGGCGGTCTTCGCGTCGCTCAGCGAAACCCGATCCTGCGGGCGCTTGGGGCCGGCGAGGCTGGGCACCACCTCGCCGAGGTCGAGCTCGATCTGCTCGGAGAAACTCGGCTCGGGCGAGTGCTCGTCGTGCCAGAGGCCCTGCTCGCGCGCGTAGGCCTCGACCAGCTCGACCTGCTCGGCGGGCCGCCCCGAGAAACGTAGGTAGCGCAGCGTCTCCGCATCGATCGGGAAGATCGCGCAGGTGGAGCCGAACTCGGGCGACATGTTGCCGATCGTCGCGCGATCGGCGAGCGGCAGGCCGGCGAGGCCGGCGCCGTGGAACTCGACGAACTTGCCCACCACCCCCCGCTCGCGCAGCTGCTCGGTGACGGTGAGCACGAGGTCGGTGGCGGTCGCCCCCTCGCGCAGCGCGCCGTGCAGATGGAAGCCGACGACCTGCGGGATCAGCATCGACAGCGGCTGGCCGAGCATCGCCGCCTCCGCCTCGATCCCGCCGACGCCCCAGCCGAGCACGCCGAGCCCGTTGACCATCGTGGTGTGCGAGTCGGTGCCGACCAGCGTGTCGGGGTAGGCCGCGGGCAGGCCGTCGCCGTCGCGTGCGTCCGCGACGAACACCACGCGCGCGAGGTACTCGAGGTTGACCTGGTGCACGATCCCGGTGTCGGGGGGGACGACCTTGAAGTTGTCGAACGCCTGCTGGCCCCAGCGCAGGAAGAGGTAGCGCTCCTGGTTGCGCTCGAACTCGCGCTCGGCGTTGATGCGAAAGGCGTCGCGCGTGCCGAAGGCGTCGACCTGCACGGAGTGGTCGATCACGAGCTCGGCCGGCGCGAGCGGGTTGATCCTGGCGGGGTCGCCCCCCATCTGCGCCATCGCGTCGCGCATCGCCGCGAGGTCCACGACCGCGGGGACGCCGGTGAGATCCTGCATCAGCACGCGCGCGGGCGTGAACGCGATCTCCTGCGAGGGCTGAGCGGCGGGGTCCCAGCCGGCGAGCGCCTCGACGTCGGGGGCGGTGACCGCCCCCGAGCCCTCCGTGCGCAGGAGGTTCTCGAGCAGCACCTTCAGCGAGAACGGCAGCCGCGCCACGTCGAAGCGCGGCTCGAGCGTGCTCAGGCGGAAGACCTCGTACTCGCGTCCGCCGACGGCGAGCGTGCCCTTTGCGTCGAAGCTGTTCTGCGACATGGCCTCCAGTCAATCAGACGGCGGCGACACTCTGCTCGATCGAGCCGGTGCGGCCTCCTCGCGTTGGCGCGCGCTCGTGCCCAGGGCCACTCGCGCCCCGGGCGGGGACGGAGCCTCAGGCGGCGAGCTCGACGCGGCCCTTGCCCGTGCGCTTGCTGCGCAGCAGCGCCTCGTCACAGGCCTCCAGCAGCTGCCCGTCGTTCATCGGGGGCCGCCACTGCGCGACCCCGATCGAGGCGCCGACGCCCGCCGCGAGACCGAAGGAGGGAATCTCCGCGAGCCGCTGCAGGGCGCGGACAGCGGCCTGCGCGGCGGACTCCAGGTCGGCGTTGGGGAGGATCACCGCGAACTCGTCCCCCCCGTAGCGGGCGACGCGGTCGAAGGCGCGGAACTCGCCCATCAGCGCGCGCGCGACCTCGCGCAGCAGCGCGTCCCCCGCGGGGTGGCCGTGGCGGTCGTTGACGAGCTTAAAGTTGTCGAGGTCGAGCAGCAGGCACGCCAGGCGCCCGTCGGTGCGCGCGGCGCGCCCGATCTCTTCCTGCAGGCGGCGGCGCATCGCGCGGTGGTTCATGCAGCCGGTCACCGCGTCCGTGCCGGCCTCCGCCCGCGCGCGCAGCAGGGCGAGCGCGGACGCGGCCTGGTCCACGAGCGCCGCGGCCCGCTGCAGCGCGGACTCGTCGAACGCCTCGGGGCGCCGGCGGGCGAGGATCACGACTGCCTCGACCTCCCCGCGCACCGTGAGTGGCACCAGCAGTGCGCACCCTGCCCCGCCCGCGACCGCCAGGCGCGGCACGGAGGCCGCCAGTTCGCGCGCCCCGACGGCGAGCACGGTCTGCCCGGTGCTCGCGACCCACGCCACCCCGGGCGGGCGCTCGGAGCGTGGCACCACGTAGCTGAGGCGCCCCTCGCCCTCGAACAGGTACACCACCACCAGCTCGCCCTCTCCCGCGGCGGCGAGGTGGTGGACGTGCACCTCCTCGGGTGGGCGGGCGGGGGGGAGGGCTCCCAAGACCGAGAACAACTCGTGCGCGAGGGCGCGAAACACGGCCTCGGCGTCGCCGCCGCCGTCGGCGAGCCGCATCAGCCGGCGCAACGCACCGAGCAGCGGGTCGCCGTCGGTGCTCGCGACAGCGCGTAGCGGGATCTCGACGCTTGCGGTGGACATACGGGTGACTTTAGATGTAACGGGGGCGGCAGGGTGTCGTTTGTGTGACGCGTCCGCGCTGGCGGCCCCCTGATCGACGCCGGTGGGCGCCGCCGGCGTCTGCGCCTGTCCGCTTGTGCCTGCGCCCCCGTCACGAGAAACGCCGCCCGCATGGGCACGGGCGGCGCTCACTACGTGGTGGAGACCCACCCGGGAGGGGTGGGTCTCCGGCTCCCCGCCAGGAGTCAGGCTCTGAAGGTCACCGTGGCGTAGGCCTTGGAGTTGGCGCCCTTCTTCTTCGGCACGAAGCCGACGCGCACCTTGATCCGCAGCTGGCGGAATTTGCGCAGTATTTCCTTGCCGGTGCCGGTCAGCGGCACGTTGAGCGTCTCCCTGCCGGCGTTGCCGAGGTGGCGCGCGACGGTCTTCAGGTCGGTGCCGCTGCCGCTGATGCGCCCGGCGGCGGGCAGCTGCACGGTCATGATCGCGGTGGCGCCGGAGGTCCGGTGCTTGACGATCTGCACCGGGCAGTTCGTGGGGGTGATCTTCGTCTTCTGCGTGACGGTCGGCCCGCTCTGCGCGACGATCGTCGTGGGCATCACGAGGTTCGCGGTGCAGAGGTTGCCGTTCGCGGCGAGCACCGAGTTCGAGCCGGTCGGGAGCTTCATCGCAAAGCTCGAGACGGGCACGTCGGGCAGCGAATCGAACGTCGTGGTGATGATGTTGTTGACGACGTTGGTGTGCCCCACGAGGATCGTCGTGATCCCGTCGCCCTGGAGGACCGTGTCGAGGTCGGGGAACGCCTCGCCGCCGTGGGAGACGAAGTAGACGGTCCCCGAGAGCGTGCCGGGCAGCGCCGGGGTGGTGGCGGTGGCGCTCCCGACCCGCGAGCCCGACGGGCAGGCGGCGGGGTTGGCTTCGAAGGTCGCCGCGACACACGCCAGTTTGAACGTGGCCTGGCGGGCGGGCAGCTGCTTGGGCAGCGAGGTGACGATCTTCTTGATGTTGCCCTGGCCCGCGCCCTGGCTGATCTTGACTTCGAGGCTCGCCCCGTTGGCCCGCGAGGTTTTCGCGCCGGTGAACGCGGTGAGGCTGGGTTTGAAGGGCAGCGCTGCGCATTCGCCCACGGAGAACGGGGTCGAGACGTTCTGGGTGGCGGTCGCGCTCGAGCCGAGCACGGTCAGGCCGGTCAGTGTCGATTCGGTCGCCAGCGGGCTGCAGTTGGTCGGGTTGAGCAGGAAGCTCTGGCGGTTGACTTCGATCGCCACCTTCTGCAGCCGCAACGGCACGCCCTTCCAGATCGTCGGGATGGCGCTGGTGACGACCACGCGGTAGGGGCTGTTCGGTTCAACGGCGATCGTGGCGCGCGTGACCACGTTGCCGAGGCTGAACGGACCGGTGACGGCCGGCACCACGATCGCCATGCCGTACGGGGCGCTGTTGTAGGGGCCGGTCAGGTAGACCGAGCCGGTCAGCTGGTAGGGCGCGGGGCCGGCTCCGGCGGAGACCGTGACGCTCCCGATGCGGCTCGACGCGGGGCAGCCTTCTTCCTTGACCTGCCCTTCGGCGACCTGCGCTTCGGAGCACAGCGTCACCGCGGGGATCCGCCCGACCAGGCCCGGCGGCAGCACCGTCCTGACCTGCGAGAGGTACTGCTGGCCCGTGGGCCGGGTGAGGTTGAGCGTGTAGGAGGTCGACGCGCCTGCGGTCGTGGGCAGGCTGGAGGTGCTCTGCGTGAGCGCGAACGGCAGCGGCGAGGCGCACGCGCCGCCGGAGCCGTTGCTGTCGACCGTGAAGGCGCTGGAGGGAAATTCCGTTGCGAGCGCGCCGATGTACGGTTCGAGGATCGTTTCGGTCTTCGCCGCCCCGCAGCCAAGCGGGTTGGCCAGCGGCGCGAGCGGCCCGCCCTTGAGGCGCAGGATCGCGTCGCTGAAGGGCTGTTCGGGGTTCTTGGCGAAGGTCACCGTCAGCCGCCCCGTCGCTTCGTTGGGCACGACCGTGCCTTTGAGGCGCACCGAGATGCCGTAGCGCGCGGACTCGGCGTCGATGTACATGGTGTACGGGGGTCCGGTGATCGGACCGGATTCGGGCCCGCCGAGGTAGAGGTTGCCCTGCAGGGATTCCGGCGGGAGGTCGGGGACGTTCAGGGTGACGGTGCCGACTTTCGAGCCGATCGGGCATTCGACCTTGTTCCTCGTGCCGATGCCGATCTGCTTGGGCGTACACGCTTCGAGACCGTGCGCGGCGGAGGGGTTGAGCGTCATGCCTTCCGGCAGCGTGACGCTCGCGGTGTTCAACTGCGAGGAGTCGATGCCCGTCGGGCTGGGATCGTGCGGCAGCTTCAGTTCGGTGGTGACGCCGTCGGGCTGGTCGGACTGGGTGGTTTCCGGTTCGAGCGAGAACGTGGGCGCGAAGGGGACGGCCGTGAAGGGCAGAGCACCGTCGCAGCCTTCGGTGCCGATCGGCGTGGTGTACTGCTTCGAAGCTTCTTCGCCGTGGGGGCCCTTGATCGTCACCGTATTCGTGGTGGCGGGTCCCACTCCGGCGCAGTTGCTCGGGAGCGTGATGTAGCCGCCCTGTTTGGTGGTGCCGATGTCCCCTTTGAGAACCAAGCGGGAGGAGATCAGCGGTATGGCCGGCGAGACGTTGATTTCGTAGTAGTCGTGGTAGTTGCCGGCCCATTCTACGTTGCCTTCGATCATGGTGTGGGCGTAGTACTGGCCTTCCTCGAGTTCTTCCTGTTTTTCTATTGAGGGAAAGCCCCCGACTCCCGGTTTTGCCCCTTTTTCTTCAGCTTCTTTGAAGCCTTTTTCGAGCTGCGCTTTGGTCAACGCTTCGGGCAGTTTAAGCGCCACCCCGAAGTCCGAGGCCCAACCTTCGGGGGGGACCACGTTGTAGGCGATGCCTTCCAGCGGCAGATCTGAGATTTCCGGCCCCGGAGCTTTCGAGACGCCTCCGGGCCCGGCGTACACGGTGACCCTGTTGACGCCAATTTCGGATTCCGGCGAGCATTTCGGTACTGGGTAAAAGCCGGTGCCTTCGATGGCTTCTTTGTCACCGAATTCTTTCATCGTACACTGAGCCACAGCCTGGGGGTTCACGCTCACGCCGGGACCGACGTCGGTGCGAACGTGCGTCACCACCTTGCCTTCCGCGATCCCCGACGGAGCTTCGTTCGGGAAGGTGCCTTCGGTCTTGACCTTGAAGTCGGTGATCCCCCACGCCGGATGGCCGGCCGCCTGGGTGTAGCCCTGTTCTTTGGCTTCGGCGAGAGTTGGTTCCTTCGGTACCGAATATTTGAATGGCCCGAAACTATGCGTTTCCGAGCCACATTCTTCAAACGCGGCTGTGCAGTTGCCCGCCACGAGTGTTTCGACGCCAAACGAAGCCTGCGCGACGGGCGCGGCGGCGGCGAAGCCCACGCCGGCGAGCAGCGTGGCGAACCAGACACGGCCAGACGACCGGATCGTTGCGAAAGCGGGGAACCTCATGTCAACCTCCCTCGGTGGCCCAGGGCCGTCCTTGCATACCTGGAGAACACAGACTCTATACCCAAGTTGCGCCCTTCTTACTCTACATCATAGTTCGGCCATCAGGAATCCGGCTGGGGTTGTCAGCGGGCGTGCTCCTCGTGGGGCCTGCTCAACGGGTCTCCGGCTGGGGAGTCGTCAGCGGCGCGTGCTCCTCGCGGGCCAACTCGAGCGCCTCCGACAGGCCACCGCGGACACCGCGTTCGACGAGCGGCTGCAGGAGCATCCGCAGCGGCAGCGCGCCGGCCACCCACCGCGGTGCGGTCACGTGCCGGGAGCGGCGGTGCACGCCGCGCTCGATCGCGTCGATCGCGAGGGACAACGGCACTGGTTTGACGACCGCGCGGCGCCTGCCCGGAGTCTGCTCGGCAGCCCGTGTCTGCAGGCCGCGGCTGACCATGTCGGTGTCGACGAAGGCGAAGTAGGCGACCCCCACGCGCGCGCCCGTCTCGTACAGCTCGACGCGCAGCGTGTCCCCGAGCGCCTCCACGCCGGCCTTGGAGGCGCTGTAGGCGCCGAGCAGCGGGGCGTGCAGCGCCGCGGCGAGCGAGGCGATCGCCAGTGCGTACCCGCGGGGGTGCGCGATGTGGGGCCCAGCGGCGCGCAGGGTGTAGTAGACGCCGAGCAGGTTGACGGCGACAGTGCGCTCGAAGAGCGCGGGGTCGCCGCCGATCAGCGGCAGCTGCGAGGCGACACCGGCGTTGGCGACCACGACGTCCAGGCCGCCGAGACCCTCGACGGCGCCGTCCACCGCCGCCTGCACCTGCGCGCGCTCGGTGACGTCGCACTGAAACCACGGCGCGCCTCCGCACTCCGCGGCCACCTGCTCGAGTCAGCTCGGGCTCGAGGCCCGCGAGCGCCACGCGCGCGCCACGCTCGTGCAGCCGGCGCGCCGTGCCGGCGCCGATCCCGCGCGCAGCCCCGGTGATCAGCACGCGGCGGCCCGCCAGGGGGATCGGGGGGGTGCTGCTCATCTGGTGCTCCAGTCGTCGGGGGTCACTGCGCGAGCAGCCTACAGGCCGGCCGGGGAGCGCTCAACTCGGCAGGTGGAAGGGCACCGTCGTCACGACGATCCCCGGCAGCTGGCGCAGCGCGCGGCGCAGGCGGGGGGCGACGCCGTTGTGCAGCGGGCGGTGCCACGCGCGGCGCACGACCAGTTCGGGGAGCACCACGGTGACGGTGAAGTCGGGCACCTGGTCGTGCAGCAGTCGCAGGTAGCGCGCCAGGGGCGCGACCAGTGCGCGGTAGGGGGAGAGCACGATCTCCAGGGGGACGTGGTCGCCCCAAACCTGCCAGTAGGAGCGAAAGCGCCGGGCCTCCTCGGCGTCGGCTGACAGGTGCAGGGCGAGCACCGGCTGGCCGAGCGAGGCGGCGTAGGCGAGCGCGCGCAGCGAGGCGAGGTCCATCGCGATGACCGGCACCACGGTCAGGTTGCGCACCTGGTCGGGGGCCTCCTCGCGCTCGTACAGGCCGCCGCGCACCGCGGAGTGGCCGCGCTCCTCCGAGGCGGTGCCGGGCGACGGCGCGATCAGCTTCGCCCGTGCCCGCGCGGGCACGGGCTGCAGCGCCACGGCGCGCCCGACCGCGAGGTAGTGGGCGCGGATGCGCAGGAACAGCACCACGAGCGCGGGGATCAGGATCACGACGAGCCACGCGCCCTCCAGGAACTTGGTGAACGAGGTGATCGCCAGCACCACCGCCGAGAGGAACGCGCCGAGCGCGTTGAAGCAGATGCTCCGCTGCCACCCCTCCTCGCGGGTGCGCAGCCAGCGCACGACCATGCCCGTCTGCGAGAGCGTGAACGCGAGGAACACGCCGACGGCGAACAGCGGGATCAGGCTCGTCACAGAGCCGTCGAACGCGGCGAGGATCGCCGCGGCGCCCGCGCCGAGCACGACGATGCCGTTGGAGAACGCGAGGCGGTCGCCCATGCGCAGGAAGAACCGCGGCGCGGAGTAGTCGCGCGCGAGGAAGAACAGCAGCCGCGGGAAGTCCGAGAAGGCGGTGTTGGCGGCAAGCAGCAGCACGAGCGCGGTGGCGGCCTGCACGTACCCGTACGCCACGCCGGAGCCGAGGCCGTCGTGGGCGAGCTGGGAGAGCACGGTCTGCGAGGAGGACGGCACCACCCCGTCGAGTTCGATCAGCACGACGGTGCCGATGAACATGACCACGAGCAGGGACACCATCCACGTCAGCGTGGTGCGCGCGTTGCGCCACTCCACCGGCCGGAACGCGGGGATCCCGTCGGAGATCGCCTCGATCCCGGTCATCGCCGTGGCGCCGGAGCCGAAGGCGCGCAGGATCAGCAGCAGCCCCACCCCCTCGGCGGCGTGCACCGGCGGGCGGGGCGTCGCGTGGAAGCTGTGGCCGGCCGCGTCCGCGAGGCCGACGGCGACGAGCAGGAAGATCGCGAGGATGAACATGTATGTAGGCGCAGCGAACAGCAGCCCCGCCTGGCGCACGCCGCGGAGGTTGCCGGCGACGAGCACGGCGATCACCGCGAGCCCGAGCGGCACGGTGTCGGGGGCGAGCGAGGGGATCGCGGAGGTGACGGCGGCGATCCCGGAGGCGACCGATACCGCGACGGTGAGGACGTAGTCGAGCATCAGCCCGGCGGCGGCGACGAGCCCGGGGACCAGGCCGAGGTTGTCGGAGGCGACGATGTACGAGCCCCCGCCGCGGGGGTACGCGCGGATCGTCTGGCGGTAGGACAGCCCGACGACGACCATCAGCACGAAGATCGCAAGTGAGATCAGCCGCGAGTAGCCGAACGCGGCGGCCCCGCCGAGCGCGAGCACGACGAGCATCGCTTCGGGCCCGTACGCGACGGAGGAGAGCGCGTCGGAGGAGAGCACCGGCAGCGCGATCAGCTTGCGCATGCGCTCCTCGAGTACCGCGGCGGAGTGCAGCGGCGGGCCGAGCAGCGTGCGGCGCACCCGCCCCGCGGTCCACCCCCCGCGCGTGGGGGCGTGCCCCGCGCCGGGCGTGGCCTCGAGCTCCTCGCCGGGCGCGCCGTCGGCCTCGACCGCTACGAAGCGCGAGCGCCCCAGGCGCACCGACCCGGTGCTCGACTGCCCGAGGTTGGGGTCGCACGGCAGCGCCCGGATCCACCGCGCGCGGTCCCCCAGCGCGGACCCCCACCGCTCCCCGATCCCGCGCAGCACCTCCAGGTCGCTCTCCCCGAGCGCCGGGTAGCCGGTCGCGGGGCTCAGGACGACCGGCGGCTGCTCGCCGTCGGGCGCGGGGGCAGTGGGCGCTGCTGGCTCCGCGGGTGCGGACGGCGGCTCGGTGTGCGGGGGGGTGGGGCTCGCCACGGCGCCATCATCACAGGCCAGCACCCCGGAAGCCGCGGTCCTCGGCCTTTGCACACACCCCGGGTCCGCCACCCGAACGCCCCTGCGGCCGGAGGCCGCCATCAAAAAAAATCCCACCCCCGGCGGGCGCCGCGCACGGGCGTTCGAACGGCACGCCGGTGGGTACGCTCAGCCCACCACCAGCGTCGCGTGCATCCCTTTGGCCTCGTGCCCGGGCAGCGAGCAGAAGAGCGTGTACGTGCCGGCGCGCAGCCGCAATTTGAGGTCGCGGACGCCCCCCGGTTCGGTGTTGGGCAGGGCGCCGGGTTCGGCGCCTTCGGTCGGTTCGAGGGCGTGCAGGTTGTGCGCGTCTTCGCCGCGGTTGACGAGCTCGACGATGACTTCCCCGGCGGGCACTTCGGGACGCGAGAGCGTGAACGAGTACTCCTTGGCGATCACCTGCACGCGCGCGGGCGCGGGTGGGCTCGCGGGCGCGGTGGCCGGTTCGGGTTCGGGACCAGACGAGGGAGCCGCGGGGGCCGCCGGTGGGAAGATCCCGGAGGGCGCGGAGGTGGATGGGGCCGGTCCGGCGGAGCCGGCCGGCTGGGCGGGCGTTCGTTGTGCGGTCCCCCCGCGGTGTGGCTGGCGAGCAGGGCGACGCTGGCCGATTCGGGGATGCGAGCGGAGCGAGTGTCGCCCTAATCGGCGGGAACAGCGGTGGGCGTGCGGGGACCTGCAGACGTGGTGGTGTGCAGGCGCGGCGAAGGCGACTGCCGCAAGGGCGCCGGCGAGGAGACACAGCGCGCCGAGTGTGGCCGCCCAGGTCCTGGCGCGCGAGCCCATCACTTCAACAGCACGGGCCGCGCGAAGCTCGCCGCTTCGGGGATCGCGACGGCCGCTTCGGTGCCGAACCACTGCTCCAGCAGCGAGCAGTACATCGAGCGGAAGTCCGAGGTGTTGCGGAGGTTTTCGTTTTCGTCGAGCGTGCGTGAGGCCGGGGTACTCGCCGACCATCGTGCCGGACGCGCGGGTGCCGATCAGGAACGCGAGCCCGCCGGCGCCGTGGTCGGTGCCGGAGCCGTTTTCCTGCGGGCGGCGGCCGAACTCCGACCACAGCTGGATCAGCACGCGGTCGGCCAGTCCGCGCGCTTCGAGGTCGCGCTGGAAGGCGAGCACCGATTCGGCCGTCTGGCCGAGGTTGGTCTTCAGGGTGGTGACCTCGTCGGAGTGGGTGTCGTAGCCGCCGACGGCGTTCAGCGAGACGCAGCGGATCGGCAGCCCCGCCGCGAGCATCGCGGCGAGCGCGGCGAGTCGTTCGGGGAATTCGCCGCCGGTCGTGGGGTACGTGACGGGCGATTTGTACGTGGGCTTGCCGTCGGGGCCGACGAACGGCGCCATCTCGCCCAGGACGATGCTCGTGTCCAGCGCGGCCCCGCGCGCTTCGGCGTAGGCGGGGGAGGGGGCGCCGAGCGCGCCGAGCGCGCCGTACGTCTCAAGCGCAGGAGCGGTCACCGGTTCGTCGAGGCCGTACGCCCACATGTTGAAGCCCACCGGGGTGGACACGGCCGCGACCGGCACCTTGGCGGTCGCCAGCGCGGGTGCGAGCGAGTAGTCCATCGAGAGGCCCTGCAGCGGGTTGCCCGGTTCGCCGGTGGCGTCGAGGAAGCGGCCCAGCCAGCCGGTGCGCGTGTTGGTGGCGAGCTGCCCGACCTCGCCGACCTCCCAGTAGTGGCGGCTCGTGAAGTGGCTCTCGTCGGGGGGGTCGTAGCCGACGGCGGGGAACACCGTCACCTTGCCCTCGCCGTGCAGGGTGGCGAGCGGGCCGGCGGAGGGGTGCCACATCAGGGTGGGGTCCTCGGTGAAGGGTTCCCCGGTCCCTTCGGCGAGCCCGAGCGTGGGGCGCAGTTCGTGGTAGCGCGCTTCCTTGACGGGGGCCAGCACCGACAGGGCGTCCCACCCTCCTTCCATGAAGATCGACACGAGCACCGGCTGGTTGGGCCCGGCGGCGGAGGCCTGGGCGATGCCCGCTTCGAAGTGGCGGGGCGCAAGCGCCGAGGCGCCGTAGACCGAGAACGCGGCGCCGACGGAGCGCAGCAGGAACGCGCGCCGGTCCATCCCGGTGCCGGCGGGCAGCGGCTGCCCGGGCTCGATCGCCGGCAGTCCCCGGCCGGCGGCGGCGACGCCGCGGCGCAGGAGGTGGGCGCGGTTGAAGTCGTTGCAGGAGCAGCCGTCGGGCATGTCAGCTCACCTGTAGGTCGGGGGCGGTGGCGATCAACATGCGCAGCGCGTTCTGGCGCAGCGCGCGGAAGGGGCTTTCCTCCCATTCGGCCGTGACACGGCCGTCGAGGCTGGATTCGGAGAAGGCGGCAAGGCACTCTCGCGATTCGGGGGAGAGCGGGGGGTCGGCCCAGTAGCGCGAGGGCGCGCGCGAACGCGGTGGCGGGTTCCTCGGTGGGGTCGTACGTCGGTTCGCCTTCTCCAGGCCACGGGTTGGCGTACGTCTTGGCGGTGACGTAGCTGGCGATTTCCCAGCGGGCCTTGGCGGTCGAGGTGTCGAGCCACCGCGAGAAGTCCCAGCCGGCGACGTTGGGGGGGTAGAAGAGCTGCTGCCCGGCGGAGGAGTCCAGCCACGTCCACGCGGTCGTGTCGATCGGGCGTCCGACGGCGCGCAGCAGGCCGGCGTTGTAGACGACGGGGGGCGTGACGAGCTCGGGGCCTTCGTAGAAGTCGGGGTGCTGGAGGATCGCCTCGACGACGGCGCGGATCGAGTAGCCGCTCGAGAGGTACAGGCCCTGCAGCGAGGCGAGCGTCTGTTCGTCGGGCTGCGAAGGGATGAAGTAGCCCCACAGCTTGGTGACGAAGAACGAGGGGTGCAGCGGGTGTTCGACGCACAGGCGCACGGCGTCTTCCCAACCCCAGTTGCCGGTCTGCCCGAAGACGGTCTTGTCTTCGGTGTCGTGGCGGGCGGGGTCGTAGTGGAAGTTGTGCAGGCCCGCTTCCGAGGACCATTCCGCGGTGAAGCCGGTCAGCCCGCGGGCCATCTGGCGGACGTCCTCCTCGGTGTAGGCGCCGCGGTCGGCCCCGAGCGAGAACAGCTCCATCATCTCGCGCGCGTAGTTCTCGTTGGGGTTTTCCGCTTCGTTGTAGATCCCGTCGAGGAACACGAGCATCGCGGGGTTGACGGTGACGGCTGTGAACAGGTCGCGGAAGCTGCCGAGGCACTGTTCGCGGAACAGTTCGTTCTGGTCGAGCATCAGCTGCTGGGAGCCGACCTTTTCGTTGGAGTTGGCGAACCAGTCGTGCCAGATGTACGTCATGCGCTCGACGAGCTGCTGGTCGGAGCGCACCATGCGGTCCAACCACCAGCAGTGGTCCTGCCCCCACGCGTTGACGGGGTCGAGCGGGTTGCCTTCTTCTTCGACGGGCGCGGGGCCGCTCAGGACGGCGGGCCCGGAGGGGCGGGTGAGGCTGTACACGACCTGCTGGACGGGCTGCCCGGCGAGCGCCGCGGCCTGCCCGGGAGTCGGCCCGAAGCCGGCGCGCCACAGCAGGCGGTTCGCACCCGCCTGCGTGAGGATCGCGGGAGCGGCGGGGACCGGTGCGCTGGAGGGCGGCGGGGGCTTCGCGGGGGCGGTGGGCAGCGCCGTTCCGGCGGTGCCGAGGTGGCGGCGGTGGTGCTTGCGGTGCTTCTTGTGGTGGTTCTTGTGGTGCTTTTTGTGCTTGTGGTGCGCGGCGTGCTTGTGGTGTGAGACGTGCCTGGGGTGCCCGTGCCCCTCGCCGTGCGTGGCGGGCCGGCCGGCGACCTCGAGGTGTGGGGAGCCCTGGCCCATCTCGCCCATGCGACGCCGCTCGGTCGAGCGGGTCGAATAATCGAGTCCCGCCGGCCCCAGTTGGACGAACGTTCGATGCGGAGGGCCCCGGGCCCCTCACCCCGTGGCTGTTTCCTCACGCGGGCGCACGACCTCGGCGCGGATGCCCACGCCGAGGTCTGGGCGCAGTCGGGGGGCGAGCGAGCGCCGACCCGTCGTGAACCCTACGCGGACGCGAGCGCCTTCTGCTTGATCTGGTCGAACTCCACCTGCGTGATCGTGCCGTTGTCGAGCATCTGCTTGGCCTTGGCGATCTGCTCGGTTGGGTCAACCTTTGTGGCGACGGACTGCACGTACTGATCGAACTGCGCCTGTGCGTCCTTCTGTTGTTTCACGGCGCGTTCTGTCATCCCCTTGTGCTCGGCGATCAGATAGACGAACACGCCCAGGTATGGGAGCACGATGATGAAGATGATCCATAGGACCTTGGCGAAGCCCGACGTGTCGTGGCGGCGAAAGATGTCGATCATCACCGTGAACAGAATCCAGATCCAGACGACGAACGCGAAGAAGATCAGCATCGTCCAGAAGACTTCGAGGAACGGGTAGCTGGTTGCAAGGATCATTGATGTGTCCTTTCAGTCAAGAAGGCGCCCGCATCGCCCGCAGCGGGCATGTGGGTAGTAGAGCTTATGCCTACTCGCCGGACGATGCGGTGACATGTGAGCATGCTGAATCCTCAGGCGTGTGGTGGCTGGCAACTCGATCGCAAACGTCAGCCTCGGTCACTCTGGGTGGGGCGAGCGTGGTACTGACGCCGGCAGCCGGCCCTACACCTCCACCAGGTCCCGGCGGCTGAAGGCCCACACGGCCGCCAGCGCGCAGCCCAGCGCAACGGCGAGCATCGCGATCGCGCCCGTGAGGTCGAACGACTCGGCGGGCACGAGCCCGACGTGCGCGAACGGCGTCAGCTCGACGAGCCACTTCGGCACGCCGAGCAGGGAGCCGACCAGCTGCCACAGGAATGCGACTGTGACGAGCCCGTAGGCGATGCCGGCGCTCGCGCGGGGCACGGTGGCGTAGGCGAGCGCGGCGATCCCGAGGAACAGCAGCGCGACCGGCAGGCAGTTCGCGCCGGCCTCGAGCATCCGCGGTAGCGAGACGCCGATCCCCTGGGAGGCGGCGCCCACCCAGGTGAGCAGGCCGGCCACCAGCGAGATCGCGGCGACGCCGGCGCTCGCCAGCAGGAGGCGTCCGGCGAGCCAGCCGCGGCGGCCGACCGGCAGGGAGAGCAGCGTCTCGAGCTGCTGCTCGGCTTCCTCGTGCCGCGCGGCGGCGACCTGCGCGCAGGCGAACAGGCTCACGGCGAGGATGAAGAAGACGAACACGAACGAGAGGTAGCCGGTCGGCGTCACGATCGACCCCGAGCCGAGTTTCGCGAACTCTCGCTGCAGGCTCTTGGAGATGCCCGCCGAGGAGGTGCCCTTCGCGACCACGCCGAGGATGTACGCGAACACCGCGACGCTGGCGGTCCACACGACCAGGCCGCCGCGCTCGCTGCGCAGCGCCTGCGCGGTCGGGGAGGAGAGCAGCCGCAGGTGCGGGTCGGCGCTGTCGCGCGCAGGGAGCACTCCCGTGCCGACGTCGCGCCCGACGGCGATGCGTGCGGCGAGCAGGAGCAGCACCGCGGTCGCCGCGAGGGGGAGCACAAGCACGAGTGGCTGGGGGCCGGCGAACGGACGGAGCTCCTCCGCCCACCCAAGCGGCGTCGCCCACCGCAGCCAGCCGGCGCCGCTGGCGGTGTCCGCGATCACGCGCAGCAGGAACAGCAGGCCCACGACCGCACCCCCGAGCTCGAGCGCGATGCGGTGCGTGGGCGCCAGCTGGCTGGCGAGCGCGCCGACCCCCACGCACACCGGCACGACCGACACCGTCGCCAGCGCGAGGTACGCCGCCCCGCCCACGGGCAGGCCCCCGGCGACGAAGCCCGCGAACTCCGCGAGCCACAGGATCGCGATGCCGGCTGCGATCGCGGCCATCGCCGCGAGGTACGCCGTGCGCCGCCCGATCGCCGCAGCCAGCACGAGCTCCTGCCGGCCCGTGTCCTCCTCGGTCCGGAGCGCTCGCACGGCGGCCAGCAGGCCGAAGACCGCGGCGAGGATCGCGAGCGTCCCGCCGACGCGCCAGGCGGTGTAGCCGCTCACGCTCAACAGGTCGTGCGGCTCGCCGTAGAACAGACGGATCGCCTTGTTGTTGGCGAAGCTGCGGGCGAATCCGAGCCGGTCGGAGATCGTCGGGTAGGCGTGGCGGTAGCCGACCGGCTGGATGTACGCGTAGATGGCGAACAGGTACGCGAACGCGACCGTGCGCGTCCGCGCGTCCCGGAACACCCGCCGCGCCAGGGCCCGGGCGGGCCCGAGATCAGCACCGGGCCTCGTGCTGGGAGTGCCCGACCGCGGCCTGTCTAACCCCGGCACGCTCGGCGAGGGCACCACTTCGTTAGCCACCGACACGATCGTTCGAGCCGTCGTAGTGGTGCAGAAAAATCTCCTCCAGCGACGGCTCCCGGCTGGTCAGCGTCGTCACCGGATGCTCGGCGAGCGCGGCGATCAGCGGGCCGACGCTGCCCGAGACCTCGAAGCGCAGCGCGTTCGCGCCGGCGCTCTGCACCTGCACCTCCGGCAGCGGCGGAAGCTGGGGTACCGGGCCCGCGAACGTGACCTCGACCGTCTGCGCGGCGAGGTGGCGCAGCTCCTGCAGCGTCCCCTCATCGACGAGCCGCCCGCCCCGAAGGATCCCTACGCGGCCACAGAGCGCCTCCACCTCGCTGAGGATGTGGGAGGAGAGGAAGACCGTCTGCCCGCGCTCCCGCGCCTCCTCGACGCACTCGCGGAAGGCCATCTCCATCAGCGGGTCGAGGCCGCTCGTCGGCTCGTCGAGCAGCAGCAGCTCCGCACGCGTGGCGAGCGCCGCGATCAGCTGCACCTTCTGGCGGTTGCCCTTCGACAGCGCCCGGATCTTCTTGCGCGTGTCCAGCTGAAAGCGCTTCACGAGCACCTCTCGGTACGCCACGTCGGTGCCCGGCGACTCGCGGCCGTCCGGGGCACGGGTCGGCGCCCGCAGGCGGGCGAGGAACTCGAACGTCTCGGCACTCGTCAACGTCGGCCACAGGAACGGCTCCCCCGGGACGTAGGCGACCCGCCGGTGCGCCGCGACCGGGTCGCGCCAGGCGTCGAGGCCGAACAGCTCGGCACGCCCACCGCTCGGACGGTGCAGGCCGAGCAGCAGCCTGATCGTCGTCGTCTTGCCCGAACCGTTCGGGCCGAGGTACCCATAGACCTCGCCCTCCCCCACCGTCAGGCTGAGCCCGTCGAGCGCGAGCGTGTCGCCGTAGCGCTTGGAGAGCTCATCCGTGCGGATCACGGGCGCCACGAGCACCCCCGGCGAGGCCGGCCGGCTCCCCCATGGGCGCCGATCGCGCTGGTCGGCTTACGTTCGGGCGCCTTCATGCGCTCGAATACTCCAGCACTCGCCCGGGTGCCGTCATCGGGGGCTCGCCTACCTCCCACTGCGGAACACTACGTACGAGTCCATAGGGGTTCGGATAAACAGAAGTTTTTCCGGAGTGGTAGGATATTTGACCGATGGCAGCCATCCTCTCGCCCGGAGGTTGAGCGCACGTTGTGGGTCAGACGTCTCCCCGGAGGCAGCGCGTAATGTCAAGCCCCGTATCTGAGCGGGCGGCGGCGGCCCCTACTGTGGCCACCAAGCTCCTGGTCCCGCCGACCCCGCGCCATCTGATTCGACGCGAGCGGCTCTTCGACACCCTGGACGAGGGAGTCCGCGAGGGCCTCGTGCTGCTCTCCGCGCCGGCCGGGTCGGGCAAGACCGTGCTGCTCTCCTCGTGGATCGCGACCCGCGAGCTCCCAGGGCCCGCGTGCTGGCTGTCGCTGGATGGCGACGACAACGACGCCTGCCGGCTGCTCGAGGACCTGCTGAGCGCACTGTGCCACTCCGAGGCGATCGAGCCCGGCAGTGCCGTGGGCCGGTTGAAGCCGCCAGCGGGGGCGCGCACGGAGCGCTTCCTGGCGCTGCTCGTCAACGGCCTCGCCGAACTGGGCTCCCCGCTGGTGCTCGTGCTCGACGAGATCCACGAGCTGACAAGCCCCCAGGCGACCGCCGCGATCGACTTCCTCGTGCGCCACGCCCCCGAGCAGCTGCGGATCGTGCTCGCCGGCCGCGCCGACCCGCCGCTGCCGGTCGAGCGGCTGCGCGTGAACGGCGCGCTCACGGAGCTGCGCGTCGCGGACCTCGCGTTCGATCGCGGGGAGACGGCCGAGCTGTGCCGGCAGCTCGACCTCGCGCTCTCCGGCGCAGACATCGACCTGCTGTGGGCGCGCACCGAGGGCTGGGCCGCGGCCCTGCGCCTGGCGGCGCTCTCGCTGCACGGGCACCCCGAGCCGGCGCGCTTCCTGGCCGAGTTCGCCGGCACCGACCGGACGGTGGCTGACTACCTCGTCTCCGAGGTCCTCGCCGGCCTGCCGTGGGACCGGCGCGAGTTCATGCTGCGGACCTGCCTCGTGGACACCGTCAGCCCCGAGCTGGCCGACGCCCTGACCGGCCACGAGGGCGCCACGCTCACGCTCGCCACGATCGAGCACCTGGGGGCGCCGGTCGCGGCGACCGACGCCGAGGGCCACTGGTACCGCTACCACCCGCTGTTCGGCGAGCTGCTGCGCGCGCACCTGCGCCACGCGCACCCCGAGGAGATCCCCTTCCTGCACCGCCGCGCGGCGCGGTGGTACTCCGAGCAGGGCGAGACGATGCCCGCGATCCGCCACGCCCTCGCCGGCGAGGACTGGGAGCAAGCGGGTCGGCTGATCGCCGAGAACTGGCTCGAGCCTGTTCCTGCGCGGGAGGTCCGCCGCGATGCGTGGCCCGATGGCGCAGCTGCCCGCCGACGTCGTCGCGGCCGACCCGCGGCTGGCGGCAGCGTTCGCCGGCAGCCGTCTGCAGGACGGGGACCTCCAGGGCGCCGAGCGCCACCTGACGATCGCACGAGCGGCCCGCGGCGAGGTCGCAGGGCCCGCCCGCGAGGCGCTGGACGTGGTCCTCACGACCGTGGCGCTGCACCACGCGCGCCTGCGCGTCAACGTCAAGGACGCCGAGCGCCTGGCCCGCAAGCTCACCGACGCGGCCCGGGCCTCCTCGCACCACTGCTGGGCGTCGCTGCGCAGCTTCGCGCTCTCCAACCTCGGGGCCGCGCAGCTGTGGTCCGGCGACGCCGTCGCCGCCGCGGCGCACCTACAGGAGGCGCTTGCGCTCGCCAGCGAGGAGCGCCACGAGCAGGTCGCCATGGACTGCCTCGCGCAGCTCGCGCTCGTGCACCTGCTGAGCGGCGAGCTGAACCGTGCCGAGGAGCTGAGCTCGCAGGCGGTGGGGCTGACCGAGCAGCGCGGCTGGTGCGAGGGCCCGGCGGCGGCGTGCGCCTACCTCGCCTCCGCGGCGGGCGCCTACCAGCGGGGCGAGTTCGAGCCCGCCGAGAGTCTGCTGACCCGCGCCGCGAGCGCCGCCGCGACCGCCGAGGCGCCCGTCAGGCTCGCCACCGACCTGCTGCAGGCGCTCACACTCGCCGCGGCGGGTCCGCGCTCGGCCGCCCGCGGTGCGCTGAAGCTGCGCGCCGTGCGCGCCGAGCTGGCCGACTGCGACCCCGCACCAGAGCTGCTGGGGGTCGCGCTGGAGGAGGTCGAGCCGCGCGTGCTGGCGGCCGCCGGGGAGCTCGAGCGCGCCGCGGAGACGCTCGCCGCCGCCAGCGAGCGGGAACCTCGGCACGTCGAGCTGTTGGTCCGCCAGGCGAGCCTCGACCTGCACGCCGGGGATCTGGAGCGGGCGGCCGAATCGCTCGAGCAGGCACTCCTCGGGCAGGGGCCCGCCGGCGCCGAGCAGGCTGCCGCCACCCACCCCGCAACGCTGGTCGAGGGGTGGCTGCTGCGCGCGCTCGTCGACCACGCGGCCGGCGACGACGCCGCCGCCTCGCAGGCGCTCGAGCTCGCGCTCGCACCGGCCGAGCGCGAGCCCTTCCGCGACGCGTTCCTGCTGAACGGACCGGAGGTGCGCGAGCTGCTGGAGCTCCAGGCGCAGAGCGGCACCGCCCACCCTGCGCTGCTGGAGGTGCTGCTCGACGGAGTCGGCCAGCGCGACCCCTCCGGGGTCGCGCTGCTCGCACCGCTCACCGAGCGCGAGCAGCGGATCCTGCGGTACCTGCCCACGATGCTCTCCAACGCCGAGATCGGGGCAGAGGTGTTCGTGTCGCTGAACACCGTCAAGACCCACCTGCGCTCCATCTACCGCAAGCTCGACGCCAGCGGCCGCGCCGACGCGGTGGACCGCGCCCGCCGACTCGGCCTGCTCCCCTCGGGGATCAAGCGGCCCCGGGTCGTGACGCGGGTCTGACATCGTCCCCCGCCGCTGGAGACTCCGAGAGACGCCGCACCTCGATCAGCTCCAAGCCGAGCGCTTGGACGCGGTCGAGCAGCCCGTGCAGCGCGGCCTGGTCCACCGCGGGGCCGCGCAGCACGGTCTCGGCCGACTGAACGGTCGATTCCATGCCCTCGAAGGCGGTAAGAAGCTGGTCGCTCATGCCGCCCTTGATGCGAATCTCGTAGACCGCGGTTGTCACTTGAATCCTCGGCGAGCGCCTCTCACAGCTTTGTGGGCCTCGCACAGTCACGCTAGGCGCGGTGGGGATGAACGGTCGTCACCCACCGGGGGTGAGGGCTGCGCGCGCGGCTCAGCTGAGCGTCTGCTCGGCCTCGGCGGCCGCGAGCAGGCCGACCTCGACAAGGTCGCGCGGGTGCACCCACGAGTCGAGGATCGGGAACCCCCCCGCCCTCACGATCGCCTCCCGCATCGGGATCGCCCAGCGGTGCTCCAGCAGCGCGATCGCCACCGCGGTGTCGGGGGGGATCTCGGCGAGCACGTCGAGGAGATCCTCCTCGCTCAGGCCCGTCTGCTCGTCGCTCGACCACATCCGCGCGGCGCCCTCGGCGTCGCCACCGGCGATCTCACCGAGGCCGATCAGCGCCTTGACGACTTCGCCGAGCTCCTGCGCCTCGTTCGTGGAGAGGTCGCTGATCTGCACCGTCTCAACCTCGCCCGCGGCGTCCTTGTTGGCCACGAGGATGTCGATCACGCGGACGACGTCGTTCTCCTTGAGGCTCTGCAGCTCGGCGAGCACCTCGCCCTGGAAGTTGGGCTCCTCGAAGCCGACCACGAGCAGCTGTACGGGGCCGATCACCGTGTCTGCCCTCCGTCCGCGAGGGCCGTCTGTGCGGGAGCGTTCACCGTGCTCATCCGGCCGCGAGAACCTTCTGCTTCTGGGCCTCGAACTCCTCGTTCGTGAGGACTCCGCTGTCGCGCAGCTGTGCGAGCTTCTGCAGCTGCTCGACCGTCGTTTCCGCCGGTGGCGCGGCAGGTGCTGGTGCCGGCGGGGCGCTCGGGGGGGCCTGCTGCTGGCTTTCCAGTTCCGCGAGCCGCTGCTCCTGGGATGACTCCTGCGCCGAGTGCCTGGCGCCCGCACGGCCGGCCGCGTAGCCCACACCGCCCACCATCGCGCCTCGCATGATTGGTCGCCTGCGCCTCATCATCGTGTACCCAGTCTCGTGCACCCGAGGGTGAGCCGGCCTCGCCCGCCTCGGATGATGCCGGCTCACCCCGTCCCCCTTCAGGATCGCCGCCATGGCGAGCGCGGCCGAAGCCTCCCCCCCGGCCGAAGCGTCGACGGCCCCCGCCCGCGCGGGGCTGGTGCTCGCCGCGCTGATCGCCGTCGCCGCCGTCGCCAACCTCAACCTTGCCGTCGCCAACGTCGCGCTGCCCGACATCGGCAAGGCGTTCGACGCCGGGCAGACCGAACTCGACCTCGTCGCCGTGGGCTACTCGCTGGGGCTCGCCGCCTCGGTGCTGTACCTCGGCGCGGTCGGCGACCGCTACGGGCGCAAGCTGATGCTGCTGCTCGGCACGGGGCTCTCGATCCCGGTCAGCCTGCTCGCCGCGCTCGCGCCGTCGATCGGGGTGCTGCTCGCCGCGCGCCTGCTCGGCGGGCTCTCGGCCGGGATGGCGTACCCGACGACGCTCGCGCTGATCACCGCGCTGTGGTCGGGGCCGGCGCGCACGCGCTCGATCGCGCTGTGGTCGGGCATCGGCGGCGCGATCTCCGCACTCGGGCCACTGCTCTCCGGGGCGCTGCTCACCCACTTCCACTGGGGCTCGGTGTTCTTCATCACGCTGCCGCTCGCGCTGATCGCGTTCGCGATGGCCTGGCGCCTAGTCCCCGCGCACGTCAACGAGACCTCCGACCCCGTCGACAACCTCGGCGGCATCCTCTCGGTGGTGCTCGTCGCCGCGGTCGTGCTCGGCATCAACTTCGCGCCGGTGCCCGGCAAGGGGACGCTCGCCGCGGGGCTCGGCGCAATCGCGGTGGCCGCCGGGGGCGCGTTCATCCTCCGCCAGCGCCGCGCGCGTGAGCCGCTGTACGACCTCGACGTCGCCAAACGCAGGGTCTTCTGGGTGGCCGCGTGCGCCGGCATCATCGTCTTCGGCACGTTGATGGGCGCGATGTTCGTCGGCCAGCAGTTCCTGCAGAACGTGCTCGGCTACTCCACGCTCGACGCCGGCCTCTCGATCATCCCCGCGGCTGTGCTGATGGTGCTGATCGCCCCGCGCTCGGCCAAGCTCGTGAACACCCACGGCGCCCGCGTGGCGCTGCTGATCGGCTACGCCTTCTGCCTGCTGGGCTTCCTCACGATGCTGCTGCTGTGGGAAGACCACATCGCCTACTGGAAGGTCGGCCTCGCCTACGCGCTCGTGGGGGCGGGCGTCGGGTTCGCCGGCACCCCCGCCTCGCACTCGCTCACCGGCTCGGTGCCGGTCAAGCGCGCGGGGATGGCCTCCGGCACCGCCGACCTGCAGCGCGACCTCGGTGGGGCGATCATGCAGTCGATCCTCGGCGCGATCCTCACCGCCGGCTACGCCGCCGCCGTCGCCTCCGCGGTCGCGGCCTCGCCTGACAAAGCGCTCGTCACCAACTCCGTGCAGTCCGAGCTCGAGAAGTCGTTCGCCTCCGCCGCCGACACCGCCCAGCGCTACCCGCACTACGCCGCGCAGATCACGGCGGGCGCGAAGGAATCGTTCCTGCAGGGCGCCGACCACGCCTACCTTGCCGGCATCGTCGCGATCCTGCTCGGTGCCACGCTCGTCTTCTTCCGCTTCCCCAAGCGCGAGCGCGAGGAGGAGTTGCTGCGCGAGTACCACGCACAGGACACCGCCCCGCAAAGAGGAGCCGCTATCACCCCGGTCGGGTGATGTGAGACCACCCAGCCGCGCGACAAACATCGTGAGATGAGCTCGAGCGATACCGCGCCGCAGAGCGCCGCCGCGCCCTCGCCGTTTCCACCGATCGCCGACTACGCGTTCCTGTCGGACTGCCACACCGGCGCGCTGGTGGCGCCCGACGGGGCGATCGACTGGCTATGCGTGCCCCGCTTCGACGCGCCCTCGGTGTTCGGCACGCTGCTCGACCGCGAGGCAGGGGCGTTTCGGTTCGGGCCGTTCGGGATCAACGTGCCGACCGCGCGCGTGTACGAGCCGGGCACCAACACGCTGCTGACGACGTGGACGACCTCCACCGGGTGGGCCGCCGTGCGCGACGCGCTCACGCTCGGGCCGCGCCGCGGCGTGGACACGGTCACGCCCCACACCCGGCCCCCGACAGACGAAGACGCCGAGCACCTGCTCGTGCGCGTCGCCTTCTGCATGGAGGGCGAGGTCGAGGTCGAGCTGACCTGCGAACCGGTCTTCGACTACGGGCGCGTCCCCGCCACGTGGACCGTCGCCGAGGACGGCCACTCGGCCGACGCCTCCGGCGCCGGGCAGACGATCCGCCTCGCCACCGACATGGCGCTCGGTGTCGAGGGCGACTGGGTCCGGGCCCGCCACGTGCTCCACCAGGGCGAGCAGATCTTCTGTTCGCTCTCCTGGGCCGCGCAGCTGGAGGGGCCCCGCGACGTCGACGACGCCAACGCGCGCCTGGCCACCACCGGGGGCTACTGGCGCGGCTGGCTCGGGCGCGCGCGGCTGCCCGACCACCGGTGGCGCGAGCCGATCCAGCGCTCGGCGCTGGCGATCAAGGGGCTCACCTACATGCCCACCGGCGCCACGGTCGCCGCGCTGACGACCTCGCTGCCGGAGACCCCCGGCGGGGAGCGCAACTGGGACTACCGCTACACGTGGCTGCGCGACTCCACGTTCACGCTGCAGGCGCTGCACTACCTCAACCTCGACTGGGAGGCCGAGGAGTTCATGCAGTTCATCGCCGACCTGGAATGCAACGAGGACGGGGCGCTGCAGATCATGTACGGCATCGACGGGCGGCGCGACCTCACCGAGACCACGCGCGAGGACCTCACCGGGTACGCCGGCGCGAGCCCCGTGCGGATCGGCAACGGCGCCTTCGACCAGCGTCAGAACGACGTCTTCGGGGCGGCGCTCTCCTCGATCCTGCTGCACTCCCGCCGCTCCCAACGCCTGCCCCGCAGGCTGTGGCCGATCGTGGAGGCTCAGGCCGAGTGCGCCACGCGCGTGTGGGGCGAACCGGACCAGGGCATCTGGGAGGCCCGCGGCGCGCCCCAGCACTACGTCTCCTCGAAGCTCATGTGCTGGGTCGCGATGGACTGCGCCGCCAAGCTCGCGGCGATGCGAGGGGACGCCACGCGCCAGGAGGCGTGGGGCGCAACCGCGGAGGAGATCCGCGCCGACATCCTCGCCCGCGGGCTCACCGACAAGGGCGTCCTGCGTCAGCACTACGACACCGACGCGCTCGACGCCTCCACCCTGCTGGCGGCGATCTTCGGCTTCCTGGCGCCCGGCGACGAGCGCCTGCGCGCCTCGGTGCTCGCGATCGCCGACGACCTGACCGAAGACGGCTTCGTCCTGCGCTACCGCACCGGCGAGACCGACGACGGCATGTCCGGCAAGGAGGGCTCGTTCTTGATCTGCTCCTTCTGGCTCGTCTCCGCCCTGGCGATCGTCGGCGAGGAGCAGCGCGCCCGCGACCTGATGGAACGGCTGCTGCGCGTCGCCTCGCCGCTCGGGCTGTACGCCGAGGAGTTCGACACCTCCACCGGCCGGCACCTCGGCAACTT
The DNA here is from genome assembly GCA_963702085.1 of uncultured Solirubrobacterales bacterium. Classification (GTDB taxonomy): domain Bacteria; phylum Actinomycetota; class Thermoleophilia; order Solirubrobacterales; family Solirubrobacteraceae; genus Palsa-744. Next base: position 629,352 of record OY969707.1, on the reverse strand, counting down.
CCCCCAGGCGTTCTCGCACCTCGCGCTGATCGAGGCCGCCGGGCGCATCATCATCGCCGAGCGGCTTGCGGAGATCTCGTAGTGGGCGCTCACGGCGAGCCGGTCCTCGATCGCCCGGAACGCCCGCGGGAGCGGCTGGGAGCCGGCTCGGGGTGAGACGGGTGGTGATCGTCGGCGGCGGCTTCGGCGGGCTCACCGCCGCGCGCGAGCTGCGCGGCGCCGACGTCGAGGTGACGGTGGTCGACCGGACGAGCCACCACCTCTTCCAGCCGCTGCTCTACCAGCTGGCGTGCGGCGGCCTGTCCACCGGCGAGTGCGCCACGCCGATCCGCTCAGCCGTCAAGCGCAGCTCCAACACGACGGTCCTGATGGCCGAGGCCACCGGGCTCGACGTCGAGCGCCGCCAGGTGACCCTCGACCGGGGCGAGCGGCTCGACTACGACAGCCTGATCGTGGCGTCCGGCGCGGAGACCTCCTACTTCGGCAAAGACGAGTGGCGCGAGGTCTCCTACGGCCTGAAGACCCTGCCCGACGCCGTCGCACTGCGCAACCGGATCTACAGCGCCTTCGAGGAGGCCGAGCGCTGCGAGAGCCCGGCCGTGCGCGAGCAGTGGCTCACGTTCGTCGTGATCGGCGGCGGTCCGACCGGCGTCGAGCTCGCCGGGGAGCTCGCGATCGTCGCCAAGCACACGATGCGGGGCTACTTCACGCGGTCGGACCCCCGCGACGCGCGGGTGATCCTGCTCGACGCCGGCGAGCGCGTGACCGCGGCGTTCAGCGAGAAGCTGTCCGCCAAGGTCGCCGGCTACCTGGCCGCGCTTGGCGTGACGGTCCGCGAGGGGGCCCGTGTCACCGCGATCGACCCCCACGGCGTGACCGTCCAGGTCGGGGGGACGGAGGAGCGAATCGCCGCCCACACCGTGGTCTGGGCCGCGGGCGTGCAGGCCGCCGGCTTCTCTGCGACGCTCGCCACCGCGACCGGCGCGAGCACCGACCGGGCGGGGCGCGTGCAGGTCCAACCCGACCTCACGGTGCCCGGCCACCCCGAGATCTCGGCGATCGGGGACACGACCCAGGTCGCCGGACTCGGCGGCAGGCCGCTGCCGGGGCTCGCGACGGTCGCGATCCAGCAGGCGCGCCACGTGGCCGCGGCGATCCGCGGCGGCGCCCCAGGGGCCACGACGCCGTTTCGCTACTTCGACAAGGGCGCGCTCGCCGTGGTCGGACGCGGCAAGGCGGTGTGCGAAATCCGGGGGCGCCGGCTCTCCGGGCGGCTGGCGTTCTTCACCTACCTGACGGTCCACATGTACTACCTCAGCGGCGGCGGCCCCGGTCACCGTGTGAAGGTGCTGATCGACTGGTGCAGCACGCGTGTGGGAGATCCTCAGAACCAGGTGATCGACGGGGAGGACCGTCCAAGTGTCGAGCAGCCGGCGGCGCTCACCCACGGCGAGTGAGGCGGACTCACCCAGGTGCAGTCAACAGTTCGTGCGACCATGGCGGCTGTGAACACTGGCAAGAGCTCCGCGGGAGAGGCCCAGCGACCGCGGCGGCGCGCGACCGTCGGCGGGCCACGGCTGCCGCACCTCTCGCCGCGGGAGCGTGCCGCGCGCGGCAAGGCCGCCCGTGTGGAGACCCCGCGCTCGCGCCACGCCGAGTTCCAGGCGTGGGCCGAGCGCCCCGATCCGATCGCGCTGCTGGAGGAGCAGGCCACCTCGCGCGTACCCGAGCTGGTCCCAATCCGCTACGGGCGGATGATGGCCTCGGCGTTCGCGTTCTTCCGCGGCGCGGCGTACGTGATGGCCTCCGACCTCGCCTCAACCCCGCGGTCGGGCCTCCAGGTGCAGCTCTGCGGCGACGCGCACCTCTCGAACTTCGGCGGCTTCGCCTCCCCCGAGCGCGACCTCGTGTTCGACGCCAACGACTTCGACGAGACGCTGCCCGGCCCGTGGGAGTGGGACCTCAAGCGTCTCGCCGCCTCGATCGCGATCGCGGGGCGCGAGCGCGGGTTCAGCGGCGCCCAGCGCCGCGAGACGGTGCGCGCCGCGGTGGGCGAGTACCGCGAAGCGATGCACGGCTTCGCGGAGATGCGCGACCTCGACATCTGGTACGCCCGCCTTGACCGCGCCTCGCTGCTGGCGCGCTTCGAAGCGCAGGCGCCCCAGCAGCAGCTCAAGCGGTTTCGCAAGGCGGCGACGAAGGCTGTGACCAAGGATAGCTCGCGCGCCTTCGAACGCCTCGCGCACACCGTCGACGGCGAGCCACAGATCATCAGCGATCCGCCGCTGATCGTCCGGGTCGAGGACCTGCTCCCGGCCGCGCAGGCGAGCGAATTCCAGGAGGGCATCCACGACCTGCTGCGCTCCTACCGCACGAGCCTGCAGGGCGACCGTCGCCACCTGCTCGAGCACTTCCGCTTCGTCGACCTCGCGCGCAAGGTCGTCGGCGTCGGCTCCGTCGGCACCCGCGCCTGGGTGGTGCTGATGCTGGGGCGCGACAACGAGGACCCGCTGTTCCTGCAGTGCAAGGAGGCCCAGGCCTCGGTGCTCGAGCCGTTCCTCGGCAAGAGCGAGTACGACAACCACGGCCGGCGGGTAGTCGAGGGGCAGCGGCTGATGCAGGCATCCTCCGACATCATGCTCGGCTGGCTGCGCACCACGGGAATCGACGGCGAGACCCGCGACTTCTACGTGCGCCAGCTGTGGGACTGGAAGAGCTCGGCCGACGTCGGCGTGATGGAGCCGCCGGGCATGTCGATCTACGGGCGCATGTGCGGCTGGACGCTCGCACGCGCGCACGCCCGCTCGGGCGACTCGATCGCGATCGCGAGCTACCTCGGGCGCGGCGACACGTTCGACCGCGCGCTCGCGCGCTTCGCCGAGACCTACGCCGACCAGAACGAACTGGACCACCGCGCGCTGGTGGATGCCGTCGCGAGCGGCCGCGTCGTGGCCGAGCAGGGGATCTAGCCCCCACGCTCCTGCACGATCTGGCGGCGCAGCGCGTACACGCCGAGCACCACCAGCCCAAGCTCAATCAGCAGCGGCAGCTGCTGGCCCGGGGTGCGCTGCGGCCCGAGCGTGGCGATCAGCAGCACGAGCGCCCCCGCGCCGGCCGCGAACCAGCCGGGGTGGTGCTCGAGCGGCTCTGCGATCAGCTCGCGGATCTTGACCGCCCAGCGCATCGGGCCGGCGACCCAGCCCGCGAAGATCACCACGACCCCGGTGACCAGCAGCCACAGCGCGCGGCTGCGCCAGCCGGCGGTGGCGATGTCGAGGACTTCGCGCATCGCGGGCCGGATGCCTTCGTTCTGCACGAGGTTGCTCACCACGTAGGACTCGACCCACCGGCGCAGCACGAGCGCCACGAGCGCCCCCGCGATGATGCCCACGCCGATCTCGAGCAGCACCCGCCGGCGGTAGCCAGCGCCGAGCCAGAGCGCCCCGAGGTACAGCAGCACCACCAGCAGCGGCAGCACGAAGCTGAGGCCGCGCAGCCCCTTGATGCCGTTCTGGGCGAGGCTCAGTTGGCTGGAGCGCAGCAACACGAGCCGGCGGCGGTTGGCGGGCAGTTTCGCGCCGACTTCGCTGCCGACTCCGAGCCGCGAGCCGAGCCGGTCGACCAGCGCTTCCAGGTTGATGCTCACCACGCCCCCGGCGGTCGAGAGGGTTTTTCCACCGCCGTTGAGGATCTGCGTCACCTGTTCGTGCGTCACGTGGTTCGCGCGACCCCACAGTTCCTGCACCGCGGGTACCGCGAGCGCCCGGTCGATCGCCTGGGGCACCACCTGGGAGGCCGCGGTGGAGATCACCGGCGCCAGCGGGCGCAGCGCCGGGGGCAGCTTTTCGCCCGCCAGGTTCTGCACGTTGACGACGCTCAGCAGCCGTTCGGAGAGGTCGTTGGCGACGAGTTCGCGGACCTTTTCGTTCTGCAGCAGCCGCACGCTGGTCTGCGTCCAGCCGTCGGTGTCGATGATCTGCGCGCGGATCCACGTCGCCATGATCGAGAACACGACCAGCACGCTGGCCACCACGACCAGCGTCCGCGCACGCCAGAACCCCGGCGGGTGGCGCCTGGAGTCGGCCGCCCCGCCCGGCGGCGGCGCAGCAGGGGGCGGCGCGCCAGCGGGCGGGCTCGATCCGGTGGGCGGACCCGCGCTCGCACTCGATCCGGTGGGGCCCGCGCTCGTCATCCTCAGGCAGCCTCCACGCCGTCAAGGTGATCCAGCCTCGCCCGTGGAGGATGGTCCTCCTCCGCCGCGGCGAGCGCCTCGCCGGGGAGCGACCGCGCGAACCACAGCCCGACGAGCGCAAACGCGGACGCCAGCAGCAGCGCGCGCTTGAGCGCTTCGATCTGGGAGTCGCTGTAGAAGCCGACCAGCTTGGCGACCTGCTCAGGCGGCAGGCCGGCCTGTTCGGCGTAGGACCGGAACTGCGCCTGGGAGACCATCGGCAGCCCCTCCTCGGTGCCGCTCACCACCTGCTGCTGCACCTGCGCGGGGATCGCGGGGTCGGCGAGCACACGCTCGTGAAAGCCAGTGGTCAGACCGGTGAGCAGGACGGCCCCGATCAGCGCCGTGCCGAGCGACTGGCCGAGGTTCTGCGCGGCGCCCTGCACCCCCCCGGCCTCGCTGGAGCGCGATTCGTCGACCGAGGACATCACGACGTTGCCCAGCTGGGAGAACGCCAGGCCGACGCCGACTCCGAAACCAGCCAGCGAGACCGCGAACGCGACCGAGGAGAGCGACGGGGAGATCGACGCCATCAGGCAGGCGATCGAGACGAACAGGAAGCCGAGCCCGATCTGCACGACTTTGCGGGGCGAGGTGCGCGTCGCCAGGCGCGGGCCGAGCACCGCGGCGAGCATCATCGTCACCGAGATCGGCAGGATCTTCACGCCGGTTTCAAGGGCGTTGTAGCCGAGCACCAGCTGCAGGTAGAGCGGCAGCACGAAGAACGTGCCGGCGAGGATCAGGTACTGCGAGACGAGCGTCGAGAGACCGGCGCGCAGCTGCGGGATGTGCAGCAGGTCGGGCGCCAGCAGCGGCGTGCGCCCGGCGGCGGCCACGCGCTGCTCCCAGCGGGCGAAGCAGCCGAGGATAACGAGGCCGGCGAGGATCAGGAAGGGGACAACCGAGAAGCCGAACGGGGTGATCCGCGTGCCGGCGATCGTCAGCGCCCCGATCGGTTTGAACAGGCCCCACGTGGAGATCTTGAGGATCGAGAACACCGTCAGCCCGAGCCCCACCGCCGACAGCGCGGCCCCGACGAGGTCAAGCTTGACCCGCTCGGCTGCCGGGCGGTCGCCGATGCGGCGCACGAACGTGAGCAGCACGAGCACGATCACGGTCTCCCCCGCGAACACCACCCGCCAGGTGAACTCCGTGGTGATGAAGCCCCCGATCAGCGGGCCGGCGGCCGCGCCGGCGCCGGCGATGCCGCCGAGCAGCCCGTACGCGAGCGCCCGTTCGCGGCCGCTGTAGTTGACCGCCGTCAGCGAGGCGATCGCCGGGATCACGAGCACCGCGCCGAGCCCCTCGATGCCCGACCAGCCGAGCAGCAGGACCCCGAGATTGGGGCTGAGCGCGGTCGTCAGCGACCCCGCCCCATAGATGGCGAGGCCGATCGAGAAGGCGCGCCGGCGGCCCCAGATGTCCCCGAGCTTCGCGCCGGTCAGCATGAACGCCGCCATCACGAGCGTGTACGCGGTGATCGCGAGTTGCACCCCCGTGACGGTCGTATGCAGATCCGCGACGACCTGCGAGATCGATACGTTCATGACCGTGCTGTCGAGCACCATCACGAACTGCGCCGTGCCGAGGATCAGGATGGTCGTGCGGTTGCGCACCTTCAGGGGGCCGCACTCGACTCAGGCACCGCCCGAGCATGGCCCCTGTGCGGGTGAGACTTCATCACCCCCCACGAATGACACCGCCTCACCCGCGCACGCACGAGGATCGGCGAGGTGAGCACGGTGGCCCAGACAGCCAAACGGGAAGGCCCCGGCGACCGTCCGCCGGAATACCGCTACGGCGTCGTGCTGCTGCTGATGGTCTTCGCGCTGATCTTCGTCATCGTGGCGCCGAGCGCCGCGTGGACCCGCGCCGGGACCCTGGTGATCGAGAGCGCCGCGCTGCTCGTCGCGGTCGCCACGGCGCGCGCGCCGTTCGCGGTCCGTCGCCGGAGAGCGTGGGTGGGCGCCCTGCTCGCGCTCGTCGTGGTCTTCGGCGTCGCCGTCTCCGTGGTGCCACGCGACCTGGACTTCCTGTTGAGCGGCCTCGTCGCGGGCGCGATCCCCGTGGCGATCGTCGGAGGACTGCTGGGCCTGGTGCGGGAACGGGGCGTCACCGCGCAGGTCGTCGCGGGGGCGCTGGCCATCTACCTCACGGTCGGGATCATGTTCGCGTGGGTGATCGGCTTCGTCGCCAGGCTCGGCAGCACCCCCTACTTCGCGCAGGGCACGAACGGCACCGAGAGCGACCACGTCTACTACAGCTTCACGGTCATGACGACGACCGGGTTCGGTGACTTCACCGCCTCCACCCACGTCGGCCGCGCCCTCGCGGTGATCGAGATGCTCGTCGGGCAGATCTACCTTGTCACGGTGATCGGTGTGCTCGTCGGCAACTTCGCGGGGCGGCGGCGGACGGGGTAGGGTCAGAGCTGGCGGACGGACCTGGACAGCCACGCCTCGGTGGCCTGTAGGGCCTAAGGGACCACGTAGGCTGCCCGACTCGGGCAAATATGTGGACTCCCGACCGACATGCGCGTAGGACAGGCGGGGAGGTCCCTAGGTCGTTCGTCCAACGCCCCTGGACAGTGCCGACATAAGGTGCATCCTTGCCAATCTCGAATGCACGTCGGAAGCGCATCAAGCGCCTCCGCGAAAAAGGTGAATCGGCCACCAACATTCACCAAAAAGAACGACGATTGAGCCAGGAGACCACCATGCTATCGCTTCGAACGCCCAGGCACCCACGGCAACGCATTTCATCAAACCGCATCACCGACTCGCAGATCATCGAAGTGTCCAGAAAAGACGGCTCGGCCCAGACCGCAAGCCGCCATGACGCGCAGATGTTCGGTGCGCGCACCCAACCCGCCGACCCATACAAGGCGTGGCTCAAGCAGCGCGAAGCGGATCGGGAACGAGAAGCGCACCGTCTGAACCCGCGCGATGCCTGGGACGATCTGAGGACCCAGGGCTTCTGCGCGGCCGGGCGCAGCTAAAAACGCGTCCGGTCACACTCCCGTGCGGAGCTGGATCTGAGCGGCGAACTGTCGCGGACGCCTCCGCGGTGCCGCGTCCGAAAACACCGAGGGTAGGCGTGCAACACTGTCGTCCGTGAGCGAGCCCACGACGACCGGAGGGTGCCTGTGCGGCGGCGTGCGCTTTGATCTGAGCGAGCGCCCGCCGACGGCGGGATACTGTCACTGCACACGGTGTCAGCGCAGGACGGGCACGGCGTCATCGGTGCAGGCGCGGATCGACGGCCGCACGCTGCGGGTGGTGAAGGGCGAGAGCCTGGTGAAGGCGTGGCGCCACCCGAAGGGCGGCTTCGAGAAGCTGTTCTGCAGCGAGTGCGGGGGGCATCTCTTCAGCCGCAACCCCGAGGACCCGACGCAGATGAGCGTGCGCATGGGCGCGTTCGACGGCGACCCCGGGGTGCGGCCCAGTTGGCGGGCGTTCGTAACCTACGCGGTGGAGTGGGAGCCGATCCCCGAGGACGGGCTGGAACGCTTCCCAGAGGGCAAGCCACAGGGCTGAGGAGCAAGGATCTACGCCACCGGCGGCGGCGTCCCGTCGACAGAGGCGGGGAGCGCGGGGTCCCACTCGCACACCACGCAGGCATGACGGAACGCCGAGCGCGCGAAGTCGAGCGCGAAGGCGTGCGGGTCGGGACTCGCGCAGACGTCGTCCCAGTCGAGGATGTACTCGCCGAGCGTCGCCTCCCAGCGCGCGGCGGGGGGCGAGAGCGCCGCGGTGTGGAAGTTCTCCGGCGCGGGGTGCGCGTAGGCGTAGAACGCCGCCCGGGCGTAGCGCACATCCCCGGGCCACCAGCCGACGGCGACCTCCTGGACGTCCATCGCGTTGCGCATGATGAAGTCCTCCGACGGCGGGTCCGCTGGCAGGCCGGAGAAGAGGTTCGCCGCGAGGTCGAACGAGCCCCACCACGCGTTGACCGGCGTCGAGCGTCCGCGAAACGGCGCGCGGAACGCGGCGAGCACGAGCGCAGCGTGGGTCGCAGCCGCGAAGTAGGAGGCGACCTGGGTGGGGTCGTAGCTGTGGTGCTCCTCGTCCTCGTCGAGCGGCACGCTCCACGACACCTCCTGAGGAGTGGGGTCGATGCTCACCTCACCGGCCAGGTCGCGAACCGCCTGGAGCACCTCGCGCGTGACCTCGCCGACCGGCCGGTGCGGGGTGAGCGGGACCCGCCGCACGCCTCCGCGGGAGTGCTCGACGAGCGCCTCGTGCGTGCGCAGGTCGAGCGTGACCACGAGCGCCCCCGAGCCGTCGGGCGCCCGCAGCGCAGCGGTCTCCCAGCCGCGAGCGCTCAGACGCAGAGCGGCGTGCTGGAGCTGCGGCTCAGGCGGGGCGAGCGCCACCGCGAGCTTGCCGAGTAGCTGAGTGTGCGCATGCAGCGTGTCGCAGGTCGCGCTCCAAGCCTCATAGGAAACCGTCGGCCACCCAGACGACATCCCCGCACGCTAGCAGCCGTTGGCAGGCGGTGACCCTCGCAGGGAGGAGCCCGCGTTGCTCCCCGACGCCCTGCTCAGGCTCAGCCGCTCTGCCCGGACCCGAGCCCGGCGGCGGCCAGTGAGGTGGCGTCGAAGACTTCGTTGGAGGGCGGCGGGACGATCGCGGGGATCGGGCCGTAGCTGGTGAAGTCCATCGTGGTCGTGCCGCTCACGGAGGTGGCCCCCGTCGCGCCGCCGGGGACGCTCACGCCGAGGGAGAGCTGCATGCGGCGCACCCGGCCCTGCGCGTCCACCCAAACGTCCACCGGGATCGCACCGGCGTCGTCGAGCTTTTCAAGCGCGGCCTTGGCCGCCGCCTGCGCGCTCGAGGGGAGGCGAGCGAGGATGTCGCTCAGTTGCAGGGTGGCGTGGTAGTGGGTGGTGGGCACGCCGTCGACCGTTTCGCGACCGACGGTGCTCACGCCGCCGGAGCTCGCGCGCAGGTATTCGAGAAACTGGGTGGGGTCGGTTTCGTCGAGCGAGGAGAGCTGGGAGAGGTCGATCCCGTCCGCCTGCGCAGCCTTGCTGAGGTTGAGCTCCATCCAGGTCTTGCCTTCCGGGAGCTTGCCGGCGAGGAAGGGCAGGTTCATGTAGATCACCGGGTACTGGAAGATCGCCTGCACGGTGCCGACTCCGCCCCCGGGCAGCGCCGAGGCGCCGGGGATTCCGGAGAGGTCCATCGTCAACTCTGCGGAGCGGTCGCGCTCGTCGAGGTAGCCGTTGGCGGTGATCGAGAAACCACCGCCCGGCAGCGCGGAGGAGGCGAGCTGTGTGGTGAGCGAGAACTTGGCGCCCGACTGCTGGCTCGATATCTCCGCGGCGCGGGCGATCGGGTCGAGCGTGGCGGAGGCTCCGCAGCCGCTCACGGCCACGCCTCCGGCGCCGATCGCGGCCAGCGCGCCGAGCGCCGCCAGGGCCCTCGCCAGCTTCGTGTGGGAGCGCTCGATCCTCATCCTCGATCTTCTCGACACCACCCAGCGTATCCTTGATCGGTCTCCAAAGGGGCTGGCCGACCTTCGCAGCGCCACCCCGGCCCTCCTCCAGCGCCACCCTGTCCCTCGTGCGGCTCCCCACCGCGGCGCTCCTACCGGGCGCTCGACTGCCCGAGACGAGCCGCGGCGTCCGCCAGCTGGTCGTCGCCCCAGAACAGCTCGTCACCGATGGCAAGGGTGGGCACCCCGAACACCCCGCGAGCGTGCGCGGCGTCGGTCGCGGCCCGCAGCGTCGCCTTGACCGTCGGGTCACCGGTGGCAGCCGCGGCCGCCTCTCGATCGAGGCCGACGTCGACGGCGACGTCGAGGACGCGCGCGGGGACGCTGAGGTCGAGACCCTCCTGGAAGGCGGCCCGGAACGCCCCGAGCGTGAGCTCGCGGCCACGCCCGACCTGGAAGGCGAAGGTCGCGAGGCGCATCGCGAAGAGGTAGTCGCTCGGCCACGGGTCGGGCCAGCGCAGCGGTGGCAGTCCGTACTCCCGCGCGCGCCGCTGCACCTCGGCGATCCCCGCCTCGCGCCCGCCGCCGAGCGCCCAAGACGACCGTCCGTTGAACTTGAAGAGCCCGCCCAGCAACACGGGCTGCCAGGCGACCGGCTCCGGCAGGAGCTCCTCCAGGCGCTCGGCCGCGAGGTAGGCGAACGGAGAGCCGAGGTCGAAGTAAAAGGTCGCTTGCGGCATGGGCTAACCGCGCAGCACGGGGCTCCAGCGCTCGGGGTCGCGTTCGGCCTGCTCGTGCGCCCAGCGGAAGTGGTGGACCGCGGAGCGTCGCAGCGGCTCGCCGAGCAGCAGCCCCGCGAGCGCCCAGCGGCGCGCGTGGCGGGGGGTCTCCAGCGCGAGCGCCAGCGCGCCCGCCAGAGTCCAGAACTGGAGGATCGCGTTGTAGGGGGGCAGGCGCTCGGGCGTCATGCCCTCGGCCTCGACGAGGAAGGGGATCCCGCTGCGCAGCTCCCACGGCCACTCCACGAAGTGCACGATCCCCCCGGCGAGCCCCGCGCCGTTGTTGAGCGCTAGCCACTTCTCGAGCGACTCGCCCTCGCCGAACCACGCCGCGGCAGCCCACGCTGGCAGCCCGCCGGCCCACATCGCAACGGCGCCGCGGCGGCCGAGGAACGGCTCGAAGACGAGGCCCACGCCCGCCCGGACCTCGAAGGTGTGGTGGGCGGCGGTGCCGAGCGCGGTCAGGACGGTGAACGGACGTCGTGGTCGTAGCGTCCGGCGTGACGCGCTCTGCGGAAGGCGCTTCACGGCGCGCCTCAAGACCGCGCGCCTCAACGTGGTGCTGCTCAACACGGCGCCGAGCACCGCGCTCTCGCGTTTCGCGCGCCTTGACGTGGTCCTGCGTCTCGCGTCGGGCACCGGGCGCTCCTCTCACGCGGACGGCGCCATCCAGGTGGCGTCGTCGAGCTGTGGCGGGTGGTCGAAGTCCTCGGGCCGCGCGAGCATCCAGGCGGCGGCCTCGTCCATGCGCGGCACCGTAACGGCGCCGGTGCCGGCCAGGCGGGCGGTCTCGCCGAGCACGGCGTCGAGCGCCGCCCAACCGTCCTCGCCGGTGAAGGCGACCGAGAAGGGGTGGAACAGCAGCGCGAGGTGTCCGGCGCGCTCGGCGTGCGCGCGCAGCGCGGCGACCATCTCCTCTCCCATCCGCTCGGGCCCGTACGGGTCGGGGCTGCCACCGTAGCGCTCGCGCAGGCCGGCGAACTGGGGCAGGTAGGCGTAGGCGTCGACGAGCGGCCAGCGGAACGGCAGCACGGCGAGGCGCTCGAGCAGCCCCCCGCGCTCGCCGGCGGGAGAGACGTAGGTGTAGCCGTGCTCGGCGAGCAGGGCGAGCGTGCGCACGGTCAGCCCGCCGCCCGGGGGGCGGAAGCCGCAGGGCTCGAGGCCGATCGAGCGCAGCGCGCCGGTGGCGCGCGCGAGCAGCGCGGCCTCGGAGTCGGCGTCGAGCGCGGCCCACTCCTCGTGGCGCCAGGCGTGCACGGCGACCTCGTGGCCCGCCCCCGCGAGGGCGTGCAGCGCGTCGGGGTACATCTCGGCGTTGAGGCCCTCGACGAAGAACGTCGCGCGGAGGTCTCGCGCGGCGAGCAGCTCGAGCAGTCGCGGGAGCACTTCGAGCACCGTGAAGTGCTGCCCGTGGGGCACGTCCTGCGGCCACATACCCAACTCCAGCTGAGCGGCCTCGCCGAGGTTGTCGAACGTCACCGACACCGCCGCGCCGGCGGCGCTGACTTCCCATGCGCTCACGCGCTCGACTCCTGCGTCTCGCAGGCCACGGCCTACGAGTATGTCAGGAGGCTGAAGCGGTCGAACGCCAGGGTGTCGACGACTTCCGCGCCCTCGCGGCCGGGGCGAACGGGCACCACGGTGACCTGCAGCTGCTCGTCGTCGAGGAGCCGCAGGGCGTCGGTGACGATCACGGTCTTGGTCTGCGGCGTGAGCGGATGCGGGGGCCGGCGGTCGAAGGGGTCGCGGGGGCCGGTGGGGACCTCGCAGTGGCCGGCGTCCCCCGCGCAGCCGGCGTGGCCGAAGACGGTGAAGGAGCCGGCGTAGTGCGACGCGGCGTCGCGCGGCGTGCGCAGGTCGGCGTCGGGGTTGTTGAGGTACACGCGCGCCTCGTAGCTGGGACCGGAGTGGTCGACGCCGTAGAAGACGAGGTCGGCGCGCTGGAAGTCCGGCTGCCCCGCGCGCGCGGGGTTGTCGATGGACTGAGACTTGAAGAGACTCATCTCTAGCCGCCTGTCCCGGAGGATTCGGTGCTCTGCACAGCGTAGTCGTAGCCGAGGGCGTTGGTGTCCAAGGTCTGCGCGACGGTCATTTTGAACGGGGGCAGCGCCTCTTCGAGCAGCGTGGCGGGGACGCTCGCCGCGGGGTGGCGCAGCTGCCACATGCGCCACAGGCGGTCGATCATCGCGTGGTGCGCCCAGAAGAGCGGGTCGAAGGCGGCGAAGTTGATGTCGCCCATGTGTCCCGTGGGCCCGCCGACCCACACGTGGACGTTGTTGTGGTACTGCTCGAGCTGGTGGGTGAAGTCGGGGAAGCCGGGCAGCGCCAGCACCTTCTCGATCTCCGCGGCGCTCGGCAGCGGCGGCGATCCTTCGGCGCCCGGCTCGCGCAGCGTCATGGGTGCTCTTGGGTCGCTTTCCCGCGCACCCTGTTCGAGCGCGACCGGGTCGACCTTGGCCGAGGAGAGGGGGTTGGGCGGCGCGCCCTCCTCCTGTTCGTAGGCGTTTGGGACGGCGGCGTCCGCGGTCCAGTCCCACCAGGGCAGCGTGACCTCGCTCTGCAGATCGCGGAGCGCGAGCTCGAAGAAGTAGAGGTAGGCGCGGTGCCACGGCAGGAAGATCGGGTGGCCGTGGGCGATGTCGCAGTAGATCGGCAGCGGCAGCCCGTGAATTCCCGCCCAGTAGTTGTACCCGCGCTCGTCGGAGATCCTCATCGCGGCGCCCACCGCGGTCCTGAAGTCCGCCAGCTGGGTGGCGGTCATCGAGTCCGCGTTCAGCCGGTGGCGCAGCGGCACGGCCGGCAGCTGCGGGCTGACCGCTCCGGTGCTCATCGCCGATCCCGATGGATGGTGGCGTTCATCTCTGCGAACAGTAGCGGAGAGTCGAGCGGCGTGCAACCCGCCCGAGGAGCGCCGCCCGTGCGCTACAACCGCCGCCCCGCGAGCCCCTCGGCGGCCTCGATCAGCGCGGCATAATCCTCCGCCCCGTGCCCGCGCCCGACGGTGGCGGTGAGCAGGTCCCGCGCGTGGGCCGCGGCGGGGAAGGGTACGCCGGCGGCCTGGGCTTCCTCGAGGCAGAGGCGCACGTCCTTGAGCATGTGGGCGGCCTTGAACAGCGGCGTGTAGTCGTGCGTGCGCATCGCCCCGGCCTTCAGCTCCAGCTGCGCGGAGGCGCCGGAGCCGGCGGAGACCACCTGCTCGAAGGCGTCGAGGTCGAGGCCGGTGGCGCGCGCGAGCAGCAGCGCCTCGGCGAGCGCGGTGGCGTTGGCGGCGCCGAGCGCGTTGTTGATCAGCTTGAGCCCCTCGCCCTGGCCGAGCTCGCCGACGTGCACGACGACGCGGCCCATCGTCTCCAGCAGCGGCTGTGCGCGGGCGAAGTCCTCGGCCTCGCCGCCGGCCATGATCGTCAGCGTGCCGGCCTCCGCGCGCGGAGAGGAGCCGGTGACGGGCGCGTCGAGCAGCCGCACCCCCCGCTCGGCCAGCGCCGCGCCGATCCGGCGGGTGTCGGCGGGGGCGATCGTGGACATGTCCACGCACAGCACTCCGGGGAGCGCGGTCTCGGCGACGCCTCCGGCGCCGAGCAGCACCGAGGCGACCTGCTCCCCGTCCACAACCATGCTCACGACGAGGTCGCTCGCGCGCGCGACCTCCGCGGGAGTGTCCACGGCCACGGCGTCGTGCTCGGCGGCCCACCGCGCGGCCTTGCCGAGGGTGTGAGTCCAGACGGTCAGGGGGAAGCCGGCGCGCCGCACGCGGGCGGCCATCCGCGAGCCCATGATGCCGAGGCCGAGGAATCCGATCCGCTCAGGCATCCACCCATACTGCTACATCGGAGCGGCCGGTGCTCAGAGCAGTCCGACGTCGGAGCGACCAACCGCTCAGAGCAGCCCGGGGAGGGCGACCCCGAGCGCGGTGCCGAGGCAGCGGGTCGTGTTGAGGATCCCGCTGAGCACCCCGACGCGGGAGCGGGGCGCGGCGCCCATGACAGTGGCGTTGTTGAGCGGGATGAACGCCCCGAGGCCGGCTCCGACAAGAGCCAGCCCGGCGAGCAGACCGGGGCCGCCGCCGCCCACGGCCAGCACGCAGAGGCCGAGCGCGGCGAGCAGCGGCCCGCCGAGGGTGAGTCTGCGCGCGTCGAGGTGCTCGGCGGCGCGACCGGCGAGCGGCGCGCAGGTCGCGAGGGCGACCGGCAGGACGGCGAGCTCGAGACCGGCGAGCGCGGTGGGCACGTGCAGCGCGGCGAGGTGGTAGGAGACCACGTAGAGCGTCCCGAACAGGACGGCGTAGGCGGCCATCGCGCCCCCCAGCCCCACGGCGAGGGCGCGCGGATCGGAGCGCCTGCGCGGGGCGGCCGGGCCGAGCGCCCCGCGGGCGGTGGGGGGGAGCCCGCCAGCGGTGGGGCCGAGCGCCCCGTCAGCTACGCGGCGGGCCTCCCCGTCGGCGGCGCGGCCAAGTGCCCCGTCCGCTGTGCAGCAGAGCGCCCCGTCGGCGGCGCGACTGCGGGGGAGCAACACCCACGCCCCCGCGATGCCGAGCACCCCGGCCGGGAGGTTGACGAGAAAGATCAGTCGCCACCCGCCTGCCGCGAGCAGCAGCCCGCCGAGGGCCGGTCCGAGCGCGAGCCCGACGGCCTGCGCGGCACCCTGCACGCCGAGGCCGCGGGGGAGCAGGCGGGGGGGCAGGCTCTCGGCGATCAGCGCGACGGAGTTGGCCTGCAGCATGGCGGCGCCGAGCCCCTGCAGCACGCGCGCGGCGATCAGCCAGCCGAGCGTCGGGGCGAGGCCGCAGAGCACCGACCCACCGGTGAAGACGGCAAAGCCGTAGGTGTACAGCAGCTTGCGCCCCACGCGGTCGGCCAGGTGCCCGACGGGGACGAGCGCGCAGGCGAGCACGAGCAAGTAGGCGAGCGAGACCCACCGCACGGGGCCCGCGCTCTCGCCGAGGCCGGCGCCGATGCGGGGCAGGGCGAGCGTGACGACGGAGGCGTCGAGCTGGCCCATGAACGCCCCGATACAGACCGTCCCGACGACGTACGTGGAGGCGCGGGAGCTCGCGCGGATGCGCTCGGGACGCGCCGGCTCGCGCAGCAGCCACGGCCGCAGCGCTTGGGCGGATGTCGTGAGCAGCGGGTCCACCCCACGATTGAAACGCACTTCTTCTCATAGGTCAAAGACATATTTATATTTATTAAGATAGGATATATGTATGGATGAGAAAAGGCTGCGGTACTTCCTGGCGGTGGTGGAGGACGGCAGCGTGACGCGGGCGGCACACCAGCTGCACGTGGCGCAGCCCTCGCTCTCACAGACCCTGCGCGCGTTGGAGGGGGAGCTGGGAGTGGAGCTCTTTCACCGCGTCGGGCGGGGCCTGCGGCTCTCTGCCGCCGGCCAGGCACTGGTGGGGCCGGCGCGCGAGGTGCTGAGCGCCGTCGACGCGGCGCGCGGCGCGGTGAGCGAGGTGGCGGACGTACTGGCGGGGACGCTGCCGATCGCGGCGCTGGCGACGCTCGCGGTGGACCCGCTGGCGGCGCTCGTCGGCCGCTTCCGCCGCGCCTACCCGGGGGTGGTGGTGCGGGTGCAGGAACCGCCCTCCACGGCGGGCGTCGGCGCGATGGTGCGCGAGGGGGTGTGCGAGCTCGGCTTCGCGCGCCTGCCGCTGCCCCGCGACGGCCTTCGCGCGCACGAGCTGGGCCGCCAGGAGCTGCTGTTCGTGCTACCGCCGGACACCGCCCTGGCGGGCGCGGGCGCGCTGTCCGCGGCGACGCTGCGCGACACTCCCCTGGTGGTGAGCCCGCCGGGCACCTCCACGCGCGCGCTGCTCGAGCAGGCGCTGGAGGCGGTGGGCGTGACCCCGCGGATCGCGGTGGAGTTGGACGCGCGCGAGGCCCTCGTCCCGCTGGTGCTCGCGGGCGCGGGCGCGGCGCTGCTCCCCGCACCGCTCGCGCGCGAGGCGGGCCGCCGGGGCGCGGTCGTGCGCGCCGCCCGTCCGCGGATCGTGCGGCGCCACGGTCTCGTGCACCGCGACGGGCCTCTCTCCCCGGCCGCCCGCGCGTTCGTCGCGCTGAGCGCCGCCTGAGCCGCCGGGCCGCTGAGGGCTCCCTCTCGCGGGGCAGCCGGAGTCCCGTCAACCGCACGGCCGCCCGAGCGTCCCATCCACCCCACGGCCTATCGTAGGGTGCCCATGCCCGTCCCCCTCTACGCCACCCTCACCGAGGGCGAAGCAGTGCTGCGCTTCGCCTACGACGACCACCTGCGCCAGCTGCTGCGCGCGATCCCCGGGCGACGGTGGGATCCGCAGGAACGGGTGTGGTGCGTACCGCTCGACCCCGAGCCCGCGGAGGCGCTCGCGCGGCTGCTGGCGGGGCTGCCGGGCGAGCCGCAGGTGAGCGAGGCGCTCGCGCGCGCGCTCGAGCGCCGCCGCCGCAGGCGCCGCAGCGGCGAGTGCCTGGTCGACCGCGTGCGGCCCGACGGCGAATGGTGGCTGGGCTTCCCCACCGACACGGCCCCCGAGCTCGTGGCGGGCCTGATGGAGCACCCCGAGGCGTACAACGTGCCGGCGATCGGCCGCGCGCAGATCCCGCTCGACGACCGCGCCGCGCGGATCGTGGAGGAGCTGTCCGCGCGCTCGGAGGGGCTGCGCCTCAGCGAGGACGCGCGCCGCGCGCTGCTCACGCTGCGCGTGCAGGGCCACCGCGAAGCGGGTCTCGGATCGCGGGGCGGCGCGCGCCAGGAGAGTGCCGCGGCCGCGAGACTCGACGCGTTGGACGAAGTCGCGCTGGTCCGCGACCGCCGTGGCAGGCAGTGGATCCTGCTGGCGGCCGAGCACACCCCCCTCGCGCGAGTGCTCGCGGACCAGGCGGGCCTGCACGCGGGGGACGGCCCCGCCGGAACGTACGCCGTCGCGGCGGTCGAGCACGACGCGGCGCAGATCGCGGAGCTCGTCGAGCAGCTGGAGGCGACGAGCGTCGACCCGCGCGTGCACGCCTGGGTGGAGCGCGCGAGGGCGTGGCGCGGCAACATCGAGGTGGGGGGCTCTGGCGTGGAGCCGGTCTTCCTGCTCCTGGGGGACCCCGAGCGCCTGCCCGCCACCCTGCGCGAGCGGGCGACGCCCGTGCCGGGCGGTGTGAGCGCCCCGCTCACGCTGGAGTCGTGGCAGCTGATCGACGGACGCCTCGGCGGCTGGATCAGCTTTGCCACCCAGCGGTGCGTGGCGGCGCTGCTGGACGGGCGCCCGGCGCCGCCGGCGGTGCTGGAGCTCTCGACGGTCCACGAGGACCCCACGTTCGTGCTGGCCCCCGGCCACGACTCCGCGCAACTGGAGCCGTTCGCGGCGCTGGCGGGGACGCTGCCGGTCAAGCCACGGCGCGGCGCCGAGCACGAGCACACGAACCTGCCCGCGATCCGCGTGGACCCGTTCTGTGTCCCCGAGCTCGACGCGTTCCTCGCCGAGCGCGGGACGTGGGTGGCGCCGGAGGCGCTCGAGGCGCTGCAGGAGGTCCGCGAGGAACACGCCCTCGCGGCCGGCCTCGTGGCGCTCTCGGCGGCGACCGACGCGCCGCTGCACGTCCCCGGGCTCGGCGGCGAGCTGAAGCCGTTCCAGCGCGCGGGGGTGAGCTACCTGCTGAGCCAGCGGCGCGCGTTCCTCGCCGACGAGCAGGGGCTCGGCAAGACGATCGAGGCGCTCGCCGCGCTGGAGGCCGACGGCGCCTACCCGGCGGTGGTGGTGTGCCCGGCGAGCCTCAAGCTCAACTGGCTGCGCGAGCTCGAGCGGTGGCTGCCGGGCCGCACCGCGCACGCGCTGGTGGGCACCGGCGGGGGCGTCTCGACCCCGGTGACGGGCGCCGCGGACGTGACCGTCGTCAACTACGACATCCTCGCGGCGCGCCTGGAGGAGCTGCAGGCGCTCGGGCCGCGCGCGCTGGTACTCGACGAGTCCCACTACTGCAAGAACGCCGCCGCCAAGCGCACCCAGGCGGTCCAGCGGCTCGCCGCGACGGTGCCGCGCGCGGGTCTCGTGCTGGCGCTGACGGGCACGCCCGTGATGAACCGTCCGCCGGAGCTGATCGCGCAGCTGCGGATCCTCGGGCGGCTGGCGGACTTCGGCTCGGGCGCGCAGTTCGGCCGGCGCTTCCGCGGCACGGACGCGCACCTGCGCCTGCACTGGCACCTGCGCGCGCGCTGCTTCGTGCGCCGCCTGAAGTCCGAGGTGCTGCCGCAGCTGCCGGCCAAGACGCGCGCGGTGGTGCCGGTGGAGCTCGACAACGAGGCCGAGTACCGCCTCGCCGAGCGCGACGTGGTCGCGTGGCTGCAGAGCCAGCCGCTCGACCTGCGCGAGCTCGACGCGAAGGTCGCGGCGGCCCTGCGCGCCGAGCGCTTGGTGCGGCTGAACGCGCTCAAGCTGCTCGCCGCGCGCGGCAAGCTGCACGCGTCGCTCGTGTGGATCCACGACTTCCTCTCCTCGGGCGAGCGCCTCGTCGTGTTCGCCCACCACCGCGAGATCCAGCGCGCGGTGCTCGAGCGCTTCCCGGGGGCGCTGCACATCCTCGGCGAAGACTCCCACGCCGCGCGGGACGTGGCGCTGCGCGCCTTCCAGGAGCCGGACTCCGTCGAGAACCAGCTGGTGGTCTGCTCGATCGCGGTCGCCGGTCAGGGGATCACGCTGACGCGGTCCTCGAACGTCGCGTTCCTGGAGCTCGACTGGACCCCCGCCAAGCACGACCAGGCGGAGGACCGCTGCCACCGCATCGGCCAGCAGGACGCGGTCAACGCCTCGTACCTGCTTGCGGCGGACACGGTCGACGAGACGATCGCGACCCTCCTGGAGCGCAAGCGCGCGGTGATCGGCGCGGTCACCGACGGCCGCGAGGAGGACGAGGGGGGCGTGCTCGACGCGCTCGTGCGCGAACTGCGCGGCGAGCCCTACCGCCACCTGCGCGCGGTGGCGTAGCGGGACGGGCGCTGCAACCGCGGTGCGCGCTGGGCCCTCGGGGCCGCGTGCGCTGAGGACCCCGCTGTTGGCGCTGGCTCGGCGGGCGTGAGGAGTACGGTCGGCGGCAGCCCTACAGCGGCCAGTAGCGCCCGAACTGCGCCGCCGCCCGCGAGGTCAGCAGCGCCTCCGGGGCCGCCGAGACGGCCTCCCCCTCGCCCCCCAGCGCCGCCAGCGTCGCCCGCACGCACTCCGCCACCGCGCGCGGTTCGTAGCCCCCCTCCAGAACCGCGCCCACCGGCGCCCCCAAGCGGGCGGCCAACTCGCGCACGTGGCAGGTCATGGCCGCGAAGGAGCCCGTCTGTAGGCGGCACCCCGCCAGGGGGTCCCCCAGGTGCGCGTCGAAGCCCGCCGAGAGCAACACCAACTGCGGCTCGAACGCGGCAGCGGCCGGCAGTATCACGTGCTCCAGCAGCGAGCACCACAGCTCCCCCTCCGAACCCGCGGGCACGGGCAGGTTGAGCGTGTACCCCTCGCCCTCCCCGGAGCCCACGTCCCCGAGCGCGCCGGTGCCGGGGAACAGGCCCGACTGGTGGATGCTCGCGAACAGCACGTCTCGGCGGCGGCGGAAGATCTCCGCGGTGCCGTTGCCGTGGTGCACGTCCCAGTCCAGGACGAACACCCGCTGTACCCCCAGCTCCCGGATCGCCAACTCCGCCGCGACCGCGACGTTGTCGAACAGGCAGAAGCCCCCCGCCCGCTCCCGTTCGGCGTGGTGGCCCGAGGGCCGCACCCCGCAGAACCCCACCGCGGCCTCCCCCGCCAGCAGCGCCCTCGCCATCGCGCACGCCCCCCCTGCGGCGTGCAGCGCCGCGCGGTAGGACGCCTCCCCGACGAACGTGTCCGCATCGATTTCTCCGCCTCCGGCCTCGCACAGCTCGCGGATCCCCCGCACGTGGCCGGCGGTGTGGACCAGTTCCAACTCCTGCTCGCCGGCCGCCGGCGCCTCACGGCGCTCCCACCCCAGCCAGCCGCACGCCTCCAGACGCCGCTCGATCTCCTCCAGGCGCTCCGGGGTGTCCGGGTGGGTCGGCAGGTGCGCTCGCGGGTCGTGCTCCAAGCACGCGGGGTGGCGGTAGTAGAGGCCGGTGCCGAGCGTGCCGCTCATCGCTCGAGGCTATCCGCTGCCGACTCGCTCCACGTAGCTCGTGGAGCGGCGGCGACTCAAGGACCGGAGGCGCGCCGGTGGGAGGAGAGGTGCTCCCGATTCTGGGCCCGCTCCCCGCGGATCTGGATCGCCACGTACACCACGATCACGTTGACCACCACCCCGATCCCCACGAACGTGATGATCAGGCCCACGTCCTTGCTGAAGGCTGCGCTCGCCGCGAGAAGCATTTCGTTGGCACGCTCCGGTCGGGTTGGACGGATTCGCGGGAGCCTACCAGCGCGCGCCCCCCGAGTGTCGTAGCCTTACGGTGGCCGCTGAGCACGCGATCGTTGGAGAGGTGCCGGAGCGGTTGAACGGGCGCGACTGGAAATCGCGTAGCGGGGGTTAACCTCGTTCGAGGGTTCGAATCCCTCCCTCTCCGTCCCCTTCTCGTAGGTCTGCGGTGTGACCGCCCAGGTCGACGCTACACGGTCGGATCGACCTCTCGGCAGTTGCGTGGTGCAGACTCAGGGTAGGTCGAGTACGAGATGCGGGCGCTCCCACAGACCGTCCGCGGCCTGGACGACTAGACTGGGCCTTCTGCGCCAGTAGCTCAGCTGGATAGAGCGTCGGTCTACGGAACCGAAGGTCGGGAGTTCGAATCTCTCCTGGCGCGTGTTGAAAAGCCCTGCAAATCCGCTAGTTTTGGGGTGTCGGGGCGAAGGGCGGAGGAGGCGGTGTGGGCCTTGGGTACCACTCTTGGGTACCAAATGGGCCCTCAGCGCGACGGCTTTGCGCGCTGAGGGCCCAACAGCGCCGCTTCGATGCGCTGGCGGATGTAGAGCCGCCGCCGTCCGACTTTGACGCTCGGCAGGATGCCGCGGCGTGCCCAGTCTTCGACGGTGCTGACCGGCGCGTGGAGCAGTCCGGCGACCTCGCGGGCGGTCATCACGTCGTCGGCCGTCAGGCGGGTCGGAGCGGTGGGCGCTGCGGGGATGGGTGCCGCCATAGAAGAACCAATTTAGCAAAACTATCACTAATCCGCAAAGGGCTGGGGGCGGAGGCCCGGCGCGGTCCGGCTGCCGCTCGCGGCGGCGATGGCGTAGCGCCGGACCTGATTGGTGCGCGCCGGCACGCCGTCCGGGCCGAGTCTCGCCAAGCGCTGCTTGCCCGAGCCCGATCGCGTGCGGGAGCCCTACTCACCGTGCCCGGCGTCGCGCAGAGCGTCGAGCAGGTCGCCGGTCGTGAAGACCTCGATGCGAGCGTCGGTGTGGTCCTTGTCCTGGGTCCAGACCGGGAGGTCGAGCGTGAGCCCGAGCGCGACGGTCGGCCAGTCGTCGGGGTCGCGGTCCGCGATGCGCTGCTCGGCCTCCTCGCGGTGGGCGTCGTACTCACGCGCGGCCTTCCACTCGATCGGCATGACCTGGAGCGCCGCGAACAGCAGCGCGGGGTCCAGGTCGCGCTTTGACGCCAAGCGCGGGATGTGCCGGGCGATCTCGCTAGCTACGGCGTCCGCGGCGATGCACCGCGGTCCGTGCGCGGAGGCGATCACCAGACGCGCGCGCCCGCCGATAAGGGCCGAGAGGACGACGTTCGCGTCAGCTACGACTGCGGGAGGCAGCGAAATCGCTGAGCACCTCCGGCTCGCCGGCACCCTTCGCCTTCAGCTCCGCGCCGACCTGCTCGGACAGGCGCAGGAAGACCTCGCGGCGAACCTCGACCGGCAGCTCGGGCGTATCCCAGGGGAGGAAGAACCCGGCGGGGGTGCCCTCGCGCGTCACGAGGATCACGTCGTCGGAGCGGAACATCTCCGACGCGTGGTCGCGGAAGTCGCGTACCGTCACGACCTTCATGTGGGCACCTTGGTGGTCACCGCTCGATTGTAGCGGTAGGAGCCGCCGATTTCTGCGTGGTATGGCACAGCTCCGACGATCGCGAGTCCCGCGCTTCCGCCGCGCTCCGCTCGCTCTCCCGCGCTCCGTCCTCCCTTCGTCCGACCCGCGCCGCTCCCTGAGCGCTCGACGCGCGCACCCCCACGCGCCTCTCGAAGTCCTCGCGTCCCTCGCTCTCTCGCGCCCTTCCCTCCCGTCCCTCGGCTCCCGCCGATGCCCCGACGACGCGCCCGTCGTCCTCCCGGCAGCCCTCCCTCCGACGGCCCTCCGCGCTCCCACGGCAAAGGCCACCCCGCCGCTCGCCTCCGCTGCGCTCCGCCTCACGGCACACCGTCGCGGCCGAACTTCGCCGAGCCGTCCAAGCGCATGTCGATCGGGCATCCCAGGGCAGCAAGCCCAAGGGCCGCTAGCTCCTAGTAGTGGTCTACCTCGCAAGTTCGCGCACGTATCCGGTGCGCCGGACACGGTCACTCGTCCGGCGCAAGCAAGAGCGAGCGGGGGCGCTTTCGGAAGGTGCTGTGTCAACGGTCATCGGTTTCTCCCCACGGGCGGCCATCGGTTCTCCCCGCTGGCGGCCATGTTTTCTCCCCACTGGTGGCCATTAGTTCTCCCCATGGCGTGGGGTGCGCGGGGACTCGAGTCCCCGCGGCGCGCTTTAGCCGGCGAGGGGCCTCACCCCCTCGCCGCTGGTTGCCTGGGTGAGGCGGTAGCTCTCTGTGCCGTCGGTGAGCAGCACGTGCGCGTGGTGCAGCAGCCGGTCGACGGTCGCGGCGGCGAGTGTCTTGGGCATCAGCTCGTCGAACCCGGCGGGATGAATGTTCGAGGTGAGCGCGATCGAGCGCTTCTCGTAGGCGGCGTCCACGACACGGAATAGCGCCTCGGCGGCGTCGGTGGCGACGGGGAGCAGCCCGACGTCATCGATGATGATCAGGTCGGCGTGGATCAGCTTGCCGATCGCCTTGGCGACTGTGTCATCGGCGCGGTGGCGACGCAGGAGCGCCGCGAGGGACTCGAGGGTATGCCAGGCGACCGTCCGCCGGCCATGCTCTGAACGCCAAGCGCGCTTCGCCCGCGCGACCGCACGCCGCGTCGTGCGCTCCGAACCCATATAGCCCATCGCGAGGAGCCGCTCATGCGCCCTATCCGCGCGGATCTTCCCCCGCGAGCGCTCCACCCACTCCTCGATCTTCACAGCGAACGGGCCCACCCGCGGACACGCACGAACGGCCACCGGCAGCCCACCGCCGGCCTCATCCCGCGCAGCAACCCACTGCGCGACCGTCTTGTGATCACAACCCGCCAGCTCCGCCGCTCCACGCAGCGAGCCCGTCAAATCAAACGCCTCCAGGATCTCCATAACTTCCTCCGAGTTCTTCATCAAGCCCGCCTCCTCGACGTGCCTCGTTGACAAGGCACCCGGGACTACAGGCCGCTCAGGACAGGACAGTGGGGAGATCCGACGGCCACCCATGGGGAGATCCAGTGGCCGCCAGTGGGGAGATTCAACGGCCGCCTACGGGGAGAATCTCATAGCCGCCGTCATGCTGGTCCTCGTCCAGAGGAGCAGCTTTACCGGGTGCTGTCCCCGCACCTCCTTTCGCACGAGAGGAGCACAAAGCGGAGCGGTTGGAGCCCGGTTGGGAGGGCGAAACTGCTCTGTACGCAAACCAGGCGCTCATGGCGGCGCCGGCGGTTGGCGTCGGTTGACGATGACGTTGGGCTGTGCGCGATGCTTTGGCCGATATCGGTTAGCAGGTCGGTTTGGATTGGACGATCCGTCAGTGCTCCGAGATCGGCCCGCCTGATGCGCCAACTGAGACTCGCAG
The DNA here is from genome assembly GCA_963702085.1 of uncultured Solirubrobacterales bacterium. Lineage (GTDB taxonomy): Bacteria > Actinomycetota > Thermoleophilia > Solirubrobacterales > Solirubrobacteraceae > Palsa-744. The sequence goes on along the minus strand of OY969707.1, from coordinate 605,112 downwards.
CGCTCTCCAGACCTTGGACGGTGCGAGTGCCCATGACGATCAGAAACCACACGCCGGGTAGTACCCGGACCCAAGCACGACGACCCGAGCGGGCTCCAGGCCCGGGTAGCTGATCTAGACGGTCATGACCGGGACGCCTTCTGGCACCTGAAAAGCTGCGGTCCTAGTGATGAGACCGAGTTTTGTTGCCTGGCTCGCGTCGAGAGTCTCGGAGTTTCTTTTCAGTGTGTCGATACGTGAGCCGCGCATCCTTGTGCGCTCTGCGAGAATCAGCCTCGTGCGGTCATGGCGGACCTCTAAATCTCATCTGGAATGTCGGCCACCCGACCGGGCAGGGCTGGTGACCGCTTGTGACAGACCACACTACGTGTGGAGCCGGACAGAAGGCAACGTCATCGCCAGGCGCTAAGTTGGCACGGCGTCATCTGGAGCCGTTGTGGGGTCGCCTCCGACCGGGCAAAGTCTTGGGGCGGCCCCATCTTTTCGTTGGCTACGCCGCGTTGATCTACAGCTACGCGGGCGAACCGAGCGTTTGCGCGGTCCACGGCCTGCGACTGCTGACTGAAACGCAGGACAGAGCGGAGGGCGATTGGAGGTTCCTTTGTGGTCGGGCGTGACCTCGGCACGCCCGACGCGGCTCGCTGCGTCGATTGCGGCGTAGCGGGCTGTTCTGTCCGGGGACCTCGCAACCCATCCAGCCCGACCGATCAATCAAGTGGTCGGACAGGCGTTAGCGGCGCCCGCCCGACCGAGCACCGAAGTTCGTGCCTTTGGGCGCGACGGCTTGCGCTGGCCCCGGGCGCGGCGGTTCTGCCTCGCCCGGGGCAAAGCGAGTGTCTGCCGGCCCTCGGTCGACGCGCTCGAAGGTCGTCCAAAAGAGGCGCGTCGTACCGACTGCCCGGGACGCTCGGATTTACTCGAAAGCGGGCAGCCGTAGACTCGCCGGGACACTCCGGCGCGCTCCCAGATCGTCCGAAGCAGGGAGCCCGCCACGCGCTCGCACGGGACGAGGCCCACTCGTCCACCCCCACGCCAAACGCGTGCCTGCCTTCGCGGAAGAGCGAGCGCGTCCGACCCACCGGATACGTGCGCGAACTTGCGAGCGACTACTGGTGGTCTTCGCTGCGCTCCAGCTCCGGCTCCCCCGAGCGGGGTAGGGTCCACGGAATGCCGAACGAGACGAATCGCTCAGAGCACCGTGCGATGGCGTGGGCGGCGATTGGGGGGGCGTTGGTAGTCATCGGGGGCGGAGGGGGTGGCACTCTTGCCGCGATTGGTGCGAGTTCGCACCTATGGGGCGATCACTTGTTCCTTGCGGGCTTCGCTTTCGCGTGTCTGCTGACCGCTCTCGGCGTCTACGTGCTGGTCGCCGAGTTCATCGGCGGGATGGGTCCGCTCAGATTCCCGCTGCCAGCTACACGCCAGGAGCGGGAAGTCACGGCCAGCGAAACCTCATGGCCTGTCAGGCGGAACCAAATCCTCCAAGGGGTCGACAAAATCATGGCCGATTCCCGCCGCGATCTCACCCTCCGCAGCCTCGATGAAAGCAACAGGATGGTGTTGGATCGAGCGTCGCGCGAGAGTGCTCCCGTCCTGCCACTCGTGGACCGGCTGGCAGCGGCACTCAAGAAGGGAGAAGCGCTCGCGTCACGGCTCGATCAAGTGGTGCCCGACATGCTATGGCTGTCGGCTGGCACGATGGCCTCTATGCGGAGCTTGCGAAGGAGCGCTCCGACTTGGCTCGGAGATTTCTCGATGAGACGGATGTCATTATCCCCGTGCCAACGATCGACCTTGGTTCGGTCAATCCGGCCCATCGGATCACGATCGACAAAGTAGCGTGGCTCCGGGAGATCATCGGCCAATTGGACGCCGGTCAATGAGGAGCGCCATGCGCCCAGCCCTGCGACATCGAGCGCTCGCCAGGAATCAGACCCGACGGGCTACCATGAAGACGATGGCTGTTTCGCCGACAACGACCGTCGAGATCGACACCGGCTTGCTTGAGCGGCTGCGTCGGCGGCGTCCTGCGAAGAGCGACCGCGAGTTGCTGGAGAGCGTCGCCCGCATCCAGCTTGGGCGCGAGGCGAGCGACTTGGCGCGGGAGCGCTTCCAGGGCGTGCCCTCGGAGGAGATCGAGCGTGAAGCGCTGAGCGCCGTGCGCGAAGTGCGGAGCGAGCGGGTCGCGAAGCGGCGAGCGATCTAAGGCTGGCCGGAGGGTTGCGGCGGCTCGTCATCGACGCCAATACGCTCGTGTCGGGGTGTGTTGACCCGCACAGCGAGAGCCCGCCGTGTCTGCTCTACCGTGAACTGGCGGGGGCACGCTTCGAGTTGATTGTCTGCCCGGAGTTGCTCGGCGAGGTCGCCGACACCCTGCGAAAGCCTTACTTCCTGGAGCGCATCGGCGAGAGCGCCGTCGATGAAATCGTCGCGGGCATCGCCGAAGCCGGGACCGTCGTGGATGATCCGGCCGACATCGACGCGATTCTGCGCGACCCCGAGGACGACTACCTCGTGGCCCTGGCGCGCGGGGCCGGAGCCGAGGCGATCGTCAGCGGCGACCGCACCGACAAGCTCGGCAAGACGAACATGCTCACGACCCAGCTCTCCGCCCACCGGCAGAGAGTAACCCGCGAAGCGACACATGATCGTCACGCGCCGCGGCTCAAGCTGTCAGGGCCGCTGCGACCTGCGCCGTATCCTCCGAGGCCCCGGGCGCGCGCACGGCTCGGGTGTATGTTTAGCGCCTACCAAACGCGAGGAGGTTCCCATGTATGTCAGGGTAGTGCGGTTCACCGAAGTGAATGCTGAGCGGATGGACGGGCTGCTGGCGCGCATTAAAGAGTCCGACGGGCCACCTCCCGGCGTACCCATGACAGGCATGACGATGCTGTTCGACGAGGAGCAAGGCACGGCAGTGGTCCTCCAGCACTTTGCGACGGCGCAGGACATGAGCGCGGGCGCTCAGGCGTTCAGCGCGATGGACGCCTCGGAGACCCCGGGCACCCGCACCTCCGTGGACATGTGCGAGCTGAAGCTCGAGCTCGACGCCTGACGCGTCAGGCGAACCGCACTAGCTTCCGGCTCGAAGCGGACCGCGCATGCCGCGTTTGATCGGCACCTGACCGGCCCAGACTGCTGCCTTATCCCGCAAGCGAGCACGAGCCCAGGCAACGCTTAACGATCGCGGGGAGCCCGCGATTGAGCTAACGAACTAGAAGCACACTGTTGCTTCTCGTGAGCAAAGCGGGCTCCTTGATCGACCCTCGGCAGACGACCGCTGTGGACGATTCCAAGCACGGCAACTGTGGAGCGGCACGCGCGCGCTTGCGCCAGGCGAAGCGGAAGCGCTTGCATCGCCGTGTCTCCGATCTGGTCACGCGCGTAGCAGAAGCGGTCATTCACGCGGTCCGGCGGCGCAGGGTGAGCGCTCCCAGCGCGAGCGCGATGAGCGTCGAGCCGATGATGACGCAGACGTCCACCGCCATCCCTCGGCCGAGCGATCGTGGGCTGGTGGCGCGCGCGAGGGCGTCGAAGGCGTAGGTGAGCGGCAGCGCGCGGGACACCGAGTACAGCGGCGCCGGCATCTCGCTGCGGGCGATGAACAGCCCGCACAGCAGCAGCTGGGGGTAGATGATCGCCGGCATGAACTGCACCGCCTGGAACTCGGTGCGGGCGAACGCGCTCACGAACAGGCCGAGCGCCATCCCGAGCACCGCGTTGCCGACCGCGAGCAGCCCGAGCAGCCACGCGCCGTGCGGGGCATCCAGCCCCAACGCGATGAACCCGACGAAGCACACCACAACCGCCTGGAGCGCCGCGAGCAGGCCGAACGCGATCCCGTAGCCCGCCAGCAGGTCGGCCTTGGCGAGCGGCAGCGACATCAGCCGCTTGAGCGTGCCACTGGTGCGCTCGCGCAGCATCGCGATCGACGTGACGAGGAACATGATGATGAACGGGAACAGCCCGCACATCGGCGCCCCGATCGCCTGAAAGGTGCGGGGCCGGTGTTCGTAGACGAAGTACATCAACGTCAGCAGAATCACCGGGACCGCGAGCAGCAGCGCGAGCGTGCGCGGGTCGCGGCGGATCTGCCACAGCACGCGACCGGTCGTCGCCAATGTGACCCGGGCGCTCACGACGACGCCGCCTGTTCGATGACCGCGAGGAACGCCCGGCCGAGATCCTGCTCGCCGGTCTGCGCCCGCAGCCGCTCGGGCGTGGTCTGCTCCAGTAGCGCCCCCTCGCGCATCAGCAGCAGCTCGTCGCACTCGCTCGCCTCATCCATCACGTGGCTTGAGACCAGCAGCGTGCTCCCGGCTGCCGCCAGCTCGTGGAAGGTGTCCCACAGTTCTGCTCGCAGGACCGGGTCCAGGCCGACCGTCGGCTCGTCGAGTACCAGCAGCTCGGGGTCGCCGAGCAGCGCCGTCGCGAGCGACACGCGGGAGCGCTCGCCACCGGAGAGCGACCCCACGACCTGATGCTCGCGCCCGCCCAGGCGCACCGTCTTGATGACCTGGGAGATGCGCTCGCGGCCCACGCCGACGACGGCGGCAAAGTAGCGCAGGTTCTCCTCGACGCTCAGATCGCCGTAGACCGACGGGGCCTGTGTTACGTACCCCACGCGCCGTCGCAGCTCAGGCGAGCCGGCCAATTCGCCCAGCACCCTTACGCGACCGCCGGCGACGATCTGGACGCCCACGATCGCGCGCATCAAAGTCGACTTGCCGCACCCACTCGGACCCAGCAGGCCCGTGACCAACTGGCCGGCCACCCGCAGCGAAACGCCGTCAAGCACCAGCCGCTGCCCGCGAACGACATGCAAACCCTCGATCTCGACCGCCGCGTCAACCACGAGGCGCACAAGCTACCGCTGACGCCCACCCACCCCTTCCCCACACACGCCTCGCGAAAACGGGCCCGATCAGACCGGCCGCCTACGGGCTCTGGCTCGGCGCGGTATTGGGTCGCCGTCAACCCGAGGGTGGAGGGCGAGATCAACCCGCGGTTCAACCCGTGCTCCGACGACAGCATGTCTCGATCAGGCGAGGATGGCGCCATGACTACTACCGATTACCTCATCAACGCAGTGTTCGTTTTCGTGGTCCTCCGCCAGGCGCGTGAGCGCGAGGTGGATGCCCGCTCCTTCCTGGTGCCGATGGTTGTTGTGTTCTTTGTCGGGCGCATGTATGTGCACTCGCTTCCGACCGCCGGGAACGACCTCGTCCTGGTCGGCCTGCTGGCCTGTGCCGGCCTGGCGCTAGGCCTGCTGGGCGGGTTCGCGACCCACATCCGGATCGGCGGCGACGGCGGCGCGCTCGCCCGCGTCGGCTGGATCGCCGGCGCCCTGCTGATCGCCGGCATCACGTCTCGGCTGGTGTTTGTGTATGCGGTGCATCACGGTGCCTACCACGCGGTCAGCGCCTTCAGCATCGCTAATCACATTGGTGCGGCGGCGTGGCCGGTTGCACTTGTCTCGATGGCTCTGGTCGAGGTCAGTGCCAGGCTGGTGACGGTCCAGCTTCGCGCTCGGCGGATGACCGCCTCGCAGGCACCCGGCACGGTCGCGATCCTCGCCGCGGCGTGATCACCCCGAAAGGATTCCTCGGATCCTCCGGCCCGCTCCGTGCGGGCCGGACGGCGCTTTATCGTCTACCGCAGGTGACTGTGACCGAAGAGCGCGTCGTGGGGACGCCGGCAGCCGCCGGCAGCGAAAGCATGCGGGTCGCGGAGGCGCAAACGCGCGCTGTGCTGCGGCTGCGGGGTCAGCGGGACACGCTGCGGCCGCTCGGCATGGCCATGATCGCGGTCATCGCCATCGGGACATTCAGCGGGCACCCGCGGCCCGCGTGGCATGGAGATGGACTCGGAGTTGCGCTCGCGCTCGCCGTCTTCGCCATCTCGGTGGCCATCGCGATCGGTAACTGGTTCATCCAGCGAGGCGTCGGGTTGCAGGCCGCGGTGATCTCAGCGATCGGCGCCGCCGGGGTCGCGCTCGCGGCGTCCCAGCCGCGTGGCGCGGGCGGCCTAGCGGTCGGTGCGGCGGTGTGGATGGCCCTCGCCCGCCTTCCGCTGGCGCTCGCGATCATGCTCGGTTGCGCTATGACCGTCGCGCTCGATGTGGCGTCCGCGCTCGCCGGCAGCTCCTCCCCGGCGGTTCTCGCCTCGACGCTTTTGTGCGCGCTGCTCGGCTTGGTCGCGTATTTCCTCAAGCAAGCTCGCGAGAGCCAGGACCGGACCGAGGTGCTGCTCGCGCAGCTGCAGGAGGCACGCGAGGAGCAGACGCAAGCGGCGGCGATCGCCGAGCGCGGCCGGATAGCGAGCGAGCTGCACGACGTTCTCGCGCATTCGCTCTCCGCAGCCGCGATCCAGCTCCAAGGCGCCCGGCTGCTCGCCGAGCGCGAGCAGACAACCACGAAGATACGCGAGGCGATCGACCGCGCCGGCGAGCTCGTCAAGGACGGGCTCACCGACGCAAGGCAGGCGGTCGGTGCGCTGCGCGGCGAGCATTTGCCCGGCGCAGGCGAGCTCGAGGCGCTGATCGACAGCTTCAGTGCCGACATGGGCCTCGAGGTGACGCTTCGCGTCGAGGGCAGCGCCCGCACGCTGCCCGCCGACGCGGGCCTCGCCCTCTACCGCGGCGCACAGGAGGCGCTGACCAATGTCGCTCGGTACGCGCCCGCCGCTAGCACCACCGTCGTCCTGAGCTACGGGCCCGATCACACCACGCTGAGCGTCGAGGACCGCGTCCCAGCCACGGCCCCGCCGGCCGCAGCCGGGCTGGCCGACGTGGGGGGCGGACGGGGACTCGCGGGCATGCGCGAGCGCCTGGAACGGGCCGGCGGCAGCATGCACGCAGGCCCGACCGACGCAGGCTGGCGCGTCGAGCTGCAGGTGCCCGCGTGAGTAGAACGCCGATCCGGGTGCTGGTGGCTGACGATCAGCGCACCGTGCGCGATGGGCTGAGCATGCTGGTCGGCCTGATCGACGGAGTCGAGGTCGTTGGGGCCGCGTGCGATGGCGTGCAGGCCGTAGAGCTCGCACAGGCCGAGCGCCCAGACGTCGTGCTGATGGACCTACGCATGCCGCGGATGGAGGGCGCCGAGGCCACGCGCCAAATCCGCACTGAGCTCCTCGACACACAGGTGCTGGTGCTCACGACCTACGCCGACGACGAATCGCTGTTCCCCGCGCTCCAAGCAGGCGCCCGCGGTTATCTGACCAAGGACGCGAGCGCCGAGGAGATCGAGCAGGCGATCAGAGCGCTCGCCGCCGGTCACACCCACCTCGACCCGATCGTACAACAGCGGCTCGTGGCCGCCGTCCTCGACACCAAACCGATCCCCGACGCGCCAGCGCAGCCGCTCCCCGACGACCTGACGCCCCGAGAGGCAGAGGTGCTCAAGCTGATCGCGAGCGGGCTATCGAACGCCGAAATCGCCGAGGCGCTTGTCGTCAGCCACGCGACAGTGAAGACCCACGTCAACCGCATCTTCTACAAGACCGGCTCACGCGATCGGGCGCAGGCGGTGCACTATGCCTATCAGCATGGAATAGTCTGATCTCGCTGCGCGCCGATCAGACGTATTCCCGACACGCCCCTCCCGTATCGAAGCAGGATCTTCGACGGCCGACCCGCCGACGCTCGCAACGGACGACAGCCAAAGCAGGAGAGCTGGCATGGCCCTGACGCAGACGCCCGTCTCGTCCCGAGCGAGAGTAAGCGCAGTCCTGGTTCGGACGCTCGCTCGGACACGCAGAGCAAGAGCCGCGTAGCGGTAGCGGTGCCCGTGCAGACGCCACTGTTCCTCGTAACTGTCCGGTCTGTTTTCCGCCAGACGCCGCTGCGCCGCCCTGTCACACTGCTCGCCACGTTCGCGACCGCTTGGAGCTTCGGATGCAGACCCAGACCACTGGCACATTGGACGCAATGCGACGCCAGGAGCTCGACTTCCCTTCACGCGGCACGCGTTGCGTAGCATGGCTCTACCCCGCCCATGGGGTCGGCGAGACGGCCCCGATCGTCGTCATGGCGCACGGCCTGTCAGGTACCCGCCGGGACGGACTCGGCCCATTTGCCCAGCGGTTTGCGGAAGCAGGTATTGCCGCGCTTGTCTTCGACCACCGCGGCTTCGGCGACAGCGCGGGTGAGCCGGACCTCTTCCACCCGTGCCGTCAGGCTCGAGGACTGGGCGGCGGCGATCGCCTTCGCACGCTCCCTTGCGGGCATCGACCCCTGCAGGGTCGCGACCTTCGGGTCCTCGCTGGGCGGAGGGAACGCCCTCGCTGCGGCTGCTGTCGACAAGGGTATTGCCGCGGCGGTCAGCCAGGTCCCCTTCCTCGACATGGTGACCCAGGCCCACCGCTCCTCGCTGAGCGTCAGTCTGCGGATGCTCAGCGCAGCCGTCAGAGGCCAGCACATGCGTGCGATCGGCCAGCCCAACGAACCTGCCTTCATCAACGCACCCGGCGGCGAAGACGGGTGGCTGCATGTAGTGTCAATCGGCGAGGACAGCCGCTGGCGCGATCGCGTGTCGTCGCGCTGGCTGCTCGGCCGACCATACCGGCCGATCCGCCACGCCCGCGAGCTGCACTGCCCCTGGCTCGTCTGCGTCGGAGAGGACGACCAGGTGGCCCGTCCGGGACCAGCGATCCGCGCTGCGAGGACCGCCCCGCACGGCGAGCTGCGCACGTATCCCGGCGTGGATCACTTCGACATCTACGACGGGCCCGAGCACGAGCTGGTGGTCGCCGACGAGGTCGAGTTCCTGCGAAGAGTCCTCGGTCCTACGCGTCGGTAGCACCCGCGAGGTTGATGCGTAGTGTCAGCCCGTTGGCCGGCCCCTCGCTGATCGTGACGACCTGCTCTGCGGAAAGCAGGAGTGCTGGTTTCACGAACTCCGCAGAGCCCGATGCTCAGCTTGGAGGGTGTGGCTGGCTATCGAGGCGGACCCAGAGTGGATGATCTTCCGTCTGTGGTTGGCCGGCTTGCTGCCAGAGTTGGTGGTAGAGCCGGGTAAGACCGTCCCAGTCATCATCATTTTGAGTTGGCCGGGCGAGCTGGCGCTGAATGATGTTCAGCGGCACTCCCTCGCGCGCGAGCTCGACCGCGTGGGCGTGGCGTAGCTGGTGCGGCGCGAACCGGCGCCGGACCCCGGCCTGAGCAGCGAGGCGACGAAGCTCGCTCCGCGCCGTGGCACTCGACCACGGCCTGCCGCGCGTCGGCCCGTCGATGCTTCCCGGATCCTGACCTGTCGAGCGTACACCGACGTCGCGAGCGTATATGAGACGCCTCGGCATTGTCCAACGCAGCAGTGTCAGGCGTCTACCCCGAGAGGCCCGCTCGTGGCGAACGCGGTAGCGAGAGGGTGTCGTGAGCCTCGCTGGATCGGCGTGGAATAGGCTCTGCGGCCCCACCTGTAAGGAGGCCTGATGCCAAGCGTTCGCCCATCCCAAACCACGGTCGAGCCGGCGCACCGTGGCCCACTGCGAAGCAAGCGCGTGCGCCGGTTCCTGGTTCCGAACAAGATGCGGCCACCGATCAATCCGGCGCTACTGAAACACGCAGAGCAACGTGCCTCGGCCAGGCAGAACCGGGTCGCGGATGCGATCACGACCTTTGCGGGCTCGATGTCGTTCGTCTACCTGCACATCATCTGGTTCGGCTGTTGGATCGCCTTCGGCATCGAGTCCTACCCCTACGGGCTGCTCACGATGATTGTCTCGCTGGAGGCGATCTTCCTCTCAACCTTCGTGATGATCTCCCAGAACCGCGCCGACGCCAAGCGCCAGATGATAGCCGACCAGCAGTGGATCACGGTACAAGAAGAGGACAAGCAAAACGTCGAGTTGCTCGACCTCTCCAGGCAGATCCTGACGCTGACCAAGGAGGTTCGCTCGCTCGCGGATCGAGGAGTATGATCGGGCCCGCTGGGCCGGTCGGCACCGTAGGGCCAACCGTTCCGCGCCGACCTTTCCGGATGGGCGAAACCAATCAGTCCACGAGCGCCTCCGTCGGCGCCGCATCCCAGAGCCCAACGGGGCCGCGGCAGTTCACGCTGCCTCAGTTCGGCATCTTTGCACAGGGCACACACTCCCACCATTTCCTCGAGTTCGACCTGAATCCAGACGTCACGCCTGGCGACGCCGTGGCGGCGTTCCGGCTGCTACGGACGCCTGACGTCTCGGCCGGAGGGGTGAATCTCGTCGTCGCCTTTGGAAGTGCAGCGTTCCGTACGGGACCGCTGAGGAGCATGGGCTGTACTTCGTCGCCTTCAGTGCCGAGCGTTCACGCTACGACCGGCTGCTGGCGCGCATGTTGAGGACCGATGCCGACGGACTGCGCGATCACCTCACCGACTTCTCGCGCCCTGTGACCGGCGCCTACTACTTTGCCCCGTCGCTCAACGCGCTAAACGAGCTCGCAGGACCCTGAACAGCGCGGATCGACGACCAGACGACTGCCTCGCACGGAGGTTGTCGCACAAACCTCTAGCGATGGGACAGCACCAACGGATCGGCTGATTTCCGTGCGACAAATGGGATAGGAACCGCCGAAATGGGCACTTGGAGGCGTTCTTCTCCCACAATTTAGGTCCCCCTTTATGCGACAGCCTCCCTGAGCAAAGCAGGCGTCCCGATCAACCCTCCGCCGACGCTCGCGCACGGAATGCGCGATTCTTCAGACGGTTGCCGCACAGCGCCATCTCGCACCAGTGGCCCTGCCGGTTGCGCGAGCGGTCATAGAAGACCCATCGGCACTCCGAGTTGCCGCACACCTTGAGGCGGCTCCAGCTGCCGTGTTCTTGGGCGTCTCGAACGATCAGCAGCAGATCGAACATTCCATCACCGAGATCGTTGTGGCGCGGGTTATCGAGTCTCAGTGTCCCTTGCTCGTCGATGGTCAAGCACGCACTGTGCGCGCCTGCCAGTTCGCGCAGGGGCCGTAGCGCAACAGCGCCGTGCGTCTCTCCGCTCCGGAAGCTGAGCAGGCGGCGGATGCTTTCGCGCATGCTGCGGGCCACCTCCAGTTCGTCCGCTGTCACTGTCGCGGTGGGGGGCAGCAGCTGAGTATCAACGAGCCATCGCCGGGCTGTCTCGGGATCGCTCAACAGGTCGGAGTCGCCTGCGAAGTACCGGGTGTTCAGGAACGCCTGCACCAACAGCAATGGCATCGGCGCCGGCTTGCCCTCCTCGGCGAACGGATACCACGACGGGAGACTCATCACGGCTGAATACCCAAGGGGCCTTCAGTGACCATCAAACAAGCTTGACAGGTTATCTGACCAGTGTATGATCTACGCCAGTCATGCAAGAAGCGGCGAAGCATACCGGCCCAGCGATGCACCCGTTCGTGCATCGCCTGCGCGTTCGTTACAACGAGTGCGACGCTCAGGGCCAGGTTTTCAACGCCAACTATTTCGTCTACTTCGACGTCATCCTGACCGAGCTGTGGCGTGAGACCCTCGGTTCCTACCAAGCGCTCACAGCCGACGGCCTCGACCTGGTTGTCGCCGAGACGGGGGCGCGCTTCCGCGCCCCAGCGCGCTTCGACGACGAGCTCGAGATCACGCTTGAGGTCGAGCGCCTTGGCAACACGTCGATGGTGTCCGCGATCGGGATCGCGCGGGATGGGGATATGCTCGCCGAGGGTCGCATCGTCCATGTCTTCGTGCACGCCGACCGCCTCGGCGAGAAGGCCCCGATCCCCGATCACGTGCGGCGCATACTGCAGCCCTATGTCGTCGAGGATCTCGACTCACACACGACGAGCACGATCACCAAGAGCTGACCTCAAGGCCGCTACCTCGCCTGGCGCATCAGCGCGCCGAGGTCGGGCATCTTGCCCTGGGCCAGGGGGCCCTGCTTGGCGCGGAAGCGGGACCATCGCTTACGTCATCGAAGAGGAAGCCTCCAACGGCGTCCCGTCGCTCGCGCTTGGGACGAGCTTCGAGCGCCGTGGAGCACTCCATGCCGCTCTGCGAAGAGCACGTGTGTTGCTCACGCCATCCCGGGTCGGGATGCGTCGATCGGTTCACGTGCGCCGCCGGAAGGGCTCCAGCGTCACGACACGGGAGCTGAAGCCTCGGCCCGTCAGCGCCACGTCGAGCGGACCGTTGCCGAGGTGCGACAACAGCGTCAGGTTCTGCTGGGAGAGGACCGAGCGGACATCGGTGCTATAGCCCGGCGCGATCGCAAAGCTGATGGCGGTGAGGCGCACCGTGCGGGTGCGCTCGTCTGACACGCTCCGCGTCTCGCCGCGTCGCACGACCAGCCATTCTCGCACCCTGATCGTCGCGGCGACGTCGCCCGTGCAGACTCCCCCTTCGCTGTCGCAGCTGAGCACGATTGAGACGCCCTTCCTTGTCAGGGTGACCGACCGGCTGCCGGCTACGCCCGGCAGCGTGGGCGCCGCAACGGTGTCGGCTGGTAGGGATGTCGAGACGGGCGGGGCGCTTGCGAGCGCCTGCGCCCAGCCTCTGACCCACGCGGAGATCGCATCGACGCGCGTAAACACCGACGGGCTCGTGGTCGCGCATTCGCCATACCCATGGTCGATGACACCGATCTGCACCATGCCGCCGACCGCTGACGGTGCTGCCATGAGCAGCGGGCCGCCGCTGTCCCCGTGGCAGGCGCCCGTTTGACGGGCGGGCGTATCCATCACGCAGATCTGACTCGCCGGACTGAACGGAGGCGCTTCGCGTTCGCAGCGTTCCGCAGGCTGCACGACCGTCGGCGCCCACTGCAACTGTTCGACCGGGGCCTCCTGGTTGTAATGCGTCTTACCCCATCCTGCCAGGAGCGCCTTCGTGCCGCCCCGCGGGCGCGAGGCGAACGTGACCGCGGGGGCGCTGGTGGGGGTGGATAGCTCGAGCAGCGCGACATCGCCAACGTCGGTGCGACGGTCAAAGCAGGGACAGGGGATCACCCTGGTGACGCCCGACACCTGCGTTTCCGCTGTGGGTGCATCCCAGTCCACGTTGCCGGTCACGACCTGGTAGCCCGAGGTTTCGTTTACGACACCGGTCTGCATGTCCTCGGCGCAATGGCCGGCCGTCAGGACGAGGTTGGGCGCTACTACCGTCCCTGAGCACTGCCCTACGCTGTTGCCGCGAACGTCGAGGACGTAGGCCATCCAGGGGAACGTGCCGGGTTCCGCACTCTGCCCGCCGACCACCGCAACGTGAGCGCGGGCGCTCCGCTGAGCACGATGCAGCCATGTCGTCGCGCCAGCGCCCGACGGGACCGCGACAGTGCCCGCCAGACCGGCGACGACGAGAACACCCCACGTCGCCGCGCTCCATCGGGGTACCACACGGGAGCGCTCCGACAGCTCGCCAGTTTCCTCCGACGTGCATCCCGTGGAGGACTTCGCCCACCCGCGTCGGCTCCCAGAGCACTCATGCCAGACCAGGTGCGCGTTGATCCAACCGAGCGCCACCGAAATCACCCAAGAAGTATCGGCACGAACCGTCAACGGTTGAAGCTCAGCCGCAAAGCCGGCTTGGCGCGCTCCGCAGCCGCTTGACAGCGAAGCGACCGTTTCACGAATCGACCTACAGATCCCCGCAATGGACGACTTCGAGGTGCTCGCGCCCACTCGTCGATAGCCGCGCTTGTCGGCCGCGCGCACCTCACGTCCGGAGGGCGTCGAAGCGTGTGCCGTGATGGGTCTCGCCTTGGGGGCCCCTACCGCTGGCGGCATGCGGATCGGTCAGCCAATCTGCTCCGCCAGCTCGATGATGATTCCCCCGGGGCCGCGGACATAGCAAAGTCTGTAGCTGTCCTCGTAACACCCCAGATCGCCGACGAGCTCTGCGCCGCGGGCTCGCAAGCGAGCGAGGACGGCGTCGATGTCGTCAACGGCGAACGCGACGTGGCGGATACCCGAGGCGTTCGCCGGCGCGCGCTGGTAGCCGCCGTCGGTCGACGGCGTGTGAAACTTCGTCAGCTCAATTCGTCCGTGCCCGTCTGGGGTTCGCAGCATGGCGATTTGCGCCCGGACGCTCTTCGAGCCCGACGACGCGGTCCACCCAATCGCCTTCGACCGGCGCCTCGCCCTGCAGCTCGAGTCCGAGCTCAACGAAGAACGCCACCGCGTCCGCGAGGTCGTCGACGACTATGCCCACATGGTCCATCCGCTGGATCGTCATGTGCCCGATGGTAAGGCAGGCGACCGAGCCCGTCGGGTGAGCATCACGAGCTCGGGTGTGCCGTCGCGGTACTCGCAGACGCTTGGGCTCGAGGGAGCTGGTACAGCGGAGGTGTCTATTCCTGCGACGGGAGGAGGATTCCCATGATTGCCCCAAGTGTTCTTGATTCTGCTGGGCGTCGTCGCTCGCCCGCGACGATGCCTGGCTACCACCCTGGCCGACCGCCTCGCAACAAGGGGCTGCACTACCCGGCCGACCCGCCCACGGTGCAGGAGATCGTCGCGGTGATGCGCGAGGCCGGCACCGACCGCCACGGCGCTCGCGTGCGTGCGCTGATCGTCGTGCTCTGGCGGGGCGGGCTACGTATCCAGGAGGCGCTCAGTCTCAGCGAACGCGTCAGCGAGGACAAAGGGATCGTGCTGTTCAACCCCGGCAGCATCAGCGTTACGCGCTACCGCTCCGGGGAGCGCGCATCCCCAACCCGTGGAGAGTCGGGCCGACCGCTGATCCGAGCGGCCTGCGCACACAACGCGCGAGCCGTGAAGAGCAACGGTCACTCGCACGCATCCAACAGGCGCTCACATGAAACGAACCCACCCGATGTGCTCATGGAGAGCCGGATGCGGGGAGACTCGCAAGTCCGGTTCGGAGGGCGGCGGCGAGGAAACCACCGGCCGATAAGGCCGGCACCGGCGCCTCGCCGCCGACCCTGCACGTCGCCAGCGTGGCGATGCGGGTAACGCTACCGCGAGCGGGGTCCGACAGCACGAAGCCCCGCTCAGGCCGTGACGCCCCAGCACGCCGCTGGGACGACGAACTCGCCGTCGCGCCGGTACTGTGCCAGGCTCTCCTCGATCGCGGCTCGTGTCGCCCTCTGCTCTTCGTCGGGCAGCCCGTTGATCACCGTGGCCAGCGGCCCGGCAATGCGCGTGAGCGTGTCCCAGAGGCCGTCGGCGGCGTAGCGCCACTCGAACGTGAGCTCCTCGAGCCGGGGCTCACCGAAGCCGGCACCGGTGACAAGCTCCACGACGCGGTCGGCCAGGCCCATGGCAAAGATCCCGGGCGCTCCGGGCTCAGGTGGCGGCATATGCCCGCGCTGGACCAGCGTCATCGCGGGAATCGCCGCCCACGGGTTGCGGTCCGGCGTCTGCCACACAGCGAACGCGAGAGTGCCGCCGTCGCGCAGGACCCGCCGCGTCTCGCGCAGAGCAGCGGCGGGGTCCGCCATCAGCATGTAGCCCCAGCGACACAGCACACCGTCGACGCTGTTGTCATCGAGGTCCATGCGCTCGGCGTCCAGGACGCGGTACTCCACGTTGGACAAGCCGCGGCGCTCGCCGTTGCGGCGCGCGGCCTCCAGCATCTCGGGGGAGAAGTCCGTGCAAAGAACCTTCCCGTCCGCGCCGACACGCTCCGCCGCGATGAACCCGAGATCGCCCGTTCCCGCTGCCACGTCGAGGATCGACTCGCCGGGCTGCGGATCGACCTGGCCAGCGAGCCATTCGTTGATCGCTCCCGTGATTCCAAGGATCCATTCGCGACGGTCCTCCCAGCCTGGGGCCATCTCGTCCCAGATCCGCAGGCTTGTCTCGCGATACGTCTGCAGGTCCATCCCAACCTCCTCTGATCGGACTGGACGCAAAGCGATCCAGCGGCCCGACTCTACTAGCACGGGCACTCCCGCCGCAGCGCGAGCCTCCTCGTCCGTGAGCCCGCGGACGACACGCGGAAGCGAACATAGGTGCCCCGCCGTGCGTCGCGTCGCGCGCCCGCCTTCGCCCAGTTGGGAAGGTCTCAGCGTCGTCGGCGAGGTGGTCGCCCAGGACGACGAGGGGCCATCCGCATCGACCCTGGGCTCGCTCCTGCTCCTCGGCGGTTCCGCGCGTGTTTAGCCATTCGGGCTTTACCCAGGAGAACACCCGAGCGTGGGTACGCTCGACTGCATCCCGCGGCGTCGTGAGGCAGGTTCGCTCGAGTCCGCTCCGGTGGCCTCGCCGGCTACGCGGTCGCGAGGGTCGTGGAGAGGGCGGGGGTGGCGGCGAGGGTCTGGTAAACGACGCAGTAGCGCTCGGTGAGCTTGAGGAGCGTCGCGAGCTGCTCCTCCTCGGCATCGGTGTCGAGTTGGAAGGAGAGACGGATCGCGGAGAAGCCCACGGGCGCCTCGCGGTCCACGCCGAGGGTGCCGCGGAAGTCCAGATCCCCCTCGGCACGGACGCGCCCGGACGCCACAGAGATCCCCAGTGAGGTCGCGACCGCCTTCAGCGTGACCCCGGCGCACGCGACGAGCGCCTCAAGCAGCATGTCGCCGGAACACAGCAGCGAGCCGTCGCCCCCCGACGCCGGGTGAAGCCCCGCCTCCGCGACTGCACGGGCGGTTCGCACCGAGCACGAGACGCCCTCTCCGAGCTCGCCCGTCACGGACAGCGTGAGAAGCGCCGCACCGGGCTCTGTCCTGTAGCGATCCTTCAGCGGCGCCTGCAGCGCCTTCAGCTCCTCGAACTCCACCTGCGGGATCTTAGAGAGCCCTGCGGCCCCGGTGGCACCAAATGCTACGCCGAAAAGCTGGTCGAGACCGTTTGCCACACTCCACATGCCTGCCAAGGAGGAGCGGCGAGATGTTCGCGTTCGCGGCGCAGTGGACGCCCGCGAAGGTCGCCGGCTCATGCTCGGGCCGTGGGCCCAGCCCGTGTGAGGTGAGCGCGCTGTTGACGCCGTTCGTGAATGGCACGCGCGAGTCAACGAGAACACCGTCGAGGTCGAATAACACAGCGTCGTGATCGGCCATCCGGCAGATCTTTACCAATCGCTAGCTGGGCGTCTCCCCGGTGAGGACGGCGCCCGCTCGAGCGCCCTCGCCGTGGGGTGGATGCCCTCTACCACTTTGAGATCATCCGCGCGAGGAAGTGCCGCAACCAGGCGCACGGGCGCTGGCCCTCCATGGCCCGCGTCAACGCGAAGCGCGCCGCCCAAGGCAAACAGCAAGTCACGGTCGATCGTCCGCCGCTCCCCAACCAGGCTGGCGCCTGGTTGGGGGCCCCGACCGCGGCGGAGCGCAGTCCCCCGGGGGCCGGCCGACTGCTCGATCGACAGAGGGAGTCCCGCGGTTGTCCACGCGCCTGCTCGGTAGCCGCAGCCCGCTCACCCGATCGAACCCCCGCCGTCGCGATCCTCCCGCACCGGCGCCGCTGACCTGCGCTGCACCCGCGCGCTCGACCCGCGCGCTCCGCCATAAGACGCTCACCACCGGGGGCGCCGCAAGCGCCTCGACCGCCTGCCGCGGCCAACTCAGCAAAACGAACGAGGTCGTGCTCGTGCTCGACGTGCCGGCGGTGTTGGTCGAACTGGTAGCCCAGCGCAC
This sequence comes from uncultured Solirubrobacterales bacterium, assembly GCA_963702085.1. Classification (GTDB taxonomy): domain Bacteria; phylum Actinomycetota; class Thermoleophilia; order Solirubrobacterales; family Solirubrobacteraceae; genus Palsa-744. Next base: position 587,598 of record OY969707.1, on the reverse strand, counting down.
CGCGAGAATCGCCGCCGGGCCCGAGCGGCCGGCCGCCTCGCCGTGGCTTGACACAAAGGGCGCAGCCGAGCACCTGGCGTGTGGCACCGATCGCATCCGCGACCTCGTGCAGCTCGGGAAGCTGCACCCCCGCCGCGACGGCCGGCGCCTGCTGTTCCGCCCCGCCGACCTCGACGCCTACATCGAGGCCAGCCGATGATCCGCTCGCACCCGAGCCGCACGTCGAACCTGGCTCTCGACCAGGCCGAGGTGTAGGAACGCAAGCCCAGAGGCGACACCGTGACCGGTCGAGCTCGAGCGGCCGGAGTGTGGCGTAGGCTCTGAAAGACGACCGAAGGGAGCAGGTGACGACATGGCCGCGAAGCGCGAAAAGACGATAACGCCGGGCATCTTCAAACGCGGCGATCGCTACGTGTCCAAGCTACAGGGACGCCGAGGGCAAGCAGCGGTGGGGGGAGTCCTGCCGCACGCTCGAGGAGGCCCGCCGCCCGAAGGCCGCGCGGACCACGGACATCGAGCGCGGCGAGCATGAGGAGCGCTCGCGGGTGACGCTGCACACGTACGCCCGCGCATGGGTGAAGCGCTACCAGGGCCGCGGCCGGCACGGTTTCCGGGAGGCCACGCGGGACGAATACGAGCGGCTGTTGGAGGCATACGTGCTGCGGTACTTCTCGGCCTCCTGCGCGTCACGGAGATCACGCCGAGCCGGATCGCGGAGTTCGTGGCGTGGCTGTGTCAACAGACGAAGGCCGCCCCCACAAAGGAGGACAAGACCCGGCAGGGACCGCTGTCCGACCAAACGGTGCGCAACATCGTGACGCCGCTCCGCGCGTGCCTCGCCACGGCGGTCCGGGAGGGCTTGATCCGCTCCAACCCGGCGCGGGACGTGGACCTGCCGCACCGGCCGACCGTGGAGGACACCGATGAAGAGGAGGTCCGGGCGATGAGCCACGAGGAGCTCTCGACGCTGCTCAAGCTGCTCCCGGAGCGCCAGCGGCTGTTCTTCAAGTTCCTCGCCGTGACGGGCCTGCGAATCAGCGAGGCCATAGCACTCCAGTGGCGGCACCTGGAGCTCGACGGGTCCACGCCGCACGTCAAGGTCCGCCGCGCATACGTGAAGGGCCGCATGGGGCCTCCCAAGAGCAAGTACGGCAAACGGGAGGTCCCTGGGCCACGCGGTCGTGCTGGCGCTCCACGAGCACCGCAAAGATAGCGAGTGGTCGCGAGACGATGATCTCGTCTGGTCGGCAGGCAACGGCGCGCTCCTGAACCAGGGGAACCTACGCCGCCGCGTGCTTCAGCCGCCACGCGAGGAGGCGTGCCTCGAGTGGGTCGGGTTTCACACCTTCCGCCACACCTGCGCCACGCTGCTGTTCGCCGAAGGCCGCGACGCGGTCCAGGTGCAGCGGTGGCTCGGCCACCACTCCGCCGCGTTCACGCTCGCCACCTACGTCCACCTGCTTGAAGGTGACATCGGGGAGCCGCTGACACTCCCCGACGAAGGTGGTAACGAAGTGGTAACAGACCCCACACCACTCGACACCACAACGGCGAAGGAGAGTCGGCGAATCTCCAGCGCTAGAGCCAATCCGTAGCCTCGACGACTCCCCACACCACCGCCGATTCCGTCTACGGAACCGAAGGTCGGGAGTTCGAATCTCTCCTGGCGCGTAGTTTGCCCGGCGGGCTGATCGTCTGTGCTGGTGCGGGTTTGCAAGGCTTCCGTGCCTGCGGGTACGAAGGGCGATCGTTGGTGGATGGACGAGCAGGGCCACCAACCGGCGACCATAGACCGCGGCAATGACCTCCAGGTAAGATGCGGGGATGGACCAGGATCTGGTGGCGGACTTCGTCAGGCGCTTCGCGGAGTTCTGGCAAGCACCGGCGGTCGAGCACCTCGACACAGTGCTGGCACCCGACGCCCGTCTTTCCGCGCCAATGGTCTCGACCACGTACGGGCTGGAGGCGGGCAAGCGCACCTTTGCTGAACTCTTCGAGTTGATCCCCGACATGACCGCCGAGGTCCACCGCTGGGGCGCCACCTCCGATGGCATTCTGATCGAGCTCACGATTCGCGGTACTGCAAGCGGAGCCCCCATCTCCTGGCAGTCGGTCGACCGCTTCGTTCTCAACCAGGACGGACTCGCCACCGAGCGGTTCACCTACTTCGACTCCTTGCCACTGCTGCTGACCCTGGCGCGACGTCCCCGAACCTGGCCCGCCTTCACGCGCAGCCGCATCAAACAGATGCGCCGCTAAACCTGGGCAGAATGGGCGCGGCATGACTGGCTGGAGGGCCGAGCAGACTTCCGTTTTGGGGCGAAGGCGCGAGTGACGGTCGGCAAGACCTCGGGCCATGGCCTGATGTTGAGGTCCCTCGGTTCGTACCGCTGGAGCCCACCCGAGAGGCTCGAGGTGAGGTGGCCGCGATGGCGCTACGCGGGCGAGTCCGTCGACGCTGTCACGCGGATCCAGCACGCGAGTGACATCGTCGTCGAGCTCGACGCAAATCTGCCGGGCAGCACGCCCTAGCGCCCTCCCGCGCTAGGGCAGCCTCGAGCGTGGGTGAGCCTGAAGCTCAAGACGACACTTCTGCCGTAACGATCCACGTCGACGCCGGGGCGGTGACCCCATCTGGTCCGTCCCATTCGGCCAAGCCTTCGCGCAGCGCATCCGCGACGGGCTCGTGGAGGTTCGCCGCTCGCTCGCCCGCAAGACGCAGGATCTCTCCGGCGGGCCCAATGCTCATGACTAGCTCCACGGCCTCCTTGAGGTCAGAGCCGATCGTGATCGGTATGTCACAGCGTCGCAGCGCGACGCCCTGGAAGCCGGCGCTCAGCAGGATCCCGCTCGTCGTGTCGGCGTTGGCCATCGAGAATGGCCCGGGGCCGCAGGTCGGCTCGTCGTACTCCTCGGGCTTGGTGACGAACCGCTCGGTGATCGTCTGGGCACGATAGAGCCAGTCGTTCTCGACCTTTGCGCGCCACACGACCATGACGAGCCTGCCACCCGGGCACAGCGCCCTGCGCACGTTGCGCAGTGCCGCGACCGGATTGGCGAAGAACATCGTCCCCATCCGCGAGAACGCAAGCTCGAAGCGCTCGTCGAAGGCCGCGTTCTCGACGTCGGCCACCTCGAAGCGCACGTTGTCGACGCCGGCTTGCGCAGCCTCGCGCTTCGCGGTTTCGATGAACCGCGGCGCGGCATCGACGCCGAGAACCTCCCCCGTCGGTCCGACGAGGTCCGCTATCCGCTGGGTCGTGTCACCGAAGCCGCAGCCGATGTCCAGCACGCGCTCGCCGGCACGTGGCGGAACGAGGCGCAGGGCCTCCTCGCCGTGGGCGCCGAGCCCCGTTGTCATGAGATGGCGAAAACGAACGAACGCATCGAACAGCGGCCCGTCCCAAGCCCGGATCGCCTCCTCGTTGGCAGACGTCAGCTGCTCCACGGGTGACATGGTAGGGCACGTCGGGGGGATCGCTCACGCCCCGCCGCCGACTCGATGTTGCGGGCTGGTGGCTAGGTGGGCGGGTGATCCAGGGTGCAGGGCGACGTTCAGGCGGCGGCTCATCGTAGTTTTCCTGTTCTGAGGTCGAGCGTGAAGCTGTCGTGGGTGGGGTTTTCCGCCTGTGAGTTGAACTCGACGGCGAGGGTGGGTGGTTTGTCGGCCAGGCTCACCGTGACCGTCAGGTAGCCGAGCTCGAAGATGGGGTTGACCTCGAGCCGGTAGTTGCCGAAGTCGGCCGGCGCAGCGGGCAGCCCGGACCTTGGTTCTCGCAGGAGGTGCCCGCCGGAGCCCGCGACGATGTAGGGAATCTGCCGCCCGTTGACCTGCCGCGTGAAGCGCTGGTAGAGATGGGCGTGGCCGGAGAGCACGAGGTCCGGCCACAGGCCGGCTTCGGCGCAGACCGCGTCGATCTCGTTGGCCATCGTCGGGGAGTTGCCGTGGGTGCCGTCAAAGGACACGGGCGGGTGGTGCATGGCGAGCACGACCGCGCGTCCCAGCGCTTCACGTTCGGGCTTCAGCCGGGCCAGCTCCGCGGCGAGGAAGTGCAGCTGATCGTCGGGCAGCGGGAAGTGCCCGACCTGCGAGGAGATGACCCCCGGGTGCTCGAGCACGTTGGAGTACAGCCCTATGATCGAGGCGCAGGGCGCATCCAGCGTGAAGTACACTCCGGGCTGGGTCATCGTCGTCCGGGCGACGCCGAGCGCGTCCGGCGAGGAGCCGGGGGCATTGGCGCAGAAGTTGCGCAGAAACGCTTCAAGCGTCGGCGCGACCGGCGTGTTGACGTCAGGGCCGTACACGGCACCATCGTGATTGCCGGCGAGCGCTATGACCGGCCGGTCATAGCGGCGGAACGGCTCGTAGAACTGGTCGTAGTAGTACTGGCTCTCCCCGAAGCTGTAGACGACGTCGCCGAGGTGAAACAGGAACGCCGGGGCGTTCGCCCCGCCCCGTTCGACGTCTCCGGCCATCGCCTCGGCGACGAGATGCTCATTGCGAATCAGCGAGTGGCTCGATGCTCCGGTGTCGCCGACGCTGTGAAAGGTCAGCGTGCGGCCCTCGACGATCGGCCCCAGCAGGTTCGGGCCGAGGATCTGCGCAAGATCCATCCGTGGCGGGTCAGGCAGCGGCAACGGGAACGGCTGGACCTCATTGCGGTGTTCCCGGTAGTAGCCGGTGCTGTAGTAGGGGGCATCCACGTTCGGCTCGTGAAAGGACACCTCGTCCGGCCCCGGATCGGGGTCGGCGAACAGCCGCACGGGGTCCGCGAACTGGTGCGGCACCACCGCGTTGCCCTGCACATGCCCGACCAGCCCCGCGACAGCGCCAGCGGGCGGATTCGCAGCTTTCCCCGATGCTCCCCGACCTCGCGGCATCACAGCCTCCTGTCTTAGAAGTAGTTGCGGAGAGGGAATCAATACCAGCATACGGAAACATTTTCAAGACCCGGTTACTAGAAAATCACGAACACCCAACGCCTGTTTCTCAACCTACAAAAACGGTCTCCGCGGAACCCAGGGCGGCTCAGCACACACCGTTGAGATCCAAGTTTGTGCCCGCGGCCCATAGCGGCGTTGATGCGTACGGGGTCGCCCCAACGAGCGGCCCATCGCTCAGCGTGCTTTGGACACTGCGGCTCGGTATCGTCCGCGGCGATGCCGAGCAACGGATTACACCTGCAGGTCTCCGCGGCTGATGGTTCGACGCTCCGCGCGGAGTTCTTTGCACCCGTCGGCGAGGGGCCCCACCCGGGGGTCGTCGTACTGCACGAGTCGTTCGGCCTCAACGACGACATGCGCCGAATCGCCGGTCGCTTCGCCGACGCCGGATACGCCGCGCTGGCCCCCGACCTGTATTCGCACGGGTCGCGGATCGTGTGCCTCAGTCGCGTGATGGTCGACATGCTGCGCGGCGGCGTTGCGCGCGAGATCGCCGACATCCGCGCGGCCCGAGACGCGCTCGCCGCCCGGTCCGAGGTCGACTCCGAGCGGATCGCCGTGGCCGGGTTCTGTCAGGGCGGCGGCTTTGCCCTCATCGCCGGCACGCAGCCGGGCTTCTCCGCGGCCGCCGTCAACTACGGCGACGTGCCCGCGGACAGCTCGCGCCTGGACGGAGTGTGTCCGGTCGTCGCAAGCTTCGGGGGCAAGGATCGCCTGTTCGGGCACAGGACGGCCGCGCGCCTGGAGCGCCACCTCACCGCCCTCGGCGTGCCCCACGACGTGAAGACCTACGACCAGGCCGGACACTCCTTTTTCTCGCAGGTCGACGGCTGGCAGGGCTGGCTTGCGCGCGTGCCGACCCCGATGGCCGTCGGCTACGACGAGGCAGCCGCCCGCGACGGCTGGAAGCGCATGCTCAGCTTCTTCGACGAGCACGTGCGCTGAGTCTGCTCACGTCTGTGTCGCGAGTCTGCGCTCGTACGGCTGAAGCTCGTCGTGGATGTCGCACAAACCCACGGTCCGTCCGGGCGGGTGAAGAGACTTCAGGGCATGGCTATGAACTTCTTGACGCGTGATCAAGGTCACCGACGAAACCACCACGACAAGCAGGGGCCGACCAGGTAGATTCGGAAGTGGCTGACAACCGCGGGAGACCTCGCTCGTGGAGCGCTACTTCACGATCGTGAAGCTCAGCGAGACCGGAGTCGAGCGCTGACCGGTGGAGTTGGTGGCGATGATGGTGAGCTCGTACCGCCCCGGCTTCAGCTTGCTGGTGTGCGAGATCCAGCCCGCGAAGATCACGTTGTTCGCGCCACTGTGGCCGGTGAAGGAGAGTGTCCCCGCCGTAGCGGTACTGCAGATCGTGCGCTACGTTCTCGTGGGTCTTGGCGAGGCAGCTGTGAGCACCCCGGGGTCGTATCGTGGACTCTTCTGCCATCGAACCGCCATCGAGAGGAGCGATCACAGACATGGAGACACGCGCGCTTGGCACTCAGGGACTGCAGGTGTCGGCCGAGGGGCTGGGCTGCATGGGGATGTCCGAGTTCTACGGGCAGACCGACGAGCAGGAGTCGATCGCCACGATCCACCGGGCGCTCGAGCTCGGTGTCACGTTCCTGGACACGGCCGACATGTACGGGCCGTTCACCAACGAGCGACTCGTCGGCCGCGCGATCGCCGGCCGCCGCGAGCGTGTGGTGCTCGCAACGAAGTTCGGCAACGAGCGTCGCGAGGACGGCACCAGGGTGGGGGTCAACGGCAAACCGGAGTACGTGCGCAGCGCCTGCGAGGCCTCGCTGGCGCGCCTGGGCGTCGAGCACATCGACCTGTACTACCAGCACCGCGTCGACAAAACCGTGCCGATCGAGGACACCGTCGGCGCGATGGCCGAGCTCGTACAGGAGGGCAAGGTCCGTTACCTGGGCCTCTCGGAGGCCGGTCCGCAGACGATCCGCCGCGCCCACATGGTGCACCCGATCTCCGCGCTGCAGACCGAGTACTCGCTGTGGTCGCGCGAGCCCGAGGAGGCGATCCTCTCCACGGTACGCGAGCTGGGCATCGGCTTCGTCGCCTACAGCCCACTCGGCCGCGGCTTTCTGTCCGGGCGCTTCCAGCGGCCCGAGGATCTGCCCGAGGACGACTTCCGCCGCCACCATCCCCGGTTTCAGGGCGAAAACTTCGAGCGCAACCTCGCGCTCGTGCGGCGCGCGGAGGAGATCGCGCGCGAGCGCGGGATCTCGGCGGGTCAGCTGGCGCTCGCGTGGGTGCTCAGCCGCGGCGGGGACGTCGTGCCGATCCCCGGCACAAAGCGGCGGTCGTACCTGGAAGAGAACGTTGCCGCCGCCGAGATCGAGCTCAGCGTGGAGGATCTCGCGCGGATCGACGAGGCCGTCCCGATCGGCCTGACGGCCGGCGCTCGCTACGCCGACATGTCGCCGATCGAGAGCTGAGGTTTCGCTGCATGCTGCCGAGCGCGCCACGACCCCTCGAGCGGCGCCTGCGCGGCGTGCACGACGAGCGCGGGGCCGCTCGTGCGCCACGTGCGGCCGCCGTCGGTGCTCGCGGCCGGGTAGGTCGCCTGGCCGTAGTCGGCGAGCGCGAAGCCGTGGCGCGGATCCACGTAGGTGCGGCTTTCCAACTCCCGCGCCGGCACGGGGGTTCCCGGTCGCACCGTCCCGGGCTCCACGGTGAGCCGCTGCGCGGTGAGCGTGCGCTGCGCGGCGGGCGGCGCCCCGGAGGCACGGGCCGGTCCGCCGGCCGCCACGCTCACGGCGCCGGCCGCGGCGCTCAGCAGGAGCGTGGCCGCGACGGCCACCGCGCAGTGGGTCGCGCGAGGGACGAGCTTCATGAGACACCTCCGGTCGGCGGTTGTAGGGGGGCCGTCGGGGGTTCGCCGTCAGGGCGGCACGCTCGTGTCCCGCGGGACGCCCTCGCGCGGCGCGGTCTTGGTTCCGCGGATGCCGCCGCCGTCGATCGAGACGATCTTCACGCGCTCGTCCGCCGTCACGGCCGGCACGTTACACCATCAGCCGATCGCGCAAGGCGGGCCAGTTCGGTTGTTCGGCGAGGCCCTGGCGCGCACAGGAGCGGCGTGAGAGAGTCTTCGACTCTGTTCCGGCGGCGCATGCGCCGCCGGCGGGACCGCACATGTGCGGTCCCGTTCCGGGCAGTGCATGCACTGCCCGGGCCAGCGCCGCATGCGGCGCTGGCTTCCAAGCGATGGCCTGACAACTCAGACGACAACTGTCTGCTAGCGAGCGTCGAGGCCCGCGACCCGGCCAAAGGGTCGCCCCAATCAAAGATCCTTGGCAGGAGCGCCGGGGGCAGGCGCAAACGGAGCCCGAACCCAGAGCACCGTCAGCCCAGCAACCCACAGAGCGTAACCCACACCAGGATCGAGCACAACCAGACGCTGAACTGTCGGTGAGGGTGGGTGCGGGGACTGTGTTAATCGCTTGACCTTCGGGTGGCGGAGCGACGTGACGTTGCGGCCGAGTTCCTGGGACAGGCTCAAGCACAGGTACTCGGTGAACTGCTCCCAGCGTTCGGCCACATGGCGAACGCTGTCGTCCCCTTGTCGCAGGGTTCCATCGTGAGCTGCACTGCGTACGGGCACCCAGTGCTCGCCCATATCCTCGAAGCCGGCAGCTCCCGGAGCCTTCGCTGCTGAGGTAGTGGATCAGCTCGCGAAGAACCCATGCCTGGTCGGGGTCGGACACCCCGCGGTAGCGGCTCTGCACGACCGCCTCGGTCAACACTCGCCACCATGAGAAGTGCCACAGCTTGGCCCGTCGGAGCTTGCGACCATCCACGCACACGGGCGACTCCGAGGCGCTGTGCGTGATCTGGTTGGAGATCGTGAGCACTCCGTCGAAGCCCTGGTCGCGAGCGATGTCGAGATACCCCCCGACCTGCTCGTCCTTCAGCATCGCCGAGCCAGTCTTGACCTCCACCAGGCAGGTCCAGCGTTTTCCGCCTCGTTCGCACACGATCGCGCCATCGGGAATCGTGGTCTTGCCCTCGGCGTTCTTGAAGCGGACCTCCGCAAAGGTGTCGATGCCGGGGGACTTCGGAGCGCCCAGCTCCGCGAGTAGGGCGTGCCCGAACTCGGGTACTCCGTGCATCACGGCGAGGAGACATGAGGTCGCACGCTTCTCCTGCTCCTCCTGACTGCGTATGCCATAAGTCGGGATCAGACGGGCATGCAGCCACCCTGCTCGCCGACGGTGTAGCGCGTGACGGCGATCGGTGTGGCGATGCCCTGCAGCGTCAGGTGGGCGACCGCCTCGTCTCGGTCGGTGCAGAGGATGAAGCCGACTGTGGGGCGATCCTCGTCGTGGGATGAGCGCGTTGACGGCGTTGACGTACAGGTCCATCTTGCCGGCGAACTCCGCCTTGAAGGGGCCGAGCTTCAGGTCGGTAATCTACTTCAGGAGCGCTGTACTTAGCGGGGGAATGTTTTTCCCACGACATGCACCCCGGAGAACTGCGTAGAGCCCGGGCCGTGGATTACCAGGAACCAGAAGGCGAAGGTCGTGGCGCCGACCGCGGCTGTGACGGTGAAGATGCGCTCCAGAGCTCCCCGCCGCTGATCGTACCCGCCGGCACGCCTGAGGATGACCCAGGCCCGGTCGATGTCGTGCATCGTCTGCAGGGCTCCGAAGAGCAGCGCAAACAGGGTCGCGAAGGATGTCGCGATGCCGAGGCTGATGCTGCCGGTGAGGTAGTTCACGCGCGAGCCCACCCACAGGCAGGCGAGCGGGATCGGGCCCCAACAGAGCAGTCCGAGCGAGGTGGCCAGTGCAAACGCCAACCCCGCCAGGCATCGGTCGACGCACCGGCGTGCGGGGCCCCCACGGTGGAGCGGGTTGCGGTGGCGCGTCGGCGCGGTACCCGGGCGCCGGCCCAGAAAAAGGCCTCCGTTGTCGCTTGGGTCGTTACGCATTGCCTCCCTTTCTCGCTGCGCTCCTGAAGTAGGTTACTCCTCACCATCAGGTCCGGGGCATGGCTGGCCGGCCTGCCGCCACGCCGACAATGCGGCCGCAGCGGCTGCTCGCATACCCCCTCGACCCCGCAATCGAAGTCCAATAACAACATCCAGTCGCGCTCGAGCAGGCTCCAGCCGCCACGATAGCTCGGGCGAGGCTCGCATCGGACGGAGAGTTCGCCGGAGTGGGGTCGGGTTGGGTCAGGTTGCCCGTGTTTGCTGGGGTTGGGTCGGGTTCGCTTGGGGCGGATTTGCTCAAAACGGAACCTTGAATGGAACCCTGGGGAGCGCGTCTCCCGAGACATTTGAGGGGGCCGCTGAGTCATGTCTCACGCATCGCCTCTGCGTACCAGTCAAGGATCTTGGACGCGACCAACTCATCGAGCTCCACATTGCCCGCGACGCCCATGCTGCGTTCGGCGTCACCGAGGAACGCCGCGAGCTCCGCCGGCCCGCCGCCTTCTCGAAGCAACCTGCCGATCCTGCCCTCGTAGCCGGCGTACTCACCCTGGGCCTCGGGGATGTCCTTGACACCGATGGGGTCCCACCACAAGAGCAGCACGCGGTGCAGCTCTCGACTGCCGCTCGTCTTCCACCATCGATGCCACTCGCTGAGTTCCACGGTAGCCCTTACAACCGCGGGTCCACGGGCTCGCTCTCCAGCGCGAGCACGCCGAACACGCACTCGTGCACCCGTCGTAGCGGCTCGTCGCGGACGAAGCGCTCGAGCGCCTCGATCCCGAGCGCGAACTCGCGCAGGGCGAGTGAGCGCTTTGTCCCGAGGCCCCGCTCACGCAACCGGTCCAAGTTTGCAGGCTCGGTGTAGTCGGGGCCGTAGATGATCCGCAGGTACTCGCGTCCTCGGGTCTTGAGCGCGGGCTGCGCGAGGCCGCGTTGTCCGCGCGCTATGTAGTCGAAGGGCTTGACGACCATGCCCTCGCCACCATGCTCGGTTCTCTCTGCCCACCAGGCATATCCGGCCTGTTGGCTTTCCTCGTCCGTCGTTTCGACCACCGTGTACGCGGTCGGGTGTAGCAGCGGGTCCGCGGCACAAAGCTCGCTGAGCGTCTGCATGTGCCAGACGTGGTCCTTGTCGACGTGGACCGAGCCGGCGCTGGCGAGCAGATGAAACGGAGCCAGCTTGACGTCGTCGATCGTGCGAACCGGCCAGCAGTAATGACGGTAGGCCTCAACAAACCGCTGTGCGTCATCGACCCTGCCGCGGAAGCGCTCGAGGAAGTCGCCGACATCGACCCCAGCGTTTGCGCTTGCCTGCAATGCGCTGACTGTCTCAGCGAGGCCGGCCCGCGCAGCAGCCCCAACGGCGGCGTACTGCCCGCTCAGAAGCTCCTGCGCCTTCACAGACCACGGCATCAGCTCGCAGTCGAGCAGCACCCAGTCGGTCTCCAGGCGCTCGAAGAGCCCGCTGTCGGCGACGGCGTCACGGACGCGTGTCAGGAGCTGGCGCTCGATGACGTGATCATCGAAGAAACGCCGACCCGTGCGTGTGAAGCAGGCACCGACACCTTCATCCGCGACACCAAAGCGCTGGCGCGCGGCGTTCTCGTCCGCGCAGACGATCACCACGGCGCGTGAGCCCATGTGCTTCTCCTCGCAAATCACGCGCGGGACGCCCTCCTGGCGGTAGTAGGTGAACGCCTCGGCGGGGCGCTCGAGGTAGTCGGGCTCGTTGCTCGTTGCTGACGGCGAGACGGTCGGCGGCAGGTAGATGAGCCACTTCGGGTTGGTCGCGAAGCGGCCCATGACCTCGAGCGCCGTTATCGCGTTCTCCTCGCGGATCGTCACGTTGCGCCCCAAGCGAGTGGAGATGATCCGCTTGCCAAGGACATCGTCGATGTCCAGCAGCTCGTCCTCTCGCTGCTGGGCGCTCAGCGCGGGCGGGCCCTCGCCCTCCGGGAGGAACGGCTTTGCGGGCTCGGCGTAGGTGGCCGCCGCGGCGACGCTCACGAGGTCATTCTCGGGATAGCGCAGGGCGGTCAGGCGCCCGCCGAAGACGCAGCCGGTATCGATGTTGATCGTGCGATTCAGCCACTCGGCCTCCGGGACTGGCGTGTGGCCGTAGACGACGATCGCGCGTCCGCGGTACTCGGCTGCCCAGTCCCAGCGGACTGGCAACCCGAACTCGTCGGTCTCGCCGGTCGTCTCGCCAAAGAGCGCGAAGTCGCGCACCTTGCCCGAGCCTCGCCCCTGCATCTCCTCCTTCATCCCGGCGTGGGCGACGACGAGCTTGCCGCTGTCGTAGACGTAGTGGCTGATGAGCGAGTCGAGGAAGCGCACCACCTCCTCAACGGCTGCCTTGTGGCGCTCCTCGGGCAGCGCGTCGAGCTCGGCGAGCGAGCGGTCCAGGCCGTGCGTGATCTGCACGTCACGGCCACGGAGCTTGCGCACGAGCCTGACGTCGTGGTTGCCGGGTACGCACTGCCCTGAGCCCGCTTGCACCATGTTGCGTACGAGCCCGATCGTGTCGAGGATGCGCGGCCCGCGGTCCACGAGATCGCCGACGAAGACCGCGATCCGTCCCTCGGAGTGCACATAGACGGGACCACCGTCCGGGAATTGGTCTTCGCGGCGCTCGGACACCTCATAGCCCAGCTCCGTGAGGAGCCTTTCCAGCTCATCGCAGCAGCCGTGGACGTCACCGATGATGTCGAAGGGGCCGGACTCGTCGGTGCGGTTGTTCCACAGCCGCGTGCGCTTGATCCTCGCGTCATCGATTGCCTGCGGCTCGGAGAGCGTGTGCACGTGACGGAAGCCCTCCTTGCGCAGGCCGCGCAGGCCGCGACGGAGGTCGCGGATCTGGTTGCGGATCACGTGCGGGCCGAAGTCGCGGTCCGGCCGGGACTCGTTGCGCTCCTTGCAGAGCCGTTCGGGCACGTCGAAGACGATCGCGACCGGCAGGAAGTGGTGCTCGCGCGCCAGCCGCACCAGTCGCGCGCGGTCCTCGCGCTTCACGTTGGTCGCGTCGACCACGGTGAGCCGACCCGCGGCCATACGCTTGGCGGCGATGAAGTGCAGGAGCTCGAAGGCGTCCTTGGTTGCGCCCTGGTCGTTCTCGTCGTCGGCCACGAGCGCGCGGCAGTAATCCGAGGAGAGAACCTCGGTCGCCAGGAAGTGTTTGGCCGCGAAGGTCGACTTGCCTGAGCCAGAGGCACCGACGAGCACGACGAGCGAGAACTCCGGGACGTCGAGCTCACGCGCGGCGGTTACAGTCGTCTGCTCGCTCATCGCTCGAACACCGCCATCTGAGTGGGCGCCCCGAGCTGCGGGTCCTCTGGGCCCACCGGAAGGAAGCGCACGCCGTAGCCGAAGCGCCCGGCGACCTCGCCAGCCCACTCCTCGAGTTCTGGCCGCGTCCACTCGAAGCGGTGGTCGCGGTGACGAAAGTGGCCGGCAGGCAGGCCCTCGAACTTTGCGTTGTACTCGCGGTTGGGTGTCGTGACGACGACCGTCGACGGGCGAGCCTCACCGAAGGTTACGCGCTCGAAGGCAGAGAGCCGCGGCCTGTCGAAGTGCTCGATCACCTCGACCACCGCGGCAGCGTCGAAGCCCGCGAGGCGCTTGTCCCGGTAGGTGAGCGCGGCCTGGAACAGCTGTACGCGCTCGCGCTGCCTGGGCGCCAGCCGCTCGAGGCGCAGACGCGAGGAAGCGATCTCGAGTGCCCGGTGAGAAATGTCAACCCCGACGATCTGCTCGAAGGCCGGCTCCTTGATCAGCGCGCCCAGCAGCTTGCCGCTGCCGCAACCAAGGTCGAGCACGCGCTTGGCACCGCTTGCCTTCAGCACCGCCAGCACCGAACCGATCCGCTGCTCGTTGAGGCGCAGCGGCCCCTCGACCGCCTCCTCCTCTGCCTCTGAGACTCCCAGCCCACGGTCAGGATCCGGGTCTTCCTCTTGCAGCAGCTTGGCGAGGGCCTCGTCGCGCAACGAGCGCTGGTACTTCACATAGCGGTTGACAATGAGCTCGCGATCAGGGTGCCCGGCAAGCCACCCCTCTCCGCGACGCAGCAACTTCTCCACCTCGGCGTCGCCGACCCAGTAATGCTTCTGCGCGTCGAGGACCGGCACGAGTACGTAGAGGTGCGTCAGCAGCTCGCGCAGGCGCACACGACCGTCAAGCTCGACGGTGAAACAGCGGCTCTCGCCCCACTCCGGAAACTGCTCATCGAGGGGGTGCTGGACGGCGTGCACTGCGTAGCCCAGCGGCTCGAAGAGCCGGCGCAGAACCTCCTCGCCGCCAGCGCAGCTGATCGCCGCCAGGTGCGCGCGCAGCGGCAACACCTCGTCGGGAAGCTCGGGCCTTGCGGCGCATTTGCCGGCCATCGCGGAGTTGAAGACGCGCGCGATAGCGACGCTCAGAAACGAGGAGGCGACGTAGGGACGATCATTGACGTACTGGTCGATTCGAGGGAAGCGCACTCCGCGACGGATGAGACCCACGGGGTCCACGTCGAGCAGCAGCGCAGCCGTGCAGCTCGCATCGGTCGCCTGCGGATAGAAGACATGTGCTTGCCCGAACGGCAGCGAGAAGGACTGCAACCGTTCGGGATGCTTGTGCAGCAGGTGGCCGAGATCGGTGGCCGGCAAGCGCGTGGTGTTGATGGTCAGCAGCATTGTTGTCGAGTTGGATGATTACCGCGCCACATTTGATTTGCTGGCGACTCCGAGGATCTGCTGTCTTTCAACCGGGCGCTATGACCCGGCACTTTCCCGCAGAGCGGCAACGTAGGCGATGCAAAGTGCCTCCACTCGATCCTTCGGCACTGCGGTCCGCAGCGCTTTCGAGGCCATCTCGATGCCAGGGCGTCCCCGTCTGCCAAAGAGATCCTCAATGTATTCGAGTGCCTCCTTCGTTGGAGGTCCGGCAACCTTATCCTCGGCGAGGATGTCGAGGGTAGCCGCGACCTCTTTCGGCCTCGTGGTCTGAATGAGTCGCACGACGTCGGCGGCGTCCTTGTCGTCGAGGCGAGCTGGGCGACCGCTTGAGACGCGATCGTGGAGCTTGTGAGCCTTTGCGACGAACAGCGCGGCCGGCCCGGCCACCTTCGCTTGAAGCGCACGGCTGTCGTTCGGGTCAAGGGCTGCAATCGTCATCGTGCTGTTGTCCACCAGCGCAGCCTCAACTCCGACGGCGCGCCGTGCAGCTCGCGCTCCGTGGCCTGCGAGGCGGGCGGCACGCCTGCCACTTCTCGATGCGGTGCCCTCGGGGACGATGAGATCGACCGGGACGATGATCTCCTTGCCCGCAGCCGATGTCTTGGCGAGCCAGATTCCTGGCTCTGCGTGTCCGCCCATCTGTTGTAGATGGAACCCGGCGGCAGTCATTCCTGCTTCGAGCTCCGGGATCTCCCCGAGGATACGTGGATTCAGGACAAGGTCGCCGTCGGTGGTGTAGGGGGCGATGGCGAGCTCGGCAGTGCCGGTGTGGAGGTAGATGGCCTGTGCGCCAGCCAAGATGATGGCGTCGCCGTGCGGGGCGAGCGCGGTCAGCGCGTCGAGTAGAACGCGCCGCGCGGCCACGTAGCGGGCGTCGATATCGAGCGACTGCGAGACGTCGCCGACTTCGGTCATGTGTTCGCCTGAGAGGAGGGCACGCCATCGAGCGAGGAGAGCCGCCAGCTCGCTTCGTTCTCGGCCATCCAGGCGATGAGCGCTTCGCCCTCCGCCGGCATTCGGCCGGTGCCGGTGAGGCAGTCGACTGCGGCCTGGGAGGGCGCGACATAACGAATGCCGGCGTTTTCATTGGTTCTCTCCCAGACGACGGGGTCGAACGCCCGCAGCAGAGCGACATTGGCTCCCTCGTCGGCGGGGAGCAGTCCGAGCGTGTTGGCGACCGTCTCGATTTCGTTGCTGTACGCGATGAGCAGCGCCGGCGCCGCGACGGGAGCGACACGCACGGCAGCAAACGATCCCGTGACCGCCACGGACATCGGGGTGGGCGGGCCGGCGAGCTGCGAGAGCGCATCGCTCGCTCCGCGGGGCGCCAGGAAGGTGAATGCGTCGTTGGTCTTGAGAACGTCGTAGGACTCCGCCCAGCGCCTCAGCAGCCCCGCCATGTCGGCGTCTTCTACACGTCCTCGGCGGGATCGCTCTACGAGGGCCTCACGGTCGAGCGCGTCGAGGAGTCTCGAAACGTAACCCTGTGCAAGCCCGGTGACGGCGGCGATCTCGCTGACTCCGTACGGGGGGTGCACGTCGACGAGCAGGCGGATGAGCCGTGCCGCCTTGGGTCCGCGGACCCTGGTCTGGCCGCGAGGCGTGGGTTGGGGGTTCCTGGTCGCGCCTGCGGCACGAATGTAGAGCGGCGGGTTCTCGAGCTTTAGGAGTGCGTTGCCGGTGAGGTCGATGTAGTTGATGTCCCCGCTTGCAAGCAGTTCCTGGGTCCGGGAGCTGATCCACGGGGCGACCACGAGGACCGGTATGTAGCCGGCAATCGAGCGGATCACGCCTGAGAGACCGGCCGAGAGCTGTCCGACCGCGCGGGGCTCGAAGGATTGCTTTGCCTGAACCGCCAGGGTCACACGAATTCCATTTGCGTCCTGGAGGTCGATCGCGCCATCCGTCGGAGTACTCGGCGCGGTCGCGTCGGCGCCCAGATCGGCCCTGTTCGATCGCTCGACCTTCCAACTATGAGGGAGCATCTCGCGCAGCCGCTCAATAGCCCCGGCGATGAGATCTGTTCTCTCTAGGGTCTCGTTTGCGGCCATCGCAATCATAGAATAGCAGGAAAGATTGCCTATTTGAGGCCATTTGCGGTTAGCGCAAATAGGGAGATCTAGGAATAGCGACCTTGCCCGAACGCCCGGTCGACGAACGCAGCCCCGTGGGTGGGGTCGGGCGCGTAGTGGCGGTAGATCTCGGTGGTCTTGGCGTCGGCGTGGCCCATCCACTCCTGGATCGCGGTGACTGTTCAGGTCGCCGTTGGGGGGTCAGGGGCCGGCGGTGGCGGGGAGCCAGGGGGTGTGGTGCGCTAGGCGGGCGAGTGCGTCGAGGATGTCGCGGCTTTGCTTGCGTGTGGTGCTGATGTAGGCGCGGAGGGCGAAGAAGCGGTCGGCTCCGGTTGTGGTGCGCCAGCTGCCGGAGATCTTCTGCTGGATCTTGATCATGCGGATGTCGCGCTCGACGAGGTTGTTATCAAACGGGACGCGGGAGTCGTGGGCGAAGCGCAGTACCTGCTCGCGCTGCTCCTCGAGGCGGCGCAGCAGGTTGGCTTGCGGGCTGCGGCCGATCGGGCCGCGCTTGCTGGTGCGGACGCTCGGCGGCGGGTTCTGGTGGTGGCCGAGCGTGATGCCGCGATTCCGCGGAATCGCGGCATCACGCCGGCGTGTGGTCGATGCCCTCGGTTCCGCGCCTGTCATGCAGGGCGTAGAAGGTCAACGTCTCGGTGCTCGCACCCTCGGCCCGTACTGCGTCGGAGCGCCGACGCCAGCCGGGAACACCGCGCTCGTCACGTGCCCGCACACGCAACGCCGCCGCTGGGCACGATGCTCGCAGACGGCCAGCCGCACCTACGGCAGGTCGAACACTTGGCGCGCCTCCTCGCCAGCCGGCTCGCCGCCGCCGAGATCGCCGCCGCAGCCGCCGCAGCGATCTGGCGCGTGCACGACGACGTCGTCCGGCCGTTCAACGAACTCGAGATGGTGGCCCTCATGGCCGGGCTAGCCACCCGGATTACGGCCCGACCGACGACGAAGACTCCGCGGTGCAGGCGGCTTGGCCAGACCATCAGACGACGGCGGTCAAGACGAGTTACGCGAGTTCGCCGACAACCGCACCCGCAGATCAGCAACCTCCGCCCGCAACTCCGCGATCAACGCCGCCTGCGACGCAACGAGCGCCTCAAGACCCCCATACGACAGCCGCCCCTCGGACACACAACAACGTTCGCGAACCAGCCACCACCCCCTGCCACACGACCCGAACAGTCACGCTGATCGCAGGGCTTTTTTGGGAGTACCGCCAACGGGATTCGAACCCGCGACCTTCGGGTTATGAGCCCATTGTGGGGGTGTCGTGGGGTGTCGCTGGGTCCGATGATTTGGCTCTATTGCTGGAGATGCGGCTCACGGCTGATTTGCCGACATCGTGGAATGGCGTGGAGCATGTTTGCACTTTGTTTGCACTTGGCGGTCGTCCGCTGGTGGGCCATGTCCGCGGTACCGACGGCTGTTGTCCCACACCTATACCTAGCGCTCTTGATCTGTCGGGCGAATCAGGATCTCGTTGACTGCGACGTGACGCGGGCGGGTCACCATGTAGACGATCGCATCGGAGATATCGCGGGCCTGCATTCGCGATCCATTGCCAGGACGGGAAGCCAGGGCCTCCAGGATCTCGGGCCGGTTGTGGGCCACCAACTCTGTCTCAACAGCGCCGGGCTCGATCAGGCCGACGCGCACGTATTGGCGGGTGATCTCCTGACGCAGCGACTCGCTGAATGCGCCGACACCGTGCTTGGTCAGGTTGTAGACACCGGAACCGTTGTTGATCTTGCGCCCGGCAACCGAGGAGACATTGACCAGATCCGCCACGTTGCGTGGCCCTTGCTTGGCGGCCTCGAGCAGGTGCGGCAGTGCAGCGTGCGCGCAGTGCAGGAGAGCGCGCACGTTGATGTCGATCATCCGCTCCCACTCCTGCAGCGGCGCGCCTACGATCGGGCCGAGCAGCATGACGCCGGCGTTGTTGACGAGCACGTCGATCCTGCCCGCCCGGGCCACCACCTCGCTCATCACACGCGATGGTTGGGCCGCGTCGGTCAGGTCGGCGGCGATCGCAAGCGGCGTGGGCCCCCCCGAGGCGATCCGCTCAGCGAGGCTCTCCAGTCGCTGCGCGCGGCGAGCGACGAGCGCGACGGTTGCGCCCTGTTCGGCAAGCGCGAGCGCGGTCGCCTCCCCGATGCCACTGGAGGCACCCGTAACGACGGCGACGGTGCGGTCGAGCGCAAGCGAGTCGGGCATCGGCGCCCAGTATCCCAACACCGGCCGCCAGACTGCTGCGAGCGGGACACCGGCACGACGCTGTGGCGATCCCGGGCAGCGCGACGCGCCGGCCCCCGCTCAGGAGAGGTCTCGCCAAAACACGACGCGAGGTTGACCCGGGCCGGAGTAGTCGGCGACTTCCGTGACCGACATGCCGAGCGCGCGGTGAAAGGCAATCGAACCGTGGTTGGTGGGGATGGAGATCGCCTTGAGGGCAGTGGCGCCACGGCCGCGGGCGAGCGTCTCGAACTCGCCGTACAGTCTTCGTCCGAGGCCGGCTCGCCGCGAATCGGCACGCACGCCAACGAGATGCACGTAGCCGACTTGAGTGGGCGCGACGAATCCGAAGAGATACGCCGCCACGCCTCCGCTCCCGTCACGCATGACGAGGGCCGTATCGCCAAACTCGTGAACGAACATCGGATGATGCCGCGCACGCATGTCGCGTTCGCCCCAGTACTCGGCGAGCGAGTCGATGATCGCGTAGTAGTCGGCGGGGGTAGCGCGCTCGGGCAGCATCGGAGGCGCTGAATACCACATATTTCACCGACGCGCCCAGCGCCCGCCCTCTCGGGGACGATGCCTTCAACTAGACGCTGAGCCGGTCGGACTCACTCGGGAAGAACCAGCAGTCGTTCTTCCTGGCGACGCTCACGCTCGCGCCACCAACGCTCGACAAGGAACGGCGGGATCACGGTCAGAACGGTGAAGATTGCGAAGCGCATCGGCTTATCGAGCCCGTCACCACTATGGAGGACGAGACCCGAGAGCGACCCCGCTGCCCCCGCGGCTGCCGCATAGCGCTTGGGAGCGCGCCCCTTGCTGGACCGGTGCAATCTGCGCCACCACGGCGCGGGCTTCTCCCCGAACGGATTCGATGCAAGCCCGCTCACAGGCAGGCATTCTAGGCGAGCTGCACGGCGGAGTTGTCCGCGCTTCGGCCTTTCTCTGCGACTACTGCATATACTGCATCTCCTTCGTTATCAGCGTCTCGTGTGATAGCCTGTCCCCATGTCCGCCATAGCCGCCCACCCACGCGCCGATCAAGTTCGCTCGCTCCCAACACTCTCACAGGCCGCCGGATTCATCGGCCTGGACACAGGTGGCATGAGCCGCGCGGTTCGGGCGCTCGGCGTCGAGCCGCAGCGGTGGGGCCGCCGGGACAAGCACTTGGAGGTCGCTCAGGTGCTCCAGATTGCCAGGGTCGCGCAGCGCGCGTCACTGGAGGAGGTCGCCGGCAGCATCCTGGAATGGACGGAGCAGAACCACCCGGACGCGCTGAAGCAGACGACCGCCGAGATCGATGCGTTCTTCGCCGAGCTTCCTACGCCGACCGCGACACCCGCCGATGAGTTCGTTGCCGAGCTTCGCGCAGCGCTGCCGCCGCGATGGGCGGACAAGGCCGAGGAGATCTGGCGCGCTCACGCGGGCAGCGTGTAGTAGTCGCCGCGATAGCCCTCGCGCTTGCGACCACGCTTGAAGTCGAAATTTGCCAGCCGCCGTGATCAGATGGGGCTCGATGTCAGGCTCACGACGGCCCACTCGGAAGCGGAGCGGCTGTTGTAGCGGCTCGCCGAGATCGTTGTCGAGCAGGTGGACGTAGGTGTCGAGCGTGAAGCTGGCCGAGTGGTGGCCGAGCCAGCGCTGCACCTGCACGACGTTGCGCCCCTCCGCGAACAGCCGCGACGCGACGGTATGGCGAAACGTGTGGAAGCCCGCCCACTCGACGCCTGCCGCCTTGCACGCGGGCGCGAGGACACGCGTGGCGAGATTGTCGGGATCGAGCACCGAGCCCGTGGCCGAGCGGAACACAAGCTCGCCCTGCGCCGCACCGTGAGCGGACAGGCGATCGGCCAGCCCGCGTGGATGGGCACATCGCGCTTGGAGTAGCGAGACTTGAGCGGGCCGGTCACAAGACCCTCGCCGCGGCGGCGGCGCACGCGCTGACGGACCTTCACGTGTGGTCGCTCGCCGTCGAGCGCGAGGTGGCGGCCTTCGAGTACCAGCAGCTCCGAGCGCCGCAGCCCGGTCGCGGCGAGCAGCTCGAACATGAGCCGGTGCGACTGGTGGACACGCTCGACAACCAGCTCCATCGTCTCGACCACCGCGCCGTCATCGCCCTCGACGCGAGGGAACGGCTGCGGACGGTTGATGGCGCTGCCGATCGTCAAGGTCGACCTACTGGCAGGCTACGGGATCGCGTTCGGTGGCGGTGGAGTCTCCGTCATCCTCGGCGCGACGCTTGTGGCGCTGGCGCTGGGGGCGTTGACTTTGCGCCGCCGGACTCCGTGACGGCGTGCGCAGCGGCATTGGTGCCGGGAAACGGCACGGCCGTGACCGGCACCGGCGAGGTCTTCAGCGCCGGTGACGGTTCCGATGGCCTTGTGCAGGCGGGAGTGCTGCTCGCAGCCGACGACGATCGCGCGCCTCCGTGGCGCCGTGCGGCCTCGGTCAACGCGGTCACAGGATCATCGTCTGTGACCTCGGTCGCGATGTCCACGTCGAACAGCGAATCCTCACCCTCAAGCAGGAGCTCTTCGATTACCGCCCGGCCGAGGCGCTGTCGCTCCTGTGACATTGTGAGGGGCGGTGGCGGGGCGTGCAGAGGCCGGCAGGAGTGAACGATCACGAGCTTCCCGTTGGGCGGGAGCTCGTTCGCCGCCCACCTCGCCGCCCAGCGGGAACTGTCGGTGCGGTCATAGCCGAGGACAGGCACGGCCTGCTGGCATCCGAGGTGACCTGGGCGGGGCTCCGGCGAGCGCCGCGATCGGTCATCGGTGAAGTCTCCTGATCGTCGTGAGGGGGTCAGCGACCACGATGCGTCTTCACGAGCTTGAGTGCATCGTGAGGACTACCGGTCCAGCTCCGTTATTGACCTCGCCCCCGCTTGGTCGCTCGCGCGGCCTTGGAGTCTTCGGCAATGCGAGCTCGCCCCGGTCGCGTGTTCTCAGGAGTGCCCGAAGCGGACTTCGGGAAGGATGCACCGCGCCGATCGCGGCAGGTACCAGGCTCGGCGGCCCATCAGGCGCAACAGAACCGGGAGCAGCAGCAGGCGGATCAGCGCGGCGTCCAGCAGGACGGCGACGCCGAGGATGATGCCCATCTCCTTGGGCGGCAGCGGTCCGGAGAGGGCGAAGGTGAAGAACACGGCGACCATCACGGCGGCCGCGGCGAAGATCACGCGCCCGGAATGGGCGACGCCGCCGACCATCGCCTCCTTGGCGTCGCCGGTGCGGTCCCAGTGCTCCTTGGCGGAGGACAGCAGGAACATCGTGTAGTCCATCGAGATAGCGAAGATCATCGCGAAGAAGAACACTGGACCCCAGGCGTCGAGGAAGCCCTGCGGCTGGAAGCCGAGCAGCGAGTGCAGGGCGCCGTCCTGGAAGATCCACTTGGCCACGCCGAACGCAGCGCCTGTCGCGAGCAGGTTCGTGAGCACACCGGCCGCCGCGAGCAGCGGGGCCTGCAGCGCGAACAGCAGCAACAGGAAGCCGAGACCGAGGACGACGCCGATCACCAGCGGCGTCTTGGCCGCGAGCAGGCGCTGCAGGTCGTGGTTTTCGGCTACTGCGCCGCCGAGCAGGGTCCCGGTGGGCAGGTGCGCTCGTAGGCGCTCGATCGTCGCGCCTACGGCTGGGTTGGAGGGGTCCTGGCGAGGTATGACCGTGACGAGCGCCAGCCCGCCGCCGCCCGGCTGGGTTGGGAGCACCTGGGAGATGCCAGGGTCGCTCCCCGCGGCCCGGGCGACGGTCGCGGCCTGACCCTTCGGGGTGAGGAGCCGCAGCGGTCCGGTGGAGCCCGGGCCCATCGCTGCCTGCACTTGGTAGTAGCCGACGCGGGAGGAGTCTGAGCTGGGCACCACCTTGATCGAGGGCATCGAGGTCTTCAGCGACAGTACAGGCACGGCGAGGACGGCCAGCACGACGACTGCGAGCAGCCCGTAGCGGAAGGGGTTGCGCCACAGCCGCTCCCCCCAGGCTGCGAAGCGGGGCGAGCGGTGCTCGCCGGAGCGCGCCCAAGGCAACGACAGGTTGTCGACCTTGGGGCCGAGCTTTGCAAGCACGGCTGGCAGCAGTGTGAGTGTGGCGGCGAGCACGAAGATGACGGCGAGCATTATCCCGAGGCTCATGCTGCGAAAGGCCGGGCTGGGGACGAGCATCACCGCGGTGAGCGAGATCAGCACCGTCAGCCCGCTGAACAGCACGGCCTTTCCAGC
The DNA here is from genome assembly GCA_963702085.1 of uncultured Solirubrobacterales bacterium. Taxonomy (GTDB): domain Bacteria; phylum Actinomycetota; class Thermoleophilia; order Solirubrobacterales; family Solirubrobacteraceae; genus Palsa-744. The sequence goes on along the minus strand of OY969707.1, from coordinate 564,456 downwards.
CGTGTCCATCGTAACGGCTGCCGCCTCCTCGGCGTCCAGCTTGGAGCCGAAGAAGACGCCGCGGAAGCGCATCACGATGAACAGCGCGTAGTCGATGCCGAGCGCCAGGGCGAACATCAGCGCGAAGTTCATCGCCCAGATCGAGATCGGCAGGATCTTGGTGGCGAGGTAGAGCGAGCCTGCTGCGGCGAGCAGGCCGAGCATCGTGAGCATCAGTGGCAGGCCGGCGGCGACCAACGAGCCGAAGGCGAGCAACATGATGCCGAGCGTCACCGGCCAGGAGATGACCTCCGACTTGAGCATCGCCGAGCGGTTGGCGGCGTTGAAGTCCGACCACATTGCCGCCGCGCCAGTGAGGTTGACCTGGACTCCAGCGCCTGAGAGCTTGTGCAGCGCGCCCTTGAGGCTGTCGGCCGCGGCGACCATCCGGTTCGGATCGCGCGCGGCGCCGGCCTGCACGATCGCCGTGTGCCCATCGCGGGAGATGGACAGCCCGGGCGCCGGCGAAACGACGGTGCGCACGGCCGCATTCGCGCGCAGCGTCCGCTCGACCCGGGTCAGAGCCGATCGGAAGGCCGGGGCGGCTACCGTCTGGGTGGGTGAGTAGACGACCGTCTCGAGGCCGTAGCTGCCGAGGCCGGCGAAGTCGCGTTCGATCAACTTGCGAGCCTGCCCCGACTGCGACCCGCTCGCTTCCCAGCCGGCACCCGAGAGCGCCCTCTCAACGCGCGGCGCGAAGAACCCGAGAACGAGAGCGACCACGAGCCAGCCGACCAGCACGGTGCGCAGATGCGTGGCTGTGTAGCCGCCTAGGCCGCCGATCGGGCCCACTCGGGGGACGTGCTGGGTTGGCGGCTCGATGGGCTTTGCCACGGGGGGTTCGGCGATGGCGCTCACGAGTGCGCCTCCTTGCCGGGATAGACGACAGAGCGCAACGCGAACACGCGCCGCAGGACCAGCGACGCCGTCATCGGTCGGCTCCTGCCGGCAGCAGCACGTCGAGCTCGTCCAGCTGGCGGCGCAGGCCGCCACAGACCTGCTCACACAGCTCGAACACGGCCTCGTCGGCGATCGAGTAGACCGAGAAGTTGCCCTGCTTGCGCCGCGCGACGATGCCTGCCCGCAACAGCACCCCGAGGTGCTTGGAGACGTTCTGCTGCGAGGCACCGGTAGCGGCCTGCAGCTCACGGACAGTTGCCTCACCCTCGCGCAGCGCGTCGAGCAGCTGGATGCGCATCGGCTCGCTCAGGATGCGAAAGCGCTCAGCGATCAGCTCGACGAGCTGGGCCGGAAGCGGGTGAGGGACTCGAGTAGCTGTGCTCACGCGGCCAACAATAGCACAACTGCACTGTTGTATGCTATTCTCGTTGTATGAGCATGACAGCCACAGCCCGCCGCGTCGGCAACAGCCTCAAGCACGAGGTCGACGTCAACGGCCGCCACACGATAGTCACCGACGAGCCGGTCGCGCTCGGGGGCAGCGACAAGGGGCCGGCGCCACACGAGTTGCTGCCCGCCACGCTCGCGGCGTGCATATCGACGATGGTCGCGATGTACGCCCAAAACCGTGGCTGGGACATCGGCGAGAGCGCCGTCGAGGTCAACTACAACGCCGACAGTGTCCCCCGTCGTTTCGCGGTTGACGTGCACATTTCCAAGGACCTCATACCCGACCAGCAGCGTCGACTCGAGCGCGTCGCTGAGACTTGCCCTGTGCGCCGCGCACTCGAAACGGGCTTCGCCTTCGAGGAGCGGATCGTCGCGACGCGCCGCCTGACAGCCGCTCAGCATCCGGGCAAAACCGGGGCTGGCATCCAGAAGCATTCTGCGGCCTGGCGTGAGCGCGGCGGACACATATCGTAGGCAGGCCCCAGGCGACCCTGGATGAGTAGGGAAACGACTCGGGGCGCCGCGCAGCTGGCACTCGCGGCCTGCTCCGGTATGCGAGGGTTATGCAAGGCTGCACGTGCGGCCCGCCACTCGACATCGGCGGGGCGTGGCCCATGCCGGCGTAGGTCCTCGATCGCGAACGCGTTGCACCTCGAGACGCTCTTCGTTGAGAGCGATGCCAGTCTCGGTGGCATCAGGGAGGCGGTTTTCTACGGAGCAGAATGCGGCTTGACCCTGATGACTGCGAGTTGGGCTCGATATAGCTTGAGGGCATGTTTTCCGGAGGTTCAACGGCCCACGCGCGAGTAGCGAGCCTCGACCCGCAGCCTTGGCGCTGGAGCCACCCGCGGGTGCTCGTCGAGCACCCAGACGAGGCGGCGGGCCTTGCGATCGCCTCCGGTCTGCGCTTCGCCGGCTACGCGGTCGCTGTCTGTCCCGGCCCACGGGGACACGGGCAGTGTCCGCTGACCGGGCCCGCAGGGTGCGCCCCCGCTCACGACGCCGATCTCGTCGTTTGCTCCCTGGGCTACGAGCACGAGGCGGCCCGCGAGGTTTTGCGTGAACTGCGAACGCGCTACCCCAGCGTGCCACTACTCGTCGAGGTGCCGTCCAACATAGACGCGGGCCTGCGCGAGCTCTTGGATGGCTGCCACCAGTTGCCAGCGCCCGCGACCCCGGAGCAGATCGTGGCCGCCGTGCAGGGCCTGTCCGGCCAAGCCGCCGAGGAGGGTCCTGCCGGTGCGTAGCCCCTTTCACAGCGAGCCGGAGGCCTTCCGCTTTCTCCTGGTACTGGCGCTCGCCTTGATCCCAGTCGTGCTCGCCGCCGCACTCGGCCCGGCGTGGCTCGCTCTCGTGGTGCTCGCGGTCATACTCGGCGCCTTGTCGATGCGTATGGCGCAACTGCGCATGCGCAAGCTCCGCGGTCTCGAGCTGCCGGTGAAGATGGCCCCCCCGCACCTGGGCTCGGCGGCTGAGCGCCGCGTCCTCGTCGTCGCCAGCGACACGCTCAGCGAGGAGGCTCTCCTCGGCGAGGTCGAGAGGCTGGCCTCGGTGCCGGGCACGCGCGTGCTCCTTCTCGTGCCCGCCCTGATCTCCCCTGGAGCCCGTCTGACCGGCGCGGTCGACAGTCTCCTGGGCCAGGCGCGCGTACGCCTGAAGACGGCTCTCGATCGCGTCGGCCGTAACCTCGTCGTCGCGGGCGAGACTTCCGAGGCGGACCCCCTCGAGGCCATCGAGGACACATTCGCCTCTTTCGTGCCGGATGAAGTCATCGTCTCCACCCGCTGGGAGCAGGCCGCGGGTGGGCTCGAGCCGCGGCTCGCGGGTCTCGTGCGCGAGCGTTTCGCCGTGCCCGTTCGTCACCTCGTATTCGAGCCCGACTCGGCCGCGCAGGAGCCAGACGAGGACACCGAGGCGAGATATCGCAGCGAATTCGGAGCAGTAGCTGCCAGGAAGTTCGGGCTGAAGGCGCTCGCGGGTGTGGGGATCCTGGCCGCGGTGCTGCTCTCGATGGTCGCGCTGGTCCAGAGCAGCGAACGAGAGGAAGCACACGCGGTAGCTCAGCTCGCCGCCGAGGAAGCTGCCGGGCTCCCGCCGGTGGCAAGGGCGGTCGACCTGTCGGTCATCGCGGAATACAAGCGCGGTCCGGAAGGCGAAAAGCACGATGCCTTCACCACCACCGACTTCGCGGTCCGGGCGGGCCGGCCCCAGGAGCTGAGAATCGACAACACCGACTCCGTCCCTCACACCATCACGTCGCCGGCGGCGGGGGTCAACATCGCCGTGATGCCCGGCACTCACACCTACATGCTGCTCGTGAAGCAGCCGGGAACGTATCTTTGGTATTGCACCGCCATATGTGACGAATGGGCGATGCAACACCCGGGCTACATGAGCGGCTACATCTCAGTCAGCTAGTGTTCGACGACCCGCGCGTTGGCCGGGAGCGCCTGAGGAGGTCACGGGTAGATCCGCTCGCCGGTCTCGGCGTCGATCACGCTGATCGCGCTGGCGGCGGTGGCCGCGACCAGATCGGCCTTGCCCCAGCGCCTGCGAGCGAACCTCATCGTTCACGCGCGCGCTGAGACTCGACGCTCGCGGTGCTGCTGGCGGCCGCGCTGGGCGGCTGTGGAAGTCAGTCAAACGCCGCCCAGAAACGGGATGACCGCCAGGCATCCGTCGGCCGGGCGTCGACAATCGCGGCGGTCAGGCGTGTGTCGAGCACCCCGGTCGTTACCAGACCCGGCAAACCAGGATTTATGTGGAAAGCCGGTTGCGAGCATCGGCGGGCAGCCCGCCGCTTGGATCGCCCAGCGATCCAGTGTGACGCTGCTGCGCTTCGACCAGCGACTGGTGCACCTCGCTCTGCACGCCGGATCGTGGGAACCTCGCGGCCACGTCTGGAAACATGAAGATCACATCGGCCCGAGCGAAATTCACCGAGTCCTCGCCGCCTTCAACGGGGGCTTCAAACTCGGCTATGGCTCCGTAGGGTTCATGGCGTACGGTCGCGTCGGAGTTCCACTCGCGGTGGGGTTGGGCTCGATCGTGACCTATCACAACGGCACGACCGCGATCGGGGCATGGCACAAGGGCGTCCCGGCCCCCGGGCTCGCAGTCGCCTCGGTCCTGCAGAACCTGCACCTGCTGGTAGATCGCGGCGTTATTGCGCCCACGGTCAGCAGCTGCATCGATTAACCCGATCCCGTCTAGCTTGCGTGATCGAGCTGACCGACGCGAGTGGGCAGTCGCGAAACGGATCGTCAAAGCACCCAGATGAGGAGCCTCAGCAATATGCCAAGTTCACCCATTGGGTCCCGCACGTGTCTGTGGACACAGCCTCCCGCCGCCGGCCGTGGCGAGTTCGCTTGGCATACGCTCGATGTTCGGCAGCCTGCGGCCAAGCCAGGCGGGTAGCCACCAGACGCGTGGGCCGAGGACCCGCATGATGGACGGTAGTAGGACGAGCCTGACGATCGTCGCGTCGAGCGCCACTGCGATCGTCAGTCCGACGCCGAATTGGCGCAGGGGGATGACGTCGGCTCCGGCGAACGCGAGGAACACGGCCGTCATGATCGCTGCGGAGCCCGTGATCACCCCCGCGGTGTGGCGCAGTCCGTAGCGGATCGCGCCCTCGGAGTCGCGGGTGGCGATCCACTGCTCGCGCATGCGCGTCAGCAGGAAGACCTCGTAGTCGATCGACAGCACGAACATGATCGAGAGGATGCCCGCGCCCGAGGCCGCATCTATGTAGTCGAGCCCGCCCGCCCCACCGAGCACGTGCTCCTCGGTGAGCAGCTCGAGCGCCCCGAGTGCAACCGCGATCGTCGCGAGATTCAGCGCGACGGCGATCAACGGCAGCAGCAGCGCACGTAGTACCACGACCAGCGTGAGCATCGCGACAATCGCGAGCGCGAGCACGAGCCATGGGACGCGGGCCGTGTTGGCGTTCTTGTAGTCGAGCAGGTACTGCGCTCCCTGGCCGATCTCGACGCTGCCGCCGGTCGCCGCCGCGAGCGCGGGCAGGCTGCGGCGCAGCCTGCTGCTGAGAGCGGCGGTTGCAGGGGATCTGGGTGGGCTGGAGGCGACCACCATGATGCGCGCGGTCTGGCCGCCGCCGTCGACGTTGACTAGCTGAGCGACCTGTTCGCGCATCGGCGAGACTGTCCCGTCGAGCGCGGTGAGCACGAGATAGCCGGAGTCGAGCGCGTTCGGCGCGTCGGCGTGCAGTAGCCGGTAGTCCTGCTGGTAGGCGCCCAGCATCCTCGCGTAGCTCCGCAGCGGCGCCTGGGCCTGAGCGAGGCCGGCGGCCAGCGCTCTGGAATGGCTGTTACCGGTTGAGAGTCCGCTGGCGAGCCGAGCGTCGCCGGTGACGAGCGCGCCGAGTCCGCCGGCGAGTCGTGCGTTGCCCGCGGCGAGCTTGCCGAGCCCACCCGCCAGCTGCCCGTTGCCGTTTGAGAGCTTGCCGAGCCCCGCCGCGAGCCGCGTGCCGCCACCGGCGAGCTTGCCGAGTCCGCTCGCCAGTCGCGCGTTGCCGTCCCTGAGCAGGCCGAGTCCGCCGGCGAGCCGGCTCGCTCCCCCGCTTAGCCCGGCGAGTCCGCTCGTGAGGCTGTATCCGCCCACGGCCAGGCGCTGCAAGGCGGAGTGCAGCGCGAGCGCGCCTTCTTCGGATTCGCTCGTGCCGGTCGCGACCCGGTCGGCGCCCAAGCGCAGCCGGTCAAGGCCCGCCGTCAGCGCTGAGAGCTCCGCCGGCAGGTTTGTGAGCCCTTCAAGGCCGCCGAGCAGCAGCCGTTGGATCTGGGCGAGCTGTGAGAGGCCGGTGCGTTCGATCAGTTGTGTGACCGTGGCAAGATCCTGCGCGAGCGCCTCATACCGGGGGTCGCTGCGCCCAACGGTCATCGCTTGCAGTTCGCGCGTCGCTTCGCTCATGCGCGTGCGCAACTGTTCGTCGGAGGCTCGCAGAGTGGCGATCCAGCCGGCCCAGCCGTGGAGCGCCTGGGCGAGCTGCTCGAGCGGCGTGAGCATCGCATGGACGGTGTCATCGAGCGTGTCCATGCCTTGCGCGAGCTGCGCCGCGCCGGTCGTGAGCTGACGGTCGGAGTTGGCCAGGCGTTCGGCCCCGGCCGAGGCTTCGTCGATCCCGTTCGCGAGCTGGGCCGATCCGCTCGCCGCCTGAGCAAGGCCCGTCTGCAGCCGCTGCGCGCCATTGCCGGCATTGCCGGTTTCGCTCGCGAGCCGCCTTGCGCCCGCGTGGGCACGGCCCGTTTCGCTGGCCAGCTGTCTTGCGCCGGCGTGCACACGGGTCGTTTCGGCTGCGAGCAGCTTTGCGCCTGTGTGAGCGCGGCCTGTTTCGCTGGCCAGCAGTTGCGCCCCGCTCTCGGCGCGTCCGGTGCCGCCGCCGAGGGATCTCGCGCCGTTCGCGGCCAGGGCGAGACCGCTGCGTAGTTCGGCGACGCCGTCGCTTGCGCGGCCCAGTCCCGTGCGCAGACCCTGGATGCCGCGTTGGGCGCCTTCCAGGCGCTTGGGCGCCGAGACGAGCGCGGTGTGGGCTTGGGCGAGCTTGACCTGCGCGCCCGCGACCGATGCCGGGCCGAGCACCGCCGCGACGTCGGGCGCACGGGCGATCGCTTCCTGCCACTTGATCAGCGCCCGCAGGCGTCCTGGGGTGGTGATCGCGCCGTCGCGGGCGCTCGCGACGATCACAAACGGCGCCGACCATCCCGGCCCGATCGTGCGTTCCACCATCTCCACCGCCTGGCGCGCCGGGCTCGATGCGGGAAGCTCCGCCGCATCCGGGGGGCCCATGCGCAGCGCCCCGGCGGGGGCCGCCAGCGCCAGCATCCCGGCGAGGATCAGCGGGACGGTGATCGCGGGAGTGGCGATCATCCGTTCGGCCAGCGCACCCACGCGACCGCGCCGCCCCTCGCGGCGTGAGCCGGGCAGCCGGATCTCCCAGCGGTTGAGCGACGGGCCGAGCAGGCGCAGCAGCGCCGGCATCGCGCTCAGCGCCAGGGCGACGCTCAAGAGGCCAGAGATGACCACGCCGATCGCCACCGGGCCAAGTAGGCCCGGTGTCGCGACCGCGCTCGCCGCGAGCATCGTCAGCGCCAGCGTGCCACCGGCCGCGGCGATCGTGCGCCCGGCCGCCCTGGACGCGATCGCTACAGCCGCTTCGTAGTCCCATTCGCAGGCCAGCTCCTGGCGCACCCGCGAGACCATCAACAACGCATAGTCCACGCCGAGCGCGAGGCTCATCATCGCAGCGATCGCGACTCCAAGCGAGTTGATCGGCGTGAGAAAGCTGGCGAGCCACAGCAGCCCATGCCCGGCCATCACGGTCGCGCCGCCCATCGCGAGGGGCACCGCGGCAGCCACCGGCGAGCGGAAGACCAGCAGCAGCACGAGGATCAGCACCGGCAGCGCGATCAGCTCGGCCCGCACGGTGTCCGACATCGTGGCTTCCTGGAGCGCATGTCCGATCACCGCGACGCCGGTCAGATAGCTGCGCACCGGGGCATGAATGGTTCGAGCCAGGACGGCTTCAGTGCTCGGCACCACCGCCATCGCGCCACTCGGGGGCCGGATGTAGTTCACGAGCACAAAGGCCGCACCCGGATTGGGACGCAGCGAGCTCATCGTGCTCCCTCGATCCCATGGCGAGAGCACCTGGACCTGGCGGATGCCTCGCAGCTCGGATACCAGGCGCCGCCCCTGGATGTCGAGGAGCGCAGGCGAGCCCTTGAGCAGGATCGCGATCGGGATCGTGTTGCCGAACTTTGCGCGCAGCATCGCTTCGGCCCGCGAGGAGGGAGTGCCCGGCACTTCCAGCGACATCGGCGCGAGCCGCTGCGTGATGCCGGCGCCGAGGAACGCGAGCACCACGATCGCCACACCCCAAGCGATCAGGGTGGACCACGACCGCCGCCTCGGGGCGACGCCGTCTGGCTCACGCTGTTCGCTCACAACCGCCTCCCTGGCACACCGATCGTCGAAGAGCGATCCAAGCCAACATAACGCTAACTAATGTAACATAGAATGACGTAACATTGATCCGTGCGCCATTTGGATCGGATACGCTTAGGGGAGATGGCAACTACGCAGAGCGAGCGGCGAGCGCCAGCGGCGAGTGAGCAGCGGGGGAGCGCCCCGCCCGAGCAGCGGATGACGATCGACCAGCTCGCCCAGAGCACCGGGCTCACCGTGCGCAACGTGCGCAGCTACCAGTCGCGCGGGCTGATTCCCCCACCGGAGGTGCAAGGGAGGATCGGCTACTACGGCGCCGAGCACCTGGCGCGGCTGCAGCTGATCCGTGAGATGCAGGCCCAGGGGTTCAACCTCACCGCGATCGCTCACGTGCTCGAGCAAGCCCGCGGATCGGGGGAGGAGGTTCTCGGCTTCACACGCTCCCTGATGGCTCCCTTCGAGACCGAGGCGCCGGAGATCCTCGAGCACGCCGATCTCCTCAAGCGTCTGGGCGGCGAGGTCGACCCGAAGCTGCTTGCCACGGCCGAGAAACTCGGCCTCGTGATCCCGATCGCCGAGAACTGCTTCGAAGTCCCAAGCCCAACCCTGCTCGCCGCCGGCGAGCGACTCATCTCTCTGGGTGTGCCCCTCCAAGCCGCGCTCGACACGATGAATCAGCTCAAGCGCAACACCCAGCGCATCGCGCAGGTCTTCGTGCAGATGTTCCTGGAGTTCATCTGGAAGCCATTCGACGACTCCGGCCGGCCCGAGTCCGACTGGCCCTCCGTGCGAGCCGCGCTCGACCAGCTGCGCCCACTCGCCTCCGAGGCGCTCGTCGCCAGCTTCGCACCAACAATGACACAGGCGGTCGAGGTGGCCTTCGGCAAGGAGCTCGACCGCGGCCGCACACACAGGTCATGACCGCCCGGCGGGCGACCCACGAGCACCCTGATCACACCGCCTCGCTCCTCACCGCCGAGACCTCCAGGGCGATCTTCACCCTGTTGCCGAGGAGCGCTCCACCTGTCTCGAGCGCCTGATTCCACGTGAGGCCGAAATCTCTGCGGTTGAGCTCTCCGCGCAGCTCGAGCTCGATCCGCTCATCGCCGCCCGCTTCGCGTCTCGTGCCGCCCAGCTGCGCGTCGAGTGCGATCTCGCGGGTGACGCCGCGCATCGTCAGGTCACCAACGATCCGGAACCGCCCGCCATCGAGCGAGTCGATCCGGGTCGAGTTGAAACCGATCTCCGGATAGCGCTCGACGTCAAAGAAGTCGGGCGAGCGCTGCAGGTGCTCGTCGCGCACGAGCTCGTTCGTGTCGATCGAGGCGGCCCTGACCACCCCCGCCGCCCGCGGGGCGCCCGACCCTATTTCCAGCATCCCATCGAACTCGCGGAAGCGACCGCGCACCGTCGTGAGCATCATGTGCTTCACGGCAAACGCGACGCTCGAACGTGAGGCGTCGATTAACCACTTGCCCGAGGGGGAAACGCTCGCGCCGCTATTCCCATCAATCACGAACATCCAAAGACCTCCTGATCGGGTGACGAAACTCGACGGGCAGACTCGCGCTTCAGGCGGACGGCGCGGCCGACTCCCGGCGCCGGCCGCGACCGCACGCGTCCTACGTCTCGTCGTGCTTGCTCAGCGCCTTCCCGGCGCTCTGCACGACGTTGCGCAGGAAGTCGTACTGCGTGTGGACCAACCGGTCGGCCATCTCCATGGCGGCATCGACGATCTCCTGGCGCCTGGACGGACGCTCGCCGAGCGCCGGCAGCTTCTCGTCGACGGTGTCGACGAACTTGCGCACCGCGTCGATCGCGGCCCGCTGCCCCGACTCCAGCGACTTGAAAACCTCGTCGGAGAGCTCTGTGGTCCGGTCGACCTTGCTCCTCTGTGCGTGCTCCTTGCTCTCCACGGCGTGGCGCCGGCGAGTGCTCGCCCCCTTGCGTGCCGCCGCACTGCGCTGCGTCTTGGTCTCTGGCATTGGGAGTGTTGAGCGCTGCTTGAGTTCGGCACGCATGGGGGTGTTCGCGCTGTTGACGGGCGGGATGGGCGGTCGGCTGGCAGGGTTTGCGCATTCGTAAACGCGAGAGCCCTCCCGTCAGCTTGGTGTCGTCGGGAGGGCTCTCTTGGATGCCGGAGGTGGCACCCGATGTTGATCGTATGCGTCGAGGGGGCGGGGGTCGAGGCTGAGTTGGCGGGCGGCGTTCTGGGATGTCCGTCGTGTCGTGGGAGGTTGAGGCCGTGGGGGCACGCGCGGGCGCGGGTGTTGCGCTGTGTGGCTGGTGATCGGGTCTTGCGGCCGCGGCGGGCGCGCTGTGGTGGGTGTGGGGGGACGCATGTGCTGTTGCCTGATCTTGTGTTGTTGCGGCGGCGGGATGAGGTGGCCGTGATCGGCGCGGCGATCGAGGCGGGGGTCGCTGGCGAGGGGCATCGATCGATCGCGGGGCGGTTGGGGGTGCCGAAGGACACGGTCCGTGGCTGGTTGCGTCGGTTCGTTGCTGATCGTGATGCGATCAGGGCGCATTTCACGCGCTGGCTGGTGGCGCTGGATCTGGAGTTGGGGGCGGTCTTGCCTGCTGGGGGTGGCGTCGCGGACGCGCTTGAGGCGATCGCGCTCGCCGGGAGGGCGTGGGTGCTGCGTTTCGCCGCCACGGGTGTGTGGCGGGTCGCCTCGGTGTTGTCGGGTGGTCGGTTGTTGTGCAACACGAGTTCCCCCTTCCCGCGGGTGCGGTGAGCTGAGAGCGTTCGCGCTCGTGCTGGCGAGCGTTGGGAGAACGAGTGGATGAGGAGCGTCGTCGGGAGGTCGGGCTGTTCCGGTACGCGTTGATCCGGGATGCCGCCGATCCGGCGGTCTCGAAGGCTGAGCGTGGCCGGCTGGTTCGCGCGCTCGCTGGCCGTGAGCATGTTGGGCCCGATGGCCGGCTGGTCAGAGTTGCGCGCGGCACGTTTGATGAGTGGATCCGCGCGTACCGCCGGGGCGGCTTCCAGGCGCTGGTTCCCCGGCCGCGGGTGGTGGCGCCGCGCACGCCGGGCGAGCTGCTGGAGTTGGCGTTCGCTTTGAAGCGTGAGCGCATGGAGCGGACTGCGGCGCAGGTCAGGGAGATCATGCTCGCAGCGGGTGGGCCCGCGCCGGGGTTGCGGACGTTGCAGACGCATCTCGCGCGTGAGGGGCTGAACATCCGCGCGGATGGTCGCTCTGCTGGGAAGGTTTATGGTCGCTTCGAGGCCTCGGCGCGTAACGAGCTGTGGACGGGTGACGGGTTGCACGGCCCCAAGCTCGACGGTGCCGGCGCTCGGCGGGCGGTGCTGCTGGCTTTCATTGATGATCACTCGCGGCTGTTGGTTGGCTGGCGGTGGGGGACCGGCGAGGATGTGTTCCGCTTGGAGGCCGCGCTCAGATCCGGGTTGATGGCACGTGGTGTGCCGGAGGCGATCCTGGTCGACCGCGGCTCGGCGTTCGTGTCCTCGCAGCTTTTGCGGGCGTGCGCTGTGCTGGGGGTGAAGCTGATCCACGCGAGCCCCAGGGCGGCGACGACGAAGGGGAAGATCGAGCGGTTCTTCCGCACGGTACGCGACCAGTTCCTGGTCGAGATCGACGATGGTGTGGGCCTGCGCGAGCTCAACCGTTTGTTCTCCGCTTGGCTTGAGGTTGTCTACCACCGGCGTGTGCATTCCGAGACCGGGCAGACGCCGCTGGAGCGGTTTGATGCCGCCGGTGCGCCCGGGCTGCCGACTCCGGCCTTGTTGCGTGAGGCGTTCTTGTGGAGTGAGGAACGCACGGTCGCCAAGACGGCGACGGTGTCGCTGCACGGCAACGAATACGAGGTCGACGCGGCTCTGGTGGGCCGCAAGATCGAGCTCGTCTTCGACCCGTTCGACTTGACCCGGATCGAGGTGCGCTACCAGCACCGGCTGTTCGGGACGGCGGTGGCGCTCGTGATCGGCCGGCATACCCACCCGCAGGCTGAGCGTGAGCTCCCGCCGCCGCCAACACCGACCGGGATCGACTACCTCAAGCTGCTCGCCGCCAAGCGCGACGCCGAGCTGGGCGGGCAGCGGATCGACTACTTCGAGCCTCACCCAACCCGACCACGGTGACGGTGACGGTGACGGTGAGGATTGTGACATCAACCAGGAAGGGACGTGAGGGATGAGTATTGACCGGCTGCGCGCGCATTACGGGTTTTCGAGGATGCCGTTCGGGAAGGATCTGGCGCCGGGGATGCTGCACACGCACGATGCGCACGCGCAGGCGGTCGCACGGATCTCTTGGTGCATTTCTGAGCAGGCGATCGGGGTGGTCTCGGGTGAGTGTGGTGCGGGGAAGACCGTTGCTGCTCGGGCGGCAGTCGCTGGCCTGGACGCCTCTCGGCACACGATCGTCTATCTCGGCACGCCCGGGGTGGGGTTGCGCGGGATCTACTCGATGATCGTTACCGCGCTGGGTGGCGCCCCGCGGTTTCATCACGCCGCGCTGATCCCGCAAGCTCAAGAGCTACTCGCCGCGGAGAGTAACGAGCGTGGCAAGCAGGTCGTTTTGATAATCGACGAGGCGCACCTGCTTGACGCCGAGAGCCTGGAGGGCGTGCGGTGCCTGGGCAACATGGAGATGGACCAGGCTGCGCCGTTCTGCCTGCTTTTGCTCGGGCAGCCCACCCTGCGCCGCAAACTCAGGCAGGGCACGTTCACTGCGCTGGATCAGCGAATCGCGGTCCGCTACGCGATCGCTGGCTTGGACGCGAAGGAGACCGATAGCTACGTGCAGCACCACTTGGCGCTCGCGGGCCGCTCGGACACGCTGTTCTCCGACGACGCGGTCGGCCTGATCCACGAGGTTTCCCGTGGTCTGCCCCGCCAAGTGAACAACATCGCGCTCGCGTCGCTGATCGCTGCGTTCACTTCAAAGAAGGCGATCGTGGACGAGTCCGCCGCTCGCGCCGCGGTCGCCGAGATCTCCACCGAATGACCGAACCCGTCGTGCACTCGCTGTTCGACCAGCCGCCGGATGAGCACCCACCTCCAGGCGAGCTGACGCTCCCTGTCCCTGCGGGTTGGCCGGCACCGCCAGATCCAGCCGTCTATCACGGGCTCTGTGGTGAGATCGTGAACACGATCGCGCCGCACACCGAGGCCGACCCGGTCGCGATCCTCTCCCAGCTGCTGGTCGCGTTCGGCGCCGCCACAGGCCGCGGCGCATGGTTTCAGGTCGAGGCGACCCGGCATCACCCCAACGAGTTCCTGGTCTTGGTCGGTGACTCGGCTCGCGCCCGCAAGGGCTCCTCCTGGGATCACGTGCAGCGGCTCCTCGACCGTGCCGACCCGGCGATCACCAGCCGGATCCTGACCGGGCTCAGCAGTGGAGAGGGCCTGATCTGGGCGGTCCGCGACCCCCACGATCAAGACCCCGGCGCCCCAGACCGCCGGCTGCTGGTGATCGAGCCCGAGTTCGTCAGCGTGCTGAAGAACGTCAGCCGCGAGATCTCCACACTCTCCCCGACCCTGCGCTGCGCATGGGACGGCCGGCCCCTGCAGATCCTGACCCGGACCGCGCCCGCGCGCGCCACCGACGCGCACATCTCGGTGATCGGTCACATCACCGCCACCGAGCTGCAACATCACATCAACCCCCTCGAGCTCGCCAACGGGCTACTGAACCGCTTTCTGCTGCTCGGCTGCCGCCGCGTGCGCCTCTTACCCGAAGGCGGCGACCCCGACCCGCTCGGCGCCACCGGCCTGCAGCGCCGACTCGCCAAGACGCTCGCCACCGCACGCCGCGCCGGGCGACTACGCCTCTCAGCCAGCGCCAGGCACGCCTGGCGCGAGGCCTACCAGCGGCTCGCCCAACCCCAGGCCGGGATCGCCAGCGCGATCAGCGCCCGCGCCGAAGCGCACACCATCCGCCTCGCGCTCATCTACGCGCTGCTCGACAACAACCAGCAGATCCAGCCAGAGCACCTGACCGCCGCGCTCGCGCTCTGGGACTACTCCACGCGCTCCGCCACCTGGGCGCTGGAGCGCACCGCAGGCGATCCCCTCGCCCAACAAATCCACGCCGCCCTCCAACACGCGCTACCCGACGGGCTCACCCGCACCCAGCTACGCGACCTACTGAACCGCAACCCCACCACCCCCCAGCTCGACCAAGCACTCGCCGCGCTCGCCCACGACGGCAAGATCACCAGCCAACGCGTCCTCACCGCCGGGCGCCCCGCTCAGCTCTGGAGCGCCACGCACCACCCAGAGCTCGCCGCCCGCGAGACGGGCATCTCGCGCGCAGCGCAAACCTAACCGCCAGAATCAGCGAAGCGGAGCGGTCCAGTCAAGGGCGGCCCGACAGGGCCGAGCGCAGCGAGCCGCGAAGCGGCGCCCTTTACGGGACCGCGCAGCGAAGCTACCCCCCAGCCAGCCACCCCTTTCAACGTTTCAACGTTCGCGCGTCAAACCCACCGATCACGACGCACAACGGCACCACCATGCCGAAACACAGCAGCGCCCAACAGGGAGCTGCCTCCTTCGCGGGACATGCGTCCCGATACCGATGCATTCACGGAAAACCGGTCGGCTAGCGCCACCGACTCCGGGCGCCGCTTCACGGCCACCGCCGCGAGTACGACCATAGACCAGCCCATTGGCGGGGTCATCCGTAGTGAGTGCGGACGCGGACGTGCTGAAGTACGCACCCACCCTCGCCCGCACGGGCCGAGGCCCCTGAGCAGCTGTGAGTAGGATCGGGAGGCAGGCAAAGGGCTCGCGAGGGCGATCCGCTGCACAGTCTCGGCGTCGCCGTCCGGTAGCGTGCGCTCGAAGTTGGTGATTGCCGCTGCCTGCCGCTCATGCAAGCGACTGGCGATATGGTGTGCGAGTTCCGCCTTGGACCAGCTCGACGCACGCGCCGCGTACCAGTCGCGGGTCGGCCGGTCAGAGAGCTTGTCGAGCAGCAGCGTCACGTGAGCCCAAGGCAATGCTGCAATATCGGACTGCAGCATTTCTCGCTCAGGCCACGCCGCAGCGAAGGCCCGCATGTAGCGCAGGCTCCTCACGGAGAAGCCGCGCGCACCGGGGAAGGCCGATCGCAGATCCGCAGACAGCCGCTCGACGATCTTGGGGCCCCCACGTCCACGGCGGTCGCCCTCCTCGGCCTGGCGTCGCAGGATCTCGTAGCCGATCTGCCAGTACACCTTGATGAGCTCCGCGTCGATCGCCCGCGCGGCCCGCGCCTGCGCGCTGCGGATGCGGCCCTTGATGTCCTCAAGGAACTCCTCGTAGGTGCGAGGAAGCCCGGGGCCGGAAGCAGGACGAGCGGGCAGGTCAGGCATCCACAGGCGAGCGTTCCGACCGAGAGCGACGTATCGGACAAGGTCTCTTACACCGCGTGCGAGACCTTCCCCGGAGCCGCCACAGCCAGCCCGGCGGCGGCTCGACCTGACGATCTCGGGAGGAAATCCCGGGAGGAAGTTTTTCCGCGAGTAGCGGGGGAACGATCCGATCCCATTAGCGACCTTGCCGTGCCGATGGGACGAGCGGTGCCCGGCTGGCCTGGGTCGTAGCATCGGCGTGGCTGGGGGCGTCCGCCAGTGCCGAGAGGTTGGCCCCGGCATCCAACACGAGCCGAGGGATGCTGCGCTTTCGGCTACGCCTCAGTGAGGCAGTGCATGCTCCGGCCGCCGCGCGGCTTCCGCGACCCGATGGACGCAGCTTCGCGGAACCGAGCCGAGGGCCACGACCCCCGACTACTCCTCCCCGGTCGTCCAGAGTGGCGACGACGACGTGCCGTTCGCAGGTCTCCAACTCAGTGCGGGGCCAGGTTCCGCCAGTGGGAGTTGACCGTGCGCGGTCATCTTGCTGCGCCGCGGCCCCTAGACGCCAACGTTGTGCATGTCTCACGCTGGCCGCACGAGCGCCACTTGCCGCTGCCGCCGATTATCGTCTTGACATGGCCGACGACACTCCGGCGATCCGATACACCTGGCACAACAGCTTCGACGTCTACCAGCCTCTGGCGGTCCTGCGCTACGCCGCCGCCGTGGCCGCGCGCTTTCCCGACACGACGTTTGAGGAGGTTGTCTCCGAGGAGTCACGGGGCCGCGCTATCGCAACCGGGTTCGCCGAGGCCGAGGCTGCTTTCCGCGCTGATCCTCCTCCCCGGCGGGTGCACGTCGAAATGCGTAGCGCGCGAGTGACGGTCACCTGGTCCGGCTGGCACAACAAGGATGCCGACGCACACTACATCGGCTTGACGGTGATCGCCGGATCGCGCGACGACCTAGAGGCGGTGCTGGACGCCCAGCCTGACGGGTTCTCTTCGCTGGAGAGCGGATGGCTCAGTGTCGAGACGGACTTCGCATTGACGATCGACGATTTCTGGGACGTCAGCGAGAAGCTCCTCGACATGCCAGAGCCGCCGTGGCAGGAGCGCGGACGCGTGCACGTGACGATCGACATGGAGCGCGAGTCGTCCCACACGAACAGCTTCGACCGAACCGCTGACGCGCGCGCGGCGCTTGGCTGGAAGGAGCCCGCCGCACTTTGTGTGTCAATGCTTCACGGCTATCGTGACTGGGCCGTCTGCCGGCGGCGAGGTGGGCAGATTGTCCTCACGTACGGCCGCGAGGAGACTGGCGCCCTGCACGGGCAGATGGTGGATTGGATCGAGCGCGCGGCAGAGATTGTCGGCGGGCGCCCGCTTGAACCTGCGTGCCGGCCTCCCGGCGGCGACGCGACGGAGCGCGTCACCGCGATCCGGGGCGACCGCGCCAGGGGTACGCTCGCGGCGGTGCGCGCATGGACCGAGCGCAACGATGTGCTGCTGCGGTACGCGATTGGTCTGCTCGCGATCGCGGTCACGATCGCAGTCGCCGTGGCGACGCACTGACGCGACCAAGCTCAGTAGTCATTATGTGCGGAGAGACACTGTGCCGTCGCCAACTGCCCGCTCAGAGGGGCGTGCACGCACCGGCCGCCACGCGGCTAGAAACCGACCGACCAGCAGTCTGGGAGGTCGGAGTGACCGACCCGCCACGTTGCGACGCGGTGTGTAGTGAAGCCGCGCGAAGGGCTAGTTGGCATTCAGCGCGTATACGGTAGTTCGGCGGGCGCAGTTGGCCCACGCGGGCCTTGCGGGCCACGCGGACCGCGTGGACCTTGGGAACCGCGGAGTCCCCTCGGCCCGCGTTCGCCTCTTGGTCCGCGTTCGCCTCTTGGTCCGCGCGATCCTTGCTCCCCTCTGCTCCCGGTGCCGCCCGTTCCCCCTGCACCGCCCATGCCTCCCGTGCCACCTAGACCGCCGGCACCCCCTGCGCCGCCCGATCCACCTGCCGAACCTTGGGCGCCCGCATCGCCAGTAGCGCCTGTCGCACCAGTCCTGCCCGCAGCACCCGTCTTACCGGCGGGGCCCGAACTGCCCGTGGCGCCCCCGCCGCCGCTACCACTATTAGACGGCGGCTTGCCCAGCGACGCGGGGCATTCGGCGTCGGCCGCGAAGCCCACATCGATCGCGTCGCGTTCTTCCGTAGCGATGCTCAGGTCACTCACGACAGCCGACTGGAGTACGAGAAGGCGGAAGTCGCCTCGATGAGGCGCCTTGCCCTTGAGGCCCGTGGCGACCAAGATGTCCTCTGCGTTCTGTGTCACGTAGAGGCCAGATACGCAGCTACCGTCCAGCAGCACGACGCGAACCGGGTGCAGCCGATCCCCCGCGTCGATGTTAAGCGCGAACGCGATCCCGGTCAGCGCCAGCAATGTCAACGGCCCATAAACCATGCCAAGAACGAGTGCACGTCCTCTTGATTTGGCGTGTAGACGGCTTCGACGCCTCATCCAGGGCGGGTCCACACCGTGGCGAAACAACTCCCAGCTCGCGAGCACATAGAGCGCAGCGGCTACCACCACCGTGGCTACGGTGACGATCCATTGCAGGAGCAGCACGATCGCAACCACGGCCAACACCGGTGCGACGAGCCGTAGGACAAGCCCCAACCGTCCGCGCGCAGCGTAGAGCCCCCAGCCGATGGTTGCCGCGAGTGCAGCCAGGACGAGTCCTCTCCACAGGAATACGAGGCCAGTCGCGAGAAAGTCCGAGTGCGGCGTCGACGCGACGACAAGACGGCCGGGCAGGCCCGCTCGATCCGCTCGAAGCCAAATGTCCGCCGCGCCCAGGACATAGACGTACCCGGCGAGCCCAGCGATGGCAACCAACGTCCTCAGGGCTTGGGTGAGCCGACCCGCGCTACCGTCCACATAGCCGACTCTACCGTGCGGGGCGTAGGCTAATCAGCGAATGCCTCGTAGAAGCGAACAGAACGATGTTCAACCCATCCTCGCTCGCGCACGCGAGCTCGAGGACCACGCGCATGGTCAAGACGATGGCAGCGAGCTGATCGCCGAGGCGGTCATCCTCTGCGCGGGCAAGATCCAGGACATGACCACACCGGAGAGCGCGCACTGCCTCGCGGCGCAGCGCATCCTCAGCGAGTACGACATTGGCTCTTATCACGCGCTGCGACGCATGCGCGGTGTACTGCGAGCCGCCGCGCAGCTCGACGGCGTGAACCGTGCGCTGGATGCAACGGATCCGCCGGACCCACAGTCGCGTCATCCCGCTTGAGTCCGCCGCCGGGGCAGTGGCCCGACCCGATCACCCAGCCTGCAATCGTCGGCTCATCCCAGCGGTCTGCTGATCCAGCGGTGTCTCGCGTTAGCCGGCAAGTCCCCGACTGGCCTGGATCGTAGCATCGGCGACTTGAGCCGCGCGCCGTCGTGCCAGATGTAGTCGAGGGTAGTCGAGGGCCGGAATCACCCCAAGCGGGCGCGCTGTCCGGCGACCTCCTTGTCCAGAGAGGCGCCGAGGGTCCATCGGTACGCAATCCTGCATGACGCAAGCCCAGCCTCCGGCTCAATCCATTCTTATGGATGGTACACTCCAGCCGCTCGGTACTGGGGTTACGAGGCTGCAACCAAATCATCAGGAGTGGTGTCATGGCATCGACGAGACTACCTTGGCGGCTAGCCGGACTGGCACTATTTGCTGCCGCAATCTGGGTGGTCGCCGTGGGTCCTTCCCGCGCGGCCGGACCAGCGGCGGCCCATGGGGTTCCCAAGCTCATCACCAAGAAGGCCACAGCGCCCCAGCAGGCGTCGCTTGCTGCGACCTTGCCGCTCACGATCGCTGCTAAGTCGCATCGTCTCGGCTCAGCCGAAGCTCGCGTCCAGCTGACCGTCGCTACACAGGCGGAAGCCAGATGCGACGCTACCGTGCACGCTGACCGTGCTGGCGTTGGTCTGCCGACACTCATCGCGACAGATGGCATTGCAGCGTGGAGGTGGGACGTTCCAGCGGGCGCGCCGCACGGCAAGTGGCTGTTCCGCGTCGACTGTCGCAGCGGACATCGTAGCGCCCTGCGACTTACTCAAACGCTGGTGCGAGTCAGGTCCAGCAAGACACGCACCGGCTTGATGTTCCCCAACTCACTCGACGTGCCCATCGGCCGTCTCGCTCACAGACCGCGGCACCCCACACCCTCAACCGGCGGCAGAGGTGGAGGCATCAGCAACCCCGGCGACCCAGGCTACTGTACTTGGGGCGCCTGGAACCTTGCACCGTGGCTCGGCACAGCGGTGACAGGCAACGCAAAGAACTGGTACGCCTCCGCTGCCGCCAACGGGCTACCAGTTGGCAACACGCCCGTAGTCGGCGCGGTCTTTGTTGAGACCAACGGGCTCTACGGTCACGTTGGCGTAGTCACAGGAACCGTAAACGCGACCACGTTCACCACGATGGAGATGAATGGTGGCAACGTCTGGACAGACTACATAAATGGCAAGACTAACGAGTTCGGCAAATACGTCCCGCACCAGCGCAACACGGGGCCCACGATGCATTTTATCTATCAGCCAGGCACGCAGCCTGGAGCCTGGATCGGACACATTGTCCAGTGGAACGCAGACACCAAGCCGCAGAAGACCGCCTGGATGGTCGGCCCCGACGGCAAGCGGCGCTGGATACCAACCATCGCGATTTATAACTGCTTGAAGTCTCACGGAGTTCCTGGGCCTGATCCACTCCCAGCTGCCACACTCGACCAGTATCCGGATCTCACTGGACAATGGGAGACGTGCTCCACAGCCGGATACGGCGCTGGCGCGGGCGCACCACCAATAGATCCCGGCACCGGCCCTGGCCCACTGACATTGCCTACTGGAGCGTCCATAACAGCCTCGCAGGGTGGTCAGTACGGGTGCTCGAGTTGTTCGGCCTTGAACATCCAGGTGCATAACTTCCCGACCGGCACGTACACATACGACTGCCACGACAATAGTGGCCCGGGTGGAAGCGACACAGTGTTCTACTCGCACGCCGTCACAGTTACTGACCCGAACCAATCCACGTGGCCGGGTGTGTTCTGCGACGACCTCCCGCCTTATACGGCGTACCTCGTTTTGGACGGCATACAGTCTAATGCTGTCAACTTTTCAGCATCCAGTCCGCCGCCACCACCACCGCCGCCGCCGCCACCACCACCACCACCACCCGCTCCGTCGATTAGCGCATCAAAGGGTGGCTATTACGACGGCGGGTACACCCTGAATATCCAGGTGCATAACTTCCCGACCGGCACGTACACGTACTACTGCCACGACAACAGTGGCCCGGGTGGAAGCGACACAGTGTTCTACTCGCACGCCGTCACAGTTACTGACCCGAACCAAGGCAGTTGGCCTGGCGTCTTCTGCTATGACAGCGCTCCCTACGTCGCATACTTGGTGATGAACGGCGTCACCTCCAATTCCGTTCAGTACTAGGTTGAGCGCGGCACCGAGGGATAGACACGACGAGATGCTAGCCTCTGAGTAGCAACCAGCCGTTACGCACGAGCCGTTACGCACGTGACGATGCCTATGCACAGGGCGCTAAGAACAAAGGCAGCTCTGGACCGCGCAAGATCGGCTTTGCTAGGTGGCGGGGCGCGCAACGGCGAGCACGCGCCGGTTATCGCTGTTGCCATATCCCTTCGCCTCGATTGTGAAGAGGCCGCCGGGATCGGCGCCGGGCAGTGGCTCAAGACCGCGCTGGAACCCGCTCCCTTGGAAGGCGCGGCATAGCGAACTCGCTTCGTGGGCTGCCTTGTAGCGCGGGACATATGTGTCGAGGTGGGCTGTGGTGGCGTACCGCACCCGCAGGCGCTTCGGGACGTCCTCTCCGCGCTGCAGCGCGGGCGTGTCGGCCGGCTTGTGAGTGAGGCTCAAGACGAGAAACACCACTGGCGTCTTCGATAGCGACACGATTCGGTTACCAGCGGCCTCGAGACTGACCTGTGCGTCGGCGGCGAGCGCTTGGACGGCTGCCAGCCCGTCAGTGCCGCTGAGGCGCTTAGTGACGATCGCGCGTGGCATGAGCAGAGCGGCGGCGCCGAGGTCGCACAGGTACTCCTCCTCGCGGTTGCGCGGGTTGGCTTCCGCTGAAGTGTCGGTGCGGTATCGAGCCTCTCGCTTGAAGCCGGGGAAGACGGTATGGATGATCTCGTGGGAAGCGGTGAAACGACGGCGTGGCTCACTGTCGTTGGCGTTGAGGTCCATCACAAGCTGCCCGGACTCCTCGGCGTAAATGCGACCGGCGAATGCGAAGGAGGCGATGCGTCGCCTGATTCCCAGGCAAGAGGCGATCAGGTCGACGTCGATGGGCAACTCGTGTTGTTCGCTCTCTTGAAGGAGCCTACCGGCCTCGGTCTCGACGATCTCGATTGGGGACTTGCCCTTGTGGCGCTCTATCAAGCGCTTGACGAGGGGCTCTGTCCATTGGCTATTGCTGCTCATCTTGCTTCGGCTCGTCGTGCTCGGCGTCCATCGAGCGGCTGAGCCGCAAGGAGTTGAAGATGTAGCGCCAGCGCTCGTGGGTTCGCGGCTCCTCGCCGGCTCGCCAGCGGATGCTGTTGAGCGTTGTGATCTCCGATGGTGTGAGCCCGGCTTCATCGGCGAACACAAGCAGCGATGACGGCGGCGGCTCGGCCTCATCTGGGTCAAAGCGCACGCTCGGGCCGCCGACGAGGTCGGCGACAGTCAACTGCAAGGCTTGGGCGATCTGGGCTAGAACGCGCAGCGATGCGTTCGTGTCGCCGTTCTCGACCTTCAGCACGTATGCCTTGGTGAGGCCCGCGGCAGCTGCGAGCCTGCGCGAGCGACAGGCCCGCCTTCTCCCGCTCACGGCGGACGCGGGCACCCACGCTACGCATCTCTTGCCCCACGGGAAGGAAGTCTACCTGGGAGATCGGTCATATCCCGCCAGGATATCTGCAAGTGCACGCCACGACGGCATCAACTGCATGCCGATCGGTATGCTACGTTTCCAACAGCGGGAGGAGCAGCCCGATCGACAGACGACGAAAGGCATGGTGATGTCAAGCGAGATCGCAGCGCCAAGCAGGTTGAAGATCGATGTCAACTACACCGGCATTCTGAAGCCGGTCACTTACGAGCCTCACGAGCACGTCCGCGCGATCTTCGAGCGTGCCTGCAACGAGTTCGGCATCCCCGAGAGCGAGCGCGGTTCCCTGGGGCTGTACCTGCCGGACGCCACGGATCCCATTCCCCTCGACGTCTCAGCCGAGCAGGCTGGAATCCGACCCGACACCACGCTGATCCTTCGGGGTCCCGCTGGTGGCGGATGAGCAGCATGTTCACAATCACGCCGCAGGTGCTCGACGCAACATTCGAGCACCTGCGGCGCTGTGGGCAGGGCCGCAGCGAGTGCGTCGTGGCGTGGGTTGGGTCCCAGGAGCATTCAGCGCACGTCGATGAGGTCGTGCATCCCCGGCACACGGCCTCCGCGGTGTCCTACGACATCGACCCAGCATGGATCGGCGAGTTCTGGATGGATCTCGCCGCACGCCACCGCACGGTGCGCGCACAGGTGCACACCCACCCAGGAAGCGCCTATCACTCCGAGCGGGACGACACGCTCGCGCTTGCACACACCGCTGGCTACCTCTCGCTCGTGATCCCCCGCTTCGCCGCGGGCCCGGTCTCATTGGACGACAGCTACCTCGCCGCTCGAACTGCGAACGGCAGCTGGTCCGAGCGTGACCCCCGCGACACCATCCAGGTCGCTTCATGAGGCCGGACAACCCCCTTTCACGCACGACACGCCTCATCAACCAGGAGTTCTTCAGCGCGTCCGCCAACGAGGCCGCCATCGCCGCCGGCCTCGCGGCCACCACCATACGGCTGATCGCGGACGACGCCAACATGTCCTCGCGCAGTGGTCAAGCGGCGCTCGTTACCAGCTGGCAGTTGATCGCCCGCACCGGCATCAAAATCGACCTTCTCGCCCCCGAAGCCGACCTCCTCCTCGACGTGCCGCCCCTTCGCCGCCCAACGCTCAAGGCCGCGCTCCTGGACCTGAGCCATGATCTAATCGCTGGCCTCGACACCGCAGTACCGCCTGAGCACCCCGACGCGACCTTTTGCTTCGGCGATAGCACCTGCGACGAGCGAGAAGCTATCTGGATCGCGGCCACCGAGTTCGGGTGCCTCCTGACCCGCGAGAAGGCTCACACGACGAGGCTCCAATGTGACTTTCCCATCGGTGCCCTAGCCGGTGGCGCAGCCGCGGCAGCAATCGCGCTCGACGCGGCCCTGCCAAACATCGAACACGCGACGAACCTCCAACGCAGCGCACGCGCGCGACCAAACCCAGGCCCACCCGTCCAGATCGACCTTCGGCGGCTCCTCCCAGAACTCGAAGCCAGAGCGCTAGACGTCGGCGACATCGACATGGTCAGCGCTGGCGCCGTCAACAACGCTTTCCTTGCAACGCTGCTCTGGCTTCCACACACATACAGCGCCTTACGCGCCCTCGACGACGACATTGTCGGGTTTGACAACCTCAATCGCTGCCTACAGTTCCGCGCGAGTGACGCTGAACAACACCAGCCCAAGGTGCAGGTCTTCGCCCAAGCAAGCACCGCCGACCTGCATATCGCAGGCATTCCTCAGCGGTACGAGCCCGAGAGAAGTACGCAGATTCTGCCCTTCGCAGAGCGCGTTGTGGTTGGCGTCGACGACATCGAAGCACGCTGGTGCGTCCAAGAAGCACAACCCGCCTACCTCTACATCGGAGCGACCAACAACAAAGAAGCACTCATAACCACTCACCATCCGGGCGAACCGTGCGCAGCCTGCGCCCATCCCGACCCACTCGAACTTGCCGACGGCGACTTCGTCCCCACGATCTCGTTCATATCGTTCTGGGCAGGACTTCTCCAGGCCTGCGCACTCCTCACCGAGCATGCGGAACTTCGCCCGGCCAGACGCGTCACCGTCTACCCTTACGGGCTCGGACAGGACAACTGGGGTCACGCCGAAGCTCTTTCCCCAGGCACCCGGTGCCCGATCGGCTGCAAAGCGTCGGCCGCCGCGTCATAGATTTTTCTAGCCGGGGTCGGTGAGGTTCCGTCCCTTGTGCAACCACCAGTCGGCGGACGTGAGGGACGGCATACGCCGCCCTGGGCCGGCGCACGCGCACTCCATGAGCAACCGATCAGCGTCGCCGACGACCAAATCTGTCGAACGCATCAAGAAGCGTCGTCACAGTCTTGACCAGCATGTTCGTGGTCGCAAAAGGGGTATCGGACGGGACGATAAAGCTCCTGCTGCCGATCCTTAGAACGAGATCACCGCGTCGGCGCGCAGCTAGCCGCTTTTCCAGTGCTTGGATCTCCGGCAGGGCCGCACTGCTGTCGATGTCGACCCGCAGCGACGCCGCCTCCCGGTCGACCAGCTCAAGCTCGCCGAGAACTCGGCGCGCCTCGTCTAGCAGTACACGTTGCCGCTCTCCTAGTGTCTGTGCTCGCGCCTCAAGCCGAACGATTTCGTCGAGATTCGCTCGCTCCCGTTCCAGCAGCGTCAGACGCTCCCGTTCGCTGCCTGCCTGCGCGATGAGAGCCTCTATCTCGGCAACCGATCGGAGATCCTCAAGTGTCTTCGCGTCCCTGCCTCTGAAGCCCTCAGCAATAAGGGCGATTCCAGTCGGCGCGAGAATTGCGGACACTAGCCCAAACCAGACGACCAGATGCGAGTCGTTTGTGGCTCGGACCCCAACATCCACGACCACACCAATGAGCAGCAATCCAATGATCGGGGCCACGATGCGTCGCACCGGCAGACTGTATGGACTGAGGACGACGTTCGCATCGGATGGGCAATCCCGGTGGACACAGGTCGTGGCGCGCAAAGGCCCACCCGGTAAGCCACTGGCCCCCGCCTTGGGGGCGGTCCCACGCGCATCACGCGCCGTCCGGCGACCTTCGGGGTTGAGGACCCGGCCGGGAGAGCCCGCCTAGAGATTGACGGTGGGCGTGAGGTGGCGCAAGACCTCGACGCGCTGGGCCGCAACAAGCTCCGCGATCCGTCCGGCTACGGCATCGACATCACCGAGTATCTCGTGCTCCCATACGCGCACGACCGTCCAGCCACTCGATCGAAGCGCGAGGTCTCCCTCGCGGTCCCTTCTGACGTTCGCCGCGAGCTTGGGCATCCAGTAGGCGGAGTTCGTCTTCGGGTCGGTTGCGTGCTCCGGGCAGCGGTGCCAGAAGCAGCCATCACAGAAGACAGCGACGCGCGCGCGGGAGAAGATGATGTCGGGACGCACCCGGACACCTTCGATGCGAAGGAGGACATCCTTGCGGAAGCGAAGACCGCGCCTGTGCAGCCGCGACCGCAGCGCGATCTCAGGCTGCGTGTCGGTGTGTCGGTTTGAACGCATCGAGCGCCGCACTCCCTCAGTCGCCGCCCAACTGCCCGCGCTCGCGTCTTCCCGACGTAGACTTCCCATGGGCCTCCCCATGCTCTAATCATCGCTCATACGAGTTGAGCACGGTTGAGCACCGCTCATGCACGTCCTTTTCCGGTTCGCCGTCCCGACATGGGGAATCGTCCGCCCCGGCCTCGATACTTATGGGCAAGAGCCGTGACGACAAAGCCCTCGATTACGCCACCCGATCAGATCCTGCTCAAGGGCCTCACCAGCCAGCAGGAAGAGGCCGTCCAAAGCGACGCCAGGCGCCTGCTTATCGTGGCCGGTGCCGGCTCAGGCAAGACGGAGGTCATCGCCCGGCGCATCGCCTGGGATGTCGCCGTCCGCGGTATGGCGAGAGAGAAGCTGACCGCGTTTACGTTCACAGAGCGCGCTGCCGAGGAGATGCAGTTCCGGGTGCGTCGGCATCTCGGGCGGCTGGCGAGCAATGGCGACAGCCCGACGCTGGGCGGTATGTATGTCGGGACGATCCATGCCTTCTGCCTGAAGCTGCTGCGCGATCTGGAGCCCGACACGTTCCACAACTTCGACGTGCTCGACGATGGCGGGCGATACGCCCTCGTCGAGCGACGCTGGTATCACCTACTCGCCGGCAAGCCGCTCCAAGAGGCGTTCCTCGCCGCGGGTCTCGCTACGGGACACTTCGACTGCATAGACCGCTTCCTTCATGCCTACGACCTGCTCAACGAGTACCACCAGCTTGACGTCAGACTGGCGCCTGGTACACCGCCCGGCCCCGGACGCGAAGAGGAGGACTGGTGTGCGGGTGCGCGGCTGGCGACGAAAATCGGAAAAGGAGAGGCGGCACAGGCCTTCGCCGAGACGGCGGCGCGCTATTACGCTCTGCTCCGCTGCCGCCGCTTCCTGGACTTCTCGACAGCCCAGGCCGAGCTTCTTCGCCAAGTAGAGGCGGACCCCGAGGCGCGGGACGCGCTGCGCGAGCGCGTCGAGCACCTTGTCGTCGATGAGGTTCAGGACATCAACCCGGTTCAGGCACGTCTGATCGAGATCATCACTGACGAGAGCGGCAAGCTCACCGCAGTCGGCGACCACAGGCAGGCGATCTTCGGTTGGCGCGGAGGTCGCGTCGAGATCATGGGCGAACTCCACGACAAGCTGGCGGCATCAACGGACGGCCGGGTGCTGCGGCTGGATGACAACTTCCGCTCGACGCCGCGGATCATCAACCTCTCCAACCGCTGGTCGAAGACCATCTCCCCACCGGGCGGGATGGAAGCGCCTGACATGACACACGGCCGCGAGGACCGTGACGATTATGAGTCCGCCCATGTCGCCTTCATCAGCCTCGATGAGCGCGAGGACGAGGCAGAGTGGATCGCGCAGACAGTGGAGTGCATGGTAGGCACAAAGCAAGGTGCGGCCCACGACGACAGTGAGGGCGAGCGGGGCCTGCGCCACGCCGACATCGCGATTCTGCTTCGTAGTGCAACCCAGGCGCGCGTCTACGGAGACGCGCTGCGGCGTCGAGGCATCCCAGTAGTGTTCCGTGGCTCCGACCTTTTCGCCCAGCCCGAGGTGTTGCTTATGCTCGGCGCCCTGGCCCGGGTCGCCGGCGTCGAGGCCTTCATGGGGCGAGCACTGCTCGGCTTCATCGCCGAGTCACTGGACTGCCCGCCCGACCCGGAGTCGGTGATCCGCTCTGCCACCGCCGAACTGCGCGCCCGCCGCCTGCCGATTGCCGAAGACACTGCCGACAGGCTGCTGCTCTTGGCCGACTTGCTGCACGCGCGCATATACGACGGCAAGGCGCCGCGCGTCGCCGAGTCGCGCCAGCTGCGATCTACAGCGGCGCGGACGATGCTGACAGGCGGACCGCCGCAGCGTCGGGTGTTCCCGCAGGCGATCTTCCACTGCCTACTTGAGGAGGCTGGAGTCGCCGACGTCGATGCGCTCGGGACAACGGCCGAGACGGCCATGTTCCACCTCGGCGCATTGTCACGCTTGGTCACGGCAATCGAGACCCCGGGTTGGACGACGCCAGGGGATCTACGCTCCCAGGTGATCGGCCTTTGCGCCTGGGGTCCG
The DNA here is from genome assembly GCA_963702085.1 of uncultured Solirubrobacterales bacterium. Lineage (GTDB taxonomy): Bacteria > Actinomycetota > Thermoleophilia > Solirubrobacterales > Solirubrobacteraceae > Palsa-744. The sequence continues at coordinate 536,248 of OY969707.1, read as the reverse complement.
CACGGCTCACGTCTGCCGGAGGCAGACCTGCTCACCACGCCCGACGCGGTGAGCATAGGCACCATCCACAGCGCCAAGGGTCTCGAGTGGCCCGCTGTCTTTGTAGCCGACGTTCGCTCGCGTCGCTTCCCCAGCCAGCGAGCGAAGACCAGACCGAAGCTCCCCTACGAGGGAGGCCTGGCGCGCGTAATCGACCCTAAGCAGCTCGCCGACACCGACAACTACGACGACGAGCGGCGCCTGATGTACGTGGCATTGTCTCGCGCCGAGCGCTATCTGTTCGCTACCTGCTCGGGCTCTGCACGATCCATGTTTCGCAAGGAGCTGGAGCCGCTCGTTGACGCCGTCGGTGGCATCGTCTCCGATGACCCGACGGCGGCTCCGGGCAAGTTGCGCATGCGACCCGGACGCCGCGACGCCGACGCGCAGCGGCTCGTTTCGTCTTTCTCGGATTTGCGCTACTACCTGGAGTGTCCGCACGACTTCTACCTGCGGAAGGTGCTTGGCTTTGCGCCGACCATCGATCAGGCGTTCGGGTACGGCCGCGGGGTGCATAACATCATGCGGGCGATCCACGCCGATCCGGCGCGCTGGTCCGAACTGGCGCGCGATCCCGAGGCGCTGCAGGCCGAATTGCGCGGGCTGGTCGCCCGAGGTTTGTTCTATCTGCGCTACACGACCGGCGAGCCCCTGCTCAACATGCAGGAGGCCGGGGTGCGCGTCATCGCCGACTACGTGCGCACGTACGCAGACGAGTTGTCCAATCTGACCTTCGAGCCCGAGCGTGAGTTCGAGACGCTGCTTGAGGAGGAGCAGGTGCTGATCTCTGGTGCCATCGATGTCGTGCGCCAGGACGATCCGCCCAGGGTGACCCTGATCGACTTCAAGAGCGGCGACGCCGAGCGTGACAGCGCGGTCAAGCTCGACTCCGAGGAGATGAGGCTCCAGGTCAGCCTATACGGCATCGCCGCGCGCGCCGAGATGGCGTACGAGCCAGAGCAGGGCCTCGTCCGCTATCTCGCCGAGACCAACCCCGCGAACCGTGAGTTGACAGTGCCGCTGACCGAGAAGGCACTCATCGAGGCCGCCGATACCGTAACTGCCACGGCTCGCGCGATCAAGCAGCGAGACTTCCATCGGGGACCACCTACGAGGGCGCGTGACCAGGACGACGGCCCCCGCTGCGCACGTTGTGACTTCCGCGGCTTCTGCGGAGTTCGAGATCGCGTCGTCTGACTCAGACGACTTGGTATACCGGCACGGACGTGTGGCCGTCGGCTCCACCAGACGACTGCCGCTGCGATGGCCGCGGCGGCCTCACACTCTGTCGCCGTAGGGCAGCCGCGATGACCCTGGCGTGTCTGTATACGAACTCGGGCGGCAGAGCGTTACCAATCAACTCCGCGATCGAATACTTCCCGGAGCCGGCAACCTCATTGAGGGGCAGCCGATAATCAGGCGGGAACGTCTGTAGCAGCGAGGCCTCGCGGAGGGTGATTGCCCGGTCGGCAACGGGATGCAGGAAGCGACCCTTGGATGGGTTGATACATCCGCCTGTAATCGTTGGAGCCACGCCATTCCACGCCATACGGCCATACACGTCGTGGAAGCCGTCCATTCGCCTGTGGCAGGGAAGCTGCCACTCCTCGCCGAGATCGCGGCGACTGCCGCCATCCCTGGGAACCGACGCGATCAATTCGCGGATCTCAGCCGTCCGACGCTCGCCGTGGTCATGGAGAGGGTCGCCACTGCTTCCTGCCGGGGGAAGCGATCCAATGAGATCGCGCACAGTCCTCACCCGTGAATCCCGCTTAGCGAGGCGCGGTACTCCGTCGCGCAGAGCGACCAGCACATACCTTCGCCGCCGCTGCGGTACACCGAAGGCAGCGGTATCGAGCACATCGTCCGTAACCGCATATCCAAGTTTCCGAAGGATGCTGCGCAGTCGGGCACTACGACCGTCTCGCGCCAGACCGGGGACATTCTCCATCATCACGGCCCTTGGCAGGAACTCTGTCGCGTAGGAGGCCATCTGCATAACGAGCGCATTGCGTCTGTCTGTCACCCGACGGCCGCCGTTCAATGTCCGCATGGTCGAGAAGCCTTGACACGGCGGACAACCCGCAAGGAGATCGAGATCTCCCGGCTCCAGCCCGAGCGTACGACGCATCCTGGCCGGATCAAGACGGCGGATGTCGCCCTGCCACACGGCCGTCTCCGGGTGGTTGGCGCGATAGGCCAGCACAGCCAGCGGCTCCACGTCGATGGCTCCCAGCACGGCGAAGCCCGCGCGGCGAAGCCCGATAGTCAGACCGCCCGCACCACAGAAGAGGTCAACTGCGGCGAGCTTCATGCCTATTTCCGCCAGACCTCGACATCACCGAAGCGCAAGCATCGCATAGCCCTCGGCGCAAATGCCCTGAGGGCACCCCGACGGGCAGCACCCGTCGCCTGGCGACCTTCGGGCTTCGGAATCCGGTGGGCGCCATGCCTTCGACCGACCACTCAAGGCGCCAGCCCCAGCCAGCGCCCCGCGACCTTCGGGTTCGCAGCCAACGATTCGCGGTGCCTTCGGTCGGCAGCAAGGCGCTTACGCCCGGCTGGCGCGCTGCGTAGGCCGAGCGTCGGTGCAGATCCGGCGGCGGTGTCGGCTCGGTCTTGAGATCCGGCGCGGGTTCTGCTCTGATCGCCGGCTCAAGCCAACAAACCAGCGGCCGGGCGAGTGTTCGAGCACCCGCCCGGCCTGTGGACCACCGAAGAGTCTCCCTTCGGATGCCACGGCCGACACCGTAGCTCTCCGGCTACGGGCCGGTCCTGTCATGGCACCCCCTGTGGCGGCTCTTCGGCAGACCGGAAGGAAGCGACCATGACCGTTGTCATACCCGAGGAGCTTCTGCCGCCGCTGCGCGACGGGCTCGTCTTCGACCTGTACGTCCAGGTCGAGGAGGCCAGCACGTTGATCGACCCTCGCAAGCGGGGGAACATCGGCAACGAGGTCAGAGCGTGTCTCGCGCGCGCGAACCGCACGCGGGCGCTGCTGGATGTCGTGGGCTGGATCGAGCCCGTCGAGGCGCCCACCGCCGTCGAGGTCGATGCGCGCAAGCACCGCGAGGCGCTGCTGCGGACCCTGCTGGCGCGCATCGAATCCGAGCACGGCATCGAGGAAGACCCGGAAGCCAGCGAGGAGGGCCGTGCGACGGCGAAGGCGCGCATCGGGCAGCTCACCGACCTCATCGCGCGTGTGGAGGAGGCCAGCTCGTGAGTGCCCCCGATCCGCGGAGCGAACCGGCGCGGTTCTACAGGTACGCCGCACGCCGGCAGGCGCGCGGGCTGGCAACGCTGCCACCGCCGCACCGTGTCCCGGAGGAGCGGCATATCGAGATGCTGCACCTGCGGCTTGTGGAGGGCCTGACGCTGGACGAGGTCGGCGAGCGGACCGGCGTCACCGGGGGGCGCGTACAGCAGCTCCTGCGGGACTACTTCGGACTGCGCGTGCGCAAGCCGGAGGGGGTTGCGCCCGCGAGCGAGAGCGAGGTCAGGGTTCCGCCGGGGTTCGTGGAAGTGCTGCGCGAAATCGTGGAATGCGGGTATGGCGCGGGGATCGTGACGGCGCTGCGGGGGTGGCAGGAGCTCGAGTGCCAGATCGCGATCTGGTCCGGTGATGCCAAGCAGAATCACGTGGCGCGGCGGAATATCCGGCGGATCAAAGCGTTCATGTTGAGCGCGGGCGTGGACGATCGCAGCGTGGTCTCTGTCGAACTCCCTGCCGGGGCGGTGGCGCTCGTGCGCTTCGGTTTGCTCGGGGAGCTGGGCGAGGCGGCATGGGAGATCAGCGAGGCGGTCGGCCGGGCAGGCTACGACCAGGCGGCCGAGTGGTACGCCGAGCCGCTGAAGCGCCAGGACGCCGTGCGCGCGCTGCTCGACGCGATGGGCTGGGAGAACGTCGAGGAGCAACGGCCGGTGATTGTCTACCTCGACGTTCACCGTGACGCGCTGCTGCGCGCGCTCCGCATCAGCCTCGACCAGCAGCTGATGTGCGCCGGGGACTCCGATGCGCCGGTTGAGCAGCGGGCGATGGCCGAGGCGAGCCGGGCGCTGCTGGAAAAGCTGCTCGCGGCGATAGGCGACCAGGCGGGACGGCGGGCAAAGCGGTGACCGACGAGGACATCGCCGGTTGGCTTGAGCGGGCGGCCGACTGCGGGCTCGTCTGCGCTCCGCGTTGACCCTGGGGCGCCGGGCCCCGCCGAGAATGTGCGTCGCGTCGCGTCGCAGCGCGGCGCCAGCGTCCCGCGTGCCCCGAGCTTTTCCGCCGCGGGCCCTGCTCTGATCGCTCGACAAGCCAAAACCGATGCGGCCGGACGGGCTGCTTGAGACACCCCGCCCGGCCTGTAGCACCGAAGCACTGACCTTCGATGCCACGCCCCACCGTAGCTCTCTGCGGACAGGGGCGGTCGTGCTCGCTGGTGGTCCTTCGGTGCCCGAAAGGAGGCCAGGGTGAGCACAGGACCCGTCCGCACATCGGGGAGAGTCGCGGCCGTGAAGGCGCCGGTGCTGCTGCTCTACGGCGAGGAGTACGCGAACCTCGCGCTGGCCGACGAGCTGGCACTCGACGGGTACGAAGTGCGCCGTGCCAGCGACTCGGTGACGCTGCGCGCCGCGTGCGACACCCGCGAGATCGACGTGCTCATCCTCGGCCAGACTGCACACCGAGGGTGCGGGCTCGAGATGCTGCGCCAGTTGCGCGCCGGAGCGCTTGCCCCGCAGACCAAGCCGGGGCTCCGCACGCTCTGGATGAGCGCGACCGGGAAGCTGCGCGACGTGCTGCGCGGCTTCGAGGCCGGCGCCGACGATGTGATCCGCACGCCGTACGCTTACCCCGAGTTCCGCGCGCGCGTGCAGGCGCTCACCCGCCGGGACCTCCACGAGGCCCCCGGCGTGATCGAGTTCGGGGAGCTGCGTATCGACACTGCCGCGCATGAGGTCACGGTCGGTGCCACCCGGGTCGGTCTGCGCCCGTTGGAGTACGAGCTGCTCGTGCGTCTCGCGCGTGACCCCACCCGTGTGCATACCAAGAGCGAGTTGCTCGGGCAGGTGTGGGGCATTCACACGGCCGTGATGACGCGGACGCTGGACTCCCACGCTTCACGGTTGCGATGCGCGCTCGCCCGCGCCGGCGCCGAGGGGTGGGTGCGCGTCACTCGCGGATTCGGCTACCGCCTCGCGCCCGACTCCCTCACTCTGCACGCCCCGACCAACACAGGAGGTTCGCTCGCCCATGCCCGATAACCGCAGCTCAACCGAATCGGAGGCGCATGTCCTCCTCGACCAAGCCGTCCTTCAGCTCATGCTCGACCTCGACCGGCAGCGGCCGTGGTCTGAAAGTGAGATCGCCAGGATGATCAGCGCACCCGGCGATGTCGCCGTCAGCCTCGCGCGGCTCCATGCGGCCGGCGTCATCCACCGCTGGAGCGATCTGGCGACCGCCACGCACGCGGCGGTCTACTTTCACGAGATCACGCAGTCGCTCGACTCCACCGCCGAGGGTGAGCACCACGACGACAGCGCCGTGCTCAACAGCCTGATCGCACGCGCCAACGACGACAAGGGCCCACTCTCCGAGCAGGAGATCGGGAAGGCATTCAACGCCGGGAAGCGCAAGTTGAAGGCCCGAATCACGGACGCGCTGGACCGCCTCGACGCCGCCGGGCTCATCGAGCGCCGCGACGGACGGTCTATCGCCTCCGAGGTCGCCATGCACCTCGACCGCATCCTTACGCTCTGACGCGCCCGGCTCGCCACGGTATGCGTCCTCACACGGTCGCGCAGCGTCGCCGGCTGTACCTGCTGGCACGTTCGGTAATTGAGCGTCACTACGGCAAGCCCTTGACGCTGGGGATGGTCGCCAAGGCGCTATCGAGTTCTCCTCGCCAGCTACAGCGCGCCTATTCCCAGTTCGGCGATAGCACCTTCCATGATGATCTCGTTGCTAGACGGATGGTCGCCGCCGCCGAGTTGCTATCCCAGCCCACGATCCCGGTGCGCGATGTGGCGCGGCTGGTCGGTTATCGTCAGCCGCGTCACTTTGCACGGACATTCCGGCGCCACTACGGGATTTCGCCGTCGGCCTTTCGAGGCCAAGGGCGTTGACGATGATGGCTGTTGGTGCTGCTTATGGCTTGTTCCGCCCGAGTCATTGAGCGGGTGCAGGTGGCGCATATCGGGTTGCGGAACCCCGTTTGGGGGGCTATTCTGACTCCCTGAATGTGATGGACTGGACAGACGTGATTCGACGCGCGCGGAAGGTTGCAGCCATGCAGGTATCTGGTGTCTCCGATTCTTGTCTGCAAATGGTTCGCCGTGGGACTCCGCTGTGGGGGTGCGGGGGCGGTCGGTGCGCAATTCGTTGGTCCGCGGGGGGGTCCAGGGTGGTTTAACGGGTGATGGGTGCTATCGGCTCGTTTCCGGGTTCGGTGCCTGTGGTGGTTGGTCGCAGGCGAGTGGCTCGTGCGCCGTGGCGGCGGGGTGTGTGGACGGCGCAGGAGGCGGCGGTTGTGTTGCAGGGTCGTCGTGGGGAGCTTGTGCGGGAGTTCGCGCGGCGTTGGGATGCTGTGGGGGTGCCGGCGGGGGTGCGGGAGGAGATCGTGGACGAGGCGATCTGCGCGGTCGTGATGATGCGCCGGCCGCTGGTGAGCGAGCGGCATCTGCTCGGGGCATTCTGGGTGATGGTCCGGGTGCTGCTGGCGCGCTACCGGCAGGGCCGTCGGGATCTTCGTCTGGGGTCGCGGCGGCGTGTCTCTCTCGATGAGGTCGAGCTCGCAGCGGAGGGCTTGGCGGCGGAGGAGGTCGTGGAGCTGGCGGAGAGTGCGTGGCGCGCGGCGGATTTGATGGCGCAGCTCTCTGAGATCGAGGCGCGGGTGGTGCTCGTGAAGGCGACCCGTGGGATCGGGGCGAAGGCGGCGGCGCGGGAGCTGGGGTTGCCGGCGAAGGATGCGCGGGCGGCGGCGCGTAGCGCCCAGGGGAAGGTTGAGATGGTCGCGGCGATCGCGGCGGCGGGCCGGATGTGCGAGTACCGTGAGGGGGCGGTGGTGGCGCACGCGCGGGGGGAGGCGTTTGGTGAGCAGGCGCGTGTCGCGCGGGCGCATCTGCGGGCGTGCGGATCGTGCCGGGTGGAGTACCGGCGGCTGCGGCGTGAGATGCGCGGCCGGGATTGGCAGCGCAGCGCGGCGGCGGTGTTCATGCCCATGCCGGCTTGCGGTGGTGGGCATGGGGGGTGGCTGGAGCGGGTCGCGGGGTGGCTCTCGGCGCGGCATATCGCGCCGCGCGGGGTCGGTGAGCGGACTGCGGAGGCTGCGGGTGCGGCGGGTGGTGTGGGTGTCGTGAAGGCGACGGCGGCGGGCACGGCGATCATCGCGGCGACGGCGACGGTCGCGGGAGGTCTGCACGCGCTCGTGATCCCGGTGGCGCACCACTCACACCAGCGTCCTCACCCCCATGTCGCGGTGGTGAGCGCGGTTGCCGCTGCGCCGGCTCCGGTAGCTGTTTCGCAGCCTGTGACGCCACCGCCAACACTGGCGCCGGCTGCGGGTGCCGCGTCGGCGCGGCCGTCGGCGCAGGTGTTGGCGGCGCGGCGCCGGGCGCAGGCTGAGGCGAAGGCGTCGAAGGCTGAACGGGAGTTCGGGCCCGAAGGCGAAGCGTCAGCGGGCGGCGGCGGGTCCGGGCCGTCCTCTGAAGCGCAGGCGGCAGCGTCGGTGGCGCACGCAGCGTCGGTGTCCCCCTCGCCTGTTGAATCCTCGGCCGGTTCGCCGTCTGGTTCTTCTGCGTCTGAATCTTCTGGGCCGCGTCAGTCCGCGGGCGAGAGCCAGGCAGAACGGGAGTTCGGGCCGCAGTAGGCGCCCTTTGTGACGGGCTGACCCCGGCGCTTCGCGCGGCGCTGCGGCTCCGTGCGTGTCGGCTGGCTGGTGGCATCGTGAAATTGAGTGGTCCGCGAGAGCCCCAGCCTGGTTTAACTCATTATGCGAGAGAGTTTCATGGTGGCGCTCCCGCCGGATGATCTGGATGAGCAGCCGACGTTGGAGCTGGAGCGTCGCCGGCCGGCGCCAGAGCGGCGGGTGGTGAGTCTTGAGCGAAGCGCGCCGCGCGGTCGGCGGACAGCGGCGTGTCTTGTGGGGTGCGTGGCGGCAGGCGCGCTGGCTGTCGCTCTGCTGCGACGCTCAGCGGGAGAGAGCGGGCCGCACCCGAGTGTGAAGGCTGGCGGCCATGTCGTGAGTACCGGCAGTTGTGTTGTGGACTGCGGTGTGAGAGCTTCTCGGCCTCGTAGGATCGCTCCGCGGCTGCATGGGGCGTCCACACATTGTCGGTCGGCGAGCGTGAGCTTGCGTTCTCCGGCGTGCGCGGGGCGTCATCGCCGCTATGCAACTCGGGTGCGGCTTGGTCCGCGTGCGGCGCCGACTGTGGTCGTTGCCGCACGTCCGCCGGCGGAAGTCGAACGGCCCGCGGTGACGGTCCCGTCGCCATCTGTGCAGCGCACAGGAGAGTCGCCGCCTGCGCCGGCTGGCAGGGCGCCTGATGGGGGCGAACGGGCGGCCAGTGAGTTTGGTTTTGAAGGCCGCGGCCGGTGAGTTCGCGGTGATGGCGACTGTGCCCTCGGAGGGGATGCTTGAGCTTGTCGCGTGTCGCCTGCGGGCTCTTGGTGACCCGGTGAGGCTGCGTATTCTCGCTCTGCTGCAGGTGCGGGAAGCTACGGTCAGCGAGCTTGCGGATGAGCTTTCAACGAGTGCGCCCGCCGTGTGTAAACATCTCGCGCGGTTGCACCAGACCGGGATCGTCGCCCGCCGCAGGGACGGTGTCTGCGTGCGGTACGCCGTAGCTGACTACGCGGCCCTGCGTCTGGTCGAGCAGGCCGGCGCGGGCGTCGCCGCGTACGCCGAGGAACTGGCCGAAACGGCAGGCCTGACCCTCGCGGCCGCACAACAATAGGTAGGCGTTGCAGCTCCTTCCCCTGTAGCCGCGGGGGAGTCTGCCGCGGGAAGCAATTAACCGTTTGGTTAATTGGTCAATTGCTCAAAGGGTTGTTGTGTTCTGTCTGCTGGGGAGGTAGAAGTGATGTATGACTTTTACCGGCAGGACAATTACCTCGCAGAGCGGCCCCTCTCTCACGCCGGGGGGCCGGGAGGGCGCGGCGCGTGTTGTGCGGTTCGTGGCGCGAGTGGTGCTCTGGGGCTGTCTTTTGATTCTTCTGCTCCGCGGCGTAGGCGCGGTTCTGAGCACCGAGCCCAACCACGCCCCGTCCCGCACGCAGACCGTGACAGTGACGGGACCGTCGGCTGGTGCTCCGACGACGGGAAAGGGTAGGTGAGTGTGGTGTCGGCAAAGCGCTGGCTGTTGGTTGTGTTGTGGCTCGTGGTGGCGGCGTTGTGTTTGTTCCCGGCGGACGCTTTGGCTGCGGGTAACGATGTGGGTAAGAACGTCTCTGGATTGTTGAAGCAGTACGCGGGTGAGCTGTACGGCGGGATCGTGGCGATTTTCAGCCTGGTGTTTTTGTGGAATCGTCGTTATACCGAGCTCGCAGTGTTCCTGTTCGCGGCGATCGTCGTGGCGTGGATGGTGTTCGTGCCCGACGAGATCGCCAAGGCCGCCGAAGCTATCGGCCATCAGGTCTTCGGGTGAACCGGGAAGGGGTGATGGTGAATGAGTGACACGCCTGCGCCGATCCGCTCCTACCAGCGCATCTTCAAGCCCGAGCGGCGTATTTACCAGATCGACGGACGGCGCCTGCCGGTCCCCGGCGGCGTCCCGCTCGTGTGGCTGGCATGGGCGGCGGGCACGCTGCTGGTGGTGCTCGCCCTCGGGTCGCGGTCGCTGACGCTCACGCTCGGGGTCGCGTTCGCCGCGGCGCTCACCGGGGCGGGTTACGGCGGCTGGTTCATGGCGGCAGTCGCTGGCGGGTTCGCGTTCACCTGCGCGTATGCGGCGGGTGTGGTGGTGGGTGCGCTTGACTGGCCGCTGCGGCTGGTGGTGCTCCCGGCGCTCGTGGCAACGATGGCGGGGCAGATTGCGCCCGATGGTCGCCCTGCGCACCGCTACCTGCTCTCGTGGGTGGCGCTGCGGCTGGCGCCGGTGCGCCGCTCGCTTGAGCAGAGCGTCCCGGATGAGGGGGCGGTGCAGGTGTGGGCGCCGGAGGTGTGGGTCGCGCTGGATGAGCACGCGCCGGTGTTGCGCCGTGGGAGGGTGCATGGTCCCGCGCGGCTTGAGTTCAACCGGCCGGTCGTCGTCTACCGCCGCCGCGGACGGCACATAGCGAGGGCAGCCGCGGGACACCGCGTGCGGCGTGGTGAGGTGCTGGCGGAGATTGTGGAGGTCGGCGCGGGGCAGGTCGTGGAGGTCCGGCCGTGAGTCGCTTCCCGTTGCGTTACGCGCACCGAAACGTCCTGTTCGGGGCGGGCGGGGAGCCCGCAGGCCTGTACCGGCTCGGAGTGAGCGCCTACCCGTTCCTGCCGGTGAGTGGCCGCTGGGCGCTTCAGCGTCGCCTTGAACGCTTGGCGCACACCGTCGCGGCGGACTTCAGCGTGTGGCGAGTCAACCGCGCCTACCCGGCCGGCAGCTACATCGAGCGCACCCTGGGGCTGCTCGATGAGCGCCACCAGCCCGCAGAGGTTTGGCGGGCGTTCCTTGAGGGCCACCGCGAGCGGCTGCTTGACCTGGACTCGCATGTGCCGGAGGTCTACCTCGCGGTTTCGCTCTCACCGGGCGCCCCGGCGGGGTTCGGCGCGGGCCTGGTACGCAGCGTGGACCGCGCGCGCCGGCGCCTGGAGGAACTGGCCGGGATCGGCACCGCCTCACCCATCTCACACGGTGAGCTTGAGGGACTGCTGACGAGCGAGCAGCGCATCTACGAGCGGCTGTCCGGGGTGCTCGGCATCCAGCGCGCGAGCACCCGCGAGCTTCAGTGGCTCCTTCGGCGAGCCGCCGCACGGGGGGTGGCAGAGCCCTCGCTCGATGAGCACTGGCAGCCCGACGCGCTGCTCCTCGGCGCGGGCGAGGACGGTCAGGGCGGTGTGTTTGAGCCGCTGGGGGTTGACCTTGAGCGGTGCACGAACGCCGCGATCACGGAGCGTGAGCGGACGCTGATCGTGGACGGCGAGCAGGGCCGCTCTTTTCAGGCGATGCTCACGCTCGGGTCACTCGCGGAGGCCCCGGAGTTCCCGGGTGCCGGCGCGGAGCTTCTGTTCGCCCCGTTGGAGGCGGTGTCGTTCCCCGTTGACGCGGTGTTGCACGCGCGGTGGCTTGGCAACCGTGACGCGCTGGGGCAGGTCCGTAAGCGGATCGCGGATGTAGAGAACGCCTACAGCGAGCAGCTACAGGGCTCCGCGCACGGGCCGGGCTTGTTGGCCGGTGAGGACAGGGTGCTCGCGCGGGAGTACGAGGCGCGGCTTCAGAGCGGCGGGCGGCCCCCGATGCTCTACGCCTGGGTCGCACTCGCCGTCGGCGCCCGGAGCGAGCAGGAGCTTGAGCGAAGGGTCGATGTGCTGCGAGAGAGCTACGGCGATATCGCGCTTCACCGCCCCGCCGGCCTTCAGCGCCAGCTCTTCTTCGATCTGCTCCCCAGGACCGACGGCGGCCTGACACGCGACTACGTGCAGCAGGTGACCGTCGAGCAGTTCGGCGCGCTCGTCCCGACGGCCACGCACACGGTGGGAGCCCCGCGCGGGGTGTATCTCGGTTTCACACCGCGGGGTGTGCGTCGCCCGGTGCGCTACGACGCGACCGCTCCCTCACGGGAATCCCGCGCGTCCGCTGTCGCGCTCGCCGGGACACTCGGGAGCGGCAAGACGGTCACAGCGCAGGGGATCGCGTACGCCGCCGAGCGCCGCGGCTCGCTGATCGTTGACTTCGACCCCAAGCCCGACCACGGGTGGGAGAAGCTGCCCGAGCTCGACGGGCGCCTGGATGTGCTGGAGCTCTCCGGGGCGCCGGGGCAGCAGGGCAAGCTCGACCCGCTGCTGATCGGCCTTGAGGAGTTGCGCGAGGAACTGGCCTGCTCGTATCTGCTTGAGCTGCTGCGCGACCCGCCGCCGTCGTGGGAGAACGCGATCGGCCGCGCCGTGAAGGACGCCGTCCGTCACGGTGAGCGCAGCACCCTCTCGGTGGTCCGGGCGCTGCGCGCGAGTGAGAGCGAGCCCGCGCGGGAGGCCGGCGAGGCGCTTGAGGTCATCTGCGACTTCGGCCTCGCGCGCCTCGGGTTCGCGGAGACGGGCGCCGGCGGGGATGTTGTGCGGGCGGCTGGGTCGGTGACGACGATCCGCACGCCGGGCTTGTCGCTGCCCGACCCCGGCGCGAGCCGGGAGACGTACACACGCGCGGAGCGCGTCTCGGTCGCCACCCTGACGCTGGTCGCCGCGTATGTGCTGCGGCTGGTCTCCCAGGACCGCACACGCCACAAGGTCGTGCTGCTGGACGAGGCCAAGGCGTTTCTGATCTCTCGCCAGGGCCACGCGATCGTGCAGCGGCTTGTGCGGATGGGTCGCGCGTTCAACACGACGCTTTTGCTCGCCACACAGCTCGTCTCGGATTTTGAGGAGCTGGCGGACCTGATCGGGACGTGGTTCATCGGTGGGCAGGAGTCAGACGCCGAGGCCCGCCGCGCCCTGGATCTGATCGGCCTCGACCCGAGTGACCAGGAGCTTGTGCGGCTGCTGCGGGAGTACCGCGCCGGGCGGTGCCTGATGCGCGACCTCGACGGCCGCGTCGGCGAGGTCCAGGTCGACCTCGTTCACCCCCACCTCCTCGCCGCGTTCGACACCACACCCACAAGGACACCCGCATGAGAACCCCACGGGTGACACGCCGCCCACCCCTGCCGGGCCGGCGCATGGCGAGAGTCGCGCTCACGGTGGGGCTCGCGCTCGCGTTGCTGCTGGCGCTGGCGCCGGTGGGTTCGGCTGACGTGTTTTGGAATATCGGCCCGGCGCCGCTGGTCGCGGCGGGTGGCTGGTTCGGGCGCTACCCGCTGGCGAACTATCAGCTCGACCAGTATTTCCCCGGGATCAAGGCGAGCCTGTTCGGCGGGATCGACGTTTCCGGGGTTCCGCCGCTGATCGCGTTCTGTCTCGCGCAGATCATCTGGACGCTGACCGCGTTCTTGGCGAACGCGCTCATAACCCTTTTCGGGTTCGCGTTCTCCCTCGATCTCGTCAACGGCGGCGGCCCGACCGGGGGCTCGGGTGCGCTCGGCCCGGTCGCGCAGGCGATCCACAGCATCTACGCGAACACCCTCGGCACACCGTGGCTGGTCGCGGCGATCCTCGCGACGGGGTTGTGGGCGATGTGGAAGGCCCTCGTGCAGCGCCGCTACACCGAGACCGCGGGGGCGCTCGGAACATCGGTGTTGTACCTCGTGCTCGCCCTCGGGATCGTCACACAGCCCCAGCGCACGATCGCACCGGCGAGCCGCCTCTCCAACGAAGTTTCCGCGGCGTTCCTGTCGCTCACCAACCAGGGGAACGTCTCCAGTGAGTCGCAGGCGCAGAGCGCCGCGAGCGACCAGCTTTTCAAGCTCCTGGTCCTCGACCCGTGGACCGTCCTTGAGTTCGGCGGCACCGAGCACTGCGTCACCCAGACCGCCGGGAAAACCGAGCAGGTCCCCGTCCGCCCGCTGAGCGCCAACCCCGCGCAGGACACCAAGCTCGCCGAAGAGCTCCAGAACACAACCGAACTCCACACGCCGGGGAAGACGTGCATCAACAACCTCAACAAGTACGCCCCGCACTTCCTCGCCTACCCCTTCCAGTCACCCGGGCGTAACGCCGAGTACGAAGCCCTCAAAAACGGGGAAGACTCAAAGCTCCCCGAAGCCGACCCCTCAAAGCACAACGGCAGCTATCCGCTTGGGGCCGCGGACGAGCCCGCCGCCGAAGCGATGGGCAAGGGCGGCCAGTACGAGCGGCTGCTACTCGCGATCGTCGTACTCGCCGGGGAGCTCGGCGCGTGGCTTTTGATCGGGGCGCTCGCGCTCTCAGTAATCCTCGCGCAGATCCTACTCCTGCTGCTGCTCGCGTTCGCGCCGGTCGCGCTGATCGTCGGCATCTTCCCCGGCCGCGGCCACGAGTTCTTCACCGGCTGGCTGACACGCCTCGCGGGGTTCCTCGCACGCAAGGCCGTTTACTCCCTGATCCTCGCCGTGATCCTCGCTGTCTGCCAGGCGCTGGATGACGCAACATCGAACCTCGGCTGGCTGATGAGCTTCGCGTTGCAGGCCGCCTTCCTGTGGGGCGTGTTCCTACAGCGCAACAAACTCGTCGGTCAGCTGCTGGCCGCGACCGCGGGAGGAGCCGCGGCGCGCGAGAGCGGGACAAGCCGCCTGCAGACCTTCTACTACGCCACCCGCCTCACACGGATGGCCGGTCTGCTCCGGCACCGCGACCACGGGGTTCCGCCGGCCTCACCCGGCGGAACCCCACCCCCTGCCGACACATCCACCGCACCCGACCCCGAGGAGGCATCCCCGTGAGCTGGCGCATCGAACACGCCGACCCCCTCGCGATCCTCCGCGAACTACCCGACACGTGGGCACAGGCCTGTGTCACAAGCCCACCCCGCCGGGGTCCGCGCGATCATATCCTCGCGGTCCTCGGTGAGGTTCACCGTGTGCTGCGCGAGGACGGCACCCTCTGGCTGCTTCACCACGAATGGTCACTCCCCGCCGACCTGTGCGAGCGCGGCTGGCGGGCGCATCCAGTCGGGTGGGCCGGGCCACTCACACGCGGGCGCACCCGCCTGTGGCTGCTCACCAAGCGGCCGGGGTACTTCTGCGAGGCCGGCGCGATCCACGAGTACGCGCGCCTGCGAAACACGGCGCGGCTCGGAGAGCGCCCGGCGTGCTGTGAGAGCTGCCCGTGGCAGGAGCAGCGCGAACTTCACCTGCGGCTGCGGCGCCTGTGCATCCTCGCCGGCACCTCACCCCTCGCGTGCGGCGCGTGCGGCACACCCTGGCAGCGCGACCCCAAGCGCGGGCGACGCGCGACGTGTACGCACAACGCTCCGGGCGGGCGCTGCCTCGTGCTGGACCCCTTCTGCCGCTCCCCGCAGACCGCTCTCGTGGCCGCTCGCCTCGGTCGCAGCTTCCTCGGGATCACCGACCCCCAGGCGGGTGAGCAGCAGTGACTGCTTGGCTCGCCGCCCTGCGGGACCGGCCGATCGCCGAGCGCGAGCGCCACCACGCACTGCTCGCCGTCGCCACGCTGCTGATCGCCACCACGACGCTGCTCGCGCTCACCAGCCCACGCCAGGACCCGCCGCGCCGGACCCACCGAGTGAGCATCCCTGCTCGTGTTGCCGTGTCACGGTCGGTATTCCCCGCCGCGAGGACGGCGCGAGCGACCCCGCGGGAGAGCACGATCGCCCCGGCCGCCGCGCTGAGGACGGCACGCACGTTCCTGGAGGGCTACCTCGCGTACCTCTACGGGCACGCCCCCGCTAGCGCGGTGAGGGATGCCACACGTGCGCTCGTGTTCTCCCTGGAGGCTCATCCGCCGCACGTCTCGCTGGACATGCGCGCCCGCCGGCCGCGTGTCCTCGCGCTTCACCCGACACCCACCCCAGCCGGGCAGGCCGCGGTGGATGCGGTGGTGAACGACGGCGGGCTCGAGGACTACCCCGTGGGGTTGCTCCTCGCCCGCAGGGACGGCCGGCTGCTCGTCACCGGACTGGAGAGCGAAGGATGAGCGAGGAGCGAACCGGCCGAGGCATGACCGTCCTATGGCTGTGGCTCGCGGCCGGGTTCGGCGGGACCGGCCTGGCGCTGGTCGCGATCCTCGCCGTCGCCGTCGTGGTGCTCGGCGCGAGCTTCACCGGCTGCGAGCCAGGCGGCGAAGCGAGCGCGGGCACGATCTCGGGCCCGGCACCTTCGGCGTATGCGCTTCAGAGCATCCCACCCGAACGCCTACGGCTCTACCAGCAGGCCGGCGCCAGGTTCGACATCGACTGGAGCTTCCTCGCTTCGATCGGGGCGCAGGAGTGCAACAACGACGGGTGCGCCGGCGTCAACTCCGCGGGGTGCGCCGGCCCAATGCAGATCGCCTACGTCCGCGGGAGCGCGTGCAGCCCCGGCCCGGGGCCGACGCTCTGGGAACGCTACGCCGTCAACGCGAACCCGGGGCAGTCATTGTCGGTGAACGACCCTGCGGACGCCGTCTTCACCGCCGCGCGGATTCTCCGCGAAGCGAAGGGCGCCCCACCCACTGGCGGTTCCTACAGCGAATACCGCCAGGCGGCGTGTAACTACTACGGGGCGTGCGCGACCGTTGGTGTCAGCTACGCCGAAGAGGTCATGGCGCGCGCCGTGCAGTACGGGTTCACCGGCGCCGGCTCGCCCACACCGACAAGCCCGCCGCTCGCGGCGCCCATCGAAGGCGGCGGACCCGGAGAGTGCGCCGCCACCGCGCCGGGGCAGCACAGCGCCCCGGTGATCGTCCGCTTCGCGGAAAGCCAGGTCGGGCAGGGCGAACACCCACCCGGCTCGGATTGCACGATCTACGGGCCGTGTGAGGAGTGGTGCTCGCTGTTCGCCGCATGGGTGTGGCAGCACGCCGGGGTGCCGCTGCCCGGGCCGACTGCACTCTACGGTTACTCCGGGTCGCTCTACACGTGGGCGCGCGAACACGGCGGGAAAGTGCTCCCGCCAACCGCGAGGCCTTTACCCGGCGACGCGGTCTTCTACGGGCAAGGGCCGGGCGCGAGCGCGCACGTCGGGATCGTCGTCCAGGTTCTCCCCACGGGTGAAATCGTCACCGTCGAGGGCAACTACAACGGGCGCGTAACCCGCGTCGGCCCCTTCAAACCCTCCGCGCCGGTAGGTGAGTCAGCGCCCATCTACGGGTACGCGCAGCCGCCCGCGCCGCGCTCGGAAGGAGCCGGGGCGTGAGCGCTGGAGACCCACGGGCGAGGTTCGCACTGCGCTACGCGCTGCACTACGCACTGCGGTACGTGCTGCACTACGCGCTGCGGTACGCGGTCGCCTCGGCCCGGATGCGCTGTTTGCCTTTTGTTCACGCGGGTTGTGGCGCATCGGCGTTTTTCGACATCTCTCTCCGCACGGGTAACTCATTGTGACTCGCCGCCCTGCACAGGACGCTGCACCGCTGGTCCTCGTTGTCGTGGGTCTCGTGCTGTTCGCGCTTGTGGGTGATCGTCGCCTGAGTGGTGCGGTCGTCCAGCACGCCGCGGCGCTTGGGTTCGTGTTCATCGCGGTGGCGTTGGTGGGGCTTGCGCTGCTCACGGGTCGTGTCGTCGTGACTCGTCGTGCGCTTCCCCGGCGTGTGCGGCTCGTCGTGCTTGCGCCCGACTCGTTCGCGCCGAGCATGGATGGCGTGTTGCGCTGCGCCGCGCAGCTTTCGCGTGTGCGGCGGCTCGTCGGCGGATGGTTCGACCGGCGGGCGAGCGCCGTGCGTGTGCTGCTCGACAGCGACCGTGATGGGCGGATGCGCTACTCGCTGGTCGTCCCTGGGCGTTCGCTGCCGGCGGTGCGCTCGGCGCTCGGCAACTACGACCGGGTACAGGTTCGCCGCGCGGACCCCGAGCCGGTACACGACGAGGGTGGGTGTGTGGTGCGCGCGGAGCTGCGTTTGGCGCGGCCGAGCAGCGAGCCGCTTGCGCACCTGGCGCTCGACCCCGACCCGTTGCAGAGCTTCGCGGGGGTGCTCGCGGGCGTGGATCGCGGGTGTGGAGAGTGCGCGGAGGTCGCGGTCGATCTGCTGCCATGCGCCACGGGGGCGCGGCGGGGACTGCGGCGGCGGCTGCTTCGGGAGGCACGCCGCACGAGCGCCGACCCCGACCCGGCGGCGGGTGGTTTGTTGGAGGTGCTTGGTGGTGGGCGTGCGGCGGGTCGCCGACCGGCGGCGGATGTCGTGGAGCAGCGCGCGTTGCGTGAGCAGATCGCCGCGAAGCTCCTCCAGGCCGAGCCGCTGTTCGAGCTACAGATCCTCGTACGCTGCCAGGCGCCGGTGAAGGGCGTCGCCGTGGAACGGATGCAGGCGCTGTTGAGCTGCTTCGACGCGTGGGCGGCAGCCAACTCGCTGCGCGTGGTCGGCGTACGTGTCCCTGGCGTGGTGTTCCTGGGGTCAGACCTCCCGGGTCGGCGGGCGTGGTTTGACCGGCGGATGGATCGTGGCTTGTTCCGGCCGACGCGGCGGGGGCTTGTGAGCGCGCGGGAGGTCGTGGGGTTGCTCAAGCCGCCGAGCGTGCACTGCGCCGCCCCGGATGTGCTCAGGCTCGGCCCTGCGGTCCATCCCGCGCCGGGGAGCCTGCCCGAGTACACCGGGCAGCCCGATGTGGTGCCGCTCGGCCGCGTCACCGCGGAGAGCGGGGAGCGGATCGTCGCGCTGCCGCTCGCGGATACGTTCTTCACATACACCGCCGGGCGCTCGCGGTGGGGGAAGACCGAGCTTGCGATCACACAGTTCCTTCACCTCGTGCGCTCCGGGCATGGCGGCCTGTTCCTTGACCCTCACGAGGACGCAATCCACCGGATCAAGAGTCTGCCTCACCGAGCCCGAGTTCGCCCGGCGTGTGGTCGAGCTCGATCTCGTCGGTGCTCGCTCGCGGGAGGGGCAGCCGGGGTGGAACCTGCTCGCTGCGCGGGGGCTCTCTGAGGACGCGCGGGAGCGGCGAGTGGAGGCGATCGTTGACTCCTTCGCCTCGGCGCTTCAGTGGGGCGAGCGTAACAACCGCGCGCTGACGCTCACCACCCAGGCCGCCGCGGCGCTCATCGAACTCTCAACCGTACTGCCCGCGGAGCTGCAGCCGACGCTCTTTCAGATCCCGACACTGCTCGGGAATCCCGAGTGGCGCGAGCAGGTTCTACCGCTGCTCTCGGTACCGCGCCGGCAGTTCTTCAGCGAGCGGTTCCCCCGGATGGCCGAAGAGGCGATCACCCCGGTCACGAACCTCATCGACCGGCTGCGCTCATCCACACAGCTCGCCGCGCTACTCGGCGCACGCCGCACCACCTACGACATCGCCCGCGCGATGAACGAGGGGCGGATAGTGCTGGCCTGCCCCGGCGCTGGCGGAGCCAGGGACAAGCTGATCGCCAACCTCCTCGTGTTCGACCTGCTGCACGCCGCGAAGGGCCGCGCGCACCTCCCACCCGGGCGCCGCCGGCCGTTCTACGTCTTCCTCGATGAGGTCCAGACCTATGACGGTGCCGCGTCGGGGAACCTCGCGGCGCTGCTTGAGCAGACCGCGAAGTACGGGGTCCGCGGGTTCCTGCTCAACCAGAACCCCGAGCGGCTGACCCGCGAGACGCTGAACGCGCTGACCACCAACCGCTCGCATCTCATCACGACCGCGCTCAACGAGCGCGCCGCCGCGCTGATCGCCCGGGAGTGGAACGCCGACCCGCCCGCCAGCGCGATCACCGGCCTACCACGCTGGACGTTCCTCGCGCAGGTCACCCACCACGGCCAGCCGACCCGCCCGTTCCTCTTTCACAACCTCGCCGTCACAGACCTCTTCGCCGACGCGCACAACCCCAAGCAGGTCCACGCGATCCAGCCCCTGATCGACAAGGCATCCGGCCGGACCAGCGCAGCCGAGACGATCACAGCACTCGACACGCTCGACGACCGCATCCGGGAGCACCTTGCCACCCGTCCCGGTAAACCGCAGGCCACCCAGGTCGAGAGCGAGCCGGAGCGCTCGGCGATGCCCAGGCTCCCCGAGCCCGAGAGCGCTGAGCCGTGAGCGAGCGGCCCACAGAGATCGAGCTGCGCGCGCTGCCCGCCGTCGCGGTGCAGGTGCTTGAGAGCCTGCACCAGCACCGGCTGCTAACCGCCCGCCAGGTACACGCGATGCACACCCCCACGGCGTTGCTGCGCTGGACCCAGCACATCCTCACCGAACTCCGCGCGCGGGGACTCGCCGATCATGCCAAGGGGCCACACGGTCTCGCGCTGTGGTTCCTCACCAGCCACGGCGCCGCGACCATCCAGGCCACCGCCACGCACACCGAGCCCCGCTGGCGCCCGACCTCTCCCGCCCAGGCATCAGGCCCCCTACGCGCGCACACCCTCGCCGTCAACGACACCGGGATCGCGTTCGTCAAAGCCGCCCGCGAACGCGACGGAGACAACTGCGACCCCCTCTCCTGGCGCCACGAGATCGCACACCCACTCACCCAAGGACGCGGCGCACGGAAGCTCATCGCCGACGCGCTGCTCGCCTACCTCCAGGCCGCCCCCGACCAGTCGCTCACACTCCACCAGCGGTTCATCGAGCTCGACCGCGGCACGATCCCACCCGAGCAACTCGCCGCCAAGCTCGCCACCTACTCACAGCTCCGCCACCACACACCCACACCCCCCACAAACACCGCCGCCGGGGGGCCGTCGTGGCGCGCCTACTACCGTACCTTCCCGGCGGTGCTCGTGGTCCTCGCCGACCAGACACCCGCACACACGCGGCGGCGCATCCAGAGGGTGATCGCGCTCTACCGCACCGACCCGACCCAGAGCCGCGACGGCACCGTCCGCATCTCCTTCGTGACACTCGCGCAGCTCACCACCCGAGGCCCGTTCGCGCCCATCTTCATCTCCGCCGAGCACCCCGAAACCTACATGGACTGGCTCGGCCAAACCAACACGGGAGGGTAAGGAATGGCAAGCAGACCAGCACAACCCGGACGGGCCAGGGGCGTTCCTGCTGCGCGGGCGAGCTGCGCGCGGCGCGCCCGGTCGTCATCGCCGGTCAGGAGCCGTCGCGCAGCGCGGTGGCGGATCTACCGCGCCGACTGTCTGCAGGCGCTGCCCAGGTTGGCGGCCGACAGCGTCGACGCGATCGTCACCGACCCCCCTTATGGCCTGGAGTTCATGGGCAAGGAATGGGACAGCTTCCGCAGCGACGACCCAGGCACGAACCGCAATCGCGGAGAGCACGCGGGCTCGCATGGGACAGCTGAGGGCTCCGGCGAGAACGGCCATCCGGCGCGAGGGAAAATCGCCGTCGCATATGGCGGTGGAAAGCGCGCGGGAACCTTCAGGTGTACGGGGTGCGGGAAACGCGATCAATTCCGCAACGAGCACGCCTGCGGACCGTCCACTCGGTGGGCGCGTGAGCTGATCGACCCATTCGCGGCACCTCCGACGATGCTGGCGTTTCAGAACTGGAGTCGTGAATGGGCGCTCGCCGCGATGCGCGTCCTGAAGCCAGGCGGTCACCTCCTCGCGTTCGGCGGAACCCGCACCTTCCACCGGCTCACCTGCGCACTGGAGGACGCGGGGTTCGAGATCCGCGACTGCATGTGCTGGCTCTACGGGCAGGGATTCCCCAAGTCGCTGAACGTCACCACCGCGATCCACAAAACCCAGGGCGAACCCCACCCCCTCCACGGCGGCGAGTGGCGGGGTTGGGGCACAGCGCTCAAGCCCGCGTGGGAGCCGATCGTCCTCGCGCGCAAGCCGCTCGGCGGGACAGTCGCACAGAACGTCTGCAAGCACGGCACCGGCGCGCTGAACATCGACGGATGCCGAATCACACCCCCACCCACCACAGACGCGCACGAGAGCGAAACCGAGAACCGGCACGCCGGCGAGCGCCCACACGGCGCCGTCGGCGCGCCGGGGCGCTGGCCCGCGAACGTCATCCTCTCCCACACCCCCGACTGCCGGCACACAGGGCATACCCGCACACGCTCAAGCTGCCACCACCCCGCAGCCCGCGGCAAAGGCGGCCTCGGCACAGCCGGCCACAAAGGCCAAAGAGGGCTCCCGGAGCGCTCCAGCGCCAGCGAGCTCGCCGGCTGCTGGGAGTGCCCGCCGGACTGCGCGGTGCGGATGCTCGATGAGCAGAGCGGCGGCGGCGTCTCGCGCTTCTTCTACTGCCCGAAGGCGAGCAGCCAGGAGCGCAACGCCGGTCTTGACACACACGAGCGGACAACCGCCGGCGACGGCCGCAAGACACCCGTCGACAACCCCTACCAGCGCGGGAAGACCCCGCGGCAGAACATCCACCCCACCGTCAAGCCGATCGCGCTGATGCGCCACCTCGTGCGCCTCATCACCCCACCCGGAGGCATCGTCCTCGACCCATTCACCGGCAGCGGCAGCACCGGCATCGCCGCGGTCATCGAGGGCGCGCGCTTCCTCGGCATCGAGCGCGAGGCCGAGTACATCCCGATCGCGCGAGCCCGAATCAAACACTGGACCCGACCCACCCCAAGACACACACGATGAGCGACAAGCGAGAGGTAAACATGCCCCCACACCCAACACTCACACCCTCACGCCGGCGCGCACCCGACCCGGGCTGCCCCGCGCCGCGCGCTCACAGAACACGCCGGCCGCCCGACGCCCCGGCGGGCAGGGTCGCGCGCAGGGCCTCAGCCGGCCACCGGGCGCCCGCGCCCTATCGCACCGCCGATCTGCCACTCGCGATCTGGCCTTGTGCGCAGACCACGAGCCAGTGGCAGCGACACGGCCGCTACCACCCCGAGTCAAACCGCCACCCGGGGAAGATGCTCCCTGCGCTCGCGCGCCGCGCGATCGAGACCTACAGCGACCCCGGCGACCTCGTGCTCGACCCGATGTGCGGGATCGGCACTACGCTCGTTGAGGCCATCCACCTCCACCGCCCCGCCGTCGGCCTCGAGCTGGAGCCGCGGTGGGCGAAGCTCGCGCGCGCCAACATCCACTACGCCCGCCACCACGGTGCCCGCCAGCCCGCGCGCGTCATCGAAGGCGACGCGCAGAACCTCCCCCGGCTACTCGCCGGCCACACCCGGGGGGCTGGCGGGGGCGTCGACTTGATCCTCACCTCCCCGCCGTACGCCTGCCAGGTTGCGGCTGTCGCCAAAGAAAACCTCAAGAGCGGACTCGGCCCGATCCGGCGCGATGACACCACCAACTACAGCTCTGACCGGGCCAACCTCGGACATGCCCGCGGCGGTGCCTACCTCGCCGCGATGGCCGGCGTCTACAGCGCTTGCGCGGCCGTGCTGAAGCCCGGCGGGTATCTCGTGCTCGTCACCAAGGACATGCGCTCGGCCGGGGCGTTGCGCAACCTCAGCGGCGAGACGATCACGCTTTGCGAAGCGACCGGGCTGCTCTACTGGCAGCGCATCATCGCGCTGCTCGCCACCGTCCGCGACGCCGAGATCGTGATGCGGCCCTCCTTCTGGCAGATGCTCCAGGTGCGCAAGGCGCGCGCCCGCGGCGACCGGACGCACGTCGTCGCGCACGAGGACGTGCTCGTCTTCCGCAAGCCCGCCGCGCCCGCCACGGCGGCGCCAGACACCCGCGCACGCAGGGAGCCCCAGCGATGACCACAGCACGGCAAATCACCCCAGGGACAACCAGAAGCACCCGCCGGGCCTGTTGTGCGGTGGCCCCGTCGGCTCCCCCTGCCAGGACCTTGAGATCGCAGCCGGGCTCTGCTCTGATCGATGGCTCCGATGACCCGTGCTCGACAGGACATCCCAGCAAGCGCCGGGGCGCCGGCGGCGCCCGCCGAGGATCGGCGCCCGGCGGCGATGGCCTGGCGGGGGCGGAGGTCGTCGTGTGCGTCGAGCGCGCCAAGCCCGGCAGCTCGCTCGATGAGCGCCTGCGGCGTGAGCAGACGCTCGCGCTGCTCGACCTGCTGGCCGATCACATGGCCCGCCGCCGGGCGAACCCCGACACCTGACCCTTCCCGGATAGGAGGCTGCTGATGCGCTTCGCGTGGTATGGCCGGCTCTCGACCAAGGACAAGCAGGACCCCACGATCTCCTTCCCCTCCCAGCGCGAGGCGTGCGAGCGTAAGGCTGCCGAGCTGGGCGGGCGGATCGTGTGCGAGTTCACCGACCAGGAAAGCGGCCGGCGCGATGACCGCGTGGCGTGGAGCGATCTTGTGCGCGAGGCCCGCGACCGCGACGCGCGGCGCTTCGACGGGGTCGTCATCTACTCGACCTCGCGGCTGTCGCGCGACCTCTTCCACGCGCTCGCGTACGAGCGCGAGCTGGCACGCGCGGGCGTGCAGGTCTACTACTCGATCGCCGCCGGGGACCAGACGAGTCCCGAGGGGCGCCTCATGCGTCACCTTTTCCAGGCGCTTGACCAGTTCGAGGTCGAGAAGCTGGGCCGCGAGGTACGCCGCGGGCAGACCGAGAACACCCGCCAGGGCTACCGCAACGGCGGCCGGGCACCCTACGGGTACCGGCTACGACGCGAACCTCACCCCGACGCCCGCCGCGCGCGCTCCGGCGACCACAAGACCCGCCTCGAACCCGACCTCGAGCAGGCCCCCGTCATCGTTGAAATCTTCGAGCGCTACCTCACCGGCTGGGGATTCAAGGAGATCACCAACCACCTCAACCGGCCCGGCGGCCCGCCACCACCCCAGCACGTCGACTCAAAACGCAACACCGCCGGCAAGTGGTCGAAGACCACCGTCCGCTGCATCCTTGAGAACCCCGTCTACACCGGACGGCTCTACTGGAACCGGCTCGACTTCCGACAGAGCAAGATCGGCGAGGGACCACTCATCCGCCGCCCCGCAGAGGAGTGGATCGAGTCAGAGCTCCGCCACCCCGCGCTCATCCCCGACGACCTCTTCCAGCAGGTACAGACCCAGCACGCCCAGCGCGTCAAGACCGAGGGCACACGCCGCCGAAGCTGCCAGCGACGAAGCTATCCACTGCGCGGAATCGTGCACTGCGCCACCGGGCACAACCCGCTGCGGATGCACGGCAAGGAACGCAAGGGCATCACCTACTACGCCTGCTGCTACCGCATCGCCTACGGCGACACCGCGGCCGAGGCGCTCGGACACGGCAAGTGGCAGTACATCCGCGAAGACAACCTCCAGCCCATCATCGACCGCTTCTTCGCCACCGACATCTTCGGCCCCCAGCGCATCCACCACTTCCGTGCCCAGCACGCCGCGCTCGCCCCAACACTCCACGACAAGGAGACCGCCCAGCGCAAACGACTGACCGCCAAGCTCGCGGACCTCGACCAGCGCCTGGAACGCCAGCTCGCCGCGATCGAGTCCGGCGTCGACCCCCTGCTCGTCGGCGAGCGCATCCGCGCCCTCAAGGACGAACGCCAGCAGGCCGAGACGGCACTCGCGCAGCTCGACCTCCAGCAGCGCGAACGCACCGGCATCGACCTCGACGAGGCCTGCGCCGTCCTCGACGCGCTCCCCGACCTCTCAAAGCCACTCGCCAAAGCCGACCCCGAGCTGCGCCGCCACGTCTACGACGCCTTCCAGCTCGCCATCGAACTCGACCGCAACACCCCCCAGGTACGACTGAAGGCGCTCGTCTCAAGCGCCTTCACAACGGCCAGCGACCTCGATTCTCTTGCGGGCGAGGTCGCTAATGGGGCCATAGCGGGGGCGGGATTCGAACCCGCGACCTTCGGGTTATGAGATCGCCAGGACCCGTCCATGTGGGTCCAACCCGCCCGATTTCGCTGGAGTTGGGCACCGTTGAGGCAGCCCTAATCCGCTCATATTGGAACGACGATTGGAACGACGTTGCGCGTTTGGGAAGCGCCCCTGGACACGACCCTGGCGCCGGCGATGGGAGACGTATCAGATCACCAGCGAGCGCAGACGCTCGGGCGCGGCCACCTCGCCAAGCAGCTCGTAGATCAGATCCCCGTAGTGGGCGGCCTGCGCCAGGGCGTCCTTGCGGGTTGACTCGTTCGCGAAACGCTTGAGCAGCTCGGGCTCCGGGTGTTGGACCTCCGCGAGGAACTCGCCGTAAAGCGCCTCCATCGCGTCTATGAGGCGATCCGCTTTGTCGCCCTGGCTGCGCAACCTTTGAAAGCGCACCTTGGGCGTCATGCGGCAAAGCTCGAGCACCGCGTCCGGCGTAACTGGAGGATCGGCGCTGCTGAGGTTCGCGACCATCGAGAAGCAGGTGGCCAGCCGGCTCACCTTCAGCTTGTAGTTCTTCAGCGCGCTGTCGGCCTTCTTGGCCGATAGCTCCTCCTCGGTAAGCACGGCGTTGGTCAGCAGCCTCATGCGGTGGTGCTCGTAGTTGAGCGTGAGCGTCCGCCAGTAGCGGAGTATGTCGTTGCTCAGGAACGTGGGCAGGAACGTCTCCATGTGGTCCGGGTAGTCCCGGTAGTAGAAGCCCACCGTGCGCTCGAGCAGCGAGTCGTAGGCATCCTCGCGGTAGATCGGCTGGCTCTCGAGGAGTAGAAGCATGCGCGCCGTGAAGCTGTTGCGGAAGTCGTCGTCAGGGCTGCCGAGCACCTTCTCCATCTCCGCGACGTACTGGACATCCAGGTAGCGTCCGTCGCCGGAGAACGGCGGGAAGTCCATCTGCTCGGTGACGGCGATGAGATGAGCTGCGAGGCGGACAAATGTCGTCCAGGGCAGGCGCTCCGTCTCCTCGGCGTCGTCGTAGAGGAAGAAGAGGTCGATGTCCGAGTCCCGCCACGCCTCCAAGCGCCCATACGAGCCTGTCACGTACACGCATAGGCGATGCTCGCCGAGCAGCTCGTCAAGCTCGACGACTCGCTCGCGCAACTCGCGCAAGCGACGTTCGGAGTACTCCAGGCGATCCTCGGCCATCTGGCTAGCCAGGATATGGCAGGGCGCGGCGAGCGGCGTCCGGAGGCATGCGCATAATGTCGGAGTGACTGTCGAGCCTGTCGAGCCCGTGCGACCCGACCTATACGTCTCTGCGGACGTCGAGACCGATGGCCCCATGCCGGGCGTCTACTCGCTGCTCTCCTTCGGGTTTGCGGTCGTCGGTCGCTACGACGGAGAGAGCTTCCAGCGGGTCGATCCACGTGAGCACAGTTTCTACCGGGAGCTGCGACCGATAAGCGATCAGTTCGACCCGGAGGCGCTGGCGATCAACGGCCTGGACCGCGCCCGCCTTGAGCGGGAGGGCATGGAGCCCGAGCAGGCGATGACGGAGGCGGGCGAATGGGTTCGGGGTCTCAGCGACGGGCATCGTCCTGTGCTAGTCGCCTACCCGGTCGCCTATGACTGGGCGTTCCTGTACTGGTATTTCGAGCGCTTCGCACCCGATGGGTCGCCGTTCGGGCACTCGTCATGCCTTGATATCCGCACCCAATACCAGGCGCTGGCCGGCACCGTGTTCGACCGGTCCGGCAAGATGGCGATGCCTGCGTTCCTGCAGCCCAAGGCGCCACACACGCACGACGCGCTAGACGATGCGATCGAGCAGGGGGAACTGTTCGCAAACCTCATGGAGTGGGCCTTGCGTCGGCGAGGCGGGCCAGGTCGCGCTCCACGTTCCGCGGCGCCTGAGCCCTCATGGCTCTCGCCGCGAGTACCGATCGCTTAGCCGCCTCCCGACCCGGCGCAGAGCGGTCGCTCAGGCTGCTCATCCCATAGGTGGCCGTAGAGCACGTGGGCGCTGGGGTTTGCGCCGCAATCCGCCTCGTGCTTGAAGAAGAATGCGACGTTCCGTTGCAGGCACACGAGGCGGCGAACGAGACCAGACAGAAGAATCAAGCAGGCGCTGCGCAGCAGACAGGATTAGAAGTCGGGAACGTCCAGCAGGTCAGTGCGGGTGATCACGCGACGGTCGATCGCGTCATGGACCAGCTGTTCGCGCCGCCGCGCCGGTGCGTACTCAGGTACCTCAAGCTTCTCGAACAGCGTCTTGAGGACGGCCTCAACCGCAGCGACCGTGAGCGACAGCTCGGCCGCAATCTGAGCGCTGGTCAGTGGAGGCGCATCGGACTTAGCGAGCGGACGGGCCAGGGCCAGCAGGACATCGCGCTCGCCGCTCGTGAGCTCCGGCGGGCAAGGCATCGGCGGACGGTCGCTGGCAGAAGCCAGCGCTGGCACAGTGGTCCTGATCCGCTGCAGAGCCTGCTGAGCACGGTCGAGCTCGACCCCCTCGATCGCCTGCTTGCGCAGGAACTCATACGTGTAGGGGTGAATTCGGCGGATCTGTGACTCAGCCTCCCGCGCATAGTCGGGCAGTTTGATGACCGGGCACCACTCCGGGAGGCGAAACCCGGGTGCGTGCCAGTGAATCTCAAGCATCCTGCCCTCCGTCGTGAACACGTCCCGGGGCAGCCACTGATAGACCGCGAAATCCGTGCTGCCCGCAAAGAACTCCTCAGCGATGCCCGCACAGACGATCTCCAGCGCGTTCGTGACAGAGGTGCCCTCGTTGTCTTCGAGTTCGCCGAGCACGACACCTCGGTTGGCGAGAAAGAGGTGGCAGACGCTGGTGCGCTGGGAGAACCCTGGAAACCGGAGGAGATACTGTGAGGTCAGCTCAGGCATCGATGTACTCATCCGCACGCCGGCGGGGTCGTAGGTTCTCAAGCTCGGTCAGCTCCTGCTGGGTCTCCAGACGAAGTCCGCCCAGGCGAAGTGCCACGGTGATCGCGGGCAGCACACGCTGGTCGAGGTCGGCCTTCGCATCGGTGCTGGACGGCCCCTTGTAGTGGGAGGATCTGGCGCCCTCGACGTGCTCGATCCGGGCGGCGGCCCTGCAGGTCTCGTGCAGGCCCCGCTCGAGGTATCCGCTCTCGGCGTTGTCGAACTCCCTACCGGGGCGGCGGACAAGGATAACCTGCCGCCACCAGGACTCGCCGGCAACCAGGTGCTCGTCGACGCGCTCGAGCAGCGGCCGGGTCTGGGTTGTGCCCGGGCGAACCCGGGCCTCGAAGTCAATGCTCTCGCTCGGTGCGCTCAGCACGTAGACGCCGCCGACGCTCCAGTGCTCCGGGGGCAGCTCCAGCTTGCTCGCGTACGTCTCGCGGGTGCAGATTGCCGCCTCGATCTCAACACCCTCAAAGCGCACGAACACGGGGCGGGTCGCGTCGGCGGGAAACCGCACAATCGCCAAAGGAGGGGTCTCTACGCTGGCGCTCAGCACGCATCGACTCTATTTCTTGCAGACGATGCCGCGGGGACGGTAGGCGCGGTCCACGCTCCAGCTGAGCCGGGCAAGCTTAGCCGTCCACCCACTTGCGCGGGTAGAACGCCTGGTAGGCGGGATCGCTGCACTCGCACCCCGGGCGCTTCCGGTGTTCGGGTTTTGAACCCCGAAAGCCGCTCACGCGCGAGCCTCGTGAGGTCTGGTTCGCACCGAAAGCCTCCCCCTTTTGGCTGGGCTGTGTGGGTCTCGCTCTCAGATTGGAGCACAAATTGGAACAATGGCCCAATTTGCGAACACGCTCTTAGAAACGGAAAAACCCCGCGATTTGCAGTGCTTTTCCGCATAGCGGGGGCGGGATTCGAACCCGCGACCTTCGGGTTATGAGTTAGCTAGAGCCAGCGCTCATAGGCCGCTAATGCCCTGTATTCAAGCCATTTTGGTGCAGTAGGTCGGGTTAGGCAAGGCTGTTTGGGGAGGAAGTTCGGGAGGAAATTCTGTCCGCCCCACGCGCTACGGTTCTTAGGTCCGTCCCCTCTCGGACAGTCCCTGCAGACCCACGGAAGGACCCGTCATGGCAACCCGAACACTCGATCCACACGCCTCGATCAGCGGCCACGTCTGGCTGTACAAAGGCAAGCGCGGCAACACCTGGTGTGCCAAGTGGCGCGACCAGCAGGGCCAGCACGAGAAGCGTCTCGGTCCCGACTGGACGGGCAAGGGCTCGCCCGCGCAGGGCTTCCTTCGCGAACGAGAGGCTGAAGAACACCTCGACGAGATCCTCGTCGACGCTCGACGCGGGCAGCTGCGCCAGGAGCGCACCGGCTATACGTTCGCGGACATCGCCTGGGACTGGTTCGACCGGGGACCGTTCGAGCGTGACTGGTCGGCCAGCACGCAGGTCGATTACCGATCGGTTCTCGTCGCGCACCTGCTCCCCGAGTTCGGCCCCAAGCGCATAGAGACGATCACCGCCAAGCAGATCGAACAATGGCGCAACCGACTCGCCGAGGACGGAACGCGCAAGCGAAAGACGGTCAACAAGATCGTCGCACAGGCGCACGCCGTCTTCCAGCACGCCGTCGAACATTTCGACTTGGTTCTCAACGTCGTTACGAAGATCAAGCGGCTGCGCGAGACCAACGAAGTAGCACGCTTCGACTTCTACTCGCCCGAGGAGATCGACCTGCTCGTAGCCACCGCGGTCAAGGGCTCCCATCGCGACCCCAGCCGCCCAGCCGTAAGCGAGACCGAGCGCGCCCTGCGCGCCGAAGAGGACCAACAGGACGCCACGATCTACCTGACGGCAGCTCTTGAGGGACTACGCCGCAGCGAACTGTTGGCGCTGCTTTGGGAGGACGTTGACTTCGAGCAGTCCTCGATCCGCGTCTACGAAGGCTACAGCGCCAAACAGACCGGCAAGCCGAAGTCCCGCAAGTCACGCACCGTACCGATGGTCGACAAGGTCGCTCACGCGCTGAAGGAGCTGAAGAAGCGCGGACACCACACTGCCAGAGGCGACCACGTCTTCGTAAGCCGCGAGGGCACCCTTCTCGACGGCTCCGCGCTGCGCCGGCGCTACCTCGCGACACTCGACGCCGCCGGCCTGCGACGACTGCGCTTTCACGATTATGCCGATGTGCGCGTTATGCCGATGTCGGGTAGGGAGTCCTTGCGGATTGGGCTGATCGCTGCGTAGGGAGTCGGCATAACGCCAGTGGTTGTGGCAATCGTCGTCCTTCTTGTTCTCGAAGAAGGAGGAGATGATGGTCAGGCCAGCGAGCAGGGTGTGCAGGGTGTTGATGACGGGGCCGTTGGCTCCGTTCGCGGACGCGTATGCGGCGGAGCTGCGGGAGCGTGGCTATACGCCGTTGACGACGGTTGTCGAGCTGCGTCAGGTGGGGCGGTTGAGCCGGTGGCTTGTGGCGGGCGGGTACGGGGCGGGGGATTTGACTTGTGGTTTGGTCGAGGAGTTCCTCCTCTGGCAGCGTGTGGGTGGACGTCATCGCGGTGAGTGGTCGCGTCCGGGCCTGGTGTGCCTGTTGGAGGTGCTGCGCAGTCTCGGGGTGTTGGCGGGAGAGGAGCCAGCGCCGCCGGGATCGCCGATCGATCTGTTGCTGTCGTCGTTTGAGCGGTACTTGGTCTGCGAGCGGGGTTTGGCGTCGGGCACGATCGTTGGCTATGTGGCGCATGCGCGCTGGTTCTTGGAGGGGCTGGGGTCTGGTGGGGTGGCCGGGCTCTCAGCGGGTGAGGTAACGGGTGCGGTGCTGCGCAAGGCCGCCTCGGGGGTATCGGTCAGCGCTGCGCAGAACTTCGTGTCGGGGCTGCGAGCGTTTCTGCGGTTCTGTTTCGTCGAGGGTTTGGTTGCGGTTGATCTGTCGCAGGCGGCGCTGGTGGTCCGGGGTCGGCGGGCGTCGGTCCTGCCGCGCGGGATCAGCCGCGCGGACGCCCGGGCGCTGTTGGGCTCGTGTGATCGGCGTCGGGGGCTTGGGCGGCGCGATTACGCGCTGATCGTCTTGCTGTTGCGGCTCGGGCTCCGCCGCGGAGAGGTTGCCAGGTTGACGCTTGATGACATCGATTGGCGCGCTGGCGAGCTTTTGGTGCGTGGCAAGGGCGCCCGCGAGGACCGGCTGCCGTTGGCGGCTGATGTTGGCGAGGCGATCGCCGCCTACTTGCAGCGCGGGAGGCCGGCGAGCGATCGGCGCGAGGTGTTCTTGGGAGCCCGCGCTCCGTATGCGCCGATCGCGTCCGGGACGGTCGCCTCGACGGTGCGCCGCGCGTGCCGACGTGCCGGGATCCCGGAGGTCGGCTCGCACCGGCTGCGCCATACCACGGCGTGCGAGATGGTCCGAGCCGGAGTCCCGATCGTGAGGGTCGGGCAGGTACTGCGCCACCGCAGTTTGCAGAGCACCGCGATCTACGCGCGGGTGGATGTCGAGCAGCTGCAGGCAGCTCGCCGCACCGTGGCCAGGAGGTGACGGGCGATGAGCGCGCTCAGCGAACACGCGGAGCAGTATCTACGGGCGCGTCGTGCGCTGGGGGTCAAGCTCGAGCGTCACGGACGGCTGTTGCCGCAACTGGTTGCCTACCTGGAGGCGGCCGGCGCGAGCACGGTCACGCGCGAGCTGGCGATCTCCTGGGCACGGCTGCCCGCCGGCGCGCATCCGTGGCACTGGGCGGCCAGGCTGTCGATCGCGCGTGGGTTCGCCGCCTACCTGCAGACGATCGACCCGGGGACCGAGGTCCCGCCAGCGGGGGTGTTCGCCGTCCGCTACCAGCGCCCGACTCCGTACCTGTGGTCGGCGCTGAAGGTCCGCCGGCTGCTGCACGCTGCGAGCGAGCTGCGTCCGCCGTTGAAGGCGGCCAGCTACGAGGCGCTGTTCGGGCTGCTTGCCGTGACAGGCATGCGTCTCGGTGAGGCGATCGCGCTGCAGCCAGGTGACGTCGACCTCGATGACGGCGTGATCACGATTCGTGCGCACGTCGCCAAGCTCGAGCGCGCCCGCCTGGTCCCGCTGCACCAGACGACCGTCCGGGCGCTGGAGCGCTACCTCAGCGCGCGAGCGCGGTTGTGCCCGAGGCCGAGATCGAACACATTCTTTCTCTCCAGCATCGGCACCAGCCTCGATCGCAGCGCGGTCGGCAAGACACTGCGCGCGCTCACCAGCGCGCTCGGCCTGCGGACCGACACCGTCCACCCGACCGCGCACCATCTCAGACACAGCTTCGCTGTCAGCACGCTGATCGACTGGCAGCGCTCAGGCGTCCTGATCGACGGGCAGATCGCGGTGCTCTCCACCTTCCTCGGGCACGTCAGCCCGGCGGAGACCTACTGGTATCTGACCGCGACCCCCGAGCTGATGGACAGCGCCGCCCAGCGGCTCGAGCGGCACCTGGGAGGACGGTCATGACCGCACTTGCCCCCTCAATGCAGGCCTACTTCATCGACAGGTTGATCAGCCAGCGACAAGCGAGCCCGAACACGATCGCCGCCTACCGCCACACGTTCAGGCTGCTGCTTGGGTTTGCCACTGAGCGCACCGGCACACCGCCAAGCGCCTTGGACATCGCCGACCTCGACGCGCCGCTGATCGCTGCGTTCCTCGACCACCTCCAAACGGACCGACACAACACGGTCGCGACCCGCAACAACCGGCTCGCGGCGATCCACTCACTGTTCGCCTACCTCGCGCTGCACCACCCCGAGCACGCCGACACGATCCAACGCGTCCTCGCGATCCCAGCCAAGCGCACCGAGAAGAACCTGCTGACCTACCTCACCGACACGGAGGTCGACGCGCTCCTGGCTGCCTGCACACAGGCCACCTGGACCGGCCGGCGCGACCACGCGATGCTAGCCCTCACGATCCAGACCGGCCTGCGGATCTCCGAGCTGATCGCCCTCAACTGCCAAGACATCACGCTCGGGACCGCCGCCAACGTCCACACAATCGGCAAGGGAAGAAAGGCCCGACGAACACCACTCACCCCGACCATCCGAACGGTGCTCAAAGCATGGCTTCCCGAGCGTGCCGGTGCACCCGACGCGCCGCTGTTCCCGACCCGCACCGGCAGACGACTCAGCCGCGACGCCGTGGAGCACCGCCTGGCACATCACCTCCAGGCCGCCGCGACCACCTGCCCATCAATCACCAGCAAGCACACCACGATGCACACCCTCCGGCACACCGCCGCGATGCGCCTCCTGCTCGCCGGCAACGACATCACCGTGATCGCGCTCTGGCTCGGCCACGAGCAGATCTCGACAACGAACATCTACCTGCACGCCGACATGACCCACAAGCAGCAAGCGATCGACCGCACCAAACCGATCAACGCCAAACCCGGCCGCTACAAGCCCCCCGACACACTCATCGCGTTCCTGGAGACCCTGTGATTATGCCGACATCCCAACCCCAAAAAACGCTCTGAGCAGCCCCTTCTCAACAACATCGGCATAACGCGCACGTCGGCATAATCATGGTTGTGCCGACGTCGGCACAACCACGACCTGCGCCACACCTTCGGCTCACTGGCGATCAACGTCGCCAGCATCGTCCAGGTCCAGGCATGGATGGGTCACGCCGACATCCAGACCACGATGCGCTACCTGCACCACAAGAGCCGCGCCGACGACGCCAAACTGCTCTCCGCGGCCTTCCGCCCCAAGAAGCGCAAGCCGGCCGCCAAGCGCTCAACAGCCGCCAAGAAGCGCGGTCCT
Organism: uncultured Solirubrobacterales bacterium; assembly: GCA_963702085.1. GTDB lineage: Bacteria > Actinomycetota > Thermoleophilia > Solirubrobacterales > Solirubrobacteraceae > Palsa-744. The sequence goes on along the minus strand of OY969707.1, from coordinate 502,178 downwards.
CGCGTGCGCGCAGCGGCGTGACTGAGCAGACGTGCAATCTCTCGCAGGTCTCGCTCGCTTACCCTCGCGCGCGTCTCTTGGCCGGTGAGCGGCTCACGTCGGCCGGCTCTTGTGATCCTTGCTGTCGAAGGCGAGCACCCAATCGGCCGCCCACACCAGCAAGCTCCTGGTCCCTTGCTTGCGAAAGGCGCACGCGAGCACCAGCGGCACGAGTACGCCGCTAAGGCTCCCCGCCGCGGCCCCCGTCCAGCCGCGGACGCCAAAACCGATCCCTAGCCCCACGGTCAAGCCGACGGTGAGCAGCAAGCCGAGCACCGTGAGCCGAAGCGCGTCCAACACACGGATGACTCTCGGTTTGAGCGACCCCTCGAAACTCAGCGCTGGCGTGAGGGGCATACGAGTCCAAATCTCGTCCTCGCTACCGCATGTCGGGCACGGTCCGTGATGGCCAGACGGTGGCTCGTCCCACTCGTGACCGCATGTTCCGCATTTCCACGCGCGTGCTTCGTCATCCATCGCTCCCGAAAGGCTACCCTTCCGACTGGACTCGTCATTGACTTCTATAGGGCGTGTTGGGTGCCCTCGATCTCCTCTGCGAGTCGTGCCAGGTCGGAGACCTCGATGCCGAGGGCGGCGGCGATCCGCCGGACGGTGCCCCAGGCTGGGTTTCGCCCGGACTCAATGTGGCTGAGCCATGTCGGGTGGAGATCAGCACCGTTGGCGACCTCCTCCTGCGACAGGCCGCGAGCGGTCCTGGCCTGACGGATGGCTTGCCCGAGGGCGACTTGAGGATCGGATCGTGGAGCCATGCCCGCAACGGTCGCGGGCGGAGCCCGTCCTGGCCATAGATTCCAACTCAAGTCCGTCTCCGGATGAGTCGATAGGCTGGGGGAGGAACAGGCGATGAAGAAACTCACGACGATATGTGTGGCGCTCGTCCTCGTTGGGGCGGCTACGGGCTCCGTAAGTCAGGCGGCATCGACCAAAGCGTGCGGAACCCTCACGGGCTTCTATGGCAAGGCAAAGATCCGAGCGCAGCGCAACATTTCGTGTGCCGCTGCGCGGCGCGTTTTTCGGGACTATTTCGCGGGCAAGGGACGAAAGCACCAGGGATCGAACCACGCCAACAGCTACACGGCGGTCGATGGATGGAAGTGCGGGACGGCGACCGGGGCCAGCGGATGCTCTCGTGGAGCGACGTTCATACAGGCTCGCTACCCTCGGGGGTAGCGCGCATGTTTGGCGGGCGGGTTGCGGGTCTACCACCCAAGCCAAAGGAGACATCATGAAGCGCTTCAGCCCATTTTTCCTCGCAGTCTTGGCAGCGCTCATCTTTGCCGCTCCTGCGGCTGCCGAATCGCCGTTCACGATGTACGTAACACCCGAAGCGACGACGGGCACCCAGACGATGACCCAGTGGGGGTACGTTCCATTCGAAGACAATGCGAACTCACTGGACATCGAAGTTCGCCTCGTCCCGACGTACAGTGGGTGCTCAACGACAGACTACACAACAATCTCGACAACGACATTCATTGCACCAAACGAAAAAGGGTGGTTCACGCTGTGCGGCATCCTGTGGGGCAGCAATGTGTATAACGATGTCTGTGCGAAAAAGAGTGAATGCTACATCATCGCCGAATCCACCGCCGACTTCGACGTAACAGCCACGACCGGAGAACTGAAAGCGCAGAAGGAAGCCAAAGAAGCTGAAGAAGCTGAAGCGAAGGCCGCGAAGGAAGCCCAGGCGAAGTGGGAACGGGAAGCCACCGAAGCGAAGGTGGCTGCCGAAGCCAAAGAAGCGCAGGAAAGGGCCGCTCGCGTCGAAGCGGAAACCAAAGCCCACGAAGTCCAGCGAGCCGAACGGGAAGCCATCGAACGGGCGATTCTAAACCCCCCGACCATAGCTCCACTAGCCACGACCAAGACGACGGTCACTCCGACTCCGACTCACCCGCTCGTGCAGGCTCTAACTCCTGCACAGAAGCGAGCAAAGGCCGTAGCGAACTGCAAGAAGCGTTACAAGCACAACAAGCGCAAGCGCGTGAAGTGCGAACGCGCGGCTAGGAAGTCTCACCGCTAGTCAGACCAACGAGCAGCTTCTCGCTGTCAACTAGAAAATGAAGAAACTCACGACGATATGCGCAGCGCTCGCCCTGCTCGGGGGTGTGGCCGGGTGCGGGAGCAGTAGTGCATCGTTCTCTACCGCAGAGCATGCCTGGGAGGCATGCACCGAAAAGGAACGAGCCGCTAACGTTGGAGGAGCCCATCCAACGAGTGCCGAAACCTTGACCTGTCACTCCCTCGCCGTGAGAGCCTGCCAAGCGGAGATCGCAACTGCCTCCAACAAACAAGCCCACGGGCTGGCGTGCGAAGTCGCAACGCCCTGTCACGGCTCTGACTGCTACCTCGGCCCAAAGAGCAAGACCGAAGAATCCACAACGCCGACGCAAGAACACACGCCCGAAGAAGCTGAACATACGCCTGAAGAAAATGCAAGGCACCGAAGGAGCCTAGAAAGCCAGAATCAGGCCCACAAAGAGGTTAAACGAACACTAGAAAAAGACAAACCTCAAATCGAAAAGGCCCAGCGGGAGGCGAACAAAGCGTGCTACGAAACTGGGCAAACGGAAGCAGAATGCAACAGCCCTGAACATCAGAGACAGGAAGAACGCGCCAACGCTGAAAATAGACAGCGGCAAATAGAAAGCGGCGAACTCCAAGTTCATGAATAAGTCGGTCAGCCGAGGGTAACCTGTCCAGAGGCAAGCGTCCGATTGCGAGCGGGCATAAGTCCTCACTCAGACGAGTCGATAAGCGAGGAGAGCTGGCGATGAAGAAACTCACGACGACATGCCTGGCGCTCGTCCTGCTCGGCGGCGTGATAGGTGTCGCCGGAGGAAGGAACTGGCTCTGATGAGACCGGGACCAAACGACCGGTTCGTTAGAAGTGGTGGGAGCGTCACCGTCTATCGCCGCCCAGGCGGGTCGGAATATGCACTCGACAGCCAAGGTCGCGTCGGGAACTTTGAAGGTACGGGCGGTGCGGGTGGGGCGTTTGGGTTGGTGCTTCTCATCCTCTTCCCGCTAGGTGTCGGTTGGGTTCTGTACCGCACCGTCAAGTGGGCCTTTGCTCCGGAAGCGGGTTACCGAGCCCTCGTCTTTATTGCCACCGTCGTTGCCTCCATCGTCGTGATTGCCGTCCACGTTCCCGCACTGCTTATCGCCCTGCCCCTTCCTCTGTTCTTCATGTGGATGTTCAGCGTGAACATTGAGGACAAGGAGCCTCCAGCCAATCCAATAGAGGCGACCGCTGCGAAGCCTATTGCCCCTTCTTGGGCAGAGCCTAATGGTGATCCGATTCCAAAGTCGAATGATCCAGGCTCGTTGTGGAATGCGACGTTCACGAAGGAACTCCAAGACGAGCTAGCTCGACAGCTAGGACGCCAGCCGACACGTCAAGAGTTGGTACGAGTTCATAACAATGACGATCTCTCTCGCGTGGCGATGGATTCAATCCGGAAGCGCAAGGACCGCCCGCCGAACGCGCTGCCCGTTCCGAAATCTGAGCCATGGTGGCTAGACCCCAAGCAAGCACAGGAGCAACTGTCTCTTGCCCGGTGTGGGTTGCCGCATAAGGACATCCCTCTGTCTGCGCTGCTTGCCTCAAAGCAAGAGTTCGAGCAACAGCAGACACGGCAACACCCGCGCCCTAATCCATCGGCGTTTCCGAGGACGACCATGTACGAATGCCAGATGTGTCACTGGCAACAGCCGGGTTCGAACTACTGCGGACGGTGTAATGAATCATTCATGAAGCCGATGCAGCAACAGCAATAGGCACCGCAACAACAACCGCTCTTCTTACGATGGGACCCTGATTGTAGGTGGCGGTAGGGCCGCCAAGAGCCTCGTCGGGACCCCTGTTCCGACGCGACTGGCTGATCGAACAGCCGACACCCCCGCTGGCTGCGAGGCGCGCCTGCCCCCAGCCTTGCCCCGCGCGCGTTTCGGGGATGTCTTCGCAGGCCCCCCTGGGCTCCGGGCATCCGCCCGCACGGATACCGTGAGCATTCAATGCCAAGTGCTGAATCCTTCCCACCGGATGTGGTGCCCAAGCTCAAGACCTACGTTTACCGGCTCATTGACCCGCGCAACGGCGAGACGTTCTACATCGGCAAGGGCCATGGCAACCGCGTCTTTGCGCACATCCACGATGAGCTGAGCCAAGACGGCGACGACCTCAGCGACAAGCTCAAGCGCATCCGCGAAATCCGCGTCGCTGGCTTCGAGGTCGCCCACGTCATCCACCGGCATGGAATGGATGAGGCGACGGCGTTCGAGGTCGAGGCCGCGCTCATGGATGCCTACCCCGGCCTCTCAAACATTGCCGGCGGCACGGGCTCCAGCGACTACGGCGCCATGCATGCCCGCGAGATAATCCGCCGCTACTCGGCACCGCCAGCGGACTTCCGGCACAAGGCCATCCTCATCAGCGTCAACCGCAGCGCGGCAGAGACATCGCTCTACGAGGCCACGCGCTACGCCTGGAAGATCAGTCGCCGGAAGGCAATGCAGGCTGAAGTCATCCTCGCCACGCTCCGAGGGCTCATCGTTGACGCGTTCGTCGCGGACGACTGGCTCCCCGCCACGGCCGCGAACTTCCCCGGCCACGAGGATGCGCCTGGACGCCTTTGCATTCGTCGGACAGGAGGCCCCAGCCGAGCTGCGAGCGGAGTACGTAGGGAAGCGCGTCCCGGACGAGTACCGAAAGCGCGGCGCGTCCAACCCGATCAAGTACACATGGACCAAGTAGGGTTCGGGTTGTCGATGGTCCAACACATCGCAGAGAGAGTCGATCATGACGACTGAGCCAACACGGGCAGACGCGGACTCCATCGGTTCTCTGCATCCTCTCGGCATCGCGGAAGTACCGAGGGGCTGGCGCGCGTTCTCGAGGGATGGTCTTTCCGAGAGCGACCGAGAGAAGATGGACATCGAAGTCAAGGCGCGTGGTGGACGAATCGAACAACGAGAGACGAGGGCCGATGGCGGAAAGCCCGAGGTCGCAATGACCTGGTACCTGATCCCGATCTCCAGTCTTCCGCCCGAGCAGCTCAAACGCAGTGGCGGCAGCGCCTAACTTGGGCTTGGCCGTCGTGGTTAGCGACGGCAGTCGTAAACGGGGCCCGTCGTCCGTCGATAGCCCGCAGTGTCGTCTCCGTCAGTCGCCGAGGGCGGCGGCCATCTCCTCGTCGACCGATGTTCCCCGGAACTCGGGTCGCAGGCGTTCGAGCTCAGCGCAGGGCGCTCTCGACGTACTCCTCAACCGTGGCTGCGATGACCGCCGAGGGGGAGAGACTCGGGATTGTGATCGCCGCATGGTCTGCTCGTGGCTGCAGGCTAACACGGCATTCGTCCGTCCACGTCTCGGCCACAGACTGGCAGCGTGTCTGCTCGCTGTATCGCTCGTGTGCTGTCGCTGACCGCCGCACGTAGCCGGTCCTCCTTGGCGTACCGCTAGCCCCCGACGCTAGCGGTACGCCAAGCTAGCCAGCACCACGAAAAGCCAAACAGACCAGATGCACGGGGGTGCGATCGCTGTGCGAGCGCCGTGCAACTCGTTGGCCGGTTCGGCGCGCTGAGGGTCATCACTCATGTGATGACCGCATCGAGCATCCCTGCGTCCGGAGGCGGCGGGTACGCCCGCTACCTGGAGAGCAAGACCGTAACGCCCGAGCGCGGGGATTACTACCTGACCCCGGACGGGGAGATGGCGCAGGCTCCCGGCCGCTGGCTCGCTGAGGAGGAGACGCTGGCGGTGCTGGGGGTGCAGGCGGGCGAGCCGGTCGATGGCGCGGACTTCATCGCGTTGATGGACGGCCGGCACCCGGGCACCGGGCGTTGGCTGCGGCCCGAGGGTGCGGGCGGCGGTAGGGGCGGCGGGATCGACGTGACGTTGAGCGCTCCGAAGTCCGTCTCGGCGGTGTGGGCGCTGGGGGACCCGTGGCAGCGTGAGCAGATCGTGGCCGCGCACGCCCGCGCGGTCGAGCAGACGATCCTCTACCTACGTGAGCAGGTCCCCGTCGTGCGGCGGCGCTACGGCGGAGGGGTGGTCGAGGAGCACGCCAAGGATCTGATCGCCGCGGAGTACCGGCACACCACCGCCCGAGGCGTCGCCGGGGCGCAGGCGCCGGACCCGCAGCTGCACAGCCATGTCGTCATCAGCGGCGCTGTCCGTGAGGACGAGCGCATCGTCGCGGTCGCTTCCCGGCCGATCTTTCGTAGCGCACGGGAGCTGGGTGCGTTCTACCGCTCCCAGCTCGCGCACGAGCTGACAAGCGACGGCTACCAGATCAGCTATGGGACGGGGAAGGATGGCCGCTACTTCGAGCTGGCCGGGGTGCCGCGGACGCTGCTGGAGGAGTTCTCCGGGCGCAGTCGTGAGGTTGCCAGGGCCGCCGAGCGTTTCCGTGCGCGCTACGGCCGCGCGCCGGAGCGTGGGGAGCTGCGCGGCCTGGCGCTCGAGAACCGACGCGCTAAGCAGCCCGCAACCCGGGCAGACCTCCAGCAGACATGGGCCGAGGCCGGGCGCCGCCACGGGTTCGGCGCCGACGAGACGCTGCGGCTGCTGGAGGGATCCGAGCGCGTCGGTCGCAGCGGGTCGGTGGAGAGCCGCATCGAGGCGCACCTGACCGAGCATCACGCGATCTTCGACGCGCGTGAGCTGCGAGCGGTAGCGCTTGAGCAGACCGCCGGGGAGATGCCGCCGGACGTGGCGCTCGGGATCGCCCGGGAAATGGTCCGCGACCGGCGCATCCTCACCCTGGAGGGCGGACGGATGACGACGCTCGCTATTCGCGCCCAGGAGCAGGCGATCGAGCGGCGCGTAGCCAGGCTCGCCCAACCCGCAGGCAGGGACGCCGGCGAGAGCGCGCGTCAGGGCGCGGTGCGTGAGGTCGCCGAGCGGATCGCCGCACCCCTCAGCCCCGAGCAGCACCATGCGCTGGAGGCGGTCACCGGCCCCGAGCGGCTCGCCGTGCTCATCGGCCCCGCCGGCACCGGGAAGGGAGTCGTGATCGACGCTGCCGCCCGGGCTGAGCAACATGCCGGCAGGACGGTCCTCGGGATCGCGGTATCCGGCAGCACCGCGGAGCGTCTCGGTGCCGACAGCCCGGCGCTCGCCAGGCGAACACTCACCCTCGACTCGCTCGTGGCCCGCTCTCGCACCGGGAGCATCGACGTCGACCGTGCCACGACGATCTTCCTCGACGAGGCGGGAATGACCGACCACCACCGCCTCGACGCGCTCACCGAGCTGGTGGCGCGCTCCGGCGCGAAGCTCATCGCTGTCGGCGACGGCAAGCAGCTCCCCTCGATCGGTCCCGGCGGCATGTTCGACCGGCTCAGCGAACACGCCCGGACCGCCGAGCTGCAAGACGTCTACAGAACTCGGGACCCAGCGGAGCAGCGCGCCTGGCAAGCGCTGCGCGCCGGTGAACCCGAGCGGGCGATGGCGCACTACGTCCTTCGCAACCAGCTGCACTTCCAGGACACCCGCGACGAGGCCGGCGAGGCCGCCGTGCAACGCTGGCACACCCTCACCCAGCAGCACGGCGTCCGCGAGGTCGCGTTGATCGCCGACGCGTCAAACCAGGAGATCGACCGGCTCAACGCCCGCGCGCAACACCTTCGCGCCCAACACGGCGAACTCGGAGAGCACCAGGTCCAGCACCCCGACGTCCACTACCCGATCCGCGAAGGCGACCTGATCGCGTTCACCAGCCAGCACCGGCTACCGGGCCAGCCCAGGGTCGAGAACGGCACCCGCGGCGAGATCACCGCCATCCACCCCCGCGGCGTCCGGATTGCACTCGACGGCTCGGACCGCCACGTCAACCTCCCCGCAGAGGATCTCGGCTCGATCCGACTCGGCTACGCCCAACACGTCTATCGCCAGCAGGGCGCGACCGTGCAGCGCTCGGTCGTGCTCACCGGCGGCTGGCAGACCAGTAAGGAGAGCGCCTACGTGCAGGCCACATGCGCACGCCACGGCACCGACTGGTTCCTCGCACGTGACCAGCTCGGCGTCGAAGGACAAGACCCCGACCGCGTCCGGCGCCTCGCCGAACACATCCGCAACAGCCGCTCACAGATCCCGTCGCTGGCGCACCCAGTGCGCCCCGAGCCTGACTGGAGCCCCAGCCGCGACCCGCTACGAATTAACCGCATCCTCTCGCCGACCCGCTGGCTCACGCGAGCGCTCCGGCGCGACACCCCCGAGCGCAGCGCCGGCCGCGGCCGCTGAGATCCGCCAGGCCCGACGGGGCTGTGTCCCTGATCCCCTCCGGAAATCGCTACCCCTCGCGCTCAACCGCAGTGCCATTCGGCCTCTCCGTCAAGCTCGCCAACAGCGCCGCCTGGGTACTGCGCCTGAACGGACTCGCGTTCGCACGGGGCGTGGCGGCCGCTGCCGCATACGCACGCCCAGCCGCAGGCGGGCGCGCCAGCTGCACCACCAGCCAGTCTTCGAGCATTACCCGCGTGAAGCGCAGATGACGCCCCACGCGCACGCACGGCAAATGCCCCAGCCGTGCCGCATCACGCACCCAAGAGACCCGCACGTTCAGCAGCGCCGCCGCAGCCACGCAATCGAGCAGCGGCTCGTCCAACGACACCACCTCACCGCCGCCAGCCCGGGCCTGTCCAGAAGTCTTGTTGAGCCTCGCCATCTGCCTTCCCTCCTGTTCACTCGCCGGAAAGCGGGACGCCACGCCCCATGCGAACTGGCGCAGTCGTGTCCCATCTACGTGTACTGACCACAACCGCCCTCAACCGGCCAAGCAATTAGGTTGCGGCGAGCGCCAACAGAGGCACGCCGGCCGTGTTTGCGACGAGCCCAACGCCGCGCCCACACCAGTTGCCGGGGACCTTCCATGCCGGGGCGACAACGCCACGCACGCACCCGAACCACCAACGCCGTCAACGGCTGCACCGAGGGGCGATGGATCGCCAACCGGCAAGCTCGGCACTCGTGGCAGCCCGAGCTGCAACCGCAACCCTCACACAACGCTACGGATTGCGGCGCGGTGGCCGCCGCTACCTGCACCGGAGACGTCGGGCTACGCCCTCCTTGTGACGGCTACGAGCAGGCGTGCGAGGACGAGGCCGAACGCTGCGGCCGCTGAGACTCCTCCTACACGTGCGCCAGGTCGCGCTTCTCGCGCTGGACTACCCCGACGCGGGCACCCAGCGGCGCCAGTAGCGCGGCAAGCGTGCTGGCGGTCGGGTTCGTCTGGCCGCGCTCGATCCGCGAAATCTCGGCCTGGTTGATGCCGGACGCGGCGGCGAGCTGCTTCTGCGTGAGATGGCGCTCCTTGCGCAGCTCGCGCACCTCACGAGCCATCGCATAGTGAGCGTTGAAGGCATCCCAGCGCGCGAGTGCCTCCGGGCCGCCGGCCTTCGCCCTCTCCTCAACCTCGCTGATGTAGTCGTCGAACTTCGTGGCCATCACAGAACTCCAGTAGTCGGGTCGTCCAACAGTATTTATGCAGAATACCGCATATTGTGTCAAGACCTCCGCTTGCCGCGAGACTGGCCCCGGCCGCCCGCCTGCTTGGCGCTGGCCTGCTGCTGAGCCTTCCAGCGCGTCAGGCGCTGCTTGGCCCGCTTGATCTCCGCGTTCTGGCGCTTGGCGCTCGGCTCCTTGCCCTTGTCGTAGCCGGCCAGCAGCAGGACGACCTTCTTGCCGTGGGCGTGGCAGAACACGCGCAGCAGGACGTCGGTGCTGGTCTCCTTCAGATGCTCGGGGACCGGCAAGCCGCGCTCGCGCAGGATGGTCGCCGCGTCATGGCGCACCCGAAACTCGAAGATGCCGGAAGCACCAGGCACCCACTTGCCCCACGAGGAGCCGCAGACCCCAATGCCCTCATAGGCGAGAACGTTGCGCAGCGCGGCGGCCAACGCCTGCTCCTTCAGCTCATCCAGGCCGCGCAGGAAGTCAAGCACCGGCTCCCGGCCGTCCTCCTCGTAGAACTCAAGCGTCCACGCCGCGCCGCTCATGAGGACGTGGGGACGTTCACCGACACAGCCATCTCGGAGTCAGCCTCGTTCGCCATCGCGCGGACATCGCCGCATGATGCCAGCAGACCCCGATACCCCTATACGCTCGATCCATCCCGGGAGGAAATCGCGGGAGGAAGCTCCACCAGCGCGCGAGCCCTAGAACCACGAAAGCCCTGGATTTCCAGGGCTTTCGCTGAGTAGCGGGGGCGGGATTCGAACCCGCGACCTTCGGGTTATGAGCCCGACGAGCTACCAGACTGCTCCACCCCGCGGCGGACCGATCAGTTTAGCAAAGGACTCCTCTGTTGGCCAGTCAGCCACCCGAACATCTCTCCGTCCCGCTGGACGTTCACGGCCTCGGGCGCCCACTCCGCGCAGCAACTCCAGCAGCGCGACCGCCAGGCGGACGCCCCGTAGTCGTTCGTCTCCAAGCCTCTGGTTCGCGTCGAAGTCCCGCACCACCCCCTCACCCGGCGCGAGACCCTCGACACTGCCTGGGCTCCGTGCGCCGCGACCCCCGGAGGGTCTCGCTCAGCCTGGAGGCGCCACCCCGCGCGGCGAGCTCACGACGTGCGTCGCCCCCTTGGACCGGCCGCTCTGCGGCCACGATCCTCTCCTCCTGCTCCCCGCGGACAGGGTGGGCGGGCGCCTCTATACCATCCCCGCCCATGCGCGTCGCCGTCGTCGACATCGGCACCAACTCCACCCGTCTGCTCGTCGCTGACGTCGGTCCCGAGGGGTCCGTGACCGAGCTCGTGCGCCTCTCGCGGGTCACCCGCCTCGGCGCGGGGGTGGACGCTCACGGGGGGCTCTCTCCGGAGGCCATCGAGCGGACCTGCGCGGTGCTCGCCGACTACCGCGCGCTGATCGACCGACACGGGTGCGAGGCGAACCTCGCCGTGCTCACCTCCGCCACGCGCGACGCGTCCAACGGGGCCGCCTTTGCGGAGCGCGTGCGCCGCGACTTTGGCCTCGACGCCCGGACCCTCTCCGGGGACGAGGAGGCCCAACTCACGTTCCTCGGCGCTATGTCCGACCGCGAGGACTCCCCGGAGCCCACCGTCGTGATCGACATCGGCGGCGGCTCCACCGAGTTCGTTGTGGGGCGCCACCGCACCGCCGGCTTTCACGTCTCCCTCCAAGCGGGGGTGGTGCGGATGAGCGAACGCCACCTCCACTCCGACCCCCCCGCCCCCTCAGAGCTACAGAGCCTCGCGCTCGACACCCGCACGATCTTCCTCGAGGGCCTCCCCCCCGAGGAGCGCGCTCCCGTGCGGCACGGCCTTGCCGTCGCCGGCACCGCCACCTCCGCGGCCGCCATCGCGCTCGAGCTCGACCCCTACGACCCTGCCCGCGTGCACCGCTACCCCCTGCTGCTCGCCACCGTCGAGCTGCTGCTCGCCCGCCTTGCCGACATGGACGAAGCCTCTCGCCGCCGCGTCGTCGGTCTACACCCCGACCGCGCCCCCACGATCGTCGCTGGGATGATCCTCCTCGGCGAGGCCCTGCGCGCCTTCGAGCTCGACCGGGTCGAGGTCTCCGAGCACGACATCCTCCGCGGTGGCGCCCTGCGCCTCGCCCACCAGGGTGCGCCGGCAAGCCCGGCCCCGTGAGCCCTGCCGGAGCCCCTCGGAGCGGCCCCACAGATCCCTCCCGAAGTATCCCCGGAGTCTCCCGGCGGCTTCCCAGCGGGGCGGCCCCTCCGGGCGCTGCCACGCAGCCCCAACCTACGGAACCCCCCTCGAAACCTTCCAAAGAGTGGCCCAGATGGCTGATCTGAAATCTTTTTCGATTGGGGTTGCATTGGATTCCGATATCCGATACACTGATAGGGAGGTGACGTAAGACCTCGTGTCTTATGGCTCCTTAGCCGGTCCATAGACCTGGGCGAACCTGCCGCGCAATCGGCATTCCCGCCGTCCGGGTCACCCTACCCCCCGAGGCCTCTGAGGAACGTACCCCTGCCTGTCCCTCGAGGCCTACCTGAGGAAGCCGCCCACTGCCGGGCGGCTTCCTCGCTTTAAAGGTCTCCCCCTACACGGCGTACTGGCCGAGAGGGCGTGCTGGCCGAGCGTTCGGCGGTCGAGGGTCGCGCGAGGCGAGATGCCTGCCCGCCCGCGGCGTGGCGTGGCGTGGCGCTCACGCCAGGTTCGAGCGGCGCGGGTACGCCACGGTCGGGTCCGTCAACACGTTCACGAGCGCCGGGCGCCCCGCCGCCAGCGCCCGTTCGAGCGCTCCACGCAGCTGCGCCGGGCGCTCCACCAGCTCCCCGTGGCAGCCCAGCGCCTCGGCCACGAGGTCGTAGCGCGTACCCGGGCGCAGGTCGGCCGCCACCGAGTACCCGTAGAGGAACTCCATCGGGTGCTTCTCCAGGCCCCAGATGCCGTTGTTGCCGACCACCCCCACCACGTTCACGCCGTGGCGCGCGAGCGTGTCGAGCTCCATCCCCGCGAAGCCCAGGGCCCCGTCGCCCCACAGCAGCACCACCTGGCGCTCCGGGTGCGCGAGCTTCGCCGCGAGCGCGTACCCCGGCCCCGCGCCCAGGCACCCGTAGGGCCCCGGGTCAAGCCAACACCCCGGCTCGTAGCTGTCCACCACCCTGCCTGCGTAAGAGACGAAGTCGCCCCCATCCCCGACCACCACCGCGTCGCGCTCCAGCAGCCCCCGAAGCTCGCCGTACACACGCATCGGATGCAGCGGCGCGCGCTCGTCCTCGAGCTCCGCTCGCTCCTCCTCGCGCAGCTGCGCCTCCACCTCGCCCAGCTGCGCCACCCAACTACCGCTCCGTAGCGCCCCACCCCCCGCGGCCGCGCGCAGGTCGACGAGCGTCTCGCTCAGCGACCCGTACAGCTCCACCGCGACCTCCCGCGGGTGCCGGCGCGCGGGCTCCGTCACGTCGGCCACCACGATCTCAGTCTGCTCCCCGAACGCTCCTCCGAAGCCCAGCCGGAAGTCCATCGGCACCCCGACCACCACCGCCACGTCCGCCTCGCGCAGCGCGCGGCTGCGCGAGCGCGAGAAACACATCTCGTGGTCCGCCGCCACGCACCCCCGCGCGAGGCCGTTAAGGAAGACGGGTACCCGCAGCGCCTCCACCAGCTCCCGCAGCGCCACCTCGCCGTGGCCCCAGTAGAGGTCCGTGCCCGCCATCACCACCGGGCGCCGCGCGCCGCGCAGCAACCGCCCCGCCGCTTCGACGGCCTCCCCCGGCGCCACCCTCGGGCGCGGCGTCGCCGTGTGGGCCCGAGCGCTCTCGGAGCTCGCCGCCCGCGCACCCCCCGGCGCCCGCTCCTCCTCGCCCGCCCCCTCCGCGCCCGCGACACCCTCCCACTCGCCGCCTCGCACCCCCTCCTCCTCAAGATCCTCCGCCTCCATGAACACGTAGTCCAGCGGCAGGTCCACGAACGCCGGCCCCCCGTGCGGTGCGAGCGCCGCCGCAAACGCGTCCTCGATGAGCTCCGGGATCTCCGCGGCGCTCTGCGCCGTCACCGCGAGCTTGCTCAGCGGCCGTACGAACGGCACGTGGTCGATCTCCTGTAGCGAGCCCTGGCCCCACCGTCCCGCCGGGGCGCGCCCCCCCAGCACCACCACCGGCGAGTGGTTCGCCTGCGCGCTCGCCACCGCGCTCATCCCGTTCGTCACCCCCGGACCCGCCGTCAGCGCGCACACTCCCACCTCGCGCGTTACCTTGGCCCAGCCCTCCGCCGCGAACGCCGCGGTCTGCTCGTGGCGCACGTCCACGATCTCGATTCCCTCCGCGCGGCACCCGTCGTAGATCGAGAACAGGTGTCCCCCCGACAGCGTGAACAGGCGGCTCACTCCGTGTGCCTTCAGGCGCCGCGCCACCAGACGGCCCCCGTGGAACGTCGCCCGCCCCGGGGGTGGGGTCAGGGGTGAGGCTGAAGCGTTGTCCGTGTCCATCTGGGCCTGAGCGACTCTACCTACCCCCGCCGGCTGGCGGTCAGCCGTTGCGAGTCCTCGTCGGGCAGGCGCCAGCGACCCTCGCCGTCCACCGCGAACCGTTCCTCGCAGAGCCGGCGCACCAGCGCGTAGCGGCCGACCTCGAGCCCCAGGCCACCGTTGAAGTGGGCCTGCACCAGGAGGCTGTGCAGGAACGGCAGCGTCCGGCGACGATCGGCCTCGGGGTCCTCACCCGCCGGCGGAAGCTCGGCGAGGTGGCGGGCGAGGAGTTCCCCGGCGTCCGCGAACCCCCCGGGGGGCTTCGGCCTGCGCCGGCGCCTACCAGGCTTGTGCAGGTTGAGGACCACGTCGAACGACGCCACGTTCTCGCTGCCCGACCGACCCCTGTAGCCCTTGTGGCTCTGCTGCGTCTTGTCCAGGTAGCTGGCGCTCGCCAGGTCGAAGCCCGCCCGCTCGACCGCGAAGCGCAGCGCGGACCACACCTCGTCGTCGGTGGACTGGAAGACCACCGTGGCCCACGCGTCGGGCTTGAGGACGCGCTGCACCTCGCCGAACGCGCCCTCCATCAGCGCCGCGTAGTCCTCGATGCCCTTGCCCCCGGCGGCCACCTTCAAAGAGCGGTTGACGACCGCTTCCTCCTCCACCGGTGTCGTCCGTGCCAGCCACGACTCCCACACCACCGCGCAGTCTCCGTAGAAGATGTTGGATCCGAACGGAGGGTCGGTGAAGACGTAGTCCACGCTCTCCTCCTCCAGGGGCAGGGCCGTGGCCGAGGCGCGCACGACCCACGTGGGCGGCCCCGAGCACGGGGCCTGCGCGTAGAAGCGCTGCAGCTGGCGGATCTTGTGAGCAAAGACCAGCGCCGGGTTGACCTCGATCGAGAGCTGCGGGACGTACAGCGTGCCTGTCAGCGGCCGCTGCCCACCGCGAGCGTTGTAGCGGCGCATCCGGGTCGCGTGCCACGCCGTGTTCGTGAAGGCGAACGCGAGCGCCTGGCGCTCGCGCGCGTCCGGCCACGCCGCGATCTCCGCCCACAGCCGCGCCAGGGCACGCAGGTTGCGCGGCGTCCAGAAGTCGGCCACCTCCTCGATGCCGCTCAGCTGCAGCGCGCACCGCACGTACATCTCCCGGTCCGGGCGCAGCGGCACCCGTGGAACCCAGTCCTCGAGCGGCTCCTCTCCGGCCGCGCGGGCGCGTGCGAGATCCTCGCGGCTCGGCGCCCGCTCGCATCGCCCGCGGCCCTCGTCCACCGCCACCCACACCGGGAACGACCCCACGCGCGTGGCTGCCCGCCTGCGAATCTCGGCGCCGCACGCCGAGCAGGGCCACGCCGCGGCGAGGGTCCCGCGCTCGCGGTCGGTCGCGTCGTGCCACAGCGACGAGCGGCGTCTGCACGCGGGGCACGCCACGGAGACCGAGTGCAGCGTCCACGCCAGACGCGCCCGGGAGCCGTCGCGCGCGGTGGCGCCGTACCAGCGCGAGTACGGCTCCTCGACCGCCGCCAGCACCGCCGTCGCCGCGCGGCCGAGCGCCTCGGGATCGCACGGTGTGGCGATGTTCCACGCGAGGTGTGCCGCCCCGTAGGAGAGGTCGTTGAGCACCGCCGCCCGCCCGAGGCGGCGCGCGGCGAGCCCCGACATCCCGGAGCCGCAGAAGGGATCCAGGATCGTCGCGCCCGGCCTGGTGTGGTGCTCGATGAACGGCTCGATCGCCTCCGGCGGCACCTTCGTCGGATACGAGTGGGCGTTGTACGCGGCGGTGTTCTTCGCGCCCCGGTGGGGGCGGTCGACTGAGGAGAGGACTCGCTTCGGCTTACCCGGGCTCGGGCCGGGCGTCTCGCCGATGTGCGGGTAGAGAGCCTCGAAGGAGATCACTGCGGCTCTCTCCAGCCGCCCCGCTCCTCGACGAAGTGCTCGCACAGCAGGGCGAGCAGCTCGTCGAAGGTGGTGATGCGCTCGGCCCCGGACGCCAGCAACCGCGCGTTGACCGACGCGAACAGCCTGCCGGCCGACACGGTGCGCCCCTGCGCGTCGGCGGAGGCGATGACCTCTCGGAGCGTCTCCAGCGGCGAGGTCCGGCGTGGTCTGTCCCGTGGGCGCCTGCCGCGCTTGGCGAACGTGAGGACGATGTCGCCCGCGGCGACCCGCTCGCCGCCCCGTCCCTTGATCTGCTTGAAGCTCGGCTGGCCCTTGTCGAGGGTCGCGGCGTCCAGCAGCTGCAGCCCCGCCTCCGTCGCGCCTCGCTGGATCGCGCTCCACACCTCGGGGTCCGTGGCCTGGAAGACGACCGTGGCCCGCGCTCTCGGCTTCAGCACCCGGTGCATCTCGGCGAACGCGCCCTGCAGGAGCTCCTGGTAGCCGGCCACGTCCCTCGGCGTGTCCCCGCCGGAGACCACGATCGCCTCGCGACCGCGGTCGGTGTAGGCGTCGAGCCACGCCTCCCACAGGAGCGAGGCGTCGGAGTAGACGATGTGCGCGCCGAACGGGGGATCGGTGAAGACGTAGTCCACGCTGGCGTCCGCGAGCGGGAGGTCCGTCGCCGACCCCTGGAGAACCTCCACGGCGCCGGCGGGCATCGGATTCTCCCGGAAGAGACGGGCCACCGCAACCGTCTTGCGCCTCCAGAGGGAGAGCACGTTCCACTCGTAGCGCAGCGAGGAGACGTAGAGGGTCCCGCCCAGCACGTTCGTCGGGCGCTTCGGGTTCCACTGGTAGCGACGGCTGGCGCGGTTCGCCACCGCGGTGAGCGAGAAGCGCAGCGCGGCCCGCAGGCGCTCGTCGGGCTCCGCGCCCGCCTCTCGCCAGAGCAGCGCGAGCGCGGCGAGGTTGCGCCGCGAGTAGAAGTCCGCGACCGTCTCGATCCCCAGGTCCGCGTGGCCGCGGCGCCACATCGGCCGCGCCGGCGAGAAGGGCGTGGTCGGCACCCACGGCAGGCGGACGGGCAACCGGTCGAGACCGAGATCCTCCTCGCGAGCCGCACGGACGATCCGCGGGCCGCCGGCGACCGACAGATTCGCCTCCACAGCCCGCTCTCCCACGACCGCGAAGTCGGACTTCGCCGCCTTGTAAGCGCAAGCCGGACAGCGCAGCCTCCGCAGGCCTTCCGCGCGAACGTCCCACAGGAGCACCCGGGCGCCGCAGGCCGGGCAGCTGCGCACGTCGCTCCACACCAGGTACTCGACGGTGGCCGGGGCTGCCCCGCTGCTCGTCAGGTAGAAGGACTCGATCTCCGCTCCGACCCTGTTCAGAACCCGCTCCACCGCATCCAGGAACGCCGCGGCGGAGCAGGGGGTCGTGTAGTTGCGCGCGATGTGGACGGCGGCCGGGCTGAGGTCGTTCAGGATCGCGCGACGTCCCTGGAGAGATGCCGCAACGCCGGTCATCCCCGAGCCCGCAAAGGGGTCGAGAACCAGTCCGCCGACGTCCGAGTGTCGAAGGATCGAGGCCTCGATCGCCGAAGGCGGAACCTTCGTGTGGTAGCTGTGCACCCTGTACAGCGGATCGCTCCGGCGAGCGAGGAACTCGCGCGGCGGGATGTCGAGACCCTCTACTCGCAGTTGCGTTGAGGGCACCGTCTGAGTCTTTCACGCAGGGCGGATGGGTCGCCTGGTGGGGTGTCCGTGATGAGCGGCGCCCCAAAGCCCGTGGGGCCGCCTGCCGTGAGGCGATTCGAGCCATGCCCGGGGTGGGAATCGAACCCACACACCCTTGCGGGGCACCGATTTTAAGTCGGCTGCGTATACCCTTTCCGCCACCCGGGCGCGGGGGGCTCCTCTGCCACGAACCCCTTGTCCAGTCTATGGGAGCGGTGGGCGCGGGCGCCGCGCGGGGCCGCAGGGAGCGGTGTGCAAGGAGCGCCTCGCTGGCCCCGCGGGAGCGGTGGGCGGAGTGCCGCGCAGCCCCGGCCCGGCCCGGCCCTCGTACTTTTATCTCCCCTTGGGGGTACGCGGGTACAACACAGGCAGGACCACAGGCTCCCCCGGCCGCAACTAAGCGGTTGGTACGGTGTCTAAGGGGCAAGCCGCAACGCAGCGCGAAGGACCACCGTGGAGGTCACCGCACTAAAACCAGGCGTCGCACCCGGCCTGCGAGGGGCCAGCCCGCTGCTGCGCCTGCAGCCGGACGAGCGCCTGATCGCACTGACCCGCCGCGGTCAGCACGCCGCCTTCGAGACGCTCTTCTCGCGCTACCACACCCGCCTGCTCTCCTTCTGCCGGCACATGCTGGGCTCGCGCGAGGACGCCGAGGACGTCCTGCAGGAGGTCTTCGCCGCCGCCTTCAACGCGGTGCTCGCCGACGAGCGCCCGATCAACGTGCGGCCGTGGCTCTACCGGATCGCACGCAACCGCTCGCTCAACCACCTGCGCCGCGCCTCCGCGATCGGTGTGGACTCGATGGATGTGCACTTCGCCGAGCACGGCCTTTCCACGGGCGACCAGGTGCTGCGCCGCGAGAGCTTTCACGAGCTGATCGGCGACGTCCACCAGCTCCCCGAGACCCAGCGCACCGCGCTGCTGCTGCGCGAGATCGACGCGCTCTCCTACGACCAGATCGCGCTCGCGATGGACACCACCGTGCCCTCGGTGAAGTCCCTGCTCGTGCGCGCCCGCATCTCCCTCGCGGAGGCCGCGGAGGCGCGCAAGCTCAACTGCGAGGAGGTCCGCGGCGAGCTCGGCGAAGTCGCCGAGGGGCTCGTCAAGATCAGCCCCCCCGTGCGCCGCCACCTGCGCGACTGCGAACGCTGCCGCACGTTCCGCAAGCTGCTCCGGCAGAACAACCACGCGCTCGCCGCCGTGCTGCCCGTCGGTCCCCTGCTGGTGCTCAAGCACCTCGTCCTCAGCAAGCTCGGCACCTCCGCCGGCGCGGGACACGCCGTCGGCGCCGGAAGCGCCACCGCCGGGGTCGGCGCCGCGGGCGGAGCGGGCGGTGGCGCGAGCGCCGCCGGTGCGGGGGCTGCCGGCGGCCTGTTCACCGCGGGCGCGAGCGCCGGCGCCGCGGGCGGGGTGAGCACCGTCGGGGGCTTCGTGACCGCGGGCGCAGGGGCGATCGCCACGAAGGCCGCCGCCACCCTTGCCGCAGCCGCACTCGTCACCGCGGGCGCCGTCGAGGCGGGGCACACCGACCACGTCCACCACCGCGCCACCGGCGCCGTCGCCTCCGTCCACGCGGCCGCTCCCGTGTCCCACGCCTACGTGGCGCCGCTGGTCGTGCGCTCCACGCCCCAGCCGTCCACCACGGCCGTGGCCGCCGTCCGCACAGCGCCCCCGGTACACCGCCCCCACCGCCACGTCGCGCGCAAAGCGGCCCTCACCTCCGAGGCCGTGCACCCCCACGTCCCGCCCGTCGCCGTCGTGCCCGCCGTCGTGCCGCCCGCACCCAAGCCGCCTGTGGCGCAGCCGGTCGGAGTGGAGGTGACCACCGAGACCACCCAGCTGCCCTCCAGCACTCCCGCGACGACGCCCCCCGCCGAAACGCCTCCCCCGACCACCACGGGCACCACCAGCACGACCCCCACCACTCCGCCGCCCGCCGAATCGACGTCAACCACCACCTCGCCAACCGAAGAACCCGCCCCGGTGTCCACTCCCGTTTCGCCAGCGCCCACCGGCGAAGGCGACCACGGCACAGTGGAAGGCGCTGGGGGCGAAGAAGGATCCCCCGAAGACGGCGGCACCCCCGCCGGCCCGTAGCGGCTATTCGAGCGCGCCGCCGGCCCGTAGCGGCTATTCGAGCGCGCCGCCGGGCCCCGTAGGGTTCGTGGGCCCCAAGCAGCTATTCGAGCGCGAACGACCCGAGCGGTTCTTCAAGCGCGCCTTTGACGCCCACGTCCAGCGGGGACGTCACCTGCCGGTTGCCCGTGGCGGCCGTGAGCATCGCGATCTGCAGCCCCCGCCGCGCCCCCGGGCGCTGAGGGAGCAGCAGGACGTTGCGCCCGTACATCTCACGCCCCCCCACACGGGTGGTGTAGAAGACGTTGTAGGTGGCGTACGTGGAGACCGCGTCGATCTGCGTGGAGCCCTCCCCGCGCAGCACGAACCCGCTCTGCCCCGGGGGGCGCGCGGCGGCGAGGCGGGGGATGTAGCCCGCCGCGTACAACGCCAGCGCCGCGCCGATAGCCTCCCCGTGGGAGGGCGGCAGCACGAGCAGTCCCACCGCGAAGGAGTCCTCCAGCCGGCCCCCCTGCACGCGCTGCACCTTCGCGTACCACCCGGGAGGCGGGCTCGTGCGAGAGAGCCCCCCGTAGCTGAAGCTGAAGGGGACCGCCCCTCCGTGGGAGGCGGTGGGACTCGCGAGCGTCAGCGCCGCGCCCGCTACCGCCGAGAGCACCAGCACGGCCGCCGCGACCCACCCCGCGCGCACCGCACGCGAGGAGCGCCTCCAGCGGGGCGCCAGCAGCTCGCCGAGGGTGGGGCCGTACTCGCTCTTGAGGGGCAGCGCGGGCATCCGCGCCCGAGACTACCCGAGGCCGATGACCTTCAGCCGCCGGCTCAGCGCGGTGGCGGCGAATTCACGAGTTTCGGAGATCCGCACGCCGAGCAGCTCGACGTCCTCTTCGGACTCGTTCATCCACTTGGGTCGCAGCACGCCCTCCGCCGCGGGCGCCACCTCCGCGAGGGTACGCCCGATCGCCTGCTTGTAGCGCTCCTCCTTGCGAGCGTAGTCGCGCAGGAAGCGCGCCCCGAACGCCACGTGGCGGTGCTCGTCGCGGGCGACGTTGATGAAGCCTTCGACGAAGGCCGGCAGCGTGCCGACGCGTTCGTTGTAGGAGATGATGAAGTGCTGGCCGGTGAGGGCAAGCATGCCCTCGATCACCATGTGGTAGATCGTGATGGCCTCGACGAGCGCCTCGGTGTCCTCGGGCTCCTGTGCGAGTCGGTCCACGCGGCGGCGCAGCAGCTCGTCGAAGAGCTCGCCGAACTCGGGGTTGAGGTGGGCGGAGGTCTCCGCGAGGCGCCCGCCCAGGTCGTCGGCCTGGAGCACCCCGACCTCGGAGTAGAAGCGGTCGAAGAACGCGACGTGGCGAGCCTCGTCGGCGATCTGGGTGCAGAGGAAGACGCGCGCATCCTCGTCGGGGCACGCGCGCATCATCGGCCCGAGCTCCGCGGCGACGCGCTGCTCGCCGACGAAGAACGAGGAGAGCCCGTACATCCGCGCGTAGCGCTCCTCGGCGTCGATGCGCTCGTGCCAATCGACGCGGTCCTGGCTGAAGTCGAGATCCTGCACCGCCCACTGCTGGCGCTCCCACAGGGAGTAGAGCTGGCGGTAGTCCAACAGCTCCACCCGGCCGCGGTCGCCGGCCTCGGTGAGCGCGGGGTCGGAGGTCGCGCGGAAGTCCTCCCGCTCGTTCAGGTCCGGCCCGCTCTGCACTGAGGGTGCGCCGCTCTCGGACACCGACTCAGCGTACACCATCTGCTGGCCGTCCGGCCAGGGTTACTCCCCAAGCGAGAAGAGCGACTCCAGGTCGTGGCGGGAGTAGGCCTGAAAGGCGACCATCGTCTGCGTGCGGGCGACGCCGGGCAGCACGGTGATGTGGCCGGTGACGACGTCCGCCAACTGCTCGTGGTCGGGGACGCGCACGATCGCCACGAAGTCCCACTCGCCCGTGACCGAGTACGCCTCGGCGACCCCCTCGATGTCCGCGAGCGCGCCCCCCAGGGTGGACAGCGCGTCGCGTTCGGCCTCGATCAGCACGACGGCGTGGGTCATGGTCATGGCACGTGTGTCTCCCCGGGCGCGAGCACGACCGCCTGCCCGGCGCCGGCCGCCTCGACGCCGGCCCGGAACGCCTGCGCGTCGGTCACGATCGGGGGAAAGGTGTCGTAGTGGCAGGGGATCACCTGCCGGGCACCCACCAGCCGCGCGGCCTCGACGGCGTCGAAGCGGTCCATCGTGTAGTGCCCGCCGATGCACATGAGCGCCACGTCGAGCGGCTCGCGCCGGCCCACGAGCGCGAGGTCGGAGAAGAGCGCGGTGTCGCCGAGGTGGTAGACGACCTTGCCGCCCAGGCCCACGACGAGCCCGGCGGGGACGTTGGCGGTGCCTTTCGGCGTGGTGGAGGTGTGCCACGCGGGCACGAGCCGCACCCACCCCCAGTCGAACGTGACGGTCCCCCCGAGGTTGGGGTCGTGGACCTTCTCGAGCCCCTCCCCGGAGAGCTCCTGGGCGATCTCCACGATCGCGACCACGTCCGCTCCGGAGCGCCGGGCGATCGAGACGGTGTCCCCAAGGTGATCGACGTGGCCGTGGGTCAGCAGGATCGCGGTGGGACTCAACTCCTCAGCGGTCACGGCCGCCAGCGGGTTGCCGGTCAGGAAGGGGTCGATGAGCACCGAGGTGTCGCTGTCTCGAAGCTCGAAGGCCGCGTGGCCCAGGAAGCGGATCTCCATGTCTACTCAGCCTCTCTCTCGGTCACGGTTTTTCTTTTAGCCGGCCCGCGCGCGGGTGCTGGCGGTGAGGCCGTAGCCCAGCACGAGCCCGACGGCCCCGCCGGTGACGCCCGCCAGCCAGCTGACCTCCGGGCGGGCAAAGGGTATCGCGAGCAGCACCGCGGCGAACACCGCGGTCCCCAGCAGGTCGCCGTCGTAGTAGCGCCGAGCGCGGGCGGCCTGGAGGTCCGGCACGGCCCACGCCGCGAGCAGCCCGAGGGCGCCGGCGTTGGCGCCGCTGAGGATCGGCAGCGGGTAGGCGGCGAGCGCCGCGAGCACCCCGGTGGCGCCGGCGCCGAAGAAGGTGACGAGCACCGCGAAGGGGCCGTGGCGGCGCTCCAGCAGCCACCCGAAGATCGCGATGGCGAAGAGCACCACGAATGCGTACACCCCCGCGAAGGTATCGCCCAGGTAGGCGAACTGGGTGCTGAAGAGCTTCCACCAGTCGCCCTGCAGCGGCCCCACGACAAGCAGCCGGTCGAGGCGCACGTAACCGCCGTTGGTCAACACCCACGCAACGCAGCTCACCGCCACCAGCGCGGCCGTGGCGTACGGCAGCGAATCCCCCCGCACTCCCTCGATCTCGCCCCGGCGCAGCCGGCCCAGCGAGGGCACCGGCAGCCGGTGCAGCGTGCGCTGGGGACCGTGCTCGCGGGGCAGCTTCGGCGCGCGGCGACGCAGGCGGTTGCCGCAGTAGGGGCACTCGGTGATGTAGGGGCTGACCTCCGAGCCGCACCGCTTGCAAACCACGAACAGATCGGCACCCGAAGACATCGCCGATCCATTCTAGGAGTCTCCCTGCGGCGGGCGAGCGCGGCCCCGCTGGGGCGGACCCACCTCGGGCGCACACCAGCCGAAACGGGCGCCCTCGTCGGGCCGCGCGGCAGCCGGGGGAGGAGCGCCCCGGCTGCGCCGGCGCGGACGCGGGAGTAAAGTCCAGGTCATGACGACAGAACTCGGATACGACAAGAAGCTCTACATCCTCGCGTTCGACCACCGCGGGTCCTTCCAGAAGAAGTTCTTCGGCATCGAGGGCGACCCCGACCCCGAGCAGACCGCGATGATCGCCGACGCCAAGCACCTCGTGTACGAGGGCTTGGTGCAGGCGGTGGCCGCCGGTGCCGACCCGTCCGTAACGGGGGTACTGGTGGACGAGCAGTTCGGCTCGACCGTTCCCGAGGAGGCCCGCGCGCGGGGCCTGCGACTGGCGATGCCCGCGGAGCGCTCGGGCCAGGAGCTGTTCGACTTCCAGTACGGGGAGGCCTTCGGCGAGCACATCGAGCGCCACGACCCCGACTTCACGAAGGTGCTCGTCCGCTACAACCCCGACGGGGACGCCGCCGCCAACGGCGAGCAGCGCGCGAAGCTCAAGCGACTCTCCGACTGGCTACACGAGCGCGAGCGCAAGTTCCTGTTCGAGCTGCTCGTGCCCGCCACGGGAGCCCAGCTGGAGACGGTGGGCGGCGACACCGAGCGCTACGACGCCGAGCTGCGCCCCGAGCTGATGCGCCGCACGATCGCGGAGGCCCAGGACGCGGGGATCGAGGTGGACGTGTGGAAGATCGAGGGTGTGGACGAGCGCGCGGACTGTGAGATGCTCGCCACCCAGGCCCGCGCGGGCGGGCGCAACGGGGTGGTGTGCGTGGTGCTCGGCCGCGGGGCCGACGACGCCAAGGTCGACCACTGGCTCGCCCAGGCCGCCCCCGTGGAGGGCTTCGTCGGCTTCGCGATCGGGCGCTCGATCTGGTGGGACCCGCTCAAAGCGTACGTGGACGGAAAGACCGAACGGCGCGCCGCGGCACAGCGGATCGCGGAGAACTACCTGCGCTTCGTCAAGGTCTACGAGCGCGCCGAGGACGGCGCCGCGGTCGGGTAGGCTGGTTGCGGTGCAGCAGCAGGCCCAGAGGATGAGGCGGAGCGTCGCGGAGATCGAGGAGGCCTTCGCTGCGGAGATCTCGCTCGACCGCCACCGCCGCGACTCGCTGCGGCGCACCGCCGAGCAGCGCACGCGCAAGCGTCACGTGCAGCGGCGCAACAAGCGCGGCACGGTCCGCTTCACGCTGCTCGTGCTCACCCTGGTCGCGACCGCGGTGCTCGTCACGGTCGCCATGTTCCGCACGCTCTACCTGCTGCTGGGGTAGGACGTCAGCCCTTCTCCCCTAGGTCCCGGATCGCCTCGTCCACATCCGAGCGGGCCTCCTCGGGGGGCTTGCCCTCCCCCTGCTGGCGCTGGATCTCGATGTAGATCTCGGTCCGGAAGACCGGCACGTCGGGGGGCGCCTGAATGCCGATGCGCACCTTCTCCCCCACGACGGACAGCACGGACACCTCGACGTCGTCGCCGATCATGATGCTCTGATTGGTCTTGCGCGTCAGGACCAGCATGCGGTGCACCCTCCGTTTCGCCGATGGGAACGGCGCGATTGCCCCGGACCTCGCCTCACTAGCAAGCATAGTCTTAGAGCCGGGGGAAGGCGACCTCGTCATGTCGGCACACCGGTCCCACCCACACAACGCGCACGAGCCTGACTTTCTGACGCGCCCACGCGCAGGAATCGATGCCGTGGCGGCCGGGGAAGCCGGTGGCGCGTCCGGGAGAGGTCCCATGCGCTAGTCTCCCGGGCCGCCCCATGCCACGAAAGTCCCTGCGTCCACATCTCAACCAGATCCGCACCTGGGTGCGCCAAGGCCGCACCGACGCGTGGATCGCCCACCAGCTCGAGGTGACGGTGCAGGAGATCGAGCAGTTCAAGCGCCACAACGAGCTGGTCAGCGACGAGGACGCCGCGACGGGCCTCGCGGCAAAAGACTTCCCAGAGGAGATCGACCTCCGTGCCGAGGACGACGCGCTGATCGCCGCCGAGCTAGAGGCGGCCGCGCTTGAGGCCGAGCGCGAACGGGCGGAGGCAGAGGCGGCGGAGCGCGCCAGAGCCGAGGAGGCCGAGCGCGAACGGGCCGAGCGGGCCGAGCGGGGCGAAACCGAGGACGAACCGACCGAGGGGGGAGAGGCCGAGGACGAGGAGGGCCAGAAACCCCGCCGGCGCAGCCGGCGCGGTGGGCGCGGTCGGCGCTCCCCCGCCCGCAGCAGCGCCCCCCTGGAAGGCACCTTCGAGCACGGTGAGGAGGGCTACGGCCTGTGGCTCGACCCCGCCATCCAGGACAACCCCGTCTACGCCGAGCACTGGGCCGGCCACCGCCCCGTCGAGGTACTCGTCGAGGAGGAACAGATAGTCATCCGCCGCGTCGGCCCCGACGACTAGGGCGTCGCTGACCGAAGCCGGGAGACACTCGCCTTCGGCTCGCATCCCCGTTTCGGCCAGCGCGAGGCTGTGTCCTCAGTCGCTCGTGTGCAAAGCACACTTCGCTCCCTGCGTCCTTGCCTCGCTTGCTCAGCGACGCCCTAGAGGCGCAGCTCTTATGACTTGGTGGGCCGTTTTACCGCTCGGCCGCGACCCGCCGGCCCCCGGCGTAGTCGGAGGCCTCGCGCAGGTACCGACCGAAGGCGGCGTCGACCACCACGCCCGTGTCCCACGCCCACGGATCCCCCGGGGCCGTGTCCATCGCCCGCTGCAGGCACCACGAGGTGCCCCGCTCGTACAGCTGCGCGAGCTCCTCCGAGTAGAACCTGCCACCGAGCCGGCGGCGCAGATCCGCCACAAGCACCTCCACGACCCGCTCCAGCAGCACGCGGCGCTCCGGTGGGGCAGCGCGCAGGCGCCGCTCGCCCTGCTGCCACTGGTAGATCGCGTTCTCGAAGCCTGGCACGAGGCAAGCCTAGTCGGAGTGGCGCGCCCCTGAGGCAGTCGAGGGTCGAGTGGAGCAAGACGCAGTGAGCGAAGTGTGCTTCAGCACACGAGCGATCGAGGACGCCGACCGATCGGCGATCAGATGCGACCGCCGATCGACCAGCGAAGGCCATCGGCTGCCTCAGTTCGACGGAAGTCCCGTGATCACGTAGGTCTGCTCACCGGGGCGCATCATGCCGAGGTGGCGCGCCTCCTTGACGAGCGTCCCCGGAGCGCTCAGAGCCGCACGCTGGGCCTCCAGCGCGACGTGCTGGCGCTCGAGCGCCACCACCTGGGCGCTGTCGCTCCTGGCCTCTTTCCAGTTGGCGAGCACCGAGACCCCGGCGCTCGCGTAGAGGTACAGCAGCGCCCCCAGCACGCACAGCATCGCGACCGCCCCGACGCGGTCCCAGCGCACGTGTGCCCTCGTCGGTCCCATCCCCTCCGCATTCGAGGCCGCCGAGGAACCTCCTGCCTCAGCTGCGAAAGACCGAGCGGCCGGGGAACCTCCTCCCTCAGCTGCGGAAGACCGAGCGCCCGGGGAACTCGGCGTCGGCGCCGAGCTGCTCCTCGATGCGCAGCAGCTGGTTGTACTTGGCGGTGCGGTCCGAGCGCGAGGGGGCGCCGGTCTTGATCTGCCCGCAGCCGGTGGCGACCGCAAGGTCGGCGATCGTCGTGTCCTCGGTCTCCCCGGAGCGGTGGGACATGACCACGGTGTAGCCGGCCTCGCGCGCGAGGGCGATCGCGGCGAGCGTCTCGGAGAGGGTGCCGATCTGGTTGACCTTGACGAGGATCGAGTTGGCGGCCCGGAGCTCGATGCCGCGCTGCAGGCGCGCGGTGTTGGTGACGAACACGTCGTCGCCCACCAGCTGCAGGTGCGCCCCGACGCGCTTGGTGAGGGCCTGCCAACCGTCCCAGTCCTCCTCGGCCATGCCGTCCTCGATCGAGACGATCGGGTAGCGCCCCGCGAGGTCCGCCCAGTAGTCGGCGAGCTCCGCGGCGCTCAGCGTGCGGCCCTCGTGCTCGAGCACGTAGGCGCCCTCGCGGTAGAACTCCGAGGTGGCGGGGTCCAGCGCGATCGCCACGTCCGCGCCGGGCTCGTACCCGGCGGCCTCGATGCCCGTGACCAACATCCGCAGGGCGTCCTCGTTGGAGTCGAGGTTCGGCGCGAAGCCCCCCTCGTCTCCCCCGGCGGTCGAGAGGCCCCGCTCGTGCAGGGTCCGCCGTAGCGCGTGGAACACCTCGACACCCATGCGCAAGCACTCCGAGAAGCTGCCTGCGCCACAGGGCACCACCATGAACTCCTGGAAGTCCACGCTGTTGTCCGCGTGCGCACCGCCGTTGAGCACGTTCAGCATCGGCACCGGCAGCACCCGCGCGTCGGGGCCGCCGAGGTGGCGCCACAGCGGGAGGCCCTCCTCGGCCGCCTGCGCGTGGGCGGCCGCGAGTGAGACCCCGAGGATCGCGTTGGCGCCCAGCCGCGACTTGTTGGGGGTGCCGTCCAGCTCGCAGAGCGTCCTGTCCAGGGCGCCCTGGTCGCCGGCGTCCAGACCCCGCACGGCGGCGGCGATCTCGCCGTTCACGCCGGCCACCGCGCGTCCCACGCCCTTCCCTCCCCAGCGCTCTCCGCCGTCGCGCAGCTCGGTGGCCTCGAATTCACCTGTGGAGGCCCCCGAGGGGACCGCCGCGCGGCCGCGGGCGCCCGAGCGCAGCGCAAGGTCCACCTCGACCGTCGGGTTGCCCCGGCTGTCGAGGATCTGGCGCGCGTGGACTCGGTCGATCTGGCTCATCTAAGGGTCTATCCCGGTGGGGGCGTGCGGTTGGGGTGGTCGAGACCCCACCGGGATAGACCCTATGCCCGCCGCCGCCGCTCACATCCACCCCGAGCGGGCGGGGGTAGAGGATCGCTACCCGGCTCCGCCGCCCGCGCCGGCAGCGCCTGCGGCACCCGCTGCGCCCGCTGCACCCGCTGCGCCCGCTGCGCCTGCGGCACCGGCCGCGGTGGTCTTCGGTTCCTTGTACTGCTTGCAGTCCTGGACCACGTACCCCGAACGGCATTCGGTGCGGCCCTTCCACCGTTCTTTGAATTCTTTGACGAACTTGGCGAGCGCGCCCTGCTGCTGCGTGGCAGCCAGCTGCTGCTTGACCGATTCCTTCACCTGCGCGAGGGTCTGCTGGGTGGGCGTGTGGAGGGCCTTCACTTCGAAGACGTAGTAACCGAAGGGCGTCTTCACGGGGCCGCTCAGCACGCCCGTCTTGGCCGCGAAGACCGCTTCGGAGAGCGCCTTCTGCTCCTGTCCCTTGACCACGCCCGGCGTTTCGCCGCCTTTGTTCTTGCTGATCGGGTCGATCGACTTGCTCTTGGCGACGCTCGCAAAGCTCTTGCCCGACTGGATTTCGCTCTTGGCCTGCTGGGCGGCCGCTTCGGTCTTGGTGAGGATCAGCCGCAGGTCGCGCGATTCCGGCTTGCCGTACAGAGACTTGTGTTCGTTGTAGTACTTGGCGACCGCCGCTTCGGTCACGGCTTTCTTGGCGCCCTTGGTCACCTTTTCCTGGATTTTGGTGCTGAGCATCGAGAGCTTGACCCGCAGCAGCAGGTCGGACAGGCTCTGGCCCGTGGTCGCCAGGAATTTCTGGAATTCGGCTTCCTTGGGGAACTGCTGCTTCTTGAGCTTGTTGAACTGCGCCTCGACTTCCTTGTCGCTGATCTTGACGCCCTGTTCTTCGGCCTGCCCGATCACCCAGTCGGCGGAGATCAGGAAGCCCAGCACCTGCTGTTGCAGCGCCTTGTACTGCTGTTCGCACTGCGTCTTGAGCTGCGCTTCGGTCCGCGGCTTCTGCCCCTTCGCGGGCTTCGGTTCGATCGCTTTGAGGTGGGCGATGCAGTTGGTGTAGGAGGGGGGGTCGGGCACCACCGGCTTGGGCGCTTTCTGACCCGGCAGCGCAGCGGCGCTCGCGGACGCGGCGACCCCCAGCCAGTGTTCGAAGGTCGTTTTGCTGATCGCCTGGCCGTTGACCTGCACCACGGCGTCGCTCGGGATGCCGCCGCACGCGGCAAGCCCCCCAGCGGCAAAGAAAACGGCGCTGAGCGCCGCGATCCAACGAGTCAACTTAGACACAACGAGGGCACTGTAGCGGAAATCAGAAACGCGTGCTTAAGGAGTTCCTAAGTGCCGTCGGGCTGCGCTTTAGGTGGCCTCGCCACGACTGAGATCGGCACGTTCGGCGGTGGCCCTACGCGGCCTCGCGAACCACCGCGAGCAGCACGTCCGCGGCGTGCACGACCGCGGGAAAACGCTCGGGGCCCTCGCGGGGCACGCGCACGGAGACCTGCGAGCGGCCGGACTCGTACAGCGCCTCGGGCAGCTGCTCGCGCAGGCGCCGCGCGCGGGCGGAGTCGAGGTCGATCGGCGTGACCGCGAGGCGGTCGCCGCGGAAGCTCACCGCGCGCGCCCCCGCCTGGCCGAGCTTGATGCGGGCGCGCTGCAGCGAGAGGAGGTTGCCGAGCGGCTCGGGCACGGGGCCGAAGCGGTCCTCGAGCTCCTCGCGCAGGCGCTCCACGTCGGCGACCTCCAGCGCGCCGGCGACGCGCCGGTGGATCTCGATCTTGGCCTGCTCGTAGGGGACGTAGTCGGCGGGCACGTAGGCGTCGACGTTGACGTCGAGGCGCACCGGCTCGGGCAGCTCGACTCCGTCCTCCCCCTCGGCGGGTCCAGCGGCCCGGACGGCCTCGTCGAGCATCTGCATGTACAGCTCGAAGCCGAGCGCCGCGACGTGCCCGGACTGCTCGTCGCCGAGGAGGTTGCCCGCGCCGCGGATCTCCAGGTCGCGCATCGCGATCTTGAAGCCCGACCCGAGCTCGGTGTAGTCCGAGAGCGCGGAGAGCCGCTGCGCCGCCTCGGGCGTGAGCGCGGCGGCGGAGTCGTAGAGCAGGTAGGCGTAGGCGCGCTCGCGACTGCGCCCCACGCGCCCGCGGATCTGGTAGAGCTGGGCGAGGCCGAACGCGTCGGCGTGCTCGACGATCAGCGTGTTGGCCTGGGGGATGTCGAGGCCGGACTCGATGATCGAGGTGCACACCAGCACCTCCGCGCCGCCGCGCAGGTAGTCCATCATCACGCTCTCGAGCTCCCCCTCGCCCATCTGGCCGTGGGCCACCGCGAAGCGCACCCCGGGGCACAGCGCCCGCAGGCGCTCCGCGGTCTCGTCGATCGACTCCACGCGGTTGTGTAGGAAGAACGCCTGCCCGCCGCGGTCGTGCTCGCGCAGGATCGCACCGCGGACGAGCTCCTCCTCGTACTCCCCCACGTAGGTGCGCACCGGCCGGCGGCCCTCCGGCGGGGTCTCGATGACCGAGATGTCGCGCAGCCCCGCCAGCGACATCTGCAGCGTGCGCGGGATCGGGGTGGCGGACATCGAGATCACGTCCACGCGCAGCTTCAGCTGGCGCAGGAGCTCCTTCTGCTTGACCCCGAAGCGCTGCTCCTCGTCGACCACCAGCAGGCCGAGATCCTTCGCGCGCACGTCCCGGGAGAGCACGCGGTGGGTGCCGATCAGGATGTCCACGCCACCCTTGGCGAAGCCCGCGATCGCCGCCCGCTGCTCGGCCGGGGAGCGGAAGCGCGAGACGTGGTCGATCGTGACCGGGTAGTCGGCGAGACGCTCGGAGAAGGTCCCGAAGTGCTGCTGGGCGAGAATCGTGGTGGGCGCAAGCATCAACACCTGCTTGCCCTGGGTGGCCGCCTTGAACGCGGCGCGCAGCGCGACCTCGGTCTTGCCGTAGCCGACGTCGCCGCAGATCAAGCGGTCCATCGGCCGGGGCGCCTCCATGTCGGCCTTGACCGCGTCGATCGCCTCGCGCTGGTCGGGGGTCTCGGTGTAGGGGAAGCGCTCCTCGAGCTCCCGCTCCCACTCGGAGTCGGGCTCGAACGCGTGCCCGGAGCGTCGGCGGCGCTCGGCGTAGAGGCTCAAGAGCTCACCCGCGAGCTCCTGAGCGGCACGGCGCGCGCGCGACTTCATCGCGTCCCACCGCGAGCCCCCCAGCTTCGAGAGCGGCGGGTGCTCGCCGCCGGCCCCCACGTAGCGGGAGATCTTCGCGAACTGGTCGGTGGGCACAAACACGCGGTCGTCGCCCTGGTACTCGAGGTACAGGTAGTCGCGCGTGACCCCCGCCACCGTGCGCGTCTCGAAGCCCGCGAAGCGCGCCACCCCGTGGTCCTCGTGGACGACGATGTCCCCGGTGCGCAGCTCCGTAAAGGAGCGCAGCGCGCCGCGGCGCGGCCCGCCGTCGAGCCCACCCACACCGCCGCCACGCTCAGCGCGGCGGCGGCGCAGCAGGCGGTGCTCGGGGAAGACCGCGAGCTTCAGCGAGGGCGCGACGAAGCCCTCGCGTAGCGAGGCGGCCGCAAAGCGCAGGGACGCCTCCAACGGCGCCGCGCCCACGTCCACCCCGGCCGCGCCCTCGTCGGCCAGCCAGGTGGCGTGCAGGCGCGCAAGGTTGTACGCCGCCCGCTCCCCCTCCCCGCGGCGGGGGAACGCAACCACGGTGCGGTAGCCCGAGCGCACCAGCTTCTCCAACTGCGGCTCGGCCTCCGCCAGCGAGCGCGCCGCGACGTCCGCGGACTGGGCGCGCAGCTGCAGCTCCTGGTCGCCCGAGAGCGAGGAGAGCCAGATGCGCACACGCCCCTCCAGCGCCGCGCGGATCTGCTCGGGGCTCACGTACAGGTGGTGGGCGTCGGCGTCGTGGAACGCCGCGCACACGTCGCTCCAGTGGTCCTCCAGCGCCGGTGCCAGCTCCTCCTCCGCGGCCACCAACAGCTCGGTGTCCGCGCCCAACAGGTCCAGCAGCGCCCCGAAACGCTCCACCGGCAGGAGCTCCGCGATGTCCGGCCGCTCTGAGGCGTCCTCGAACGCGGCGAGCTCGGCGAGCTCGCGGTGCTCGGCGGCCAGCTCGGCCGCGGGCGCGACCTCGACCTCCTGCACGTCCCCCAGCGAGCGCTGGGTGAACGTGGAGAACCAGCGCAGCGACTCGATCTCCACGTCGAACAGGTCCACCCGCACCGCCCGCTCCTCGGTCGCCGGGAAGACGTCGAGCAGGCCCCCGCGCACCGCGAACTGCCCGCGCTCCTCCACCTGGTCCACCCGCTCGTACCCGGCCGCCACCAGCTCCCCCGCGCACTCCTCCAGGTCGAGCAGAGCGCCGGTGCGCAGGGTGAACGAGCGCGGGCGCAGCGCGGGGTCGGGCACCTTCTCCGAGAGCGCCACCGCAGAGACGACCACCACGGGGGGCTCGGTCTCGGTGTCCCGCGCAAGCAGGGAGTCGAGCGCGGCGACCCGCAGGCCGATCAGGTGCGCAGGCGGGGTCAGGTGAGACTCGTAGGTCACCCCCCGCGAGGGGTAGTAGCGAACCCGGCGCGGGTGCAGCCAAGCGCGCAGGTCCGACGCCAGCTCCCGCGCTGCGCGGTCGTCCCCGACCACCACCAGCGTGGGCCGTGCCCCGCCGCTCTCCGCCAGGCCGGCGATCAGGTAGGGGCGCAGCGAGGCCGACACGAACGCGTGGGTGGGCGGGCCATCGGTTCTGAGCAGCCGCGCACCGCCGGGGTCGTCCTGCACGAACCCCAGCAGCGACCTGAGGCTCACGGCGCCGCCACCAGACGCTCGACCTCGTCGGCCGCGCGGCCGACGAGCTCGCGCACCTCCTCGGGAGACTCGCGGAAGCGGCCCAACACGTGCGCGGAGACGATCTCGGGGTCCGTGGAGTCCGGGCGCCCGACCCCCACGCGCACCCGCCAGAAGTCCGCGCCGCCCAGCTCACGCCGCAGCGACTTCAGCCCGTTGTGGCCGGCCAGGCCGCCGCCCAGGCGCGTGCGCACCTCGCCGAAGGGGAGGTCGATCTCGTCGTGCACGGCCACCACGCGCTCCAGCGCCAGCTTGTAGGTGCCGCGCGCGGGCCCGGCGGAGCGGCCGGCCTCGTTCATGAACGTCTGCGGCCACAGCACCGCGACGGACACCCGCCCGCCCGCGGCGCCCGGCAGGTCCCCCGGTGTGGCAGTCACACCCGGCGCGCCCGGCCCACCCGAGAGACCAGCACGGCCCTCCGCGAGCAGGCCCTTGAAGCGTGCCCGGGGTCGCGGCAGGCCCCACCGCTCGGCGAGCTCGTCGGCGACCGCGAACCCCACGTTGTGGCGCGTGCGCGCGTACTCCCGGCCGGGGTTGCCCAGCCCTACGATCAACCAGTCGATCGCCGCACCGCTGCTGGAACCGCCGCGCGCGCGAGCACCGGCGCACGACCGCAGCGAAGGGCGTCGCAGGAGTCGCTACTCCCCGTCCGAGGAGCCCTCGGCAGCGGCGGCGGCATCGGCCTTCTCCGCCTCGCCGACGACCTCGGTCTCCGCCTCGAGCTCGGTCTCCGCCTCGGTCTGCAGACGCGGCGGGGTGAGGGTTGCGAGCACCGTCTCCTGAAGGTCGTCCAGCAGCGTCACCCCCGGCGGGACCGCGACCGCGGCGAGCGTGAGGGTCTCGCCGATCTGCATGGCCGAGACGTCGTGCACGATCGCCTCCGGGATCGCCGTGGGCAGCGCTTCGACGCCGAGCTCGCGCGTGATCTGCTCGAGCACCCCCCCTTCCCTGACCCCGGGGGACTCGTCTCCACCGGTCAGCTCGAGCGCCACCACCGCGTGGATCGGCCTGTCCAGGCGCACCCGCAGCAGGTCCACGTGCACGGTGTCCCCGCGCACCGGGTGACGCTGAGCCTCCTTGAGCACGACCGGGGTGGCCGGGGACCCATCGATGCTCAGGTCCAGCACCGCTCCCGCCCTGGCGAGCGCGAGGCGCAACTCGCGCTCGTCGACGTCGAAGCTCAGCGGGTCGGCACCGCCACCGTAGAGGATCCCCGGCACGCGGCCCCCACCGCGCAGGCGCCGCGCCGCGCGCGAGCCGTCGGGCTCGCGGAGGCGCACGTCTAGCTGGGTTGCGGTCTGGTCGGCCATCGGGGTGGGGACTTTAGCAATCGGCGGTGCTCCCGATCCGCGGGCCCACCCGCAGCAGGGAGACGGAGAGGCCCGTGAGGAAGTTGCCCGAGCGCCGCACCCGCACGCACTGCACCACGGGGTAGCGCCCGTGCACCTTCCACGCCACGCGCGTTTCGCCGACCGAGCTCGTGAGCGAGTGGTTGGTGGTGGACTGGGTCGAGAGGATCTCCACCGACCCCGGACGCCGCAGGCTGGCAGCGTCGGCCCGCACCGTCGCCGCGCACGACGCGCTCGCGCGGCAGGCCGCGGCAAGCTGCGCGAACATCGCCTGCGCGTCGCCCCGCGCCTCCGCCTGCATCAGCGTGACCTCGCGGTCGAGTTCCACGTTTTCCGCCGAGAAGAAGCGCGCCAGGACCCCGCTGATCGCGAGGAACAGCACCACCCCGATCGCGATGAGGACGGTGCGTTTCAGGTTCTCAGAAGAGCTCGTAGACGCCAGGCGTTGACGAGGCTAGAAAAGCTGGTTCTCGCCGTCGAACACTTCGGACACCGAGTCGTCGGTGAAGATCCGCCGGATCGAGTCCGTGAGCAGCTCCGCGCAGGGCAGGACGCGGATGTTGGCGGGGCGCGAAGCGGGTAGCGGGATCGTGTCCGTCACCACGATCTCCTGCAGGCCGCAGGCGACGAGGTTCTCGAACGCGGGGCCGGAGAAGATCGCGTGGGTGGCCGCCGCGTACACGCTCTTCGCACCTGCTTCGTAGACCGTCTGGGTCGCCGCAGCGAGCGTCCCCGCGGTGTCGATCATGTCGTCCACGATCACCGCGGTCTTGCCCTTGACGTCACCGATCACGTACGCGATCTCGGCGACCTGCTGGGCGGGGCGCTCCTTGTCGAGGATCGCGAGCTCGGCGCCGATCTTGGAGGCGAATTTCTTGTTGAGCTTCACCCGGCCGGCGTCGGGAGCGACGACCACGAGGTCTGAGAGGCCGAGGTCGGCGAAGTACTGGGTGAGCATGAACAGCGCGGTCATGTGGTCCACCGGCTTCTGGAAGAAACCCTGGATCTGCCCGGCGTGCAGGTCCATCGTCAGCACGCGGTCGGCCCCCGCAGCCTCCAGCATACGCGCCACCAGGCGCGCGGAGATCGGCTCGCGCGGCGCGGACTTCTTGTCCTGGCGGGAGTACCCGAACCACGGGGTCACCGCGATCACCCGGTGCGCGGAGGCGCCGACGGCGGCGTCGATCATGAACAGCAGCTCCATCAGCGAGTCGTTCGCGGTGACGCCCGTGTCGGGGTTGCCGCAGGTGGACTGCACGATGAACACGTCCGCCCCCCGGATCGACTCCTCGTAGCGGCAGTAGACCTCGCCGTTGGAGAACGTCCGCAGCGTCACCGGGCCGAGGTCCATCGCCAGCTTGCCCGCGATGTCCACCGCCAGCTGCGGGTTCGCGCGCCCGGCGAACAGCATCAGCCGCTTGTTGTAGTCGATCGGCAGGCTCGTCGCCGCGACCTGCGCACGCGTGTCCATCGTGCTCATCCTCTCTCGGAGTGTAAACGTCTGAGGCGCGGCATGGTCAGGAGGATTTTTGGGGATCGTCCACGTGTGTCGGTACGGCAACCGGCGCGTGGGCGCGGGGCGTCGTGCCCCGCGTCGAGGCGTCGTGCTCCGCCCGCTCGTCCTCGCGCCGCTGAGCGTACCCCTCGCGGTTGACCTGGCGCGCGCGCGCCACCCCCAGCGCGCCGGGGGGGACGTCCTCGACGATCACCGAGCCCGCCGCGGTGTAGGCGTCGTCACCGATGGTCACCGGGGCAACGAACGCGGTGTCCACCCCTCCGCGTACGCGCCGGCCGATCGTGGTGCGGTGCTTTGCGTGGCCGTCGTAGTTGGCGGTGAGCGTGCCCGCCCCCAGGTTGGAGCGCTCGCCGACGTCGGCGTCCCCGATGTAGGAGAGGTGCGGGATCTTCGCGCCCGCGCCGACGTCGGAGTTCTTGACCTCGACGAACGTCCCCACCTTCGAGCCCTCGCCCAGGACCGTCCCGGGGCGCAGGTAGGCGAACGGGCCGACGCTCGCGCCGGCGCCGACCACGGCCTGGTCAAGCCAGGAGACCCGCACGACGGCCCGCTCGCCGATGCGCGAGTCCAGGGCGGTGGTGTGCGGGCCCACCACGGCACCCGCGCCCACCTCGGTGGCTCCCCGCAGCGAGGTGCCGGGCTCCAGGCGGGCGTCCTGTCCGATCCCCACGTCCACGTCGACCCAGGTGGCGGCGGGGTCCACCACCGTCACTCCCGCGCGCGCGTGCCGTTCGAGGATCGCGCGCTGCGCCAGCGCCCGCACGTGCGCGAGCGCCACACGGTCGTTGACGCCGAGCACGAGGTGCGGGTCGTCGACCGCGTGCGCGGCGACCACCGCCCCGTCGGCGCGCAGCAGGTCGAGCGTCTGCGGCAGGTACAGCTCACCCTGGGCGTTGTCCGCGCTCAGGCGCGGGAGGACCCCCAGCAGCGCACCCCCGTCGAAGGCGTAGATGCCGGTGTTGACCTCACGGATGGCGAGCTCCTCGGCGGTGGCGTCGCCCGCCTGCTTGGTCTCGACCACCCGCGCCACCGCGCCCCGCTCGTCGCGCACCACGCGTCCGTAGCCGGTGGGGTCGGCGAGCACCGTCGTGGCCATCGTCGCCGCCGCCCCGCCCGCGACGTGCGCCGCCACCAGCTCAGCGATCGCCGCCGCGGACACGAGCGGCACGTCGCCGCTCAGCACCACCACGGGCGCCGCGGGGTCGATCGCGCCCGCCGCCGCGAGGACCGCCCCGCCGGTGCCGTTGGAGACGGGCTGCACCACCAGCTCCACGCCCTCCGGCAACACCTCCGCGAGGGGCCGCGCGGGGGAGTCCACCACCACCACCCGGCCCGCCCCCGCCTCCAGGGCCGCTACCACCGGCCACAGCCCCATCGGCCGGCCGCACAGCTCGTGCAGGACCTTCGGCACGTCCGAGCGCATGCGCGTCCCCTGGCCCGCCGCCAGGATCACCACTGTCGGAGGGGTCATTGCGCACACATTGTTGGGGGGCAACTCATCTTCCCTCCCCTATGGGGATCCCGGACGGAGGGGGTTGCGAAGCAGAGGTTGGGGGGCAGGGACTCGAACCCCGATTCTCAGGACCAAAACCTGATGTCCTGCCATTGGACGACCCCCCAGGGGATTTCATCGTAGCCATCCGGACCGCCGCGACCCTCGCGGCACACGCCCCCCGCCGGCGCCAGCCTCCGAGGCGGGGCCGCCGGCGTGGGCGATGCCGAGCACGCGCATCGCCTTCAGCCCGAGGGAGAGCTTCTCGCGGCCGTCGCTGGAGGAGACGTCGAGTCCGGAGAGCTCGCGCACGCGCTCGAGGCGGTAGTAGATGGTGTGGCGGTGGGTGAACAGGCGCTGAGCGGTGCCCGCGACGTTGCCGTCGGCGTCGAGGAAGGTCTCCAGGGTGCGCACGAGGTCGGTCTCGTACTGCTCGTCGTAAGCGACCAGCGGCTCCACCGTCTCCGCGTAGAAGCGCTGCAGCTCCCGGGGGTTCTCGCTCATCGTGGAGAGCAGCAGCCGGTAGGCCCCGGTCTGCTCGAAGGCGAGCGCGCCCTCCTGGCCGCCACCTGCGGGGGCGGCGCCCCCGCCCCCGGCGGCGGTGCTCCCACCCTCCGCGACGTTCGCGGCGAGCAGCGCCTCGGAGGCAGCGCGCGGCAGGTCGGCGGGGTCCTCGGCGATGCGGCTGCGCCCGACCGCGAACGTGCACCCGGGGAGGCCCGCCTGCAACTCGCGTAGCACCGAATCCGCGGCGCGCGCCGCGAGGGGCTCCTCGCCCCCGGGCACGAGCAGCAGCACTTCCGCGGAGGGGGACCCCTCGCGCTCGGAGAGGGCGGCGATCGAGCGGCTCACCGCGGCGCGCGCGCCGCGCTCGGCAACCACCAGCACCCGCGCGCGCCAGCCCTCCTCGGTGGGCGCCTGGGGGTGGGCGCGGGCGACGATCGCGGAGGCCCCCTCGGCAAGGTCGAGCGAGAGCTCCTCGCGCGCGCGCGCCACGATCTCCTCGCGGCCGTGCAGCTCGCGGCGGGAGAGCGCGTGCAGGAAGTCGGCGGCGGCACTCTCGGAGGCGAGGTCGGGGGCGCGCACACGCTGCACCTCGGAGGCGATCATCGTCACCAGGAGGCGCCGCATCGAGACGGAGGGCTCCGTGCGGGCGCGCATGTGCAGGGACCCCACCACGGCGTCGGCGACCCGCAGCGGGATGCTGGTGACCCCCTCGCCCCCCGCGAGCAGCGAGCGCTCCTCCGCGGGCGAGCGGGCCGCCACCGCGAGCGTCCCCCCGCGGGCGTCGCTCACAGCGAGGCTCGCGTCCAGCGCGCGCGCCGCGGCGCGCACCACCTCGGGCAGGCCCGCGCCAGACTCGACCGCCTCGGTGACTGCGTCGAGGGCGGTGAGCTCGGCCACGCCCGTCAGACCCAGAAGTAGACGACGGCGAGGCCTGCGAGGACCCCGGCGCCGACGAGCACCGCGAGCACGTACAGCGAGAGGACACCCGCCGCCACGCGCTGCCAGAGGCGCGAGTAGGCGGACAACGCGGGCGCGAGGATCAGACCGACGTACAGCGCGAGGCTGAACACGGCCGCGCAGACGGCCACGAGGTAGGCGACATCTTTGTTGCTCACAGCGCGTCTAATTGTTACCTACGGCGAGGCCGACCGCTTTGGGCGCGCCCCGCAAGGTCGATGGCACGATCGCAGGTCCCTTGCGCGAACGGACCCGCGCACCGGCGGGTGCTACCACCCCGACGAGCCGGCAGGGGCACTCGCGCGGGCGAACTGCGCCGTGACCGGCTCCGCCGCGAACGGCGCGGGCACGCGCTCGGCCAGGGCGCGGGTGGCCGCGCGTGCGCGGGCGGGGCCGCGGGACCCGGCGAACAACCCGAGCACGGTGGGTCCCGACCCGCTCACGAGCGCCACGTCGGCGTCCTGAGCCCGGGCCTCCGCCAGGGCGGCGTCGATCTCCGGGCAGAGCGCGCGGGCGGCGTCCTGTAGGTCGTTGCGTAGAAGCGCTGCCGGGGGCAGGGGGGCGCCCCCGGCGAGCGCCTGCGCAAGCGCGCCGTGACAGTCTTCCACTTCCGAGCGCCCGCGTGGGAGGCCCGCGCGATCGGCCTGCGCATACACGGCCGCGGTGCACAGGGAGCGCGCGAGGGGCAGCACGAGCACCCCGAGGGGGACCTCGGGATCGGGCAGCGCCTGCAGCAGCTCCCCGGCTCCGCGGGCGAGCCACCGCCCGGGCTGCACCTGGGCGGGGACGTCGGCGCCGAGCGTCCGTGCGAGCTCGGCGAGCAGCTCGCGGTCGCCCAACCCCGAGGCGGCGGCGGCGAGACGCAGCGCCGCGGCGGCGTCGCCGGAGCCGCCCCCCAGGCCGGCGGCGACAGGCACGCGCTTGTCGATCGACAGCTCCAGCGGCGGCGCGTCCCAGCCGGTGGCCGCGCGGAACGCCGCGAGCGCACGCGCGGCGAGGTTCTCGGCGGGCGGGGGGGGCGGGTCCCCGAGACCCGGACACACCACCACATCGTCGCTCGTGTCGGGGTCGGGCGCGGCCCGCAGCGTGAGCTCGTCCGCCAGCGAGATCGACTGCATCACCGTGGCCAACTCGTGGCGGCCGTCCGCGCGCACGGGGCCGAGGAACAGGCCGAGGTTGATCTTCGCGGGGGCGAGCGCGCGCAGCGGCAGGGGCGTCATATGCCGAGCAGGCCCCCCAGCGAGCGGAACCCCTCCGGGGAGAGGCGCTCGGCGCGGACGTCAAGCGGAAGGCCCATGTGCGAGAGCGCCTCCCGTACCTGTTCGCGCTCGGCCGCACCCGTCAGCGCGAGCGAGCGCGCGAGCGCCTTGCGGCGGTGAGCGAAGGCACCACCCACGAGGCGGCGCAGCGCGGGGGAGGGAGCGGGTCCGGTGCGAACCGAGCTCGACGAGTGCGGAGTCCACGTTGGGGACGGGGTGAAAGACGGTGCGGGGGACCGCGCGCGCGACGCGCACCTCACACGCGAGCTGGGCGAGCACGGAGGGCACCCCATAGTCGCGGCCACCCGGCCCGGCGGCGAGCCGCTCGCCGACCTCGCGCTGCACCATCGCCACCCAGCGGGTCACCGTGGGCAGCTCCTCGATCGTGCGCAGCAGCGCGCCGGCGGCGACACCGTAGGGGAGGTTGGCGACCACCTTCGTGGGGGCCGGGCGCATCGCCGCGAGGTCCACCGCCAGCGCGTCGCCCCAGTACAGGGTGACGTTCGCAAAGCGCGCGACCGCGTCGTTCAGGGGCTCCCGCAGCCGTTCGTCGAGCTCGACCACGTGCACGTGCGCCGCGCGCTCGGCGAGGTACTCCGAGAGCACCCCCAGCCCCCCGCCGACCTCGAGCACGACGTCCGCGTCGGAGAGCTCCGCGAGGCGACCGGCCACCCCGAGGATGTTGGAGTCCACCAGGAAGTTCTGCCCCAGCTCACGGTCGGGGCGCACCCCGAACCGGCGCATCCGGCGCAGGCTCGGCTGAGTCGGCAGGGGCGGCCCGTCGGGGGCGTCGGGACGACCCGGTGCGGGCGGCCCACCGGGAGCATCGGGACGCCCCGGTGCGAGCGGCCCACCGGAGACATCGGGGCGGCCCGGTGCGAGCGACCCACCGGCGGGGTCGGGCTGAGAGCGAGCCGGGAAACGGTCCCGCACGGCGCCCGCGCCCCTCACCACCCGAACACGCGCGCGGCCGTCCCCTGCACGGCTGCGCCCAGCTCGTCCACCGTGACCCCACGCAGCTGCGCGAGGAAGGCGGCGGTGTGAGCCACGAACGCGGGCTGGTTGGGGTGCTTGCGCACCGGCTGGGGGGTGAGGTAGGGGGCGTCGGTCTCCACCAGCAGACACTCGTCGGGCACCCGCCGGGCAGCGTCGGCGAGGTCGGCGGCGCTTTTGTACGTGACGTTGCCCGCGAACGAGATCGCGTAGCCGCGCTCCAGGCACTCGTCCAGGTGCGCAGGCATCGAGAAGCAGTGCATCACCACGCTCACCCCCTGCGCCTGCGCGGCGAGCCGGTCGAGCGTGTCTCGCTCGGCGGCGCGCGTGTGGATCACGAGCGGCTTGCCCACCTCGCGCGCGAGGTCGATCTGCGCGGAGAACGCGCGCTCCTGGTCGGCGCGGGGGGCGTAGTCGCGGTAGTAGTCCAGGCCCGTCTCCCCGATCGCCAAGCAGCGCGGGTGCGCGGCGAGCGCACGCAGCTCGGCGAGGTCCACGTCGTCGAAGCCGGACGCGTAGTTGGGGTGCCGGCCGACCGCGGCGTACACCTGCGGGAACGCCTCCGCGGCCGCCAGCGCCGCCCGGCAGGAGGCGCCGCCGGTGCCCACCGTGAGGATGCGCGTCACCCCCGCGCGCTCGGCCGCCGCGACGAGCTCGGTGTCGGGGGGCTCGCAGAGGTCCAGGTGTGTGTGGCTGTCGATCATGCGGTGCCGAGTTTGACACGCGGGGGTGCCCCACCAGACCGCCGTCCGTAGTTATCGCGGATGCGCGCGGGCCGCCCAAGGCGCACAGTGCTCGGTAGAACGACCGTGCGGGCGTCGCCTGCTCGCACCCATCCCAACGGAGGAGGTTCGGAGCCATGTCCACGTCTTCTGGCGAACTGCGAGAGTTCGCGGGTCTTTGGTGGCTGGTGATGCTGTTCGGCGCGGCCGTGTTCTGCGTCGGCGCGTTCTTTGTCGTTTCGCCGCACGAAACCCTGAGCACGTTCACGGTGATCGCCGGGATCTTTCTGCTCGTCGACGGCGTGCTGGCGATCCTCGGGTCGATCTTCGGCCGCAGCGAAGGCCGCGGCCTGCTCGCGACGGTCGGCGTGCTCAGCGCGATCGCCGGCCTGGTGCTGATCAAGAAACCGTTCGACACGCTCGTCGTGTTCGTGCTGATCCTCGGCGTGTGGTTCATCGTGGCCGGCGGGGTGCGCTTCGTGGAGGCCATCGGCGAGCTGGACGGGCGTGCGGCGAACATGGGCATCGCGATCCTCGACATGATCGCCGGCATCGTGATCCTCTCGTGGCCCAGCCTCGGCCTCGCCACCCTCGCGGTGATCATCGGCATCGTGCTGCTCCTGCGCGGCGCCGTCTTCATCGCCGCCGCCTGGGAGATGCGCCGCCTCGGACACGACCTGGACGCCGAACTGAGAGCGCACCCGGCGACCTGAGGGCCGAGACAACAGGCGGCCCGTCCGTCCTCCCACGCCGGCTGCCGCAGATTTGACGAGTCGGAGCCTACGGTTAGACGGAAATGCGAGCGGATAGGATCATTCGCTCTCCGTGGATGCTTTGGGCGAGTTTTCGCTAGTGTTCGCGGTCATGGTCGATCGAGGTATGGGGATCGCATGAGTGCCGAAGCAAGCCGTGTACTGAGGAGATCCTCGCCGTTGAAGGGCGCGTTGCTGTGCCTGCTGGTGCAGGAGCGGGGGTACGTGTACGAACTCGCAAACAAGTTGGAGCGGCGGCTGGGCCCCAGCTGGAACATCAACCGCAAGAGCCTCTACCGGATGCTGGAGTCGCTCGAGAGGAGCGATCTGGCGTACTCCGATCGCACTGAGGGGTCGAACTCGGAACGGATCATGTACGACCCGACCCCTGCCGCGGAGCCGGTGGTCGCGGAGTGGATGGGGAGCATCGGGTCGAGGCTCGTTCTGATCGAGCTGCAGGCGAAACTCGTGGTCGCGCGCCGTGAGGATCTGCCGCGGCTGCTGGTCGCGGTGGACGAGTGCGAGCGGCGGTGCTTCGCGATGCAGCGGAAGATCGAGGTCGATCTGCCGCCCCAGCAGTCGCTGGTCGGAAAGCTGATGTACATGGCGCGCGAAGAACAACTGCTCGGCAGCAAGGCCAGCCTGGTGTGGCTCGATAACGTGCGCGGGGGGATCCTCGACCTGATCGGGTCGTAGGTGCGCTGCGGGCATCATGGCGCCACTGCTCTCGCTCACCCAGGTGACCAAGCGCTACCTTGATGGGCGCCGGGAGGTCGTCGTCCTCGATCGTGTCTCGCTGGAGATCGATCCGGGCGACCACGTCGGCGTGTGGGGTCCGCGGCGCGCGGGCAAGTCCACGTTGCTGAAGATCGCGGCCGGCATCGAGCCGCCGGATGAGGGTACGGTCTGCTTCGACGGTCGTGTCGTCACAGCGATGTCGAGCAGGGAGCGCTCGTGGCTGCTGCGCAGCGGCGGAGTCGCGCTCGTCTCCTCGGAATGGCGCTCGCAGGTCAACGGCGCCGCGGTCGACTGGGTCGCAACGGCGTGTATGGGCGACGGCACGCCGCTGCGCGAGGCGAGGCTCCGCGCGCGGCGGGCCCTGGCCCGGGTGGGCGCCGGAGAGCAGGCCGACATGCGGGCCGACCGGCTTGCGCTCACGGAGCGAATCCGGGTGGGCCTTGCGATGGCGCTCGTGCGCGAACCGCGACTGCTGATCGTGGACGAGCCCGCGGTGCTGCCCAGCCCGTCGGAGAGCGAGGCGCTGTATGAGCTGCTGCGCTCGCTCGGGCGCAGCCGGGATCTCGCCGTGGTGATCGCCTCCGAGGATCTGGCTGCGATCCACGGCGCGCGACGGATCGTGTCGGTCTCTCGCGGCGCCGTGCGCTCGATGGACGAGCCCGGGGTCATCGTCCCGTTTCCCGACCGATCGGATATCGGGGGCACCGCCGCGGAACGCGGTGGTCAGGCGAAGGCGGGCGACTCCAGGTTGTGACGCTCGAGCTGCGCGATCTCGTCAAGCACTACTCGGCGGGCGGCGAGATCGTGCGGGCCGTGGACGGGGTGTCGCTGAGCGTAGCCCCGGGCGAACTGATCGCGGTGTACGGGCCGAGCGGGTCGGGCAAGACGACGCTGCTGTTGATCGCGGCCGCGCTGCTGACCCCGGACAGCGGCGAAGTGCTGTTCGACGGCAGGAGGGTCTCGGGGCTCTCGGCCAAGGACAGCGCGCGCTACCGCCGCCGCGAGGTCGGTTTCGTATTCCAGTCCTTTCATCTGCTGGCCGGCTCCTCCGCGTTGAACAACGCCGCGCT
This sequence comes from uncultured Solirubrobacterales bacterium, assembly GCA_963702085.1. Lineage (GTDB taxonomy): Bacteria > Actinomycetota > Thermoleophilia > Solirubrobacterales > Solirubrobacteraceae > Palsa-744. The sequence goes on along the minus strand of OY969707.1, from coordinate 457,952 downwards.
GAAGCTGCTCTGCGACGGGTACACCCTCGGCGAGGCGAAGCGGACGGTGCGGCCCTGGCTCGAGCGCGTCGGCCTGGGCGAACGGATCGACCAGAAGGCAGCGCAGCTCTCGATGGGGGAGCGCCAGCGCGTGGCGATCGCCCGTGCGCTGGCGGGCGAGCCGCGGCTGCTGCTCGCCGACGAGCCGACGGGCAACCTCGACTCGACGCGCACACGGGAGATCCTGGGGCTGCTGCGCGACATCTGCCACGAGCAGGGCATCCCCGGCGTTCTCGTCACCCACGACCCCCGCGCGCAGGGATTCGTCGACCGGGTGTACACGCTGCGCGACGGGAACCTCGCGGACGGGTTCGACCCAGACCTCGAAGGCGCCCTGGCATGAAGATCCGCCCGCCGGCGATCCATGCGCCGAAGATCCTCGGGCTCAGCGCGGGCCTGCCGCTGACCCTGTACGGGTGGCGGGTGCGCCAGCGCCCCGCCCAGGAGCTGCTCGCCGCCGCCGGCATCGCCGTCGGCGTCGCGCTCGTGTTCGGGGTACTCGTCGCGAACACGAGCATCACGGGCTCCGCCGGCCAGCTGATCGACCAGCTCGTCGGCTCTGCGCGACTGCAGCTCGCGGCGCGCTCGGAAGGAGGCTTCAGCGAACAGCTCGCCGAACGCGCCGGGCGGTTGCCCGGGGTCGAAGTCGCCTCGTCGGTGCTGCGGGAGAGCGCGACGGTGCTCGGACCGAAGGGCAGCGAGCAGGTCCAGCTCCTCGGCGTGGCCCCGAACCTCCTCTCACTGGGCGCCCAGGCGACCCGCAATCTCGGGGCGGGCGAGCTGCTGATCTCGGGAGGGCTCGGCTTCCCCTCGAGCGTCGCGGATACCGTCGGCGCACAGCCGGGAGCGAGCGTGACGCTGCGCGTCGCCGGGACGCTCCACACGGTGCGGGTCCGCGCGGCACTGGGCACCCAGACGGTCGGGGCGGTGGCGGAAAGCCCTGTCGTGATCGCGCTGCTGCCGGTCGCCCAGCGGCTCACCGGCAAACGCGGGCTCGTGACCAACGTGCTCGTCAAGCCGCGGGCGGGCGCGGATCGGAGCGTGGCGGGTGAGCTGCGCGGGCTCGCGGCCGGTCGCGTGGACGTCACCCGGGCCGATGAGGAACTGCGCGTGCTGGCCACCGCGGCGAAGCCCAACGAGCAGTCCACGACCCTGTTCGCCGCGATCGCCGGCATGGTCGGGTTCCTGCTCGCACTCAACGCGATCCTGCTGACCGTCCCCGAACGGCGCCGCTTCATCGCCGAGCTGCGCACGTTCGGCTACGACCCCGCGCAGATCGCCCTGATCCTCGCCGTACAGGCGCTCGCGCTCGGCCTGATAGGCTCCGCCGGCGGGATCGCGCTCGGCTACGTGCTCTCCCACACCCTGTTCGGCCAGGTCCCCAGCTACCTGACGGTCGCGTTCCCGATCGGCTCCCAGAGGATCGTCAGCGCGAGCACGATCCTGATAGCAGTCGGGTGCGGCGTGCTCGCAGCGCTGCTCGCCTCGCTGCGCCCGCTCCTCGACCTGCGCCCCAGCCGAGCGCTCGACGCGGTCATGCACGAGCAGGGCGAGGCGGGGCAGGGCATCCCACGACAGGTGACGATCGCGCTTGCGCTCGCGGGAGCCGCGCTCATCCTCCTAACCACCGTTCTCGCGCTGGCCGTGCCGAGCCTGACGATCGTGGGCGGCGTCCTGCTCGCGCTCGCCGCGGTCTGCCTCGTCCCCCTCGCCTACACCGCGGCCCTCGCGGCGCTCACGCCGCTCAGCGAACGCTCCCGGGGAATGCTCTCCCACGCCGTGGTCGAGCTGGAGGCGACCGCGACCCGCTCGATCGCGCTGGCGGGGATTGCGGCGCTCGCCGTCTATGGGAGCCTCGCGATCGGGGGCGCGCGGCGGGATCTGACGCGGGGCATCGAAACAGCAATCGGCCAGTACGAGGCGACGGCCGACATCTGGGTGACGACTAACGAGAGCGTGTTCAACACCACGAGCTTCGGGGCCTCGCGTCAGGTGGCGGCGGTGGCACACGCTCCGGGTGTCGCCGCTGTGCGCGTCTACCAGGGCGGGCTGCTGGACGTGGGTAGTCGTCGGCTATGGGTGCGCGCCAGACCACCCAGCGATCCAGCGATGCTGGAAGGCAGCCAGATGGTGAGTGGAAGCTTCACACGAGCGAGCAAACTGATCCGCAGGGGCGGTTGGGCGGCTGTCTCCGAAAGCTTTGCCGGTGAACACGATCTGCGGATCGGCGATCGCTTCACATTGCCCACACCATCTGGCGCTCTGCGCCTTGGGGTGGCGGCGCTCATGACTAACTCGGGATGGCCACCAGGCGCGATCACGCTCAACGCCGGCGACTACCGCCGCTCCTGGGGGACGATGGATGCAGCGGCACTCGAGGTGTCGCTCAAGCCCGGTATGAGCCTTGCGGGGGGAAGGCAGGTGGTGCAGGCCGCACTCGGCCGCGACTCCGGGTTGCAGGTGCAGACCTTCCGTGAAAGCGAAGCGCAGGCCGATGCCAGCGCCCGTCAGGGCCTGAGGAGCCTCGGCCAGATCTCAACACTGCTGCTGATCACCGGCGCACTTGCAATTGCCGCGTCGCTCAGCGCCGCCATCTGGCAGCGCCGCACCCGCCTCGCGGCGATGAAGACCTGGGGGTACGACCACCTGCAGCTCTGGCGCTCGCTGCTCTTGGAGAGCGCGATCGTGCTCGCAGTCGGTTGCCTCAACGGCACCATCCTCGGCGTCTACGGGCACGAGCTCGCCGACCGATGGCTCAGGCTGACAACCGACTTCCCCGCTCCGTTCGCCGTCGGCGGACCGCAGGTGCTCATCCCCCTGGCGGTGGTCGCCGGCATCGCGCTGGCGGTGATCGCGCTGCCAGGGCTCGCCGCGGCGCAGGTGTCGCCGAGCGTGAGCTTCCAGGAGTGACGGTGCCAAAGCCCGCCGCGGCGCAGCTGGCCTGACCGAGCGGCCGTGTCCCGGCCGGGAGAGGATCGCGGGTGGCGAGCCCACCGGCGGATACCCCCGCACGCCGGCGCCCGCCTTCACCAGACGGCTGGCCAGCCCCTTTACACGACCGATCTCGGAATGTCAAGGGGATGACTAGTGGCATGGACACTAGTGTCAGTGCCTCTAGTCACGAACCGTTCTCACAGGCAACATCCTCCGGGCGACATGCCGAGAACAGGATCACGGACCAATAGGATCGACCCTGACGGGGAGTGGGTGGCGTCGGTCCCGCCCCTGACCGAGCCGCGCTTCTCGCAGTCGGTGGGGCGGGGTCTCGCGATCCTCGGGTGCTTTACGCCCGAACGACCGGTTTGGGGGATCGCCGACATCGCTAGTGAGTTGGGGATGAGCCGCTCGACCACGCATCGCTACATCATCACGCTCAAGAAGCTCGGCTACCTGGTACAGGGCGCCAGACGGAGATACCGCCTCACATTGCGCGTCACGGACCTGGGAATGTCGGCGATGAGCAGCATGAGTCTCCGGGAGCAAGCGAGACCCTACCTGGAGGAGCTACGCGACCGGACGGGGTTCACAGTCACCGTTGGGGTGCTCGACGGGCCGGAAGTGCTGCTCGTGGATCGACTGCCTGGCAGCCGCCGCGGCCAGCACCAGATCGACCTCGACCAGGCGTCCGGCTCAACGCTTCCCGCCCACTGCACCGCGATCGGCAAGCTGCTGCTCGCTCATCTGCCCGACCGCCAACAGCGCGAGCAGATCGCAGAGATCAAGCTCACCAGGCGCACGCCGAACACGATCACCGCCAAAACGGCGCTGCGACGGGAGCTGCAGAACATCCGCGAGCGGGGCCTCGCCGCTGCCGAGGAGGAGCTCACACCCGGCCTCTACTCGATCGCCGCTCCCATCCGCTCAGCCTCCCGCGAGACGGTCGCGGCCGTCGGCATGGACGCGCACATTTCGATGATCCCACTGGAGAAATTGATCGATGCACTCGGCCCGCACCTGATCGCCACCGCCGACCGGATCTCCGCGCGGCTGGGGTACCGCCGGGACGACGAGCGGCACAGCCCAAGCATCCGCACCTCGAGCCTGGTCGAGGCGAGCAGAAGATGACGGGCGGGCGGGCCTTTTCCGGCGAGGGCAGCGGACGTTGGCATGGCTGAAGCGTCGACGGTGGCCGGGCCGGGGAGCGAGCGCGCGGCGTCTGACGGTGGCGCCGGGCGTGTCAGCGTCGTGCTGGGACAGTTCGACGCGCTGGTGGGGCGTGGTCTGTTGCAGGTTCTGCGCGAGGAGGAGAGCCTGCGGGTCGTTGACAGCGATCTGGACGGTGCCGCGCTCGAGCGTATCGTCGCGCGGAGGGCGCCGGGAGTCGCGATCCTCGATGAGGCGAGCGTGGCCGGGCCCTCGATAGTCGCGCGCGTGAGGGCTATCCAGCCGACAATCGGGATAGTCGTGTTCGCCCATCGTCCTACTCGTCCATACAGAGCACTGGTGCACACCGCCGGGGCCACCTGCCTGTCGAAGGACGCCTGCGCCGCAGACATCCTCGCGACGGTCCGTCTTGTGGCAGAGGGCAAGCATCCAGCGGAGGTGGCAGCGCTCACCATGCGCGAGGCGGAAGTGCTCGAGTGCATACAAGCAGGTCAGTCTCGCACGGAAATCGCGCATGCTCTGCAGATTGGCGTGGAGACGGTCCGCACGCATACGGCTCGCGTTCGCCACAAGCTTGGAGCACGCAACAAGCGCGAATTAATCGGGCAGCCAATCCACGGCCAATCTGACGCACAGACGCGTTGGCCGAGGCTGCCGTAGGCCTCGTCGCACCCCCGGCGGGTCCCCCTTTTCGGGGGACATAGATCACCCCTTTCGAGGGATAGACAGGCCACTGGTGATCGGGTACGGTCAGTCACAACAGTTGTTCTGTCCGGTACTTGTACCATGCACGAAAAGGAGACATCATGAAGAGTTGCCAGTCGGGACACGAGCGCAGCACGGGCCGGTTGGCCTGTCTGATGGTCCTCGCCGCCGCCCTGCTGGGGTGTATCATTCCCCAGGCTGCAAGCGCAGCATCGGGGTTTGCGCTTTCCAAGACAGCGAAGCCATACGCCGTCTGTCCCGAACCGGCAACCACTGAAGAAGTGACATGCGAAGCTATCGCCGTCCCAACGGTTGCTGCCAGTTCTGCCGAGGCCACAGGACCAGAACTCGAAGGCTCGGGAGAACTAGGGGGCTTCGACCCGAAAGACCTGCATGAAGCATATAAACTGCCCGAAAAAGGCGGGAAAGGTACTACGATCGCGATCGTTGACGCGTACAACGATCCCTACGCACAGTCTGACCTGGAAAAATATCGCGAAAAGTATAAAGTCTATTACGAAAGCGGTGTAACTGCGTGCACCGAAGCCAATGGCTGTTTCAAAAAGGTGAACCAGTACGGTGAAACCAAAAACTACCCGGGCAACAATGAAATCTGGAGTGAAGAGATATCCCTCGACCTCGATATGGTCTCAGCCGCCTGCGCAGAATGCAAAATCCTCCTGGTCGAGGCAAACGAAGGAGGAATCACCAACCTTGGTCCCTCCGACGAAGAGGCAGAAAAACTCGGGTCGACCGTGATAAGCAACAGCTGGAACAAGGGTTTTGAGGGCACGGGATCCAAAGAAGTTGACTCAACCGAAGAGACAGAATATAATAAATACTTCGATCACGAAAAGGTGCCTATCCTTTTCGCTGGTGGCGACTATGGCTACTCGGTCCGCTACCCGGCCGTGTCTCATTATGTAATCGCCGTTGGCGGAACTAATCTGAAAAAGACATCAGAAGGGTCTCGCAAATGGAGCGAAGAAGTTTGGTCGAACCCCGAATACGGATATCGAGTAAAGGGTCGCGGCACCGGCAGCGGTTGCAGCAAATATGAACCGAAGCCGAAATGGCAGACCGACAAACCATGCACGCATCGCATCCAGAACGATGTCGCCGCGGTAGCAGCGCCGGAATCGCCAGTATCTGTCTACGACACCTACAAAGGCGGCTGGGAAGACTCCGGAGGAACTAGCGCGTCGTCGCCTTTCGTGGCCGGAGTGGAGGGGCTTTCAACCAGCCGCTCGAGGTCACTCAAAGCCGACGCATTCTATGTTGCAAAAGGTTCACTCCTCGATGTCACAGTAGGGAACAACGGCACGTGTACGCCCCCAACGGAAGACAAATACTTTTGCACCGCCGAAGTGGGGTACGACGGCCCGACGGGCAATGGTGCGCCCGACGCTACCCTTGCCACTGGACCTTCTGCGACAACGGAAGCAGCAACTGCAATAACGAAAACCGGTGCCATGTTGAACGGCACAGTGAATCCAGAAGGTGTCGAAACGAAATACTATTTCGAATACGGCACATCCGAAGCCTACGGGAAAAAAACGGCCGAAGTAAGTGCTGGATCTGGCACGAGTAACGTGAAAGAGAGCCAAGCGATCAGCGGTCTCAGCTCAGGCACGAAATATGACTTCCGGATCGTCGCGACGAACAGCAATAAAGAAACGACCGACGGGTTGAATCAGGTCTTCAGCACGTTGCCAAACGCGCCTGAAAATACTTCGCTGCCTGTAGCTTCGCCGGAAACGCCCGATCAGGCGGTTCCCGAGTCCACGACCACGGGTACGTGGACCAATAGTCCCACCGGCTACGAATATCAGTGGGAACGCTGCAACGCCACCGGCGGCGAATGTGCGACTATCTCCGGAGCAACCAGCTCAAAATATACGCCGGTCGAAGGGGATGTCGGGCACACGCTTGTTGTGAAGGTAACGGCGAAAAACAGTGGGGGGTCCAACTCAGCACGCTCGAAAACGACAAATAAGGTCAAGCCAATTGGAGAAATCACCGAATACTCCCTACCGTCAGGCAGCCCGGAGGGGATAGTGGCGGGACCAGACGGTAACTTGTGGTTCGCCAACGTAAGCAAAGCAATTGGGAAGATCACTACATCGGGAACGATCACAGAATACTCATTGCCCGAACTAAGCTACCCGGAGGGGATCGCTTCAGGCCCGGACGGCAATCTGTGGTTCACCGACTCGATCACCAACAAGGTTGGGAAGATCACCACGTCGGGAACAATCACAGAATACTCCCTGCCGACAAGCGGTGGAGAACGGAAACCTGCCGACATTACCGCGGGTCCGGATGGTAACCTCTGGTTCACGGAGCCTGGCTCTGTTGGCAACAGCCATATTGGGAAGATCACCACGTCGGGAACAATCACGGAATACTCGCTGCCCGAACGAAGCTACCCGCGCGGGATTGCCGCCGGTCCGGACGGCAACCTGTGGTTTGCAGAGGAAGCGGGAAGAATTGGAAAGATCACTACGTCCGGTACGATCACTGAATACTCGCTCCCAGCAGAAAGCTGGCCGGTTGGGATTGCTGCCGGTCCGGACGGCAACCTCTGGTTCACAAACTACGGCCAAGGCAAGATTGAGAAGATCACGACGTCGGGCACAATCACCGAATACTCCCTGCCATCCGGCAGCGGACCGGAATATATTACTGCAGGACCGGACGGCGATCTGTGGTTCACCGATTATGGAACCAACAAGATTGGGAAGATCACGACGTCGGGCACAGTCACCGAATACTCCCTGCCCTCCGGCAGTCGTCCATACGGGATCGCTGTGGGTCCAGATGACAATCTGTGGTTCGCGGATTGGGGCACCGGCAAGATTGGGAAAATCACTCCGTAGAGGAGCCTACGTCGGCCTCCAGACCCCGAGGATGGGCTCTTCTTCGGGGCCTGGTCGTCCGATCCGAGCGGCGATGAGGACTGATATAGTTCCGATAGCAATGGGACTGTATGCTCCAATCGAACAAGGAGGGGGTCGCGCCAGTCGTGCAGCCTGCCGCCCCAGCGTGCGGTGCGGGAAGCGGCAGGCGTCCTGCCTCGCCGGGCTCTTCGCGTTGGTGCTTGTGGTTGGCGTTCTATTCGGTGACAGCCCGGCGCTGGCTGTCTCGCCGTTGAGTTGGTCTTCGCCGGCTCTGATTGACGCGGCGCCGCCCGAACCGATCCTCGACGGCGTGTCGTGCGTGTCGAACGTTTGCGTTGCGGTCGATGAGTTCGGAAACATCCTTGCCTCATCTGACGCCACGTCAGGGTCGGCATGGAGCGTCAGCGACGTCGACGGCAGCACCGAACTGCTCGGCATCTCGTGCACGACGGGACCGCTGTGTGTGGCTGTCGATAGCGCCGGCGATGTTGTCGTCTCGACCGATCCGACTGCCGGCGCAGAAGATTGGAGCGTGTATCATGTCGATGGACGTCATTTTCTGTTGGGGGTGTCCTGTGTCTCGGGGCCTCTGTTGTGCGTCGCTGTTGACAGTGCCGGCGATGTTCTCACCTCGACTGATCCCACGGGTGGCGAGAGTGCGTGGACGGTCACGCACCTGAGTGAAGAAGTGATACATGCGGTGTCGTGCGCGACCGCTTCGCTTTGCGTAGCTGTCGAGAATGGCGGGAACGTGATCGTCTCGACTGAACCGTCTAACGGCGAACATGCATGGGTGCGGGCCCATGTCGACGGCGAAAGGTCGATCTTCGACGTGTCGTGTCCTTCGACCTCGCTGTGTGTCGCCGGGGACCTCGCGGGGGATGTGCTCACGTCGAGCAAGCCAGCGGGCGGCGTAAGCGCCTGGGCCGTGACAGAAGTGGACGAACGTGCGCTTGGTGCCATCTCGTGCTCGTCGCCGTCGAGTTGCGTCGCGATCGATAGCGCAGGTCGTGTGCTCGCTTCCGCGGAACCCGCCGGCAGCAAGAGTGCGTGGACAGCCGCCCACATCGATCCCGGCGAATATCTACTGGGTGTCTCATGCACCAGCAGTCTGTGTGCGGCGGTGAACGGGTACGGCGATGTGTTCACCGCGATCGATCCAGGCGGTGGGGCCGGCAGTTGGACGAGCACACACATTGACAGCAGCAATCCCGCCAGCATCCTCGGTGTCTCCTGTGCCTCGACAACGCTCTGCCTGGCAGCTGATAACGCACATGACGTTCTCAGCTCAACCGAACCCACGAACCCCGACGCCTGGGTCACAACAGGGTCACAGGAAAGAGGCGGAGAAATTTCGAACGCCGTTGCATGCCCGTCAGTGTCACTGTGTTTGGCTGCGGGAGAATATGTGCTCGCTACATCAGATCCGACCGGTGAGAGTCCCGATAAGTGGACCAAGCGATTTGAACGCGCAATTCCTGAATTCTTGCAACACGGAGTCGAATACCTGGGCCCGCTTCAGAGCATTGCGTGCGCGTCGGCGGCGTTCTGTGTCGCAAATCTCGATTCTTTCAACGACGACGACACACTAATAACCTCGACTGACCCTGCGAGCAGTGCCTGGCATGTTGTCGTCGGAGAAGGCCGCATCGTGGGCAGCGGCAACCACCGTCCGCCGCCAAACGAGCATGATGACCCCATCCTCGGTGTGTCGTGTGCCTCGGAATCGCTTTGCGTCGCCGTCGATGCCGCCGGTAACACGATCACTTCCACCGATCCCGCAAGCAGCGAAAGCATGTGGACGATCGCTCCGGTGGAGGCTCAGGCCATTTGGGGCATCTCGTGTCCGTCAAGCTCGCTGTGCGTCGCGATAGATCACGCGGGCGATGTTCTCACCACCACCGACCCGACCGCAAGCACGCCAAGCTGGACTATCACCAATCTGGACGGGGTGCATCATCTCACTGGTATCTCATGTGCATCAGAATCGTTGTGCGTGGCCGTCGATGCCGTCGGCAACGTACTCTCCTCGACCGAACCCTCGGGTGGCTCCGGTGCTTGGAGCATCGTCCCGGCGGACCCGGGCCGCGTTCTCACCAGCGTGTCATGCACCCCTGCGGGCCTGTGCGTGGCCGTCGATAACGCCGGCTACGCGATGACGAGCACGTTTTCCCCATCGGCTGAAGGCGAAGGGGGGCACGGCGGCGGGGAATCAAAGGGTGGCCAGACCGGAGGGACTACCACTTCGACAGGCCCTTCGCGACCGCCGCCGGCTGTTGTATCCGGCGTGTTCGGCGTCTTGAGCGTGAAGGTTGGACGCGACGGTCAGATCGAACTCACGGTCAAGGCTCCCGCAGCCGGGGCAATTTACGCCCGAGCGACTGTGTCGGTCCGAAAGGCGACAGCCGGATCGCGCAAACGCAAGATCAAGCGCACTCGCAAGATCGCCTATGGGACGGAGTCGGCCACTGCGCTCGGGGCGGGTACCATGACGGTCACGATCAAGCCGACCAAGAGCGCCCTCAGCGCTCTGAAGAGCTCACGGACGCTGCGCGCGCCGGTCACGGTCGTCTTCCACCCACGTAGCGGCTCGCCAACCACCGTGAGCAAGACCGTGACCGTCCATTACCTCCCGCCTCGATGCTCCCGTGCGTGCTCTGAATCGAGGGGATGAGGAGCGCTTTACGTCTTGGGGAACAACGGTTCGAGCTCACCCACGGGCCGACCCGGCGCGGTGGGGCCCGCCCTGAGGCGGGCGGCGCTTAGCGTTCGATCCTCCGCACCGAGCGCGTCCAGCAATCTCTCTGTGCTCGCCGGCATATATGGGGTGAGCAATAGGGACACCACGCGAACGCCCTCGGCGAGCGAAGCGAGCACTTCATCCAATTCTTCCGCCTTATCGTCGTCCTTCGCCAATGTCCACGGGGCACGCTCCTCCACGTAGCGGTTCAGGCGCCTCACCCGCTGCCAGATCGCGTCCAGCGCTTGCGTCAGCTCGGCGCGGTCGAGCAGGGCGCTTACCTCCTCGGTCAGGCCCTCGAAGTCGCTTGCCAGCTCGGGGTCGATCGGCGCCGCGGGCAGCACGCCATCGCGGTAGCGGCGCACCATCGCCAGGGTGCGGCTCGCGAGGTTGCCGTACTCGTTGGCGAGCTCGCTCTCGTAGCGCTGCTCGAAGGCGGTCGTAGAGACCGAGCCGTCCTGGCCGAACGGGACGTCGCGCAGCAGGTAGAAGCGCAGCGCGTCGGCGCCGAAGCGCTCGATCGCCGCGAACGGGTCGAGCACGTTGCCGAGCGACTTGCTCATCTTCTCGCCCTCCATCAGCAGGTACCCGTGGACGAACAGGCGGTGCGGCAGCTCGATCTCGGCGGCCATCAGCAGCGCCGGCCAGTACACCGCGTGAAAGCGCAGTATGTCCTTCGCGATCAGGTGATAGCTCGGCGGCCAGAACGTGGACACGAGGTCGGTGCTCGCGTCGATAGCGGGGGCGGGATTCGAACCCGCGACCGCCGGCGCGGGATTCGGGGGGGCAGGATTCGGGGAGGCGGGATTCGAACCGGTCGACGCCGATGCCGTCACCGGCGCGGGGGCATATGTCAGCGCCGAGTAGTAATTCAACAGCGCGTCGAACCACACGTAGAAGACATGCTCCTCATCCCACGGCACCTTCACCCCCCACGTGAGCTTATGGCGCGTGAGCGGCACGTCGCGCAGGCCCGAGCGGATGAACGCGAGCGCCTCGTTGTAGCGCGTGCGCGGGGCGAGCCACTCCGGGCGCTCGGCGTACAGCCGCTCCAGCCGCTCCTGGAAGGCGCTCAGCTTGAAAAAGTAGCTCTCCTCCTGTTCGCGCACCAGCTCCACGTGGTGGATCGGGCAGCGATTTCCCTCCTCGATCTCGTTCTCCGCCTTGAAGTCCGCGCACCGCGGGCAGTACCACCCCTCGTACTTGCCCTCATACACGAACCCGTTCTCCCGCACGCGCGCAAGCACCTCCTGCACCTTCGCTTCGTGCTGCGGGTCGGTGGTGCGGATGAAGAAGTCGTTGGACGCCCCCACACGTGGGGCCAGCGCCTTGAAGCGCTCCGCGTTGCGATCCGCGAGCTCCTGGGGCTCCACGCCCTGCGCATGGGCCGCGTCGGCCACCGGCTCCCCGTGCTCATCGGTTCCCGTCAGGAAGAACACCGCCTCCCCGCGCTGGCGGTGGTGGCGCGCGAGCACATCGGCGGCGACCGTCGTGTACGCGTGGCCGAGGTGCGGGGCCGCGTTTACGTAGTAGATGGGGGTGGTTACGTAGAAGGAGGGCACGGCCCGCTCAGGCTACCGGCTGGCGCCGTCGCTTCGGTCGATCCATGGGTTGCGGGGCGACGATGGGCGCCCGCGCGTGGAGACTGTTGGGAGACGTCGGGATACTCGTAACCCGTCCGCCATGTCGGTTAGAAGTAGCCGTCGTGTCCGAGGAAACCGAACCACAGCGAACCGACGACCCAAAGCCGCCGATCTGGCAGATCGGTGTCGTCGTGGTCGTCCTCGCCGCGCTGGCGTATGCCGCTGTGGCCGCGGTTGTCCAGATATACCCACACCAACTGCCGACGACCAAGAACCCGAGCTTTGTGGACAACATCTTCGACAGCCGCGTGGTCATCTTGATCGTGCGCGTGGCCCTCATCTTTGCAGCCGGCTACGTCGTCATCTCGGTCGTCGGCCTGATCGTCGGGCGCCGATGGCTTTCGCAACTCGGCCCGTTCAAGGCGTCCGACCCGGTTGGTCGGCTCGACCGGGGTACAGAGGCGCTGGAAAGCGACCTTCGCGAAGCCCTCGATACCATCCAAGAGTCTGCGACAGCGCCTTGTCGAGAGCGACGATCGCATCGCGGAAGCGCAGGCCGAGATCGGCCCCCTGCTTTACCTTCTCGATACAATGGAACGGAGGGACAATGATGCCGCCACTGGACAGAGCGAAGCTCGCAAGCAGCCAACAGAAGATCGAGCGGACGCTTGAGCGCAACCAGGCCGTCCTCGAGACAGCGCGCCGGCAGTCGGACAAATACAGCCGTACTCTGACGAGTGCCGGTGAGGAGATCCGCAGCGCGCGAAGCGATCTTCGCAAGGCCGGCTACCTCAAGTAGCCTTCGTTCGCTCCTCGACCCACACACGGTAGAGCTCGTTCGCGCTCACGCCCGTGAGCCTCGCTACCACCCCCGCCGCGGGGCGCGCGCGGGCGCCCGCGGAGACGAGCTCGCGGAGCACCGCCAGCGCCTCCTCGCTGTTCGCGGAATTCGCCCGCGCGGGGCCCACGACCAGTGCCACCTCCCCCCGCGGCGGATGCCCGCGATAGTGCGCCACCAGGTCTGCCGCGCTCCCACGGCGGACCTCCTCGTGCAGCTTCGTCAGCTCCCGGCACACCACTGCCGGGCGAGTCGGGTCGTGCTCGGCGAGCACGCCCAAGGTGGCGACGAGGCGCCGGGGGGACTCGAACGCGACGAGCGTCGCGGGGTTGTGCAGCAGCGCCCGCTCGAGCTCCCCCCGCTTGCGCGGGAGGAAGCCGGCGAAGCACCACCGCTCCGCCGGCAGACCGGAGGCGACGAGCGCGCTCACCGTGGCGCTTGGCCCGGGTAGCGCCTCCACCGGAACACCTGCCGCGATGCTCCCCCGCACGAGCTCGTAGCCGGGGTCGGAGACCAGCGGTGTGCCCGCGTCGCTGACCAGGGCCACCGTCGCCCCCGCGCGCATCCGCTCCACCAGTTCCGCGGAGCGCTCGCGTTCGTTGTGCTCGTGAAAGCTGACGAGCGCCCGAGGCTCGATCCCGCGGCGGCGCAGCAGCACGTGGGTGTGGCGTGTGTCCTCGCACGCCAGCACGTCGGCCTCGCCCAGAGTGCGCAGCACGCGCAGGGTCACGTCTTCGAGGTTGCCGATCGGCGTGGGGCACACCACGAGCCGCCCGCCTGCAGGCGCCCGCCCAACGTGCGCGTCCTCGCCCGGCATTCGGCCAATATAGAGACCGCCGATGGCCACAGAGCAAGGATCAGAGGGCGCGCCCCCGCGCCGACCGCCCGCGCCCGCATCGCGAGCCCGCCCGCCCGCGGGCTCCGAGCCCAAGCCGCAGTACACCCGCTACCGCGCCGGGCGAAAGCTGCTGCCCGGCCCCCGCCAGAACGGGAGCGATGCGCGCGAGGACTCGCTGCTCGGAGCGCCTCGCCACCCCAGAGCCCCGCATACCCCCTCCCGCTGGCGCAGGCCCACCCCCAAGCGCGTCGTACTCGGCCTGCTCGCGCTGCTCGCCGGCTGGCTCGTACTGTCGCTCGTGTTGTTCCTGGTCTCCTCGCACTTCGAGCGGACCTCCCTGCCAAGCAACGTCGCCGGCGTGCTCGACCCGGCCGGCTACCCGCTGACCTCGGCCAACAACGTCCTCGTGCTGGGCTCCGACCGCCGCCAGAAGGACTCCAAGGAACCGGGGGCGCAAACCACCGGCTTCGGGCGCTCGGACACGATCATGCTGATCCGCACCGGCGACGGGCACGCGGCGCGCCTGTCGATCCCGCGCGACACGGTCGTCGAAATCCCCGGCCACGGCCTGCAGAAGATCAACGCCGCCCACGCCTTCGGCGGACCGGCGGAGTCTGTGTCGGTGATCGAGCACTGGCTCGGCCTGCCCATCAACCACGTGGTGGAAGTCAACTTCGAAAACTTCCCGCAGCTGATCGACGCGATGGGCGGCATCACGTACACCGGGGGCTGCATCGTCTCGAAGCTCGACGGCGGCTCGGCCAACGGCGGCTTCACCCTGCGCCTCCCTGCCGGCACCCACCACCTCGACGGCGAGGAAGCGCTCGCGCTGGCGCGCACGCGCGAGAACCTGTGCGCGCCGACCGAGACCGACATCCAGCGCGAGGAGCACCAGCAGGCGCTGTTCACGAACATGAAGTCCCAGATGCTGTCCCCCTCGAGCTTCCTGCGCCTGCCGTGGATCGCCTGGCACGCCCCGCCGGCGATCATCTCGGACATGAGCGGCGCGGAACTGCTCGGGATGTTCGCCGCGCTGGCTGTCACGGGCACGCCGCCGACGCACGTGCTCCTGCCGACCGGACAGACCACCCTGCCCTCTGGTGAAGAAGGCCTGACGATCTCAGAATCCGCGCGCCGGGCGGACGTGGCGCAGTTCATGGCGGGGTAGCCGTCAGCTCGGCGGGGGCCGTCAGCTTGGCAAGGCAGCCGTCAGCTCTTGGCAGCGACCGGCTCGGGCTTCTTGGCTGAGGAGCCCTTCTCTGCCTTGGACCCTCCGTCGGAGGAGGAGCCTTTGCTCTCGGAGGATGAGCCCTTGCCGTTGGACGAGGAGCCCGTATCGCTGGAGGAGGAGTCCTTCGAGGAACCGGACCCCGAGTCCGAGGAGGAGCTCTCTGCGGCGGCCGCATTCTCACGCTGACGCTTGCGGGTACCGTAGTCGGTGTTGTAGAAGCCTTTGCCCTTGAAGTGCACGGCGGGCGCGTGCAGCACGCGCTGGACCTTCACGCCCGTCTCGGGGTCCTTGGTCAGGGCCTCGTCGGAGAACGACTGGACGATCTCAAAGGTGCTCCCGTCAGGGCGGCGATACTCGTAGATCGGCATTGGCACTCCCATTATAGGAGTGCCAGGCTCGAAAGAGAAGGTGTGAGGCCGGGCTCAGCCTCAGTCAGCCAACAGCGCCCGCGCGCAGGCGATGCCCGCGCGCACCGTCGCGGCGAAGTCGCGGTCGGGCTCGGTGAGCATCCGCAGCGCGAACCCGTCCCCGAGCGAGAAGAGGATCTCGGCGATCGCCTCGGGCTCGGCGTGCAGGCGCAGCACCCCCTCCTCCTGGGCCGCCGTGAGCATCCCGGCGACCTGCTCGCGCATCGTGCGCATCAGGTTGGTGTACTCGACCGCGATGTCGGCGTTGCGCCGCGAGAGCGTGAACAGCTCGAACAGGAGCGTCACGAAGTCGGGGTCCTCGCGGATCATCTCCTGCAGGTGCCGGGCCAGCAGGCCGATGAAGTCCTCCGCGGTCTGCGCCCCCACCAGTTGCTGCTGCAGGCGCTCCAGGCGCAACTGGCAGTCGCGCCGCACCGCCTCCGCGAGCAGCCGCTCCTTGGTGCCGAAGTAGTAGTGCAGCAGGCCCCGCGAGACGCCCGCCTCGCGCGCGACGCGCTCGAAGGTGGAGCCCGCGGTCCCGTACTGGGCGACGCTGCGCCGCATCGCCTCCACGATGCGCTGGGCACGCTCGCCCGAGAGCGAGCGCTCGGCCCTGGCCCTCGTCGGGGCACTCTCCACAGCAGACGCCACGGGCATTCGCGGTCCGCTCCCCGCGACGCTCAGGAGGCCGAGGCGCCCACCGAGCTCGGGGCCTCCTGCGCGGGCATCGTGGTGGAGCTGTAGTCGAACTCCTCCTCGGCCCCGAACAGCAGGTCGAGCGCCTTCGAGCGCAGGCCCTCGCTGAGCGCGAGCGCGAGCACGCCCGCGACGAGCGCGAACAGCAGCGTGCGGCCCAGCCCGCCCCGCCTGCGGCGCTCGCGCTTGGGGGGCTCTTTGAGCGCGTTCGACGCCTCGCGCAGCGCCACCGCCGCCTCGAGCAGCTCGCGCTGGAGCTTGCGATCCTCGAACAGCGCCTTGGTGGGGGGCTTGCCGTTGCCGACCCGCCCGTACGCGCTGCGTGCGGCCGCGTAGGCAGCGAGCAGGTTGCCGCGCAGCTCCTCGTCCTCAAGGATGCGCTTGACGTACTGGTTGCGCTGCGCGGCGCGAGCCGCCGCCGAAGCCTTGCCGATGCTGTCCTTTGCTGCCATGCGGGCCACCGCCTCCTGAGAGCTTTGCCTGGGTCCCTCTCAATATACCCCTCCAAGGGCCGCACGGGCGAGAGCCCTATGCGTGCAGGGCGGCCTGTTCCTGCGCGGTCGGGAACGCCCATGCGGCGCGCGTGCGCCGCTCCTGGCGGAAGACGAGGCGCAGCTGTTGGGGCGGCTTGAGCTGGGCCTCGTTGGGGCGGAAGGTCGCGCACGGCTCGGGTAAGTCCAGCGCGCAGAGCAGGTTGCGCCGGAAGTAGCATTCATCGCACGTCACCTTGCGGACGGCTCGCCCGCTCTGCTTTCGCTGCGCCAAGATCGCTCCCCTTCAAGGCTCGTCCGCTCGACCCTCACGTCGGGCGGGGTGGACTCAACGGCAGGGATCAAAGCACCTGCCGCCGGTCCGCTCAAGGAGCGTTCTCGCAAATCGCAGAGGAAATGTTTTTTACCCCGGAAAGAGCCGGCGTAATGTCACTTTCCGGTGACAATCCCCTGTATACGCCGCAATTTCCGAGGTTTCTGGCCTCACCTGGCCAGCCCAAACGCCTCCCCGGCGCGGTCCGCGACGTAGCGGGCGATCGCCAGCGAGGAGGTGGCCGCGGGGGAGGGCGCGTTGCGCACGTGCAGCGCGCGGGCGGTGGCGGAGAACGCGAAGTCGTCCACCAGCCGCCCGTCGCGGGCGAGCGCCTGGGCGCGCACGCCGGCGAAGGCGGGCCGCACGTCCCCCGCGCGCAGCTCGGGCACGTAGCGGGCCGCGGCCCGCACGAACGCCGCCCGCGAGACCGCATGGCGCAGCTCGGTGGCACCCGGGCGCCACCACCGCGCAAGCATCCGCCACGTTCCCGGCCAGCGCAGCGTGTCGAGCGCGTCCTCGCGCCGCACCCGTCCGAGTCGGTAGGCGTCGCGCGCGAGCACCGGCAGCGCGGTCGGGCCGACCAGCACCTCGCCATCGATGTGGCGGGTGAGGTGCACCCCCAGGAAGGGCAGCGCGGGGTCGGGCACGGGGTAGATCAGCGCACGCACCAGGTGCTCGCGCTCGCTCGCCAGGCGCAGGTAGGCACCGCGAAAGGGGACGATGCGCGGGTCCGGGTCCGCGCCCGCAGCCACCGCCAGCCGATCCGACCACGCGCCCACGCAGAAGACCGCGTGCGTGGCCTCCGTCGCGCCGCGCGCGTGCTCCAGGCGCAGCGACCGCGCACCGGCCCGCACGCCGTGCACGCCGCAGCCAGTCGCGATCTGCGCACCCGCCCCGATCGCGTCCCGCGCGTAGGAGCGGGCCACCGCGGCGAAGTCGACGATCCCCGTCGCGGGCGAGTGCAGACCCGCGAGCCCCCGCGCGTGGGGCTCGATCTCGCGGATCGCCTCGGCGTCCACGCGCCGCAGGCCGGGGACCCCGTTGGCGCGGCCGCGGAGCTCGAGCTCCTCCAGGCGCCCGAGCTCCGAGCGCTCGGTGGCCACGATCAGCTTGCCGCACGCCTCGTGCGGGATCTCGTGCTCGGCGCAGTAGGCGTACAGCTCGCGGGCGCCCTCGACGCACAGGCGCGCCTTCAGCGACCCCGGCTGGTAGTAGACCCCCGCGTGGATCACCCCCGAGTTGTGGCTGCTCTGGTGCGCGCCGAGCTCGGCCTCGCGCTCGAGCACGCTCACCGACAGCCGCGGGTGCCGCCGGGTCAGCTCGCGGGCGAGAGCCAGCCCGACGATCCCGCCGCCGACGATCGCCAGATCACACCGGGAGGGCGCTTCCGAGGAGGTGGGGTCTCTGACCTCGGTCTGTGACGGCTGCACGCGCGTCATTATTGCCGGTGATGCGCATTCTCCTCACAGGCGTCAGCGGCTTCATCGGCTCGACGCTCGCTCCTGCGCTGCTGGCCGAAGGGCACGAGCTGCGCGGACTGACGCGCGATCCCCAGCGCGCGAGAGAGGCCCTATCGTCGTACTCGCTCGCCCGCGCTCCGGAAATGGAGGTGGTCCGTGGCGACGTCCTCACTGGTGAAGGGCTCGCACGTGCGCTTGAGGGAGTGGAGGTCGCCTACTACCTGATCCACTCGATGGAAGGCGGTCTCACGGGCGCCTCACCTTCGAGCGGCTTCGCCGAGCGTGAGCGCCTGGCGGCGGACACCTTCGCGGCGCACGCGCGGCGCGCGGGCGTGGGACGGATCGTCTACCTCGGCGGCCTGCTGCCACGCTCCGGCCCGGTCTCGCGCCATCTGGCAAGCCGCGCGGAGGTGGAGGAGATCCTGTTCGAGCACGTTCCCGGGTCCGTCGCGCTGCGCGCCTCGATCGTGATCGGCGCGCGCTCGCGCTCCTTTCGCCTGCTCGTGCGGCTCGTCGAGCGCATGCCCGTGCTGACACTGCCGGCGTGGCGCCGGTTCCGCACGCAGCCGATCGACGTGCGCGACACGATCGAAATGCTCACCGCCGCCGCCCGTCTCCCGAGCGTGGGCGGACGCACGCTTGACATCGGCGGGCCGGAGGCGCTCACCTACGAAGAGCTGCTCGCGCGCATCGCCGAGCTGCTGCTGCTGGGAAGGCCGACAGTGGGGTTGAGGGTCACGATGACACCGCTCACCGCGCGCCTCGCCGCCGCGCTCACAGGTGAGGACCCCGAGTTGATCCTCCCGTTGATGGAGGGCCTGGAGTGCGATCTGCTGGCGACCGAAGACCACGCCGCCGAGCTGCTGGGCGTGGAGCTGCACTCCTTTGACGACGCCGTCGAGTGCGCGTTGCGCGAGTGGGAGGCAGTCGAACCGCTCGCCGCGCGATGAGCCCGTATGGCGGCGCTGGATCGGCGTCCTCCCCTCGCTCGTGTGCTGGCCGAAACGGGGATGCGAGCGAAGCGAGTGTCTCCCGGCTTCGGCACACTTCGCTCAGTGCGTCCTTGCCCAGCTTGCCCTACGGGCCCATCGGGGCGTAGGTGGGAGCGACACACGCGATGAGCGTCCTCACCCTTTCCACCCACATCTCCGCCACCCCGGAGGAGGTGTGGAAGACGGTGATGGACCCCTCCCGCCTGGGCGAGTGGGTCACGATTCATCGCGCGCTGCGGTGGGCCGACGAGGGGTCTCCGCGGGTGGGATACGAGATGGAGCAACAGGTCCACCTGCGTGGAGTGAGCCTCGATGTGCGTTGGCGTCTGGTGGAGTGCCGGCCTTGCAGGCTGGCAGTGTGGGAGGGCCGCGGACCGGCTCGCTCACGCGCTCACATCGAGTACGCGATGCACCCCGAGCAAGGTGGCACGCACTTCGATTATCGCAATGAGTTTCGCCCCCCGCTCGGGCCGGTGGGGGCGCTCGCCTCCCGTGCACTCGTGGGCGGAATGCCCGAACGCGAGGCCCGGCGCACGCTCGAGCGTCTGTGCGGACTGTTCGAGGGCAGCGACGGCAGCGAGCGCGACTCCCTCTCCTGACCGAGCGCAGTCATCCCTCGCCCTGCAATTTTGACACCGGTCTTGCGTGACGATGCAACGACCTGTGATTGTTGTAAGGTGACGGGCAACCATGTGATGTAAATCACATCAATCCGAGTGAACAGGATTCGAACGTGACCGACTTTCTCGACGAGAAGCACCAAGAGATCACCACCCGGCTGAGCGAGCTGAAGCCGCTGGTGGAGGAGTACCAGCGCCTGGAGGCCGCTGTCGCCGCGCTCGACGGCCTGGGCCCGTCGGCCCGTTCGGCCGCTGTGTCTGCTGCGCCGAAAGCCGCATCGAAAGCCGCACGCAAAGCCACGCGCAAAGCCAAAGTCCCCGGTCGTCGTGGACCGGGCCGGCCCCGCGGTTCGAAAACCAAAGTCCGTGCGGCCGCTGCGGCGCCCGCGGCCGCGGCAGCCCCCACCGGACGCGGAGGTCCACGTCGCAAAGCGGGTCGTCGCAAAGGCAGCGGCACGCGCGCGGCGCAGGCGCTCTCCTTCGTCCAGGCACAGCCCGGCATCACCATCCCCGAGCTTGCCTCCCGTATGGGGATCAAGCAGAACTACCTCTACCGTGTGCTTCCCACCCTGGAGGAGGAACGCAAGGTGGCGAAGCAGGGAAGGGGTTGGCACCCAAAGGTGTAGCTGTACATACCCCGGCGAGGTCACATCAGAACCCTCGCCGGGGTATGTTGAACCCCCTCAGATCAGGCCAAGCTCCTGCACGGCCTGACGCTCGTCCTGAAGCTCCTTGACGCTTGCGTCGATGCGGGCGCGGGAGAAGTCGTCGAGGTCGAGACCCTGGACGATTGACCACTCACCGTCAGCACAGGTACAGGGGAAGCCGCAGATGAGGCCCTCGGGGATGTTGTAGGAACCGTCGGAGGGGACGCCCATCGAGACCCATGCGCCGCTGGTGCCGCTCACCCAGTCGCGCGTGTGGTCGATCGCGGCGTTGGCGGCGGAGGCCGCCGAGGAGGCGCCGCGCGCCTCGATGATGGCGGCGCCGCGTTTGCCCACGTTGGGCAGGAACTCGTTTTCGATCCAGGCCTGATCGTCGACCGCGTCCGCGGCTACCTGGTCGCCCACCTTGGCGTGGAACAGGTCGGGGTACATCGTCGGTGAGTGATTGCCCCACACGCCCATCTGGGATACGCCGCTCACCGGGACGGCGAGCTTCGCGGCGAGCTGCGCGACCGCACGGTTGTGGTCGAGGCGCAGCATCGCGGTGAACCGCTCGCGGGGGATGTCGGGCGCGTTGTTCATCGCGATCAGGCAGTTGGTGTTGGCGGGGTTGCCCACCACCAGCACCTTCACGTCGGGGGCCGCGACGGCGTTCAGTGCCTTGCCCTGGACCGTGAAGATCTCGCCGTTGGCACTCAGCAACTCGGCACGCTCCATGCCCTTGGTGCGCGGACGGGAGCCGACGAGCAGCGCGACGTTCGTGCCGTCGAGCGCGTCCGCCGGGTGGTCGTGCAGGTCGAGGCCGGCGAGCAGCG
Source organism: uncultured Solirubrobacterales bacterium (assembly GCA_963702085.1). Classification (GTDB taxonomy): domain Bacteria; phylum Actinomycetota; class Thermoleophilia; order Solirubrobacterales; family Solirubrobacteraceae; genus Palsa-744. The sequence continues at coordinate 436,515 of OY969707.1, read as the reverse complement.
GGAAGGCACAGTCGACGAGCTCCATCGCCACCCCCTCGAGCGCCCCCATCGCAGGGGAGATCTCCAGCAGGCGCAGATCCACCGGCTGATCGGGGCCGAGCAGCTGCCCGGAGGCGATGCGAAAGACGATGCTGTAGCCGATCTGCCCGGCGGCGCCGGTGACAGTTACTCGTACGGGTTTGCTCACGGGGTCATCTCCTCTGTGGAATCGTTCACGAGGCGCTCTCGGCCATCGCGTGTTGCAGGTTCTCGTCGATCGACCCGAGGAACTCCTGTGTCGTCTGCCACGGCTGATCGGGGCCGACAAGCAACGCGAGATCCTTGGTCATCTTGCCGCTTTCGACCGTTTGGATACAGACACGCTCGAGCGTCCCCGCGAACGCGCTCACCTCGGGGGTCTCGTCCAGGCGCCCGCGTGCGGCGAGGCCGCGCGTCCACGCGAAGATCGAGGCGATCGGGTTGGTGGAGGTCGGCTTGCCCTGCTGGTGCAGGCGATAGTGGCGAGTAACCGTGCCGTGCGCCGCCTCCGCCTCGACGGTCTTCCCGTCGGCGCTCATCAGCACGCTGGTCATCAGCCCGAGCGAGCCGAAACCCTGGGCGACGGTGTCCGATTGCACGTCGCCGTCGTAGTTCTTGCACGCCCACACGTACCCGCCCTCCCACTTCAACGCAGCCGCGACCATGTCGTCGATCAGCCGGTGTTCGTAGGTGATGCCCGCCGCCTCGAAGTCCGCGCGGAACTCGGCCTCGTAGACCTCCGCGAAGATGTCTTTGAAGCGGCCGTCGTAGCGTTTGAGGATCGTGTTCTTGGTGGACAGGTACACCGGGTAGCCGCGGTCCAGGCCGTAGCGCAGCGAGGCGCGGGCGAAGTCGCGAATCGAGTCGTCCAGGTTGTACATCGCCAACGCCACACCGGCACCGGGGAAGTCGTACACCTCCAGCTCGACTGGCTCGCCGCCGTCCGAGGGGGTGAAGGTGAGGGTCAGCGTGCCGGCGCCGGGCACGACCATGTCGGTCGCTCGGTACTGGTCGCCGAACGCGTGGCGGCCGATCACGATCGGCTTGGTCCAGCCGGGCACCAGGCGGGGAATGTTGGCGATCACGATCGGCTCGCGGAAGATCACGCCGCCGAGGATGTTGCGGACCGTGCCGTTGGGCGAGCGGTACATCTCCTTTAGGCCAAACTCCTCCACCCGCGCCTCGTCGGGCGTGATCGTCGCGCACTTGACCCCGACCCCGTGGCGCTTGATCGCCTCGGCCGCTTGCACCGTGACCCGATCGGCGGTCGCATCGCGATTCTCGATGCCGAGGTCGTAGTACCTCAGGTCCACGTCCAGGTAGGGCAGGACCAGCTGCTCCTTGATGAACGACCAGATAATCCGGGTCATCTCGTCGCCGTCGAGCTCGACTATGGGGTTCTTAACCTCGATCTTGGCCATGTGCGGAGTCCGGAGGTCGGGAGTGGAGTGGGGTTGATTGGGAGGGGGAGAGGGAGTTGTGTGTGCGGCGACTGACGCGCGTGGGGCGGCGATGCTATCGCGCGAGCGCCTGGCGCCCCTCACGGTGCGAAGACGGGCGCCCGCGCAAGAGCACGGGAGGGACTACGCTGTAGAGGCGATGGCCACCGTCTCACAGCCCACCACCGGGACGGCCTGGGAGACCCACGAGGTCTTCAATCAGGCCCCGCCGCTGGAGGGCGTCGATGTCTTCTCCAGCAACCTCCCGCTCGTCGAGGCGCTGGAGCGCGAGGGCGGCGGCTGGGCCAAGGAGCGCGCCGCCGCGCTGGGCCGGTTCGTCGGCGGCCTCCCTCAGCAGTTCTGGGGGCGCCTGGCGAACGAGAACAAGCCCGTGCTGCGCACACACGACCGCTACGGGCACCGCATCGACGAGGTCGAGTTCCACCCGGCGTGGCACAAGCTGATGGCGATGGGCGTGGAGAACGAGCTGCACTCGCTGCCGTGGACAAGCTCGCAGCCCGCCGCGCACGTGGCCCGCGCGGGCCTCTACATGACCGCGATGCAGGCCGAGGCGGGGTTCGCCTGCCCGATCACGATGACCTTCGCAGTGGTCCCCGCGCTGCGCGCCACCCCCGCCTTGGCGGCCGAGTGGGAGCCACTGGTGACGGCCACCACGTACGACCCGCGCCTCGTGCCGGCCGCCCAGAAGGGTTCGGCGATCGCGGGCATGGCGATGACCGAGAAGCAGGGCGGCTCCGACGTGCGCGCCAACACGACGCTCGCGCGCCCCCTGAACGGCGGGGGACCGGGCGGCGAGTACGAGCTCGTCGGGCACAAGTGGTTCTGCTCGGCGCCGATGTCCGACATCTTCCTCGTGCTTGCGCAGACCGACTCCGATGGGCTTTCCTGCTTCCTTATGCCCCGCGTGCTCCCCGACGGCTCGCGCAACGCCTTCCACATCCAGCGCCTGAAGGACAAGCTCGGCAACCACTCCAACGCCTCCTCTGAGGTCGAGTTCCACGGCGCCTGGGCGCGGATGGTCGGGGAGCCCGGCCGCGGCGTGCCGACGATCATCGAGATGGTCGGCCACACGCGCCTGGACTGCGTGATCGGCTGCGCCGCGGGGATGCGCGCCGGGGTCGTCGCGGCGACCCACCACGCCGCCCACCGCTCGGCGTTCGGCAAGCTGCTGATCGACCAGCCGCTGATGCGCAACGTGCTCGCCGACCTCTGCCTGGAGTCCGAGGCCGCGACGATGCTCGCGATGCGCCTCGCACGCGCCTACGATGAGGATTTGGTGCCCACCCACCCACCCCCACCACCGGGCTCGTCACTCGACGGCAGCGACGAGTTGAGCGACGCGCGGCTCTTCAAGCGCCTGGCGACCGCCGTGTCGAAGTACTGGGTGTGCAAGCGGGCCCCCAACCACGCGTTCGAGTCGCTGGAGTGCCTCGGCGGCAACGGTTACGTGGAGGAGTCCGGGATGCCGCGTCTCTACCGCGAGGCGCCGCTCGCCTCGATCTGGGAGGGCTCGGGCAACGTGATGAGCCTCGACGTGCTGCGCGCGCTGGTGCGCACCCCGCGCTCCCTGGAGGTCTTCCTGCACGAGCTGGATCAGTCCCGCGGCGCCGACCGGCGCCTGGACGCCCACCTCGACGCCCTCAAGGACCAGTTCGCAGACCCTGCGACGCTCGAGTCCCGCGCCCGACGCGTGGTGGAGTCGATGGCCCTCGCGCTGCAGGGCTCGCTGCTCGTGCGCCACGGCGACCCCGCCGTCGCCGACGCCTTCTGCGCCGCCCGCCTCGGCCGCGACAGCGGCCTCGAGTACGGCACTCTCCCCGCGGGAACGGACTTCGAGGCGATCGTCGCCCGCGGTCGCGTGCAGGCGTAAGAACGTCTTTCAAAATAGACGGTGCGACCGGGGCGTTCCTGGACCAAGCTGGGCGACGCGGGCCGGCGCAGCCCGTGCTGGTGGCACGGGCAAGACGGACCGTGGCGATCCAGCGCCGCGTCCAGGGACGTATCCGGGCGTGCCGGTCTTTTTGAAAGACGTTCGTAAAGCCGGACCCCACCCGCCCCGGGCCGCGCGCGGCCTACCATGGAGGGGTGGTACCTCGCAGGAACTTCCAGCTCGCGCGCGTCTTCGGCATCCGTATCGGGGTGGGAGTCGGCTGGTTTTTGATCCTCGGCGTGATCCTCGTCTACTTCGCCGCCACGCTCACCCCCTACTTCCACGAAGCGATCGGGGGGTCGCCCACCACCGCGTACCTGGTGACGGTCGCGATCGTGCTCTCCTTCTTCGTCTCGGTGGTCCTGCACGAGCTCGGGCACGCGCTCGTCGCGCGCCGCGCCGGCGTCCCTGTGATGGGCATCGAGCTGTGGGCGCTCGGGGGCGTCACCCGCACCGGCCCGATGCCCCGCCCGGGAGTGGAGTTTCGCGTGGCCGCCGCGGGGCCGCTCGTGACGTTCGCGGTCGTGCTCGTCTCCGTCGCCCTCGGCGCCCTGCTCGCGAGCAGCCACCACTTCTTCGCCGTCGCCGTCGGCTCCGGCGGGGTGCTCACGACACCGGTGGTGATGTGGCTGAGCTGGGTGGCCACCCTCAACGTACTCGTGCTGCTGCTCAACCTCGTCCCCGCCTTCCCGCTCGACGGCGCCCAGATCGTGCACGCCCTGCTGTGGTGGCGCACCGATGACCGCAACCGCGCCACGCGCGCCGTGGGGCGTATGGGGCAGGGCTTCGGGGTGCTGCTCGGCGCAGGGGGGCTGGCGCTGCTAACGCTCGGCGACATCGGCGGCGTGTGGCTGGCGTTCATCGGGCTGTTCGTCTACCAGAGCGCCACCGGCGCGGTGCTCCAGGGCACCGTCAACCAACGCATCCAGCGCCTGCGGGTGGCCGACGTGATGGACCGGGAGCCGGTCACGATCCCCGCCGAGACCGGGCTGCTCGACGCCCAGGAGCACTTCTTCCTGCGCTACCGCTGGCCGTGGTTCGCCGTCGTGGACCCCGCCCGCCACTTCCTCGGGGTGGTGCGCTCCGAACGCGTCGACGCCGAGATCGCCGCCGGGCGGCCCGCGCTGCCCGTCTCCGACGTGCTGGAGGAGAACCTCCCGATCCGCATCGAGCAGGACCAACCGCTCGAATCGCTGTTGCGCTCCGAGGGCCTCGGGCGCCTCGGAGCGATGGTCGCCGTCGACGACGACGGCGTGCTGCGCGGCGTCGTGACCGTCGCGCAGATCCGCCAGGCGCTGCGGCCGGCCGCGGGGACGTAGCCGACGGCCCGGGCACGGCGAGAGTGCCCCCGCCACAGCGAAACCGCGGCCCCGCGTTATAGAGTCCCTGCCGACAGACAGGTCCACGCCTCCTCCTCAACCGCTCAGGTAGTCCATGCCAGCACACGACGTCTTGATAATCGGCGCAGGTCTCGCCGGCCAGCGCGCGGCGCTCGCCGCCGCGCAGGGGGGCGCGAGCGTGGCGATCGTCAGCAAGGTCCACCCCGTGCGCTCCCACTCGGTGGCTGCCGCCGGCGGGATCAACGCGGCGATCTCCGTCGACGACGACTGGCGCTCACACGCCTACGACACCGTCAAGGGCTCGGACTTCCTCGGCGACCAGGACGCGATCGAGATCATGTGCTCGGAGGCCCCGCAGGAGGTCATGCACCTGGAGCACATCGGGGTCACCTTCCACCGCAACGAGCAGGGCCTGCTCGACCTGCGCGCCTTCGGTGGCGCCTCGATAAAGCGCACCGCCTACGTCGCCGACATAACGGGACAGGCGATCCTGCACGTGCTCTACGAGCAGCTGATGCGCCACCACGAGACGGTCGAGCGCTTCGAGGAGTGGTTTGTCACCTCGCTGCTGCGCGACGAGGACGGACGCTGCTGCGGGATGGTCGCGCGCGACGTGCGCTCGGGGCGCATGGAGGTCTTCCACGCCAAGAACACGATCCTCGCCTGCGGCGGCGCCGGGCAGGCCTACAGCCCCACCACCAACGCGCTGATCGTCACCGGCGACGGGATCGCCCAGGCCTACCGCCTCGGCGCGCCGCTGATGGACATGGAGATGGTCCAGTACCACCCCACCACGCTCGTCGAGAACGGCCTGCTGATAACGGAGGGCGCCCGCGGCGAGGGCGCGGTGCTGCTCAACTCCGAGGGCGAGCGCTTCATGGAACGCTACGCCCCCAACAAGCTCGACCTCGCCTCCCGCGACGTGGTCTCCCGCGCCGAGCAGACCGAGATCCTCGAGGGCCGCGGCGTCGGCCCCGACGGATCGGGCATCTGGCTCGACATCACCAAGGTCCCCCGCAAGCGCACGCTGGAGGCGCTGCGCGAGATCGTCAACATCGGCAAAGACTTCGCCGGCGTGGACATCACCCGCGAACCGATCATGATCCGCCCCGGCCAGCACTACATCATGGGCGGCGTGAAGACCGACGTCAACGGCGCCACCCCGATCGAGGGCCTCTACGCCGCCGGGGAGGTGGCCTGCGTCTCGGTGCACGGCGGCAACCGCCTCGGCGCCAACTCGCTCCTGGACACGCTGATCTTCGGCCGGCGCGCCGGCGAGCACGCAGCCGCGCGCTCCGCCGCGATGGCGATGCCGGACGGGGCCGCTGCCGGCGCCCAGTTGCACGAGGACGCCGCGAGGATCGACGGGATCCTCGCCCGCGAGCGCTCCGGACGGCGCGTCTCGGAGATCAAGGCCGAGCTCGGCGCCACCATGAACCAGCACGTCGCCGTTTACCGCGACCAGGACGGTTTGGAGCAGGCCCTCGCGGTCGTCAAGCGCCTGCAGGAGGAGGCGGAGAGCGCCTACGTCGACGACCACGGGACCGTCTTCAACCAGGACGTGCTCGGGGCGATCGAGCTCGGCTACATGCTCGACTGCGCCGAGGCCACCGTCGTCGCTGCGATCGAGCGCAAGGAGTCCCGCGGCGCGCAGTTCCGCACCGACTTCCCCGAGCGCGACGACGAGCAGTGGCTCAAGCACATCGACCTCACCGCCGGCCCCGACGGCCCGACGGTGAGCTACTCGCCGGTGACGATCACGCAGTGGCAGCCCGAGGAGCGCAAGTACTGATGACCGCGTACTCTCCACCCAGCCCGTCCCGAGCAGCAAACGCCCATCCCCATCCTAAAAATGGCCTTTCCAGCCCTGAGGAGGCGCTCCGCTGATGGCCGAGACCCACCGTCCGCCTGAGCAGTTCACCCTGCGCGTGCGCCGCTACGACCCCGAGTCCGGCGAGGCCCCCTACTGGGTCGAGCACACGGTCGAGCTCGAGCCCCACCGCTCGGTGCTCGAGGGCATCCTGCAGGCCAAGGCCCGCTTCGACGGTTCGATCGGCATCCGCTGCTCCTGCCGCGCCGCGATCTGCGGCTCCTGCGGGGTGCGCATCAACGGGGAACCCGGCCTCGCCTGTCACACCCACCTCGACCACGCCCGCGACGGCGCCCCCGGCGGGGTCATCGAGATCGAGCCGATGGGCAACATGCCCGTCATCAAGGACCTCATCGTCGACATGGACGCGGTGCACTGGAAGAAGATCCAGCGCGTCACCCCGTGGCTGCTGGCCCGCCAGCCGGTGCCCGAGCGCGAGTACGTGGTCCCGCGCGAGAGCATGGTCGACGTCACGCAGTCGATGGCCTGCATCCAGTGCGGAGCGTGCGTGTCGGACTGCCTGGCGATGGAGGTCGACCCCGGCTTCATCGGCCCCGCCGCGCTGGCCAAGGCCTACCGCTTCGTCGGGGACCCCCGCGACGACCGCCAGCGCGAGCGCCTCGTGGACCTCTCCGACGATCCCCTGGGGATCTTTGACTGCACCCACTGCTTCAAGTGCGTGGATGCCTGCCCCAAGGACGTCAACCCGATGGGGCAGATCATGCGCCTGCGGCGCATCGCGATCTCCGACCAGCACCTCGTGGACCCCAACAACGGCGAGCGCCACGAGGCGGCGCTGACCACGCTGGTGCGCGACTACGGGCTCAACCACGAGGCCGAACTGCTGCCCCGCTCCTACGGCGGCAACTCGTGGTTCGGGAAATTCCACCCGGCCGCCGGCAAAGAGCTGCTCTCCTCGCTGCCCATGGCCCTCAAGGCGATCGTGCGCGGGAAGATGAGCCTCAAAGTGATCGCCTTCGGCCACAAGCTCCCCCCGGCCGACCTGAAGGCGGTCCAGCGGATCTACCAGACGGTGGAGAGCCGGCCCGAGCGCTACGAGCTGAACCTCTACGTGAGCGGGGAGGACGAAGAGTCATGAAGGTCGCCTACTGGCCCGGCTGCGTGAGCCGCGGCTTCACCCCCGAGCTGCACGGCTCGATGGCGCGCGTGGCGCCGCTGCTGGACCTCGAGCTCGTCGAGCTCGACCGCGCCTCCTGCACGGGCTGCGGCGTGATCGCCGAGCACAACCAGGAGCTCGCCGACACCCTCAACGCGCGCACCTTCGCGCTCGCCCAGCAGGTGCCGGGCGCGGAGCTGATGATGAACATCTGCTCCACCTGCCAGGGCGCCCAGAGCGAGTGCCAGGAGCGCCTGGACGCGAGCGCCGAGTACCGCGACCACGTCAACCGCACGCTCGCCCCCGAGGGCCTCTCCTATGACAAGGATCCCGCCCGCCCGCTCACCAACAAGAACTTCCTGTGGCTGCTCGTCGAGGAGCTCGGCTTGGACGAGCTGCGCTCGCGCGTCAAGCGGCCGCTCACCAACCTGCGGGTGGGCCCGTTCTACGGCTGCTACATCGTGCGCCCCCGCACGCGCCTGGGCATCGACGCCGAGCACCCCCGCGACCGCTACCTGGAGCAGGTGATCGACGCGCTCGGCGGCACCGTGATCGAGTACGCCGGCGCGCGCAAGTGCTGCGGCTTCCCGATCGTCACGATGAACAAGGAGGCCTCCTTGAAGCAGGCCGGCCGCCACCTCGGTGACGCGGTGGACGCCGACGCCGACTGCCTCGTCACCCCCTGCCCGCTCTGCCACCTGAACCTCGACCTTCAGCAGCCCGCGGCTGAAAGCGTCGTCGGGCGCCAGCTCAAAATGCCAGTCCTTCACCTCCCCCAGCTGGTTGGCCTCGCGCTCGGCGTCGAGCCTAAGGAGCTTGGTCTTGGCCGCCACATCGTTCGGCCCACGTCGGTGATCGACTGGTCGACTTCGGTCGTAGGCGCGGCTGCGTAGACCTCGGCCTAGCTTAGCTAGGCATGATAGGATGCCTGCATGACCCGTGTGGGAATGCACGAAGCCAAGACCAACTTCTCGCGGCTGGTCGAGAGTGCCCGTCGCGGCGAGGACGTCATCGTCGAGAACTCCGGGCGCCCGGTGGCCAAGATCGTCCCCTACGACGAGCCGCGTGGCCTGTTGGCGCTCGAGGGTATCTGGAAGGGCAAGGTCGAGATCGCCGACGACTTCGACGCGCTGCCAGAGGATCTCCAGCGCGCCTTCGGCATGATCGACGAGTGAAGCTCCTACTCGATACGCACACTGTGTTAGGGCTGCTCTCACCCGACACCCGCGACATTCGACTCTCGCCGGATGCCCGAGCGGCGATCCATCGTCCCGACGCGGAGCTGATCGTCAGTGCCGTCAACGTCTGGGAGATCGCCATCAAGCGGGCTATCGGAAAGCTGAAGGCACCCGCTGACCTGATCGAGCGCATTGAGGAGGTGGGCGGCGAGCTGCTCTCGATCACCCCACGGCACGCCCATGCAACCGCGGAGCTGCCGCTGCACCATCGCGACCCCTTCGACCGACTGCTGATCGCGCAAGCGAAGCTGGAGGGTTGCGCGATCGTCACAAAAGACCCCGCCTTCCCGGCCTACGGCGTTCCGGTCGTGTGGTAGTGGACACACAGCTTCTAGAGGCACTGCAAGCCGCACTGCGTACCGAGCGCAACGTGCGACTTGCCGTGTTGTTCGGCTCCGCGCCCAGGGGTTCGGACCTCGCGGGTATCGACCGTCTTCTGAGTGCCCGAGTGTGACCGGCTCACAGCGCCTCGCGTAAGCACATAGTCTGCGCTCAGTGAAGATCCTCACCGTCGTCGGCAACCGCCCGCAGTTCATCAAGGCCGCGGCCGTCTCCGGCCCGCTGCGCGCCGCGCACGAGGAGCTGCTGGTGCACACCGGCCAGCACCACGACGACTCGCTCTCGGAGGTCTTCTTCCGCGAACTGGGGCTCCCCCGGCCCGACCGGGAGCTGGGGATCGGCGGCGGCTCGAACACCTCGCAGCTCGCGCGGATGCTCGCGGCGCTGGAGCCGCTGCTGGGGGAGGAGCGGCCCGACGCCGCGCTTGTATATGGCGACACCAACTCCACGCTCGCCGGCGCGCTCGCGGCCTCGCAGGCGGGGGTGCCCGTGGCGCACGTGGAGGCCGGGATGCGCTCGTTTGACCGCACGATGCCCGAGGAGCGCAACCGGGTGGTCGTCGACCACCTCTCGGAGCTGCTGCTGTGTGCGTCGCAGACCGCCGCGGAGAACCTGCGCGCGGAGTCGGTTGTCGGGCGCGTCGAGGTGGTCGGCGACGTGATGGTCGACCTCGCGCTGCGCGTGGCCCCCGCGGCCCGCGCGGATGGGCGCGCACTGGAGGCCCACGGGGTGCGGGCCGGCGCGTACCTGCTGCTCACCGCCCACCGCTCCGGCAACGTCGATCCTCCCGCCCGCCTGCGCGCGCTGGTGGAGCTCGTGCGTGCACTGCCAGGGCCCGTCGTCTTCCCGCTGCACCCGCGCACCCGCGCGCGGCTGCGCGAAGCCGGGCTGCTGGAGGAGCTCGCCGGCGTGGAGGGCCTGCGCCTCACCGAGCCGCTTGGCTACGGCGAGTTCACCGCGCTGCTCCACCACGCCCGCGCGGTGCTCACCGACTCCGGGGGCGTCCAGAAGGAGGCGTACCTTGCGGGGGTGCCGTGCGTCACGCTGCGTGCCTCCACCGAGTGGGTCGAGACCGTGCAGGCGGGGTGGAACACGCTCGTGGACCTCGACTCTTCAGCCGCGCTCGGCGCGCTGGAGCAGACGCCGTCCGTGGAGCGTCCTGCGCTGTACGGGGACGGGCACGCCGCCGAGCGCTGCGTGCAGGCGATCGGTACGCTCGCCGCGTGAGCGCCCCCGAACAGACCCCCGTCCGGGTCGGCGTCGCCGGCCTCGGCTACTGGGGGCCGAACCTCGCGCGCAACCTCGCCGCGCTCCCCGGGTGCGAGCTGCGCTGGGTGTGCGACCCCTCCGAGCAGGCGCGCGCGCGGGTGGCGCCGCAGTTCCCCGGGGCGCGCGCCACAGCGGAGTTGGAGGACCTGCTCGCCGATCCCGCCCTTGACGCGGTGGTGCTCGCCACGCCCGTGCCCACCCACGCCGAGCTCGCCGTGCGCGTCGCGGAGGCCGGCAAGCACTGTTTCGTGGAGAAGCCGCTCGCCACCACCGCCGCCGACGCGCAGCGGGCCGTCGACGCCGCCGAGCGCGCCGGGCGGGTGCTGATGGTCGGGCACCTGCTGGAGTACCACCCCGCCGTGGACCGCCTGCGGGCGCTGCTCGACGAGGGGGAGCTCGGGGAACTCTTTTACGTGTACGGCAACCGCCTCAACCTCGGCAAGCTGCGCGCCGACGAGAACGCCCTGTGGAGCCTCGGCGCGCACGACGTCTCGGTGATCCTCCACCTGATCGAGGAAGAGCCCGCCGAGTGCACCGCCCACGGGCGCTCCTACGTGCGCGCGGGCGTGGAGGACGTGGTCTTCTGCTACCTGCGCTTCCCCTCCGGGGTGGTCGCCCACCTGCACCTCTCCTGGCTTGACCCCCACAAGGAGCGCCGGCTCACCGTGGTCGGCGCGCGGCGCATGGCGACCTTCGACGACATGCGCCTGGAGGGCAAGCTCACCCTCTACGACAAGGGCTTCGACCAGGACGTGCACTCGTGGGGCGAGTACCTCGCGCGCTCGGGAGAGATCTTCTCCCCCGAGCTCCCCGCCGTCGAGCCGCTGCGCGTGGAGTGCGAACACTTCGTGGAGTGCCTGCGCACTGGGGCCACCCCCCGCTCGGACGGGCGCTCCGGCCTGCGCGTGGTGCGGGTGCTGGAGCGGCTGCAGCGCTCGCTGGAGGGGTGCGCTCACACCGTCCGCAGCTGAGCACGAGCCCGGGAGGTGGCTTCTAATTCCACCCTTTGCACCACGCCAGGTAGTGTGCAGTGCGCACGGCAGACGGACGCCGTGTGGTTGCCCTCAACTCCCAGACCCGGAGACATACCTATGAGAAGACTGACCCTGCTGAGCGCGGTGACCGCCGGCTCGCTCCTCGCCGCTGTCGGCGGCCCGCTCGTATTCGCTTCCGCGCAGGCCGCACCGACGCTCCCCACGATCACGATTGCGCTCAACGGCACCTCGATCGTAGTCGGCGGGACCCCCCAGTCGGGCGCCGTCAACGTCGTGAGCACCACGACCGTCGAGAAGGAAGGGAACCCGACCCTGGTGCGTCTGAACCCCGGCGTGAGCGCCGCCGAACTCTACGCGTTCCTTGAAAGCAAGACCTCCCACGATGCCAACGCGGTCGGCAAGTACGGACAGATCGTGTTCGACGCCGCAGCCCCGGCGGGCACGAGCGAAACGCAGACCTCCCTGCAGGCCGGGCAGTACGTGGCACTGGACGCCGCCGGGAGGAGCTCGGCGAAGTGGCCACGGACGAGCTTCACGGTGGCCGCCGCCACGGCACCCGCCAGCCTGCCCACCCCCGAAGCGACGATCCGCACGATCGAGTTCGGCTTCCGCGGCCCGGCCACGCTGCACGACGGCGAGCTGGTGCGCTTCGAAAACGAAGGCTACCTCGTGCACATGGACATCGCCGCCCAGGTCAAGAACATGCGGTCCGCCAAGAAGCTCGTCAAGCTGCTGCTCGCGGGCAACGAAAAGCAGGCGGAAAAGCTCGAGGTCGGCGGCGTCGCCTTCACCGGCCCGCTCTCGCCCGGCGGCTTCCAGCAGCAGACCGTCACCGCCAAGCCCGGCGTGTACGTGCAGGCGTGCTTCATGGACACCCAGGACGGGCGCAGCCACACCCTGCTGGGGATGGAGCGCATCATCAAGATCGTCAAGTAGGGCACCCGCACCCCACGGCTCGCCCCGCCTGGCTCCGGCGGGGCGAGCCATCCAATAGGGTCCGCCCGTGCGTCCCACCTTCGACCTGCAGTCCCACTCGCTGCACTCCGACGGCGAACTGCAGCCAGCCGAGGTTGTGCGCGCCGCCGCGGCGGCGGGCGTGGAGCTGCTCGCGCTCACCGACCACGACTCCGTCGGGGGCGTCGAGGAGGCGCTCGCGGAGGGCCCCCGCGCCGGCGTGCGCGTGGTCGGAGCCACCGAGCTCTCCTCGGTCGACGAGGCCTACGAGGAGCTGCACGTGCTCGGCTACCTCGTCGACCACCGCGACCCCGCGTTCGCCGCGACGCTCGCGGACCTGCGCGGCGACCGCGAGCGTCGCGTGCTCGCGATGGCCGACCTGTTGCGCGCAGAGGGCTTCGAGCTCGACGACACCGAGCTGCGCCGCCGCCAGGCCGCCGGGGACCCGCTGGGGCGCCCCCACCTCGCGCAGGCGCTGCTGTCCCACCCCGCCAACGCCGAGCGCGTCGCCGCCGAGGGGATCGGCACCCTGCGCGAGCTGTTCCCCCGCTACCTGGTCCCCGGGGTCCCCACCTACGTCGCCCGCACCCGCCCCACCGTGGGCGAGGCGATCGAGCTGATCCACCGCGCCGGCGGCGTCGCGGTGTGGGCGCACCCCTTCTGGGACGTCTCCGAGCCGGACATCGTGCGTGCGATGCTCGAGCGCTTCGCCGGCCTCGGCGTCGACGGGGTGGAGGCCTTCTACCCCACCCACACCGCCGAGCAGGTGGCCCTACTGTGCGCCCTCGCCGAGAAGCTCGATCTGCTCACCACCGGCTCCTCAGACTTCCACGGCTCCGAGCACAAGACCTTCGCGGGCTTCCGCGCGTTCGAGCTCTACGGCCACGCCCCCCGGCTGGGGCCACTGGGTGGTGCGGTCAGCGGGTCTCGAGCAGACGCATGACCCGCTCCACCGCCTCCTCCACAGTTTCGCTGCCCGACCGCAGCACCAGGTCTGGGTGCTCGGGCGCCTCGTAGGGCGCACCCACCCCCGTCAGGCCACACAGCTCGCCCGCGCGGGCGCGCGCGTAGAGGCCCTTGGGGTCGCGCCGCTGGCAGAGCTCCAGCGGAGCGTCGACGAACACCTCGACGAACTGCAGCCCCGCCTCCGCGTGCAGCGCCGCCGCCGCCTCCCGGTCGGCCGCGTAGGGACTCACCAGGCTCACCAGCGCGACCGTGCCGGACTCCGCCAGCAGCCGCGCCACGTGCGCGGTGCGGCGCACGTTCTCGCTGCGCGCCTGTTCGTCGAAGCCGAGGTCCCCGTTGAGCCCGTGTCGGAGGTTGTCGCCGTCCAGCAGGAACGCCGGGCGCCCCGTCTCCACGAGGCGCTCCTCCACCGCGCTCGCCGCAGTCGACTTGCCCGCCGCGGGCAGGCCTGTGAACCACACCGTCGCCCCCGCGCACCCCAGCGCCTCCCAGCGACGCTCGCGGGTCAGGCAGGAGCTTTGCCAGCGCACGTTGGGGGTGGACATCACGGACATCGACACGACCTTGCGAAAGGTTGCGGGCAGGTTAGCGAGCCTTAACAATAGGCTCCCTGAGTCTACCCGCCCGGGCGAACGGACAGCGCGAGCGGCCTCCCTGCGGGGGTCCCCGCCAGGGGCGGCCAGAAGCACGGGTGCTCGCGGCGGTACCTGCCGCGGCGAACGGACAGCGCCGGCGGCCTCCCACAGCCCTCCGCCGGTCGGCCACCCATAATCGTGGAGCGATGCTCTACGTGCTTGCCGCCCTGCTGATCCTCCTGATCGCCCTCGTCCTCGCGCTGGGCCTGCGCCAGGGGCGGGCGCAGGCCCAGCTGGACCCGGGCGAGACCGACAGGATCGTCGCGGCGGTCCACTCCGATCTCGCGCGCGTCCAGGGCGAGATCCAGAAGGCGGGCGTCGAGCAACTGGTGGCACAGAACAAGACCGTCCTCGAGCAGGGGACCGCGCGCGGCGAGGAGCAGCTCAAGGCCCGCCGGGCCGAGATCGACCAGGGGCTCGCGGAGGTTCGCAAAGAGCTCGGCACCCTGCGCGAGCTCGTGCGAGAGGTCGACCGCAAGCGCGGCGAGAGCCTCGTCAAGCTCGAGACCGTCACGCGCGAGAGCAAGCAGCAGACCGAACTGCTGCGCTCTGAGACGGGCCGTCTCAACGAGGTGCTCTCCGGCGCGCAGACGCGCGGCCAGTGGGGCGAGCGCATGGCCGAGGACGTGCTGCGGGTCGCCGGGTTCATCGAGGGCGTCCAGTACCGCAAGCAGCAGCAGATCGCGGGGGGCGCCTCCCGTCCGGACTTCACGTTCTTCGTGCAGGGCCAACTCCTGAACATGGACGTCAAGACTCCGATGGTCGAGTACCAGCGCTACCTGACGTGCTCCACCGACCAGGAGCGCGAGGCCGCCACGAGGGCGTTCAAGCGCGACGTGCGCGCGCGCATCAGGGAGGTCGGGACGCGCGACTACATCGACCCCGAGGGCGGCACGCTCGACTACATGCTCATCTTCATCCCCAACGAGCAGGTCTACGGGTTCATCCACGAACACGACCCCGACCTGCTCGACGAGGCGCTCCAGCGCAAGGTCGTGCTCTGCTCGCCGCTCACCCTGTTCGCGATCCTCGCCGTCATCCGCCAGGCGAGCGAGAACTTCAAGCTGGCTCAGCAGACCAACGAGATCCTGCAGGCGCTTGGCGGGTTCAACAAGCAGTGGGGCATGTTCAAGGACCAGATGTCCAAGGTCGACCGGGCGCTGGAAACCTCGCGGAGAGCCTACGCCGAGCTGATGGACACGCGCACGCGCCAGCTCGACCGGCAGGTCGAACGGGTCGACGACCTGCGTGTGAGCGCCGGGCTCAACGGCAGCGCAGAGACGGCGGCGGACAGCGAGGTGCTCGCGCTCACGCCGCCGCAGTCACGCGCAGCGTAGGGTCGCGCACGCGGCGAGCGCCTCCAGCACGCGCTCCACCGCCGCGTCGAGGCCTTCCTCGCAGGTGCGCACCACGACGTCGGGGCGCTCAGGCGGCTCGTAGGGGGCGCCGACACCGGTCAGGCCCGTGAGCTCGCCAGCGCGGGCACGGGCGTAGAGGCCCTTGGGGTCGCGCCGCTCGCACTGCTCGAGCGGAGTGCTCACGAAGACTTCGATGAAGTCCAGGCCCTCCGCCGCGTGCAGAGTCCCCGCCAGCTCGCGGTCCGCGGCGTAGGGGCTGACGAGGGAGACCAGTGCGACCGCGCCGCACTCCGCCAGCAGCCGCGCGACGTGCGCGGTGCGGCGCACGTTCTCAGCGCGCGCCGCCTCGTCGAAGCCCAGGTCGCCGTTGAGCCCGTGGCGCAGGTTGTCCCCGTCGAGCAGGTACGCCGGGCGGCCCGCCCGCACGAGCCGCTCCTCGACGGCGCGCCCGATCGTGGACTTCCCCGACGCGGGCAGCCCCGTCAGCCAGACCGTCGCGCCGGCGAACCCGAGTGCCTCGCGCCGCTCGGAGCGCGTCAGCGTCGCGCGCTCCCACCGCACGTTCGGGCTGCGCTCCGTCTTGGTCTCCGCCCCGGCCGCCGCCGAGGCGTCCTCGACCTCCCCCTCGGTGTCGAGGATCACCCCGGCCGCCACCGTTTCGTTGGACGCCTCGTCGATCACGATCAAGCTGCCCGTCGTGCGGTTGCGGCGGTAGGAGTCGAACACCAGCGGGGCGGTCAGCTCCACACGCACGCGCCCGAGGTCGTTGAGCGCGAGCGCGGTGGCGCGCTCGTCGCGGTGCAGCGTGTCCACGTCGATCCGGTAGCGCACCTCCAGCGCAGCCACCCCCGCGGTGCGCGTGGTGTGCTTGACCAGGTACCGCCGCCCCGGGTCAAGCGGACGCTCGGACATCCAGCACAGCAGGCTCTCGAAGCTGTTGGCGACCGCCGGCTGGTTGTGCGTGCGCGCGATCGTGCTCCCGCGGCTCACGTCGACGTCGTCGGTGAGCCGCAGCGCCACGGACATCGGCGGGAACGCCTCGCGCACCGGCCCGTCGAAGGTGTCGATGCCCGCCACCGTGGTGCGCTGCCCGCCGGGGAGCACCACCACCTCGTCGCCGGCCCGCACGATCCCGCCCGCCACCTGACCCGCGTAGGCGCGGTAGTCCGAGCCCTCGGCCGAGCGCGGGCGGATCACCCACTGCACCGGGAAGCGCACGTCGATCAGGTTGCGGTCCGAGGCGATGTGGACGTGCTCGAGGTGGTACAGCAGCGGCGGGCCCTGGTACCACGGCATCGCCTGCGAGCGCTCCACCACGTTGTCGCCCTGCAGCGCGGAGATCGGGATGAACGTCACGTCCTGGATGTCCAGGCGCGCCGCGAAGCGCTCGAACTCGTCCACGATCGAGTCGAACACCTCCTGGTCGTAGCCGAGCAGGTCCATCTTGTTGACGCACACCACCAGGTGCGGGATCGCCAGCAGCGAGGCGATGAACGCGTGCCGGCGCGACTGCGCCACCACCCCTTTGCGCGCGTCCACCAGCACGATCACGAGGTCCGCGGTCGAGGCGCCCGTGACCATGTTGCGCGTGTACTGCTCGTGGCCGGGGGTGTCGGCGATGATGAACCGCCGCTGCGCCGTGGCGAAGTAGCGGTAGGCCACGTCGATCGTGATGCCCTGCTCGCGCTCGGCCCGCAGCCCGTCGGTGAGCAGCGAGAGGTCGAGGAAGTCGTGGCCCATCCGCCGGCTCGTCAGACTCGACGTGCTCGAGCTGGTCGGCGAGCACCTGCTTGGAGTCGTACAGCAGCCGCCCGATCAGCGTGCTCTTGCCGTCGTCCACCGAGCCCGCCGTGGCGAAGCGCAGGAGCTCCACCGGACGCTCGGTGAGCCGCCGGAAGACCTCCTCGGTGTCCTGCGCGGTGGGCTCGCCGTCGCGGGTCTGGGCCGCGGGAGCCGTGTCGGGTTGGGTAGTCATGTCGGTCTGCGTAGCCATGCGCCCAGCAACGGTTGCCGGCGGGCGGGACTTATGGGGCGCCGGGAAGGAATATCGGACACGGCCCCTCGGCGCCGCGACCCCTCAGCCCCTTAGAAGTACCCGCGCCGCTTGCGGTCCTCCATCGCGGCCTCAGACGCGCGGTCGTCCCCGCGGGTCTGCCCGCGCTCGGTGACCTCCGTGGCGGCGATCTCGGCGACCACCTCGGCGAGCGTCGCCGCGTCGGACTGCACCGCCCCCGTGCACGTCATGTCCCCGACGGTCCGGTAGCGCACCCGCGCGGTGAACGGCCGCTCGCCGTCAGCCAACTGGACGAAGGGGGAGACCGCGTAGAGCATGCCTTCGCGCGCGAACACCTCGCGGTCGTGGGCGAAGTAGATCGAGGGCACCTCCAGGGCCTCCTCGGCGAGGTACTGCCACACGTCGAGCTCGGTCCAGTTGGAGATCGGGAAGACCCGCGCGTGCTCGCCGCGGCGCAGGCGCCCGTTGTAGAGGCTCCACACCTCCGGGCGCTGACGCTGGGGCTCCCACTGGCCGTGGGCGTCGCGGAAGGAGAGGATGCGCTCCTTGGCCCGCGCGCGCTCCTCGTCGCGCCGCGCGCCCCCGAACGCGGCGTCGAAGCCGTGCTCGGCGATCGCGTCGAGCAGCGTGACGGTCTGCAGCGCGTTGCGCGAGGCGTGAGGGCCGGTCGCGTCCTCCACGCGGCCCTCCCGGATCGAGTCCTCCACCGAGGCGACCAGCAGCCGCTCCCCCAGCTCGGCCACCCGCCGGTCGCGGAACTCGAGCGCCTCCGGGAAGTTGTGGCCCGTGTCCACGTGCATCAGCGGGAACGGGAACGGCCCCGGGCGGAACGCCTTCTCCGCGAGGCGCAGCAGCACGATCGAGTCCTTGCCGCCGCTGAACAGCAGCACCGGGCGCTCGAACTCCGCGGCGACCTCGCGCATCACGTGGACCGCCTCGGCCTCCAGCGCACGCAGGTGCGAGAGGCGGTAGTTGGCGGCGGGGTCACCCCCCGTGTACTCGCCGCCACCCACTCCGGCGCGCGCACCATCGCCTGCAGGCCCCCCGCGCGTGGCCGCGCCGGTCGCGGCCACGGGAAGCTCCGGGTCGATCGTGCGCGGCATGGGCCAGAAACGGCTTCGGGCACGCGAGACTTGCGCCTGAGCCGCACGACGTTCTCGCGAGCCAGCGAGAGCTCGCCGTGGGCGGACTCATGGCCCCTGCGTTCCCCGCAGCCAGCGCTCAAGCAGTGGGTCGACGATCAAGAAACCGGTGTGGGCGCGCTGAACTTCACCCTGGTCGATCAAGGCGCGTACCGCCGCTTCGGCTGAGCCCTTCTTGAGCCCGTATGCGTCGAGTGTCCGGCGGTTGTAGAGCGTCTCCGCGCTGTTGGCGAGCGCGAGCAGCACCTTGCGCTGGTTTGGCTTGCCGGCGAGGTCGTCCCAAAGCTTCTCGAATACTTCCTTCGTCTCCCGGTCCACGGCGGTGAGCGCGCGATCGAACGTTTCGAGGTCCGCGGTGGTGCCGCGCGGCGTCTGCTCGAAGAGGTGGTGCGCACACAGCATCGCTCGCTGGGGGTGGCCGCGTACCAAGTCGAGCAGCGCATCGAGCGCCTCGTGCGGGTCACGCTGTGCGCGCTCGAAGCGCTCTCCGACAAATTCGAGCAGGTCCTCGTCACGCAACCGGTCGAGCGGGACCAGGCGCGCCTGGCCGAACAGCGGCCGTGTGCGGTCCCCGAACAGCGCGTTCAGCATCCCGGGCTCCGATCCGGCGAAGATGTAGCTGGCCTCGTCACGGTGGAACTGGATCTTCGACCGCAGCAGTCCGTCAACGTCGGAGTCCATCCGCAGCAGATCCTGGAACTCGTCGAAGACGACGAGCGTACGCGCGCCGCTGCGCTGAAACACCTTCTTCGGCAGATCGAGCATATCGGACAGCCGCTGCTGCTCCTGGCGCTCCACGGGCTCGACCTCGGCGCCGATACCCCCGGGTGTGACGAGCACCTTCCCGTGCCACCTACGGGTGACTGAGGAGACTGTGCGGCGTGCTGCGCCGGCCAAGCTCTTGAGGTATGCCTCTTCGATGCGCCGCGAGACCTCCGCGAGCGTAATCGCACGGTAGAAGTCGACGTACACGGTGTTCATCCCGAGCTGCTCCGCTTCGAGGCGTACCTTGCCGAGAACCGTCGTCTTGCCGTAGCGCCTTGGGGCCTGCAGTCGCGTGTTGTGCCCGCCCTCCGCCAACGCCAGCAGCTGCTGGGTCTCGGGCTCACGGTCCACGAGCTGGTCCGGAGGTAGCGGGTCGTCGTACACGAACGGATTGAGATCGCTCGTCATGGACAGAACCATAGCAGCGGTCATAGCAGATATGACCAGCTAGTCAAGCTATCTATGACTCAAGGTCGGCCGCCCCTCCGGGAAGCTCTCGTTGCAGAGGACGTTTCGCAACTCGACGTATCCAAGCGCGCGGTCATAGTAGATATGACCAACCAGTCAAGCTACTAATGACCAGGGTCTCTTGGGGTGGCGGACGATCACCACGCGCACGAGCCGTGCCCAGTCATCGAGCGAGCTCGCCTACGCCTCATACTCGGTGCGCCCGCCGACGCCACGAGCTCGCGCACCGCTCCGCCGGCGACAGCCTCGTGTTCTTGGAGTAGGTCCACCGGCAAGGTCCGAGCCGGACACTACGCGCGTCGAGCCGGCGAGGAGGTTCAGAAGCAGTCTGCCGCCGGCGCCGTTCGACCACCATCGAACCCTCGAGACAGCGACCAAGGAGACACGACGAAATGCGCCACCGAACACTGTCCCTACTGGCGACGCCGGCGGCCGTGGGGGCAATGGCCATCGCTGTCCCGGCGCTCGCCGGCACGAGCACGAGCCCCGTCGGCCACGAATCCAGGGTGCGCGGCTGTAACGCGGTCACCGTCCTCAGCCACGGGCGGCGTGTACGCGCGTGCCTCTTGCGGGGGCCGCAGGGACCTCGGGGCTTCACGGGGCTCACCGGAGCGCGCGGGCTCACCGGGGCGAAGGGCAGCCGCGGACCGGCGGGCGCCCAGGGGCCGAAGGGAGCCCCGGGAGTCCAGGGAGCCCCGGGGCCTGCGGGTCCCGCCGGCACGGCCCGCGCCTACGCGGTGGTGCAGCCCACCTCCGAAACCGCAGCCAACCTGATCACTGGCCAGACCTCCAACATCACCGGCGTGAGCGAGCCGCACCCTGGTGTCTACTGCCTGGCCCCCGCAGCGGGGATCGACTCGGCGACGGACACGGCGGCGGTCTCGCCCGAGGTCAGCTACAGCTCTCCCGGCAAAGCGCCGGGCGTGATCGCGCTCAACGCGCAGCGGGCCGACTGCCCGTCGGGAGACTTCGAGGTGCAGACGTACGCTCCTGGCACAGAACCAAAACTGGCGAGCGGCTACGCCTTTACGATCGTCGTGGCATAAGTAGTAGGCTACGGTCCCCCACCCGCGGTTGTCGTGGTTGACTTGTGATACGGTATCGGTCATGCTGGACAACCAACAGGCAGAGCTACAGCGTGCCGCGAGGCCCAGGCGCCGGCGTGCGCGAGGAGGAGGCGATCTCGGCGCGGCGCTCGAACGCCTCGAAGGACAGGTCGGGGCGATCAGGGCCGCGTTCGACTCGGTCGAGGAGCACCGGGCTCGCGACGAGACGGCGCGTGTGATCGCCGACACGCTCGGCGATCTGCTGCCCGAGGGCGAGATCACAGTGGAGGTGGCCGAGCGCGCCGCGCGACTGGCGGCGTCCGAGTCGGCGTGGCGGCGAGGACTCGATCTCGACCTCGACACGCCGGCGATGGCCAGGCTGCTCGGCCTCAGCAAGCAGGCGGTCGCCAAGCAGCTCGCCGAGCACAGGCTGATCGGGTTGCGCACGCGTGAGGGCGGCTGGCTGCTGCCGGCCTGGCAGGTGATCGACGGGCGCCCCTCGCGGGCGTTGGTCGAGGTGTTCTGGTCGCAGGTGGAGCACGGGCAGCTCTCCCCCTGGACGGTCGCCTCGTGGTGCGTCACCCCGCACCCCGAGCTCGACGGGCTCAGCCCCGTCGAGTGGGCGGCGCGACGCGACGACGCCGATGCGCTGCTGCTCACCGCCACTCGCGACGCGTCGGTCTTCGCACAGTGACAGACATCGACGTGGATGCGCTGCCCGTCGGGACGCTGCGGGCCGGGGCGCGACTGTGGAGGATCCACCACGAACGCAACGACTGCTGGTTCTTCAGCCGCGGGCCGGGCCGGTTCGATCCGCTGCAACGCGATGGGGTGGGAGCGTGCTACTGGGGACGGAGCGACCTCGCCGCCTGGGTGGAGAAGCTGCGCACGCGCCGCCTGCTGGACGAGGACGACGTAGAGTCGCTGCGCCTCGCGCGGATCGAGCTCGAACGCGATCTCACCATCGTCGACCTGACCGATCGCCGCGCGCTCGGAGCGGGCCTCACAGCCGCGATCGCGTCCGGCCCCCCGCACGACTACGGCCCCTCCCAGGAGCTGGCGAGCAGGCTGGCCGGCCGCGTCGAGGGCGTCCTCTACTACTGCCGGCACGACCTGCGCCAACGGCTGAAGACCCTCGCGTGGCTTGGCCCTGCCGGCAGCCACCCCGACCGCCACCCGCGGCCCCGCTCCACCCCTCTGCCGGCCGGATTGCGCAGGCGCGCCGAACGCGAGTTCGGCTACGTGATCCTGCCACGTCCCTGAGCGGTCGCACTTGCGGCCATCGTGCCTCCCCAGGGCTGCCTGCGTCAGGGCGCGTCGCCAAGCGATTCGAGCAGCCTGACATCGGCGAGATCCTGCGGCCGGCCGGCAGCCCGCTTCATCTTCAGCAGATCCTCGCGGTGAGCGATGGGGACCGACAGATCACCCAGAGGAACCTCGTGAGCGCGGCCTCGCATGTAGGCGAACGATCCGAGGTGAGCCGGTAGCGTGAGGACATCGAGCGGCCCGTGGGTGGTGACGAGATGCCACTGATCGCCCGAGGCGAGGAGAGGAGAGGAGAGGAGAGGAGAGGAGCTCGCGAGCGTCGAACCCGCCCGGATCGGTCACCGGCTGTGGTTCGCACGTCTGGTAGCGGCAAGGAGACCGACGCGAAGCTCGGCGGCAACGGCGTTCCAGCTCAGTGCCAACTCCAGGCGCTCGGACATCGGGCGCCGGCGCGCGGCAAGCACCGCCTCGGAGACAGCCAGTGGGTCGCGAACAGCGTCTGCAAACGGCTGGTCCGTGGCGCGCGCACGTTCTTCCAACGATGTACAGGATCAGCGTACCTCGACGGCCGGTCGCTGGGGGGCGTGCCGGTGGACACGACCAGCCGACCCCTACGATCAGCTGCGAGCACAACCCGTGCGCGGGCTACGTGACCGTGAACGTCTTCGAGATGTTGACGCCCGTCTGGGTGCTTTTGACGCTGATTGACCCGCCTTTGAGGGCAGCCCCTGCGGGGATCGTGATTTCGGTCGAGAATTCGCCGCTGGAGTTGGTCGTGACGGTGGGGAAGGTCGTCTTGACTTTGTTGTGGTCGGTAAACGCTGGGGTGATCGTGTCCCCGGGCAGGTAGCCGCTGCCGCTGAGCGTAACCACCGAGCCCGGCAGCCCGCTTTCCGCCGAGAGCGAGAGCGAGGCCTGCGTGACAACCAGCGTCACGCCGGTGGCGGAGTACGTCGGCTTGTAGTACAGGCCGGTGGAGTTGATCTGATCGCCGGTCTCGGTCGCGAACGTGCCGGTGAGCGACGTGCTCCCCAGGATCGCGAACGTCTGCCCGAGCGACGCCACAAACGGCGAGACGGGGCTCACGATCAGCGTCCCCGCGACAGTGGCTGCGCCCCCAACCGAGAGGGTCCCGAAGCTCGATGCGCTCGCGATTCTTACCTTGAGCGTGCCTTCGGCGACCTGCGTGTAGGCACCGGTAACTTTCAACGTCTCCCCGGCGCTCAGCGCGACCGTGCCTTCGTTAGTAAGGGCGCCTTCAATCGTGCGCGCGCCGCCGTGCGGGTTTTCGCTGTTGATCGTGCCCTTGTTTGTGAGCGTTTTGCCGCCGAGCGTAAGCGTCGCGTTGTTGCCGCAGCTGTCGCCGTTGGTGAGGTCGATCGTGCCGAAATTGGTGTAGTTGCCCGTTACCGTCGTCTTGGCATGCGCGCTGCACGTGCTCTGGATCGAGAGCACCTGGCCGCTGTTTACAGCGCCTTTCAAGGTCGTGCCTTCGCCGTGTACGGCGATCGTGCCAGCACCCGCGCCGGTGTAGTTCAGGGCGGTGCTTTTGAGGACCACCGGCTTGCTGCCCGTGATTTTGCCGAGGCCCTGATTGAACACGCCGCCGCTCTCGGTCAGCGCGCCGTTGCCGGTGGCGGCGATCGCGCCGCCGTTGTTGTTGACGGTTGCTTTCCCGGAGACCGCAAGCGCAACGCCGGCGGCGAGGTTGATCGCGCCCTCGTTGGTCAGCACCGCTTTCGTGGCGCTGTAGGCGGTATTGGCGTTGATCGCCAGAGTGCCCGTGTTGGTGATGCTGCCCTGCAGGTTGCGCTGGCCGCCGTGCGCCGATTCGGTCGTGATCGTGCCGCTGTTGCTCAGCGTTCCCGAAGAGATCGCAAGCGTCGCGTTGTTGCCGCAGCTATCGCCATTGGTCAGCATGATCGAGCCGGCGTTGCTGAAGCTCGCCGCGGCGGTCGTCTTGGCGTGCTCGCTACAGGTGCTCTCGATCAGCAGCGACTGGCCGCTGGAGAGGTTGCCTTTGAGCGTGCCGCTTTCGCCCCGCTGGGCGATCGTGCTCGCGCCGGTGCCGGTGTAGGCCAAAGCCGCGTCACGGACGATCACCGGCAGGGTGCCGCTTGTCGTGCCGGCGCCCTCGGTGAACGAGGTGGCCGGTTCCATCAGCACGTGCCCGGTGGCCCCCGTGGCGATGTTGCCGGCGTCGTTCGCGACCGAGCCGTTGGCTGAGACCGTCAGCGCGACTCCTTCAGCGACGGTGAGCGCGCCTTCGTTGGTCAGCACAGCGCCTGCGCCGTTGTAGGACGTGTTGGCGTTGATCGCCAACGTGCCCGTGTTGGTGATGCTGCCCTGCAAACTGCGCTGGCCGCCGTGCGCCAGTTCGGTCGTGATCGTGCCGCTGTTGGTAAGCGTCCCGGACGAGATCACAAGGGTCGCGTTGTTGCCGCTGGTTTCGCTGTTGGTGAGCGTGATCGAGCCGGCGTTGGTGAAGCCGCCCGACGCCACCGACTTGACGTTCTCACTGTTGGTGGACTCGAGCACGAGCGACTGCCCGGCGGCGAGGTTGCCGCTCAACGTGCTCCCTTCCCCGTGCTGGGTGATCAGACTTTCGCCCGAGCCGGTGTAGGCCAGCGCGGCGTCCCTGAGGATCACGGGCTTGGCGCCGCTGGTGGTGCCAGCGCCCTCGGTGAATGCGCCTTCCGGTTCGACGAGTACGTCGGCGCCTTCCCCGGCGACGATCTGGCCCGACGCGTTGGTGACCGAGCTTTTGTTCGAGGCGACCAGCTGCTTGCCGGCCGCGACTTCCAACGTCCCTTCGTTGGTCAACGCGGCTTTCGCGCCGTTGAAGGCGGTGTTCGCGTCGATCGCGAGCGTGCCCTGATTGGCGATGTTGCCCGACAGGTTGCGCTGCCCGCCAACCGCCGGTTCGGTGGCGATCGTTCCGGTGTTGGTCAGCGTACCTTCGGAGATCGCGAGCGTCGCGTTGTTGCCGCTCGTTTCGCTGTTGGTGAGCGTGATCGTCCCGGCGTTGCTGAAGCTCGCCGACGCCACCGACTTGACGTTCTCGCTGTTGGTGGACTCGAGCACGAGCGACTGCCCGGCGGAGAGGTTGCCGCTCAACGTGCCGCCTTCCCCGTGCTGGGTGATCAGGCTCGCCCCGGCGCCGGTGTACACCAACGCCGCGTCTCGAACGACCACGGGCTTGCTGCCACTCGTGGTGCCGGCGCCCTCGGTGAAGGTCGTCCCCGGTTCCATCAGCACGTCACCGGTGCCAGTCGCGGCGATCGTGCCGCTGGCGTTCGTGACCGAGCCTTCGCTGGAGGCGGTCAGTCGCACTTCGGTTGCGAGGTCGATCGTGCCTTCGTTGCTCAGTGCGGCTTTCGCGCCGTTGTAGGACGTGTTGGCGTTGATCGCGAGCGTGCCCGTGTTGGTGATGCTGCCCTGCAGGTTGCGCTGCCCGCCGATCGCTTTTTCGGTCGTGAGCGTGCCGCTGTTGGTGAGCGTCCCCGAGGAGATCGCGAGCGTGGCGTTGTTGCCGCTGGTTTCGCTGTTGGTGAGCGTGATCGTCCCGGCGTTGGTGAAGCTCGCCGAGGCGGTCGACTTGACGTTTTCGGTGTTGGTGGACTCGAGCACGAGCGACTGGCCGGCGGCGAGGTTGCCGCTCAGCGTGCCGCCTTCCCCGTGCTGGGTGATTAGGCTTTCGCCCGAGCCGGTGTACTTCAGCGCCGCGTTCCGCAGGACCACCGGCTTGCTGCCGGTGGTGGTGCCCGCGGCCTCGGTGAACGTCGTCCCCGGTTCCATCAACACGTCACCGGTGCCTGTCGCGGCGATCGTGCCGCTGGTGTTCGTGACGGAGCTTTCGTTGGAGGCGACCAGCTGGACTCCTGACGCGAGGTTGATCGAGCTCGTGGGTCCTTTGTCTGTCAAAGCCGCTTTCGCGCCGTTGAAGCTCGTGTTCGCGTTGACCGTGAGCGATCCATTTTCAATGTTCGTGAGGTTCCCCTGCAGGTTGCGCTGGCCGCCGTGCGCCGCTTCTGTCGTGATCTTGCCGGCGTTGCTGATCGAGCCGGCGATCGTGACGTTGTTGCCGCTCGTTTCGGCGTTGGTCAGGATGATCGCTCCGTGTTTACCGTTCGTGATACTGGAGCTGGCCGTGAGGACCGCGTTCAGACTGTTCGTGCTCGCGACCACAAGCGTCTGCGTCCCCGAAGCGCCGCCGATCGTCAGCGACTTCACGGTCACCGTGCTTTTCTGCGCCATTTCGACGGTGTAGGTGCCGGCTTCGGTGATGCAGGCTTCTTCGGTGGAGGTGGGTGGCGCTTTCGTGCTCCAGTTGGCGCCTTCAAACCAACTTCCGCCCGCGGTGTTCGTCCACGTGTCCGTGCACCCGCTCGCGTACGCGGATGCCGGCGCGAGCGCCGAGAGCCCGACGCCCAGCGCAATCGTCGCCGCGATCGCCACGACGCTCGAGCGCCCGCGATCCACCGCCTGCAGAAAGCTGGTCCGTCCAAGCATGAGGCACCCTCCGTAGTCGCGTTTCGTTCTCGGCGGCTCGGCGCTCGCAGATCCTGGCTCCCGCGACCGGCCCACCTGTCCCCTGCGTGGCCAAACCTAGCTGGACATCTGGCCAAGTCAACGGGGCAGACGCGATTTCATCCAAAGTTCCACCCCGCGGCAGGCCCTGCTGGTCGGTGGGCGCCACCCTCGGGGCGCTCGGCCTGTGGCGCCGAGGTGGCTGCCGAACGGAAGCGGAGAGCCTCGGGCGCCGTTATGGAGCAGTGGCAGACCCCACCCAAGAGCGCATCGAGATGCGGCGATGCTCAACGCATCGATCGCCCGTCCGCGGGGTTTGCAGCCGCGACATCTATCACCGAGACGAGGCAGGCACACAGACAATGAGGGGCATAAGGAGGATCAGCAGAGTCAGAGTCGGGCGGACGCGCGTGCTGATCGGGGCGCTGGCGGTCGGCGCATCGCTCGCGCTGCCATGCGCCTCTCTCGCGATTGCTCCCGTTCCCGGCCCCAAGCCGCCGCTCGTGTACGCCGGGTACACCACCGAAGTCTCGACCTCCTCGGCAACCCTCAACGTCAGGGTCAATCCCCGCGGCGTGGCGAGCACCTACTACATCCAGTACGGCCCCACGACCGCCTATGGCTTCCAGACGCCGACCGCCTCCGCCGGCAACGGGGGGGAAGTCAAGCTGACCCAGGCCGTCACGGGCCTGCAGCCGGCCACCGTCTACCACTACCGGGTGGTGGCAACCAGCTCCGCGGGCACGGCGGAAGGACCGGACGCCGTCTTCACGACCAAGGCGATTCCCCTGACGATGACGATCACGACCGCCCCAGACCCGGTCGTGTACGGCGAACCGCTGAGCGTCTTCGGCACCCTCACGGGCACCGGCAACGCGGGCGCGGCCGTCGTACTGCAGGCTAACTACTTCCCCTACACCAAAGGCTTCAGTACTATCAGCGCTCCGCAGCTCACCAATGCCGCGGGGGCCTTCCAGTTCGCGCTTCCCCAACTCGCCGGCAACGCCACGCTGCGCGTGGCGCTCGCCGCCAACCCCAACGTCCACAGCCCGGGGGTCGCCGAGCACGTCTCGCTGAGCGTGACCCTGCACGTCCGCCCCGCCACCCGCCGCGGACGCCACGGAACCGTGCGCCACGGCCTTATGCGCCTCTACGGCACCGTCATGCCGCGCCGGTCGCGCGGCCTCGTCGTGATCGAGCGGCTGACCCGCGGCCGTCACGGGCGCGAATACGTCGCGGTCGGTCGCGCCGGGCTCAAGCCCGCCCCCCACGGCGTGTCGCAGTTCAGCCGCATCGTGCCCCTGCACCCCGGCGCCTACCGCGTGCTGGTGCAGGCTTGGGGAGCGCAGGTTTCCGGCCTGAGCCGCACGATCGTGGTGCGCTGAAGGTGGGATGAGCTTGCGGACGGGGATACGCAGAACTTCGACGGCCGCGTTCGCCCTCGTCGCCGTCGCCGCGCTCACACTCGCTCGAGGGGCCGGCGCGGCGCCGCTTGAAGGCATCCACAAGATTCAGCACGTGATCATGATCATGCAGGAGAACCGCTCCTTCGACTCCTACTTCGGCACCTACCCAGGCGCAAACGGGATTCCCTCGGGCGTGTGCGTGTCCGATCCCCTGCATGGCGGCTGCGTGGTGCCCTTCCACGACCCGGCCGACGTCAACAACGGCGGTCCCCACGGGGCCCATAACGCCAACACCGACATCAACGGCGGGAGGATGGACGGATTCGTCGGCCAGGCCGAGACGGCGACGGACTGCAACAGCAATCCCACCGACCCGAACTGCAGCCTCTGCGACGAAGCCTCGGCCACTGCCGCGGGCTGCATCGACCCGATGGGCTACCACGACGCGCGCGAGATCCCCAACTACTGGACCTACGCACAGAACTACGTGCTCCAGGACAACATGTTCGAGTCAGACATCTCCTGGAGCTGGCCCGAGCACCTCTTCATGGTCTCCGGGTGGTCGGCGACGTGCGCGAACTGGAGCGACCCGATGTCGTGCTTCACCGACCTCGAAGGTCCCCCCAACCCCGACAACACCCCAAATCCCTACACCGGCCCCGAACCGATCTCACTGCCGTGGACCGACATCACGTGGCTCATGCGCAAAGCCGGGGTGAGCTGGCGCTACTACGTCTTCGAAGGCGGCGAGCCCGACTGCGAGGACGACGAAGCGATGACCTGCAAGGAAGTGCACCAGAGCTACAAGACCCTCGGCATCTGGAACCCGCTCGCCGACTTCACCGACGTCAAAGAAGATGCCCAGACAGGAAACATCCAGTCGCTCACGAAGTTCTACGAAGCCGTTCACACCACAGGCACCTGCGGGCTGCCCGCCGTTTCGTGGATCGCCCCCAACAGCGAGGTCTCCGAACACCCGCCCGCTTCGGTCTCCGCCGGCCAGGCCTACGTGACCACGCTGGTCAACTCGATCATGCGCAGCCCCTGCTGGGACAGCAGCGCGATCTTCCTCTCGTGGGACGATTGGGGAGGGTTCTACGACCACGTGGTTCCGCCCAAGGTCGATGAAAACGGCTACGGCCTGCGCGTCCCCGGCCTGGTGATCAGCCCCTACGCCAAGACCGGCAATATCGACCACCATCTGCTCACCCACGACAGCTACCTGAAGTTCATCGAGAACGACTTCCTGGAAGAAGCGCGCCTGAACCCGAAGACCGACGAACGACCCGACTCCCGCCCGGACGTGCGCGAAGAAGCTCCCGGGCTCGGTGACCTGACCGAAGACTTCGACTTCAACCAGTCCCCCCGCCCGCCACTGCTGCTCCCGACATACCCCGAACCCGGACCCGCCTCCGAACCGCCCAACGGCAAACCGCAGACGGGGGAACCTCCCACGGGTGAATCGCGGGCGCTCTCGCCCGCGTCGGTGACCCCGTCCTTTCTCACCCCGTCAACGCCGAGCCCGCCCGCGACGAAGCCGACGCTGCAACTCGTTGCGTCAGTCGCGGGTCTCCAGAACATGCGCCTGAATCACGGGCGCGTGTACCTGGTGCTGGGTTGCAACGTGGCCTGCTCACTGTTCGCCCAGGGTCAGTTGAGCTTCGCGGACTACCACCACAAAATACGATTGCGCAGCGTCCGTGTAAAACTCCCCGCCGACCACGCCGCGCGCATCTCGCTCCTACTCTCGCGTGGTGCGCTGGCCGCGCTGAGGCAGACCTTGCGGACAGGCCACGAAGCACAGGCGTCGATCACGGTCGACAGCCGCCCACCGACCGAAGCGCCCCCCGCCTACCAGGTACATGTACGGCTCTCCGACAGGTAGACCGCCGGCGCTAGCCGCCAGGGTTGCTGTCCCGTGGCGCGCGGTGGTGACAGCGACGCTGACGGCGGCACTGCTTGCGATGGCGCTTGGCGCGATTGGCGAAATATCGTATGGGAGCTCAGTAAGTCCGTCGATGGCACATCTCATTCAGGAAGGTTCGAAGCTCACCGGCGCCGGAGAGAACGGCGAAGGCCGCTTCGGCTTCAGCGTGGCGCTCTCGGCCGACGGCAACACCGCGCTGATCGGCGGCTACAGCGACAACGGGGGCATCGGCGCGGTGTGGGTGTTCACCCGATCGAGCGCCGGCTGGACCCAGGGGCCGAAGCTCACCGGTGGCGGGGAGAGCGGTCCCGGCCTCTTCGGCCACAGCGTGGCGCTCTCCGCCGACGGCAACACCGCGCTGATCGGCGGCCCCTACGACAACGGCAAGACCGGGGCGGCGTGGGTGTTCACCCGCTCCGGCACCACCTGGACCCAACAGGGCGAAAAGCTCACCGGTGGCGGGGAGAGCGGCCCCGGCCTTTTCGGCGCAAGCGTGGCGCTCTCCGCGGACGGCAACACCGCGCTGATCGGCGGCGAAGCCGACCAGGGCGTCGTCTCTGAGGATCACGGCGCGGCGTGGGTGTTCACCCGCTCCGGCACCACCTGGACCCAACAGGGCGAAAAGCTCACCGGCAGCGGAGAGGTCGGCGGCGGCCAGGTCCGCAGCGGGCATTTTGGTCACAGCGTGGCGCTCTCCGCCGACGGCAACACCGCGCTGATCGGCGGCTACGGCGACAACAGCGGCAACGGGGCGGCGTGGGTGTTCACCCGCTCCGGCACCACCTGGACCCAACAGGGCGAAAAGCTCACCGGCGGCATGGTGTCACGCGGCGGCGGCTTCGGCGGCAGCGTGGCGCTCTCCGCGGACGGCAACACCGCGCTGATCGGCGCCCCCGAGTACTACGGCAGCTCCGGAGCCGTGTGGGTGTTTACGCGCTCCGGCACCACCTGGACCCAGCAGGGTGAAAAGTTCACCGGCACCGGAAAAATCGGCGCGAGCGCATTCGGCACAAGCGTGGCGCTCTCCGCCGACGGCAACACCGCGTTGATCGGCGGCTCCGCCGATCACAATAACATCGGGGCGATGTGGGTGTTCACCCGCTCCGGCACCACCTGGACCCAACAGGGCGAAAAGCTCACCGGCAGCGGGACAAACGGCCAGAGCGCCTTCGGCTTCGACGTGGCGCTGTCAGCCGAAGCCAACACCGCGCTGGTCGGGGGGTACGAAGACAGCACGAACATCGGCGCTGCGTGGCTGTTCGTAAATCTGGCACCGACCGTCACCCCCACCACCTCCTCCACTGCCACTGCCACACCCCCCGCTCCGCCGGTCATCACAGATGTCACCCAATCGCACCGCAGGTGGCGGGAGGGCAGCGCGCTCGCCTCCTTCGCGCGCAGGCACGCCCACGGGCCCAAGCTCCCCCCGCTCGGAACGACGTTCTCCTTCGCTCTCAGCGAGAGGGCAAATGTCAGCTTCGCCTTCACGCGGCCCCAGCGCGGGGGCACCATCGACGGCAGGTGCGTCCCCAGGACCAGAGGAAACCGTGACACCCCAGTCTGCACGCTCGTCGCGACTCGGAGAACGCTCACCTTCGCGGCTCACAGCGGCACGAACGCCGTCGTCTTCCAGGGGCGCGACTCCTACTCGAAGCGGCTGGCTCCGGGTCGCTACACGCTCGTGATCGCGGCGACGAACGCCAACGGGCACTCGAGCGACGCGTCGCTCGCCTTCACGATCGTGAAGTAGGCTGACCGCGCGCGCGACCGAGCCGAGCGAGGGTCCGGGAATCGTAGACGACGGGATCGGGCACCCGGCCGCGGCCCGCTCTGATCCGCCGGCGCTCGCCAAGCCAGTACAAGTATGCTGCCGCCAACGCCGTTGTTGTGCCGACACCCTCTGCCTCCGACACCTCTCCTATAGAAGGGTATGCAATCGATGAACCGTCTTCTGCGCGTGATGCCCCGTCGGTCGTGGCCGATCGCTGTCGCCTTGGTCATGTCCCTGAGTCTCTGCGCCGCGCCCGCAGGAGCCGCTTCGGAAATCGAAGGGGTCTGGTCCTTCAACGGCGGCCAGGTCGCCATCCATCCGGCTGGGAACGGGCAGTTCGCCGGCGTCGTCGTCACCCCGACGAAGTTCGCCGTATGCGTGCACCCCGCGGGCGAAGTGATGTGGATCGGTATGGCCCTCCAGCCAGATGGGTCCTACTGGGGCTTCCATCAATGGCTCTTTGAACCGACCTGCGAACCCAATCCCCATCCCGGACCGACCGCATGGCGCGTGCTGGAGAAGTCCGACGGATCCAAATATCTGTCTGTGTGCTTCAGCGAACCGGAAAATACCCAGCCGACGATCGCGCCCAACGGGTCCTACGCCAACTCGACCTTCGGCTGCGAGGAATCGGCCCCGACTGCCCCACTTCCGGTCGTATCCGGCGGCGGCTCTGGGAGTGGAGCAAAGGTGATCACCTTCCCCAAGACCGTGATCCTGCCGAAGGCCGCCGTCTGCGTCAAACAGCACTCGCTGAAGATCAAGTTGCACGACCCCCGATACGACCCGCTCAAGGAGGTGGTGGTCAAGATCAAGGGCAGGACAGTCGCGGACATCAGCGGCGTCGCGCGGCTCAAACAGGGCATCGTCCTCCAAGGACTGCCGACCGGCAGTTACACGCTCAAGATCGTTGCGATCACCGTCCTCGACCAGAAGCTCACCGGCCGGCGCGCCTACCATAGCTGTGGGAAGCGCTCGGGCAACATTCCGCTGCACCATCTCGGGCGGGCCCGACGGCGCTGAGCCTGAGCGGCGCTATGCGCCCATGCCGCCCCGGGCAGTCCGGGGGACCTCCACGCCTCGCCCCGTGGCTGGAGGGATGGGGGCAAACGAGGCGTGGGGATTCAACGGATGGAATCTGGAAGTATCTTCGCGCTATCGGAGTTGATAGGAGCATGCACGCCCGCCACGTCGTATATGGCCTCGATCTGCGCTGCTCGTTTCCGCTGCCCGGGATGCGGGCGGCGGCGGCAGACGACGCGACTGCCGAGGGGCTGCCCTCGCTCGCGCTCGAGCTGCTCGAGTCCGCGGAGTTCGAGGACTCCTGGAGCGGCGCGGGGGGCCCGCCAGAGTGGAGGGGACGGCTCGGCGACGGCCTCGACCTCGCGATCGAGCACGGAGCGGCCGGAGACCTGCGCTTCAGCTACGGCAAGCGTGCGCCCTCCGAGGACGACCGGGCCCGCTTTCGCCTGGACCCACAGATGCGGCGCCTCGACTGCGCCCCGGCCCGGCCGGGCCTCGACTGGCAACGAGCGTTGATCGGCAAGGTTCTGCCAGCCATCGCCGTGATGCGCGGCTACGAGGCCCTGCACGCGGCCGCGGTCGACTCACCTGAGGGAGTGGTGGCGATCATGGCGCCGAGCGGGGCGGGCAAGTCGACGCTCGCGATCGAGCTGATGCGCCGGGGTTGGCCGCTGTTCGCCGACGACCAGCTCACGCTCGGACACGCCGAAGGCGCCGTTCGCGCCCACCCGGGAACGCCCCACATGAACCTCGCGGAGACCCTCCCCGAGGCCATCGATCCACAGACGCTCGGCGTCACGCTGGGCATCCTCGCCGGCGAGCGCTGGCTGGCGGCGCATACCACAACGACAGGCCCCCGCCCGGTACGCATGTTGTGCCTGCTGGAACGCGGTCCCGGCCTGCCGCTGGAGGCCCACACCCTCCCCCCCAACCCGCTGCCGCTGGCACCCTACGTGCTCGGTCTGTCGACCGACCCCGAGCGCCAGCGCAACCGCTTCGGCCTCTACGCGGACCTGATGGAGTCCACTGTGCTGGTGCGCCTGACCGGCGACCTCGACCACCGCCCCGAGCAGCTGGCTGACCTGCTCGAACAGGAGCTCATGGACAAGCCCACGCTCGTCGCCGGAGGGATCGCATGACGCCCCGCTCGCTCGAGCTGGCCGAGCCCGCGCCCCGGGAGCGCGATGTCGTCGGCATCGCGGCAGCCACCCAGAGACCTGAGCCCGTCGCGGCGCCGATGAGGCTGCGCGGCCTCACCAAGCGCTGGCGCAAAGATCTGCCGCTCGTGCTCGACGACCTCGACCTGACGCTCGAACCCGGAACCACCACCTGGGTGGGTGGCCGCAACGGGGTCGGCAAGACCACGATGCTGCGAGTCGCCGCCGGGCTGATCGACCCCGACAGCGGCCGCGCCGAAGTGTGGGGAGTGGCGGCCCACGAGAACCGCGCGCGCTACCAGCGGCTGGTCTCGTTCCTGCCCGCCGGCGATCGCGGTCTGTACGCCCGGCTGACCGTGCGGCGCCAGCTCAGGTTCTGGGCGCGGATCGCGATGGTGGCGCCCGCCGACGTCGACGCCACGGTCGAGCGATCGATTGACACCTTCGAGCTGCGCGAGCTCGCCGACCGTCGCGTCGACCGCATGTCGATGGGCCAGCGTCAGCGGCTGCGCATCGCGATGACGTTCCTGCCCCGCCCGGAGGTCGTGCTCCTTGACGAGCCCCTCACCAGCCTCGACGAGGAGGGGACCGTCCTACTGCAGGCCGCCGTGGCGGAGGTGCTCGCCCGGGAGGGAGCAGTCCTGTGGTGCTCGCCCAGTGGCGAGCACTTGGAGATGACGTTCGACACCCGCTGGACGATCGAGCGCGGAAGGCTGGTGGCGGCGTGAACGACACGATCGCCGCGGGGCACGCCTTCCTGGCCGTCATGCGCCGCGACCTACACGTCTTCGTGTCCTACCGCACCCGGATCGTCAGCCAGCTGCTGACGTCGGTGTTCAGCATAACCCTCTTCTACTACGTCTCGAAACTCGTGCACGTCGAGGGCTTCGGCTCGCCCCAGAGGTACTTCGGCTTCGTCGTCGTCGGGATCGCGCTCGTGAGCATCATGTATTCGTGCTTTTCGATCCCAGAACTGGTCCGACAGGAGCTCGTCGCGGGCACCTTCGACCGTTTGCTGCTCTCGCCGTTCGGTGCGATCCGCAGCGTGATCGCGATGGCGCTGTTCCCGCTGCTGTACTCGTTCGTGCTCGCCGCATTCACGCTCGGGCTCGCATGCGTCATGTTCGGGCTGCAACTGCACTGGTCCACCGTGCCGCTGAGCGTGCCGGCGATGGGACTGGCGCTGCTCGCGTTTCTGCCGTTCGGGCTGCTGTTCGCCGCGCTGACCGTGGCGATCAAGCAGGGCGCCATCGGGACGACCTGGGTGATCGCCCTGATCTCGATCGTCGGGGGACTGTACTTCCCGATCTCGCTGCTGCCGCACTGGGTGCAGACGGCCGCCAAGATGCAGCCGTTCACGCCCGCGACCGACGTGCTCCGGCACCTGCTCGTCAACAGCCCGCAGAGCACCTCGATCGGCGCCGCGCTGATCAGGCTGGTGGCGTTCGCCGCCGTACTGCTGCCCCTATCGATCCTCGCCCTGTCCAGCGCGATTCGCACCGGTCAGCGCCGGGGCACGATCATCGAGTACTGACTACCAGGATTGGACAATATGATCCCCGACACAATGCCCAGTACCTCCTCGCTCCTGACATCGAAGGTCAAGGTGCCCCAGCACGTCGTCTACCGCAGCTTCCCCGCGGAGACCGTCGTGCTGAATCTCGAGACCGGGAGGTACCACGGGCTCAACGCCACCGCCGGCAGCATGCTCGAGGCGCTCGAGCGGGCCGTCTGCATCCGCGATGCGGCAGCCGAGCTGGCCGCCCGCTATGAGAAGGATCTCAGTGTCGTCGAGCAGGATCTGTGCGAGCTCTGCCAGTCGCTGCTCGAGCGAGGGCTGATCGAGACAGACGATGGCCGTCCCTCGCCCTGAGGCTGAGCCGCATCGCATCCCGCGCCACCGGTTGCCGCTCGCGGGACGCTCGGGCGGTGAGCGCCTGAGCCAGAGTGAGCGCGTACGACTCGCCGCCGAGATCGTCGCGGCATACGCGCGGGCGCGCCGAGCGCTGGGCAGAGCCCCAATCGCCGACGTCGTGACGGCTCTGCGTTCGCAGTCCCGCCCCCCACACTCCACAGCAGACACGCTCGAAGAAGCCCGCCGCTTGGGGCGCGCGGTGACACGGACGCTGGTCCTCGTCCCTGGCGACACACGCTGTCTCGTCCGTTCGCTCGTCCTTACGCGGCTGCTGTCCAGACGCGGCATACCGGCGAAGCTCGTGATCGGGGCGCGGGCTGCCCCCGATTTCCTCGCCCACGCCTGGGTCGAGTACGACGGTTGGCCTGTCCTCTCTCCTGGCGACGGGTCGTTCGGTCGGCTGGTCGAGCTCTGATGGAGCAGGCTACGTCCCACTCACACCCGGCGAGCCGCGCAATCGGCGCGCGCCCGAAAGCGAGCGGTAGGGCCACCGCGTTCGGGCTCGACGTGGAGTCGGAGATCTCCCTCTCGTTCCTCGTCGGGTCAACAGCGAAGCCGACCGGACGCGTGCTCGAGATCTCCAAGCGGACGCAAGACGCGGCAAAGCTCGATTGGCCGGAGTCGGCGGAGCTCGTCTGCGACGAACGCCGGGCTGACGGCAGTGTGCTCTTTCGCATCGAGGCGCACCCCGAGGCCGGGTACCTCATCTCCGGACCGGAGTACGGCGCCCATCTCCTGTCAACCAACGGACAGCGGCTGCAGTGCGCTCCCGAAGGGCTCCCTGACGAGGGGTGGCAGCGGTTGCTGATCGCGCAGGTCCTCCCCTTCGCGGCGCTGCTCCAAGGGTTCGAGATCATCCATGCGAGCGCCGTAGTCACCGATCGTGGCGCGGTGGCCTTCATCGGTCCCTCGCGCGCCGGCAAGACCTCGCTGGCGCTCGAGCTCTGCCGACGGGGGGCCTGCTTCCTGGCCGACGACGTGCTTGCTCTGGAGTGCGCGGGGGACAATCTGCTGGGACATCCCGGCACCCCTGTGGCCGGACTGGATCACGCCGAGGCGCAGCGGCTCGACCAGGCCGCGGGCGCACAGCGGCAAGAGGTCGTAGCGATCAACGCCCGCGAGCGGATCGTGCGCATACACGGCGCGAGCGAGCCGACGCCGCTGGTGGCATTGTTCTTTCTCGATCGTCGCCAAGATGCGCCCGGCGAGCCGTGTTTCGAGCCGGCCACCGACCCCCAGCAGTTGCTCGCCGCCACTTTCAACACCGTGCTCACCACTCCCTCACGACTCCGTGGCCTGCTCGAGGTGTGCGCGCTCGCCGCCCGCCGTCGGGTCGAGCGGGTCGCGATCGGCCCCAGCGTTGACGCCACGCGACTCGCCGCCGCGGTCGAGCGGCGACTCGGTAGCTCTACGTGACCCGCTGGCTTGCCGGTGTCTACGATCCGCGTGGTCGAGCGGACTCCTCACGTTTGGCGGGGGCGCTCGAGCCGAACCCCGCGACGCTGGTCACCCACGGACCGCTGCGCGTTGCGTACAGCGGCCCGGCGAGGAGCTCGCATGACCCCCTGTGTCTGCTCGACGGGTTCCTGGACAACGCCTGCGAGCTGAGCACGACACTCGGGCTCCCAAGCGACGTATCGCCGGAGGCGCTGCTCGCCGCCGGTTGGCGGCGCTGGGGGCGAGCGCTGGCGCCCCGGATGCGCGGGGACTTCGCGCTGTTGATCTGGGATCGTGAGCGCGGGGAGGGCCTGCTCGCGCGCGACCAGCTGGGTGTGCGTTCGATCTTCCTGCACGACGCCGCGGGGAGCCTGTGCTTCGCCACTGAGATCCGCCACCTGCTGGCGCTCCTGCCGCGCCGTCCGGAGCCCGACCGAGTGAGCGTCACCCACTGGCTGACGATGAGCCGCCGACCGGGGTCGGCGACACTCTACGCGGGGATCCGCCGCCTGAATCCCGGCGCTGTGCTGCTGCTCGATCGCGCCGGCGTGCGCGAGGAGTCCTACTGGGCTCCCCGCTTCCGCGAGCCGCTGAGCGGATCTGAGCCCCAACTTGCGGCGCAGACGCGCGCGACGCTCGATCGCGCGGTGGGTCGGCGGATCGCCTCAGAAGGCCTGACGGGCGTGCTGATGAGCGGGGGGCTGGACTCCTCCTCGGTGGCCGCCGTCGCCGCAACCCAGGCACCGGGCCGAGTGGCCGCCTACTCGGCGGTGTTCCCCGAGCACCCAGCCGTCGATGAGTCTGGGCTGATCGAGGAGCTGCGAGACACCCTGCACCTGGGCGGCATCACCGCCGAGGTGCGGGCGGGCGGACTGCTGGCGAGCGCGCTGGAGTCCCTCGAAGCGTGGGGGCTGCCGCTGCTCAGTTGGGGCGACTTCTGGGCGCTCCCTCTGCTGCGCGCGGCGGCTGCGACGGGGGTGCGGGTCACGCTTGGGGGCGACGGCGGCGATGAGCTGTTCGGCCCGCGTGCCTACCTGCTCGCCGACCGACTGCGCGCGGGACACCCGCTTCAGTCGGTGCGGCTCGCCCGCGAGCTGCCCGGCGCCGGAGATCGGCCCGCGCGGCGAGAGGTCGCCAAGATGGTCGCCGACTTTGCGGCGGCGGGCGCGCTTGCCTACCGCCTGCACAAGGTCCTGCGAAGGCCCTTCGCGCGTCGGAACGCGGCGGCGTGGCTGCGTCCCCAGGTGGTGCGTGACCTGCTCGACTCCGAAGACCCACTGGCGTGGAAGCGCCTGGACGGTCCGCGCTGGTGGGCTGAGATCGCGCACGGGCTCACGCGTGGCGTCGAGGAGATCGGCGTGTTCGAACACCAGCGCCGACGGGCGGCCTCAGCCGGCTTGGAGGCGCGTCATCCGCTGTTCGACCTGGATCTCGTGGAGCTCTGCCTGCGCCAGCCGCCGCTTGCCACCTTCGACCGCTACCAAAACCGCCCCGTGCTGCGGGCCGCCATGGCGGGGCTGCTCCCGGACACGGTACGTCTGCGCCCGCAGAAGGCTCTGTTCGACTCGGTGTTGGTCGACTGCCTTGCCGGGCCTGACGGAGTGGCCGCTCGTACGTTGCTGAGCGATCCCGGGAGCGAGCTCAGGGCTTACGTCGATCAGCGCGGCGTCGAGCGCGCGATGTTCGGCGCCACCTCCCAGCTGCGCGAGCAGCCATTCCAGTGGATGTGGCAGCTGTGGCGTCTGACGACAACAGAGTGCTGGCTTCGGGCCCAGGCGAACCGAGCGAGCGAGCTCCCCGCCACCGCGAGCGTGAGCCCAGCGCGCGTCGTGCTCAGGCCAGCGGCGGCGCCCGCCTCATCCGTTTTTCCATCTTGACGTGGTGGGCTCGTCCCCTAAGCTACGTGGCGTGGTTTGGCCGTTCCGTCGTCGGCGGGACGGACGTACGATCGATAAGGACCTGCCATGGATGACCGAATGACCGTTCAAGCGTATGAGACGCCCCGGGTCGTCGATTACGGAGACCTTCAGGAGCTGACCGCTGCTTGTCTCGGCTCCTCCGGTGGGGACGCCTACACGGCTCACCACGGAGGGTACGCTGGCGTCAGCAACCCGGCACAGGAATGCAAATCCAAGCCGTAAATCGATAGTTCTTCCTATACGTAAGGTCTCTATAGGTAGACAGAGGTCGAAAGAAGTGGTGCTGACAGCCGCCCCCGGGCGGCTGTTGCGCATTTAAGAGGGTGGTCCGCCCGAGGATGGACTGATCGGTCGAAGATCGGCCAGCGCAAATCGGTACGGAGGCAGACCGCCAGAAATCCTGTAGTGGGCCCAACTCACCCACCCCCGTAAGTCTGACGCCAGGCCCACCGTTAGTCGGCCGTGTCCAGGTCCAGCACCTCCCAAATAGCTCGACCGGCGGTTGCAGGTGGTGCTCTGAGACAGACCCAGCCGTAGCACTGATCGCCCAGGATGGCGCGCGGGAGAACATCGGTGAAATCCTGGAGGAACACAATCTGACTTTCACAGCGTTCGATGACGCTGAGGATCTGCTCGCGGGGCACACGCAGGACTTTCCTGCACTCGTCGTGCTTTGGATCGAGGATCCGGCCTCTCCGCCGGCGCAGAAGATCGAGCCGCTGCGGCGGAGTGGCAAACCGGCGCAGATCGTGGTGATCTGCGCGGACATCGACCGCTGGGAGGTCCGCGCGGCACTGGCAGGCGGCGTGGCCGGGGTGGTGCTCGAGGAGGAGATGGCTGCCGCGCTGGGTCCCTGCCTGCAGGCGGTGCGCGCCGGACAGGTATGCGTGCCGCGACAGCACTGGCGACAAATCGATCCGCCGGCGCTCTCC
The DNA here is from genome assembly GCA_963702085.1 of uncultured Solirubrobacterales bacterium. Lineage (GTDB taxonomy): Bacteria > Actinomycetota > Thermoleophilia > Solirubrobacterales > Solirubrobacteraceae > Palsa-744. The sequence continues at coordinate 396,308 of OY969707.1, read as the reverse complement.
ACGCGTGAGAAGCAGATCCTCGGCCTAGTGGTGATGGGTTACATGAACGGCCAGATCGCCGAACAGCTGTTCCTCGCCGAAAGCACTGTCAAGAGTCACCTCTCCTCGGCGTTTGGAAAGCTCGGGGTGCGTTCGCGCAACGAGGCGGTCAACCTGATCCTCGACGCCGAGCGCGGCCTGGGGATGGGCATCCTCGCGCTCGGGGGAGAGCCCTTGGAGTCGACGCCGGCCGTGGCGCAATGACCCCCGAGGTCGAGATCAGGCGCAAAAATGGCGCGAGCGATCACAGCACCCAGACCGACGCGGACGGGCACCACGAGGGCAGGCACCACGGCGCAGGCGAGCACCAGACCGGCGCGGGTAACAGCCGCGCACAGACCATCGAGACACGCGGACTGGCTGAGAACCTCTCGCGCGAGGCACTGTTCCGCCGTGCACTGCTGGCGGCCGACGTCGCGGCGATCGTGGGCGCCTTCGTGCTGCTGGCGCAGCTCTCCTCGCGATCGCTGCAGCTCACGTGGGTCAGCGTCTGCGGGCTGTTGACGCTGCTCGTGGGCGCCAAGGTCTTCGGCCTTTACGACCGCGACGAAGCGCTGCTGCACAAGACGACGCTGGACGAGGCCCCCAAGCTGTTCCACGTGGCGACACTTGGCGCGCTGGTCGCATGGCTGGCGGGGGGCTTCGTCGTCGAGGGCAGTATCCTCAACCGCCACGAGGCGCTGCTGCTATGGCTGTTGCTGATGTTCCTGCTGATCGTGGCGCGCTCGGCGGCACGCGGCCTGGCCCTGCGGGCAGTGCCCGCCGAACGCTGCCTGTTCATCGGCGATCAAGCGTCGGCGCGCACGATCCGCTCCAAGCTCACAGACCACGGCGGCGTCAAGGCCGAGCTGGTCGCCCACCTGGACCTCGACGACGTGGGAAGGTGGTCCGCCCAGACGTTCTCGGCGCAGCGGCTCGCGGAGATCCGCAACCTGGCCCGCACGCTCGACGTGCACCGGGCGATCGTCGCACCGCGCAGCGCCGACGCGGGTGAGATGCTCGACCTCGTGCGTACGCTGAAGGCGGTGGGGGTGAGGGTCAGCGTGCTGCCGCGTCTACTGGAGGTGGTGGGTTCCTCGGTGGAGTTCGACGACCTCCACGGCGTGACGCTGATGGGCGTCCGCCGCTTCGATCTGACCCGTTCCTCAGTGGCGGTGAAGCGCGCCTTCGACCTGGCCGGCGCCTCGCTTGGGCTGCTGGCGACCGCGCCGTTGTTGATCGTAATCGCCGTCGCGATCAAGCTCGACAGCCGGGGCCCGGTCTTCTTCCGCCAGCTGCGGGTGGGTCGCCACGGCAAGCACTTCAGCGTCCTGAAGTTCCGCACGATGGTGCCCGACGCCGAGGCGCTCAAGGACTCCCTGCGCGAGCGCAACGAGGCCCAGGAGGGGCTGTTCAAGATCGCCGAGGACCCCCGCGTGACACGCGTGGGCAAGCTGCTGCGCCGCAGCGCGCTGGACGAGCTCCCGCAGCTGTTCAACATCATCAGGGGCGAGATGAGCCTCGTGGGTCCCCGTCCGCTCGTGATCGACGAGGACGAGTGCGTGGAGGGTTGGTACCGCCGGCGGCTGGAGCTGATGCCGGGCATGACCGGCCCCTGGCAGATCCTCGGCCCAGCACGCGTCCCGTTGAGCGAGATGGGAGCGATCGACTACCTGTACGTCGCGAACTGGTCGCTGTGGGGCGACGTCAAGATCCTGCTGCGCACAGTCCCGCACGTGCTCGGCCGCCGCGGGCTCTGAGCGACCTCGGCGAGGTCGCCGTCGCCCCGAGCGGCCATCCGGCAGACGGCGATGACCACGACGCTTACGACGAGCCATACGAGCGATAGCAGGATCAAGAGTATGAGCATTTGGATCACACGGAGAAGGGTCCCACATCCTTAGAACACACGCCTCCCACGTTTAGACCCTCTATCGGACAGAACTTAGGTTTGCTTTACGGGCCGGCGAATCGGGCCCACGGTGGAACGCGGCGACTGCGACCTCACCGCCTATAGGGTGGGTGCTACCCGGTGCTACCCTATACCGGTAAAGAAGACCAGCATCTACCTGGAGCACGACCTGGATACAGATCTGGCGCGGGTGGCTAGCGGAGACGGTGTGACGAAGGCCGAGTTGATCCGCCGTACCCTCAGACACGCCGTCGAGGAGCGTCCTCGGCCGCAGATCACCGCGATCGGACTCGACCGCGACTCCAAGCCGGTGGAGCTTTCGCCAGAAGACCGCGAGATCGCCGGTCTGTTGCTCGCAGAGCACGACGCGCTGTGATCCTCGCCGACGCCTCGGCGATCTATGGCCGAGACGGCTGTGAGACCTCGATGACCCCCAAACCCAGCACGTTCTGGATGCCTGGTCGCGGATGGCGAGCGCGAAGCCGTCAGCTTCACGCGAGCTCGGTCGGCAGGGCATCGAGCCATGCCTGCGTGGCGTCGGAATCGTCCTCGCCACCCGGGGCATTGCCAACGAACCAATCCAGGTCGTCGTAGGTCACGAGGTCGTCGTAGGTCACGTTCCAGAGAGGGCATCCCCGACCAAAAGTTTATCGGCGCAAGTGGAGTTTGTTGGATCACGAACTCTGAGACCCGAGAGGACATGAACGTGGAGCAAGGTTCCGAAGCACTCAATCTTCAGCAGATCCTGGGCATCATCCGCCGACGCGTGCCCCTGATCGTGCTCTGCGTCGCGGTCGTCGCTGGTGCCGCGTGGGGGTTCTCCAAGCAGCAGCCCAAGAAGTACACGGCGACGGCTTCGCTCGCGTTCAGCAGTAACCAGCTCAGCCAGCAGGTCGCCGGATTGCCGCCCACCAGCAGCAGCAACCTGCTGGCCCAGCAGGCGAGCAACCTCGAACTCGTCAAGCTCGGCGACATGGCGGCGAAGACCGCGAGCAAGCTCGGACACGGGCTGACCGAGGAAAAGGTCGCCCAGAGCTTGAGCATCGCCGGGCAGGGAGAATCGAGCATCGTGACCGTCACGGCGACCGCAACCTCCCCAACGCTCGCGGCCGAAATCGCGAACACCTACGTCCATCTGTTCGTCACCGAGCAGCAGGCGACCAACCGCCAGTACTTCAAATCCGCGCTGGCGCTGGTCAACAGGCAGCTGGCGAAACTCTCCACAAAGCAGAGGCTTGGCCCCGATGGGCTCGCTCTCCAGGACCGCGCGCAGTCGCTGGGCCTGCTCGCCGAACTCCAGTACGGCAACGTCCACATCGCCCAGGAAGCGCTGCCGCCCACCGCATCCTCCTCACCGAAGACACCTCGAAACACGTTCCTCGGCGCGCTGATCGGCCTGCTGGCGGGTCTCGGCCTCGCGATTCTGCTCGAGCGGTCGGATCGCCGGATCAGGAGGCCGGATGACCTGGAGGCGATCTATCGCCTCCCCGTCCTCGGCGCCGTCCCCAAGAGCGGTGCGCTGCGGCCCTCCACGAAGAGCAGCGCACACGCGTTGGCGACCCTGCCGCCCGCCGAGGCCGAGGCATTCAATCTGATTCGCGCCCGCCTGCGCTTCCTGAACAGAACTCGCGACCTACGCGCGGTTCTGCTCACATCGGCCGCGCCCGGCGAGGGCAAGAGCACGATCGCGTGCTATCTGGCAGAGGCGGCGACCAGGGGGGGCTCGCGGGTACTGCTCCTGGAGCTCGACCTTCGGCATCCCACACTCGCCAAACGGCTCGCGCTCCACTCCGGGCCCGGCTCGGCCGATGTTCTGAGCGGCGCCATCCCGATGGACGAGGCGACTCACTCGATCGGCCTGCAGTCGCCCTCCGGTGAGCGGGGCAAGGAGTTGACGCTGGACGTGCTGGCCGCCGGCGGCGTGCTGCCCCGTAATCCGGGCGACCTGATCGGGAGCCACGCGATGACGGAGGTGCTCCAGCAGGCGAAGACCGCGTACGACCTCGTTGTGATCGACGCGCCACCACTCACCGTCGTCGCGGATGCCTTCCCACTGCTCTCCGAGGTCGACGGCGTCATAGTCGTGAGCTGGGTCGGGCACAGCCGACGCGACCAGGCGGAGGAGCTCCACCAGATCCTCGACAGCAGCGGCGCACCGCTGCTTGGAGTCATCGCCAACTACTCCAAGCCGCGCGGCGTCGGCTCTTTTGCGCACACCCCGAATGACGGTGCGCCCCCCCCGATCGCATCGACAAACGGCGCCTCCGCACCCAAAGAGCTCATCCCGACCGCCAGGGCCTGAAGGCGGGTGCTCCGTTGAGCCGGTGGCCACCGGATCGGATGGCACCCTCGCGCGGTCCCTCCGCGGCGGGCGCAGAGCTCGCGCTTTCACTACGCCAGCTCAGCCCTCGCACCGCGCTGCTGGTCGGGGGCCTGATCTGCGTCCTCGTCGCTCAGGGGATGGCCGTGACTGCGTCCTACCTGTGGGCGGCCCCGCTCATGTGCCTGCTGGTGGTCGCCCTCGCGCCCGACATACCGCTCATCCCGTCCCTCGGCGTGATACTGCTCGTCCGCATCCTCACCGACGCCTCGCTCTCATCGCGGGCCGTCCGGCATAGTGGGGCGCTGAACCTCTCAGGCGCGATCGCCGTCCTGTTCATGCTGGTGGCCCTCGGCCTCCTGATCCGTCGCCGTCATGGCATGTGGCCCGCTGTCCTCGTCGCGTTGTGGCTATCGGTGTGGACAGTCGTGGCGGTCAAATCGCACGGAGAATCAACAGAGACAATCCGCGAGGGGGTGCGGGAGGCGGCGATCGGCGCGCTCGGCATCATCGTCTACAACTCGCGGGGTGTTCTGAACGTCTCGGTGGTCACCCGTATGATCCAGGTGGTCGGGATCGCCTCCGCGCTTTTGGCCGTCTACCAGTTTGGAACGCACAGCGGCCTCAACATCAACAGCCAGATCCGCGCGAACGGGACGTTCGTCCATCCAGACGGCGCCGCCATGTTCTTTGCGGTCGCGACCACAGCCTCCGTTTGGCGATACTTCGACACCGGCCGGCGGCGGTCCGACGCCCTCTTCGCGACGGCCTTCGCGGCGGCGACGATCGCAACGTTCAGCCTCGGGGGCCTCGCGAGCCTGCTGGTGATGCTGATGGTGTACGGCACCCTGCGCCCTGGGTCAGTCCGGCTGAAGTTTGGCGCCTACGCCGTCGCGGGACTCGTGACGCTCGCCTTCTTGGCGACACCGCTGGGCGCGGAACGCTTCGCCAAGGCGACCACGACGAGCCTCAGCTCCGCCCCGCAGGGACGCCATGAGGTCAATACGTCACTCGCGTGGCGGTTCTACAAGTGGCAGACGCTCATACCGGAATGGGAACAGGCTCCCTTCTTTGGACAGGGCCTCGGCACCACGGTCACCGCTGAAGGCAACTCCGAAAACACAGCGGCTGGACTCGTGCCCCACAGCGAATACATCCGAACACTCGTGGAGACCGGCGCCGTGGGCTTCATCTTCGTGGCGTGGGCCGTCGCAATGCTGATCCGCCAGCTAGCCAGGTGCCGGAGAATCCCGGATACCTTCAACGCGGGGACGCTGGGCATGGCCATCTTCGTCGGATGCCTTGTCAACGCTCTTGCCGACAATACGTTCCTCTACAGCACAACGGCCTACCCGGTCATCATGATCCTGGCCGCCGTCATCGGCCTGAGGCAGATCGGCGCTACCTCCGCGACGCCACCGGTACGCCGCGTCGTTGCCAGATAGGCGTATCCGGCATGTACGCCACAGCTACCTAAATCTTACGAGGAGAGCCGCAAGTGCCTCACACGGCCGTCGATCACCGCCCGCATCCTCCAAGCACGATCTGGCGGCGGGTGAGGCGCGACCTGGTCCTGCTGGGAGCCGGAAGCGTTGGCATCGTCGTAGCTCAGCTGGCCTTCCGAAGCATCCTCATCGTTGCGCTGGTCCCCGCGTCCTACGGCCGCCTGTCGCTGATCCTCAGCATTTACAACACCGTGATGATCGTCGGAGCAAGCGGACTGCCGAACGGCACCGCGAGGTACCTGGCGGCCAGCGACCCCGCCGACGACCCCGCGATCGTACGTTCAGCGGTCCGTGCCGGCATCTGGCCAACGGTCCTCACCGCGGTCACCGTCGGGGCGGTCTCCGGCGTCCTGCTCAAGTCTCCACTCGCCTTCCTGTTCGCGGCGGTCGGCTTCTCTAGCCTCGTATACTCACTGCTGACCACGGGCATTCTGCGAGGGCGCGGTAAGGTGACTGCCGCCGCGTCGATCATACCTATCGCGGCTTTCAGCGAAGCCGGTCTGCTCGCCGCCCTCTGGTTTTCGCATGGCGGAGTCACCCCGATATCCGCGTTTGGGCTCTTTTGCCTGGGAAACGCCTTCGGCCTCGTCGCGGGAATCATCTGCACGGTCCGCACGAATCCCCTAAGGACAGCGATCGCCGCGCTACCGGCCAAGGTGATACCGGCGTCCGTGCCGAGCTCCCGCCAACTGCTCGGCTTCTCGATGTGGATCAGCGCCGCGACGATCGGCGTTACCGTCATGCCACTGGTCATGCGGTTTGCGGCGGCGCTCGATTCCTACTCGATCGTGGCGATGGTCGACGTGGCCCTGGTGCTGCTCTCCATCCCCCAGCGTGTGGGGACGGTCATCGTATCGGCTGTCGTCCCCCACGCGACCAGGGCACTGGGGACTCACGACAAGGTCGATCTTCTGATCTCCCGGCGAGAGCACCTCGTGATGATCGTGCCGTTCGTGGCGTTGGCGGCCGCCGTCGCCTTTTCACCGCTCGTTCGGTGGACCTTCGATCTACTAGGGCGCCCAGGCTACGCAAAAGCCGCGCCCTTTCTGGCCTTGGCGCTATTGGCGGGTCCTGCCCGGATACTGTACGGGCTGGTTCAGGGTGTACTCATCGCTCGAAACGAAGCTCGGTTTCTGGCCATCAACGCCCTATCGATCGCCGTGGTCGCTTCAGGAATGATCTTCGTGACCACCGCACTGGGCAAAACGACGGTGGCCTTCGCGGTGTTCGCGATCGCCTGCTGGGCGGTATACCTCAACGGACTTGCTCGGATCTACCGTCTGAACAGCAGTCACAGACCGGTCGCGCCTCGAACCACGGACGCGTATCCCCTGACGCCGGCGACCCAACCGATCGTTGCGACCACCTCCAGCCAAGAGTAGGCCTTGGCCGGGTATACCATCAGCCCACGCGCATAACCCAGTGTCCCAGCAATCCCTTCAAGAAACCACCTCCCCAGGACATTCCAGGGAGAATCTCACCATCCATCACTTTGGCCCTGACCCCGCCCACGTCGGCGGCATGGGAACCGTCCTTCGCATATTGCGCGAACACAACGTCGGCGGCGACACCGTGATGCTCCATCCGACGTGGAGGCCCGATTCACACAAGGCGAGCGCGCTACTCACCCTCGAGGCGATCCGCACCATCCTCCTGATGCCGCGGTCCGCTGTTGCCCATGTTCACCTCTCGGAGAAGGGCTCCTTTGTTCGCGAGGGATCCCTGCTTTTGCTTGCACGCTCGACGGGTAGACCGGCGGCGGCGACCATCCACGGTGCGTCCTTTCTCTCCTTCGCGCGCCAATGGCCTCGACTGACCTCTCGCGTGCTTGGAGGCGCTCACCTCATCACCTGCCTGGACCCCGAGGTCCGTGACGTCGTGCGGCAATACGCGCCGCGAGCAACCGTCGAGCTCCTGCCCAACCCGGTGCCGATGGACACCGGCTCGCCCTGTGCCGACGAGACTGACGAAGTGGTCGTCTTCGCCGGTGAGATCAGCCTCCGGAAGGGGGCAGACGTCCTGCACCAAGCGTGGCAAGAGGTGGCGGACGCCCGACCACATGCACGATGTGTCATGGTGGGCCCCCCCAAGGACTTCCAGGTGCCCACGAGCAGGCGTCTGGAGCTCCGGCCCTCAGTGGACTCAGCGGCGATGAGGGACCTCCTGCGCTCAGCGCGGGTCGTCGCGCTGCCATCGCGTGCGGAGGGCATGCCCATGCTGCTGACCGAGGCGATGAGCGCCGGACGGCCCTTTGTCAGCACGCCTGTCGGCGGGATCCCGGACCTTGCGCGGGAGGGAGGCGTCCTGGTGCCGGTCGGCGACTCGAGCGGCCTGGCCAGCCGCTTGATCGATCTCCTCGCGGATCCTCAACTTGCCCGATCGCTGGGTGAGCAAGCGCGACAGTTTTGCCTGGACACGCGGAGCGTAGAAGTGATCGATAAGCGACTACGTACGCTCTATGGGGATGTCCTGCAAAGCGCAGGGCATGCCTGACCCCCCGCTATCGCTCGGCCCAGCCCCATTCGCCACTTGCGTCTGAGCGCATCCGACGCCAACTCGCGGCCACGAGCAGCTTAATCCCAAACGGGACGCCCTGTAGCAAGTAGCGGCGAGCAAGGCGCCGTGGCTCACACAGTAGGCGGTAGAGCCACTCCAGGCCAAGTTTGCGAATCCATTCGGGCGCCCTCGAGACCTCGCCGGAGACAAAGCTCAGGCTTATTCCAACCCCCATGAACGACGCCTGGGGCAGAGCGTGCCGGAGACGGCGGATCACCAGGTCCTGCTTCGGAAAGCCGAGCGCCACCAGCACAACTTGGGGTTCCGCGAGCATGAGCTCCCGCTGAAGCGATTCCATGATCTGCTCGTCCTTCTCAAACCCCACCGGTGGGCAGGAGACTCCAGCGATCGTAAGGTCGGCGTAGCGCTCCCTCAGCACCTCTGCCGCTCGGTCGGCTACGCCTGGATTGCCACCCACGAGAAAGACCGACTTGCCACCTCTGGCGGCAGCCTCACAGATGGACCAGATGATGTCCGAACCAGCCACCCGTTCCGGGAGGGGAGTACCGGCGAGCCGACTCGCCCATACAACGGGCGTACCATCGGCGACCACAAGATCGGCGGCGTCGATCAGCTCCTTGACGAGCGGCTCCACGGTGTAGCGGCGTAGGTGGTCCAGATTTGCTGTGATCGCCCAACACCCTCGATCCGCCATGACCGCGTCCATCATTGCTTTTACCGCACCCTCCTTCGTGACGACGTCTATGCCGGTACCCATGAGACGTACTCTCCGGATCGCGAGGTGCGAGCCACGGGTTGCTCTGCTGGCCATGGTCTGTGGTGTCACTGTTCCTCCTCGATCAGCGAGGGTCGGGACTGTCCCCGATGGTGTGGGTCGGCAAGCGGTCCGCGGTCGTACCCACCTTTAGGTGATGGCATCGCGGTGGCGGTCGGTTGTAGCTGCGAGAACACCAAGGACCATGGAAGCTGAAGCACCTGGGTTACACGCGACCGCGGTGCACGGCCGGGGGTCGTAGCGGCGCCAAGCGTCAGGGACGTCGACCGCAGGATACGGTTGCCCTGGAACGCGACCCCTGTGTCTAGAGACTCAAGGTCGGGAAGTGGTGTAACTGCGTCCACCTGAGCCAGGATGTTGCGCAGTTGCGCTGCCGGTTCTTTCACAAAATCCTCGTAGCGCACAAACACGCGGCGGTCCGTTCGGTGACGAAGAAAGACCAGCACGGATAGCAGGTTCGTCAGGGCCAGGTAGACGTTTGCGGCTACCAATGACTTCGAGGGCTGACTTACGTCGTGGCGCCTGAACGACGCAACGACGCTCTTTGGGTCCCTGACCAGATACACCAGATATAGGTCGATGTCCGGGAGTCGTCGTAGCTCTCGCGCGCGCAGCGGATAGTGCGATGTATCCACTATGTGCGTTGCGCGAGAGATACGAGTGATCGCGCGGTAGAGCTCCGCGGCGGTCTGACGGTATCGTCGACGCAGGTGGCGTCGCTCGTTGAACTGCCAAAACCGAAAAGGCGCCAGTGCGTGCTCCAGGCAGCGCCACGCGCTGTCACCAAAGAGCGCGGGCCCACTGGGTACGTTTTGACCTACCGCGAGCCAGAACTGAGTCCGCTCCACTCCTCCAAAGTTTGGAATGCCCGATCGTCGTAGCCAGGCGTCGAGCTCGCCTGCGTAGAAGATATTGCGGCAGTTGCCGAGCGCGACGCCCACGATGGTGCTGCCGCTACGCCCGGCGCCCATCACGTAGATCACCTTGGGCCTTGCACCACTCGCGGGTGCGGGGATGGGCCCTAGACGCTCCAAGTGGAGAACCTCTTCCCCGTGAGCTCGCGAAGGCGGCTTACATCGTCTGCGTACAGCTCCTGCAGACGGCTGCGGAGGTCCTCATCGAGGGTGGGCGCCTCGAGCGGGCGCGATACGGCGCGCTGCATCGACCTTCGCATGAACACACGCCAGCCGCGTGGCAGCCCTTGCAGGGGGGTCGTGCGCGCCCACGCGATCAGGGCGATGAGCCTGGAGTAGGTTCGGTGTTCTCTGCCCGTGTTCATTTCCTCGGCAAACTCCGGGGAAACAAATGAGTCGTCGACCGACAGGAAGGCAAAGATTTCGCGCAGCGTCGCCTGCCGATCGGTGAGAAGGTCGGCCTGATCGATCACCAAGATGTTCGTCGGCGGGAAAAATTGCAAATATTGGTCGAGCTGCATCGCATAAAGACTGGGGCAGATGTAGGAGGAGTAGGGGTCCGAAAGGTCGCCGAGCGCGTCCCGCAGCGTGCGACGCTCATTGACAGTCGAGACGTGGAGGTGATAGTGAGATACGGTGCGTGCAACCGGATCGCGTACGAGATAGATGAACTTCGCGTCGGGGATGACCTCTCTGATCCTCTCGGGTACGCCGGCCCGCTGGGGGTAGACGGCGTAATTGGGCGACGCCTCCCCTCGGACCCTGATCGTGGGATCGAACAGCCGTTCGTACTTGTCGAGTCGATCAATTCGCTTTGAACCGACCGGATAGGGGAAGTCACCTGGAGGCCCAGAGAAGAAGTTGGGCTCCTTGACCGGGGGAATCTGGATTTCGGGATGAAGCCTCAAGTAGTGGTGCAGACTCGTGGTGCCACACTTCATCGCACCGATGATCAGGAATGTGGGTCGAGCCATTCCCACTCCTAACGCAATCCGAGCGCTTTAATTTGCACCCCAGCCTCGCCGGTGGAGTGGCCAGATCCGGTCTCTACGATCGATCTGCGCGAACTGGATGGGCCCCACTCGAAGCAGCGCCCGACCGCCGCGTGAGCGGCCTAGTTCACGTTGGAAGGGCGAACGAGTCGGGTCATCGTGAGCCCATAGCGGGCCAACATGCCCGCGGCGCGACCGATGCGAGATCTGCGGCGCTGCCTGGCCATCCGTCGAGCCTGCTTGTCCAGGATCTCGTGGGGCGGCAGCATTTGGCGACGCACAAATGCGCTCAAGCCCCGCGAAGGGGCCAGGAAGCCGTCGATCAGCCCCATGTCCGCGTAGAGCTGCGACGGGCTGCTGTGTGGGTTCGGGTTCGCCAAACGCACAGCCATATAACCCCGAAGCCCCAGCTTGGGCTTGGCTCCAATGATGTGCGCCGCCGGCAGGCCCACCACCTTTTCGGCGACCGTGGCTGCCGCTGGGATGACTCGTGCAAGCGCGGGATAGACGCCGAGCAGCCCAGCAAGCGCACCGGGCGGCAGGTCGGCGCCGTAGGTATCCCACCAAGCGCTCAAGTCGGCCGCCAGGCGCAGGTCGACAAACCCGTCCCGCGCGTAGAACAGCAGCAGGGCCGCGAGCTCGTCGGCGAGCGCGGGGTGCCAGTCGCTCGACAGCCCTGCTGCGGGTGGCAGGAGCCGCTCACTTGCGAAGCTCCGCTCGTACCAGTGGACACGCCAGTGCAGCTCCACTGGAGGTAGGGTCCCCTGCTCGTGAACAAGCGCAAAGTGCAGGAGCGGCAGACCGTCATGTTCCACATGGTCGGTAGGGGCGATGTAGCCCAACCGGCGTACCACCTCGACCGCCGCCTGCAGCTGCGCCGGCGCCACGAGCAGATCGATGTCGTTGGAGATACGCCGGCCGGGGTCGCCGTAGATAGCCTCGCCCATCAGTGGGCCCTTCAACGCATACGAGCGAATCTCCGCGTCGGCGAGCGCAGCCATGACGCGTAGAGAGATGAGCTGCAGGAAGGCGCTCTGGCGACGCCCAGCTGTGATCGCCCGCTCCACCGCCGCGGCGAAGTCGCCGCTCGCTCGTCCCTCCGCCAGCTCCAGGATGCGAGGTCCCAACACGGGCAGCAGCCTGCGCTGTGTCAGTCTCTCAGCGAGCTGCGGCCAGCCCACTTCTGCCGTCAGGCGGCCTGCCCGCTCGCGTATCGCTGCTCGACGGGCCGCGGTGCCTGCGCTGAGCAGGATGAGCTGCAGTTCGGCTTGGGCGCGGGCCGTGGGAGTCAGCGCTACGCCCTCCTCGGTCCTCGACCGCGGTGCAGTTCCATCTTGAGAACCTGGAGGTGGCTCCAGGGGAAGGACGCCAGGAGCTGGTTCGGCGCGTGGCCTTCGAAGTAGCCGCGCCGACCGACGTACGGGTTCGTCCCGGTCGAGGGCGGGTCCTGGGCGAAGAAGGTCACGTGGGCAGCCGTGTCCCTGACAAAGATCCCGTAGCGCTGCGCCGCTTCGGCGATCATCAGCGTCAGCCTCGGCAGGTGCAGCGCGGCCAAATCGAGCGACGGGGCGAGCCGCAGATGCGCCCCCTCCGGCAGCGACAGCGGATTGCTGGACCTCCCGTCGGTCCGCCGCGCAGGCGAGGCGTAGACCCCCGCGCGCGGGGCGGGGATCGCCATCGACAGCGCGTGGTCGATCTGACCCCGTTCCAGATCTTCCAAAGTGATCAACCCGCCCACGATCGACAGCGAAGAGGCTGAGGATCCCCACGAAGGTTCGGCGCCAGGCCACGCTTTGGGTCCGTAGACACCCAGGTTGGATGACACATCCTGCATCGCCCCACCCCACGAGGCCTGCCATCCGGCTTCCCCGCGCACAAGCCGCCAGAACTCCCACAGCCGATCGGTGCTCGGCTGCCAGACGGCGAGCACGGCATCGGTCCCGACCGCGGGCTGCGCATCAGCCGGCAACGGAACCGCGGCCCACGCCGCCTGCAACGCCGGCACCGCCGGCACGCGGTCGAGCGTCACGCTGACCGTCGGCTGGCCGGCCGGCACGGTGTAGACCGGGACACTCCACGACGTCGTATTGATCCCCGGGCCATCGCCGGCTCGCTGCCCAGCGGCAGCTTGCGCATCCAGAACGCGGGTCAGCCCCGCGGACTTCGGGTCCAGCGGCGCGCTCGCCTTGAGCGGCGTGTTCCAGAAGCTGGTGGGGGAGAAGAAGCGAAATGGACTCCCCCCCACGGCCGGCCGCGTGGAGGCGGAGATCCCGGCGATGCCGTCGGCCGCGAGTCGCCCTTGTGGAAGGTCGCTGCCGCAGGCCACCGTCACGCAACAAGCGAGCAGCAGCGCGACCAGAGCCGCGAACCGGGGTGCGTGGGCCGGCAACTTGGAAGAAGTCAGATCGTGTGGTGCATAGTGTCGAAGGGGGTCACCCGATGGCACAACCTAACGGTAGGGCTCCCTGCGATAACGCATCCACGCGCTCCTTTCTCACGAGACGCCTTGGCGCATGCTCGAGCACTAAGCGACAGCCGACGCTCTCAGGAGGCTACGTGCAGTTCCATCTTGAGAACCTGGAGGTGGCTCCAGGGGAAGGACGCCAGGAGCTGGTTGGGCGATCGGCCTTCAAAGTAGCCATGCGGACCGACGTACGGGTTCGTCCCGGTCGAGGGCGGGTCCTGGGCGAAGAAGGTCACGTGGGCAGCCGTGTCCCTGACAAAGATCCCGTAGCGCTGCGCCGCTTCGGCGATCATCTGCGTCAGCCTCGGCAGATGTAGCGCGGCCAAATCGAGCCACGGGGCGAGCCGCAGATGCGCCCCCTCCGGCAGCGACAGCGGATTGCTGGACCTCCCGTCGGTCCGCCGCGCAGGCGAGGCGTAGACCCCCGCGCGCGGGGCGGGGATCGCCATCGACAGCGCGTGGTCGATCTGGCCCCGTTCGAGATCTTCCAAGGTGATCAACCCGCCAACGATCGACAACGAAGAAGCCGAGGACCCCCACGAAGGTCCGGCGCCAGGCCACGCTTCGGGTCCGTAGACACCCAGGTTGGATGACGCATCCTGCATCGCCCCACCCCACGAGGCCTGCCATCCAGCGCTCCCGTGCACAAGCCGCCAGAATTCCCACAACCGATCCGTGCTCGGCTGCCAGAGAGCAAGAACGCCATCGGTCCCAACCGCGGGCTGCGCATCAGCCGGCAACGGAACCGCGGCCCACGCCGCCTGCAACGCCGGCATCGCCGGAACGCTGCCGAGCGTCACGCTGACCGTCGGCTGGCCGGCCGGCACGGTGTAGACCGGGACGCTCCACGACGTCGTATTGATCCCCGGGCCATCCCCGGCCTGTGCTTCCCTGGCGATCTCTTCGTCGAACGCGCTGACGACGGCGGCGGAGCTTGGGTCCCGTTGAGCGGTCGCCGGCAGTGACTCGTTCCAGAAGCTCGAGGGCGAGAAGAAGCGGAAGGGCGAGGGAGCTTCAGGTTCCGTTGAGCCGCCCGACGACCCCGAGCCACCTTCAGTACCACCGGAGGAGCCGGAGCCCCCTTCGGAGCCGGAGCCCCCTTCGGAGCCGGTACCCCCTTCAGAAGAGCCGGTACCCCCTTCGGAGGAGCCGATACCCCCTTCGGAGGAGCCGGAACCCCCTTCGGAGCCGGTACCCCCTTCGGAGGAGCCGGAGCTCCCTTCGGAGCCGGAGCCGCCTCCCGAGCCCCCCCCTTCCAAGGGGTCCGGGCCTTCAACAGAGCCGGGCGGATCTTCGCTTGGGCCGGCGGAGCCTCCCCCGGCAGAGCCAGTTTCACCTTCGGATGCGAGCGTCCCTTCCGGGCTGTCGCCCACCAAGGACGGCGAGGGACTTTGGGGCGCCAGCGCGCCTTCGGCTGGATCGGCACCTGCAATCGCCCCCGAGAGTACGCCGTGACTAGGCGACGGTTCGCGAGCGCCCGTCCCCTTCGACCCCGTCCCCGAGCACCGTTTTGCGGACGCTCTTCGCCTGCGGTCGTGGGCACGGTGCGCGCCTCTGCGGTCAAGAGCTCGCGCAGCGCTGCACGTGGCGTGGGATGAGGAGGACGTCCGCCCCGACACCCGGTGCCCCGCGGCCGACGCGACCGTCCGGTCATACGCAGACCGCGCGCCACGCGCGTAGGCGCTGCCGACCAGCGATAGCGACATGAGGACCACCGTCACGGCGGCTGCAAGTCTTCGTGCGGAGGTCATGCCCGACCTCCATCGGCCGATCACCCGAAGCTTCGAGGCTAGGCGCGGCACGCTGGACTCATGTCGTCCGGCCTACCCGAACCTACATATTCGTAAACCACAAGCTACAATGCCGAGCACCGGCCCGCCACCGGCTTCGGGTCGCCTACACCGCTCTCGGCCCGGCCGGGGCCTGGTGGCTGCGGCCACGCTTCGAGGGACACGTGCGGAGCCTTCCGGGGCCGCGCGATCCGAGCCGCGCGGATCGAGGGCGAGGAAGTACGCCTACAGCTCCGAAGCCCCGGAGGGGATGAGGAGCTTGTTGTCTGCAGCGTGGTCGCAGGCACCGGCTACCGCGTGGACCTGGACAGACTCGCCTTTCTCGATTCCACCCTGCCCGGGCGTATCGCCACGACGATGGGCACCCCTGTGCTCGACCGCTCGTTCCAAAGCAGCGTGCCCGGCCTGCACTTCGTCGGCTACGCGGCGGCGGGCAGCTTCGGACCGGTGATGCGATTCGTCTATGGAGCGGACTTCACGGCACGCCAACTCGCGCGACGGCTCGGCTGAGCCTGGATCTCAGTGGGAGAGTGCCTACCGGTAGGAGAGATGTACGCGCACGAGGTAGGACTTGGACGCTTCCCCCGCGGCGGTGACATTGATGTCGATCAGGGCTTCGACCCGACGACCCGCGCGTGCGGCCTGCCGTAGCGCCGCGCCCACGCCGCGCGACAGCGACATCGTGATCCGCGTGGCGCGATTCGCCGCGAGCGTCGCGCGTGTGCTGCTCAGCCTGAGGTGCTGGTGGTGGTGGACCAGACTCAGATGGCCGTGAGCGTACAGCGAGCAGACCACGTCGCAGCCCACCGTGAGGTACACCAGCCCATGGTGCAGACGCATGTCCTGGCGAGTCGCGACCGAGGCGACGAGCTGCAGCGTAAGCTTCGCCGGAGCGGCAGGTGGCACAGGGGACGGTGAAGGGGACGGAGAGGGGGAGGGCGCGAGGGGGTACGGGCAGGGCGAGAGCGGCGCGGGTTCGGCGGCTCCGGGGGGCACTGAGCCGGGCGGGCAGGAGGCCGGCCCAGGTGCGGGGTGCGTAGCAAGGAGCAGCGGTGGCCGTGGCGGCTGTTCGAAGTCGAAGTCGCTTCCCAGGTTTCCGAGGCCGGGCGCGTTTTCGCGTACGTCCGGACGGGAGTCGGGTCGCCCGTCGGTCGCGGGGTACAGACGTTCTCCCCCCAGGAAATCATCCTGGATGAACTTCAGGTAGGCGTCGTGGCTAAGCTGCTGGTGGTCGATGTAGCCGGCGTGCGCGTACGGGCTGATGACCAGGCCGGGGACGCGGAAGCCGTAGCCCTGTTCGTCGATCACGGGTGGAACGACGTGGTCGTAGAAGCCACCCCAGTCGTCCCACGAGAGGAAGATTGCGCTCGAGTTCCAACAGGGGCTGCGCATGACCGAGTTGATCAACGTGGTCACGTACGCCTGGCCGCTCGAGATCGGGTTGGGGGGGTGTTCGGAGACCCTGCCGCTCGGAGTGATCCAGGAGACCTCGGGCAGACCGCATTCGCCCGGCTTCTGCACGGCTGTGTAGAAGTTCGTCAGCGACTGCACGTTTTCGAGCTGGCCGTCTTCCTTGACGTCGAGGAAGTCAACCAGCGGGTTCCAGATGCCCGGGGTCGTGGGCCCCTGCTTCACGGGCGCGCAGGTCATCGCTTCGTCGTCCTCGCAGTCGGGCTCGTCCCCTTCGAAGACGTAGTAGCCCCAGCTCACGTCGTGCTTGTGCAGCAGGTAGGTGACGTCGGTCCACGGCAGCGATTTCGTGCTGTAGGGGGGCGGAGAGCGTTCGGGCTTCGGGGGTCCTTCGGGCGCCCCCACACACGACATCGGGTCTTCAACCCATTTTTTTTCCTTTTCGCACACGGCCGACCACGCGGAGACCAGGAACAGGTGCTCGGGCCAACTCCAGGACGAGTTGGGCTCGTACATGTTGTCCTGCAGGACGAAGTTCTGTGCATACGTCCAGTAGTTTGGGATCTCGCGCCCGTCGTGGTAGCCCATCGGGTCGATGCACTGCGCGCTCGAGCCCTGTTCGGCACAGGGACTGCAGCCGGGTTCAGTGCTCGCGCATTTACTGCCCTTCTCAGCTTCCGCGACGAAGCCGTCCATCTTGCCGCCGTCGAGGTCCGTCGTAAAGGCCCCATGGCCATGGGGTCCTCCGTAGTTTTCGTCGTTGGGATTATGGAAGGGGGCAACGCAGCCGCCGTGCAGCGGGTCGGGCACGCACACGCCCGCGGGAATCCCGTTGGCGCCGGGATAGGTCCCGAAGTAGGTGTCGAACGAGCGGTTCTCCTGCATGATGACGATCACGTGCTGAATCTTGTGGATGCCTTCCAGTGGCGCCGCGCTCGCGCTCGCGACAGGCGCAAGCGAGACAACGGCAGACGCAACCGAGAGGACGACCGCGAGCGCGATCCCCAGTGCTGCTCGCACGCTCACCGCCCGCAAGTCCTTCCCAACATGTCCCATCCCGCCCCTCCCATCAAGCTATTGCCCGCGCTGCGATCCCGAAACACTATCGCTTGTGAGAAGTTGTGGCGGACCGCCCCGACGCGACGCCTTCCAGCTCCGCTCAGCCTTGCGATCGGCGGCGCCTCACGATGGCCTACAAGCTGCTCGACTCAGCCCAGGAGCACTGGCGCGCCTTCCACGACGCCGAGCTCGCTCTTCGGCCTCGGCTCGAGCGCGGTTCCAGCTGTTCGAGTTCTCGGAAGGGCATTTTGGAGAACACGCTCGTCGTCGAGAAGAACGTCTCTGTGAGCGCCGGAAGGGTGGGGTCGGTCATCCCGGTGTACGCTTTGATGTAGTTGACGACTTCTTCCCCGAGCGATTCGCAGCCCGCGAACGGGTTCACTGCCGTTTCCGCGTACGGAGGCGGCCCTCCTTTGGAGGGCGCCCCGAGCACACGCGGATCGTTGATGTAGAAAGCGACCTCGCCTGCGTGGTCACGTATGGTCCATCCGTGGTCGCGTCCCGCTACATACATCGCATAGGCGAGGGGTTCTTTGCTTTTTTTAATCCCGAATTCTTCCGGGTTCGACCCGGCGGGGAAGGCCATCCACAACCCATGTGGCACCTCGTCCATGGCCCCGAATGCCGGGTTAGCGGTTTTCCCGTCTTCCATGAATTTGTGTGTATTGGCGTTGACTTCACCTGCGCGTGTCGATGGTTTCACAGTCCCGTTGTTCACCGGAACCGCACACGCGAGCGCATGACCGATCGGCTGCCCCCGGAGCACGTTCACGAGGTCCTGAAGGCTGATCGCGCCACCGACGAAGCCGAACCCGCTGGAGCTTGACCCCCACCCATGCGGCCACACCCCGTTGAAGGTCCCCGAGGAGTTGGTGTAGGCGCCGTAACCCGCCTTCCATTCGCCCATGTGGGGCCCCGTGAGGAATTGACTGAAGGCGTGGAACTCCCACTCCTCCCCGGTCGCGGGGCACGCGATCGAGACGGCTTTGTCGGTTCCCGCCGGGGAGAGTTCGCCGAGCGCCAGGTTCGCGGGGTTGGGGACGGGCACCGACAGCCACTCCGCCTGGAGGTTCGTGCTTTCGCCTTCGGGCTGCACTTCTTCGGTGTCGCCTTTGACGTACCACACCTTGACCCTGGGAGCATTCGGGGGCATCAGGTACCGCGCCACGGTGAACGAGTTCCAGTTGACTGAGCAGCCGTGTTTGATGCCGCCGTACCCGTAGCCTTCGTAGCCGTAGAATTTCCCGGACTGTGCGCTGTCGTTGTAGTATGCTTGGTTGGCGAACTTTTCCTTGAGTTCTTGGCTGCTGGAGCGCGCGAGTTTCGTCGCGTCCTCGCGAAATATGCTCGTTGACCCATACACGAACGCCGGTCGTGACGGGAGCCATATCCGCCCGGTGGCCCTCATCCGATGAAGGTGATGTAGAGGACCGCGCCTTTGGCTGGCGCGGCGGCAAAGACGGCCTTCGCTTCACTTGCGCTGGTCGGGGTCACAGTCGCCCCAGTTTCGACGGCTCCCGGTTCTTCCGCTTCGGCCACCTGAACGACCGAGTAGAGGAGGCGTGTTTCCAGGCCGTGTTTCAGCCCAGTCCATTCTTTCTTGGAGCCGTCCCCCGTGATGGTAAAGGTGATCTTCTTCGGCACACCCGCCGCGTTGGCTTCCGCGCCTTTTTCCGCCGGTTTGGCGTGTGGCGCCTTGGCTGCTTCCACCTTCGCGCCGCTGACGGACTGCCCTTTCAGGTTTTTGTTTTCTATAGTTTCTTTTTTGATCTCCGCACCCGTGACGGATTCGACTTCAAGCGTTCCTTTTTCCGCGACAAGCGCCCAGTAAGTCGCGTTAGGTGGTTCATTGCCTTTCGATTCTTTGATGCAGATGTACGTTGAGCCGCCCGACCCGACGATTTTGCCGGGAGTATATGTTGTGCCCCCAGCATAGGCGAATGGACTAGCTGCTTCCACCTTGCTGTTTTCGCCTTTTGGGCCTTCTTTGCCTTCCGCGCCCACAAACCCATACAGGACGCCTCCGATGACGAGCAGCGTGACCGCGAATTCCCCTTCGATTTTGGGTTCGGGGCCGAGCCAGGTGATCCCTTTGATCGAGAACGTGTGCCCTTCGGTCTTAACCTGGAGCACATACTGACGGGGAGGCGACGTGGGGAGTTCGGTCGGTTCGATTTCGGTCGCGCCTGTCAGGGTCGCCGTGAAGACTCCCGGAGTGGCGAAGCTCGTCGCGTGGACACCGCTGATGCTCCCGAGCGCTTTGAGACTGCTGGTTTCCACCGAACCCGGCAACTGCGCTTCGGGAAGCTTGCTTTCTTCATTGAGTTCGGCGACACCGCTTTTTGCCCCCTTCTGTGAGAGCGGTATCTTGAGGGCCTCGGCCGCTTCGGCGCGTTCCTTCTCGGTGGTGACTTCGGTTTTGGTCGCCACAGAACTGGGGATCTGCGCCCCCGTCAGCTTCGTGCCGCTGTCGAGCGTCGCCACGCCGCTCGCCGCTCCGGCCTGCGCAGTGGGGATCGCTTCGACGTCGGCCGCTTTCAGGACCACTTCGCCGGATTTGCCGTTCACGCTGGTTACTTCGCTCATACCTCACCTCGGCTTGCGGGTCGCCATGGCGAGGAGCCAGCGACCGATAGTAGGGCAATGAGCCGAACCATACAGATATCGCGGCCTTCGCGTTGCCACAGCGCGACCGCCGACCCGCGAACTCTTTGGGACGCGCCGAGACCCGGCCGCCCCTGCTCCGCGCACGACGCCCCGACGCGGGGCACGACGCCCCGCGCCCAGCACCCCCGGGTGCCCCTCCCAACCTGCGCGGATGCGCCCCAGGTGACGATCGCGCACTCCAACACCCGTCGGTCGCTGTCCCGAGCGCGCCGGGCAGTGGTGCTCAGGCCTCGAGGAACCTGACCCCGACGCCCATCGCTCGGTAGGTTCCGAGCGCTCGTCCGTCGGCGCTCAGAACGTCGGCGCTGTGGCCGGCGGCGGTCGCGGCGATCAGCGCATCGTAGAGGGCGCCACCGCGGACCCCCGCCTCGACCGCCCTGTGCAGCGCGTCGCGCAGACCCGCGGCGTCGAGCGACAGCCACGGCTGCGCGAAGCCCCGTTCCAGGGCCTCCAGGACCACTGCGGGCGCGATGCGGCGTCCCTCGGGCATCCGGCTGAGAGCCGAGGTCGTCTCGAAGGCGACGTGAGCGGGCAGCCTGGCCTCGCCCTCCGCGAGCGCCGCGCGAGCCGGGCGGTGAGCTTCGTGCCAGGGCGCGAGTGCCGCGATGACGACGCTCGAGTCCGGCGCGAGCACCCGGTCACCGTCTCACACGCTCGAGGGCCGTGCGAGTCTCCGCGACGCTCAGCGGCTCCATCGGGACGTCGGTCACGATCACGGGGAAGCCCCCGTGCTCCTCGACGCGCGCGGGTACGTCGGCGACTGTCAACTCCAGCCTGCCGTCCGTGGCGGTCAGCTCCAGGTCGGTCGCGCCCTGCACCCCGAGTTCCTCCCGAGGAACCTTCGGGATGACCATACGCCCCACCCCATCGATGGCGGATTCCGTCCGGAGCCAATGGGAACATATGTTCGATGCTTCGTGCCCCACCCGCACGCCGCGGCGACGCGTTGCCGATCGGCTACCCCGAGTTCCTTGCCGAGGTCAAGGCCCGAATCGCGGCCGCGCGCACCCGCGCCGCGCTCGCGGTCAACAGCGAGCTCATCCGGCTCTACTGGGAGATCGGACACGAGATTCTCGACCGCGAGCGGCGCGAGGGCTGGGGCGCCAAGGTCATCGACCGCCTGGCCGCGGACCTCCGGCGCGAGTTCCCGGAGATGACCGGCCTCTCGCGCGCCAACCTCCACCACATGCGCCGCTTCGCCGACGCCTGGCCCGGAGAGACTACCGACGCAATTGTCCAACAGCCCGTTAGACAATTGCCGTGGGGACAGAACATCGCCCTGCTCACCAAGCTCAAAGACCGGGACACACGCCTCTGGTACGCCGCCAAGGCCATCCAGTACGGCTGGTCACGTAAGGTCCTCGAAGCCCAGATCGCGAGCGATCTCAGGGGTCGCCAGGGCGGTGCCCTCACGAGCTTCGACAGGGCACTTCCGCCGTCAGACTCCGAGCTGGTCCGCGACGCCATCAAGGACCCCTACAACTTCGAGTTCTTGGGGCTGTCGGGGAGAGCCAAGGAGCGCGACCTCGAACTGGCCCTCCTCAACGACATCCAATCCTTCCTCATGGAGATGGGCCGCGGCTTCGCGCTCGTCGGACGACAGTTTCCGCTCAGGATCGTCGATGAGGAGACGGGCGAGGCCGACGAGTTTTTCATCGACCTGCTCTTCTACAACTACATCCTCCGGCGCTTCGTCGTGATCGACCTCAAGATCGAGGACTTTCTGCCGGAGTTCGCCGGCAAGATGAGCTTCTACCTCACAGCCGTCGACAACTTGGAGCGCCGGCCGGGCGACGAGCCGTCGATCGGACTGGTGCTCTGCCCCGGACGCCGCAGGACCGTGACCGAATGGGCACTGCGCGGCGTCGACACGCCGGTCGCCGTCGCCCGCTACACCACCGGCGACGTGACCCTCACCACGACGCCGCCCGCAGACATGAAGCCGGCGCTTCCCGACCTGCCTGCGTTGGCCGGCGAGCTGTCGCGCATCGTCGAAGCAGCCGGGGCCGTCCACGACGATGATCGCGCGGGTGGTGGTGATGATGATGAGCCAGCCACAGGCAGGAATGCCCGACGGGGACCGTTCCACTGAGGCGCTGAATCAGGCAGTCCTCGGTGAGTACGGGTTCCGAGCTCAATCCCGTCGCGTTGACATCGCCGAGAATCCAGTCATCTTCAAGCGAGTTGTACGGCTTGACCCCGAAGACCATGTGATTGAAGTACCGGCACCACAGAGCGTGCTTGGCAATGTTGTTGGAGTCGATCCGCCCACCACCCCCGGGTGCCCCTCCCAACCTGCGCGGATGCGCCCCAAGTGACGATCGCGCACTCCAACACCCATCGGTCGCTGTCCCGAGCGCGCCGGGCAGTG
The DNA here is from genome assembly GCA_963702085.1 of uncultured Solirubrobacterales bacterium. Taxonomy (GTDB): domain Bacteria; phylum Actinomycetota; class Thermoleophilia; order Solirubrobacterales; family Solirubrobacteraceae; genus Palsa-744. The sequence continues at coordinate 373,594 of OY969707.1, read as the reverse complement.
GTGCTCAGGCCTCGAGGAACCTGACCCCGACGCCCATCGCTCGGTAGGTTCCGAGCGCTCGTCCGTCGGCGCTCAGAACGTCGGCGCTGTGGCCGGCGGCGGTCGCGGCGATCAGCGCATCGTAGAGGGCGCCACCGCGGACCCCCGCCTCGACCGCCCTGTGCAGCGCGTCGCGCAGACCCGCGGCGTCGAGCGACAGCCACGGCTGCGCGAAGCCCCGTTCCAGGGCCTCCAGGACCACCGCGGGTGCGATCCGGCGTCCCTCGGGCATCCGACTGAGCGCCGAGGTCGTCTCGAAGGCGACGTGAGCGGGCAGCCTGACCTCGCCCTCCACGAGCGCCGCGCGAGCCGGGCGGTGAGCTTCGTGCCAGGGCGCGAGTGCCGCGATGACGACGCTCGAGTCCGGCGCGAGCACCCGGTCACCGGCGCACACGCTCGAGTGCCGTGCGAGTCTCCGCGACGCTCAGCGGCTCCATCGGAACGTCGGTCACGATCACGGGGAAGCCCCCGTGCTCCTCGACGCGCGCGGGTACGTCGGCGACTGTCAACTCCAGCCTGCCGTCCGTGGCGGTCAGCTCCAGGTCGGTCGCGCCCTGCACCCCGAGTTCCTCCCGGAGAGCCTTCGGGATGACCAGACGCCCAACCCCATCGATGGCGACCCTCATACCATCAGATTACCAATTCCTCACGCCGGAGGGGCGGAGAAGCTGGCGCGACGGGCAGACCTCGAACTGCGCTTCACCCGCGTCCCGGTCGACCAGCGGACGCTCGACCGCGCCGTCGAAGTCCAGGGGCTGCTCGCCGATCGCGGCCAGCACCGCGGCGTCAACGTCCCGGACCTCGTGGTCGCGGCGGCAGCCGAGCAGGCGGGGCTCACCGTGCTGCACTACGACGCCGACTTCGACCTGATCGCCACCGTCACCGAGCAGGCGGTGGAGTGGGTCGTGCCACCCGGCTCGGTCGACTGACACAGCGCGCTGCGCCTCCTCGCCGCGGGCCCTCCCGTGCACGCCTTGCCACCCCCGCCCGCGGTTGATAGGTTCAACCCCAAGGCGCCCCTCGCCGCCCGCGTCGCGCTGGCCGGAGGGCGGGGCACGTCGCGAGATCCTCGGGGGGTGATGGGAGACCCTCGGAGGAGGGTGACGACGGGGAATGAGGTCCGGAGAGGCATGACGTCGGGGGAGGTTGTTATTCTGCGAGCGGAAATCGCTCACCGTTTGGAACAAATCCGAGTTCTCGTCGACAGCCCACCCCGCGCCTGCCGGAGCGTAGCCCACGGTCCGGAGGGGTTGGGCGCCCTCCAAGCAGCGCCTTGTCTGCGAGAACCACGAGAACCAGCCTTTTTCAGCACCCCTCGGGCCGGCGCTTGCGGCAAGTCTGGCCGCCGTTCTGCGTTGTCGCAGAGTGGAGTGCGAACCGACTTCGACGGTGACGGTGATCGGCATGTGCGCAGACGATAGTTCGGCGACCGACCGCAGGCGCGATCTCAGCGTCCCGCGCAAGCTGACGATCGGCCTCGAACCGTTCGCGTGGGAGGCGCTCGAGCAGGAGGCCGCCCGCCTGAAGGTCTCGATCGAGGAACTCGCGAGCTACGGGGTGCTCTACTACCTCGCGGACGGCGACTCCGGGCGCATCGCGCGACGGCTGCCGGCGGCGCACCCGCTCGGGGAGCCGCACCCGCTCGGAAAGCTCCTGGGCGGCGACTGAGTCAGGCGCGCGCCCTGGGCGGCTGCGGCCTCCGCCACATGCTGGGAGTTCGAGTCAGGCGTGCGCCCCTGCCGGCGGCCATGGTGGCCGGGGCCGGCGGTCGAGTCAGACGCTCGCGCTCGCCCGGCCGGCCATCGTCGTCGGGGCCACGCCCCGACTCGCCAGCTCCGCCGCGAGCGTCCGGCGTCCGCGGTGGTGCAGACCGTGGACCGACCCCTCGCTCTTGCCGGTGAGCTTCGCGATCTCGATCGGCGAGAGACCCGCGACGTGGCGCAGGATCAGCACCTCGCGCTGGGCCAAGGGCAGCGTGTCGAGCGCCTCGCGCAGGTCCTGCATCCGGCCGCCCGCCGCCGGGTCGGCCTCCTCGCGCTCGTCGGCCTTCCTGATCTCCTCCACCGGGATCAGCCGCTCGGAGCGGATGTAGTCCATCGTGACGTTGCGCGCGACGCGCAGCGCCCACGCGAAGAAGGGGACGTCCCGCTCCTCGTATTTGCCGATCACCCGCATCAGCTTGGTGAAGACGTGCTGGGTGATGTCCTCGGCTTCGTGGTGGTTGTGGACGATGCTGCGCACGTAGCCGTAGATGTTGTCGGCGTAGCGCGCGTAGAGGAACCCGAGCGCATCCCGGTCGCCGGCCTGAGCCCGCTTGATCGCCTGCGATACGAGGCGCGAGTTGGTCTCTCCCTGGCGAGCCGCGGGCGCGCCGGACCTGGCGTGCCGGAGCGGTCGCTCCATCCTTGCACTGTGGTCAACCCCTGCCATAGCCATTGGCACTTTCGATACCCCCGTATCGCGGTCGATTCTCCCGACTTTCCCACCCCGACGAGCGTTGTACAGGAAAGCCAAGCTCTGCCTAGTGTCCGTAACCTACCTGTCCCTAGCCAAAACGACGTTAAACATCTGTAGAAAATCCGTGCCTACGGTCCGTGACGATCGCAGCAGCGCACGCCAGACACACGACTGAGGACGCCTTGCCTTACCCCGGTGCAATGACGCTCAGTCAATCGACGAGACGCAGAAAGCGCGACGCTCCCTGCGTCGATGTGCGCTCAATGCTGCAGCTTGGAACCCCTCCGTTGTATCCCGATCCAGAACCGCGGCCACTTCGCAATTTGCGGCCACTTGAGCGGGACCCTACCACACTGGACGAAGATTTGGGGCAAATTGCAAGGAGTTCTGCGGCGGCCGAACCTCACTAAAATGGTGCTTGTTGTGAAAAAAGGTTCCTCACAAAAAAAATCGAGTTTATTGTGAATCTGTGATTTAAAACACAGCCCCCTCCGCGCGGGCCTGGAAAGCCGGGCCTGGAAGGCGCTACTCCGCGCGGATCGTGTCTGGCCCGGAGAGCTCAAACGCGGTGTGCAGCGCGCGCACCACCGACTCGACGCGGTCGCGAGGGATGACGCAGGAGATCTTGATCGGCGAGGTCGAGATCATCTCGATGTTGAGGTTCTGCTCGGCGAGCACCCTGAACACCTTCGCGGCGACCCCCGGGTGCGAGCGCATGCCGGCGCCGACGATCGAGACCTTGCCGATCTCCTCGCGCGCGGCCAGCTCCGAGAACGCCTCGCCCGTGAGCGGCGCCAGCGCCGCGCGCGCCTCGCGCAGATCCTCGCGAGGGACCGTGAACGAGATCTCGGCGAGTCCACCGGCCGAGGTGGGCACGTTCTGGTCGATCATGTCCACGTTCACGCCGGTCTCGGCCAGCGCTTCGAAGATGCGCGCGGCGGCCCCCGGCTCGTCGGGCACGCCGATGAGCGTGACCCGCGCCTCCGAGGTCGAGTGGGTGACGGCAGTGATGAGGGGTCGCTCTACGTGGTCCACGGTCTCTCCTTCTGCGACCACCACGGTACCGGGGCGGTCCTCGAAGGAGGAGCGACAGTGGATGCGCACGCCGTGGTTGCGCGCGTACTCCACCGAGCGCAACTGCAGCACGCCGGCGCCCGAGGCCGCCATCTCGAGCATCTCCTCGAAGGAGACCGACGGCAGCAGGCGCGCGTCAGAAACAAGCCGCGGGTCTGCGCTGAACACGCCCGCCACGTCGGTGTAGATTTCGCAGACCTCCGCGCCCACCGCGGCGGCCACGGCGACCGCCGTCGTGTCAGAGCCGCCGCGGCCGAGCGTGGTGACGTCCTGGGTCGTGGTCGAGACCCCCTGAAAGCCCGCCACCAGCACGATGTGGTCCTCCTCCAGCGCCGCGCGGACACGCTCCGCGCGGACGTCGATGATGCGCGCGCGGGTGTGCGAGGTGTCGGTCACGATTCCCGCCTGCGAGCCCGTCAGCGAGATCGCGCGGTGGCCGAGGTCCTTGATCGCCATCGCGCACAGCGCGCAGGAGATGCGCTCGCCGGTGGAGAGCAGCATGTCCATCTCGCGCGGGTCGGGAGCCTCGGAGACCTCCTGCGCCATGGCGATCAGCTCGTCGGTGGTCTTGCCCCGCGCCGAGAGCACGGCCACCACGCGCGCGCCCGCCTCGCGCCGCTCCACGATGCGCCGTGCCGCGCGCTTGATCCGCTCGGCGTCCGCGACGGAGGTCCCGCCGAACTTCATCACCACAATCTCCGACACGCCGGCAGGATAGGCGCTATCGTGGTCGTATGCTAGCAACTCGAATCGATAGGGGGTAGGGCGTGGCCTACCGTACAAGCATTTTCATCGACTTCTGGAACTTCAGCCTGCAGTGGCGCAACCGCGCCTACGGGGAGCGTATCGACTGGACACGGGTTCCCTCGGCGCTGCTCGGCGAGAGCGAACGTCAACTGCAGAGCGCGGGCTCCGGAGACGTGCTGCACCTGGAGGAGACGCTGGTGTACGCCTCCTACGACGAAGACGAAGCCGGCCGCAAGCTGAAGGGGTGGCTCGATGCGTTCCTGGATAAGCAGCCCCGCTTCCGCGTGACCACGCGGGTGCGCCGCTCCAAGGCGCGCTCGGTGTACTGCAGAGCGTGCGAACACAGCATCGAGAAGTGCCCCCACTGTGACGAGCTCCTGCGGTGGGCCCCGGAGAAAGGGGTCGACACGTCGATCGTGACCGGGCTGCTCTCGCTCGCCGGGGAACGGGCGTTCGACGCGGCCCTGCTGGTGTCCTCCGACACCGACTACCTGCCCGCGGTCGAATGGCTGCAATCGCGCGGCTTCAAGGTCATCAACGCCACCTGGGCCAACCACGGCCACGAGCTCGCCCGCGCCTGCTGGGCGTCCTTCGAGCTCGACTCGATCGTGCCCGACCTGCGTCAACAAAGCGCCGGGCCGCGGGCCACACCCGAGTCGGACACGCCAGAGCCGAGAGAGGTCGTCGTGAGCGACGACCCCTGCCCGCCCGTGCTCGTGCCGACACAGGCGTCGGCGTCGGTGCAGGCGGCGGCAGCGTCGGTGCACGCGGCCAACGGCCACCCCGGCGCGACCGAGGGTGTCCACACGACCGCGCCGACCACCACTCCCGGCGCGAGCTGAACCAGCTGAACCTACAGCGACCGGCGGCCTGAGAGCGCCTTGCCGAGGGTGACCTCGTCGGCGTACTCGAGGTCCGCCCCCACCGGTAGGCCGCTGGCGAGACGGGTCACCCGCAGCTCGGGGGCGCGCTCGTGCAGCCCCTGGGCGATGTGCAGCGCCGTCGCCTCCCCTGTGGTCGTGGGGTTGGTCGCAAGCACCACCTCGCGCACCGCGGGAGAGGGCGGGTCGGGGCCGTTGCCGGGGGGCGCAACGCGCGCGTAGAGCTCGGCGATCTTCAGATCCTCGGGGTCCACCCCGTCGATCGGAGACAGCGCGCCCCCCAGCACGTGGTAGACGCCCTCGAACTCGTGGGTACGCTCCATCGGGATCACGTCTGAGGGCTCCTCCACCACGCAGATCACCCCGTGGTCGCGGCGGGAGTCGCGGCAGATCCGGCAGCGGGGTTCGTCGGCGAGGTTGAAGCACACCTCGCACAGCCCGATGCGCTCCTTGACCTCGAGGATCGCCTGCGCCAGCGCGGTGGCCTCCTCCCCCGGCACGCGCAGGATGTGGAAGGCCAGGCGCTGCGCGGTGCGGGTGCCGACCCCCGGCAGCTTCGAGAGCTCGGTGACCAGCCGCTGGACGGGGGGCGCGAAGGTGCTCACGCCGCCGCCGGCCCGGGACGCGCCCCGCGGGCGTGGAGGTGGAGCGGGAGTGGGGGCACCCCTACAACCCCGGCAGGCCGAGACCGCCGAGCGCGCCCAGGTCGAGGCCCCCGGTCGCCCCGCCCAGCCGCTCCGCGGCCAGCTCCTGGGCGGCTCGCAGCGCCTCGTTGACCGCCGCGCACACGAGGTCGCCGAGCATCTCCACGTCCTCGGGGTCCGCCGCCTCGGGGGAGATCGTCACCGCGCGAACCTGCAGGTCGCCCGAGACCTGCACCCGCACCACGCCCCCGCCCGCCGTGCCCTCCACGGTCTCGTGCTTGAGCGCCTCCTGCGCCTGCTCCATCTCGCGCTGCATCTGCTGCACCTGCTGGAGCATCTGCTGCATGTTGGGTCGCTTCTGCTGGGCCATGGCCTTCGTAGCTCCTTACTCGCTCTCGCCGTACGCCTCGCCCGCCCCGACGAGCTCCTCCACGTCGAGCTCCTGCGCGTCGAACTCCTCCGTCAGGCGTGCCATCCACTCCTCGTCGGTGCGCGGCGCCCCGCCCGCCTGCCCCTCCGCCGGCGGGGGCAGATCCTCGCGCAGCTCGTAGGAGATACGCAGGCGCCGCTGCCCGGTCAGCTGGCGCAGCGCCTCGGTCACCGTCGCGCGGTGGGCGGAGTCCTCGGCCTTCTTCTTCGAGAACGACGCGCTCGGAGGGAACGCCACCGTCAGCTCCCCCTCGCTCAGCCCCACCGGCCGCGCTTCGGAGAGCACCGCGCTCAGCAGCTTGTTCTCCGCCCCGACCAGCTCCAGCACCGCCGGCCACAGCGCGTCGAACGCCTCCACGTCCTGAGCACGCGCAGGCTCCTCGCTTGCCGGCGGCTCCTCCTCAACCGCTGGGGGCTGCCCCGCCGTGGCGACCGCCAGCGGCTCCTCCGCGGGGTGCGTCGGAGTTGGCGCTCGGGTCTGTGCAACGAACGCCGCTGAGGCCGCCTCGGGCGGCCCTCCTCCAACTCCTCCCGACTGCCTCTCCAGGCGCTCCAGACGCGCGAGCAGCGCCCCGAGGGAGCCGTCGGTCTCCGGCCGCGCCGCCTTCACGAGCGCGAGCTCCAGCTGCGTGCGCGGCTCCCCGCCGGCCTTCACCGCCTCCAGCGCGGCGCCTAACTGCTCCAGCAGGCGCACGACCGTCGCCGGCGCCACCCGCTGCGCCTGGGCGACCAGGCGCGCGTCCGCCTCCGCCGTCAGCGCCAGCTCCGCGGGGAGCTCTCCGAGGGTCCCCACCACGAGCAGATCCCGCGCGCGCACCTCGAGGTCCGCTGCGAACGCGCCCGCGTCGCGCCCGCTCTCCGCGCACTGCGCCACCGCCGTGAGCGCCGCGCGGGCGTCCCCGCGGTCCACCGCGTCGACGGTGTCCTCCAGCAGCTGGGAGTCCGTCACCCCCAGCACCGCGAGCACGTCCTCCAAGGCGATCTGGGAACCGGAGTAGGTGAGCAGCTGCTCGAGCGTCCCCAGCGCGTCGCGGAAGCTCCCGGTCGCCGAGCGCGCCACGGCCGCGACCGCCTCCGGGGGGATCTCGATCGCCTCCGCCTGCGCCGCACGGCGCACCACCGCGGCGATCTGCTCGACCGTGGGGCGCTGGAAGTCGAAGCGGTGGCAGCGGTCGATGACGGTCGCCGGCACGCGCTGCGCCTCGGTCGTCGCGAGCACGAACACCGTGTGGGGGGGCGGCTCCTCGAGCGTCTTCAGGAACGCGTTCCACGCCGCGGTGGAGAGCATGTGCGCCTCGTCGAGGATGTACACCTTGTGGCGCCCGGACACCGGCGCGAACGCCACGGACTCGCGCAGCTCGCGGATGTCGTCCACCGAGTTGTTCGACGCCGCGTCCATCTCGATCACGTCCAGCGAGCGCGCGGCGGCGATCGCGCGGCAGGACTCGCACTCCCCGCAGGGCTCGACGGTCGGTCCTCGCTCGCAGTTCAGGCACGCCGCGAGGATCTTCGCCATCGAGGTCTTGCCCGTGCCGCGCGAGCCGACGAACAGGTACGCGTGGTGCACCCGGCCGCGCTCCACCGCGCCCCGCAGCGTGCGCACCACCGCCTCCTGGCCGACCACATCCGCGAACGCCCGCGGGCGGTTGCGCCGGTACAGCGACTGCTGGGACTGCTGCTGTGGCTCGCTCTGGGGCACCCCTGCTGAGTCTACCCGGGGGGGCCGTCGCCGCTCAGCGGTAGCGTCCGCCTGTGGCCACCCCTGCCAGGCACCTCCCCGCCCGCCTCGGCGCGCCCCTGGCGATCCTCGCCGGAGCCGTCGTGCTGCGGGTGGCGAGCGGGGTGGGGTTCGCCAACTACGACACGCTGTACGCGCTCGTGTGGGGCCAGCAGGCCGCGCGCGGGGAAACGCCGCAGTACGGGATCCCGCTCGCCCCCACGCCCCACCCGCTCGTAGAGGCGCTCGGCTTCGTGACGGCGCCTTTGGGGCCGGGTGCGGCCGAGCGGGTGGCCGTCGCGCTCGGCTTCCTTGCGCTGTCGGCGTGCGGGTGGGCCGTGTACCGGCTCGGGGCGCTCTGGTTCAACCGCCCCGCGGGGGCGCTCGCCGCGGCGGTGCTGGTGACCCGCGTGCCGGTCCTCTCCTACGGGGTGCGCGCCTACGTCGACCTCCCCTACCTGGCGCTGGTGCTCGGCGCCCTCGTCGTCGAGACCCGCCGCCCGCGCGCGGGGGCGCCCGTGCTCGCGCTGCTCGCCCTCGCCGGGCTGCTGCGACCGGAGGCTTGGGTCTTCTCGGCGGGGTACTGGGGGTATCTCTTCTTTTGGAGCCCATCGCGCGCACGCGCGCGTGCGCGCGTGCGCGGGTGCGCGTTATGGGGTCCGAAAAGAGAACATGCTGCCCACGCTATATGGGGTCGCAAAAGAGAACAAGCTGCCCCCCCTATATGGGGTCCCCAAAGAGAACAAGCTGCCCCCCTTATATGGGGTCCCCAAAGAGAACATGCCGAGCCCTATATAGGGGGCCCGCAAGAAGAACAACCCGAGCCCTATATAGGGGCCCCAGAGAGCGAACAATCCGCGAGCCATATATGGAGTCTGGCGCTGCTGGCCCTCGCCGCCCCCATAGCATGGGTGGCAAGCGATTGGCTCGTGACCGGAAACGCGGCGTGGTCGCTGACCAACACCCGCCACACCGCCGAACAGCTCGGCCGCGAGACGGGGATCGCGAAGGTGCCCGAGTGGGTCCCAAGGCGGATCGGGGAGATCCTCGGACCGGCCGGACTCGCCGGGGCGGCGATCGGGGGGGTACTGTCCCTGGTGTGGTTGCGCAGGCGCGCCGTGCCCGGGGTGGTCGTGGGGGCCGGCGCGGTCGCGGTGTTCGTCGCGTTCGCAACCGTGGGGCTACCGATCGACACCCGGTATGCGTTCCTCGCGGCGGCGATCGGGTGCGTGTTTCTGCGGCGCGGCGGTCTTCGGGTGGATGCTCCTGCCCCCAGGGTATCGCGGGCGGCGCTGGTGGGGGGCAGCCGCAGCACTCGTGGCCGTGGGGCTGGTGGTCTCGATCCCGTCGCAGTACAAAACCGACCATCACCAACTGCAGGCCCTCGCCCGCCAGCAGCAGATCCAGGACGACCTGGAGACGCTCGTGGACGAAGGCGCCATCACCGCCGGGTGCGAGCCCATCGGCGTCCCCAACCACGCCCCGATCCCGCTGCTCGCCCTGCGCCTGGAAACGCCCCCCGCGCAGATCGTGAGCGCCCGGGTGCGGACCATCTCCCACGGCACCTATATAGACCCAGCCGACGAAGGGGTCCGGCGCGACTACGTCCTCAACAACAACGACCCAAACGAAAACGCCAAGGCGAGCGTGCCTCCCGGCTTTACGGCCATCCGCACCAGTCGCGACTGGCTGATCTTCCAGCGGTGTATGTCCGGGGATGGATAGGGGGAGATCGTCCGCGCGAGTGTGCACGGTCGACCGGGCGGGGTGTGGCTGGGGGCCTCCGTGCCCCCGCAACCAGGCGTGGTGCACCGGCCCCGAAAAAGAACGGACCGTGCACCCCCCGTCGAGGTTCCACTCCAGACGCCTAACGCCGCCCGCGGCTCCGGATCGGGAACGCCCGCTGCGCCTGCCGGGGATCGCTTAAGGCTGCTTCCTTCCGGACCTGACCTGGTTCACAAGCCGACACCGCGCGGGACCCGAACCATCGACGCCCCAAGCGGCGGAGCGACCGGAGCGAGCACCCCTCGGGGGGGAGTTCAGCCCCGCTAGAGCGGATTGCGGGTGCAGGGCACCGCTACCTCCCCGCCTAGCACGGTCCACCGCCGATCCTAGCGCGTTGGGGGTGCCGCACCACAAGTGCGTCGCGTTCCGTTAGGCTGCGCAACCGTGATGAATGACAACGACCTCTCCACATATCGCCTCCCCCGCCGTCTCCCCGCCCCCTGCCGCCTCGGGGCCGGCCTCGCCACGCTCGGCGTCGCCGCGCTGATCGCCGGCTGCGGCTCCGGCGGCTCCAGCTCGATCGGCGTCGGCAACGAGTCCTCCTCCGTGCCCACCGCCACCGAAACCACTCCCACCTCGACCACCGGCACCACGCCCACCAGCGGCCCGCTCGCGACCGAGCCCACGATCACGGTCCCGAAGGGCCCCCCGCCAACGACGCTCGTGACCAAGGAAATCATCACGGGCACCGGCGCCGAAGCGAAGGCCGGGGAGTCCGTCACAGTCAACTACGTCGGCGCGCTGCACAGCAACGGGACGGTCTTCGACGCCTCGTGGAACCGCAAAGAACCCTTCACCTTCACGCTCGGCCAGGGCCAGGTCATACCCGGCTGGGACAAAGGCGTCGCGGGCATGAAGGTGGGGGGCCGGCGCGAGCTGATCATCCCCGCCGAACTCGCCTACGGCAAACCGGGACGGCCCCCCACGATCCCGCCCAACTCGGCGCTGGTCTTCATCGTCGACCTGCTGTCGACATAAAGATCGCCACGAAGCCACGCCTCGCCCGCCTCGCCGCGGCGGCGCTCACCGCGGGCGCCGTCACCGCGGGTGCGGTCGGCTGCGGGGGCCCCCAACCCAGGCCTGCCGCGCTGCGTCTGGAGCGCGCGGACCTGGTTCTCGTCGCGCGCGCCCTCGGGCAGCTGGAGGCCTCCACCCACCGCGAGGTAGCCGCCGCGCGCGCCGCCTGGCCCGCGCTCGCCCACGGGCTCCCCCGCAACCCGACCCCCGCGACACAACTCGCGGTCACCACCGCGAAGCGCCGCGCCAGAGCGATCGCGCTGCCCGGGTACGTAAGGAGCGAAGCGGGCGGCCTCACCGGGCCCGCCACAGCACTCGGGGAGCTGCTGAAGGCCTACGCCGTCCTCACCCAGCGCGGGTGGCGGTTCCTCGCGGCGGCACTCGCCGCGGGGCGCACCGTGGACCGCGACAGCGGGAACGCCGGAGCCGGGGCGCCCGCCGCGGGGGGCAACGGGCAGAGCGGGGGGCGAAACGGCGGGACGAGCACCGCGGCAGCCCAGTTCCTACAAGCCAACGCGGGCCTGTACATCTACTGCATCTACGACGGTCACTACGACCTCTCGCTCGTCGGCAAGGCCCTCCAGGACGCCTACGGCAAGCTCGGGGGGCCGCCCGCCTTCGGCGGGTCCCTCACGCAGCGCCAGGTCGAAGCCCTAGCCCAGGCCTACTCGATCCCCGCCACCCGGCTCGTGCCGCACCCGCCGACTGGTCTGGCGGTGTAGAGGTCGCCCGGCCGCGCGATCCGCGGAGCAGGCGAGTCACCCCCGAGCCAGCCCCAGCGCGCGCTCACGAGCCCAATAGAATCGTGCTTTCAGGGCACATAGCTTATGAGCGCCACACTGCAATTCGACGAGGACGCCTCCCGGCGCGTAGAGAGGATCTACACCACGCCCGATATCGTCGAACAGCGCCAAACGGTCCTGCGGGCACTCGCGCTCCAGCCCGGCGAGCGCGCGATCGACATCGGCTCGGGTCCTGGTCTACTCGCGTGCGAAATGGCCGTTGCTGTCGGGACCGGCGGGCGGATCTGCGGGGTGGACGTCAGCGAGAACATGCTTGCCCTCGCCAGGGCGCGCAGACCACCAGCCGGCAGCGGCCCGATCGAGTACCAAGAAGCTGGCGCGCACACGCTCCCCTATGCGGACGCGAGCTTCGACGTCGCAGTCTGCACACAGGTCTACGAGTACGTCGACGATGTTCCCGCCGCGCTGCTGGAGCTAGGGCGGGTGCTGCGCCCGGGAGGCCGGGCGCTCGTGCTTGACACCGACTGGGACTCGATCGTATGGGCTTCGAGCAACAACGAGCGCATGGACCGGGTGCTCGCCGCGTGGGAGGAGCACCTCGTTCACCCTCACCTGCCGCGTACGCTCACACGGCTACTGCGCGATGCTGGACTGGAAGTCACCGACCGCCAAATCGTGCCGTTGTTCAACGCCGGCTATGACCCCAACACCTACAGCGCCGGAATGCTTGAGCTGATCGCCACGTTCGTACCCGATCGCAACGGCGTGAGCGAGGCCGAAGCCACAGCATGGGCACAAGACCTAACCGAACTCGGCCCCAACTACTTCCTCAGTCTCAACCGCTACCTTTTCCTGGCGCACAAGCCCACCTGACGACCGGGCAGGTAGCCGTCACCGAGAAGCAGGGGAATCGGGCAAGCGTCTCCGCAGACGTGCGGCGCGGCAGATGGACCGCCGCGACGGCGAGCCCGAGCGCCTGAAGGCCCTCGTGGTGGGCCGTGAACGGGCAGCAATGAGCAGCAGCACCTCCGAAAGCGCTCCTGCCGGGGGCGCCGGCCACGCGCAAGCCCAATAGAATCAGGCTCTCCGGGCACGTAGCTCAGTGGGAGAGCGCTCGCTTCACACGCGAGAGGTTCGTTGGTTCGACCCCAACCGTGCCCATACAAAGTACCTGCTAATAGGCAGTTTTTGACCTCATGGGAGCTTCGTCAATGGTGGTTTCCAGCGCCGTTTTGCCCGTCTCCTGCCCTTTCGGTCTGCCCCCTTGATGCTGCCCCGCTTGCGAAGAATGGCTCAGTGTGGGACCTCTCGTTGCAAGAGAGGTCCCACACATGTGGCCAGAGAAGGAAGTGCCTGCTCTTGGGCGGTTTTCGCTTTCCCGCGTCTTCCCACACAACGAGAGGTCGCTCATTGAGCTCGCGAGGGCCCGCCTCGCCGGACCCGTCCTCAGCCACGGAAGCGACCCTCTACTGGCCGGGCCTCAAGCGTCCGATTTCTCGGTCCTTGAAGCGACGGCTGTCCTCCTCTGAGCGTGATCGTGAGGAGCGTCGCGGAGGAGGCTTGGGATCGTTTGCCCGCCAGCGCGCGTCACGCCTGGTGGCCGTAGAGGAGGTGCGGCTCTGCAGCTTCTTTTTCCTGCGCTCGCCTTCGACGAGGGCCCGAAGTCGTGCGGGCTCTCCGTCGCGGCGGCTCATCTCCCGGGCGTACAGCGCGAGCGTCAGCACCGCCGTGGTATGCCCCAGTTGGCTCATCACGTACGGCGGGGGCTCTCCGAGCGCGAACAGCAGCGACGCGAACGTGCGACGTAGCGAATGCGGCGTCAGACCAGCAGGCAGCGGCTCGAGCCCGCTCTCCCGCAGTCCGGCGCTCGCCCGCTCCGCCGCCGGCCGCAAGACTCGCCGTCGTACATTCGTCGTTCCGAGCGGCCGTCCGGTGCGCGTGGCGAACACCAGCCCATCGGCTCCGCCCTGAAGGCGGACTTTGTACTCGATCAACTCGTCACGCAGCGCGGGTAGGACGTTCACGACCCGCACCCCAGCGTCGGTCTTTGCCTGACCAACCCGGATCGTGCCACGGGCCACGTCGACGTCGCTCCAGCGCAGCGCGAGCACCTCGCCAAGACGCAATCCGGCGAACACAAGCGTCGCGAGAAGCGCCCGCCGCCGACCCACCCCGCCTCGAGCTTCCCGGTCGATCTCCCCAGCGGCGTCGAGCAGAGCCCCGATGTGATCCGCCCTGTCGAGCCATATCCGCCGAGGCTTGACAGCAGGCAGGCGCCGTCGGCGCCCCTTCGCCGGATTGCGGTCGATCAGTTCGTACTCCACCGCCAACTCCAGGACGGCGGCGAGCGTCGTCAGCGTCATATTGATCGACGTGGCACCCAAACCGCTGTCTTGGACCTTTGCCAGCCGGTAGCGATCGACATCCAAGACCGAGATCTCATCAATGCGCCTCGAGGCGAAATGACCGCGCAGGTGCCCAAGTCGCCACTGCAGGTCAGCGTAACCAGCCTGCGACAGACCAGTCCCGCGTCTGCCGCCCTCGATCTTCTGACGAGCAAGCCAATCATCAGCGAACTCGCCAAACGTCGGCATCGAGCGCAACCCTGGCCGCGGCCGACGGCCTTCCGGGGCAACCCACACACCTCGTCGCACCTCGGCCATCATGAGCGCCACCTCGCTCACAGCCTCATGCCGCGTTCTCGCCGCCAACGTCAGATACCAGCGGCGTCCGTTGTAGCGGAACCGGACCCCCCAAGACGTCACCTCGCCAGTGACTCGAGATCGGTTCTCGCAGAGTTGTCCCGTCGCGCGCCTTGCCATCAGCCCTTCGATCGTCTTGACTTACGTAAACATAGCGTGGATCAGTAGCAGGCTCGGTAGGCCTCTGAGGTCGGGACGGGGTTCATGCGGACTGCTCCCCGCGCATCGGGCTCAACCGACCTCGCCTCGAGAAGCGATTCCAACCCAGGATTAGCCGTAGCAACTCACCCGGTAACGACGGATGGTGGGAAGTGAGGGTCGCTCTCCGCCTCAAAATGCCCAATAGTCATCACGGCGTATGCGCCGCAGCCCTGAAAGCGGATCTCGACCGCGGGACTACTGGCGGGGGATCAGGCCGTTCCGGCCAGGAGTGCTGCTGGCACCTACGCCACCGCGAGCTCGAGCTCGGCGTGGCTTACCTTGGCCGGCAGGCTCGAGCAGCAACTCCTCGCCCTGCGTCTCGTCAAGCAGCCTGCGCACATCGATGAGCGTCAGGCCGACCAGATCCCCGTTCGCGTCGTAGCTGACGGCGTGACCGTCCGGCGTCTCGTCGAAGTCGACCGCGCGCGCCGGATCGCCCTTGGCCAGGTAGAGCACATCAGCGTCGTGGTCGTAGCGAACACGATCGAAGGTGTATGGGCCGATCTGGACGTTCATGGCTTGCGTCTCCTCGGGAACGCCGTTCGTACGCTTCCAATGGACCCCTCGTCAAGACTACTACGACCTTGAGTTACCGCCTCTCTCGAGGCCCTCAACCCTGGAACGCTAGACAGGCCCCCTATCGTCGATGTACGGCGGGATCTCGCCATCCAAGTCATTCTGTCGAGCTCCTGCCCGTCTCCGCAAGGCAATGCACGCGGACACGGTCGCCGAGCGTGTCCTGCGCGATGGTGGCGACGTGCTGGTGGTGGGTGAGCACGATCACCTGGGTGTGCTGCGCGATCTCGGCGAGGGCGGGTACAGTGGTGGTCACGCGTTGCTCATCGAAGTTGATGAGGACGTCGTCCAGCAGTACTGGGAGTGGCGGCAGCGCGTCGAGATGGTGCTCGAGCGCCGCGAGGCGCAGCGCGAGGTAGAGCTGGTCAAGGAGGCCGTCACTCATTCCGCCGACGCCGAGTTCGCCGCCATTGTCGCGGCGCGCCATGAGGACCGGGTGGTCGCCGTCGTTGTCGTCGACGAACAGCCGGGTGAGCGAGTCGGCCGTGAACTGGGGAAGCAACTGCTGCGTACGCTCGAGGATCGGCGTGGCGCTGTGCTCGCGATGGTGTGCGATCGCCCGCGTTAGCAGGATCGCGGCGGCACGCTCGGCGAGGTAGCGCTCAGCGAGCTCTCCGATGCGCGCCGCCTCGTGCTCGGCCTGCTCGCGCTCAAGCGCTGCCTCGGTGCCGTGGTCGAGCTGACCGAGTGCCGTGATGGCTTTTGTGTGCTGTTCCACCAGCGCCTCGAGCTCGCTCCTGACGGTCTGAAGCGTGTCGTGATGGGTGGCAAGCTCGGCGGCGAGGTCGTCACCTGTGCGCTCGTCGAGGAGCTGCTGAAGCTCGGCTACAGGCTGCTCACCCTGCTCGACGATGCGCTTGTCGAGCTCGTCCAACTCGCGGCGCAGGTCGTCTCGCTGGCTGGCCCGCTCCTCAATCGCTGGCAGTTCCTCCGCGGCGGTGCACTGTGCCTGCTCGCACAGGCGCGAGAGCACTCCCTCAGCGTCACACACCTCCTCTTTAAGCTCGGCGATCCTTTCCAACACGACGCCCTCGCGATCCTCAAGCTGTGCACGCTTCGTCGCAGTCGTCTTGGCGACCTCGACGCGCTGGTCCAGCGTGCGAATCAACTGGAGCGCATCGTTCTCCTGTAGGTCCAGGACGAGTGCGCCGACGAGCACGTTGACGGTGCCGGCGTACGCGTCGTAGTTGCTGGTGATGCGCTCAATACGATGGGCAAGGTCAGCCGCGCTTTTCTCGCTGGTTGCAAGATCGTCGAGGAGAGCAATCGTGTCGCGCGCCTCTGCCGGCGGCGTGTCGACCGGGATGGCGAGCGGCTGTAGAGCATCTGCCCAGCGGCTGGTCCAGTCCTTGAGCTTCTTCTCGGCCTGCTGCAGCGCGTGCTTCGCGGTGGCGAGCTCTCCGGCAGCCTCGTCGGCATCGGCGACGAGTCGCTCGTGCGCGCCGATCGCGGACTGGGTACGCTCGACGATCAGGTTGGCGTGCTCGACCAACTGCTTGAGCGGCAGATCGGTGTCGGCAGGGGAGCCTGCCGTCTCAAGCGCTGCACGGAGGCTGACCGCGGTCTGTTCGGCTCGGCCGAGGACGCCTTGGTACTCGGCAAGTTCCAGGGCGAGGTCGGCGTGCTGTGCGGTGAGCTCGTCGTAGCGCTCACGCCACGTAAGCATCGCGTCGGCGTCGTCGAGGGGCGAGATGCCATAGGGCTGCCAAAGCTCGCGCCAGGCCGCGAGAAGCCGCTCGCGCTGTGTTGCGATGTCCGTGAGCTCGTTCTCGCGCTCACCGTGCTGTTTGACGATCTCCGCGACCTCCGCCGTCAGCTGATCTCGGCGCGCGACCTGGTCGGCCTGTGTGAGGAGCAGATCCGCCAGCTCGTCGGCCTGCGCGAGCGTCACGCCGAGCTGCCCGTGGGCGTCGCGCGCGCCGTTGAGGTCAGCTTCGCTGAGGCGATCGCCGAGATCCGCATAGCTTTGGCCACGCTGGCTCCGGGCAGCAACCATCTGCTTTCTCGTGTTCTCGACCTCCTCTGCACCGAGCGTCGCAAGCTGAAGCTGAAGCTGGTCTCGCTGCCGGGCAAGACGGTCGCGCTCGGCTCGCTGCTCGGTGAACTGGGTGTCGAGCTCCTCTACCTTCGCTTGATGCGTGGCGATGACGGCTGCCGGCGGGGGCTCGGCGGGTGGCGGTGTGCGGGGGTCGAATGGTGGACTGAGCGCTCCCGCGGTGGTCATGATCTTTGCGATCGCGCGATCAACGGTGCCCTTCTGCTTGGCGGCGGCGAGTGCGAGTGGTACCTGCTCAGCAGCCGCCGCCGTCCATGTGATGATCGCGTCAGGCGCGCCCGGGGGCGCGGCAGCGTCCCTGAGCGCCTGCGCAACTCGACTGTTGGTTTCGTCGCATTTCTGCAGGTGCTCATGCGCGACGCGCTCGCGCTCAAGCAGCTTCACCTGGTCGTCGCCGAGCTTCTCGATTGAGGTGCGCAGCGCACGATCGACCGGAGCGGGGTGCTCGGGTGCCGCGCTGCCAAGCTGCTTGCGCAGCTCGACGGTGACTCCCTTCTGTGGCTCGAGCTTCGCGCGAACGATTGGCGCGATCTCCAAGCGCCTTCTCGTGAGTGTTGATGTGGCCGGCGAGCGCCTGGATCTCCGCGGCTCGCTCGAGCAGCGCCTCGGGCACGACCACGCCGGCAATCTCCCTCCGCAGCCCTTCGAGCGTGGTGTTCGCAGCGGTGAGCTGGCCGGTTGAGCGCTCGCGCTGCTCGAGCGCAACCTCGCGGCGCGTCGTGGCGTCCCGCGCCAGGACGGGCACGTCGGCGAGCGCTTGGAGATCGGCGACGACACTCTGGCGGCGAGCGAGGGGGCCGGTGACCGAGGCCAGACGCTGGAGAGCCCGCTCCTCGCGCTCGAGCCCGGCGACTTCGCTGGTCTTCTCGCGGCGCTCGGCGGCGAGTTCGTTAACGCGGGCGGCGGCCGTCTCGTATTCGCGTGGCTTGATAGACAGAACGCGTGTCTGCTCTATGTGGTTGCGGTAGGCGTGCAGCGCCGCGTTCAGGAGCGGCTTGCGCGCCTTCGCATCCGCCTTGAACAGCGCTTCACCGCATCGGCCCAGTTCGCGGCGTACCGTGGCGAGGTTGCCGGCACCGAGGGTCGCGCCGAACAGCGACACGCCGAAGTCGCCCCCACCGAGGACCAGGCCGGCGCCGCCCTCGCGCAGCTCCCTGTGATCGACGAGGAAGAGGCGGTCATAAAGCGCCTCGTCGACCCCGCCGAGCGCGTGGCGCAGCACACTGTCGTCGAGCGGCTCGTCCTCGGCGTCACGGAGATCGCGCTGACGCGCCTTCTTCACACGCGCAAGCTCGACGCTGTACCCATCGCCGGTGTCCAGCAGCGCGCCGACGCGCAGGCGGTCGTAGGGGTGGACGTGCGCGTCGGGAGTGATGTGGGGGAAGCCGAACAGTAACGCGTGGATCGCGCGCAAAGCCGAGCTCTTGCCGGCCTCGTTAAGGCCCAGCACGACGTGCAGGTCGCATCCCGCGGGCCCGCCGAAGTCGACCACCTGGTCGGTGAACGGCCCGTACGCGACCAGTCGAAGCTCGCGAAAGCGCACGCTACTCGACGCGCCCGGCCTGGTCGATGGCGAGATCTGCGCCGAGTCGCGCCCGGCCGAGGTCGATCGCCTGTTCGAGCGCGGCATCGCGATCCGCGAGCCAGGCCAGCGGTCCAGCCGCGTCGAGCAGGTCGGGTGGGATGCGCGCAAGCAGCTCATCGAGTGCGCCGCCCAGATCCTCGTGCGTGCGAGCCTCCGCCATGACGGCCGCGAGCGCGCCAGCGAGCTCGGGGTCGCGATTGGGAGGCTCTCTGTCTGCCGACGGCGTCGTGGCGGTGGACACGCCTCCCAGCCACAGCGTGTCCGCCGCGACGTCGTTGGCCGCCAGCACGAGCTCGGCGCGCAACTGCTCGCTCTCGGCGAGCAGCCAGTCGTGCAGCTGGGTCTCGCCGACGAGCCGCACCCGGCAGGCCACGGGTAGCCCGCCGGCATCGCCGAGAAGACCGCCGAGCGTTGAGCGGGCCCGCCCGAGCAGATCGTCGAGCTTCTTCAGCGCCGTGCAGTCGATCTCTGCGACCGTCCAGCGCAGCATGTCGAAGTCGACCGGCTCGACGCTCGGCTCCTCGCCGCGCTCCAGCTCGACCAGCAGACCGCCGTGAGCGCCGCACTCGCGCACGCTGCGCCCCTGGATGCAGCCGGAGTAGAACGCCGGCGGCCCGTCGCACGCGCGCCCGCGAATGTGGATGTGGCCGAGCGCCCAGTAGTCATAGTCGAGCCGCTCGAGATCCTGGGCCGAGCAGGCCGCATAGGAATCGTGATCGGGGTGGCCCGCAAGGCTTGTGTGCAGCAGCCCGACGTTGAGCATCCCATCGACCGCCCGCGGGTAGGAGGCGGCGAGGTTGTTGGTCACCTCGCGCGCGGCGAAGCTCTGACCGTGCACCGCCACGCCGAAACCCTCGAAGGCGACTGTCTCGGGCCGCTTTGCAGACAGCACCGTCGTTCCCTGTGGCAAGGTGAGCCTGCGAGTGATCGCGCTCGCGGCATCGTGGTTGCCCGAGATTACGACGACCGGAATCCCGCCGTCGCGCAGCAGGGCGAGCTGGCGGGCGAAGAACACGCCGGTGCTGAAGTCCTGCCAATCGCCGTCGTACACATCGCCGGCGATCACGACGAGCTCGACACGCTCCTTGAGCGCGAACCGCACCGCCCCCTCGAATGCCTCCCGGGTGCAGCTTGCCGCCGTGTCCGGCGCGCCCTCATGTACCGACAGCCCGCGCATCGGGCTGTCGAGATGGAGATCGGCGAGGTGCAGCAGACGCATCGAGTAGCATCCTGACAGTTGCCGCGGCGATGCAAACCGGCCCAGTTAGCCTCCTCGGCATCGTGGAGCTCGCCGGAACATAGCTCTCCCATCGAAGTGGGCCAGACGGACGAGCATTGGCTACCACAGGTCGAGATACTCTGCGAGATCGAGGCGTACAGCATCCGACCTGGCCAAGACGCTGACCGGCTGATGTCCTTCCGCCTCAAGCGCAATAGGATGAGCAGCGATCGATTGCCGCACCTCGTGTCGGCACGACCGTCAGGCAAGCGCTTCGTCCTTCGGCACACCATGGAGTTGTAGCCATCACCATTCAGACGATGGAGCCATCTCGGATGAGGACGCTCCAAGACCACCTCGATGCGGCGTTGAATCTCGACGCCGCGGACATCGACAAGCTCCGCGCTCTCGCGGCACAGCTCAACAACCACACGGTCATGCCCGTCGTAGGCGCTGGCGCATCCTACGACTGTGGCATGCGACTCGCTCGGGAACTCGCAAGCGATATGCGTGCCGACTACCTGGCTGACAAAACTTTCCAGCCCTACGCCGCGAATCTACTGCCAACTGCGAATCCCCAGCCTGAACTCGGACAGGTAGCCGATGCCATCTACCAGGGCCGGGGTCAGCAGGCGGTGGTGGAAGCCGTTGGTCTCCACGACCCGGCGCTCTGGCCTGCCGCGGACGGGATTGCCCCGCACTTCTGCACCTACTGCGTACTTGCGCGCCTGGCCCGCGAGCACGTGTTTGAGGACGCATTCAGCTTGAACTACGACTGCGGGTTTGAGGCGGGCTTGAAGGCAGAGGGTTTCTTTCGGAGCCCAAGCACACTGCCTGGTCGGCAGTGGCGAGATCATGCGACTGTGATTGCAGACGCTTCCATGAATGATGTCACGACGCACCCAGGGGCTCTTGTCCTGCGGAAGGCGCACGGGTGCGCGGAACACTATCGCGAGGAGCGAGCACGAGCCCCTGAATCGGGAGCAGAGGAGGAGATCGTCATTCGCGCAAGCCAACTCCTTGACTGGCGCGATGACCGCTGGGCAAGCGAAACGTTCTGCGAGCGCTCCCGGAGGCATGTCCTGCTTATGCTCGGGTTCTCCGGGCAGGACCCCGTGATTAATAGCGCGCTCAGGCGCGTCCTCGAAGATGTCTATCGCACCACGACTCCGACCGGGAACCCGCGTGTGGTCGCCATTGACTATCAGCCTGACACTGTGGAGCTGCGCGGACTGATCCAAGCTGGGACCGGGCCTGCGGGTCCGGCTGCAGGCACCGTGACACAGGTTTGCACAGCAGGCGCGACTACGACGGCAGTTACGCTCGTGCTCTTGGCCGAGATGCTCGCTCTGCGCCTGCACGCAGAGATGGCATCTCGTGGCGTGACTCTCTCCCCACAACTCGATCACCGTCTTGCGGCGCTCACGCTGGCCGCACCGACGATGCTGCGGTGGTCCTACCTGCTTCAGCGTCCCGACCCGAGCCCCGAGTTCGTGCAGCGCATCAATCTGCAGCAGGCCGCCGAGCATGGTTATGTGCCGTTGACACACAATATGAACACCACGGCATTGGCCTTGAAGACGCGCAGCCTACTGCGTGCGGAACTCGGGTACACGACCCCGGAGACTACGCAGGAAGCGCTTGAGGCATACGGGTTCGTAATGAGTTCAGGCACCGCATACCTCCCGACAGGCCTCGACTACGCCGAGCTCACCAGAGCATGCACATGTGGCGCGTTGGAACAGGCGCGCCGTGTGCTCTTATGGCCCAAAAATCTTGACTGCGTTCTTGTGTCAGAAGATGCTGATGGTCGCCGTGGCGTCTCTATCCAGTCGGAAATGGGGGTCGTGGTCCCGTGAGCACAGCATGTGACCGTGTCCTTGGGCGTCTCTCGCAGATCGGATTCCAGGTGCGGGCCGGCAACGTCACACCATTTGGGGAGGAGCTGCCGCTCGTCACTGGCGTCGCCTGGGACGCCCGGACGGCCCAAGTCGCATTGGTCGCGGAGATGGACAGTAGTCGGGAGGAAGAGCCCTGGCGACAGCTGTTGTTTGCCGGGTCGGGCTTACGTCATCATCTTGCTGGCGACGGCCGAGCAGCATTCGGGCCCCCGCTGATCCTGGTCATCGTGGACGATGTGGGTGAGCGAACGCTTCGCATGATGGTTGAGGATCTCGCTCAGCGGTACGCGCTCTTCAGCCGCGTAGACCTCAACCTCGTTCGGCACCGCGACCTTGAGCACGACGATGCGTTGGACGCAGCCATTGCGCCTCTGCTGCCCTGCTGTCGCGAGTTCCTCCGTGAGGGCCAAGAGATCTCGAGGAGAGATGTTCAGCGGTTCTGGGACGTGCTGCGCGAGCAGGTGGAGAATGCCGCGCTGGCGCTCGACGACATGTTTGGAGAGTTCCGGGGCACCGCGGGTAAGGAAGTCGCCAAGACGCTTATCGCTGGAAGTCCTGACAGCTTGGAGCTTCCGGCACTCACTCCGATCTCGACGATCACCATCAAGAATCTCAGATCGTTCGCTCATACGGTAATGCAGTTTCCGCAGGTCACGGTGGTACACGGCGCGAACGGCAGCGGAAAGAGCACGCTCTTGGAGGCATTGGAGCTGCTTTGGGCGGAGACCTCTCAACGCAAGCCATGGGACGTGGAAGCCTCAGAGTACGCGCGTCATCTTCCGCGCGACGGAGAGGGGGACTTTGCGGTCACCTCCGAGCATTGCTCGGTGACGTCGATCGCTACAGAGCCGCGTGCGGAACTCGCGCGGTGCGTGCTCACACAGGAAGTTTCGTCAGCGCTAGTCAACCAGCCACCGGAAGAGCGCTACAAGACGCTTCTATCGCTCACGGGCCTTGAGATCCCTGATCTTGACCTGCGCACAAAGAACCTTCTTGCCGATGTCAAGCGCGACGCCGACACCGCCCTAAAGGACGCGGGGTTGCCGATGTTGGCAACGAGCGGGTCCGACGGCTGCGGACATCTCCGCAAGGCGTTCACGAGCGACTTCGCAAGTCGCCTGCCGTCGGCACACGGTCTTGTCGGCTTCGAGCAGGCGCTGGAGCGTGCGTCCGCCGGCATCTACCAGGCCCGCAAGTGGACCGATGAGCAAGCGGCGACCGATGCCCTCCTTCGCATCGATGGTCTCATCGCGCAGCTGCCGGACAACATCGACGTCGCAAACGCTCTGGATGAGGCTGCTTTGGACGAGGCCGCACTTACGGTCCGCGAGCTGGCAAAGCCACGTCACGAGGCGGCTCGCGGGATACGCCTTCTCCTGGACGCGGCGGTCAAGTCGCGTCTTCCGGATGCACCGCCTCCTCCGCAGGGCGACGATACGACGGCACCAGTCCCCGCCGCACTTGCGGTGCGGTGGGTGGCCCACGCAAATGCCGTCACAGAGGCTTCATCACAGTTCAGGACCGACGCTGCGGGCCTGGAGCACGCCGAGTGGGCACAGCGGCTGGCGGCGTACGCCGACGCCCTGGACGCAGCAGCAGCCACCGTGCCTCGCGACGAGCTCGAGGCTTTTGTACGCGTTCGGCCAGCGCCCAAGCCGGCACCAGGCGAGGTCGTAGCAAAGGAGCGCTTCCTCGCAGCTGGCTTCTCGGCGCCGGTCGAGAACCTGCACGAACTCGTGCCGCAACTGCAGGAGCTTGTGGAGCTTCTGCAGCGCCAGAGCGCTGAACTGGACACGCTCGCGTCAGATTTGGAACGTCATCCTGCACGGCAGTTCAGCGAGCATGCGGCGCGTGTGCTCGCTGCGGTCTGTAGATATGAGCTGGCGCGCGGCATCCGGCGGAAGGGGCCGGTGATGCGCGCAAGCCAGGAATTGGTTCACGAACTCCTCCAAGGCCGACTCGCCCCGGTGATGCGCGAGCTCGTAGCTGCACTGGCGCGCTTCGAGTGGTACTTCAAGCCGCTCGAGATACCTGATCGCCGACAGCAAGTGCTTCTTGGCGGCGTATCTACTACGCGGGATGATCTAGACGCGCGACTGGTACTCAACTCGGCGGAGAAGACCGTCCTCGGTCTTGGCTGGTTCCTTGCGCTGCACTTGCTACAGCCCGCAAATCGTCGGCAGGTGCTGGTACTTGACGACCCCACCGCAGCGTTCGATGCGGTCGCCCAGGCCAGCTTCGTCGCGACGCTTCGTGCGTTCGTCAGGTTGACGCGACCCAGCCAAATCGTGGTTGCCAGTCACGATGATGGTCTGGCTGCGCTACTCGCCGACGAACTCGCGCCCGTCGATCAGTGGCCTTCGGCAGTTGCGCGCGTTAGATGCCAGCGAGATGAGAACGCCGACAGCGTTGTGACCGTCGAATGGTCCGACGAGACCTCCCGTGAACTCGCGCATGAGGCAGCGCAACTCGGGCTCACTGAGGAGCCGACACTACTCGCCTGAGACGACGCCCTCAGCCATGTCAACAACCTCCCAAGAGGAGAGGCAATCGGCACAGAGCGGTCGGCGGCGCCTGCGCTCCCCTCGAAGGGTCGTGAGACAGCGGGCAGAGCTTTTCATGGATCCGTGGAATGTCATCAACCGCCTCCTCCCACGCCGCAGCGAGCTGATCGACGAGCTCGCCGGCTGCCTCACGATCTCCGAAGCGCGCTGGGGCGGCGACCCCCAGGCCGTTATCCACATCGACCGTCTCATCCCGACACTCGCGGCGCCCAAGGGCACCGCCGAGAACGATGACGACTACGCGGACGCGGACGCTCGCTGGCGCGTTCTCACGTCCAAGCCGACACACCTCTACGGCTTCCCCGCGCCGACGACCGCTCTTGAGCAGTTCCACCGGGCCGACGCGAAGAAGGGACGCAGGCTGCTCGTCCGCGATCTCGACGCGGGTCACGTCGCAGCCGTCCTCTCATGGCACTTCGAGGAGGGGCCGATCGAGGACATCGAGCACGGGCGCAGCCGCCGCAAGCGTCTGCGCCCGCACCTGGTGACCAGCATGGTGGTCCGACAGGACGCCACCGAGGCGACACGCGGCGATTACATGGTGATGCTCTGGTACCTGCTCTTGATCGTCGCCGCGATCGACCGGCGCACGGTCAGGCGATTCCGCGTCGGCCTCCTCGCCGACAGCGCGATCATCCTCACGCCCGACGAGCTGCGGGCACTTGGTCTCAGAAAGGGCCCATCCACCAGGCACGGCGGATACGCCGACCGTGCCTACTACGAGCTCTCGACGTAACGCCGGTAGATGCGCTCGGCCTGCTTGGCGTACTTCCCGGGCAGCGCCTCGCGCAGCTCGGCCAGGAACTGATCCTGCGGTGACGGCCGCGCCGGCTGGTGGACCTCGGCGAAGTAGCGGTCGAGCTCGCCGCGTACCGCCGCCTGCTGGGCGGGATCGCGCGATGCGCGCTCCAGCAGCCCCCCGGCGACCTCCTCGACCGACGCACGACGAGCCTGCGCGGCGATACGCAACACGTCGACCACCTTCAGGTGCTTCTCGATGCCGCCCCAGAGCTGGGGTTCGATGCCGAGCCTCGCCACCGCCCGCGTGATCCCGGAAGGATGGATCTCGATGAGCTCCGCGGCCTCCTGATAGGTGGGGAGTGCGCGGACGATGTCGGCTCGTGCGGATGCCTGGGTGGTGGCCATTGGACGAGCATAGCGCACGCGGCGCACGTCTTGCAAGTCTTGCAAGCAAGGCCGTGAGATCTCGCGAGCCGACCCGCACGAGAGATCGACCTCTCCCACGACGGGGTGCTGGTGGACGAGGAAGACGGTCTCCAGCAGCTTGGTGGTGAGCGTGATCTGATATGCGCGCAGCCGGGCTTGTACGACAGCCCCCACGCGGTGCCGGCGAGCCGTCGCGAGACGCGAGCTTGATGCGTCCGTTTGATGTGATCGAATCGTCGGGACTGCATATGAATCTTCGCCTTCTCACGGCTCATCCCTCTGAATTGGAGCCCGCTCTCGCACGCGAGCTCGCCTGGCTGCGCGAACAGGATTCGCTGGCGCCGATCTCGATTCTCGTCGGCGGCACGCTTCTACGCCCTTATCTGCGTCGGCGGCTTGCCGAGCTCAGCGGCGGCCACATCAACGTCCACCTCCTGACGCCCACCGAGCTGGGCCTCCGCCTGGCCGAGCCGCGGCTGATCGCCGCGGGCCGGCAACCGCTCGCGCCGCTCGCCGATCGCGCGCTCGTGCACGAGGTCGCGCGCGAGGCCGGCGGCTACTTCGCCCCCGTCAAGGACGCGCGCGGGTTCGCCGAGGTGCTGGGGCGGCTGTTTCGCGAGCTTCGCGGGGCGATGATCTCGAGCGCCGCGCTCTCCGGCGCGGTCGGGGAGGACGGGCATCCCAAGCACGCCGAGCTGGCCGCTCTGTACGCGCGCTATTGCGATGCGCGCGCCCCGTTCTATGATGGCGAGGACTGCATCGCCGCGATCGAGCCGGAGGACGGCCGGGATCTTGCGATTCTCGTTTTCGGGGTGTGGCAGATGCAGCCGGCGCTGCGCCGCGCGCTCGAGTGCCTTGCCGATCGAGCCCCGGTCGCCGTGTTTCTCCCGCAGACCGGGACGCAGGCCGACGGCGCACACGCGGAGCTGCGGGCCTGGCTGCAAGCGCGTGACGCGGAGAGAATCGAGCACGCGTGCTCCGGGGACAACGGTACGGCGCTCACGCATCTGCAGCACCGCCTCTTCGGCGAGGAGGAGAAGGCAGCGCCCGATGCGACGGTTCGCCTGCTCTCGGCGCCGGACCCCAATCGCGAGGCGCGCGAGGCGGTCCGCGCCTGCCTTGACTGGGCCCGCGCGGGCATCCCGCTCTACGACATCGCGATCGTCTGCCGCAACCCCGACACCTATCGGCAGTCGGTGGAGAGCGCGTGCCGCGAGGCCGGGATCGTGCTGTACATCCACTCCGGCACGCACATCACCGAGCGTCCGCTGGGCCGCCAGGCGCTTGCGCTGCTCGAGCCTGATCGGCTCCGACCTTCCCCGGGCGGCGCTGATGGAGCTCCTCACCGAGCTGCGACTGCCGGACACGACATGGGAGCGCCTGGGCGGCATCCTCCCCGCGACGTGGGACTCGATCTCACGCAAGGCCGGTGTGGTGCGGGGGCTCGAGCAGTGGCGCGAGCGGCTCTCGCTCTACATCGAGGGCCAGCGCTATGAGCAGGAGCAGGGGGACGAGCAGGAGGACGGTCCGAGCTACACGCATGAGCACGCGGATGCCGCAAGCTCGCTGCTGCGGTTCGTCGAGGAGCTCGCGGAGCGATTCGCCGCCCGCTCCGAGTCCGCGACATGGAGCGAGCACATCGCCTACCTCGGCTCGCTCTTTGGCGATTACGTCAAGGGATCCGAGCAGCTCATCGGGTCGCTCGAGCCGCTCGGCGAGCTCGACATGCTCGGCGAACGGGTGTCGTTCGATCGGTTCCGGGACGCCGTCGCGGCGACGATAGAGGGGCTGAGAGTTGAGGACGTCACCGACCAGCGGCCAGCCGCGTTCGCGCGCCGCGGCGTGAACCTGCTTGACGTCAACTCGTTACGTCACCTGCGCTTCAGCGCCGTTGCGCTGCTGGGGCTGACCGAGCGCGCTTTTCCGCCGCCGGCGCGGCAGGACCCGCTGTCGATCTACCGCTTCCGCCGCGCCGACATCCGCGTGTATGACGAGGTCAAGTCGGGGCCGCTGGAGGGAACCGTCGAGGCGATCGTGCAGAACTTCCGCTCGCATCCCGCGATAATCGGGTGGGCGAACACCGTCTTTGACCGCCTGCTGGTCGAGGAGCCCGGCGTGCAGCCGGGCAACGCCGCGCTCGAGCCGCTGCCCTCGGGTGTCGACGCGGGCCGTCCCCCGATCGTCGTCGTGCACGGAGCTCGAGCGGAAGTGACTCCGACAGAGGCCCGGGAAGAGGAGGCGCAGATCCTCGCCGAGATGATCCGGCGTGCCGTGCAGGACGAGCATTGGCCCGTGCGCGACCACCGCAGCAGAACGGAGCGGGCCGCGCAGTGGCGCGACGTCGCCATCCTGATGCCCGCGCGCACCGATGTCCAGCACTACACCGATGCGCTCGCGGCGGCGGACATCCCCCATCGGCTGGATGGAAGCCGGACGTTCTACGTGCGCCAGGAGGTGCGCGACGTGATCGCCTGCCTGCGCGCGATCGACGATCCGCTCGACCACGTCAGCCTGATCGGCGCGCTGCGCTCGCGCGCCTGCGGATGCTCCGATGAAGAGCTCTTCCTCTGGCGCGAGCACGGCGGCGGGCTCGACCTGCGGGTCGACCCGGCCGAGATAGAGCCGCAAGCCGTCAAAGACGCACTCACCATGCTCGTGGGCCTGAGACGAGCCCGCCGCAGCCTCTCGCTGCCTGAGCTCGTGCGAGCCGTCCTGCGCGAGACGGGCCTCGTCGAGCTCGCGCTCTCAGAAAAGGACGGCGAGCAAGGGGCCGCGAACCTGCTCAAGCTCGCCGAGCAGGCGCAGGCGTTCGCCGGATCGGGAGGCGGGCTGCGGGCGTTCACCCGTTGGCTGGGCGAACAACGAGACGAGGAGTCCGAGGAGCAGGAGGCCGGCTCGGTCGAGGAGGTGGACGACGTCGTGCGGCTCGTGACCGTCCACTCCGCCAAGGGCCTCGAGTATCCGATCGTCGCCCTGGCCAACCTCAACCGCAAAATACCGACCAACCGCAAGCGGCCGATTCCCGACGCCGAGAGCGTCCACCTGCACCTGAGCATCGGCCGAGGCAGCGACGGAGACGGCCGCTTTGAGACGGTCGGCTACGCGGACGCCGAGGAAGCCGAGAACAGGATGATCGACGCCGAGGCGCTGCGCCTGCTGTACGTCGCCACAACGCGCGCGCGCGACCACATGATCATCCCGGTGGCCGGGCCCGAGGGCAAGGAGAACGGCATGCTCGAATGGCTCCTGCCGGACCTGCCCCACCCCGACTCCGGCGAGCAGTGCCCGGATGGGTGCTTCCTGTACGAGCTGCGCGATCTGCCCAACCGTCCGGAGGCCGAGCGCACGCCGCCCGCCGGCAAGCAGGCTGTCGACGCGGCGCTCGAGGCCCGCGAGCACTGGCAGGCGGAGCAAGAGGAGCTGCTGGATCGTGCCGGGCTCGAACGGGCGATCATCACGGCCACGAGCACCGAGAGGCTGTGGACGCGCCCGCTCACGGTCGAAGTGACGGAGGGCGAGGGCGCAATCGTCGCCACCGGAGAGGGAGCGCCGCTGCCGCTCGGCGACGCCCTGCACCGCGTAATGGAGCTCGTCGACCTCACCGATCCATCCAATCTTCAGCCGCTGGTTGCGGCGGTCGCGCACGAATCGGCGCTCGCGGACCGCGAGGATGAGCTGCTCGAACTCGCGCACGCTTGTCTGGACAACCCCACCGTCAAGCTCGCGGCCACGTCGGGCACCTGCTGGCGCGAGGTGCCCTTCGGCATCGCCAACGCCGGGGGCGCGCTCACCTTCGGCCGCATGGATCTGCTCTACCGCGAAGGCGACCGGCTCGTGATCGTCGACTACAAGACCGACACGGTCGTCGACGGTGTCGGCGCTGCCGTGCAGGGCCACCGCGGCCAGGCGGAGGTGTATGCGCGGGCCGCCAAAGCGGCGACCGGGCTCGACGTCGACCGCGTCGTGTTCGTGTTTGCGCGCGCCGGTGGCGCGGAGGCCGCGATACCAAAGGCCGAACTGTCCAGCTCGGAGGGCGACTGAGCGACTGACCTCGACGCGCCCGCCATTCGACTCCACCGCCCCTCCCACTTATCCGCTCGATGCACTATCGCGTGGCGAAACTCGTCCGGGCGTGCGCTTAGTGTTGTTGCATGAGCTGGCACACGGGACGTCTTGCGGCGTTTGACATCGAGACGACCGGCGTCGACCCCGAGTGCGATCGCATCGTGACGGCAGCCGTCAGCGTCGTTGGTGACGGTCAACCAGCCGAGTATCTTTCCTGGCTGGTAGATCCCGGCATTGACATACCGGCCGACGCGACATCCGTGCATGGCATCACCACCGAGCGGGCGCGAGCCGAGGGACGCATCCCGCGTGAGGCAGTCGATGAGATCACCACCGCGCTGGCCGATCAGTTGCAGCAAGGCGTGCCCATCATCGCGTTCAACGCACGTTTTGACCTAACCATCCTTGATCGCGAAGCCCATCGGCACGGATGCCGACCGCTGCTCGACCGAGTCGGTGGGCCGGATGGGATGCTCGTTGTCGATCCGCGCATACTCGATAAACAGTTCGACCGCTTCCGGCGAGGCAAGCGGACCTTGAGTGCGGCTTGCGAGCACTACCGCATTCCACTCGATGACGTCCACGCGTCCAGTGCCGACGCGCTCGCTGCAGCGCGACTCGCATACAGACTGGGGGCAACCGTCACCGAGTTGCGTGATGTCGACCTCCGCGTCTTGCATCGTGAACAGATTTCCTGGGCAGCCGAGCAGGCCGCATCGCTGGAGGAATACTTCCGACGACAAGGGCGCAATGAGCGTGTCGAGGGCGCCTGGCCGGTCGTTCCCGCTAGTCTCGCGCGCGCAGCGTAGCCCAAGAGTTCCCTGGGTGGGAGCGTAGCGCTGGTCAGGGGTGGCCCTGCGCGGCCATAGAGGCCTCCTAGAGGTGCCCCTTCGATCCCCGCTCAGGGCTTCGTGTCGCTGTCGGCTCCGGGCGTGAGGTCTTTGCGAAGCTGGGGGAGCACCGCCAGATCCTTTGGACGTCCGGCGGCTGCCTTGCTACGGATGATGTCCGCGCCGGCTGCGACAGGCACCTGCAGGCCGCTGCCGGGCACTTGCTCACGGGTGGCCTGCTTGACCAGATCGTCATAACCGGCCGTTCCGGCTGGCTGGAAGGTGAGATCCAACGGCCCGCATGACGTAAGGAGATTCCACACGGCGTTGGTCACAAGTAGGCGGGCGTCAAAGCCACCGGGAACCGCCACGCCCTCCGGCTCCGCGGCACCGACCGCGAGTCGCGCATCGAGCTCGTTCAGGGCGGCCCCGAGACGGTCGAGATTACCTCGATCAGGAGCGGGAACCACGTCGATGTCGAGACTGCGTCCGCGCCATCCGCGCGCTTCGGCAGCCGCCCCTCCGATCACCACGTAGTGCACCTCGTGGCGCTCAAGGATCTCCAGCAGGCCTTGGCGGTCCACCTCGGCTGGCTCGGCGCCGCTCACGCCGCGTGCGCTCGCGCCTGCAGATGCTCGGTCTGTTCAAGCGTCGCCCATAGGGCGGGCAAGAACGCGCGACGCTCGCCCAGCGGACTGGCGTCTGCGATACGAATGAGATCACGCAGCGAAGCGACCTGCACCACGGCCTGATCCAGCGCAACCGGTTTCGCGGCGCGCCGCAGATCGCGGTAACCGCGCGTGCCACTGAGATGCGCCGCGACGGCCAGCGACCCGCCAGCCCGAAGCGGCCATCGAAAGGTGACGTCCCGGCCGGCAAAGGGATCCTCGACCTCGCGCTGTCCACCCTTCAGAGCCGCCACCGCAGCCTCCAGGCGCTTGAGGTTGCGAGCGCCCTCCTCGGCAACCAACAGATACTCGCCGCGAGCAAGCGTGATCGGCCAACCATGCACAGCGCCGGCCACATCGCCGATGAGCACGTAGCGAACCTCGTGGCCCTCCAATGCCGCAGCCACCGCTAGGGGATCGACAGCATCCCTTGTAGCGAGACGCCGTAGGCGCTCGGTGGGCGTCAAACGCAGCCTCATCGCTATGTCCCGCGCATAGGAATCGTCACCGTTGGCGAGCCCGACCACGAGCTCCAGGCCACATGCCCGCGCCAGCGCCTGCACCGCATCCATCGGCGGCGCGTGCCCGCCGGACTCCCAGCGCGCAACCGTCGACGCGGGCACCCCAAGCCGTCCTGCCAGCTCTCGCTGCGTCAGCCCGGCACGCCGCCGCGCCATCCACACGACATCACCACCGATCATTATCAGACTAAGATAGCAGAAACGCTCTTTTAAGATAGAAAAAGCAAAAAAGCCTACTAATGACCTCGATGCTCCTCGTTACGCGAGCTTGAGGTTGGGCGGACCGGCATCTCCTCCAGCCAGGCGCCCTGGAAGTCCTCGCGGACTGCGAGCTCGGGATCTGAGCCGCAGGCACTCTGGCGGCGTCCGGTAGTGTGCACGCGTGGCCGGCGACGGGTCGCATCGTTCACACGCCTCGCGGTCCCAGCGGGAGGGCACGGCGCACCCGGCACCCGCGCAGGCCGATGAGGACTCGGAGGTCGGGGCGGCTCTCGAGGAGATTCAGCGCGTTCTCGACACTCCGCTCGCCGAGCTCATGGGCACCAAGGAGGAGCGTGGCGAGGCAGCGGAGCTCACACGGCAGGCGGTCGCGGTCCCGGCGCTGGCCCGGCTGCGGAAGGTTGTGGCCTTCGTGGGACGAGGACGCCCGGCCACGCAGGCCGGCAACTTGAAGCCCGTGGACGCCGTGGGCCTTGCGAAGCGGCTCGCCCGTGAACACGTGCCCGACGAAGTCCGCTCCATCGAGGATCTGCCCGATGCGGCGCGGGCCTTCCACTGGGCGTTGGCGGCAGAGTTCCTGGCCTGGCGTGGGAGCAAGATCGTGGCCGGACCCAGCGCACGCGACCTGGAGCACGACCCGCTCTCGGCCTGGCTGAAGGCCGCGATCACGCTGCTCGAGCACGGCCTGCTCGACGGCTTCCGCCAGGGGTGGCGCAAGCACTATGTGGAGCTTCTCGACGCCGCCGCGCCGGGTCTGCTCGCGGCGATCGTCGAGGCGGGGGGCACGGCCCCGCTCACCGCGATCGAGGATCAAGGCTGGGAGCTGGTGGCCGGCGGCTGCGGCTACGAGCGCGACGATGACGACGAGCGCTCGCACGCGGTCTATCTCATCGGGGCGATGGTGAGCGAGCTCGCCGACATCGGGATTGTCGTCCGGCGCGAGGGCGAAGTGGTCCTCACCGGGCTGGGGAGCGTCCTCGCCGTCGCGGCCGCGGTGTCGGCCGACGAGGACCTGGACGACCTGGACCTGGTGAATCGGGCTTCATAACCCTTCGCTTTCCGATCAGGCAGAACAGATCGTCTTCCGCCAGCCGGCCAAACCAATCACGATGGCGAGGACCGTCGCGCTCCACGATATGCGCAAGCGTGATCGCCCAGGGCTGCGCGGCTCCTGAGATGGCCATCTGGCTTGATGGTGTCGTGGCGGCTCGTTCCGTCCGCCTGCGCTGCGATCGTTTCGGGGCGTGTTGTGGCACTGGCGAAGCGGCTGGGCGGGGCGGGCGAGACGATGAGCGCGCGCCGGGCTTCCTCCGGGGCCGGCTCGCGGAAGCGCAAGCGTTCGGCGCTCGCCGAGCTTGGCCCTGTCGAGATGGCCGGTGTGCTCGAGGAGCTGCTGCGCTCCCGGCCTGAGCTGCGCGTGGAGGCTGAGCGGATCGCGCGCGAGCAGGCTCGCGGACGCGAACCAGGACGCTGTCGCGGGGGAGGTTGAGTGGGAGCTGCGGTCGCTGTCGAGCGACGAGCTGAACGGGCGTGCCGGCCGGCAGCGGTGGGGGTATGTCGATCCGAGCGAGGCGGCGTGGGAGCTGCTCGGGGAGACGGTCGGCGCCTTCGATCGTGAGACGGAGCGGTTGATCGCGCTCGGCATGATTGGGCCGGCGCTCGACACGGCGCTGGGTGTGATCGCCGGCCTGTACAGCTGCCGGGGCTGTGACGATGGTGAGTCTGCTGCTCTCCTGGGCGCCCGACTTTCCCCTCGATCACGCCGGCGGCGTGGTGGACGAGCTGGCCAAGGCCGGGATCGAGCCGCCGCCCGAGCTGATCGCCGGTGCGGCGCCGGAGTGGGCCACGTCACTCGCCGGCGGCAGGCGGGCACACGCATGAGCACCCGGCGCAAGCGGCACAAGGTCGACGGGCCGGCGGGCTACATCCGGATCGAGGATCGGCGCGGGTCCGGCGGCAGGGCGCCGCGCTCGGGCAGGCTCGCGGCGCTCGTCGTGGACCACCGCGGCGATCCGGACCGCTGCCGGGAGGTGATCGCGGCGTTGATGGACGAGTACGAGCGCTACGTGCAGAGCGCGCACGCGATCTGCCCCACCTGTCCGGTGGTCCGCGCGGGTCCGTTGATCGTGCGCTCGATGCTGGAGTGGAAGGCGATCCACCGCGACGGGCGCCTGGGGCATTGGACTCGTAAGGACATCCACGCATATCTCCTCGAGTACTTCCCGCGCAGGGTGTCCGCCGATCGCCGGCTGCTGCTCGAGGCGCCCACGTGCGCGAAGGATCTCGTGTACTTCTTGTCCGATCGCGGCACGCTCGCTGGCGACGACCCCGACGTGCTGAGGGAGGCCACCGAGGAGGTGCTCGACGGGTTCCTCCCCCTCAGCCGCGACCAGCGCTACTGAGAGCGCTCGACCAGAACTTCCCGGAGCCGATCGTCGCGGCGCTCCAGCGGTACCTCGAGGATGACGTCGAGCTCGTGCCAGGCGCCCCGGTTCTATGCCCTGCGAAGCTCGCGGAAGGCGGCGGCGATCCGCACCATTAGGGGCCGTCGTCCCGCTGTGGGCTCGTCGAGAAGCGTTCCGCGGGGAACAACCCACTGGCTACGAAAGTTCAACACCTCGGCAAGCCGATCGAAGTGCCGGTCGTAGTGCAGGATGCCGACGCCGGCGCTGGTTGCCGTTGCGGCAAGGATCAGGTCGGGCAATGGCACGCGATGATGGCGCTCGCCATGTGCCACGAGGTCACGCATTGCGCCGACAGCCGCGGCGAGCTCTGACCGCGTGATTGGGATGTCCCGCAACGCGGCGAGATCTTCCTCCCACGATGCGAACTCGTCGACCCCACGAGCGCTGTAGAGCAACTCAAGCCGGCTGATCGCGCGCCGGCTGATCGCGCAGGTGGCTATCTGATCTGCACGCAATGCCCGCTCCCAAAGCGGCCGGATCTGCGGGAGGCTGGCTCGGTCCCAGACGGACTTGTCAGCTATAAACTGCTCGCCGTCCCAGGGCGGTTCTGCGCTCATTCAGGGCTCGTGATGCGTCCCCATGCCTCCCGATCGACTCGGGAGTAGAGATCCCAGTCCAATCCCGTCCTGCGCGTTGAGCGCGCGAGCAGGCGCTCAATGGCTCCTGCACGCTGCTCCTCGGGGAGCGCAACCGTCGCATCGGCACGAGCTAGCCTCGGCTGCGTAGCCGCATTGGCGAAGCCGGGATGACGAATATCACGAGACATGAGATGAAGCATACCGGCACGAACCCAGCCTCCCAACGCTTAGAACTGCCAGAGGCCCGGCGTAGACCGGCGTAAACCGGGCCTCGGCGCGCGATCAGCGCCACCCAGGAGAGCAACACCGATCCCGTGCAGATCAGCGTAGCGCAGCATCCCGCAAATCACCAGCGCCCACGCGTGCCGGGTCAATCAAGCTCCCGTGGCGGCTCTACCGCGAGGAGCCGAACTGGGTCGCGCCGCTGCTGATGGACGTGAAGAAACGGCTCGATCGCAAGAAGAACCCGTTCTTCAAGCACGCCGAGGCGCAGTACTTCCTCGCGTACCGCGACGGGCGGCCGGTCGGTCGAATCAGCGCCCACACGCGGAGCGCGAGACGCCACACCAGTCAGTTATCACCGTCGGTAGGCAGCATCTGCGAGCCGTGGTCGCGCTCGCACTCAGCCCACTCCTCCGCGGTCGGCTCGCGCGTGCCCGTCCGCTCGCGGATCGCCTCGATCGAGGTGTCCGGCTCCAGCGTCAGCACCCCGTCTGGGCGGCTGTCGCTGATGACGTAGCGGCCATTGACCGCGCCTGTGACCGTGACGTGCTCCATGCTGCTCGCTCACCATGATCGCAGACGGCCCCGGCCTCACAAGCCCGGCATGGGCTCGCGCAAGCGCCGACCGTGGGGCATCGCTTGTGTGAGGATCCCGGGCGGGCGGCCCACCCGCACCGGAGTGGACAGCGCCCGAGTGCTGAGGGCGAGGCCGAAGAGCCGGACCATTGCTCAACACCCCGCTCGAATGGCTCTGGGCCAGCGAGCGGTCGGATGCCCCAAGGGCGTTGCACCGCGGTCCTGGGGCGCCAGCCGCTCCGCCAGCCCGCAATCGACGCGGCGGCACCCAGAGGTAAACTGCGCCCCGGTGCCAACCCGAGCGACCAGCAGGCAAAACCCCAGGCGAGCAGCGCCCCCGGCGCTGGACCTGGATCCCTCATCACCACCGCTCGACTTTGGCCCACTGGGGCCGTTTGGTGGGCCAAACCTACCGGAAACCCCCGGGTATCCGCGGGGATGGCGCTTCAGGGCGATGTTTTGCGTTTGGCTTGTTTGAGCCGTTTTCAAGGTTTCTTCGTATCTTTCCGGTCCCTCTTCACACGCGAGAGGTCGGTGGTTCGAAACCACCCGTGCCCACTCCTCGATCTCGTTTATCTGAGCGAGATTCTACTCATCGCCAGCGAGCCCGCGCAGCTCGCCTGAGAGGCCAAAATCGCCCATGGGCCCATTCATGGGCCTAAACTCTCGCTCGACGCCGCGGGTGACCTGGCCGGCTTGACGGTCGGCAGGAACCGCTCCCTGCGCCCGCCGACCTTCACCGGGTTGCGGTCGATGTAGCCGTAGTCCACCGCGCGCTGCAGGATCTGGCTGAGCAGCGCCAGCATCCCGTTGATCGACGTGTTCGACAGCGGGCGCTTACGGCGCTCGTAGGGCTTGCCCTCCCGGCGCTCGACGGTCTCCATCAGCGGCTTGCCCCGCGCCGCGGCCTCGCGGATCACGCGCGCACGGCCGGCGAGATCGTCGCGGAACCCATCGACTCGGGCGACGTCGATATCGGCCAGCTCCATCCGTCCGAAGTGCCCGAGGAGGTAGCCCAGCTTCCATTCGAGGTCGGCGATCGTGTCGGAGTCCAGGCCATGGCTCTTCTTCGAGTCGATGACCTTGCGCGCGAACGGCCCGAAGGGCTGGCGGCCGTCGGGACGCTCCGCGTCGGTCTGCGCGGTCGAAGTCAGCTTGCCTCCGTGCAGGCCGGTGGCTGGCTCGGAGCGGTCGTCGCACGCTCGGAGCGCAGCGACTGACGGAGGTGATGCGCCAGCGCGACCCCGCGGAGCGCCGGGCGCTCGGTGCGCTGCACGACGGCCAGCCGCAGCGCTACCTCGACTGGGCCGAGCGCAACAAGCGGATCGAGACGTTCAGCGACTCCGCCGGCGCGTGCGAGCAGGCCCTCGCCGAGTGGGCGCACGCGGCGGCAGCGGCGGGGCCGGCTCAGACGGTGATGATCGCCAGGGACAACGAGACACGCGAGCGGCTGAACCAGGGGGCGCGGGAGCTGCGGCGTGGTCTCGACGCGCTCGGCGAGGAGCACACCTACGGCAGCATCGACGTGGCGGTCGGGGACCGGGTGATCTGCCGGCGCAACGACGGACAGCTCGACGTGGACAACGGGATGAGAGGCACCGTGCGCCACCTCGACCCCGACAGGGTCGTGATCGACACCGACGGCGGTCTCCTGCGTGAGATGCCCTCCGCCTACGTCACCGAGCACGTGGAGCACGCCTACTCCCTGACCGGCCACGGGATGCAGGGCGGCACTATCGAGAGCGCGATCGTGGTCGCCTCACCCCGGGATCTCACCGCCGGCTGGTCCTACACCGCGCTCTCTCGCGCGAGAGACACCACACGCCTCCTCGTCTACGACGACGACCTCGAGCGGGAGCGCAGCGAGTTCGCGCCCACAGACCAAACCCCGACAGCAACCCGGGATGAGCTGCTCGACCGGGTGGCGCGGCGGATGCTGGAGCGCGACGACGAAGACCTCGCGATCGAGCAGCTACCCGGCGCAGGCCGCGCCGACGACCCCGACCTCACCAGCACCCGAACACACGCGACAGACCCACCACAGGAGCACGCCGCCACCCGTGCCGAACCCTCCCCGCCCGCCGAGGCAACTCCCTCACGGCTACGGGAACTGCGCGAGCGCATCGAGCGGCTCCAAGCCCAGCTCGCGGCGCTACCGACACGCCAGCTGCAGCGCATTGAGGACCTCGACGCGCACGCCCTCACCCTCACCACCCAGCACGAGCAACTCACCCAGCGTCTCGCTGGCCTACCCGACCCGCAGCGGCGCCTCGGACGTGAACAAGACCCCCACGCGATCGAGCGCGCCCACCTGGCCAGCGCTCTGCAAGCCAACGAACGAGAGCTCTGTTGAGCGCTGCTTGAGTTCGGCACGCATGGGGGTGTTCGCGCTGTTGACGGGCGGGATGGGCGGTCGGCTGGCAGGGTTTGCGCATTCGTAAACGCGAGAGCCCTCCCGTCAGCTTGGTGTCGTCGGGAGGGCTCTCTTGGATGCCGGAGGTGGCACCCGATGTTGATCGTATGCGTCGAGGGGGCGGGGGTCGAGGCTGAGTTGGCGGGCGGCGTTCTGGGATGTCCGTCGTGTCGTGGGAGGTTGAGGCCGTGGGGGCACGCGCGGGCGCGGGTGTTGCGCTGTGTGGCTGGTGATCGGGTCTTGCGGCCGCGGCGGGCGCGCTGTGGTGGGTGTGGGGGGACGCATGTGCTGTTGCCTGATCTTGTGTTGTTGCGGCGGCGGGATGAGGTGGCCGTGATCGGCGCGGCGATCGAGGCGGGGGTCGCTGGCGAGGGGCATCGATCGATCGCGGGGCGGTTGGGGGTGCCGAAGGACACGGTCCGTGGCTGGTTGCGTCGGTTCGTTGCTGATCGTGATGCGATCAGGGCGCATTTCACGCGCTGGCTGGTGGCGCTGGATCTGGAGTTGGGGGCGGTCTTGCCTGCTGGGGGTGGCGTCGCGGACGCGCTTGAGGCGATCGCGCTCGCCGGGAGGGCGTGGGTGCTGCGTTTCGCCGCCACGGGTGTGTGGCGGGTCGCCTCGGTGTTGTCGGGTGGTCGGTTGTTGTGCAACACGAGTTCCCCCTTCCCGCGGGTGCGGTGAGTCTGAGAGCGTTCGCGCTCGTGCTGGCGAGCGTTGGGAGAACGAGTGGATGAGGAGCGTCGTCGGGAGGTCGGGCTGTTCCGGTACGCGTTGATCCGGGATGCCGCCGATCCGGCGGTCTCGAAGGCTGAGCGTGGCCGGCTGGTTCGCGCGCTCGCTGGCCGTGAGCATGTTGGGCCCGATGGCCGGCTGGTCAGAGTTGCGCGCGGCACGTTTGATGAGTGGATCCGCGCGTACCGCCGGGGCGGCTTCCAGGCGCTGGTTCCCCGGCCGCGGGTGGTGGCGCCGCGCACGCCGGGCGAGCTGCTGGAGTTGGCGTTCGCTTTGAAGCGTGAGCGCATGGAGCGGACTGCGGCGCAGGTCAGGGAGATCATGCTCGCAGCGGGTGGGCCCGCGCCGGGGTTGCGGACGTTGCAGACGCATCTCGCGCGTGAGGGGCTGAACATCCGCGCGGATGGTCGCTCTGCTGGGAAGGTTTATGGTCGCTTCGAGGCCTCGGCGCGTAACGAGCTGTGGACGGGTGACGGGTTGCACGGCCCCAAGCTCGACGGTGCCGGCGCTCGGCGGGCGGTGCTGCTGGCTTTCATTGATGATCACTCGCGGCTGTTGGTTGGCTGGCGGTGGGGGACCGGCGAGGATGTGTTCCGCTTGGAGGCCGCGCTCAGATCCGGGTTGATGGCACGTGGTGTGCCGGAGGCGATCCTGGTCGACCGCGGCTCGGCGTTCGTGTCCTCGCAGCTTTTGCGGGCGTGCGCTGTGCTGGGGGTGAAGCTGATCCACGCGAGCCCCAGGGCGGCGACGACGAAGGGGAAGATCGAGCGGTTCTTCCGCACGGTACGCGACCAGTTCCTGGTCGAGATCGACGATGGTGTGGGCCTGCGCGAGCTCAACCGTTTGTTCTCCGCTTGGCTTGAGGTTGTCTACCACCGGCGTGTGCATTCCGAGACCGGGCAGACGCCGCTGGAGCGGTTTGATGCCGCCGGTGCGCCCGGGCTGCCGACTCCGGCCTTGTTGCGTGAGGCGTTCTTGTGGAGTGAGGAACGCACGGTCGCCAAGACGGCGACGGTGTCGCTGCACGGCAACGAATACGAGGTCGACGCGGCTCTGGTGGGCCGCAAGATCGAGCTCGTCTTCGACCCGTTCGACTTGACCCGGATCGAGGTGCGCTACCAGCACCGGCTGTTCGGGACGGCGGTGGCGCTCGTGATCGGCCGGCATACCCACCCGCAGGCTGAGCGTGAGCTCCCGCCGCCGCCAACACCGACCGGGATCGACTACCTCAAGCTGCTCGCCGCCAAGCGCGACGCCGAGCTGGGCGGGCAGCGGATCGACTACTTCGAGCCTCACCCAACCCGACCACGGTGACGGTGACGGTGACGGTGAGGATTGTGACATCAACCAGGAAGGGACGTGAGGGATGAGTATTGACCGGCTGCGCGCGCATTACGGGTTTTCGAGGATGCCGTTCGGGAAGGATCTGGCGCCGGGGATGCTGCACACGCACGATGCGCACGCGCAGGCGGTCGCACGGATCTCTTGGTGCATTTCTGAGCAGGCGATCGGGGTGGTCTCGGGTGAGTGTGGTGCGGGGAAGACCGTTGCTGCTCGGGCGGCAGTCGCTGGCCTGGACGCCTCTCGGCACACGATCGTCTATCTCGGCACGCCCGGGGTGGGGTTGCGCGGGATCTACTCGATGATCGTTACCGCGCTGGGTGGCGCCCCGCGGTTTCATCACGCCGCGCTGATCCCGCAAGCTCAAGAGCTACTCGCCGCGGAGAGTAACGAGCGTGGCAAGCAGGTCGTTTTGATAATCGACGAGGCGCACCTGCTTGACGCCGAGAGCCTGGAGGGCGTGCGGTGCCTGGGCAACATGGAGATGGACCAGGCTGCGCCGTTCTGCCTGCTTTTGCTCGGGCAGCCCACCCTGCGCCGCAAACTCAGGCAGGGCACGTTCACTGCGCTGGATCAGCGAATCGCGGTCCGCTACGCGATCGCTGGCTTGGACGCGAAGGAGACCGATAGCTACGTGCAGCACCACTTGGCGCTCGCGGGCCGCTCGGACACGCTGTTCTCCGACGACGCGGTCGGCCTGATCCACGAGGTTTCCCGTGGTCTGCCCCGCCAAGTGAACAACATCGCGCTCGCGTCGCTGATCGCTGCGTTCACTTCAAAGAAGGCGATCGTGGACGAGTCCGCCGCTCGCGCCGCGGTCGCCGAGATCTCCACCGAA
The DNA here is from genome assembly GCA_963702085.1 of uncultured Solirubrobacterales bacterium. Taxonomy (GTDB): domain Bacteria; phylum Actinomycetota; class Thermoleophilia; order Solirubrobacterales; family Solirubrobacteraceae; genus Palsa-744. The sequence goes on along the minus strand of OY969707.1, from coordinate 332,622 downwards.
TGACCGAACCCGTCGTGCACTCGCTGTTCGACCAGCCGCCGGATGAGCACCCACCTCCAGGCGAGTCTGACGCTCCCTGTCCCTGCGGGTTGGCCGGCACCGCCAGATCCAGCCGTCTATCACGGGCTCTGTGGTGAGATCGTGAACACGATCGCGCCGCACACCGAGGCCGACCCGGTCGCGATCCTCTCCCAGCTGCTGGTCGCGTTCGGCGCCGCCACAGGCCGCGGCGCATGGTTTCAGGTCGAGGCGACCCGGCATCACCCCAACGAGTTCCTGGTCTTGGTCGGTGACTCGGCTCGCGCCCGCAAGGGCTCCTCCTGGGATCACGTGCAGCGGCTCCTCGACCGTGCCGACCCGGCGATCACCAGCCGGATCCTGACCGGGCTCAGCAGTGGAGAGGGCCTGATCTGGGCGGTCCGCGACCCCCACGATCAAGACCCCGGCGCCCCAGACCGCCGGCTGCTGGTGATCGAGCCCGAGTTCGTCAGCGTGCTGAAGAACGTCAGCCGCGAGATCTCCACACTCTCCCCGACCCTGCGCTGCGCATGGGACGGCCGGCCCCTGCAGATCCTGACCCGGACCGCGCCCGCGCGCGCCACCGACGCGCACATCTCGGTGATCGGTCACATCACCGCCACCGAGCTGCAACATCACATCAACCCCCTCGAGCTCGCCAACGGGCTACTGAACCGCTTTCTGCTGCTCGGCTGCCGCCGCGTGCGCCTCTTACCCGAAGGCGGCGACCCCGACCCGCTCGGCGCCACCGGCCTGCAGCGCCGACTCGCCAAGACGCTCGCCACCGCACGCCGCGCCGGGCGACTACGCCTCTCAGCCAGCGCCAGGCACGCCTGGCGCGAGGCCTACCAGCGGCTCGCCCAACCCCAGGCCGGGATCGCCAGCGCGATCAGCGCCCGCGCCGAAGCGCACACCATCCGCCTCGCGCTCATCTACGCGCTGCTCGACAACAACCAGCAGATCCAGCCAGAGCACCTGACCGCCGCGCTCGCGCTCTGGGACTACTCCACGCGCTCCGCCACCTGGGCGCTGGAGCGCACCGCAGGCGATCCCCTCGCCCAACAAATCCACGCCGCCCTCCAACACGCGCTACCCGACGGGCTCACCCGCACCCAGCTACGCGACCTACTGAACCGCAACCCCACCACCCCCCAGCTCGACCAAGCACTCGCCGCGCTCGCCCACGACGGCAAGATCACCAGCCAACGCGTCCTCACCGCCGGGCGCCCCGCTCAGCTCTGGAGCGCCACGCACCACCCAGAGCTCGCCGCCCGCGAGACGGGCATCTCGCGCGCAGCGCAAACCTAACCGCCAGAATCAGCGAAGCGGAGCGGTCCAGTCAAGGGCGGCCCGACAGGGCCGAGCGCAGCGAGCCGCGAAGCGGCGCCCTTTACGGGACCGCGCAGCGAAGCTACCCCCCAGCCAGCCACCCCTTTCAACGTTTCAACGTTCGCGCGTCAAACCCACCGATCACGACGCACAACGGCACCACCATGCCGAAACACAGCAGCGCCCAACAGAGCTCGACACGGTCCTCACACAGCGCGGCAGTCTGGAGCGCGAACTCGGCGACCCCGTCGAGGCCCGCGCCGAACGCGAAAGCCTCGAACACGCGATCACCCAAACCACCCAGGAGCACACCGCGCTGCGCAACGAGCTCGCCGAGCGCGAACTACAAGCCCCCGCGCCGTGGGTGAAGGCCACCTTCGGAGAACGGCCCGACCGGCCCGCTCAGCACCAGGCCTGGGAGAACGGTGTGCGCCACGCAGCGCGCTACCGCGCGCAGTACGACATCACGGACCCCACCGACGCGCTTGGCCCCAGGCCCGAGCAGCGCGGAGGGCAGCAGCGCGACTGGGAACGCGCCCATGAAGCGATCGACCGCACCGAGCGCCGCCTCGGACGCGAGGTCTCGCCAGCGCGCGGCATCGACCTCGGGATCGGACTCTGACTCATGGTGCGCGGGTGGACAGCCTGACCGCACCGATCCACGAGGGGAACGACGATCAAGCGCGATCGAGCCGATACCCCGTATACGCTGGGGCGATCCCGCAACAATGCGCCTCAAGCGCCATACGCCAGCCGTCGAGCGCGTCCCTGAAGTCGCTGAGTACCTGCTCCACACCGCTGGTGCTGCTCGTTGTGTTCATTTGGTCATCGTAGCTGATGGGTACGTCATCGGGTTGATGTGAGGGACACCAGTAGGAGTTGGCATCCGCTTGGCACCAACCCGAGACGCCTCCATTGAGGAGGAGCAACAACGCGTCTACGCCGGGGCGGGGCTTCTGCGTCTCGTCGAGGCTGTCGCACAAATCCCCGAAGCCCTCGCTGGAGCCGCTCTGAGGGTAGGGTCGAAATACCCGAAGGTCATCGCTCGGCCGCGACACGTTCTGCTCTACCTCGGCTCTCCCAGCGCCTTCCACGGCCATCGCAGCGAGCGCCGCCCAGGTTTTCGTAGACGACTTTGTGCGACAGCCACCGTCCGGAGCGGGCGCGCAGCGGGCCAGGATTCGGGCGCTCGCATTTCGAGCGGAAGCAGCGTGAGGATCTGCGACCGGCTCTTCCTGGGAGGGCGGGCCCTCCGGCGACGGCCTTGGCCACCTCCTTGACGTCTCGGGCGGCGGGTAGTCTCTGGAGGTGGCCTACCCGTTCGAAGATCTCGACGACAGCGACTTCGAGCGCGTGGTCGTGCAGTGTATGCGCAAGCTATTCGGTGCGGGCGTCCAAGGGTTCGCGCCGGGCCGCGACGGAGGTCGAGACGCGAGGTTTCAGGGCACGGCCGAGCGGTTCCCCAGTGAGGCGAGCCCATGGAGCGGCTTAACGGTGGGGCAGGCTAAGCACACCGCCGCGGTCAACGCCCACTACAGCGAGGCCGCTTTCAGTAGCACCGCGAAGACATCGATCCTGTCCCAGGAGATCGAGCGACTCAAGAAACTCAAGGAGAGTGATGAGCTCGATTTCTACATCCTGTTCAGCAACCGCCGACTAGGAGGCACCGTAGGGCCTCAGCTTGAGATCCGCGTGGCCGGCGAGATCGGCCTGGAAAAGCAAAACGTGCACTTCGTCGGCCTAGAGCGGCTCAACGAGCTCCTCCATGAGTTTCCCGATGTCATCCGTCTCGCCAAAATCGACCCCGTCGACCGCCCACTCCTTCCCAGCAGCCAAGACCTCGCAGAGGTGATCCTCGCGATCGCTGATGAGCTCGAACCAGCAAAGACCGAGCCTCATCCGACCGAGCGCCTGGCCTACGCCGAGAAGAACAGGGTCAATGCGATGTCCGACGACTTCGCGAAGGAGCTGAGCAAGCGCTGTCTCGGCTACACCAAGAAGATCGAAGACTTCTTGGCCGCCCCCGAAAACGCCGAGATCGTGGCCCGATACGAGGCCGCCGTTGAGGATTTCCAGCTGAAGATCATTGCGAAACGCGCCGACTACCAGTCCTTCGACGACGTCTTCAACTACTTGGTGGACACCCTCGTGAAGCGGGACCCTGTCCTTGCCGGGCGCGGCCGTGCGCAGCTGGTCAGGATCATGTTGTTCTACATGTACTGGCACTGCGATATCGGAAAGCACCCCGATGCTGCGTCCTAGCAAGCACGCGCATCCCGATCGCACAGTGTTCGCAGCTGCGACGATCCTCCTGCGTGCGCTACGTGGCAAGCGCATGGTCGAGTTCGACGACCTGACCGCGACGCTCACAGCCACCACCGGGCCGAGCGCGGAGTTTCTCTTCCTGCCCGCCGTCAGCCTGCTGCACATCCTCGGCCTCCTCGAATACCACGCGACAGTCGACTCGTTCGAGTATCGAGGTGCGTGATGAGACTCGTCCGCCTATACAGCGATCAGCCAGATCGGTTCGTGCCGATCGAGTTCAACGACGGCCTCTCGGCGATCCTCGCGGAGATCCGGGTCCGCGAGAACCGCGACCTTCATACGCATAACCTCGGCAAGACCACGATCGGCTCGCTGATCGACTTCTGCTTGATCAAGGGCAAGGACGCGAAGTTCTTCCTCTTCAAGCACGAGGACATTTTCAAGCCCTTCGCGTTCTTCCTCGAGATCGAGCTCCCCGACCACTCGTTCTTGACGATCCGCCGGGCGGTCGTCCCCGGCTCGAAGATCGACTTTCTGCGCAGCGATGCGAGCATCGAGGATGCAGCCGCTGTCCCTGACGAGGACTGGGACCATCGTGACGTGCCGTTTGATCGGGCTCGCAACCTCCTCGACGGCATGCTCGGCATCAATGCTCTGCGTCCGTGGGGGTTCCGGAAGCTCGTGGGCTACCTAGTCAGGACGCAGCAGGATTATCAGGATGTCTTCCAGCTCGGCAAGTTCTCGGGTAAGCACCAAGACTGGAAGCCGTTCGTCGCCCATCTGTTGGGGGCTGACAGCGGGTCGATCACAAAGCTCTACGACAAGAGCGCCGAACGCGATCAGGCCCAAGCCGAACTGGGAGTCCTGACTCGCGAGTGGGGTCCCGACGAGTCCGACCCCTCCCTGCTCGACGGCCTGATCGCCTCCGCGCGCCGACGTATCCTTGCAAAGGGAAAGACCCTCGACGCCTTTAACTTCCGTGGCGAGGATCAACGGACCATCGCGGATGTCGTCGATGAGCTCGACGACCGGATCGTTGCTCTCAACGAGGAGCTGTACCAGCAGCGCCAACTCTCCAAGCGCATTGACGACTCATTGGAGCAGCGGAAGATCACTTTCGATCCAGATGCTGCGAGCAAGCTTTTCGCCGAGGCTGGGGTCGTGTTCGACGGCCAGCTCAAGAAGGACTACAAGCAGCTAATTGAGTTCAACCGGGCGATCACCGAGGAGCGGCGAACGGAGCTCATCAAACAGCGAGCCGACGCTGAGGGGGCAATCGGCCGGGTCGAGACCGAACTCGCCGAGCTCAACGACAGGCGCTCGGAGTCTCTTGCTTTTCTCCGCGAGACCGACAGCCTCGAGAAGTACAAGCAGACCTCCCGGGAGCTGAGCAAGCTGCAAGCGGAACTCGCCGTGCTCGAGCAGCGGCGTGAGGCGGCATCAGGCCTCACCGAGCTCCGTAGGAAGGTTCGGACGCTCAGCCAGGAGTTCGACCAGCTTCAGACCGTCGTTGAAGACGAGCTCGATGAGCTAAGCCAAGACGACGACAGCCGGTTCGGTGAGATCCGTCGGTACTTCGCGGACATCGTCGCTGCTGTGATCGGCGAGCAGGCAATTCTCTCGATCACGTTGAACAAGTCGGGCGGCGTTGAGTTTCGCGCGGAGCTCATGGGGGCGTCCGGTGCGGCCACAAGTGGCGACAAGGGAACCTCCTATCGCAAGCTTCTCTGCATCGCGTTCGACCTTGCGATCCTCCGCGCCTACCTCGATGTGTCGTTCCCGAGATTCGTCTATCTGGACGGCGCCCTCGAGCAACTCGACCCGCGGAAGCGAGAGAACCTCATCAAGGTGTTCCGAGAGTACGCGCAGGCAGGACTACAGCCGATCATCTCGTTGATCGACAGCGACCTGCCCGCCGACCTCGGTGAGAACCCGCGGACTCTCTCGCCCGAGGACATCGTGCTCACACTGCACGATGAGGGCGAAGATGGCCTCGTGTTCAAAATGCCGTCTTGGTAGCGCGGTCTGCCTGCCACAACTACACCTGGCCTCGACATAATGGTTCCGCCTGGACGAGCAGGAGCAGTCCTGAAAGGCCACTGGCCCGCCACTGCTTTGAAAGCCCGTGCTCGTGCCTCCTTTCGCAAATACGAGCGCCTGAGTCCGGCGCGTGCCCGCTTCGGACGAGCTGCGAGCACACCGACCGTGGATCGGCACCCCCCCGCCTGCGCCGGGCGAAGCGGAAGCGCTCGCCCGCCGCATGGGTTCGACGGCTTCATCTGGCCCCACTGCGACGGCTTGCCGCGCGGCGGAGCGGGTCGCTGGCTAGTGGCCGTGTGGGTACTCCTCGCGCGAGGAAACCCGGCAGGTCCGACTTGGTGGCCATGCGGCGCGAGGTCCACAGGTTGGCCGTGGACCCGGGCAACCGCTAGCCTTCGCGAGGGCGTCCCCCACCGATGATTGCTCGTCGATTCGGTGGTCTTGGTTCCATGACACCAACCACATGCCACATGTCCATGTCTCTCGACGGCTTCGTCGCCGGCCCCGATCAGAGCCGCGAGAGCCCGCTCGGCGTCGGCGGCCTGGAGCTCCACCACTGGCACCTGGACGAGCCCTTCCATGAAGCCGACGCCCGCGTGCGCGACGAGCTCATGACGCCCTGCGGAGCGTACGTGATGGGCCGCAACATGTTTGGCCCGGTTCGGGGCCCGTGGGACGTGAACTGGCGCGGGTGGTGGGGCGACGAGCCGCCCTATCACGCTCCTGTGTTCGTTCTCACCCACTACCCGCACGACCCGATCGCGATGGAGGGCGGGACGACGTTCCACTTCATCACCGAAGGCTTCGATGTCGCCTTTGAGCGCGCGGAGGCGGCGGCCGGCGACCTCGGCGTCGACATCGCCGGTGGCGCCTCTACCGTGCGGCAGGCGTTCGCGGCGAGCGTGATCGACGAGCTCATGCTCGACGTCGTTCCCGTTCTCCTCGGCGCCGGCGAGCGCCTGTTCGACGGAGTGCAAGACCCCGGCCTACAGCCGGTCGAGGTGATCCACTCCCCGCGTGCGACGCACGTTCGCTACCGCATCGGCCGCTGACTCGCTTGCCCCACGGCAGAAGCAGATCTGACAGGTCACAGATCCAAGCGACCTGCTCCTCGCCAAAGCAGGCGCGCGCATCGGCGGCTGCGACGCGCCTGCAGCGGACGAGCGCCAGCACCGGTGGGACTCGGGCAAGCACATCTGCATTACCCGGCGTAAAGCAGTCGCGTCCTCTGACCGATGGCTATGGAGTTATGGCTCATCGTTCGTATCCGGCCGACGACGCACCCGGAACGATCTACCTGCTCCACTTCTCCGGTAGAACGAAACAAGGACGACGGCACTACCTCGGCTGGTCGAGCAACACCGAAGCCCGTCTCGCGCGACATCGCTCAGGCCGAGGCGCCGGTGAGACGCAAAAGGCGGTTGCCGAGGGCCTGAAAATCACGGAAGCCCAAAGCTGGAAAGGCACCCCTCTCTTGGAGCGACGCCTCAAGGCATGGAGTAAAGAAGGGCGCAAGGGCTTTGCTGGCATCTGTCCCCTCTGCCCAAGAGAGGACGTGCTGCCGCCAGACCTCGCAAGTGCGTTGGGGGCGCCATCCCTGCGAATTCACGAACCAAACGCCGCTTAACCTGGGGCGTGCAGTAACGACCGCGCCCCCGGGGTGAGCGGGGGCGCGGAAACGTCCGGCTGGGCTTGGAGAATTGGGCTTGCTGAAGGGCCGATTCCCGAACTCAGGAGGTCACCTTGAAGGTGATGCGTGATGGACGTCTGGTAACCGTAGAAGTCACGTCGGACGGAGCGGGTTTGGTCTCTCGCGTGGGCAGCGCGCTGGTCGCGCAGGTCGCTGAGGAGGTCGGGCTCACCAACGCGCTGTCGTTGGGGCTGGCCGGGATCAAGCAGCGGCGTCGCGGTCATGACCCGGGCTGGGTGGTCCGCGATCTGGCGGTGATGCTGGTCGATGGTGGCGAGTGCGTCGCGGATCTCGGCGCGGTCCGTGAGCAGGACGCGTTGTTCGGGGCGGTGGCGTCTGATTCGACGGCGTTTCGGATGATCGACCGGATCGCCTCGACGCCAGGGTCCTTGGACGCCCTCCGTGGGGCTCATGCGCGCGCCAGAGCCCGGTTCTGGGAGATGCATGGTGCGCCCGAGCGGCTGACGCTCGATGTTGACGCGACGCTGATCACTGCGCATTCGGAGAAGGAGAAGGCGGCTGGGAACTACAAGGGCGGCTACGGGTTTCACCCGTTGCAGGTCTACCTTGATGAGACGCGCGAGGCGATGGGTGGGCTGCTGAGGCCGGGGAACGCCGGCTCGAACACCGCCGCTGATCATGTGGCGGTGCTGGACCGGGCACTCGAGCAGATCCCTGCCGAGTACGTGCAGTCGCTGGAGATCTTGGTGCGCGCGGACTCCGCCGGCGCCACCCACGGATTGGTTGACTACTGCAAGGAGGGCGATATGCGCTTCTCGGTCGGCTACGAGCTGACCGAGACGGTCCGCTCAGCGATCCTCCAGGTCCCCCAAGACGCGTGGGTTGTGGCGCTCGACCAGGACGGCTCGGCCCGCAAAAACGGCGAGGTCTGCGAGATCACCGACATGGTCGATCTGTCCGCTTGGCCCGAGCGCTCTCGGCTGATCGTGCGCAGGGAGCGCCCGCACCCCGGAGCGCAGCTGTCGTTCACCGACCACGACGGCTACCGCTTCCAAGCGATCCTCACCGACCAGACCGACCCCGACATCGCCGCGCTCGAGTGCCGCCACCGCCAGCACGCGCACGTCGAGGATCGCATCCGCGATGACAAGGACACCGGCCTTTCCAAGTTCCCGTTCAAGGAGTTCGCGCTCAACGAGGTGTGGCTCGAGATCGTGATGTTCGCGCACGACCTGCTCGTCTGGACCCAAGCACTCGCCCTCACCGGAGAGCTGGCCAAGGCCGAGCCCAAGCGCATCCGCTATCGGCTACTGCACGTAGCCGGGCGGCTCGCGTTCTCCGGCCGCCGCGCAAAGCTCCACCTCCAGAACACTTGGCCGTGGGCAGCCGAACTCGTCGCTGCCTTCGAGAAGCTCCAAGCGCTCCCAGCCCTCACCGGCTGACAACCACCACCGGCCGACCACACCACCAAGCAGCTTCCCGGCCACGGCCTCGCTCACCGCTGCCCGCACACCAGCCGCACAAGCATCGCGGGCTCCGCAGAACCACCCGCACGGTCACCATCACCGGGACAACGTCACGCTCACAACCCCCGGATCGCCGCACGCGGGCTCCTCGGTCACTCTCCCACGCTTACTGCACGTTCCGGGCTAACGATGGGCTCGCCGCTCTGGGCGCCCACGCCACGCCCGCGCTGCCGCCGTCTGCTCTGGGGTGAGGTACCAGTGCGTGTGCCACTCCGACACCGGCCGTGGGAACTCCTGGCGTAACCATGCCCGCAGGGTCTTCCCTGAGATCCCCAACTCGGCGGCGAGATCGTTTGGACGCATGGGCACAACGATAGCTGGGACCGGGCGCTCCATGTTCACGCTGGCCGTGCCATGGACGATGAAATCTGCCTGTGCCCCCGTCGGCAAGATCACTGCGCTCTACCCCGCAATCGATACTGCCGACGTCGAGGACGCGCTGGACTTGGAGTGCGAGCTTCAGCCGGATCTCGCGCTGGCGGCCTGACAGCCGCGGCCATGCCGCAAGACGGAGGGCGACCTTGTCCGCGCTGTCGCCGACAATGCCGCGGTGCCTCGCCTTGCCACGTTCTACGGAATCGTCATATGGATGTACCGTCCCGACCATCCTCCGCCACACTTCCACGCCCAGTACGGCGAGGAGGTCGCTCAGATCGAGCTTGCCACGCTGCAAATCCTCAATGGATCCCTTCCACCGCGCGCGCTGCTCGTCCGGGCCTGGGCACGCCTCCATGCGGAGGAACTCGCCGACAACTGGGCACGCGCCCAGGAACTGGAGCCCCTGGTGCCGATCGAGCCCTTGCCCTAGCATGAGGGAGACGATGCTCAGAGTCACCAGTGTCCGTCCGCTAGACGGCTACCGCCTGCGAGTTGCGTTCAACGATGGCGTAGTGCGCGATGTCGACTGTGCCTTCTTGCTGCGCGGGACGCTTGGGGAACCTCTGCGCGATCCTGAGTACTTCCGGCAGGTGCGGGTCGATGAAGAGGCGCGAACGGTGGTGTGGCCCAACGGCCTTGATCCCGCGCCGGAGCTTCTGCATGGCGACTGCGAGCCGGCGGTCTCCGGCGGGTCACACTCCAACACACCCGCCGTCAGCCGAGCCGCCTAACAATTCCCCATGCCTCCCGATCGACTCGGGAGTAGACATCCCAGTCCAATCCCATCCTGTGCGTTGAGCGCGCAAGCAGGCGCTCAATTGCTGCGGCACGTTGCTCCTCGGGGAGCGCAACCGTCGTATCGGCATGAGCGAGTCTCGGTTGAGCAGCCGCATCGGCGAGGCATGGGGGATGAATATCACGAGACATGGGCTGAAGCGTACCCGCCGCCGCCAACCTGCTCCATTTGCGCTACTTTGTCTGGGAGATGGCCCGCGATTTGAGGGCGGCGGCCGGAGAGGGCACGACGGACCCGATCGAGGCGGTCATGCGTATCAGCGGCCTCGACCGCAGCGCGGTGGAACTGGCAGCAAACTACTACGCCGCCTATCCCGCTGACATCGACGAGCGCATCCAAATGGACGAGGAGGCGGCCGAGCGGCTGAGGCACATTCTTGGGTCCTCACCCTCCCAATCCGCGGCGTGAGGCTGCTGCTCGACGAGATGTGGACGCCGACGATCGCGCTCAAGTGCGCAAGCGTCGTCCCGCCGATCCGGCGCTGACCGCCGCGAGGTAGGAGGCGCACCCCAAAACGTTTGGGCCCATGGAGCCGCTCATGGGCCTAAACCCCCCCGATTTGGGCCGAAATCAGCCAAAAACACAAATCGGCCCAACCTCCGTTTCCCCGCATGAATACAAGGAAAACCCGGCATCAGCCCCACCCTGCGGTACCTATTCACACGCGAGAGGTCGGTGGTTCGAAACCACCCGTGCCCATTGAACCCTGCTAATCGAACCAAAACGCTGGTTCGATCGCTTCCACTTGCCCAGTGATGGCGGTCGGTCGAGTGCAGACGATAAATTGCACTCGTGGCAACCGTGTACTTGTTCGGCGACGAGGCCGGTAACTTCGACTTTTCCGACGGGTCGGGGGCGAGCCGATACTTCGTGCTGGCGACCGTGACGATGCACGACTGGCAGGCCGGCGACCGTCTGCAGGCGCTTCGTCGCAGGCTGGCGTGGCGCGGAGTGCACCTCGGCGCCGTGCTGTACGCCAGCGAGGACCCGCAGGCGGTTAGGGACGAGGTGTTCGGCGTGCTCGCCCGCTGCGAGTTGCGGATCGACGCGACGATCGTCGCCAAGCGCGACGTGCCGGCTGCGCTGCGCGATGCGCGCGCGCTCTACCGCTACGCCTGGCACGAGCATCTCGCGCGGATCGCCGGCGAGATCGCTCGCCCAGGCGACCGCCTACTCGCCGTCGCCTCCGATCTCGGCACCCGCAAGCGCCGGGGCGCGTTCCACCTTGCGGTCGACGACGCTGTGCGCAGCTCAGCACGCTGTCCACACCGCGTGGCGTTCTGGCCGAACATGAGCGAGCCGTGCCTCGTGGTCGCCGACTACTGCACGTGGGCGATCCAGCGTCGCTGGGAGCGCAACGACCCGCGCTCGCACACGCTGCTTGCAGGCAAGATCCGCTCCGAGACTCAGGTGCGCCCGCCGGCCGGCGCCCCAGACAAAAGCTAGCCCGGAGCGTGCAGTAACGACCGCGCCCCCGGGGTGAGCGGGGGCGCGGAAACGTCCGGTTGAGCAGGGATCCTTGGGCTTGTCGAAGGTCCTTGATCCCGAGCTTGGAGGTCACCTTGAGGGTGATGCGTGATGGACGCCCGGTAACCGTAGAAGTCACGTCGGACGGAGCGGGCTTGGTATCGCATGCGGGTACGGCGCTCGTGGCGCAGGTCGCTGAGAAGGTGGGGCTCACGGCAGCGCTCTCGCGGGAGCTGGCTGCTGTCAAGCAGCGGCGTCGCGGCCATGATCCGGGCAGGGTCTTCCGTGACCTCGCGGTGATGCTCGTCGATGGCGGCGAGTGCGTCTCGGATCTCGGTGTGGTCCGTGAGCAGGACGCGTTGTTCGGGGCGGTGGCGTCTGACTCGACGGCGTTTCGGATGATCGACCGGATCGCTTCTACGCCGGGGCTGCTGGATGCCCTGCGTGTCGCGCATGCGCAGGCGCGGGAGCGGTTCTGGGGGCTGCATGGTGCGCCTGGGCGGTTGACGCTCGATGTTGACGCGACGCTGATCACGGCGCATTCGGAGAAGGAGAAGGCGGCCGGGACCTACAAGGGCGGCTATGGGTTTCACCCGTTGCAGGTCTACCTGGATGAGACCAGGGAGGCGCTCGGCGGCCTCTTGCGCCCCGGGAACGCCGGCTCGAACACCGCCGATGATCATGTCGCGGCGCTGGACTTGGCGCTGGCACAGATCCCCGCCCGGTACGTGGAGACTCTGGAGATCTTGGTGCGCGCGGACACTGCCGGCGCTACGCATGGTCTCGTTGACTACTGCCGCGAGGCACGGATGCGCTTCTCGATCGGCTACGAGCTGACCGAGAAGGTTCGTGGCGCGATCCTCACGATCCCCAAGGGGGCATGGATCCCGGCGCTCGACCAGGACGGCTCGGCCCGCAAGAACGGCGAGGTCTGTGAGATCACCGGCATGGTCGATCTGTCGGCGTGGCCGGAGGGCTCCAGGCTGATCGTGCGGCGTGAGCGCCCGCATCCCGGGGCGCAGCTGTCGTTTACCGACCACGACGGGTACCGCTTCCAAGCGATCCTCACCGACCAGCCCGACGAGGACATCGCCGTCTTGGAGTGCCGCCACCGCCAGCACGCGCACGTCGAGGACCGCATCCGCGACGACAAGGACACCGGCCTATCCAAGTTCCCGTTCAAAGAGTTCGCGCTCAACGAGGTGTGGCTGGAGATCGTGATGCTCGCCCACGATCTGATCGTCTGGACCCAAGCGCTCGTCCTCGACGGAGAGCTCGCCAAGGCCGAGCCCAAGCGGCTGCGCTACCGGCTACTGCACGTCGCCGGGCGGCTCGCGTTCTCCGGGCGCCGCGCGAAGCTCCACCTCCAAGACACATGGCCATGGGCAGCCGAGCTCCTCGCCGCGTTCCAGAAACTCAAAACGCTTCACGCCGCCACCGGCTGAGACCAGCCGCCAGCCCCCCGCTACAACCCAGAAGACCCCCCGGCCACCGGCCGCAATCACCGCTACCCCGAAACGGGCCGAGCGCACGCCAACGCCCCCCAAGAGTGCGTCACAGACCGCACCGCCCAGCCAAATCACCGATCAACAAGCCACCGACCCGTCAAACAGCCACGCGCAGCCCTTCTCACGCGCTTATTGCACGTTCCGGGCTAGACCCTCGCCAGCTAGCCGCGCGAGCGGCAGAGCCCAGGGGCTCTTTCGCCGGTGAGGGTCACACGGCGAGAGTAGCAAGCCGGGAACCAGTGGTCAGCCCTGAGTTCCAGACGATGCTCGACCGTGCGGCGCCTCGACCAGCACGTAGCGCCCGTGCGCCACCCGGACCAGTCGCCCCGAAGAACCCGCAACGTCTGAGGCGAGCGCACCCTTGACCGAGGACCGTGGCACCGGCTCGCCCACCAGCGCCTCGACGGCCGCGTGGATGTCCTTGGCCCGCATCGGCTCCTGCCGGTCAGCGAGCACCTGGACGACGGCCTTGAGCACCCAGCCAGGCCGGCGGGCTCGCTGCCGGCAGGCCACGGGCCGCCGCCGAGGCCCGCCCCTGGCCCGCAAGGCCGCCAGCTTCTTGGCCAGACGGCCAAGCGACCCCTGTAGATCGTGGTTCGAATAGTGTCCAAGCAGGTCCATCGGAGAGCCTCCGACTCTGACCAGTCGCAGAGAGCTCCGTGAGCCGTGCGAAGATAACGGGCGTGCAGCAGCGGGTAAGCCTCGTCACGCTCGGCGTCGGGAATCTCGCCCGAGCCCGGGCGTTCTATGAGAAGCTCGGCTGGAACAGCCGGGCGGAGCCCGACGCCGAGGTCGTGTTCTTTCAGGCAGGGGGCCAGGTCGTCGCGTTGTGGGATCGCGGCAAGCTCGCGCGGGACAGCGGCGTGCAGGACGAGGGGGGCTGGGGCGGAGTCACGCTCGCCTACTGCGCGGACTCCCCGGACGCGGTGGACACCGTGCTCGCCGACGCCCGCGCGGCCGGCGCGAGCATCACGCGCGCGGCGGCCGAGACCTTCTGGGGCGGCTACTCGGGGGTGTTCATCGATCCCGACGGCCACCCGTGGGAGGTGGCGCACAACCCACACTGGACGCTGCACGCCGACGGCTCGGTGTCGCTGGCCCCCTGAGTGGTGGCAGGACGACGTCACCCCGGGCGGGCTGCTATCAGTAGTCACTCCACTCCACCAAGGCGCAGAACACCGACTCCCCGCCAAGGCGGAGCGCACCGAACCCCGACGAGTAGGAGAGCAGCGGGTGAGGCTCGACGACGCAGAGCACCGCACGACAACCGCACACGCGCAGGAAGCGGCCGGCCCGGACGCCGACCGTGCCCGGTGGCTCGCCCTGTACGTGCTGTGCGCAGGGGTGCTGATGATCGTGCTGGACGGCACGATCGTGAACGTCGCGCTGCCCACGATCCAGCGCGAACTCGGCTTCACGCAGTCGGCGCTGGCGTGGGTGATCAACGCGTACCTGATCGCGTTCGGCGGCCTGCTGCTGCTCGCGGGGCGCCTTGGCGACCTGACCTCGCGCAGGGGCGTGTTCGTGGGTGGTCTGGCGGTGTTCACGGCCGCCTCGCTGGTGTGCGGCCTCGCGCAGGACGAGACGGTGCTGGTGGCGGCGCGGTTCGTGCAGGGGGCGGGCGGCGCCGCGACCTCAGCGGTGGGGCTGGGGATGATCGTGACGATGTTCCCCAAGCCGCACGAGCAGGCGAAGGCGATCGGCGTGTACGCGTTCGTCGCCTCCGCGGGCGGCTCGATCGGGCTGCTCGCGGGCGGCCTGATCACACAGGCGCTCGACTGGCACTGGATCTTCTTCGTCAACGTGCCGATCGGGATCGCCACGGCGGTGCTCGCGCGGCGGCTGATCGCCGCAGACCGGGGTATCGGCTGGCGCGCCGGCGCCGACGTGCCCGGCGCTGCGCTGATCACCGGCGCGCTGATGGTGGGCGTCTACACGATCGTCAAGCCGGCAGCCGAACAGGGGTGGGGCGCGACCAGGACGCTCGAGCTCGGCGCGGCGTCAGTGGCGCTACTGGCGGCGTTCGTGGCGCGCGAGGCGACGGCGCGCACGCCGCTGATGCCGCTGCGGATCTTCCGCTCGCGCAACGTCGCCGGCGCGAACACGATCCAGGCGCTGACGGTGGCGGGGATGTTCTCGGTGTTCTTCCTCGGCGCGCTGTACATGCAGAAGGTGCTCCACTACGACGCGCTGCAGATCGGCCTGGCGTTCCTGCCGACGACGGTGGTGATGGGCGCGATGTCGCTGCGGCTGAGCGAACCGCTGATCATGCGCTTCGGCGCGCGGCGCACGCTGGTGCCGGGGCTCGTGGCGATCGCGGCGGGCCTCGCGCTGTTCACGCGCGCGCCGGTGCACGGCAGCTACGTGAGCGACGTGCTGCCGACGATGGTGCTGATGGGCGCGGGCATCGGCAGCGCGTTCCCCGCGCTGATGAAGCTCGCGATGTCGGGTGCCACGCCGGCCGACGCGGGCCTCGCGTCGGGCCTCGTCAACACGACTGTGCAGGTCGGCGGCGCGCTGGGGTTGGCGGTGGTGGCGACGCTCGCGGCGACCCGCACCAACAGCCTGCTCGCGAGCGGGCACTCCCACGCGTCGGCGCTGACAGGCGGCTACCAGCTGGCGTTCACGGTCGGAGCGGGGCTGATCGTGGCCGCGCTCGCGGTCGCCCTCACTGTGCTGGCGCCCGAAGGCAAGCTGAGCGAGCAGCCCGTGGCCGAGCACGAGCGGACCGGAGAGCCGGCCTACTCCGAGGCGTCTTAATAGGGCTTTGTTAGCTTTGTCACTCGTGTTGTGGCCGGTGGAAAGGTACGTGGGCGGGATTGATTGTTTGGTGGCAGGTGGTGCAGCGGCCGGTCCAGCACTTGAAGAGGGGCTGGAGCAGTCGGACTGCCTGGGGTAGGGTCAGGCCGGCCGCTGGTGATTTGGGTTCTGCCGCTCCAGGGTGAGGAACCCGTGCGCGGCGGTGACGAGCGCGGTGTGGTGGTACCAGCCGAGCCAGGAGCGGCCCTCGTAGTGGTCGAGCCCGAGCTCGCCCTTGAGCTGGCGGTAGTCCAGCTCGATCTTCCACCGCATCCGGGCCAGGCGCGCCAGCTGCTCTGGTGGCGTGTCGGCTGGGAGGTTTGAGATCCAGTAGTCGAGCGGCGTGTCGTGGCCTTCTGGCCACTCGCAGATCAGCCACTCTTCACGGGGCTCCTGCTCAGCCCCGTTGCCCCAGCGCTTGAGCGCCCGGACGCGCAGGAATGCGAACTGGGAGGTGACGGGCTCCCCGCCGTCGGGGTCGTCCCTGAAGGTGACGGTCTGCAGGTTCTGCGGTGCCAGGCGCTCGATGAGCTTGCGGACGGGCTCGGGTTTGCGGTCGGGACGCAGCCGTGTTCGTCCCCGGCCGCTCTTCCGGGCGCGCTCGGGCAGCGAGAACACCGTGTCCGGGGCGAACACGCTCGCGACCTTGTCGATCGAGAATACGTACTGGAAGCCGGCATCGTCGAGTTCTTGGCGAAGCTGGGTGTTCTTGCCGTACGCCTCATCGCCCAGGACGGGTGCCCTCTCGATAGCCCACCCGCCGGCACGTTCGATCAGATCCTTCCCGAGCTCTGACTTCTTCTTGAACTTGATCTCCTCGGGGATCTTCGCCTTCGCTCTGCGCTCGGGGTCCTCGCACCACTCCTCGGGCAGATACAACGCCCACCCCAACGCAACCGTGCCCTTGCTGCCCACTGCGTGCACAGAGACACCGATCTGACAGTTGCCGATCTTGCCGAGCGTCCCCGAGTACTGGCGCTTGACCCCCGGCGAATGCTTGCCATCCTTCGGGAAACCAGTGTCATCCAACACCCACGCTTCGACCGCTATCCGCGGCGCCACCCGCTCCGCCGTCGCCTTGACGACGAGCGCCGGATCCCACGTACTCACCGCCAAGAACTGCTGCAAGCTCTCATAGTCGGCCTCCCCACCCAGCCGCGCGACCATCGGCTCCAGCGACTTCCGAGGACCCTCCTCGATCAACCCCCGCAGATACGACCGGCCATTGACCAGTTGCACCGGCCGGTTCACAGCCTCCGCCAACACCTCCCCGGCGAACGCCTCCAAACGCTCACGCACCACCACAGGCCCATCCACCACTGTCTCCATCGTCGCCACCACGAGCCTCCCCACGTCGAGAACCAGACACAAGAAGAGTTCGCCAAACCAGCAACGAATCCTACAAAAAAACTAACAAAGCCCTATTAAAGTGGGATGAGCGGCCCCCTCCGGGGCCGCCGGCGGCGTTCGCAGTGTCGTGGAGGGCGCGCGTGGGAGCCCACGGCGAGCCCTCCGGCGGGGCGGCCCTCACCTGCGCACCCGCGCGCAGTAGGACAACTGGCAGGGCACATATATAGGCCCCCAAAGAGTGTCTGCTTCAGCCCCCCCGCCCCCGCGAGACGGCGGTCCGCCGAAACGAGCTCGTGGACCCCGAACAGCGGCGCCACGCGCTCGGCGAGGCCCGGAGCGAGCTGCGCGAGCGCGAGCGCCGGGCGGACTGGGGCGCCGCTCTCGATCACTTCGGGCAGGTCGCGGCGGATCGCGCGCACGACGGCGTCGGCGACCCGATCGAGGGTGGTCTCGCCCATCAGGCGGTTGGAGCGCAGGCCGGCCTCGACCATCCGCTGGTACATGCCGTCGCCGGCGATGAAGCCTGGGCAAACGACGGAGAAGCCGACCGGCTCGTGCCGGTACTCGGCACGCAGCGACTGGGTGAGTCCGATCAGCCCGGCCTTGGTGGCGGCGTAGGGCTCGTCGTAGGCGGGGCCAAGCTTGCCGGCGACCGAGGAGATGAAGACCACGTGGCCGCGGCCGCGGGCGAGCATCCCGGGGAGCACGCGATGGGAGAGGAGCAGCGGCGCGGTGAGGTTGAGGTCGACCATGCCGGTGAGCTCCTCGCGCGTGAGCGTGGTGAAGGCGCCGGCCAACTCCAGGCCGGCGTTGTTAAGCAGCAGGTCGAGCGGGCCGAGCGCGTCCTGCGCGCGCTCGAGCAGCGGGTCGATCTGGCTCAGGTCGGAGAGGTCCGCAGGCAGCGCGGCGGAGCGCACGCCGAGCGCCCCGAGCTCGACCGCGAGGGCCGAAAGCTCGGCCTCGCGCCGTGCGGTGAGCGCGACGTGCATCCCCTCGCGCGCCAGGCGGCGGGCAAGGTGGGCCCCAAGCCCCCCGGAGGCCCCGGTGACCAGAGCGGTGCGCCCTCGCAGATCCTGCACCTGAACCTCCTTCGCTCGCGTGTCGTCCGCTGCGATGTTATCTACCGGTCGCCCCATGTAACCGGCGCCGGGCGGGGGGTATCTCCAGGCAGTGACCCGCCTCGAGCGCAACGTGAACATCGCCGCCGTGGTGGTGCCGCTGCTCGGCGTCCTCGTCGCGGCGGCGCTGCTGTGGAACCACTTCCTCGGCCCGCGCGACATCGCGATCTTCGCGGCGATGTACGCGCTGACCGCGGTGGGCATCACGGTCGGCTTTCACCGCCTGCTCACCCACCGCGCCTTTCAGACCCACCGCCCGCTGCGCTACGCGCTCGCCGTGGCCGGCTCGATGGCGCTGCAGGGGCCGGTGATCGACTGGGTCGCCGACCACAGAAAGCACCACACGTTCACCGACGAGGAGGGCGACCCGCACAGCCCCCACGCCGGCCGCGGCGCGGGCCTGCGGGGAATGGCGAGCGGCCTGTGGCACGCGCACGTGGGGTGGCTGTTCAGCACCCACGGCCAGGCCTCCTCCAAACGCTTCGCGCCCGACTTAGTGGAGGACCCGGGGATGCGCCGCATCAACCGCTCGTTCCCGTGGATCGCGCTGGCCTCCCTGGGGGTGCCCTTCCTGCTCGGCTTCGCGCTCAGCGGGGGCTCGCTGGTGGCCGCACTCGCCGCGCTGCTGTGGGGCGGGCTGGTGCGGATCTTCCTCGTGCACCACATCACGTGGTCGATCAACTCGATCTGCCACTTCTTCGGCAGCCGGCGCTTCGACACGGGCGACCGCTCGACCAACGTCTTCTGGCTGGCGCTGCCCTCGCTCGGAGAGGCGTGGCACCACAACCACCACGCCTTCCCCCGCTCGGCCTTCCACGGCCTGCGCTGGTATGAGCTCGACCCCTCGGGGTGGCTGATCCTCGCGATGGCGAAGGTCGGCCTCGCGTGGGACGTGGTGCGCGTCACGCCGGAGCGCGAGCGTGCGAAGCTCGCGCAGGCGGCGGAGGCAGCAGCGCGCTGAGTCGAGCGCGGGGGGGCCGTCGGCAGCCTCGGTGCTCTGACCGGCACGCTGAGGCCCACCCGGGCCGTCGTGCCGCGAGGACGCGGTGCGCACGAGCAGGGGCAGCGGTGCGCACGAGCGGGGGCCGTTCACAAGTTCGACCGCAACTAACCCCACCCTGCCGTGTCGTAGTCCGCAAGACGGCCGCCCGGCCGGCGAACCGACGCCCAAACCCACAGGAGGCTCCAGTGCTACCGAATCCCCTGCGGCGCGCCGCGATGCTCGCCGGCACGCTCTCCCTGCTCGCGCTGGCAGGCCCGGTCGCCTCGGCCAGCGCCGAAGTCGAATCCTCGAAGATCACCTCGCCCGCCGGCCCGACGTACGCGCTCTACAACAAAA
The DNA here is from genome assembly GCA_963702085.1 of uncultured Solirubrobacterales bacterium. Taxonomy (GTDB): domain Bacteria; phylum Actinomycetota; class Thermoleophilia; order Solirubrobacterales; family Solirubrobacteraceae; genus Palsa-744. Next base: position 313,038 of record OY969707.1, on the reverse strand, counting down.
CGCTGACCCCTCCCCAGCCCGCCTTTACGGTCACCGGCACGACCACCGGCAGCGGGAACATCGCCCTGCGCTGCTACTACGGACCGGGACCCACGGAATACACAACCCTCGTCAAAAAAGTGGAACCGAGCGGGGGCGCGTTCTCTGTGGAAGTCGAAGCCAAGGCACTTTACGAAGCAAAAGAACTGTACTTTGCCCCTTGCGTGCTGCGGGCCGTGCCGTTTGGCATCGAAGAAGCCCACCCTCCCGGCACTCCGGCCGAAGAAGCGAAAGACCCGTTTCAGGGACCGCGGATAATCGGCTCCCGGTTTGAAGTGTTCGCCGAAAGCAAAGCGCCGTACGACTACGAATTCGAAGCCAACTCGCTGTCCGGTGACTTCCAGATCGAGTCCGTGGGCGACTGCAGCCTGGACTACTCGAACCTCTATGCCCCCGACTCGCTCACACCCAGTGAACACCTGTTCGACTGCAACGCCTTCCTCTATCTGAGCAACTCCCCGCCGTCGGAAAAACCTACCCCGACCCGCTCCGAGCTGCAGATCGATGGTGCGAACGCGTACGGCCCCGCAACGGCAAATTACGTGAACGAAGCGATTCAAAAAGAACAGGAATCGAAAAGAGAACCGCTGAGGACAGTTCCCGGTGCCCCGCAGGTGACGGTGTCGCAGACCTTCGAACCGTTGACCGGCCTTGTCAAGATCACCGAGGTGGACCCGATCGTCAAGTGCTCGCCGTCGACCGCCTTCTCGCCAACGTCCACCAGTTGCACGAGCTTCGCCTCGACCGGCGTGCAGCTCGAACGCACCTGGCAGACGAGCAGCGCCAACCAGGTGGCAACGATGACCGACACCTGGAAATCGACCGACGGAGCAGCCCACTCGCTGAACGCGCTCTACAACCAGACGACCGTCAACGGAGGTAAAGCGGGCGGCGCCTACCAGTTCCCGGGCACCAACGTGTTCTCCGCCACCACCAGGGGCGAGTCGGTGACGCTGCCCCCCGGTCTCGGCCGAATCTTCTACAAGGAGGACGGCGAAACGCCTGGCGAAGGGGACGGCAGGCACCCGCAGGGAGCGATCGTCTACGACACCCCGCCCAGCGGACCGTTGTCGGTGTACCAGGGCACCGCAGCCGAAGGGTACAACGGCTTCGAGATGCCCTACCAGGCCACGATCCCCGCAGGCGGCGCCTACACACTGAACATGGCCTACGTCCAGGCCTACAAGCTCTCCGAAGTCGAAGCGCTGTCTTCGGAAGCGCTCGCGAAATTCCCCGCGAGCCCGGGGCCGACCCTGAGCATCGCCTCACCGGCGAGCGGCACCACGGTCTCCACACCCAACGTCACCGTGTCGGGGAGCCTCTCGGACACGAGGGCAATCATCTCGTTCACGGTGGACGGCCAGCCGGTGAGCGTGGGTGCCGGGGGCACGTGGTCGACGAGCGTCCCGCTCATCGAGGGCGCCAACACGATCAAAGCGCTCGCGACCGACCAGGCCGGCTTGTCGTCGGAAAAGACGGTGAGCGTCACCTACAAACCCCCGCCCCCGCCCTCGGCGCACGCCAAGCAGGTGGGCTCGGCCAGCGGTGCCAACGGAGAGGTCACCTTCACGCTTGACTGCACCGGTTCGGCGGGCACGAGCTGCGAAGTCGAAGCGACGCTCACCACCGTCGAGCGAACCCGCAACGGCAGGCCCACCGCGGTGGTCGCCAGGCGCCACCACCACCCCAAGACCCACACGCAGGAGGTCTTCGTCGGCTCCACCAAGGTGACGTTCCAGGCCGGCCAGCGAGTGACGATCGCGATCCAGCTCAACGCAGCCGGCAAAAGCCTGCTGGCCCGCTTCGGGGCGCTGCCCGTCCACCTGACGGTGGTCCAGCTGAGCGGCGGCCACCGCCGTTCGACGGTGATCGCCCAGAACCTCACGGTCCACACGCACCGGGCGAGGCACCACCACAGGCACCGCCACCACCGGCGCTGAGCACCGCGCGCTGAGCCAAGTGGGCTGAGCGCAGGACCACCCGGGCAGAGACAGGCGGAGGGCTCCCACCGGCCGATCGGTGGGAGCCCTCGGGCAGTCGCGGAGAGCGCCGGCGGGCAGGCGCACCGCGCGGGAGGGCGACTTTTAGGAAAGATGCGTCCGGTGAACCACGACTTCGAGATGCAGACCCACCGGGTGGAGGACCGCCACTGGTGGTACCGCGGGCGCCGCCAGGTGCTCGCCCGGACCATCGCGCGCCTCGGCCTGCCGCCCCACGCACGCATCCTCGACGCGGGGTGCGGCTCCGGGCGCAACATGGTGGACCTCGCGCGCTGGGGCACCGTCACCGGCGTGGAGCTCTCCGCCGCCGCCGCCGAGGCCGCCCGTGGACGCCACCTGGGCGAGGTGGTGGAGGGGTCGGTGCTGGAGATGCCCTTCGCCCCCGCCTCCTTCGACCTCGTGGTGTGCCTCGACGTGGTCGAGCATCTGCAGGACGACCGCGCGGCGCTGCGCGAGCTGCGCCGAGTGCTCGCCCCCGGCGGGGCGCTGCTGGTCACGGTGCCCGCCTACCAGTGGCTGTGGAGCGGCCACGACGAGGTCAACCACCACCACCGCCGCTACTCTCGCGCCACCCTCCGCCAGACCGCCCAGGACGCCGGGTGGGAGTGCGAGCGCACCACCCACTTCAACTCGCTGCTGCTGCCCGTGGCAGTCGCCCTGCGCGCCCTGGACCGCCTGCACACGCGGGCGACCGAATCGAGCCTCGACCTGTGGGTGCCCCCCGCGCCGCTGAACTGGCTGCTGCAGCAGCCGCTGAACCTCGAGGCCGCGCTGATCGGCCGCGGCGCCACGATCCCCGCGGGCCTTTCCCTGCTCGCCGTCCTGCGTTAGAGCGCCGAGTCCGCCGCGGGGTGCATTCGGAACGTCCACGCGCGGTTCGCCACGAACGTGCACACCGTCACGAACGCCGTCGTGCACACCTGCCCCACGAGCTTGCCCAGACCTGCGTCGTGCACCAGCACGAAGACCAGCGCCTCGTTCACCGCCAGGCCGCACCCCTGCACCACGAACCACCGCACCGGCGTCAGCGCGTCGCCCACGTGGTCGCGGAACGTCCACCGGCTGTTCCACAGGAAGCCGTTGACCGTCCCCACGGCGAAGGCCACCGCCGACGCTGCCAGGTACGCCACCCCCAGCCCCTTCAGCAGCACCACGTACACCGCAAGGCTCAGCAGGGTGTTCGAGACCCCCACGAGCCCGAACTTCACGAACTGCACCGCCACCGGGGCGTTGAGCCGGGACTTAGGCGCGTCCTCTACTCTTCCCCTGCGCTCCTCTACGCTGTCCACGCCTGCTACTTTAACCAGCTTGCCCCGCCCCGTGTCCGACTCCTCCCCCCGTTCGCCCACGCTCCTCTCCGTGGTCGCTCCCGTCTACAACGAGGAGGAGCTCGTCGAGCGCTTCGTGCGCCGCGCCTGCGCCGCCGTCGCCGACTACACCTTCGAGCTCGTGCTCGTCAACGACGGCTCCACCGACGCCACCCCCGCCCTGCTCGACCGCATGGCCGCCGAGGACCCCCGGGTCAGGGTCATCCACCTCTCCCGCAACTTCGGGCACCAGGCCGCGCTCACCGCCGGCCTGGAGCACGCCGTGGGGGACGTCGTGGCGATGATCGACGCCGACCTACAGGACCCCCCCGAGCTGATCCCCACGATGGTCGCCCGCTGGGAGGCCGGCTCCGACGTCGTCTACGCCGTGCGCCGCGCGCGCGAGGGCGAGACCGCCTTCAAGCTCGCCACCGCCTCGTGGTTTTACAAGCTCTTCGACAAGCTCGCGCAGGTCGACCTCGAGCCCAACTCCGGCGACTTCCGCCTGCTCGACCGGCGCGCGCTCGACGCGCTGCTGACGATGACCGAGCGCTCCCGCTTCCTGCGCGGCATGACCGTGTGGGTCGGCTTCACCCAGACCGCCGTCTCCTACGAGCGCGACCCCCGCCACGCCGGGGAGACCAAGTACACGCTGCGCAAGATGCTGCGCTTCTCGCTCGATGCCATCGCCTCCTTCTCGCACGTCCCCCTGCAGCTCGCAACCTACGTCGGGCTGCTCTCCGCCGGCCTCGCGTTCGTGGCGATCCCCGTCGTGCTCGGGCTGCACTTCGCCGGCTCCTACCTCCCCGGCTTCGGCTCGCTGACGATCGCGATCCTGCTGCTGGGCGGCATCCAGCTGATCGCGCTCGGGGTCATCGGCGAGTACGTCGGGCGCATCTACGACGAGGTCAAGCACCGCCCCCTCTACATCGTGCGCGAGGAGCGCAACCGCCCCGAGGATCTGGGCGGGCCCGTGGCCCCCGTGGCGCGCGCCGGGCTGCCCGCGCGGACGCGCGAGCGCATCACGTGAGTCGCGTGAGTCACCGCCCTCACACCCTGGCAGCTAAGGGCCCTAAGGGCCGCTGATGGGCGGCCCGACCCACCCCCCCACCGCCGGGGACGCCCCGGTGCAGGCCACACACCTCCCGGAGCACCGCCAGGAGCGCATTCGCCTCGAGACCTCCCGCCACCGCATCGAAGGGCTCGTCACGCTCGCCCGCGACGGCTTTCGCTCGCGCGTCTCCGACGTGCTCAACGCCTCCGAGCGCGACTTCCTCACGCTCACCGACGTCTCCCTGCAGCCGCTCGACGGCGGGCCTGCGGAGAGCCACGCCTTCCTCGCGGTCGCCCGCGCTCACATCGTCTTCGCCGTCTCCCCCCCCGAGGAGCCCGAGGGGTAGCCCCGCGCACAGCGCTGCTCGGGGGGCGCCGTGCTGCCTACCCTCGGGTCGAGGAGCGGGTGAGGGTGTGATAGAAACAAACACGCCAACCTCGCGGCTGCGAACAGCGATCGGCGAGCGCGAGCGCGGCACTCCCACCAATCGCCCAGGGCTGCCAGATATTCTGAGATGCCCTCAGAGGTGCGTCTTGAAGAAGTGCACTTGACCCGAAAGGACCACAGTGGCCACTGATCTCCTGGCGAGGATACGCAGCGAACTCGAAGAGCGCCTCGCGCAGCTGCGCCCGCTGCTCAGCGAGTACGAGCGCCTGACCGCGGCTGCCGCCGCGCTCGCCACCGTGGACGCCGCACCGCTCGCCGCCCTGGACGCCGCACCGCTCGCCGCCGTGGACGCCGAGGCCGAGGCTCCCTACGTCGAGGCTCTCTACGTCGAGAGCCCCTACGACCCCACTGTGCAGGAGGTTTCGGAGCTCCCCGCGAAAGCTCCGACTCCCCCCGCCGAGACCCCGCGGCTCGCCTCGGAGGCTCCGCTCCCCGCGGAGGAGGAGCCCCCCAGGGCGCCGGCCCTCCGCAGCGCCTACCCGCTGCGCGGGGCGGACGGGGCGATCAAACTGGCGATGTCTCTGCGCACCACCCCGCTCCTGCGGCCGACGCCCAGGCCAACCGCTCAGCCGGCGGCGTCCACGCCGAACGCCACGCAGGTTCTCGAGCGGCCGACTCCCGGCCCAAGCGCCGCGGAGGGAGACACGTGGGAGCCGTCCCCGCCCGGCGCCGACAGCGAGCCCGCGCGCGAGCCGGCCTCGCCCGCCGCCGTCCGACAGGCGATCCTCGCGGCCCTCGAGCACGGCTCCCACACCGCGAGCGAGCTCGTGACGGTCACCGCGATGAGCGCCCCCGAGATCCGCGGCGGCCTGGGCCGCCTCGCCAGGCGCGGAGCGATCACGAAGGTCAAGCGGCGCGGCGACGGCAAGACCGCCTACGCGCTGCCCTTCGTCCGAGCGTAAGCGTGGCCGCGGCTTCGCGGCCCGCGCAGGCAGCTCAACGGGTCGCGAACGACTGGATTGTTGTCACGAGCGTGCTGGGCCCTCTGCGCGGGGGCACCCAGTGCCGCTTGTGTGACGCCAGGGCTACGGCTTGCCGCTGAGCCAGCTGCGGATCGCGGCGAGGTGTCCAGCGGCCTTGACTTTGTCGAGGCCGCAGACGAATCCACTACCTTAAGTCCCCGTCATCCTGGAGGGGTGGCAGAGCGGTTGAATGCGGCGGCCTTGAAAGCCGTTTTCGGGGCTTCCCCGGACGAGGGTTCGAATCCCTCCCCCTCCGTCCCCACCTGCTGGGTTATAGCCTCGACAACGTTCGTTGGAATCCGCGTCTCGTCCCCATCAGGAGCGCTCTAGCGTTCTCGACATTGGCAGAGAGGTGGCATCCAGGCTCGACGAGGACGAATGGCTCAGGATCTTCGGACGGGATGGCGTCCAGCTCCACTGAGAGCGGTACTACGCGAAATCCGAGCTACGGGAGTTGCGGCGGCTGGTTGCCGCCCTCGACCTCGGTACCTCCGAGCTGATCGCCCGCGCCGAGCAGGTCGAGGCCGGCGATGGTGCTGATGTGCTCACGGCTGCGTCTTCGCGCGCCTGAACATCCATGACTGTACGTTGATGGGGGAGGAGATGCTGATCTCCAACTTGGAGTACTCGATGCCCAGCCTCTGATCGACAGGCAGTGCGTCGACTGCATCGCCTTCTACAAACCGGCTTTGTCGGAAAACGTATGCGTTCAGTGGGTCGGTGCCCTCAGGTGAGTAGGGGAACGGGGTCGCCGCGGGCGTGGGCGGTGATCGCGTCGGTGAGGTAGACGAAGAGCGAGCGGCCCTGTAGGCGGCAGGTGGTGTGCGCGGAGAGCAGCCGGGTGGTGCGTTGCTCGCCTACCTCGGATTGGTTGCCGAGGCTGATCTTGCGGTGGATGACGGCGCCCCTCAGGCCGCGCTCGGCGTGGTTGTTGGTCGGCTCTACGCCCTGGTGTTGGGCGAAGGTCCAGAGCGCCGGCCAGACCTTCAGGAGGTTGCGTGCCCGCCGTCGGGTGAGGCGGTAACGCGCCGCTTGGCCGCCGTAGCGGCGTAGGATCGGCTTGTACTGGCGGCGCAGCGCCTGGATGCGTCGCTTCAGAGCTTGCCGGTCTCCTGTGTTCTGGTAGCACTCCCAGTCCCAGAAGACGCGCTCGCAGAGGGCGAGGCCGTGCTCGCCGAGCTCTTTCTCGCCCGCGAGACCATCGGTCATCGCGATGAAGTCGCGCTGCAGATGCGACCAGCAGACTTGGCGGCGCGAGAGCGGCAGGTGCGAGTAGGCCCACCAGCGATCCGAGGTCACTACGGCCGTGGTGTCGCCGAGCAGTTCCTTGGCGTGGTCTTCGTGGCGGTCGGGGGCGACATGCAGCACGGCGTGACGGTCGGTGAACATGCCCCACAGGGCGCGCTGGGTGCCTTTCAGCCGCCAGCCCGTCTCGTCCATGTTGAGCGCCGGGGCTCTACGGACCCGCTCCAGCAGATCCGCGTAGGGCTCAAGGAGCGCCTCGGCGGTACGAGCGAGGATCGCATCGGCCGTCCCGGTGCTGATGCGGGCCGCGAAGAGCTGCTCGCAGAGCTCCACGACATCACGGCGGCTGATGCGGTTGCGGATCGAGAGCGTCGCGAGCGCCCCCTGAAACCTGGGGCCGAACGCGCTCGCGGCGACCTCAGCGGGCAGCTCGGCACGCCGGCGTCGCCCACAGCCCGGGCAGCGCGTCCGCTGGCAGCGATGCTCGATCACCTTCACCTGGATCGCCGGCAACTCTTCGACCTGGTGGCGCACCGGCTCGCCCACCGCCAAGTGCTCGTGCTCGGCGAACACGTGCCCGCACCCACAACCGGCAGGCCAGTACTCGACGACCTCATCGACCATCCACACCGGCAGCAGCGGCCGGCCCTTACCCTCATGCCCGCTCTGGGCGCCCTGCGCTCGACCGGAGGGGTCCTTGCTCCGCCGCGGCAGCACACTCGGCGGATCGGCGCTCGGAGGCTGCGAGCTGTTACGCGAACTGCGGTTCAGGCGACGCTCCAGCTGCGCGATCCGCTCATCCTGCCTGGCGACCCGCTCGGTAAGCGCCTGGATCTGGCGATCCATCCGCAACAGCACCTCGACCACCACCTCACGGCCCTGGTCATAGATCGCCTCCGCCTCGGCCCGCTCCATGCCCATAGGTTCGACGCGGCACGATTATGTCCCCCTGACCCACTGAACGCATACCGGAAAACCGAGATTTGCAGGCAGAAGTGCCAGGGTACCGCTAGCCGCTGCATATCGCCTGGGGACTGGATCTCTCTGGCTCCCGAGTGGGGTTTCTACCAATCCGCAGAGATCCAGCCCCGATTTTCAGGCGGCGTCGCGGGGACTTTTCCATTTCCGTCACCCCCCGGCCTGTACACATATAGGGGTGATCGATTGGAGTCGAGACGAGCGAGCCCTAGAGCTCAGGCAGCGGCGCGAAGACTCATGCACGCGACGGCCTGCGCTCGTCGGACGGACCAATCAGCCCAGCGGCCACATGGAGGGGCCATGTGGCCGCACCTAACAACGCAAGAGTTTATGATCCTCATGACCTTGCTCGTCCTGTGGAGACTCCCCGACTGGCTGCGCAAGTTCGTCCGGCTCGCCGACGAGTTGCGGCGCTTCCGCGCTCACGGCAGCCCGCGACGATCGCGCCAGACATGACGGTGGCGAGGCAGTCGTACTTCGACCCATTCTCGGGCGCAGGTGCGATGCCCATCGACGTGATGCACGACAGACCGTCCTGCGTGTAGTTCGCTAATGCGCTTCCACACAAGGCCCGGGTTCGAGCTTTGTCCCTCCCTCTCCGTACAGCACCGTTGGTGCCGTCCCGCCCGGTGCTCCCGGCATTTGTGATCGGCGACGTTCTGGATCGCCCAGGGTGCGGCGCGAAACGCGCCAAGCCGGACTACAGATCGCTTCTTCGAAATCTTCTCAAGGCGGCGGCCAAGCCGAGCAGCTTGAGCCCTCAGTCTGGCGCCTTCCACAATGCTCGAAGGCCAGCGAGTGTTGCGATCTCGGGGAATGTCAGGTGTGGCCACATGTTCGGCTGGCGGCGTGCCTCATTCGTGCTCACTGAGCACGTCCCGATCTGTCGGAGGCTCAGAGGCTCCATGTGGCCGGCGCTCAAAGGCAAGCGCGAACCGGGGATGGAGCCTGTAGACACCACGATCAACGCGCTGGAGCTGTTCGTCTCCATGCATAACTCCGGCGAGGTCGGTCACTCGCTTCTGTGCACCATCCTCCGGCAACCATCCTCGCCGGACGAGCGCTTGTGCGAGTTCCGCGATCGTAAAGCCGTCCGTGGGCGCCTCGCTGAGGTGCGCCATGATCGCCTGACGTAGCGTGGGGCGTTCCCCGGTTTCATCGAAGTACCTGGCGGGCGGAAAAAGATCGTCGGGAACGTTGTTCTGGTCGTCCTCGTCAGAGAACGTTGCGATCCCTGCGAGCTTGGCTCCCTGTAGCCACCAAGAAAGCTCCGCAGACGCCGCCTCGTACTCAGCAAGCGCTTGGGCCTTGCGATCGCGGGCAGCCTGAATGTTCGCCGCGATGAGGTCTGGGTCGAGCCCTGAGCTTCCCATAAGGTCTAGACTCTAGCACAAGGCTAAGCAATTATCTAAGTAATTAGCTACGCAACTAGCGCAGCTTTCTTCCTCATGCTGACGGGTCGGCGCCAGGAACTATCATCGAACGCACCATGACCGCGAAGGAGCAGCTCCTGCAAGAAGCGCCTAGTTGGAGCGAACACGATGCGGAGATCGCGCTGCGAGCGGTACAGCGGGAGCACGCTGACGGCAACGGCGACGAGTGGGGGGAGCTCTCCAAGGTCCATGAGGTTGCGTTTGGAGAGACGATGAAGAGATTGGCCGAGGAGGAGCGCGCGGCTGAGCACAAGCCGTGGTAAGACGAGGCGAGGTCTGGTGGGCAGAGCATCCAGAATGGGGGCATCGGCCCGCCCTGGTGATGACACGCGATGAGGCGATCGATAGCCTCAACCAGGTCTTCGTGGTGCTCGCCACCACGCACATCCGCGGAATCCCGACGGAGGTAGAGCTGGAGCGTGAGGACGGCATGCCCCGCGATTGCGTCCTGAACGCCGATCACACGGACACGGTTGCCAAGGGATACTTGGTCGAGCGAATCACGGTGCTTTCGCCGGAGAAGGTTGCTGCCGTCTGCGCTGCGCTGAGCACCGCTACAAGCTGCGGCTGAAGGACTTGGGTCGATCGGCTTCGCAGAAACGCCCGGCGTGCAGCTCGCTAACCTGAATTATCGGTAGGGGGTTGGTTCACCCTTGTGTGGTCGGGGTGGGTGTTGGGTGGGCCGTGGTTTCGTTGTGGGGGCGGGCTTCTGGGCGCGTGGGGGTGTGCGTGGCTGGTGTGATTTGGTGGACTGGCGCGTGACTGTTCGTGGGGTTGTTTGGCCGGCGCGCAGCGATGCTGCTGGTCGCTGTTTGCTGCTATTGCTCACGTCTGGGGCAATCGTGGGGTCGGCTGGGATGGAGTCTGTCCGGAGTGGGTGCAACCATATGGCTGGTTCCGTCCACCAGTTCAGCCCAGTATGGCTTCCCGTCCCGGACACGAGCAGTTCACGCGGCCCTCGCAGCCCAATCAGCGCCGCTATGAGGCGCTGCGCGCATATTTCGTCGAGGGCGTTTCGGCCGTAGAGGTCGGTGCACGACTGGGGTATGCGCGCTCCACCGTCGAGGCGCTGGTGCGCGACTATCGCAAGGCGCGTCTCGGCGAGCTGTTCACAGCGCCGCGGCCGGGACCCAAGAGCCAGCCCAAGAAGGACGCCGCCCGCGAGCGGGCGCTGCAGTTGCGCCGTGAGCGGCACGGGATCGAGGAGATCGTGCAGGTGCTCAGCCGGGACGGCACGCCGCTGTCGCGCACCGCGGTGTGGGAGATCCTCAAGGAGGAAGGGCTCTCACGCATGCCCAAGCTGGCGCCAGCGAGCGCAGCTGGGCCGGCGCCCGAGCGGCTTGCGGCGCCCAAGGTGCGCGTGCTAGGCGATGAGGACTGGCCGGCGGAGGGCTCGATCATCCAGACCCAGCATGCCGGCCTGTTCCTGCTGATCGGGGAGTTGATCGCGCTCGATCTTCCCGGCCTGGTCAAGGCGGCTGGCTGGCCGTCCACCAGCCAGCTGCAGGCGCAGCACTCGGTGCTCTCGTTGCTGGCGCTCAAGCTTTCCGGGCGCCGGCGGCGAAGCCACGTACGCGTGGTCGTGCATGACCCAGCGCTCGGCCTCTTCGCTGGCCTGAACGTGCTGCCCAAGACCTGGCACCTGAGCACCTACAGCTACCGCACCAACCGTGCCCAGCAGCTCGCGTTCTTCGCGGCGCTGCAGCCGCGGCTCGCCGACGCAGGACTACTCGGAGAGGCCGGCCTGAACCTCGACTTTCACGCGATCATGAGCTATGGCGAGGACACCGTGCTTGATAAGCACTACGTTCCGCGCCGCTCACAGCGCACCCGCTCAGTGCTCACCTTCATCGCCCAGGACGGCCAACAGCACACGATCGTCTACGCCAACGCCGAGCTGACCGCCCGAGCGCAATCCGGCGAGGTGATCGAGTTCTGCCGCTTCTATGAGAAGACGCACGGCGCGCTGCCCAAGCTGCTCGTGTTCGACGGCAAGCTCACCACCCAGGAACACCTCGCCGAGCTCGACGAAATGGGCGTCAGCTTCATCACTCTGCGCCAGCGCTCCCCGAAGCTGATCGAAACGCTCGGAGCCCTCCCGAAAGATGCCTGGACCAAGACCCGGCTCGACCGCTCAGGCAAACACAAGACCGCCACCTATCACGAAGAGCAGGTCACGATCGCCGGCCGGCGCTTTCGCCAACTCGCCGTGCAGGGTCTCGGCCGCGAGCAGCCGACGCTGATCCTCACCAACCAACAGCAGCTCACGCCCAAGCAGCTGATCGAGCGCTACGCCAAGCGCTGGGGAATCGAGAACCAGCTCGCCGAGCAGATCCGCGCCTTCCACCTGGACTCGCTCTGCTCCCAGGTGCCGCTCGCCGTCGACTTCGACGTCGCGCTGACCGTCCTCGCCGACATCGTCTACCGCCGCTTCGCCAGGGGCCTGCACGCCGCCTACCACAACCAGACACCCGACACGATCCGCGCGCAGCTGATCAACGGCATCGGCGAGCTGCGCTTCACCGACCAAAACGTCGAGATCTGCCTACGCCGCCGCACCCACACCCCAGCGCTACTCGACGCCAACTACCAGGACAAGCGCATCGAAGTTCCCTGGTGGGGCGGACGCACCCTCAGCTACAGCTTCCCCGCCCGATAAGCCAGCCGAAAAACTGGGTCGAATTAGTGCACCGACAATCCAGGCTAATGCGTTTCCACACAATGTTTGGGTTCGATCTTCGTCCCTCCCTCCCCGTTTTGGCCGGGTTCGTGGCGGTTGTTCGAACCCCGCTCCGGGCCGACCGGTTTCGTACTACAATTCCTTCCGTGGATATCCATCCGTCGGCGCGCAAGCATGGGATCGCCGACGCGGACATCGAGCACGCCATAAACGCACGCGATGACCATCGAGAATCAAGACGACGACACCCGGCTCTACCTAGGGCCCCGCTCGCAGCGCAGCGCTGCTGGAGATCGTGGCGATCGTACGCGACGACGGGTCGGAGCTGGCGATCCATGCAATGGCGATGCGGCCTAAGTACCAGCGACTGCTGCCAGGTGACTGACATGGCGAAGAAGACCTACGGCAGAACCGCCAGCGGATTGCCTATCACGGACGAGCTGGTCGATGGGCTGAGCGCCAAGGCCGAGGCGGGCTACGACGTCGAGGAGACGCTCCGTCGACGTGGCGGACGACCACCGATGGGATCGGCGGCGGCAGGGGTGGAGTCTGTTCGGCTCGACCCCGAGCTCCGCGAGGCGCTGACGCAGCGGGCCAGCCGCGATCACGAGACGACCTCCACGGTGATCCGCGAGGCATTGCGCCAGTACCTCAAAGTCGCATGACCTACCCCACTCACGAGCGGTCGCCATAACGCCGGGCGTGAAGTTCGCTAATGCGCTTCCACACAAGGTTCGGGTTCGATCTTCGTCCCTCCCTCCCCGTTTTGCCAGATCCGTGGTCTGTCAGCTAGCGATATCCACCGCAATGTTGGCACGGCGGGTCAGGCCAACAAGCAGGTTGACGTCGTGCGGGTCGCCGGTGATGATGGTCACCGCGCGCTTGTAGCTCAGCTCCTCGGCGATCGCCACGACCTGTGCATCGGTGGTCGAGATGTCCCGACGCGAGCTGCGCGATGCTTCGGCACGTAGTACGCCTGCACGGATCGCGGCGGCAACCGTCAGCGGAGCGTAGGTGTCGCCCTCGGCGCCGATTGCCTTGATCAGGCGGTCGACAAGCACGTCGGAGCGTCGATGGCCAGATCGCACCTCGGTGAGTACCGGGACCGGAACCAGAAGCGCTCCGTCGAAGCGCAGCCTGAGCAGTTCGAGATAGGCGGCAAGCAGGTCTCGGTCGGTTGCGAGCGCACTGACGCCGCCGCTGTCGAGCAGGAAGTCGCGCCTGGGACGGCTGGTCACTCGGGCCAGGCGTCAGCGCGGCGTTGCAGCTCGGGCAGGTGCTTGGAGGGATCGGCACCTTCGCCGATGAGCTCATCACGCAGCTGCGCAAGGCGGGCACGTTGCGCTTCGCGGAGCTTGGGGTTGTCAGCTGGGTGTTGCTCGACGTGGGGTGCGGCGGCAGCCTCCATAGGAGCCATTGTATCCATCGAACTTTGCGGCGAGGGGAAGCGGGTCCCTCATCGAAGTGGCCGCCCAATCTAGCCAATAGGCAGCGAGAGCGTAAAAAGCGACCTACGTGGGCGCGGCGGTTTGGACTGGCCCCGGCGCGGCGGTGGGAAAGCCAGTCAACGTCGCAACAGGTGAGTGTCGCGATCATAGTGCGAGGCAGTGCTCAGTGCCCTCGCACGTCGTCGCGTCTTCGTAGTCGCTTGCCCTTGTCCCGGGGCGCGGAGCCGGTCATCCGCCGGCGGAGTTTGGCCCGAACGACGGGCAGTTTGCGCGCAGCGCAAAACGTGAGAGCCAGAATCAGCGAAGCGGAGCGGGCCGGTCAAGGGCGGCCCGTCAGGGCCGAGCGCAGCGAGCCGCGAAGCGGCGCCCTTTACGGGCCCGCGCAGCGGAGCTATATCGAGCACCCTTTGAACGTCAGGCAGACACCATCGCGATCTGGCTGTTGAACAGGGCTATCGGGCGCTGCCAACCGAGTGTCTTGCGTGGTCGATCGTTGACCTCTGTAGCGATCCGCATGACGTCCTCGACGCTGTGGATGCTGAGTTCGGTGCCCTTCGGGAAGTAGTCACGTAGCAGCCCGTTCGTGTTCTCGTTGCTGCCACGCTGCCACGGGGAGTGCGCGTCGCAGAAGAACACGCCGGTGCCGGTCGCCGCGGTGATCTGCTGATGCAGCGCGAGCTCCTTGCCTTGATCCCACGTCAGCGTTCGTCGCAGCGCCTCAGGTAGACGAGCCAGCGCCGCGGTGATCGCTTGGTGGACCGTCTCAGCCGTCGGTATACCGTCAGGGAAGGCAAGCAAGATCAGGAACCTGGTCGTGCGCTCCACCAGCGTTCCGATTGCCGAGCGGTTCCCTGCTCCCATGATCAGGTCGCCCTCCCAGTGGCCGACCTGCAGACGATCCTCGACCTCAGCCGGCCGCTCGTCGATCATCCGCATCGCGGTCAACCGGCCGCGCCGCTGTAGGCCAAGGAGCCGCCGACGGCGTCGTCGTCGACGCGCTGGCCGAGTCAACTCGACGGCAGGATCGTAGATCGCCTGATAGATCGACTCCTTGCACAGCCACCGCAACGGCTGGCCTGCGAACAGCTCGCGGAGCTCGTGTGCGACCTGCTCGGGGCTCCAGCGCTTCGCCAGCAGCCGTCTGACGGCCTCGGCCAGCACGTGATCGACTGCAACCCGTCGCTTCCGTGGCTTGCAAGCCCGCAGCCGGGCGGCGTGCTCGGCGTGATGCGGGCGATACCGCCCGTCCGGGTCGCTGTTACGACGAATCTCACGGCTGACCGTGGACGGCGCACGACCCAGCTCGACGGCAATACCGCGGACCGTCGTGCCAGCCGAGAGCAAGTCAGCGATCCGGATCCGTTCCTGCTCTGAGAGGTACCGCGGGCTACGCGGCTTGGTTTCCTTGATTTTCACCGGCGGATAATGCACGAGCACCCCGGCGGAATTCCGGACTCGCCGGCCATACCGCCAGCGAGTGCCTGTCTTGCGGTTGATCCCTACCAGCCGGCACGCCTCCGCGTTGCTGACCCCCTGCGCGATCAGCTGCGCATACCGCTGCTGCTTCTCCGCCTGAACCCCGCCCGCCGGCGTCCGTTTCCTGTCCCGCATTGCAACCTCCAATACCGCGTTGGTGTTGCAACGTCAGCTGGAATCCGCCCCGCCGTTCCCACTTCATTAAGGCGGGCGGCCTCGGCCGGACGCTCGATGAGTCGATCCCCGACGTGTCCCGGGGTTTTGCGGACTCGCTTGTAGAGGCGATGCCAGAGATGATCGCGCACCGACGAGGGTTCCAGGCCACGATGGCAGAGCAGGTGCGGCATACCTACGGGGACGGGCTCGATCTGGTCGAGGCCGTTTTGAAGATGGCAGATGAGTCGGGCGAAGAATTCGTCGACCGCTACTTTCGGGACGACGACGGCGTCCCGATCATGCTCTGGGTGCTGGCGCACTTGCAGGCGCGGGCGTGTCGCATCGCCGAGGAGGCTCTCATCCTTCTCAGGGCCGGCTTGGGCCTTGGCGCCTACGCGCGATGGCGCTCCTTGCACGAGATGGCTGTCGTCGGTACGTTCATAGAACAGCACGGTGAGGAGACGGCGCTCAGGTACTTCGAGCACATCGAGGTCGACTCATGGCTCCAGCTGCGCGCCGCCGAGGACTCCGGACGCATCACCGACGAGCAGCGCGAGGCGCTCGTCAAAGCCCAAGCCGACGTGGATAAGCTGAGGGAGAAGTACGGAGAAAGGTTCCTCACCGACTATGGGTGGGCAGCCGACGCAGTTGCAGGGAGCCCGCATCGCGGCTTCCGCGCGATCGAGCACGCCGCCGATTTCGGGCACCTTCGCTTCGACTACCGGCAGGCATCCGGCGAGATCCACGCGAGCGCCGCAATGGTGCTAACCCCGCCCGACGCACGAGACCCCTACGGGACCATGCTGTCGGGTCCGTCGATGCTCTGGATCGCGACGCCGGCGCACGCTGTCGCTCTCTCGCTCTGCGTGACTACGAACAATCTCCTCCAGTCGGTAGAGAACCCGGGTGCCGTGTTCGTGATGGCGGCCATGAGCGACATTGCCGAGCGGGCTGGAGATACGGTCGGCACCGCTGAGCGAGAGGTTGAGCACCGGGTCGCAGCGACCGAAGCGTCCTAACGGATCTGCTGAATCAGAGGCCGTCTGTGCTGCGCTGAGCATTGCGACAACTGCGGCTGAAGGGCCTGGGGCGGTTAGCTCCGCCGAACCGCTTCGCGTGCAGCTCGCTAATGCGCTTTAGCACAAGGTCGGGGTTCGATCTTCGTCCCTCCCTCCCCGTCCCCAGCGATTTTTGCTCGTTCGTGGCTCTGTGAAGCCAAAAACCGGTGACCGCCCGGACAGGGGCGTTTGGGCTATGTCCGAACCCCGGCACTCCAGGAGCACGAACGTCGGGTGGCGCTACTGCAGTTGTTCTTGCTGGGGCTGTGGTGGTCGATCCACGGCGTTGATCTCGTTCTCGGCCCACGTCCTCACCTGCCCGACCAGCGTGAGGGCGGCCGACCGGTCGAGCGGCGGCGGCTCGTCGCCGTCGTAGCGGAACTCGACCGCCCAGGGCGAGAGCACGTCAGCCTCCGTAAGCTCCTCTGGAGCCTCGATCTCGCTTTCTTCGACCAGGCCGATCAGGTAGCTCAGCGCGTGGCTCCTCATGAAGGCCACGCCGTGTGCGGCAAGGGCCGCCTTGATCAGCTTCTCGACAGCCTGCTGTGCGTGGAAACCGACGATCGCGTCGGCGATGTCCGTGTCTGGGGAGACCTTCCGTACGAGCGTCTCGTCCTCGATCGCCCTGGCGAGCAGCACGCGTGCCAGATCGAGCCGGTCATGTTGCGGCATGAAGCACTCGACCCTCAGCCAGAGCAGCGTGCACCATCGACCCCTCCACGCTTCCCCAATCCTCGGCGTAGCGCTCGCTTACAACGACGACATCGAACGGCATCCCGAGTGGGCGGAGCGCTCGCCCGAGACGCACCATCTCGGCGTGCCGGTCCTGAGGCTCGCGCTCCACGACCAGGAAGTCGAAGTCGCTGTCCGGGCCGGCGTCGCCCCGGGCGCGGGAGCCGAAGAGCACGATCTTGACCGGATCGGCAGCTACAGCCGCCAAGGTCTGGCTCGCGGCCTCAATGACCTCTTGAGCAACCATGACGACACCGTAGCGAAGCTGCCGGGCGGGTTCGCTCGGCCCGGTTCGCGCGGAAACGTCGGAGCCGAGTCGATTTCGCTCGGGCCTAGCCTAGCCGGCGTCGATCGCCTCGATCAGGCGGTCAACGAGCACGTCGGAGCGTCACCCCGTGCCGAGTCCGCGTGCCTCAAGCTACCCTGCGGATTGCCTCCGCGGCCTGCTGCCGCGCTTGCCGTCCGGTCGGCTCCACGAGATGCCCGAGAAGGCGATCCAGAAGGGCCGTGGTTCGCAGGTCGTCCCGATCGACCCGTTTTGGCCGGGTTGGAGACCGTTGTTCGAACCCAGATCATCGACGTGGAGCCGCTTCTCGTGAGGCCGGTACGCGGACATCATTCGGTACCGTAGGGCATGTGGTCAGCGACGCGATGATCGTAGATGCAGGACAGCGGTTGGCGGCAGCCGCGCGTTCCCCTGCGCGAGTCGTGCTCTTCGGCTCGCGGGGCGCGTGGGGATGCGCGTGAGGACAGCGACTTGGATTTCCTCGTGATCGAGGAGCATCTCGACAGCAAGCTGAGCGAGATGGTGCGTTTGCGGGATGCGCTTCCGCCGCTGGCGGTCCCCGTCGACGTCGTTGTTGTCTCTGAGGAGGAGGTCGCACGGCGGTCTCCTGTTCCGAGCACGCTCGTGCACCGCGCGCTCCGCGAAGGCCGCATCCTTGTCCCAGCCTGAGCTGGAAGAGGCGCTGCGTTTTTGCCAGATGAGCAGTGTTCGTGCGCCGGGTTGGGTGGCGCGTGGCCCCGAGTGCCGCTAGTTCGACGGGCGGTGCTGCTCGCGTAGCGTCGTTGATGTGATGGTTGTCGCGGTCTGGTATCCACCGTCATAGGCGGAAGTCGTGATGATGACCATGACGTGTTGTTGCTGGCTGAGGAGTGCCCGCAGCGCATGTTCGTTCCTCGTGACGTGCACGGTCACCCAAGCCGCTTTGACGGCGGGAATGCCGAAGGGTGTCTCGCCAAGGAACAGGTGCATCGCGTGATTCTTGGCTGCTGCTTGGGTGGAGGGCGCGAGGAGCGTCAGCTGCACGTGCCCGACGCAGTGCAGCGAAGCGGTCCCCGGGCATTGCTCGAGCAGACGGATCACGCCGGATGCCGTGACCGTAAGGTGATGCTTGTGTGCGGTCGTTACCCCAGCAAATTGCGATGTCTTGGTCGGGGGAGTAGTGCAATGGGGTGGACCGGGCTTGTAGATTTCGGCGCTCGAGAGACTCGGAAGGCTGGCTGGAGAGTCGCCGTCGTAGCCACCAAACACGAGGGCACGACCGTCGCGCAGCGCAACCACGTTGCCAACATCGCGCTGCACGAGCGGTGGCGCGGTCCTGGACCAGCACCGCTGCTTGGCATCCAGCAAATATGGGCTTGTGAGGGCAGGCCCGGACTGGGAGTAATTCAGGATGCTGCTGAGCAAGACCTGCCCTCCTGCAAGCAGCGCGCCCGTGGGGCAGTAGCTTTGGCTGGCCGGCTCGGTCAGGGAAACCATCCATACGTTCGAAGCACCTTCGAAACTCTCCGAAGTGGGATTGCATCTGGGCGATCTTCTGTCGGCGGCACCGCCCAGTGAGCCAAAGAAGCCGGCACCTGATTCTCCCTCCAGCGTCAGCGCTCGATCGCCTGCCAGAGCAAACAACAGCGAGCCCGCACGCGATGCAGCAGTCTGCCCTGCCGTCGTCCAACGCCCTGAGGTGGGGGAGTAGCGAATCGCGTCCCGCCGTCCGTAGCCGCCGACGACCAGCACACTCCCGTCAGAAAGCAATGTCGCGCTCGCCCCGCCGCGCGCCTCAGGCATAGGCGCCGCCATCGACCACTGGCCGCTCATTGGGTCATAAATTTCGGCGCTAGCGAGTGGCTGACACGAGTACCCACCGGCAACCGTATCGGGGCAGTTGTCACCGAACCCGCCGGTGACCAGCACCCGCCCGTCAGCGAGCCGCACCGCGATGGGGTCCGCGCGCGTATCGTGCATCGACGCCGCCGGCATCCATGCCCAGCCGCTCGGGTTCAGGCGGTAGCTCGAAGCGGTCGGGAGGCACTTGCGTTCCAAACCGCTGCACACCGCTCCGCCGACCAGCAGCGCCCCACCGTCAGGTAGAGCGACCAGAGCCGAGGAGGCCCCCGAGGAGGGAACCTGGGGCGTCTCGATCCAGGTTCCCGAGTTCGGGTCATACAGAACCGTCGAGGTGGCCTGGCGGTCCCCGGTCGGTCCGGACACCGCAAGAACGCTCCCCCCGGCCAGCCTCACCGCCGACCCGTAACCCCATGCTTGCGGCATCGCCCCGGTTGGGCTCCACGAGCCGGCACCGGCATCGGCCCGAGCGCCAACGGCGCCCCAGACGAGCACGGTAACCCCAACCGCAAGTAGCAGCAAGGCGGCCCCTGTCCCTGTGAGCCGCTGGCCCGATTGCGCGAGCACGGCGGTGCACAATGTTACCAGGATGCCGCCAAGCATTCTGCATCATGCAACTGTTCATGAAGAAGCAGCCCGATCATGCGCTACTCAATCAAGTGTCGCAGACAGCCTTGGCCGCTCTTTGCCGTGCCTCGCGTCCTATCGGCTCCAACAGCTCCTCGAGTAGTCGATCCAGGGTCGTGGGGTTCGCAGGTCGCCCCGATCGACCCGTTCCCGTCAGATGGGCTTGCCCAAACGCTCCCACGAGGAGCCGCTGGTGTGGGTCGTCAGGCGTCGTAGGGCAGGATCGTGAAGGCTCCGCCTTGAAGTGGCGTTACGGCACGGAAATGGCGCTCGTCGAAGCTGACGATGCGATCGGTACCGTAGCGGTTCGCGATCACGACCAGCGCACAGTCGGCGAGCCCAAGCTCAAGATCCGCATAGCGTGAGTCGAGGTCCCCGATCGTGGCATAGTCCTCGCGCTCCAGACCGGCGACGGTAAATCGTCCGGCGGCGAGATCGGCGATGAAATTTCGCCGTGGTCCGCGTCCAAGTCGCTGTCCGAGCAGGTAGTCCACCTCGGCAGTGACGGGTGCAGGAATGACCAGAGGCCCCTCGACGGTCCGCAGCAGCTCGTCGATGCGAGCGAATTGCGGATCGTTGGCATCGCCAAAGGCCACAAGGGGGCCGGCGTCGATGACGACGGTCACTCGCCGAAGCCCTTGAGCAGATCCTCCTCCGGCACGTCCGCAATCGACGAACCATCGCCGTGCCCCGAGCCGGCCAATGCGAAGCTCCGGTCCCGGGATGGCTTGGGCTGGTAGGTGGCGACGGCCTCGCGCAGTACCTCCGCCTGTGACCTGCCCTCCTCACGGGCCAGGCGGGCGAGGCGCAAGGCCTGCTCGTCATCGAGATAGACGCTGGTCTTACGCATTGGCACCAGTATAGGGCACCGGGTAGGGCATCGGTTTGGCCTGCCCAACACCGGCGTGCCTGGTCCGAGATCCGCCCGTCAGCGCCCCGCTTGGCGGATCGCCTGGGCTGCCCGTCGGCGTGACTCCCGCCCAACCGGCTCCATCAGAAGACAGACCAAAGCCTCAAGCTTGGCTCGATGGTTTGCAAACCGTCCCGAACATCCCGCTGACAACGATTTTGGGTGGTTCTTGGCTCCGTGAAGCCGAGAACGAGCGACCAGGGTGTTCGACTCTCGTACGAACCCCTGAGTGGCTTTGTCGGTGGTTTCGTACTACAATTGCTTTCCGTGGAGATCCATCCGTCGGCGCGCGCGAAGTATCGGCCGCTGCTGCCGGGAGACTGAGCATGGCTAAGAGGACACACGGAAGAACAGCGAGCGGCGTTCCGATCACCGATGAACTGGTCGGCGAGCTCGCCGAGAAGGCCGAGGCCGGTTACGACGTGGAGACGATGCTTCGCCGACGCGGAGGACGCCCCCCGATCGGCTCAGCGGCGGCCAGCGTGGAGTCTGTGCGGCTTGAGCCGGAGTTGCGTCAGGCGCTGGCTCGTCGGGCCAAGCGCGACCACGAGACGACCTCCTCGGCTATCCGCAAGGCGCTGCGCGAATATCTCAAGGTCGCCTGATCGCCTCCGCGGCCCGCCGCCGCGCTTGCCGGCCCACCGGCTCCATGAGATGCCCAAGAAGGCGGTCCAGAAGGGCGGCGGGGTTCGCAGGTCGTCCCGATCGACCCGTCCCCTCCTCTCGGCGCCTATCGCCTTGATCAGGCGGTCAACGAGCGTGTCGGGATCCCGGCGGCCCGAGCGAACCTCGGCGAGGATCGGAACGGGGATCAGCAGCGCCTGTCCTCGACGATGTCCCCGCCAGCTGCTACGACGGTTGACCCGCGCCCGGGGTCCTGCGCCGACCGGCCGAGCCCCCGCACTGCGATCCTGAGGCTACACTGACCCCCGACCTCCAGGAGAGGTGGCCGAGTGGCTGAAGGCACTCGCCTGCTAAGCGAGTATGGGGATTAAACTCCATCGCGGGTTCGAATCCCGCCCTCTCCGTCCCCCCAGAAACCGCTTGAATAAGCGGTTTCTGGCGATAGCCGCAGACGGCGGCCATCGGGCTCGGAGGCCGCTCTTGGCGCCGTATGGAAGCGTTCATCAACCGAGAGAGCCTGGCATGGCTGTCGCAGCGCACCGCCTGAGCCAGCCGCACGACCGGCCGCCAACGGTCACACGCCCGGCGCCCTACACCCGAATCTCGATCCCGAGGCAACAATCGAGGGTTTGACCCCGTCGCTCCCGCCTTTGTCACCCCGCAGATCGAGATCCGGCTCTAGCTTGGTTGCGGGCTCGTAGCGGGCTGCCTGGGCCGAGTGTCATATCGTGGCCGCCGCCGAACCGCCATCGATAGAGGAGTGATCACAGGCATGGAGACGCGCGCGCTTGGCACTCAGGGGCGCCCGAGGATCTGCCCGAGGACGACTTCCGTCGCCACCATCCTAGGTTTCAGGGCGAGAACTTCGAGCGCAACCTCGTGCTGGTGCGACGCGTGGAGGGGATCGCGCGCGAGCGTGGGATCACGGCGGGTCAGCTGGCGCTCGCGTGGGTGCTCAGCCGCGGCGAGGACATCGTGCCGATCCCCGGCACCAAGCGGCGGTCATACCTACAGGAGAACGTCGCCGCCGCCGAGATCGAGCTGAGCGCGGAGGATCTCGCGCGGATCGACGAGGCCGCCCCGATCGGCGTGACGGCCGGCGCTCGCTACGCGGACATGTCGCCGATCGAGAGCTGAGGCTTCCCCGGCTCCCTCAACTGACCAGTGCAACCAGGTTCCCGCGAGCTGGGCGCTGGGCGCGTCGGTGAGATATGTGGTTCTCGGCGCCTGCGATGCTGCCCGAGCGTGCTACTACCGCCGACTACAACGCGATCATCGACACGCTCGCCGAGTACTGGGGCGAGCGCGATATGCGTGCCCGGCATCATCCGATGTTCATTCACGAGTTCGGGGATCCGGCCCTCGTAATGCGTGACGGGAGCGGAGGCGTGGCGGCGTATCTCTTCGGATTCGTCGCCGTCCATCCGTCGTGGGGGTCTGGCTGCGCCCGCTCGACCTCCGCCGAGGTGGTGATCCGCTCGCGCAGGCCGTAGGTGACCGCGAAGTCCCTGAGGTACGCCAGCACCTGAGAGTGGCGGGGATAGTCGGCATCTCCTCGGGTATCGGGTAGCCGTGGAAGCCCGACAGTCCGCGTGAGGAGATGAAGTGTGCCGAGTCGTACATCGGCGAGCCTGGGTTGGACTGGCCCCAAATACCGCCCACGTCGTCGTGGCGCTCGAAGCAGTCGAAGTCCAGTCCGTGTCGCATCAACGCCCGTGTCATCGCCAGACCGGCAGGCCCGGCCCCCACCACGCAGGTTCGGCTCCCTGCGTCGCGGCTTCTGCTCTCGCTCATCTCCTACTCGACTGCTCGGATCGGTCGGCCGGCATCATCGCGATGCTCGTACCCATGATCCAGGCAAACAGGGTGGCAGGGATCGCAATGGTCACCCCACCCTCGAGCGAGAAGAAGCCGGTCGTGACCAGGAGCGAGGCGATCAGCGCGAGATGCGCCAACGCTGCCACAACGGCAAGCCACGCTGTCCAGCCAGGCAGGCGGCCATCGCGGAATACCTGCGTGGCGTATGCGCCAAGCGCCAGCGCGGTCGGGACTCCGGACATCGCGAGCAGACCCCACGAGAGGTCATAGAGCAGCCGAGGGTCCGGCGATTCGGGTGCTCGATAGGCAAGCAGATAGAGGCACGTGAAGCCGGTGAACAGGAGCGTGACGAAGCTGACGAGCCCGACTAGGAAGCACACGGAGAGAAAGCTCTCGCCGCTGGCCTTCCCGCGCAGCCGCAGCCAGACGCCGACACCGAAGAGTAGCCAGAGCGCCACTGCAGTCGTGTTGAGGACCATGGCGAGGAGCAACGCTGACCGGTGCGCACCGACGAAGCCCGCGATCTCCGCCGCCCTTGCGCCGGTCCCGGGAAAGGTCCACATTTGATCGACGATCCCGCCGGCGATGCCAAAGGCGATGCTCGCCACGCCGGCATGGCTGGCGAACCTGATCGCGCTTCGCGTGTCGCTTCCGGTCCGTGCGCCTGCTGTGACCGTCATTCGGGTGAGCTCCTTTTCGATTGGGTGCCAGCATCGTTCCAGAGCAAGGTCGTGCTGTCGATTACCTGTGAGGTAGGTTCCGCAGCGCCTCGGCGGTCGCCGCATCGGCGGGGAAGGTCGCGCACCCTTCAAGTCAATGCCGTGAGCACCTCATGGGCAGCACGATCGCCTGACTGCACCGCGCCGTCCATGTAGCCGTTCCACACGGTCGCTGTCTCAGCGCCTGCCCAGTGCAGCGCTCCGACCGGCTCCCGCAGGGCGCGACCGTATTCGGTCCAGCCGCCGGTCGTCATCAGGCAGCCGTAACAGCCACGGGTCCACTCCTCGTCAGCCCAGACACGCTCGATGAAGCGATCGGGTTGTGCCGCCCGCTTGCCAAAGAGGCGAGCGTGGCCGGCCAGGATCGCCTCGCGCCGCTCGCCCGCCGGCCGCGCTCCCCACTGGCGGGCAAGGCGGCCCTCGAGGAAGCCGAGCAGGACACCCGGCACCCCGTCGGGAGGCGAGTTGTCGAAGACGACCCGGGCCGGGCCGATATCGCTGGTCGCCTGGCCGGAGAGTCCCTCCTCGCGCCAGAAGGGCCGCTCGTAGATGGCCATCGTCTTGATCACCGTTCCCTGGGGCATCCGCTGGGTCAGCTGGTCACGCAACGCTGGCAGCGGCGGGCCATACGTGATCCGGCCCGCCAAGGTGGGAGGGACAGCGACGATCGCTTGACGAGCCCGCACTGCCAGCCCGTTCGGTTCGCCATCGGGCGCATCGGCGTACACGACTACCTCACCTTCCCTTTGCTCGATTCGCCGGACCGGCGTCTGGAGCAACAACCGCTCCTCGCCGAGCTCGGCCGCCATCAGCAGCGCGATCCGCTGCGAGCCGCCGTGAAAGCGGTCCTGCTGAGCGCCGCCACCAGTCCCGACCAGGGTGTTGAAGCCGCCGCCTGAGTGCGTGTAGAAGAGGACGTGGAGGAGGGAGACATCGCCGGGCTCCGCCGCCCAGACGGCCTCTGTCGCCAACTCGAAGAGGCTGCGCGCGGCCGCGGTGCAGGTATTGCGCCGGACCCAGCTGGCGAACGTCTGGCTGTCCCAGGCGGTCGCCTTCGGCGCCATCCACGGCTCCTCCAGCGGCACCTGCCTGGCCATCCGGTCGAGTCGGGCGCGCGCTTGTTCGAGATCCGCCATCGCGAGCGGTGAGATCACCTTCACGAGGTCGCGGACCAGCCCCACCCGGGCGTCGGTGATCGCTCCGGAGTAGGAGGTGCGCTTGCCGGCCATCTCGATCAGATGGCTGCCCTCGTCGTGTGTCGGAAAGGTGCCAACCCCGAGGTCCGCGGCGAGGGCGGCGAGCCGGCGCTGGGTCGGACCAATCCACTGGCCGCCAACCTCGACAACGTTGCCGTTGCCGATGTCCTCGTTGAGCAATCGCCCGCCAACCCTCGGGCGAGCCTCCAGGACGAGCGGCGATACTCCTGCCTCAGTTAGGCGCCGCGCCGCCACGAGACCCGCCAGACCTGCCCCTACGATCACCACATCCGTCTCGAGCGTCACATGCGAGCCCAGGTTAGACTGCTCGCCACGCCGGCATGGCTGGCGAACCTGATCGCGCTGTGCGTGTCGCTTCCGGCCCGTTCGCCTGCTGTGACCGCCATCCGGGTGAGCTCCTTTTCGATTGGGTACCAGCATCGTTCCAGAGAAAAGTCGTGCTGTCGATTACCTGTGAGGTAATCGCGCAGACATCCTGGCAGAGCTAGAGTCGTCCACCAGCAGATGACAACCATGAGCTCTCAACCACGGGTCGGGGCACTGCTGCGGGAATGGCGCAAGCGCCAGCGGCGCAGCCAGCTGGAGCTGGCGCTCGACGCGGGGGTCTCCGCCCGCCATCTGAGTTTCGTCGAGACGGGCCGCTCGACGCCGAGTCCCGAGATGGTGCTGCGGCTTGCCGAGCGGCTCGACGTCCCGCTGCGGGAGCGCAACCAGCTGCTGCTCGCCGCGGGCTATGCGCCGGCGATCCCCGAGCGTTCGCTGCAGGCCCCCGAGCTGGCGCCGGTCCGCGAGGCGCTCGATCTGATCCTCACCGGTCACGACCCCTATCCCGCGGTCGTGGTCGACCGCGGCTGGAACCTCGTCGCCGCGAACTCCGCGATGGCCGCGATGGCTACGTGGGTCGACCCGGCCCTCCTGGAGCCCCCGGTGAACGTAATGCGGGTGGGCCTGCACCCTCGGGGGCTGGCTCGCTGGATCATCAACCTGGGTGAGGTGCGGGCGTATTTCCTAGGGCGACTGGCACGCCAGGTCGCGATCACCGGAGACGGGGATCTAGCCGCGTTGCTGGAGGAGGTGACGGGCTACCCCGCCCCCGAGCACGAACACGATTTCGCCAGCGACACGACCGCGAGTCAGATCGTCACGCCGCTGATGCGGATGCGCACCCCTGACGGCGATGAGCTGTCGTTCTTCGCTACCGTCGCTACGTTCGGCACCGCGGTCGAGGTGACGACCTCCGAGCTCTCGATCGAGCTGACGTTCCCCGCCGACGCGGCGACCGCCGAGACGATGCGAAACCTGCTCGTGAAAGGTGCACACGATGAACGCGTCGCCGACTGAACCGACCGAGGCGAGCGCGCTGCGCGGCTTTCGCCTGCTCGCCCTCGACGATTTTGAGCTATGGCGCCGGCGGGGGGCGAGGTTGCTGATCTTCGCCTCGGCGCTGATCCTCGCCTACTGGTGTCTCCGGCAAGTTCGTTGGGATCACGCCTCAAGCACCTTGCCGGCGTAGGTCCACTTGAAAGGGCTGGCGGTCTGGTTATAGGTCTCGATGAACGCGAGCATCTGCTCGGCGAGATCCTGTTCACTGGTGAACATGCCGTACTTGAGCAGCCGCCGGTAGAGGATCGAGAAGAAGATCTCGATCTGGTTCAGCCACGAGGCGTGCGTCGGGGTGAACTGACAACTCCACCGCGGATGAGCCTCCAGCCACTCCTGTACCTCTTTGGCTCCGCGAGTCGAGAGATTGTCACTGACAGCAACGATCTTCTGGCCCTCCACGACAGGGATCTCTGAATCCAAGCGATTAAGGAACCGGATCAAGTCAAACCGGTTACGAGTCTCTGACGCCATCCCCAGCACATCGCCTTCCTTGACTTTCAGGCAAGCGAACAGGCACTGGGTGCCGTTGCGGATTTGTCACATCGGGTCGAGGATGAAGACCTTGAGGTTGCGGGCGGTCCGCGTGCGGTAGATGTCGAAGCCGTGGTACTGCCCGCTCATGAGTCCCCACAGCCGTGGCTGCTCGCTGGCATCGGCCTCTCTGGCGCGAACACCCATCCGAGTGCGGCCGATCTGGACCTCGGCTTCAGGGTTGGCGAGCAGGTTCAGGGCCCAAGCGGGAGGCCTCTCACTTCCGGTATTGGACCCGACGACCACGAGCCGATCCTCGTCGCGGCCATAGAGCACGACGGTGGAACGCGGCTCCTTCGACCTTCGCCCCATGGTGGTAAGCACCAAGACGTGTCCCCGTCCGAACCGACCGCCGAGCCGGCCACCGGTCAACTTGTAGACAGCGGACTGGGATCTTCCCGAGAGCCTAACGCCCGCGTCTGGCGTGAGGATCGTCAGGCGCGCTAGCACACGATCGCTGAGCATCGAGCAACTATCGTATCCGCGGTCGAGCGTGCCGTCAATGTGGTCTGCGCAAGGGTTCATAGCTGCCGCTCACGTGGGTGCGAGCGCGTCGGAGGATGTCATTCACGCTCCTGCTGCGGACGAGCTGCGAAAGCCGAGGTCGCCCCTTGGCTGGCTACCCCTTTGCGCCGGAAGCGGAAGCTGGTTCCGATCTTAAGGAAACGGCATTGCGGCTGGGCACACTCGCAGCGGGTGTACGCTCACGCGCGTGGATCAGTCGCCGAGCGTGCGTACCGCTCGCTCCAGGTCACGGCGGTGAATGACGCGCGCCACGCGCCTGCTCTCGCCGTTGCCGACCGCTCGCCACAAGATGCGCAGCTCGCCGACCCTCAGTCGCCGCCAGGGCGCTCGTCCCTTCAGTGCGCGATCGTTTGCGTTGGCCGGCAGCGGCTCGTGGGTGAGCACGTCGGCCATAGAGCGCAGGGCTGCGCGGTGGTCGTCAGGGTGGAGCTTGCGTAGATCGCGCTGCGCCTGGCGGTCGAGTTCGACCGCGACCTTCGCCACGTGACCTCAGCTCTTGTCGTCGAGGGGGCCGTGCTCGGCCTCGAACTCCGCGATCGCGTCGGCGAGCGCCACGCCGGGCTCGCCCCGCTCGATCGCCTCGTCGGCGGCGCTCATCGAGGCGACGTACTCGGGCGCGTTGGCGAGCACGAAGTCCTCCAACTGCTCCGTGTCGAGCGGCAGCAGGACGGCGACGGGGGTGCCGCGATGGGTGACGAAGGTCGGTCGCCCGGTGGTTCTGACCTCGTTGACCACGCCGCTGACCTGGCGGCCCAACTCTCGAATCGTGACGGTAGCCATACCGGCATTGTACGGCAGATTGCCGAACATCGCTGCACGACCCGTCTCGGCCCCGCCGTCGCGGCGCTATGGAAGCATCATGGAAGCAGCAGACCGCAGCAGACGCCCGATCGCTCAACGGTCGAAGTGCTGGATTTGCGGGGCAAACGCGCCAAAGCGCAGCAGACGACGACAGGCCAAAAGGCGCTAAGCGAGTATGGGGATTAACTCCATCGCGGGTTCGAATCCCGCCCTCTCCGTGCAGCTCAATCGGAGTACGCCCATCGGCCGATATCGTGTAGCTGTTGGCCGAGTAGCTTGATCGGACGATCGCCGCGGGAACCGGAGCACTCTCGAAGCGCCATCTTCGCCGCACGGCTGCCGCGAGATTGACGAGAGCGGCAGCTGACCGTGTTGGGCGTGACCGAGCGGCGAGCGTCAGCCGGTATCATTCGGCACATGCGACACCGGCCCTCTTTGGACAGCCCCGTGATTCTGGGCGTTTGGGTGCGGCGTGTGCTGTCGCTTGTGGTCGTGTTCGGCTTCGTGCATGCAGGGTCCGCTGTGGGTGCCAGTCTCGGCTGGTCGTCGGAAGTGCCGCAGGGGAGCACCGGCGGGTCCGCGGTCCGCGCCGATGCGGTCGCGTGTCCTGAAGCGACGCAGTGCACCGCTGTCGACAGTCAGGGGCAAGAGGCGACGTTCAACCCCCAGCAGCCAGGCGCCGTGGAACCGAGCAAGATCGATTGGGGCAACGCACTTGCAGGTGTCGCGTGCCCTTCTGTCTCGCAGTGCACCGCGGTCGACAACCATGGCGGCCAGTTCACGTTCGATCCAGCGGTGCCTGCTGCAGTCGGGACTTGGCGGGCGAGCGATGTGAGCCTCTTCGCGGTGGTGTGCGTCTCGACGACACAATGCGTTGGCGTGGGCAATCCCCAGGACACAGCGGTCACGTTCGATCCCATGGGACCGCCTCCATCGATCACGCTTCCAATCGAGGAGGTCGACGGGCTCGAAGCAGTGTCGTGTCCTGCTGCATCGCAGTGCACCGCGACCACGTTGGGGGGCGAGATCACGTTCGATCCGGCTGGGCCTGGCCAACCGGCGCCTGTGCCGATCAGCTCCGAAGGATGGATTCATGCAATCTCGTGCCCGACTGTGACGCAGTGCACCATGGTCGACTTCGGTGGTCAGGAGATCACGTTCGATCCCACTGCGCCGACGGGCGCCAAGGTGAGTCCGATCGGCATCTCAGCGCCCTGGGGCATCGTGTGCCCGTCGACCGAACAGTGCACCGCTGTGGGCGAATTCGGAACCTCGACGTTCAATCCGCTCGATCCTGAACGCTTGCCGCTGCTGAGTGGCACGGGTGGCGGGTTCGCGAGCGCGATTGCCTGTCCCCAGCTCACCCAGTGCACGACCGTCGCAGGCGATGAAGAGACGACCTTCAACCCGCAGACCGAACCGAAACCTACGCAGCCCGAACCAAAACCGGCAGTGGCCGTCGAACCGACATCGGGTCCCACCGTGAATTCGCCAGAGCCAGGCTCAAGCGAGACGAACAGCCGGATAGGTCTACCGCGAGATGCGACGGTGGTCGTATCGCACGATCGCGCGATCATTTCGATCCGATGCGTCGGCGATGCTCCCTGCTCCATAGAGTTGGCCCTAGGGAGCAGCCCTCATGCTGTCAGCGCAGCGCGCACCGGCGAGCATCCGGTCCTGATGGGGTCGGCACAGCGGAACATAGCTGCGGGCAGGAACGCGAAGGTAGGGATCGCGCTGAGCGGCGCTGGAGTTCACCTGCTGCACGCACATCGTGGGCGCGTGTCAGCGCTGCTGGTGGTCAACGGTCGCGGTGGCAACGCGTTGATCCACGCGAGTGAGTCAGTGCGGCTCACACTCATCACACACGCCAAGTAGAAGATGGCTGCACGACCGGGCGGCAGCCGCTGTAAGCGCATCATCTGCACCGGCGCCCACGCCTGATCGCTTCAGTGGCCCGCTTACGCGCAGCCTGTCCGGCCGGCTCCAACATGGCCTCCAGCAAACCGTCAAGCTCGGCCTCGTGGTTTGCAAACCGTCCCGATCCCCCCGTCCCACTGCTGGCAGAGCTGCGTCAAGCGCTGGCTCGCCGAGCGAAGCATGATCACGAGACAACCTCTTCGATCATCCGAAGGCACTGCGCGAGTACCTCAAGGTCGCCTGACGGCCTCATCTGCGAGAGCTGGTGCTGTCCAGCGGACACCTCTTACGGTTTCCCTTACACGTGCAGCAGACGCTTGTAAGGGACCGGCAATACCTACCTGCCACGATTGGCCACGATGTTCATCCTGATCGTCTTCGCGTTCGTCGCCGGCGCCGCCACCGCCGTTTCCCCCTGTGTGCTGCCCGTCCTGCCGGTGGCGCTCGCGGCGGGCGCCACCGGCGGGCGGCGGCGGCCGCTGGGGGTCGTCAGCGGCCTGGCCCTGTCGTTCACGTTCGCGACGGTGGCACTGGTGTACGCGATCTCCGCCTTCGGGCTCCCGGACGGGCTGTTGCGGACGGCGGCGATCGCGGTGCTGGTCGGCTTTGGGATCTGTCTGCTCGCGCCGCCGCTGAGCGATCGGCTGGAGGCGTGGTTGAGCCGCCTGGGCCCGAGCGCCGGCGTGGGCTCGGGCGCAGTTAGCGGAGAGGGCTTCTGGTCGGGGATGCTGGTCGGGGGCGGCCTGGGGTTCGTGTACGCGCCGTGCGCCGGGCCAATCCTCGCCGGGGTGATTACGGTCTCCGCCTCGCAGACCTTCACAGCCGGGCGCCTCGCGGTGGCGCTGGCCTACGGGATCGGCTCCGCGGTCGTGCTGTATGCGCTGATGCTCGGCGGGCGGCGGCTGACCGCCCGTCTGGCCCGGCGCAGCGGGCGCTTCCAGATGGCGATGGGGGCGGTGATGGTGCTGATCGCCCTGGCGATGCTCCGCAACTACGACACCCGCTTCGAGACCGCGATCGCGAGCGACCTGCCGTCCTTCCTGGTCGACCCCACCCACAGCCTCGAGGAAAGCCACGCCGCAACCGTGCAGCTCGCCGCCCTGCGCGGTCGCAAAGCGCGCCAGGACGCCGGCCTGCGCGAGGCCGACGCCGGGTTGCGGCTCCCCGTGCTCGGCCAGGCGCCCGAATTCGTGGACACCCAGAAGTGGTTCAACACCCCCGAGGGCCAGCCGGTGCCCCTCTCCAGCCTGCGCGGCCACGTCGTGCTCGTGGACTTCTGGACGTACACCTGTATCAACTGCATCCGCACCCTCCCCTACCTCAACGCGTGGTATGCGAAGTACCACTCCAAGGGCTTTGAGATCGTCGGGGTCCACACCCCCGAGTTCCCCTTCGAGCACTCCGCCGCCAACGTCGCCGCCGCGACCGCCCAGAACGGGATCCACTACCCCGTCGTCCAGGACAACGAATACGGCACGTGGAGCGCCTACAACAACCAGTACTGGCCCGCGGAGTACCTGATCGATGCCCAGGACCGCATCCGCCTGGAGGACTTTGGTGAGGGCGAGTACGCCACCAAGGAGCGCGCGATCCGCAGCCTGCTCGTCGAAGCCGGCGCCACCGGCCTGAGCGGGCCGACCCACGTCCACGCGCTGAAACCCTCCGAAGCCGAAGTCACGCCCGAGTCCTACCTCGGCGTCGAACGGGGCGAACGCTTCACCTCCGGCCCCCTCACCCCCGGAGTACACGACTTCGGCCCGCTCCCCTCCCAGCCTCCGCCGCTGAGCTACCTCCGCTTGGCGGGCACCCTGAACGTCGGCGCCTGGGGTGCCACCCCGGAGAGTGCCGGCGGCGGCGCAGTGCAGCTGAACTTCAGGGCGCGGCGGGTGTACCTGGTGATAGGAGCTCCCACCCACCCCGGCTCCCCCGGCCACCCCCGCCCCGTGCGCGTGCTGCTCGACGGGCGGCCGATCCCCCGGGCGGTTGCTGGGACCAACGTACGCGACGGGGTCGCCGAGGTGCAGCTTCAGGACGTCTACAACCTCGTCGACCTCCCCTCCGTGCAGACCCACACCCTCACCGTCAAGTTCCCGCCGGGGGTAACGGTCTACGACTTCACCTTCGGTTGAGCAGGCGGGCGGGCAGGCGTTTGCCCGCCGCCGCGCCTGCCACCGCGCAGTCTTTCGCGGGCGCGACGAGTCGCACGCCTGGAGCGCCGGGCACAGGGAAGGCAGGCCGACTCCCGATCGGTTCGCGACCGGGTCCGCGTCAGTGCGGCAGCGGCGCCCCCGCCAGGCCGAGCACGGCGCCCACGGCGCCCGCGGCCAGCAGCGTCGCGACCACGCCCCGCCGCGCTCCGAGCAGCAGGACGGCCGCGCCCGCCAGCACCGCCGCCTGCCACGGCTGCGAGAGCGCCAACGCCAGCGGCACCGCCGAGCCGAAGATCGCGCCGATCGCCGCCGGGGCCGCGCCGCCGAGGAAGCCCCGCGCGTTTGCGCTCGCACGCAGCCGGTCGAAGTGGCGCGCGCCACCCAGCACGAACAGGAACGAGGGCGCGAACGCGACGCCCGCCGCCAGCAGGCCGCCGCCCACACCCGCCGCCGCGTAGCCGACGACCGCCACCGTCTGCACCAGCGGGCCCGGCGTCACCTGCCCCAGGGCCACCGCGTCGAGGAACTGGCCCGCTGTCATCCAGTGGTAGTGCGACACGGCGTCGTGCTGCATCAACGGGACGATCACGAACCCGCCTCCGTAGGAGAGCGCCCCCACCTTCAGCGCCACCCACGCCAGCGCCGCCACGCCCCCCACCGCCGGGACGGCCGCGGCCCACACCGGCAGGAGCACAGGCGAGTGAGTGCGCCGCGCCGCGAGCTCTCTCCTCCACACCGTCTCCACCCCTCCACAGGCGAGTAGCGCCACGACCAGCCACGGGCCGACGGTGGCCGCCGTCACCCCGCCCACGAGCAGGTACGCCCACAGGCGCGCCCCACTCCCCCTGCCCGCGCGCGCCCGGGAGCCGGCCAGCAGCGTCCACCCGGTGCGCACCGCCACCGCCGCCACCGCGGCGCCGGCCCCCGCGGCTGCGCCGCGCACCCAGGTCGGCGGGGAGCCCGCTAGGAATAGCGCCGCCAGGCCCAGGATCGCCGCCAGGCCCGGGGCGATGAACGCCAGCCCCCCGACCAGCGCCCCCGCCGACCCGCGCACCCGCCAGGCACAGAAGATCGCGAGCTGCGTCGAGGCGGGGCCCGGGAGCAGGTTGCACGCCGCGAGGCCGTCCTCGAACTCCTCGTCGGTCAGCCACCGCCGCCGCTGCACGCACAGCTCGCGCAGCAGCGCCATGTGGGCCGGGGGGCCCCCGAAGCCGATGCACCCCAGGCGGCCCCACTCACGCAGAATCGTGCCCAGCGAGGGGGGCGCTTCGCCGCCGCCTGCCGGGCGGGCGGGTTGCGGGATCTCCAGCGCGCGCGGGGGCACGCGCGAAGGCTACGGGTTCGCGGCGGGGGCCCGCCCGACCGGGAGCCCACGGGGGCACGCACGATGGCTCATGGTTCATGGCGTGGGCCCGCGCGACCCGGGGAGCCGCCAGCGCACTGCTCCACCCCAGACCTCAGCGAGGAGCGCCTCCGCGGCCCGCGCCGAAGGCAGGCCTGGCCCGGTGGAGGCTCAGTAGTACAGCGTGCCGGTGGTCTGCACCGTCATCGGGTAGGCGGAGTTCCTGCGGTTGATCGCGCCATACAGGCCGCCGGTGCCGTGGGCGTGCGCGTAGCGGCCGGTGCCGTGGGTGACCGACAGGGAGCCCCCGAACGTCGAGTAGGCGCCCGTCGAATGCAGCGTCCCGTGACCCTTGCCGCTGATCGAGCCGCCCCCGTGAACGTAGATCGTGAACGAGGCGTACACCGTGGGGCCGATGTCGAAGTTCACCCTCACCGTACCCGGGATCGTCCCCGAGACCGGGCCTTCCTCGACCAGACTGGACCCGGAGTTGCTCACCATGTGCAGGTGCCCTTCGTCTTTGACGCTCAGCGCGCGCGCCACCCTGCCCACCGCACTCGCCCGCGCGACGTCGGATGTCGCGTCGGCTGCCGCCACGGTGTGTGCCGCGGCCGACGCGCCCGCCGCGGAGGAGGCCGTGCCTCCTACGAGGCCCGCGACCGCCACGAAGGCCGTCAGTGCCCCACCAAGCACCGACGCGCGCTTCAGGTGGAGGCACATCGAGCCCACGAGCTGCGACGACGTCAAGGCACCGGTGCCGCGACAGACTCGCTCACGTGAGCCCACGCAGTGGGTACCGAGGCGCTGTAGATGTGGATGGCTTCGCACTCCCTCAACCGTTTCGCATCGTTCGTTGCCGGCGGCTCATGACTTCCTCACCCAGAGGAAATCCGAACTTCGGGAATGCACTTTATCAGCGCGCGCCAGCGCTCGTGTATGGGCCTCCCCACTCGGCCGTAGCGTAAACTCTACACACCACGACGCCCCCAGGCGGTCGCCCGGGCTGGGAGTCCATGCGTGCCCCGAATCCTCCCACTTGCCCGCGCGATCACATTTCGACTGCGATGGCGTCCTTGTCGACAGCCCCAATCCGGTCAATTCCCAGCAACCAAGCCGAAACCTGGGCAAAGTAAAGAGAGCCGACGCGGGGACTCGAACCCCGGACCCCTTCATTACGAGTGAAGTGCTCTACCAGCTGAGCTACGTCGGCGCGTGCTTGGATGCTATCGCCGTCGCCGCGTCTTCTGGGCTCTGGGGACTGCCACGCTGGGGACCCTCACAGCGCCCCCAGCGCCTCCAGCAGCGACTCGCCGTGCTTCTCGCAGAATGCTGGGCCGATGCCGCGGATCTCGATCAGCTCCTCGCTGCTCCTTGGGCGGCGGCGCAGTATCTCCTCCAGGACTGTGTTCGCCGCTACCGTGAACGCCGGCTTGCCTTCCGCCTGGCCGAGGCGCCACTCCCTCAGCTTCTCGTACTGCTCCTCGTTCACCGGTTCGGGGGTTTCCGCCGCGCCGTTGGGCGCCGAGGCCACAGACCCGTTGAGCGCAGATCCCGCCGAGCCGTTGAGGGCCAGCCCTTTGGAGCCGTTGAGCGCTGGCCTCGGCGCACTGCCGTCTCTCCTTGCCCCGTTCGCGCCTGCCCGCGCTGGTCGCCCGCTCCGGGCTGCTCTGGTGCTCGCACCCGCCGCCACCGCTCGCTCCAGCTCTTGGTCGGGGTCGCACACGCTGCAGCAGCGGCCCTCTCTCGCGCCTTCCTTCTCGTCGCCGAAATGCTCGAGGATCTGGCGCCTTCGACACTCCTTTCCGTTGGCTATGAACCGCTCGATCGCTCTATAGGACTCCCAGCCGCGATCCTTTGCTGCCTTGATCGCCTGGTAAGCCGCGCGGCCGTCGATCTCGCCCGTTAGGCGCACTCGCAGCACTCCTCTGGCGCCCGGTTGGAGCTCGGCTGCGCCCGCTCGCTCGGCAATCGACATCAACACTCGGTCGGTGTCGTCCAGCTCCCTTGGGGCGATCTCCACCACGCCTTCTTGCGCCTGGCGATTCAGGCGATTTGTATATGCGCGCACTTCCTCGACGCTTGTCTGGCGTTCGGTGTTGAAGCGGATCAGCCTTCCTAGATCCATCCTCGATGCGAGCAGTAGCGCTCTTGCCGGCTTTCCGTCGCGGCCCCCGCGGCCCGCCTCCTGGTAGTACGCCTCGAGGCTTGTCGGCACCGCCCAATGCGCCACGGTTCGCACGTCCGCCTTGTCCACTCCCATCCCGAACGCGTTCGTGGCGACGACCACCTCGGCCTCTCCCTCCATGAACTCCTCCTGCGCTTTGCGACGCTCCTCCGGGCGCATTCCTGCGTGGTACGCGACGGTCTTTATCCCCCTTGCCGCGATCGTCTCCGCCACCTCCTCGGTGTCTTTTCGCGTCCCGCAGTACACGATCGCTGGGCGGGCCCCTGGGTTCTCGATGACATGCATCAACGCGGCTCGCTTGCGGGCCACCGCGCCCTTTCCCTCCACGCTCACGACGTCGAACGCGATGTTCGGCCGATCGAATCCGGAGCTCACCGACACCCACTCCCGCAACCCCAGCTTTGCGGCGATCTCCTTCGCGACCCTCGGGGTCGCCGTCGCCGTCGCAGCCATCACCGGCGGCCGTCCCAGCGCCGCTATCGCTCCGTGCAACCGCAGGTAATCGGGGCGGAAATCGTGGCCCCACTCGGCCACGCAATGCGCCTCGTCGACGACGAACAACCCCACCTTGCGCGTTCCAACGGCCTCTCTGAACGCTCGCGATCCGAACCGCTCTGGGGCCGCAAGCACCAACTGTGCCCAGCCCGACTCGATATCTAGCAGCGCTCTGCCATTGTGCCCCTCTTCCATCCCCGACGCGAGCATCACCGCATTGACGCCGGTCTCCGCCAGGCGCTTCCACTGATCGTTCATCAGCGCGATCAGCGGGCTCACGACGACCACCAACCCCCTCCCCGCGAGCGCCGGCAGCTGATAGCACAGCGACTTCCCCGCGCCGGTCGGCATCACCACGAGCGTGTCCCTCCCCTCCAGCGCCGCGGCCACCGCCTCCCTCTGGCCGGCGCGGAACTCTTTCAGCCCGAAGCGCCTCAGCAGCTCCTCGGGGGCCGGTGGGGTCTTCTCGCTCTCTGCCTCCCTGTCCACCAGTTCCCGCAGCTCGCCGGCCGGGCCCCTCAGCGCCGCCCTCTGCTCGGCGTCGAGCGCCTCCCACATCTCCCGAGCCTGGCTCAACACCCCCCGCGCGCGGGCACACGCGACCCGGTCGGCCGGGCTCACCTTGAGCTCGCGCCTTGCGCCTTCGATCGCCTCCAGGATCTCCTTCATCCTTGGGACCGTAGCTCGTGCTCCGGCCGGTACGCTCGCTCGGGCTTTGCCCTACGCCTGGGTCCGCACTGCGAACGCCGCTCCCCGACCCCCCTTGTGGGGGTCCCTCATCAAAATCCCTTTACGCGCGCCTGCTCCACACCACGCGCGCGCCCTCGGCGGGCACCAGCGTGATCGCGCGCCTGCGAATCCGCTCGCCTGCACGCCTGCGCCTCGGACGCTCCGGCGGGAGTCTCGGCTGCACCTCTTCGAGGATCGTGCGCATTATCAGCTTCATCTCGAGCGTCGCGAACGACGCGCCGATGCAGCGCCTGATCCCGCCGCCGAACGGTATCCACGAGAACGTCTCGGGCTGGCTCCCGACGAAGCGCTCCGGGCGGAACTCCTCGGGATCCTCATACACCTTTGGGTCGCGATTCGTCAGCCAGATCGACGGCGCCACCCGCGTCCCCTTGGGCAATTCGTGCTCGCCGACCCTCATCGGCTGCTTGAGGATCCGCACCACCATCGGCACGACCGGGCGCACCCGCATCGTCTCGTTGACGACCGCCTGCTGATACTCCTCGCTCTCGCCCGCGTCGATCTCCGCGATCAGCTTCTTCAGCTTGTCGGGGTGCCTGACGAGGCGCTCGATCGCCCACGCCACCGACGTCGCCGTCGTCTCATGGCCCGCCAGCAGCAGCGTCACGAGCTCGTCGCGCAGCTCAGCGTCGGTCATCGCGACGCCCTCCTCGTCGCGCGCCTGCATCAGCAGCGAGAGGATGTCCGTGCGCTCGCCGAGATCCTCCTGCGCGCGCCGGCGTGCGATCTCCGCGTATGTCACCTCGTCGAGATGGTCGAGCGCGCGCCCGAACGCCCCCTTTGGGCGCTCCATCGACGGCGCCCGCAACGCGACGAGCAGCAGCATCGGCAGCTTCAGCGGCACGAACAGCCCCCCGATCGCCTCGCGCAATGGGTCCATCCGCTCGGCCTCCACGCCGAACACCGCTCGCAATATGACCTCCAGCGTGATCGCCCGCGTTCGCTCCTGCAGGCTCATCGGCGTCCCCTCCGGCCACGTCGCCACATCGCGCCTCGTGGCCTCGACGATCACCTCCTCATACTCCTTCATCCGCTCCCCGTGGAAGGGGGGCAGCAACAGCCTGCGCTGGCGGATGTGCTCCGGACCGGTCAACGTCAGCACCGAGTTCGGCCCCATCACCGGGGCCACGGGAGATATGCCCGCCGCCGAGGGCGCGACCTCCGGTGGGGCGGTGAACACCTGCTTGACCCGCTCCGCCCCGCTCACGACCACGATCTTCCTTCCACTCGGGAAGAACCGCACCGTGAACTCCTCGCCGTAGCGCTTCCCGCAGTAGTCGAGCATCCACGGCATCGCCACCGCCCACACCACGGTCTGCACGGCCGCCGGCCACCACGGGCCCGGGGGCACCGACGTCGTTGGTGTCGTCGCTGCCGTGGTCGGCGGCTGCTCTGCCGCGGGTATCGTGCCTGCTGCGCTCGCCACGCTCCCCAGGCTAGCGCGGCGCGGGGTGGGCTGCGGGGCGGCCCCGGTGGTTGTGTCTTTGTTTTGGGGGCCTATTTCGCGTGCGCGTGCGTGCGCGTGTGCGCGCGAGGTGCTCTGCCAGTGCCCGTGCGAGCCTCTCCTGCGCGCGCTCCACCTCCTCGGCGCTCAGACGTTCCGGCTGGCGGTCCACGTAGCTCAGCAGCATCCTCGCCGGCACCACCCGCACTCCCTTGCGCCGGCTCAAGGGGCGGTCCACCCACGCGCGGCTGAACACCACCAGCGGCTCCACGTGCTCGCCCACGATCTCCTCGATCGCCTTGCGCTGCGCCTGCGCCTGGTTCAGCACCCCGCCGTGCAGCCTGCCGACCCGCACGGGACCCGGGTGGCTCTTCGTCTCGACCGTGAACACCCCCCCGGGGCCGATCAGGATGTGGTCCACGTTGCCCCGGCCGAGGCTCGCGTCGTGGACCACGTGCCACCCCTGGCCCGCCAGCCCCTCCAGCAGCCCCCCCACCTGCTCTTCCCCCTTCGCGCCCCGGTCGTGGCGGTCCACCTGCGGCAGCACGAAGCGGGAGATCAGGAAGATCCCCGTGAGCATCGCCACCTCCGCCGCCAGGAAGCGCGGGTCCTGCCAGCCGAAGCGCCGGCCCATCAGCGTCGTCGCCACCGCGAGGCCCCCCAGCATCAGCAGCGTGCGCATCCGCAGCCGCTGCACGATCGAGCGGGTGTACTGCCCGGGCGCCCGGGCCATGGGGTCGCGTTCGAGGGGCACTCTGTTCGACATCGGCCCTCCCCCGCGGGGGCTTTAGGGTGGACGGGTGGTTCGAATTTGCGCGTCCTCGCAGCGGCCGAGGGGAAATACGTTTGGGGGCGCGCGCCCTCCTAAAGCACCCGGCCGTGCCCGCCGAGTCCACTTATGGGCCGCAACAGCCATCCCTCGCGGTGGCCCACGTGAGTGCATGTCCAAAGACCGTCACCGCATACCGCACTTGGAATCCCCACCCGACGTCTCCCTGCTGCTGCTGGCCCACTCCGAGCAGCACCTGCTGAGCCGCAAGGTGATCCCCGTGGTGAGCCAGCTGGAGACCGGCGAGCGGCTGCCCGAGGAGCAGCTCCCCGCGGCGATCGCCTACCTGGAGGTCGTCTGGGCACAGGCCGCCGCCCGCGCGCGCCAAACCGATGCTGCGTTGCGCCAACTCGAGCAGGCTCGATCTCGCACACCAGCCATTCCCCGCGCTGGCGCGCCGCTACCACGCCGCCGTGCGAGTCCTCCGCGAAGCCGTCGCGCAGCGGGTCGTGCCGCTGCTCGCCGCCCCCGTGGAGCTCTGCGCCGACCGGCAGGGGCGCCTGCCCGACCTGTTTATCCCGTAGCCGTCCGCGGCCTCGGTCTCACCCCGTGGCGAGCAGCGCCTGCAACCGGTAGGCGAGGGCCTCCAAAGCGAGCTCCTCGGAGACGTTGAGCGGTAGCCGCAGGCGCGTGTCCTGCACGAGCTCCACGCCCTCGCGCAGCCGCGCGGGGTGGCGGCCCGCGGCGTCGCGCTCGAGCTCTGCGCGGCGGTCCACCGCGTACACCAGCTCGCCCGCCCCCTCCGCCACGCACCACACGTCGCGCAGCCACAACTGGGCGAGGCGCAGCGCGAGGTCGAGGGCCGCCGTGCGCGCGCGGCGCTCCGCGCGGCGCTGCGCGTCGGCCGCTTCGCGCTCGTGGCGTTTGCGCTCCTTCGTGGGCACCATCTCAAGCTCCTGCGCCACGCGCGCCGCGAGCGTCTCGCCGACCTCCGCCCCAGCGTCCTTGGCGACCTCCAGCAGCCCCACCCACTGGCGCTCCGCGGTCTCGCCGCGCAGCGCGCCGCCAACGAACGCCTCCACGCGCTCGCGCAGCGCGCGGCCCCACGCGCTCGCCAGCCGGCCCGCGAGCCGAGCGTCGCCGAGGGCCAGGCGCGCGCACGCCGCGAGCGTCTCGACCTCGGCCTGCGGCTCGACCCCTCGCTGCCCGGCCTGCGCCTCGGTGCGCCCGGCTTCGGCGTCGGGGGAGGGTGCGCCGCCTTCGCGGGCAGCCGTCAGTCGCTCCTCGATGCGGGCGCTGGGGAGCGGGTCGAAGCGCACGAGCTGGCAGCGCGAGGCGATCGTCGGGAGCACCTCGCGGGGGCTCGGGGCGAGCAGCACGAGGTGGGCGAACGGCGGGGGCTCCTCGAGCGTCTTCAGCAGGCGGTTGGCGGCCTGGTCGTTGAGCGTGTGGGCGTCCTCGATCACGAACACCCGCCGGCGCGACTCGAAGGGAGTGTGGGCCGCCGCGGCAACCACGGCCTGATCGATGTCCGCCACGAGCATTTCCCCCGCCCCCGAGGGTGTGACCCACGTGAGGTCGGGGTGGGCCCCGCGCGCGACCCGCCCGGCGACCGCCTCCGGCGCGCGCGCCCCCTCGGCGAGTAGCGCGGCGGCGAACGCGCGCGCCACGGTGCGCTTGCCCGCGCCGGGGGGTCCGTGGAAGAGGTAGGCGTGAGCTGGTTCGCGGGCGGGTTGCTCGCCGTCGCGGGGCAGCACCGGCAACAGCAGCGCGCGGGCGTGCGGGTGGGCGTCGATGCCGGGAAGCCGCGCCTGAGGGGGGGCCGGCGGGGAGGCAGTGGGCGCAGTCGCGAGGTCGGGGGGACTCACGTGATCATTATGTCCGTCGCGAACCCCATATAGGCGATACGGTCCCGCAGTGCCCCGCGGAACGCTGATCACGATCGAGGGGCTCGACGGCGCCGGCAAGACGACGCTCGCGGATTCCCTCGCGCGAGAGCTAGCGGCGCGCGCGCCGGGCGGGCGACCGGTCGATCTGCTGCGCGAGCCCGGCGGGGTGCACCTCTCGGAGCGCATCCGCGAGCTCGTGCGCGACCCCGCGCTGACGGTCTCCCCGCAAGCCGAGGCGCTGCTGTACGCGGCGGCGCGCGCCCAGCTCGTGCGGGAGCGCCTGCGCCCGCTGCTCGACGCGGGCGCGCTGGTGCTGATGGACCGCTTCGTGGACTCCTCGCTGGCCTACCAGGGCGCGGGGCGCGAACTGGGGGTGGAGCAGATCCGCACGATCAACCTGCTCGCCACCGGAGGCCTGCACCCGGATCGCACGCTGCTGCTGTGCATCTCCCCCGAGACCGGGCGCGCACGCCAGCACACACGCGCGCTCGATCCCGACAGGTTGGAGTTGGAGGGGGAGGCGTTCTTTGCACGGATCGCAGCGGCCTACAGCGACCTCGCGCGCGCGGAACCGCGGCGGATCGCGTCGCTCGACGCCGAGCGCCCGCCGGAGGCGGTGCTGCGCGACGCGCTGGCGGCGTGCGAGGACCTGCTCTGACGTAAGGGCGTGCCCTACCATGGGGCACACGGTGCACAGCATCCTCGAAGGCTTCTCCCAGGCGGTGACGCTCGCCCTCGTGGTGGTCCACCAGACGACTCAGCACACGACGAAGCTCTCCGCGTGGGCGCTCGTTGCGGTGGTTGTGGCGGCGCTGCTGATCGTCGTGTGCCTCGCGTGGGGAGTCGCGCGCTGGTTCGCCTACGAGCCCCACTGGACGGTCTCGCTGCGCCATTCGCTGGCGGAGGCCAGCTGGCGCCTGGGGGGCACCTGGGAGGAGTTCGCCGACTGGCTTAGATTGGGACGCTGAGCCTCCTAGAATTGAGGAACCTGCCCGCCTTTTTCCGTCCGGCCCGAGCGGGATGCTTCTCGGCCCCGAGAAGAAGGAGCAGAGGCCGCTATGAGCACGATGTCCCACCCCACCATCGAGGAGACGACGCCCGGGCGGGCGCTGTCGATCGAGCGTCGCTTCACGTCCCCCGGGACGCACCCCTTCGACACGGTGGAGTGGGAGCTGCGCGATGCGCGCATCGGTCACGGGGACCGTGTGGCGTTTGAGCAGCGCGGGGTCGAGTTTCCCAAGAGCTGGTCGCAGAACGCGACCAACATCGTCACGCAGAAGTACTTCCGCGGGCAGCTCGACAGTCCCGCGCGCGAGCACTCCGTCAAGCAGATGATCGGCCGCGTGTCCGGCACGATCGCCAGCTGGGGACGCGAGCGCGGCTACTTCGCCACCGAGGAGGACGGCGACGCGTTCGAGGCGGAGCTGACCCACATCCTGCTGCGCCAGCTGGCAGCATTCAACTCGCCGGTGTGGTTCAACGTGGGCTTCGAGGAGAACCCGCAGTGCAGCGCCTGCTTCATCCTCTCCGTCGACGACACGATGGAGTCGATCCTCGACTGGAACACCAAGGAGGGGATGATCTTTCGCGGGGGCTCCGGTTCGGGCATCAACCTCTCGAACATCCGCGGCTCGCAGGAGCCGCTCGCCAAGGGCGGCACGGCCTCGGGGCCGGTGTCGTTCATGCGCGGCGCCGACTCGTGGGCGGGCACGATCAAGTCCGGCGGCAAGACCCGCCGCGCGGCGAAGATGGTCGTGCTCGACGTCGACCACCCCGACATCCGCGAGTTCATCTGGTGCAAGGCCAAGGAGGAGGACAAGGCGCAGGCGCTCCGGGACGCCGGCTTCGACATGTCGATCGACGGCGAGGGCTTCAAGTCGATCCAGTACCAGAACGCGAACAACTCGGTGCGCGTCACCGACGAGTTCATGCAGGCCGTCGCCGAGGATCGCGAGTGGCACCTGACCTCGCGCGTGACCGGTGAGCCGGTGGGAGAGCCGGTGCCCGCGCGCGAGCTGATGCGCGAGATCGCCGAGGCCGCCTGGCGCTGCGCGGACCCGGGGGTGCAGTACGACACGACGATCAACCGCTGGCACACCTCCCCCCGCTCGGGGCGGATCAACGCGTCGAACCCGTGCTCGGAGTACATGCACGTGGACAACTCGGCGTGCAACCTGGCCTCGCTGAACCTGATGAAGTTCCGCCGCCCCGACGGCACGCTCGACGTGGAGTCCTTCGAGCACGCCGTCGACGTGATGCTGCTCGCCCAGGAGATCGTCGTCGGTCCCTCCAGCTACCCGACCGAGGAGATCGGCGTGAACGCGCGCGCCTTCCGCCAGCTCGGCCTCGGCTACGCGAACCTCGGCGCGTACCTGATGGCCGACGGAATGCCCTACGACTCCGAGGAGGGCCGCGGCACCGCGGCGGCGATCACGGCGTTGATGACCGGCCGCGCGTACCGCCGCTCGGCCGAGGTCGCCGGGGCGCTCGGCCCCTACGAGCGCTACGCGGAGAACCGCGAGGAGCACAACGCGG
The DNA here is from genome assembly GCA_963702085.1 of uncultured Solirubrobacterales bacterium. GTDB lineage: Bacteria > Actinomycetota > Thermoleophilia > Solirubrobacterales > Solirubrobacteraceae > Palsa-744. The sequence continues at coordinate 269,264 of OY969707.1, read as the reverse complement.
TGATGCGCATGCACCGCGACGCGACCCACGCGATCGCCGATGAGACCTGCGCCGACCACGAACTGCTCGCAGCCGCGCGCCGCTCGTGGGTGCAGGCGGTGGAGCTCGGCGAGCGCCTCGGCTACCGCAACGCGCAGGCGACCGTGCTGGCCCCCACGGGGACGATCTCCTTCCTGATGGACTGCGACACGACCGGCGTGGAGCCCGACTTCTCGCTGGTCAAGTTCAAGGAGCTCGTCGGCGGCGGGCAGATGACGATCGTCAACCGCACGGTCCCACCGGCGTTGCAGAGACTCGGCTACTCCGAGCAGCAGGTCGAGCAGATCGAGGCGTACCTGTCAGAGCACGGCACGATCGTCGGCGCCCCGGGCCTGAAGGAGGAGCACCTGCCGGTGTTCGACGTGGCGGTCGGGGAGCGCGCGATCTCGCACATGGGCCACCTGAAGATGATGGGCGCGGTGCAGCCGTTCATCTCAGGGGCGATCTCGAAGACCGTCAACCTGCCGCAGAGCGCGACCGTGGAGGACATCCAGGACGCCTATACCGAGGCGTGGAAGCTCGGGATCAAGGCGCTGGCGATCTACCGCGACGGCTCGAAGACCGCGCAGGCGCTGCGCACCGATGCGCAGCAGGACGCGCCGGCGAAGGCCGATGTCGACGTGGACGCGGTCGTTGAGAAGGCCGTTGCCAAGGCGCTCGCTGAGGCGGGCCCGCGGCGCAAGCGGATGCCGCGCGAGCGCCAGTCGATCACGCACAAGTTCTCGATCGGCGGCCACGAGGGGTACATCACCGCGGGCATGTACGAGGACGGCTCGATCGGCGAGATCTTCCTGACCGACATCGGCAAGGAGGGCTCGACGCTGCGGGGCATGATGAACTCGTTCGCCACCGCGATCTCGATCGCGCTGCAGTACGGGGTGCCGCTGGAGACGCTGGTGCAGAAGTTCTGCTACATGCGCTTCGACCCCGAGGGGATCACCACCAACCCGGAGATCCCGTTCGCGAAGTCGATGCCCGACTACATCATGCGCTGGCTGGCCTCACGCTTCCTCGACGCCGACGTCCAGGAGGAGCTCGGCATCCTCACCCCCGAGGTCCGCGCCCGCAAGGCCGCCCAGGAGGCCGCCCAGTCGATGATCGCCTCCGACACCGCGGGGCCGAGCGCGCCGAGCGGGGAGGGGAACGGCGGTGCGAGCGCGGAAGGGAACGGTGGAGCGAGCGCGCCCGCCGCCTCGTTCACCGACACCCCACCGGTCGTCCCGGCCAGGCTCCAGGGACTCGACCTCGGCCCGGCGTGCAGCCAGTGCGGGGGGATGATGCAGCGGACCGGCTCCTGCTACACCTGCTCATCCTGCGGCAACAACACCGGCTGCGGCTGAGGGCCGATAGCCGGCGCATATCGGCGTCCTCGGTCGCTCGTGTGCAGAGCACACTTCGCGGGGTGGGCGGGCATTCGATTTTTGATCTGCTTGGCTCTCGGCCCTCAGGGGCGTAGTGCAGAAGCCCGCTCGGCGACCGAGGTTCGCCGCTCGTCGCGGCCAAGCATCGAGACGAAGACCGCGGCGAAGGCGATGCCGAAGACGAGGAACTCGATGAAGCACATGCCGGCGCCGGCGAGGTGCTGGTCGTTGATCGCGGAGAGGCCCAAGGCGCGCGGGGCGCCGGCGTAGAGCGGGTACTGGGTGCGTGCGAGCCAGGTGAGGGGCACGCAGATCGCCGCGCTCGCCAGACGCGAGAAGCCGAGTAGCGCCAGACGCTCGCCGCCGGGGCGCATCCGGGCGCGGGGCAGGGGGTCGACGATCAGCCACCACAGGGCGAGGCCGGTGTAGAAGAGCGTGGCGTGCTCGAACGCGTGCACGGTGGAGTGCTGCGCGGCGAAGTCGAAGACGGCGGGGATCGCCCACACCCAGGTGGCGATGGCCCACAGCGGGATCGCGATCCACGGCGAGGTGAGCAGCGCGAGCACGCGGCCGAAGCGACCGCGAGGCGCGACCGCAAGCAGCGCCTCGCGGGAGAGGCCGAGCGGCAGCAGTGGGCGGCGCAGCCCGAGCACGAGCAGCGCGGGGGCGATGTCGGAGAGCAGCACGTGCTGAGCCATGTGCGCGGAGAGTAGGTAGCGGTCCCCGATCGGGTCCAGCGGCGAGAGCAGCGCGACCGCGAGCACCAGCAGACCGCACATGTACGGGATCCAGTGCCCCGCGCCCACGGCGCTCGATTTCGTGGCGGCGCGGCGGTAGGCGCGCGCATAGAGCCACGCCGCGCCTAGCAGCGCGGCGACAACGATCGGATTGAAGGTCCAGGAGCCCCAGTCGGGCACAGAGCCGAACATGGGCCGCATCCTATCGATCCTCCCCCCGAGCGAGGATCGTGCTTACCCCTCTGACGCACGAGAGCCAAGCAGATCAAGGATGCAAGGAGCGAAGTGTGCTCTGCACACGAGCGACTGAGGACGCCGATATGCGCCGGCTATCGTGCGTCAGCGAGCTCGCTGAGCAGCTGCGGCCCCGTGGTCCCCCCGAGCACCCGCAGCCGCGGCAGCCGGTCGGGGGCCCCGCCGGGCTGGGCCCAGCCGGGGACTACCGTGGTGGAGCCGCGGTAGCCGGCCGCCCGCACGGCGGCGAGCACAGCTGCGTCGTAGTGGCCGGAGGGGTAACAGAACCAGTTGACGGGGACGTGGTAGAGGCGCTGGACTTCGCTGCGGGCGACGGCCACCTGGTAGTGCAGCTGGGAGGGATCGAGGGTGATGAGGTCGGCGTGGCTGAAGCCCTGGGTGTCGAGCTCCCAGCCGCCGGACACCAGGCCGCGCACCTGCTCTGCCGAGAGCCCGCCCTGCGAGGGGGGCAGGCCGGTGAGCTGGATATTCTCGACACCGACCCACCCCAGCCGGCGCAGGACGGGGAGGGCGTTGGTGTACTGGGACTGGTAACCGTTGTCGAAGGTGAGCACGATCGGCTTGCCGGACGGCAGCGGCGCGCCTTCCTTCCAGTTGGCCCACAGCTGGTCCATCGTGACCGCGTGGAAGCCGGCCTGCGCGAGCGCGTGCATCTGTTCGGCGAACTCTTCGGAGGGCACGTAGAGACCCGGAAAGGGAGCCCCCGCAGGCGGGGGGTTGATGACGTGGTACATCAGGATGGGGACCGCCTCGGTGCCTCGCGGGCCATCGACCCGCCGGGTGGCGGCGGCACCTGTCCGGTGCGAAGCGCCAGCGCCCCCCGCAACGCTCGCGGGGGAGTCCCGGTGGCGCGAGGGCGTCCCCGAGGAGCCGCTCCCGGCGAGCACGACCACGGCGAGCACCGCGACCAGCACCGCCGCCAACAGACCCCCTACGGCCAGCCTCTGCCGACGCCTCGCCACTTCGCGGCGGCGGGCCTCGCGGCGGGTATGAAGCCGTTCGCTGTCCAGCGCCTACCCGATCAATTCAGGCGGCCCTTGAGCGCGCTCGCGGCGGAGAACTTGGCGGCCTTGCTCGCGGCGATGCTGATCGTCGCACCGGTGGCGGGGTTGCGTCCCTGCCGGGCGGCGCGGTGGCTGACGCTGAACTTGCCGAAGCCGGCGAGGGCGACCTCGCCGCCGGCGGCCAGCTCGTCGGCGACGGTCTCGATCGTTGCCTCCAGCGCCTGGCGAGCCTGGCTGGGAGCCAGTCCGGTGCGCTCTGCGACCTTCTCGGCCAGATCGTTCTTGGTCATGTCGGCACTCCTCCCGTTGGTGGGGTGATGGCTTAAAGTGGGCAGACTAGCGCCCCGCCAGGACGGCATGGCGCCACGCAACGTTCCTCATACCGGGATGCGCACGGGCGGGGGCGCCTCCGCACCCTCCCTCGGGAGCGTCGCCACGCCCTCCCGCGCCCCCCCGGTGCTGGCCGATCTCCGATCGGTCCGCAGGCGCCCCGCGGCGTACGCGGTCCAGAGCGCGGCGATCCAGCAGGCGCAGGCGAGGCCGACGTGCACCCACACGAGCTCGGTGGGCAGGTGGGTCTCGTACTGGTCCAGGCCGACGGCCCCCTGGAGGGCGAGCAGCACACAGAGCACGGTGGCCGAGCGGCGCACGAGCGGATCGGCACCACGCCGGCGGGCCAGCCACCACACGAGCACGGCCAGCAGGCTGAACGCGAGGGCGATCTCGGCGTGGCGGTGGATCGCGAAGTCCATCGTGCCGCGCCCGTCGAAGTCGAGGCGGTTGATGCTTTCCCCGGGGTTGCCCCCGGCGTGGGGGCCGGCGGCGGTGGCGGCGGTCCCCGCGAAGATGGTCAGAGCCCCGAGGCCGACGAGCGCACGGCTGGACCACACGAGCGTGCGGTCGCCGCTGCGGGGGCGCTCTCTGGGCTCGTACCGCGCGCGCCAGGCCAGGGCGGCGGCGGCCACGAGGATCAGCATGGAGAGGGAGAAGTGGGCCATGACCCAGCCGTAGTCGAGCTTGCCGCGCACGGTCAGGCCGCCGAGCACCGCCTGGCATACGACGCCAAGTGGTAGCAGCGCGCCGAGCCACACGAGGTCGCGGCGGTAGGGTCGGCGGCGCAGCGCCCCCAGCCAGGCGAAACCGGCGGCGAGCACGACGGGCACGGAGATGACGCGGTTGGAGAACTCGATCACCGCGTGGGTCGAGAGCGGCGGGTAGAGGCGCCCGTAGCACTCGGGCCACTGCGGACAGCCGAGGCCGGAGTCGGTGAGCCGCACGGCGGCGCCGGTGAGCACGATCAGCGTCAGCGCGACGAGCGCGGCATACGCCACGAGGACGTACTGGCGGGGCGTGACGGTGTAGCCGTGGGTGCGCTCGCGCAGGCGTTCTAGGCGGGAGGCCGGAGCCATGGCCTTGCAGTTTGCCAGTTCAGGGCTGGTACACGAACGGCAGTTCGTCCGCGACCTCGCGCAGCGCGGGGGCGGCGGCGTCGCGGGCGGAGACGACGGGCTCGATCTCGGCCGGCCAGACGATCCCGACGTCGGGGTCGTTCCAGGCGATGCCACGCTCGACGGCGGGGTCGTAGTAGGCGGTCTGCTTGTAGAGGACGTCGGCGACGTCGGAGAGCACGCAGAAGCCGTGCGCGAAGCCGACCGGCACGTAGAGCACGTGCATGTGCTCGTCGTCGAGCGGCACGGCCTCCCACTGAGCGTAGGTGGGGGAGCCGCGGCGCAGATCGACGATCACGTCGAGGATGCGCCCGCGCGCGCAGCGCACGAGCTTGGCGACGCCGGGGCCGATGTGAAAGTGCATCCCGCGCACGACCCCGCGGGTGGAGCGCGAGTGGTTGTCCTGGATGAAGCGCTCCCGCGGGGGGATCCCGGCGGAGGCGTGCCACTGCTCCCTATAGGTCTCGCAGAAGAAGCCGCGCTCGTCGGGGAAGACCCGCGGTTCGAGCACCACCGGCCCCTGCAGGCGAGGAAGGGCGATCGCGTTCACGCGGGAAAACGGTACTCGATCCGGTGGTCCCCCCACCCTCGGGGGCCAGCCCATCTGAGCGCCGTGGCGGCGTTGGCTCGTTGGTTTGCCGACCTATATATAGGCGCGAAAATAAGCAAGACCCACCGCCCACATGGGTCCGAGGTCCGACCCGTCGTGAGACAGCCCCCTCACCCCCCGCGCCAGCCGAGCAGCTCGATCGAGGCGCTCAGCGGGTGCGTTTCCGCGCCCGAGGTGGGGGTGAGGGTGATCGCCACGGCCAGATCGTGCGCGGCGTGGCGAACGAGGCGCCGGGCTAGCGAGTCGAGGTGCACGACGACCTTGCCGGTGTGCAGTGAGGGCACCGAGAAGGCGGCGCGCCCGTCCACCGCGCGGCCCCCGTGGAGGTGGAGCGCCACAGTCCCCGTGCAGGTGAGGGCGAGGTGGCAGTAGAGCGCCACCGTGACCGCTCCCTCCCGGTTCACGCCGTCGGCCTGCCGCGGGAAGGTGACGGTCGGTATGTGACCGTGGTAGGAGGAACCCGCGGACCCCGGGATGGCCACGCCCGGGGGAGGATCGCCCTTGGTCCCCCCGGAGCACAGGGGCAGGGCGTCGGGACCCGTGCCGAGGGTCGCCTGCAGCAGCAATTCCTCGTGGAGGTTGGTGGCGAAGCCGTTGCGTTCGGTGGCGACCGTCGGCGAGAACGTCGCCCCGTTGCCGGTGCCGTTGTTGGCGACGAAGGAGTCCGCGGTGGAGCCGGGGACGGCGCCGAGGACCTCGTAGGGGACGCCGGAGGGGTAGGCGAGAGGGTCGGTGGGATCCCACCCGCCCTCGTCGTTGAAGTCGACGTAGTCGCCCTGGTTGACGCAGAAGTCGGTCGGCTGGTAGGTGCTCACGGTGCTCCCGTTGGCTGCACCGACGCCGCAGGCCGGAATTGCGAATGCCTGCGTGGTGACGTTCACCTGGGCCCCGCCGCCGGCCTGGGGAACAAGATCCTGGAAGTGGATCTGGGTGAGCGGCGCCGGCCCGCCGGGCGCGGGTCGGGCGCAGCCCTCGAGGCTCACACTTAGAACCTGGCCGGAGGCCGGAGCGGTGGGCGAGCCGCTTGCGAGCGTGGCGTTCCACAGGGCGGTGTCGGCGGCGTCGTGGTTGACGTGGAAGACCACCGACCGTTCTTCGGAGATGGTGGGGATGCCGTAGCCGGGGTAGGCGAGGCCGGTGGCGGTGTCGAGGGTCGCCGGCACGGAGAGGGAGCTGCCGAACGTCGTCGTCGCGGCCCGTGCCCCCCCGGAGGCGCCCAGCAGCAGCGCGAGCGTCAGCGCAAACGCCGCCGCGAGGCAGACCAGCCCGCGCGCGCGCGGGCTGGTCGAGCGCGCGGGGGTCGAGCGCGAACGGGCGACGGTGGCTGTGGGGGCGAAAGCAGACGCGGGCGACATCAATGGAGTCCTCGCCTCCCCTTCGGTGGGCAGCGCCGAGCGCTTGAGGAGGGAACCCACAAATCAGCGTACGTCGAGTGGCGCGACTCGGCGTGGGTTGGGCCGCGCCCTCATGTATGTCGTACCGGAGCTATATGTCGCCGGCACAGCCATATGTCGCCCAAGCGGGCTCTACGTCACCGGGTGCAGCCGTATGCGTCCCGGCGCCTCAGCGCGAGTCGGTCGGCGCGGGCCCTGAGAGCCCCGCGAGGAACGCCTCGGTTTCGGCGAGCCCGTCCGGCGTGCCGATCTCGTAGAAGCGCTCGTGCGCCTCGAAGCCACAGAGCAGCCCGTCGCGAGCGAGCTGGGCGTAGAGCTCGGAGAGGTCGCACACGCTCGGCGCGGCGCGGTCGAGCGCCGCCTGCGTGAGGCCGCCGAGGCCGTAGTCGATCCAACGCATGCCGGCGCGCGGGGTGCGCTTGTCGTACGCGAGCACGCGACCGTCGGCGTAGAGCACGTTGGAGGTGTCCCAGCGGCCGTCGTTGCGCAGCACGCACATCAGCCCCGGCAGGCCACTGTCCCGCCAGGCCCCCGCCGCGCCGGCGTAGTCGAGGCGCAGCAAGGTGTCCCCGTAGAGCACGAGAAAGCGCTCGCCGAGCAGTGCCCGCGCGCGCCGGATCGCACCGAGCGTGCCGTCGAGGGCGGGGGCGTCGTAGCTGTAGGCGAGGCGCAGCCCGAAGCGCTCGGCGCCGACGCGCCGCTCGATCAGCTCGCCGAGGTAACCGACGCAGAGCACCACCTCGCGGGCGCCGTGAGCGGCGAGCAGCCGCAGCTGGTGGTAGAGGAACGGCTCGCCGGCGACCTCGAGCAGCGGCTTGGGCGTATCGCGCACGCGCTCACCCAGGCGGGTGCCCAAACCCCCGGCGAGGATGCACACCGGGGGCAGGGCATCCCTCTCGACACCGACGCTCGCAGCACCTATATGGGTCGTTTTTTTAGAGATATACGGGTCCATATATGGGGTTCGCAAAGAGTCATCTCAGGCGGAGCGCCGCCTCGCGCATGCCCGCGAAGGGTCCGCCGGCGTAAGCGGCCTCGACCTGCGCCCAGGCGTAGCGCGCGTCCCCCAGGTCGCCACACACAAGGCGCGGGTCGCCGGTGGCAACGGCCGCGGCGAAGCTCGCCCACTCGCGCTCCCACGAGCGGTCCTCGTCCGGGTAGACGAGCTCCTCGAGCTCGGGCGGGCCGAGCGCAGGCGACATCCGGTAGATGCGCAGACGCTGCGGGCCGTAGGAGCGCACGAGCCCGTCGACGCGAAGCTTCGCGGTGCGGCAGAAGACCTCCAGCGAGAAGAGGTTGCGCCACTCCGTCCAGCTGACGTGCAGCATCGCCCACGGGGCGGTGCGGGAGTCGGCGCGGCCGAGCAGCAGCGCCGCGTTGTCCTCCACGGGGGTGTCCCAGAAGTGCGTGCGCAGCAGCGCCGAATGCAGAGGCAGAGGCCCGGCGAGCCAGTGCGTGAGGTCGAGCAGGTGCATGCCCTGGTCGATCAGCTCGCCGCCGCCGGAGCGCGCGGGGTCGGCGCGCCACTCGCGCTCGTAGCCGGGGCGCCCCCCGTGCCCGTAGCGCGCGCGCAGGTGCAGGAGCTCCCCGTGGCGCCCGGAGTGAACCTCCTCGGCGACCCGCGCGAGCCCGGGGTGGAAGCGGTGGTTGAACCCGACCTTGACGAGGCGCCCGCTGGCGCGCTGAGCCGCGAGCAGGCGCTCGATCTGCGCGACGGAGATCCCGGCGGGCTTCTCCACGAGCACGTGCGCGCCGGCGGCCAGCGCCCGCTCGGCGAGCGGCGCGAGGCGGTCGTGGACGGTCGCCACGACGACGACCTCGGGGCCGAGCGCGAGCAGAGCCTCGAGCGTCGCGCAGGCACGGCAGCCGTGCCGGGCGGCCAGGGTGCCAGCCGCCTCGGAGTTGACGTCGTAGCAGCCGAGCAGGGCGTCGTCCGGCGCGAGCGCGGCGGCGCGCTTGGCCCCGATCAGCCCGCAGCCGACGACCGCGACGCGCAGGCCGCTCACGCGCACTCGTCCACGTTCAAAGCCCACGCTCGCATCTCGACAAGCGGAAGGCTATTGGTGGCCGGGCCGCCGGAGGGAGCGCTGGAGCACCCGCGCCACCCCGCCGGGGAGGTCGGCGGCGAGCAGGTCCGCCCGCGCACCGCCCCCACGCTTGTGGGCGCTGCCCGGGTAGGCGAGCAGCACAGTCCGGCACCCCGCGGCCGCCCCCGCCCCCACGTCGGCGTCGGTGTCTCCAAACATCCACGAGGCGCCGAGCTCGAGGCCCAGCTCGTCCGCGGCCTCCAGCAGCATCCCGGGCGCGGGCTTGCGACAGGAGCACGGCCCGGAGAGCGCGGGAACCACTCCGTCGGGGTGGTGGAAACAGAGGTAGGAGCCGTCCAAGCGTGCACCTTCGCGCGCGAGTAACTCCTTCACGCGCTCGTGCACCGCAAGCAACTCGTCCACCGTCGCCCGGCCCTTCGCCGCGGCGGGCTGGTTGGAGACACAGACGAGCGCGAAACCGGCGGCCGCGAGCCTGCGCATGGCCGCCGCGACGCCCGGCAGCAGGCGCACGTCCTCGACTCGCAACGGCGACTCGAGCGCGCCGGAGTCGGGGTCGGGAACGCCCTCGTTGAGAACCCCGTCCCGGTCGAGAAACGCGGCCGGCCAGCTCACGAGGCCGCGCGCGCCGCGAGCGTCTCCCAGTGGCCGGCCTGCATCGCCAGCGCAGGGTGTGAGACGAGACCGTGCCAGACGACGGCCTGCAGGGACTCGACCAGCGGCGTACGCCACGCCGAAGGCCCCTCCAAAATAATCGCGACGTCCGCGAGCTGCGCGAGGGTCCCGCCGGGCGCCCCGACCACGCCGTAGATCGGCGCGCCGACCTCGTGCGCAGCCTCCATCGCACCGACGAGGTTGGTCGAGACGTTGTGCTCGCGCGAGCCGCCGCCGACCGAGAAGACGAGCAGCGCGTCGCGTGCGCCCAGGCGCGAGACGGCGAGCCAGGCGCTGAAGGATGTCTCCCACCCGTCGTCGTTCGTGCGCGCGGTCAGCTCCGAGACGTTGTCCGTCGGCGCGTAGCTCTCCAGACGGCAGAGCTTGCGAAAGTCGTTGACCGCGTGCGAGGCGTGCCCCGCGCCACCGCCGACGCCGAGGATGAACAGGCGCCCCCCGCGCTCGCGCACGTCCGCAAGGCCGAGCGCCATCGCGTCGAGCGCGGCCGGGTCGACGGCCCGCGCGAGGTCGGCCGCGGCGGCGAGGTAGGCGGCGCTGTGGTCGTGCTCGGACATCTCGATCAGCCTAACCCTCCCGGAGTGCGTCCACAAACCGGCAAAGCCCGGGAGGCCGTGTGGTACTTTCGGGCGCAGGATGGGGCGGCATCGAGCGAGCGAGATCGAGAGCGCGACCCTCGCCGACGACATCCGTCGCACGGTGATCGAGCAGTCCAAGCGTGCGAACGTGGGCCATATCGGCTCGGCGCTGTCGATCGCGGACATCCTCGCCGCGCTGTACGGCGGCACTCTGAACCTGCCCGGGGATCGGGCCCAGCGAGACCGCCTCGTCCTCTCGAAGGGCCACGCCGCACTGGCCCTCTACGCGGCGCTCGAACTGACCGGGCACGTACCCCCGGGGACGACCGGCACGTACTGCGCCGACGGCACGCTGCTGGGCGTGCACCCCGAGCGCGACCTCGACGGAGTCGACTTCTGCACGGGCTCGCTGGGCCACGGGCTGCCGATCGCGGTGGGGGCGGCGCTGGCGGCGCGGTTGGAGACATCGCCACGGCGCACGTTCGTCGTGATGAGCGACGCGGAGCTCAACGAGGGGTCCGTGTGGGAGGCGGTGATGTTCGCGGCCCACCACGGCCTTGCCAACCTGGTCGTGGTGCTCGACCTCAACGGGCAGCAGGCGATGGGCTACACCAGGGATGTGCTCGATCTGAGCGCCCCGGCGCAGCGCTGGCGCGCGTTCGGCTGGGACGTGCACGAGCTCGACGGGCACGACACGGCGGCCCTGCAGGCGACGATCGAGCAGCTGGACTTCGCCGCGGGAGCGCCGCACGTGCTGATCGCCCATACGACGTTCGGGAAGGGCGTCAGCTTCATGCAGAGCGTGATCGACTGGCATTATCTGCCGATGACCGACGAGCAGTACAGCCAGGCGCTCTTCGAGCTGCGGGAGGCGGCCGCATGAGAGACGACTTCGTCGCCGAGCTCGCCGAGCTCGCGGCGGCCGACGAGCGCGTCGTGCTGCTCACGGGCGACCTCGGCTACATGGTGCTCGACGTCTTCTCGAGCCGCTTTCCCGACCGCTTCTTCAACGTCGGCGTGGCGGAGCAGAACATGGTCGGGATCGCGACCGGTCTCGCCGAGGCTGGGTACGTGCCGTTCGTCTACTCGATCGCGACGTTCGCGACGATGCGCCCGTACGAATTCGTGCGCAACGGCCCGGTGCTCCACAACCTGCCGGTCCGCGTCGTCGGCGTCGGCGGCGGGTTCGACTACGGCTACAACGGGATCACGCACTTCGCGCTGGAGGACTACGCGCTGATGCGGACTCAGCCGGGCATGACGGTCATCGCTCCGGCCGACAGAGCCCAGGCGCGCGCGGCGGTGCAGGCCACACGCGAGCTCGAGGGACCGGCCTACTTCCGGATCTCAAAGCAGGGCACGCCGGTGCCCGGCCTGAACGGTCGGTTCGCGACCGGCCGCGCGCAGCTGATCGGCGAAGGCTCCGACGTGGCGCTGATCGCGATCGGCTCGGTCGCCCGCGAGGCGCAGCTCGCAGCGGAGGCGCTCGCCGACGAGGGCATCGACGCGACCGTGGCGGTCGTCTCGACGTTCAACCCCTCGCCGGTCGAGGATCTCGCCGAGCTGCTGGGCGGCGTGTCGCTGGCGATCTCCGTGGAGACGCACTACCTCAACGGCGGACTCGGCTCGCTGGTCGCGGAGACGATCGCCGAACACGGGTTGAGCTGCCGCCTAATCCGCGCCGGCGTCGCGACCACACCTCGGGGACTCGCGGGCAGCCAGCGGTTCCTTGAGGACCGCTTCGGCCTCTCCGCCGGGCGGCTCGCGGCCACCGCGCAAGCGGCGCTCGACACCGCCACGGCGTGACGGTGTGAAGCTGAGCGCCGTCATCGCCTGCTACCGCGACGCCCCGGCGGTGCCGATCATGCACGAGCGCCTGAGCCGGATGTTCGCCGAGATCGGCGCCGACTACGAGATCGTCTTCGTCAACGACGGCAGCCCCGACAACGCGCGCGAGGTGCTCGCCGAGCTCGCCGCCCGCGACCCCAAGGTGGTGGTCGTCAACCACACGCGGGCGTTCGGCTCGCAGAGCGCGTTCACCAGCGGCATGCAAATCGCGACCGGGGACGCGGTCGTACTGCTCGACGGGGACCTGCAGGACCCCCCCGAGATCATCCCCAAGTTCGTCGAGCAGTGGCAGGCGGGGTTTGACATCGTCTACGGCGTGCGCGTCGAGCGCGAGGCGACGGCGTTTATGCGCCGCGCGTACAAGCTCTTCTACCGGCTGTTCCGCCGCCTCTCCTACATCAACATCCCGCTCGACGCGGGCGACTTCGGGCTGCTCGACCGCCGTGTCGTGGACGCGCTCAACGGGCTGCCCGAGTCCCACCGCTTCATCAGGGGGCTGCGCGCGTGGGTCGGCTACCGCCAAGTCGGGGTGCCCTACGTGCGACCGGAGCGGATGTTCGGCAGAACGACCAACTCCCTGGTCAAGAACGTCGGTTGGGCGCGCCGCGCGATCGTCTCGTTCTCCTACGTCCCGCTCGACCTGATCGCGTGGCTCGCGCTGGTCACGGTCGGCGTCTCGTTCCTCGCGCTGGTGGCGCAGCTGGTACTGCACTTCGCCGACCCGAACCTCGCCCCAAAGGGCTTCACCACGTTGATCGTCGGGATGCTGTTCATCGGCGGCATCCAGCTGCTGTGCCTGGCGATCATCGGCTCCTACGTGGCGCACATCTACGAGGAGAGCAAGCACCGCCCGCCGTACCTCGTCGAGAGCGTCCTCAACGCCCCCGTCAAGGCGCCCACCGCAGACCTCCCGGAGAACGGGGCCGCCACGGTCGAGGCGGGGGCGCTGAATGCGCCCGAGCAGCTTCCCCGGGAGTCGCGGATCTCTGAGCGAGTCCCGCAGCCGTGAGCGGCAGCGTCTCCACCTCCCCGCGCCGGACCGACGTCGGCAACCAGAGCGACGAGCACTGGCAACCGCTGCCCTTCGCCAGACTCGACGGCCCCGCCAGTCGAACGCTCGCGAGCGCTCGTCGCTTCTTCGACTTACAGGCCAGCACGATCTGGAACGATCTTGCCGGCGAGCTGAAGACCGTCCGCGGCACGCTGCTGGACGTCGGCTGCGGCGCGCAGCCCTACCGCACGCTCGTACCCGCGGATGTGAAGTACATCGGCATCGACACGGCCAACGCAAAGGACCGCTTCTGCTACGACATGGCCGACACGGAGTACTTCACCGGCGACAGGTGGCCGGTGGAGGACGTCGTCGCCGACACTGTGCTGTGCACCGAGACGTTGGAGCACGTCCTCGATCCACCGGGCTTCCTCGCGGAAGCGAAGCGCTCGCTGCGGCCGGGTGGCCGGCTGATCCTCACGGTGCCGTTCGCGGCACGGTGGCACTACGTCCCGTTCGACTACTGGCGCTTCACCCCCTCCGGCATCAAGCACCTGCTGAGTGAGAGCGGGTTCACCGAAGTCCAGGTGTATCGACGTGGCAACGCCCTGACCGTCGCCTGCTACAAGGTGATCGTTCTGATCCTGCCGCTGCTGATGCCCCGCAAGGAGGGCCCGCTGCGGAGGTTGGCGTCGCGTGCCGGCGGCCTGGTGTTATCGCCCCTGCTCGCAGCGACTGTCGTCGTGGGCAGACTATCCCTGCTGCGAGACAGTGGCGAGGACTGCTTGGGTTACACCGTGCTCGCCAGACGGCCAGCCTGAGCGGGGCCGGGGCCGGGCCGCGTACCCATGGCGCGTCTGCGATCCGAGCTGCCGGGGGCCCTGGCCGCGGCGGCGCTCGCGAGCGCCATCGCGGTCGTCTTGCTGCAGCTGTGGCAAGCCAATTTCGGAGTACCTCTGTACTCAAGCCCCGGTGGCGACGAGCTCTACGGCCTCGCCGTGATCAAGGGCATCCTCGAACACGGCTGGTATCTGACCAATTCGAACCTCGGTGCGCCGGGTGTTCAACGTCTCTACGACTATCCGGTGTTCAGCGGCGACAGCCTCTACCTGCTGATCGTCAAGGTCATCGGGATTCCGTTCAGCAATCCCGCCGTGGTCGACAACCTCTTCTTTCTGCTCTGTTTTCCACTGATTGCGGTGAGCGCCTACGCGGGGCTGCGCGCGGTGCGGATCTCGACCGGCCCGTCCGTGGTCTGCGCCGTCCTGTTCACCCTGCTGCCCTACCACTTCTTCGACGGCGAGAGTCACATCTTCCAGGGCTCCTACTTCACCGTCCCGCTCGCGTGCCTGCTCGTCATCGCGGTGCTCTCCGGCGGAGCCCTCTTCACCCGCAGCGCGCAGAGGCAGGGTGTGCGGAGGTATCTAACGTGGCGCTCCGGCGCAACCGTGCTGGCGTGCGTCGTCGTGGGCTCCTCGGACAACTACTACGCCGCCTTCACCGCGGCCCTGGTGCTGCTGGCGGGAGCAGTGACGGTCCTCGCCAACCGCAGGCTCCGCGGACTGGCGAGTGGGGCGGCGGTGGTCGCGCTCGTGCTAGCCACGGTGACGCTCAACGGGCTGCCCACGCTGATCTACACCTCCCAGCACGGCGGGGATCCAGCCGTCACCCAGCGCAAGCCGAAGGAAAGCGACATGTTCGCGCTGTCACTCGCCGACCTGGTGCTGCCGATCGCGGGGAACCGCATCGCGCCGCTGTCGCAGCTCGCCAATCGGTACCAGGCGACAGCGACCGCGCCGATCGGCGAGGGACACAGCGCCAACCTCGGGCTGATCGGCACGCTGGGCCTCGTGGGGCTGGCGGGTGCGTTCGCGGTGCGTGGCCTACGCGCCGACCGCTTGCGAGTCGCCGATCCACGCTGGGCGTACGCGGCGCTCGGCGCCGGGCTCGCCTTCCTGATCGGGACGGTCGGTGGGCTGGGGACGATCTTCGCCTACGTCGTGAGCCCCCAGCTGCGCGCCTGGAACCGCATCTCGGTGTTCATCGCGTTCTTCGCCCTGATGGGAGTCGGGCTGGGGCTGGATGCGCTGCGGCGGCGCATCGGCAGCGGCTCGCCTCGCCGGCGCTGGGGCTTCGTCGCCTGCCTCGCCGCCGTGTTGGCCGTCGGCGTGCTTGACCAAACGGGCTCTTCGGTGGCGCCGCCGTACCGGGCGCAGGACGCCGAATACGCCATCGACGCCCGCTTCGTCCACGCGATCCAGCGTCAGCTGCCGGCCGGCGCCGGCGTGTTCCAACTGCCGTACGTCCCGTTCCCCGAAAACCCGCCCGTCCACCGGATGGAAGACTACGCCGAGCTGATCGGGTACGTGCATTCGACTCACCTGCGGTGGAGCTACGGCCAGCTCAAGGGCCTGCCCTCCGAGTGGGAGTCGGCTGTCGTAAAGCAACCGCTGGCGCGGATGCTCGCCGAGGTCTCGGCGGCGGGGTTCAAGGGCGTGTACGTCGATACGTTTGGATACCTCCACCGCGGGGCGGCGCTGATCCCCGCGCTGTCGCGCGCACTCGGCGTCGAGCCGCTCGTGAGCGCCGACGGACGCCTGTACTTCTTCAACATGGCCACCTATAATGAGCGAGGTGCTTGACACGGCGCTGCCCGAGATGCGCACCACCCGCTGCGCGATCTGCGAGCGCGAGGGCGGGGCCGCGGAGCGCTGGCGGGCGACGTTCGACCCCGAGGCGTTCAACGCCCGCGTCTTCTCGGCGCGGCGCCTGCCCGACCGTGTGCACTACCGGATGGTCACCTGTAACACCTGCGGCCTCGTGCGCTCTGACCCGGTCGCGGGCGAGGAGCTGCTCGCAAAGCTGTACGAATCCAGCAGCTTCGACTACGGCGAGGAGGTCGCCTCGATCCAGGCGACCTACGGCCGCGCGCTCGGCTGGTTGGAGACACGCGCACCCCGGCGCGAGGCGCTGGTGGAGATCGGCTGCGGCAACGGCTTCTTCCTACAGCAGGCGCGCCGGCAGGGCTGGCGGGAGGTGCGCGGCGTGGAGCCGAGCGCCGACGCCGTCGCGAAGGCCCCGCCCGAGCTCGACGGCGCGATCGTGCAGGACGTGATGCGCCCCGGGCTGTTCGCCCCGGAGAGCTTCGACGCGGTGTGCATGTTCCAGGTGCTCGACCACATCTCAAACCCCGTCGAGGTGCTCGAAGAGTGCCTCACGGTCCTGCGGCCGGGCGGGCACGTGCTCGCCCTCAACCACAACGTCGGCGCGTGGTCGGCCCGGCTGCTCGGCGAGCGCAGCCCGATCGTCGACATCGAGCACACCTACCTGTACTCGCCCGCGACGATGCGCCGCCTCTTCACGAAGGCCGGCTTCGTCAACCCGCAGGTGCGCAGCGTGCGCAACACCTACAGCCTGGCGTACCTCACGCAGCTGCTGCCGCTGCCCGCCGGCCTGAAGTCCCGGCTGCTGCCGGCTCTCCGCGCAGGCCCAGCGGGTCGCCTGCGCGTGACCGTGCCGCTCGGCAACCTGTGCCTGATCGCACGCAAGCCGGGTTGACCGGCGGTGCGGGCGCTCGTCACAGGCGCCGCGGGCTTCCTCGGCGCGAACCTCGTTGGACACCTGGCCGCCGCCGGGCACGACGTGACCGCCCTCACGCGCTCCCGCGAGGGCGCGTGGCGGCTGCAGGAGATCGCAACGGAGGTGCGCGTGCTCGAGCTCGACCTCCGCGACACCGCCGCGATCGAGCGGGCCGTCGAGGAGACCCGGCCGCAGTGGGTCTTCCACCTCGCCGCCCACGGCGCCTACTCCTGGCAGACCGACGTCGAGGCGATGGTCGCCGTGAACGTCGCCGCCACCGCGGCGCTGCTCGCGGCCGCGCGCGCCACCGGCGTGGAGGCATTCCTCAACGCCGGCTCCTCCTCCGAGTACGGCCTGAAGAGCCACCCTCCGCGCGAGGACGAGTGGCTTGCGCCGAACAGCCACTACGCCGTCACGAAGGCCGCCGGCACCCACCTCACCGCGCTCGCCGCGGCCGAGGGCCTGCCGGCGGTGACGCTGCGCCTGTACTCGATCTACGGCCCCTGGGAGGACCCGGGCCGGCTCGTGCCGGCGCTGGTGCGCGAGGCGGCCCGCGGGGAGCTGCCGCCGCTGGTCGGCCCGGCGACGGCCCGCGACTTCGTGTACGTGGAGGACTGTTGCGAGGCGCTGCTGCGCGCGGCCCAGCGCGGCGCGCCCGGGGGGCCCGGCGCGACGCTCAACATCGGCTCCGGCACCCAGACACGCCTCGACGAGCTCGTCGAGGTGGCACGTGGCGCCCTCGGGGTGACGGCACTCCCGCAGTGGGGCACGATGGGCCAGCGCGAGTGGGACACGAACGTGTGGGTCTCCGACCCGCGCGCCGCCCACGAGCTGCTCGACTGGAGGGCGAGGACCACCCTCGCCGACGGCCTCACCCGCACGGCCGAGTGGCTGCGGGCGAGGCCGCGGTTGTGGGAGCGTTACGGCGTGCGGAAGGGCGGCTAACCACTCGCAAACCCGATGTCTTGTTTTCAAGACTAGTGTACTGTGTCCAAAGCAGATGTCTGGTATAGTGGGCAGCATGAACGTCTCTCGCGCATACAGCGCAGTAGCCCCAACCGTGGAGGGAGACGTACTGGTCGTCCTCGCCGGCACGACGCAGCCACTCACGGGGCGCCGGGTCGCAAGGCTCGCACGACGCGGCTCTGTGGCGGCCGTCGCCAAGGCGCTGGGCCGGCTGGTGAGTCAGGGGATCGTCCTGCGCCAGGAGGCGCCGCCCGCATCGCTGTACACGCTCAACCGGCAGCATCTCGCGGCCCCCGCCGTCGAGGCTCTGGCTCTCATCCGTACCGAGCTCCTCGATCGTCTGCGCCACGCCTTCTCAACCTGGAGCATCGCCCCGGTGCATGTGTCCCTGTTCGGGTCTGCCGCACGAGCGGACGGCGACGTGGACAGCGACATCGACCTCTTCATCGTTCGCCCCGCCTGCGTGGACGCCGAGGACGCAACGTGGAACGCACAACTGAGGGACACCGGCGAGGCCGTCCTCGTCTGGACGGGAAACCACGCCGGCATCATCGACCTCGCCGAGCGAGATGTCCGACGAATGCAAGAGGAGAATCCTCCAGTCGTGGGGGAGCTCGAGCGAGACGGCATCGACCTCGCCGGGGTCTCGCTGCGCGAGTTGCTCGAGAGAGCACGATGAGCCGTGGAGCGGCGAAGGACCCACGCTCGCGCCAGTGCGACGCGGCCGACGCTCGCAAGAGACTCGCAGACGCAGAGAAGTACCTAGAGGTAGCAGAGCTCGTCGCTGGTGAAGACTCGCTGGAGTCCCACAACGTGGCGACCGGACTCGCGGTGCTCGCCGGCATCGCGGCTGCCGACGCCGCTTGCTGCAAGGCTCTCGGCGAGAGCTCCCGGGGACCCGACCACCGAGACGCAGCGAGCTTCCTACGCCGCATTACTCCCGGCGGCGAGGCCGGCGCGAACGACTTCGAGCGGCTCGTGGGGCTCAAGGACAAGGCTCACTACAGCTTCCTCAACGTGTCCGGTCAGGACCGAACAGGTGCGATTCGCCGCGCCAGCCACCTGATCGACTTCGCCCGCGAAGTCCTCCAGCGATAAACCGTATAGTCGTCGCCCAGCGTGACCGCCTCCGTGCACCCGCGACGCCTGGCGCGCACGTGCACGAACTCTTGGATCACCTCCGCGGCGGTCGTCGCCTCGATGTCTCCGTCGGTAACCGGGGCAATCAAACGTCTCGCGGGATCGCGCAGCGGGTGATCGGCGCCCTTGGCTATGTTCTCGGATCTGATAATCTCCCGGTGTGGGGGCTTCGCTGGATGAGGTTCTGGAAAAGGCGGCGCGGCTGCAGGCGTTGGTCCCTGGCGCAGTTTTGGTCGGGGGATCGGCGGCGGCGCTCCACGCCCACCATCGGGAGTCGCTCGATCACGACCACGTCGTCGCGGATCTCGGGGAGCGCTTCGACTCGATCCTGGAGAACCTGGAGGCGCTCGGCGACTGGTCGACCGCCAGGGTTCAGCCTGGGAAGATCATCTTGGGTGAGCTCGGCGGCATCGAGACCGGGGTGCGTCAGCTGCTTCGCAGCCGGCCGCTGGAGACCATTGAGATCGACGTGCGGGGCGAGCGGCTTCTCGTGCCAACCGCAGCTGAGATCCTGCGGATCAAGGCATGGCTTGCCCTGAGCCGCAACCAGACACGGGACTACCTGGACGTCGCGGCTCTCGCGGACAGCATCGGACTCGACGAGGCAGCTACCGTGCTGCGGGGCATCGACGACTACTACGCTGACATCAACCGCCGGCCCGAGGCCGTGGCTACACAGCTCGTCAGGCAGTTGGCAGATCCACGACCGCGAGACGCCGAGGTCACCACGCAGCTGGCCAGCTACAAGGCGCTGGAGGAGCGCTGGCACGAGTGGTCTACGGTCAAGGCGGTGCTCGCGGACCTCGCCGAGAGGATGGTGCGATGACTGCGCACTTTCGCAACGTCGACTTCGATTGCACCGCACCGATGGACCGGTGGCCGGCCGAGGCGATCGAGACGCTCATCGATCGCGGCTCGCTGTCCGATTGGCGTCGTCTTGCCGACGCAATCCGGCACAACCCGTGGGGCCCCGCGGCGCGCACGGCCGAGACCGTGACCGCATGGGGCGAGCACTACGGCGTCGACGCGCTGATGGCAGGCGTAATTCGACACGCTCGCGAGGACCTCGCCCTACGCGGACGGTCCGAGTACGCCGCGCAAATTCGCTCCTGGCGCGCCCAGACCGGGTTGACGCTCCGCCAGTTCGCCCTCGCGGCCGGCACCTCGGCGTCCCGGCTCTCCGACTACGAGAACGCGAAGGTCGCCCCCACCACCGACGTACTCGGCCGCCTCAGCCACGTCACCGCGACACACACACCGAACCAGTCGTAGCTCGTCTACGCGAAGGTCCACGACTAGCCCGGCGGGGTGGTGATCACTGCCGGGAGGCCGGTGTCCGCCGGTCTTCGGGGCTACTATTGGTTCATGGCGACTGCGGTGAAGAGGATCGACTTGACGGTCGGTGAACTTGTGGAGATCGCGGGGCGCCGCTATGAGGTCGTCCCGGATCGCGAGGGCGGCGTGACGATCGAGCCGCCGATCACTCCCGCGGCGCAGCTGCACGCCCGGCGAGGAACCAAGCCCGCCTCCGAGGCGGACTTCGAGCGTCTCTCGGCCGACGTCCCCTACGACGACGAGGGCTAACGGTGCCGGATACTCCGGCGGGCGGCCTGCCGCCCGTCTCGATCGAGTTCGGCTCGGTTGAGTGGAGAGAGGAGGTCGAGCGCTACGACCGTCGCTCGCCAGTTCGCGCTCAAGCGCAGAGCGCCCGCAAGACGATCGAGGCCGGTACGGCGAAAACTCGACTGGAAGCGCTGCAAGGCCGACGGTCCGGGCGCCACAAAACTCCTGGGCTGCCGCAAGCTCTACGTCCCGCTCGGCAGGCGGGGCGCGTCACAGGCGCCCTACGGGTTCGTGTTCCAGCTGATCCAGAAGCCCGACGACAGCCTCGCCTGGAGCATGATCGCCTTCGGCGAGCGTCACCCCGCCGATGTGAGAACCCGCAATGTCTACGAGCGGGCCCACAAGCGTCTGCATGGCCACTATCCGTAGCTGAATCTGACCGTCGCGCCGGGGCCAGCGCAAGCCGTCGCACCCAATTCGCTCCCAGCCGGTAGCGCCCGCGGTTCACCGAGCGCAATCCCAGGGTTCTTCGCGTATGGACTGCCGTGCCGCCCAACTGGCGCCGAGATCCTCCTGGGGCAGGCGAGTGTATGACTCGACGATCGCAGCATCGATCTCGCGTCGCTGCTGGTCAGAGGCGTGCTCGTGCTCAACGGCCCGCAACGCGACCTCGGCATCTTGCTCGCTCCAGCGTGACGCTTCCTGCAGCAGCAGCTCTTTGGCGGTCATACCGGGATTTTAGCGTCCAGCCCCGGCCCAATGCGGCTTACGACCGGGTTCCCGCCGATGCCGGCGGCCCCCGACCCTGCACCATGCAGTCTACGCGCCACGAGGGCAGAACGGCTACAGCGTAGACCCCTGATCGTCTCCGCCATCCTACGTTCGAGATATGGGATCCGCAAGCGTCGATGGGCGACACGATCCGCGGTCGAGGTGCCGATATCGTTTCGGAGCAACGAGATTCAGCGCCGAGTGGTCGCCGCTCCGGAAGTTGTTCATCGAACAGTAGGAAACTTTTGCCTATCAACTCTTGATCTCTTCCACGTCGGTCGGATAGAAGTGTCTGCGGCGATATGCCAGTCAAAAGACCAGCACCGGGACCGCCTTTGGAAAGTCGGCGGGTTCCCGGCGCCAGACCGATACGACGGGAGGCAGGGATGTCAGGCAGCGGGATAGACGCAGCATCGGCAGTGGATCGGTGCGAGCCGATCGGCCAGTGCCCAATGGCTCGTACGGTGCGCCGGACGGTGTCTGCGGCGATGCTGTTGACCGCGTTGCTTGCCGCCTGCTTGGCGCTTGGTGCCATCGGTCTGTCGGCTGCTGCCCAAGCCGCGAGCGCCTCGGCTCCGGACCTCTTCCAGCCATCCACGGGCTCCGGCCAACTGGAGGGGACTGGGGGATCTCTACCGCCTGCACAGGGTAGCTCGACCTCGGTCGGGGGCCCGAGCCCAGCCACCTCACAAGCCGGTGCCACGATCGACTCGCCGCCAACATCCACTGGTGAAGCGCCTACGCAGCAGATGTCCAGCGAAGAACCTACATCAGGTCGCCCACTACCGAAGGGTGCGACCGCCCATGGGTTCCTGCATGTCATGCGAGCCAAATCTACGGGGCCATCCGTGGAAGGCGAGAGCCTACTTATCCCCTCTCCGTTGGTAGCAGGAGAACATAGTGAAGAATTGCAGTTTCACGGCGGTGAAGTTCAGCATAAACCGGAACTCCATCTTCTCTTTTGGGGAGAGAACTTTTGGAACGGCACGCCGCCTTCCTACGAAGGGAAAGTCTCGCTGTACACCGAGTACAAGGGTTTCTACGACGATCTCAGCAACGAAGAGGAAGCGCCGGGGGAGGGCAGTTGGCAAGCTATCCTTTCCCAGTATTACGGTGCCAGTAAAGGCGGTTACGGTGACGCCAAAGTCGTGGGCGAAGAACATTACACGGCAAGTAACGCCCCGCAAAACGTAACAACGAAAAGTGTCCTGGAAATGGTCAACTGGTGGGTAGCTCGTGGTCTGAAACAGAACGCCAATACTCAGGTGATCGTCCTCACAGCCCCCGGGACCGTCTTTGCCGAAGACCCCGAAGGAGGCTGTGCCTATCACGGCATCGACGAACAAGGCTACAGCTATAGCTTGGTCCCTTATGCAGGCGATATAGATAATTATCTCTCCAAACACAAAATCGATGAAACCTGTAATGAAAGGCTGAAAGGCAAAGAAGTTGAAACGACCCAGTTGATGTGGTCATCGACTTCTGCAGCGTCCCACGAGTACGCCGAGGCAGTCACCGACCCAGGACTAAATGGCGAATACGCGTGGTTTGTAAGCGAAGGACAGCACAAAGGAGAAGAGGTCGCGGACCTTTGCGCCTACGAACCTATAGGGTCTATTGAACTGCCCGAGAAGAACGGTCGGCCGGGATGGTGGTACGTCAATGAGCTCTGGGACGACGAAGGCGGAAACAAATGCTCGCTCGAAGATCCGCCTTACCAGCAGCCGTCTGCGCCTTCAGTGACCACAGAAGCAGCTACTGCAATACAGCAAACCCAGGCTACACTCCACGCGAGTGTCAACCCCAACGGGCCAGAGGCGGAATACTACTTCGAATACGGGACGACGACGTCTTACGGCTCCTCTACCACTCGGGGACATGTCGGGTACGGAACCAAAGCCGTTGCGGAGAGCACGACCATCACTGGCCTACAACCTGGGAGCACATACCATTACCGTATTGTCGCCTCCAGTTGGGCTGGTACGAGCAGAGGCGGCGATCAAACGTTCACTGCGCTGGTGGGATTGAGCCCGATGGCGGTGCGTAACCCGACGACTGGGGAACAGTGGGTGTACTACCAGGGCGCTAACGGCCAGATCTACCAGTGGGTCGACAACGGCTCGAAATGGCTGAACGTAGAGCTACTCGGTGAGGCCGCCGCCCCTGGGTCAAGTCCGATGACGGTGCGTAACCCGACGACTGGGGAACAGTGGGTGTACTACCAGGGCGCTAACGGCCAAATGTACCAGTGGCTCGACAACGTTCTGGAATGGAAAAACTACGGGATAGGCGGCGAGGGCTTCTGACAACCGCCGCCAGCCTACTCGACCATCTGAGTCGGCACGCCCCTGCCTACGTGGACCGGGGCCGGCACTCCCCCAAAAATGAGATACTACAGGCGTGATTACTCGGATCGTAGGTTCTGTCTTGCTATCGCTTGCGTGTGCGGCTTCGACCGCCGTGACCACTCCCGGCGCCCTAGACGGCTCCTTTGGCGAAGGCGGAAAAGCGACCGTGGAGCCCAATCGCGCGTGCGCGACGGGGTGTCCGGGGTCCATCGGGGCTCGCGCCACTGCGCTTGCGTTGGAGCCTGACGGTGGGATCGTGCTCGCCGGCAACGCATCCGGGCCGGTGCCCGGAGAAGACGGATGGCTTGCGCGTCTGAACCCGGACGGTGCTCTCGATCCATCCTTCGGCAACGGCGGACAGACTAAAAGCGCTCCCGGGCTGCATATCGTGGGGGTCTATCCGGTCGGAGATGAAGAACTCCTCCTCCTGGGTCTCACCGCGTCGCGACGGGTTGGCATTGAGCACTATACGGCCGGAGGCGTCTGGAAGAGTTCGTTCGGATCTCAAGGGGTACGGTGGCTCTCAACGCCCGTGGATGTGGCGGTAGAGTCCGCTACGGTGGACTCCGCGGGACGTATCGTGATCCTCACCAGTAGCCCGGGAGAGGGGTCAGTAGGGGAGGTGGCCCGCTTCCTTCCATCGGGAACGCCTGACGTGCGGTTCGGTTCGGATGGAGTTGTGAGACTGCCTGCCTTGCCAGGGACATTAGGTGCTGAACTAATTACTACCCAAAGGGATGGCGGGATTGTCATCGCCGGCTCGATGTTTCTCGCACGCCTTACTCCGGCCGGCCAGCTGGCCTCTTCCTTCGGCAAGAGGGGTATTGCGCAGATGTCGATCGCACGTCCGTCTGTTGTTGCCGTTGCTCCTAACCGTCATATTCTGATCGCCACGGAAGAAAGCTTTGGTAGCCCGTCGTCAAGGATGGCTGGATTGGTGCTGGCGGATTACACGAGCACCGGCCGCCTTGACCGCTCCTTTGGCAAGGACGGAGTCACCCACACTGACGTGATCGCTCGTGCCATGCCTCCTACTCGGCTCAGCCGTCCTTATCTGGGCATACCACAAGCGATCGCATTCGACGCCTCCGGCGATGCGATTGTGGTCGGCGAGCGCAGCCAATTATTGGGCGTCGACGTCGTGAGAGGGGTATGGTTTCTCGCCAGGTACACAGCTCAAGGTAGGGACTGCTCGTTCGGCACCCACGGACTCGTTGTTGGCGGTATGGGCGGCGCGAGTGCCGTCGCTGTCCAGCCCAACGGGCGTATCGTGATAGCGGGCTGGAGCCCATCGGCCGGAGCTGGACGAGCATTTATGGCTGCGCGCTATATGGGAGACAGCACGCCCCGAACCTGCCGGGGGGAATGAGCAACAGGAGATCGGGTAGTCGGCGCCCGGCGCACCCGCATAGGGCTCATGGGAACCCGGTGCGTGTCCCCTTGTGGAACCGAGCAGGAACGCGCCTGCGCCGGACATCGCCAGTAGGCCGAAGAACACCGGGATCACAAACACAGAGAGCAGCCCAGTCAACGCTGTCGCTCCGACTGCGGCCCACGCAAAGAGCCAGCCCCACCCGCGCAGATTGATCACGGTCTCCAATCCCTCACCGTGGGCCGCTGGGATCACGAAGTGGCGTTGAAGCTCGTTGGCGTAGACGCTGCCGATCGAGTCGCTGTGCTCGCCGAGCCATTCGCTGAATGCGATCCGGCCGAGAGGCGCGTCGTGTGAGACGAGCAGGCCCAGTGCACGCGAGGCCGCCGACATGACTGTGGGCGGCAGGTGCAAGATCGGGGAGCGTGCTCGGATTGCGCGACGAATTGCCCGGACAAGCTCCTCGAAGGTCATCGTCTGCGGCCCGGCGGCATCCATGATCGCGTCGCCCTCAATGTGGGTGGATTGCTCGCAGATCCGCGCCAGGTCATCGACGTGCACCGGCTGGACCGGGTAGCTGCCGCTCCCGGGGAGCGCGAACACCGGCATGCGTCGCAGAATCCAGGCGATGTTGTTCACGAGGACATCGCGATCGCCGCCGAACACCAATGTGGGCCTGATAATCTAATACGGAACGCCGATCTCGGCCAGTGCGAGCTCAACGAGCGCCTTGCCCCTGTAATACGGCAGCGTCGATTCGAGCGAGGGGTTCGCGGTGCTGACGTGCACGATGCGCGCCACCCCGGCCCGCCTGGCTGCGCAGAAGAGCGCCCGCGAGTTGGCGATGGCATTGGCGAAGCTCGCTCGGCCGTGGTCGAAGCGAACCCAGTACGCGTTGTAGAGGGTGCTCACCCCTCAAGGCTCTCGGCGAGCGCCGCTTGGTCATCGAACCGGTAGGGCAGCGTCTCGACTCGCTCCCGCAGTGGATGTGGGCGGTCTGGGTGAAACGCGAGGGTCCTCACGCCGCGTCCCGAGTCGAGCAACCGCTGCGCGATGCGAGACCCCGAGTAGCTGAACGCGCCCGTGACGAGGTCCAGTCCTGTATCGGCACTCACTTTGACTCTCCTTCCGGTTGCGAAGGCAGTAGCGCGCCAAGGAGCGGCGCGTAGCGCTCTCCGAGGTCGAGCAGCGCCCCGGCGCGGGCGTGCTCGCCTTCCAGGTGGCTGAGCATGTCTACGCCCAGGTACAGCGCGACGATCGCGAACGCCATATCGCCCGCTGGGAGCATCGACTCGAATGGCGATCCGGCGAGAAGCTCTCGCAGCTTGCCCGCGACCATGTCGATCCAGGGCTGCAGACGGGCGATCACTTCGCTGCCCAGTTCGGCGTCGGAGACGCCGCCGGCGACCATCTCGCCGAGCACGGTGACGTATCCGTTCTCGAGGTCCTCGGCGTAGATCGTGCGGGCCAGGCTTGCCAGCTCGGGCATCGTCCGCGCCTGCTCCAACACCGGCCGGTAGGCCCCCATCCGGCGAGCGCTGACGAGATCGAGGGCTGCCAGGAGCGCCTTCTGCAAGCTCCCGAAGTGGTAGAAGATCAACGCCTGGTTGAAGCCCCCAGTGCCGGCAATCTCCCGCGCGCTCGCACGAGCGAACCCCCTCTCCTTCAGAGTCTCAAGCGCCGCCTCCGCGATCTTGAGCTTCGTGCCGACGAGCATCGACGCAATGCCTTCTGTCGGCGTCTCTTGATGTCCTGCGTGCCTGCGCGACTCCATGACCCAACAGTTTAGCAGTCGCTCTAAGCGATTGCTCAATTCGCTGGGTGCCCGCCTTCGTCGCGCCTGCGCCCATGGAGCACCGACGGCGGAAGCACCCGCCAGTAGCCCACCGTCGGGTGATCATGGCATCAAGATGTCCAGCTTGTATGCTTTGATGCCATGCGAACGACGGTCCGGCTCGATGACGACCTGCTGGCGGAAGCGAAGCAGCGTGCGGCGGCCGATCGCACGACGCTGGGGTCGCTGATCGAAGACGCGCTCAGGCGGGCGCTCGCCCAGCGCTCCACGGAGCGGGTCGAGCGCGTCGCGATACGCCGGTTCGGCGACGCCCAGACGCTCCCCGGTGTGGACCTAGACGACTCGGCCGCGCTGCGCGAGTTGATGGACGGCTTGCGCTGATCCTGCCCGACGTCAACGTGCTCGTGTACGCCCACCGCGGGGGCACACCCGAGCATGAGCGGATCGGCGTGTGGCTGGAGACGGTTCTGGGCGGCAGCGCTCCGTTCGGCCTCTCGAGCTTGGTGTTGAGCGGAGTGCTGAGGGTGGTGACCCATCCGCGCGTGTTCGCTCAACCGACTCCGATCGAGATGGCGCTCGAGTTCGTGGAGTTGCTGCGCGGCAGCCCGAACTGCGTGGAGGTGACGCCGGGACCTCGTCACTGGAATATCTTCACCGAACTCTGCCGCACGACGGGTGCCACGGGCAATCGCGTTCCCGACGCCTACCTCGCCGCGCTCGCGATCGAGTCGGGAAGCGAATGGGTCACCACTGACCGGGGCTTCGCGCGCTTCGACGGCCTGCGCTGGCGACACCCGCTGGACTGATAGTGCGACATGCCGTCGATGACGAGCGTGCCCGACTCCATCGCGCCGGGGCCAGCGCAAGCCGTCGCGCCCAGGCGAGGAGGCGCATAGCCCGCTTGGCCCACGTGAACTCGTGCAAGTCCGAGAACTCGCCAATGTCCTGACAACCCCTTCCAATTTCATCCATCGCGGGGGGCAGCCGGCCGACGTTGCGGTGTCCGCCCCCCCGCGTTGCTGCTGCGGCGCCCCAGCAGGCCAAGCGGCGGGATCGCAAGGGCTCCGAGGCGTCCTCGCGCGGCGACACGCATGAGCCCACGCTGCTGGGCGGATCAGTTATGGTGCGGCGGGATGAGCGTCGTCAACAGCGGCATGAGCGGCCCTGTGTGCGTCCTCGGCTTCGGCCGCAGTGGGACGTCGTTGACGATGCGGCTCCTGCACCTCCTCGGTGTGGAGATCGGACCCCCGGAGGATCTCCTGGCACCAGGCGAAGCGGACAACCCCCGCGGCTACTGGGAGCCCCGCTGGATGGTGGAGCTCAACGACGAGATCCTTGACAAGCTCGGGACCGTCTGGTGGCGCCCCCTGCCGGCCGCGTCCGGCTGGGAGCAGTCCCCAGATTTCGATGAGTTGCGCGAGCGAGCGCGCGGCCTGTTGAAGGAGAAGTTTGGCGCAGCCCCGCTATGGGGGTGGAAGGACCCGCGCACGACACTCACGCTGCCCTTCTGGAAGGAGTTGGTGCCAGACGCGAAGTATGTGATCTGTCTGCGCAACCCCGCGGACGCGATCTCCTCGATTCAGCGCCGACCCGACCCGGAGTCTGTCGATCGGCGCATGGGGAGATCTGTGGCTGGAGTACACAGCCCGAGCGCTCGGGGAGACCCAGGGCCGCCCTCGAACGCTCGTGTTCTACGAAGACTTCTTCCGTGACGCTCACGGGCAGCTCGCAGCGATGGCGTCGTTGCTCGGCCTCCAGCCTTCCGACCAGAACGACTTGCATCAGCGACTGCTCGAGGAGATCGAGCAGGGCCTGTGGCACCACGATACGTCCCCTCGCGAACTGGCCGCCACCTGGGGGGTGCCGCCTGCAGCGCGCACCCTCTTCCTCGCCCTGCGAGCCGCGGAGGATGCCCGCCGTGCGGCAAGCGGTCGTGGCGAGCAGGTATCCGAGGCGATCGAGCGCGTCGCTCCGGAGCTCTGGTGGGAGCGCCGGACGTCCACCGACCTGCGGCTCGCCGAGGCGCGGCAGACCTCTGCGCTACAGGATGAGCAAAGGAGGCTCACGGAGGTCGTGGTTCAAGCGCACGGGGAAGCCACAGAGGTGAGGACGCTGATAGAGCGAGAGCGAGAGCAGGCTCGCAACGAGCTGGAGAGCACCCGTCGTGAGCTCGAGCACACACGCAGCGAATTGATGGTTTCCGCAGCCCGGTACGGCGAAGCACAGGCAGCGCTGTCGGATCTGGAGGATCGACTCCAGCGACAGGGAGCGATCCTCGAAAAGGCGCAGTCGTCGATGAGCTGGCGTGTCACCGCGCCACTCCGAGCGGCCAAGCATGGAATACGGCGTCTGCGGCCGATCCGTCGCAGGCCGGTGATCCCAGCGCGCAACCAATCGCTCCTGGCCGGGATGTCGGTCAGCCAGGTCTGGGGGTTCGCGCTCTTCCTCACCTCGATCATCGCGGCCACAGATGCGATCCTCACCCACATCGTCCTCATCACACTGCTTGCCGCCGGACCATTCTTGGGACTGCTCACCGGACGCTGGGCAAAGACGGCGGTCGTCGGGATCTGGGCGGTCGCTCTTGCCGTGGTCCTCGGCTTCCCCGACGGAATCTGGGGTACTCATATACAGGTGGTGGATCTCGGCACCGTCGCGAGCGTGGCACTGCTGAGCACCTTTGCGGCCACCCTCATCGAGAGACGCCTATACCACGGGTCCGATGACCTCCAGGCACAGCTCTGACGCGTCGGGTAGGGCCCCGGCCCGCTTGGTCGTGAAGAGGTCCCGGTAGGCTCGCTCTGAAGCCTCGCCTTCTCGCCGCCTGAGCGTCTACGGGAATGTCGAGGTTTCCGCGGGCTCACTCTTACGCACGCGGAAGTAACCGTTGACTGTGGGGAACTCACCTGGGGGCCCGTCGCTCAATCCAAATATCTCCTCAATTTCGAGTCCCACCGATTCGAGCATCCAGCGCATCGCCAGCCGGCCCGGGACCCACCACCACGTGGGATCTCCAAAGTAGGAGCCCGGCACGAAACGCGCGTATTCGGACAGGCTCGGCCGAGGCCAGCATCATCGAGCCGAATAGGAGCGTGCCGTTCTCGCTGAGCATTGCGCGCAGGCGCTGCAGCAACACCATCGGGTGCATCTCGTGATAGAGAACACCGTGACAGTGGACAAGGTCGAAGGTCCCGTGCGTCTCGGGATCCAACTGCTGCCACCCCAGTCGGCATGGCTTGATGCCGGTGCGGTAGATGCTCTCAAGGAACTCCATCTGGAGGATGAAGTCATAGGGCTCGCAGGCCATGACCTCGGCGGCGCCGAGCAGCTTGAACATGAACGGGTCATAGCCCGCGTTTGAGCCGACGTCCAGTACTCGCTTACCGGCTATGTCAGGGACATGCGGGCGCAGACCGACCCAGCGATAGTCGATCCGCCAGGCGCCGCCGATGACTAGATCGCCACCCAGGGCGAAGGGACCCTGCAGCCACGGCTCGAGCTCCTGCACCCGCTCGAGCAGCCGTGCGCGTTGCTCGGGATCGAGCTCGGTCGGCAGGTCGGGCGAGAAGCGCACGTGCTCGGCGTCGGAGACGTCCTGACCGGAGAGGGACAGGGTGCCAAGTTGCCGTTCCACCGTATCGCGCAATTCGTTCGTACCCCACCCGGTGACGGGGGCATCGTCTTCGATCATGACCTCCTCACCTTCAACCCGAAGTGCGATGCCCAGGGGACGGCAACCCTGCGCATTGCGTGAGTCCCGCTGACCAGCGCTTGCTCGAGCACGAATCCAAGGCTAACCGCCTTCCCATATCCCATGTCGGCAGCCTCCAGGCGGTGCAGCGTCAGCAGTTGATCGCCCGTCACGGGGTGAATCGCGGCGAAGAGCTCGAGTCGTCCTGGGCCGTCCTCCGGATAAAGATAGCCGACCACCTTTCCGCCGCCTAGTTGGTCGTTGCTATGAGCGACGTCGTCGTGGGCAGTCCCACGGCGTGCCGCGATGAGGGTGGCGTCCATACTACGCCTAGCGATGGCCCGCGCGCGTCCGTGAATCCTGCCAAACCCTCGCCAGCCGGCGGGCGCCCCAGCCCAACGGGCGAGCTGCCGGAAAGTCTGAGCGGCCTGCCGTGGCCGATAAACGTCTGTCGCCACTCGTCCGGAAGGATCGATCCGCACAGCGATCGACCCGGGCTCCGCCGTCAAATGGAGCGCTCCCAACTCACCCACCAGTCCCTGGTCGGCGGCGTCCACGCTCCCGGCCTCCGCAACGCGGTAGATGTGTCGCCGCGCGAGCAGATCGAGGCAACGCAGAAGACCCACCCTTCCATGGCCCTCCAAGCGGGCGTCGGGGGGAAAGACCGGTTCGTTGGGGTAGCTCTCGACGTAGCCCAGATGCTCCAGGCGAACGGCCGCCGATCGCACCGGGTCGCGTTCTGAGGCAACCAAGGTCACGCTCCCGTCGGGTAGCTCGGCGCGCTCCAGCGAGACGAGCAGGGGAAGCGGCGCCGACTCGAGATGGCCCAGCTCCTTGTCCTCCTCGCGGCGCTCGGAGCCTCGTTGCACAGTCCGGGGAATGCCGTTAGGGCCTACGACCAGCCGCGCGGTGCCCGGTGGGGAAAATCGATGGGCCGCCCCCAACTCGAACTCCAAGGAGTACCCGGGGGGCGGCTCGCGATCGGCCCGCACCACCCGCCTCTCTCCGCCGAGCTCACGATGCCGACAGAGGAGCACAGTCTCGGGAGGGATCCACGAAGCAAGCCCGAGCCAGCGCTTGACGGCATTCCACTGCAATGCCGGGATGGCGGGCGTGGCCTTGAGCGCCTCTTTACGCTCCAGACGGCGATGGGGCTCGCGCTCGCGGTGCCGCACACCGGGCTCAAGCCACTCCGCTACCCCACTGGTGGGCTGAGTGCGCTCCACGGCCGCGGCGTGACGCCACTGCAGTTCCACGCCACTGACACTCATCGCGCGGGCGAGCGACTCGAACTGAAGCCCCTCCTCGAGCCTCAGCGCCGGCGGCAGCCGCTTCTCGACCGAACTCTCCCACAGCAGAGCGTGCGCGTGCGTACGCACCTCGCCCGAGCGCAACAGTCGATGAGGGACATATCCGAGGCTCCCAGCATCGGCGAACGCGACCGCTTCGAGCTTTGGCGCCGCGATCATCGTCCTCAACAGCCGCTCGACAAACCCAGCCTCCTGCACCATCTCGATGACATCGACGCCCACCCCCAGCACGTAGCGCCCTCGGGCCATTCGCAGACCCTCCTGCAGACGCGCGACGGCGCTCTCGCACATGCCGGGTGGGAGCTGCCGCAGGGGTGTAGGCGACTCCGCCCCAACTGGGAGCAGGCTCTCGACGATCAACTCCAGGTCGCGACAGGTCTGACGGCCCAGCCCTGCCAGCAGGGCGCGACCACGGCTCTCGTCGAGGTCAAGAGGTGTTGTCACCAGCACCGACAGCCCCGGCGCCCAACGCGCCTTGATGTCTACGGCCGGAGACCAGTAGCGGCCGTAATGGGCATATGCACCGCGCTCCCCGAAGAGGCCTCGATGGCGGCCGACAATCTCCTCCACGAAAGGACTGTTGCTGTACTCCACCATGTCTGAACGGGTGAAGCCGTGCTTGCGATACAGCAGAGTCTGGTCTCGTGCCGGTTCGCCGATCACGCCGTGAGCTGCGAGGGTCAGCGCAAAGTCCCAGTCCTCGTGGCCGAACACGACGTCCTCGGGGTAGTGGACACCCGCATCGAAGATCGCACGGTCGAGCAGCGAGCAGGTATCGCAGTAGTTGCCCCCCATCAGCGAGAACAGGTTATAGGAGGGAGGCTGGAAGTAGTCGTCGCGCGTGCCGAAGAACTGGCAGTTGGGATAGATGAACCCAACCTGCTCCCCCGCCGTCTGCAACTGCTCGACGAGACTCGAGATCGCCCCGGGCACGAGCAGGTTGTCGGAGTCGACGGGGAGGATGTAGCGACCACTGGCAGCAGCGATCCCCCTGTTGCGAGCGGCACTGGGACCGGAGTTGCGGGGCTGGCGCAGAACGGTCACGCGCTCGAGCGACTCGAGCTCGACGAGCACAGTGAGCGTGGAATCCTCGTTGGAGGCGTCGTCGACGACGATCACCTCCAGCTCGGGGTACTCCTGAGCGAGGATCGAATCGACGCAGTTGCGCAGGTAGCGGCCGTGGTTGAAGCATGGGACAATCGCCGACACCCCGGGCTGCACACCGATC
Source organism: uncultured Solirubrobacterales bacterium (assembly GCA_963702085.1). Taxonomy (GTDB): domain Bacteria; phylum Actinomycetota; class Thermoleophilia; order Solirubrobacterales; family Solirubrobacteraceae; genus Palsa-744. Next base: position 236,519 of record OY969707.1, on the reverse strand, counting down.
GGCCGCCCCGTGAAGCGCAGCGGGGCGGAAGGCAACGGGACAGTGTGGTTCCCACTATCCGGCGCGGCGGAGGTGGCCCAGATGGTTCGGCAGCTCGCCTTCCACCGCCTCGCCATCAGACGACGGTGAGGCCCTCCGGCGCTCACGTTCTTCAGCGGCCTGCAGCACGCGCCCGTAGAGCTGCATGTGAGCGTCGGCCATCGCCTCGAGCGTGAAGCCGTCAAGCACGCGGTCGCGGCCCTCTCGCCCAAGCTGCTCGCGCAAGGCCGGATCGTCGATCAGCCGACACACGGCGGCAGCGTAGGCCGCGGCAGCGTCGCGGGGCTCGATCAGTAAGCCACCCGTGTTGGCCATGAGCTCACAATTGCCGGGGAGCGCAGGGGCAACAATCGGGGTGCGCATCGCCATCGACTCATACGCGACATACGGGACACCCTCGAAGACACTCGTCATCAGCAGCAGGTCGCACGCCGCATACCAGCGTGCGAGCTCACGACTGGCTGGATGGAAAGTAAAATGATCCTTGAGATTCATCTCACGCACAAGCGCTTTTACGTCGCGCTCCAGTGGCCCATTCCCGACAACGTGAACATGCACGTCGCTATGGGCATCGATTACATGCTTCATCACACCCACCATCAACAGAGGATCCTTCTGCTCAACGAGACGTCCCGGAAAGAGGATATTGAAGCAACCTGGTTGAACTGACTCCACTGGGCTTACCTGTAGCGGATTGAATTCCACCTCAGCATCCACGCCAGTGGGTATCACACAAATTCTGCTGCGGCTCATCTCGTAGTCCTCGTCCAGCGCGCGAGCGAGATGCTCACTGGAGACCGAGAACGCGTCGACCAGGTTGCCGTAGCGTGTCGTAACATAGCGAACGTAGCCAGATCTGTCTGGCTCCTCGACGTGCAGTTGGACCACGATCCCAGGCGGGTGCGGCAACGCTGCCATGTCGGCAATCAGCTCAAAGCCGATACGGGCGTTCATGATATGGACGATCCTGATCCCGCGTGTATGGATCACATCGAAGACGAAGCTCGGCATATGCTGGCCGCCGAGGAACTCCGGCAGCACCCAGACCTCCTCGGCATACGGGTAGACCTCTGACAGCCGCTCGTTGGTCGACGGCTGCGTCGTGATCAGATAGGGGGCGAAGCGCTCACGGTCGATATGGCGGAACCAGTCGATCGTGCCCGAGTCCGAGCCACCGTAGCTCACCCAGGGGGCCAGGTAGAGGATCGGGATGCGCCCATCGGGGCGAGCGGCGCTCATTTGCTGCGGAGGAGGACAATCATCGTGCGGCACTATAACGACCTACCCGAGGGGGGCGTCGGTTTCTAGGCGCGGTCGAGGTGGAACAGTTTGTCGCGGGCCTGCTCGACGCCCGCACCACCAAGGACGACGAGACCATCGAATAGTGGCTGCTCGAAGACCTCGCCTCGGAATCGCTTGCCAACGAGCGAGCCCTCGCGCGCAAGGACCCACTGCTGGTTGGAGCGGTGACTCTGCTCGTGCTCGCAATCGCTCTCGAGATGATAGGAGCACAATGAGCGCAATGGAGCAACCCAACGCCAGCCGGCCGGCACCCACAGACCCACGTCCCGCGCAGACCGACGCCGATACCGACGAGCGGAACGCGCTCCACTTCGAATCGCTCACGGTGCCCGACCTGATTTCGGTCCCGCTCTTCATCGCATGGCTGTGCAAACCGTTCCAGCGCGGCGCCAAGACCTGACGTTCTCATTCTCGATCAGGCCCGTCGTCTCCCGCCTGCTCGCAGGCATGGTACTTCCGCCCCGAGTGCCCGTCCCCATACCCGGTCGCCTCCTGATGGATGAACCGGGGCTCGGTATATGCTTCCGGCCCCGGACCTGATCGCCTGACGAGAACGCTCGTCTACGCGAGGGAACGCACCCGTCCATATCGTCACCGCGAATAGGAGCAAGGATGCAGCGCGCACGGATTCTCTATGCGATGGCGGAGGTCGTCGCTGAGCATGGGTATCCGCGTACCAAAGTGAAGCAGGTGACCTCGCGGGCCGGGGTGTCCACCAGCACGTTCTACGAGTACTTCGGGGATCTGGAGGACTGCTTCACGACGCTGCTGGATCTGGGGTCCGAGCGCGCCAAAGAGCTGATCGCGGATGCGTTCGAGCGAGAAGATCGCTGGCAGGACGGGGCGCGGGCCGCGTTGGCATCGCCGCTTGTGCTCTTCGACTCCGAGCCTCTGCTGGCGCGGATCTGGTTTGTCGATGTGCTGGCGGCCGGCTCCTGGGCGCTCGAACGGCGCGCGCACAATCTCGCGCTGCTCAGGTCGACGATCGTCGAGCGCTTCTGGCCGACACCGCGCGAGGAGCGGCCCAAGCCATTGATCCTCGCCGGCATCATCGCATCCCTCGCCCGCGAGAACCTCGCGGCCAAGCGCTCCGAGGGCATCGGCAAGCGCAACGCATGGCAGATCACAGCGCTCGGCGAGGAGATCGCGCGGGCACTGTCGGAGCAATGAGACGAGGCCCCAACGAGTTGGCCACTTGGAGGCAGCCAGCCCGTGCGGCCACGCGCAGTAGGGGCTTCGAGATCGCAGATTGCGACCTCAAACGAGCGGTGGGCCCGCCGCGTGTGGCACTCTGAGCGCAATGGCTGATCGAGCCGAGGAAAAGAGTTCGCTGAAGCTGATCCCGCTTCCGGCGGTCCAGAAGCGGATCGTGGTCGTTCGTAAACGCCACGTGATGGTCGATGAGGATCTCGCAGAGCTCTACGGCGTGCAGACAGGTCGTCTGATCCAGCAGGTCAAGCGGAACATCGGCCGGTTCCCATCGGACTTCATGTTTCAGCTGACGAAGGACGAGGCCACCGCTTTGAGATTGCAATCTGCAACCTCAAGCGACGGGCGCGGCGGACGTCGCTACGCACCCTTTGTCTTTACGGAGCAGGGCGTGGCGATGCTGTCCGGCGTGCTCCGGAGCCAGACGGCGGTCGCCGTCAACATCGCGATCATGCGAGCGTTCGTTGAGCTGCGACGCGTCGCAGCCTCCTATACCGCGATCGAGAGACGCCTTGAAGATTTCGAACGAGAAACCGAAGCGAAGCTCGGCCGGCACGACCAGCAGCTCGACGAAATCTTCCAGGCTCTACGGCAGCTGATCTCCCCACCTCCCCGGCCCAAGCGCCCGGTCGGCTTCAGGTTGCCCGAAAGCGACAAGTAGGCGCTCGGACACGGCGGGCAAGCGCTGCTGCTGGACCTCTGCTTCCGAGCGCGATTGTAGGAGCGGCTGACGCCCCATTCCCCTACTACGAGCCTGCCGTCACGTCCACCCATGGCTGCCGCCTCCGCTAGGCCGGCACGCCTCTCTCTCGCAGACTTGACCTTGATCTCTTCCAGTTGAAACGGTTCATCCACTGATGACCTTAGCCGCAATATTTTATGTTTATCTAGGCTTGACCGCTACACGCCGGTCGGATAGAAGTGCCCTGCAGCGATTTCGCCAGTCAAAAGACCAGCACCGGGACCGCGTTTGGAAAATCGGCAGGGTCCCGGTGACAGACCGATACGACGGGGAGGCAGGGGGCCGAGGTAGACGATCGGGATGCGCTCTGGCCTCCGTCCGCCCAGAGGACTTGCTGTCGCGGGATCGCTCGACATCGGACGGCACAGTAGCTTGTCACGCCCCCGAGCGACGTCAGCCGGGAAGCCGGTTGCGCCGGGTGCAGGCTTCCGCAGGACGACTCTGTACCCTTACGCGTGTCCATATGCTACGTGCTACGTGATCGGTCCTGACCCAGTGATGCGCACGCGATGCGCGGGAAGCGCTCGCGCCTCGACCTGGGCATGAGAACGCTTGGATGAGGCAGCGGTTGCTCGGGCACCGCGACGCCGAAGGACATACCCGGATGAGTCTCTACCAGTATCCACAGACCCAAGGTGCTCGGCGCATCGTCGGCGTGCGGAGCATGGTCACAAGGACGACAGGCGCCCTGTTCGCGATCGCCCGCCCGAGGCTGCGCGAGATGGTGTTTGTGGGGCTTCTGCTGGTTGTGCTCGCGGCAGCCGTATTCGGTGCCCACATACGGAAAGGGAGCTTCTACTACGACGACTGGGCCAACGCCGCGATTGCTACGTACCCCCCCAAACCCGGGTTCTGGGGGGTCTTTGAAGTCTTCTGGCAGCGCACCGGCTTCCGTCCGTTCGCGGTCCCCTACACGGTCGTCCGCCTGGAGGTGCTGGGACTGCATCAGCACGCACAGATCGCATGGGCCGTCTTCCTGGCGGTGCTGATGTCGCTAGCACTGTACCGGGCTTTCACCGAGCTACGCTTCGAGCGCATCCACGCGGGTCTGATCGCCGGGCTTGTGCTCGTCTTCCCATTCTCGGACTCGACACGACTCTGGACGATGACTGCTACGGCGAGCCTGGTCATCGCGCTCTACCTCGTCGGCCTGGTGCTAGCGCTGCGAGGTCTCGAGGAGACCGCGCGACGCACCCGGGTGCTTTACCACGCGGGCGCGGTGGCCTGCTTCATGGGGGCTGTGTCGACCTACGAAACAGTGGCGACCGTCGCCCTAGCCTCGGTCGTATTCTACCTCCTGAGGACGACCTGGCGCCGCGCCCTAAAGCTGTTCACGGTCGATGCCATAGCGATCGGGGCCGTACTCGTCTGGGAGCTCTCCCAGAGCAAGATCAATATGGCGAACAGCGCCAACGGTGGAGCGGTCTCCCACGCCCGGCTCATCTTCAACCAGGGTCTGCAGATCCTGACCAAAAGCGGGCTGCCTTTCGGCGCGCCGAGCGAAGCATTGGTGCTTGGCCTTCTCGGAGGGGCACTCGTGCTCGGCGGATTGCTCTGGTGGCGGCTTCCGCGGGCCGACTCAGCGCGCCCCGAGCTCGCCCGCTGGCTCCTCGTCGTCATAGGCGGTTTGGCGTTCGCCGGGGTCGCCTGGGCCGTCTACATCCCGGCCAACCCGTACTACTCGCCGCTGACCGAAGGGTTGGGCAATCGCGTCAACGTCGTGGCCGCGATCGGACTGGTCACAGCAGCCTACGGAGTCGCCATGCTAGTGGGAACGCTTGTCGTCCGCGGCCTGCGCGCCCCACCGCGCTGGTCGGTCGCCTTCGGCTTGGTCGCAGCGCTCGTGCTCGGGGTCGGCTACGTCCGCTACGTCCGCACCGACGAGTCGGCCTGGGACCTTGCCGCCCGCAACGAGGGTATCGTGCTGCAAACCCTGCGCCAGCAACTCCCCCACCCGGTCGCGGACAGTACGATCTTCACCTTCGGACACCCCAACGAAGTGGCGCCCGGCGTGGTGGTCTTCGCCTCGAGCTGGGATCTCAACGGAGCAGTGGAGCTCCTGTACCACGATCCGTCGCTGAATGCCTACCCGCTGCGTCCTGGGAGCGCGATCACTTGCGGACCCAAGCTGCTGTATCCCATCGGCGAAGGCTACGGGCCGGCGTTTGGCAAGCCGTACGGCCTCGCCTATCTGGTCGACATAGGTGGCAAACGCGTGGTTTCCCCCAGCAACCAAACTCAATGCAATGCCGTCGCTCACACGTTCGTCCCCGGACCGTCCCCGGAGTTCCCCGCCTGATGACCTCACCTCGCGACATCGCCACCGCGACAGCGGACGAGCACCGGCCGGCCCCGGAGGTCTCGGTGGTCATACCCGCCTACAACGAGGAGTCCACCCTTGAGGAGGTGGTGACCGAGGCGATCGAGGCGGCTGCACTCGTTGCACGGCGCTACGAGGTGGTGATCGTAAATGACGGCAGCGTCGATCGGACCGGTGAGATCGCGGACCAGCTTGCCGGCAGCCACGAGGAGGTGCGCGTCGTCCACCACGCGAGCAACCGTGGGTTCTCCGGTTCTGTGCAGAGCTGCATAGAGAACGCCGCGGGCGACTTTGTGTTTCTCGGGCCGGCCGATGGCCAGGCGCGCTATGGGGATCTCGTCCGCTTCTGGGAGTTCACCGACCGATACGATCTGATCTTCTCGGAACGTGAGGAGCGCCAGGACGGGATCCACCGCAAGTTGGCCTCGGCAGTGTTCTATACGTTCTTCCGTGCGCTCTTCGGCGAGCGCCTGCCACAGTTCTCGGCCACCTTCCTGTTTCGCCGCGACGCGATCCCGGAGTTCCCGGTGGCCGTGCGTCCCGACGCCTCGAACTTCGTGCCCGTCCTCTACCTGACGGCGCTCTGGCAGGGGCGCCGGATCGGCATCGTGGCCTCCTCCTGCGATCCCCGTCGGGGGGGGGTCGCCAAGGGCTTGAGTGTTTCCAACGCGATCCGCACGATGATCGAGGACGTCGCACTCTGGTGGCAGCTGCGGATTCGCCACGGCAGGCGCAAGTGCACGGTTCCTGCTCCTCAGCCCACATCCGCCCCTCCCCCCCGGCCATCCGCTCCCACCGACGCCCAGCACACGCCCCCGCCGGTGGGGAGCGCAACCACCCGGTGAGCCGGATCGGCCTGACGCTGCGGCGCGCCGCCGCAGACGGCACGGTCACGATGATGACCTGCACGGTCATCGCCGGGCTTGCGATCTACGCCTGGCAGGCAGCGGGAACGAGGAAGTTGGGATCCGTTGCGTTCGCCCCGGTGGCCACCACGTGGACGATCACGTTCCTGATCACGACGATTCTGCTGACCCCAATCGAACAGTTCGCAACGCGTACGGTGGCCTCGGGCGGCGATGGCCGTGCACAACTCGCCCACGCGACGCGAACGCTGTCGAGGCTGATCTTCGGCGCGACGCTGACCATCGGGATCATCACGCTTGTCCTGCGCCACCCCCTCTTCCGCGGGAGCTCCGGCTATGCGCTGATCTGCCTGGCAATCGTGCCGTGCTTCGCACAACTGCTCTTCATCCGTGGGATCCTGGGCGGCGAACGCGATTTCGCAGGCTACGGCAAACTGTCGGTGACCGAAGCGCTGACGCGCCTCGCGGTGGGCGTGCCGCTCGTGCTGCTCGGAGGCTCGGCACTCGCGTTCGCTTGGACGATTCCCGCTTGCACCCTCGTCGCGCTCCACTGGGCAGGGCATAGGCCGACACGTGAGGAGGCGCGGCAAAAAGCGGCGCCGGGTGTCCCCGTAGGACCGTTTCTGGCCACCACGGTCGGGGGAAGCGCAGCGTCTCAGTTGATTCTGGCCGGGGGTCCGCTCCTGCTGGCACTCCTGAACGCGCCCGCCCAGGCGATCACCGTCTTCTTCGTCACCCAGACGGCCATGCGAGGCGCATTCCTGATCGCCACCCCGGCCTGGGCGCGTACGTTGCCCCCGCTCACGGAGGTAGCGCTCAGGCGGGAGCACCGGCGCCTCAGCCGACTCGCCGAGCTGCTGCTGGTCGGCTCGGTCCTGCTCGCCATGCTCTGTGGCGCTGCCGCCGCCGTCGTCGGTCCGCCCCTGGTGGCAGCGCTCTTCGGCCAGAGCTCCCGCCCGGACGCGCTGCTCTCAGCGCTGCTGGCTGCCGGAACGGTGCTGGCGATCGGCAACCTTGGGCTAAACCAGCTCCTGGTCGCCGCTGTGCGAACCAAGCGGATCATGATCGGCTGGTGGATGGCCCTGTTCGTGAACCTTGCGTGGGTGGGGCTTGGCCCCGGCGTGGCCCTGCACCGCGTCGCCGTCGGGTTCGTGATTGGCGAGTCTGGTGGCGATGGTCGCGCTGACCGTCGCGTCGAGCCCTGGCTTGGCGCCGGCACAGGTGGTCATGCTCCTCAGACGTCTGCGCGCGGCGCGCACGATCTCTCAGCCGTAGTGCGCGGGTCGTCACGCACGAGCCTCAACACGAGGCTCGTCGTGAGGTACGAAGCGCGCCCTGTATCCGTTCATGAACTGGATGAGCTCGATCTCGATCTCGCTTCGCAGCTTGCGATAGGTCTTGGTCGCGAGGTCGAAGACGGTGACCTCCGAGAGGCTGGTGGATTCGCCCGCGGCGCCCGCATAGACGGCGCCCGGGCCGCGACCGGAGAGCGCCCGTTCGTCGAACGTATCTTGAACTTCCACAAAGAACGACCTTCTCCCCTCGGGCGTGACGACGATCCCTGTGGGTGACATCTCGAAGCGACCGGGATGAACCTCTTCGCCGAACTCCATCACGAAGCGGCGCATCGACTCCAGGCGCTCTCCGGCGCTGAGGTCGCGAAATGGCCGGATCCTGTCGGTCAGGTCGCGCGCCGGTATCCCGCCCACGCAATGCCCCTCGGGAACGTCCCTGCTCACGACGGAGGACGACAGAATCATTGTTCTTGGCCCGATCGTCACCCCGGGCGAGACGACGTTGTAGCCGCCGACGAGCCAGGCATTGTCGGCGATCGTCACGGGCGCCTTATTGAAGATTTGGCAGCCCTCCAGCAGCTCGCCGTTGAAGGCATGCGTGTAGATGCTGGTGTACGCACCGATGCCCACATTGTTCCCAATGAACAACTCATCGGTCGCGTTGAGCACGCAGTTCTGCCCGACCCAGGTATTGTGACCGATCGCACAGTCACTATAGCCGTTCATCAACAGGTCATGGTGGATAGAGACGTAGTCTCCTGCCGCAAAGCTGGGAAGCAGGCTGATGTTGCGCTCGCCGAAGAAGAAGTGGTCGCCCGCCCGGAAGTGCCGCCCGCGCCCGCCGATGGCGGCGATGCGGCAACCGTTGCCGATGCGCGCCCGATGGCCGAGCTCGACCCGCTCGGCATCAATGACGACGTCGCAACCGATCTCCACGCCCTCGCCAAGAAGCATCTCATCGACCGAGATACGAGATCCTCGCCCGATGCGCACGCCCGCTCCGGCGGTCAGGGACTGGACCTCCCACTGGGTGTCGGCTGGGATTTCGACGGCTCGCGGCATGCGGCCCGATATCTTATGCTTCGCAACCATGCCGGAAGACTTGGTCGATGTCTGGGACAACTACTACGCCTCCGCCGAGGACACGGCCATCCGCGACCGTCCGTTCTTCGAGCTCGAGGTGCAGGCCATCACGAGCCGTGCGCATGCGCAAGCCAAGGCAGCCAAGGCCGCGAGCCTGCGAGTGCTCGAGTTGGGGAGCGGAACGGGGTTCCTTGCCGAGCGCGTGGTGGAGCGCCTTCGACCGCTCCGAGCCAAGCTGCATTACGACGGCGTCGACTTCTCTGCTGTCGCTGTCGAGAGGGCGAGCCGGCGCGAGCTCCCGGAGTGTGCCTTTCACGAGGCAGACTTTCTCGCGTTTATCGAGGCGGCGGACGGCCCCTACGACATGGTCATCACCCAGCGCTCGATCATGGCCATCATGGAGCCCGACGCGCAGAGGCGTCTGCTCAGGGGCCTTGGCGATCTGCTGGCGCCCGGCGGTGTGGGCCTTCTATCCGAGGGCACGGAGCAGGGTCTGGCCCGCCTGAACGAGCTGCGTGCCGGCCTTGACGTGGAGCGACTCGAGAAGGTGTGGCACAGCCGTTACCTCGACGAGCGGGACATAGAGCTCATCTTCAGCAGCGTGGAGATCGTGCACTTCGCGCCGCTCTACTGGCTCATCACCCGCGTGGTGTATCCGTATTTCGAGGAGCCGCGTCACGATACTCCGCTGCACCAATTCGCAGCAAGTCTGCCCCAGGCCGGGGACTTCTCGCCGGTGAGGCTCTTTGCGGTCCGGGCCTGAGTCGGTACTCGTCACAGGAGCTTCTGGACTCTGTGGCTCGTACGTCTTCGCGCACCTCCTGGCGCAGCCAGATCGCTTCGCTGTGTATACCTTGGCGCGGAGCGCGATCGATCGAGAGGGACATTTCCGCCACGACCTGCGCAACCCTGTTCCGGAAGACCTGATCCCCGGTCGCCTGGACGCCGTCGTTCACTGCGCGGCTGCGGTCAACGAGCAGGATGAGAGCTACGACGTGGTGGACGCAAACCTACATACGACGTTCAACCTGGTTGCGTTTGCCCGTGCTCGAGGCGTGAGGACGATCGTGAACCTGTCGTCGATCGCGGTGTACGGAGCCCCGGCAGAGGCAGCGGGCGTGGTCGAGACAGCCCCGTTGCGGCCCACGACTGCCTACGGCGCGGCCAAGGTGCTGACTGAGACCCTGATCTCGTGTCGCGCTTCGGATATGGCGGTCGTGCATCTTCGACTCGGCTACGTGCTTGCACCGGTCATGCCCGACCGGTACTTCCTTGTGCGCCTGGGGCGCCGCTTGGCGGCCAACGAGCCGGTCGAGATCGTGAACCCGGATTCCACGAGGTTCTCCTTCATCGAGGTCGCCGATGTGGCGAGAGCGTGCGAGGCAGCGCTCGCTCAGGCTGCCGAAGGGGCGTTCAACCTCGCGGCCGACGAGCGACCCACCCTCCGAGAGGTGACCGATGCGATCGCGCGCCACTACCCGACCTCCAGCAGCCCGCGGCAGTACGTGCAGCGCCCAGGTGAGCGATTCTCCCAACGCTTTAACACGACGCGAGCAAAGACGCTGATGGGCGTGGAGCGCATTGGCAACCCGCTGGAAGCGATTCGCACGGCCGAGCTATGAGCGTGGGGCTCCCGATCGTCTTGTTCGGCGCGGCGGGAGGCCTCGGCCGGCGAGTGCTAGCCTCGATGCCCGATGACTGCGAAGTCATCCCCGTCGATCGAGTGCTCGATCCCCCACATGATCTGGCTGATCCCATTGATGTGTCCGAACTGGCTGAGCACCTGCCGCGACGGCTCATCGGCATCAACGTCACGGGAGCTGTCTCGACGGCCGTTGATCCGGGCGCAGTGGCGGCATCTGTTCGCAACAACGTCCAGAGCGCGGGCGTCATCGTGAGTGGTCTGGGAGACCGACTGGCGCACTTCGTGCACCTGAGCTCGGTCTCGGTGTATGGCTCCCCGAGCGCGAATCCAATCACCGAGGATCATCCACTGCGCCCCGACAGCGTCTACGGAGTCGCCAAGAGCGCCGCGGAGTTGCTCGTCAAGGCGTTGTGCTCGAGCTTGGGCAGACTCCCTGACCGTGATTCGCGCAACGCAGCTGTTCGCTCTGCCATCGGCGGGCGATGCACTCCCTCACGTGCTCGCCAGGCGTCTTCGCGGCGGCGAGACGCCGCAGCTCACGGCTGATCCGAGAACCCGTCGGGATTACCTGCACGTCGACGATGCGGCGCGGTTGATCGTGCGGGCGGCGCTCGCGCCTCGCGCCGGCACCTTCAACGCCGGATCCGGCGGGGGGGTTCTCCTCGGAGAGCTGTTCGCCGCCGCCTACAAGGCGGCGGGCCGGCTTCCCGAGGCTCCTCCCGGCGCTGGCCGGGATAGCTCGCAGTGGCTGGATATCAGCGCCACCCGGGACGCCTTCGAATGGACCCCGAAGGAGAGCGTCGTGGACTGGGTATGCGCCGTCGTCGGCAACCGCCTAGACGAGAACGCTGGCGGCTAGCGTCCGGACACCGGTGCACGTTCTCTGGCGGAAAGCTCGCTGGGACCGTCAACCGAGCCCTCCCCGAGCAGAAACGTGCGGCACCACTGCTCGATCGAGAGCAGCGACCAGATCAGCAACCGGCGATTCTCGCGCCCGTCAAGGTGCTCCTCGACCAGGCCGCGTACAGCGCCGGCGTCGAGGTAGTCGTAGATCAGAGCATCCGAATCGAGCAGGCGATCACGAACGTAGGCCGCGCTCTCCTTGCGGAACCAGCTGGCGTCCGGGGCAGAGAAGCCTTGCTTCTCCGCCTGGGCGATCTCCGCAGGAATGTGGCGTTCCATCACTCGGCGAAGAATGAGCTTGCCATCCCGGGTCTTGGCGAAGTACTGCTTGGTCTTGGGTCCGGGCTCGTTCTCGTTGAGGCGCACGACCTCGCCCAGGTTCCCGAGCTTAAGCGCCACCGGAACGCGCATCGCGAAGTCAACCAGGTCGTTGTCCAGGAATGGCAGTCGGGTCTCCAGCGAGTGCGCCATCGAAAGCTTGTCCTCGACCACCAGCAGTCCGTGCAGGAAGGTCTTGGCCTCGAAGTAAAGGGAGTGGCTGATGTAGTCCTCGGGCCGCGTCGAGCTCCGAGGCGTGCTGCGCGAAGACATCGTGGAAGATGTCGCGTGTGCGAACGTGACCGACCTCGTCCCAGATCGGCCGCAGCACATTCCGCAACGTGCGGTTGTTGATCAGGCGCTGCCAGTAGATGTAGTACTTGTCGACGTAGTGCTCGAAGTCGTCGTTGACAGCCGCACGGTAGTAACGCCACGGGTAGCCGCCGAACAGCTCATCTCCTCCAGCCCCGGACAACACCACCTTGCCGAACCTGCCGGCGAGCTGAGCGGCGTAGTAGTTGGGATAGCTCTGGCCGACGCGCGGCTCCTCAAGGTGCCAGACGAGCTCGGCCATCGCGCGCTCCATATCCCCCGCCTTGAGCACCATCTCGTAGTGCTCGGTCCCGCAGTGATGGGACATCCGCTCGGCGAGCGAACGCTCGTCGCAGTGCATCTCGGCCGCCTCCGCCGAGCGCAGGTCGAAGCCCACTGTGAACGTGCGCATGTGCGAGATCTCCGCAGCGGCGATCGCCGCGATCGAGCCCGAATCCATGCCGCCGCTCAGGTAGGCGGCGACAGGTACGTCCGCAACGAGTTGGCGGCGCACCGCTTGGCCGAACAGGCGGTCCAGCTCCTCCAGGCACTCCCGTTCATCGACTGTCTCGGCGGGCTCCCGAAAGTCGAAGTCCCAGTAGACGTGGGGCTCGAGATGTGCGAAGCGCCCGCGGCCCATATGCAGCAGCGAGCCTGCCGGTAGCAGGCTGATGCCCGCGAACAGGGTGCGACGAGTGAGCATGTTCTGGAAGGTGAGGTACTCGAGCAGAGCCTCTCGATCGAGCTGCGGCCGGTACTTCGGATGGGCGAGGATCGCCTTGGCCTCGGAGCCGAACAGGAGTGTGTCGCCTGTTCGTGCGTAGTAGAGCGGCTTGATGCCGTAGCGGTCGCGTGCGAGGACCAACTCCTGCGTCGCGGCGTCCCAGACGGCGAACGCGAACATGCCGTTGAGGCGCTTCAACGCTGCGGCACCCCACTGTGCCCAGGCGACGAGGACCACCTCGGTGTCGGTCTTCGAGTGGAAGCGATGTCCGTGGGCCTCGAGCTCAGCACGCAGACTCACGGAAGTTGAATACCTCGCCGTTGTAGCTGATTACAAAGCGTCCGTCGGCACTCTCCATAGGCTGGGCGCCCGCGGACGAGAGGTCGATCACCGACAAACGCCGGTGACCAAGTCCGATGGGCCCGTCGGTGTAGATTCCCTCGCCGTCCGGCCCACGATGGGCGAGGGAGGCCGTCATAGCCTCCAGCAGCGACGGGGAGACCGGCCTCCCGTCCAGGTTGAAGATGCCCGCGACGCCACACATGGGTCAACCGTTCACCGACCGCTCAGAGGCGGTGCAGCTGCTCCGCAACGTGCTCGTAGTCCGCCTCGGTCATGCGGTTGTGTAAAGGCAGAGCCATCGTACGCTCTTGAAGGTCCGCAGCAGTCGCGAACCTTCCGGGCTCCAGACCCAGGCGTCGCCGGTAGAAGGAAAGCTCAGGGACGGCGTGCGTGCCCGGGCGCGTTGCCACCCCGGCCCCCTGCAAACGTCGCATGATCTCGTTGCGCTCGTATGGAGCGCTTTCCTCGACTCGGGTCACGTAAGCCTGCCAGGCATGGCCGCAGTCGTCGGGCACAAGGGGGGGGGTGAGCCACGGGAGGTCGGCCAGACGCTCAGCGTACCAGCATGCCCAACGCTCGCGCTCGGCGATGAAGGCGTCCAGCTTGGCGAGCTGCACGATCCCGACCGCGGCCTGCAGGTCGGTCATCCGGTAGTTGAAGCCGAGCTCGTCGAAGTCGGGCATAAGGTAGGGCGCGGGACCCCGGTGGCGGACCTCCTCGGGGGTGCTCGCTCCGTGGTTGCGCAGGATCTCCGCTCGCTCCGCCAGCAGTGGGTTGGCGGTGGTGATCATCCCCCCCTCGCCGGTCGTGATCGACTTGCGCGGATGGAAGGAGAACACGCCTGCGTTGCCGAGCGCGCCTGCGCTGCGACCACGGTAGGTCGCGCCTGCTGCACAGGCCGCGTCCTCGAGGACGAGCACATCCTCGGGGAGCACCGCGCGGATGGCGTCCATGTCGGCGCACAGGCCGAACAGATGCACGGGGATGACCGCGCGTGTGCGCTCGCTCAGCCGACCGGCCAGATCGTTGGGGTCGAGATTGTAGGTGCGCGGGTCGACATCCGCGAACACGGGAGTGGCGCCACAGTGGAGCACGACGTTCGCCGTCGCCACCCAGGTGAAGGCGGGTACCACGACCTCGTCGCCCGGACCGACCCCGAGCGCCGTGAGCGCGAGGTGCAGGCCAGTGGTGCAGGACGTCACCGCGAGCGCGTGCGCGACGTCATGGCGGTGGGCAAACGCAGCCTCGAAGGCCGTCACCTTCGGTCCCTGGGTGAGCCAGCCCGACTCCAGCGGCTCGCGCAGCGCCTGCCACTCCTCCTCGCCGACGCAGGGCTGGGCGATCGCGACGGTGCGGCTCACGCGGGCTCGCCGGCCACCGCGGCGCGGCGTTCGTCAACCTGCGCCTTGTGCTCGCCGCGCCACTCGATCAGCGCCTGCAGCCCCTCCTCGAGCCCCACTCTTGCAGTGAAGCCGATCTCCTCCTGAGCTTGCACCGGGGAGCCGACGCGGTTCTTGACGAAGGTGAGCCCGGCGGGCTCGTAGCGCAACCCGACATCCGACCCGGTGAGCTCCAGCAGCGTCTCGGCGAGTTCCTTCACCGAGGTGCGCACACCTCGGCCCACGTTGTAGAAGCGCTCGACGGTGTCGGCCTTCATCGCACACACGTTGGCTGCGGCGCAATCGCCAACGTAGATGAAGTCGTATGCCTGACTGCCGTCGCCGTAGATCACCAGCGGCTCCCCTCGATCGATGCTGTCGAGCATCTTCATGATCACGGCGATATATGCGCCCTGGTAGTCTTGGCGGGGACCGTAGACGTTCATGTAGCGCAGCCCGACGAAGGGCAGACCATAGCGCTTGTGCAGGGCGCGGGCCATCGCCTCACCGGCCACCTTGGTCGCACCGTAGAAGTTCTCGAAATTGAACGGGTGCGCCTCGGTCATCGGTTCTTCCACGGCGTCGCCGTAGACGGAGGCCGACGAGGAGTAGACCAGGCGCTGAACGCCGTTGGCTATGCAGGCCTCGAGCACGTTGAAGGTGCCGCGGATGTTGACGTCGAAGGCGGCTCGCGGATACTCGTGGCACTGAAGCAGCCAGAGCGCGGCGAAGTGGAAGACACCATCGACGCCCTTGAGGGCGGCGTCGAGGATGTCGGTCTGGCAGATGTCGCCGCCAGCCTCGAAGATCCGCACGCGCGGGTCGGAGAGAGCCTCCGCGAGGTTCTCGCGGCTGCCGCGGACGAAGTTGTCGTAGACGACGATCTCCCCGACCTCCTCCTGCCGGAGAGCATCCACCGTGTGGGACCCGATGAGCCCGGCGCCACCGATCACCACCAGCCGCTTGCCGCGGATATCCATGTGAACCTTTCGTCGCGATGGTGCATCGAACCGCGGATGAGCGGTCCCTCGGGCGCCCGACCTATGCCCGCCGGAGGCCCACAGAACACGCCGACAGAACCACGGAGAGCGCCTCTCATATCAGGCCCCTATGATTGCAGGTTCGTCGTCCCGACCCGGGCTGAACGCGCCGAGGTCTATCCGTCGTCGCTGAGCTGCGTGGGACCTGGCGGTACGGGCCCGTTTGGTATAGTCGGCGCCCGCCGGGAGTCTCTCTGCGCTGCTCTGCACCATGCCCACTCGCTCATGGAACAGCCACGGCTTCGGCTTGGTTCTCACTGTCCCCGAGTCGCTCGCGCGCCCCCTCCGGGCCGTGCTGGGCCGGACGAGCCGCCGCGGGCCCGAGTCGAACGGCGCGGCCCGGCCGGTGCAGGCCGATCAGGCTGACACGACGGCCGCGGCGACAGTCGAGGAGCGCCCTGCCGACCTCGCGCCGGCGAGCGAAGCCGTGACGTCACCGGCCGCCGAGGAGGTCACGATCGAGGTAGAGGGCCGCGGGCCAAAGCTCAAGCTCCGTCCGGTGCCCGAGGTGCACGCCACAAAGCGTGACCCCTGCGCTTCGCTTGCGTTTCTCTCGGACTTCGATGAGTCTTCATCCGCGGTGCGTGGCGACGATCTCGTGTCCGACTCAGAACGCGACGAGTCCTCGCCCGCGGCGTCGGACGAACCGACGCCGGCGGCGCTCGTCGCCGCGTTGCCGTGGTACCACACGATCGAGATGCCCAATGGCGTCGTCTCGCGCGGGATGTTCGATCATCGGCGACTCGTACCCCACTACGGTATTCCCGAGTCCCTGGCGAACAAGCGCTGCCTCGACGTGGCGTGCAGCAACGGCTTCTGGGCGTTCGAGTTCGAGCGACGCGGCGGGAACGTCACCGCCGTCGACATCAGACTCGTGGGAAGACTGGGACCTACCCGCAGGCGCGCCCGTGCCCTTCCAGACACCCGACGAGGCGCCCCACAGCGACGGTGACACACCGCCGGCAGGATATGCCTCCGATCCGTTCCTGGTCGCGAGAGCCGCGCTTGGTTCCCGCGTCGAGCGGGTAAAAAAGAATCTGTACGAGCTCGACCCCGACGAGCTCGGCGTATTCGACTTCGTGCACGCGGGCGACGTCTTGCTCCATCTCGCCCGACCGCTGGACGCGCTGTGCGCGATACGCCGCGTCACCGCCGATGACGGTATGGCACTGATCGTGGACTCATTCGATCCCAGCCTGACCGATCCCACGCTGACGCACTACTTCGGCGGCTTCGCCAACCTGCTCTGGGGGATGCCGAGCCTCCACTGTCTCGTTCAGATGGTCTACGACGCCGGTTTCAGCGACGTCGAGGTGGTCTCCGTCTACAACCTCGCGGCGTGGGACGATCCGGAAGGCTACTGGCGTGCCGCCATGCGAGCGCGAGCGTGATGGCTCAAGCGGCCGAGGACCGCGAAGCCACGCTCCAAAGTGCGTTGGGCCATCGTCGCTGTACAGCTATCGTCACGCGTGCTCGCCCGGATCGACACGGGCAGAGACCGAGAGCGGCTCTTCGGTTCGTGCTGCACCTGCATCGCCTGCTTGGCGCGCCGGGACAGGCGCGGCGATGCGCGCACCACTCCGGGCGAACGAGCTCCTCGGATGCCAAGACCCGCCAGCGGCGCCACGCCGCCGATCGTCATGCGACGCCAGGATCTTGGCGCGAGTCGGCACGATCGGGTAAGTGACGGGGGGTAGGGTGGGAGCGATCGGCTCCGGCGAGGAGGGCGGCCCTTCCTGCCCTTCACGGGTCGTGTTGTCGAGGATCGTCACGACTCCCTGGAAGGAGTTCACCACCGCCAGATCGGGGGGTCCGTCGCCGTTGAAGTCGCCCACGACGAGCGGCCGGGGGTTCCCGTTGGCCGGGAACGGCGAGCCGGCGGCCTTGGTGAAACCACCGTGCCCATCCCCCTGGAGGACCGCGACGTCATCGCTGCTGGCGTTGAAGTTGGCCATCGGCCAGGTCCACGTTGCCGTCGCCGTTGAAGTCGCCGGCCGCGATGTCTTTGGGTTCCTCGCCGGAGAAGGGGATCGGGGCGCCGCTCAGTCGGAAGCGACCCGTCAGGCGGGTACGGGACTCCAACCGGCTCGATGCGATGGCCTAAAGTGACCCCGGCGGAGCGATCCAGCGGCTCTCGAAGTCGAGCACTTCGCTGAGCGTGTCGAAGTGGCCGTCGTAGTGTAGGACGCCCCAGTTCTTGTGCGCAGCCGACGCTGCGGTCAGAGCGTCTTGAAACGGCAGCCGATGGCGATTCGTCGCCGACAGTGCGTGCAACGCCTCGCGGGCGGCGCGGACGACGCCCTGCGTCAGGGGAACCTGTCGCGACCGGCGAGACGGCCAGCTGGTCGTTCCCAAGCGCCATCGCCCAGTCAGGGGCGATCTGCGGATGGTTCGTGCGAATCCAGACTGACGTATCGAAGAGATAGATACGTCCGTCGGGCAGTGTCACGAGTCGGGTCGCTTGCCCCAAGCATCGTCACGTAGGGCAGCTTCCACCTCCGGGCTGAACCCTTGGTCCTTTGTGGTCCGCTCGATCAGGGCTTCGATCTTCTCGCGACGAGCCTTGGACCTGATCCGCCCAGGGCTGTTCCGAGTTGAATATTTGGTTCGTACAGGCTGACCCTCAGAGGCCGCAATGCGTGGGCTGGGCTGCTTGGCCATCGCTGCCTCCTTCCGCTCAAGTAACGACAAGCAGCTTATCAGGCGACAATCGGCGATCAACCCGCCTTGGTCTGCCCGCCTCGTACCCGCGCCACGCCAACTGGCGACCAGTCAGCCACGCGACCTGCCGGCCCGTCGGCCAACAGGCCTGGAACGATGGGCTGCCCGGCATCGCCTGCCGCTCAGCCGCCGGTGTCTCCACAGTTCCTGTGATACCGTGCTCCACAGTGACCAACATCACTGTCTCCGTCCCCGACGACGTCTACCGCACCGCGCGGATCCGCGCGGCGGAGCGTGGCAGCTCCGTCAGCGCGCTCGTCGCCGATTACCTGCGCTCGCTCTCCGAGCAGGAGGCCGAGTTCGCGCGGCTCGAGGCCCAGCAGAGGAATATCCAAAACCAGATCGATCGCTTCAGCGCCCGTGACCACCTCGGCCGCGAGGAGCTCCACGAGCGTGCGGTTCGTTGACACCAACGTCCTGCTCTACACGATCTCGCGCGACCCCGATGAGCGCGAGAAGTCGGCGCGCGCGAACGAGCTCCTCTCCGGCAGGGACGTGGGGCTCTCAGTCCAGGTGCTCCAGGAGTTCTACGTCCAGGCGACCCGCGAGAGCCGAGCGGATCGCCTGACCCACGAGCAGGCCGCCGCGCTGGTCGACTCCTTCCGGCGCTTCCCCGTTCAGGAGACCACGATCGGGACAGTGCTCGCCGCCATGTCCACCAGGCAGCGATTCGGGATCTCCTACTGGGACGCCGCGATCCTCGAGGCAGCCCGCGCGCTGGGCTGCGAGATCGTCCTCTCCGAGGACCTGAGCGACGGCCAAGACTACGCCGGGGTGCGCGTCGAGAACCCCTTCGGGGACTGCTGAGCGAGCGTTCAACGCTCGTGCAACACGATCTTGTCGCCGTCCACCAGAGCATGGTCGGCGGTTCAGTCGATCGAGCCGGCCGGGACGACCCACTGGCAAGATTGTCCAGTTACGGCCGCGATCAGATCGAAGTCCGCGTCGTAGTGCAGGACGGTGAGGCCGCGAGCCTCGGCGGCAGCGGCGACGAGCAGGTCGGGCACCTTGCGACCGCGCTGATGCCTGGACGCGAGCAGATGCTGCACCTGCCTTGCGCGACGCACGTGCTCCACCGTGCTCTCCACCAGCTCGAAGACCTCCACGGCGTCGGCGAGGCGATCCCACTCGGCGGCGTTGCGGGCCGAGAAGCCGATCTCGAGGTCGCTGATCCCCGCGCGGGCCAGCTCCCCCGCTGTGCCCGCTCCTCGATCGCCTCCCGGACCGTCGGCTCGCGCAGGCGAGTGAGAACGCTCGTGTCCAGGAGCTGCGTCAGCGCCATGCCTGCTCGCGCGGCGCGAGATCGGCACGGGCGAGCGCGTCCAGGCGCTCGGTCACCGCCGCGCTGTGATCGCCACCAACGAGGCGGAGTGCACGGTTGACCGTCTCCTTGATCGTGGCGACGCCGAGCTGGGCCCGAGCATCCCGTAGAGCCTGCTCGTCTATGTCCACCAGATGCTTGGCCATCGACGGCCAGTATATACCATATGGCGAAGATATATACCATGCGCTCGAACGAGCTCCTCTCCGGCAGAGACGTGGGACCCCTTCAGGGACTGCTGATGGTGTACGATTGGTGTATGAGCGCGGTGAGGACGAACATCGAGATCGAGGACACCTACGTCCGGGCGATCATGGACCGTTACGGCGTGCGGACCAAGACCGCCGCTGTCGACCTCGCACTGCGCCACCTCGCCGGGCAGCCGATGACACGCGAGGAAGCCCTGGCGATGCAGGGAGCCCACGCCATCGCCGAGCTGCCCGCAGACGTGCCACCACGCGCGGCCGCGTGATCCTCGCCGACAGCCTCCGCCTGGGTCGAGTACGACCGCGCGACCGGCGGCCCCGCGGACCTTCGCCTCAGAGAGATGATCGCGACCGGCGGTCCCGTCGCGGTCACCCAGCCCGTCGTCATGGAGATCCTGGCCGGCGCACGCGACGACCGGCGAGAGGCCGACCTGCGCCGGCTCATGGGGCGCTTTGAGATGCTGAGCTTCGACGCCGTGAGCGACTTCGACGGCGCCGTCAGGATCTACCGTCGCTGCCGCGCCGCCGGCGTCACCCCGCGCGGGATGCTCGACTGCATGATCGCGGCCGTCGCCTGGCGCCGAGGCGCCGCACTGCTCGCCCACGACGCGGACCTGGACCGCGTCGCGCGCGTCATCGAAATCGAGCTCGACGTCGCATCGCTGCGCGCATAGCGAGCCAGCCGGGGAGCGCGGATGGTCGGCGGTTCAGTCGATCGAGCCCGCCGGGACGACCCACTGGCACGATTGTCCAGTTACGGCCGCGATCAGATCGAAGTCCGCGTCGTAGTGCAGGACGGTGAGGCTGCGAGCCTCGGCGGCAGCGGCGACGAGCAGGTCGGGCACCTTGCGACCGCGCTGGTGCCTGGACGCGAGCAGACGCTGCACCTGTCTTGCGCGACGCACGTGCTCGGCCGTGCTCTCCACCAGCTCGAAGACCTCCACGGCGTCGGCGAGGCGATCCCACTCGGCGGCGTTGCGGGCCGAGAAGCCGACCTCGAGGTCGCTGATCCCCGCGCGGGCCAGCTCCCCCCGCCGTGCCCGCTGCTCGATCGCCTCCCGGACCGTCGGCTCGCGCAGGCGAGTGAGAACGCTCGTGTCCAGGAGATGCGTCAGCGCCATGCCTGCTCGCGCGGCGCGAGATCGGCACGGGCGAGCGCGTCCAGGCGCTCCGTCACCGCCGCGCTGTGGTCGCCACCAACGAGTCGGAGTGCACGGTTGACCGTCTCCTTGATCGTGGCGACGCCGAGCTGGGCCCGAGCATCGCGTAGAGCCTGCTCGTCTATGTCCACCAGATGCTTGGCCATCGACGGCAAGTATGCCGTGGTCGCTCAGTGTCAAAACCATAACTTGCAAAACTATAACTTTGCAAACTATAGTTTTGCTAGGCTGTCATCGTGATCGACCGCCGGGAGGAGCTCGAACGGCTGCGCCGTGCGGCCGCAGAAGCACCCCAGCTCGTCGTGATGCGTGGCCGCCGCCGGGTCGGCAAGAGCTACCTGCTGGATCGCAGCTTCGCCGAGCATCGCCTCGTGTACTTCCAGGCCGACGAGGGGGAGACGCGCGGTCACCTCGACCTCCTGGCCGCCGAGCTGGCACGGCTCGTAAACGTGCCGATCGTCTTCGGTGACTGGAACGAGGCTCTGAACGTCCTCGGCGAGCAGGCCCGGCAGCAGCCGCTCGTGGTCGTGCTCGACGAGTTCCAGTGGATGCTGCAGGCCGAACCTCTGCTGGACTCGATCGTCATGCGTCACTTCGACCGGTGGGAGCGCGCTCGTATCCCGATCACGCTCGTGATCAGCGGCAGCGCGTTGACGATGATGGAGCAGCTCCTGGAGGGCGACAGGCCGATGTTCGGCCGGGCCGGCTACCGTCCGTTCCTGCAGCCGTTCGACTACCGCGACGCGGCTCTGTTCGCATCGAGCGCCACCAGCGCCACGCAGAAGCTGCTGCGCTACGGGATCCTTGGCGGCACGGCGCAGTACCAGGTCTGGGCGGGGCAGGCATCCATCCGCGAGGTCCTCAAGCGCAGGATCCTGACCAAGGACGAGCCACTGTTCGAAGAGCCGCTGCAGCTGATCAGGGGCGAGAGCGCGATCCGCGAGCCGGGCAACTACTACGAGATCCTTCGCGCCATCGCGCGCGGCGCGACACAGTTCAACGAGATCGTTCAGCAATCCAAGGTCTCCTCGGGGCAGCTCTTGACAGGCCGCCTCGACCGACTGGCGAAGCTGCGCTACATCGAGGAACGCCGTCCGCTCGGCGGCAACGGGTCGGCGAGCTGGTCGGTCAGCGACCCCTTCTTCCGCTTCTGGTTTCGCTACGTCTACCCCAACCGCTCGCGCTTGCAGCGCGGACGGGTCGAGGAGGTGGGCAAGGCGATCCTCGCCGACATCGACAACCACATGGGCGGCGTCTTCGAGCAGGTCTGTCGCGATTGGGCCGGGCGCTACAGCAGCGACGAGCGACTGGCCGCCGCCGAGGAGATCGGCGCCTACTGGACACGCACACACGACGTGGAGGTGGACCTCCTCGCGCGCGGGCGCAAGGGCATCCTCGCCATCGGGTCGTGCAAGTGGTCGATGCAGGCCAACGCGCACGACCTCGATCGCCTCATCGAGCTCCGCGGCCGGGTCCGCGGTGCGGGGGTCGCCGCCCTATACGTGTTCGCGCGAGACTTCCACAAGAGCATCGTGGAGCGGGCCAAGCGCGACGGCGTGCGCCTCGTCTCCGCGAACGAGCTGCTCGGCGACAACCAGAGCGTGGTCGGGATGTGATGCACCGGGCGGTCCCGGCGCGCCCGATACCCTTCCCCGGGATGCCAAGACCCGCAAGCAGCGGCCCGCCGCCGATCGTCGTCGAGTCGATCAGCAAGACGTTCCGCGTGCCCGAGGAGCGCACGCATACGCTCAAGGAGCGGGCGCTGCACCCGCTGCGCCGCACGCGCCACGAGACCTTCAAAGCGCTGCAGGGCATCTCCTTCGACGTGCGCAAAGGCGAGTTCTTTGGGATCGCGGGGCGCAACGGCAGCGGCAAGTCGACGCTGCTGAAGTGCATGGCGGGCATCTACGGGGTGGACTGCGGGCGGATCTGGTGTAACGGACGGCTCTCGACGTTCATCGAGCTCGGCGTCGGCTTCAACCAGGACCTCGCCGCGCGCGACAACGTCGTGCTCAACGGGATCATGATGGGCCTCTCCCCACGCGAGGCGCGGGCTCGCTACGACGCGGTGATCGACTTCGCCGAGCTGCGCGAGTTCGAGGAGCTCAAGCTCAAGAACTACTCCTCGGGGATGCACGTGCGCCTGGCGTTCTCCGTCGCGATCCAGGTCGACGCCGACATCCTGCTCGTCGACGAGGTGCTGGCGGTCGGCGACGCGGCCTTCCAGCAGAAGTGCTTCGACGTGTTCAACCGCCTGCGCGACGACGGCCGCACGATCGTGTTCGTAACCCACGACATGGGGGCGCTCAACCGTTTCTGCCACCGCGCGCTGCTGCTGGAGCGCGGCGCGCCCGTGCACCTCGGCGAGCCCCACGAGGTGGCCGACCGCTACCTGGAGATCAACTTCGGACGCGACCCCGCAGCGCCGCCGGCGCCGAGGGCCGGGGCGGCGACGGCGAGGCGCGCGTGCTCGATGCGTGGATCGAGGACGAGCACGGCGAGCGGCCCGCCTCGCTACAGCAGGGGCGGCGACTCACCCTTCGCGCGCGCGTCTCGTTCATGGTCGACGTGGAGGACCCCGCGGCAAGCGTGTACGTCCTCAACGACGAGCACGTCGCCGTACTGGTCGCCACGACCTCCCGCGAGCACGAGCGCTCCGGGCACTTCGCCGCCGGCGAGGAGGTCGTGTTCTCGTTCACCTTCGAGAACGTGCTCGCCCCCGGCCGCTACAGCCCGCTGTTCACGCTCGCCCACCGCGGCACCGGCCTCGACCTGATGGACCGCTTCGAGGGCTCCTTCTCGTTCGTCGTCACCGGGCCCGAAGCGATGGGCGGGCTGGTCGACCTGCCCGTCGAGGTCGCCGTCAGCCGCGACGCGGCGGCGCCCCAGCGGGTGGGCGCGTGAGTACCGAGGCTCCGCCCTACGCCGGTCTCGGCCGGCCGATCAAGGGCCCCCGCGCGCTCACCGACGACTGGGTGCGCTTCTGGCACCTCACCTACAACATCGCGCGCAACGAATTCAAGCTGAAGTTCTTCGGTTCGGCGCTCGGCTACGTCTGGCAGGTGATGAAGCCGCTGCTGCTGTTCGGCGTGCTGTACGTCTTCTTTGTCCTCATCGCCCACGTAGGCCGCGGCGGCAAGCCCAGCGAACAGTTCTACGGCGTGCAGCTGCTGGGCTCGATCGTGCTGTTCACCTTCTTCGGGGAAGCCACCGGAGGAGCGGTGCGCTCCGTCGTAGATCGAGAGAGCCTCGTGCGCAAGATCCAGTTCCCGCGGATGGTGATTCCGCTGTCGATCGTGCTGCTCTCCTTCTTCAACCTGATGCTGAACCTCGTCGTCGTGCTGGCGTTTGCGCTCATCTCCGGTGTCCACCCGATGCTCAGTTGGCTGGAGCTGCCCCTGATCCTCCTGATGCTGATCGTGTTCGCAACCGGCGTGGCGATGCTGCTCTCAGCGCTGTTCGTGAGCCTCCGCGACATCCAGCCGATCTGGGAAGTCTTCAGCCAGGTCCTCTTCTACGGCTCCCCGGTGATCATCCCGGTCGTCGCGGTCCACGAAAAGCTCGTCCCCAACCACACGTTCCTGTACCACCTCTACACCCTCAACCCGCTGGTCGCCGTCTTTCAGCAGTTCCGCCACGCGATGGTCACCCACGCCACGCCCTCCGCCGGTGAAACGATCGGCAGCTGGGCCGGGCTGCTGGGACCACTGGCGGTCACCGTCGGGGCCTTCGCGCTGGGCTTCTGGGTGTTCAACCGCACGGCGCCGCAGGTCGCGGAGAACCTCTAATTGGCGGGGGGAGGGCAGGCCCTCCCCCCGAACCCCTCCCGTACTGCACGAGTTCCCACCACCAAGAACCTCTAACCCGCGCGGCGCAGCGCCTCGGCGGCCTGCTCGGGCGTGCGCGGCAGGCGCTTGGGCGCGCGGCCCTCGCGGCGGTCGGCCCGCAGGCGCGCCGCGTCGGCGAGCACGCGCGCCACGCGCTGGGCGGCCCCCAGGTTCTCGCGCCGGCCGGCGTAGCGCAGCGGCTTGGTCGCGATCATGTTCATCGACACGCCCCCCCACACGTGGTTCAAGCCACGCCAGGTACGCCCGTCGCGCGGGGCCGTGGCGGCGCAGCGCAAAGCCCCACCTGAGGCCCAGCGCCCTCAGCGCCGGCGTGCCCGGCGGCAGCCGCAGCGTCGCGTCGCCGAAGAACGCGCGGTAGTGGGGCTCGGTCACCTCCGTCAGGAAGCCCGCGCGCGTCGCCTCCCAGCGGTAGCGCCACGCCCAGTGGGCGTGCTCGTAGCCCTCGAACTGCTCGACGCCCTCGTCGTGCACCCCGTGCGGGTCGCGTACCGTCTTGAGCGTCTCGTTGACCATCAGCAGCCGCCCGCCGGGGCGCAGCACGCGAAACGCCTCGGCGAACGTGCGCCGCAGGCTCGCGCGGTCGTTGTGGTGGAGCACCTGGCAGCAGTACACGTAGTCGAGGCTGCCGGAGGAGAGGGGGATCGTGTCCATCGAGCCGAGCACCCGCTCGAAGAACACGTGCCCGTCGTCGATGAACCAGTCGGCCGTGTACAGGCCCTGCGGCTCCACGGTGGCGATGTCCAGCGCGATCGCGCGCAGCCCGCGCTCGGCGAAGTGGTTGGTCGCCCAGCACGTGTTCGAGCCGACGTCGAGCACCGACTCGCCCGGGGCGAACGGCACCGTCGTCAGCAGCTGGTGCATCGAGCGTGCCTGCACGTACCAGTAGCCGTGCTCGAGGTCCGGCAGCCGCCGCACGAGCTCGCGGTCCCACCCGTCGCTGCGCATGTGCTCGGCGAAGCGCTCCAGGCCCGCCGCCTCCGTGAGGACGTGCGCGGGCGGGTCGTACAGCAGCTCCGGCACGCCGCGGGACACCGCGAAGCGCTTCGCGCAGGCGCGGCAGCGCAGCGTGCCCTCGCGCACCTCGCGCTCGTCGCTCGCCCGCGCGCTCAGCTCGAGCGTGCCCTCGCGCCGGCAGGCCGGACAGCGCAGTTGGGGTGCGAACTCAGCCTTCACCTGCGCACCGGGGGCCTACCGCGACCCTCAGGCCTTTCTGAAACACGCTCAGCCGGCCGTCCGCTGCGCCTCGGGCACGGCGCCGCCGTCGAGCGTCACCCGCCGCGGCGCGGCCACCCCCTCCAGGAACTCCTCCAGCGCGTCGATGCGCCGCTCCCACGCGTACTCCTGCGCCGTCTCGGCGCCGGCCCGCCCGAGGCGGGCGCGCAGCTCGGGGTCGCCGAGCACGCGCGCGAGCGCGTCCCGCACGGCCTCGTGCTCGGGCGCGGGCATCAGGCAGTTGACGCCGTCGCGGCAGAAGTCGCGGTTGCCGTGCGCGTCGGTGCACACCACCGCGCCGCCGGTGGCCATCGACTCCAGCGGCGGCAGGCAGAAGCCCTCGTGGGTGGAGGTCTGCACAAGCACAGTCGCCTGCGCCAGCAGCTCGGCGACCTGCTCGTCGGAGGGGGACTCGACGTAGCGCATCCCGGGATCGGTGGCGAGCTCCGGCTCGATCCCGAACAGGCACAGCTGCGGCCGGGGCTCGGGCAGCGCGCGCCACGCGGCCACCGTCAGCGGCAGGTTCTTCAGCGGGTTGGAGCGCCCCAGCGCGAGCACCATGTCGTCGCGACGGGGCACGTCGGGGCGCGGGCGGAACGTGTCGAGGTCGATCCCCGGGGGGATCAGCTCGGCGTCGAGGCCCAGCTCGCGCAGGCGTTCGCGGTTCCAGCCGGAGATCGTCATGTAGTGGAACTCGGGGCGGTAGGAGTCGAGCACCGCGTGGCGCACCACCTCGTCGTCGGGGTAGTAGGAGGTCTCGATGTCCTGCACGAAGTACACGGGGATCCCGCGCAGCACGCTCGAGCGCCACACCGGCGCGGCGGTGTTCCACCACGTCGCGACCTTCACCGCGTCGAGGGGGGCGAGCGCCTCGATCAGTTCGTCGTAGAACTCGAACGTGCGCACCGGCGCGCGCAGCGGGAACCAGTCAGGCGGCTCGCCCAGCGTGTACAGCGCGACGTCGTGGCCGCGGTCGAGCAGCCCGTTGAGGTGCTCGAAGATGTCGCGGTGCCCGCCGCCGATGCCGGTGTCCTCGGTCACGTACACCACGCGCAGCCTGCCGTTCTCCGCACGCACGTCGCGCGCGTCGAAGAACGGGCCCCACCGCTCCCAGAACACCCGCTGGGAGACCCGCTCGCGCTCGCCCACCTCGGTGCCGCGCGTGACCGACTCGTGGTGGTAGAGGCTCGCGGCCGGGAAGTACATCACGCGCAGTCCCGCCTGCCAGGCGCGCAGGCACCAGTCGACGTCCTCGTAGGCCATCGGGTAGCGCTCGTCGAAGAGCCCCACACGCTCGATCGCCTCCCGCCGCAGGTACATGCACGCGCCCGTCACCGCCAGCACGGGACCGGCCAGCGCGGCGGGGCCCCAGTCGTCGGGCCGGAAGCGGTAGCGGTGGTCGAACCACTCGGGCGCGCCCGTGTTGCGCACGGTGCCGGCGAACTGGATGCGCCCGTCGGGGTACAGCAGCCGCGCGCCCACGACGCCGACGTCGTCCTCCTGCGAGGCGGCGTACTGCAGGCACGCCAGCCACCCCGGGCGCGCCTCGGTGTCGGAGTTCAGCACCACCACGTCGCGCGCGGGGTCGGCCGCGCGCAGGCCGCGGTTGACGTTGGCGGCGAAGCCCGCGTTGGCCTCGCCGGCGAGGACCTCGACCCCCGGGATCGCCCGCAGCGCCCGCAGGTGCTCGGGGCCGCTCGCGTCGTCAACGACGATGATGTGCGCGGCTACGTCGGGCACCGTTCGACGGAGGCTCGCCACGAGGGTCGCCACGCGCTCGGCGTCCCGGTAGCTGGGAATAACGATGTCGACGGGCCGTCCGTGCTCGCGGTACCACGCCACCGCACGGTGGTAGGCGTTCTCGGTGCCCCGCCCCTGCAGCCGCAGGTACCGCTTCAGCGGCGTGGCGCGCAGGGGGAACGTGAGCACGCGGAAGAGCACCGTGCGCCAGCCGAGGTAGCGGTAGGTCAGGTAGATGCGCCTGCGCAGGCCCGCGAATGGCATGGCCTCAGCCCCGCGCCCCAGCGCGTGCGGGCGCGGCGGCGGCCTGCCCGAGCCAGCGGGCGCGCTCCTCGACGATCGCGACGAGGCGCTCGAGGATCGGCGCCCCCCACCCCGCACGCGCGAGCTCCGCGCAGGTCTCGCGCGCCGCGGCGGGTGCGTCTGCCGCCATCGCGCGCAGCCGGCGGCGGGCGGCCGCGCGGCCGAGCCCGGCGTCGCTCAGCAGCATGTCGAGGTGGCGAGCGCGGACGTAGTCGGGGCGGTACTCGCCGCCGATCTTCATCGCCATCTTGCGGGACATGTTCTCTGCCTTGCGGTAGGCGATCGTGCTGAGGATGTCGTAGGCGGGCGCCAGCGTCGCACGCGAGCTTTCCGGCAGGTAGAGCAACGAGTAGTTCTTGGCGTGCGCGTCGTGGTTGCCGACGAGGAAGCTTAGCGCCACGTACTCCAGCAGGCGGGGGGCGTCTCGGGCGGGCACCGCGACGGCGCCGCGCAGCAGTGCGAAGCTGTCGAGCAGGCTGGGGCCGCCCTCGCTCTCGTACTTGCGCCGCGCGGGAACGCCGAGCGCCTGGCAGAAGTCCTCCTGGTGGCGCCGGTGCACGCGGCCCTCGAGCGACTCGCGGTCGTAGCGCTCCACCAGCAGGCACTCGCGCCCGGCGGCGCGACGCGGCTGCGCACGCACGACCTCCACGCCGAGGCGCCGGCCGAGCGCCAGGCACGCCGCCTCGTTCACGACGGTGTCCTGCAACCGGGCGATCGGCGTCTTGAGGATGTGCGTCGAGGGCGTGCCGCCCTTGGTCAGCCCCACGCGACCGTCCTCGCCGAGCAGCACCGGCAGCTTATCCTGAGCGCCCGCCAGCGACAGGCGGTACTCGCCGTCCTCGTCGGCGTGCATCGGGCGGCTCGGCAGTTCCTCGACGAGCTGCCCAGCTGCGCCTCCTCCAGCCACTCGACGTCGCCGCCGGCCACCGGCGAGCGGCCGGGCTCCAGCAGGCTGATCGCCCCGGCGGTGTCGCCACCCAGCGCGCGCAGCAGCTCGAAGTCGTTCTCGGCGCTGATGCCCAGCCGCCGGGCCAGCAGCTCGCGCGGCTCCCCTTCGGGCAGCAGCCCGCCGAAGTACGCCGCCGGCGCCCCGCGCGCGAACGCTCCATCGAGCGGCAGCGACAGCGACAGCGGCGGTCGGTCTCGGCTGAGCCAGGTCTCGTCGTAGGCGAACGACAGACCGTCGGCCTCGTCGACGAGCTCGCCGGCGCGCTCCTCGAAGCAGAAGATCTCGAGCCGGGGGCCGCTCACCGAGATCCTCCACCTCGAACCGGCGGCCACTCACCGGGATCCTCCACGACGATGCCGAGGCCCAGCGAGCCCGCGACGCGCAGCGCCTCCCCGAGCCGTGCCGTGGGCTTGCCCCGCTCGAGCTCGCTGACGAACCGCGGGCCGACGCCGGCGCCGAAGGCGACGTCCTCGAGGCGCAGGCCGCGCGCGCGGCGAGCCGCGCGCAGGGCCGCGCCGAACGTGAGTGGGTTGGTGATCGTGGTTCGTCTTATCATCCCGATCGGGACAAGCTAGCACGATTTCACCGGTTTTTTGCAGTTTTATCCCGATCGGGATGATTTCTCCAAAAATGGGCGCGGCGTCCCGTTATTGTCCCGATCGGGACAAGGTCACTGGCGCAAAGCCCGCGCGGCGCTCAAGCGAGAGCCACTGCCGCAGCGCCGGCGGGAGCCGGTCCGCGCGCGAGCCGAGCACGGCGCCGGCCAGACGCAGGATATGGTGAGGAGTCCGCGCCCCACGGAGCTGGCCCACCAGGTGCCGCGGGTCGACCGGCTCGCGCCAGCCGTAGACCTCGCGCAGGCCCCGCCACTCGTCGAAGCAGCGGCGCAGGTACTCGAGCGCGGTGTAGTCGTGGGAGTGCAACACGGCGGCGCGCGGCACATGGGCCTTGGCGTAGCCCGCCCTGAGCATGTCCAGCGCCAGCAGGCGATCCTCGGCGTAGGGCACCTCGCGGAAGGGCGCCACCTCCCAGGCGCCGCGTGCGAGGCAGGCGTTGGCGTCGGTGAAGAAGCCCCTGCGCCCGACCCACTCCCAGTCGCGCCATCGCACCAGATCCCCGGCGCTCAGCTGAAGCTCCCGCTCCCCGAGCCGCTCCACGCGCGGCTCTCCGTCGGGGGAGAGCGAACCGAACCAACCCTCGAGCTCGGCCCTCACGGCGGGGGAGGCCTGCGGACGGGGACGGTAGGAGCCGAAGACGAGCCCCACATCCTCTGCCAGCGCAAAGCCCTCCAGCAGGCGCTCGAGCCACCGCTCGTCGGCCGGCTCGGCGTCCTGGGTGAGCAGCGCCACACGCTCGCCGCGCGCCTCGCGCAGCAACAGGTTGCGCGTCCCGCCATGGTTGAAGGCGCCCGGCTCGATCTCGAGCACGCGCGCCCCGTGGGCGCGTGCCCGCGCGGGCGAGCCGTCGCGCGAGCCCGAGTCGCAGACGAGCAGCTCGTGGGCGACGGTCTGGCGCTCGAGCGCGCGCAGCGTGCGGGCAAAGAGCTCGCCGCCGTCGCGCACGGGGATGGCGACCGTGACGTCGCTCATGCGCGGCCACACACGGCTGCGAGGCCCGCCCTCCCGACTTTGGGGCCCACTCCCCCGACTGTGAGGCCGAGCCTCATGGGCGCACGAGCTCGACCCAGTCGGCCCGGGTTCCGCACAGGCTCCGCCAGCGACTCGGCGCCAGCGTCTGCAACCGCTCCGGGGCCTCGGCCTGGAGCGCGACGGCGCCGATGATGCCGATGCCCCATTCCTGCGGGCCGAAGTGCCGGTGCCCCGCGGCCTTCACGACCCTGAGGCGGTGGGGGCCCGCGCGCAGGTACAGGGACGCCGCCTGCAGCCATTGACTGGGCGTGTTCGAGCCCGACACCGAGCCGACCGTCCGTCCGTCGAGAGAGACCTGGATCGAGCGCGGGAAGTCGCCCTGCACCCACACCGCGTAGCGGCCGCTCGTGGGGACCTTCAGCACACCGCCGGCGTGACCCGGGGTGTTGGCGATGATCGCGCCCTGCTGTGCGGGCACCAGCCCCCACCCGAAGGACCGGTCGGGGGAGTACAACGGTTCGTACCACCGCAGCGTGGGCGGGTGGGCGACGACCAGCTGCGTGCCGGGCGGGGCGTGCGCGACGAGCGTGCGCATCGCCGAGCACGCCACCGTGGCCGCGGAGGAGTAGAGCTGCTGCTCGGGCAGGTGGCGCAGCACCTGGGGTCGCGCCTGCCGCCGCCAGCCCAGGTAGTAAGCGTTCTCGTAGACCAGCCGGTAGTTGGCGGGCGGGCGGCTGACCGACGGCCCGCGGCGGGTCACGACGATCGGGTAGGCCTCCACGAACGACAGCAGCTCCTGGTCGAGGTCGAAGCTGTGCCCGTAGAAGTACGTCGGCGCGCGCAGCTGCACCTGCTGGGGGGTCAGCGCCTCGAACGGCGAGTAGACGCGCGCGGCGCCGGCGAAGACCTTGGCGTACTCCTCGAACTCGTTCCACAACACCGGGCCTTCGCCCCTGAAGCGCGCGCCGGTCTGTTCGATCGCCTCGATCTGGCTGGTGGGCGCGACCCGGTCGTAGCCGTACGCGAGCAGGTCCGACGCCCAAACCGCCAGCGCCAGGCCGCACGCGGCCACGAGCGCCAGCGGAGCGAGGCGTCCGCGCACGCCCGCCAGCGCGGCGAGCGCCACCAGCACCACCGCCGGGCTGGCGATCGCCAGCAGCTTGCCCTGCGCGTAGGGGCTGACCCGCGGGTAGACGACCAGCAGCACGAGCCCCATCGTGCCGAGCAGCAGCAGCGGGCCGAGCTCACGACGCCGCAGCGCCCACACCACGCCGGGGATCAGCAGCGCCACCAGCGCCACGGTCGCGAGGACCGTCAGCGTCGCGGCCGGCTCGGGGATCACCGGGAAGCGGTATTCGCCGGCGAGCCACACACCGCTGACCTGGCTGAGCGGCAGCGCGCGCAGCAGCTGGCCGAACTGGGTCGCGCCGACCCCCGAGGAGCCCTGGCCGGTCTGGGCGACGCTGAAGAACGTCGAGAACGTGCTCAGCGAGGGGATCGCCAGCAGCGCGGTCAGACCGGCGCCCACCGCGAGCGGCCCCACCCAGCGCCGCGGGTGCCAGCCGCGGTGCAGCAGCAGCGCGCCCACGGCCGTGAACAGCACGAGCGCGCCGAGGTAGGGGACCGCCACCGCGTTGTACACCGCCAGCGCCGCCGCGGCGGGGACGGCGAAGAGCACGGCGCCCGTGTAGGGGCGTTCGAGCGCGACAGCCTCCCGCGCGAAGGCCACCGTCGCGCACACCGTCGCCAGCAGGGCGATCTCCTTGACCCCCCCCTGCAGGGCGTACTGGTAGGTGAGGTTGGCGGAGATCGCCACGAACCCGACCGCCGCCGCGCGGCGCGGCGTCAGCACCCGCCCGGTGAGCGTCGCCAGCGCGACCGCGGCCGCCGCCGCCAGGCCCGAGATGTAGCCCTGGTAGAGGACGCCCACCGAGGTGCGGGTCAGGCCGCTGAACGTGCCCAGCAGCGCCTGCGAGCCCAGCGGGTACGCGGTGTAGAGGTACTCTTTGAGAAATTCGCGGTCGGTGCTCTGGGGGATGGAGCCGAGCGTCGTGCCGAACCCCTTGATGTGCTCCGCCAGCAGCATCTCGAAGGCCGAGTCGTTGACGAAGTCGTAGCCCGACCACGTCCAGTGGCCGTAGGCGATCACCGGCAGCATGTACAGCACGTAGGCCGCCAGGCCCGCCGCCCCCGGCCAGCCCGGGTTCAGGCGCGCGCGCAGCCCCCCCTGGGCGAACACGAGGCCGCCGAGCGTGACCGCGACCAGCAGCACGACCGCCAGGCCGTCCCCGGCGCCGGCCACGTACCCGGGGAAGATCACGACGATCGACACGCACAGGCCGAGCGGTAGCAGAAGCGCGTTTGCGAGGCGCACTTTCAACACTCGCTCGAGCGCCAGGCCGCAGCCGAAGCTGCTCAGCCAGATGACGCCCAGTGCACCGACCACGGCCATCAGGTAGTCGCTCACAGCGCGAACCGAGGAGATGTCTGTTGGTCGTCAGGCATATAGAGGTCGGATAGGTCGGGCATATAGGTCGGGTAGAAAGGTCAGGCAGGGGTCAGGCATAGAAGGAGGTCAGCACCAGCACCTGCGCGCTGTAGCTCAGCGCGATCATCCCGACGAGCAGCACGACGCCCCAATACAACATGGCGCGGTGCCCAAAGGCGTGCAAAACCCCCACCACGATCACCGCCAACGGCGCGATCGCCGGAAACACGTAGCGCCCGAACGTGGGGATCGCGGTCTGCACGCCCGGGCTGTAGTAGGCGGCCTCGAAGCCCGCGATCACCGCCAGCGGGATCAGCACCACGGTCAGGGTCTCGACCCA
The DNA here is from genome assembly GCA_963702085.1 of uncultured Solirubrobacterales bacterium. Classification (GTDB taxonomy): domain Bacteria; phylum Actinomycetota; class Thermoleophilia; order Solirubrobacterales; family Solirubrobacteraceae; genus Palsa-744. The sequence continues at coordinate 203,123 of OY969707.1, read as the reverse complement.
GTGGCGCCGGATCCAGGTCCACTCGCGACCGGCTGCCACCACGCCGAGCGGGATCGCCGCCAGCATCCCGACGAGGATCGCGACGTAGATCCAGTGCGAGAAGAAGACGTCGTACCAGCCGAAGGCCCCCCAGCCACGCTGCACGAAGATCGTGTACCCCGGGAACGCCACCGAGAAGTGCGGCGCCATCCCCGGAAGGCGCGGCAGGAAGAGCTGCCACAGGTAGGAGAGGTATTCGGGGATGTGGTGCAGCGCGTAGGAGGCCGCCGAGGAGCTCGAGCCGATCGCGGAGAGCCCGTTCGCGGCGGCCGGAGGCTGCAGGCTGCTCAGCACGTGCGCCGAGAGCTCGTCCATCAGGATCGCGCCGAGCGCCAGCGCGGCCCAGCCGGCCAGGTCGGCGCGGCGGTGGTAGCGCCAGAGCCCCGCCACCAGCACGAGCGCAGCCACCGGGTAGAGCGACAGGCCGGTCTCCTTGACGAGCGGAACCGCGACCAATGTCACACCGGTGAGCAGCCCCCAGGGAACGGTCAACCCGCGCCGCAACAGGCGAATCAGCAGGAACGCGAGCGCCGCGGCCGCCGCGTTGACCCCCACGTCGTTGTTTACCGAGCCCGAGATGAAGCCGTACATCGGCTCGTACACCACGAGCAGGCCCGCGAGCACCGCCAGCCACGGCCGGCCGGGCGCCAGCTCGCGTGCAAGCAGGAAGGCGAACAGCGCCGCCAGCGCGCCGAGCAGCGCCGAGGCCAGGCGCATCAGCGTGAGCTGCGCGAACACCGTGTCGTGCCGGGCGAGCAGGTACCCGGGGGCGAGCGCGAGGTAGTAGAGCGGACCGTGGGCGGCCGAGGTCGAGTAGCCGCCCCCGTTGTTGGCCGGCGGGTGCTGGATCGCTTTCAGCTGCGCGTAGCGAGCCTGCGCGTGGCGGGACCACGGCATGCTCGTGCCGGCGACCTCGTGGTCGGTGATGAAGTCGGTGACTTCCAGGGCCAGGCTCTCCGCGTTGGACCACCGCTCGAACGGCGTGGCGGGGCTGGCGGAGGGCCCCTCGCCGCGTTCGACCAGCGACTGCACGTAGGCGTAGTGGTCGACCTCGTCGGGCGACTGGAAGGCCGGCGTGATCAGCGCCCAGCAGGCGAAGTTGACCGCGGCGATCGCGAACAGCCACGCGCCCGCTCGGCGCGCGCTCCAACCGCGGCCGGTGAGCGCCAGCGCGAGACAGCGCACCGCGAGCAGCGCGAGCGCGGGCAGGACGAGGAACAGCAGCACGGGGTAGGTCCAGGCGCCGAGGAAGCCCGGGCGAAGCAACGCGGCGCGCCGAAAGATGGCGCCGGCGCGCTGCGCGTAGCTGCGTCGCGAGCTCGCGGGGGGCAGGAACCAGACTGCCACCTGCGAGGCCTGCGGCGCGCCGTCGACGATCGCGGATTGCGCGGCGAGCGAGGGCATGCTCGCGCCCGCCCATTCGAACGCTCCCGCGCTGCCCTGGGCGCACAGCGAGGCGATCTGCACAGCCGGCTGTGCAGGCGTCGCGGGAATCGGGAAGTCGGCGTTGCTGATCCGATCGGGCTGCACGTGCTCCGGGGCGAGGCTGGAGTAGAGCGTGCGGGCGCCCACGCGCAACACCAGACGCAGCGGCGGGCGCTCGCGCGTCGGGGAGCGGACTCGCAGGCGCACGGCGGCCGTGCCGGCGGGCAGTTCCAGGTCCGAGGGTGTGCAGAGCGGCGTGCCCGCGGGAGTCTGGATGTAGCTCGCTTCGTCGACCGAGTCGGTCCCCGTGTAGTAGAACCGCGGGCGCAGGGAGTGGAACGCGGTCAGCACCACTAACGGCACGGCCACAACCGCGGCCACCCTCCACGTGCGAGCGTCCCCGGCGAACACGACCGCCGCGAGCCGGCGCAGCGGCCCCACGCGGCGGTCCCCGGCGAAGGTGGCCGCCAGCACCCGGCGGATGCGCCCCACGCTAAGGGCCTATCCCGATCGGGGCGTGCGGCTGGGGCCTAGCGGCGGCGCAGGCCAAGGATCGAGAGCAGGAACGACGAGAAGAAGATTTGGATGCCGACAATCAGGAACGTGGCGGCGATCACAGCGAGGTGTTCGTCGGCGAGCGACCCAAAGCCGTGGGAGATCCAGGTCGCGAGGATCACCGCGCCAAGCGCGGCGCCGACGAGCACGAACGCGCCGCCGAGCAGCAGGCCGTGCTCGAGTCTGAAGCGCGCTCTCGCGCGGTCGAACCAGGGGTCGCGGGCGCCCATGAAGTAGGTGCCGTAGGCGTGGGCGCAAAGGCCGAGCGCGAGCACCTGGGTGCCGACGACCATCAGCAGCGCGCCGCCGATCAGCGCGTGGATGCCCCACGAGCGCCCGAAGAAGTCGAGGCCGCCGCCGACGAGCGCGACGATCAGCGTGCCGAGACCGGCAAGCAGCGCGCCGGGCAGGATGAACAGGTGGGTGGGAGAGTGCACAAGCAGGAAGCGCAGGTGGCGCCAGCCGTCGCGGAAGCTCGAGAGCTTGGACTCCCCGCCGCGGGGGTGGTACTCGATCGGGAACTCCGCGATCCGCAGATCCTCCTTCGCGGCGCGGATCACCATCTCGGAGGCGAACTCCATCCCGGTCGTGCGCAGGTCCAGGCGCGGGAGCACGTCGCGGCGCAGCGCGCGCATCCCGCAGTGGGCGTCGGCGACGCCGGTGTCGAAGAACGCGTTGAGCAGGCCGGTGAGGATCGGGTTGCCCACGTAGCGGTGCAGCCACGACATCGCGCCGGGCTGGATGTTGTCCATGCGGTCGCCCATCACGAGCTCCGCGCCCTGCTCGAGCTCCGCCACGAAACGGGGGATCTCGTTGAAGTCGTACGTCAGGTCGGCGTCGGCCATCACGATGTAGCGCCCGCGCGCCGCGGCGAAGCCGGCGAGGTACGCGGAGCCGTAGCCGCGGCGCGGCTCGTGCACCACGCGCGCGCCGGCCGCGGCGGCGAGCGCCGCGGAGTCGTCCTCGGAGGCGTTGTCCACGACGAGCACCTCGCCGTCGAGGCCGCTGGCGCCCAGCACCTCCAGCGCGGCGCGCACGCAGCGCTCGATGTTCTCGGCCTCGTTGAGGCAGGGGATCACGACTGACACCAGCGTCGTGGCCGCCTGCTCGGCAGTCGTGGGTCGGATCTGCTCGATCGTGCTCGTCGTGCTCATTCTTGACAGTCTCCCAGGAGATGCGGACCTGTCTAGTCTACGACTGCCTCTTCCCCTACACCGTCGGTGGCGCCGAGCGGTGGTACCGCAACCTCGCCGAGCGCCTCGCCAAGGAGGGCCACGAGGTCACGTACCTGACGCTGCGCCAGTGGGAGCGGGGCGCGGAGCCGCAGATCGCAGGGGTCCGGGTGGTGGCCGTGGGTCCGCGGATGGCGCTGTACACCGAGGAGGGGCGCCGGCGGATCGCGCCGCCGCTGGTGTTTGGGCTGGGGGTGGGGTGGCACCTGCTGCGCCACGGACGCCGCTACGAGATGGTGCACACCTGCTCGTTCCCCTACTTCTCGCTGCTGGCCGCGGCGGCAGCGCGCCCTAGAGGCGGGTACGGGTTGGTCGTCGACTGGCACGAGGTGTGGAGCCGCGCGTACTGGCGCGAGTACCTCGGCCGACTCGGCGGCGCGGTCGGGTATGCCGTGCAGCTGCTGTGCGCGCGCCTGCCCCAGCGGGCGTTCTGCTTCTCGCGGCTGCACGCGCGGCGCCTGCGTGCCGAGGGGTTGCGCGGCGAGCCGACCGTGCTCGAGGGCGAGTACGCGGGCTCGCTGGAGACCCCGACGGCCCGGCCGGCGGAGCCGGTGGTGGTGTTCGCGGGGCGGCTGATCCCGGAGAAGCAGGCGCCGCTGGCGGTCGCGGCGTTCGCCATCGCCGCGCGGCACGTGGAGGGACTGCGGGGCGAGTTCTACGGCGACGGCCCCGAGCGCGAGGCGCTGCAGCGGGCGATCGTCGAGCACGGCGTGCAGGAGGTGGCGAGCGCCCCCGGCTTCGTCGAGGCGCCCGTGCTCGACGCGGCGCTCACGCGGGCGGAGTGCATGCTCTCGACCTCCCGGCGTGAGGGCTACGGGATGGTGGTGGTGGAGGCATCCGCGCACGCCACCCCGAGCGTGGTGGTCGCGGGCGAGGACAACGCCGCGGTGGAGCTCGTGCAGGAGGGCGTCAACGGGTTCGTCGCGGCGAGCGCGGAGCCCGAGGCCGTGGCGGAGGCGATCGTGCGCGTGCACGAGGCGGGCATGGCCCTGCGCGAGAGCACGGCGCGGTGGTTCGCCGAGAACGCGCAGCGGCTGTCGCTGGAGTCCTCGCTGCGCACGGTGTTGGGCAGTTATGGGGACGAAAAAGGAGACGAAACCCCACCCGCCCCGACCGGGAGGAGTGGAGTGCGCGGGCCCGACATAGCCCGCGCGTAGGAGTCGAGCGTGAGCCGCGCGGTGCGCGCCCAGGTGAACTCGGCCGCTCGGGCGAGGCCCTTCGCGCGGAGGTCCCCCACCAGCGCAGGATCATCGAGCAGCCGCTCGATCGAGGCGGCGATGGCGGCGACGTCGCGGGGGTCGAACAGCAGCGCCGCGTCGCCGGCGACCTCGGGCAGCGAGGAGGCGTTCGCGCAGGCGACCGGGACGCCGCGGTGCATGGCCTCCAGGACCGGCAGCCCGAACCCCTCGTAGAGCGAGGGGAAGACGAACGCGTCGGCCAGCGCCCACAGGCCCTCGAGCTCCTCCCCCGTGACCCAGTCCTCGAAGCGGACGTCCTCCGAGACCCCGAGCGCAGCGGCGCGCTCGCGCAGCTGCGCCTCGTGCCAGGTGGGGTAGCCGGGTAGCACCAGCAGCGGCCGGCGCTCAGTCGGGATGCGCTCCAGCGCGTCGATCAGCGCGAGCAGGTTCTTGTGGGGGCGCTTGGCGGAGAGACTGAGCAGCACACGTCGGGCGCCGAGGCGAAAGCGCGCGCGCGTGCGCTCCGCGGCGAGCGCCCGCGCGCGGGGAGGGACGCCGAAGCCCAGCGGGGCGACGTCGATGCGTCCCGGCGGGGTGCCCAACAGCTCGATCAGATCGTCACGCGTGCTACGGGAGTCGGCGAGCACGCGGTGTGAGCGGCGCACGGCGAGCGGCACCAACACCCGCATCCCGCGGTCGCGGAGGCCCGCGTGCGCCTCGGGACAGCGCGCATAGATCAGGTCGTGGACGGTCACGACCCGCCGGAAGGGCCCCCACACCGGCGCGGTGGAGGCCAGGGAGTGCACGAGGTCCACCCGCGCGCGCGCCGCCAGCGCCGGCAGCAGGACCTGCTCGCCGAGCACCCACTGCTCCCGGCGGCGAGCGTTGACCGGCACCGTGACCGCCGGCAGCAGCTCGCCCCAGGGGCCGTCGCCGGCCGCTGCCGCCTCGCGGTTCACGAAGGCCGTGAAGCGGATCTCGCGGCCCGACCCGCCGATTCGGGAGACACTCGCTTCGCTCCCATCCCCGAATCGGCCAGCGGCGGCGAGCAGCGCGGGGATCAGCTCGCGCGCGACGACCTCCATCCCGCCGGTCTCACCGGGCACGAGGTAGATCAGGTTCAAGCCGACGTGCATGAGGGGTGAGGCTACTAGCGCTCATACACGATTCACACCGCCCCCACCCCGTGCTCCGACGGGGCGGGCCGAACATGAACCCATGACACAGACAAAAACACAGATACAGGTGCTCATCAATGAGCCCCACCCCCTGGTTCAGCAGATGCTGGAGCGCATGGTGGCCCGCCTCGGCTACGCGCCGATCGCGGCCAGGACGCCCGTCGCCGAGCAGTTGGTGAGCGCGAACGTGCTGCTCGTCGAGATGGCGGCCCCGCTCGGGGTCACCTTCGCGCAGGCGGCGCAGTTCGCGAACCCCTCACTGACGATCGTGTGCGCGAGCGTCGCCGGCCCGCCGGCAGAGCTCGACGAGCTCGGAATCGAGCTCGCGGCATACCTGGTGAAGCCGTTCACGAGCACCCAGCTCGACGTGGCGATCCGCCGGGCGCTGGCCCACCCGGACAACGGACTTCGCGCGGCGTAGGGGCCGCCAAGAACGTCTTTCAAAATAGACGGTGGGCGTGCCGGTCTTTTTGAAAGCCGTTCCCAAGCCGGGGGGACCGGACGCCGGACGCCGGGGCGCGCAGGGGCGCCTCGGCGTCCGGCCGGGTGCCTCAGCCTCAGCGGCGGGTACCAACCTCAGCGGCGGGTCCCCTCGAGCGTGAGCGGGTGGGTCTGGACGAGCGTCGTGTGGCCGGTGGCACGCGTGGTGACGGTGACCACGACGTGCAGCGCCCTGTGAGGCCGGAGCGCGGCGAGCGCTCCCTTGGAGAGCGTGAGCTTCACCGCCGAGGTCCCGAGGGGTGAGACCGTGTAGGAGGCCGCGGCGAGAACGTCCGCCTTCCGCTTGCCGGCGCCGCGACGCGCCTTCCCAGCGGAGGCTGCCGTCAGCGTGATCTTCCCCACGATCGTGTAGTCGTTGGGGTTGGACAGCCCGAGCGAGACAAGCCCCGAGCCACCGACCGCCAGCATCTTCCCGGTCAGGCCGGCGGGCTTGTTGCTCTTTTCGCGTTCTTCGCGTTCCTTGGCTTCCTTGGCAACCTGGGCCGCCTTTGCTTCCGCTTCGGCCCTTGCCTTTGCTTCCTGGGCTTCCTTTTCTTTTTGCGCTTTCGCCTGTTCTTCGCGTTCTTTGGCCTGCTTGACTTCTTCGGCTTTCCTGGCTTCTTCGGCTTTCTTAGCTTCTTCGGCTTTTTTCAGTTCTTCCGCCTTTTTTAGTTCTTCCGCTTTAAGTTCTTCGGCCTTTTTGCGTTCCGCTTCTTTTTTGGCTTCTTCTTCCCTCTTCTTTTCGGCTTCTTCTTTTTTCTTGAGTTTTTCTTCTTCCAGTTCTTTGTACGTATGAATTCTTTCGCCGGTGAAGGTGCCGGTCGTTCCGGGTGGGGCGCTCCAAGTTCCGGACGCCGTGATTTTACCGCCGTTGCCTTCGACAGTCCCCGCCACCGTCAGGGAGACCGTTCCCGACGGAGTCGTGAGTGCGAGGAGCAGCGAGATTTCATTGTTTGTAACGGTGCCAGTCAGCGTACTGGGTATGAAGCCGGCGGTCGAGCCGCTCCCCGAGAAGTTGCCGCTGGCGAGTTCCATTTCAGAGATCACCGCGCTCCCAGGCAGGCTGTGACCACCGAACGGTTGGGGAAATTCACAAGAACACGTGACGACGTAGTTCCATTCTCCACGTATTTCATTCGTCGTGGAGGCGCTCGCCGAGACGCTGAAACCGGCAAGCAGGACACACGAGAGCAGAACACCCAGCAGCGACGTGCGCAGCGGCCGACCGGTTGCGCCCATCTGCATGCTCTTACGCATAGGTACCCCTCCTGCCGATCGCCACGGTGAGAAGCGCAGCACCCGCCACGCTAAACCCCCTACGCGGTCAGCACCATACCGCCCTTGCGACGAAATAACAACCCAGATTCTTCACTTGTGAAAGAACCGCGGACGCATCGCGTCGGCGGGCGGCGCCTCGATGCTCAGGTTCCAGTCTCAGGTTCCGGCGAGAGCCCGGCCAGCTCCCGCGCGCGCTGGAGCACTGCGTCCAGCATCGGCGCGGTGAGTCTGCCGGTGAACGTGTTCTGCTGGCTGGGGTGAAAGCAGCCGAGCAGCGGGAACAGACCTCCGGGGTGCTCGGCTCCGTGGCCGAAGCGTGGGCGGGGCCGGGGCACCGACCCGGTGAGCTGTGGCGGCCGGGAGCGGTGGGCCTCCAAGCGATCCGAGCTTGGGCGGGCGAGCGCGGCGCGCAGGCGCAGAGCCGCGTCCCACGCGAACGCGCCCAGGCAGAGCGCCACACGGACGTTGGGTAGCAGGCGCAGCTCGGCCACACTCCACGGCAGGCACTCGTCGCGCTCGCCGCCGGTGGGACGGTTGGCGGGCGGCGCGCAGCGCACCGCGGCGGTGAGCCACGCGTCGCGCAGGCGCAGGCCATCGTCCCGACTCGTCGAGGACGGCTGGTTGGCGAAGCCCGCTCGGAACAGCGCGGCGAACAGGAAGTCCCCCGAGCGATCGCCGGTGAAGATCCTCCCCGTGCGGTTGCCCCCGTGCGCCGCGGGGGCCAGCCCCAGGATCAGCACCCGCGCCGCGGGATCCCCGAAGCCCGCCACGGGGTGGGCTGCGTAGCGCTCCTGCGCAAACGCCGCGCGCCGCTCGCGCGCCACCTGCTCGCGCCACGCCACCAGCCGCGGACAGCGCCGGCAGCCTTCGATCTCCTTCGCGAGCGCCGCCAGCTCGGCGGGATGCGCGTTGTCGTTGCCGAGAACCGCCACGGTCAAGTCATCCTCCATGTCGTGGGAACTGCGCCCTAGGACGTTCGCTGGGCAAGCGAGACAAGGACGCAGTGAGCGAAGTGTGCTTGGCACACGAGCGATCGAGGACGCAGTATCGCGCCGCCCAGCGGGCGTCCTACGACTTGATAGCCGACGAGGTCCCCAACACCGCGCCCGAGGCACTGAGAGCCTGCACCTGCACGTAAAGCTCCGGCCCCGGGGTGGCGATCGCCGTCTCGAAGCCGCCGCGCGCGCCGGTGGCCACGGGGGCGAGCTGGTTGGTGGAGGGCCCGGCCAAGACTCTCCACGAGGCGACCTCCGTGGCCCCGTTCCAGCTCGCGTACACCGTCACCGGACTCGAGGAGCTGCTCGCGCTCGCGGCAATCGCCGGCGCTCCCGTGGGGGTGCCCGTCCACGGGAAGCGGTAGGCGCGGTAGCTTTGGTCGCCGGGCGGCATCCGCGCGTCGAACACCAGCTGACCCGAGGAGTCTGAATTCCGAGAACCACGATTCCGCGCCCCAACCGATGAAGAGGTTGCCACTGGGCAGCTCCTGGACGTTGCCCTGGCTACCCGCTTTCAACGCCGTCGAGGGGTGCTCGTACTCGGCCACCAGCGTCTCGGTGCCCGTGTGCGCGTCGAGCGCCACCACGATCCCGCGCGACTGCGGGTGCACCGTCGGCACCCCACCGTTGTCGAACACGGAGATCTCACCGTCGGGCAGCAGCGTGGCGTCGTGCTGGAAGGCGGTCAGCGTGCCCGAGCCCATCTTGATCGTGGAGTGCTTGCCGCCCGCACGCGTCAGCACCTGGCCGGTCTGTTCGTCGAGCTGGTACAGCGCCCACGTGTTGCGCGCGGAGATCAGCATGGCGCCGTCGGGCTCCTGGTCGAGCGAGTTCATGTGGAAGAAGTCGTAGGGCCATTCCGTGTTGGCACCGTAGGGCGTGGAGTAGGATTCGCTGAGCGCCACGTGATCGAGGCTGGTCCATTCGCGCCGCACGAGCCCCGTGCGCAGGTCGATTTCCTGGAAGACGCTGTCGTTGACCGCCGAGTCCTGCGGCCCCCCGATGCCGCTGAGGTTGCAATGGATCGGGTTGAACACCGTCGTCAGCGCGGTGCCGTTCGCGTTGACGTGGAAGTCGTGGAGGTCCGCTTTGAGGCCGTTGCCGGCGTGGACGTGCGCGATCTGCTTGTAGGAGCTGTTGGCGATCACCTCTTCCCCTTCGCCGAACCCCTGCTTGGGGATGTGCCCCTGCCACCACGTCAGCACCGGCTGGCCTTCGTCGCTCTGCACCTGCAGGTTGGTCGCGAAGACCCCCCTGGGCAGCGAATCGAACCACACGAGCTGCCCGGCGCCGTCGAGGATCATCGGGCCGTTGCCGCCCGGCCCGGAGTAGGGGGCGGAGAAGATGTCCCCCGCCGGGCTCGGCCCGGAGCCGGTCGTGACCTGGATCGAGGGCGGTTCCAGACTCGGCGCCGAGTGGTAGTGCTGGACCTCGGCGGCCGTGCCCGCCGGTTCGTGGCCCGGCGGTTCCCACGGGATCGGGTCCGGCACGGAGATCGTGAAGCGGAACGCGAACGGCTGCCAGTGCCCGCGCGCGAGCAGCTTGCCCCGCACCGTGACGGTCTCCCCGGGTTGGAAGGGGTTGGAGGGCACGAAGCTCGCCCCGTCCCCCTGGGAGTAGGCGACCACGCGGCCGGGGTGCCCCCCGGTGGCCGACCCGCTCACGGTGATCTGCGCGAGCCGCGAGCGGGGGACGCCGAGCAGGCTGATCTGGGTGTGCGGCGTGGCGTCCAGGGAGTCGGGCAGCGGCGAGACCCTGAGCGCGGTGCCAGGCAGCAGATCGCTGCGGTCCAGGGTCGCGGGCACGCACCCCGGCGCGGCGGGCCCGCTGAACGCCGCCTCCTCGGCCACGATGCGCTTGCCGCCGAGCGCAAGCGCGCCGCCGCTCGCCAGGAACACCAGCGCCCCCCCGAACACCAGCGCGAAGCGCAACAACCTGTGGTGGGGGTGCGCCCTGCGTGTGGACCGGGTGGTGAGACGGGCGACCTTCCAGACCCGCACGGGCGTCCACGCGCCCTCGGGGTGGCCCGGCGGGCGGTGCTGCCTCCTGCTCACGATGTCCTTGACCGCCACCGGGAGTGGCTCATCGATGCTCCATCTCTTGTCTCTCTTCAAGTCGCAGATCCTAGCCTCAGACAACGCTGGACCCTCCGAGTTTCGCTCCCGCCCCTCCGAGTTTCGCTCCCGCCCCCACGAAGCCTTCCGGTGGGGACCGCGTCTCCCGTGTTAGGGCGATGTTAAGGTCCCGCGTCCAGATGAACCGTAACGGACTTATCGCACTGCTCGTCGCAGTCCTCGCGGGGGGGACGCTCGCCCTCGTGCTGGGCACCTGCGGGTCCGGGTCCTCCGGCGCGCACAACGCGGCCTCGCCGGCGTGCCTGCCGGCCACGGTAGACCCCAGCGCCAAGCTCGAGGGACTGCCCGTCGACGTCTCGCCGGCGCCGGGGACCGTCACGGCGAACCCGCACACGCAGGTCAGCTTCCTGGGCGTGCCGGTCACGGCGATCCACGGGGTCTCCGTCGTGGGTGCGCGCAGCGGTCCTCACGCCGGCCACCTCTACGGCTACTCACAGAGCGACGGCGCGAGCTTCGTGCCCGACACCCCGTTCGACCCCGGCGAGCGTGTGGTCGTGCGGGCGACGATCGGCGAAGGCCGATCCCCGACGATCGGCAGCGCCGCCAAGCGGGTCGCCTTCGGCTTTCGGGTCGACACCCCCTACCCGACGACGGCCGTCTCGGAGTTCCCCAACCCGCCGGCGGCGCCCGCCGACTACCAGAGCTTCGAGACCCTGCCGGGCGTCCAGGCCCCGATCCTGAGCGTCACCGTGCCGGATCGCGATTCCGCGGCGGGTGACGTCCTCACGACCAACGGGCCCGGTCCGGGCCGGTACGGGCCGCTGATCTACACCCCGCAGGGCCGGCTCGTCTGGTTCGAGCAGGCTCGCGGGCGGCGAAGCGGCGGAGAACCTCAACGTGCAGAGCTACGAAGGGGGCCGCGACCTGACGTGGTGGCGGGGGCACGTGCTGTCGCTCGGCTTCGGCCAGGGCGAAGACGTCGTCATGAGCTCCCGCTACCAGACGGTCGCCAGGGTGCGCGGCGGCAACGGCCTGAAGGCGGACCTGCACGAGTTCCGACTCGCCCCCCACGGCGTCGCCTACATCACGGCGTACAACCCGATCCGCTGCAACCTCGCACCGCTGCAGGGAGCACGCGACGGGGCGATCGTCGACGCGGCGATCCAGGAGGTCGACATCAAGACGGGTCTGGTGCGCTGGGAATGGCACAGCCTCGACCACGTCCTCGCCTCGGAGTCCGAGACCCCCGCGGCGACGGACACCAAACCGTGGGACTGGTTTCACCTCAACTCGATCGACGTGGAGGGGGCGGGCACCAATTCATCCGGAGACCTGTTCATCTCGGCGCGCAGCACGTGGGCCGGCTACCAACTGGAAGGGGGCACCGGCAGGGTTCTGTGGCGCCTCGGGGGCCTGGCGAGCTCCTTCAAGATGGGGCCGGGCACGCAGACGGTGTGGCAGCACGACGGCCGCGTGCTGCCCGACGGCGAGGTCACGTTCTTCGACGACGGCGCTAACCCGCCGATCCACCGCCAGTCGCGCGCCGTGCGGATCGCGCTCGACTTCGCCACCCACGAAGCCCGGCTCGCCGCCGCCTACACCCACCCCGACCCGCCGCTGCTCGCCGCCAGCCAGGGCAACGCGCAGACGCTCCCCGACAGCGACACCGTCGTAGGTTACGGGGGGGTGCCCGCCATCAGCGAGTACGCGCGGGACGGCTCGCTGGTATTCGACGCCCACCTGCCGTACGACATGACCTTCTACCGGGCCTTCCGCTTCCCCTGGAGTGGGCGCCCGGCGAGCCCGCCGGCGGTGCTCGCCAACCTCAACGACACGAGCGAAGAGACGATCGTGCACGCGAGCTGGAACGGTGCGACCGAAGTGGCCTCGTGGCGCGTGCTCGCGGGGGAACACCCCACCGCGCTCACACCGCAGACCACGATCCCGGTGAGCAGCTTCGAAAGCTCGACGACCCTGCCCAAGAAGTACGCCTACGTAGCGGTGCAGGCGCTCGACTCAGCCGGGCGCGTGCTCGGCACGTCGCAGACGGTCAAGACCATCAGCTTCGCAGCCTCGCTCCCGAGGTCGGGGTGAGAACGGGGCCTTCGATGCGGGAGGGCGCAACCCGGACAACCGCGCCCCCTTCGTGGTCGTCGGATGCGCGATCCGGTGGGCGCGGAGGCCGGCGGCTCAGGGCTCTCGTCACAATAGATGGCGGATCTGGTGTGGTCGATCCGTGGATGGGATGCGACGCACGCGAGCGCAGGCGTGCTGGTGGCACGCCGAGCATCGCGGGTGGCGCAGACCGCCGCGGAGCGGCCGCATCCAGGCCGGCAGATATTGGGACGGGGGCCCTCAGTACCCCGGTTTGGTGGCGTGCTTGTGCACGGTCGTCGTGGTGGTCGTGGCCGGACTGCTCGTCGTCGGCTGACTGGAGGAGCTGCCCCCTTTGCCCCCACACCCCGCCACGACGAGGGTGGCGGCCAGCGCGGCCACTAGCGTTAGCATGGCGGTCAGTGGCGGTTTTCTCATCGGCCGGGCTCCTTCCGTCGCTCGAGGGCTCGCGCGCGCACCCTACCAGGCGTTCGCGCCACTGGGCGATCCTGGACGGTCGGTCACCCTTGGGTCGGCCGTCGTGAGCGTCGAGACGCCAGCCAGCCCGGGGGTGCCAACGAGCCCGGGTGCGGTGGAGTCCCTCCCAGCTGAGAGCGGGCGGGGCTCCGGGTCGGCGTGGCTGCTGGCCGTCTGCTGCGTGGCGCAGTTCATGGTCATCCTCGACCTGAGCATCGTCAACGTCGCGCTGCCCTCGATGCAGTCGGACCTCGGCTTCACGGCGCCGGAACTGCTGTGGGTCGTGGACGCCTACGCGATCACGTTCGCGGGCTTTCTGATGCTTGGCGGCCGCGTGGCCGACTTCTTCGGGCAGCGCCGAACGTTCATCGCGGCGCTGGGCCTGTTCGCGCTCGCCTCGCTCGCGGGCGGCATCGCACCGAACCGGGCGACGCTGATCGACGCTCGCGCGTTTCAGGGCCTCGCCGGCGCCTTCATGGCGGCCTGCTCGCTGGCGATCATCATCTCCTCCTTCGCGCCGGGCCCGAAGCTCAACCGCGCGATCGGCGCGTGGGCGGCGATGAATGGGCTCGGCGGCTCCGCCGGGGTGCTGTTCGGGGGGATCATCACCGAATACCTCAGCTGGCGCTGGGTGCTGCTGATCAACCCGCCGATCGCGATCGCGGCCGCCGCCGTGGCCTACGCGGTCGTGCGCCAGCGCCACGGTGAGCGCAAGGGCAACTTCGACGTCGCCGGCGCGCTGACGTTGACGGTCGGCCAGATCGTGCTCGTGTACGGGGTCGTGGAAGCGGGGCTCGCGGGCTGGAGTACGGCCGCCGCGCTTGGCCCGATCCTCGGCGGCATCGCCCTGCTGGCGGTCTTCGGCGTGATCGAGTCCCGACTCGCCTCCGCGCCGCTGATCCCCTTCGGGGAGCTGACGAAGCCGACCCGAATCGCCAACAACATCGTGCTGCTGTTCAGCGCGTCGCTCTTTCCGATGTGGTTCGTGAGCTCGCTCTACTTGCAGCAGGTGCTCGACCTCTCGCCGCTGCGCACGGGGCTGATCTTCCTGCCGATGACGTTGACGATCATGGCGGTCGCCTCGCGCACCGGCAGGCTCGTGAGCCGCTTCGGGGTCCGCGCGGTGCTCGGGAGCGGCCTTGTGATGCTGGCGGCGGGGATGCTACTGCTGGCGAAAATCGGGCCGAGCGGCAGCGGGGTCATCTACGTGATGATCCCCGGGATCCTCGCCGCGGCGGGGATCGCGATGTCGATCGTCCCCTCGACGATCGCCGCCACCCAGGGCGCCAAGGAGGGCCAGGCCGGGCTCGCGTCCGGCCTTGTCAACACCTCCCGCCAGGTCGGCGGCGGCCTCGGCCTGGCGGTGATCGTCACGCTTGCCACCCAGCACACGACCCACCTGATCGGCACGAACGTCGCCGTGCCAAACGCGCTCACCGACGGCTTCCGGCTCGCCTACCTGATCTGCGCCGGGCTCGCGGCGGCAGCGGCGATGGTCACCTTCGCGGCGGTGCCTCGGCCGGCCCCGGCACCTGACGCGGCGGCGGCCCTGGGCGCGGCGGGCGAGACGGGAGCGGCTGCCTCCGGGCGGCCGGTGGGCGGGGCACGGCGTCTGACCGCGTCGATCGTCGCCGTCCTCGCGCTCTTCCTCGCGCTCGACGTCGCCTTCGCGGGCTCCCACAGCCCGCCGATCGGTGCGTACACGACCGGCGGCGCCTACAGCTTCGTCACCGAGCCCTCACTGCACCCGCCGATCGTCAAGAGCGCCCACCCGGCGGCGGACAGGAGGGCAGCCAGTGCGAACACGGCCGGCGAATACATTCTCACCGCCGACTTCTACAACCTCAACTACCCGCCGATGGTCGGCCAGAGCGGGCCGCTGATCCTCGACCGCAGCCTGCAGCCGGTGTGGTTCGAGCCGGTGCCCGAAAGGGTCGTCGCCGCCAACCTCAGCCTCCAGCGCTACGAGGGCAGACCGGTGCTCGCGTGGTGGCAGGGCTTCGTGACGAGCACCGGCTCGACCGTGAGCGGCGAAGAGGTCGTCGTCGACCAGCACTACCGCACGGTCGCGCGGCTGAAGGGCTCCGACGGCTGGGTCCTCACCCTGCACGAGTTCGCGATCGCAGGCGAAGACGCGTGGGTGACCGCGAACAAGAACGTCCCCCGCGACCTGTCGGGGTACGGTGGCGCCTACAACGGCGCCCTGATCGACTCGGCGGTGCAGGAGTACAACCTCAGGACCGGCAAGCTGCTGCGCACCTGGGACGCGCTCGACCACATCCCACTCGGCGATTCCTACGCCACCGTGCCGACGAACGGCTTCCCGTGGGACGCCTACCACGTCAACTCGATCGACCTCACCGGCAACGGCACGTTCCTCGTCTCGATGCGCAACACGTGGGCCGCCTACCTCGTGAACAGCGCAACCGGGCAGATCGAGTGGACGCTCGGCGGCAAGCGCTCCGGCTTCAAGTTCGGCCCCGGCGGGGCCTTCCAGTGGCAGCACGACGTGCGGGAGGGGCCGGGATCGACGGTCACGGTGTTCGACGACCACTGCTGCCGCCTGACCGGTGGCGGCACCTCCGTCCATGCAACGACACCCTCGCGCGGGCTCGTGCTGAAGCTGGACCAGAGCACACACACCGCAACGCTCCTCGCCCAGTACCCCGGCGGCGGCGCGTTCGAATCGGAATTCATGGGCGACACCGAGCCTCTGGCGAACGGCGACGTCTTCGTCGGATGGGGCTCGGAGCCGTACTTCTCCGAATACAACTCGTCCGGCAAGCTGCTGCTGGAAGGCGTCTTCCCCGAACCGGACCTCTCCTACCGAGCGACGGTGGCGCCGTGGGTCGGCCAGCCGCTCCACCCGCCGGTGGGCGCCGCCCGCCAAGCCGGTGGCGCGACCACGGTGTACGCGAGCTGGAACGGCGCCACCCGGGTCGTCTCCTGGCGGGTCCTGGCGGCAGCCGGCGCCGGTAGGATGACCGCCGTGGCCACCACCGCCAAGTCCGGGTTCCAGACGGCGATTCCGCTGCGCCGTAGCTACACGACCTTCGAGGTGCAGGCGCTCGGCGCCGCCGGCCGCGTGCTCGGGACCTCCCGGCCGTTCACGCCGGAGCACGGGCGTTGAGACGCGCGCTGCCCCCCCTCGCCGCCGCGCTGCTCGCGGTGGTGCTCTCCTCCTGCGGAGGCTCCACCTCCTCGGCGTCGGTGACGCTCGACGACAGCGCCGCGCTCGCCGCCGCGGCCGCCAACGCGGTCACCGTCTCGCCGCTGCCCGACACCCCAGACGCCTCCCCCGCCACCCAGATCGGCTTCCTCGGCGGCGCGGGCACGCAGGTCGCGAACGTGCGCGTCGTCGGGTCGCGCTCGGGCGTGCACCCCGGGCGCCTTGAGGCCTACTCGACCGGCACCGGCGAGAGCTTCCTGCCGGCCCGGCCGTTCACGCCCGGGGAGCGCGTGAGCGTCCACGCGCTGGTGGGCACCGGCCCGGGGGCTCCGACGCAGGCGGTGAGCACCACCTTCACCGTCGCCCACCAGGCCGCCGTTAGCCAGGAAGAGTTCCCGCGCAACCCCGGGGACCCGCACGCCGTGCAGCACTACCTCTCGGCGCCAACGCTCACCCCCTCCACGGTCACCGTCACCACGCCGGCGAAGGCCGGTGCCGCGAGCGGGGACCTGTTCCTCGCGCCCTACCAGGGCGCCGGCTCCGCGGGGCCGGTGATCGCCGAACAGAACGGCGCGCTCGTGTGGTTTCACCCGCTGCCCGCCGGCCAGTCGGCGACCAACTTCCAGGTGCAGACCTACGAAGGCCAGCCCGCGCTGACCTGGTGGCAGGGCCGCATCATCCGCGTCGGCTTCGGCGAGGGCGAAGACGTGATTTACAACAACGCCTACCACCAGGTCGCTGCCGTGCGCGCCGGCAACGGCTACCGCGCCGACCTGCACGAGATCCTGCTGACACCCCAGGGCACCGCGTGGATCGACGCGTTCGACCCGATCCACATGAACCTCGCCTCCGTGCACGGATCTCCCCACGGGATCCTCCTGGACTCCGTGATCGAGCTCCTCGACATCAAGACCGGCCTCGTGATGTGGGAGTGGCACGCGCTCGGGCACATCCCCCTGAGCGACTCGCTCAACCACGTCTCCGGGGGCGAATACCCCTGGGACTACGTGCACATCAACTCCATCTCACCTGGGAGCTCCGGGGACGTGCTGCTCTCCTCACGCAACACGTGGACGCTGTACGACGTGAACATGCACACCGGCGGCTACAACTGGGTGCTCGGCGACGGCGGGCACTCCAGCTTCAAGCTCGGCCCCGGCGTGCGCTTCTACTGGCAGCACGACGCCCAATTCCAACCCGGCGGGCTGATCTCGCTGTTTAACAACGCCTCCGACCCGCCCAAGCAGAGGGAATCGAGCGGCCTGCTGCTGCGCCCCGACTTCTCCTCGCACACGGTCACGTTGGTCAAGCGCTTCACCAACCCCTCGCACACCCCCCTGCTCGCCTCCAGCCAGGGCAACACGCTCAGCCTGCCCGGCGGTGACTGGCTGCTCGGCTACGGGGGGCTGCCGAACTTCACCGAGTTCGGCGCCTCCGGCCACGTGCTGCTCGACGGCACGCTCGGCAAGAACGTGCAGGACTTCCGCACCTACCTCTCGCCGTGGAGCGCCACCCCCACCACCGCGCCCGCGATCGCCGTGGTACCGAGCCCGCCCACCCCGGGCGGGGCCGGTACGGCGACCGTGGAGGCCAGCTGGAACGGCGCCACCGCCGTCGCCTCCTGGCAGGTGCTCGCCGGCGCCTCGGCCGAAAGCCTCGCGCCCGTTGCCACCGCGCCCCGCCAGGGCTTCGAGACCACCATCCACGTGAGCACCGTCGAGCCCGACCTGGCGGTGCGTGCGCTCTCGGCCTCCGGGCAGACGCTTGGGACCTCCGCTGCGCAGCCCGTCCCGTGAACGTGATCGGCGCCGGTCTGCCGCGCACGGGCACGCTCTCGCTGAAGCTCGCCCTCGACGCGCTCGGGCTCGGTCCCACCTACCACATATCCGACCTGCTCGCAGACCCCGACCGGGCCGGGCTCTGGACAGAGGCGCTCGACGGCAGGCGGCGGTGGGCGAAGATCTTCGACGGCTACCACTCCGCCGTCGGCCCGCCCGCGAGCGGCTTCTGGGAGGCGCTGATCGGTGCCTACCCCAACGCCAGGGTGCTGCTCAGCGTGCGCGACCCCGAGAGCTGGGGCCGCGCGATCGGCGCCACCGCGTGGGGGGCACGCAACGACGACCCGCCCGGGCGGCTGGTCGAGGGGATGGAGCGCCACAACGCGGCCGTGCGGCGCGGGGTCCCGCGCGGGCGGCTGCTCGTGTGGAGCGTCGGGGAAGGGTGGGAGCCGCTCTGCGAGTTCCTCGGGTTCCCCGTCCCCGACGTCCCCTTTCCGCACCTCAACGCCGGCGCGGACCTCTTCAACCGCTTCGTGGACCCCTCGCTCGACGCGCTCGTGGCGTGGCCCGCCCTACGGGAGCTCCCTCAGCCGGCGAGCCACTGAAAGGCCGGCCCCCGCGCAAGCCCGGCGGGGTGTGCAGCTGTTCGTCCGCGCCGCGCGGTCCCTGCGGAGGATGCAGCTGTTCGCTCGCGCCGAACGGGGTCAGCGGCCCGCGTTCGCCTTCCACGCGGCGCAGCCTCGCGGCCGTCGCCAGGCGCGCGGCTCTGGTGGCCGTCAGCAGGTAGTCCTGGAAGCCGAGCCCCTGCGCCTCCTCCAGGTGACGCAGAAGCGGACCGCGCAGCTCCTCGTGCAGCGCCCGCTCCATCGTTCGCTGCAGGGACGCCTCCAGGCGGCTGCCGGCCGAGCCCCGAGCGGCGGCGACGTTGTCCAGCTCCATGCGGCCCGCGCGGGTGCGGTAGTCGTAGAGCTCGCGCTCCTGACCTTCCCCCAGGGGCACGATCCCGGTTTCGCTCCAGTCGGAGTACGTCGCGTACTTCGCGTTCGGCGTGCGCAGCGCCACCACGTGCAGCGGCGCGTTCGCCGCGTACAGTTCGGTCGCGAACTCCGTGACGATCTCGTCAGTCGCGTGCAGCACGTACGGGCGCCCCCGCGCGCGGTGGTTGGCGAGGATCGCGACGAGGTCCGCCCGGTGGGCGAGGTGCGCGTAGCGCCGCTTCCGCCGCCACGCGTTCGACCCGCTCGCGACGCTCAGCAGCAGCGGCGCCACGTCCACGCTCGAGGTCAACTGCATGCGCGGGCGGCTCGTCGCCGCGGTCAGCGCGCCGCGCGGGTCCTTGACGATCAGCGGCACCCTGATCGCCTCCTCGTAGGCCCCCCCGCCCTTGCCGCGCAGGCCGTGCGAGGCGCCGTACTCGCCGTGGTCGGAGGTGAACACCACGACGGTGTTCGCCGCCACTTCCGGGCGGCTTTCCAGGGTGCGCAGCACCCGGCCCACGTGCGCGTCGACGGTGCGCTGAAGCTTCACGTACAGGTCGAAGAACGGCGTCCACACTTCGCTCACGTCGGGTCCCGTGAACGGCACCGGGCCGAACGAGCGCGCCGCCGTCTGCTGCAGCGAGATCTGCAGCAGGGGCTTGTTGTGGGCTTCCAGCATCTCCGGCGTCTCGTAGTTCGGGGGCAGCCCCCGCACCAGCGCCGGCGCGCTGCGCTCCGCCGGGACGCGCGCGGTCCACTTGTGCCACCACGCGATGTCGTGCGGGTTCACGAACGACACGGTCGTGCACCACGGTTCGGGCGAATCGCCGCTTTCGGCGAACCACTGCTCGAACTGGTCGGCGATCCGCGGGTCCGCGCGCCAGCCCTGGCCCGGACCCCCGTCCGGCGAGGGGTAGGTGCCGCCCGAGAACCCGTACGGCTCGAGCGACCCTTCGTCCAGCGGCAGTCTCCAGTGGTTGTCCCCGTGCGTCAGGTGCCACTTGCCGAACCACCACGTGGCGTAGCCGTGCTCGCGCAACATGCTCCCCCACGTCGGGAAGCCGGGGTTCAGCGTGCTGCCGCCCGTGATCATGCACCCCGTCTGGTGCGTGTACAGGCCGGTCAGCAGCGTCGCGCGCGCCGGCGTGCAGTCGTTGGAGGCCGTGTAGTGGCGCTCGAAGGAGACCCCTTCGCGGCGCAGGCGCGAAATGTTGGGCAGCATCCGCGCCAGCGTCGGCGAGGCCGTGAACCACTGCGGCGCGCGCAGCTGGTCCACCACGATCACGAGGATGTTGGGCCCGCCGGCTCCCGTTCCACCGGTCTGCCGGGGCGGTGGAGACGCCTGCTGCGCGGTGCTCCCCGCCGGCTGCGTCGCCCCACGGGGAGCCCGCCTGCGCGCGCGGTGCGCCGGCGCCGCGGGCTCTGCGACCTCTTTGGCGATCGCCGCGATCGCGGCGCCCCCGCCCAGCAGCGCCCCGCCCGCCAGCACTCCCCCCTTCAGGAACGTGCGCCTGTCGATTGGTTGTTCGGCCATGTCCGCAAGTTAGCCGCACTGCCCTTGGACGCGGACGAAGGTCACGTTAAGAGCCGGTTGGGATCGCCAGCTACGCGAATGCGAAAAGACCCACGCGTCCGCCCTCCGAGCCCAGAGAGACGGACGAGCCACGTACACCACGCTAGCCACGACGACCGACGCGACTGTGGAGGACGCCTACGTAGATGAGGGCGCTATATGCCTGGTACGGGACCCATCGTGGCAAAAGCATACCACCGTCAGAGCCGGGGTGAGGACCACCGGCGCGGCGCAGCCTTATCGCGGCCGGGGCTTCTTGGCAAGCTTGACGTTCATGGTGTCGATGTCCGCGAGGTAGCCCTCATTTTCGTCCCTCAGCTTGGTGAGCCAGACTACCGCTTTTCGCATGAAGTCCTTCGACTCGGTCTCGACTTGCAATTTGAGGACCCCGTCATCGAGAAGGCCCTCGTTGTACATGCCCGCAAGCCGTTGAAGCATGTTGGGGAACTCAAGGATTTGGAGCACAGTCTTGCGGTCCTCAGGAGAAGGCGAGCCGCGCAGGTGGGCCCACGCCGCCGCGGTGCGACCTGTATCGTCCAGCCTGTCCCACTCCTCGTCGGACACTCCCGGCGGGCGAATGCCACCGCGCAGAAACGAAGCCATCACCGCCTTGTGCTCGATCATCGCAGGACCCCGCAGACTGGCGACCGCGTCATACGTGACACGTCGTCGCGCCTCGCGCTGACTGGCGCGAAAGGTTAGGTAGGTTCCACCGACCGCGATGGCCGCGATGGCCGCCCCACCAAGCGTCGCGAGCGCCGTCAGCCACGCCGCGATGCCTTCCCCCGAGGAGTCCTTGCCCGTTTCGCCGCGCGTTCCCGCCGGTCCCTGTGGCCCAGCGGGACCTCTCCGCCCCCTTCGCCCCCATGGCCCGCGGGAGGGAGACTGCCAATGCCAATCGCGATCCCAGCTCGCCACGGACGATATCTCGCCCGCTTTCGCGCTCACTGGAACGACTGTTCCGGCGCCGGCACCGCAGAGGCCGATACATACCGCCAAGGACGCGAGAGCCATTCTCGTTGACCGACCGTATGCGCGTATACCGACCATTCGACGGCACGATACAAATGGGCGCAGACGTCAACTAATCGGAGATCTGGCACTCCCAGAACGCCGGCATCTGGCCGCTCGGCGTTTCGCCCCTCAGAAAACAGGCGTCTCTGTGTAGTCCCCGAAGACCTGCTGCAGGGACTCGACGATCTCGCCCTCCGAGGCGCAGGCGCGCGCGCAGTGCAGCAGCGGCTCCATCAGGTTGTGCTCGGGCTGTGCCGCCGCCTGGCGCAGCGCGGCGAGGGTGCGCTCGACCTCGGCGCCGTCGCGGCGGGCGCGGGCGGCCTGCAGGCGGCCGAGCTGCTTGCCTTCCAGGGACGGGTCCACGCGCAGGATCGGGATCGGCTGCTCATCCTCGAGCACGTGGCTGTTGACCCCCACGACGATCCGCTGCCCGGCGTCGATCTCCCGCTGCAGCTCGAAGGCCGCGTCGGCGATCTCGCGCTGGGGGTAGTTGCGCTTGACCGCCTCGACCATCCCCCCGAGCTGCTCGATCTTGGCGAAGTACTCGTAGCAGCGCGCCTCCATCCGGTCGGTCGCGGCCTCCACGTAGTAGCTGCCCCCCAGCGGGTCCGCGGTGCTCGCCACGCCTGTCTCGTGGGCGATCACCTGCTGGGTGCGCAGCGCGATCTGCACCGCGTCCTCGGTCGGCAGCGCGAGCGCCTCGTCGTAGCTGTTGGTGTGCAGCGACTGGGCGCCCCCCAGCACCGCCGCGAGCGCCTCGACGGTCGTGCGCACGATGTTGTTCAGCGGCTGCTGGGCGGTCAGGCTGACGCCCGCGGTCTGCGCATGGAAGCGCATCAGCCACGAGCGCGGGTTCTTCGCGCCGAACGTCTCGCGCATCTCCCGCGCCCAGATGCGCCGCGCCGCGCGGTACTTGGCGATCTCCTCGAAGAGGTCGATCTGCGCGTTGAAGAAGAAGCTCAGCCGCGGCGCGAACTCGTCGACGTCGAGGCCCCGCTGCACCGCCTGGCGCACGTATGTGAGGCCGTCCGCGAGCGTGAACGCGAGCTCCTGCTGCGCCGTGGCCCCCGCCTCGCGGATGTGGTAGCCGGAGATCGAGATCGGGTGCCAGCGGGGCATGTGGCGCGTGCACCACTCGATCATGTCCCCGCACAGGCGCATCGCGGGGTCGACCGGAAAGCACCACTCCTTCTGCGCGATGTACTCCTTGAGGATGTCGGCCTGGATCGTCCCCGAGAGGCGCTCCAGGAGCCGCCCACCCGACGCCCCCGCCGCCGATCCGTCAGCCCCGATCCCGCTCGGCTCGGCACCCGGATCGCAGGACAGCCCGCCCACTCCCGACGCCGATTCCGCCGCGGCCACGTAGAAGGCCAGCATGATCGCCGCCGGCGCATTGATCGTCATCGACACCGACACCTCCCCGAGGTCGATCCCCCCGAACAGCGTGCGCATGTCCTCGACGGTGTCCACCGCCACCCCCTCGCGCCCCACCTCCCCGAGGCTGCGCGCATCGTCGGAGTCGTGGCCCATCAGCGATGGCATGTCGAACGCGGTGGAGAGCCCCGTCTGCCCGTGCTCCAGCAGGTAGTGGAAGCGCTCGTTGGTCTCCTCGCTGGTCCCGAACCCCGCGAACTGGCGCATCGTCCACAGCCGTCCGCGGTACATCGAGCCATATACCCCCCGCGTGAACGGGTACTCCCCCGGGCGGCCGATCGGATCCTCAGGACCCCCGGGTGGGCGGGCTCCCACTCCTACATCCGCCTCGGTATACAGCTCCGCGATCGGTTCCCCCGACAGCGTGCGCGGCTCGGCCGCACGGGCCTCGGTCCCACCGGCATCCCGGAGCTCCGCCTTATTGTCCTGCTCAGCTGAAGTTATGCGCACCGCCATCCCGCACCGATCATAGGGACGAGGTGCCTTGCGGTCCGTGGAGAGTCCGGGGCATCTGCCGACTCGTCGCCTAGATTGCCGACATGCTCACTGCCAGCGAGATCATCCTGGGGGACAACCTGGAGGTGCTGCCTCGCTTCGAGGACGGGAGCTTCCAGCTGATCTACATCGATCCCCCGTTCAACACGGGCAAGGCACAGACCCGCAGGACCCTCCAGACGGTGCCCGACGAGAACGGCGACCGGGTCGGATTCCAGGGCAGACGGTTCAAGACCCGGCTCCTGGCGGAGTCCTCGTATGGGGACGCGTTCGAGGACTACCTCGCCTTTCTGGAGCCGAGGCTCATCCACGCGCATCGACTCCTCGCCGCCTCCGGCACTCTGTACTTCCACATCGACTACCGCGAGGCCCACTACTGCAAGCTGCTCCTCGACGAGATCTTCGGTCGAGAGTCGTTCCTCAACGAGCTCATCTGGGCCTACGACTACGGCGCGCGCTCACGGAGCCGCTGGCCCGCCAAGCACGACACGATCCTCGTCTACGTCAAGGACCCCGACGCTTTCTACTTCGACGCCGAGGCTGTGGACCGCGAGCCCTACATGGCGCCGGGCCTGGTCACCGCCGAGAAGGCGGCGAAGGGCAAGCTCCCCACCGACGTCTGGTGGCACACGATCGTCCCCACCAACGGGCGCGAGAAGACGGGCTACCCAACGCAGAAGCCCGAAGGAATCGTGCGGCGCATGGTTCAGGCATCGACACGCGAGGGCGACTGGTGCCTCGACTTCTTCGCGGGCAGCGGCACCCTGGGCGCGGTGGCCGCAAAGCTGGGGCGACGCTTCGTCCTGATCGACTCCAGCCCCGAGGCCCACGACGTGATGCTTCAACGTCTCGGGGTCGATCATGTCGAGGCACCGCTCGAAGGCGGGCCGGCCCTCGCCTCCCTGCTATAGCGCCCGGCACCGGATGAAGCGCACGGCAAGACAGCGATCGTCGCTCGCGATTCTCACAGCGGCCGCGGCCTGCGCCGCGGCCACGCTCGCCGCCTGCGGGGGCTCCGGCGCAGCAACCGGCGTGAGCGCGGCGGACACCCTCCCCGCGGCGCTGCCCCATCTGACCCGGGCGACGTTGATCCTCGACTTCACGCCCAACGCGGTCCATGTCGGGATCTATCGCGCGCTGGCCGCGGGGTACTACCGGCGGGAGAACATCGATCTGCAGGTCGTCCAGCCGAGCGCCACGATCGAACCGCTCAGCCTCGTGGACGCCGGCCGCGCACAGTTCGGGCTCGCCGACGGCAGCGACGTCGCCGGCGAGATCGACGGCGGCGGCCACGACGAGGCGGTGATGGCGATCGTGCAGCGCCCCGTCGGGGGGCTGATCGCGCTCGCCTCCGAGCATCTGCACTCGCCCGCACAGCTGCAGGGCCGCGCCGTCGGGATCACCGGCGTGCCCTCCGACCGGGCGGTGCTTGACACCGAGGTGCGCCACGCCGGCGGTGACCCCGCCGGGGTGCGTGTCGTGACCGTCGGCTTCAACGGCGCCCGGGCGCTCGTCGCGGGGCGCCTCGCCGCGTTCACCGGCTTCGTGCCCGACGACGGCGTGGGGCTCGAAGTGGAAGGGCATCCGATCACCCCCTTCTGGCTCGACCGCAACGGCGGGCCCGCATACCCCGGCCTCGTCGCGTTCACCACGCGCTCCCTCACCCACGCCAACCCCGCGCTCGTGCGCGACTTTCTCGCCGCCACCGTCCACGGCTACGAAGACACCCTCCGCGACCCCGCGCGCTCGCTCGCGGACCTGCTGCGCCTGAACCCATCGCTGCCTCGCGCGCTCACCGCCGCATCGCTGCGCGCCTACCTTCCGCTGTTCGACGCCCCCGGCGTCCCGCTCGGGACGATCCAGCCCGCCCATGTCGCGGAACTGTCGAATTGGATGCTGGCCAACCATCTGATCGCCGCGCCGCTCCCCTTCGCGCGCTACGGCAGCGACGCGTTCCTGCCTGGCTAGAACCCGGCGCCGGATACCCCACATAGGCTGGGCATTTTTCTATATGTGGCATTTTTACATGTCCTTGATAAGGACGTACGTAGATGTATAATGGCAAGTGCGATGCGTGGCAGGGGAATGCGACGCCGCGAGGGTTGGCAGGGAGAGGAGCGGGGCAGAGGGCTTGACTCGAAGGCCCGGGGCCGGGAGGCCACGATGCGGCTGCCTTCGAGGGCTCGGCGCTGGAGGTCACCATGCGGCTGCTCGTGACCGGCGCGAGCGGGCTGGTCGGCTCCAACCTCGCCGGCGCCGCGGCGCAGCAGAGCTGGAGCGTGCTCGGGACCTGGCGCGACACGCCCGTCAGCGTGCTCGGCGCGCGCACCGCCCCGCTCGACGTGACCGACCGCCACGCCTGCGTCGCGCTCGCCGAAGAGCTCGAACCCGACGTGGTCGTGCACGCCGCCGCGGAGAGCTCCCCTGGACGCATGGAGCGCGAGCCCCGCCTGGCCGAGCTGAGCGTACTCGGAGTCGAGCACACACTCGCCGCCGCGCGCGCCGTGCGCGCCCGCTACGTGCTCGTCTCCTGCGACCTCGTCTTCAGCGGGATGCGCCCCTCGGGGGAGTGTTGGGAGGAGGAGGACCCTGCCGAGCCGGCCGGCGCACTCGGGCGCTCGCTGCTCGCCTGCGAGCGCCTCGCCCAGCGCTACCAGGGCAGCTGGCTGATCACCCGCCCCGCCGACGTGTACGGGCTCAACCTCTCGATCCCCGCCGCCGCCTCGCACGGAGGCGGGAACGGTACCGCTCACGCCGCGCGCGAGCGCCACGTGTGGGAGCGCTCCGGCCTGCCCCTGCGGTGGGTGGCGTGGCTGCGCGCCGGGCGGCCCCTCGCAGCGCCCCCGGGGTTGCGCCGCTCGCCCACCTACGCGTGGGACTACGCCCAGCGCGTCTGCGATCTGATCGCACAGGAGTGCGAGGGCGTCTACAACACCGCGGGTCCCACGATCCTCGGCCGGCTCGCCCACCTGCGCCTGCTCGCGCGCGCGTTCGACTGCGACCTGCAGCTCGTCCGCGAGGGCTCCCCCGCCGCCTTCCTGCGCGCCTGCGGCGAGCCGCCGGACGTGGCGCTGCCCGCCAACACCGCGCTCTGCGACGACAAGGCGAGCTTCGTGCTCGGCCACCCCGCGACCGACCCCTTCACGGGGCACCGCCTCATGCGCCGCGCACTCGAGCGACTGCTCGGCCGGGCGGGTCCCGATCCTCCGCACCTTCCTCTCCCATCCCCTGCGACTCTGGCACTAGGCTGAGAAGGGTGTACGGAACGCTCGAGGACACCGCGCTGCTGCAGGGCGAGTTCGCGCGCGTGGTGGGCGCCGAGCACGTGGTTGTCCCGCCGGCCGACGGGAGGCTCTCGCCGTACGACCACGACGCCACCCGCAGCCGCGGCCTGCACGGCCGCGCCGACCTCGTCGTGCGTCCCGGCGCCACCGCCGAGGTGGCCGCCGTGGTGGCGCTCTGCTACGAGCGCGACGTGCCCCTGATCCCGCGCGGGGGCGGCACCGGCCTCGCGGGTGGAGCGGTGCCGCTCGGCGGTGGGGTGGTGTGCTCGCTGGAGCGCCTGCGCGCGGTCCGCGAACTGGAGCCCGCGCTGTGGCGCATCCACCCCGAGGCCGGCGTGCCGACCCGCCACGTGCAGCGCCTCGCGCGCGAGAACGGGCTCTGCTTCCCGCCCGACCCCGGCGCGGCCGAGCAGTCGCAGATCGGGGGCAACGTCGCGACCAACGCCGGGGGGCCGCACGCCTTCAAGTACGGGGCCACCGGCGCGTGGGTCACCGGCCTTGAGGCCGTGGTCCCGCCCGGCGAGGTGCTCACGCTCGGGGGGCCCTTCCGCAAGGACGTCGCCGGGTACGACCTCAAGAGCCTGCTCGTCGGCTCCGAGGGCACGCTCGGCGTGATCACCGCGGTGCGCCTGCGGCTGGTCCCCGCCCCCGCCGCGGCGCTGCCGCTGCTCTCCTTCCACGCCACCCGCGCGGAGGGCTGCGCGGCGATCCTCGAGGTGCTCGGCGCCGGGGTGGTGCCCGCGGCGCTGGACTTCCTCGACGGGGACGCGCTGCGGATCGCCGCCGGCGCCTACCCGGGGGCGCTGCCGGTGCACGCCGAGTTCGCGCTGCTCGCCGAGGTCGACGGCACCGTCGAGGAGGCCCGCGCCGCGCACGTCGAGCTCGCGGCCGCGCTCGGCGCCCACGCAATCGACCTGCGCCGCCCCGACCGCGAGGCGCTGTGGCTGTGGCGCGACCGCGTCCCCGGCGCGGTCACCGCGATGCGCGGCGGGAAGGTCTCCGAGGACGTCGTCGTCCCCGTCGAGCGCCTCGCCGAGGCGCTCGAGCGCTTCGCACAGATCGCCGCCCGCCACGGGCTGCGCTCCTGCGCGTGGGGCCACGGCGCCGACGGCAACTTGCACGCCAACCTGTTGCTCGACCCCCACGACGGGGCGGAGTGCGCTGCCGCCGCTGAGGCTACCGACGAGCTGTTCGCGCTCGCCGTCGAGCTCGGCGGCTCGATCTCCGGAGAGCACGGCGTCGGCTGGCTCAAGCGCGGGCAGCTCGCGCGCCAGTGGCCCGACGGCGCGCTGCGCCTGCACGAAGAGGTCAAGCGGGCGTTCGACCCGAAGGGACTGCTGAACCCGGGGAAGAAGCTCGCCCGCTAGTCCCATCCCCTTTCGACAAGCGGTCTTTCCGCCCGGCGCGCTAGTCTGCGCGCCTGCTCGGAATCCAACTCGAAAGGAAGCACCTATGAACAAGACACAGCTCGTCGATGCGCTCTCCGCCGACAGCGGCCTCTCCAAAGCCGACTCCTCGCGCGCGCTCGAGTCGTTCGTGAGCACCGTCGGCAAGGCGCTCAAGAAAGGCGACGAGGTCGTGATCACCGGCTTCGGCAAGTTCTCCGTGGTCAAACGGGCCGCCCGCCAAGGCGTCAACCCGCGCACCGGGGAGAAAGTCAAAATCAAGGCCTCGAAGGCCCCCAAGTTCACTCCCGGAGCCGGCCTCAAGCACATCGTCCACCCCAAAAAATAGGCCCCGCGCCGCGGTCGGCACCGACCGCCACGCCGCACGTTCACAACCACTGAGGAGAGTCGAGGGATGAGGCGACCTCGCCGCGCGCGCCCGGGGGCGCGCGCGTGGTAGCGTCGCGCCATGCCCCGCGTCGAAGAGCTCGAGCTGCCCACACTCGACTACACCGACCCCGCGCTGCGCGGGGAGCGCTTTCACGCGGCGATGCACGAGTTGCGTGCACACGGCTGGCTCGCCGCGGGGCCCTACGGGTACGCCGTGCTCGACCGCGAGTCCGCCGAGTTCTTCCTGCGCACCCGCTCGGCGGTCTTCCCCGGGATGACGATCGCGGAGATCTTCGACGTCCGCGAGGGCCCCCTCTACGAGGAGATGCGCCGCAACATCCTCCACCTCAACGGCCCCGACCACGCGCGCCTGCGCTCCCTCGTCAACCCGTCCCTCGCGCCGCGCGCGGTCGAGCGCTACCGGCCCGTCCTGCGCGGGATCCTGGAGGATTTGTTTGCGAACTTGAGCGCAGGCCGCTGCGAGTTCGTCGAGGACCTCGCCAAGCCCTACCCCTCGCGGGCGATCGCATACGTGATGGGGGCGCCGTCCGAGGATGCCCCGCGCCTGCACCACTGGTCCAACTGGATCCAGCGCCAGTTCGACGCGATCTCGATGACCGAGCAGAAACCCGCGATCGAACAGGCGGTCGCCGAGTTCTACGAGTACGCCTGGGAGCTCGTGCGCGCGCGCCGCGCCAGCCCCGGCGAGGACCTCATCTCGCTGCTGATCGCCGCCGAAGAGGCTGGCGACCGGCTCTCCGACGTCGAGTGCGTCAACCTCATTCTCAACGTCCTGATCGGCGGCGTGGACACCACCCAGAGCCAGCTCGCCCACGCCGTCCGCCTGCTGGCCGAACACCCCGCGCAGTGGGCGCTGCTGGCCGAGCGCCCCGAGCTCGTCCCGCAGGCCGTCGAGGAGGCCCTGCGCTTCGAGCCCATCACCCCCTTCACCGCGCGGATCGTCGTGGACGAGCTCACCTTCCGCGACGTTCTCTTCCCCGCCGGCACGATCGTGATGGTCTGCGCGTTCACCGGCAACCGCGACCTGCCCGCTGGGGCCGGGGGCGAGGCGGGCGCGGGCGGAGTGGCCGAGGGCGGGGCGGGCGCGACCGGAGCCGGGGCGAGCGGCGACCCCGACCGGTTTGACATCACCGCGGACCGCGGCCGCGCGCGGGCTCTGACCTTCGGCGCGGGCGTGCACTACTGCCTCGGCGCCAACCTCGCCCGCGTCGAGCTCCAGGAGGCGCTCGCCTTCCTCGCCCCGCGCCTGCCCGGCCTGCGTCTCGACGGCGAGCCGGTCTTTGAGGGCATCACCGGCATCTACGGGCTCGCCGAGCTGCCGCTGCGCTTCGGCTAGACCCGCCCGCTCACCGCCGAGCCTTTCGCCATCCGTTTACTCGGAACGTTCCGCTTCCTCGTGGCACAATTGGGAGGGGGGCCTTTGCCGGCCCCCGGCCGACTGAGAGGAGATGGCTTTGCGTGCTTTGAAGGGTTCCCTCGTCGTGGGCCTCGCGCTCATGGTCCTCGCGGCTGCCGCGCACGCCGGGGAGTACCACGTGTACTCGTGTCGCACGCCCGCCGGGCTCGTCGCGCCCACGGATGGGTGGAGCTCGCCCGAACACTCACCCGTCGACCCCACCTCGAACACCTGCGAAGCCGGGGGCGGGCTGATTGCGGCGGTGGATGCTGGCGACGAACACGCTCCTGACTCCATAACCGACAAAGCGACGTGGGCGTTTGAAGCCCCACCAGGCGAGACGATTGCGGACGCCACTTTGCGGCGCGCAGGAGAAGTACAAGGCGGAGGGACCAACCAGGCTTCTTATCTCTTTTGGCTAACAGGCGCTGCCGCATTCGGTCAAGCTGCACGCTCTTTTGGCATATGCGCCGCTAGTGAAGGTTGTACGAAAGAAGGCGATCTTGGCAATCCGGCGGCACCGGAAAATCGCATTACGGCTCCAAGCAAGGCGCTGAATAGTCGGTACCTCTCGTTGAGTGCCTACTGCGGGTCCTCCTATGGAACGGAAGCACTGTGTCCCAACGCAGGCGGCAAAATCACTTATGACGCCATAGTCGAGCTCTTCGCCGCGGACCTGGTCCTCTCCCAGTCCACGCCGCCCACCGTTTCCGCGGTCAGCGGGGGCCTTGCCGAAGACCCCTCCGTGCAGGGTACCTCCGACGTGGCCTTCCACGCCGCCGACTCCGGCTCCGGGGTCTACGAAGCGCTCATCCGGGTGGACGGGAAATTGGTCAGCCACACCGTGTTGAACGAAGACGGGGGACGCTGCCGCAACGTGGGCGGGACCACCGACGGGCTGCCCGCGTTCCTCTACACCCAGCCCTGCCCCGCCGCGGAGAGCGCCGACGTGCCGTTTGACACCACGGGGCTCTCCAACGGCGTCCACCACCTGCTGGTAACCGTCACCGACGCCGCCGGTAACGCGGCCACCGTGCTCGACCGCGAGCTCACGGTCGCCAACCCGCTGCCGCCCGGAGGCCCCCCGCCGGCGACCCCCGAAGCCTGCGCGGGCGCGACCGCCGCCACCGGCCCCGCCCACATAACCCTCACCGCGCGCTGGGGCTCCCACGCGGGCGCACGCCTGCGGGGCTCACGCCTGCGAGGCCCACACCTGCGGGGCCACTACGGCGCGGCGCACCCGATCGAAGGGCGGCTCACCGGCCCCACGGGAGCGCCGCTCGCGGACGTACCCCTGGAGGTGTGCGAGCTCCCCGACCTCACCGGCGCCCGCGCCCGCCTGCTCGCCACCCCCCGCACCGCCGCGGACGGCACCTGGAGCCTCGCGCTGCCCCGCAACCTGCCCTCCTGCACTCTGCGCGTCGACTACCGCGCCGCCCCGCTCGACCCCCTCCCCGAGGCCACCCGCACGCTCACGCTGACCGTGCCCGCCGCACTGGCGTTGCGCATCGCCCCGCGCACCGCCCCCTCCGATGGCGCGATCCGCCTCCGCGGGCGCCTGCTTGGCGGCCCGCTCCCCGCCGGCGGCAAGCAACTGGTGCTGGAGGCCCGCGCCCCCGGCGGTCGCTGGCTGGAGTTCCACGTGATCCGCACCGGCGCCGGCGGACGCTTCGGCTACCTCTACCGCTTCCGCCTCCCCGGCCCCGCCCACTACCAGTTCCGAGTTCTCTGCGAACCCGAAGCCGACTTCCCCTTCGCGGCGGGGGCGTCGAACGTGGTGGGGGTGTTCGAGCGGTGAGAGCACTCGCTCAGCAAGCAAACTAACCGCCTTTGACAGCCGTCAGCGCCAGCGCCGGGCCGTTCGGGTGCCCCTCGAAGGCGATCTGCACGTCGCGCCAACCGAAGTGCTCGAGCGCCCCGAGCAGATCCTCGCGGCTGATCCAGTTGCTGTATCCACGGGTGCCCCCCAGAAACACCCCGAGGTGCCTATCGGTGCCGTAGGAATGCCTGTGGATCCGGTGGCGGAAGCCCGCCACCTCCACCTCCTGCGCCGGTCCGATGCGCCGCCCCAACGCCGTGCCCGCGAGCGCCCGCTCGTCGTAGATGTGGGTCCACATGAAGAGGCGCCGCGCGCGTGCGGAGATCAACTCGATCAACCGCACCGGCTCCACGAGGTGGTAGAGGATGCCGCACGCCACACACACATCGAAGCTCCGCTCCTCGCCTGCGAGGTACTCGAGCACGTCCCCGCACAGAAACGAGCATCGATCCAAGTCGAAGATCTCCTTCGTCACCAGGCACCTCAGGAATGCGTCGCGGTTGGCCTCGACCGCGACCACGCGCTCGGCTCCCGCCCGCTGCGCCATGTAGCTGTGCCCCCCCTCGAGCGGCCCCAGCTCCAACACGGTGCGGCCCTCCACCCCGCCGAGGGTGCGAAATCCCCACGCGATGCGCTCGTCCTCGAAGAGCGCCACCTCCCCCGCTCTCACATCCGTGAAGGGGGCAGGAAAGCGCGACGTCCACTCTCCCGGAGCCGCGTCCACAGCCGTCTGCGGCGACGGGCGGTCCTTCGCGAAGCGAACTCCCGCCCGGCGGCGCGTCGCTCGCACCCCGCGCGCAAGCGCCGGCGCCCTCCTGATGAGGTCCGCCGTGGATCGCAGATGGTCCAAGATCGGCACCCGGGCTTTCTAGCACCGCTGGCGGTCGTGGCACCCCGGGATTGCGGTCATGGCACCCTCACGCATGGCGCCGCAGGCCCCGAGGCACGCACCGCATCTGCGCAACAGGCAACGAAGTCGGTAGCGAAGTGCACGCCCCGCCGCGCCAAGCTGCAAGATTGAGGGATGCCCACGGTGGCCGCCGAGTCGGCGACAACGACGAACGAGGTGCTCGACACCCCGCAGGCCGGCACCGCCGCGCTGCGCGGCAGCACGCTGCGCACCGGGGCGTACGTCGCGGGCCTCCTGCTCTCGCTGATCTCCGCCCCTCTGCTGGTCCGCCACCTCGGGGCGGTCGAATTCGGGCACTACATGGCGGTGACCGCCCTGGTCACGATCGTCGCCGGCTTCACCGAGGGGGGGCTGAACACGGTCGTGCTGCGCGGCGCCTCCACGCTCGGCGACGAGCAGCGGCGCGCGATGATGCGCTCGGCGATCGGCGTCCGCCTGGTGCTGACCCTTGCCGGGGTGGCCTGCGCCGTCGCGTTCGCGGCCGCCGTCGACTACAGCGACGCGATGGTGATCGGGACGATCCTCGCCGGCGCGGGTCTCGTGCTGCAGCTGCTGCAGAGCCTGCTCTCGATGAACCTCCAGAGCAGGCTGCGCTTCGGCTGGGCCTCCGCGGTCGAACTGCTGCGCCAGGTGGTCAGCGTCACGCTGATCGTCGCGCTCGTGCTCGCCGGCGCCGGCCTCGTGCCGCTGCTGGCGATCTCGATCCCCGCGGCCGCGGTGTCGCTGGCCGTGACCATCCCGCTCGTCGCGCGCTACACCTCGCTGCGGCCCTCCTTCCACTTCGGGCGCTGGTGGCGGCTGCTGCGCGAATCGATCCCGTGGGCGGTGATCAGCGCCGTCAACATCGTTTACCTGCGGGTCGCGATCGTGCTGATGTCGTTGATCGCGGCAGCCGTGCAGACGGGGTACTTCGCGATCTCCTTCCGGATCATGGAAGTCCTCATCGGGATCCCCGGGATGGTCATCGCGCCCATCTTTCCGATCCTCGCCCGCGCCCAGCACAAGGACAGCCTCCGCTTCGCTCGCACCAGCGGGCGGCTGTTCGAGCTCTCGCTGCTGATGGCGACGTGGCTGGTCGTGTGCGTCGAGGTCGGGGCGGCCTTCGGCATCCACGTGCTCGGCGGCCCCAGCGCAGACCCGGCGATCGTCGTCCTGCGGATCCAAGCGCTGTCGCTGATCGGCAACTTCATGGCGATGGCCTGCGGCTTCCCGCTGCTGATCATGGGCCACCACCGGCAGGTGCTGATCGCCAACCTGATGGCGCTCGTGACCTCCGCCGCGATCACGCTCCTGCTCGCCCCCTCGCTGGGAGCCCGCGGCGCCGCGCTCGCGATCGTCGGGGGCGAGATGGGCCTCGCGCTGGTCTCCGCGCTGCTGCTCGCACGTGCCCTGCCCCACGGACGGCTGCCGCTGGGCGTCGTCCCGGTGGCAGGGCTCGCAGGGGTGGTGGCGGTGACGGTCGGCCTGCTGGTACCGGTCCACCCGATCCTCGGAGTGGTTCTCGCCAGCGGCGTGTACGGGCTCGTGCTCGTGGCCTGTAAACGCCTGCCACCGGAGCTCGGAGAGATGTTGAGAGGGCTTCGCGGGATCGCGCTCGGCGGACGATGACGCAGCCGGAGCATGAGAGCGAAGTGGACGAGCCGGGGGTGACCGTCGCCGTCCTCAACTACAACGGCCGGCGCCTGCTGGAGATCGTCCTGCCCTCGCTCGCCGCGCAGGAGCACCGCGACTTCGAGACGGTCGTGGTCGACGACTGCTCCACCGACGACTCGGTGGAGTACCTGCGCGAGCAGTGGCCGCAGGTGCGCGTCGTGCTCACCGGCCCCGCCAACGTGGGCGTCGCGCGCGCCCTCAACATCGCCGTGGGGAGCGCCCGCGGCGAGCTGGTGGCACTGCTGAACAACGACGTCGAGCTCGACCGGCACTGGCTAGGCGAGCCTGGTTGGCGCGCTGGAGCGCGACCCCGGGGCGAGCTCCGCGTCGTGCAAGCTGCTCAACTACTGGCGCCGCGACGAGCTGGACGGCGCCGGAGACGTCTTCACCCGCGAGGGCATCGCCGGCAGACGCGGCCACGGCCAGCCCGACCGCGGCCAGTTCGACCGCGAGGAGTACGTGTTCGCGCCGACCGCCGGCGCCGCCCTCTACAGGGCCTCCGCGCTCGCGGCCGTGGGGCCGTTCGACGAGTCCTTCTACGCGTACTACGAGGACGCCGACTGGGGGCTGCGCGCGCAGCTGCTGGGCCACTGCTGTCGCTACGTGCCGAGCGCGGTCGCCTACCACATGGGCAGCGCCACCACCGGGGGGGAGCACGACCCCTTCTACCTCCTGCTGCAGCGCCGCAACCTGCTGGCGCTGCTGTTGAAGGATCTGCCGCTCGACTTCGTCTTCCGGAACGCGCACCGGATCGCCTGGGCGCAGCTGCACCTCCTCGCCCGCAGCGCGCGTGCCGGGATGCTCACCGTCCACCTGCGAGCGCTGATCGAGCTGCTGCGGGGGGCGCCTCGCTGGCTGCGCGCTCGGCGGGAGATCCAGCGAGGCCGTGTGATCGGGAGCGGCGAGCTCGAACGACTCGTGCGGGAGTGGGCGTGCTGAGGGCGAAAGGCAACCGGCCCCGCACGTATCTCGAGCGGCGCCGTGCCGCGCAGGACTCCCCTGCCGTGGAGGGGCGTGCCCGTCGATGATCGCCGTCGTACACCTCGTGTGGGGCCCGTTCGGAGCGCAGCCGCTGCGCAAGTTCGTGCGCTCATATCGCGAGTACCCCGCCGGCACGGAGCACGAGCTGGTCGTGCTGCTCAACAACGTGACTCGGGAGCAACGCCCGCAGCTGCTCGCCGAGCTCGAGGGCGTGGAGCACCGGGTCCTCGACCTCCCCGCGCCCGTCCAAGACCTCGCGGCCTACGCGCAGGCCACTGGCCGGTTGGAGCACGAGCGCCTGTGCTTCCTGAACTCTCACAGCGAGGTGCTCGCGCCCGGCTGGCTGGCGAAGCTCGAGGGCGCGCTCGACCAGCCGCGCGCGGGGCTCGTGGGCGCCACCGGCTCGTGGGCGAGCACCCGCTCGTGGGTGCTGCACTCCTACCTCCTGCCCACCCCCTACCGCGGCCACATCCCGGAGCGCAGGATCGCGCGCGAGCAGTTCCTCGCGATCGAGCTCGAACGCGAAGGCGAACCCGTCTCGGACGCCGCCGAGCCGCCGCGGCGCACACTGCGCGAGTCGCTGCGGGCGAAGCTGCGAACGCTCCCGGACTTGCCGATCCAGATCCTCGGCTTCGAGCGGTTCCCCGCCCACCACCTGCGCACCAACGCGTTCATGGCCGACCGCGCGACGCTTGCCCGCGTACGGGCTGGTCGACTCGAGACGAAGATGGACGCCTACCGCCTGGAGAACGGCCGGCACAGCCTCACCCACCAGGTGCAGGCGATGGGGTTGCGCACGCTGGTCGTCGCCCGCGACGGCTGCAGCTACGACCCCGAGCAGTGGCCGCTCAGCCGCACCCTGTGGCAGGGCGACCAGGAGGGCCTGCTGGTGGCAGACAACCAGACGCGCTCCTACGCGGCCGGCGGCCTGGAGCGCCGGCGGCTGCTCTCGGCGTTCGCCTGGGGACCCCAGGCCGACCCGTCGCCTCCGATCGGAGCGCCGCGCGAGCGCCAGCAGGTCTCGAGCCGGTGATCGGCCTCGTGTACCTGGTGTGGGCGCCGCTCGGCCCCGAGCCGCTGCGGGAGTTTCTGCGCTCCTACCGCGCCCACCCCGCGGGCGCCCCGCACGAGTTGGTGGTCGTGCTCAACCGCCCCGCGAGCCCACAGCCCAGCACCGGGTCCGGCGCCGGAGGCCGGGGCACCGAGGGGACCGCCGTGGGGCATGTCGAGCACGGAGTCTCTGCCACCGGCGGCAACGCGCACACGGCCCTCCTCACGGAGCTGCGCGGCGTGGAGCACCGCCTGGTCGAGCTGAAGCGGCCCGTGCTCGACCTGCCCGCGTATGGCCTCGCGGCCCTCCAACTGGAGCACGAGCGACTGTGCCTGCTGAACTCCTACAGCACGATCCTCGTGGACGGCTGGCTGGGAGTGCTCACACGCGCACTCGACGAGCCGGGGGTCGGGCTGGTCGGCGCGAGCGGCAGCTGGGAGAGCCAGGCGGAGTGGATCCGCGGCAAGCCCGTGTACTGGCCCTACCAGCTCGCCTTCCTGCCGCGGGCGCGGCGCCACTACCCGCGCTTTCCCAACCCGCACATCCGTACCACTGCGTTCATGCTCGAGCGCGCGCTGCTGCTGGAGATGGGCCTGCAGCACGCCGTGGACAAGCGCGCCACCTACCTGCTGGAGAGCGGCCCGCACAGCGTCACCCGTCAGGTCCAAGCGCGCGGGCTGCGCGCCGTCGTGGCCGGCCGCGACGGTCGCGCCTACGACGTCGAGGAGTGGCCGCGCAGCGCCACCTACCGCGCCGGTGGACAGGAGAACCTACTCGTCGCCGACAACCGCACGGGCGACTGGGGGGGCGCTTCGCCACGACTGCGCAGGCGGCTCTCGCGCGACGCGTGGGGATCAGCTGCGCAGTCATACAATCCCCGGTCGATGGCCAGCATGAGGTCCCGCGTGGTAGGCCTGCTTCATCGGGACACCGCGGATCGTCTCAGCAACGTCTATTTTCGCGCCGTGACGGCGTGGCGCCTCGTCAGCCGCCAGCGCTCAAAGTTCGTTTCAAGCTACTTGGCTGGCCTCAAAGGGATCGAGATCGGCGCTGCCAGCCACAACCGCTTCTATCTCGACGCGCTCAACGTCGACCGCTTCGCCAGCCAGGACACGGTCTACAAGCGCGAGGAGCGCAGAATGGCTCTGCGTTCCGCTCGCGTTGACATAGTGGCGTCAGGCGATGATCTTCCCCTTGACGATAACTCCTACGACTTTGTCTTTTCGTCGCACGTCATCGAGCACTTCCCCGACCCGCTCAAGGCCCTGAACGAGTGGGTACGTGTCGCGCGACGTTACGTGGTAGTGATCGCTCCTCATCGAGATCGCACCTTTGACGCGGACCGACCTCTGAGCAATGTTGAGGAGTTACTGGAGCGCCATCGCAGTGGCTTTGAATCCACGGAGGACAGGCATTGGAGCGTCTGGACCTGTGAGAGCTTTATCGAAATGTGTCAAAGAGCCGGCCTGTCCGTCATCGACCACCAGGACCCTGACGACAAGATCGGCAATGGCTTCACTGTGGTCATAGACGTGAGTCACTCACCCCTCGGACTCGCCGACCTCCCGGCCTGACCCGAGCGCCCCCCGGCGCAGCGCGAGCGACTCGCGCAGCGAGATCGAGTGGTCGATCGCCTCGGCGGGGGGCCAGGGGTGGCGCTCACGTCCCTGCGCCGCGCGCCAGCCCTCCAGGCGCCCACGCAGCGCCTGCAGGTCGCGGCAGACGAGCGCGTCGCCCGCGACCACGAGCGCCTCGGTGAGCAGCGCGCGCGCGGCGACGCGGCGGCGCAGCACGCCGTAGCGGCGCAGCAGGTAGCCGCGGCTGAAGCCGGCCTGGCGGCGTTGCGCGGGGGAGCGGCGGCCGTAGGTGGCCGAGCCGAGGTGCACGCCGACCGCGTCGGGCGCCTGGGCGGTGGACCACCCGGCGGAGCGCAGCCGCAGCGCAAGGTCGAGGATCTCCATGTACGCGCGGATCGTCTCGTCGAAGCCGCCGACCTGCTCCCACGCGGCGCGCCGGTAGGCGCCGGTGGTGCCCTCCGGGCCGGTCAGCGCCCGGGCGCCGGCGCCGGCCCGGGCGGGCGGTTGGCCCTGCAGGCGGGCGAAGCCGGCGAGCGTGGCGTCGGCGCTCACCCCGAAGGAGTCGATCGCGCCGCGGGTCCCGGGGCCGAGCATCAGCGCCGCCACCGAGCCGACGCGGGGGTCGCGCTCCATCGGCGCGACGAGCCGCTCCAGGCAGTCCGGCCGGGGTTGCACGTCGTTGTTGAGCAGCACCACGTACTCCCCGTCGCCGGCGTCGACACCACGGTTGACCGCCCTCGTGTAGCCGCCGTTGGACTCCAACTCCACCACCGTCACGTCCGGCCACTCCCGCCGTAAGCGCTCGGGCGAACCGTCGCGCGAGCCGTCGTCGACGACGATCGTGCGGTGCGGCGCGCTCTGGCGCGCGAGGTGCTCCAGGCACGAGCTGCTCAGCCTCGTAGTGCTCGTAGACCGGGACAACCACGTCGATCACAGCCCGTGATGGTAGGGGACCGTATATTGGCTCGATGGCGCCGGAGGCACCGCTGGAGATGACGCTCCTTCCGGGGACCCGAGCGCTGCTGGCGGCCCATGCCCGGGAGCTGCCCCAGCGCGACGACCTGTGCGGGGCGTTCTGCGGCGCGCTCGCGCTGGGGGCGGCCGGGCTCGGCGAGCGGGGCGAGGAGCCGAACGACCAGGACGCGGTCGCGCAGGCCGCGGGGAGCACCGTCTCTGCCCTAGCCGACATCGGCCATCTGCCCCACGGCGAACGGGGGCGGCGCGACTACCGGCTCGCGCTGCCGCGCGTCGAGGATGCCGCGGTATCCGGAACGACGGCGGCCGGGGTGGTACACGCGGTGCAGGAGCTCTCCGAGGGCGCGCTCGCGGCGGTCCCATACAGCGGCCCGTGGACGGCGCAGACGCTCGGCGGCGTGTTCGACGCCGCGGCGGCGAGCGAGCGCCCGGCCACGCTGATCGCGAACCTCGCCACGCGCCATCTGTGGGGCGGGCGTCCGCACGCGGGGCAGATGCTCGACTACCTCTACGACGGGGCGCTCGACGGCCCGCCGGCCGACTGGGACGTGGGGCACTTCGTCTGTGTGTTCGGTCGCGTGCGCGGCCCCGGGGGCAGCCTGTACGGGGTCGCCGACACGTACCCGGCGCTCGGGAACCGCGGGGTGCACGTGCAGCCTGCGGAGCTCCTCGCCGCGGCGATCGCCCGGCGAGAGGGACCGGCCGGGGGGGTGGTTGTCGTTGTTACTTTTGGGGACCTATATCGCGTGCGTGCGCGCGCGCACGCGCTAGGGCTCGTCGAAGGAGCGTGGGACAACGGCTCGGTGATGCCAGCGTGAGCTCGACCGAGATGGTCGCGCTGGTGTGCTGCGACCTCGGCGCGATCGTGCGCGGCCGTGCGCTGTTCGCCTCAGAGCTCGACAAGAGCTGGCGGGCCGGCGTGAGCTGGGTGCCCGCCAACCACTCGCTCACCCCGCACGGACCGCTCGCCGAGCACACCCCGTTCGACTCGACCGGCGACCTGCGCCTGCTGCCCGACCCCGACACCCACGTGCGGATCGAGGCAGACGGGCACGGTGCCGGACCGGACACCGGCGGCGGGGTGGGAGCCGGCGGGGGACTCGTGGCCGGCAGCGGCAGCGCCCTGGAGTTCGTGCTGTGCGACATCGTCGAGACCGACGGCAAACCGTGGGAGTGCTGCCCGCGGCGCTTCCTGCGCGCGGCCCTGGAGGAGCTCGAGCGCGAGTGCGGAGCGCGCGCGAAGGTGAGCTTCGAGCACGAGTTCCAACTCGTAAGCGACGCGCCCCCGGCGGCGCCGTTCTCGCTGGAGGCGCTCAGGCGCGCCGAACCGTTCGCCGCCGACGCGATGGCCGCGCTCGACGAGGCGGGTGCGCAACCGGAACGGTTCTTCCCCGAGTTCGCCGCAAACCAGTTCGAGGTGCCCGTGGCCGCCGCCGAGGGCATCGCGGCCGCGGATCGCGCCGTGGTGCTCAGGGAGGTCGTGCGCGAGGTCGCCCGCCGCCGCGGCAGGCGCGCCACGTTCGCGCCGCTGACAGACCCCGCGGGGCCGGGCAACGGCGTGCACGTCCACATCTCCCTCAGCGACGCCGCCGGCGCCCCGCTGCTCTACGACGCGGCGCGCCCAGCGTGCCTCAGCGAGCTCGGCGGACGCTTCGCCGCGGGGATCCTGCGCCACGCGGGAGCGCTGAGCGCGCTCACCGCGCCGAGCCCGGTCTCCGCCGCGCGCCTCACCCCGCACCGCTGGAGCGCGGGCGCAGTATGCCTGGCCGAGCGCAACCGCGAAGCGCTGCTGCGCATCCCGCCGCTGGTCGCGCTCGCCGCCGCGGACCCGGCCGAGCAGCTGCGCCTGGAGTACCGCGGCGCCGACGCGGCCGCCAACCCGTACATCGCGCTCGGCGCGCTCGTGCGCGCGGGCCTCGCCGGTGTGCGCGAGGGCCTGCCGCAACCGCCGCTGCTCGACCGCGACCCCGCCCAACTCGACGCGGCCGAGGCGGAGCGCTACGGAGTCGGCGCGCTGCCGGCCTCACTCGAGGACGCGCTGCGGGCGCTCGCCGAGGACGAGGCCGCGCGCGCGTGGTTGGGACCGACGCTGTACGACGCGTACGTCGGCCTCAAGCGCGCGGAGCTCGACGCCGTCGCGGACTTCGACGTCGGAGAGGTGTGTCGGCGGTATGCGGCCATATATTGAGCCTGGTGCCCAGACCAGCGACCACTGAGCTGCTGGAGCGACTGCTCGAAGGCATCGAGCGCGAGCTCCCGCGCGCGGTGGAGCTGCGCCACCGGCTGCACGCACAGCCGGAGCTCGCCCACGCGGAGGAGCGCACGGCGGCGGCGGTCGCGGCGCAGCTGACGGTCGCGTGCGCGACGGCCGCGGGGACGGGCCTGATCGCCCGCGTGGGGCCCGCCGACGGCGCGGGGGTGGCGGTGCGCGCGGAGCTCGACGGCCTGCCCGTGGAGGAGCGCACGGGCGCCCCATACAGCGCAACGGGCGGCACGGCGCACGTGTGCGGCCACGACGTCCACATGGCCGCGCTGGTCGCGGTGACGCGGGCGGCACACGCGCTCGGCGAGCAGCTGCCGGCGCCCCTGTGGGCCGTCTTTCAGCCGAGCGAGGAGGCGTACCCATCCGGCGCCGAGCAGCTCGCGCGCAACGAGCTGGCGAAGCTGGCGCCGGCGGCGGTGGTCGCG
Source organism: uncultured Solirubrobacterales bacterium (assembly GCA_963702085.1). Lineage (GTDB taxonomy): Bacteria > Actinomycetota > Thermoleophilia > Solirubrobacterales > Solirubrobacteraceae > Palsa-744. The sequence goes on along the minus strand of OY969707.1, from coordinate 161,547 downwards.
GCGCACGTGCACCCGGAGGTGCCGTGGGGCGCGGTCGCACTCGACGCGGGCACGGTGAACGCGTCGTGCGACACGGTGGAGATCACCGTCGAGGGGGAGCCGACGCACGGGGCGTACCCGCACCGCGGGCGCGACCCGATCCTCGCGCTCGCGCAGACGGTGGTCGCGCTCCACGCGCAGGTCGGCCGCCGGATCGACCCGCTCGCGGCGGCGACCGTGAACGTCGGGGTGCTCGAGGGTGGGACCGCCGAGAACGTGATTCCCGCGCGGGCGCGCGCGAGGGCCGCCCTGCGCGCCCACCGCCCCGAGGACCGCCGCGCGCTGCGCGAGCTGGTGGCGGAGGTCGTCGCCGGGATCGCCGCGGCCCACGGCTGCCGCGCGAGCGTCGAGCTGACCGAGGGCGAGCCGGCGCTCGAGAACGACCCCGGGATCGTCGCGGCCGCGCGCGCGCTGCTCGGAACCGCCGGCCTGACGCCCGCCGCGCAGTGGCGCTCGTGCGGCTCGGACGACTTCGCGTTCTTCGGTGCGGTGGCGCCGCTCGCGATGGCCTTCGTGGGCCTCAAGGGAGCCGCGGGCTTCAGCAGCCGGCCGCTGCACCACCCCGAGCTTTTGCCCCCGGACAGCGCGGTGGGAGCGGTGGCGCGCGTCCAGGCGATCCTCTACCTAGCCGCGGCCACCGCCGCCGGTCGCTAGGCGACCTGAACGTTGACGGCCTTCGGCCCCTTGTCGCCGGCTTCGGCGTCGTAGGTGACCTTCGCGCCTTCGGCGAGCGAGCGGTAGCCGTCGCCGACGATCGCGCTGTGGTGTACGAACAGGTCCTTGGACTGGTCGTCAGGCGTGATGAAGCCGAAGCCCTTGTCGTCGCTGAACCACTTGACGGTTCCTGTAGCCATGAGTTGCCTCCTGCGTGGGTGTGTGCTGCGAACGCGGAGATTGCTGGTGAGCAAGGCTACGAGCGCTGGCACTGGGTTACTCGGGGCCTGAAGCCCCGACGAATGTCGGCATCGTAGCAGCAGACCGGACGCAGTGGCGGGCGCGAAGCTTTTCTCCCCACCGGCGCCGGTAGCCTACTTCCGGTGAGGGGTACGAAGAGGCAGACGCCTTCGTGGCTGCACCGCCACCGGCGGGGAGTGGGCCTCGCGGTCGGGGCGATCGCCGTGATCCTTGTGGTGGTGGGGGCGGCGGTGAGCTGGCACTTCTCCTCGGCGGTGCTGGTACCGGACCACTCCGCTTGGCCGGCCGAAACCGCCATCGACGGGGTCGCACCAGGGCGAGTCGTCCTGTCGCGATCCGAAAAGACCCAGCGACCGGGCGTGTACGGCCTGGACTGGCCGACGGGACACGCGGTGGTCGGGGAAGTGCTGAGCAGCGACGCCGCGGGAGTGACGCGCCGGCTGTGCACCACGAACAGCTACCTCGTGGCGGGGATGAAAGTCACCTACGACCACGACACGTACGTCGGCACCCCAAGCTCCGTGGGGTTGGCGTACTCAACCGTGAGCTACCCCGACGAAGTCGGGGCGATGCCGGCGTGGTTCGTGCCCGGGCGCACGCACACGTGGGCGATCGTCGTGCACGGGATCAACGCCAACCTCGAAGGCGGCCTGCACCTCGCGCCGGCCCTGCACCGAGCGGGGCTGCCGGCCCTGCTGATCGCCTACCGCGGGGACCTCGGCGCCCCGGCCGGCCCCGACGGCCTGCACCACATGGGCCTCACCGAGTGGCGCGACCTCGCCGCCGCCGCCCGCTACGCGCTCACCCACGGAGCGCGGCGCCTGGTGCTCGTCGGCACCTCGATGGGCGGGGCGATCGTGGCGCAGTTCATGGAGCGCTCGCCGCTGGCGGCGCACGTCGCCGGCCTCGTGCTCGACGCCCCGGCGCTCTCGTGGAAGGCGATCCTCTCCTACCACGCCACCGAGATGGGGCTGCCCTCGGCGGCCGCGCTCCCGGTCGAGTGGGCGATCGGAACCCGCATCGACGCCGACTGGAGCAGCCTCGACGCGCTCCAACACCCCGGCGCCTTTCACCTCCCGATCCTGCTGTTCCACGGCACCGAAGACAAGGTCGTGCCGATCGAAACCAGCGACCAGTTCGCCAAAGAGCTGCCGGGGTGGGTCACCTACTACCGCGTGCCCCGCGCCGGGCACGCCGAATCGTGGAACGTCGGACCGGCGCTGTACGAACACCGGCTCACGGCCTTCCTCTCGCGGGTCACGGGCGTGCCCGAAACCGCGTCGCTGCACCACGCGGAGTGCGGGGGCCCCGGAGCGCCATAGCGCTTGTTATCGTCGTGCCAACACTCGGGTACCCGCCCGACGGCAACGCAAAAGCGAGGTGAGCCCATGGACCCTGTTGTGCATTTCGAGCTCCCGGCCGAGGACCAAGAGCGGATGGCTGCTTTCTACGCGGCGGCCTTCGGCTGGCAGACAGAGATGCTCGGCCCAGAGATGGGCAGCTACACGGTGGTCACCACGACCGAGACCGAGGGGGGCAGACCGAAGACCCCGGGGGCGATCAACGGCGGCTTCTTCCTGAAGACGAGCGACTCCGCGTCGCAGTACCCGTCGGTGGTGATCGCCGTGCAGGACGTCAACGCAGCACTGAGCGCCGTCGAGCAGGCCGGCGGGACGGTGGCGGGCCCGCCTCAGGAGATCCCGGGGGTCGGCCTGTACGGCAGCTTCCACGACTCCGAGGGCAACCGCCTCAGTCTGCTCCAGCCGCTTCCGCGGGGCGAGGGTCAGGCTGGCTGAGGCACGAGGGGCACGACCGCCGAGCGAGTTCGTGGAGCTTACGGCGCCGTTGCTTAGTCGGCGTCGGCGCACTATAGGGGGTTGCGGATCCACCCACCCTGCTGCGCTCGTGCTGCAGCCGAAGACAGCCAGTTGACCTGCCTTCCCGCACCCGGCAACCTCCCATGCCGCGCCTCAGGCCAGCCTGGGGCCGGCTCGTTCGACCGGCGCCGTGAGGTCGCCGATAAGACCGGATCGTTCTCCCGCTACGAACCCGCAGCCGGGCTCAAGCCGGATCTCGATCTGCGGGGTGACAAAGGCAGGAGCGACGGGGGTCCGTCCCAATCTTTACCCCCGGGCTGGGATGAGATCGAGGTCTGGGCAGAGCCGCCGAATGGCCGAATCTGTGATTCAGGCTTCGGAATGCGCTCGGTTGCTGAGTGACGTAGCCGGTGTCAGCAGGCTGTCGAGCAGGAGGCCGAGGGTGACTCCGAAGATCGAGGGGTCCACGGTGTCCGGGTCGGCGAGATGCTCGATGGCGATGCCATTGGAGAGCGCAAGCACGGCGACGGCGAGCCTGCTCGGCTGGGGCGGGGAGGTTGACCTGGGCCTCTGCGGCCCGTTCTTCTAGGGACTGTGCAATCAGTCCGCGCACGGAGCGTCGTTCGCGCGCGAACTCGTCGTGGAGTTCCGGATCGCGAACCGCTCGTGCCCAGAACTCGATGAACAGCAGGTGCCAGTCGCGCTGGCTTGACATGAGCTGGGCCAAGCCGCTGCCGGCGTCGCGTGTGATGTCCCGGACCGTCGCCTGACGCTCGACGGCTTCCGCGACGAGCCTAAGCCGTTCGCCGATGCGTTCCCGCATCAGGGCATAGAACAGGTCGTCCTTGCCGGCGAAGCTGGAGTACACGGCGCCCTTCGTCAGACCGGCGGCAGTGGCAACGTCATCGAGCGAGGCGCGGTCATACCCGCGCTCGGCGAACACCGTGCCCGCGGCCCGCAACAGCCGCTCGCGGGTTTGAGCGCGCGTTGGGCGCAGACGCTTCTTTGGCTTCTGGGTGGACGACACGAGCAAGATGATACTTTGGAGTATTCAGTACTGTCCGGTATTGAACTATCGTCCGGCCTAGCTCACCGAAGCCAGAAAGGCCCAAGATGCCCACCCTCACTCAACCGCTGACGCCCGAGGCTCGCGGCGCCTCGCTCGGCCGCGAACGCCTCGCGGGGCGCAAGATCCTGATTGTCGGCGCCGGCCAGCAGAACTACGACATCGAGAACCCTCCGATCGGCAACGGCCGCGCGATCAGCAGACTGCTCGCCCGCGAAGGAGCGCACGTAGCGATAACCGATGTCGATAGGGCCGCCGTCGAGGAGACGGCCCGCCAAGTACAGGCCGAGGGCCAAGCAGCGGTAGCCATCGTTGCCGATGTCGGTGAGCCGTCCGAGATCGAACGCATGGTCAGCGACGCCCACACAGGACTCGACGGCATCGACGGTCTCGTCGTGAACGTTGGCATCGCTGGCGGGTGGGGCCTCGAGCACACCAGCGCCGAGGATTGGGACCGCGTCTTTCAGGTCAACGTCCGCGCGCACTACCTGACCTGCAAGCACGCACTCGCCGTGATGGGAGATGGTGGCGCGATCGTGCTCACCTCCTCGGTCGCCGCGCTGATGCCGGCCAACGAAGTGGTCGCCTACCACTCCTCCAAGGCCGCGCTACACGGTCTGTGCATGTGGCTGGCCAAGCACGCCGCAGTGCGCGCCATCCGCGTCAACCTCGTCGTCCCGGGCTTGATCGACACCTCGCTCGGACGCCTCGCCGGCAAGGCCGATCCAAGCCGGCAGGAGCGCCCAATCCCGCTCGGACGCCAGGGCACCGCGTGGGAGGTCGCCCATGCGACCTCGTTCCTGCTCTCTGACGAGGCCAGCTACATCACCGGGCACGCGCTCCTGGTTGACGGCGGACTCCAGGCCCTGCGCTGAACAGGATGGCCCGACTCCCCTACACCGATCCCCAGACCGCATCGCCCGATGTGCGTGAGGCACTCGACGCGCTTCCGGCGCTCAACATCTTCGCGATGCTCGCCCACGCCGATACAGCCTTCATCCCTTACCTCACCCTCGGCGGCGTCCTACTCACACAACTCGAACTCGACCCCAAGCTCCGTGAGCTAGCGATCCTCCTCGTCGCCGCACATACCGGCGCAGAGTACGAGTGGATCCAACACGTCGGCATCTCAAGAACAATCGGTATTGATGACGAGCAGATCGCCGCGGTGCAGCGCGGCGATCTAGAAGCCACCTGCCTGAACCCCGACGCTCGTGTGCTGCTGCGTTTCACCCACGAAGTGCTCCAACGGCCACACGCCGACGACGACACCTACACGGCGCTGCGCGAGCGCTTCCCGCCCCGCCAGATAGTCGAGCTGCTGCTCGTCATCGGCAGCTACCACATGCTCGCCCGCATTATGACCACCCTCGATATCGACCTCGACCCCGCTGTTGGCAGTGCCGTCATCGACGAAGCACACCGCCGCCTCCAAGATTAGATCACGGCGCGCGTCGCGGCCGACCTTCGGGTTCCGACCCCGACAGCGCTATGACTTCGACCGGACGCGGTGTGACCTCGGGCAAGCCTCAGGCCGCAGCCACGACGACCGCGCACCCGTTGCCCTCGAAGGACTCCAGGGCGTTGCGCCGCGCGCGCTTGCCGATCAGCTGCGGCTCCCTGCCTGTGGGGGCGATGTCGATGGCAAGCTCAACCCCGAGCGCGCGGGAGAGGCGCAGGAGTGTGGGGAAGGTGGGGTTGTGCTCGCCGCTCTCAAGGCGCGCGATGGCCGGCTGGGTCATCTGCAGGCGCCCTGCGAGCGCAGTCTGGCTGAGGCCGTGCTCGGCGCGGTAGGAGATCACCTTCACCGCGATCGCCCGGGCGAGCGCGGTGCGCTCCCACTCGCGGCGGTACTCGGAGTCAGCGTCGAGGCGCTCGGCAAGCACCTCCTCGTGGCTGGGCAGGTCGGATAGCTTCATCGCGGCTCCTCGATCCCACCCGACTATACCAAACTTGTGATAGGAAGCGTCGCCCTGGCGCGTGGTCTCAGCTCGCGAAGCGCGCCTCCGGAGTCGCATGATCTCGACCCGCTTGGCGGACTCAATGAACCTCGACCCGGCGGGTAGCTCAGTGTCGCCAACCTCAGCGACCAGGGAGATCGAGAACTGTTTCGATCAGCTCGCGCATTGGGAGGTTGTCGCCTTGGAAGCTGCGCCGCGAGGCGTGGACAAGCCCCGTTGCGTCCAGGTGCTCCCAGGCGAGCGTGTGCCCGGCGTCGATGGCGAGTTGGCGCAGGAACGCGCGCTGTGCGCGCCCGTTGCCCTCGCGGAATGGGTGGACGGCATTGATCTCGGCGTAGTAGTCGGTGAGCCGCTCGGCGAACTGCTCGCGTGGCAGGCCACGGAGGTACCGCTCCCCGGCGAGGCTGGCGTAGCACCCGGGCCGCGTAGTTCTCGATTTGCTCTGGCAGCGCGAACATGCTGCCGGGCTTGGCGAGCGAGACGGTGCGTAGCTCACCGGCCCAGGGGTAGATGTCCTGGAAGATGAAGCGGTGGAACTCCTGTAGGTGGGGTAGGTCGTAGCCGCCCTTCAGGCCGTTTGCGGCGAGCTGCGCAAGCCGCAGCGTGGTCGCCTACGCCTCGTGTTCGGCCAGCGCGTCGGCGTCTTGCGACTCCAGCAGGTTGCGCAGCACGGTGGTGCCGGGGTAGACGTAGGGGTCGGCCACCGCGCCGCTCAGACCGCGCTCAGCGGCGTGTTGGCACGGGTTCTGGCTGGCCGAGCAGGTGGGCGACAGACTCGCCGGCGGCGAGGCGCTGCGCGGCCTCTCCGAGCTGCTCGGTCTCGATCTGGCCGTCGACCCAGCGATCGAGAATCTCGGCGACAGTCGAGCCCGGCTCCAAGCCCTCGGCGCGAACCGACCCGACGGCGTCTGCAGCTATGTGTGCCCGCGAGTCCATAGCGTCTCCTCCCAGGATACCGCGGCTCCTTGAGCCGGCTGGCGACCCCGCCCGACGGCGCGCTCGCGCGCACACCCGGACGGCTGCTCGATGAGGCGTGCCTGGCGTGTGCCCGCAGCGCCGGCGTCTGCCCGACCCCGACCACGAGGCGTTCGTGGAGTGGTTCGTCGCCTACTGGCGCCGCCGCGGCGCGCAGCTATTCACCGACCACCCCGCAGGAGAGGAGACGCTGAATGTCTGAGCAGGCCGAGCAGACCGAGCAGCCCAGGCGCGCGGTCGCGTACATCCGCGAGTCAACCGAGGAGCAGGGCCGTGGCTACTCACCCGACGGGCAGCGCCAGGCGATCGCGCGCTACGCCGCCGACCACGGGATGCGGTTGGTCGAGGAGTACCTCGACTTCGAGACCGGGCGCCTTGCGGACAAGCGGCCAGGATTCCAGCGGCTGATCGAGGACACGATGGAACGCCGGTTCGACGTCGTGCTCGTCTTCCACACCTCACGGTTCGCGCATAACACGGTCGAGGCGAAGCGTTACAAGAAGCTCCTGCGCTCAGAGCTCGGGATCGACGTGATCTCCGTCCCCCAGCCCCTCGGCGCCGATGTCGATGACCCCGCCGCGTTCCTCTCAGAGTCCGTGCACGAGATCTTCGACGAGTACTACTCAGTGTCCCTGTCCTTCTGAACGAAGATGGGGCTACGCGAGAAGGCGCGGCAGGGCAAGCTCACCGGCTCACTCCCCTGGGGGTACATCAAGGGCGAGGACGAGATCGCCACCCCCGACCCCGAGAAGGCACCCTACGTCCGCCGGATGTTCGAGATGTACGCGACCGGGCTTCACTCCGACCGCACCCTCACCGCCTGGTTGAGAACGTCAACGAGCAGCGCACCACCCGCGGCCGGCCGTTCGGCGTGGACACCATCAGGGAGATGCTCTGCAACGCCGCCTACGCCGGGTACGTCTCCGGGCGAAGGGACACCACCAAGGCGATCAAGGGTCTGCACGAGCCGATCGTGGACGACGCGCTGTTCGACCACGTGCAGCAGATGCGCCGCAAGCGCGCCCGCAACCTGAAGCCCGGGCGCCCCTCCCAGCGCTACCTCCTGCGCGGGCTGGCACGCTGCCGGCGATGCCACGCCAAAATGCAGGGCACCACCGGAGGCCGCGAGCAGACGGCCCGCTACTACTGCGCGACGCGGCGTGCCGACCGCTCCTGCAACCAGCCGATCGCGCACGCCGAGCAGATCGAGGCCCAGCTCGCGCAGTACATCACCGGGTTCGCACCGACCCCCGCGATCCGCGAGGACATCCTGCGCCGCCTCGCCAACGCCGCCGCACCCGAAACCAGCGAGACCACCAAACGCCGCGCCACGCTGGAGGAGCGCCTGACCGGATGCGCGACCTCTACGAACTCGGCGACCTGCAGCGCCCCGAGTACATCGCCCGCCGCGACGCCATCCACGCCGAGCTCTCAGCGCTCGCACCACAGCCACTTCCCGACCTCGACCACGCCCAGCAGGTGCTCGAAGACTTCACCGTCTTCTGGGAAAAAGAGACAGAGCCCGCCGCTAAGCGACAGTTCCTCAGCCTCATCTTCGAGGGCGTCTGGCTCGAGGCAAACCGCGTGGTCGCCGTCCAGCCCAAGGCGCCGTTCCTCCCTTTCTTCAAGGAACGGCGCCCAAACCCCGCTGCCTGCGCGGGGGTAAAGTACGGGAGCGACGGGGGTCAAACCCTCGTTTGTTGCCTCCATCGAGATTCGGCTGTAGTCGCGCTGTACGGCGGCGTCGTCATGGGATGAGCGTCAGCGCCTGGATGTGGCGTGGTCGCACGACGTTGAAGTGGCGTTGGTCCAGCGTTACGAGCTCGGTGATGTTAAGACGCTCAGCCAGAGAGACGATGCAGGCGTCCGTCGCGCCGAGCGGCAAGTCGGCATACTGCTCGACCATCTCGGCGGCACGGGTGAGATCGTCAGCGGTGGGACTCACGATGGCGAGGAACCCGGTCTTGAAGGACCGCAGGAACCCGGCCTCGACTGAGGAGCCGGCGTCACGCGCCAGCAGGTAGGCAACCTCCGCGATCACCATACCCGGCACCAGCCGAGGCGGTGGGGACGCCGCGAGTGCCTTCGCGGATGCGCGGTGATGCGTGTCGTTACGGTTGGCGGCGGCAACCAGCGGGCCGGTGTCAACCAGAATCATCGAGCGCCGGGGAACTCCGAGCGCAGGATTTCGCCGGAGCGTTTGGCCAGATCGGCGGGCCCGTCGAAGCTCGCGAAGAACGACGGCAGCTGCCCGCCGACAGTTTCCGATCCACTGCGATCCACGACGGCAACATGAACTCGCTGGCCAGGCTTCACACCGTGGCGGCGAAACTCGGCCACCAGCTCAGCGTCATCGCCTGGCACGACCAGCTCCCACTCGTCGACCGCGTCGATCCTGCTCATACTCCAAGCGTAGCGGTGTCCCGCCGTCTCCGCGGTGATTGCAAACCATGCGCCGACACCTGAAGGAGCGGCCCTCGTTCCTGGCTATCTTCCAGCGCAACGAAGCCCATATAGAGGCTCGCGGCAACGACACAAGCGAAGAGAGCGTGGGCGCGCAGCGCGCCACATTGGGACTAACTTACGGCCCATCGCGGCGCGGCGTTCCCCCGACTTCATAGCCGACAGGTCTCGGTTCGCGCGCGCGAACCGCGCCGCCGATGACGACCCGTTGAGGGACGTGTGCCTACAGGGCGAGGCGGCCGCAGCGGCGCTGGCCGAGCTCGAAGCCGTCTACGAGGCGGTGGTCGCTTCGTGGCGGCCGACGAGGTTCGATCTGCTGGGCGAGACGGGCTTGGGGAAGACGCTCGTGGCGCAGGAGTTGTATCGAGCGTTGGCCGCTCGCGACCCATACTGGCCAGCGGCACTCGCGGGTCCCAACCAGCGCAAGGCGGTCGTTCCATTCCGCGAGCGATGGGAGGGTGAGCCCCGCTTCTACTGGCTGGGGCTGTCCTGCTACCCGGCGCGCGATGGCTCTCCGGCACCCGTGCTGGAGGACTCACTGCGCCATCAGCTATGTGTCCATGCCCGCGGTCTGCTGATCCGCCGGCAGCGAACGATCGCGACCAGGCAGGCCGCGATCAAAGCGGCGGGCGGGATTGGCCAGCTGCTCGGCGTAGGCCTCGTCAGGACGCTCATCGAGCTGTTCGGCGACGCGCGGGAGGCGAAGGAGATTGTCGCCGCTCTCCACGCCGGAGCGAGCAGCGAGGGCAGCAACAGCGAGGACAGCCTCGTGCGAGCGGTGCTGGAGGTCGCCGACCTCGTCAATGCCGACGGCTTCCCGATGGTGGTCGTGGTGGACGATGCGCATGACGCCCACCCGACTACGCTCGCGGCCGTGGAGCGCCTGCTCCGCCCTCCCCGCGGAGTGCTCGTGATCACGACGAGCTGGCCAGCCGCGCTGATCCGCCAGCGCGACGAGGACCGCGGGTTCGGCGCCTGGAGAGAGCACGTCGCGGCGAGCTCACCGCGTGCAGGCGCTGCGCCTGCAGCCGCTTTCGCCGACGACACTTGCGGACATCGCCGCAAGCGTCGCCGGCGCAACCGCGGCGGACGGCGTCGACCGCGAGGCGGCGTTGACGCTGGCGGCGCGCGCCAACGGCAACCCCCTGGAACTGTCGCGTCTGCTGAAGCTGGCCTCGCGCAACGGGCTGGTCCTGCGCGCGCAGGACGTCGCCGACCTCGAAGCGTTGCCACGCGATCCGGTGACGCTGTTGCGAGAGGAATGGGAGATCCTGCCCGACAGGGTTCAGCGCGTGCTCGAGATCGCCGCGACGCTCGGCACCCCGATCAACGAGCGCATGTTGATGGGCGGGCTCCACGCCCTCTCCGGCGCCGGTCGCTCCTCGCTAAAGCGCAGCGTCGAGGAAACCCTCCGCCTTGGCTGGATGGTCCCGATCCTCGATCCCTACGGTCCCGGCCGCAGCCTGCGCTTCGCCGAGGCCAATCATCGCGAGATGGCCGAGCACAGTGCCAGCGCGCTCATCGAGAGCTCTCGCGACCGTCTCGTGGTCGCCGCCGTCGAGCAGGCTCTCTCGCTCCCCAAGCGGACGTCCTTCCACGCGCGCACCGCCGTCATGCTCCATGCGGTGGCGCTGCTGGAGGAACGGATGCCGCAGGAGGCGATCCCACTCGCCATCAGGGTCTACCGCATACTGGCGGGACTCCTCTCCAACAGCGATCCTCTGCGAGCGGCGTACCTGATGGACCTCGCGGTGGCGACGCACGCAAAGCTGGGTGAGGGTGTGGACTTGGAGCTGCTGGACCACACGGCGCACGCCTGGCACAAGGCCGGCGACGGCGACCGCGCCCTGGCTGTCTTCGACGCCACGATGCCGCTGGCGCTTGCGCTCAAGGCCCAGCAGGCGTGTGAGGCCGAGCGCTGCGCCGAGGCGATCGAGGTGGCCTATGAAGGTGTGCGCGCGGAGCTCGCCGAGCCGGGCTCGGTCGCACCGATCCTGGTACCCAACAGCCATCCCGACTCGGTGCTCGTGAGCCTCGCGGAGATACTGGCCAGCGCCAATGTGCTCGCTGGATACACGATGACCGACAAGGTGCGACCCCTGCTGTGGGAGACGATCAGGCACGCAGCCGAGCACGGACGCGCCGCGGAGACCGCAGAGATAGCGCGGATCGCCTTCGAACAGTTCGCATTCGGGGAGGCGGACCTCGCTGGGCTTGAGGAGCTTCGAGTCCCCGTCCCCGCGCTGCCGAGCTCCCCCTTTGCGACGGAGCAGGACGCCGTCTCCCTAATGGACGCGGCGGAGCCTGCTCGCGCAGGGCGACCTGGATGCGGCCCACCTGGCGCTCGAGGGGATGTACACCCGCGCCGAATGCCGCGAAGCGGTCCCTGTGGCTGAGGCCCTCGTCGCACGAGGCGGCGCCCGCTATGCGCAGAGGCTGGCGCATCTGGCTTTCACGGCCGGGAGCTATGGCCAGGCGGCGCGAGCGTATCGACTGGCGCTGCGCCACCGCATCGAGGAGGGGGCGCCGTACGATTTCCCCTCGCTGGCGCCGCTTCGCGTCAGGCTGGCTGAAGCGCTCGCGTGGTCAGGCGATGGCGAGCGGGCGCTCGCCATCGCCGGGGAGTGCCTGGAGATCGCCCTGGGGGCTGCGGATCCCGAACAGCTCGTTCCCGCGCAGGTGGCGCTTGCCCACGCCCACATCGCGCTTGGGCGGTACGCGGACGCGCGGGAGGCGCTGAGCGGCGCCACTGAGCGACTGACCCCTGCCCTCAACTGGTTCCGCGTCTTCAAGCTGCGCATCCACGCGGCACTGTGCGAGGTGCATGGGCGGGAAGGGGACTGGGCAGGCGTTGTGGACGTGTTCAACGCGCTTCCTTGGTCGGTGGCCTCCTATGGGGATGAAAGACCGGACTCGTGGCGCACCCGCGGCTGGTGCGCAGCGGCGCGCTGGCGCCTCTCCGGCGAGGCGTACGTGCGGGCGCTTCTCACCGAAGCGGGATTGGAGCACAGGCGCGAATGGGTCGAGGCCACCGGCGAGGCGCTTGAGCATCTCGCCGCCAGCATGGCGGACCCGGTGGCGGGGGCCTCGACCAACTGGGTGTTCAAAGTGCGTCTCTGGCTCATGGAGGCGGTGACGGAGGTTGGCCGCGGGGAGGTCGCCGCGAGCATGGCTGCTGTCGGCGGCCGGGATTGAGCGCCGGTAGGGAGGCCGCGCGGCCTCAGAACACCGGCGTCTCCGGGCAATTCCCGGATCGGCTGGCTTTGCCCTGGCGAAGCTCAGGGCAAGGTGGAACGGTCGGTCAAGTGACGTGCTCAGGGACCCACGGTTAAGGCAACAATCGCGGGTTCAACCTGAAATCGCTATTTGCAGGGATTTCGGACGGGAGCGACGGGGGTCGAACCCTCGATTGTTGCCTCGGGGATCGAGATTCGGGTGTAGGGCGCGCTGCGCATAGGCGGCCCGAGCGGGGCGACAAGCCGTCCAGAGCTTTCTGTGCTCAGGGACTCGCTCGGAGTCCGGCGCTGGCCACCGTGGGTCAAGCCTTGCTGGGAGACCGGATCACCTGCGATCATGGAGGGCATGGGCGAGCAGGCGCACGTCAAGCTCAGCGGAGACATCAACGGCCGCTACGTCGTGACCGGCCAGCGGGCGGGCGAGCTGACGCTCGTGCCGGACACCTCCTGGGAGGCCATCCTGGAGCGCTCAGGCGGCCGTGAGCTGACCCCCGAGGAGTCCGCCGAGTTCTGGCGCGAGCACGAGCCCCACATGCTCCCGCCCGATGACGAGCCGTAGGCCGTGGCCCGAGCCGGCCGGCGCGGCTTCTCCGCGCACTTCGATCAGGATGCCTGGGAGGAAGACCTCGCGCGCAGCACGCCGGCCGGGCGCCAGGCAGCCGAGGCCGCCAGACGGGACTACGAACGGGACGGGATTCCGTTCGAGCACGCGCGCCGCGTGCAGGAGCACGGACGGGACGGGACCGTGCTGCCCAACTGCGCCAAGGTCTACCTCCCCCAGCCGGTCGGGCGCTTCGGCATGATCTTCCGGGTCATCAACGTCGAGGGCCGACCACAATTCGTGTATCTCGACTTCGGCGTGCGCCACCATCCCCGCGGCTCACGACGCGCCACGGTCTACCAGCTCGCCCATCAGCGACTACACGGCCGGCCACCAAGACGCTGACGGACGACCGAGACAAAGCCCGACCAGCGTCGCTGGCTGGACGAACGCTGCGTCGTCGCCGTCGCGCAGGATCGGTTGGTCGCTTCGCGCCGTTGACGGGGCTCGCCTCCCAAGGATGCCCTACGCTGGACCGTGTGCGACGACTCGAAAAGTGGCAGTGGAACTCGATTATCAAGGCCATCGAAGAGGCTGGGCTCGACCCGAGAGACTTCGACCTAGACGACGACGGCGACGAGGCGCGAATCAGCCCTCGTCGATCGGAAGGGGTCTTTGTCATCGGCAAAGGAGACTCGGGAGGCTACGACATGAACAAGGCGGTAGGGGAACGGGCGCCGACGGGGTACCAGGTCCACTCCTGGAGCGAGGTGAAGAGGCCGGGGCCGGCGCCGACGCTCGCGGATGTGCTGACGCTGCTCTCCGACCCGGGAGAGCGCTCGCGGTACACGGCGAGTGACCCGGTGGCACTCGATGTGTTCTGGCGGCAGTGGCAGATGCTCAGCGAGCCCGCGAAGGTGCAGGCGCTCGCGCCGCTGTCGAACAAGCTGCGAGCGGCTGCTTGGGAATCGCACGCTGCGCAACATGCTCTGCCAACCCGCCGCGCCGGACATGCGAGAGCGGATCAACGGCGGGCGGTGGCTGCTCGTGTCGCTCCCGCAGACGTTGGGGGAGGATGCGGCGGACATGATCGGCTCGGTGCTGTTGCACCGTGCGTGGCAGGCCGCGCAGCGTCTCGGGCCGCTCGCGCAGAGCGACCGGCCGCCGTTCCTTTGTCTGGTCGATGAGTGCCACCGCTTCTGTCACCTCCCGCAGGGGATGGCGAGCGCGCTCGCGCAGGCCCGGGGGTATGGGCTCGGGTTGGTGCTCGCCCACCAGCATCTCGCGCAGGTCTCCGATCACGGGCTGCTGGAGGCGATCGACGCGAACTGCCAGACCAAGATCTGCTTCGCGCTACAGGCCGCCGACGCGAAACGGATGGCGCCGCACTTCCAGCCGCGCCTTGACACCTACGACCTACAGCACCTCGGCTCCTACACGATCGCGTGCCGTGTCCTGCACGACGCGCGGGAGCTGCCCGCCGCGACCGCCGCGCACTCCCGCTACCCGACCCGACACCGGGTGACACTGCTGGGCTGATCCGCCAGCGCGCCCGCAACAAGGCGACGGAGCATCGGGCGGTGGAGGCCGCGATCCGCTCGCGCTATGGCAGGATCGAGCAGCCGCCGCCCGGTCGGGTGCAGGCCGATGAGCATGAAGACCTGGGCAGAGAAGGCCTCGATTCGGAGAGTTTTGGGGGTCCTCCGTTCGATCCTCCCTACGACCCTCCGTACGATCCTCCCTCCGAGGGAGGCCCCCCGGCACCCGTCAACCCGCACCACGACAGCGATCCGGGGTCATGGGCCAACCCCGACAGTGAACAGTTCCTTCCCCTCCCCGGGCGGCGGCTATGACACCGAGTCTCCCCCCTACAACCGCCCGTGACCGGGAGCTACTCGATCGCCTCTCCCAGCACGAGCCCCTCTCCACTTCAGAGCTTCGCCTTCTCTTTTTCACTGGTCTTCGTACCTGCCGTGAACGGCTGGCAAGGCTTGAGGCGCACGACTTCCTGACGGGCGTCTACCCAACGCGCGCGCACCGTGGCGGTCGCACCGAGGCACTGTGGTTCCTCTCACCGAACGGCCGGCGGATGATCGCCGCTCCGGCGCGCCGGCCGCCGGGCCTGTCGATCCCCGACCTCGAGCATCGCCGCGCGACCGCGGGCTTTTTCCTCGAACTGGTCGAGCGGAGTCTCACCCGGTGCGAGGAGGGCCTGTACCGCTGGCTCGGCGAGCAGCAGGCCCAGCAGGGCACCGGCCCCACCGTGCGCCCGGACGGGTACGGCCGCTACCTGCTCCCCGACGGTGAGATCGCCTTCTACCTGGAGATCGACCGCGGCAGCGAGCCCACCCGGCGCGTCAAAACCAAGCTCGACGCATACCGGCAGGCACTCGCCGCCGACCCGCACCGCGCCCCGCGGGAACATCCTGCTCGTCTGCGAAGGGCGCCGCCGGCTCGCCAACCTCGCGCGGTGCGCGCCACCCGGCCCGCCGTGGGTATGGGGCACCACCGACCGCGAGCGCTACACGCTCCTCCCCGGCCGCGACCAGCAGCGGACATTCACCGAGCTGCCAGCCGGACCCCGCCGCGCCGACCACCACGCCACAGACTGCCTCGGGCGCCGCTGGCGCCACCCCGCCCGCACGACCACCACCCCACGGCGGGCGGCATGAGCGCACCACGCGGGCCACGGGAGTGCGCGCCAGCGACACGGCCGGCGCGGAGACACGCTCGCCCGTGCGCGCGTGAGCGCCGCGGCGGCGACCCTCCTGCGGACACGCCGCGCCCGGCACGACGGGCAGCCCGCGGCGCCAGGCGGGCCTGCCCCGAGAGCGCCGCGTCGGGAGGAGCTGTCAGAGCCTTGAGATCGCCGCGGTGATCTGGTCTGATCGCCGCAACCCACGACCCCCGAGCAGGAGGACCCCACCATGACCCCAACCCCGCTCTCGACCCCCAGCTCCAGGAGTTCGCGCGCTGGTTCGCCGACTGGTGGCTGCGCCGCGGACGCGACCTCACCGACCCCACCCGGCACGACCGATAGACCGCAGCGCGCCGCAGCCTACGTGCGGGAGTCAACCGAGGAGCAGGGCCAGGGGTTCTCCCCCGACGCTCAGCGCCAGGCGATCGCCAACTTCGCGCCCGAGAACGACCTCGAACTCGTCGGCGAGTACTGCGACTTTCACTCCGGGTGGCGCAAGTCAGAGGCCCGCCCCGAGTTCCAGCGCCTGATGGCCGACGCCGCCGCCGGCAAGTTCGACGTGGTGCTCGTCTTCCACACCTCCCGGTTCGCACGAAACCAGGTCGAGGCCCGCCGCTACAAGCAGCTCCTACGCGAGCGGCTCGGCATCCGCGTCATCTCCGTCACCCAGCCAATGGGTGAAGACCACACCGACCCCTCCGCGTTCCTCGCCGAGTCGATCCACGAGATGTTCGACGAGTACTACTCCGTCTCGCTGTCCTTCTGGACACGCAGCGGGCTCCGCGAGAAGGCCAGGCAGGGACACCTCGTCGGGAGCCTCCCCTGGGGGTACGTGCGCGACCCCGAGACGAAGCTGGCGGTACCCCACCCCGAGCGCGCACCGCTCGTACTCCAGTTGTTCGAGCGCTACGCGACCGGCCACGAGTCCGACCGCACCCTCGCGGCATGGTTGAACGCCAAGGGTGCCCGCACCGCCCGCGGCCGCCTGTTCGGCAAGGACACCGTGCGCGAGATGCTGTGCAACGCCGCTTACGCCGGGTACGTCTCGGGGCTGCGGGACAAGAGCCGCGCGATCCGCGGGCTGCACGAGGCAATCGTCCCCGAGGAGCTGTTCGACCGTGTGCAGGAGGTCCGCTCGTGGCGCACGAAGGTCGTCAAGCCCGGCAGGCCCTCGGAGGAGTACCTGCTGCGCAAGCTCATCCACTGCGAGCACTGCGGCGCGCGGATGCACGGCTGCCGCAGCGGTCGGGAGGGGATGCGCCGCTACCAGTGCTCCACCCGCCGCCACCACGGCACCTGCGAGCAGACGATGCTCGCGGCGGAGCCGTTGGAGGAGCAGCTGGTCGATTGGCTGCACGACTTCCAGCCGGACACGGAGCTTCGGCGGCTCATGCTCGACGCCATCCGCGCGGAGACCGCCGGACACCCCAGCGAAGACGCCGACCGCCGCCGTGAGTTGACCGCGCAGCTTGAGCGGCTGCGCGAGCTGTACGTCATGGGCGACATCACCAAGCCCCAGTACGTCATGCGCCGCCAGATGATGGAGGAGGAGCTACAGCGCACCAAGCCGCCGGCGGACCCCGACCTCGACCGCGCGCAGGCTCTCCTCGAAGACTTCGCGCGCTTCTGGGACGCCGAGCCCCAGCCCGCCGAGCGGCGCAAGCTCATCCTATCCCTGTTCGCGCAGGTATGGGCAAAGGACGGCCAGATCGTCGCCGTCAAGCCCAACACGGCATTCGCGCGCTACTTCACCGCCGCGTCGGAGGTGCGAGCCAAACACTCGAAATCCAACGCGGACGGTGAGGCAACAAAGGCGGGAGCGACGGGACTCGAACCCGCGGCCTCCGGCGTGACAGGCCGGCGCTCTAACCAACTGAGCTACGCCCCCAGAGGGATGCGGGAGGGGAGGCCTCCCGCGGCTCAACGCGAGGCCAACAGTATGCCAGCACATCATCGGGGAAGGCGGGGGAGTCTCAGAGGGCAGTCCGGGAGGGCAGTCCCACCGCCCCGAAAGCCGAAACTGGCCGGGCAGCCAAGGAAGGCTGAGAAAGCGGTAGGGTAACCGCGTGACGCTCACCGGCCCGCCGCCCCCAAAGCCCTACAACCCGTTCGCGGTGGCGGTGAGCGACGTGCGCAAAGACCGAAAGAACAGGGTGCCGTACCCCCCGGGCGAGACCAGCTTCAGCTGGGCGCGGACCAAACGCTTCGCGCGGGAACCGCTGGAGCTGCTGCTGGAGTGCTACGAGCGGTACGGCCCCGTGTTCACGATCAAAGTGCTGCACGGAAACGTGGTGTTCATGGTGGGGCCGAAGGCCAACCACTACATGACCGTCTCCCACGCGGCGAACTTCACGTGGCGCGAGTCGCACTTCCGCGACCTGATCGGCCTGCTGGGGGACGGGCTGCTGACGATCGACGGGGAGTTCCACCGCCGCTCGCGCCAGGTGATGCTGCCGGCGTTCCACCGCGAGCGGATCGCGGCGACGACGGAGGTGATGTGGCAGGAGACCGAGCGCGCTCTGGAGCAGCTCACACCGGGCGCGCGGGTGGACCTGTACACGTGGACGCGGCACCTGGCGATGCGGATCGCCGAGCGGGCGCTGTTCGGCCTGGACCCCGACGGGGAGGCCGCGCGCGGCACCGACGCGGCGGCCACGTTCGAACGGGCGCTGTCGTTCTACGCGACGGAGTTCACAACGCGGTTCCTGCGCGGCCCCGGCACGCCGTGGGCGCGGATGCAGCGCGCGGCGCGAGCGCTCGACCGGGTGGTGTACGCGGAGATCGCGCGCCGCCGCGCGACGGGGGAGCGGGGCGAGGACGTGCTGAGCCTGCTGCTCGACGCGCGCGAGGAGGACGGCAACGCACTCACCGACCGCCAGGTGCGCGACGAGGTGGTGACGCTGATGTTCGCGGGCCACGACACGACCACGTCCACGGTGGCGTTCATGTTCTACGAGCTCGCCCGCAACCCGCAGGCCGCGGCCCGCGTGAGAGCCGAGCAGCGCGAGCGGCTGCACGGCGGGCGCCCCACCGCCGCGCAGTTGGCGAGCGGCGAGGGTCTCCCGGAGCTAGAGAAGGTGCTCGCGGAGACCCTGCGGAAGTACCCGCCCGCGTGGATCGGCCCGCGGCGGTCAAGGGAGCCGTTCGAGTTCGAGGGCCACACTGTGCCAGGGGGCGCGTACGTGAACTACTGCTCGTGGGCGAGCCACCACCTACCTGAGGTGTTCCCAGAACCGGAGCGCTTCGACCCCGAGCGCTTC
The DNA here is from genome assembly GCA_963702085.1 of uncultured Solirubrobacterales bacterium. Taxonomy (GTDB): domain Bacteria; phylum Actinomycetota; class Thermoleophilia; order Solirubrobacterales; family Solirubrobacteraceae; genus Palsa-744. The sequence goes on along the minus strand of OY969707.1, from coordinate 142,576 downwards.
GCCCCGCAGGAGCGCGCAAAGCTCCCGAAGGGTGCGTACGTGCCGTTCGGCGGCGGCTCGAGGACGTGCATCGGGATGCGCTTCGGGGAGGTGGAGGTCCGCACGATCGCGACCGCGATCCTCAGCCGCTTCGAGCTCGATCTGCCAAGCGACTTCACCTTGACGATCCGCCAGATGCCCACGATCAGCCCCGCGGAGGGCCTCCCGGTGGTAGTGCGCGAGCGCTCCCCCGCGCTCGCCGCCGCGGCGGCGTAGGCGCCCGCCGCCACAGAAAGACCCCGAAGGCCACCGGGGCGGGGTCGCCGGCGTTGCCAAGACAGCCGGGGGCGCGGCGCGGTGGCTCAGCGCAGCTGCGCGGAGAGCGTCACGAGGTAGACGGGGTCCCCAGCCGACCCCCCGCCCGTCCCCGCCACGGGCGCGAGATCGAAGCCCTCAAGGTAGAGGTGGGGCGCGGAGAGGAGGGTGAGCCGGAGGGCCCCCGCGAACGGAATCCCCTGGGGCTGGGCCACGAGCCGGCCGTCCTCGACGGAGAGCAGCGCATCCAACGAGGTGGCAGCCCCAAAGAGGTTCCCGGTGACGCGCACCTCCACCCCGCCGGGGACGGACCCAAGGAGCTGCACCGCGACGCTCCCGGGCAGCGCGGCGCGCAGGTCGGCCTCCGTGAGGCTCCCCTCAATGTGGAGCGCCGCACCGCGCTTGGCCATGCTCACGCGGTGCAACGCAAGCGATTCCAGCCGCATGCTCTGCGCGCTCACGTCAAGCCGGTCGACCCCGCGTGCCTCCCACAGCAGCGCACCCGCCTGAGCGAGGCTCATGGTGAGGCTCCCCGCGCGCGCGGTGGCAGACTGCGCGTGGCCCCAGAGCAGCTCGATCGCGGGAAACGCAGAGACGGAGGCGCTCTTGACGTCCCCGTACCGTCCGAGCTGGGAGCGCACGCGCTGAGCAGCAAGCACAGGCAGCAGCAGTTGCGCAAGCCCAAGCACCGCCACGACCCCGCCGGTGCTCACCAGCGCAATCCGCAGGCCCCTGCGATGGACAACGGGCATGCGTACAGCTTGGCAGGGAAAGTCTTTTTGAAGGGAGCGCCCCCGGGGGGGCGCTTGCGGGGTCGGCCCGCTCGAGCACACGCGCAGTTCGCGGTGCCGGCTGGTGAGGTGGCGAGCGCGGGTGGGCGCGTTCGCGTGGTCAGCCGGGGGGACCGCCAGGAACACAGGTGGGGACACACGCAGGACGAGGGCCGCACTCGGTGCCGGGGGCGCGGGCGCGGGCGCGGAAGGTGAGCGCGAAAGGTAGTACGTAGCGAGCGCGGAGGCCACGTAGGATCGGCGGACGAGGGCGAGCTCGGCGACGCCGAGAAATCGAAGCGGGAGGACGCTAGCCTTGGGGGTCCGCCGAACCCCCGAGCGCGTCGGGGCGCGTAGCTCAGCTGGTCAGAGCACCTCGTTTACACCGAGGGGGTCGCCTGTTCGAATCGGGCCGCGCCCACCATAGCCTTGCTAATCAAACCAGGACGTTAGTTTGAATAGACTCCGCTTGCCCCCCGCTCCGTGCGCGAGCTCCTCCCTGTACGACGGCCCGGCCCCCGTGGGCGAACGCATTCCGCTGGTCCCCGCCCCGACCTCCGCACGCGCCCCCCTACCCATGACCGACTCCCCCACCGACTCTCCCGTGCGCATCGCCGTGGTCGGCGCCGGTCCCGCGGGCTTCTACGCGGCGGGCCACCTGCTGAAGGACTCCGCGGGGCGCATCGAGGTGGACATGCTCGAGCGCCTGCCCACTCCGTGGGGGCTTGTGCGCTCCGGCGTGGCGCCCGACCACCCCAAGATCAAGTCGGTGACGCGGGTCTACGAGAAGACCGCCGCGCACCCGCGCTTTCGCTACTTCGGCAACGTCGAGCTCGGGCGCCACGTGAGCCGGGAAGAGCTGCGCTCCTACTACCACGCCGTCGTCTATGCCACCGGCGCGCCGGCGGACCGGCCGCTCGGGATCTCCGGCGAGGACCTCCCCGGGAGCTGGCCCGCGACGGAGTTCGTCGGCTGGTACAACGGCCACCCCGACCACCCCCACCTCGAGTTCGACCTCTCGTGCGAGCGCGCGGTGGTGATCGGCAACGGCAACGTCGCGCTCGACGTGGCGCGCATGTTGACGCTCTCGCACGAGGCGCTCGCGCGTACCGACATCGCCGACCACGCCCTCCACGCGCTCCGGGGATCCGCGATCCGCGAGGTGCTCGTCGCGGGCCGCCGCGGCCCCGCGCAGGCCGCGTTTACCAACCCTGAGCTACTCGAGCTCCGCGAGCTCACCGGCGCGGAGGTCCTCGTCGACCCGGCCGAGCTCGAGCGCGCGCTCGCGGTCCCCGGCCCCGCGACAGACCGGACCGCCGAGGCCAACGTGCGGATCCTGCGCGAGTACGCCGAGCGCGAGCCCCGTGAGGGTCCGCGGCGGATCGTGCTGCGCTTCCTGCTCTCCCCCGTGGAGCTCCTCCCCGACGAGCACGGCCGCGTGGGCACGGTGCGCTTCGCCCGCAACGTCCTCGTTCCCGAGCCCGACGGTCGCCTGGGGGCGCAGGCCACCGGTGAGCTTGAGACAATCCCCGCGGGCCTCGTGCTGCGCGCGATCGGTTACCGCGGCACCCCCCTTCCCGGGGTCCCCTTCGACGAGCGCCGCGGGGTGATCCCCGGCGAGCACGGCCGCGTGACAGGACCCGACGGGCGGTGCCCGGGGGAGTACGCGGTGGGCTGGATCAAGCGCGGCCCCACCGGGGTCATCGGGACCAACAAGAAGGACGCTCAGGAGACCGTAGACGCGATCCTCGAGGACCTCGCCGCGGGGCGACTGCCCGAACCTCCCGCCCCCGACCCCGAGGAGCTGCTCGCGACCCTGCGCGCGCGCCAGCCCGAGCTCGTCACCTACGCGGGCTGGGCGGAGATCGACCGCCACGAGCGCGCTCGCGGCGAGCCCGTGGGGCGCCCCCGCGTGAAGCTCACGCGCCTGGAGGAGATGCTGCGCGTGGCCGCCGGCGAACTGCCCGACGACTGAAGACGCCACACGTTCCGAAACCGGCCCGCGCGGGTACGCCCACCCCATGTGCCAGACTGTCTCGCTGCGCGCCGTTAGCTCATCGGGCAGAGCGCCGGACTTTTAATCCGGTGGGGCGGGTTCGAGTCCCGCACGGCGCATGGTTTTGACTTGCAGGGCTTTGTGGGCTCCACGACCGGCCTCCGAGCGTTACTCGGCCTCGGTTATCTCTACTGCGCCGAAGCCGTTGAGCGGACCGTCGACGAAGAATATCTCCATCGTGATGTCCGGCTCGACGTGCGCCTGGCTCAGGAATGCGACGACGTCGCGACCGGTGAGATCCTTGATGATCTGCTTGTACCTGACGGCCATCACACGCTGAAAGTCCTCGCGCATCGCGATCACGCGGTCGGGCTCGCCGCTGTCCATGATCGTCTGCTCGAGCGGCGTGAATCCGCTCCCGCGCATGACGACGACGATGATGTCGTCGAGCGCGTAGGTCTTGGCCTTCATGGGACCGCGACCGTAGTGGTCGCGCAGAATGCCGACGATACTCGTCGAAATCGCTGCCAACAGACGTCCGCCCGAAAGGGGGATCGTGCCCTCAGGGGGCTCCGTGCCCATCTCGCTTCTCCTAGCTGCCGCCGACTTTTCCATGCAGACACTCGTCTCGCCTTTTGCGCTGTGTTGTCCGCACGCCAACCGGCGCTGGCACACGCAACGAGGTCGCCCCAACCGTAACGCAGAGCGACCACAGTTGTCAAGCACGCGAATAACGTGCTAAGGTCGATTTAGCAGCGGCCTTGATGTCGGCCCAATCCTTTGGTCGAATTCAGGGTTGCACCTAACAGACGGAGCGTGAGTCGCGGTCGCACGATGGCCGCCGCCATTGGTCCGTGTAGCCGCTCGTCACAGGAGTGCGAGATGTTCGCTGCACGTCGACCCCGTCGGTCCCACGCATATCCACCCACCGTAGGCTGGGGTCGTAGTGCCTTGCGGCCCGCCACGACCGACGATCTCGACGAGGCGGTGCTCCTGGGCGTGCTCTCGGACCTCAAGAACGGTGACTTCACCGCTCGCATGCCGGTCGATTGGACTGGTACGGCCGGCAAGGTCGCCGACACTCTCAATGACATAGTGACTGCTAATCAGACCCTTGGGCTTGAGCTTGCGCGCGTGAGCCGGGTCGTGGGCAAGGAGGGCAAACTCTCCCAGCGGGTGGCGGTGCGTGGCTCCGATGGGGTCTGGTCGGAGAGCATCGATGCAGTCAACAGCCTGATCGAGGATCTGGTTCGTCCGACCAGCGAGATGCAGCGCGTGATCGGTGCAGTCGCCGACGGCGATCTGGGCAAGAAGATCACAGCCGAGGTCCACGGCGAGATGCTCCACCTGAAGAACACCATCAATGGGATGGTCGACCAGCTCAACCGGTTCGCATCCGAGGTCACCCGGGTGGCACGCGAGGTCGGTGTCGAGGGCAAGCTCGGAGGACAGGCGCAGTCCGCCGAGGTCGCAGGCGTCTGGAAGGACCTGACCGACAACGTGAACCAGCTCGCCGCCAACCTCACCAACCAGGTGCGGGCGATCGCGGATGTCGCAACGGCGGTAACCGACGGCGATTTGACGCGCCAGGTCGGGGTCGAGGCGAGCGGCGAGGTTGCGGTACTCAAGGACAAGCTGAACGAGATGATCCGAAACCTCAGGGAGACCACTCGCCAGAACACCGAGCAGGATTGGCTGAAGACGAACCTGGAGCGCTTCGCTCGCATGCTTCAGGGCCAGCGAGACCTGGCGACCGTCTCGAGCATGATCCTCTCCGAGCTGGCACCGCTCGTCTCCGCACAACATGGCGTCTTCTACACCCTTGCCGGGCTTGGCGACGGGGGCGAACCCGTGCTGCTCTACCAGGCCGGCTATGGCTTCAACGAGCGGAAGCATCTCGCCACCCAGTTCCGTCTTGGCGAAGGCCTGGTCGGTCAGTGTGCTCAGGAGAAGGAGCGGATCCTACTCACCGAGGTGCCGGGAGACTACGTCAGGATCAACTCGGGTCTGGGCGAGGCGCCGCCGCTCAACATCATCGTGTTGCCGATCCTCTTCGAGGGCGAGGTACGAGCGGTCGTCGAGTTGGCGTCTTTCAGCCACTTCAGTCCGACGCACCAGGTGTTCCTCGACCAGCTCACCGAGAGCATCGGGCTGGTGCTCAACACGATCGAAGCCAATACCGTCACCGAGAACCTGCTCGCGCAGTCGCAGTCCCAGGCCCACGAGCTGCAGACACGCCAGGAAGAGCTGAGTAAGTCGAACGAGGACCTGGGCAGGCAGGCGAGCCGCCTGGCGGAGCAAAACAGCGAGGTCGAGCACAAGAACCAGGAGGTGGAGCTCGCCAAGCGCCTGGTTGAGGAGAAGGCCGAGCAGCTGGCGGTCTCCTCGAGGTACAAGTCTGAGTTCTTCTCGAGTATGTCGCACGAGCTGCGCACGCCCCTGAACAGTCTGTTGATCCTCGCCGGCGAGCTGGAGAGCAACCCCGAGCAGAACCTTACGGCAGGACAGGTGGAGTACGCCAGCGTCATCCGCACCTCGGGCAACGACCTGTTGCGCCTGCTCGACGACATCCTCGACCTCGCGAAGGTAGAGTCGGGCACTGTCACGCTCCGGATCGGCGAACTGCCGCTACTCGATCTTCAGGCGGCCATCGAGCGCGACTTCGGCCACGTCGCCACACATCAAGGCCTGTCCTTTGCCGTGGAGCTGGCGGCGGGCGTGCCGGCGAGCATCTTCACCGACGCCGACCGACTGCGCCAGGTGCTGAAGAACCTCCTCTCGAACGCATTCAAGTTCACCGAGCAGGGTCATGTGAGCATGCACATGAGCCTGGTCGCGGACGGCTGGAACGCCACCAACGACAAGCTTCGACGCGCCGACTCGGTGATCGCCTTCGCTGTCAGCGACTCTGGGATCGGTGTCACGCCTGAGCAGCAGCAGCTCGATCTTCGAGGCGTTTGCCCAGGCCGACGGCGGGACGGCACGCCAATACGGCGGGACGGGACTGGGCCTCTCGATCAGCCGCGAGCTCGTACGCCTGCTCGGCGGCGAGATCACGCTCAGCAGCACCCTCGGCGAGGGCAGCACCTTCACCCTGTATCTGCCGTGTACGCCGCCCGCCCAGGGCGATCCGCCGCCCGACGCGACTGACACTCCCACACTGCGCTTGCCGCGTCTGCCAGCGCTCGTCTCGCCGCCGCCCAACGGCGTCGCCGCCGGCACTTCGACCCCACCGACGGTGCGGGTCGCGCCTGAACATTCCGAGAATGCTGGCAGCGCGGGCCTAACGGTCTTGGTGGTAGACGACGACTCCCGCAACGTCTTCGCGCTGACTGCGCTGTTGCAACGGTTTGACCTCGAGGTGATCTCGGCGGAAAGTGGTGAGCAGGGAGTCGCCGTCCTCGAGCAGACCCCGAAGGTCGCCCTCGTGCTCGTCGACATCATGATGCCCGGCATGGACGGCTACGAGACGCTGCGAGCCATGCGCAGCCTGCCCACGGGCTGTGATCTCCCGCTCATCGCGTTCACGGCAAAGGTGTCAGGGGACGAGCGCCAGCGATGCGTCGACGCGGGCGCCTCTGCGTACGTACCCAAGCCCGTCGACGTCGCGGAGTTGCTACTTGTGCTCACCGAATGGCTCCCAGTCGGCGTGCCTGTCGGACCGCCGGGGAACGGGGTGGGCTGATGGCCAGTCGCTTAAGGCTGGTGGAGCCTGAAGAGGCGCCGACGCCGACGATCCTGGTCGTCGACGACAGCGCGGCCAAGCGCGTCGCGCTCCGCGCGATGATCGCGCCGCTGGGGTACACCGTGGTCGAGGCGGCCTCGGGACGCGCGGCGCTGAGCGCCCTGCTGGATGCGACCTTTGCGATGATCCTTATGGATGTGCGGATGCCCACGCTGAATGGGTTTGAGACAGCCAAGCTCTGCCGCGAGCAGGTCCGTGGTGGCCGTACGCCGATCATCTTCGTCACTGCGGTGGGATCCGAAAATGGGGAGGCGGCAGAGGCGTACGCCAGCGGTGCCGTCGACTTCATCTTTACTCCCGTCCTCCCCGAGATCCTGCGGGCGAAGGTAACGGCGTTCGTCGACCTGTTCGTCCAGACCCAAGACCTGCAGCGGTCGCTCGAGTCGATCACGGCGCTCAACTCGGCGTTGCGCGACAGCGATGTCCTCACCCAGGCGGTGCTCGACAACGTCAGCGATGGGATTTTCATCCTTGACGAGGGCGCCCATATCGTATCGGTCAATCGATCGGTCGAACGTCTGTTCGGCTACAGCGCAGAGGAACTCATTGGGCGCCCGTTTGCGTCCATGATCGCACCGGAGAACCGTGGCGAGCTGCGGCGCCTGAACACAGCCGATAGAGGTGAGCGTGACGGGAGAGGCGCATCGAGGATGGCCGTCGAGACGCTGGGTTGCCGCCAGGGTGGATCGACGTTCGCGATGGAGCTCGAGCGCAGCGAGATCAGACACGGCGAGCGAAGTTTCACCCTCGCGTCCGTACGTGATATCTCCGAGCGCAAGGCCTACACCGAGGCACTCGAACACCAAGCGCTCCACGACGGGCTCACCGGACTCGCAAACCGGGTCCTCTTCAGCGCACACCTCTCTCGAGCGCTCGCCGCAGCTAAACGATCCAATCAGCGGCGAGCAGTGCTCGTGATGGATGTGGACGGGTTCAAGCAGGTCAACGACACACTCGGCCATGACCGGGGCGACAAGCTGCTCGGGCAGCTTGGCGCGCGTCTCGTGGCAGCGCTTCGCGACGGGGACACAGTGGCCCGCCTTGGAGGCGACGAGTTCGCGATCCTGCCCGCGGGCACCATCGATCTGGAGGGGGCGGCGGCAATCGCGTGGAAGATCCAGCACGCGTGTGAGCGGGACTTTACGCTCAACGACACGGTCGTCCGCGTGTCGCTGAGCATCGGCATTGCTCTCTTCCCCGACCACGGGACCACCACGGCCGAGCTGCTGCATCGCGCCGACCTGGCGATGTACATGGCCAAGCGATCCGGCAACGGCCACGCCGTCTTCGACGCTTCGCATGAGCGGCAGACAGAGCACCGCTACGAGCACCTGGTCGACCTCCGTCAGTGTGTTGCTCGCGACGAGCTGTTCCTCCACTATCAGCCCAAGGTCGGTCTTGGGACCGGCAAGATTCTTGGCGTCGAGGCGCTTGTGCGCTGGCAGCATCCGACGTATGGTCTGCTTGCACCAGCGAGCTTCATGCCTGAGGTCGAGCGCACCGATCTGATCGTGGCGGTGACGACCTGGGTGCTGAACTCAGCGTTGTGCCAGCAGCGCGCCTGGCGTGAGGCGGGCATCGACCTGACCGTGGCCGTCAACGTCTCCGCACGCAGCCTCGGTTACGAAAGTTCTTTACCTGACACCATCGCCGAGTTGACGCAGACCTGGGGCACCGCGAGCGGCCAGCTCATACTTGAGCTCACCGAGAGCGGGCTGATCGAGGCTGCGGCCCCCGACATGCTCGCGCGTCTTCACAGCATGGGGCAGAAGCTGTCGATCGACGACTTCGGCACCGGGTATTCCTCTTTGGCCTACCTTCAGCGCCTTCCCGTAGACGAGCTGAAGATCGACAGGTCTTTCGTGACGAACCTTGCGGAGGTCGGCGATGACGCGATCATCGTCCGCTCGACGATCGACCTCGCGCACAACCTCGGGCTGAACGTCGTCGCCGAGGGAGTCGAGGATCTGATGGTCGTGGAAATGCTCACGGAATACGGGTGCGACGCGGCGCAGGGATACCTCTTCGGCCGACCGGTTGCAGCCGAAGAGATCACCAAGCAGGTGGCGCTGCAGTCGCCAGTCGGCGTCCATCGTTAGGGCCCACGCAACCGCGCGGTTGAGCTCCACGACAGGCGACGGGGCGGTCTGGGCCAGCGCCTCGTACGGCGCGGCCACGCGCACCCACTCGGTGTCCTGCGGGGTCGTGGCGCGTGCGTGACAGGCGGCGATCGCTGCCTGCAGCGCGTACGGACCGAGCGTGCCGCCAAGTTGCTCGGCCCGCTCGAGGGCCGCCAGGCCGCGTCCGATCAGCAGACGATCCCACCGCGTGCGGTCCTGGCCGGCCCACGCCGAGCGTGTACTCGGACACCGGACACCGACGCTCGCCGCCGGCCCGCCGGGACCGGGTAGCCCGCGAAGGGCTCCGATGCGTCATGCTTGGGTGGGATGGGTGAGTTGCTGGCGCTGCAGGGGGTGGGCAAGAGCTACCGGCGCGGGGGGCGGCGGCTGCGCGTGCTGACGGACGTCTCCCTGGAGGTCGCCTCCGGAGAGGTCGGTGCGGTCGTGGGCTCGCGCGACGAGGGCAAGACCACCCTGCTGAAGATTGCGGCAGGCATCGAGCAGCCCGACGCCGGCGAGGTGAGGCTTGGCGAGGTGAACCTGGCCGAACTCGGCGACGTAGAGCGCTCGCGGCTGCTGGGGTCCGAGATCGCGTGGACCAACCGCGAGGGCACGGGGGTGAAGCTCGAGGTGCTCGACCACCTCGCGCTGCCACTGGCGATGGGGCGCGGCCGCGGGCGGCGCGAGGCGCGAAGCCTTGCGACGATGGCACTCGAGCGGGTGGGGGCGACGGGCTGTGCGCAGCGGCGTTGGTCGGAGCTCTCCGACTGGGAGCGGGTGCTGGTGGGGTTCGCGCGAGGAATCGCGTGCAGGCCGCGGCTGCTGGTCCTCGACAGTGCGATCGACGGTCTCGGGATGCGCCGCACGCGAGAGGCCGGCGAGCTGTTGCTGGCGCTGACGGCGGAGCTGGGGTGGGGGGTGTTGATGAGCTGCACCGACCTCGAGGCGGCGCTGATCGCCGACCGCGTGTGGTCGCTGGAGGACGGGCGGCTGAGTGTGCTCTCCGAGCAGCCCCTCGTCCAGGCGGAGATCATCGATTTCCCGAGACCGGCCCAGGCGGATGGATAGACCCGCTGCCCATCACGAATCCCGACCGCCGGGTCTCTCGCCGCCGATCCCCTGATCTCCGCGCCGGGCGCGGAGCTCTCGGCTGGTACGATGACAACTGTCTCCCAGTCCGGAGGATCGGGACTGTTCAGGAAGAAGTACGCCGACCTCAAGATCGAATAAGCTTTTACGACAATGGCGCCACCCCGCAGAGGCGATCTAACGGCCAGCATGGCGATCCTTGGGCTGGTGGTCCAGAAGACCGACACCGTCAACGGCCTGGGAACGCGGCTGGTCGAACGGTTCCCTCACGCGCAGTGGTCACGGTCGGTCGCGCACAACAGCCTGCCCAGCCTTGAAAAGCAAGGGTTGGTCCGCCTGGTCGACCGCGGCGCCGAGCGCGCACTCGACCGTTACGAAGCGACGACCGAGGGCATCGAGGAGTTTCGCGATTGGCTGCGCACCTCCTCCGCAGCGCCGCTTGCGCTACGCGACGCGGTGCACGCCAAGCTCGAGCTCGCCGGCGAGGAGGACGTGCCCGATCTGATCCTCGCGATCCGCGAGGAGGAGCGTGCATGCGCGCTGGAGTTCGCGGCCGCGAGCTCGCGCCTGAACCTCGAGTGGCAGCTGAAACGCCTCGGGCCGCCGAGCGGCACGGACCTGAGGGGCAGGGTGCAGAGCGCCCTGATGACCGACGAAGCGATGCTGTGGGGGATGCGGGCGAGGCGCCTGCGGCGCCTGCGCCGAGAGCTCGAAGACCCCGGAGAGGACAACTCCCCGGGCGACGGCGATGAGTGAGTTGCTGGCGCTGCGAGGAGTCTGCAAGGGGTACCCGCGCGGCGAGCGGACGATGCGGGTGCTGGTGGACGCCTCGTTGGAGCTCGCCCCAGGAGAGGTCGCGGCGGTCGTCGGGTCGCGCGAGGAGGGCAAGACGACGCTGTTGAAGATCGCCGCCGGCATCGAGACGCCGGATGTGGGGGAGGTGTGGCTCGGCGAGGTGAATCTGGCTCGGCTCTCCGACGAGGAGCGCTCGCGGCTGCTGGGGCGCGAGATCGCGTGGACCAACCGCGAGGGCACAGGAGTCAAGTTCAGGGTGCTCGACTACGTCGGACTCCCGTTGGCGATCGGCCGCGGTCGCCGTCAGCGCGAGGCGCAGGATCTGGCGATGGAGGCGCTCGAGCGGGTCGGGGCGGCGAACTGCGCAGGGCAGCACTGGGCAGAGCTCTCCAACTGGGAGCGGCTGCTGGTCGGGTTCGCGCGGGGGATCGCCGGCTCGCCGAGGCTGTTGGTGGTAGATGACCTGATGGACGGCTTCGGGATGCGCCGCACACGGGAAGCGGGCGAGCTGCTGCTGGAGCTCGCCGGAGAGCTGGGGTGCGGGATGTTGATGAGCTGCAACGACCTCGAGGCCGCGCTGATCGCCGACCGTGTGTGGTCGCTGGAGGGCGGGCGGCTGAGTGTGCTCTCCGAGCGAGAGGGCGGGCAGGCAGACGTGATCGACTTCCCCGGCGGCACTCGCCAGAGCCACAGCTCGCGCGGCGTCGGAAGCTAGCTGCCGTGTCCCCGCCGGTGCTCGAGCTCCGGGATCTCGTCAAGCACTACCGCGTGGGGGAAGGCGAGCCAATCCGCGCTGTCGACGGCGTTTCGATGCGGGTCGCGGCGGGGGAGTTCGTGGCGCTCTACGGCCCCTCCGGTTCGGGCAAGACGACGTTGCTGGAGTTGATTGCCGGCCTCTCCCTCCCCGACGGCGGCACCGTGTTGGTGGACGGCCGCGACGTCTCCACGATGTCCTCCAAGGAGGGTGACGAGTACCGGCTGCGTCACCTGGGGATCATCGGCCAGCCCCACAACCTGATCCCTGGGGCGCGTGCAATCGAGAACGCCTCGTTGAAGCTGTGGCTCTCCAACAAGCGTGGGGCGAGGGACGCGATCGAACCGCTGCTGGAGCGGTTGGGTCTCGGTGAGCGGATGCAGCACCGCACCGAGCAGCTCTCGATGGGCGAGCGTCAGCGGGTGTTGATTGCGATGGCACTCGCGACCGACCCGAAGCTGGTGCTCGCCGACGAGCCCACGGGGACGCTCGACACGCAGCGCACCAGGGAGGTGCTGGGGTTGCTGAGCGAGCTCTGCCGCGAGCGCGGCGCGGCGATCGTGCTCGCCACGCACGACCCGCTGGCTGCCGCGTTCGCCGACCAGGTGCACGAACTGCGCGACGGGCGCCTCGGGGAGTACGTGCCCGACCACGGAGCCCCTCCGTCCTCTCCGAGCGTCTCGCCGAGAGAGCTGGTGTGAGATGGCGCGGATGAGCCTCTCAGACATCCTCTGGCTCTACCGCGCGCGACTGCGGGCGCGCGCGGTGCTCGTGCAGGAGTGCTTCGCGATCCTCGGGATTGCCGTCGGCGTGGCGTTGCTGTTCGCCTCCCAGGTCGCGAGCACGAGTCTCACCCGCTCGGTCTCCCAGCTGACCAGCCAGGTGGTCGGCAACACGCAGTTCCAGCTCGACGCGCGCGGCCCCGGTGGCTTCGACGAACGGCTGCTGGGCGCGGTGCGACGCGTCCCGGGAGTGCAGACCGCGCTGCCGGTGCTCGAGCAACAGGCGAACGTGATCGGGCCCACAGGCGCGCAGCGGTCAGTCGACCTGATCGGCACCGACCCACGCTTTGCACACTTTGCCGGGACGCTGCTGCGACGGTTCTCCGCCAAGCAGCTCGCCTCGCAGCGGGCGATCGCGCTGCCGGCCCCGCTCGCCAACGAAATCGGCGCCGGCCCGCTGGAAACGATCAAGCTCCAGATCGGTGCGAGCGTGGTGCAGACGCTGCTGGGCGCCACACTCGGGGAAGGCGACATCGGCGGACTGGTCCACAGCCCCGTCGCACTCGCGCCCGTCGGCTACGCCCAGCACCTGTCCGGGATGAGCGGCAGGATCACGAGGATCTTCGTCCAGTCGGCGCCTGGGCGGGAGCGCGAAGTGCGGGTGGGCCTGCAGCGGCTCGCCGCCACCGCGCCGGTCAACGTCGAGCCGAGCAACTACGACTCGACGCTGTTCGGAGTGGCTGTGGCTCCCGAGAGCCAGAGCGAGGCGTTGTTCTCCGCGATCAGCGCGTTGGTGGGCTTCATGTTCGCGCTCAACGCGATGTTGGTAACAGTGCCCTCGCGGCGCAAGCTGATCGCGGACATACGCCCCCAGGGCGCGACCAGGTTGATGACCGTCCAGATCCTGCTGTTCGACGCGGCCGTGCTCGGCGTGCTGGCCTGCCTGCTCGGACTCGCGCTCGGTGAGCTGTTGTCGATCGCTGTCTTCCACGCCACCCCCGGCTACCTCTCGTTCGCGTTCCCCGTGGGCAACGAGCGGATCGTCACGTGGCAGAGCGTGGCGCTCGCCGTCAGCGCCGGGCTGGCTGCCGCGGTCGTGGGAGTGCTCTGGCCCCTGCGCGACATCGTCGCGCGACCACTCGAGGGAGATCAGGCCTCGACCCGACACCACAGCAGGTGGACCCAGGCTCGGCTGACGATCGGGCTCCTGTGCCTCGCCGTCACAACCCTGATCCTTGTAGTTCATCCACAGAGCGGATTCGCCGGCATCGTTACGCTCGTCGTCGCGCTGGTCTGCCTGCTGCCGGCGCTCTTCGATGGGCTCGTGGCGCTCTTCGAGCGCACCCAGCGCCTCCTCAACGGCGCGGCGACCGTGCTCGCGGTGACCGAGCTTCAGACTCGGGAGACGCGGGTGCGCTCCCTGGCGATCGCCGCGACGGCCGCGGTGGCGGTGTTCGGGACAGTCGAGTTCCAAGGCACCCAGTCGAACCTGCTGCGCGGTCTGGATGCCTCCGCGCGCCGAGCTCGACGCGAGCGCCCAAGTGTGGGTCACACCCAGCGGCGAGTTCAACTCGTTCGCGACGACGCCCTTCAGAGACCTCCACTCGCGCTCGCTCGCTCGCCTGCCGGGCGTCGGCACGCTCGGCGTCTACCGGGGCAGCTTCCTCGACTGGGGAGAGAGGCGTCTGTGGATTCTGGCGCCGTCGAGCAGCACCGCCGACCCGATCCCGCAGAGCCAGCTCGTGAGTGGCAGTCTCACCGGTGCCACGACCGGAATTCGCCGCGGTGGCTGGGCGGTGCTCTCGCAGGCGCTCGCCTCAGAACACCACCTGCACATCGGCCAGACGTTCACGCTTCCGGCCCCGCGACCGACACACCTGAGGGTCGCGGGGTTGATCACGAATCTCGGCTGGTCGCCGGGCGCGATCATCCTCAGCTCCGCGGACTACGCGCGCGCGTGGGCAAGCAGCGATCCGAGCGCTTACATGATCGACACGCGGGCCGGCGTCTCGCCTGCGTCTGTACGCAGCCTCCTGCAGCGCCGCCTGGGGCCGAACGCGGGACTTACGGTGGAAACCTCAGCCGAACGCGAGCGGCGCCACTACTCACTCGCGAGCCAGGGCCTCTCGCGGCTGACACAGATCAGGCTGCTCGTGATGATCGCCGCCGTGCTGGCTCTGGCGGGAGCGATGGGCTCGATGATCTGGCAGCGTCGCGATCTCGTCGCGTTCATCAAGTGTCAGGGTTACCAGAAAGGAGTGTTGTGGCGGTGGCTGCTGTGCGAAAGCTCGGTGCTGCTCGCAGCCGGGTGCTCGATCGGAGCCGTCTTTGGCCTCTACGCGCAGTTGCTGGGAAGTCACTTCCTGGCAAGCGTCACCGGATTTCCGGTCGTCTTCGACATCGAAGCCTTCGCCGCGGTTTCGAGTTTTGCGCTGCTCAGTGTCGTTGCCATCGCAGTGGTGGCCCTGCCAGGATACCTCGTAGTGCGTGTTCCCCCGAGGACGGCCAGCCCGGCGTTCTGAGCAACGCTCGGCCAGCACGCGCCGGGACGTAGGCTACCCGGCGCCGCTCACTGCACGGCAAGTCCGGGCGCTTGCCGGCGCGGTCACCCGCGAGCTCGTGTGGGGGTTGGCCGCCGTCGCCCACGAGGTGCGCGTCTGGAGGGCTCTGGCGGCAGAGATTCCACACCCGCTGCTGCGCTGCGACGCGCTGAGTTCACTCGCTCGCAAGCGTGGACACACCGACGGGGCGGCGCTGCTCTGGACGATTCCTCGCACCCGCGATCTCAACCTCCTGCGCCTTCTCGTCGCCTACGAGATCATCTGGGACTTCCTCGACGGCGTCAACGAGCGCGCGGCGGCGGCGGGCCAGGTGAATGGCCGGCAACTTCACCTGGCGCTCCTGGACGCGCTCGATCTCACCCGGCCGGTCTCTGATTACTACAAGCACCATCCGTGGAGGGACGACGGCGGCTACCTTGAGACGCTCGTCGAGGTCTGCCGTGAGAGTTGCCGCAAGCTGCCTTCCTACTGGGCCATTCGCCCGCTGCTCGTGCGAGAAGCGGTCCGCGCCCAGGTACTCGCGATCAACCACGACCTCGACCCGTCGTGCCGCGACGCGGATTTACAAACGTGGGCAGCGGACGAGTTCCCACACGGGTCGGAGGCGACCTGGTTCGAGTTGACCGGCGCGGCCAGCGCGTCGCTCACTGTGCACGCGCTGCTCGCACTCGGCGCAGAGCCGGTGTGCAAGGAGGGTAGCCCGACCCGAACGTGTGCTGCCTACTTCCCGTGGATCTCAACCGCCACCACGATGCTCGACAGCTACGTGGATCAGGTCGAAGACCTCGCAAACGGCGATCACAGCTACGTTTCTCACTATTCCACACCTCAGCTCGCCGCGGTGAGAATACGTGAGCTGGTCGAGCGCTGCCTCCTGGAGGCACGCTCGCTGGACAGGGGCGAGCAACACACCGTGATCGCCGCGTGCATGATCGCGATGTACCTGTCAAAGGACAGTGCGCACACCGAGTCGATGAGTGAAACGACCATGAGCCTTGTACGCGCGGGCGGCTCTCTTACGCGCCTGCTGCTTCCAATTCTGCGGCTGTGGCGGATCGCCTATGCCCAGCGTCGTAACTAACAACCAACAAGGAGAGACCATGCTACTGACAGACCCAGCCCCACTCCTCGCCCGCTTCAAGGGTGAACTGCCGCCGACTGCCCCACTCCCCGCGGTGCTCCAAACGTTGGCGTGCCGGTGGTGGCCGATCGCCTACCTCGAACGGTGTCGGGCGCGCTACGGCAACCGTTTCACCATCTACCCCGTGGACATGCCACCGCTTGTGTTCCTCTCAGACCCAGACGATATCCGGGAGATGATCGCCGCGCCCCCGACCGTACTGCACGGGGGCGAAGGGTCGGCCGTGATCGAACCATTGATCGGTGAGAGCTCGTTCATGGTGTGCGAGGAAGACGAGCACAAGTACGGACGGAGCGCGATCATGCCGGCCTTCCACCGCAAAGTGGTGGAGAGCCACATCGAGATGGCCACGGACATGATCGAGCGCGAGGTCGCGTCGTGGCCGCTCGGTACGGCCTTCGCGCTTCACCCACGCCTGCGCGCCCTGACGCTGAGGGTGATCCTGAAGACCGTGCTCGCTGGTGAGGAGGCCATACTCGATCTCCTGCACGAGCGGCTGTTGGAGTCGCTGTCCGTGACAGCGAGCTTTGTCTTGCAGGAGCCGCAGTTGCGTCACCTCCCGGGTTGGCGCGGTACGTGGAGGCGGTTCGTCGAGCGCAGCGCCGGGGTCGACGAGCTGATCTTCGCGCTCATCGCCAGGCGGCGCGAGCGCGCAGAGCAGCACGGCGACCTGCTGGACATGCTGCTCGCGGCGCACAACCCCGACGGCTCCCCGATGGGCGAGCGACAGGTACGCGACAACCTGATGTCGATGATCCTGGCAGGGCACGAGACGACGACCGCCGCGCTCGCGTGGGCGTTTCAACTTCTGGCCCACAACCGCCCGGTGCAGGATCGCCTGCTCGAGGAGATCGACGGTGGGACCGAGGAGGAGTATCTGGCAGCGACGGTCAACGAGACGCTCCGCCGCAGGCCGGCGTTCCTGTTCGTCATTCCACGCGCGATCGTGGAGCCGATCGAAATCGGGGGGCGGGTCTATCGTCCGCCGGCGCGCCTGCTGGGGTGCACCTACCTCATGCACCACGATCCCGAGCTGTACCCCGACCCGCAGGCGTTCCGCCCCGAGCGCTTTCTGGGCGAGGCGCGCCAGCCGCGTACGTGGTTGCCGTGGGGGGCAGGACCCAAGAGCTGCTTGGGTCGTCACTTCGCGCTCCTGGAGGTGCAGATGGTGCTGCGCGAGGTGCTCTCGGAGCGACTGGTGCTGCCCGCGAGCAGACGCATCGAGCGCGAGCAGTGGCGTAGCGCGGTGCTCGTTCCCCACGCGGGGTCGCGAGTCGTCCTCCAAGGGCGAAGCCCCAGCAAGAAAAGTGTTCCGTTCGGAACACATTCGTTCCGAACGGAACGGATTTCTGGCTATCCAGCCGAGCAGGCGTCATGATCGCCGGAGATGGCGAACGATCCACAGAGATATGCCTAGCTCACAGAGTTCATGCCCAGAGTAGGGGCGAGCCCACACGTGCCCGCCGACGAGTGGGCGCCTGCGATCCCGATCCTCAACGAGCCGCGCTTCTCGCAGTCGCTGGAGCGCGGCCTCGCGATCCTCGGCTGCTTCACGCCCGCGCGGCCGGTGCTCGGGATCGCCGACCTCGCGGACGAGCTCGGCATGAGTCGCTCGACGACTCACCGGTATGTGATCACGCTCGCGCGGCTGGGCTACCTCGAACAGGGCGCCAGACGCAAGTACAGCCTCGCGCTGCGTGTCACAGACCTGGGCATCTCCGCGATGAGCGCCACGGGCCTGCGCGAGCACGCCCACTTCTACCTGGAAGAGCTGTGCTCGCGGACCGGCTTCACCGTCTCCGTGACGGTGCTCGACGGCCCGGAGATCCTGATCGTCGACCGGCTGCGCGGCGCCCGCCGCGGGCAGCGTCTGATCGACCTCGATCTCGCCCCCGGCTCGCGGCTGCCGGTGTACTGCACCGCCGCCGGCAAGCTGCTGCTCGCCAACCTGCCCGACCAACTGCAGCGCGAGTGGTTGGCCGACCTGCAGCTCACCAAGCGCGGACCCAACACGATCAGGAGCAAGACCGCCCTGCGCCAAGAGATGGCGAAGGTCCGCGAAGAGAACCTGGCCGTCGCCGAGGAGGAGTTCGCCCCCCACCTGTATGCGATCGCCGCCCCGATTCGCTCCAGCACAGGTGAGGTGATCGCCTCGACGGCGATGACCGCGCACAGCTCGATGATCTCGATGGAGGAACTGATCGACGCGCTCGGCCCGCACCTGATCTCCACGGCCGACCGCATCTCCGCCCGCCTGGGGTACCGCCGGGACGACGAGCGGGTGGGGGGCTGACGGCTCCCCACCCCGCCGCCCGTCCGGGGCTCGAGGCCCCGGACGGGTAACCTCTGCCCCGAGCAACGAAAGAGGAGGCGGAAGGATGTTCGAAAAAGCGATCGTCGGAGTGGATGGACGGCCGAGCGGCCGCGACGCCATCGCGCTCGCCTCCCGCCTCGTGAGCCCGCAGGGCGGGCTGATGCTCGCAAACGTGCACGCCGGCGAGCTGCGCCCCGTGCGCGCGGCGACGCCGGGGATGGTCAGCGATGAGCGCAGGGCCTCGCACGAGCTGCTCGAGCGCGAGCGCGCGGAGTCCGAGGTCGAGGCCGAGCTGGTGAGCTTCCTCGCGACGTCTCCGGGACGCGGCTTGCACGACCTGGCCGAGGAACGGGGCGGGGACCTGCTGGTGGTCGGCTCCTGCAGCCGCGGGGTGGTGGGCCGGGCGATGCTGGGCGACGACACCCGCGCAGCACTCAACGGGGCTCCCTGTGCGGTGGCGGTCGCCGCCCGCGGCTACGCCGAGCACCCGCTGCCGCTGGCGCGCGTCGGCGTCGGCTACGACGGCTCGCCCGAGAGCGAGGCGGCACTCGCCGCGGCGCGCGCCGTCGCGGCGGCGCACCGGGCGAAGCTGGTGGCGCTGGAGGTGGTGTCGGTCCCGACGTACTCCTTCACCGGGCTCACCCCACCCGCCCTGGGGGAAACGATCGACCTGCTGCTCGCGGACGCGAAGGAACGGGTGGGGGCGCTCGAGGGCGTGGAGGGGCGTGCGGTGTACGGGCTGGCGGGGGAGGAGTTGGCGTCGTTCGGCGACGACGTCGACCTGCTGGTGGTCGGCTCGCGCAACTACGGCCCGCTGCGGCGACTGGTGTTGGGTAGCACCTCCGACTACCTGGAGCGCCACGCGCGCTGCTCGCTGCTGGTGCTGCCCCGCCAGGCCTCCCGCGCGCAGGACGCCGCGGCCGCCGGCGCCGCGGCCTGAGCCCTACGTCGTGCGGCGCTGCGCGCGGTAGTGCTCGCGCCAGATCACCTTGTAGAGCGGGATCCAGCGGGGCACCCGGTTGACCACCGGAATGAAGGGGACGCAGATGAACGCGAGGCTGAGCACGCCCATCACGAGCATCACAAGGATGTCCGCGTTTTCGGATTCCTTGAACGGTTCGACCTGGTACCAGAGGGAGTACAGCCACAACCAGGGCTGGCCCGGGTAGGAGCCCGTCTCGTTCATCATGCCCCACTGCTCGCCGAGCAGGTGCAGGCCTTCGGCCCGTTTTTCGAGCAGCCCACCGTCGGCCATGAACAGCAGCGGCTTGGTGTAGTCGGTCTGGAAGAACTGGCTGCTGGTCACGAGGCCCCCTTCGAGGCCGCCGCTCTTGGCGAGGCCCAGGAGACTGCTCATCATCGTCGGCACCGGCCCAGCGCCGCTGGCCTGCACCGTCACGGTGCCCGTGCTGGAGTGGACCGACACCGTGGTGGGCAGCGTCTTCTGTTCTTCCACCGCCGTTGCGTATTCTTCAAGCGGCTTGGCGTAGGCTTCCGCCCATTCCTGTTTCTGCTTTTCGGGCGCCGCCTTGTATACGGCGAGCGCGCTCTGCAGCGCGAGGTCGCCCGGGACCGTTTCCAGCGGTTTGATCACGTATTCGTCCGCCGCGTTGATCGGATGACTGACTCCGAGCCATTTCTGCGGGTACAGAAACGCCGCGTGCTGACCTTCGCCGTTGTGGTTGTAGGGCGGCCCGTACGTCGCGGTCCCGCTCGTGCCGTCGAGCTCGGTCGCGGCAGTGGTGAGGAAGTTGGCCGGCAGTTCGTGCGACCACTGGGAGATCGTCGAGGGCCGGTCGTCGGGCGAGGAGAACAGGACGGTCAGCACCACCGCCAGCAGCCCGATGACGCCGATGGCGATGCACAGCTCCTTGACCAGGTCGTAGGGCTGGTAGCGGCCTTTCCAGGGCTGGGTGTCGTCCGGGGGGCGCAGGAAGCTCATGAGTGCGCCCCGCTCGCAGCCTGGACGGAGCCGTCCCCGTCCGGAACGGAGCCGTCACCGCCTGGGCTCGCGGCCGCCACGACCGCCAGTTTCTGGTCGAGCTCGAACGGCGGCACGACGCCGTTGCGGCGCACGAGCAGGACGTGCGCGCTCACGAGCGCCACGACCGCGAGGGGCAGCAGCAGGACGTGGTAGCTGTACATCTGGCCGAAGTTGGTGACGTTGAAGAACGCGCCGACCCCGACCGAGTTGAGCCCGTCCTTGGCCTGCGTGGAGATCCACTGCGCGTCGAAGTTCTGCTGGGAGACGTAGCCGGTGAGCGCCGCGGGCACCGCCACCAGGAAGGTGATGGCGCCGGTAACCCACACGCGGCCGCGGCCTCCGCGCCAGGAGGCCATCCAGTACTTGCCCCACAGGTGCACGACCATCACGAAGAAGAACAGCTCCACCGACCACATGTGGATGCTGTTGAAGAAGTGCCCGACGCCGGTGAAGTGCCACCAGGCCGGCCCCTTCAGCGCGAGAATGCAGCCGGAGCCGATGAGCACGACCAGCGAGGCGAGCGAGGCCACCCCGAAGACGTAGATCCAGGAGGCCACGTAGGTGGGCTGGCCGTCGGGCAGCAGCCTCTCGGGCGGCAGCGCCTCGACGCCTTTCTCGCGGACTTTGACGGTCCAGGACTTCGAGGGGACCGTCGGAGGGGCCGCCGGGGGGGTTGTCGGGGCGGCGCTCACGACACGCCTCCTTCACGACGAGCGGCGTCTCGCGCGGCGGCGCCGGGAAACGGCAGCAGGATGGCCAGGACGAAGACCACGAGCATCAGACCGATCACCACGACGTTGGCCACCGACAGGTGGATAAAGTGCCAGTCCACCGTGTGCGCGGGGTGGTTCAGGTTGAAAACCGCACCCATCACGGTTGCGCCCACATGGCTCAAGACCGCCTCCTCGCTTCGCTTGTATCGACCGACGGCCGACGGGAAGCAGCGTAACCGCCGCCCCGGATTGAACGCATCCGTACTTTTCCCCGGTCTAGGCAGCGGCTTGGTAGGAGGACTGCCCCGAGGCGGGCCGACACGCGCCGCCACCGCGCGCCGCGAGCGCCGTACCCGAAGACTCCACAGAGTCGGCTATCCTCAGTGGCGGTGCCGCGGCAAGGTCCGCGGCGAAAGTCGTGCAGGTCGCCGGTCGCTGCCGCAAAGCATCTTCCGACCCCCAGCACGGGCGGAAGGCAAACATGAAGACGATGTGGGAGCGACAGGAAGAGCGAAGGGCCGAGAAACTCGCGGAGATCCGCGAGCAGGTGGCGCAGGGGACGCTGCGCATCCGCCAGATGACCGAGAAGGAGCGCGCCGAGAATCCACCTCGCCCGCGGCGCCCCGGGTCGAAGGGCGCACCGCGACGGCCGCGCAAGGCGCCGGCAGACTGATCGGCGGTAACTCAGAACACGTTCTCAGGCGGCGACCGGCAGCTCGAAGCGAACCCCGGTGAGCTCTTCGGAGACTGCCCACAGCCGGGCAGCGACGGCCTCGTCGCGCGCGGCGCGGTTGGGCGAGACCGACCGCGGCGAGCCGCGGAACTCACCCGGCCCGTCGGGCCCGATGTAGAGACCGCCCTCGAGATCCGGCACGGTGGCCGCGTACAGCGGGGGTAGCGCCCCACGGTCGGCGCTCTGCGCCAGCAGCGCATTCGTCACGAGCATCACGAGGCGGTCGGCGGTGGGCACTGCGGCCGACTGCAGGTTGGTGGCCGCGTAGCCTGGGTGCGCCGCGAGGCTCTTGACGCTCGAACCGGCAGCACGCAGGCGTCGGTCGAGCTCAAGCGCGAACAGGAGATCCGCCAGCTTCGACTGCCCGTACGCGCGCCAGCGGGAGTAGCGGCGCTCGGACTGCAGATCCTCGAAGTCGATGCGTCCCATGCGGTGGGCGTTGGAGGACAACGTCACGACACGCGCGTCGGCGCGCCCCTCCAGCGCACCGAGCAGGCGGCCGGTCAGCGCGAAGTGGCCAAGCAGGTTGGTGCCCAACTGCAGCTCGAAGCCGTCAGCGGTGAGACGGCGCGGCGGCGCCATCACGCCGGCGTTGTTGAGCAGCAGGTCGAAGCCGTCGTGGGTCGAGCGGAACTGCTCCGCGAACGCCTCGACGGACGCGAGGCTGCCTAGGTCCAGGGCGGCCAGCTCCAGCTGCGCTTCGGGCACGGCCTGCGAGATCGCCTCCACCGCGGCCGCACCCCGCTCGGCGGAGCGGCAGGCGAGGACGACGCTCGCCCCCGCGCGCGCCAGCTCGCGCGCACACACCAGCCCCAGGCCGCTGTTGGCCCCCGTGACGAGGGCGGTGCGACCCGTCTGGTCGGGGATCTGCTCGGTCGTCCACTTCGCGCTCATCAAGGCTCCTCTTCGGCGGCAGAACGGTGGCGTCGCCTCGTCCAACCCTCGACGGCAGCTGGATCGAGCGTCGCAGGGCGAGCATAGCCGCCGGGGAGCAGCGATCGGCAGGAGGTCGCCTCAGGGTGGGTCCTCAGTCCTCCCCGGGGCCCAGCGGCCCGGAGCCGAGTCGCGCGATGACCTCGTCGCGGTCGGTGCCGTGGGCGAGCAGCACACGGTCGAAGAAGTCGCCGTAGACGTCCATCACGGCCAGCAGCACGTCGGTCGTCGCGACCCCGTCAGCGCCTCGCCGCGCGGCGAGCAGGGCGGCGCGGGCGGTGACCTGCGCAACCGCGTCACCGTCCTGGGCCGCCACGCCGGCGGGAGTCCGGTCGCGGTCGGGACTCTCACCGAGCGGCCCCTCGCTCACACCGAGCCCCTGCAGCGCGGCTCCGACGGCACCGTGTTGGCGCAGGATCCGCAGCCAGCGCTCGGCCTCGGCGGCGGGAGTGCGAGCGAACGGCATCGCGGTGGAGGCGATCCCCAGCACGATCGCGGCGTCAGGGGCGAGCGCCGACCCGGGGCTCATCGCGACACCCCGAGACCCGCTTGCCGCAACGTGCGGGGCGCGTCGAGCGGCGTGACGTTGTCGCGCTGTAGCGCGACGACGGGCGGCCCGTCGCCCAAGCGCAGCTCGAGCAGGACGGTGCCGGCGCGACCCGCGGCGGCGCGCGCCGAGCACACGAGCTCGGGGATCTCGCCAGCGGGAACCCCGCAGGCGAGCAGGAACTGCCCGGTCCGGGCGCCGGCGGCGGCCTCGCGGTCGAGCTCGAGCTCCTCGACCAGTACCGTCGGCGCCCCGGCTCCTCCCTCGACGCACAGCACGCACGCGGCCATGTCGTCGGGGCGCACATCGGTCTCAGCGGCCACCCGGTCCAAGAGCGCGGAGGCCGTCGCCCCGGACCCCCCGGACCCGAGCTCCGCGAGCGTGTACACAAGACGCTGCTCGCCGAACAGCTCGTCTCCCACCCGGGCGTCGGTGACGCCGTCGGTGTGGAAGCAGACCTGCGAGCTGCCCGGCAGTGACACCGTGGTCTGGCGAGTGCCGGTCCGCATACCAACTCCGATCGGCGGCGAGGAGCAGAGGGTGACTAGCGCAAGCGACTGTGCGCCAAGTACGACCGGCGGCGGGTGACCGGCGCAGGCGTAGACCAGCACGCGGTCCCGCGGCTGGTAGGTGGCCGCCACGACCGTGGCGAACGAGTCCCCAAGCTGGCGCTCGAGCACCGCTCCCGCCGTCTGCACCGCGCTGCGCGGGGAGAGTCCGGCCTCGAGGTAGGCCCGCAGCGTGAAGCGTACGAGCGCCGTGTGGGGCAGAGCCTGACGCCCGTGCCCGGAGACGTCCCCGACGATCACCGCCAGCCGGCCGTCCGCGAGCGCAAACACGTCGTAGAAGTCGCCTCCCGCCCCCGGACCGTCCGCCGGCCGGTAGGCCGCGGAGGTGCCCACCGGGCCGAGCCGGGCGGGTGGCACGGGCAGCAGAGCGGCCTGCAGCAGGCCCACGTCCTCGAGCAGTTGCGCACGCTGGCGCTCCAGCCGCCGGGCGCGCAGCGCGACCACGCGCGAGCGCAGCCCCAGCGCAACCGCGAGCGCGAGCAGCACGCCGAGGAGAATCCGCAACGGCACGGGGACAACGTCGACGATTGTGGTGATCGTCGTGACCAACGGCGAGGAGCGGTTGTGCGGCCGGGGGCGCTGCGCCGCTCCCCGGGCACGCCGAGCGTGTGCGGAGGCGCCCGGAAGCGCCCTCGCAGGAGCGGCCGCCCCCGCGGACAACGCGGCCGGAGCGAGATTCCCGCCGGTGATACGAGCGCGCGCGCGCCGAACGTGCTGCGTGCCGTGGCGTCCTGGTGCGCGGCGCGTCGGCGCCTGGGGCAGACGGCGGGTGACCGCGGGCGGCGCGCTGGCCGACGGCGAGGACACCGCCACAGGTGGTGTCGCCGTAGCCGTCGTGGTGGTCGAGGCGGCGGGCGCGGGAGTGGGGGCCGGCGGAGCAGAGGCAGCCGCAGGCGCGGCCGTGGCAGTGCCCGACGCGCTTGCGGGGGCCTGCTGCCCGCGGTTCCCAGCGCTCGACTGTTCGCGGCCAGAGCCCTGGCGTTCGCGGCGCCCGGCGCTCGTCTGCGGTTCGTGACGCGCAGCGCCTGTCTGCGGTTCGTGACGCGCAGCGCCTGTCTGCGGTTCGTGACGCGCAGTGGCCGGCCGTACATCGCTTTCAGAACCCGGCTGTTCGTGACCGGAGCCCTGCGGTTCGGGGCTCCCGGAGACCGGCTGTTCGCGGTTAGGCTGTTCATCGCCTGAGTCAGGTTGTTCGCGGCCACGGGTTTCGCGGCCAGAGCCCTGTTCGTCACTCCCAGAGTCTTGCTGTTGGCGCCCACCCGGGGAGTGGTCCGGCGAGGCTAGGGCGGTGGGGATGCACCCCAAGGCAAGCGCACAGCAGCAGAAAACGAGAACGAGGGCCACCGCCGGCCGGCGTGGAGAGGGCGGAGGGGGTGTGCGGGGGTAGTTCGCCATCAGCAGGCTGCACCGATCAGCTGGCCCGAGCGACGTGCCCCCTCGTGTAGGCAAGCGCCTCGTCCGCCGTCGGGAAGACCTCGAACGCTCCGTCCATCCCAGAGAACTCGAAGATCTTCAACACGGCGGGCCGCGCGCAGACGATCGCCAGCCGCGCATCGGGGTCGAGCCTGCGCTTGACACCGACAAGCACGCCCAGTGCGGTCGAGTCGAGAAAGCTCACACGCGAGAGGTCGACGACGAGCCGAGTACAGCCGGCCTCGAGCGCGTCGATCAGCACCCACTTCAGGCGCGGGGCCGTGGCGAGGTCGAGCTCTCCTTCGACTGAGACCACGCTCGTGAGACGGTCGAGCTCGCGCTGAGAGATCCCGAACGCCGTCGAGCTCGGCTGCGAACGGTCGGGAGTGTCGAGTCGGCTGAGCATCGTGGACCTCGCTTACGCGCCGGCGGTGGGTTCAGGGAACGCAGTAGCGCGACCACATACGTGCGCCCGCGCGTGCAAGTGTCGTCGGCAACGCCAAGCCCGCCCGTGAGGCACACAACGGAGAGTCGAACAAGCGTCCAGTGGAGCCGCTCCGGGCGACCCGCCTGGTCATCCAAAAGCACCGGTACAGTGGGCTCGATGGACGGCCGCGAGGTGATCCGCACGGTGCAGCTGACCAAGGTGTACGCGGGCACCGACTTCGCCGCGGTGGACAGGCTCGACCTGAGCGTGCACGGCGGGGAGATCTTCGGCCTGCTCGGGCCCAACGGTGCCGGCAAGACGACGACCGCGGGGATGCTGACCACGCGGGTGGTCCCGACCTCGGGCTCGGCGTACGTCGGCGCGATCGATGTCGTGGCCCACCCGGCGCTGGCCAAGCAGCTGCTCGGGACGGTCTCGCAGACGAACACGTTGGACCGCCAGCTGACGGTGTGGGAGAACCTCTACTACCACGGGCGCCTGTTCGGCATCTCCGCGGCGCGCTCGCGCGCCACCGCCGACGAGCTGCTCGAGCAGTTCCAGCTGTCCAAGTGGGCCAAAGCCTCGGTGTTCGCGCTCTCCGGGGGGATGGCCCAGCGGCTGATGGTGGCGCGCGCGATCTTCCACCGCCCAGCGGTGCTGTTCCTGGACGAGCCCACCGCGGGCCTCGACCCGCAGGGCCGCCTCGCGCTGTGGGAGACCCTCGGGGAGCTCAACCGCGAGGGCCAGACGATCCTGCTGACCACGCACTACATGGAGGAGGCCGACCAGCTGTGCAACCGGGTGGCGATCATGGACCACGGCAGGATCCTCGCGCTCGACACGCCGGCGGAGCTGAAGCGGTCGGTGGGCGCCGACACGATCGTCACCGTGCGGGCCGACGGCGATCGGAGCGCGCTCGCGGAGCGGTTGGCGGACGAGATCGAGGGGGTCACCCGCACGCGCGTGGTCGAGGGCGGCGTGGAGCTCCACGTGCAGGGCGCCGAGCGGCTCGTGCCGCGCGTCGTGAACGCCGCCGAGAGCGGGGGCTTCGAGCTCGCCGACCTGTCGGTGGCCGAACCGAGCCTCGAGACCGTGTTCATCAACCTCACCGGCAAGGCGCTGCGCGACTGATGGCCGCCACCGCCCACCCGGCCCCGGCGAGCGCCCACGTGGAGTTGGCCCCGACGCGCTCCACGGTGCAGGCGAGCCGCGCGGCGCTGCGCGCGCTGATCCTGCGCGACCTGTTGGTGCTGCGCAAGAACTTCGCCGAATTCCTGGTCCGCACGCTGATCCAGCCGTTCCTGCTGGTGTTCGTGTTCCTCTACGTGTTCCCCTCGATCGGCCAGGGCGTCGGCGGGGGCGGGGGCGCGCACGAGTCGGACTTCGCGACGGTGCTGGTACCCGGCGTGGTGGCGATCTCGATCATGTTCCAGGGGATCCAGGCGGTCGCGCTGCAGCTCTCCGCGGAGTTCGGGTACACCCGCGAGATCGAGGACCGCGTTCAGGCGCCCTGCCCGATCTGGCTGGTGGCCGTCGCGAAGGTGCTCTCAGGCTCCGTCCAGGGGGCGCTCGCGGCAGTCGTGGTGTTCCCGATCGCCGCGGTGATCCACGCCCCCGGCGTGCAGACCCACCTGTCGATCACGTGGTGGATCGTGCTCACCCTGATACCGCTGGCGTGCGTGGCGATGACCTCGCTCGGGCTGCTGCTCGGGACCGTGTTCGAGCCGCGCAACATCGGGCTGATGTTCGGGTTCATCGTGCTGCCGCTGACGTTCCTTGGCGGCACGTACTACCAGTGGACGAGGCTCGCGCCCGTCCAAGTCGACGGCATCCACTGGCTGCAGATCGTGGTGCTGGTCAACCCGCTGATCTACGTCGCCGAGGGCATGCGGGCCGGACTGACGAACATCTCGCACATGCCCCTCTATGTGGTCTACCCAGTACTGGTCGGCTTCTGCGCAGTCTTCCTGACGCTCGGCCTACGCAACTTCAGCCGCCGGGTGCTCTCCTGAGCCTCGGCGGCCGGCCAGCGGCGCCAGCGCAGGCTTGAGGATCGTGGGCACGACGCCGCCGACCCGCTTGGACAGCCACCGCCGCGGCGGCAGCGCGAGCGTGACGATCTTGCGCACCACGCTGCCGAACTGGCTGTGTAGCGGGCCGGTGTTGTAGGGGATGCCGTAGCGCCCGCTGACCTCGCGCACCTCGACGGAGATGTCGGCGTAACGGTGGGCCGGGAGGTCGGGGAACAGGTGGTGCTCGATCTGAAAGCTGAGGTTGCCCGCAAGGATGTGGAACAGCTTGCCGCCGGTCAGGTTGGCCGAACCGAGCTGCTGCCGGTAGTACCACTCCCCGCGCGTCTCCTGGGCGGTCTGCTCCTCGGTGAACTCGTGCGTCCCCTCGGGGAAGTGCCCGCAGAAGATGATCGTGAACGCCCACAGGTTGCGCACGAGGTTCGCCGTCGCGTTGCCGGCGAGCGCGAACGGCAGCGAGGGACCGGAGAGCACCGGGAAGAGCACGTAGTCCTTGAGCGTCTGGCCGCGCACCTTGCGCCACAGCTGCCCCAACATGCCGCGCTTGTCCTCAAGGTTCCATTCGCCTGCGGCGAGCCGCTCGGTTTCGAGGTCGTGCAGCGCGACGCCGTACTGGAAGAAGGTCGCCAACAACGCTGCGTACAGCGGGTTGCCGAGGTAGTACGGGCGCCACCGCTCCTGCTCGGACATGCGCAGGATCCCGTAGCCGATGTCGCGGTCCTTGCCCACGATGTTGGTGTAGGTGTGGTGCATGTAGTTGTGCGAGTGGCGCCACTGGTCGCCCGGGCACGCGGTGTCCCACTCGAACGTCTTGCCGTTCAGCCGCGGGTCGCGCATCCAGTCGTACTGACCGTGCATGACGTTGTGGCCGATCTCCATGTTGTCGAGGATCTTCGACAGCGACAGCGCGGCGGTGCCGGCGAGCCACGCCGGCGGCAGGAGGCTGAAGAACAGCAGGCCGCGGCCGGCGACCTCGAGCCCCCGCTGGGCGCGGATGACGCGGTTGATGTAGCCGGCGTCGCGCTCGCCGAGATCCGCGACGACGCGCGCGCGGATGGCGTCGAGCTCCTGGCCGAAGGCGTCAAGCTGCTCGGGGGTGAGGACGGGTGCTGGGGGCAGAGCGGGCGCGGTGGGAAGATCTGGTGCGGGGGGAAGAGCGGGTGCGGTGGCAGACATGGGCGGCTCCTTCGAAGTCGGGGTTGGAGCGGGGTCGGGGAGGTTGGTGGAGTCGAGGTCGTGAGGGTCGTGGAGCGGAGGTGAGAGGGTTCGGGAGGGCAAAGCAGGCGGTCAGAGCTCGAGCGCAACGTCGCCGACCGGCACGGACACGCAGATGCGAACCTGCTCCTCGCCAGCGCTCGAGAGCTCGCCGGTGAAGACGTTGCGCACCGTGCCGGCCGTCTTGACGCAGCTGCAGGTGTTGCAGATGCCCATGCGGCAGCCGTGCTCGGGGCTCAGCCCGGCGTCCTCGGCCTGCTCGAGCAGCGGCAGGCCGCTGTTGGCAGCCTCGCGGCCGCTGGCGACGAAGCGCACGCGGCCCACGGCGCCGACGGTGTCGAAGCGCAGCGCGGGCGGCGTGAAGCTCTCGCAGAGCGGCTCGGCGAGGCCGTCCTGCGCCCAGGCGGCGCGCACCGAGTCGAGCAGGGCCGGGGGGCCGCAGACGAACGTCGCGGCGGCGGCGTGCTCGGAGGTGACGGCGCGCAGGTGCTCGCGGCGAAAGCGCCCGGTGAACGGCAGCCCGCCTCCGCGCGTGAAGCCGCGGGCGACGCGGAGCCCCGCGTGGCGTTCTGCGAGCCGGCCGAGCTCGGCGCCGTAGAGCGCGAGCTCGGCCGAGCGCGCGTAGTTGAGGAACCCGAGCTCGCCCGCGAAGCCCTCGTCACAGAGCGTGCGGAGCATCGCCATCACGGGCGTGATGCCGGAGCCGCCGCTGATCAACAGCACGCGCTCGGGTCGCGGGTCGGGCAGTACGAAACCACCCTCGGCGGGGGCCAGACCGACGATCAGCCCCGGCCGCGCGCGGTTGCGCAGGTAGCGCGACACCCGGCCCTCCGGGTGGGTCGAGACGGTCAACTCGAGTGCTCCCCCGGCGGCGTGCTCCGAGCCGGCGGGGGAGTAGGGCCGGGTCTCGCGGACACCGTCGATCTCGACGGACACCCCGACGAACTGCCCGGCGCGCAGGCCGCGCCAGTTCTCGTTGGGGCGCAGCGTCAGCGTGACGCTCCGCGGCGTCTGGTGGCGGACGGCGGTCACCTCGGCGCGCACGTCGCGCTTGAGCAGCAGCGGGCGCACGAGCTCGACGTAGCGGTCGACGCCGTGCGGGTAGGCGAGCGCCTCGAGCAGCGGGGAGTGCAGCAGACGGCGGCCGAAGCCGCGGGAAGGGGTGGTGGTGGGCAGCGTTCTCGACTCCAGTCGGTGTACAACCGTTCACCAGAGTACACTACCCCGGCACAGCGAGAACAATCAAACTGTGAAGTTCGTCACACTGTGAACAAGTACAGGAAACCCCCAACGGTCGAAGGGCAACGGGCTCTCCGACCGGCCAGCACCGCCTATTTGAATGACGTCCTAACCGTGCACGACCGTACTCCAGAAGACGGCACCACGCGCCAGGAGCGCAAGCAGCGCACCCGCCGGGCGCTGCTCGACGCGGCGCTCGGGCTGCTCGAGGAGCAGAGCTTCTCCAGTCTGAGCCTGCGCCAAGTGACGCGCGCGGCGGGCGTCGTCCCGACGGCGTTCTACCGGCACTTCGACGACATGGAGGAGCTCGGGCTCGTCCTGATCGACGAGTCGTTCCGCACGCTGCGGGCGATGATCCGCGAGGCGCGCGCGGACCCGCGCACGTACGAGCGCGCGATCCGCAACTCGGTCGAGGTGCTCGTCAGCTACGTGCACGAGCACGACACCCACTTCCGCTTCATCGCGCGCGAGCGCTTCGGCGGCGTCGCCGCGTTGCGGCACGCGATCCGGAGCGAGATTCGCCTGTTCGCGAGCGACCTCGCGACCGACCTCGCGCGCTTCCCCCACCTCGACGGCTGGAGCACCGAGGATCTGCAGCTGCTGGCCGGGCTGATCGTGAACGCGATGGTCTCCACGGCCGAGGCGATCCTCGACGCCCCACCAAAGGACCCCACCGCCGAGGCCGAGATCGTCACAACCGCGGGACGCCAGCTGCGGATGATCACGCTGGGCATCCCCGAGTGGCGCAGCGCGGGCGCGCAGGCGAGACCGGCCCTCCCGCACGCTCTTTGAGCCACGCCCGCGCCCAGCAGGCTCTCCCAGGGGAGCTTGCACCCACATGCGACGGGTTGGCTCCGCCAGAGGAGACAAGCGCCCGCACGCGCCGGGACGTGGCTCTCCCACGGGAGCTCGAGCGCCGCCCGCGGTCTGCGACGATGGAGGGCGTGCACGGCGGCGCAGCTGCGACGGACACGTACGAGCGGTTGCGCGCGGCGATCCGCGACATCCCCGACTTCCCGCGACCGGGGATCGTCTTCAAGGACATCGCGCCCCTGATGGCCGACCGAGAGGCGCTCGCGCTCGCAGTGCGGGGTCTGGCCGAGTACGCGCGCCCGCTGGGCGCCGACTGCGTGATCGCCGCCGAGGCGCGCGGCTTCCTGCTGGGCCCGGCGCTCGCGCTGGAGCTCGGCGCCGGGTTCGTGCTCGCGCGCAAGCCGGGCAAGCTGCCCTACGAGACGATCGGGACGGAGTACGTGCTCGAGTACGGCACGAACCAGCTCGAGCTGCAGACCGACGCGATCGCTCCCGGTGCGCGCGTGCTGGTCCACGACGACCTGCTGGCGACCGGCGGCACCGCGGCCGCGCTGTGCGAGCTGGTCGGCCGCCTCGGCGGCCAGGTCGTCGGCTGCGGATTCCTGGTGGAGCTCGCCGGCCTGAAAGGCCGCGAGCGGCTCGCACCGCACGAAGCGCACGCGCTGATCGCGTACGAGAGCTGAGGGTAGGGAGCGCGGCGACCAGCTTATGTGTGTATACTATGCGCATGGCACGCGTGAACGTGTATCTGCCCGACGACCTGGCGAAGGAAGCCCGCGCCGCAGGGTTGAACATCTCCAAAGTTACACAGGCGGCGCTGAGCGGCAGCCTCGCGCACAACGAGACCGACCGCTGGATCGACCGCTTGGAGCGCCTGCCACGAGCTGACGTTCCCCACCGAAGCGTGATCCGGGCGCTTGACGAGGCGCGCGCCGAGCTCGGTGACCGAGCCTCGGACTGAAGCGCTCGTCCTCGACGCCTCCGCGGTCGTCGAGACGCTGCTCGGCACGGATCTCGGCATCAAGGTTCGCGCGCGCATGCGCGGATGCCAGCTGCACGCCCCGGCGCATCTCGACGCAGAGGTGCTTTCCGCGCTCGGACGTCTGTATCGCGCCGGCGAGCTCGAGCAGTCGGCCGTGGCGGCGGCGCTTGAGGAGCTCGCCGCGGCACCAATCGAGCGACACCAGCTGGCGAGCCTGCTCTCCGGCGCGTGGGGGCGACGCGAGAACCAACGACTCCTCGACGCCCTCTACACCGAGCTCGCCGCCTCGCTCGACTCATTGGCGTTGCTCACCACCGACGCGCGCCTCGCCCGTTCGGAGGACAGAGCAGGAGCTGATAGACGACGGCGGTTAGCCACGAGCCGACCATCGACCTCAAACGCAGCCACGCGACCCTCACGCTTCAGTTCACCGGCGATACACCAGACGGTCCACCGGCTGTCTACCGGACAACCCCCGACAGTGCACAGGGCCTACACGGTCGCGGGTGCGGCCCGGGGGCTCATCAGCGCGACTGGAACCGTGAGGCCAGCCGAGCGACGCAGCGTGGCGATCTGCCGACCCGGCTGAACGGCGGGCCGGATCGAGCCGACGTGCGGACCGAGGCTCTCGACGGTACGGTCGAGGTTCTCGACGACCAGGGCAAGTCCCCACAGCCGCGCTGGGTGGGCGGCTCCACCCCCACGCTCGACGGCGCTGTCGGGCTCCTGGACAACCTCGAGGATCGCGGCCTCCAGCCGGAAGAACGCCTGGCGCGGAGCCCCGGCCGGGGTCGGCTGCTCGCGGATTCTGCGCAGATCCAGACCGGCCGCCTGCAGCGCCCGCACGGTGCGCTCGAGCGCGGGGGACATCGCAACGACGTGGTCGATCGCGAGCACCCCGTTGGGATGCGCGGGCGCCAGCGGCGGCGGCGGCGACTCTGAGCGTGTCGTGGGTAGCCCATCGAGCTCGATGCCGGCGATCGCGCGCAGCGACCAGCGGACTATCCCCCGCCCGGCTCCGCGCCCCGCGAGACGCACGCGGACCCTGCCGAACTGACAGCACCCCTCCACGACCGTGAAGCCGAGCGCCGTCCAGCGCTCGGGCTCGTCGGCGATCACGAGCTCGTCAATCGTGGGCGCGGACTCGGGCTGGCTCTGACGATCTGCAGGAATTACGCGGCTTCCTCACTCGGTTCAGCCCTGGCTCGGACCTCCTGAATCGCAGCGACGAGCTCGTCCACGTCCTCCTTGGGGAAGATGCCCTCGGGACCCTGGGGGGCAAGGTCGGTGAACGGCGAGTCATAGAGCCGTCCAGCGTCCATCACGCCGTTCTGGGTGAGGTGATCGACGACGAGAGTCAGGAAATCGAGCTGGTTGGGTCCCAGATTGCGACCATCGATAAAGCTCGCCAGCGCATTCGATGCGGCGCTGCGCTCGAGGCCAACGAGCAACCGCACGAACAGACCAAGGCCGTGCGCCTGACGGCGAGCGCGGTCAAGGTCGGCCGCGTCACCAAGGTCGGCGGCGGCCAGCATCCGCTCGAGCTCGGCGATGTCGCTCGCGGTGAGCTGCCGATTGCGACGGAGCTTCTGGAGAGTGACGTGGTTCTCCTGCGCGCGCAGGTAGGTTCGTGCCTTCTCGCGGAACCGCGCGAAGTTGGTGCCCGTGGCGACGCCGCGCAACTCGACCTCGGTGACATCGCCAAGCTCGTCGACGAAGTTGGTGTAGACGAACACCCGCTTGCGCCGATCAAGCAGGCGGACCAAGCCACGCACCCGCAGCCGCGCCTGCTCCAGCATCGACACGGTCACACCGACCCACCACTCGTCGCCGGCGAGCTCGTGCAGCAGCGCCTCCTGCTCCTTGATCGTGGGGATCGACGTCTGTTCCAGCAGCCCGGCGGCGATCTCCTGCACCTGGTGGCGCAGGTGCACCTGCCCCGGTTCCCCACGCAGGCGACTGAGCTGCAGGCGGAGGACGATTTGGTCGAAGCGCTTGGCAAGCTCGTCGTCGTCGCGTACAGACGAGGGAAGGTCGACCAGATGCGTGGCGAGCTCCTTGGCATCGTCGAGGCTCAGCCCGCTCCACGCGTCGGCCTCGCGGTAGCGCTCGACCCAACGGCGGTGTGGACGCACCAGGAAATTGTCGAGGTTCATGCCCGCAACCTGTTCGCGCAGCCGTGCCACCGTGTCCTCGCGCAGGTCGCGCTCTCCGCCTCCTGTGTCGCCACGCCCGATCGCTGTTTCGAGCGCCATCGCTAGCTCCAGGCGTTCGCGGAACAGGCTCCGACCGAGGGACACAGCGGGCCCGCCCTGCGCAGGCTCGATCTGCTGGTTGAAGAAGGCCACGTTCTCGCAGCAGTCGAACACGAAGAAGTCACGCTTGTCTTCTCCAGGCCCGTACAAGTTGGGGCAAAGCCGGGTGCCGCGGCCGAGCATCTGCCAGAACTTCGTCCTGGACCGCACCGTCTTGAAGAAGACGAGGTTGACCACCTCGGGCACGTCGACGCCGGTGTCGAGCATGTCGACCGAGATCGCGATGTGCGGAGCCTTGTCCCTGCCGGAGAAGGCATCAATGAGGCTCTGGGCGTACTCGGTGCGCGAGGTGATGACCTCGGCAAAGTGGCCACGGTACTCCGGGTAGTTGGTGTCGAAGCGCTTCGCGATGAAGTCGGCGTGGGCGGTGTTCTTGGCGAAGACGATCGTCTTTCCGAGTCGATCGCCGCCGGCGACCCGGTGCCCCTTGCTCATCAGGGTCTCGAGCACCTTGTCGACCGTGTCGGCGTTGAAGAGCCAGCGGTTCACGGCCTCGGGTGCGACAGCTTCGGGGATCTGTCCCTCTTCGCCCCAGTCCTGCTCCTCCCACTGCTCGCGCTCAGCCTCCGGGAGATCGGCGTAGCGGATGCCCTGAATGGGAAATTTCAGCGGCACGTCCACGGTGCGCGGGGGGACGAGGTAGCCTTCCTCCACTGCTTCGTGGAGCTCGTAGGCGTCGGTGGGCACTCCCGGCTCGAGGTTGAACAGTTCGTAGGTGTTGCGGTCGACCTCCTCCCGGGGCGTGGCGGTGAGTCCGACGAGCAGCGAGTCGAAATAGGTGAAGATCGCACGGTACTTCTGGTAGACGGACCGGTGCGCCTCGTCGATGATGACGAGGTCGAAGAAGCCGGGGCCGAAGCGCCGCTGCTCCCCCACCGCTCCGCCTAGAAGCCCCATCATCGTGGGGTACGTGCAGACGTAGACGCGACCATCCTCGTCCCGCTCGGTCACCAGGTTGACGGTGCCCGCATCGGGCAGGTGCGCCTTGAAGGCGCCGACCGCCTGGTTGACAAGCGCCACGCGATCAGCGAGGAATAGTGTGCGCTTGACCCACCCCGCGCGCATGAGCAGGTCGACCAGCGCGATCACAGTTCGCGTCTTGCCCGCGCCCGTCGCCATCACGACAAGCGCCTCGCGCTGGTGGTCGCGCTCGAAGGCCTCGCCGACCCTCCGGATCGCCCGGTGCTGGTAGGGACGGTCGACGATCAGCGACCTGATCTCGGTGTCCGCCAGTGAGCGCCGCGCGGTCCGCCGCTGGATGAGCAGCGCGAGCTCATCCTTCGTGTAAAAACCCTCCACCCGGCGGGGCGGATAGCGCTCGTCGTCCCACAGCCACGTGTCGTAGCCGTTGGTGTAGAAGATCACCGGTCGCTGTCCGAACTCCCGCTCCAGGCAGTCCGCGTACAGCTTCGCCTGCGCACGACCCGCCTCCGCCTCGCTCCGCGCGCGCTTGGCCTCGACCACGCCGAGCGGCCTGCCGTCGTCGCCCCACAGCACGTAGTCGACATGGCCCACGCCGCTCCTGCTAGGCATTCCCTGGACCTTGAACTCGCGGTCGCGCTCCCCATCCAACGGCCAGCCGGCCTCTTCGAGAAGCACGTCGATGTACAGATCGCGGGTGCTTTCCTCGTCGTAGTCGTGCTCGTAGGAGCGCGCCTCGTTGGCGGCCTTGACCTGAGCGATCTCCGCGCGTAGGTGGGCGAGCTCGGTCTGCAGTGCGGGATCGTCCATACGCACGCGCTCGAGCTGCGCATCCTGAGCGGCCAGATCCTCCTCCCGTTTGCGAAGCGCCGCCTGCGTCTGCTGGCGAGGCACGACACCCACCGGCCGTGGGATCGCGAGGAGATCGAGTCGGAGGCCGGACTGCGGAAGGTGCTCAGGCGTGCGCGTGTAGGTGCGCGCGACCCAGAAGAGCACTTGGAAAAGCTCGCGCAGGACCGCGGTCGCCGTGTCTGGTGCGATCGGCTTGCTCTCGTGAACCGCGGCGTTGCCCTCCTTGCGGATCAGGTTCATCTTGGTCCAGATCCGCTGCTCGACAAGCGCGCGGAAACCTGGCGCGAAGAGCATCGCCGAGAGCTGCCTGCTGTAGGGCGTCTGCAGACTCTCCTCGGCGTTGTAAATCCACTGCATAGCGAGCTCCAACGTACGCCGGGCGTAGAAGCAGGACGCGCGTGGATCGGCTACCGCTTTCTGCTCGGCCTCCGTGGCTTCTTGGTACAGGTCTAGCCACTCGGCCGCAAGGAAGGCGAAGTTGCTTGGGAGGTCGCTGGGTTCACCGCTCGCCTCTATGCCCATCTCAAAGCTCCCCCTTGAACGCGCGGTCTTGGAGGGATACGAAGGTTTCATCTAGACCCATCAGCTGCGCATGGGCAGCGTCTTGGATTTTCTCGGTGCGAACAAAACGGTGTGCGAATTCGTGCTGTAGGTCCAAGGGGGGCAGCTCAATACTCAGCGCCCTTACGATACCCGTATTGAGGTTTCTCTGTGTACCCATGGGCGCAAGGTCCGCAATTTGGTCGCGCCGGAGCAGTATGGTTACGTATAGGAACACCTCGTCAACCCTATGGCTATCAATGTTACGCAATGCGAGGAAGCCATCGTGAATACATGCGTCACTTCCGAGAAACTTCGGAAGACCTACCGTGGCGCTGTTAGTAAGGATCATCGTACCGGCAGGCAGGAGCACACTCTTGGCGGCGCCAGCCTCTGTGACTCCCTCCTTGATCGTCCTGACGTGCCGTCCAGACGTCGCAGTGACGTCCGCGATCTTTAGCCAGGGGATGGATCCTCCGAAGTATCGTGGATCACCCGCAGGACGAGGGGAGGCGCCGCGGACGACACTAGCCAGGGAACCCATTTCCTCAGCCGGCCAGCGACGACAAGGACTACGGGGATCGCCAAACATGTCGACATAGATCGACTCCACTAGTGCGCCAAGGCGAGCAATGACATCTCGACGCCAGGCGCGAAGCGCGTCGGCCGCGTCCAGCACCCGAGCGATCCGCCGCTGCTCTCTCGTGTCGGGCAACGGAATCATCGAATCTCGAACGACGCGATCCGATACTGCCGGATAGCTTGCACCAGTCGCTGCACGTACCATGCGTCGAACAAACTGCGGGCTCCTTACCCAGTGAAACAGGTAATTGGAATCGAGGTGCTCCCCCGGTCGTAGAACACAGAACCCGGTGGAGCCGATAGCACCCTCCAACTTGTCCTCAACTCGAGCCACCGCGTTGAGGTTTGGCCGCACGGTTGAAACGAGAACATCCCCTCCAGCAAGCACCTGCCTGGCGCGGCTTGGTGCGTCGCGCCCTGAAATCCAACGCGATCCGGTGATACGCTTTTCGTCTTGATGGACAGCGCTGAGGTCCACGTACTCAAACTGTCTCTCGCCAAGGGATTGTGCGGGATTCACAGTCGACACCCCAGATGTACACTTGGCCAGCTGTACTTCGGTGGTGCTCACCCCACCATTCCCCTCAACTCCTCCAACCCCGCCCTAATCTCATCCTCCAATCGCTCCATCTCAGCGATGATCTCGATAGGCGGCCGGTGCTCCACCTCCTCGTGGACGATCTCCTTGTAGCGATTGAGGCTCAGGTCATACCCATTGGCGGCGATCTCCTCCTTGGGCACACAGAAGCTCTGTTCGGTGCGTGCGCGGTCACGCTCGGCGCCGTCGCGCTCGGCCCAGCAGAGCAGGAGGTCGGGGAGGTTGTTCTTCTCGTAGTCCTCGTCGAAGAGCTCGCGATCGGCGGCGGGGACGGGGCCGAGCTTGGCCTCATCCAGCAGCGGGGCGCGCTTGTCGTCGAGGCTCCACCCGTCGGCGGTCACGTCGTAGAACCAGACGTGATCCGTGCCGCCGCTCTCGGTCTTGGTGAAGAGCAGGATCGCGGTCGAGACCCCCGCGTAGGGCCTGAACACGCCGCTCGGCAGCTTGACGATCCCGTCGAGCTTCTGGCCCTCGACGAGCATGCGGCGCAGCTCCCGGTGTGCCTTG
Source organism: uncultured Solirubrobacterales bacterium (assembly GCA_963702085.1). Lineage (GTDB taxonomy): Bacteria > Actinomycetota > Thermoleophilia > Solirubrobacterales > Solirubrobacteraceae > Palsa-744. The sequence continues at coordinate 104,362 of OY969707.1, read as the reverse complement.
CTGGAGCCGAACAGCACGCCGTCGGGCACGATCACCGCGGCGCGCCCACCGGGGCGCAGCAGTCGCAGGAAGAGCGCGAGGAAGAGCAGCTCGGTCTTCTTCGTCTTGACCACCTGCAGCAGGTTCTGCGCGGTCGTCTCGTAGTCCAGGCTGCCGGCGAACGGCGGGTTGGCGAGGATCAGCGAGTACAGCTCCTCCTCTCCGGCGGCGCCCTCCGAGAGGGAGTCCCGGTAGCGGATGTCGGGCTGCTCGACGCCGTGCAGGAGCATGTTCATGGAGCCGATCCGCAGCATCGTTGAGTCGAAGTCGAAGCCGTGGAACATGCTCCTGTGGAAGTGGCCGCTGGCGAGAGCGTCGTGCTGGACGTGCGGGTATTCCCGCAGGACGTGCTCGCCCGCGGCGACGAGGAACCCGGCGGTGCCGCAAGCCGGATCGCAGATTTCGTCCTCGGGTCGCGGCCGGGTCATCTCGACCATGAGCGCGATGATGTGGCGCGGAGTGCGGAACTGGCCGTTCTGCCCAGCCGTGGCGATCTTGCTGAGCATGTACTCGTAGAGATCGCCCTTCGTGTCACGCCCCTCCATCGGCAGGTCGCCGAGCATGTCCACCACGCGCGCGAGCAGTGCCGGCGTCGGGATCGTGAAGCGCGCGTCGCGCATGTGGTGCGAGTACGTCGAGCCATCCCCGCCCAGTGAGCGCAGGAATGGGAATACGCGCTCGCCGAGGATCGCGTACATCTCGCCCGGCTCGATGTCCTTGAAGTGCGACCAGCGCAGGTCGCTGTACGGCCGGCCGCCGGCATCGTCGCCGGGGGGAAAGATCGGCTTCTCGATCGGCTTTCCCGTGCGATTGGCCTTGTTCTCCTGCGCTGTGTGCAGGTCGTCGAGCCGCCGGATGAACAACAGGTAGGTGATCTGCTCCATCACCTCCAGCGGGTTGGCGATGCCGCCGGACCAGAACGCGTCCCAGATCCGATCGATCTTGTTCTTCAGCTCCCCAGTGATCACCCTCGGCAGGCTATCTGCTGGGCGAACGCCGAGGCGCAGCGCCCGGCCAAGGCGCTGACCGAGCGCCACGACCACCAGACCTGGCGATCGAGCCCGTGGCGCTCAAGGCCCCAGCCGGAACGGCGGGTACTGGTCGGTGACGAGGATCGCGGCGTAGCCGACCACCCGGTTGTGCCAGCGGATCACGCCCTCCACGTAGTCGAAGAGCCCCTGCGGGTAGCGACCCGTGAACAGCACCGCGACCCACACGGCGATGACCGCGAAGAGCGCGCCGAGGTCGAGGAAGAACAGGACGATGTAGTGGGGGATCGCGAGCAGCCACTTCACCAGCGGCAGCCAGCGGTTGAGCTCCCGCTCCGCGTCGGGGTAGGCGAAGTCCAGGTGGACCGACTGCTGGGCGTCGGTTGAGGGGTAGCGGTCGTCCATCAGCGCGAGGTACACCCCCACACGGTTCGCGAACCGCAACAGTTCGAGGTTCCAGTCGTACCACCAGCGCGGGTACTTGCGGCGGAACAGGATCATCAACAGCGGCGGGATGAACAGGAGCCCCGCGCCGCTCACGGCGATCGAACGGCCCGATCCGGCGTAGGCGCCGCCTGCGTAGCCGCCAATGCTTCCGAGCACGATCGCGATCGGGATGACTGTGAAGATGCGCAGGGCCGTCGTGAGACGGTCGAGGTCCCTCTCGGGGTAGTCGACAGAGAACTGAACTGGGTACTCCTCGCTCATAGCTCCTCCCTTTGTGACCGGCTGCCGTCGCCGTTTGGGGTGCTCCCTTGCGGGAGATCATCCCACGTGTCGGGGCCACTGCGACTGCTTGCCGTCAGCAGGGGGCGGTGCCGTGTACGGCACCGCCAGCAGGGCCGCATGCGGCCCTGCTCACGAGCGTGCATGCACGCTCGTGCCGTTGGCGCATGCGCCAACGGTGGACCCGCCACATGTGGCGGGTCCCGGGGCCGCGCATGCGCGGCCCCGCCGGTCGGCGCGTGCGCCGACCGGAACAGCTTTATCAGTCACATGCGGGCCGGCCTTGCGCCCCCTACGCGGCTGCGTCGCCGACGCGTCTGGGGGGCGAGCGCCTGGAGAGCACCGCGCCCCAGTCGGCGTCGTCGAACGTGGCGGGCCGGGTGCTCTGGATGAACTCCCGCAGGACTTCGGAGAGCCCGTCGGGGTCTTCGAGGTGCGGAAAGTGCGCGGCGCGGGGCAACGTGCGGAAGTGGCTGTTGGGGATCGCCTCGTGTGCGCGGCGTCCGTGCTGCAGCGGAATCGTGTTGTCGCGCTCGCCCCACACGATCAGCGTGGGCATCGACTCGAGCAGGTACAGACGGTCCGTCGCGGAGACCCGTTGGCCGTGCACGTCGATCACAGCGCGGAGCGTCTGCAGGAACGCCTGGCGCGCTTCGGGGCTCTCCAGCGGGCTCAGCGCTCGAGCCAGCGCCTGCAGGTGCACGCCGAGGCGCACGTCGCGCTCGCGCAGGCGCCGGCCGGTGTCGCTCAACGCGCCGAGCAGCCGCCGGTGGATGGTCAGTGAAAGCAGGGCGGAGACGCCGGGCAGCGCGGCGGTGCGCAGCACCGGGCTGACGCCGTGACCGAGGCCGCCGGAGGACACCAGCACGAGCCGCTCGGTGCGTTGGGGGAACTGGTAGAAGAACTGCATCGCGACGCCCCCTCCGAGCGAGTGCCCGACGATGCTCGCGCGGTCGATCCCCTCCGCGGCCAGCAGGTCGCGGATGCTGGCCGCGTGTGCCCCCAGTGAGTAGTCGCCGCGTGGGGCGGCGGAGTCGCCGTGTCCGATCAGGTCCGGGGCGATCACCGTGTAGTCGCCGGCCAGGTTCTCCGCCACCGCCCGCCAGTGGCTGGAGGAGTTGAGCATCCCGTGGACCAGCACGACCGGCGGTCCGCTGCCCGCGGGCGGGCGGGCGATTCTGTACATCACGCGGCGCCCGTGGAGCTCGATCTCCCACTCGTCGAACCGCGGCGCGAGCGCGGGCACTCCCACGGGCCGCGGGGTCTCCCGCGCTCGGTCCCTGGAGTCTCCTCTGGCCTGGCTGGATTTCACGGTACGACCCTGACGCCACACTAAACGATCTGGGCCGGCGGCTCGAATGCTGGAGCCGCCTGGGTGGAGTCTGCGGGAGCGTCGCGCTGGGCTACTACACCCCATACCTACTCGTCGGTTTTCTGAAGCGGTATCCGCGGATGATGAGCGGGGACCGCTGCTCTTCAGGTTGCGGTGTGGACGACGACATCAGCGATGTCGGGAACCTGGAGGCGCAGCTCCTCCTCAAGCTCGCTGCCCAGCTGGTGAGCATCGACCAGGGAGGTCTCGGCGCCGACTCCGAGCGTGAGGAAGATGACGCGGCCGGCCTCGGTGCGAAGCAGCCTTGTCTTGCGCGGCTCCCTGCCCGTCCGCTCACGGACTATGCGCCTGATCTCCCGTATCGCGTCGAGGTCCGTGCTCGTGGTGGCTGGGCGGGCGCTCAGCGGGCGCTCCAAGGGCTCCAGGTGTGTCTGTACCTCGCTGACGCCGGGGCGGGCGCGGATCGCTTGCTCGATGCGCTCGGTGACCGCGAGCGCTGCGTGTAGGGCGAGGTCGGCGGGGAACTTCAGATGCAAGGAGACGCTGGCTGACCCGTCGTTCTCGAAGATTGTGATGTCGTGTGCTTCCTTGACCAGCGGCTCGGCCAGCGTGATTGCGAGTACCCGGTCGCGAAGGTCCAGGCCGCTGCGGCGAGGCTCGACGTGGACGACGACATCGCTGCCGGGCAGCGCGGTCTCGATCGCCGCCTCGATCAGGTTCGCGGCCTCGTGGCCCTTCGACCACCGCCGCGCCGGGCGCGACGGCGGCGATGACATCGGCGAAGTAGCGTCCGGCGGACTCGCGCAGGCGCAGGCGCACCAGTTCGATGCTCGGGTTCCAGGCGCGCGAGCGCGCGCTCGGCTGCCTCTCTGGCCTCGGCCGGTGTGCGGTCCATCAGCACGTTTGCGTTCTCCGCGATCAGCCGTGCCGCGGTGGCGAGGATGATCGCGGCTATGACGAGTGCGGCGCTCGCGTCGCCTCCCGCGAACCCGGCACGCACGAGCAGCAACCCGATCAGGACAGCTACCGAGCCAGCCATGTCCCCGGCGAAGTGAAACCCATTCGCGCGCAGGGCGGGGCTCCCGTAGCGCCGTGCGGTGCGCAAGGAGACGACAGTGCGTGTGAGGTCCACCGCCAGCGCGATCGCGATGACCGCGAAGACATACCAATGGGTGTCAGGCGTGCCGCTGGGACTGACGAGGTGCCTGATCGCCTCGACTGCCACGACCACCCCACCTGCGAGCAGAATGCCGGCCTCGCCGAGCGCCCCAAGGTTCTCCGCGCGGCCGTGACCGTAGGGGTGCTCGGGGTCCGCGGGCTGGCGGCCCAGCCGCACGGCGAAGAACGTCAGGATCGCTGCGAGGACATCTCCGCTTGACTCGATCCCGGCCGAGATCAATGCCAGGCTGCCCGCTATCAAGCCCACTCCGAGCTTCAGGGCCACCAACAAGCTGGCCGCGGCGATCGACGCGAGCGTTGTCCGTCGCTGCACGGCCGCCTGCTCGCCGCTATCGGGCTGCACCATCAGCAGAGCCTAAGCGTCCGGCGTCTCCACCCGTACCCGAGGCCGGCGGCTGTTGCTCGACCCATCGCGGCAGGGTAAGCGCCTGCGGTTCCGGGCGTGCTCGGGAGGAGAAGGTCATGCTGGCGCGGAACGGATCGGGAACCTCGCCGGGAAGGAATCTCGCGATGGCGGAGTCATACAGGCAAGCGCGCGAAAGGCGGGCCGTGCGTCGATCGCTGCCGCGGAGCCGACGAAGGGATCGCGAGATTCCGGTTGGAGCGGGGCTGCGAGCAGGGAGCCGTCTCGTCCGATACCCCGAACCACAGGAGACACCCCAGTGCCCAGAACGTCGATCCTTGCTCTCGCTGGTGTTGCGTTGGCTGTCGCTGGCTGCGGCAGCTCCAAAAGCAGTAGTAGCTTGTCCAGCACCAACTCCGCGGCGAGCGCCAGCACGCCTGCTGAATCGACACCAAGCTCTGGCCCGTTCCTGGCCAAGCTCACGAGCGTCAGCAAGATCGCCTCGACGATCCCGGCCAATGGTGATGTGAACCCCTACGGGATCGTGGCGGTGCCCACCAGTGTGGGCAAGCTCCAGGCGGGCCAGATGCTGATCAGCAACTTCAACGCCAAGGAAAGCGCACCGGAGAACGGCCAGGGCACCGGCACGACGATCGTGCAGGTCTCGACCGCCGGGAGGGTCTCGCTGTTCGCGACGATCGACGCCAAGTCGCTTGCCCGGTACTGCCCCGGCGGCGTCGGTCTGACGACAGCGCTGGACGTCCTGCCGGGCGGCTACGTCGTCGTGGGCAGCCTGCCGACGACCAACGGCAAGACGGCGACCGCGAAGTACGGCTGCTTGATCGTGCTCGACAGCGAAGGCAAGGCGGTCGAGACGATCGCGAGCAAGAACATCCAGGGTCCGTGGGACTCGACCGCTAAGAGCGAAGGCTCCAAGACCAGCCTGTTTGTCAGCAACGCGCTCAATGGCGGCGCCGCGAAGGGCATCCACACGATCAACAACTCGACCGTGCTGCGGATCGAACTGGAATCCGGCGAAGAACAGAAGCCGAAGGTGCTGGGCGAAACGGTGATCGCCAACGGCATCCCCTGGGTGGACTCAGCGGAAGCTCTCGTGCTCGGCCCGACCGGGCTTGCACTCGCCTCCAACGGGACGCTGTATGTGGCCTCGACCGACGGCAGCAAGATCTTCGCGATCTCCGAAGCGATGACGCGCACGACGCCCGCCGCGAAAGGCGGCACCGTCCTCACCGAAGGCGGTCATCTCAAGGAACCGCTCGGGATGGTGCTCGCGCCGAACGGCAACATCATCACGAGCAACGGTGGTGACGGCAACATGGTCGAAACGACACCCGCCGGCCAGCAGGTAGCCGTGCAGACCGCCGACAAGAAGACCGGCGCCGGATCGCTGTTCGGCTTGGTCGTGGCACCAGACGGAAAGGGCATCTACTTCGTGGATGACGGCGAAAACACGCTCAACCTGTTGCACGAAGGCCAGTCGGCGACGGCAACGACATCGAGTACGACGGCAAGCGCGACGACCACGGCTGCGTCGCCTGCGGCGAAGTCGATCAGCCTCTCCGTTCGCACGTTGCCAAAGGTAGGGGCGGTGCTCGTGAACGCCGAAGGCCACACGCTCTATACCTTCGCGCCCGACCAGCATTCCAAGGTCACATGTGTGTCCTCGTGCGCGTCGGTGTGGCCACCGTTGAAGCTCGCGAGCGGTGAAACCGCCACCGGGCCGCAGCTGAAAGCATCGCTGCTGAGCAGCGATCCTGACCCCGAAGGCGGGAGTGTCGTCACCTACGCGGGCTGGCCGCTCTACACCTACGTGGCCGACGGGTCGGCCGGCCAGGACAACGGACAGGCGATCGAAGCCAACGGCGGGCGCTGGTACGTCATCACACCGTCCGGCAAGCTCATCACGACGAATTGAGATCGTCCTCACGGCGCCCAGCGATTGCCATATGGACATCCAGCACAAGAAAGGTGGGTTCACGATGAGGTCGCGCACGTTTTTGCTTTTCGCTCTCGCTGCGCTGCTTGGGGCGGCGGTGGCCGTGCTGCCCGCGCTCGCTGCCAGTCCGTCTGAAGCAAAGCTTGAAGTCAACGACAACTGCGTCGAGCCTAATTGGCCGTGCTGGGCGACTCCGGGGTCGAGCCAGCCGGCCGCGAAGATCACGATCGCAAGCGGCGGCACCGTCGCATTCGTCGATCAAAAGACCGCCGCGAACATCGCGTGGACCGGCACGGCTCCCACATGCGAACCGTCGGTGCCGGTAGCCCCCACTTCAGCGAAAACGGGCTGGGAAGGAAAGTGCACGTTCTCCCAACCCGGCACCTACAAGTTCGAAAGTGCGACCATGTTCGAAGACGCATACGAAAACTACAAGAAATACGAAATCGTGGTCGAAGGCTCAGCCACCACGACCACGACCACCTCCACCTCAACCCCGGGCTCGACCTCGAGCACCCCGACGTCGAGCCCGACTCCGACAGGCGAAAGCCCGACCGGCTCCCCGTTCTCTGGCGCTCCCGCGATCCACTCCCACCAGCGCGGCACGACCGTCAAAGGGTCGCTCCAGATCGCGAAGGCCGGCACCGGTGATCGCCTCGAGATAGACCTCATCGCCACTACCGCGTCGCTGGCGAAGGCCGGGCACGCAACGCAGGTGGTCGGGCGATTCGTGAGCGCTTCGGTGAGCGCCGGGCAGAAGTCCTTCTCCGTGAAGTTCGACGCCAAGGCAAGGAAGGCACTCAAACGCCACCATCGCCTGGCGTTGAAGGTCAAGATCACCCTTACCCCAGCGGGTGGGGAAGCGACGAGCGTCGCCAGATCCGTGACGCTGCATGCGTGAGCGGCAACGCAGCCCTCGGTCACATGAGCGTCGGGAAGGATCGGCACCGGGTCGGGGTCTGTAAGAGGAGAGGTGCTCCAGCACCGGGGCTACGGGATGACGAGAGAAAGGCGGCTAAGACCGTGAGACCGCACACGCTGTTGCTTTTTGCCTTTGTTGCTCTGCTGGGAGCGGCGACTGCCGTTCCGGCGCTGGCCAACGCCTCGGAAGTAGAGCTCGAAGTCAACCAAAACTGCGTCGATCCCGAATGGCCGTGCTGGACCTCGGAAGGGTCGGCGTCGAGACCGCAACCCACGCTAAAAGTTACGATCGCCGCCGGCGACGAAATTAAGTTCACCGACCACGACGCGAGCACCGCGGTGGCCGTTGTATGGATGGGCTCTGCGCCAGCCTGCATCGGTGTGCCTACAAGTGCCACGACGGGCTGGGAAGGAAAGTGCACGTTTGCTACGTCGGGCCTCTACAAGTTCGAAAGCTCGACCCTCTTCGATAACGAAAACACCCTATACGGCGACGCCAACTACACCAAATATGAAGTCGTGGTCGAAGGCACGCCCACAGACGCCACGACTTCCGCGAGCGGCGAAACCCAGACAGAAGCAATGCTCAACGGCAGCATCGATCCCGAAGGAAACACTGCCGTCGAATACCACTTCGAATATGAAGGCCCCGGCGTGAGCGGTAACCAGTCAACCCCTACAGCTACATTGAGCGCGGCCGACTTCACGACCCACCCCGTGTCGGCCCAGGTGACAAGCCTTCAGCCGGGCATGACCTATCACTTCCTGCTGGTCGCGACCTATGGGGGGAAGGCCGTGGCGGGCGCCACGAAGCAGACACTTATGACCCATGCGGTCACTGCACCGACCGCTGCGACACTCGCCGCCGAAGGGTTCAAAGAAACCGAAGCCACCCTCAAAGGGACGGTCAACCCCGGAGGCGAAACGACCGAATACTTCTTCGAATACGGAACCGGCACCGGCTACGGTCAGACGACAGAAAAGGCGACCGTCTTGGCGAGCGGAAGCAATCAGGGTGTCTCTGCCACGCTCAAAGGCTTGATCCCCGGCACGGAATACCACTTCCGGCTTGTCGCGAAAAACACACAGGGCCCTGCCGAAGGTCTGGACCACAGCTTCAAAACGATGTCTCCTCCGACCAAAGAACCAACCAAAGAACCTCCCGCGAAAGAACCTTCACCAACGCCGACCCCTACCGGCGGCAATCCCACGGCCACACCCTCCAGCCCACCGCCTTCCGGGCAACCAAAGACCGAACCTGCTTCCGGCCCGCTGTTTGGGTCGCTCAAACTGGCATCCACCCAGCACGGTGGAATCGTGCACGGGTCCCTGGTCGTGTCCTCGACCGGCTCTGAAGGCCGGCTTCAGATCGAGATGCTCACCAAGGGCGCCGCTGCTGCGGTCGGCAAGCTCGTGCGTTCCCGACTGCACGCGGGCAAGCTCACATTCGCGCTGCCCCTGAACGCCAAGGGCAAGGCCGCGCTGCGCCACAACCGACGCCTGACGTTGACGGTGAAGATAACGCTCACGCCCGTACATGGCGCCGCGGTGACGGTCACCCGCAGAGTCGCCCTACACGCCTGAACGAGATGAGCGGGGGCCAAAGCCTACTCCCGGGGCCAACAGCCTCGCGCCGCTCCTGCCGGCCGACCCGCACATCCTCGGCATCGCACGACGCCCTTGACGCACTCGATCGCCGGCGACGGCAGTCTTTGAGCACGCAGCCGCCACGATGCACGCCGAGCCATCGGCGTGCGTTGTGATCGAGGACACCCCCTCGGGGATCCTGGCTGCTGCTGCCGCCGGGATGCGCGCGATCGGGTACGCGGCAGACAGCGACGAGCACGCTCTCCGCAGCGCCCGACGCGCTCGTCTACCTCATCCGCCCAGGCGTCATCAAGAGCATGGGCAAGGCAATACCACCGATAGCAAACAGCGCCACAATGGCGAGACTCGGATTCGAACCGAGGACACCGCAGTTTTCAGGACGATAGCTCAGAGTCGGACGAGTAGGTCATTTGCAGGGGCTTTGTAAATGGCCCGCCCGCGGAGATACCGTTAGTTACTAGGGGATGCTTTGCTACCCGGCGGCGGCTTGCTGGCCGTGAAGGGTGGTGGCGACAGCTGCCAGGAGTTGCTCGCGGCTGAAGGGCTTCGCGAGGAACGCGGCGCCCGGGGGCATCTCGCTGGCGTTTGGCACGTAGCCTGATGTGTAGAGAACCCGGAGGGTTGGGCGGATCGCTTGGAGCTGTGCGGCGAGCTGGGTGCCGGTGGCTTCCGGCATGACGACATCGGTGATCAGCAGGTCAATACAGGCACTGGGGTCCTCGGCTATGTTCCGTGCCTCGCTCGGGCGGCTTGCGGCGGTGACGGTGTAGCCGTGCTGTTGAAGGGATGCGCGTCACCAGGGCGCGTAGGGACTGCTCGTCCTCGACCAGCAGGACCGCCTGGCCCCCGGGGGTGTATGGGAGCGGTTGCGCATCGGGCGTGGGGGCCGCCACGGCCTCGTAGGCGATTTCCGCTTTGGGCCAGTAGGTCTCGATCGTGGTGCCGTGGCCCGGCAGGGATGCGATGCGCAGGTGCCCGCCCGTTTTGCTGAGGATGCCGTAGACGGTGGCGAGGCCGAGGCCGGTGCCGACCCCGGCGGGCTTGGTGGTGTAGAAGGGGTCGAGGGCTTTGGCGATCACCTCCGGGGTCATGCCGGTGCCCGTGTCGCGCACCGCGAGGCACAGGTGCTCGCCTGGGCTGCCTCCTCCCGTCAGGGTGTTGAGCTGCTGTTGGGTGAGCGTGACGTTTGTTGTGGTGATGGTGCCGCCGTCGGGCATCGCGTCGCGGGCGTTGACGGCGAGGTTGACGATCACCTGCTCGACCTGCCCGCGGTCCGCCTGAATCGACCACGGATCATCGGTGAGCTCGGTCTCCAGGGCGATCTGCTCGCCGAGGGTGCGCGCGAGCATCCCCGTGAGGCCCGTGACGATCTCGTTTAGATCGAGCGGCTCCGCCGCTGTGGCTTCCTGGCGCGCAAACACCAGGAGCTGCCGTACCAGCGTCGCAGCGCGCTCTGCGGCGCCACGCGCCTCGTGGATCTCTCGACCGGCCGGGTCGTCCTCTGCGAGGGTCTGAAGCGCGAAGTCGTTGTGGTTGAGGATGATCGTGAGCAGGTTGTTCATGTCGTGCGCGACCCCGCCGGCGAGCTGCCCGATGCTCTCCAGCCGCTCGGTCTGGGCGAGGATGCGCTGCGTTTGCTTCTGCTCTGTGATGTCGCGGGCGACCGAGGCTACCCCTGTGATCCTGCCGTAGGGGTCGTGGGTCGCCGCGATGTTCAGCGATATCTCAACAAGGGTGCCGTCCTTGCACACACGGGAGGTTTCATGGTTCTTGACGGGTTCCCCGCGCAGCACCCGCGGCAGCATGTCCACGTCCTTGCTGCGCTCCTCGGGCACGATTAGCTTGGCGGCCGCCGACCCCGGCTGACCCACCATCTCGGCCGCCGTGTACCCGTAGAGCTGTTCGGAGCCCGGGTTCCAGCTTGTGATTACACCGTGCACGTTGGTGGTGCCGATCGCGTCGGGGGAGGACCGCACGACCGCCGCAAGACGCTCGATGTCCGCGGCTACCGTGTGGGCAACCGCCACAGCGGTTGCCGCGCTCGCGGCGAACGCCTCCAGTAGCCGGGCGTCCTCAGCGGAGAACGCCGGTCCATCCTTCAGACGGTCGATCGCCAGCAGAGCGCCATAGGAGCGGTCCTGAAAGAGCAGCGGGACAACCAAGCCTGCCTGCGCCTGAACACCCAGCCTGCCGATGCCGACTTCGTTGAAGCGTGCCCGGCTCACTTCGTCCTCGACCCGTACCCCGCTGCGGGCGCGCACCGCCTGCTCAGCGAACGTGCCAGAGAGCAGCGTACGCCTCCCGACCAACCCTTCGGGCACCTCCCCGGCTCCCGCCGCGATCAGCAGCTCGTCGTCCTGGCATAGCTCGATCAAAAGCACACGCGCCTCCACCAGCGCCCGCCCACGCTTTGCGACCAACTCAAGAACCACATCTACACCCGTCTCGTCGCCGATCGCGCGCGTGACCTGTGTGGTCGCCTCGAGCGCCGCCACAGTCCGCTCGAGCTCCTCACGCCGCTCGCGCGACTCGGTGTAGCGCCGCGCGTTCTCGATCGCCACGCCCGCGAGCCCGGCGAGCGTCACGACAGCCTCCTCGTCCTCGGGGGTGAACTGCTGCCCCCCAGCCTTCTCGGTCAGGTACAGGTTCCCGAACGGTCGCCCGCCCACGAGTACCGGCACACCGAGGAATGTCTGCATCGGCGGATGCCCCGAGGGGAAACCGTAGGAGTGTGGATGAGCGCTCACATCCACGAGGCGCAGCGGCACCGGATCGCGGATCAGCTCCCCGAGTACCCCGAGGCCACGCGGCAAGCTCCCGATCTCACCTCGGGTCTGCTCGTCCATCCCAGCCGTGATGAACCGCCCAAGACCGACCTCATCCCTGCCGCCCTCTGGCTCCTCGAGCACCCCGAGCGCCGCATAGCCGGCGCCCGTCAGCTCACGCGCCGCCTCCACCACACGGTCGAGGACCGCCTCAACATCGAGCTCGCCCAACACTCCTTGGGCGATAGCCAGCACCGTGCGCCCAGCCTGATTCATATGCCACCGCCCCAGAGCAGCGCATGGGTCTGCTGCGGACTCCCCAACGCTGGAGCGGACACGCTCAAGCTTGCGATGAGTACACAGACGACGATCAGTGGTCAGGGCTTTAACGGTAGACCAGAACCACCTATCTGTCCATATAACTCTACCAGTCGATTCAATTGAATAGTCAGGTGGCCGAATCGCAACATCCAGTAGGGGGCTGGGCGCTGGAGCGTCCGACGACGAGCGTCCACACGGAGGCGCGGACAGCCACGCTGACAGTGGAGCTCGCGGCGGCTCTCGGCTGCTCGGAGCTCGTTCGCGAACGAGCGGCCCAACCCACGACCCCCGGCCGGGCGATGGCGAGAGGCGGACTTGAACCGCCGACACCTCGATTTTCAGTGGTGGGGCAACCAGCCCTGAACCGCTCGGATGAGCATAGCAAAAAGTGTATGCGTTCAGTGGGTCAGGGGGACATAATCGTGCCGCGTCGAACCTATGGGCATGGAGCGGGCCGAGGCGGAGGCGATCTATGACCAGGGCCGTGAGGTGGTGGTCGAGGTGCTGTTGCGGATGGATCGCCAGATCCAGGCGCTTACCGAGCGGGTCGCCAGGCAGGATGAGCGGATCGCGCAGCTGGAGCGTCGCCTGAACCGCAGTTCGCGTAACAGCTCGCAGCCTCCGAGCGCCGATCCGCCGAGTGTGCTGCCGCGGCGGAGCAAGGACCCCTCCGGTCGAGCGCAGGGCGCCCAGAGCGGGCATGAGGGTAAGGGCCGGCCGCTGCTGCCGGTGTGGATGGTCGATGAGGTCGTCGAGTACTGGCCTGCCGGTTGTGGGTGCGGGCACGTGTTCGCCGAGCACGAGCACTTGGCGGTGGGCGAGCCGGTGCGCCACCAGGTCGAAGAGTTGCCGGCGATCCAGGTGAAGGTGATCGAGCATCGCTGCCAGCGGACGCGCTGCCCGGGCTGTGGGCGACGCCGGCGTGCCGAGCTGCCCGCTGAGGTCGCCGCGAGCGCGTTCGGCCCCAGGTTTCAGGGGGCGCTCGCGACGCTCTCGATCCGCAACCGCATCAGCCGCCGTGATGTCGTGGAGCTCTGCGAGCAGCTCTTCGCGGCCCGCATCAGCACCGGGACGGCCGATGCGATCCTCGCTCGTACCGCCGAGGCGCTCCTTGAGCCCTACGCGGATCTGCTGGAGCGGGTCCGTAGAGCCCCGGCGCTCAACATGGACGAGACGGGCTGGCGGCTGAAAGGCACCCAGCGCGCCCTGTGGGGCATGTTCACCGACCGTCACGCCGTGCTGCATGTCGCCCCCGACCGCCACGAAGACCACGCCAAGGAACTGCTCGGCGACACCACGGCCGTAGTGACCTCGGATCGCTGGTGGGCCTACTCGCACCTGCCGCTCTCGCGCCGCCAAGTCTGCTGGTCGCATCTGCAGCGCGACTTCATCGCGATGACCGATGGTCTCGCGGGCGAGAAAGAGCTCGGCGAGCACGGCCTCGCCCTCTGCGAGCGCGTCTTCTGGGACTGGGAGTGCTACCAGAACACAGGAGACCGGCAAGCTCTGAAGCGACGCATCCAGGCGCTGCGCCGCCAGTACAAGCCGATCCTACGCCGCTACGGCGGCCAAGCGGCGCGTTACCGCCTCACCCGACGGCGGGCACGCAACCTCCTGAAGGTCTGGCCGGCGCTCTGGACCTTCGCCCAACACCAGGGCGTAGAGCCGACCAACAACCACGCCGAGCGCGGCCTGAGGGGCGCCGTCATCCACCGCAAGATCAGCCTCGGCAACCAATCCGAGGTAGGCGAGCAACGCACCACCCGGCTGCTCTCCGCGCACACCACCTGCCGCCTACAGGGCCGCTCGCTCTTCGTCTACCTCACCGACGCGATCACCGCCCACGCCCGCGGCGACCCCGTTCCCCTACTCACCTGAGGGCACCGACCCACTGAACGCATACCAAAAAGTGCCTGTTTGCTGGCATTTTTGGGACGCCGCCGGCAGTCGCCGCCGGGCGTGCGGTCCACCGAGATACCCGCGGATACGTGCGGATTCCGGTGGGTTTGTGCCGCGATGCGGGGGTCGGCGGCACAAACCCCGAAGTCGGGTCTAGCGGGCTACGGCGTCGGGTCGGTGACTACTCGCGCGGCACCACGCGATGCGGTGCTCGGCCGGCCACCCGAGCCCGAACAGCTCGGTCAGTACCGTGCTGTCGGCCTCCCGACCAGCTCCCCGAGCGACCGTCTCTGACGGCCCTCGCCGTCCATGTTCTCCGGCGCGAGCCACGCCTCGAACCCGCGCCTGATCGCCGGCCACTGCTCGTCGGTGATCGCGTACCACGCGGTGTCGCGGTTGCGACCCTTGACCACCTGGTGCTTGCGGAAGACGCCCTCGAAGGTAAACCCGAAGCGCTCCGCGGCACGCCGCGAGGCCGCGTTGAGCGCGTTGCACTTCCACTCCACGCGACGGTACCCGAGGTCGTCGAACGCATGGCGCAACAGCAGGTAGATCGCCTCCGTCGCGGCCGTTGTGCGCTGCAGCGGCACACCGAACCAGATGTGGCCGATCTCGACGACGCCGAACTCAGGGGTGATCCGCAGGTAGGAGGCGAGGCCGAGGGGCCGCTCGTCGGCGATACGCACGAGTGTGAAGTAGAGCGCGTCCTCGGTGGTCTGCGCCCAAGCCAACGTCTGGCGCAGGTGCTCCGGGCTCTCGTAGGGGCCGTCCGGCAGATAGGTCGAGATCGCCGGGTCACCGTCGGGCGAGTGCGAGACCGAGAACAGCGGCACGGCGTCGCTTGCGGCGTCGACCGGGCGAACCAGGATGTGGGAGCCGCGCAGCGGCACGCGCGCCGGCCGCTGGGCCGGCTTCCAGTCGAGTTCCTCGCCGAGCGGCAGGTCAACGGGCACGTTCGAGTCTCAATCAGGCGTGCTTGTCATGCCGCTGGCGACCGCGATGCGGTTCCAGGCGTTGATCGCCGCGATCGCGAGGATCAGGTTTGCGAGCTCGCTGGGAGCGAACTCGGCTGCCGCGCGCTCGTAGAGGTCGTCGGGCACGCAACGCTCACCGATCCTGGTGATCGCATCGGCCAGCTCCAGTGCGGCTCGCTCCCGCGGCGTGAACAGGGGGCTCTCCCGCCAGGCCGCCAGCGCGTAGAGGCGCTGCTCGCTCTCGCCGGTCTTCCGCGCGGCGCGGGTATGCAGGTCGATGCAATACGCGCAGCCGTTCAGCTGCGAGGCGCGGATCTTCACCAGCTCGCGCAGCGCCGGGTCGAACTCGATCGAGCGGTCGAATGCCCCCATCGCCCGGTAGGCGCCGCGTGCCTCCGCCACGAGGCTGATGCGCTCCCGTCGATGCTCGGCCGTCGCGGTATCCATGCGGGCGGATGGTAGCCGTCGGCGCGGGCGCGAAGCCGGCGTCCGGGTCAAACGACTCCGGGCTCGCCCGGCGGGCGTTGAGGCTGGGTGTCGCCCGTCAGCCAGACCAGTATCGCGCCGATAGTCCACTGATACTCGCGCGCTGAAGATCGCCGAGTCACTGCGCGGGTAAGATATGCGATGTGGCCGAGCAGGTTCCGGCGGTATGCGATGTACTGGATACGATCGAACGCCGCCGCTGGGAGCGCTTGGCTGGGCTGCTGCACCCCGAGATCCACTGGACGACGGCAGCCGAAGAGGATCTGCACGGTCCACGCGAGGTGATCGCGCGACTCTCGGGCGACCCGCCGCCGGCCCCACCTTCCTTCCACGAGGTTCGTGATGGGCTGATCTACCGCTGGATCGACTGCCCAGGCTGACCCGCTCGGACGCCAAAAGCGACGGTCAGACTCTGCGGCTCAACAGCGCGTCTTTACACGTCCATCTGGACTGATGGACGGCAGTCTCCTGAAAGGCCCTGGCAGCGATCTACGAATGCAACTGGCAGCTCGGGAGCGCTGCTGAAGTGCAGATGGATGTAGCTGGCGAGCACGTTCTGGGCCGAGTAGCCCTCGTGGCTTGTTTCGCCGCGTGCTGATCGCACGGTGTAACTCGCACTGGCGCGGCGAGCGTGCAGCCGCTACAGTCGGCGCGATGCGGATCATCTCCTTCCTGCCGAGCGCGACGGACATCATCGCGGAACTCGGCCTGCTGGATTGCCTGGTCGGTGTCTCGGAGGACTGCAACTGGCCGGCGCAGGTGAAGGACAAGCCGCTGGTGGCGCGCACGCGAATCGATGTCGCCGGATTGAGCGCGGCCGAGATCGATCGCCTCGTGAGCGCCTCCGCGACTGAGGCCCACTCGCTCTACACGGTCGACGCGGGCTTGATGGCTCAGCTGCGGCCCGACCTCTTGATCACGCAGGACCTCTGCGAGGTGTGCGCGGTCTCGAGCGGGGATCTGGCGAGCGCCTGCCCAATCGGGACCGAGGTGTTCTCGATGAATCCGCGCAGCCTGCAGGAGGTGATCGCGAGCGTCATCGACCTGGCGGAGCGGCTCGGTGTGGTCGAGCGTGGCCGGGGAGTCGCCGATGCGATGCGAGCCAAGATCGAGACGGTCCGGGCGGCCGTAGCGCCCCTTGAGCGTCCGCGGGTGTTTGTCGCGGAGTGGATGGACCCGCCCTATGGCTCTGGGCACTGGCTGCCGGAGATGGTGGAGGCGGCGGGCGGACGCAACCTGCTCAGCCGGCCGGGTGAGTACTCCTTCGCCACGACGTGGGAGGCGGTGCTCGCGGAGGACCCCGAGCTGATCGTGCTGGCTGCCTGCGGCTTTGACATCGAGCAGGCACTACAGCGCACCGGTGAGCTCTGCCTGCCGGTGCGGACAATCGTGGTCGATGGGGACGCGTACTACTCGCGGCCCGCGCCGCGGATCGCCGACGGTATTCGCC
This sequence comes from uncultured Solirubrobacterales bacterium, assembly GCA_963702085.1. Taxonomy (GTDB): domain Bacteria; phylum Actinomycetota; class Thermoleophilia; order Solirubrobacterales; family Solirubrobacteraceae; genus Palsa-744. Next base: position 87,372 of record OY969707.1, on the reverse strand, counting down.
AGCTCGCGCATCTGCTCCATCCCGACGCGGTCGCAGACCCCGGGCTACCCGCCGTGGAACTGCCGCTCGGGGCGCTGTCCACTTCATAGCCGGCCTGCTCGGCCATGCGAGCGTGCGGCCGTTGATGTAGGCTGCGCGCGCCGGGCACATATCTCCCGGCCGATGTGGATGCAGCGAAACCGGTGCGATTCCGGTGCTGTCCCGCAACTGTGATGCCCTCCGGGGCTAAGCCAGGCCGCCTGCTCTGCGTCGAACGAACAAGCCCTCGGAGGAAGGGCGGTTTCGTGCGGCGCAGCCGCCCGACCCGACCCCCTCCGCTGACGCGGAGGTTTTTTGTGTCCAAAATCAGAGCCCGATCATGGCTCGCGCTCTCACTCGCAGCGGTCGGACTTAGCGGCTGCTCGGGCACCGCCGTACACAGCACCGCGAGCAAAACGAGCGCATCGTCCTTTCCCGTCGCTCTCGCCGCCGCCGACGGCGCGGTGACGATACCCCACCAGCCGCAACGGATCGTCTCGCTGTCGGCCACCGCGACAGAAGACCTGTACGCCCTTGGCGCGGGTGGGCAGGTCATCGCCGTAGATGCCTACTCGACCTATCCGCCGCAGGCGCCGCGAACGCGGCTCACGGAAACCTCGCTCAATGTCGAAGCGATCGCGAAGTACCGGCCCGACTTGGTCGTGCTGTCCGAAGACACCAACCACATCGGCTCCGAGCTTCGTAAGTTCGCGATCCCTGTGCTTGTGGAGCCTCCCGCGAGCAACTTCTCCGCTGCCTATCGGGAGATCGATCAACTCGGGCAGGCCACCGGCCACGCCGTGGGCGCAGCGCGCGTGGTCAACCACATAAGGAACGAAATCGCTGCGATTGCGCGCTCGACACCGCGACCCAAGAGACCGTTGCGCGTCTACCACGAGCTCGAACCGACCTTTTACTCCGCGACCTCGCGCACCTTCATCGGCCAGATCTACACGATGCTCGGGTTGCAGAACATCGCGGACGCGGCGCACGTCTCCGGGTCCTACCCACAGCTCTCCGACGAATACATCATCGCGAGCAACCCCAACCTGATCGTGATCGCCGACACCGTCTGCTGCAAGCAGAACGCCGCGACCGTTGCCGCGCGACCTGGGTGGCGCAACATTGCCGCCGTCAAGTACGGCGCGATCGTGCCCGTCAACGACTCGATCGCCTCGCAGTGGGGCCCACGCGTCGTCCTCTTCGCACAGACCGTGGCGGCTGCGGTGAGACGACTCGAGGAACGTGAAGGGACTCGATGAGCGCCGCTTCCGCAGGGGTCGAGCCAGGCGCGAAGCCGCGCGCCAAGTGCTGCTCGCTCTGTGGCGTGGAGTTCTCCTGCTGCGGAGGCGAGCCTGGTTGCTGGTGTGAGTCGGTCGAGCTCGCCCGCGAGACGCTCGCCGAGCTGCGCACGATCGCCGAGGATTGTCTGTGCCCGAGTTGTCTTGATGGCTTCGCCCGCCGGCAGCCGCAACACGCCCCCTCCTTGGACGGCGACGCTTCGGTCCCCAGCGCGAAGATGTGGGCCAAGGCGTTGCCGGACGCGGCAGTCCGCGCGAGGGGCGTCCCGCGCGCGTGGGGGGCCGCGATCGCGGTCTTCTCGCTCGGCTGCCTGCTGCTCGGGCTTGCGGTCGGGCCGATCGGCATCAGACCGGCGTCGATCGCCTCCTCGGCGCTGTCGCACCTGCCGCTGCTCAATACCGGAGGGCGGCTGAGCACGATCGACGAGGCAATCCTCTGGCAGGTGCGGGCGCCGCGTGTCGTCCTCGCCGCTCTCGTCGGAGGGATGCTCGCGAGCGCCGGCGCGGCCTACCAGGGCGTCTTTCGCAACCCGCTGGCCGACCCGTACCTACTCGGCGTCGCAGCCGGCGCCGGCCTCGGCGCGACGCTGGCGGTTGCCTACGGCGGCGTCAGCAGCAGCGGCGATGTCCTGCCGCTAGCGGCGTTCGCCGGGGCGCTCGTCGCCGTCGCGGGCGCATACGCTCTGGCGCGTGCGGCCGGACGTGTGGCCAGTGCGGGCATGTTGATCCTGGCCGGCGTCGCGGTCGCCGCCTTCATGACGGCGGTGCAGACCTTCGCGCAACAGCAGCACGCGGAGACCTTGCGGGAGGTCTACTCCTGGATCCTCGGCGGGTTCGACGCCGCCGAATGGAAAGACGTCGTCCTGATCGTTCCATATGTGGCGCTCAGCTCGGCGGTGATCTTCGCCCACCGGCGTGTCCTTGACGTCTTGAGCCTGGGGGACGAGGAGGCCGCCGCGCTCGGAGTCAACGTGCGGCGGGTGCGCCTTGTAATCGTCATTGCCGCGACCGCTGGCACCGCGGCCGCCGTCGCCGTCAGCGGGCTGATCGGGTTCGTCGGGATCATCGTGCCGCACACGATCCGCCAGCTCGTCTCCCCGAGCTATCGCGCGATCGTGCCACTCTCGCTGCTGGCCGGCGCGGGGTTTCTCGTCGGAGCGGATGTGATCGCCCGCTCGCTGCTCTCGCCCGCGGAAGTCCCGATCGGAGTCATCACGGCGGTCCTCGGGGCGCCCTTTTTCGCTTTCGTGCTGATGCGAACGCGCAGGGTCGAGCTGTGAGCGCCCTGCAGGCCAGCAGTGTGTCGGTGACCCTTGGTGCGAGGACGGTCGTGCGCGAGCTCTCGTTGCAAATCGACGCCGGTGAGTGGGTGGGACTGATCGGCCCGAACGGGGCCGGCAAGACGACGATCCTGCGCACGCTCGCGGGACTGATCCCATTCAGCGGCCAGGTCAAGCTCGCGGGCCGCCCGGTCGCGTCCAGCACCCGCCGCGAGATCGCGTGCCTGATCGCGTTCGTCTCACAGCGCCCGGAGCTGCCCTCGGAGCTGACCGTCGCCGAGTACGTGCTGCTCGGCCGCACCCCTCACATCGGTCCGCTCGCAAGCGAGTCGCGCATCGATCGCCTCTGCGCCGAGCGCGCGATCGCACGGCTGGAGCTGCGCGCGTTCGCAGCCCGATCCCTCGGGTCGCTCAGCGGCGGCGAGCGCCAGCGCGTCGTGCTCGCGCGCGCGCTCGCACAGGAGCCCTCCGTGCTGCTGCTGGACGAGCCGACCAGCGCGCTCGACCTCGGCCGCGGCCAGCAGGCGCTCGAGCTGGTGGACTCCCTGCGTCGTGAGCAGGGACTGACGGTGCTCTCGGCGATGCACGACCTGAGCCTCGCCGGGCAGTACGCCGATCGCCTGCTGCTGCTGAACCGCGGAGAGGTCGTCGCCCGCGGCGCCGCGCGCGAGGTGCTCTGCGAGGAGACCATCCACAGCCACTACGGCGCAAACGTGCGCGTCATCCAGGAGGACGGCGAGGTCTTCGTGCTGCCCTGTCGCGGGAGTCGTCGGTGAGCGCCCTCATGATCCAGGGCTGCACGAGTTCGGCTGGCAAGAGCCTGATCGCGACCGTGCTGTGCCGCCACTTCGCACGGCTCGGTGTGCGGGTCGCGCCGTTCAAGGGTCAGAACATGTCCAACCACGCCCGCGTCGGCGAGGGCGGGGAGCTGGGCGCCGCCCAGTATTTTCAGGCGCTCGCCGCCGGTGTCGCGCCGGACGTGCGCATGAACCCCGTGCTGGTCAAGCCCGAGGGGGGGCGTCAGAGCCAGGTAGTCGTGCTCGGCGCGCCCGACGCGCAGCTCAGCCGCACGCCGTGGCGCGAGCGCGGCGCGCGCCTGCGCCCCACGGTGTTGGGAGCGCTGGACTCGCTCGCTCACGAATATGAGCTGCTGGTGCTTGAGGGCGCCGGCAGCCCGGTGGAGATCAACCTCGCCGACTGCGACCTCGCCAACCTCGCTGTCGCCCAGCACGCGCGGGCGCGCGTGCTGCTCGTCGCCGACATCGACCGTGGCGGCGCGTTCGCGCACCTGTACGGGACGTGGAGCCTGCTCGCGCCGCTCGACCGCGAGCGGATCGCCGGCTTCATCCTCAACCGCTTCCGCGGCGAGCGGGAGCTGCTGGCACCGGCGCCGCAGCGGCTGCGCGAGCACACCGGCGTGCCGACGCTCGGGGTGGTGCCCGAGATCAGCCACGGCCTGCCCGAGGAGGACGGCGCCGCCCGTGCTGCGCCTCCCGCGAGCGGGCCGGAGCGGGTGGCTGTGGTGCGCTACCCAACCGCCTCCAACCTCGACGAGCTCAGCCTGATCGAGCAGGTGGCCACGCTCGAAGTGGGCGCGCTCGCCCGGGGCGATCGCCGCGGCCGATCTCGTGGTGCTGCCTGGGTCCAAGCACGTCAGCGCCGACCTGGAGTGGCTGCGCGCAACGGGGCTCGCGGACGCGCTCGCGCGGCGCGTGGCCGCCGGTGGACGGGTGCTGGCGATCTGCGGCGGTATGCAGCTCGCCGGGATGGGGCTGCTGGGCGCGGGCGAGCGCGGCGGGCGCGGCCTCGGGCTACTTGCGCTCGACACGACGTTCGCGCCCGAGAAGCGCGTCGGTCGCGTCGAGGTGTCGTTCCGAAGCCTCCCCGAACCGTGGGGCGCGCTTTCGGGACTGTCGGCGCGTGGCTATGAGATCAGGCATGGCTCCAGCTTGCCTGCCGACGGGGCAGTGCAGGCGCTGGCGGATGACCTCGGTTTCGTCGACGGGCCGGTGCTCGGCGTCTACCCGCATGGGCTGCTGGAGGACCCTGCGATCGTGCGCGCGCTGTTCGGCGCGACGCCCCGCCGGAGCGTCGAGCAGGCGATCGACGAGCTGACCGATGCGGTCCTGCCCCATCTCGACCTCGATCAGATCAACACGTTGGCGGGCCTCTGATGAGCAGCCGTCCCCACGATCCCGCACAACCCCCGCGGGAGCGTCCTTCTTACACGCGCCAGCGCTCGCTCGTGCTGATCAACACCGGCGATGGTAAGGGCAAGTCGACCGCCGCGTTCGGCGTGGTGATGCGCGGCGTTGCGCGCGGGTGGCGGGTGAGCGTGATCCAGTTCATCAAGTCGGGGAAGTGGAAGGTCGGCGAGGAGAAGGTCGCCGTCCAGCTCGGGGTGGACTGGGCGAAGACCGGAGATGGATTCACCTGGCTCAGCGACGATCTGGAGCGCAGCCGCGCGCGCGCCTGCGCGGCATGGGAGCTTGCGGCCGCCACCCTCACAGCCGGTGAGCACCAGCTCGTGGTGCTCGACGAGATCACCTACCCGCTGAACTGGGGGTGGATCGAGACCGCGGCGGTCGTGAACGCCATCCGCGAGCGGCCCGAGCACGTGAATGTGATCCTCACCGGCCGCGACGCTCCGGCCGAGCTGATCGAGGTGGCGGACACCGTCACCGAGATGGTCAAGGTGCGCCATGCCTACGACCGCGGGGTGCGCGCCAAGCGGGGAATCGACTTCTGATGGCGCTCTCGGTCCTGCTCGGCGGCGCGCGCAGCGGCAAGTCGACGCTCGCCGTCCGCAGCGGCGCGGCCTACGACGGGCCGGTCTGCTTCATCGCCACCGCCACCGCCGGGGATCAGGAGATGGCCACGCGGATCGCCCGCCACCGCGCGGAGCGGCCGGCCACGTGGCAGACGGTGGAGGAGCCGCTCGATCTGGAGGCGGCGCTCGCCCACGCAGACGAGGCCGCGCTCGTGATCGTCGATTGCCTGACGCTGTGGGTCAGCAACCAGCTCGCTACCGGGGCAAGCGACCAGGACATCGCCGAGCACGCCGCTCGCGCGGCCGAGCGAGCGGCCGGGAGAGCAGCGCCGGTGATCGCCGTGAGCAACGAGGTCGGGATGGGGATCGTGCCCCTCGATCCGCTCGTGCGCCGCTTCCGCGACGTCCACGGTGCTGTGAACGCCACCTGGGTCGCGCAGGCCGCGCAGGCGAGTCTCGTCGTCGCGGGAGCGTTGCTGGGACTCGCCGCGCCCGATCCGTCACGCTTGTGCTCATGAGCGACGCACAACGGTTTTCCCGGCCACCGACGCCCCCAGGATTCGACGTCTCGCGGGCAAGCGAGCGGGCGGCCGACCCCGCCGGCTGGCGCTACCCCGACGAGCAGCGAGCGGTGGTTCACCGCGTGATCGCGGAGCGCCGCGACGTGCGCCGCTTCCGAGCAGAGGATGTCCCCGAGGAGGTGCTCCGGCGTGTGCTCGCGGCGGCGCACCGCGCCCCATCGGTCGGGCTGATGCAGCCCTGGCGGATGATCTTGATTCGCGACATCGCCACACGGACGGCGGTGCGACGCCTCGCGCAGCGCGAGCGGCTGCGTCAGGCGACCCGCTTTGACGAGCGCGCCCGCGAGTTCCTCGACAAGAAGATCGAGGGAGTTATAGAGGCGCCCCTCGGGATCTGTGTGTGCTGCGACCACGGCCCGCCAGACGCGGAGATCCTGGGCCGCGGCACGATCCCCGACACCGATATCTACAGCACCGCGTGCGCGATCGAGAACCTGTGGCTCGCGGCGCGCGCGGAGGGGCTCGGGGTGGGCTGGGTCAGCTTCTACCGGCCGGCCGACCTGCGCGCGCTGCTCGGAATCCCCGACCGTGTCGACCCGATCGCCTACCTTTGCGTAGGCTGGCCCGACGAGCGCCCGGTCCGCCCGAGCCTGGAGGCCGCGGGCTGGTCGAGCCGCGTGCCGCTGGAGACGGTTCTGATGCACGAGCGCTGGCGCGAGGAGCAAGCCGAGGAGGCAGGCGGCAAGGAAGCGAGCGCGCGGGCGGACGCCCCACCGGCGCCGCCGCGCACAGGGCCCCAGCGTGCGGCGGCGATCGCGGCGCGCGACCGGCTCGATCAGCTCGTCAAGCCCGCCGGGAGCCTCGGCGCACTCGAGGCCGCGATCGAGCGCTGGGCCACTGTCACCGGCCGCCCGCCGCCGAGCCGCGTCCACGCCGGAGTGCTCGTGTGCGCGGCCGACCACGGGCACGTGCGGCACGGGACGAGCCTGTTCGACAGCGCCGTCTCGGCACAGGTCACCGCCGCAGCGGCCCGCGGGGAGACCGCGGTCGGCGTCCTCGCGCGACGCGGCGGGTACGAGCTGCTCGTGGCAGACGTCGGCCTCAGCGCTCCGACCCCTCCCGGCGTGCGCGACGCGAAGGTCGCGCCCGGGAGCGCCGACATGACGGCCGGTCCCGCGCTCTCCCAAGGACAGGTGAACGCAGCCCTCCAGGCGGGCGCCACGCTCGCCGGCGACCTCGCGCAGCGCGAGATCGACTGCCTCATCCTGGGAGAGATCGGGATCGGGAACACGACGACCGCCGCCGCGCTCGCGTGCGCGCTCACAGGCGCCCCCGTGCGTGAGATGGTCGGCCTCGGCGCCGGCATGGACGCCGCCGGCCTGGAGCGCAAGCGCGGGATCGTGGCGGCTGCGCTCGAGCGCCACGGAGCGCAGCTACCGGCGCGCGACGCGCTGCTCGTCGTTGGCGGCCTGGAGTTCGCCGCGCTCGCTGGAGCCATGCTCGAGGCGGCGCGCCTGCGCCTGCCGGTGCTCCTCGACGGCTACGCGGTGACGGCTAGCGCGCTTGCCGCCGTGCAGTTGGAGGCGACGGTCGCCGAGACGCTGATCGCCGGGCATCGCTCAGCCGAGCCGGGACACGACCTGCTGCTCGCCGAGCTCGGCCTGGAGCCACTGCTGGACCTGCGCCTGCGCCTCGGCGAGGCGTCGGGCGCGCTGCTGGCCCTGCCGCTGATCGAAGCCGCTGGCGCGCTGTACAACGAGATGGGGACCTTCGATGAGTCGCGTGTTGCGCGCGCACGCTGACAGCGGAGCGCCAGCACTGGACGCGGTCGATTCCAGAGGCCCCAGGCGCGCGCCGTGGAGTGGCCTTCGCGGCGCGATCGCGTTCCTCACGATCGTGCCGGTACCCAGCGCCCCCGACACCGGGCTGGCTGTGACGGCTGGCTGGTTCCCGCTCGTGGGAGCGGCCGTCGGAGCATTGGCCGGCGGGGTGCGCGTCGGGGCGCAGCAGCTTCTCGGGCGCACGCCGGCGACCGTGCTCGCCATGATCGCGCTCGTGGTCGTGACCGGCGCGCTGCACCAGGACGGGCTCGCCGACACCGCCGACGGGCTCGGCGCACGCGGGGATCGCAGCCGGCGCCTTCAGGTGATGCGCGACTCGGCCACAGGGGTCTTCGGGGCGCTCGCGCTGATCGGCTGGGCGCTGCTGCTGCTGAGCACGCTCGCCTCACTCGACGCTTTTCACGCGCTCATAGCGCTCGTCGTCGCGTGCGCGCTCGCGCGCTGGGCGGCGCTGGTGCACGCCACCGCGACGCCCCCCGCCCGCGCCGGCGGACTCGGAGCCGCGCTGCACGTGGGCCCGATCGCCCTCGCCCTGGCGAGCACCACAGCGCTTGCGCTCGCGCTCTCACTCTGCGGGCTCGCGCCCAGCGCAGCAGCGCTCCTCGCCGCGCTGCTCATCGCAGCGCTATCGGCGACGTTCGCCCGGCGGACACTCGGCGGTCGCACCGGGGACACACTCGGCGCGACCGTCGCCATCACAGAGGTCGCCGTGTGCGCAACGCTGCTGGCAGTCTGGCACGGATGAGACAACTCGCTCAGCCGCCCAGGCCGGAGCACAGCTCCACAGTTGGCACGAAAGTCAGGATTTCTCTATATTCTGAGGATCGTGCCATCAGCCACCGTGGACATAGATGATGTAGCCCAGGCCGTTGGAGCGCTCGCTACCGAGCACGGCGGTGCCGTGACGGTCGCGCAACTCCGCGACAAGCTCGGGCTGTCCGAGCGCACTCTGCAGCGAGCTCTGGCCCGCCTGGTTGCGACCGGTGAGATCTCTCGTCTGAGCCGCGACCGATACGCCGACCGGGCATCGGGGGCTTCGCCCAGCAACGCGCCGGCGAGAGAGATCGTGCGCGTGATCAAGCACCTGGAAGCCGACGCGCACCTCTCAGGCTACGACGTACTCGCCGGCTTCACCCACCAGTTCGTCTTCGACTATCCGCATCTCGTCTGTTGCCACCCCTCCCACGCCGACGGTCTCGCCGCCGCGCTGGCGAAGAAGAAGTTCGTCGTCCTGCCCGCCGGGCCCGGCGCGGCGATCGACGCAGCAATGCAGAAGACGGTGCTGCTGCGCCGCCAGCCCGCGATCCACTCTCGTACGCTGGTGCAGGGTGCGATCGCGACGCCCGAGAAGGCATGGGTTGACCTGCTGCGCGAGACACGCCGCAGCGCAGCGCCATTTGACTATGGCGAGCTCGGCCGGCTGCTGCGTGCGATGAGCGAGCAGACGCTCAACTTCCGCGCGCTTCGCTCCTACGCTGCCAGGCTCGGCTACCAGGATTGGCTCGCTGCCACCGTTGGCCAGCGTCCGCCCAATGGGCCTGAGCAGCGCCGCCTCGCGGCAGGCTACACCGCGTGAGCATTCCCGCAGAACACCTCTCGCTGTTCAAGGCCGACTGGATCGGCGACCCCAACCGTCTGAAGGCGCTCGCCCGCCGCTACAAGTACAACGACCTCTTCACCGCCGAGCTGGCGGCATGGTGCGCAGAGGTGCACGAGCACCTCCACGACCTGGAGGACACCGTCGGCGTCGAACTGCTGCTCATGGGCGGCAACGCGGCGTCCTTGCGCTTCGACGCGATACAGCAACGCGGCTCCCGCGACAATGACTACCTTACGGCCGCGAGCCATGCCGATATCGGGCGGCTCATGGACGCCTTCGCCGAGCGCTTCAGCGCGCTTCATCCTCTGTTCAAGCCCAAGGTCTATGAGCCCGAAAACCCGACGGACGAGCTGAACATGATCACCTACGTCGTCCCTGTCGCCCTCCTGCTGGACCACGGCAAAGCAACGAACAACACGGTCAAGATCGAGTTTCACTTCGAGCCTGACCTGCCGCCGGCTGAGACAGTTAGCGGGAATGTCGGCCCCACCCAGCGCCTGATCCGTGCGCGCCTGCCCGAGCTGCCCTACCAATTCGTGCTGAAGCTGATGACCCTGGCCGCCTCGCCGGTGGGGATCGACGAAGAACGCCGCGGCGATGCGATACCCCGCCAGCTATACGACCTAGACATCCTGCTCGCCGGCTTCACCAACTCCGGCCAGTGGGAGGCGATGGTCGCCTACTGCTCTGCGCGCTACGCGCGCGAATGCGAGACCTGGACGATCGACGTCGCCGCTGGAGAGCCCACCGCGGGGATTCGCGACCGTCTGCAGCGCTGGGCCTCGTGCAGCGATAGCGCATCTGGGCGCTGGAGGACGATCCGCGCGGTACAGCAGTCGCAGCTGCGCCAGCAGGTTCACCGCGAGCCGTGGGGCTGGCGTGCCCGCTGCCTGCGGCTCGCGCTCGCCGTCGAGTGCATCGACGCCGAGGATGGCTGGGCCATCTGGCAGCAGGCCCTCGCTACAGCGGCACTCGTGCCGGCCAGCAAAGCGAGGCGGTTCAAGCACACTCTCGCGGAGCTGGCGAATGCGGACGCACGATCGCTGCCGCTCGAGCTGCACGACTTCGTGTGGGAGGTGCTCAGCAACGGGACGACGCCGCTTGCCGAGCGAGTCGCCAACGCATACACAACGCTCAGCGGCGCCTGATCCCGTATCGATTCCAGACGGGTTATAAGGGGTTTATCGGGGTTTATCGAGATCGCGTAAACCCTGTAAAACTCGGTCAAACGCCCAGGAAATCGAACTGAGGACATCACGATTCCGACTCTTGTTGTCTTTAGTTCGAGCTTCGCCATGAGTTCGGTTCTCGATGTAGATACCGCATAGGTAAGCCATTTGTCGCCCGAACAGGCTACTCGTGAGGCTTCTAGAGACGCCCCGACGCGCTCGGAACAGGCACTATTGTCAAGAGTTTGTGCCGAGGTTTGTGCCGCCGACGGCGCTCGCCGACCTAGCGGAGATGGCGCAAGCTATCTCAAAACACGCTCATTTGCAGCGCTTTTCCTGATGGCGAGAGGCGGACTTGAACCGCCGACACCTCGATTTTCAGTCGAGTGCTCTACCAGCTGAGCTATCTCGCCGCGACTCCCGATCCTAGCGTCTCTGGGCCGTCTAATGGACGCTGCGAGCCTGATCGGAGGGCCACCGCTAGGTCGGCGGGAAGTTCGAGACATGTCGCGCTGATCTTGGGATGTGCAGGTGATCTGATCCCGGTTTCTGGAGCTGGTGATCTGTCCCGGGTTTGGATCTGGTGGGCGGACGCCGCCTCTGGTGACGAACACGACGGCTCCGTGATCGTCGACTGCCCGTCGCAGTGCGCCGGCCAGCATCATCGAGGCGACTCTGAGGTTCAGGCGCCGCACCGGCTGCCCAGACTCGCGCTCCCACTCGGTGATCAGCCGCTGCAGCCTGTTCACCGTCTTTGGGCGCTTGGGCGGTGTGCTCATGCTCGTCCGCTGACGCCTTCGAGCCCAAGCTCTCGCACCAGGGTCTCGTGTTCCTTGGCGCTCAGCAGCCCGCGAGCGCGGCCGTGGCGGGCGGCCTGCTCGAGCAGATCGCGCCCGAGGTGCTCCCGGGCGCACTGGCGCAGGGCGCGGGCGAGCCTGACGACGGGAACCCCCTAGATCGCGGTGACCTCAGCCGGGTCGAGGTCTTCACGATGGATCACGTACGCCCTGGGGATCCCTCGCTGCGGGCGGTGTCCGCGTGGCACGGTGATATGGATCTTGGCGGGGTTCACGTCGCTGACATCCCACAGATCCAACGCTGTGTCGTGCGTGAGCACGCCCTGTATGCCCTGGGGCCACAACGCCGCCGCCATGTATGCCTGCATCGCTCCACCTGGCACGAAGGGCACCCGGTAGACGCCCCTGCTCACCCGTTCCAGCTGTCCTCGCCCAGCCAGCTTCACGAGCGTCTTGGGATCGTAGCCGACTTCCCGCGCGTCATCGACCGTGACCAGCCCGAACCGGTCCGCTGCGGTCTCCGCCAGCTCACTGAAGCCTACTGTGGAGCGCGTCAGCATGTCCTAGCCTGAAGGAGTGGGCGTCGAGCTTCTGTTCTGGGAGGGCTGTCCCTCGCATCCCAAGGCGCTCGCCGAGCTGCGCGCGGCGATGGCGGATGCGGGGCTGGATCCGGGCACGGTCATCCTCCGTGAGGTCTCCACGGAGGCCGGGGCGGCCCGGGAGCGCTTCGTGGGGTCGCCGACGATCCGTATCGACGGCGTGGACATTCAGCCGCCCGGCGAGGAGCCGTTCGGGCTGACGTGCCGCGTCTACTATCGTCGCGACGGACGTGTCTCTCCGACACCGGACCCGGCCGACGTGCGCGACGCGCTGCGGGCCGCCCAGACCGCCACTGCCACCGAGAGGAGCTTTGGATGACAGCGATCGGCGAACGCGCCCCGACGTTCGTGTTGCCGGACACCGAAGGGGCCACGCACGAGCCGGGCGGCGCCCCCGCGACGGTCGTCGTGTTCACGTGCAACCACTGCCCCTACGCGCTGGCGTGGCACGAGCGGATCGTCACGGTCGCGCGGGACTACGCCGGCCGCGGAGTGCGAGTGCTGGCGGTCAACCCCAACGACGCCGAGCGCTACCCGGGCGACTCGCCGCAGGCGATGCGCGCCCGTGTCGAGCGCGGGGAGTTCGACGGCGTTCCGTACCTGCGCGACGAGTCCCAGGACGTCGCTCGGGCCTACGATGCGAAGACGACCCCGGACGTGTTCGTACTCGATGCCGGCGGCGTGCTCCGCTACCGCGGCGCCCCGGACTCCGACTACGACGACCCGGCACAGAACGCCGCCTTCCTGCGCGCCGCCCTCGAGGCCGTGCTCGACGGCCGCGACCCCGACCAGCCCGAGACCCCGCCGGTCGGCTGCTCGATCAAGTGGAAGGCGTAACGCTCGCGCCACGAGCAAAGGGGAAGTAGACGCCACGCCCCGCAGGAGGCGGCGTTCCCGGTCGTGCACCGCGATCGTGGTGCTATCCGCCGATGAGATCGACGGAGTCGTCCGGCAGCTTGCTCGACGGGGGCCGATAAGGGGCTACGGGGTCATCTCCTGCGACGCTCGAACGGCCTCCGCGAACGGCATCGTCGTGTGTGCCGGCGGCGCCCCCACCAGCCCGATCTTCGGGCCACCTTCGGTGGACGCGAGCAGCGCCGGAACGCGGTGCTTGAGGTTGTGCAGGTCGGACGCCGCGATCTTGGGCCTTCGGGACAGCGTCGGCTGCTGCGGCGGGCCGTTTATACGCGCCAGCATCTCGAGCACGCCTTCGACGGGGGCGTGGACGTGAACGTCGTGTTCGCCATGCAGTTTGGACACCTGCTCGAGTAGATCCCAGTCCGTCAGACCTCCGAAGAGCAGCTTGTGGGTGCTCGAGTTCCAGATCGTGTTCGCCGAGTGCTCACCCCACTGCTCGCGCATCTGACTGATCGACTGCGCCGCCCACGAGCAGAGCACCCCCTGCCCCGCTCCTTCGCTGATGATCTGCGGTAGCGAGGTGAGCGGCGCGATTGTGGCCACCTCGTCCAAGATCAGCGCGAGCGGAGGGCTCAGGCGTCCTCCATCCTGAGAGCGGGCGAGCTCGTACGCGCGACTCACGATCGCCTCGATCAGCCCGACCACGAGCGGGGCCGCGATTTTCTGCGTCTCCCGCGAGCTCACGATGAACAACGACGATCCCGTCGTGAGGAAGCGGTCGATGTCAAAGCCGCCGCGCTCGGCGTTCAGCAGTCCCGCTGCGCTGCTCACCAGCACCGCGAGCTTCTGGCTGACCGTCGCGAAGCCCGACGCCCGAGTGTCGTCGGGCTGACCGTCGATGCCTTCGAGCGCCGACGCGTACAACTCCGCCGCGTAGGAGCGATCGCGATTGCGCTCGAGGATCGCGACGGCCTCGTCCACGCGCATGTAGTCGATCCACGACTTGAGCGTGCGCACCCCGCACTCCTCGAGGGCGACCGCGTGAAAGAAGCCACGCATGATCGCGCCGGCGTGCCCGCGGAAGAATGCTTCGTTCTCCGACATCTTCTTGGGTTCCGGACCCAGCATCTTGTCCACCCGCACCTCGCACGTCGGCGGGTCCTCGCAGCCGTCGGCCGGCGACCATCCGATCGTGCGCACGCCCTCGACGAGCTCGTCGGTGGTCATGGGCGAGTAGACGTACACCTCGCCGCCGTAGTACTCGGCAGCCTCGAGCCGGCGGCCTCGCGCGGCCTTCAGCACGTCTGCCCTTGTCGAGGTGGAGATCAGCAAGCCCGGCCACGTCATTGCCTGCGGGATCAGGATGCCGCTCGTCTTGCCCGACCGCGTCGGCCCGAGGATCCCCACATGATCCTCAGGGCCGCCCACCTGGAGCGTGCTGAAGGGGGCAGCCAGCTGTTCCCAGCCAAGCACGAGACCACGTGGCCACGGAGGCGCCTTCGCGGGGTCGGCGATACATTTGAAAAATTCTGGCATTGCGTCGCTCCATTTCGTGCCCGCGCGCGGGAGTCTCGTCGGTGCCTGGGCGCTCGTGTGCGGTCGTGATAGTACGCGGCGCGTGACCGTATGCGGCGTGACGTTACGTGCCGCTACCTGGTCCGTCGCGGTCCCCTGGTGGGCGGCCGCTGAACCCGCGGCTCCGCTCGAACCCGCTTGTCGCGCTGCTCGGCAGGATCCTGGATGCCGGAACGGGGTTGGCGCTGGGGCTGCGCCCGCTCGCCGCCTGCCGGCTCGCGCTCCCCCCTCGCGGCTCGCGGACGCAAGACCTCGTGCTTGTACTGCTTGCGGATCTCGTGCGCCTCGGCGAGTCGGGCCTTACGCCAGTGCTGCCTGCGCGTGTTGCCCTCACGGATGTGCTTGACGTCATCCGCGAGTCGCCGTCTCAGCTCACCCAGCTTGCGCTCGTGATCGGAGCTCCGCTGCCGCCGCCGGGCGCCTTGATCGCGAACGAGCTCCGCCTCCTGCGCCCTGAATTGTCTTGCAAGCTCGTGACGCCGGTGCCTCAGATCGTGCGCGTCTGGTGACTTCCCGTCGTGCGTCTTCGCTGCGGTCTTCAGCTCCGACAGCTGCGCTCTGTACCGATCGCTCAGCGTCGCGAGCTGCCGGGCGTCCGAGTGCGCGAACGCGTCCTCACCCCTGGCGAAGGCTCGTTTTACCTGTGCGGCGATCTGCCTCTGCCCCCGCTCGGCCCGCTCGAGGCGGTGCCGCTCACGCAGGGTCTCTCGCTCGTCGTCCGCCCGCGCCGCGAGCTCCTTGACCTGCAGCCTGTGGTACTCACGTCGAGTGCTCCCGGGCGTCTCGCGCTCGTCTGCTTGGCCGCGGGCCAGCTCACGCCGATGTTGCTCCTGCTCGCGCGCCAGCGCCGTCAACTCGTCTGCCTGGCGGGCGCGTTCGCGACGCCGCTCGCGAGCCTCCAGATCACGCTCGTCGCGCTCCTCGCGTCGCCGCTCGGCGTGGTTGCCCGGCGCCTCCGGGCGCCGCTCGAGCGCCTCGATCAGGTCGTCCGCCTCGGAGAATATCTCCCGTATCTGGGCTGGAATCGCGCTCTCCGCGTGAGGCGGCGTCGGGTCGGGCTGGTTGAGCATGTAACTCGCGTACAGCCGCACGATCGTGGTCGTAAAACGTCCCACCGTTCGCCGGTCGCCGTCCATCCATCACCTCGCCTTATCCCGTGCGATCACATCTATCCCCCTCCGACCCATCTCGGGCGCTTCGTCTCGCTTCCATACCATCTTACGGTGGTCGCGGACTCCGTCAGACCCGGTTCGGCTCAGGCACGAGGTGGGAGCGCAGCACGGAGAGGTCGCGGACCACCAGCAACGGCATCTGCTGGGTGGCGTCGCGTCCCGAGAAGACCTCGAGCCCGAACGTCAGTCGCGATGCCGGATCGGTGACCTCGACGCGGGCCAGCCAGGTTCTCACCGCGTCCGCGACCGTGTCGAGGAACGGCGGTGGCACGCTCCTCGACGGCGTCGGCGGGAGCAGGGCGATCGGCAGGACCGTCTCCGGCAGCTCGCCGAGCTCCGCCACCAGCCGGTACGCGTACGCGGCCTGGAGCTTGACCTGGACCTCGAGGCCGCCGGCGCCCGCCAGCAGCTGCGAGAAGAACGTGTCGAGGTCGGCGCCGAGCGGCGCGCGGGTGGCATCGGGCGCCAGCGGGAAGCTCGCGAAGTCGAGCAGCGGGACGACCGGCTGCGCGAACGCCACGGCCGGCGTGGTGAAGACGAACTCGGCGCGGGTCTGCTGGCCGGGCACCAGGTCCTCGTTGCGCACCACCCGCAGCGAGGCCGACGCGTCCTGGAGGGCGAACACGTCCAGGTCGGCCAGCTCGACGGTGCGCCCCGCGATGCCCAGCGCCTTGCCGTACTCCAGCGGCACGCCGTGCTCGTCGGTGTACGTCCACGACACCTGCGCGCCCGGTGCGGGCGGCAGGAGCGCTTCCTCGGTGTACCCCTCGATCTTGACGCGTGGCAGGGGCACCGTCGCGTCTGGCGGCTGCAGCGATCGCTTGACGACGTCGATCCGTGCGCTGCCGTCCTTCTGCGCCTTGAGGCGCAGGTCGAACTCGTAGAGGACGTGCTCGGGACTGGTGCCGGCGACGAGCGGTCCCTGCTGGGCCGCCGCCCACGCGGTGTACGCCGCGGCGAGCGTGCCCGTGACGCTCTCCAGCGCGCTCAGCGCCGACACCGCGCCCGCGGGAGCGCTCGTCGCCCTGCCGTCCAGCGGCCGGACGAAGGTCTCAAGATCGGCCTCGACCGCCGGCCAGATCGTCACGAACCGCGCGAGCGCGGCGAAGAGGTCGGCGTCGGCGTCACCCGGCGCCGGCGCGCCGACCCCTGGCCTGTTCCACTCGACGACGGCGTGCACGGTGTCCTGGGCGGCGCCCTGGTAGAGGTAGGAGAAGGTGTACGTCCAGCCCGCGAGGTCTGCCGGGGACCGCGGTTCGGGGTGCGCCTTGCTCGCCGTCTGTCCGACCATCGACGGCGGCTTCGGCAGCGCCCGCAGCACGACCGGGAAGTCGATCGCCAGCGCGGCCGTGCCGCTCAGCGGCTCGAGCGCTCCAGTGACGAACGCGATCCACGCACTCTGCTGGTAGCCCTCGATGCCCGGCACGCCGGTGATGTCGTGCTCGAGGTGGCTCGCCGCGTAGGACACGTCGAGCGGCACGTGCGCAGCGGCGGCGGCGTTGCGCGAGTCGAAGAGGAAGGCGAGTCGAGTGGCGCCGTCGGGGTCCGCGGTCAGCGGGACCTTGGCCGAGGACAGCGAGAAGTTCTGCTCGGTGTCCCCGTCGGCCTTGGCGCTGAGGGCCCCCACGGGCTGGCCGTAGAAGCGCGGCGGCACGCCGAGCTTCGGCAGCGGATCGCCGTAGTGCGCGTCGGCGACCGGCAGCACGGTCACGGCGGTCACCGTGAACGCCGTGCCGAGGCGGTCGAGCAGCGCCTGCTCGAGCTTCTCGGCGGCGGCCCGCAACGACGCGTCGTCCGCCGCGCTGCTGCCGAGGATCGGGTACGCCGTGCTCGCGATCGCCGCGGCGATCGCCTGCTTGTGCGCCAGGATCCGCGCCAGGCGGCCCTTCGTCTCGGCGTCGGGCACGGTGAGCTCATCGACGAGGAAGGCGGGCGCCGCGTACGTCGGCGTCAGGAAGCCGTCGATCGCGGCGAACGCCGTCTGCGCCCAGGCGTTGAGGTCGACGCCCGTGAACGTCGCCGTCTCGGTGCCGTCCGGGAACGGCTGGCCGGTTGCGTACAGGTCGATCTGGGCGCTGTCGTTGCGGAGCGTCCGCGCCAGCGGCAGCGGCGCGTAGAAGCTCGGCGTGTCGGCGATCGAGAAGCCGAGTCCAGCCCCGCCCGCGGTCCTCGCGGTGCGCACGGCCCACAGCGTGACCTCGCGAGTCGCCGCCGACTCGCCCGGCAGGGCGGCGCTCGTACCGACGCGCAGCACGGAGTCGCCGGTCGCGAAGACCCGCTCGAACCCGGCGGCGAACGCCTGAAGGGACACGTTCGGGTCGGCCGTGTCCTCGCTCGTGACGGGCATCACGGGCGTGGTGTCGCTCACTCCGCCGGCGCTCGCGCGCAGCGCCGGATCGGTGAGCAGCGGGCGGCGGTCGAGCCGCAGCGCCACGGCGAGTGGGATGACGGCGTCGGTCCGCAGCGCCGGCGGGAGTGCGACCGGCACCTCCGCCGAGGGCCCCTCGGGCACCGCAGAGCCGTCCGCTCGCGCGCCGTCCGCGCGCGCGAGCACGTACTCGAGGCAGGCGGCGACGAAGTCGCGCACCTGCCCGGCCCGCGCCTCGTCGAAAGGCACGTCGGGGTCGGCCAGCAGCGTGTCGGTGATCGCCATCGACACCGCTCGACCGCTCAGCCCCGGCACGCCCGCGGCGTCGTAGTCCTGCACGAGCTGCCAGTAGGCCGTGGCGAAGGTCTTGGCGTCCGCGCGCGCGTGCGCAGCGCCCGTCTGCGGGTCGGCGTAGGCGCCGGTGTCGAGCTTCAGGTACAGCGTGAGCTCCGGCGCCTCGGTCGTGCCGGCGTAGGAGTACGTCGCGCGCACGTTCGGCCACTGCGCGAGGCCGGCGAGCCGGTCGCAGTAGTCGACCTCGACCGGCACGGTCTGCGCGGCGGGCCCCGCCGACGCGGCGAGCGCCGCGCGGTTGCCGAACACGTCGAGCCAGCCCACCGACAGCTCGAGCACAGAGCCGACGCCGAGGTACGGGTTCGCCGTTCGGGGCGGCAGGTGCCGGTGGTGCGGGTCGGGCTCGGGCGCGGGGTTCAGCAGCGAGACGGCGCCGAATCCGACCGTCTGCTCGTAGCGGAGCGGCTCGCCCGCGTCGGCGCGCAGCGCCGCGAGGCGATCCGCCGGGCGGCGGTAGGCCAGCGCCTCCTCCGGCGTCAGCGGCTTGCGTGGCCCGGAGGGGAGCGCGGGGCGGCTGGCCGTGAAGAACGGCGAGCCCTCCACGCCGACCGAGAGCAGGGTGAACAGCGTCTGCAGGTACGCCCGCGCGTAGGCGTCGACTTCGTGTGCGGTCGGGCTGGATCCGAGCTGCCGCGGGTCCTCGGGACGCGGCCGCGTCACGGCCACGCCGGCGTTCCCCGTCCCCAGCCAGCCGTGGGCGTCGTGCTGCTGGGAGTCGACTGCGAGCTCGGCGCTGCGCGGGAACGCCGCGACGTCGCGCAACGCGGCGGCGAGGGCGTCGGTGGACAGGCCGAAGTAGCCGCCGAGCGCGGCGAGCGTCGTGCCGGGCGCGCCCGCGGAGCCGATCGTGCACGTGACCGGCGGCACGCGCAGCGTCCGCCCGGCCACCGTCGCCGCGCCCGGGTTGTACGCCTCGACGTCGGCTGCGCTCAGCGGCGTGACCGCGCCGGCGGAGTAGCGTCTGGCGACCGCCGCGTATGCGCCCGCTGCGACGTCCGCCGCGGTGAGCTGGTGCGTGGCGCCGAGGATCGGGACGCCCACGGCCGCGAGGTCGCGCGTCGCGTTGAGCCTCCCGAGCGTCCCCAGCTCGACGCCGTAGAGGTCCGCCACCTCGCCGAGCGTGCGCTCAGACGCCCTGCTCGCCGCCGGCGCCGAGCACGACTCGAGTGTCATGGCCGACCGCGCAAGGTCGATCGGGGCGGTGGTGAAGAACGCGTTGACCGCGCCGCTCACGCGGGCGGCGTTGGGGAGCGCGCCGTCGCGGGCGTAGGCGATGACGAGCGTGATCGTCGCGACGCCGCTCGAGTCGAAGATCGTCGACGGCAGGCCGGCGCCCTCGTCCGGAAGCTGGTAGTAGAGGTACGTGCCGCCCGCGCGGACGGTCGCGAGCTCCCACAGCAGCTTGACCGCCTCGTGGGCGCTGTTGAGGAAGCCCCGGGGGACGCCGGCTCCCTCCTCGGCGACCGCCGCGAAGCGCTGCACCCTGTCCGGCGCCGTCTCGGTCGAGAGGTTGGTCTGCGTCAGGAAGGCCACCATCTCGCCGCCGGCGCGGCTCGTCAGACCGGCCGTCCCCGGGGCGTTCTCGAACAGCAGGAACAGGTCGGCGACGTCCGGGGGGTCGGTGTCGGCGAGCTCGAGCAGCAGCCGCTCGAGCAGCACGGCATCGGCGGGACTCGGGGCGAGCAGCTCGTGGCAGTACGGCGCGAGCGGCGGGCTCGGCGAGCCGCTGTTGCCGGGCCCGGGCGGCACGACGTGCGTGGCGTCCGGGCGCTGCGGCGCGAGGTCGTCCTCCTGCGCGAGGCGCTTGACCTGGAACTGCACGCGGGTCGCCGCGGCGAAGTCCTCGAGCGCCGCGAACGTCGTGTGCTGCGTCGCCGGGTCGGTCGTGCCGACGGCGGGCCGGACGGCGGGCAGGTAGCGGGCGATCGCGTTCGGCGCGAAGCCCGCTGCGGCGAGCCTTGCGACGCGGTCGCCGACGCCCCGCAGCAGGCTGTCCGGCATGTCCCACAGGATCGGCTGGACCTGCGGCGCCGGGGATGCCGCGGCCGTAAGTGACGCGGCCGGGGGTGCCGCGGCCGTGACCGCCGCCGGCGCGGCCGCGATCTCCCCGAGCCGGGTGACGTCGGAGGTCGACCACGGCGTGGCGGTGCGGACGGCGTAGCGCTTGGCCGAGGCCACCACCTCCGGCTGCGCGGTCACGGTCGCCTGCGGGTCGAACCCGTTCTGCCGCGCCCACTGGAGCACCCACTCCAGGCGCTGGGCCTGGGCGTCGAGGTTCAGCGGCAGGCTGTCGGTCGCGGCGCTCCCGGCGAAGCGCAACCAGCTCAGCCCGGTGTCCTTGGCAAGCGTGATCGAGTACGACGGGGGCTTGCCCGCCGCGAAGGCCGGCGTGGGGAACTGCTGGCCGGTGAGCTGGTAGAGGCCGTAGTCGTCCTCGCCGGGCGGGTAGAGGAACCCGTCGGGGAGCGCGAGCCCGGCCGGGTCCTTCGCCGGCAGCCGCACGCCGTGCAGCGCGAAGCGCGAGACCATGCCGGCCACCTGCGCGGGGCGGCGGTCGCGCTTGAGCGCCGTCCAGACGTCGCGGACGAGCAGGCTGTGCAGGTTCGCGATCCGGATCGTCTCGCCCGCGAACACGCCCTGCGCGTCGCGGTTGTCCTCCACGAGCCCTTCGAGGCCGAGGTCGAACGCCACAGCGATCCCACCCAGCGTGTCGCCGCTCACGGCGGTGCGGTACGCGATGTCCGGCACGCTCAGCGTCAGCGCAGCCGCCAACAGGTCCGTACGCGGGTACAGCGACGTCTGCCTCGAGAGCGCCTCGGGCGTGATCTTCAGGCCCGCGGCGAGGAGCGCGAACGAGTCGCCGGCGCGCGTGGTGTACGTCGCGCCGCTGTCAAGCGTGACGGTGGCGCCGGGCGCGAGGAGTCCGCGGGCGTCCCGATTGGCGAGGATCAGCTCGGCGGGGGACGTCGTCCACCGCGGGTCCTCGGACCGCTCGGAGTAGCGCGCGGCGATCGCGGTGAGGCTGTCGCCGGCCTGCACGACGTACGCGACGCCCCGCAGCGTCAGCGGGACGCCGCCGGCGAGCGGGTGGGTGGCGTTTGGTGTCGCGACGTCCACGGTGTCGACGTGCGGGTTGCCGCGGCTGTGCGCCCACTCGACGATCGACCCGATGGAGTCCCCCGACGCGAGTGGGTAGACGTAGTCGCCGATCGCGTCGGCGCCGGCCTGCAGGAGCTGCTGGGCGACCACGCCGAACCAGTCCTCGAAGAGGAACCGGTTGAGCGGCTCAGGGTCCTCGGCGGCGACGGCCTCGGCGGCGAGGCCCGTGCCGCCCGACTCCTCCTGCACCCGTGCGGCGAGGCTGGCGTAGAAGCACGGCGAGCTGCTTGCGGTAGCCCTCGGTGATCGTGACGTAGGCGTCGAAGGCGATCGTCCTGGTCGCCTCGCCGCCGCCGGGGTCCGGAACGGTGAGGGAGAGGCCGCCGAACGGCGGGAAGACGGCGGCGGCGCCGAGCGTCTCGGTCGCCGCGGTCGCCTCGACCACGTTCACCACGCACGCCTGCGAGAGGAGGCGCTCCTCGAGCACCCCCTCGCCGATCACCGAGTCGCCGCCGCCGGAGAGCCGCTCGACGATCTCCTGCAGCTGCTGGCGCGAGACGCTCGTCGCGTCGATCGCGGCGAGGTCGACCTCGTTGCCCGAGGGGTTGAGGAACGCGTCGATCACCCACGGCAGCAGCACGCTGCAGAGGCCGTCGAACGACGTAGCGCCGGGGTCCTCGGCGTCGGCGGCGGGGGCGTCCATCGCGAGCAGGAAGACGAAGGCTCCCCCCAGGTCCGCCAGGGCGCCGCCGGGCGCCGCGACGAGCGTGAACTGCGGTCCCGGGTACAGCGTCACCTGCGTCTGCTGCTGGACGTTGACGACCTTCTTGAAGTTCGGCGCCGCCGCGAGGGTCGCCGGGGACGCTGCGAGGGTCGCCGCCGGCAGCGCGGCGGGCTCCTCGGCCGCGAGCCCCCTCGGCGCCCACGGCGGCGTGCCGCCGTTGGCGATCGTCAGGTCGGCCGAGATCGTCGCGCTGAACGAGAAGCCGATCCGGATCGAGAACAGGCCGAAGTCGATCTTCAGCGACACGCTGACGCTGACCGACGCGGAGGCGAAGATCACGATGTCCTTGAAGCTCTCGTAGGTGATCTGCGCGGTGAGCGTGATCGTGACGTTGACGTCGGCCTTGATGACGACGAAGTCGACGCTGCCGTAGAGCTTGCCGACGATCCCGAACGAGCCCTTCAGGCGGAAGAAGTAGTCCGCCTGCACGGACGCCGCGCCCGCGCCGTCGCCCGCTGCCAGCTCCTTCGTGCTCGGCGCGTGCCACGCCGCGATCGTCCCCTCGACGATCCCGAACACCGTGAGGCTGAGCCCGGCGCTGAGCGGCCCCTTCTGGAAGTAGCGCCCGACGCCGAGCGTGACGCCTAGGCCGAAGACGATCGCCGGGCTGAACGTGCCGCTGTACTGCGCGGGCAGCCCGGCCTCCGAGCCGATGCTCAGCCGCCCGAAGTAGAACCCCAGCGCGCCGACGACCGGTACCGGGCCGATCTGCGCGGACATCCCGAACGAGCGCGAGAAGTCGCAGTTGTACGGGAAGCCGAAGTCGAACAGGAAGTCCCCGTTCGTGTAGATCTTGATCGCGATCGTCGGCAGCGTCACCGAGAAGGCGCCGAAGTCGAGCTGGCGCAGCGACTGGGGGAAGCTGAACTCGATCTGGTACAGCCCGACGTCGTCGGTGACCTTCTTGTAGAGGACGTCGAGCTCGAGTCCCTTGAGGACCTTCGCTTTTTCGCCGGCGAACTTCAGGCGCAGCCCGTAGAGGTTCGGGTCGGCGAAGACGACCGCGCATTCGAGTGTGTACTCGCCGCCGGCCTTGAGCAGGCCGAAGTGCACAGCCACGAGCCAGCCTGCGGTCGGGTCGTAGTAGGGCTGGCCCCGCCGTGGCTGGTTCGGGTCGACGGGGTTCGAGCCGCCGCTCGTGCTGGGGGCGGCCTCGAGCTGCTTGACCGCGTCGGCGATGTCCTTGAAGGACTCCGTCCCCCGCAGCGAGACGCGCTGCCCGAGCGCGAGGAGCCAGAGTTCGAACAGCGTGGTCCCGCCGCCGGGGATCGGCGGCATGTTCGTGACGTCGCGGCCCGCGGGCTTGCCGTTCTGCGGGAACAGCCCCGAGCTCTGCAGGCTCGGGATCGTGCAGTGGCCGCTCAGCTCGAGCAGCACCTTGCCGTCTGTGCCGCGCGAGAAGTTGACGCCGTCGACGACGAGGAAGCCGAGGTCGATCTTCCCGATCGAGTACTTGGCCGAGAACGTCGGCGTGTCGGTCGAGAAGTCGATCACGATCGACAGCCCGTCGAGCGAAATCTTATTGAGGAAGTCCCACGGCGGATCGAGCGTGAAGTCGGGCGCTCCGACGCCGCGCATGAGTCCCTGGACCAGGCGGCCGAGCGTCCACCCCGCCGCGGTCAGCGTCACCGTCTTCGGCGGACCGGAGGTGTAGGTGCCGCGCAGGCCCTCCCACGCGATCCACAGCGTGTCGTGGGTTGCGGGGTCGAACGCGTAGCCGACCTGCACCTGCACGGGCCCGAGCGTTAGGTCGCCGATCGCCGACCCGGTGAACCGCGTGCCGTCGTACTGCAGCCCGAGCTTGGCGGCGACGTCGGCTGCGAACACGTCGATGTGCCACTTCAGCGAGCCCGAGATCGCGTAGCTGGACTTCGCGTTCGGGTCGGTGCCGGTCGGGATCGTGGCCGCCACCGAGAACGTCTCGACGGTCAGCGACCGCGGGATCAGCTCCGGCAGGTCGTACTGGTCGAGGAACCGGTCGACGAGCGCGCCGAGCGGCAGCGCCCGCGCAAGGTCGCTCTTGAGCTGCCAGGTCGGCACCGTCGCGGCGCCGTCGTAGCGCACGTCGACGGCGAGCGCGATCGGCCCGACCGCGATCAGGCCCGCGATGGCGCCGGTGTACGCCGTCGAGCCGCCCTTGACCGGCGTGGTCGCCCCGAGCTCGAAGCGCATGTTCTCGATGCTCAACAGCGGCTTGCCGTCAAGGGTGATGAAGTCGACGGTCGCGTCGAGCGTGCAGCCGAACCCGTACGTGCGTGCGCTCGGGTCGAGCACGAGGTCGATGTCCGAGAACGTCGCCGAGACGCCGCGCGGCATCTGCAGCGCGCCGCCGCTGACGCCCGCGAGCAGGTCCGCGAACGCGACCTGGCCGTTGAACTGTCCCTCGACGCGCATCGTCTGGTCGATCGAGACCTCGAACAAGCCCGGCTTGCCGTCGTGGCCCTTGAAGACCGCGGGCCAGACTTCAAGGCTCGTCGCGATGCTCACCGCGCTGCTCCGGCTCGCGGGCGCGCCCAGCGGGTTCAGCAGCGACCACACGACCGAGAACGACTTGATCGCGATCGTCTGCTTGCCGGTTGGGTCCTCGAGCAGCACGATGCTCGCGCCCGGCGCGCTGCCGAGCACGGCTCCGACCGAGGTCAGGGCGAGCTTCGGCTGGAGCGCGCCGGTGAGGCTCAGCCCGTTGAGCCCGACGCTCTGAAGGAACTGCTGCAGCGGCGCCGGCACGCCGGCGAGAAACGACGTCCCGGCGCCGCCCGCCACGAGCTCGATCGCCTGGGCGGGCGTGAGGCGCACCCTGCTGTGGGGCGCGACAGCGATCGAGAGGCCAAACATGCTTCCGGCCATCACCGGCGCGAGCAGTTCGAGCTCCACGCCGCCCGCCGTCAGGTCGAGGCCGACGAACACCTGCGGCGTCTGGACCGCTTCGGGAGGGGCCGGCTCCCCGCTCTCGAGCAGGAGCGGCAGGCCATCCTCGTCGGTCGTGTCGGTCGCGGTTGCGACGCGCAGGCCGATGCGGGGCCGTTTGGCCGTGAGGTAGCCGTCGAGGACTTCGACCTCGCCGTGCGCGACGAGCGCGCTCAGGTCCATGTCGGGGTAGGCGAGCACGCCGTCGTCCTGCGGGCCGCCGACGCGCTGTGCGTGGTCGACCTCGACCCTGCCCGCCAGCGTCAGGCTCGCGGGCAGCTGCACGCCCTTCAACAGCCCGACCGTCGGGCCGAACGGCGCCGGACTGACCGTCGCGAGGAAGTTCTGTCCGCGCTCGAGCGTCACGGCGTCCCCGCCGCTCCACGGGTAGCCCTCGGTGCGGTCGGTCGCGAAGGCGAACGTCGGCGTGACGTAGGTCATCAGGTCGAAGGGCCACCCCACCGTCGCGTCGAACGTCGTCGACCACGTCCACCCGCCGCCGAGCACGACCTCGATCACGACCGCCAGCGGGCCGCTCGACTGCGCGAAGCGCAGCGTCACCGTCGAGTTGGCCTGGGCGTAGCCGAGGAACGAGACCTGCGCCTGCCGGATGCTGAACGCGCTGTCGGTGACCGCCGTGACCTTCGCCGGGTCGTAGCTCACGGCGAGGACCGGGTTCGACGGGTCGAGCGCGAACGCGGCCGCGAGCTCCCTGTCGAAGTCCGGCGGCGGCGAGGCGCCCGCGCCACTGAGGAACCTCGCATTGAGGCCGACCTGACCCGTCCCTCGGCGGAAGGCGTCGGCGAGGGTGTCGATCGGCGCCATGACGCCCTAGACGTCCACGACTATCGGCAGGTGGTCGCTGGTGCTGCGGATGCGGCCGTAGTTGGCCCACCCCCGGAAGGACCGCTTCTGGCCGATGTTCGCCGCCGCCGCCGGGTTCGGGACCGGAGCGGGGGCCGGCGGCTCCGCGGCGGGCGTCGGTAGGCCGCCGCGGCGGTTGACGGTGAGCATGCCTGCCGGCGGCGCGTAGCCGGGTCCGTACGCTATGAACGGCGACCCGACGACCGGGTTGAGGATCGTGACGTTCGCCGGGACGCTGCCGCGCACGAACATGTTGTCGATCGCGAACAGGTTCGCCACACGCCCGCTGCCGATGTAGCCGTAGCCCGGGTAGGCGTCCCCGTTGGGCGCCCAGAAGCTCGCCTGCCGGCGCGGCATGATGTGTGTGGCGTAGTAGCCCCTGCCCGCGGCGGGGAAGGGGACGGGGGGCGGCGGCGGCGGGGGTGCAAGTGCGAGGGTGAAGTCGTTGGGCGGCGCGAGGTTTGGCGCCAGGAGGGCTTCGTACGGAGCGGCGAGTCTGCCAGCACGGTCGATCAGGTTGACGTTGAAGTCCCCCGCGACGACGCGCACCTCGTTCGCGGCCCCGGGACCGACGACCTGGTTGGTCGCGGCAAGCGCCTGCAGGTAGGGCCCGGCGGTGAGGGCGTTCGCGGGCGAGTGGATCGAGAAGATCGCGATGTCGCGGAGGAACCCCCCGTGGGGGCCGCCGAGCTCGGCGAACGTCGTGAGGTACGGCTCGCGCGGCAGGAACGGCGCCACCGGCCCGCCCATCGGGAACGCCGTCCAGCCGGCGGTCTGTGCCGCGCAGAGGTTCTCGGCGGCTCCGACGTTGTACCAAGCGGCGAGGGGCACCACGCGATTCCCCCTGATCAGCCCATTCAAGAGCCCCCCGTACGGTGCGCCCGGGATGCCCGGCGCGGCGGGCACCCCGGGCGCGATGCCCGGCGCGGCGGTCCCACCGGCCCCCCCACCGGACCACCGGTACGGCCCCGAGAAAATGAGTTTCGTGCGGCGGTAGAAGACGGCTACGCCCTCGCGACCGCTCGTGCGCAACGGCGGGACGAGATTCCAGTCTAAGTCGTGCCGCGCCCGCATTTCGTTCAGCAGGCTCCGGGCGCCGTTGACGCCCTTGGCGTTGACCGCCGTCCCTGGTGGGCCGCCGCCGGTGGCGACCTCGACGATCGCGAGGATGTCCGGGTTGGCCTGCTGGACCATCCGGATCATCAGCTCCAGCCGCTGGGCCGCCGCTTCGGCCTGCGACACGGCGGCCCCGACCTGGCGCTGGTTCGACGGGTTCGCGATCTTGTTGAAGCTGAACTTCTCGACGTTCCAGAACATGATGCGCGTCATGGCCTCAGCTCCAGAAGCCCGCTGCCCTGCTGCTTGGTGTACGCCGCGTACCACCCGAGGCTGCCGCTCCCCGCGGGGTCGCCGAAGAGGAAGAAGTTGATGACCGCGCCGGGCGGCAGCTTCGCCACGCCGAGGAACGTGAGGCCGACGTCGTTGAGGCGCAGGACGAAGGCCGCCACGCCGGGCTGCCCTTCCACCGGGTCGCGCCGCAGCGCCAGCGCGCCGACGGTCACCCGCAGCACGCCCTGGATGCTCATGAGCTTCGCGCCGGGGGCCGCACCGGGGAGCTGAAGGCCCGCGAGCGCGGCGGGCAGTGGGTCGGCGGCGCGCGTCGTCGGCGCCCAGCCGAGCAGCATCCGGCTGTCGAAGCCCGCGGAGGCGACGAGCGCCCCCGGCGTGCCCATCGTGACCTTGAGCACCACTCCGAACCACAGGCCGTCGAACGTCGTCGTGGCGGCGGCCATGCTCACCGGCAGGTAGCCGAGGTCGGCGGGGCGCCTGCCGGCCACGGGCGCCACGAAGCTGTCGAGCTCAAGCGAGAAGGTCTTGAACAGACTCTGCTCGCGCACGTACGCCGCGCTCGCGGCGATGTCGAACGCCAGGCCGCGCGCGTCGAAGGCGAACGTGACCGCATTCGGCGTCGCGACCGGGGAGGCGAGGTCGACCTGGAGGTTCGCGAAGGCGAGGCCGACGCCGAGCTCCTCGGCGGCCGCGTCGGCGGCCGAGCCGAACGAGAACGCGTCGAACGGCTGGCCCTGGCCGTCGCGCAACACGGCGAAGTCGAGCGCGCCCCACACGAGGAACCGGCTGCGCAGCGAGCCGCTCTCGCCGGCGGGCGCCGCCAGGGTGTTGAACTGCACGCGCTCGAACGCCGCGGCGCGCAGCACGTTGCTGTCGAGCGTAAAGACCGTCGTGTCGGCCTGCTCGAAGACGTACGTCGAGGTGTCGCCCTGGCGCTGGTAGCTGCCGCGCAGGACGACGGCCTTCGCGGGCGAGCGCGTGCGACCGCGGTACACGGCGAGCACCTGCGAGTCGAACAACTCGTTCGCGGTCAACTGCACCCGGCTGCGGAAGTCGACGAGCGCCGCGTTGCGGAAGAGCGCCTGGAGCTGGAGCACGCTGAAGCCGAACGCGCCATCGGTCGGCAGGGGCAGCGGCGTGTCCGGCGACGCGCCGCTAGTGATGTTCTGGCGGAACTGCGGGAGCTGGTAGTCGATCAGCCCGAACAGGCTCGAGACGCCGGCGATCTCGATCTCGCCCCCCGCGGTCTTGACGGGCGTGACGGTCGCGCCGAAGTGGTGGGCGGTGAACGTCTTGAGGTCGATGCCGGCCGCCAGGCCGCGGATCTGCTCGGGCAGGTCGTCGACCCCCACGTCGGCGCGCAGGACGAGGATCCCCTGCCAGTCGGCGTCGCAGATGACGCGGGCGAAGTCCTCGTAGAGCGTGTTGTGGCGGTCGCGTTCGGCGAGGGCCTCGGCGAAGTACGCCTGCAGCCACGCCGACAGGACGGTCAGGGCGGCCTCGGCCGGCTGGTCGAGCGTGGAGAAGAGCCCCGCGGCGGTCCACGTCGATGGGTTCGCCACGCGGTCGACGAGCCGGCCGTGGCAGAACTTGAGCAGCATCACGTTGCGCGCGTCGGAGGGGGTCGAGGCGCGGCCGACGTCGGCGGTCATCCTCCAGCCGGCGAGCTCGACGCGGTTCTGAAAGCCGGTGAGGTGCTTGGGGTCGGCGAGGACGCCCATCAGCTGGTTGGTCTGCAGCAGCGCCTGGAGCTCGGGGTCGGGGTCGGCGAACGCGAAGTCGGGCGTCGCGCCGCCGGAGCGCGCGAGCGTGACGAACGAGTAGGCGGCGCCGGCCATCGTGGCCACGAAGCCCTGCGGCGTGGTGACGGTGACGGCGTCCTGCGGCGCGGCCGCGGCGAGCGCGGTGGCCGCGCGCAGATGCGAGATGGCCTTGGGCAGCGTGTGCCGCCTGCGCTCGGCGGCGAGCACCTGGCTCTCGAACGGCCCGAGCTCGGCCGCGGGGAACCCGCCGGGCGGGTGCGGCAAACCGGCGTAGGGTGCCAGCGGCAGCGGGGTCGTGCCGAGCGGCGCGGCGGGGCCGTGCCAATCGAGCACGACGATGCCGTTCGCCCGGGTCTGCCGCCCCACCGCGAACAGCGGGCTGCTGTCGGGCTGCGCGAGGTAGCCGGTCGCCTGCGTGTCGCCGCTCACGGTCGCGGCCCAGGCCGTGCGGAGCCTCTCCGTGAGGAGCTCCCCGCCCTGAGCGGGCGCGGTGAGCGACGCGTCGGGGAACGGGAAGACCGGCGCGAAGGCCGGCTGGCTCGGCACGAACCGCACGCGGTCGTACGTACTCGTGGGATCGAACGGGCGCACCGGCAGGCGCTCGAGCCCGAACAGCCCGCACAGCAGCTCCTCGGTCGCGGCCGCGTCCTCGACGACCGGCGCCCAGTTGCCCGCGAGCGTGAGGTAGACCTCGCCCGCGTCCTCGACCGGGCCGACGTCCTCGAAGACGAGCGCGCCGGCGTGGGCGGCGGGCCAGCCGTTTTCGCCGCCGGCGCCGTCGAGTGGCAGCAGGCCGACGCTCTGGCCGCGGGTGGTCCGCAGGTAGCTGGCCATCGCGTTCTCCGCTGCCGGAGCGAGGACCGGGGCGAGCAGCGTCCGCAGGCGGCCATCCGTGACGTTGGTCGCGGCGCCGCGGTTGAGCGGGTCGATCGGATCGACGACGCCCCGGTAGGGCACCGGGTCTCCGGAGGGATCGAGGACCGGGAAGCGCTGGACGAGCGCGTCGCCGTCCTCGACCCCGTGTCCGTAGTGGACGCCGGTCGCGAAGGGGTCGAGGAGCAGCCCGGGGTCCAGCGCCCCCTCGAGGAGGAGCGCGCCGGCGAACGGGCCGGCGAAGGGCAGCGTGGCGGCGTTGGGCGCCACCGTGAGTCCCGCGACGTTGCCGGTGGAGCCGACGAAGCGCACGACGTAGGCCCCCAGCCCCTGCACCTCCAGCGCTGTGTCGGTCGGCGTCACGAGCGTCGAGCCCGGCACGGACAGTGTGAGCTGGGCGCCGACGGTGGCGTTGAGGTTCGAGGTGAGCGAGCCGCTGTGGCCGGTCGACGCGAACGTGACGGCGACGGTCGTCGGATCGTGATGCGGCGGTGGCGGCGGGACGGCACTGCCCGGCAGCCACACGCACGCGCGGCCGCGGAACGGCGCCGGCTTGCCGAAGGCCAGGTCGAGCCAGTCGTAGATCGCCCGAGCCAGGTGCTCCGCCGCCGCCTCGTCTGCCAGCGGCGGCGGAGCCGGGGCGAAGAGGTAGTGGCCGTCCTGCCGCGACCACGAGTCGGGCACCGAGATCGGCTCGCTCGGAGTCGCGGCCCCGCGCACGAGCAGGAAGGCACTCCACGCGTCGCCCGCATCGCGGGGCATCGCGAACAGCGACGAGGTGAAAACCTGCTCGAAGCGCGGGGCCGGACCGCGGGACATGGGTGGCTCTACGGTGTGCTCTCGCCGCTCAACCCGTGAGGTTCCAGCTCGCGATCTGTCCGCTAAACGGCTGCGAGGTGCCCTGCGCGTCCATCACGCACTGGAGGGAGACCTGGCCCGGCTGCGGGGCGGGGCCGCCGGTCGGGACGGTGAGGCGGAACTCCGCGCCCTTCTCGATCGTCACGCCGCCGATGGTGACCGGGAACTGCGTCACCACCTCAGGGAACTGCTGGGTCATCGTGCCGGACCAAGCGGTGATCGAGCCAGCCATGATCGCGACGCTGGCGATGTTGCGAGCTTCGCCGAGCACGGTCGTCTGGATCGAGATCTCGGTCGTCAGGTAGTACGTGATGACGATCGGCGCAGCGGCGAGTCTGCCGGATTCGGGGAGCTCGCGGGACGGGAGAACGACGGACAACTCGGTCATGTGAGCCTCCAAGGGTTGAGGTCGATGGGCTAGCTGGCTGACCGATCTGCTGATTCTCACCGATCAGCTGACTAATAGCGCGGTGATAATAGCAATCCATTAACTGAAAAACAACCACTTTCTGGATCATCGTGCAAACCACGACCGCCGTCGGTGGACCGGCCCCGTTTGTCCGCAAATAGCGTGATTTTTGCCAGTCTGGCGTTTGGAAGTCGTCCCTCAGCGGGTACGGTGGGGACGCATCGCGTCATGGTCTCCTTGCGCGGCAAGGAGGTCAGTAGGCGCGCGCGAAGATCGCCTCTTGCGTGGCCGGCCGGCCCGTCAGGATGCAGGTGCCCTCCGTGCCGCTCTGGTCTAGTGGCAGGCAGCGGATCGAAAGCGCGAGGTCAGAAACAGATTCGAGCGCGTCGACATCGCCGCTCCACTTGGCTCTCACAAAACCACCCTGCCCGACGACGGCCGTCGGGCCAAAGAAGTCGCGTAGCTCGTCGAGCGTGGTCAGCGTGCGGGTCTGGCTCCGGGTGCGGGCCCGGGCGGCGTCGTAGTAAGCCGACTGGACCTCCCCGAGAATCCCCTCGACGGACGCCTCGAGCTCGGCAAGCCCGATCGCGACGCGATCCTGCGGCCCGCGGTCTCTGCGGGTGAGCGTCACCTCCCGCCCGGCGACGTCCCGCGGGCCGACCTCGAGGATCAGCGGTATACCTCTCGCGATCCACCCCCACCGCTTGTCGGTCGCACTGCGGTCGCGCTCGTCGATCTTGACTCGCACCGGCTCCCCGGCGAAGCTCGCGCCCTCGAGGGTGCGGCGCACTTCGTCGGCGTACCCGTCGACTTGCGCGACGGTGTCCTCACCCCGATGGATCGCGACGATCACGACGTGGGCGGGCGCGATGCGCGGCGGCAGCCGCAGGCCGTCGTCGTCGCCGTGGACCATGATCAGGGCGCCGATCGTGCGTGTCGACATGCCGAACGATGTCGTGTAGACGTGCTCCCGCCCGCCGTCACGGGTGGCGAACTCGATCCCGGCGGCGCGTGCGAAGTTCTGCGCAAGGTAGTGCGAGGTGCCACTCTGAAGTGCCTTCCCGTCCTGCATCATGGCCTCGACCGTGAGTGTCTGCTCGGCGCCCGGGAAGCGCTCGTGAGGCGGCTTATCGCCGGGGATGACCGGGATCGCCAGGTAATCCTCCGCGAACGTGCGGTAGACCTCCAGCATCCGCCGCGTGTGCTCGCGGGCCTCGCCCTCGGTCGAATGGGCCGTGTGTCCCTCCTGCCACAGGAACTCTGTCGTCCTCAGGAAGACGCGCGGGCGCATCTCCCACCGCACGGCGTTTCCCCACTGGTTGAGCCGCATCGGCAGGTCGCGGTACGACTGGATCCAGGTGGCGAGCGACTGCCCGATGATCGTCTCGGACGTCGGGCGCACGGCGAGTGGCTCGGCGAGCTCCCCCGCCGGGCGCAGCGTGCCGTCGTGCTCCTCCAGGCGGTGGTGCGTGACGACTGCGATCTCCTTGGCGAAGCCCTCGACGTGCTCCGCCTCCTTCGCGAGGTAGCTGACGGGGATGAAGAGCGGAAAGTATGCGTTCTCGATCCCGATGCGCTTGAACTCGCGATCGAGCACCCGCTGGATCTGCTCCCAGATGCCGAAACCCCACGGCTTGATGACCATGCAGCCGCGCACGTGCGCGAGTTCGGCCAGGTCCGCGGCCTGTACGACCCTCTGGTACCACTCGGGGAAGTCGGTCGCACGCGTCGGCGAGATGGCGTGCTTGCGCTGGTGTTCTGGCATCGATCGGGTCCGAGGCGGGAGTGGATCCGCAGCGGCGGCTAACAGTAACGCGGATTGCCCGGCTATAGCGCGAG
This sequence comes from uncultured Solirubrobacterales bacterium, assembly GCA_963702085.1. Lineage (GTDB taxonomy): Bacteria > Actinomycetota > Thermoleophilia > Solirubrobacterales > Solirubrobacteraceae > Palsa-744. The sequence goes on along the minus strand of OY969707.1, from coordinate 54,403 downwards.
GCTCTGCGAGCGGTCCATTCACAGGCTCCAGCCATGTCTGCCGTGTATCGACGTCTACCGCACCGCGCTGAGGCGCTCGAGCTCGTCGGCGCCGCCGGCGCCGCCAGGGGCGGAGGCCAAGTCCCTCTGCAGGCGGCACGCGGCCTCTCGGTAGGAGGGCGTCTGTAGCACCTCCGCGACGGCCTGGGCGATCTCCGGGACGCCGGCATCGACCGGTAACGTGAGGCTCGCGCCGAGCGCCTCGACGCGCCGGGCGTTGATGTCCTGGTCTCTGCCCATCGGCATGCAGACGAGCGGGGCGCCGTGCGCCAGGGCGGCCAGGACCGTCCCGAGCCCGGCGTGCGTGACGACGATCGAAGCTCGAGGAAGCACGGCGGCGTGGGGAACGAACGCGCGCACCGTGACGTTCGGCGGCAGGCTGAGCATGTCGGGCGCGGACTCCTCGCCAAGCGTCATCAGGCCGTGCACGGGGAGCTCCGCAAGTGCGTCGGCGACGCGCTGGAGTGGCTCCTCCTGATGCTGGTAGGTGGTGCTGAAGCTCACCAGCACGAGGGGTCGATCGTCCGCCGGCAGATCAGGAACGGGCGCCTGGTGCTCGTGGTCGAAGACGGGGCCGATGTAACGGACGTTGCCATGAAGCATCGACGGCGGGAGGTCGAGCGCCTCGATGCTGGTGACGAGAACGAGCGCCATCGGCTTGAGGAGGTCCGCGTAGTCGACGACCGGAGCAATGCCCAGCCCAGATCGGGTGTCGTTGACCAGCGGCATCATTCCGGAGAACGACCGCGCGAGGATACCCTCGGCGCACGCGTGGTCGAGCACGTGGACGAGGGCCGCAGACGGTACGCGCGAAAGCTCTGCGGCGGCGAGACCACCGGCGAGCATACAGTCCACCACGATCGCGTCGGGCTCGACGGCTGCGATAGCGGCCTTAGCGTCCTCAGCAGTGTCCGAGCCGGAAAGTAGGCCAACGAAAGCCGGAGCCTCCTCCTCGATGGATCGTCCCGCGGTCCACTCCGGCGCACGCTCGAACGCATGAAACGCGAACCCCCGGCGCTCCACGCGCTGCGCGAGCGAGCACTGGCCGGTGAACGTGATCGCGTGACCGCGCGCCGCGAGGGCGCTCGCGATGCCGAGGGCCGGAACAAAATTGCCACCCCCGTCCCAGGTCACGAACAGAAACCGCTTCGAGCCGATCTGGGCGCTTGCCACGGCGTAACAATACGGCGTGAACACCCCACAGGCAGTCTCGCTAGCGCCTCCGGGCGGTAGGAAGACCTCGGCAAACGAAGCCGCGTGGCAGCCCCCCGCATCTAATGACGCGCGCGACCTGCAAGCTCGGGGAGTCGATCTGTGAGCCTTACGTCGGTGAGACTCCCGGCTCTTTCAAGGCCGGCGCCCGAAGGCGGAAGATGGGCCTAGACACCCTTCTCGGTCGGTGAGGGATGTGCGCGGCTAGACTCCGGCTGATGCAACCACGCTGCGCCAGCCAGGTGCACCCTGGACCGTCCGCCCGCGCAGCGGAGATTTGGGCGGTCGGCGGGGGCGGGGGTGTCGATGACCGGATGGTCTGACGCCGACGACGCGATCATCGGCGGCGATTTGACCGCTGCGCTCGCGTACGTGACCCCCGCCGGGGGGGCCGTCGTCACGCCGGTGGCTCCGATCGGGCTGCGCGACCGGGACGCCGGCACGGTCCAGTTCACGACCTCGCTCGGGTTCGGACGCAAGCTCGAGCACATCGAGCGCAACCCGCGCGTGGCGCTCGCCTACCATGCCCGCGAGCACGGCTTCGCCAGCGAGCCCCGCTACGTGCTGGTCCAGGGCACCGCCACCTACGACGCCCAGCCCGATGCGAGCGTGCTCGCATCGCGCGTCCGTCCCGCGTCGGCGCGCTTCATGGGCCCGCCGGCGAGCGGCTTCTTCTGGGACCGGTGGTTGAGCGCCTACTACGGCGATCGCGTGCTCGTCACGGTCCAGGTCGAGCGGATCCTCTCGTGGCCGGACCTCGCGTGCACCGGGCAGCTCACCGTCGCCGGCACCCCATTGCCGGCCGGCGATCCGCCCGCGCAGGCGACCCCGAAGAAGGGGGCGGGACCGCGTGTGGACGCCGCACGCGCCGCCACCCGTCTGCGGCGCCTTCCGCATGTGCTCCTGGGCTACGCAGGAGCCGACGGCTTCCCGATGGTCGTGCCCGTTGGAGTCGGCGCGGCCGGCGCCCGGGGGATCGACCTCACCGGGCCGCTCCCCGCCGGCGGACGGCGCGCCGGCATGATGGGGCATCGCTACGAGGCGAAGCTGATCGGGCTCGAGACCCGCCAGCACACGGGGTGGCTGCAGGACGGCGTGTACGCGCCCCACACCGAGAGCGGCTTCCGCGCGCCCGCGAACAAGACGCTCCTGCTGCTCGCCAATGGCTTCATGGCCAGGCGCGGGCTCAGGCGTGCCCGGGCGGCCGGGCGCTGAGCATGGCCGCCCGGACGCTTCGGCGCCCAACCGGGCGGCGGGCAGGACCGCGCGCGTGCGGCCGCGTCGCGGCGCATCGCTCCTTCGACCCGCGGCGCGTGGGGAGCCTCGAGTGCGATGCATGGGTGACGTACTACCGCCGTGAATGGGTCGCCTTCCTTCGTGCCGCCATTTCGCTCACCCGCCATACCTTCGGTCTGCCGTGGCCCGCCACGCTGTGGGGAGCGTGGCTCGTGCTGCGCGCCAACCAGCTGTGGGCGCCCTTCCCCGACACTTACTCTGGTCTGCTCATCCGCTGCTGATCGCCCAACGACGCGATCAGTCCGCCTGAGATGATGATGAGTGCTCCTCCGAGCGCTGCTAAATATCCCAGAGCCCCGTAATCTGGCGACTGTCCTTCGGGGTGGTGCAGGATGTTGGGGTACCCCACCCGCTGCGCCACTACCACACCGACGAGCAGCAGGAGCGCGCCAGCGGACTTGGAGGCCCCGAGGTTGGTCAGGGTGAGTCGTGCGAGTGCCATCAATACGACGAGGCCGAGGAGTGTCCCCAAGATGGTTTCCTCCCGCCCGAAGTAATCCCAGCCGGTCTCTTCTGTTGCGTAGTCGAGGAACAGCGCGCTGAATACCACAAGCGCTCCGACGGCCGATACCAGCTCGCCGCGGCGCGACTTGAAGCTGGCGGAGGCATCGGTCGCGAGCGCAAGCCACCCGCTGAGGAAGATGCCGAGCAAGGCGTAGACGGCCAGTTCGCGGCCCGGGCCAATGCCGCCGGGGCCACGGAGCACGAGGACAGCGTCGGCGAACAGACCCGCGAGCGCCAGCGCCGCTGTTGGTGCCGCCGATTTCGTCAGCCGGCCCGTCCGACGTGCCCATACCAGCACGAGAACAGCCACCACGAGCACCGCCATCAGTCGGTTGTGCCTAGCCACGTCCCAGCCGCTCCCGGGTTCGTCTTCGGGGTGCAGGTGCCATGGAAGGAACAGCGCTACGAGCAGCAGCGCCGCGCTCGCGCTCGCCGCGAGATCGGCGACCAGCCTGAGGAGAGATCGCGGGTCTGTCGCCGCGTCTGCCGGAGTTCGGCGACTCGCGTGATCGGGCGGCTCGGGGATCTTGCTTGGCGGCGCGGGTGGCTCGACTGGCGGTGCGGGTGGATGGGCCGCCGGGGCGGGGGACTCGACCCGGGTCTCCCCGATGCTGGCCGGCGTGGCGGTCTTGGCGCCGGGCCGTAAGCGGTCGGGCGCTGGCAGCCGCGGCGGGCCGGGGATGTCAAAGATACGGCCGTCGGGCACGCGCATGAAGAGCACAGGCGTTCCCCACTCGGTGTCGTTGTGGTCGGCGTAGATCGCCTTGCGGGCCTCCGCGAGGGCCGCGTCAACCGGGAAGCCGGCCGCGACGGCTTCGTAGAAGCCCTCGGAGAACACCACTGCCGCATTGTCGGTGATCTCGAACTGCATCGCGATCACCGCCGGGATCTCACACTGCACGAGGCTCGCGGCGACTCCCGCAAAGGGGTCGTTGCGCGAGGAGCGCGCGCCCTCGCAGGCGTTGAGCACGGCGAGTCTCAGCGAGGTGCAGTCGTGCAGGATCGTGCCCAGTTCGCGGCCGCTCACCGCTCGTCCCCGCTCGTCCTCGCCCTCGAGCAGCAGCAGCCCATCCTCGCTCTGCGGGTCATAGAGCCCGTGGCCGATGTAATGAAAGATGTGAAACTCCCTCTCGCGCAGGCTCACGCAGCAGAGCCCGCAGCGTGGCCCGCTCGAGCCAGCACAACTCAAGGGCGCCCGCCGCGATTAGATTGCCGAGCGCCCCTTCGAGGTTGGCCCGCTCCTGGGCCACATCGAGCGCCACGTTGTCCGCGGGGCTGCTCACCATTGCCAGTATCCTGAGCGGCGTCCGCAACTCGAGGGGCCCCCGCTGGCGGGGCAAATCGAGATAGCGCACCACCGGTGTCCAGGCCGAGATCGCAAGGAACCTGGGCTCGTCATAGAGGTACTCCCAAGGCAGGTGCAGCAGCTCGGGGACCTCCGTGAGATGCAGTGTGATGCGCAGGCCCCGCCCCCTGCCCTCGGCGCGAGCGAGGGCACCGTGGTAGAGATCGCGTACCCGCTGCTGAAAGAGGGCCTCGAACAGCAGCCCCCCGAAGCGCCGGGCCTCGGACATCTCCGAGGACTCCATCCGCCGTCGTCCCCTCGGCGCGCGACCGAGACGCAGCACGAAGTTCTCGATCTCCAACTCGCTGAAGGGCAGCTCGAAGCGCCCCACGGCCTCTCCACTGGGGGCGCTGGCGATCACCCGACAGCTCTCGCCCTCGCCGCGTTCGAAGCGAAGCTTCAGCTCGTCATACTCATGAACCCGTGCCGACATCCGCCGCCGCTTACTCAGCCGCCGTCCACGTGAGCAGCACGCGGAAGTTCGCCTCACCGCCCGTGCGCGCCACGACCACACCCGCGTCGGCGCTCACCTTGAGACTGAACTCCAGCGTGATCTCACTCGGGTCGGCCGTGCCCCGAAGCTTTGCCACCAGAGCCCGCGCCGCCGGACCCACACCAGCGAGGGCCTGCTCGAAGGTCTCGCTAGCAGCACTCGCCAACTCGGTGGGCCGAGCCGAGCGAGTAGCCATCCCCGACGCGGGAGGCGGCACGGGCGCCTCATCTATCTCCACCTTGATCGAGCCACCGTCAGCGAGTGGCAAGTCGACCACACGGCTCATAAGCGTGCCTCTACTACTACTTCCATAAGGACAAACATACCTGATTACGTGACTGTTCAGGTCGTGTGGCAGGGGGTGGTGGCTGGGTCGCGAACCTTGTCGTAGTCGCCTGTGGCGAGCAGGACGTTCGCGCCGCTGTCGACCTTGCGCAGATCGAGCCGCTCGACGACTTGGTCGAGACGGTCGACGTAGATCATGGCCAGTCCCGCTTCCTCTGTTTCTGCCGCTTGCCTCTCTTTGGCATCGCACCTGCTCCTTCGCTCGGGCGACACCGACAAGCCGGCCGCGATCAGCCACACGCATGACCCGCCGCGCGAACAGCACGGCGCTGCGGGACCGCGATGCGGCGAGCCTGGCAAGGAAGCGCTCGTGGATGTAGAGCTCGAAGAGCTGCTGCGTGTTGCGCCCTTGGGAGCGCGCGAGCTTCTGCAGGCCGAGGTATGCCTGCTGGGGTGTGCGCTCGCTCACGTCAGCAGAGGCTCCAGGACCTCCGCCATCACCGTGCCTATTCGCAGCTGGCGCGCGAGCGCAAGCAGCTCTCCCGGCTTGGCGTCTCCCTGCCGGAGGTAGGTTCGCAGCGCGGACAACGCCACGTCCCGTCCGACGCGCGCGCGGAGGCGCAGGAGATCGACGACTGTGCGCTCCTTGGAGCTGATAGCGATTGAGTCCGGCGACTCAGCAGGTTGATGAACGCGGCCGAGCGCGAAGGTGTCCGCCGCAAAGACGTGGACCCGCGTTGGGGGATAGGCGATTCTTGGACGATGCCTGCCGCGCGCAATCGCAACATGAACCGAGCCGGGCATCTCGTCGGTCAGATCCCAGAAGCTGGCTGCCGAGTTCAGGCAGATCATGCCGTCAGGCGCCCGCCTACACACCGCTATGAGATCCAGATGCGCCGTCGCCGGGATGTCGGCGAGACGATATATGCCGCGTGAGAGCTCGATGAGCGCTCCTTCGTCCCGCAGGCGATACAAATCCTCCCAGCGAGCGCCGCCCTTGATCAGCTCGGAGGCGGAGGCGATCCCTCCCGCACGGCGGGCCATGTCCAGGATCTCGCTCGAACCCATTGGATGACAGTCTACACACCTAGCTGCTAGGTGCGTAGCTTTTCATCCGGGAGGGGCAGCTACCGCCGCCGCGAGACAATCGACCGCGGACTCGGTCCGGCTCGCGAGCAGCAATAGCTCGCACGCGAGGCGATCGTTGTCGATCGGCGCGTCGCGTCGCTGCTGTGCGCCGGTCGGCGTGCGTGTCGCCCAGTCGGCCTCCTCGGTGACGACGCGCTCCGCCATGTCGAGCGCGGTCGAGGTGTCGATCAGCTCGAGCAGCCGGTGCGTGGAGGGAGCCGACCGCCAGCTCTCGCGTCTGGCCTGGAGCACAGCGTCGCTGTCGCCCTGCGCCGCCGCGAGCCGGGCGAGCCGCTCGGCGATACCGGCGCGCAGCGAACCACCCGGCTCGAGCCGCTCGAGCGCCTCGCGGGCCGCCGCCGCGGCCTCCTCGCCGCGGCCTTCGCGCATCAGCGCGTCCACCCAGTCGCGGTGGATCTCGGCGTCGCCCGCTCCCGGCTCGCGAGCCAGCTCCGCCAGTGCGTCGGCGCCGCCGCGCAGCTGCGCCGCCTCCGAGCGCAGCCGTGTGACGTCGCGCGCATACACCTCGACGGGCGAGCCGCCCCTGATCCCGGAACCCAGCCGCGCGATCCACGCGGGAAGAAAAATCTCCAGGTCCGGCAGCGCCGCGCGCCGCGCATCAATGACCGGCTGCAGGCTTGGCGGGCCAGCGAAGCGCTCCCATCTCCTCAAACAGCGTGTCGGCGCGCTCAGAGGGCGGGGTCGTCTCGTAGACTGCGCGCAGGTAGCGCGCCTTGGCCTCACCCACATCGGTGGAGAGCATCCGCTCCGGTTCCTCGGGGCCGCAGAACCCCTCGGCGTGGCGCTCGAACGCCTTCAGCAGAGGCTCGTACGCGATTCGCGCGAGATCGAGGTTTCCGTCCAGGAACGCGGTCCGCGCTCGCCGGCCCCGCGTCGTCCACCTCCGGGGTGTCCAGCCCCATAGCCCGCAGGTCCGACGGATCGAAGTCACACGGCCGCAGCCCAAAGGGGCGCGCCCCCTGACGTGAAGCCGACAGCCCAAATCAGACTCACCGCCCCATTCGATCCAGCCCACGTCCGCAAGACACTCCCGGTGGGTTCGTTCATCGACCCCCTCGGCGAGCCGGCGCCGGCCGGGGTCTCGCGGGCCGCGACGGTGCCTGGAGCGGCCCGCGTCGCGTCGCGACTCGGACGAACTGTGCACGGCGCCGTTTCGCTTCATCGCGCCGCGACTCTGACAGGGCCTCCAGACATGATTGCGGCGATGTCCGCAAGCTCGTACCCGAGCGAGCGGTAGGCCCGCAGCCGCTTGGCGAACATGCGGCGCAGCACGGGGAGTTCGGCGTCTACGTAGTCGTAGATGAGGGCCTCATGCTTGCCGGGATGGGCGCGGTGAAGGCGTCCGGCGTACTGCACGACTGTGCCCTTCCACGCGATCGGCATCGCGAGAATCAGCGCGTCAAGGCGCGGATCGTCGAAGCCCTCGCCGATGTAGCGGCCGGTGGCGAGCACCACGCGCCCACCGTTGGCCTCACCCTGGGCAAGCTGCTCGAGCGCGGCACGGTGCTCGGCCGGCCGCATGTCGCCGTGCAGGGTGATGAGCGTATGGGTGTCGTCCGCGAGACGCTCAACCAGCCGCTCCAGGTGCTCTCGCCGTTCTGTCAGCACTATCGGGCAATGGCCCCGCTTTGCCAGCTCCAGCGTGTCCTTCGCGATCAGCTCGGTGCGCTGCTCGTCAGCGACGAGCGCGGCGTAAATCTCTTGGATGCCAGCGTCAGTCGAAGCACCTCGGAGTCAAAGGAGGTGTCACGGCGCACGACGCGCAGAGCGAGTGGCTGTGACGAGCGGGTCGCGTCGGGCGCGATCGTGTGGCAAGTTGGGCCGCACTGCATCGTAATGATCGGGTGGTGCCCGTCGCGGCGCGTCGGGGTGGTGGTCAGCCCGGTGACATAGCGCGCAGGCGCGGCTTGGAGTATGCGCTCGGTCGTCACGGCGGGGACGTGGTGGCACTCGTCCACGACGATATGGCCGTAGCCGGCCAGCAGTTGGTCGAGCGTCTTGTGGCGGGCGAGGCTCTGGACCATCGCGACGTCCACCTTGCCCGTGGGCTTGCCGTGGCCGCCGCCGATCGTCCCGATCGCGTCTGCCTCGAGATCGAGGAACTCTCTCACGCGCTTGACCCACTGCTCCAGCAACGGCTTGCGGTGAACGAGCACGAGCGTCGAGCGGCCCCTGGCCGCGATCAGCCGGGTGGCGATCACAGTCTTGCCGATGCCCGGAGGCGCGCATAGAACACCAAGGTCGTGGGCGAGCATCGCCGGCACGGCCTCCTCTTGAGGGGCTGACAGCTCTCCCGTGAACCGCGCCTTGAGCGACTTGCCGTTCGTGCGTTCGTCGATCAGCTCCAGCGCGATGTTCAAACCGGCAAGCAGTTCCTCCAGGGGCACCGGCAGCCGCGCGGAAGCGCCAGGAAGCGGCCCGTCTGCTCGAAGCAGGCAATCACTCGCGGAGTGCGTGCGGTAGACATGCGCATCGCCTGAAGTTCCAGGAACTTTGGGTTGGAGAACGCCGCGAGCCGCAGCGCATCCAGGAGAACCGGCGGCAGCCCCTCCCGATGCACGTACAGGCGTTGAGCAAGCGTCGCGCTCACCATATCGGGCAGCTCTGCTGTGGCGAGCCGGTCGGCGAGTGGCCGCGCTGGGCGCCACGGTACATCGCCGTTCTCTGCCTCCTCGGGTACGCCGAGAACACGGCCGTCGCGGCTCCCCAGGGCCACGAGCTCCTCCAGACGAGCCGGAGCGATTCCCGGCAGCGCCTGCAGATAGGACCACTGGTCCTCGAATGGCTCGGCTCCCTCACCGGAGCGTGAGCGCTCGACCGCCGGGGTGAGATCAAGCTCGCGGCATGCCCCGCGCAGAGCGACCACATCGGCACGCCACGAGCGTTCGTCAAGATCGATCGCGAGCAGCCGGCACGTGTCGTCGGCCAGCAGCGGATAGACCCCCATCACGTGGCGACCCTGCAGATGCCCGAGCAGCTCGCTCTCTGCCGGGGCACGGAACGCCTGGTTTGGACACTCCCCGCACTTCACGCGGGGCTTGCCGCACACCCCGGCCTTCCACTCGTTCTCGCAGCGCGGCGCCCACCCACTCTTGCCCTTCGCCGGTTTCTCCCAGCGACGCGGGAAGACCTCCTCGCGGCCGCGAAAGAGGCCGGCGAACAGCACGAGCTTGCGCTGCGGCGTCCACGAAGCCGCCCGAGCCTCCCCGTCCTCCTCCGAGCCGGCCGAGATCGCCCGCTCCCTCCGGGCGAGCAGCTCGGCCAGCTCGCGAGCCGCCGCCCCGCGCTCGCTGTCGAGTTCGCGAAGCCTTGCCTCCACAGCAGCGATCGCGGCGCCGAGCTTCCCATCCAGGGACACCGACGCATTCTGCACGCATCACCGGCGCGCGCCGCCGCCGCTCACCCCAGCGACCGAAAGCGAGGCACGATGCAAGCAGGCAGAGAAGACACCATCACCCGACGAGTACGCGTCGAGCGTGGCATCTACCGTCAGCCCAATGGCCGGTACGCCGTCTGCTTCATGGCCGCGGGCAAGCCGCGGTTCCGGACGGTCAGCGAGGATCTGGATGAGGCGCGCGTGACGCGCGCTCTGCTGATCAAGGCGGGCAAGCGTGGGGAGGTTCCGGTCTCGCCGCGCCTGCGGTTCGGCACGATCGCGGGCTGGTGGCTTGAGCGGTTTGAGGAGCGCGTGAGGGCGGACGAGCGCCACGGGCGCACGCTGGAGAAGCATCGCTACCACGTAGAACGCCACCTGCTGCCCACGTTCGCACACCGCCGAGTGGCTGCGATCACGGTTGAGGATGTGGCCACGCTGATCACCGCGTTGCGGGCGGACGGGTGCTCGGCCCGGACGGCGGAGGGTGCGCTGGCGTGCCTGCACAGCATCCTGCGCTACGCGCTGCGCCAGGGCTGGATCGTGGAGAACCCGGTCGCCAAGCTCGAGGCCGGCGAGCGCCCGCGCGCCGAGCGCCGCCGACAGCGGGTCCTGGGCCGCGAGGAGATCCGCCGGCTGCTCGCAGCGTGCCCACCGTGCGGGCTGCCGCTCGTCATCACCGCGCTGTACACAGGCATGCGGATCTCCGAGCTGCTCGGGCTGACCTGGCAGGACGTCGATCTGGACGCAGGCGTGATCCACGTGCGCGCACAGCTTTCACGCGCGCACCGTGGGGTGCCTACGCGTCGTGTGGCCCCAAAGACGCGTGCGGCGGTTAGGGAAATCCCACTCACACCCCAGCTCGCGACGGTCCTGTCCGGGCACCGGGCAGCATCGCCGGGTGCGTGCGCAGGCGGGTGGGTCTTCCCCTCGCAGGCGGGCACAGCGTTTGGGCACCGCAACGCGCAGCGGCGAGTGCTCAAGCGTGCAGCGACGCGCGCGGGCCTGGAAGACGGCGGGTGGCCGCCGCTTCGCTATCACGACCTGCGGCACATTTTTGCCAGCCACCTGATCATCGATCTTGGGCTCGATGTTGTGCAGGTCAGCCAGATTCTCGGCCACGCGAGCGCGACGATCACGCTTGACGTCTACACCCACCTCTTCGACCAGGCCCGCCACGCCGGCGAGATCAAGGCAAAGATGGCCACCAGCGCATTCGCCGCGCTGATCGAGCCCTCCAGGGCGCCGGCCGGCGGTGCAGGCATCACGCCTCTCACCGCGCCGAGGCCGGTGCGCACAGCGCCGCCGACCCCTACGGCATGCCGACGGGCGGCCCTGCGATGGGGCACTTGACCAAGACTTGACTACCGCTACAACGCCGTGCCGGTCGACACCGCATGACGTGTTGAAACCCGCTCATTTGCAGGGATCTTTAGGAATGGAGCTAGGGGGACTCGAACCCCCGACCTCCTGGGTGCGATCCAGGCGCTCTCCCAACTGAGCTATAGCCCCACGCATCGCGAAGGCGTGGCGGAGCCAAGTGTAGTGGGAGCGGGCGCGGCCGGATGGCAGACCAGGCCAATCTGCCGGCCACCATCGACATGTGGGCATACGCACGATTGCTTGGCCTTATCTCTCATCCCATGCCCCAGTTGGCCCGATCGAGGACCGTGCGAAAAAATGCGGCGGACCGGCGAGGTATGGTTTGGTGGCGCAATGGGATTGCTCGATGACGCCATTCACGAGCACCTCGAGCTCAAGCGCCTGCATGGCGCCGATCCGAGCGAGGTGATCCACCAAGAGCGAGAGGCTTTTGGCTTCGCGTCCCAAGTCGAGGGGCCAGAGCCCGCGGAGCACGTGGCTCACCTCGAAGAGTTCCCTACTGCCCGTGCGGGCTGCGCGGTTGATGATGTCCACGCCCACTCGAACCCCGATCTCTCGCATCTGAGCCAGGAGACTGTGGAGCTGGACATGCGCGAGATCCTGGAGGCGGATTTGATCGGGGGCAACGGCCGCGCAGAGTTGGATACCGTGCCCTCTACGATGAGCGCGGCCCCATCCCGCGCGAGGGTGGAACCTTCCACCTCAGGAGGAGGTTCGACAGGAGACTCCCTGGAATGGGAGATGCCAGGTGAGCGTAAGCACGACTTCGGCGGGCGGCCTTGGGAGAATGAGTTCGCGCCAGTAAGCGGAGTTCTCGACGCGCGAAAGATCCCGGTCGGAGATGTTCTGGCAGAACGGCCGGACTCCCTGCGTGCCGCGTCCAGCCAGGAGCACATGTGACTCGATCGCCTATCTGTACACACCTCGACTTCGACGCAGCCGCCCGCCGACTCCTCGGTTAAGGATCATTGCCCTAGACTCGGTCAGCTGGGGCCATAGCTCAGCTGGGAGAGCGCCTGCTTTGCAAGCAGGAGGTCACCGGTTCGATCCCGGTTGGCTCCACCAAAACGTTGCTAATCGAACCAACGTCCAAAGACCCCCGTTCCCGCCAGGGCGCGGGGGTCTTGGCGTTTTGGGGCGGCGTGCTGGCAAGGGCGGTGGCTGGCGTGGGGTTCGGGGTGGTGCTGACGATGCCTCGGAGGGCGTTGTGGAAGGCGCGTAGCTCGGCGAATGGCCCGGCGAGATCGGCCTTGGTGATCGTTTCGTCGCAGACGAAGAGGGCGTTGAAGATGGCCTGGTTGATGAGCCGCCGGATGGTGTCGTCGGCTCGTAGGTAGAGGTCGTGGAGGTCTTCATCGAGGATCTGTAGGGCGAGGTCGAGGGTCTCGTTGATGTCGTCGAAGCGGAGGTTCAGGCGGTCGATGAGCGTTTCGGCGTCTTGGCGACGGTGGCGTAGGCGGGTCTGCTCGTCATCGAAGAGCTCGCCGCTGATGCGGTCTTCGTAGTGCATGTTCAGGAGCTTTCGTTCTTGCTCCTTGACTTCTTGCAGGACGCCTCGGCAGCGGTCGATCTCCTGCTGGGCGGTGGCGACTCGCTCGCCGAGGTCGATGGTGATCGCCTTCCGGATTTCCTCGCGTTCGGCCTCGCTGAACGGGACGCCGGCGTAGTGGTCTTCGATGGCTGCCTCGACGAGGTCGACGGGCTGGTAGCCCTGTGGGCATTCGCTGCGCTGGTTGCGTGGGCATACGAAGTATTCGTAGTGGCCACCGTTGCCTTTGTGGCGGGAGTAGACGAGGCGGCAGCCGCAGGTGCCGCAGCGGATCGTGCCCTTGAGGTAGTGCTGGTGCTTGCGGTCGCGCTCTCCGGCAAGACAGTGTGCCTGGAGGACGGCCTGGACTTGGTCGAAGAGCTCCCGGCTGATGAGGCGTGGGTGGCGTCCCTCGTACTGCTTGTCGCGGTAGGTGACGGTGCCGGCGTAGTAGGGGCTTGAGAGCAGCTCGATGAACCCTGGAGAGGTTTAGCGGCTGTGGGCTGCGGCGGCGATCCCCGCGCGAGCGCAGACCGCGAACCTCAAGCAGCACCGCCATGTCGGCGAGGCTGTAGAGGCCGGTGGCGTAGGTCTCAAACGCCCATGTGACGATCGGGCCGCGCTCCGGGTCGATGACGATGGTGCGGACCTCGCCGCCCTGCGGCAACTGCTCCCTGGTGTTCAGGTAGCCGAGTCGAGCGCGTCCTGGTGTGCCGCCGCGCTTGGCCTTCTCGGTCGCGCCCTTGAGTACCTCGTTGGCGAGGTTGCGGCTGTAGTACTCGGCGAAGCTGGCGAGCATCCCGTGCATCAGCCGGCCGGCTGGTGTCTGGTCGATGTTCTCGGTGGCGCTGATGAGCCGGGCGCCGGCCAGCTCGATCTCGAACAGCATGTTGGCATCGTCGCGGCGGTTGCGGGCGAAGCGATCGACCTTCCAGACGATCACGTAATCGACGTCGCGCTGCTCTTTGATGCGTTTGAGCATGGTGTTGAGGGCCGGGCGATCATTGGTCTTGGCCGACTCGGCCCGCTCGATGTACTCATCGATCACGACGGCGCTGTACTCGGCTGCCTTCTGCGCGACGCGCTCGCGCTGCGCGGCGATCGACAGGCCATCGTCGTCGTAGTCGGTCTCCAGCTGGTCGCGTGAGCTGACCCGCAGGTAGAGCACGGCCCGTTTGACGGCATCCGCCGGAGCGGTGTCAGGTTTGTTTTTGGTGATAGTGAGTGTCATCGTGGGGTCCTCCTTGTCTGGTTGTTCTTGGTGTGCGGCTGCCACTGGCAGTACGAGCGGCCACGGTGTTGTGGTCTTTGTTTCAAGAGTCCGAGGGCGTGCAGGCGATGTGCGACCGCCTCGGCGGGTAATTGGTAGCGCTCGGCGAGGACGCTGACGCTGCGGCGTCCTGCCTGCCAGTCGGCACGGAGCCACGGCGCGGGCATCAGCACACTCAGGGCGAAGTCGGTGCAGAGCCCTTCACGGCCGTCTTGGCTGCCTGACTGGCGCGGCTTGGTGGTGTGCCCGCCGTCGATGATGTGTTTCAGTTCGTGCATGAGCGTCACGCGCCGCTCAGTGAGCGGCAGGGTACTGTCGATGAGGATGTCGCCGCCTCGGTCGCTTGGCTTGCTGGCGCCCAAGAGCCCCTTCACGGGCATCTGCGCCAGCGGGTAGACGTTCACGCCGGCAAGCTCGGTCACGATCCGCTCGGGCACGGGCGGGGCGGTGATGCCTGCCTCGGTGAGCAGGAGCCTCGCTTGCTGTTCGGCGATCCAGCGTGCCTCGCGGCGGGATATGGACCATGCCGGGCTGAGGACTCGCAAACGTTGTACCAGCCGGGTCGTTTGTGGCCCGGTTGTGCCCACCCGTGCGGCGGGCATTAGCTGTCGGTTCCTTCTGTGGCGTCTCGTCGGTTGCGGCGGATCTGATCGAAGACCTCTTCGATCTGTGTGATCTCCTGTGGGGTGAGGTGGTACTTCGCGCGAAAGTAGGTGCGGATCGGCGGCAGGTCGCGGGATATCCGTCCGCGGGTGATCCGGTCGATCCTCTCCGGTGCGATGCCGAGTGCCTCGGCTACCTTGGTGAGCTTGCTCGGTGCCGGCGCAATCATCTGCCCGCGTTCCAGTCGGCTGAGCCAGCCGTAGGACACGCCGGTCAACTCGTCCAGGGCGCGCAGCGACAACCGCTGCGCGCGGCGAGCCTGTTTGACCAGCCGTCCGAGTTCCCGTGCCTGTACTTCTGTCATGTGTCATTCCTGTTTACTACCTCCATTGTATTACATTATGTGACGAATGTTAACTGTCTATCTTAATACGAGTGTGACGTCAACTAACCGTTACCATTTTCCCCGTATTATATTCCCTTTCCTTGGTGTGGTGGTAGGTGTCGGGTGGCCCAAATCGATTGGATTCGGGCCACCCTTGCCCACGTTGTCACCTTGCCGGCTAGGCGGGCTGCTCCAGCAGAGTGATCTTCTCGGTGATGCTGGCCTTGCGCTCGTCGGCGCTGGCCTGCATCGCCTCGTACTCGGCCTGAGCCTCCTTCGCTCGTTCCTTGGCGACCTCGATCTCGACGTCGATGCTGTCGATAGCCCGCCGCAGCGTGGCGATCGCTGACTCGACCGCTGTCTCGCTGGTCGTCTCGCGCCGCCTGGTGCGGCGAGTGCCGCCGTTGGCGGGTGGCGTGCCGCCGTTGTCCAGCACCCGCTTGTGCTGGTAGTAGGCGCCGCGCAGGCTGTCGACCGGCTGGCCGTACTCCTCGGCGAGCGTCTTGAAGGCATCGGCCTTTTTCACCTCGCCCGAGGCCACCATCGCCTCGATCTTCTCGTGGATCTCTTGTGCCTTGGTCATCGCCAAGTACCTCCGGTGTTGGAATGTATGGGTTAGCGAACGCGCACAAAGACGTTTCGGTCCTCACGCACGCCGTCGCACCATTCACCAGTCGGGGTGCCGCCAGCAGTGAAAACCGCTTTGCCGTGCTGCACCACCTTTGGTTTCGGTGTAAACCGACGATAGCTCGACCTGTTACCGGAATCAAGTCACCCGGCGGTTTATTTCGATCGCTTAACATTTGTCCGTTCTCTTTTTCTTTTCATTCTGTTGGTGGGTGTGAACCCGGCTCGGCTTATTGTCACGGCGGCACCTGCTGGTCGGCTACCGTGGCCCAATGGGTGATCCGGGCGCAGGCCACCGGCACATACCGGCCATCGCGTTCGATGCCGACGAACCGCCGGTCCTCCAGCAGCACGGCCGCGCCGGTGGAGCCGCTGCCGGTGAACGGGTCGAGCACCGTGCCGCCCGGTGGGCAGACCAGCCGCACCAGCCAGCGCATCAGCTTGAGCGGTTTGACCGTCGGGTGGATGTTGCGCACCAGCCGCACCGTGCCGCCTGCGCGCAGGTGGATCGGCACCTCGGTGAGCGCCAGCGCCTCGCAGCCCGCCTCGCGCTCCCGCCGGTTGGCCTTGCTGGCATAGAACAGGCGACTGACCTCCCGGCCGGGGCGTGGCTCGGTATCGATCAGCGCCACCGGGCAGTCCGGCTGGCAGCGCCCGGCCCGGCATCGTGGGCTGTGGGTGAGCGTGACGTTCGCCGGCCAGAATCCCCGGCCACCTTCGCGGCGCGGGACGCGCGCCGCATCGATCTGGAGCGCGCCCGTGCCGTAGCGCGCGAGGTTCGCGTCGAGCGTGCCCTCCAGTGGTTTGCGGGCCAGCAGCACCGGCTCGTAGGCCGGTTTCAGGCAGACCCCCAGGCCGCCGGGGCGAACGTGGGATTTCGGGACGCCCTGGGCGTAGAGCCATAGCAGTTGGTCGCGTACCTCGAACCCGGCGTCCTCCACCCCGGCTACCAGCCGGTGAACGGTGCGCGGCGCACCAAACGCCGCCAGCCACCCGCCCGGCTTGAGCACCCGCAGCGCCTCAGTGGCCCACCCGGTCGTCCACCGCTGAAACGCTGCCGGGTCGGTCAGCAGCCCGCCGTCCCATGCCTCGCCGCCGAAGCCGATGCCATACGGCGGGTCGGTGACGACCGCGTCGACTGAGCCCGCAGGCAACTCGGGCAGCAACACCACGCTATCGGCGTGCAGCACCAGCCAGCGCGCCGGGTCGCCATACATCACCGGCCGCCCGGCCGTGGCCCGGCTCACGCTGCGCCTCCCGCCGCCGTGGCCTCCGCCCCTTGGCCGCAGAGCACCCCGAGGGCCTGCTCGCTGCTCGCCACCGTAAACAGCCGCCGTGCCTGCGCGGGCAGCCCCCGCTGAATGTCCATGAGCAGCGCCACCCGCCGTGCGTCGGGCACGATCCACAACACGCCGGGGAAGACCCCGGTTTTGGCCTGCTCGACACCGGCGCGGAAATACTCGCCGTAGGCGTGGTGCTGGCGGGTCAGCTGACCCCGGTGCTCCGTGCCCAGATCGACCTCGACTAGGAAGGAGTCCTCGTACTCGCCGACGCCGAGCCGCACGAAGGCGTCGGGCTTGAGCACCCCGGCCGCGCCGCCGAGCCGCGTGTAGGGACGCCAGCAGGCCGGCTCCGCGTCGAAGGCCAGCAGCTCCACCCGCCCGGCCCGTTCCGCTTCGCGCAGTTGCACGTACAACTCGCTGACTGCCAGCGTGTGTGCCGTCCAGGTTGCGCCCGGCTCGTGCGCGCTGCGTGAGCGTGGTAGACCCTCACCAGCCCAATAGGCCACCAGCCGCCGCCCGGCCGGGCCGAGCGCGTAGACCCATGCCGAGGAGCCGCCACCGGCTCCGCCACGGCGGCGCTCCAAGCGGTCGAGTACCCGCTGCTCAACCAGCCGGGCCAGCACCCGGCGGGCATGACGGGCAGGGGTAGAGGCAGCAGCAGAAGCAGAAGAATTAGAAAAATAAGAATAAAAAAATAAATCAGAGAGTTGCCGGCCACTGACCAAGGTGAGGCGAGCGACCGTCTCCACGATCTGCCTCTCATGGAGAGGCATCCCATCAGCCAACACCACGAGCCGGGGCACGCTGACGCGGCTCACGACCAACCCCCCAACCAGCACAACAAAACGACATCATAAACGGCAAGAGCCCCTGGCGTTATTCGCCGAAAAGCCCCACGCCACGGGGGCGAACGGCGATCGTGACTCAGAGCGACCGGACAGGCGAGCGGCGAGGCGAGCGGCACACCACGGAGGAGTTGCCCGCGCCTCATGGTGCCTGCCTTCGGCGGCGCCGCAGCGGCGTCTCATCGCCCCCTATGGCGGCTGCTCCCTGGTCGCTCAGACCGTGGCGCTCCAGCAGCCCCCTGTCAATATCCTCGGGACGACGGCCGTAGCGGGCGGCTGACTCCCGGCGCACCGCATCGGGGTCGCTGATCGGCTCCGGCGGCCGTATCGTGCGGCCGGTCACCGGCGGGCTGACATCGCCCGGGCCGAGCCCGATCCGGGCCGCGATCTCAAACCGCCCGAGCGCTTGCAGCTCCTCCGGGGTCACGCCCGGAAGCTCCCGCGCCAGCAGCTTGGCATCGTCGGCGTTCTGGCGGAACGCGATCAGCGTTGCCGCGTTGGTCAGCGCCGAGCGGGCCAGGTCGGCGGGTAGCTGGGTGATTGACTGCGCCGAGAGCGTCAGGCCGACACCCAAGCCCCGGGCCAGTTCGAACAGCGAGTCCAACGGCATCGGTATGTCGGTGAACACCTTGGGCTCATCGACATAGACGTTGAACGGCCAGCGCCTCTCCGCCGGGACCCGGGCGCGGGCTTGCACCGCCTGGAAGAGCTCGTGGATCACGAGCGCGGCCAGCAATCTCGAGGCCGGTGAGCCGATCACCCCCGGCGATAGCGAGACGATGACCACCTGGCCGCGGCTGAGCACCTCGCGCATGTCCCACTTCGGCTCAGGCTGAGCGAGCACCGAACGGACGACCCGCCGGCCGATCAGCTCGTTGACTTTATTGAGCGGCGACCCGAGTTGCTGGGCGCGACCCTCCGGGCTGAGCGCCTCGAACTCCGCCCACACTGCCTTCAGCAGCGGATCATGCAAGCCGCCGGCGAGGCGACGACGGTAGGCGTCCGAGGCGAACAGGAAAGGCAGGTCGGCAAGCGTCGCCTTGCGGTCATAGGCCAGCGTCACGAGTGCCGCCCGCAGCCACTTGTCCGACCGGACTCCCCAGGAGTCGATGAAGATCGAGCGGAACATGCCGAGCACCAGGTCGCCCGCCAGCTCCGGGTCACCGCCACCGAACACTCGCAGCCCCGGCACCGGGCCTACCCGGCCAGGGTCAAGCACGATCACCTCACCCCGGCGACGCTCAGGCACCATCCGCAGGATCTCTGCCGCAAGGTCTCCCTTCCCATCGAGAACCAGGCAACCACGGCCAGCCGCCAGATCCTGAGCTACAGCGCCGGCGAGTAGCGCGGACTTCCCGACGCCGCTCGGCCCGGCGGTGACCATGTGGCTGAGCGTGCCGAGCAGCGGTTGGGCCAGCGCTCGCCTCTCCATACCCGGCCACGTCGAGTACGCCAGCACCCGAGCGCCCCTCCGCGGAATCCCTGGCGAGGGCATCAACTGAGGCGCCACGCCCAGCACCAGACCCGGCACCCGCGGCGCATCGATCGGCCACCCCACCAAACCCAGGAGCTCCGCCGGCGAAAACCGACTGCCACCGCCGAGCGGCACACGCTCCACGAACCGCTGCACACCGGGCGAGCGGCAGTACCGGATCACCGGCAGCCCCCGCAGACCTGTCCGGGCGCGCAGTACCGCCACCACCCGCGTCAAAAGATTCACGCTCCGCCCGTCGCTACCGGCGGTCGCCGCAACCACCGCACGGGCGAGGAGCACAGGCCCGCCATACTTGGAACGCAAAGCGTGCAGGTGCGACGGGTCGATTGACTGCTCAGGCCACAGCCACGCCAGCGGCCCCGGATTACGAGCCTGCGACCTGGACTGACGCTCCGGTAGGTACGGGCCGCGCGCCGGACGCAGCGTCCAGCGGACCATCACCCGCTCACTGCCGCGCAGACCGGACAGCGACCCGAGCAGCGCCGCAGCCGTCTCACCATTGCGATCACTGAGCAGCAGCGGATGACGACCACCCCAGCGCAGCCGCGCCGCCACCCGCCACGCACTCGGTTCCTCCCGCTCCACCGCCTCCAACCGCACCCCCGGCAACAGGCCACGCAGATGAGAGCGCAGCATCCCAATCGTGGCCCGTTCGGCCCGCAGGTAATGACGAATACCGCTCGCGTCGCCGACCAGCTCCAACACCACCCGCGTGCGCGTCGGCAACCCCGAGATACCGCCCAGCACCCCCCACACCGCGTCCTCGGTGACGTCCAGGCTAAACCGTAGCTCGACTGTCTCCATGACACGAACCTGCCAGCGATCAACGAGCAGCGCCGCAAGCACCCCGCCGAGCGCCAGCACCACACCACCCAGGATTGCTGCCACGGCCATCACGCGGCCTCCTGCGTATCGGGGCGCTTGCCTTTGTCCACATCATCAGCCGAAGGGATATCCACCTCGTCCGTTGGTGGGGCAGGCTGTGAGCGCTGGGTGCGATCTTCGACTTTACCCTTAGCGAGCAGCCAGATAGCGACCTCCATCTTGGTCCCATCGAGCTTGCTCAACCGATCCTCACGGATCTTAATACTGTGTGGCTTACGCCGTCCCATCGCTCATCACCTCCCTTCATCTATTACAAGTTGATTGTGACGCGACGTCACAAACCATCCTGCAACACAATGTGACAAATGTCAACAACATTTTTTGTTTACGGGCAGGTGTCTCGCTTACAGGACCCTCACCACCCCCGGGTGTAAAAAAGCACCAGCCGCACCGCCACAAAGATGCCGGCCAAAATAATGAGGTAGGGCATGACCCGCGGCAACTCGGTAGCCAGAACGTCGACGCTGATGGCGCAGGCCACCAGGCCGACCACCAGACGTTCGATGAGCTTGTGTTTTTCGGGCATCACGACTCACGGCCCGCTGCTTCGTCTTCGGCCTGCCGCATCGCCTCGGCGTAGATTTGCTGCTCTAGGTCCTGGGCGACTCGCTGCATACGGTTGGCTGCATGGAGTCCTTCGCGGTAGGGAGCGGCGAGGTCTTCGGTCGGAGGCGACGCAGGCGATTTCTTGCTCGTCGCCGCGAGAACCATAAAGAACAAGAAGACCACACCGACGCCGGCCAGTACAGCCTCTATGACGCCGATCATGACCGGCCCCGATCCTGGAAGCTGAGGCTCTGTATCTCGGTCACGGCCAGGGTGCCGTAGGCCATCAGGATCGACTGATAGAGGTCCTCGCCCATCGGGCTGACCTTGAAGGCCGCATTGGCGGCCCGAGACAACATGCAGGCGTTCTGCATGGCGACCGACGTGGCGAACGCCCCGGCCTGGATGCGAGCAACAGCTGCGATACCGACCCGCTCAGCGCCAGCGACTTCGGCGTTCAGGGTCTCGTTGGGGCGGACGGCCGGGGTGGGGGCGCGGCGTGCAAGGTTCCTAGACATAGGGAATGATCCTCCTTTGGGGGCTACGCTTCTTGTATGGCGACACAGAAGCCAGCTTCAGAGCCAGCGACATTCGCAACCTCATTGAAGGCCACAACGGCCCAGCCCACAAGGGCAAAAGAGGCGCAAAAGCAGGGCAAATCTGGGGTCTTGACGAGTACACCTGCGCCTGTTGCCGATCCAACAACGAACCCGCTCTACCTAGAGCTTGGCGACATTGGAACCAAGGAGAAGTCGATTGAACCGCCAGCATTGGAAAAGGAAAAGTATGCGCACTTGCTGAGATGTCGAGAGGTCCAGAGGCGTGTGCGGCCAGGAGCAAGCATTACCCAACTCGCTCAACAGGCCAGCCTGGCTCTAAAAGATGCAATCAGCAACATTCCTGGGCCAACTAATAAGCTCGTTGCAGAGGCAGTCTTGGGCGCGACCGACCAGTTTGAGGGCCTACTGATCAAGCAGCGGAAGGAGATAGTCGCTAAGCATCCAAATGGGTGCTCGGAAGAAAGCTACAAGCGACGTCGAAAGCGCGTACTTCTAGACATTATTAGATTTCTGGAACGACAAACTCTGGACGTTCCAATTCTGTCCGCGCCTTATGGTCCCACGGTTACAGAGACAGAGACTAATACCGCTGACCGTGACCCGGTTGACTCTGCTCTCTGGGCTCTAGCAGCCAATGCCTCACAGTTGCACTACGCAGGACTAGCATCATTTTTTGTTTCCAAGTTTAGCTCTAAGCTAGCTGCCAACAGAGTACACTACTTGGGTTGGCATAGGTATGCCTCCGCTGAGAGCACGTTTGAGTTCTATTGGCTTTTGTACATCGGCTGGTATCGGCCGCTTACCTTGTATGAGCCTCTTGACCCACTATCCCGCGAGTCAATTGCGATAAAGCGATCGATCGACACGCACCAAACGCTTGCTTTTCTACTACAAACAATTGTGGAGCAAAGTCCGTTCAATTATTCCCACGATCTCCTTCTTCACCAGCACGGAGGCGGAATAGGTGGAATTGCGATGAGCGAGAGCGGTGAGATCAGGGACCTATACGCGACCGTCTGGCTGCCGTGGTTTAGTAAAAGTATTAACCATAGAGACTCGACCGCGCCGTCGGCCTTGGAGATAATCACTGCAAAGAGCGGCGCTATCGCACTGATAATCGGCAATCAAGTAGGGTTTGGGGATTACCCCGCTCTTAGCACTGCTCGCACGATGGCTCACCATTCTATAGCGCACCATTTCAATTTTGATGAGTGGACGCCCATCGTCGATGGTAAGTCACTCAGACAACATGCCGACGCTTACTTTGATAGCGCGAGCACAGAGCTTGCCAATAGTGACATAGTATGGTACTATAACGGTAATGATATGTAGTAGGATTTACCACCGTGCCCGATCGTGAGATTTCTCCTGAGAGTGACCTAGACGTTACCTATCTCTCTGAGTTAGGCGAAGTCCCGCCTAAGACACGTGCTTTGTTTGATCGTATGAACTCGGCGGCGGATGGGACGTGGATTTGGATGACTATGGGCTGGTGGCGTCGGCGGCGCCCGAATGAAAAGATTGACCTCGGAGCTTTGCAAGGTGCGCTCCAGCTTGAAGCAAGCTGCGGTGAAGCGCTAGAGGACCCAACGGTTTTTCTTTATCCCAATACTAACCAGCTGCGTTACGACCTGTATGCGGGCGCTTTGACAGTCCAAAAGGTGCTGCCTATACCCGTTGATGAGCGTCCACCATTACTCCAAACTATGTCTGAGTGGCATCGTGGATATGAGCGCTGGCGCACCGAGCCGCCCGAGCGTCATGCCGAACTAATCGCTGACTGGCGAAAGTGGCTGCGCAGCGATGGTGTGGGTCATGCGTCGGTTGGCTCTGAGTTACACGGCGAGGCGTCTATTCTGGCGGCTGCTAGTTACCGAATTATGATGGCTCTCAATCCGGGGCGTCACGGGCATGTAGACGACGAAGTTCACACGCTCGTCTTTCCAGTTGAACGTGAGCCGTGGCGGCATTAGGCTAACGACTAAGTAACTGCCGGAGTCGAGGGCTTTACGGACAGACTTCATCATAGTCCTTGATGTTTTGTTCGGTGAGCGCCTTGGGCGTACTGCCGATCACGGTGATATATTTGCCCGCCTCTTCGTTGTTTTGGCACTTGACGACCCTCGGGCCGGTGATGTTGTCCTGCCGGTCCTGATAGAACCCTGACCCATTGACTGTCGGCTGTGGAGTTTCCATAAACCAGCCTTCGTTACCGAGCACTTCCGTTGATGGCTGGGGATTTTCGGGTGTAACCGCGTCGGGAAGGACTACCCACATTGTAAAGTTCGCCGATTGTTGCGGCTGGAGGCTACCAAGATTCACGCTTGTGTTCCCCGGTTCGCCGAGATCACAACGAGCGCCCTGGCTGAAACCCATCACGAAGTTGACAGTCCGGCCGTGGGCAAAGCTAGTTACAAGCCCGACTTCTCCAGACAGGTTGGATTCGAGAGTCGTAGTCAAATCAAGGCGGACGATGACTGCGCGCCCATCGGGTGCCGGTGGCGGACATTCACTGAGCGCGGTCTGATCTACGTCGGATTCACTGACTGGCAAGGGTGGCCCAAATCGTCCTTCGACTTTGACCTTATCGCCCTCTTGGGTGGTGGCGTTCACAATGAAGCTCGGGGGACCGCTCGTGCTTGGTGCCGCCGCCGACGTGCTCGCTGTTTGAGCCGGAGGCGATTGCACCTGGCTGGTAGCTTGCGGGACACCGGGGGAGGCTGTAGTTGTCGAGCCGCAGCCGCCCAGCGCTGACGCGGCAACGAACGCGAGCAATAAACATGCGCCGGTGCAAGCCATCGGACCACGCGGTTTCGTCGCTTGGCTCCTTGTCACGCCGATCGTCCGGCGCTCTCGCCCACCTGCTCGCTGCCTGCCCATGCCTGCCTCCGTGGTCGAGCGAGGCAGCCCAACCCGGCTCCCCCGCAGTCTTTTGTCAGCGGAGACGCTACTTATAAGTATGTAGACTGTCAAGTAGCGAGCCGGGACTGTGTCCCGGCATGGAAGGCGATCTACAACGAGCGGTCGGCCGCAACCTCCGCGCCTACCGGGAAGCCAAGGGCCTCAGCCAGGAGGCGTTCGCCGACGAGCTCGGCGTCCACCGCACCTACATGGGCGGCATCGAGCGCGGCGAGCGCAACCTGACCCTCAAGAGCCTGGAGCGTATCGCCAGCCAGATCGACCTCGACCCGCTCGCCCTGCTGCAACCGCCCGAGGTCGAGTCAACGCCGCCGTCCGCGCGGACCACAGCTTGACGGCTCGCACCACGCGGCCCTAGCCTCGGGCAGACCCGTCCAAAATGTGACGGCCCAGCGTCGAGCGATGGCCCGCGCCGAGCCCCAGACACGAGGAGAGTGTGCCTCCCATGCCCGATGAGCAGCCGACCCCCGACCAAGCCGCCGAGAAAGCCCGCGTCGACTGGCTCATCCTTGACCTCCTGCTCGAAGAGGGCACCCACCGCCCCTGGGCGACCGCGGAGATCACCCGCGAATACGGCCACGAGCTCAACGCCATCGACGCGATCGACCGCCTCCACGGCGCCGGACTCGCGCACAAAACCAATGACGGCTTCGTGTTCGCCACCCGCGCCGCCGTCCGCTACCACGAAATCGCCGATCAGGCACCATCGCCACGCGAGTAGCCGACGCGGCTACTGCTCCGGCTGCCCGCCCTCGATCACCCACAGCCGGGGGAGGCGCAGCGGTGGCTCGCCCTGGCCGCTGAGCGTCCGGCTGGCGACCTCGGCCACGCAGAAGGCATCCGCCAGCATGGCGCGAGCGAACTCGCTGATCGCGTCATCGATGACCCGGCTCGCCCGTTCATGCAGCCGGCCGAACAGCGCCAGCACATCGACGTCGCCCAGCTCCACCCTGTAGCGCTCTCGGGAGCCCACCTTCTCCCACCCGATCTGATCCAGCAGCCGCGCGGCCTGCTCGAAGTTACGGCGCAGCCATTCAGCGCGCTTGACCTCGTTGGCCCCCAGCGCCGCCGCAAGGCCCCCGACCTCGGCTAGGTCGCTGATGAGGAAGCCATACACCGCGTCGCGCTGCGCCCGATCCAACATGATTGCCATACCAGGGCCTCCAATCCGAGGGACAGAGCAGCCCAGGCCCCCCGGAGGGGCCGGGGCCTGGGCTGCCCCCAAAGGAAACCGGGTCAGGCCGTGATCTGGCAAGCTGTGGAGCCGGCCAATCATCGTGATTCGTGTACTGGCAAGCCGATGGTGGAGGCACTGTCACAAATCCCTGGATAGCCACTGTTATACGGGTGGCCGCTCTCGGTCGCAGATACCCACAAGTGCGCTAGTTCACGCGCTGCGCTGAGGGACAGAATCCTTCGACCACGAGCCGCTAATTATCGGGAAAATCCGGCGAAACCCAGCGGGATTTTTGGCGTCCTGGGCGGCTGGTAGACCATTATGGTGAAAAGGTAAAAGTGACCCCGGCCGCTTGGGGCAGCCGGGGCCGTACACAGGAGGTACGATCTCCCATGCCCGCCAATCATACGCCACAGAGCGACACATACCTGGAGCAGCGCGCCATCGTCCACCAGCTACTCCGCGACGACCACACCGAGCGCTGGACACCCAAACAACTACAGCGCGCCCTCTCAGACATCACACCCGAAAGGATCAAGGAAGCCCTCGCCGAGCTAGAGGAGGCCGGCGTGGCCTGGCGCCTGGACGACTACGTCGGCGCCTCGCGCTGCGCCTGCCAACTGTTCTCGCTCGACCTCATCGGCATCTGAGAGGCCGCCATGCGTCTCTCCGAAATGGGCCTTGAGCCCGCCACACTGGCCTGCCTACACAACGCCGCCATCGACGCCACCTGGGAGCTGGACGACCACACCTACCGCGAGCTAATCTGGCACTCCCAAATACCAGCCACCGCCGTCTACGACATTCTCTGCGTCCTCCACCAGCACGGCAGGACGCTGAAACCGACCACCAGGAAGAACGCACGGCCGCTGACCGAGCGCAACCTCGAGATCTTCCGGCTGCGCGTTGTCGAGGGCCACACGCTCAGGGAGGTCGGCGAACAGGTCGGCGTCGGCATCGAGCGCGTCCGCCAAATCCTCGCCTCCCACTTCGGCCTGCGGGGCAAACCGCCGGCTGTCAAAGCCAGACCCCACCGTGGCGAGAACCGAAGCTCGCCCCCCGACTGCGAGCAGCTCGGACGCGCCATCCAACGCCTGCGCTCCGCCAAGGGCCTCACGGTCGATGACCTCGCCGCCACGATCGACATCAGTACCGAGCAGTTGGCCCGGATCGAGGACGGGCTGCGCGATCCCACCTGGACGACGCTCTCAAGGCTCGCCATCGCGCTCGACACCACGGCCGCGCTGCTGGCCTACGCCATCGAAGTCGAGCAACCCACGGGTAGCACCTGATGCCCGACAGCCAACCGATCCTCGTCATTGGCGACCAAGCCCGACTAGTC
Source organism: uncultured Solirubrobacterales bacterium (assembly GCA_963702085.1). GTDB lineage: Bacteria > Actinomycetota > Thermoleophilia > Solirubrobacterales > Solirubrobacteraceae > Palsa-744. The sequence continues at coordinate 27,859 of OY969707.1, read as the reverse complement.
GCCCAATGGCACTTGTGCGACACGGCCACCAATTGACGTCCGAGACACATTGGTTCATAGTGGGCATATGCCCGAGCCAGCCTCAACAGATACCGACTACGATGCCGTGCTTGCCAAGGTGATTGCGCTAGCCGCTCGTAATGGCGTTGAGGATCTGCACGCCGCCGGCGCGTTCTCCGACCAACAAGCACCATCGCTGAATCGCCGCTTGCGTGGCCGAGTCTATGAGCTCCTGATCGCCACCCGCCACCGCGATTCGAGCCGACGCCGCGATCCATTTACCGCATACGTGGACGACCTCGCCCACGGCCACATGGGCAGCCATGCCACCGCCGCGCTTCAGGGTACCATCGCCCGAGCCGTCGATGACTTTGCTGCCGCTGAGGCAATCGAGCCAGACATCGCCCGGCAATTGAGCGAGGCAGCGACCAAAGCGGCGCTGGCCGCATACAAGACGATGAATCGACTGAGCCGGGGCAGATCCAAGGACGAAGAGCGGAATCGCTCCGCTGCGGAGTTCTGGCTGATGAGCATTCCGTCGTATTGGGAGGAGCCTGTGGTCAGCCTCGAGTTTCAGAAGCTGCTCGACAGGTCAGCCCATGACCGATTGGCACGCTAGACCGAGCCTGAGCACGCCAGCACATACCGGCCTCGCGCAATCCGCACGAAGCGAGGCGAAGCACCCGAGACGTTTGGCAGCCAGGGCACAACGATGACCTGGGCACGGATGACGCGCCTTGTTGCCCGATGGCTACCGCACTGGGCTCTTGCCTTGGATTCTGGCGTCGAAGCGGGCCTGGGGCCAGGGGTGCTTGATGCGCACGGTTGGTAGTCCCGCACGCTGGGATCTGCGCGGGGGCCGCCAGCAACGGCGGTCCCTACCGCGACCAACGTTATCCCGCCGCACAGCCTGATTCAGTCGTCAGCCAGTAGTCGCTGACTCAGAATTGCCTTCATGTCTGATACCCACGCACGGCGACGGACTCCCTCGCACCAGCCGGGCCACCAACCTTGCCTTGGTAGTACGTCTGCGCCTCGTCTATGAAGGTGCTGCGCGGGACGTTGCGCTTCTGCCAAGGGGAAAAGATAGTTATATCCTCGCTGACGCCCAGCACATCATTCGAGAGGTAACGCCACGACTGGTGAAGCGAGTCGGTCGGCGCGCCATGTTCGCCCTCGACAATCATCACAGCGGCATGTCGCAAAGCCAGCGTGCGTGGCTCACGATGCGCTACGCCTTCGACAACGAGCTTGCTATGGAGCGTTGCATACTCCTCATCATCCAGCTGATCTCCCAACGCCCAGCGTGCTTGCGCAAGTCCGAACTGTGCCCAGACGTGGTCGCCACCCGCGAGGTAATACTGCGCCGCATCCACCAGCAACAAGCGCTGTTCGTCTGTTGGAGAAACATCACTGACTTCGCGCGGCGCTCGACGTGCCGCCCAAAACATCATATCTCCAAGCGTCTCCTTGCAGTGTTCTCGCTCCGCGATGATGTCTCCCCGATTATCACGAAGCGCACTGACTAGCTCCTCGATTTCCTCCGCAAAGCCCTCGATCTGTGATCGGCGCTCACCGGCTTGGGTAGATTGATTCCACGCCATGTCAAAGAAGCGTGCCTGAATCTCGCACCGACTGAGCTCGTAGTGTTGCGCCCGGTGCGCCTCAGTTAGAAAACGTCCGCGGGCTTGTTGTAGATGCTCAACTGCTTTGTCGAAATTGCCAATGTTGTTTGACTCGTAAGCTGCCCAATATAGGGCGAGTGCGCTCAGGTCGTGATCGCTGTCAGTAGGTACCTCCTGTAGGCAAAGAATCGCTGGTCGTGGCGCAGATTTCAGATGAAGGTCGAGCCCCTTGACAAAAAGACAGTGCGACGTCAGTTTGACCTCCTGCGCCTCAAGCGTTCCCTCGGAGTTAGCAACCTTGCGAGCGATATCGGCTAGAGTTTCACGGATAGTATCGTTCTTGACGACCGCCTTGAAGTCGCGCTCGTCATAGACCTTACTGAGCGTTGTCTTGAGATCGCGGTCTAGCTCCATAAGCCGCTCCAGCGCCTTATGGCCCATCGCCGTAGCAGCGCGTTCGCTCGCTTCCTTGGCGAGTTGCAGTGTATCGTTTACGAGCTTCAGCGTTTCCTCGGAGCCACGAAAGAACGCGATATGTGATTCAGCCGCGCGTTTTTGGGACGCCTCCTCACCTTTTATAGCCAGGTTATGCCATTGATCAGCTCGTGCCTCAGACACTTTCTCGCGCCCTACCCCCAAATCATGCCATTCAGTTTGACGCTCATGCCATTCAGTTTGGCGCTTCTCGGTTTTGAATGAAGTGACTAGTCCAATCACTCCACCACTCGCGAGCAAACCCACCAGAATCGTAAGTGGCAGCAGAACCCAGGGTAGATAGGTTTCGAGATTGGCCGTCCGTTTATTGACGTTTTGGAGTTCGACGCGTAATTCGCGCAGAGCTAGTTCCGTCGTGCGTTGTTGCGTCGTGGTCGACGCACCCTGGGCATGAACCGTAGCAGCGTTCGCGAGGCCGACGATGCTACATACGCATCCGACGAGTACCCGGCGCTTCAACCCCTGACGGCTCAATCTCTGCCTCCGCTCCATGTATCCCGGTGCCCTGCGTCAGCGGCGACTGCCACAGCCGCCGCGTGTGCCGCTACTATACCACAAATTGGGACGATAGCAGCTTGCTGCGACGCAGAGCATCTGAGCGCGACATCACACCCCATCTTGTTCGCCCCGCAACACCAAACATGGCTCGGGCTTAGCGCCAACCGCTGGGGAGGTCGAGCGCACGATCTCCTGGCTGCACGCTAACCGCTATCTCGCCCGCCACGCCGACATCCACGAGGCCATGCTAACCGCTCGGCTACGGACTCATCTGCTTCAAGATAGGCGCCCTAACCGTCGCTGTCCACTTGACAACGAGGTGGCGATTGTGTTATTTAATCTGTACGACTGCAATCGTATCACTGCCTTGGCGTGAACAGGTGCGGTCTAATGAGGGGGAGGATAGAGGATATATGTCACATGAGTATGTCACTCACTCAATGGTCGGTGCCGCGTCTGAGGGACGAGATGGCTTCGAGACAATACGGCGGCTTGACTTCCGTGGTGATTATGTGCAGCTAAAAGACGAGGCGCCGGCTTGGCTAGCTGAGCTAGCGTTTAGGAGTCACGAGCAAGCTGCCATGTTGCCCGACGACTGGCGCAATCGGCTTACCCGTGACGCGTTGCACCAGATAGCCAGTGCCCAACCTGGCACAACACGACAGGAGCTGCTAGAGAGCATAGAGTCCGACACCTATGAGTGTGCACTTGTGAGCTGGCTTGGCTCGAACGTGCGGCGTCTCGCATACTGCAACGACGCGTACGCGGAGTTAGGCGAGCCGGATTCTGCTGCACGACTGCTGGCTGCTGGACAAGTGCGTGAAAAGCGCGAGGTATTCAGCATAGTCTGGGACGTGTTGGCTGCGCCCACCGGCGCGGTGGCATCTGACCGCTAGTTTTGCGGCACACGTCGGGTGATCTTGCCACGGCGGCCGTCGAAGGGGCGGTCGTGAGGGCCATCGATGAGTTCGCAACCGCCGAGATGCTCGACAGCGGCATCGCGCGCCAACTACGGCAAGCAGTGGTTAAGGAGGCGTTGTTCGCGTTTGATATGCTCGTGCAACTTCATCGCGGCGAGTCCGAAGCTCGGCAGAATGTCGTGTACTGGCTCTGGATGGTGCCCGACTATTAGGAGGAGCCGGTGGTCAGCCCCGAGTTTCAGAAGCTGCTCGATAGAACTCACTTATCCAAGTCATCTACTAATTTCTGATCGACACCTATAACATACCAAGCCCCTTGTGGGCCATCCGGACAGTTAAGGCTAATCTTTGCGTGAGTAAGCTGCTCTCCAGCGAAGTCAGCGTACCTAACATCGAGACACCAATCCTCGGCCTGTTCGATGGGCACACCGACTTGACAGTGTGCAGCTACCTCAATGCGAGTCGTCTCTCCGATTGGGACTCGCTGTCTTCGGGCCACCCGCCAACTCACTTGACCGAGAGCTACCCCGTGCAGATCAATACTGGCAGGATCGATGACAGCGAGACCTCGGCCGACATTTCGTAGGGGAACACTGACGTAGGCAGCACCACCTTCGAGTCTGACAGACACCAAGCGCGGGTCGATCTCCACGCCTTCTCTTTGCCCAAACTTGATCTCGATCGAAAACGGTTGTTCGCCTTGTCGATGAGGCGCTATGTTCGGATTCGGACGCGCACCCATATCAGGCAGAATCGGCCCTGATGGAAGAACCTCAATCAGCAATGGTCGATGCTCAGCTTCGAGTTGTCGCTGCATGATGTCGATCTCCCGCTGCGCGTCGGCGCGTACTTGGCGCGTACCCTCACGAGTCACGTAGACGAGTGTTGCTGTGGCGATAGCCAATGCCAACGTAATCCCTGCCAGGATCAGCGTCGCAACGGCTGTCAGGGTGGCTATCGGCACGGCCATCCTATTTCGTCCTTGTGGTGCGCGATGTAGGACGCGCCGATGGTTTCGACTGCCCGCTCGTGCCGCCATGCTTCCACCCCTGGAGTGCTCCGGACATACTCTCCATCATGACCGCCTCGGTGGACGGAACGCATGTTCGTGACGCGACCGTCCCGCTTGACCGTCAGCGTGGCTCGCTGTGGACGCCGGGCGGGGTGTCGCCCAACGTATACCGGCCCCTCGCTATCCGCACAAATCGAGGCGACTCACCCGATACGTTGGCAGCCAGGGCACCCTTGATCGAGGACCACGAGACCGGCTCGCCCACCGACGCCTCAACGGCTGCATGGATGTCCTTGGCTCGCATCGGCTCCTCTCGATAGGCCAGCACCCGGACGACGGCCTTCAGTACCCAGCCTGGCCGGCGAGGCCGCTGTCGGCAGGCCACGGGCTGCCGCCGAGGCTCGCCGCTGGCCCGCACGGCGGCCAGTTTCTTGACTAGCCGGGCCAGCGATCCCTGTAGATCCTGGTTCGATAGAACTCCGATTAGGTCCACTAGAGAAATGCCTGGTAATTCGCTGGTTTTGTGACTGGCGGCAGCGACGGGCGACGGCAGAGATCAAGCAAGGATCAAGCAAGTCCTTCGGGCGCTTCTCGCTGAGCCGATCTGAGGGTCTTGAGATCGCGTGCGGGTTCTGCTCTGATCGCGCGCCAGTCAAGACAATCGAGTGGCCGGACGGGTGTTAGAGCACCCGCCCGGCCGTGTAGCACCGAAGGGCGGACCTTCGATGCCACTGGACCACCGTAGCTTTCTGCGGAGACGGTCTTGCGGGTCGCTGCGTCCGTGCGTGTCGGTGCCCGAAAGGAGCCGCAATGAGCACCACGGACAAGGATGGCGACGCGCCGAGCAAAGGGCTAGAGGCTGTCGGAGTCGGCCCGACGATTCCACGCGCTATACCTCGCGGACCTCGGCCGATTCGAGCCAGTCTCCGACGCACAACTACTCGCGGCTATCCACCGCGCCGAAGTACACGACCAACACGACGACGCCTCGCGCGCAGATATCGCCGCGCACTTGAGCTTCGTACACAACTCGTGGACAACGCGGCGGCTTCAACCGCAGATAGACGCACTCAGGTCGGCCGGGCGAATCCGCGACGTTCGTCGCAATGGGCTGGACTTGCTCGCGCTGACCGCTGCCGGGCGCCGGGCGCTTGAGAGGGCACAAAACACGGGAGCGGTGATCCTGCCGGAGTCTCCCCAGCATCGGAAGTGGCGGCACTCGCGCACGATGGCGAGCGACCGAATCGACGGGTTCCGCGAAGCGCTCCGAACGTCGATTGCCGAGGTTGGCGCACTGCTCGACGCAGCGCAAGCACCCTCGGAGGCGTGGTTTGAGTCCGGAAAGCGGCTTGGTGCTGAGTGCAAGCGCCTCGGGTCCGCCACGCACTGTCTATTTGAGTGGGCCGAGCCCGACGACGCGCGAGCCGACGTTGACGAGGTTCTAGGCCGACGCAGTGTGGTGAGCTGGGACAGCGATTACTACGGCCACTAGGAGGCGGCTATGCCATCGCGCATCTCGATCGCCCGCACGGCGGCCGCGGCTGCCTCGCCGATGGCGGGGTCGTCGATAAGGCGACGGAGCGCTTCGGAGGCGCGGCGATCTCCGATCCGCCCGAGCATGCCGACGAGATAGTCGCGACTGCCATGGTCGTATCGAGACAGCGAGCGAATGCGGTTAGGGTGCTCGAGGCTCCATATGAGCACGGAGAGGCCAGCGGCTGGCATCGTGGCGAGCAGGCGGTCGTGGACGTCTTGCGGATTCTTGAGCCCTGTCGCGTGCAGCCCCCACATCTTCCGGAGGTTGAGAAGCAGGCTGGCGACAACGTCGCGGTGGCAATCGAGCAGCGCGGCCCACGTTCTTTCGACCGGCTGTGGGGTGTCGGCATCTGCCAGCGAACTCATGACTAGGGCCAAACTAGCTCGCCAAGCGGGATCAGCAGCGCCGCTATCGACGGGGTCTGGTAGCGGGATGTCGTCGGCAACGAGGAGTTGCAGTGCTCGCACGATTCCATCCATCCCCTCCTGAGAGCTGAACCAGGTCGACGGGTCGGCGCGAGCGACGTAGCGTTCGACTGCGGACCGGGTGAGCGGATTCGCGAGGTCTTTGATCTCGCCCAAGATCCAGCCCATCGACATGCTGTCTGTCTCGCCACCATCGAGCGCGATCGCTAGGAGCCGTTGGCGATCGGTGTCGCTCAGGGCTGCGACAGCCTCGTAGTATGGCCCGATCACATCTGCCTCGAACTGGCTGGAGATGATCCCGTAGGCCATCTTCCATCCCAGTGGGTCGTCGCGCATACCGAGCACCATCTGAATCTCCTCCGTGATGTCCTCGATATTGCGGACAGGTGCAAGGTCGCCAAGGGCCGAGAGCGTCTCGACGACTGACGAGCTCGATTGCGAGGTTGTCGGTCGGGAGGGCATGGACGGCGTCGAGCACCTGCTGACGCGCCTGACCATCGAGACTGCGGCCGCAAGTATGCGCCAACTGGAGACCGAGCAAGCGCAAGTGATAGCGGCGCGCCTCCAGACACCCGACGATGACCTCGGTGAGGATGGATGACGATGTCCCCCGGCGTATGAACTCCGCGGCGACGTACAGCCGGCCGAGGGCATCATCGCCTCGGCCGCGCATTAGCTCAAGGGCGACCTCGGCGGTCTCCGGGCGGTCGCGGTTGAACATTGCGCCCTCGACGGCGGAGCGCACGAGTGTCGTGGCAGGGAGGGTGTTTCGTCCGCCTAGCGCGTAAGTCGCCGCGAACATACGGTCCGCGAACGCCGAGGACGCCGGGTGGGCTTCGTCCAAGAGCCGTGCGCATAGGGCGTCGGTGCTGTCGAGCAGCCGTGCACAACCATCCACAAAGTGCCCATGCGTCAGCAGCCGTCCGATCGTGGCTAGGTGTGCATGCGCAGATGGGCCCCCGGGCAGAGTCCACTGGCCGCCGAAGATGAAGTCAGCGCCGGCGTCGAACGTGGCGTCGCCCTTCGTCGTCTGTGCACACGCGGCGTTGAGGGCATCCGTGAGTATCGTCTCCGTTACGATCGCTGCACTGACGCCGAGTCGACCAGTGGCCGCGGCGAAGAGCAAGTCGCTGTGCTCACAGGCGATAAGGATCTCGCTGACTCGTCGCTCATCGCGTTCCAGCGCTACGGCGTCGGCGCGCAAGGTCGCGCAGCGGGGTTGGTTGAGCATCCGTGCAAGTGTCTCGATGTCGGCGGTTTCGATCACAAGTGACTCAGCCGCCAAGAAATGCTCGAAGCGCTCGTGCCGGAACGAGACACGCCCGTGAGCAACAGTCAGTAGTGGGCATGACCAGAGAGCCTGCAATTCCGTGTCGGTCATGGCGTGGTTGCGACGCAGCTCGCGGGCTAGATCGGGGCGGCGTGGCGCCGGCGTGACACTGTTGTGCATGATGCGCGCAACGGTGCGGATGCCGTTGCGTAGCCGATCGTCGCCGGCCACGAGCCGGTCGATATGAACATCCAGCAGTTCCGCAGCGCTGGCCTCGGGCGGGAGAGTGCTGGCGCTAGCCGCTGCGAGCGACAGCTCCAGCGGGCTCCTGAATGCGTCGCAGCGGTCGATGATGTCCGGCGCGCCGTAGGCGTCTAGCAAGGCTTGGCGTTCGCTGTCAGCCGGGGCCAACAGTTCGACGTCCGTATCTGGAACCGAGGCCTGGCAGCGTCAGCGGACTGGGCGGTCATCAGCAGTCCGCAGGTCCGATGGCGAAGCCTGACTGCCTGCGCGCCGGCCAGCACTGCCTGTCGGACGGCGTCGGGGGCCCTGGTCAAGTCGTCGATGATGAACACCACAACCCGACCCGCGGCGTCGGCCGCCCTGAGCAGCTCGTCGGGTGACAGCGACGTGTAGGGCGAGATTGCGCGCGCCAGTGAGGTTCGGAACGACATCTCGCACGTTTCGGTAGCCAGCCAGATCGGGATCTCGCCGGCACCGGCTAGCTCAGCGCCGGTCGAGCGAGCCCAGAGGGTCTTGCCGAACTCTGATGGCGCGTGGAGAAGAACGGCCCGGCCCTTTGTGAGCTTGCTCGGCAAATCCGGCCGCGGCGCATCGGTGCCCGCCACTCGTACCGCTGTGTTTACCAGTGGCGGTAGGTCGGAGTGCGCCCTTAGGTACAGGCCGCGGTACGCATCGACTGCCGCGGCCCCAGCTCGACGCACCACGCCCTCCTGAGAGTCGTCGTCGGCTCGATAGAGATTCAGACGTCTCCCGAACGCGTCCCAGTCCGAGTCCGCCCAGGCGACCCGTCGCCCCGAACGCTGCACGCGCTCAAGTAGATCGGCATACCCGAGCACGGTGACGAACGGCATCTCTCCCGCGCACGAGCCATCCGGCAGAGCCGGGAACGCGCATACGACGGTGTCGATGTCGCGATAGAACTTGTGACGGCTCGGCCCTGGTACCGCCTCGTCGGCGGCAAAGAAGTGCAGCTCGTCGCTAAGCGCGAAGGTGGCCTGCTGTGCTTGCCATGCCGGGTTGCCGAAGTCTCGGACATCCTCCGCACCGACACGCACCTGCCAGTCCCCGTTCTTGGGTGCTGCGACGACCGGCCCCGGGAAGGTCTTGAGCTCCACCAGCACCGTGCGATGCTCCGTAACGACCACGAAGTCAACCTGGCATGCAGCCCGGCCGACGTGGAGGTTGCCGAAAATGCGGCACACCGCGCCCTGCTGGCGCATGTCACGCAGCAGACGAGCGAGGAACTGCTTCTCGCTCGGGATTTCGATTGGGTTGCCGAGGAAGACCTCGACGCTGGACTCTGTGCTCATCCTCTGCCGCACTACGGCGGCGACCGTTAGGAATTGTAGCGACGTACCGACACGCCAGCACCCTGCCAGCGCGCATCGATCCTCGCGCGCAGGATACGCTTGCTTGATACCCGGCAGCGTAGGGCAGTCTGAATCCACATGTTGGTGGTCGTGGTGGCGCGAGGGGTACATAGGCGAGGAGCGACCGAACCTCCAGCGAGCGGCCCCCGACCTGGGCCCTGGTAATGGAGCGCTGCTATCCGCGCTCTGTTGGATCTCATCGGGCCTACTAGAGGTGGTCCGAACAGTCATCTCGTGAGCGTCTCAGTCGTACACTCATGCCTGCTTCTTGTGCGACGATACAGCCGTGCAAGCGAGAGAGATCGCAGACCAGCAGTACACGATCGAACACTATCTAGGGCGGAGCAACCGCAAGACGTTGCCGCTCGACCGCCGTTTCGTCCAGCGGCGCGACGACAACAACCGGCCTGGCCCGGGCCCGTTGGGGGAGTTCGTGCGTCGCAGTCGCGAGACTGCACTCGACCAGTACCTCTGGCTTCACGCCGTCGCCAGCAGCAACAACGACGGTCGGTTCGACGTTCGCCTGCCCGCCACGACGTGGGCGCGCGCGGTCGGGGGCTACTTCGATCCGAAGACAGGCGTGGTCGAGCCTGCTGCGCTACACGCGGTCTCCCGCAACTGGCGACTCCTGCAGCAGTTCGGTCTCATCGATCGCCAAAGAGTCGGTCGCCGAGTCCGCGTGTGGCTCTTGGCCGACGACGGCTCGGGCGACCCTTACGAGCACCCAGGGGAGGGTACCGAGGGCAAGACACTGGACGGCGGCCCTGGCTACGTCCAGTTGCCTTACGCCTATTGGTACGACCGGTGGCACGAGCGTCTCTCTCTCGCCGCGAAGGCGGTGCTGCTGATCGCAATGGCAGCCGGCGATGGTTTCGCGCTGCCTTACACCAAGTTCCAGGACTGGTACGGCGTGTCCGCGTCCACAGGCGAGCGCGGCCTGACCGAGCCTGCGCGAGCGGAACCTTCTTCACCGTGAGCAGCACCGCCGTCCGGATACGGAGTCACCGGTCGGGTTCTCCGACGTATACCACTATGAGCTGCTCCCGCCCTTCGGACCTCGAAACGCGCTGTCGAAGTCGGCGCCGCCGTTCTGGAGCGGTCCGCCGAAGGCCAAGGTCTCCGGAAAGCGCCGCCGTGCGAGCCGTTCCGCCAAAGCGAGCAAGAAGGCTGCGACTCCGGGACGGACCCGCAGCCGGAGGTCGGAATGAGGTCTGGACCCCGCTCGGATCGGCTCATCGAACTCGTGATTGGCACCGGCACGCTTCTCTTGACCACCCTTGCCTACTTGCTCGCGTCACCGGCGCTCGGGGCGCTCGCGTTGGTGTCGGGCGGCGTGAGCTACGGCATCCTGATCGCGCGACGACACGACCGAGAGTGACTCCGCCACGGCAGAAGGAGCTGCACTAGACCTGTGGCTGTAGGAAGCACGCGCCCCGGCAAGGGCGGCTCCTATGGCTGGCGGTCGGTCGTCTTGTGCGCGATGGGCGTGAGCTTGTCGAGGGCGATGCCGTAGAAGTCCTCAGTAATCCGAGCGTCGGACATTTTGCTGTGCGGCCATCCGAGCCGATAGCGCTTCTGCTTTCCTTTGCTAGTGGTGGCGTAGACGTATCTCGCCTCGGGGTCGATTCCGCTCACCCAGGCTTTGGCCGCGCGATCCTTTGTTGGAGGCAGATCAGTCTCGATCGTGCGGCTCTCCCCGCTCTGGAAGATGCCCGTCGGTTGGGGAGTTCCGTAGGCCATAAACGATCCCTCTATGACGCAAAACCGGACGCTCCGGGCAGTTCCACCGTTGTTGTGTATTTGAGCCAAGACCTTGTTGCTCGGAAGATGCACGCTTATCTCGATTATCAGTTCCGGGCGTTGGGCGACGAGCCTCTCCCGTCGGTTCTGCCAGACCGACCACCACGACGCGCCGGCAGCGATCGCCGCGAACGCCGCGCTCCCTACCGCGGCCCATTCCGTTGCGTGCATTGCGAGACTCTAGCCGGCGCCTGAATGCGGAGGTAGTCTTGGCCCGATGGGAGGGTTCTGCCGCACGCTGACCTGCCCCGGCCCGTTCTTGCCGTTTCAGCGCGGCGCGAGCCAGGCCGTGACGCAGGAACACTTCCGTTGGACGGAAGCGCTGAACCCGCGCGAGTGGGCAACCGTGATCTGGGTGGTAATCGCGGTCCTTTGGATGCTGACGCGCACGGACATTCGTGCGAGCCTGCTCGACGTGGTTCGCACAGCGTTTGGCAGAACCATCGTCGTTCCGGCGAGCGTCATGCTCGCTTACATCGCGGCCGTCGTGTTCGCGGCATCGCGGATCGGCCTGTGGGAAGTGCGCCTAGTCGGCGCGACTCTTGCCTGGATAGTCGCCTCAGCCCTGCTCGGCTTCTTCAAGGTAATTCGGATTCCCGATGAACGGCACTACTTCCGCGCAGCGCTCCGACGATCCTTCGAGATTGCCGTCCTGGTCGATGCTTATGTGAACATTTTTGTCCTGCCGTTCTGGGCAGAGTTGATTCTCATTCCATCCGTGACCTTGCTGGGCGCGATGGTTGCCGTGGCTGAGGTGTCCCCGGAACTCGCGGGCAAAGAGTACGACACAACAAGGAGCTGCCTGAAATCACTCATGGGCGTACTCGGTATTGCCCTGCTTCTTTACGCCACGATCCACGTCGCAGCCGATCTATCCGGCTCGTCAGGTCTCAGCCATCTGGGTAAGAGCTTGATTCTGCCGCTTTGGCTGAATCTGGCGCTGATCCCGTTCATGTTTCTGCTCGCCATCCGGGTCGTGTACGAGACAGCCTTTGTAATGCTCGGATTCACTGGAAACGCAACGAAGGCGAGCGTACTGCGAGCCAAGCTCGCGCTAATACTCAGCGTTGGTGCGCGGCCCCGCATCCTGGGCGCGTTCGCGGCACCGTGGCCGTACCGGCTCAATCAGGCCGAGACGCTGACCGACGCGCGCAGGGTAGCGAAGGAACTACGGGCCGAGCGAGAACGGCTAGCGGATCAGCGGGGATAGCCTCTTCCCCTTGCGGTGTTCACTCGCGGGTTCGTCTTTTATCGGTGGTCCCAAGTGTCATTATCTGGATCGTTTACGCCGTGGCGGACGATCAGCGGTCGTGACTCCGCGGCGACGCGGGTCCAGCCAGTCCACGACCACGCGTGCGACAAGAGCATCTGAGGTTTCAGCCCACTCGCACATATCGAGACGATATTTCAGTTTCTTACCCAGCTGGTGCCACGACCCTAGGTCGCACACCAAAAACTCGGTTTCTTCCAGGGGTCTCGGCATCTCATCCGCGAGTCCACGTTCCTGATCTTTCTGCGCGTAGTAGGGATTCTCGACCACCAGTCCGCAAACCATTGGTCGGCGATCCGGTGGCCATGTTCGTTCGTTCACCACGAACGCAACCGGCTTGATCTCGGTCTGATCATGACGTAGGCAAACTCGCTTGAGCATCTTGTCGGTTCGGGGTCGAAAACGGGTACGGGCCTGAACGTCGAATGTGCGGCATAGCTCGCGAATCGGATCGAGGTCTAGCGGAATGCCACTAAGTTGCAAAGACATGTCGGAGCGCCAGACCAGACGTGGATCGTAGGCATCGACATCGATCATCAGGGTGTAGAATCCGTCATTGCAAACGTCTTGATATACAACCTGCTCAGTATGGTGGATTGAGCCCGCGTCCCGATAACGCTCTTTCCAGCACAGCAATGCTTGGACGAGGTTCGCCGGGCCGATACCGTGCCAGTTGGCCTCGGACTGCGCGATGCTCCAATGCCCAGCACCGGTCGCCCAGCCCAACGACGACAACTCGCTTAGCGCAAGCGCCACGTCGGCGACTGTGTGGATAGATAGTGACAAGTCGAAGGTGACGCCCGCGCCGGACGCAGGCACCCAATCGGGATCATTGAACCCACGACTGAATGTAAAGCCCGAAAAGCTGCCACGCGCGTGTATCCATGGCACGCGAGAGTCATCGCGCATGAGCAGGTATGCGTCGCCGTCTACAGGATCGCCTGACGCTGTACGGCGCTGGCGCGAGGGCAGCCGCTCCCCGACGAGAACGTCGCCATCCAAGAGCAGTGCATCGAGCTTGTTGCGCAAGATGCGTCGTAGATCGGCGTCGCGCTTACAGGCTTCCTCAATATCCTTCCCATCGATCAGCAGCATTGGCCTGTCTCTCCGTGCCCCTACTGCCTCGATCGCCTGACGGCTGAACCCGCTGACGCTAATGAGCACGCCGACCACGCTGCTGTGGGTCTTCTCAAGGCGTGCCCTGAGCGAGTCGATCTCGGCGATCGACGACGATCTGGTTGTCCACTTCGTCTCGACGAGGAAGACGTGGCCACCTCCTTCGGCGACGAGGTCTGTCTGTCGCGGCTTTGCCATGCCGGCGTTCGGCTTGACGCGGAAATGGGCCCGCCGGAACATTCGGGCTACGAGCTTCTCCAGCCCGTAGCCGCGTCTCTTACGGTCGGACTCCGCCTGTAGGCGGCGGAACTCGTCCAGTAGCGGATCGTCACCCAGCACAGACATAGGCTATGGAAGTGCGATGACCGTGCCGGTGCCGAAGGCCAACATTGGCCGACGGTCGCCTTGCGCTCCTACAGCCCGAGTCCTGTCTGCTCGAAAGGTCCTGAGAACAGGGGACGTGATCGCGTATGCATTGGAACAGCCGTCGCTCCGGTACGGGGTCGTCGTCGGCGACGGCTTCTCGGCCCCTGGGCGAAATTTCTTGTCGCGCTGAGCCGCCAGCCCGCATTAACGGGGTGATGGCCTCTCCTGCTCAATCCGCCGCGATCCCCGGCCCCGCCGGGCTCCCGCTCGTGCGGCGTGGTCACGCGCGCTGGCTCGTGCGCGCTCCGGGGCAGCGCGGCGCACTGTCCCCGGAGGAGGCCGCGCACGCCTTGAAGGCCAAGCGCGCCGAGCTTCGCAAGCGCCTTGACTGGCGCAGGGACGTAGCCGGGCTGCCGGAGCATGTACGCGACGAGCTCGTTGACGAGGCGATCGGCCTGGTGGTTATGTCGAGCAAGCCGATCCGTGATGAGCAGCACCTACAGGGCGCGTTCTGGTCTTCGATCGGCTACCTGCTCATGGCGCACCGATCGGGCCGCCGAGACTTGCACGTCGGCTCGCAGCGGCGCGTGGAGTTCGAGCCCGTCGCCGAAGTGCTCCCAGGTGATGGCGATGAGCCGTTCGATCTCGTGGCCGCACGGGAGCGGATCGCGACGGCCGCTGATCTTATGGCGCAGCTCGACCCGTTCGAGCAGCGGGTGATGGCGGTGATGGCCGCGCACGGTCTCGGCGTCAAGCGCGCGGCGAAGGCTATGGGCGAGCCCATCAAGACTGTGCTCGCCGCGCAGCGCAGCGCGCAACGCAAGCTCGACCAGGTAGCGGCGATCACCGTCGCCGGGCGCATGTGTGACTACCGTCAGCCGGCGATCCGTGCGCACGCGCAGGGGACCGCTCAGGCTGAGCAGGAGACGGCCGCCAGGGCACACCTCGCGGCCTGCTCCAGTTGCAGGTCTTCCTACACGACCCTGTTGCGGGAGATGCGTGCCCGCGAGTTCCAGCGCGCGGCGAGCGCGGCTTTCCTGCCGCCGCCGATGCTCATCGCTGGGGTGCATGGCCGCTGGATCGAGCGGCTTACCTCGCTGCTTACGACCGGCCGTGCTCCCACTGGCAGCGCGACAGCCGAGCGCACCGCCGGGATGCTCGGCGGCGGCGGGCTGGTCAAGGCAGCCGCCGTGACCTCAGCGATCGTGGTCGCGGGTGCAGGCGTCGGCACGAAAGTCGTGCACTCGCTCGAATCAACAGCGCCGACCCAGCACCATCGCAAAGTCGCCGCCCACCTGGCGGCGAGCGCGTCCGCCGCGAGCGGTGCGCCGACTACAACTGGCGTTGGCGGACTGACCACGCAGGCGCACGTCGCCCTGCACCCGGCTCCTGTCAAACACCCGAGCCGTCCGGCGCCTCTACCCAACCATGCCGACGAGTATCTAGCGCTCGGCGGAAGCGCGAAGGAAAACACCGAGCCGGGAGCCACGGCGGCGTCGGCGGGAACAGCCGCGCCCGAACCTGCTCCGGAATCTCCGCCGCCGACAGCAACGGGCGGCGGAACGAACCTCAACTACCTCGGCAATTGAGCACGAGCCATACCCATTGGAAAGGAATCCAAGACGATGACCATCACCCGACCCTCTCTCCAGCTCTTTGCATATAGCCGCGGTTTCGCTCTCGCGTCGTTTTTGGCAAGCGCGCTGCTCGCGCTGGCCTGGGTGCTGCTTGCTCCAATCTCAACTGCAAACGCGGGCGAGTGGGTCCAGCGCTCATGCTCGGTCGGCACCGAATACATCTTCCCTGAAGGCTGGGAAAGCAAAGATGTCGGGGGCTACAACCAGACGCCCGCCGACAACTGCGAACGCTTCTATAACGGCGGCGGGTTGCGCGTCGATATAGCGCCTATGGAATCGGGGTATCTGACCCTCGCGGGCCAAATGTGGTCATACAAGCCGCCCGCCGGCTCCACGATCGCGGGAGGATCGCTCGCCGTAGATATGACCGCGCGTGAAGGCGTCGCGCTGATCGGTGCGAAGGTCAAAGGCGAATCCATGATCCTCGCCAAATGCGAAAGCCCCGGCTGCTTTCACTACATCAGGGACGTGTCGATCACAGCCGTTGGCGCGAGCGAAATCTACGAGCAGGCCGCCTGCCACGGCAAAGCCGCGGTCTGCCGCGCGCCAGAAGGCGAACCGTTCAACCACGAAGGCGACGGTGTGTTCTCTGCCGAAGCAGAAATCTCAAGCGCCCAGATACTCCTATCGACCAGCGCGGTCCCGGCTGCCTCGGGGCTAGGCGGAACGCTGCTGAACAGCACAGTTGCTGGCAAGGCCACATTGAGCTTCACCGCGACCGACTCTGCTGGGCCGGGTGTCTATCAGGTCAGAGTCAAGGTCAATGGCGAACAGGTCTCGGCCGAAACGCCGAACATCAACGAAGGCAAGTGCGTTGCCACTGGCACCAGCGAAGGCGCTCGCGCGTTCGACTACGCGCAGCCGTGCCCGACCGAAACGCTAGTTCACGCGGAAATCAACACCGCTGGGCTCGCGGACGGCACGCACGCGCTCACGGTAGAACTCGAAGACGCTGCGGGAGACGTAGCCACGGTCTACACGGGCACGCTGACGACCGTCAATCACGCCACGACCACCGTCGTCGCGCCGGTGGAAAGGGGTCCGTGCAACGGCACTCCCTGCGACGAAGCCGCGAAGCTGAGCGCTACCGCAGGGGAGGCCAAGACCTTCACCCGTCCCTTTGGTCACTCGACGGTCACGCTCACGGGCCGTCTCACGAGCGCGACGGGCGCCGCTATCAGGGGTGCCCAGGTGAAGCTCCTACAGCAGATCGTGGGCTCCGCAGCGACAAGCACGGTGGCCACCGCGACCACCAGCCCGGCTGGGGCATGGAAGATCAAGGTGCCCGCCGGTCCATCACGGCTGCTGAAGGTCGCCTACTACTCGCACACCCTCGACACCACCCCGGCCGCCACTCTCAACGTTCACGAGAGCGTGCAAGGCGCAGTCTCGATGCACGCACCGCGCAGGGCTCGTCTCGGCCGCGCCGTCGTGTTCAGCGGACAGCTCGCGGGCGGATATGTGCCCGCTGGCGGCGAGTCGGTCCAGATGGAGATTCTCTACGGCGGCCGGTGGCGCACGATCGAAGTGCTTCCCACCAATAGCAAAGGCCGCTGGACCTACAGATACGTGTTCACTCTCGGCGCGGGAACGTCCTATCTCTTTAGGGCCGCGACCGTCCCGAACGGTGGCTACCCGTTCTCAAGCGCCCACACCAAGCCAGTGCGCGTGACCGTCGAGCGATAGCTCACAAAACACCACCTCGCCGCCCCGCCGCACACCGCGCCCGCCGCTCACCCGGCGGGCGCGGCTGATTTAAGCTCGCCGCCGCCCTAATTCACTGTCGCTCACGGAGCGGTGCCTGCATTAACAGGCATGGACCCCTTCGCCGAGAGCGAGCTCTTTGATGAGGACATGCCAGCGGCTTCACCGCTGAGCATCGAGGAGCCCACCGAGGCTCTGAGGCCATCCTCGACCGGCGGAGGGTCCGCTCTGCCCGCAGCGCTCGCGCGTCGGTGGCCGGCTTGTGTCGCGGCCCTCCTGGTCGCAATGCTGGCAGTCGGCCTGCTGTTTGGGGCAGGCGCCACGCACCGTCAGCCCTCAGCCCCCGACAGAACACACGGCCACGACCGTCATCGCCCACGGCGCCGGGTGAATCACCGACGGTCGGCAGGCAAGTCCGCTGGTGTATCGGTGGCGCGACAAGCCTCCAAAGCGAGCGCCAAGAGCGATATGCCGCCCAGTCACGTCGTGCCTCGTCCCACACGTGTCGGGCCTGTCGGAACGGACCGTCCCACTTCTCCGGTACAGGTCGGAAAAATGGGGCAGACGCAGTTCGATTATCTAGGACGATAGGGGTCGGGGATCAGCGATGACCGGAACTTGGACGGAGTCCGTGGTGGGTCTTGTGACGAGTCGCCTTGCGCTGTTGGCGGACCCGACTCGTGTGCAGTTGCTGACGCTGCTTGAGCAGGGCGAGGTTCCGGTGCAGGAGTTGTCAGACAAAATGCCGACCACGCCGCAGAATGTCTCCCGTCATCTGTGCATCCTGCATAGGGCGGGGCTCGTCGCGCGACGCCGCGACGGTAACTGTGTCCTGTATTCGCTTGCTGACTACTCCGCGTGTCGCCTTCTCGACCAAACGCTCGCGAGCATCCGGGGTCAGATTGACGAGCTGGCCGACCTAGTAAGCCTCGCCGCAGCGTAGCCGCAGAGTCCCAACCAAGAGCCACCGTCGCGGATCGCATGGTGGCTCCTGTGCGTTCTGGTGCACGCATCTATGAAAGCCATCGCTTTAAACCTAGTAAACCTAGTTCACTTGTAATAGCTAGTTCCGCTTGTGGTGTTCGCGGGATTCCATCCGTACCGTCGCCCTATGACTGTTTTCCGTAGGACGACAAAGGGTGAAAGCCAGTCAGTCAATGACCGCGCATCGGTCGAAAGTGTCACCCGGCTGACTCGCTTTGCGGGACGTGTTCTGTTGTGGGGTTGCGTGTTGCTGCTGCTGGTTCGCGGCATCGCGTCCTACTTCGACACGACCTCGCGGGTGCCCACGACGACTCGCGGTGTGACGGTGACTGTGACGCAGCCCGCCGACACCGAAACCTCACAAGCGCAAGGGAAGTGATCGGCGTGTCACACATACGACGCATCTTGCAGGTCTGCGTAGTAGCGATCTACGCGGTGGTGTTGTTCCCGGCGACTGCGCTCGCGGCCGGGAATGATGTCGGCGCGAACGTCGGCGGCCTTCTCAAGCATTACGCGGGAGAGCTGTACGGCGGGATCGTCGGGGTCATCAGCTTGATGTTTCTCCTGAATCGCCGTTACACGGAGCTGGCGGTGTTTTTGTTCGCCGCGATCGTGGTCGCGTGGATGGTGTTCGCACCGTCTGACATCGCTAAAGCCGCTGAAGGTATCGGCAAGCAGATTTTCGGTTGACCGAGGGGACTGTTTGCGATGAGCGACGACACTCACACGATCCGCTCTTACCAGCGGATATTCAGGCCCGACCGGCGTATCTACCAGATCGACGGTCGGCGTCTGCCGGTGCCGGGCGGGGTGCCGCTTGAGTGGCTTGGCTGGGCGTTCGCGTCCCTGGTGGCGATCCTTGTCCTCAGCCAGCGCTCGATCCTGTTCGCGCTGGTGCTCGGCGCTATCGCCGGCTTGCTGGGCGCAAGCTCACACGGCTGGCCGGGCGCGGTGCTCGGCGCACTCGCCGGGTTCGGGGCGACTCTCCTCGCGGGCGTGCTGCTGGGGTGGCTTGACTGGCCGCTTCGACTACTGATCGCACCGGGCATGGTCGCCACGCTCGCCGGGCAGGCCTCGCCGGACGGACGGCCCGCACACCGCTACCTCATCTCCTTGCTTTCGCTGCGAGCACGCGCGGCCCGTCGGTCCCTGGACAGTGCGATCGCGCCCGACGGGCAGGCTCAGATGTGGGCGCCGCAGGTTTGGGTCGCCCCGGATGAGCACTCGCCGTTGCTTCACCACGGCAAGGTGCAGGGTCCGGCGCGGCTCGTGTTCCCCCGCCCGGTAGTGGCGATTCCCGGCCGTGGCCGGCTGATCGTCCGTCACGCCGAGGGCCACCGGCTGCGCAGCGGCGAGCGGCTTTGCGAAGTGGTCGAGCTGACTGACGGGCAGGTCGTGGAGGTGCGGCCGTGAGCTTCCCCTTGCGTTACGCGCACGGCAACGTGCTCCTGGGGCGGGGTGGCGAGGCCGCCGGCCTGTACCGGCTGACGACGACCTCCTACCCGTACCTGCCTACGGGTGAGAAGTGGTCGCTACAGCGCCGCCTACAAAGGCTCGCGCACACGATCGCGGCGGACTTCTCGCTGTGGCGCGTGAACCGCGCCTATCCCGCCGAGCGGTACGTCTCCCACACCGAACGCCTACTCGATGACCGCCACCAAGACCCTCGGGCGTGGCAGGAGTTCCTTGCCGGACACGAGCAGCGCCTGCACCAGCTCGGGTCGCACACCCCGGAGATTTACCTAGCCGTCTCGCTCGCCGGCAGCACACCCACGGGCGTCGGCTCAGGCCTCGTCAGGAGCGTCGATCGTGTGCGCCGCCGCGTCGAGGAGCTGGCCGGGATCTCCTCCGCCTCCCCGATCCCGGCCGCAGAGCTAACGGAACTCGCTACCCGCGAGCAGCGCATCTATGAGCGCGTAGGCGGTGTCATCGGCGCCCGCCGCGCGAGGACCGCAGAGCTTCAATGGCTGCTACGCCGCGCCGCTTCGCGTGGTGTCGCTGAGCCCGAGCTTGACCGCCACTGGCAGCCCGACGCGCTCATCATCTCCACCCCGGATGGCGGTGTCGCTTTCAAGCCGCTCGGCCACGACCTCGCCCGCTGCGCGAACGCAGCGATCATCGAGCAGCAACAAACCCTGATCGTGGATGGTGAGCAGGGGCGTTGCTATCAGGCGATGCTCGCGCTCGGCGCGCTCGCGGACGCCCCGGAGTTTCCCGGCGCGACCGCCGAGGCGCTGTTCGCCCCATTGGAGGCTGTCGGGTTCCCGGTAGACGCCTCCCTTCACGCGCGCTGGCTCGGGAACCGCCAAGCGCTCGCGCAGGTCCGCAAGCGGATCGCCGATGTCGAGCACGCCTACAACGAGCAGGTAGAAGGCGCCGCGCACGGCCCGAGTCTCATGGCCGGCACTGACCGGGTTCTCGCCCGCGAGTACGAGGCACAGCTGCAAGCGGGCGGGCACCCGCCGATGCTCTACGCGCAAATCAGCCTCGCCGTCGGGGCTATCAGCGAGGAGGAGCTAGAGCGCAGGGTCGCTGTGCTGAAAGAGCAGTACGGCGACATCACTCTGCACCGGCCCGCCGGGTTGCAGCACCAGCTTTGGCTTGAGCACTTGCCGCGAGCGGATGGGTGGGTCTAAGGGTGCGCGACTACACCCAACAGCTCACTGTCGAGCAGTTCGGCGCGCTGGTCCCGACCGGGAGCCGGATGGTCGGCTCGGGGCGCGGCCCATATCTCGGGTACACCCCGACTGGCGCACCGTTGCCGGTCAGGTTCGATCCGACGCAGGCACCGAGGGAAGACCGCGCCTCAGCGGTCCTCTTGATCGGCACCCTCGGTAGCGGCAAGACGGTTGCTGCGCAGACAATCGAGTACGCCGCCGAGCGGCGCGGGTCGCTCGTGGTGGACTTCGACCCGAAGCCCGACCACGGGCTGCACCTACTGCCTGAGCTTGACGGTCGGGTGCAGGTGCTTGAGCTGTCCGGTGATCCTGCTCAGCAGGGGAAGCTCGACCCGCTCGCTATCGGCCTCGAGGACTTGCGGGAGGAGCTTGCCTGCTCGTATCTGCTTGAGCTTTTGCCGGGCAACACGAGCGCGTGGGAGAACGCAGTTTCCCTCGCGGTCAAGGACACCGTAAGCGAGGGATCACGAAGCCTCTCCCGCGTGGTCGAGCTGCTGCTCGCAAGCGAGCGCGGCACCGCTAGGGAGGCCGGCGAAGCGCTTGAGGTGATCCGTGACTTCGGCCTCGCTCGCCTCGGGTTCGGCAACGGGCAGAGCACCGACCTACAGGCCGAGCGGCCCGTCACGACGATCCGTATGCCCGGCCTGTCGCTGCCCGAACCATCGGCCGCTCGTGACACCTACACACGCGCGGAGCGCGTGTCCGTGGCGACGCTTTCACTCGTCGCGGCGTACGCGCTCCAGTTGATTTCAAGGGACCGCTCGCGGCACAAGATCGTCGGCCTTGACGAGATTTGGTTCCTGCTCGCCTCCCCGCAAGGACGGCAGATCATCAACCGCCTAGTCCGGCTCGGCCGCGCGTTCAACGCAACCCTCCTGTTGGGGACCCACCGCATCGGCGACCTCGGCGACCTCTCGGACCTGATCGGTGTCGTGTTCGTCTTCGGCCAGGACTCTGAGGACGCCGCCAAGGCAGCCCTTCGGTTCATCGGCCTTGAGCCGACCCGAGAGCTAGTGGGCCGGGTCCGCGAGTTCCGCGCCGGTCGCTGCCTCATGCGCGACCTGCACGGCCGCGTCGGCGAGGTGCAGATCGACCTCGTGTACCCGCACCTGCTGCAAGCGCTGCAAACGACCCCCGACCAAACCGGAAGGAACGAGGCATGAAGCCGACCGCCCTCAAAGTCCTGCGTTCTCTCACCTCAACACGGCGACGCCGCATTGCGCTCCTATTCGCTCTGACGATCGCCGTCGTCCTGCTCGCCAGCCCATCAGCGGGCGCCAACGATGTGTACGGCAACATCGGCCCAGCGCCGCAGCTACCCGCCGGGGGACTGGCCGAACGCTACCCGCTGACTAACTACCAGCTCGACCAATACTTCCCCGGCATCAGCGTCGGCGTTTTCAGCGGCGTTGACGTGTCCGGTGTGCCGCCGCTGATCGCGTTCTTTATCGCGCAGGTTCTGTGGCTCATCACGGCTTTTCTAGCGAACGCGGTGATCACCCTTTTTGCGTTCGCGTTCAACCTCGATTTGGTTAACGGGAACGGCAGCCCCGGGTCGGGTGCGCTCACACCTGTAGCGAGCGCGATCCACAACCTCTACACCAACACGTTCGGTGCGCCGTGGCTCGTCGTCGCGATCGTGCTCGCCGGCTGCTGGGCGATGTGGAAGGCATTGGTGCAGCGCCGCTACACCGAGACAGCCGGCGCGCTCGCCGTGTCGCTGCTCTATTGCGTGTTGGCGATCGGGATCGTCACCCAGCCGCAGCGGACGATCGCCCCGGCTAGCAAGCTGTCAAACCAGCTATCGACCGCGCTGCTGTCGCTCACCAATCAAGGGAGCATCGGCAGCGAACAACAGGCCAAGACAGCCGCGAGTAACCAGCTCTTTTCGCTCCTGGTTCTGGACCCGTGGACTGTCCTTGAGTTCGGCGGGATCGAGCACTGCACCACCACCAGCGGCCACCCGGTCGCCGTGCGCCCCTTGAGTCCGAACGCCGCGCAGGACACGCAACTCGCCTCCCAGCTCGAAGCCGGCAGCGAAGTCCACGGGCAGGGCAAGACGTGCATCAACAACCGCAACAAGTACGCCTCGCACTTTCTCGCCTACCCGTTCCAGTCAAAGGCACGCAACAGCCAGCACGAAGCCTTGGAAAAGGGCGACACCGGCGACCTCCCATCGTCTGACCCCGGCAAGACCAGCGGCAGCTACCCGCTCGGGAAGGCAGACGAGCCCGCCGCCGAAGCGATGGGCAAGGGCGGCCAGTACCAACGGCTGCTGCTGTCGATCGTGATCCTGGTCGGTGAGCTTGGCGCGTTCCTGCTGCTCGGAGCGCTCGCGGTCGGGGTCATCCTCGCGCAAATCCTGCTGCTGCTGTTGCTGTCGTTCGCGCCCGTCGCGTTGCTGATCGGGATATTCCCCGGACGCGGACACGACTTCTTCAGGGCATGGCTGGCGAAGCTCGCCGGCTACCTCGCACGCAAGGTCGTCTACTCGCTGATCCTCGCGGTGACGCTCGCCGTCTGCCAAGCCCTCGGTGACGCCAGCTCGAACCTCGGATGGTTGCTCGCGTTCGCGTTGCAGGCCGCGTTCTTGTGGACCGTGTTCATCCAGCGCGATCGGCTGACCAAGGACTTGCTCACGGCGACCGCTGGACCCGGCGCGGCCGGTGACGGAGCTGGCCGTCTCCAGACCCTCTACTACAGCACCCGCCTCGCGCAGATGGCACGGCGACCCAAACGGCCGCCAACGCCGCCAACGGCAGGCGAGCCGCCGCGCTCGCCCTCGCCGCCGCCCACGCCTGATTCGACACCCGAGACACCGGAGGAGGAGCCCGCATGAGCTTTCGTATTGAACACACAGACCCGATCACGCTTCTGCGGGAACTGCCCGACGGGCTCGCGCAGACGTGCGTGACAGCACCAAGGCGTGACACGCCGATCCCCTATCTGCTGGCCGTGCTCGATGAGGTTCACCGGGTACTGCGCAGCGACGGGACGCTGTGGCTATCGCCCACGAGGGGAGGCAACTCTCACGAGTTCGCACTAGCCCTCAAAGACACCCGCTGGCTACGACCAGACACGACGATCCCGCGAGAGCTCGTGCTGCTGACCAAGCAGCCCGAGTTCAGCTTTCACCCCCCACAACCGGCGCCCGCCAGCTATGCGGCGCAGAGCCTGCTCTGTCCCCGCTACCCCGTCGCTCAACGGCCAGGGGACCGTTGTAAGCGCTGCCGGATACCGCGCCGTGGCTGGTGCGTCCCGTCACCCGGCGCTGCGGGGATACCGCCCCGCGAGGTAATCGAGTGGTGCATCCTCGCGAGCACAGTCCCGTGCGCATGCGGTGTCTGCGGCTCCCCACTCAGGCAACCCGCCCGCTGCGGTGAGCGCTGGCGCTCAAACTGCCCTCACAGAAACGGGCGAGGGCATTGCCTTGTCATCGACCCGTTCTGCGGCACCGGGGACACCGGACTAGTCGCGGTGCGTCGTGGCCGGCAGTACCTCGGCATCGACACCCATCCGGCGAACGTGGCCGCCGCTCGCAAGCGACTCGCCGCGACGGAGCGGACGCGATGAACGCCGCCGGATGGATGCGCTCCCAGCGTGACCGGCCGATCGCCGAGCACGAGCGGCGAGCGGCAATGGCCGTCGTGGTCGTGCTGCTCGGCGCCGTCGCGCTGCTGTTCACGCTCACTCAGCCAGCAAGCCAAGCCCACCAAGTCACCCGGCGCATCGACCGGGTAGCAACGGACGCCCCGCCGGCCAGCGATCCGAGCGCGCTCACTCCCGAAGCGCGGCAGACGGCCGAGCGGTTCCTTGCCGGCTACCTCGGCTACTCCTACGGACACACCACGGCCAGCCGGATCAAGGACGCAAGCCGGGCGCTGATCGCGTCGCTTGAGAGCCAGCCGCCGCGCGTGCCGCCGGCAGCCAGGGCACGCCGCCCGCGAGTCATATCGCTGAGCGCCACGGCCGCCCCGGCGGGCGAGGTCGCGCTGACGGCGATGGTGAACGACGGCGGGCTGATCGACTACACGATCGGGCTGACCCTCACCCACCAGAGCGGCCGTCTGCTCGTCACCGGACTGGACGGCGCGTGATGGATAAGCGCCGGATACTTTGGTGGCTCCTCGCTGGGACGGGCAGCACCGGCCTTGCCGTGCTCGCGATCTTCGGTATCGCGGTCGCTGTCCTCGGCGCGAGCTTCACCGGCTGTCAATCCGGTAGCGAACCGGCGCTCGCGTCGACCGGGCCGACACCTTCCGCCTACGCACTCCAAAGCATCCCGCCCGAACGCCGGAGGTTGTATGAGCAGGCCGGTAGCAAGTTCGACATCGACTGGAGCTTTCTCGCGTCGATCGGAGCGCAGGAGTGCAACAACGGCGAGTGCGCCGGCACCAACAGCTCAGGATGCGCCGGGCCAATGCAGATCGCCTACGTCCGAGGCAGCGCCTGTAGCCCCGCCGATGGGCCGACGTTGTGGGAACGCTACGGCGTCTCCGCGCGCCCCGGCCACCCGCCGAACATCAACGATCCGGCGGACGCGATCTACACCGCCGCTCGCGTCCTCAGGGAAGACATGGGCGCCCCGCCAACGGGCGGCACCTACAACGAATACCGCCAAGCGGCGTGCCACTACTACGGCGCGTGCTCGGACAGCACCGTCAGCTACGCCGACGAGGTGATGGCCCGCGCCGTGCAGTACGGGTTCACCGGCACCGGGGCACCCACCCCTTCCAGCCCAACGCTGTCACAGCCCGTCTCGAACAGCGGGTGCAGCGCGAGCACGTTCACACCCGAAGCGGCAAGCAGCTCACAGATCGTCCGCGTCGCTGAAAGCCAGGTCGGCCAAGGCGAGCAGCCCCCCGGCTCCAACTGCACGATCTACGGGCCGTGCGAGGAGTGGTGCTCGCTGTTCGCCTCATGGGTTTGGCAGCACGCCGGGGTGCCGCTCCCCGGCTCCACCGCCACCTATGGCTACTCGGGTTCGCTCTACACGTGGGCCAAAGAAAGCGGCGGGCGAATCCTGCCCGCGAGCGCGACACCCGCGCCCGGTGATGCCGTCTTCTACGGCAGCGGGCCGAGTGAAAGCGCGCACGTCGGGATCGTGCAGCGCGTCTACCCGGACGGGCGAATCACCACGATCGAGGGCAACTACGCAAACCACGTCGCCTTCGTCGGCCCATTCCTGCCCGCCCACGCGACCAGCGAAGGCGAGACAGCACCGATCTACGGATACGCCCAGCCGTCAAGCGCTGTGAGTCAGCAGACGGGAAGGCGGTCAGGATGACTGCTCCCGCCGTGTACCAACGGTGGTTCCAACGGTGGTTCCAACTGAGGGACCAACTGCGGTTCACCACACCTCGCACACGGAACGCTGGTTTGCGGCTTGGTTGTGCGGGATTGCGCGGCTTCGCGGTTTTCGACATCTCTATCTGTACGGGTAACTCCCTGTGACTCGTCGCCCCTCACAGGACGCTCGGCCGCTGGTGGCTGTCGTTGGCGGGCTGGTGGCACTCGCGCTGCTGCGTGACCGTGAGCTACCCGCATGGATTGCGCAGCACGCCGAAGTACTCATCGCGTATGCGGCCGTGCCGGTGACGCTGGTGCTGCTAGCGGCGCTCACGTGTCGTGTCGTCGTGACTCGTCGTGCGCTTGCCCGGCGTGTGCGGCTCGTCGTGCTTGCCCCCGACTCGTTCGCGCCGACGCTTGACGGTGTTCTGCGCTGCGCCGCCCAGCTATCCCGTGTCCGCCGTGTCGTCGGCGGTTGGCTCGATCCTCGCGCGAGCGCGGTGCGGGTGCTGCTCGATAGCAGCGAGGGAGCGATGCGCTACTCGCTCGTGGTGCCCGAGCGGGCGCTGCCCGCGATCCGCTCGGCGCTCAGCAACTACGACCGGGTACAGGTGAGACTCGCCGACCCGGAGCCACCTGCAAGAGATGGCGCGTGTGTGATGCGCGCCGAGCTGCGGCTCGCCCGGCCGAGCAGCGAGCCACTCGCGCACCTCGCGCTCGATCCCGATCCGCTTCAGAGCTTCGCCCGTGCTCTCGCCGCCCTGCACCCCGCGCGGGAGCGCGGGCAGGTCGCGGTCGATCTTCTGCCATGCACCGCCGGAGCACGACGACGGATGCGACGGACGCTGCTCCGTCAAGCCCGCCGCACGAACACGACCGCCTCCTACACGGGCGGCGGGATGCTCGACCTGCTGGCCGGCGCCAGCCGGCAAGCCGGGCGCCAGCCGGCGGCCGATGTTGTGGAGCAGCGAGCGCAGCGCGAGCAGATCGCCGCGAAGGTGCTCCAGAACGAGCCGCTGTTTCACATGCAGGTCCTCGTGCGCTGCCAAGCGCCCGCGAAGGGCATCGCCGCCGAACGCCTGCAAGGGCTCCTCGGATGCTTCGACGGGTGGGCCGCCGCCAACTCATTCCGGGTCGTCGGTGTTCGTCTGCTCGGCCTCGCGTTCCTTGGCTCAGACCTCCCCGGCCGCCGAGCACGGTTCGACCGGCGGATGGACACCGGCCTATTCCGGCCCGCCCGGCAAGGCGTCGTCAGTGCCCGCGAGGTCGCCGGATTCTTGAAGCCCCCGACGATCAACTGTGCGGCACCGGATGTGCTGCGCCTCGGCGCAGCGGTCTACCCGCCACCCCGCAACCTGCCCGAGTACACCGGGCAGCGCGACGTGCTCCCCCTCGGCCGTGTCGGCGGCGAGCAAGGCCAGCGAATCGTCGGCCTGCGGCTCGCGGACACGTTCTTTACCTACACCGCCGGGCGCAGCCGGTGGGGGAAGACCGAGCTTGCGATCACCCAGTTCCTGAGCTTGGTTCGCTCGGGGCACGGCGGCATGTTCCTCGACCCGCACGAGGACGCAATCCGCAGGATCAAGAGCTGCCTCACCGAGCCCGAGCTAGCCGAGCGGA